>NZ_CP009108.1:0-3670000 GCF_001191605.1 Bacillus altitudinis | reverse complement strand
GAGAGAAAGAATAGCAGGTGTATAGTCAAAACATTCATTGCGTTTAACAGTTAAAATGAAGAAATATCTATATCATTAAAGTATAAAAATTGAAAGGCTGCTGATATTTTTAAAGGATTTACTCGTTTTTAAAGAGAATATAGAGAAGAGAAATACAGCTGTTAATCGCTGAATTGAAGCTATTTTGACTGGTAACATAAACATCATCTGTTAAAAGAAATACGTCATGAAAAATGAAATAAAATTTTTTTAATATAGCCTTTACAAATGAGTAAAACCTGTATATAATAATCTTTGTCGGATCGAGAGATTCCTACATAGTGGAGGATTAGCTCAGCTGGGAGAGCATCTGCCTTACAAGCAGAGGGTCGGCGGTTCGAGCCCGTCATCCTCCACCATATTTATTCTTACATAATGTTAGGATAGATAAAGCCGGTGTAGCTCAACTGGTAGAGCAACTGACTTGTAATCAGTAGGTTGGGGGTTCAAGTCCTCTTGCCGGCACCACTTTCATATGGTAAGATAGACAAGTCGCTTTAAAAGCGAGCCATTAGCTCAGTTGGTAGAGCATCTGACTTTTAATCAGAGGGTCGAAGGTTCGAGTCCTTCATGGCTCACCATTTTCATGCGGGTGTGGCGGAATTGGCAGACGCGCTAGACTTAGGATCTAGTGTCTTTATGACGTGGGGGTTCAAGTCCCTTCACCCGCATTGCCAAACAACATAAAGAAATCCTGTAATGCGGAAGTAGTTCAGTGGTAGAACACCACCTTGCCAAGGTGGGGGTCGCGGGTTCGAATCCCGTCTTCCGCTTATACCATCCACGCCGGGGTGGTGGAATTGGCAGACACACAGGACTTAAAATCCTGCGGTAGGTGACTACCGTGCCGGTTCAAGTCCGGCCCTCGGCATTATAAAATAAGCGCCCGTAGCTCAATTGGATAGAGCGTTTGACTACGGATCAAAAGGTTAGGGGTTCGACTCCTCTCGGGCGCGCCATTAAGATCGGGAAGTAGCTCAGCTTGGTAGAGCACTTGGTTTGGGACCAAGGGGTCGCAGGTTCGAATCCTGTCTTCCCGACCATCTTTATGGGGCCTTAGCTCAGCTGGGAGAGCGCCTGCCTTGCACGCAGGAGGTCAGCGGTTCGATCCCGCTAGGCTCCACTTTTTAAAAGATTATTTTATATCATGGCGGTGTAGCTCAGCTGGCTAGAGCGTACGGTTCATACCCGTGAGGTCGGGGGTTCGATCCCCTCCGCCGCTATAAAGGACCTTTAGCTCAGTTGGTTAGAGCAGACGGCTCATAACCGTCCGGTCGTAGGTTCGAGTCCTACAAGGTCCACCATCTATACGGAGGAATACCCAAGTCCGGCTGAAGGGATCGGTCTTGAAAACCGACAGGGGTGTCAAAGCCCGCGGGGGTTCGAATCCCTCTTCCTCCGCCATATTTTTAAAAAATGATATCATCGCGGGGTGGAGCAGTTCGGTAGCTCGTCGGGCTCATAACCCGAAGGTCGCAGGTTCAAATCCTGCCCCCGCAACCAAATTTTTTCTCTATTGGTCCGGTAGTTCAGTTGGTTAGAATGCCTGCCTGTCACGCAGGAGGTCGCGGGTTCGAGTCCCGTCCGGACCGCCATTTTAAATGAATACATGGCTCGGTAGCTCAGTTGGTAGAGCAACGGACTGAAAATCCGTGTGTCGGCGGTTCGATTCCGTCCCGAGCCACTTTTACAAATAAATATTAGTATGGCGGTTGTGGCGAAGTGGTTAACGCACCAGATTGTGGCTCTGGCACTCGTGGGTTCGATTCCCATCAATCGCCCCATACATATTTTTGCGGGTGTAGTTTAGTGGTAAAACCTCAGCCTTCCAAGCTGATGTCGTGGGTTCGATTCCCATCACCCGCTCCATTTGCATATCGTTCATGGGCCTGTAGCTCAGCTGGTTAGAGCGCACGCCTGATAAGCGTGAGGTCGGTGGTTCGAGTCCACTCAGGCCCACCATGACTTTCCGCAGTAGCTCAGTGGTAGAGCTATCGGCTGTTAACCGATCGGTCGTAGGTTCGAATCCTACCTGCGGAGCCAAATGGAGAAGTACTCAAGTGGCTGAAGAGGCGCCCCTGCTAAGGGTGTAGGTCGCGCAAGCGGCGCGAGGGTTCAAATCCCTCCTTCTCCGCCATTTTTCTGGCCCGTTGGTCAAGCGGTTAAGACACCGCCCTTTCACGGCGGTAACACGGGTTCGAATCCCGTACGGGTCATTTTTTAAAGAGGTCTAATAAAGACCTCTTTTTTATTTTCCGCAAAACGAAAGACCGCCATCATAGCGGTCTTTTCTTACATATTCATGGAATAGATCGTATAAGACAAGTATGTCGCAAAGAATCCCCATAAAACATAAGGAATCAATAAAATTGGGACAACATTGCTTAGTTTACGTGAGACGATGACAAGCGCGAGTGCTGTCAGTGCTACAAGCAGGCAGTCGATCGTAGCTGCAAATAAATCTTTTTGTGTAAATTGAAAAAAGCTAAAGGCTTGATTGAATACATAATTTAGAAGAAAAAGAATCCAAAATGGTAATGTGATTTTTTGAAAACCATACTTTGCATAAATGATGGCGGCAGATAACGAAATGAGGGCGAATAAGACAGCCCAGACCGCACCGATGACACCACCACTAGGTGTCCATTCAGGTTTATTTAGTGCGTCATACCATTCTCTGTCGATAGGGAACAGGAACCCTGCAATAGAAAATAATGCGTATGTAATAAAGAAGACGATAACCGCCCAAATGATACTTTTTTTAGCCATCCAGAAATCTCCTCCCAATCAATTCACTCTTCAACTTATTTCCCAATTATTACATGATATAAACATCAAGCCCCCAATATGTGGGGACTAATGATTTTTTTTAGTATAAGGTTCTTCTTCGTACGGCTTCAAGTCACCAAACACCGTCATGACACCTTCTTCATCTAATGCTTCTTCATAAGCTTCGTGTGCTTTATTTGGATAGACCTTGCTTGCTTTACCTTCAATATCAGCAGCTGCAAATCCTTCGTAGTCTTCCACATAATCTTCATCTTCTGACTGTGTATACACATCATCGTAAGTCAATGGAGGAAATTCCATATCGGATGGGGTATCAGAGTTTCCATAGCGTTCTACATCTTGGTAGGCATCTTCGCCATCATATGCAGCACTTTCTTCATTTTCAAATTGCCCTGAGGGCGGACTTAATAAGTCCTCTTCAATGGGACGGTTTTGTGAAACAGTCTGTTCTTTGGAATGCTCTGTGCATGTGACAGCGGTGGGAAGGGCTTCTAAGCGCTCTTTAGGAATAGGGGCTTTACACACTTTACACAAACCATAAGAGCCGTCTGCCATTGCTTGGAGTGCTTCATTGATATCGGACAGGTGCTCATGTTCCAAACTGTTTAAGGCAATGTCTTTTCCGCGTTCGAATAGTTCTGTTCCTTGGTCGCCAGGGTGGTTATCATAGGCTGACAGTTCGCCCACTGAATCATAAGGAAATGATACTTTCTGTTCATCGTCATGGCTTTTGGCTTCAATTTCTTGTTTTTCATCGAGAAGTCGCTGCTTCAACTGATGTAATTCGTTTTTAGACAACAAAGCGATCACCCTTTCATATCAAACATATTGTTAGTATGAGCAAATTTTTATGTAAGACTTGTGCCAATTTGAAGCAATTCTTCAATAAAAAACGCCTGCGGCTGCAGGCGTTTCGTGTTATGCGAGATAGTATTGTAAGATCAATGCGATCGTTAACAGGAAACCAAAAAACGTATTGGTTTGTGCTGTCGACTTCATGGCATTCATTAATTCAATTGGTTTTTCTTTTTGCTTAAATTCTTTAATGGCTGTATAAGCTTTTGGCACACTGAGTAAGACAAGAAGACTCCAAAGACCCACGATATCCATAAAGATATAAACAAAAATGAGTACATATGAGATCACAAACATGGAAAGTAGGATGTTGACTGCCGCTTTACGTCCAGCTAGGATAGCAAGTGTCTTTCGTCCATTCTCTTTATCACCGTCTAAATCACGGATATTGTTCGACAGTAAGATGGCACCAACTAAAATAGAGATGGGTAATGAAATGAGCACAGCTTTTGATGTCAATGTTCCTGTTTGGATATAGAAACTAATTAAAATGATGCCTAGTCCCATAAAAGCACCTGATACAAGTTCTCCAAATGGTGTATAAGCAATTGGTACAGGACCGCCGGTATAAAAATAGCCTGCTGCCATACAAATTAGTCCTATGAGTGCAATCCACCAGCTAGACATCATGCAAATATAGATCCCAAGTAATAAAGAAAGCGCGAATAAGGCATAAGCGAGGCCTAAAACTGTTTTTGGTTTTACACCGTTTCTCACGATCGCTCCGCCGATACCGACAGATTTCTCATTGTCCAATCCGCGAACATAATCAAAGTACTCATTAAACATGTTCGTTGCAATTTGGATAAACATCGATGCAAATAGCATAGCTAAAAATAGCCCAACATGTATTTGACCACTCGGAAGTGCTAGGACAGTTCCTAAAGTAACGGGAATAAATGCCGCTGTTAATGTATGCGGTCGTAGTAAATTCCACCAAATCCGCCAGTTCTTATCAGGCTTTATTGGTGAAAGCTGATCTGATATCGATTGATGCTGCATAAAATATACTCCTTTAAATAAAAAAATACGTACACGTCCAAATTCCAGTTTAGCAAAGTTCAAAAAGGTGTCAATATATTGATGCGATGAAACAAGAAAAAGATGTTTGCTAATCGTTCCCATATAGAGAGAAAGCTTGATCTTCGAACAGGTCTTACCATTTTTTAAGAGATGTTCTCATTTCAATAAGCGGGAGCGAAAAAATCTTGAAAGCGTGATATAATAAGGATTCGAGGTTTTAAAAGCTGTTTTCTTTACTAAGTTCATCTGTTAAGGTTTATAATAGAAAAGCAGGTCATTCGACATACTCGAATGTTCATGTATTTTTTACATGATGGTTTTATTTTTATATGTTATTTCATGGATTTTGGAGGAATGTATCATGGTGACAACAGTGCAAAGTACTTTCCGGCAGGAAGCGCTTGCGACATTAGAAGAAGCGAATAACGTCAACCATGCTGTTTTGATAAGCTACTCCAGAAGAGTTGACGATCTGGATCCTCTTGCCTTTTTCCAAAGCGGCGAAGCGGATTTTTTAGGCGAGCGGTTTTTTTGGTCTGATCCAGAAAGCCAAATGATATTTTCTGGACTTGGCAGAGCGGCCGTGATTAAATCATCAGAGCAAGGCAAAGAACGATTCAATATCGTCCATCAAGAATGGGAGCAGCTGAAACAGCATATGTTCCATTTTCATGATGAGAAGGAGTTAAAGCAAGCGGCAGTTGGTCCGCTTTTATTTGGAGGATTTTCATTTGATCCATATGAAGAGAAGGCGCGTCACTGGGAAGCATTTGGCGAGGCTCATTTTTTTGTGCCATCGATGATGCTGACTGTTTCAAAAGAGGGCACGTTTCTAACGATCAATGAATGGAACGAGGTGGACGGGAATGTTCATCAGCTCATTCAAGAGTTAGAACAGAAAGCTTCTAATTTTGATGCATTGCCTGTCAGAAATCATGGACAAGCTGAGCTTGTTCATATGGAAGAGTTAGATGTCCAGGAATGGATGAAAGCAATCCATGAAGCGACAGAACACATTCGTGTGAACGAATATGAAAAGGTTGTTTTAGCAAGAGAAGTCTTGCTTCACTATAAAAATCAAATTGAACTCGCTCCACTATTAGCAGAATTACTAAAACATCAAACAACGAGTTATGTATTTGCTATAGAGCAGGGAAGACAAGCGTTTGTCGGGGCGACGCCTGAACGTTTAGTGAAAAAAAGCGGTGGTGAAGTCTTTTCATCTTGTTTGGCAGGTTCTATTGTACGTGGTCAAGATGAAGTAGAAGATCAGGCACTAGGTGAGGAACTGCTTCATGATGAAAAAAATTTGATTGAACATCAAATTGTCGTGAATATGATTGAGCAGGCATTTGAAGCAAACTGCCATCATGTGCATAAGCCAAATCAACCAAGTCTTTATAAAACGAAAAACATTCAGCATTTATTTACACCCATTGTGGGAGAAATCAAAAGCAGCTGTTCACTCTTTTCATTAATTGAACAGCTTCATCCAACACCAGCGCTTGGAGGATATCCTAAGGAAAAAGCGGTAGAGGTGATTCGTGAAATCGAACCGTTGAAACGCGGTTGGTATGCGGCGCCAGTGGGATGGATTGATTCTAAGGACAATGGAGAATTTGCTGTCGCCATTCGATCAGGTCTTATTGAGGAAGACCAAGTTCGTTTGTTTGCTGGATGTGGAATTGTAGAGGATTCCCTTGCAAAACAAGAGTATGAAGAAACGCAAGTGAAATTAAGACCAATGCTGTCTGCTCTTGGAGGTCGTCCTATTGAATAATCAAATCATGACAAGATATATTGGCAGATTAATGGATGAATTTGTGCAAAGTGGTGTGAAGGAGGCAGTTGTTTGTCCTGGCTCCCGTTCAACACCGCTTGCGATGCTCGCTCTTGCTCATCAAGAAATCAATGTCCATGTGTTAGTGGATGAACGGTCTGCTGCTTTTTATGCACTGGGTCTTGCGAAAGCGAGCCAAACACCAGTACTGCTCATTTGTACGTCAGGTACGGCAGCAGCTAACTTTTATCCAGCTGTTGTCGAGGCACATTATTCCCGGGTACCACTGATTGTTTTAACTGCTGATCGGCCGCACGAATTGAGGGAGGTTGGGGCACCTCAAGCGATTGATCAGCAATTCTTATTCGGTAAGTTTGTTAAATGGTTCACAGACTTAGCCTTGCCAGAAGAAAGCCAAACGATGCTGCGGTATGTCCAAACTGCTGCTGCTAGGGCAAGTCATGTGTCTATGCAGGAGCCAAAGGGACCAGTTCAAGTGAATGTGCCGCTGAGAGAACCATTGCTACCTGACTTGTCTATTGATCCTTTTGATAGAGAAGAAGGAGTTGCGAACAAAGTTTTAGCAGCAGGTCAAGCTCGTCCGGATGATCGGGTTATGTCAGAATTAGTGTCTATCATGAACAAAGCGGCAAAAGGAATCATTGTTGCTGGTGAACTTCACTCGGCGGAAGAGCAGGCGTCAGTGTTACGTCTTGCAAAAGCTTTGCATCTGCCAATTTTAGCTGACCCGCTTTCTCTTTTGCGAAATGGACATGAAAGTGAAGAATACATTATAGATGCATACGATTCTTTGTTAAAAGATGAGGCATTGCAGCAGCATCTCTTGCCTGAAATGGTCATTCGTTTTGGACCGATGCCTGTGTCTAAGCCTTTATTTAAGTGGCTGGAAAAGCATGCGGAAGTGAAGCAGATTGTCGTCGATGCTGCAGGTGGTTATCGAGATCCTGGTTTAAGCGCATCATACATGATTGAAAGTCATGCAGCCTCTTTTGTAGAAGAAGTCTTGATGAGAGCGGAAAAGCGTCAGGATACATCTTATTTACGACGCTGGCAGAGTGTCAATTCTTCTTTTAGAATGCATGCAAATCAATACAATGATGAGGACCTGACATTTGAGGGAAATGTGTATCGTCAGCTGCAGCACCTTTTGCCAAAAGAGAGTGTGCTCTTTATCGGAAATAGTATGCCTATTCGAGATGTCGATACCTTTTTTGAAACGCAGTCAAAACCGTTTCGGATGATGGCGAATCGCGGAGCAAATGGTATTGATGGTGTTGTGTCCACAGCTCTTGGAACATATGCAGCCTTGAAACAACCCATCACTTTAGTCATCGGCGATTTGTCTTTTTACCATGATATGAACGGTCTTCTTGCAGCTAAGCTAATGGACATTCCGCTCACGGTTGTGTTGTTAAACAATGATGGAGGAGGAATCTTTTCTTTCCTTCCGCAGGCATCCGATGAACCGTATTATGAAAAGCTCTTTGGTACGCCGACTGGGTTGAATTTTGAGTATGCATCAAAGCTATATGGGGGAACCTATTCGAAGCCGACAACGAAAGAAGAGTTAAAAGATGTGTACTTGGCGCATATCCAAGAACCAGGGCTTCATTTAATTGAGATTGAAACTGACCGGCATTCTCGGGTGGGCAAACATCGCCAAATGATGGACGAGATATTGAGGGAAGTGAAAAAAGAATGCCTTCACTCATAATACGAATGCACGATGGTGTGGCGTATGAGGTGATAGACCATAACCCATCTGCTGAAAATGCCACGTTATGTTTACATGGCTTTACAGGGAGTGCAGCTTCTTGGGCTTTTTTGAATACTTATACAGAAAAACATACGAGATTGATTCAGGTCAGCTTGCTTGGACATGGCCGCACAGACTCACCAAAGAGTATAAGAAGATATGCAATGTCCCAGCAGCTGGCAGATCTTGTTGAGATTTTAGATCAATTAAAGCTTCACAAAGTGAATATTCTCGGATATTCTATGGGAGGGCGTATTGCTTTATCATTTGCCTCCCGTTATCCAGAACGTGTAGACAAGTTGATTCTTGAGAGTACATCTCCAGGGCTGAACTCTTTTAAAGAGCGGATGGCGAGGCTGAATCATGATCATCAGCTAGCTCAAAAGATCAGACATGAAGGATTAGCGCAGTTTGTGGATTTTTGGGAGAACATTCCGCTGTTTGCTTCGCAGAAATCCTTGCCAGCGGACAGGCTAACGCAACTGAGAGAGGGAAGGCTAAAAGCCGATCCTAACGGGCTGGCTCGCAGCTTAGAAGGTATAGGAACGGGCTCACAGCCGTCTATGTGGGAAGCATTAAAGCAGATAAAACAGCCTGTTTTACTCATTTGCGGAACACTTGATAAAAAGTTCTGTGACATCGCCAAACGTATGCAGCAGGAGCTTGAATACAGTCAATTCACAGTAGTAGAGCATGCCGGGCATACAGTTCATGTGGAACAACCACATTTTTTTGGTAAAATAGTAAGTGAGTTTATTTTATCGCAAGATTAGAGGAGGAAATATTGATGGCTATTGAATGGCAAACTGAGCGTCAGTATGACGAAATTTTATATGAAACATATAATGGGATTGCAAAAATCACCATTAACCGTCCGCATGTACATAATGCATTTACACCAAAGACTGTAAGTGAATTAATTGATGCATTCTCACGTGCTCGCGACAATTCAGATGTTGGTGTCATTGTCCTTGCAGGTGCTGGAGGAAAAGCATTCTGTTCAGGTGGAGACCAAAAAGTACGCGGTCATGGCGGCTATGTAGGAGACGATCAAATTCCACGTCTAAACGTCCTAGACTTACAGCGTTTAATTCGTGTCATTCCAAAACCAGTTATTGCGATGGTTGCGGGCTATGCGATTGGCGGCGGGCATGTGCTTCATGTCGTGTGTGACCTTACCATTGCAGCAGACAATGCGATTTTTGGACAAACAGGACCAAAAGTGGGCAGCTTTGATGCTGGTTATGGATCTGGCTATCTTGCACGTATTGTGGGTCATAAGAAAGCAAGAGAAATCTGGTACTTATGCCGTCAATACAATGCACAAGAAGCGCTTGATATGGGACTTGTCAACACAGTTGTACCATTAGAGCAGCTGGAAGAAGAAACAGTGAAGTGGTGTGAGGACATGCTAGAAAAGAGCCCGACTGCTTTACGATTCTTGAAAGCTGCATTTAATGCTGACACAGATGGATTAGCTGGTATTCAGCAATTTGCAGGAGATGCGACCCTTCTTTATTACACAACAGATGAAGCAAAAGAAGGACGCGATTCCTTTAAGGAAAAACGGAAGCCAGACTTCGGTCAGTTCCCTCGTTTCCCTTGATTCAATGATATGGATGAAAACAGCTTAGTGCATCAGACTGAGCTGTTTTCTTTTATGAAAAGGAGGTGTCATGATGAAGCAACCGAATTGGCTGCTGCACCGTGCGTATTTAACGCCAGACCGGGTCGCACTCATTTATCAAGACAAAGAGTGGACATTTCGTGATTTAGCGAATGATGTAGACAAACTTGCGAATCGACTGACACGTGCATCTTTTAAAAAAGGGGATACGGTTGCGATTTTAATGAACAACCATCCTCACATGGTCATGCTTGTTCACGCTTGTTTTTTATTAGGCTTCAAGATTGTGTTATTGAACAATAAGTTAACAAAAGCAGAGAGACGTTTTCAGCTGGAAGATGCGAAAGTCATGGCTTTATTAACAGAGCCTGCATATGCAAATGAGCATCATGGTGATTTACCTGTTTATACAATAGAGACTTTACCTGATGCAGATCATGATATGGAAAAGAAGGTCGTACATGATATTGATTTAAATGAGACGGCGACGATTATGTATACATCTGGAACGACAGGACGCCCTAAAGGGGTGGAGCAAACGTTTGGCAATCATTTTCATAGTGCTGTTTCCTCGGCATTGAACTTAGGGATCAGGGAGGACGACCGCTGGCTCATTGCCTTGCCTCTTTTTCATATAAGCGGTTTATCCGCTATATTTAAATCTGTCATATACGGTATGACTGTCGTGCTTCATCAAAAGTTTGATGTAGGTGAAGTCAAGGATGCTATTGAACAGCATCGAGTGACGATGTTGTCAGTTGTTCAAACCATGCTGTCCCGTTTATTAAGTGGACTTGAAGAATGTCCGTCATCTTTGCGCTGCCTGCTGTTAGGCGGAGGCCCTGCGCCTTATGCGATGCTTCAAGAGAGTAAGGAGAAAGGATTTCCTGTGTTTCAATCGTACGGTATGACGGAGACCTGCTCACAAATTGTGACACTTGCGCCCGAATTTAGTGTGGAAAAGCTTGGATCAGCGGGAAAGCCCCTTTTTGGGTGTGAATTAAAGATTCAAGATGAGAACCGTCCGTGTCGTCCTTTTGAGCATGGTGAAATCATGGTAAAAGGTGCAAATGTCATGAAAGGCTACCTTTATCGTCAAGAGGCAACAGCTGCTGCATTTGAGCAGGGCTGGCTGAAAACGGGTGATATTGGCTATGTAGATGAGGACGGATTCTTATTTGTGCTTGATCGGCGGTCAGACTTAATTATTTCTGGCGGAGAGAATATTTATCCAGCAGAAATTGAAGCAGTTCTTTTAACACATCCAAATGTAAAGGAAGCCGGAGTGACGGGTATATATGATGAAAAATGGGGAGAGGTACCTGCTGCCTTCCTTGTGACAGATGAGCAGATTCCGGAGAATGAGCTCTATGCTTTATGTCAGTCGCAATTAGCCAAGTATAAATGGCCCGCCGCTTTTCACTTTGTGGATGAGCTGCCAAGGAATGCGTCGAATAAATTGCAGAGGCACAGACTCAAATCAAAGGGGTTTTTAGATGATTCAAATTGAACGTGTGATCTTATATCATGTCACGATGAAACTCAAACAGCCGTTTACAACGAGCCTTGGGACCATTTCAGAGCGTGAGTTTATTATTGTCGAGGTCAAAGATCAAACAGGATTAACTGGATGGGGAGAGGTATCTGCCTTCTCTTCTCCGTGGTATACAGAAGAAACCATCGAGACCTGCTATCACATGCTGAGGGCTTTCTTTATCCCGAACGTGCTGACTCGATCTTTTACACATCCTTCGGACATACCAGACAGCTTGTACCATTTTAAAGGCAATAGAATGGCCAAAGCGGGAATTGAGGCAGCTGTGTGGGATATTTATGCGAAGCGAGAAAATAAGTCCTTACGTGACGTCTTAGGCGGTACTAGAGATAGAATTCCATCTGGTGTCGTTGCAGGGTTAGGACCAATAGATGATATGATTCAGCAAATCGAGCAATTTGTTGATCAAGGCTATCAGCGTGTGAAAGTGAAGATTAAGCCGGGACAAGATATTGGACTTCTACAAAAGATAAGAGAGTCTTTCCCTCACCTTCCGTTAATGGCGGATGCAAACTCTGCTTATGAATTAAAAGATATTAGCAAACTGAAGCAGCTCGACGATGTTCGTTTATTAATGATTGAACAGCCTTTAGCCGCAGATGACATTGTCGATCATCGGCATTTGCAAAAGCATTTAAAAACACCAATCTGTTTGGATGAAAGTATTTGTTCTTTAGATGATGCGAGAAAAGCTGTAGAACTTGGAAGCTGTCAGATTATTAATGTGAAGCCTTCACGAGTTGGAGGGCTGACTGAAGCACTTAAAATTCATGCGTTCTGCAAGGAGCAGCAGATTCCGTTATGGTGCGGTGGAATGATTGAAACAGGCATTTCTCGCGCGCAAAACGTGGCACTTGCATCACTTCCGCAATTTACGATTCCTGGGGATATTTCAGCATCGTCGAAATATTGGGAGCAGGATATCATTTTTCCTGAAATTAAAGTTGAAAATGGGTTTATTGAAGTACCTCGTTCTCCAGGTATGGGTGTAGAAGTTGATTATCAAGCGCTTCGTTCTTTCTCAGATAAAATTGATGTGTTTACAAAACATGATTTTGTGAAATGAAAACGAATGAATCGCCATTTGCACCATCCATAGAACCACTGTATAGTTGAGGAAAGTTTTTCCTTCCTGTCTGAACAAAAAGAAAGAGCGGTCATCCGCTCTTTCTTACTCTTCTACAAGCCCGCTGTCGTAAGCAAGCTGACCAATATACTGAAGCATGTCATTGGGCATGTCGGAAACATGTCCGTATTCATAATCCCAAAGATTTAAAAAGGAGTGAGCTGCTTGATAAAATGCAGCCTCGTCCGCGTCCTGAATTTCTTCAAGAAACGTTTGAGCAAGCCGATCGTTTTTCAAAGCGAAGCGCCTCCTTTAATGAGACTTAAAGGTCTTGAGGTTTAAACGTTTTACAGTCAGTTTCTTCACTTTTCTCAGCCGTATTTCCTGTATGGCTGACGACATAAATTGCATCTGCACCACAACGATTTCCAGTATTCCAGTAGGAACAGTTGTTTACTTCACAAAGGATTTTTTGACTCATACAGATGACCTCCTTTTGAGTATGTCTTTCATCTATAATGTAACCGAAGCACTGGTCGTTCATTCATGTTAATCTTCCTGACGAATATAACGCTTATCTTTCATAAACAATTTCCAGAAGAAGTAGAACCCAGGGAATAGGATGATAAACCCTACAATATACGTAATAAATAATGCCCTAAATGTGACGGGATCTGTAAACCCAGACATAATGGTGATATCAGGATAGGCCATATAGGGCAAATGCGCATGTCCATACACATAGCTTGCTAAGAAATATTGAATTGTAATGGCGATAACCGCTAAACGTGGTCTCCCTTTCCGATGTTTAAAGCGGCTGTTTGGTAAAAATAGAGCCAAACCTGCAAGCAAAAACATGAGTAGAGAAACAAGCAGGATCGGGATGTTCTGCATCATTTTTGTGAACAGCCAATTGGCCTCACTTCTCAGTGTGAGCATGATAAAGAAAGCCATCATGAGAGAAAGCGGACCTGTAATCAGTGCTCCTCTTCTATAAATGTTATAAGCCTCATCTTCGTTTGCAACATTAGAAAAATCAGCTAAAAGCAAAGATGAGAGGAAAAGGGTACTGAAAATCGCAAAACCTACGAAAGAATAGACATTTGCGCTTGTAAAGACCAATCCTAAATCTAATGAGTAGACATTATTCTCCTGAAAGATGAATCCACCATGTGTAATGGGGAGAACCATGATGAGGATGGACGGAATAATAAAGCCGCTAATTCCTGAAATATATGTCACGGCTTTTCTATATTTTTTAGGCAGTGAATGAGAGAAGACGAGAAATCCGCTTCGCAGTGCAAGAAGCAACAAAATAATGCTGCCGGGTATTAATAGAACAGTGCCTAGCACAAATGTTGCACCTGGAAACAGGCTAAACAAGGCAACGACGATGGCTACAATGAACACGTTAGTTACTTCCCAAGTTGGAGAAAGATACTTATTTGCGATATTTGCGGCCTTTGTCTGCTCTTTGTTCATGTAAATCATTGACCAAAATCCTGCACCGAAATCCATTGATGCCATCACTGCATAGATAAACACGAATCCCCATAAGATGGTGATTGCAATGAGTGCATCAGTTGTTACATCCATTTGCATCAAGATCGCTCCCTTTTTAAGATTCTGTTAAACGTAAGTCTTCTTCAATTGAATGTTTTCTAAAGTAGTACGTCAGTACAATCACAGTTGCGATGCCTAAAATGAGATAGACAATGGCAAAAAGGATGAAAAGTGTACCGATAGATCCTGATGATGTAACGACTTCAGAGGTTTTGAGCATTCGATAAATCACCCATGGCTGACGGCCTGTACAGGCAAAGATCCAGCCAAATTCAATCGCCAAGAGACTAAGGGGCCCGCCAAATAAATAAAGGACAAGGAGCCATTTTGGATAATGGTCGCGTTTTAAAATTTTGCGGTAAAACAGTGCTAACACAGCAAAGAAAATGAGCAATGAGCCGATAATGACCATTCCGTTAAATAATGTGTGAATAAATAAAGGCGGCCACTCGTCTCTAGGAAAATCATTTAACCCTTTAACCACAGTATCAAAGCTATTTCCTGCAAGAAAACTAAGCGCCCAAGGGATTTCGATTGCTCCTTTGATTTCTTGCGTATTGGCATCAGTAAAACCGCCAATAGCCAGAGGCGCATGTGATTGCGTTTCAAATAAACCTTCAGCACCCGCTAATTTTTCAGGCTGATATTCATACAGAAGCTGAGCTGATTCGTGACCGTTTAAGGCTGTGAGAAAAGAGAAAAGTCCACCAACAATCAGTCCAAGAAAAAGGGCTTTTCGATGAAAGGTATAGAGCTTTTCGTTTTTTCTTGTTTTCAACATTTTAAATGCAGCGACAGAAGCAATGACAAAAGCGCCTGTTGTAAAAGCAGACAGTACTACATGTGTAGCAGTGACAACAAAACTTGGATTAAAAAAGGCCTTCCAAGGTTCGATATTCGTTATTTCTCCATTGACCATTTGAAAGCCAGCGGGTGTTCCTTCAAAAGCATGTACGTTTGTAATGAGAATCGCTGAAGCTGCTGCACCAATGACAACGAAAATAACGGTAATGATGCGCATGGCTGGTGATAAACGATCTGCTGCGTACACATAAATAGACATAAATAATGCTTCAATAAAGAAAGCATAAATTTCTATTTGAAATGGCAGTGACATGACTTTTCCGATGACCTCCATAAAACCAGGCCATAGAAGGGCAAGCTGCGTACCAGCAATGGTACCGGTTGGAATGGCGACCCCTAACAGAACAGCCTGCGCTTTTGTCCATCGTTTGGCCATGATGGCATAATGCGGGTCCTTCGTTTTTTGAAAGATGAGTTCAGCTAACAAAATCATTAGCGGGATGCCTACGCCAAGCGAGGCATAAATAATATGGAAGCCCATTGTTGTGCCGAACAGACTTCTAGCTAAAACGAGATCAGTCAATTTTTTCTCCGCCTTTCTTATCGCATCTCTTTTGATGGTGTTTATTATTCTCCACCATTTTTAGATTATTCTTCCTGATTAAGAAAGCTTGTTTTTTGACAAGTTGTAAAAGAGGGAGTAGAATATAATTATAAAACGTAATCGTTACGTTTTAATGATGAAGGGAGTTTTGACATTGAAAAGAGATATTCATCCAACCTCACATGAAGTTGTATTTATGGACGTAAACAGCGGTTACCGCTTCTTAAGTAGATCAACAAAGACATCACATGAGACCGTAGAGTGGGAAGATGGGAAGACTTATCCTGTCATTAAAGTAGAGACAAGCTCTGATACGCATCCATTTTATACAGGACGCCAGAAATTCGGAGAAAAAGGCGGCAGAGCGGAGCAGTTTAAGAAAAAATACCAAATGTAGACAAAGAAACACACCTGATCATGGTGTGTTTTTTTGTGCAGTAAAAAACCCCGGCTGATCGCACGGGGTTCATGAATTCATTCAACATTTAAAGCTGTTTTTAATGTGTTTAAATTTTGTTTCATTAAGCTGACATAGCTTTCGCCATTTTTAGCATCATCTTCTGTAATGGATTCTAGATTTTTCAGTGTAAGGCTTTTTGCTCCAATTTCACTGCGAATCGTATCTGATACTTTACTGCTGACGTTATTTTCAAAAATGACATACTTGATGTGATGCTTTTCTGCCTGTTGTACGATATTTTCAAGCTGTTTTTGGGAAGGCTCTTCAGAAGCAGAGAGTCCTAGTACACTGATTTGCTCAATGCCATAGCGTTTTTCCCAGTAGCCGTATGCTGCGTGAGAAACAAGAATTTCTTTATGTTTTGCTTTAGATAACGTTGTTTTGAATTCCTGATCTAACGATTGTAATTCTTTTTTTAGTGATTCATAGTTTTTTGTGTATTCGTCTTTATGATCTGGATCTAGTGAAACGAGTGTGTCTTTAATGTTTTTTGCCATTTGTTGTGCATAAACAGGGTCTAGCCATGCATGGGGATCTTTATCTCCGTGGTCGTGTCCATCATGGTCATGATCTTCACCTTCATGATCGTGATCATGGTCCTCACCTTCTTCATGAGCATGTTCTTCTTGTGTTGATAATAGCTTGATGCCTTCGGCTGCTTTCACTGTTTTCACGCCTTGGTCTTTTAACGTAGAAGCCGTTTTATCAGCAAATGCTTCAGCACCTGTTCCGCTGTAAATAAAGGCATCTCCTTCAGCCATTTCAACCATCGTTTTTGAACTTGGTTCAAAGCTGTGTGCATCTGCATTGGCAGGATAGACACTTTGAGCGTTCACGTGAGAGCCGCCAATTTTTTCAGTGAAATCTTGAATAGGGAAGATCGTCGTGTAAATGGTTAATTTCCCGTCTGCTTTTCCTTTTGAAGCATTTGTCCCCGCACTGCTTGAGCAAGCGGCAAGACCGACCGCTAATAAAGCAGCTGTTAAAATAAAAAAGATTTTTTTCATCTAAGAATGTCTCCTCTCAACCTATTAGATAGAAATGATTACGATTTAATGTCCTGAGTTATTGTATCGTAATAATTACGATTTGAAAAGAGGAAATTAAAAAATTTTCATCAGAAGATGTTTCCTCTAAAAAAATAGACGTCAAAACGTGACGAAATTTAAAACATTGTGCTATATTTATTTTTAAAAAAAGAAAAAGGAATGGACAAACTTATGAAACTTTTAGACGAAATCATCGAGTACAATCAACAATTTTGCGAAGAGAAGCGATATGAAGAGTTTACAACAACGAAGTTTCCACAGAAAAAAGCTGTCATTCTATCATGTATGGATACAAGACTTGTTGAACTGCTTCCGCGCGCCATGAACATGAAAAATGGCGATATTAAAATTGTCAAAAGTGCTGGTGCTCTTGTTTCTCACCCATTTGGAAGTATTATGCGAAGCATTTTAGTGGCTGTTTATGAATTGAATGCTGACGAGGTTTACGTCATTGGGCATCACGATTGTGGTATGAGTAAAATAGACAGCCAAACCCTCTTAAATAAAGCCGTTGAGCGCGGTATTCCCGAAAAACGAATTGAAGTACTGGAATACTCAGGGATCGATTTTCAACAGTGGCTCAAAAGCTTTAGCTCAGTTGAAGATAGCGTGAAGGACAGTGTGTCTGTCGTTAAAAATCATCCGCTTCTTCCATCTGATGTGCCTGTACATGGTCTAGTGATTGATCCTGGGACAGGTAAGCTTGACTTAGTTGTCAACGGTTATGAAGAAAAGTAAGTTATTTTTCCTTTTTAGGTGGGACTGGATCCATGCCTCCAGGATGCAGCGGGTGACATTTTAAAATTCGCTTAATCGTGAGCCATCCGCCTTTTAAAGCGCCGTGCGTTTTGATCGCCTCTAGCCCGTAGTTTGAGCAAGTGGGGTAAAACCTGCAGCTCGGCGGTGTTAGAGGGGAAATGCATTTTTGATAAAAGCGAATGATGCCGATAAAAATTTGTTTCATAGAGGTTCCTCCTTGTCTGTCTTTTCACAGTATAAGAAAAAAGGACAAGGAAGGGAAGTTTTATAAACTAAACTGGTCGGAACAATATGTTATAATATAGGAAATTGCAATTATAGGAGTGGTGATTAATGCCTTCAGTTGAAAGCTTTGAACTTGACCATAATGCTGTAAAAGCACCTTACGTTCGTCATTGCGGCGTTCATAAAGTGGGATCAGATGGGGAAGTGAACAAATTTGATATCCGTTTTTGTCAGCCGAACAAGCAGGCAATGAAACCTGATACGATTCATACATTAGAGCATTTACTTGCGTTTAATATTAGAACACACTCAGAGAAATATGATCATTTTGATATCATTGATATTTCTCCAATGGGTTGCCAGACTGGCTACTATTTAGTTGTCAGCGGTGCACCGACACCAAGAGAGATCGTTGAACTGCTTGATGCAACATTCAAAGATGCAGTGGAGGTAACAGAAATTCCTGCTGCAAATGAAGAGCAGTGCGGTCAAGCGAAGCTTCATGATCTTGAAGGAGCAAAACGTTTAATGCGTTTCTGGCTGTCTCAGGACCAAGAAGAGCTATTAAAAGTATTTGGATAATTAGCAAGATGATGATGAACCGGACATATTGAATGTCCGGTTTTTTATATGAAATGAAACGAGAGCTGATAAAATAGGGGATATTTGTTAAAATGGACATGTCAGTAAAAAAGGGGGATACACGAATGCGGAAAATGGTAGGAATCATTTTGATGCTCGCATTACTTAGTGCATGTGGAAACTCGGCAGCGAGCAATGACAAGGGAGAAGTGCCTGAGCTATTAGAAGTCAAACTAACAGGGCCGGAGCAAGTGGAGAAAAATGAAAACGTTATCGTAAAAGCAGCTGTCACATATGGTGATACGCCTGTTGATGATGCAGATGATGTTGAATTTGAAGTGTGGAAAGATGGCGACAAGGATAACAGCAAGATGATTCAGCCAAAGAAAAAGGAGAAAGGTGTATATGAATTGCATACAGCTTTCAAACAAGATGGCCTTTATATCATACAAGTCCATGTGACAGCTAAACAGCAGCATAATATGCCGAAGACAAACATCCATGTAGGTGATGTGAAAAAAGAGAGTTCATCTACTGAAGAAGAAGATACCTCACATCATTGAAAGCGGTTTTATTTTGGGTTAGGACGTTGGTTTGGTTCAGCATCCTGTGGTGAATCGACTTTATGCTTGTAATCATAAGCCTTTGATGTCGTCCACAGTGATAAAAAGACAACGATTGAGATAATGATAAAGCTGATAATCCCAAGTAACAGCATCTAACTCCCTCCTTATTTCCATATTAACATATATTTCATGCGGTCAAAATAGAAGAAAATGATGGCAGGTTTCAGTATAATAAAAAAAGGGTAATCCCATACTAAACGCAACTACATAAGGAGGAATCAACATGTCTGAAAAATTATTAAACGTCGTCAATAAACAAGTAGCAGATTGGACTGTGCTTTACGTAAAATTACATAACTATCACTGGTATGTAAAGGGAAAAGATTTCTTTACACTCCATGAAAAATTCGAGGAATTATATACAGAAACAGCCACTTATATCGATGATTTGGCTGAGCGTATGCTCGCATTAAATGGACAACCTGTTGCGACAATGAAAGAGTGCTTAGAAATTTCTAGCATTCAAGAAGCGGAAGGCAATGAATCAGCCGAGCAAATGGTGAAAAATCTGTATGATGATTTCTCTAATATTGCAGAAGAACTTAAGCGAGGCATGGAGCTGGCTGCAGAAGTTGGCGATGAAACAACAGGTGATATGCTGCTTGCGATTCATCAATCCATTGAAAAACACAACTGGATGCTCAAAGCATACTTAGGATAAGCGAATGTGAAAGGAATGTCGATCATTAAACAGATCGGCATTCTTTTTTTGTGGATTTGTGACAGACAGCCCATTGAATTGATGGGGCTTTCAGCCGAAGAGAAAAGGGAAGGGAGGGGAGAAGATGTCCTCAATTGCAGGAATGATGAGCCAGCAAGTGGCGAGTATTCAAAAAACACTTAATATCAGTTTATTGAATTCACAGCTTGCCACGAACACAGCCCAAGCTATGGTGATGCTCGATCAAGTGCAGCAGCAGCCTCAAGCTGTTCAGCCCAAAGATTCAGATGCTACGTTTATTGATGTCAGAGTTTAACCAAGAAAGCCGCCGTCACAGGCGGCTCTTTTTATGCGCTTCACGAATTTTTTGAACAGCTAACCATGCCTTTATTTTTTGTCGTCCAAGCTATTCATCAAATGCGGCATATACTATTGAGATAAGAAGTTCCACTATGAAAGGATGTTGATGCCAAGTGAGCAAGGATTTAGGCATCTTTTCGTTGTTTACAGTCAGTTTGTCGGCAATGGGCTTTCTGTTTGGTGGAGCAGGATATTTACTCATGATATTAGTGACACTCATGGCTATAGAATTAATTTGTTCAAGCCTAAGAGAATCTGTGACTGGACAACTTACGATGAAGCGTTTTTTGACCAGGCTTGTTCGAAAGGTTGTGACGATTTCTTTAATATCCATGGCACACTTCTTCGATGTCATGCTGAAGACTGGGGGGACAATTAAGGATTTAGCGCTCATCTTTTATATTATTTATGAATCGTACCAGATTGTCTCAACAGCCAGAGCTCTCGGAATTCCTATTCCACAGTTGTTTATTGATGTGTTAGACATGATTAAAAATAAATTGCGCAAAAAGCCGTAATTTCTTCATATCTGGTCATACTAAAGGAAAAAGGATGAATCAGATGGCGAGACACACATACTATGTATCCGTTCAAGACGGATCAATCTCACAGCACAGAGACGCGGCTGCTTGGCAATTTCAGATAGAAGCAGATGATGACCAAATCTTGCAGTTAAGAGAGTATTTTGATGAACAGTATATGACAGATTGGAAAGGTTTCTTTCGGGCGCATGTTCCATTTCTTGAATATCATTATGATAGTCCAAACGACGAAATGGACAGGAAAAGAAAAGAGATTTACTCGATGATTCATGATCTCGGTAACGAAGAGACAAAGAACTTTATTGAGACCAATGGACTGATGAATTGAAAAAGCATGTAGACAAACCCTCGCATCCTTTGTCAGGTGCTCATGAATGTCAAATTCGCTCTGCGCCAGTACTCGTCCTTCCTAGACTGCAAAGGTTTTCTATCACGCTGAAAAGAAGACAAAAGGCTAAAAGAAAGTTCATTTTAGCCTTTTGTCAACGATCTGAAAGTATGTAGAGACATTCTACATGCTTTTATTTTCGAGGCTGTAAGATACCCCCGATTAGATCACTGATTCCGCCTCTATTTTCCTGCTGTGAGTTGGTGATTTCGTGTGAGGTACTCTGACTCTGGGGTTTGTACCGGTTATCATCTATCCCGACCCGCATTCCAGATGTTCGTTCGGATGGCTGGATAATCACAATTTGGTCCTGTTCATGAAATTCAAACAAGTAGGATTCGCCCGATGTTTGTCCAATGAACGTTTTCCAGTTCACATCTAATTTGACTTTCGGTGCTTTGCCCGTCCAAGCGACAATAGCGTCAGGATCTACACGGCAAGGTGCTTTTAAAATCAGCGGGTTTCCATTTGTTTTGATGGCAACCTGCGCCCCGTGACCTTGATACGAGAGCTTTGAAGTAAATAGCCCTTTCTGTGATAAGATCCCAACGCCTACTGGTGTCACGCCATAGTGACATTCTTCAGTAAAGGCAAGTAAATCTTCACTTTCCACGCTAACATGTTGCCAAGGACCGTTCGGCTCAAGATTGATGACGGTCACATGCTCGCTAGAATCAGCCAAGTAGCAAGTGCCTTGTCCACTCACTTCCATCATCTCAAGGTTTTCACCTGTTAATTTTCTGCTAATATGATTAAATACTTGGCTGACCACATTTCCTTTATTCGTCCCAAGTAATCGTTTACGGTATTGAAATGTACCTTGATCGGCAATCATAGCGCCTTTTTTAGCAAAAAAGATCCCGTTGCCTTCTGCTTGTAAGGTCAGTTCTTCGATCGTGTTGAAATGAAATCCCATTTGTGCCAGCTCCTTTTCTTTGTCAAGATGTGAATCCGTAGATGCGGCATAGGTCGTTTAAATCAAGGGTCGTACCTTGTCCGGTTGCGGTGATTTTCCATTCGTTCTCAACTCTCGTTAGTTCAGCACAAATGATGGATGTACAAAATGAATAATCCTCTGTTAATTGAAAGGTACAAATCTCCTGTTGTGTGATTTGATCTGAAAGGCGCAAGTAGGCATTGGTCACCTGTCCAAAATGATGTGCCCGCTCGTGTGCATCATGTATCGTGGCTGTTACGACGATTTTCTGAATATCGGGTGAGACTCTGCTCAGTTGCATAATAATGATCTCATTGTCCCGATGGCCTCCGCCGACCTGATGATCACCTAGATGGCGAACAGCTCCATCTAAGCTTTGCTGCTGATGATAATAGATCAGGTGTTTTGGAGACAGAAGCTTGTCCTCTTCATTTAAGAGAAACACTTGCGTATCTAAATCAATTGGCTGACCACATAAGTCCCAGCCAAGTCCGATATGAATTTGATCTACATTTGGATTGTCTTTTGTTAAATCTAACTTTTGTCCTTTCATGAGGTGTTTCTTCACTGTCTCAAGAGAAGCGTCTTCTTTCTCATGTTGCCTCATTGGCCATGCTTTGTTATTTTCTTGTTTTGATCCATTTGTGATGCTCATGCTGGTTTCCTCCTCGTCTGTGTAGGACAAACACTTATTAATTTACGTCATCATGGGCAAAAGGTTTCATGATTAAAATGGGATGAGGATGGAGATGATAAAAAGGTTTTAGCAAGAATACTTATTTTACATACAGACGAGATAGAAGTACTCGTTTGTTTCACTTTTCATAAAAATTCTTCAGAGAAATGTGATCTGTGGTATGATGTTTTACAAGAAGCAAGGACAGGATATGAGGGATTTCACATGCATGTATTTAAAGACTATTATCATAATACGGTCAAGCTCTCTTTTGAAGAGCAGCCTTTTTCAAGTCATCCTAAGCATGTTTGGGCTATTTGCCGCTATCAAGGAAAATGGCTACTTACTGAACATGAGGATCGAGGCTACGAGTTTCCAGGAGGGAAAGTAGAGCCAAATGAAGAAGCAGATCAAGCCGCTATACGAGAGATTCACGAAGAGACGGGTGCTGTTGTTCGTGAATTAACGTATATTGGTCAATATCAGGTGCTTGGCAGAGAGAAAATCATTGTCAAAAATATTTATTTCGCTGATATTGAAAGGCTCGTCAAGCAGGACACGTATTTTGAAACGAAAGGACCCGTTCTTTTCGCAGACTTACCAAGATCCATCGCAAAAAATAAAAATTTCAGTTTTATTATGAAAGATGATGTCTTGAGACAAAGTCTTGCTTATTTAGAAAAGAACGGTTTGATTCGTTAAAAAAAGCGTAGGGACATGACCCTGCGCTTTTTATTTTTGCAGAAAACGGCGTTCCAGCCATTCAACAAGCTGATACATGATGGTGGCGAAGACGGCGATAATGAAAAGACTTAAGAACACGAGTGTAAAGTTGAAGACTTGAAAGCCATAGATGATCATATAGCCGAGTCCTTTTGAGGAAACAAGGAATTCTCCCACAATGACCCCAACCCAAGAAAGACCAACATTGACCTTAATGGCAGAGATCATCGTTGGAATACTTGCTGGCAAAATGACCTCACGGAAGACCGTTCTTTTTTTTGCGCCAAAGGTTTTCATGACTTTTAAATAATTCTCATCGACTTCTTGAAAGGCTGTATAAATGACGATGGTGGTAATGATCACACTGATAATGGCACCCATCGCGACAATGCTGATCATGCCTGGTCCAAGGGCAACAATTAAAATGGGGGCGAGAGCGACTTTCGGCATCGCATTTAAAATAACCAAATAAGGATCAAGTACATTTGCAAGACGGGTGGACCACCATAAGGCGGCGGCTAATAAAATGCCGCAAAAAGTACCAAGTAGAAAGCCGAGCACTGTTTCAAATAGTGTAATGCTCATATGATTGATTAATGAACCATCTGATAATTTTTGTACAAACAATTGGCAGACGGCAGATGGTGAACTGAAAATGAGCGGGTCAATCAGTCTGAAATGGCTCGCAAGCTCCCAAAGCGAAAAGAAACTGGCGAAAATGATCAACTGGTAGACTCGCGTCATGCGTTTTTCCATTCGAACTTTTTTTCGATAGGCTTCATGTAAAAGGTCACTGTGTTTCAACTGTCTTCAGCTCCTTCCAAATCGTTTGAAAGAGCTCTTGGAAACTTGCTGTCTGTCTCGCTTCAAAAGGAGAGAGCGTCCTCAGATCATCTGGAACGGTAAACATTCGCTGGATAGAGCCTGGATGCTTTGAGAATAAGAAAATGCGATCACTCATCGCAATGGCTTCGCCGATGTCATGTGTGACAAGAACAGCCGTTTTTTGGTAGTTTTTTAATGTGTGAAAGACGAGGTCTTCTAATGTCAGTTTCGTCTGGTAATCTAGTGCTGAAAATGGCTCATCTAGCAGAAGCAGTCCGGGATCAACTGCAAGCGTTCGGGCGAGAGCCGCACGCTGCCTCATCCCGCCTGACAGCTCCTTCGGGTATTTATCTTCGACATCATTGAGTCCAAGCTTTGGCAGTAAGCTAAGGGCAGCTGAGGTGGCTTCATGTGAATCTTGTTTTGCAATTTTTAATCCGAGAATGACATTTTCCTTGATCGTTTTCCATGGGAACAAATAATCTTGCTGGAGCATATAACCGATTTGATGCTCCTGTTGATTCGGTTCTTTTCCTTCGATTAAAATTCGACCTTCAGAGGGTGGCGTAATGCCTGCGATGATGGACAGCAAGGTTGTTTTCCCGCAGCCGCTGGGACCAATAAATGAGATGAATTCACCTTGAGTGATCTCCATATTGATGTGCTTGATGGCCGTGGTTTTTTCTTTTAAAGAGAAGTACGTGTGGGTCACATGGTTAATTTGAAGGAAAGACATGTGCTACCTCCTGTTCTATTTGTGATCTGTGACCTTCTTGGCAATGGATGAATCGACAAGTTGTTTGTACGGGATAAATTCCGGCAGTTCACCACTTGCTTTCATGATTTCCTGTAATTTGTTCCATTCCTCTTCATTTAGAAGGGGATCTGTTGCATAGGAGTTCTGCTGTTTGTAGCGTTTGATAGCTGTTGATAAGACATCAAGGTCTGTATCAGGAAATTGAGATTGGATTGTCTTGGCAATCTCCTCTGGGCTCTTTGCTTTGACCCATTTTTGCGCTTTGTAAATGGCACGAGTAAAGGCTTCAGCTGTCTCTTTGTTTTCCTCTAAGTAACTCTTCTTTGCCATAAAGGTGGTATAAGGCACCTTGCCGGAAGCCTCACCAAAGGAGGCGGTAATGTACCCTTTGCCTTCTTTTTCAATTAAGGAAGCTGTCGGTTCGAATAACTGCACAAAATCGCCAGTTCCAGAGGAAAAAGCACCTGAAATGTTGGCAAAATCAATATTTTGAATCATGCGAAGATCCTGTTTCAAATCAATGCCTTCTTTTTTCAGGACATATTCACCGACCATTTGCGGCATGCCGCCTTTCCGTTGTCCGAGAAAGTCCTTTCCTTTCAATTGATCCCAAGAGAATTGATTGATTTTTTCCCTTGAAACAAGAAATGTACCGTCTGTTTGTGTCAGCTGTGCAAAGTTCATGACAGAGTCTTTCGTGTCTTGTGCTTCCACATAAATAGAAGATTCAGATCCGGTCAGAGCGATATCAGCGCCGCCGGATAAGAGAGCTGTCATTGTTTTATCGCCGCCCCAAGTGGTTTTTAATTCAACCTCTAAGCCTTCATCTTTGAAAAATCCTTCGGATAGGGCGACATAAAGCGGTGCATAAAAGACCGAATGGGTCACCTCGGCTACTTGTACGGTCTGCTCTTGGTCTTTTTTACAGGCGACAAATGGAATAAAGAGCAGGACAACGAATATGAATGCCAGTCTGACTTTAATGGAACGATTCAAGAGTAATTCGCCTCCTTTGTTCTAGATCACTAATTAAAGTATGTCAAAAGGGATTTTTGGTGAGTGCCTAGATGAAATAAGAAGCGCATTGTTTATTTATAGAACGTGTCTTTTTTTCTATACTAGAAGCATGAATGCTTTCTTGAATTTGGTAGAAATAAAGGAGCGGTTTCGTGTATAGATTGAGTTGGGTATTTGTTGGATGGTATGTAGTGGGTCTTATTTTAATGGTCTTTTTTGAAGTGCCGGCATGGCTTCAGTTTGCGAATGGTATCTTTCTTGTGCTTTACGCCTGCTGCGTCATTGAGATTGGCCGAAATATTTACGGGGCATGGAGCTTTGTGATCGTAAGAGCAGCCATTGTGGGTGTGTTGACGTTTACGGTTGAATGGGTGGGGATCACAACTGATTTTCCATTTGGGGCCTATGATTATTATCCGACGCTTGGATTTCTTGTGGCGGGAGTACCTTTGACGATCGCTTTTGCATGGGTTGGTGTGTTTTTAAATAGTCTTTTTTTATCAAGACAACAATCGAAGTGGAAACGAGCCGTCGAAACGGGTATATGGATTGTGCTGCTTGATCTCATATTAGATCCGGTAGCAGCTGAACGAAAGTTTTGGGTGTGGTATGACGGCGGAGGTTTCTTTGGTATCCCTTTTGAGAATTTTGTCAGCTGGGGTATCATTGGAGCAGGACTTTCATTTCTGTTCCCGCTCGTCTCCATTGATCAGCAGGCATTGCGCTGGAATGGGCGTATTTATCAGGCCATGGTGTTCTTCTTTGGTCTTTTAGCATTAAAGGGCGGGCTGGATGTCATTTTTTATTTAGCACTGATCATTGTCATCTTGTGTGAAGGAAGGGTTCGATTTGAAAGAAAGCGACAAAAACCGATCGTTTAGACGACTCTTTTATTTTTATCTTGAACGATATTTACTGAACAAACATTTTCGCTGTGTCATGATGAAAGGTACGGTTGATCCAAAGGAGAAACATCCTGTTCTTTATCTTGCCAATCACAGTTCATGGTGGGATGGACTGATCATTTTTCTTTTAATAGAACAAATGTCTGAGCTGGATCATGCCATGATGATGGAAGAGAAGCAGTTGAAGCAATATGCTTTTTTTCAAAAAATTGGTGCATTTCCAGTTCATAAAGAGAAGCTGAAAAGTGTCAAGCAGGCATTAATGACTGCAAAGGAGAAGATGGAGGCTGGCGGGGCTGTGTGGCTCTTCCCGCAGGGGAAAATTATGCACCAAGACACACGGCCGCTTGAACTGGAAGGCGGAGCTTCTTTTTTAGTCAGGCAATTTGAGCAGGTCGTCATCAAACCTGTGACGCTGCATTATACATTTAATCAATTTCAAAAACCGACGGTATCGGTTGAGTTTGGAGAAGATGTCCTAGTAGCTGGCGAATCACTTCGCAGTAAGGAAGTAACAAGTTTACTCGGAGACCTGCTTGAAACACAGTTAAACACACATCAAGCACAGGTTATTGCTGATCCAGATTTTTCAACAAACGAACAATTTAGGCAGGTGACAAGGACAAGCCGGTCAACTAGTGATGCGTTTGATTCCTTTAAAAAGTGGGTGAAAACATGGCGGTCTTCTTAATTGTCATCAGCGTTTTGCTGATCTGCCAATTGATGTTTACGATTTGGAATATGAAGCAATTTCCTGTACTCAAGCCGGCATCTCTTTCACCTGATGAACCCATTTCATTATCGATCCTCATTCCAGCGAGAAATGAAGAAAAACGGCTGGAAGCCTGCCTTCAGTCGATTGTTGATCAGCGTCTCCATCCGAAAGAGTTGATCGTGCTGGATGATCACTCGACAGATCAGACGAGAATGATTGCAGAGGGCTTCGCAGAGACATATCCATGGATTCGCGTGCAGTCAGGTCAAGTACTGAAACGAGGATGGCTTGGAAAATCATATGCTTGTTCCCAGCTTGCTGAGGCAGCATCGTCTGATTGGCTGTTATTTTTAGATGCAGATGTCCGCTTAAAACAAGGAGCTATTGAAGCGGTGTACAAGCAGTTATGCATACAAAAAACGGGCATGCTTTCAGGTTTCCCAGAGCAAAAAACGGGAACGCCTTTTGAGCATCTTGTCGTTCCTATGATGATGTTTACGATTGGCTGCCATCTGCCAGTGAAGTGGGTCAAAACATCTCAACATCCTGCTTTTGCCGCAGCACATGGCGGCTTTATTGCCATTGAAAAGAACTGTTATCACGAAATAGGTGGTCATGAAGCGATCAAGGATTCGCTCGTGGATGATATGGCTTTGGCTAAACGAGTGAAAGCGAAGGGCTTTCCGTTCACACTGGCAAGTATTCATTCTTTTGTCTACATGAGAATGTATGAGAGTGGACAGGAAGTATGGGAAGGATATCGGAAAAATTTGTTCCCGGGAGTGAATCGAAGCATTGCTTTGTTAAGCAGTGTCTTTTGTTTATACTCCGTCCTTTATGTAGTTCCTGTTATTTGCTTTATGATCGCACTGATTCATTTTGATGTGGTCAATCTCTGTTTAGCCCTTCTTTGCTACGGGCTTGGTGTATCCATTAAAGCGGTCATTGATATCGAAAATGGAAGAACGTCTACGATGGCCTTTTTATTGCCTGTCAGTATCATGAGCCTGATGGCCATTGGTTTTGCTTCTATGAAAATTGGGCTGAAAAAAGAAGGCTATGAATGGAAAGGAAGAAGGTACGAATGAAAAAAGTGATCATTATTGGCGGCGGACTTGGCGGGTTATCGGCTGCGATTCGCTTACAGTCAGGCGGTTTCCAGGTCACCATTTTAGAAAAAGAAGCTTCTTTAGGCGGGAAATTACAACGCCATCAAGCGTCTGGCTACTCTTTTGATTTAGGACCGAGTACCATTACAATGAAGGCGTATTTTGAGGAAGTATTTACCTCCTGTCATAGACGAATGGAGGATTATGTGACGTTTTATCCGATTTTCCCGCTTACTAAAAACGTTTTTTCAGATGGACATACGGTCGAGTTTACGCCAGATATTGAGCAAATGGAATCACAAATTGCAGTTTTTAGTCCAGAGGATGCACAGCAATACCGGGCATTTTTACAGGAATCGAAGAAGCTTTTTCAAATGGCAGAGGATCAGTTTTTAAATCGTTTATTATTGACCTGGAAGGATAAAGCGGATGTCAAGCTAATGAAAGCCCTTCTTGCTGTCAAACCTTTTACATCTGTTCAGCGCTTGCTACGTCAATATTTTCGTCATCCTCATACATTGGCGATGTTTGGCCGGTATGCGACTTACATTGGCTCTTCTCCATACGAGGCACCTGCTATTTTTAATATGATGGCTTATTTAGAAGGAGAAAAAGGCATTTATGGTATTAAGGGCGGTACGTATCGTTTAGTTGAGGCATTTGAGACACTGGCAAAGGAATTGGGTGTCCAAATTCATCTCAATGAATCAGCCAAAAAGATTCATGTAAAGAATAAGCGAATCCAAGGAGTTGAAACGGATCAGCAGTTATATGAGGCAGATCAAGTCATTGCGGGGGCAGATGCACTGACTGTTTATCGCCAATTAATTGATGAAGAAGACCGCCCGAGCTTTGGAAATCAAAAACTGGCAAACATTGAGCCATCGTTATCAGGTTTTGTTCTTTTGTTGGGCGTCCCTAAAGTCTATGAACAACTGTCTCATCACAACGTGTTTTTTCCAGAGAATTATGAACAAGAATTCAAGGATATTTTTCAGAAAAAACAGCTTCCTCATGATCCGACGCTTTACATCTGTTATTCAGGTCATTCAGAGCCAGCTTTAAGCGGAGGGCCAGGAAGAAGTAACTTGTTTGTATTGGCCAATGCGCCATATGTGACAAAAGAGCAAAATTGGGACATGCTAAAGGAGACATATGGCCAGCATATGAAAACAAAACTAAAGGAAAAGGGTCTCTTTGATCTTGACCAGCTTGTAGAATTTGAAGCGGTACAAACCCCGCTTGATTTACAGCAAAAAACGGGAGCGTATCATGGGGCCATTTATGGCATGTCGTCAAACTCATTCAAGCAGGCATTTTTTCGCATCAATAATCAATCAAAGGATATTGAAGGACTTTGGTTTGTTGGCGGCACAAGTCATCCAGGCGGCGGCACTCCGATGGTGACAAAATCAGGACAGCTCGTCGCAGAAGCCATCATCAAGCATTTGACGTAACACCGAATGAAAAGGAGAGAATTCAAGTGATTGTGGAAAAGAGAAGGTTCCCGTCGCCACATCCGCATATTCACTTATATACAGTGACATATGAGGCCGATGGACTTCGAATGAAGGGGCTGCTCGCTGAACCGGCCGGAGAAGGTCTCTATGACGGTTTTTTATATTTACGGGGCGGCATTAAAAATGTGGGAATGGTTAGACCTGGCCGAATTGTGCAATTTGCTGCGCAAGGGTTTGTCGTCTTTGCGCCCTTCTACCGAGGGAATCAAGGAGGCGAAGGGAACGAGGATTTTGCCGGAGAAGATCGGAAAGATGCATTTGCTGCATTTCAGCTGTTGAAGCATCATCAAAAGGTGAAGCAGGAGCGCATTCATATCTTTGGTTTTTCCCGCGGCGGAATTATGGGCATATGGACCGCTGTTGAAATGAAGCATGAGGCCGCTTCCTTTGTGACATGGGGAGGCGTAAGTGATATGAAGCTCACCTATGAAGAACGTGTGGATATGAGAAGAATGATGAAGCGTGTGATAGGAGGTCCTCCGCATAAGGTACCAGAAGCATATGAGGCTAGAACGCCTTTGAATCATGTGCACCAAATTGAAGCACCTGTCCTAATCATTCATGGGGAGCTGGATGAGAATGTATCCATTGAGCATGCGTATTTATTAGAAGATGCACTGCGTCAGCATGGCAAGTCTGTGGAAACATGGTATTTTCACGGATATCATCATTATTTCCCGCCACAGCATAACCGGGAGATTGTCAGACGGCTGACGACATGGATGCACAGCCGAAAAGGCGGAAATGTGGTAAAATAAACGGTAGAAAGAAATATAGAAAGTAGGGGGATTTTCATTATGGGAATGCCTGTTGAATTTAATACAATGATTGTCACAAAAGGAAAAGAGACAAGAATTGAAGAAAATGTGTTTGAGCTCATGAAGGAAGGGTACCGCATTTATCCATTAAATATTCCGCTTGAGGTGCGTAAAACGAAAGACGGAGAAAAAACAGGGACAGCACATGTTGAAAAGCTGGAGCTCACAGACAATGTCACGAAGGTGACGTACCGTCTTGTGTCATTACATTCAACGAACTAAAAAAGCTGAGGGATTCATTCCCTCAGCTTTTTCCTTTTGATTAGACGAGTGGTCCGCCTTTTGCTTCAATATCACTTGCTGCATGGCTGAATTTTTTAAAGTTCTTTTTAAATTCATTTGCAAGGAAGTGTGCTTTTTCTTTGTAAGCCTCTTGATCGTCCCATGTTTTAGCAGGCTGAAGCACTTCATCTGGCACTCCTGGAATATGAAGCGGGATGTGTAATCCGAAGATGTCGTCAGTGATCATTTCAGCGTTGTCAAGATCGCCTTCGATCGCTGCCTGCACCATTGCTCTTGTATGAGCAAGATTCATTCGTTTGCCCGTACCGTAGCCGCCGCCAGTCCAGCCTGTATTCACAAGGAATACTTTTGCGCCGTGCTCATCGATTTTTTTACCAAGCATTTCAGCATAGACATGAGCAGGAAGTGGCAAGAATGGTGAACCAAAGCAAGTAGAGAACGTTGTTTCTGGTGACGTCACGCCACGCTCAGTTCCAGCTAGTTTACTTGTGTAACCACTCAAGAAGTGGTACATGGCTTGTTCTTTCGTTAAACGGCTGATTGGAGGTAAAACGCCGAATGCATCAGCTGTTAAAAAGACGATGGCAGATGGGTGACCTGCAATACTTGGTTTCACGATGTTATCAATCATTTCGATTGGGTAAGCCGCACGTGTATTTTCAGTAAAGAATGTGTCATCATAATCTGCTTCACGTGTTTCTTCATCAAGTACTACATTTTCAAGCACTGATCCGAAGCTGATGGCTTTGTAAATTTGTGGTTCTTTTTCTTCACTTAAGTTCACGCATTTTGCATAGCATCCGCCTTCAATATTGAAGACACCTGTGTTAGACCAGCCATGCTCATCGTCTCCAATCAGCTTGCGGCTTGCACTTGCAGAAAGCGTCGTTTTTCCAGTACCTGAAAGGCCGAAAAATAAAGCAACATCGCCTTCTTGACCGACGTTAGCAGAGCAGTGCATTGATAAAATATCTTGTTCAGGAAGCAGGTAGTTCATAACAGAGAAAATGGATTTTTTCATCTCACCTGCATATTCTGTTCCACCGATCAGAATCGTCCGTTTTTCAAAAGAAACGATAATAAACGTTTCAGAGTTTGTGCCATCTGTTTCAGGATCTGCTTTAAAGTGAGGTGCAGATAAGATGGTGAAAGGTTTTTCGTTTGATGATGGTGTTGATCCATCAGGTCTGATGAATAGTTGCTTTGCAAAGAGATTGTGCCAAGCGAATTCATTTACAACTGTAATTGGCATACGGTATTTTTCGTCAGCACCGGCAAAACCATCAAAGACAAATAGTTCATCACGTTCTTTTAAGTATGACACAACCTTTGTATATAAACGATCAAATGCCTCTTTCGAGATCGGCTGATTGACTTGACCCCAATCAATTTTATGTTCAGAGTTTTCTTCTTTTACGATGAATTTATCTTTAGGCGAACGTCCAGTGTAGGCACCAGTTGTGGCGCGGACAGCACCAGTTGAAGTTAAAACGCCTTCATTACGTGCCAAAATCTTTTCAACAAGTTTCGGAACAGATAAATTTTGGTGCGTATTTTCTAATGAGAGCAATGACTGCAAATCTTCTTTTAAATCCACTGAGTTCATAAAAAAACCCTTCCTTTACCGTTGAATTTGTTTGTTTTGATTAGTATAACACATTGATAATAATAGTCTATACTATTTAAACATTTTTGTGTGTGTTTTTTCATTTCTGCTATGAAAATATGCTTTTTGGTGATGCTAATGATGAGGTGAAAAAAAGGGGAGATAATTCCTATGAACCATTGACATGACGCAAGGGTTTAAGATAAGATATCTTATTGAACGGATACTCTTATCCCGAGTTGGTGGAGGGACAGGCCCGATGAAGCCCAGCAACCGGTTTCTTATGAAAAAGGCATGAACATGCTGAGAAACCAAGGTGCTAACCTGATGCAAGGTACAAGAACACCTTGAGCGATAAGAGTGAAAGGCATGCGATCTCAGACCCTTTCCTCGCAATGAAGGAAATGGTTTTTTTATTTTTGGGATATCATATGAACAAATTGCCAATAACATCTCTAATATAAACATGTTGAAATATAAGAGGGAACGAGTTCCGTATCATATTGGAGGCCTCATCTTGGGATGATGTGGTCTTGTACAGGAGGAAATAGCCATTATGAGTCAAAATCGTCGTTTATTTACTTCAGAATCAGTGACCGAAGGACATCCAGATAAAATCTGTGATCAAATTTCAGACAGCATTTTGGATGAAATTTTAAAGAAAGATCCAAATGCACGTGTTGCCTGTGAAACTTCTGTAACAACCGGTCTCGTATTAGTAAGCGGTGAGATTACAACGTCTACTTATGTCGACATTCCAAAGACGGTGCGTGACACGATTAAGGAAATTGGCTACACACGTGCGAAATATGGTTTTGATGCGGAAACATGTGCGGTTCTTACATCAATTGATGAACAGTCTGCTGATATTGCGCAAGGTGTAGACAAAGCGCTTGAAGCACGTGAAGGAACAATGACTGAAGAAGAAATTGATGCGATCGGTGCAGGTGACCAAGGTTTGATGTTTGGTTTTGCAAACAACGAAACTGAAGAGCTTATGCCACTGCCGATTTCTCTTGCACATAAATTATCTCGCCGTTTAACAGAAGTACGCAAGAATGAAACACTTGCATACCTTCGTCCAGACGGAAAAACTCAAGTAACAGTTGAATATGATGAACAAAACAAACCAGTTCGTATTGATACGGTGGTTATTTCTACACAGCATGCACCAGAAGTGACGCTTGAACAAATTCAAAGCGACTTAAAAGAGCATGTCATCCGCCCTGTCGTTCCAAGTGAACTGATCGATGAAGAAACAAAATACTTCATCAACCCAACAGGCCGCTTTGTCATCGGTGGACCTCAAGGGGATGCTGGTTTAACTGGACGTAAAATCATCGTTGATACATATGGCGGGTATGCTCGTCACGGTGGCGGTGCTTTCTCTGGTAAGGATGCAACGAAGGTTGACCGTTCTGCAGCATATGCGGCTCGCTATGTAGCGAAAAACATCGTAGCAGCTGGTCTTGCAGATTCATGTGAAGTACAGCTTGCTTATGCAATTGGTGTTGCACAGCCTGTCTCCATTTCAATTGATACATTTGGAACAGGAAAAGCCTCTGAAGAGAAATTAATTGAAGTGGTACGTGCAAACTTTGATCTTCGTCCAGCCGGCATTATTAAAATGCTTGACTTACGTCGTCCGATCTATAAACAAACCGCTGCATATGGACATTTTGGCCGTCATGACTTGGATCTTCCATGGGAAAAAACGGATAAAGCCGACACGCTTCGCAAGGAAGCATTAGGAGAATAACAACATACAAAACCGCTTATTTTAAGCGGTTTTCCTTTTGATTAAAAAAAATTCTACAAAAAGCGTAAAAATGTGAAACAAAATTGGACAAAATACTGTCTAATTATAGGTCTACTTTTAAGAAATAACATAACGTGGAGGCAATAATATGTGTGGGTTTGTTGGTGTATTTAATCACCGTCCATTGTCCGAAACTACTGAGCAGGAAGAGTTAATTAAGCAAATGAATCGTCTCATCGTTCATCGAGGTCCGGATGATGAGGGGTACTTTCATGATGAGCATGTAGGATTTGGATTTAGACGTTTAAGTATTATAGATGTTGAACACGGAAAGCAGCCGCTTTCTTATGAAGATGAAAAATATTGGATTATTTTCAACGGAGAAATTTATAACTATGTGGAGCTGAAAGAAGAGCTTGTGAAAAAAGGCTATACGTTCAGCACAGATTCTGATACGGAAGTCCTTCTTGCCACATATCGCCACTATAAAGAAGAAGCGGCATCGAAGCTTCGCGGCATGTTTGCCTTTTTAATTTGGGATAAAGAAGCGCAGTTATTATATGGCGCAAGAGATCCTTTCGGCATTAAACCTCTCTATTTTACACAAATAGATGACCAAGTGTACTTTGCTTCTGAACGCAAAAGCTTAATGGCTGTGAATGAGAACATTTTATTTGATGAGACTGCTTTGCAGCAGTACATGTCTTTTCAGTTCGTTCCTGAGCCAAATACACTTGATCAAAAAGTGCACAAAGTTGAGCCAGGTCATCAGTTTACACTGCGTCCAGGCCAAGACATTGCATTTAAGACTTACTGGAAAGTTCAATTCAAACCTGAACAAACACAAGAGCAGAAATTAGTAGAAGAAGTACGTGATGCTATCTATGATTCTGTAAAAGTCCACATGAGAAGTGATGTGCCTGTTGGTTCATTCCTATCAGGCGGGATCGATTCTTCTTTCATCGTGTCGGTCGCAAAGGAATTTCACCCTGAACTGAAGACATTCTCTGTTGGTTTCCAGCAGGATGGATTCAGTGAAGTGGATGTAGCAAAAGAAACAGCTGATAAGCTGGGATTGCAAAACTTTAGTGCTGTGATTTCTCCTGAGGAATATATGAATGAGCTTCCGAAGATCGTCTGGCATTTAGATGATCCTTTGGCTGATCCAGCGGCGATTCCATTGTATTTCGTAGCAAAAGAAGCGAAAAAACAAGTCACAGTTGTTCTTTCAGGTGAGGGAGCAGACGAGCTGTTCGGTGGATATAATATTTATCGTGAGCCGCTATCTCTAAAGCCTTTTGAATCTGTACCATCCATGCTGAAAAAGCTTCTTCTTCGTCTGGCTCGTTTAATGCCAGAAGGAATGAAAGGGAAAAGCTTTATCGTTCGCGGCTGTACGCCATTAGAGGAACGTTATATCGGCAATGCAAAAATCTTTGAAGAGCCAGTGAAGAAAAACCTCTTAAAGCAGTATGATCCGAACATCACGTATCGTGACGTGACGAAAACATACTTCGAAGAAAGTGCAGGCTACAGTGATATTAACAAAATGCAATATGTTGATATTCATACGTGGATGCGCGGGGATATCCTGCTGAAAGCAGATAAGATGACAATGGCGAATTCTCTTGAGCTTCGTGTTCCATTCCTTGATAAGGTCGTATTTGAAGCAGCTTCTAAAATTCCAGAAGAGCTGAAAACGAAAGACGGCACAACGAAATATTTATTGCGTAAAGCAGCAGAAGGCATTGTACCAGACCATGTGTTAAACCGTAAAAAACTAGGTTTCCCTGTGCCAATTCGTCATTGGCTGAAAAATGAGATGAACGCTTGGGCGAAAGATATCATTAAAAACAGTCAAACAGATGAATACATTAACAAGGCATATGTTCTTGATTTATTAAATGATCATTGTGCTGGAAAAGCCGATCATAGCCGTAAGATTTGGACTGTCCTGATCTTTATGATCTGGCATAGCATCTATGTAGAGCGCAGCATTGATCCAGAGCAGTTGAATCACCAGCCGAAAGAAGTTATTTTTAGCTAATGAAAAAGGTTTTCAGCTTTGTGCTGAAAACCTTTTTTGTCATGATAGAAAGTGGTGGAAAAGGGTAAAATAACAAGCGGTACACAGTTATTGCTTAATATCCTGAAAAAAACATGATAAAGTGAAGATACATGTATGATGTTAACGCGATAAAAGGGAACGATAGTATTGTCCTTTTTCTACATATTCTCTGCGGATACGATCCATGTCTTGGATATCTTCATCTGTTAACTGGCGAACGACTTTGGCTGGACGGCCAAAAGCAAGTGAACCTTTTGGGATGACTTTTCCTTGCGGGACAAGGCTACCTGCACCAATAAAGGCTCCTTCGCCAATTTCCGCACCATCGAGAATGATGGATCCCATGCCAATGAGGGCATTTTTTCGAATGATAGAGCTATGTAATGTGACTTGGTGTCCAATGGTAGCACCATCTTCAATCAGAAGTGTTTTTCCAGGACTTTGATGCAGACAGGATAAGTCTTGAATGTTGACGTTTTTTCCAATTCTCACAGGAGCTACATCGCCTCTAATGACCGTTTGGAACCAAACGCTTGAATATTCTCCAATTGTGACATCACCTGTAATGGTGGCATTTTCTGCAACAAAGACCGATTCATGAATCTCAGGTGTAAACTGATGATATGGATAAATCACTTTTTCGACTTCCTTTCTTAATACAACATTTGTGAGGTGTTTACTTTGTGGACTTGGCATGCTGAAAGACCGGTTGGTACAATTGTCATTGTACATGGTGCTAGTGAATATCATGGCCGATATAAATGGCTGATCGAAATGTGGCGAAATGCAGGCTATCACGTCGTCATGGGTGACCTGCCTGGGCAAGGGACATCGACACGTGCGAGAGGCCACATTCGTTCTTTTCAAGAATACATTGATACAGTCGATGAATGGATTGAACATGCGAAGTCGTTCAGACTTCCGACATTTTTACTTGGACATAGTATGGGGGGACTGATTTCGATTGAATGGTTCAAGCAGTATACCCATACGAAGATTGATGGCCTTATTTTATCATCACCTTGTTTAGGTCTGCAATTTAAACCGAAGAAGCTGATGGATTTTGCGTCAAAAGGGCTAAATGTGCTGGCGCCGTCTTTTAAAGTCGAATCTGGGCTGTCGATTGAACTTGCCACGCGGAATCAAGATGTGATAGAGGCAGATTCGAATGATTCGCTTTATGTGACGAAGGTGTCGGTTCGCTGGTATCGAGAACTGGTGAAAAATATCGATGCGGCGATGCAGCCTATGAATGTTTTTCGGTCGATTCCACTCCTGCTCATGCAGGCAGGCGATGACAAGATTGTAGATAAAACAAGAGTGATGAAATGGTTCAATGGCATTGAATCAACCAATAAATCATACCGTGAATGGGAAGGGCTTTATCATGAAATTTTTAATGAGCCCGAGCGAGAAGAAGTATTTAAGGCGGCAAGAGCCTTTACTGATCAATATATTTGATTGTGAGCTTAAGTTGGGGGTGGATTGATTTGTCAGTACCAGAACGTCCTTTTGCACTGATGACGAAGGTGTATAAAGATATTTTTCCGCTAGTTCATCAGGAGCTAAAAAAGTGGCGGGCTTATGCAGAAATGATTGAAAACGAAGAACTGAGAACGCAGGCACTAGCGAGCATATCCAGTAAAACCTTTCACTGTGAAGGCGGGGGAATTTTATCTCTGCTTGCAGGTGAAGCGAAGGAAACGTGTATTGAATTCATTGTGGCGTACCAAACGATTAGCGATTACTTAGATAATTTGTGTGACCGCAGTACATCACTTGATCCAAAGGATTTTCATATGCTGCATCAGGCAATGAGAGATGCACTCGATATTCATGCGGAGCTTAAGCCGTATTATCAATTCCGTGATGATCAAGAGGATCATGGTTACCTGCATGCGCTAGTCAGGACGTGCCAAGATGTGCTGTCACGTCTAGCGCATTATCCGATCGTTCAGCCCTATTTACATACGCTGTGTGATTATTATAGTGATTTACAAGTACATAAGCATGTGGTTCCTCATGAGCGTGAACCTCGATTAGAGTCATGGTTCCGCCAGTATGAAAAGGATTTACCGAAGATGGAGTGGTATGAGTTTTCCGCATGTGCAGGATCAACGCTGGGCATTTTCTGTCTTGTGGCTTATGCACTGCAGCCTGATTTTACAGAGAAGCAGGCGAAGCAAATTTACGAAAGTTATTTCCCTTATATCCAAGGTCTGCACATCTTACTGGACTATTTAATCGACCAAGAAGAGGACAGGCTGGAAGGCGATTTGAATTTTTGCTCGTACTACAACTCTCATCATGAGATGATGGATAGACTACAGCATTTTATTGAAAAAGCGGATGAACAGCTGAAAGGCATTCCACACGAGAATTTTCACAAACTAATCAATAGAGGGTTACTTGCGGTCTATTTGTCTGATGAAAAAGTGACAGCCCAAAAAGAGATGAACAAGCTGGCAAAGCGGTTGATCAAATCAAGCGGGAAAACATCGTTCTTTTTCTATATCAATGGCAGAGCCTATCGAACCTATCAGAAAATGCCTTGGATGAAATCTTCATAAAGGATAAAGTAAGCTCATCAGCTTGTAGAAAATGTTTTTCTGCAAGCTTTTTTGTATTGAACTGTTTCGCTTGTATCCTCTTTTTTCATTACAATCCTCTTATTTGCTGCCGATATTATTCTTAGTGTACGAAAAATAGGAGGAAAGTATTAACCGTATCTACTCCTTATGACGTATATTTGTTGAAAAACTTAAAAAGGGGAAGGCCGAATATGTCATTTTTTAAAAAGTTTGCAGCAAGTGTAGGAATCGGTGCAGCAAAAGTGGATACAATTTTGGAGAAAGATGCGTATGAACCGGGAGAAGAAGTAAAGGGAACAGTCCATGTGAAGGGCGGAAAAGTGCCTCAAGATATCCGCTATATTGATTTAAAGTTGAAAACATGGTACACCATTGTAAAAGATGATGAAGAGCAACGAAAACACACAACCATCCATTCTGTCCGAGTGACTGAATCATTCACGATTCAGCCTGGGGAAGCTCAGCGGTTTACATTCTCATTTCACCTTCCTCTTGATACACCAATGACTGTAGGTAAAGTAGAGGTGGCTGTTGTGACAGACCTTGATATTCAAGGTGGTATTGATAAATTTGATCATGACCGCATTTTCGTAAGCGCGCACCCTTGGGTGAAACGTGTGCTTGAGGCTGTTGGAAACTTAGGCTTTCACCTTCATGAAGCAGACTGTGAAGAAGCACCTTATTTCAGGCGCCGCCTTCCCTTTGTTCAAGAGTTTGAGTTCATACCGACTTCCGACTATTATCGTCAAATGCTTGATGAGTTAGAGGTGATTTTCTTCATTGATGAAGAGGGGCTAGATCTCATTTTTGAAGTCGATCGCAGAGCAAGAGGGCTGCGTGGTTGGCTGGAAGAAATGTATAATGACGGAGAACAGCTTGTACGTGTCCGCTTTACTCAATCAGAGCTTGCAGATGCAGAAGAGCTGGAAGTAGTGCTTGAAGAAATCATTGATCAATACGCTTATTAAATAAAAAAAACTCAAATCCATTAAGAGGATTTGAGTTTTTTTTCGATGGCTACCACAAAGGGCGGATCGTTTTGAATATTCATGTATTGATAAGAGATCACCTGTACTTCTTCGTGATGGAGTGTTTTGCAATAATCAAGAAGGATGTCCTTCTCTTTTTTTCCTTCGGGATGACCGTGGTAAATCACAAGAACGATCAGACCACCAGGCTTAAGCCAATCCATGAGCTGTTTGATCGCTTCAATGGTCGTATGAGCCTGAGTCGTGACGGTTTTATCGCCTCCTGGTAAGTACCCAAGATTGAACACTGCACCAGATATGTGACCATAAGCTTCGGCTGGCAGATGCTCAGCAAGTTGTTCATGTCCGTCATGGATAAGGTGAACGTAAGGGTAGTGCTCACCAAGTCTTTTGCTTGTTTGCTCGATGGCTTCCTTCTGTACATCGAATGCGAAAACTTGTCCATCCTTCCCGACAAGGTCAGCTAAATAGCGTGTATCATGGCCATTTCCCATCGTTGCATCAATGACAATATCGCCTTTTTGGCAAGCACGTTCTAACAGCTCTTTACTAAAAGGGAGCATCCGTTTTAAAATCATTTTGCCGCTTCTTCCAATCTGACGAAGCGTTTGCCTTGGTAGCTGTTACGTCTTTCAAGCTCAGCATTTATGGCATTGAGCACTTCCCATTTATTCACACTCCACATTGGACCTACCATTAATTCAATGGGACCATCGCCTGTAATACGATGAATAATCATTTCTGGCGGCAGGATCTCCAGCTGGTCACAGACAAGCTGAACATATTCCTCTTGGCTGAGAAATTCTAGTTTGCCTTTCTCATATTGCTTCACCATCGGTGTTCCTTTTAACAGGTGAAGTAGATGAATTTTAATTCCTTGTACATCTAAATCAGCGACAGCTTTTGCTGTTTCCATCATCATATCTCGGTTTTCAAGAGGAAGACCGTTGATGATATGTGAACAGACTCGAATGCCATGTTTTCGCAGTTTTTCTACACCTTCTACGTAGCATTCATAATCATGAGCACGGTTGATGAGCATCGCTGTCCGCTCATGTACAGTTTGTAGACCAAGTTCAACCCATAGATACGTCCGTTCGTTTAACTCAGCTAAATATTCCACCACGTCATCTGGCAGACAATCAGGTCTTGTGGCAATCGATAAACCAACCACTCCATCCAGATTCATAACGGTTTCGTATTTTTCTTTTAAAACAGGCAGCGGCGCATGTGTATTTGTGTAAGCTTGGAAATACGCCATGTATTTTCCGTCTTTCCATTTTGTATGCATCCGGTCCTTGATTTCATTAAATTGAGTGATGAGATCATCCGCCCGGTTCCCTGCAAAATCACCAGATCCTGCTGCGCTGCAAAATGTGCAGCCTCCATGTGCGACAGTACCATCACGGTTTGGACAATCAAAGCCGCCGTCTAATGCGACTTTAAATACTTTATGACCAAAGTGCTCACGCAAATGATAATTCCATGTGTGATAACGTTTTTCGCTGTTTGAATATAAAAAAGGGTTATGCTGATCCAAGTCAGTAACCTCCTTGCATAATAATAGGCATCCTTAAAGTTTAACAAAAATCACGAAAGAGGACAATTGAATCTGTCCAACATTTTCTTTAGTGAAAAAGCTTTACGTGGGCAAAATAGGCGAGAACGATGATGAAATGGAGGAATGGCAAGATGGCAACAAGAAAATCAATCGATGAATTTGTCCAAAAAAGCACTGAGACTCTCGAGTTTGCAAGCGAACAGTTTGATTTGAGCTCTCGCCAAGAACATTATAACGAGGAAGAATTTTCAAAAGCACAGCTCATGCTAGAGGACGCAGTGAATGAATTAGAAAAGTTAAAAGATGTCGCCAATGATCAGCAAAGAGAACGTTTAGACAGAACGCGTGTACAAATTCAAAGTCTGCAAAACCAAATGATTTTGGGTATTTCATACGATAACGAATGATGAACAGATCCTTCTTTTAAGGGTCTGTTTTTATTTTTTCCAAAGTCCCTTGACTTTTCAATCAAGTGTCTATATTGTATTAAGTGTACTACATCAACTAATACACTATAGACACTTAAACGTGAAGAAAGGTGTTTAACCATGAAAAAAGAAAAAAAACCAATCAATTTAAAGTGGATGGTGCTGGCTGTTGCGTTAGCATGTACATTTTTTTTCGTTCTCGTTTTCATTGGTTTTGAAGTTCAAAAAGATTTTATTCCAAATTCGGTCCCTTTAATGCAAGGACATGATCAAGCGATAGGACTGCAAAAGCATGAATGAGAAAAGAGGGAGCCATCATGATTCAAATAGATCCAAGAAGCGCTGCACCAATATATGAACAAATCATTGAGCAGTTAAAAATTTTGTGCTTAAAAGGCGTGATGAAACCAGGTGACAAACTGCCCTCTGTGAGAGAGCTTGCCACCATTATTATTGCGAATCCAAACACCGTCAGCAAAGCGTATAAAGAGCTTGAACGGGAAGGAATTATTGAAACATTAAGAGGCCGTGGAACGTATGTGACAGAAGGTGCACAGTTAAAGCTGAATGAAGGGAAGGTGTTAGAGATGAAGGAGCAATTAAGGCAACTCATTATTGAAGCTCATTATGCCGGTATTGATATTCATCAACTCAAAGAGTGGCTGGAGGAGATCGGCTCAAGTCTAAAAGGAGGAAAACAAGTTGATTGAGGTCAGAAATGTATCAAAGAAATTAAATGGACGCGAAGTACTCAGCAACGTTTCCTTCAAGATTGGAGAAGGAGAGATCTTTGGTCTGCTTGGCCGGAATGGCTCTGGTAAAACAACACTTCTTCGCTTGATTCAGCAAATTCTTCTTCCAGATGAAGGAGAGATTTATTTTAAAGATGTACTCGTAAAAGACCACCCGTTAGTGAAGCAAAATATTGTGTATATGCCAGTCGTAAATCCCTACTTTGACCGGTACAATTATGGACAGCTTGTGAAGCTGTTAAAACAACTGTATCCAAAGTTTGACGTGACATATGCCAATGAGCTTGTGAACCGGTATGAGATTCCGGAAAAAGTGAAATACCGTGAATTGTCGACAGGTTTAAAGAAACAGCTGTCTCTCATTTTAAGTTTTGCCATCAAACCAGCAGTCATTTTGTTAGATGAGCCGACAGACGGGATTGATGCAGTCACAAGAAATGACGTTCTTCAGCTGATGATTGACGAGGTGGCAGAACGACAAACAACGATTTTAATTACATCTCACCGTTTAGAGGATATTGAGCGTATGTGTAACCGAATCGGGTTTTTGGAAGGAAATCAGCTCACAAGTGTTATGGATTTAGACGAATTAAAGAATGACTACGTTAAAATCCAGATGGCATTTGAAGAGGATATGAACTTAAGTATTAGAAAAAAAGGCGTTGCCATTTTAGATCAAGCAGGTGTGTTCTATACAGCACTTGTACTCAAAACAGATGAAGAAGCAAAAGAGTATTTGAAATCACTTGAACCAAAAGTTTGGCATGAACTGCCTGTAAATTTAGAAGAAGTATTCATTGCGAAGTTTGGAGGGAAACGCAGATGGTAAAGCGGCAATTGTTATATAAGGAATGGAAGCAGTCTGAGCTGACATTCATTTTAGTGATGCTTGTTGCGGTCTTTGCGACGCCATTATCCCTCTTAATGGATTACTCAACCTTTCAAGATTGTTTGGAAAACCGAGACTGTCTAATGGATACAACAACATTCACTTATATTTTTAAGACGGACGCATTTCTCTCACTTTCATGGGTCATGGGAATATTTTTTGCTGTGATTCAGCTAGGATTTGAAAGAAATAAAGGGCAGATGGACTTTACCGTATCCTTGCCGTTTAGTAGAAGTTCCATCTTTCACACAAAGTTTTTCTTAGGTGCTGGAATTATTGCAAGTGTTCATGCTGTTTCATACCTTCTCATTTATTTATTAAAATTAGGTCTTGGTCCAATAGAGACACCTGGATTTAACAGTCTTTATGTCTCTGCACTGTTGTCAGCCTTGATGATCTATAGTTTGTTTTTTGCAGCAGGTGCTTTAACAGGGAGTGCTATTTCTCAAGCAATCGTTGGATTTAGTACAGCTATTTTACCTTACTTAGTGATTGGTTTACCAATCCTTCATTTAGATTTTATCTTTAAAACAAGCGGGATGTGGCTGGATAAAATCTTTAATTTCTTGATCACGCCCATTTCCCCAATTAATTATATTACAGCTACCAGTTTTTATCAGGAATATCCGCTTTGGTTCAATGGTGAAGAATACATCGTTCCAATTGTCATGATGTTGCTATTTTACCTTATTGGCTTGTTTAGCTTTATTAAACATCCAATTGAACGAAATGGCCGATTCTTCCTTTATTCAATAATGGATCGCCCAATTCAAATTATGGTGATCGTGTTTGGCGTCTTAGGGTTTGGCTGGGTTGGTTTCTCCTCAGATTCCTTAATTGGATATTTTGTTGGCATGTTCATCGGTGGAGCTGTAGGTGCACTGACGAGTTATTTCTTAATCTATCGAAAAAGATAAACAGAGAGCAGGGGAGTAGAGATGATTCAAATTCAATCGTTAGATCATGTGTTTAAAATTGGGAAAAAGGGCAGGGAGAACGAAATTCCTGTGCTCAAAGACATTGACTTGTCTATTAATAGAGGCGATATTGCATGTATCGTCGGACGAAGCGGTTCGGGGAAGTCGACTTTACTGAATCTAATATCGGGATATATTACGCCAACAAGCGGACAAATTATCGTTGATGGCACCAATGTGACTGGCTTTAATGAGAAAGAATGGGCAGACTTTCGGTTAGATCATTTTGGCTTTATCTTTCAAAGCTTTCAATTGATCGGGAGTTTAACAACATATGAGAACGTTGAACTTCCGCTCACTTTAAAAGGTGTGAAGCCGTCTGAGCGAAAAGTGAAAGTAAAGGAAATGCTGAAACGAGTTGGTCTTGAACATCACGCAGGACATTATCCTAATGAACTATCAGGTGGACAGCAGCAGCGTGTGAGTATTGCAAGAGCCTTGATCCTTAATCCGTCTATTATTTTAGCGGATGAACCAACAGGCAGTCTGGATTCAGAAACTGAAGGAGAAATTCTAGCCTTTATCCAGCAGCTTAATCGTGAAAAAGGAATTACATTTGTCATCATTACACATGACGATGAAGTCGCTTCAATCGCAGACACAACGTTCCAGCTTCATGATGGTGTATTAAAGAAAGGGGATCAGTCCATTGAAATTTAGAGATCAGGTCAAATTCATCAGAAGAAATATGAAGAAAAATAGATTGCGTGTGTTTATGACCATACTTGCAACGACAATGGCATGCTCTTTCTTAATCGTTCTAGCGTCAGTTGGTTTTGGTCTGCAAAAATCGGCTCAAGATGAAATCATGAAACAACAAATTATCACAGAAATTAAAGTGTTAGGCAAAGAAAAAGGTGACGTCAAGGTTGACGATTTAAAGAAATATGATCATGCGAAATCTGTCGTTGCAAGAACGTCAATCATTCCATCGGTTCACGTTGAGCTCGATAATCGTTCAAGTGATACGCAGGCTGTACTGACAGATATGAAAGAAGAAAAAGAGGCAGGCCTTGAACTAGACCGTGGAAAAGTCCCAACATCGGCGAATGAAATTGTAGTAGGGTATCATATGGCAGAACAACTTTGGACGGAAAAAGAACGAAAAGACTATGAAAAAGAAATGAATCAGACATCAAATGGTGAAGATACACCGGAAGAGCCAAAAGGCTATACGAAGGAAATTTTAAATAAAGTCATTCAAATCAAGGTGCCAAAACTGAATGAAGAAAATGAAGTGGTGAAAGAAAAGACGTTCGATTTCCGTGTCGTCGGTGTATTGAAGAAACCGAATTTGGAGTGGCAGCAGGATCATAAAATTCTTATTCCGAATGCTTATGAAAAAGAATTTAGTCAAGTGCTCGATTTGTCTCCTGATGCAGGAAATGTCGAAAAAATGACGTCTGTCTATGCTGATAAGTTCGACAATGTCGGTGCGCTCACAGATAAGCTGACAGATGACGGCTATCAAGTCATCTCTGTGACGAATCAGCTTGAAGGAATGGATATGTTCTTTACAGTCTTTAAAATTGGACTCATGTTTGTTGGATGTATTGCGGTCATTATTTCGGCGATCGGCATTTTCAATACGATGACAATGGCCGTAACAGAGCGGACACAAGAGATTGGGATCATGAAAGCCATCGGTGCGAATCCTTCCATTATTAAGCGAATGTTCCTCATGGAAAGTGCGTATATTGGGGTGATTGGATCGATCATCGGGATCATCATCTCGTACATCGTTAGTTTTGCAGTGAATTTAATCATTCCAGCGATTTTGTCTTCCATGTCTGAAGGGGGATCCAGTGATCAATTCTCGATCACCTTCTCCTATATTCCGCTAAGCCTTGTGGTCACAGCAACAGTGATTAGTGCAGGAGTTGCCATTATTTCTGGACTCAACCCAGCACGTAAGGCGACAAAAACGAATGTATTAACAGCATTAAGAAGAGAAATTTAAAGAAGAACCTCCTGTACCTATAGTGGGCTGACAGGAGGTTTTTTTATCGTCATAAGATGTCTATTGCTTTGGTGCCCGGTACCCTGCACGCTCAGCTTCTTCTACGGAGCAGAACATTTTGGTCACGTTTTTTGTCCGTGAGTAGTATCTGCTGCTCGGTGTGTGATATATGCCGTTGACACTTCCTTTAATATTACAGGCGGCGGATTCTTTTTTTGTTTCTTTTTGTGACTCATGACCGCCAGTATTGGCCCCATCATCTTTAGGAGCAGATCGCTGGGCCGATGATGTGGTGTCTTTGTTAACTTTCTGGTTTTCTTTTTTGAGTGTTTCGTTTGTAGAGGTTAGCTTGTCTATTTTCTCTTCAAGCTCATGGATGGTTTTTTCTTGCTGTTTGACTGTCTTCTTTTCGGAGGTGATGTTTTCTAATTTCTTGGATAGCTTTTCTTTTTCTTTGGTCACGTCTTCTAAAGAGGCCGTCAGCGTTTCTTTGTCTTCCTTTAGACGAGAAATGTCAGATGCTAATTGTTTTTGCTCTTTCAGCAGCTGTTCAGAAGATGGATCTGCTTGTGCTTTCGGAGCACCTGTGCCGGCAAACGGTAATGACATAATAGAAAAAACAAGACCAATGGTCAAAAAAGGATAGAAGAGTTTTTTTGAAAAGATTGGTTGATTTTGGTGTTTAAGTAATAAGAAATTAACGGCATATCCTATGGCGAAACAAATCCATAAAAGACCTATGATGAGTAACATCATCGTCTAGCAGCCCCCCTAAATCGCTATTTACACCTATCATACCTCATTTTTCCATTTTGGGGAGCGGTTCAATTAAAAAAACCCTGTTTAAACAGGGTTTTCAGCTAATGGCAATCCTTTGATTGCTTCTTTTACTGTTAAATAAGTGATCGTATTCTGGAAGTCTGTATCTAAGTCTTTCATTTTCATCGCAAGCTGTGGTTTGATCCCAGTGATGATGAGTTCAGTTCCAGTTAAGTTCAGCAGGTGATGCAGTTTGAAAATTCGCGCTGCAACGGAATCATCGACATCAATTAAACCAGAAAGATCGACAATTAAATAATCATCCTTTGAATCTTCTAATATACAAGTTAACTTCGCGACGATGGCATCAAAGCGTTCTTCTGATAATTTTCCGATGAGTGGAAGAGCGGAAACACCATTTTTGATTGGGACAATTGGCGTCGACAGAGAGGTGACTTCCTGTAAGGAATCTTCTAGGAGTTGTTCATATTCTTTCTGCTTTGTAATGTCCTTTTGAAAGCCAATAAAAAATGTTTTGTCATCTTGTTCAATGTATAGAGGATCTATATTGAGTTCATTCCAAAAAAAAGTACCGTCTTTTTTATAATTTTTGAGCTGTGTGGTAATAGGTGTTTTGTGTTGAATTCCGTGACGTATTAAGTCAAGTTGCTCTTGATTTGTGTCTTTTCCTTGGAGGAATCGACAATTACGTCCAAGAATCTCATCTGGTTTGTATCCAGTCATTTGTGTAAAGCCATGATTCACATAAACAATAGGGTTATCCTCTAAAGAAGGGTCTGTAATGACAACACCAATCCGCGCATGATCCAGCGCTTTTTTTATGAGTTCAAGCTGTTTTTGCAAGCCGAAGATGTTCGAGCTGACCATATTACCCTCCTTTGCTGCTACTATCAGACATTTAAGATGGTTTTTTTAAAACCAAATGAATTCTTTTTAAACGTAACATAACATATGTTCTGTTTCAATGATTGCAATCGTTTTGTTAAATTTGTCATCATAGTTTGTCCTCCATTAGAATAGAGTAAGTAAGGAGACTTTTCATTAGAAAAAGAAGGGATCATTTGAGGAAAATTCATAAAATGACAAAAATAGTTAATATGGATTAGGTAAAAATGATTCCAATGCATCAAGATTGTTTTTGGGTCATTCACATATAATGGAAGAAACAAGCTTTTTTTCTTCGTTAGAGAGAATAGACCTTTTACATGGATTATGACGGAACAGCAGAATGGCATTACAGGGGGCTGGACAGCCTGAAGTCGCTTTACTATTCTAAGGGCTTTAGGAAGGTGATGAAAATGCTGCAACAAGTCATTATTGCTTGCGCCATTGGAGGGGTCATGGGCATTCTCGGTCACGTAAAGAAAAAAGGCAGGCTAGAGAAGCCCAGAATGACAAAGAAGTTTATTTATCTAGGGTTTATTGAAGATTGGCTCGTTGGGATGATTGCTGCTACACTGCTTGTCTTATCCTCAAATCCCGAATCTAGTCTGCACTTGATCATCTTATCCATTATTTCAGGTTACGGAGGAGAAGCAGTTCTGCGAAGCTTCGATTTTGTGAGAGAAGAACGTTCACAGGATGCAGGCTCCAACCGTCATAACCGATCTCCACACGAATAATATCCTCACTTTACCCTAGTCTAGGGTACATTCCCATTGTATACAAACCTGCTTGCACTTATGATCATAATTCTATAAAATACTACTTAGATGACGGTTACGATAAGAACAGTGAAGAGGAGTAGTAGGAAAGCAGTATTTGTCTTTAGAGAATTGACGGCTGGTGAAAGTCAATCAAATCTGCTTCTGAACTCGCCTCAGAGTTGCAGTTGCGTTAAAGCTTCTGTCGCATGTCTGCGTTAAAGATATTAAGTGAGCGTATGAACAGTTCATGACGCTAACAAGGGTGGTACCGCGGGAACCAAAAAATCTCTCGTCCCTTTCCAGGGATGAGGGTTTTTTGTTGATTTTAGAAAAATCTGAATTCTTGCAGTGGTCATCTGAGCAGATAAAGCCGTACATATTAAAGGAGGTTTTCACATTGAGTTTTCAGCATCGGGAAATTGAAAAGAAGTGGCAGGATTATTGGCTGACACATAAAACATTCGCCACATCTGACTCGGAAGATAAACCAAAGTTTTATGCGCTAGATATGTTTCCTTATCCATCAGGAGCAGGGCTTCATGTAGGGCATCCTGAAGGATACACAGCAACGGATATTTTATCACGTATGAAACGTATGCAAGGATACGATGTTCTTCATCCAATGGGATGGGACGCATTTGGTCTTCCAGCGGAACAATATGCGCTGGATACAGGAAATGATCCAGCTGCATTTACAGAAGAGAACATTAATAATTTCCGCCGTCAAATTCAATCATTAGGCTTCTCGTATGATTGGGATCGAGAAATTAACACGACAGATCCGAATTATTATAAATGGACACAGTGGATTTTCTTGAAATTGTACGAAAAAGGATTGGCGTATATTGATGAAGTACCTGTAAACTGGTGCCCAGCACTCGGTACAGTCCTTGCAAATGAAGAAGTCATTGATGGGAAAAGTGAGCGCGGAGGACATCCTGTTGAAAGACGTCCAATGAAGCAATGGATGCTAAAAATTACAGCATATGCGGACAGGCTGTTAGAAGATTTAGAAGACATTGATTGGCCTGAAAGCATCAAAGATATGCAGCGCAACTGGATTGGACGTTCTGAAGGTGCACATGTTCACTTCGAAGTAGAAGGACATGACGAACAGTTTACGGTATTTACAACACGTCCTGATACACTATTTGGTGCAACATATGCCGTTCTTGCACCAGAGCATGCACTAGTTGAAAAAATTACAACAGCTGCTCAAAAAGAAGCAGTTGAAGCATATATCAAAGAAATTCAATCTAAGAGTGACTTAGAGCGGACAGATCTTGCTAAAACGAAAACGGGCATTTTCACAGGTGCTTATGCCATCAATCCATTGAATGGGGAAAAGATGCCGATTTGGATTGCAGATTATGTGTTAGCCACATATGGCACTGGAGCGATCATGGCAGTTCCTGCTCATGATGAGCGTGATTATGAATTCGCCAAAACATTCGATCTTCCAATCAAAGAGGTTGTTGAAGGCGGAGACATTGACAAAGAAGCCTACACAGGTGATGGAAAGCACATCAACTCTGATTTCTTAAACGGCTTAGGGAAAGAAGAAGCAATTGAAAAAGCGATTGCATGGCTAGAAGAACATCAAAAAGGTGAAAAGAAAGTCACTTATCGTTTAAGAGACTGGCTGTTCAGCCGTCAGCGTTACTGGGGAGAGCCAATTCCAATTATTCATTGGGAGGACGGAACATCTTCAGCTGTTTCAGAGGAAGAGCTTCCACTGATTTTGCCTAAGACGACTGAGATTAAGCCAAGCGGAACAGGTGAATCACCTTTAGCAAATATTAAAGACTGGGTTGAGGTTGTAGATCCTGTAACAGGTAAGAAAGGCCGCCGTGAAACGAATACAATGCCGCAATGGGCAGGCAGCTGCTGGTATTTCTTGCGTTATATTGATCCACATAACTCAGAAGAGCTTGCATCTCCTGAAAAGCTAAAGAAATGGCTTCCGGTTGATGTGTATATCGGCGGAGCAGAACATGCTGTACTGCATCTTCTATATGCGCGCTTCTGGCATAAGTTCTTGTATGATATCGGTGTTGTCCCAACAAAAGAACCTTTCATGAAATTGTTCAACCAAGGAATGATTCTTGGTGAAAATAATGAAAAAATGAGTAAATCAAAAGGGAATGTTGTCAATCCAGATGATATCGTAGAATCTCATGGTGCAGATACATTAAGACTGTATGAAATGTTCATGGGACCTTTAGATGCGTCGATTGCTTGGTCTGAAACAGGTCTTGATGGTGCTCGTCGTTTCCTAGATCGTGTATGGCGTCTGTTTACAAATGAAGATGGCTCCATCAGTGATAAAGTGACAGAGCAATCTGGCGGCGCATTAGAGCGCAGCTACCATGAAACCGTCATGAAGGTAACGGATCATTATGAAGGCTTACGTTTCAATACTGGGATTTCACAATTAATGGTGTTCATCAACGATGCATACAAGGCTGACACACTGCCGAAAGAATATGCAGAAGGATTTGTGAAACTTCTTTCTCCGATTGCACCGCATGTAGCGGAAGAGCTTTGGAATAAACTTGGTCATGAAGGGTCTATTTCTTATGAAGCATGGCCGCAATATGATGAGTCAAAACTTGTCGATGATGAAGTGGAAATTGTCGTACAGCTAAATGGAAAAGTGAAAGCAAAATTAACGGTTCCTGCTGATGCAACAAAAGAGCAGCTAGAAGAGCTTGCGAAAAATGATGCACGGATAAAAGAACAGCTTGAAGGGAAAACAATCCGTAAAGTGATTGCGGTTCCTGGAAAACTTGTCAATATTGTCGCGAACTAATGAACGCACCCATCGGTATCAGCCGATGGGTGTTGTTTATTTCCCGGGACATAATTTTGTCGAAAACAAGGTAATTCCTCCATCAATCTCGTATTTAACAAGTTGATCAAGAAAATGAGGAGTGACGTCAATGGAAAAGAAAAGCAAACGTGAACAACTGCTCAGTTTATTAGGGGAAATGCCGGAGCGCCATCGTGTAGAGGCGTATACGTTAAAGATTGAGGAACGTGAATCGTACTTAGTAGAAACACTCATTCTCTCTATTCATGGGGTGGAGGAAGTTCCGGCTTATTTTGTGAAGCCGAAAGATACAGTGAAAAAAAGGCCTGTTGTCTTGTTCCAGCATTCTCATGGTGGGAATTATGTGGATGGGAAAGAAGAGTTATTGAAGGGGGCTCATTATTTGCAAGCGCCTTCATACGCAAAAGAATTCACTTCAAAAGGCTACAGTGTGTTGGCGATTGATCATGCGGGATTTGGTGAAAGAAGGGGAAGAACAGAAAGTGAAATTTTCAAAGAAATGCTGTTAACAGGAAAAGTGATGTGGGGCATGATGCTGTATGAGAGCATGTGTGCAATTGATTATTTGCTGTCCCGCTCTGATGTGCTCCCAGAGCGTTTAGCTGTTTTTGGGATGTCAATGGGCGGCCTTCTTTCATGGTGGACGGCGGCACTTGATGAGAGGGTCAGTGTGTGTGTGGATCTTTGCGCACAGGTTGATCATCACACATTGATTGAAACAAATCATTTAGATAGACACGGTTTTTACTATTATGTACCGAGCTTAGCTAAGCACTTTACAGCAGCTGACATCCAAAAAATGATTTTCCCAAGACCGCATTTAAGCTTAGTTGGAAAGCAAGATCAGCTTACACCTGCTGAAGGTGTTGGACGAATTCAACAGACATTAAGTCAAGCCTATCAAGCTGCTTCCTTAAAGGAACGTTATCAGCTTATAGGTCTACATGCAGGTCATTTTGAAACGGCTGCTATGCGCCACGAGGCTACACGTTTTTTGAAAAAGTGGCTGTAATCAATAGACGGCATGGACATACTACTCCGATAGAAGATGAAGGAGGAAACAGATGAAAAAAATCACCATGATTGGCGGATGTGGTGTCATCGGACGTTTATTAACTAAAGAGCTCTCTTCGGAGTATGACGTGACCATCATTGATCAAACAAGGTGTGTAGAAGAAGTCATTTTTGCAAATGCTTCAAATGATGATGAGTTGTTTCAAGCCATTCCAAGAGATACAGATGTGATCATTCATCTTTTAAACATAGACATGACGCATGATGTGATGAATGAAAAGGAGTTTGCAAAAATGAATGAGGTGTTTTGGATAAGCGCGTATAATATGTTTCGTTCAGCGGCCAGGTTAAGCATTCCAAAAGTCATTTTTGCAAGCAGTAATCATGTGACAGATCGCTATGAAAAAGATGGTCACTCCTTACTAGAGCGAGAAATTACGACTGATGATGTACCAGCAACGAAAAATGTGTATGGCATTTTAAAATTTGCTTCCGAACAGCTTGGGCGTTTGTTTCACGATCAAACAGGTATGTCTGTCATCAATTTGAGAATTGGAACCGTCGTGACAGATGAGATGGAAGGATTGCAAACTAAAAAAAGAACGAAACGAACACTTCTTTCACATGAAGACCTTTTCGGCATGATCAAGGCTGCCATCGAAACGGACGTTCCATTCGGGACTTATTATGCTGTATCAGAAAACGAAGGAAAACCTTGGTCTTCTGAGAAAACGAAGCAGGAGTTAGGCTACAGGCCAGATGTCAATACGGCAGAAATTCTGAAAGAAAACGATCAGGCATAGGGCATAATCATGACATTAGCTCATGATCTTTTTCTTTTCATTGATGAGGCTAAAAGCACGAATGGCATGATCATCTCTGTGGTCTGTCATGATGATTATAGACGCTTTCTTTCCACGTTTGTTACATTTTAATCACGATATCGTCAAAGGCTGCAGCTTATGTTCAGATGAAATGATAACGCTTACAAAGAAAGGGCGTGATGAACATAGATCGTTCTATTAAAGGCCGATTGTTCAATGTATTTAATTACTCTTTTCTACTCATGTTCGCATTAATATGTGTGCTCCCGTTCATCCATGTCATTGCCGCCTCTTTTGCGACAGTAGAAGAGGTCATCTCAAAGAAGTTTATTTTGTTTCCAACGACGTTTTCTCTAGAGGCCTATCGCTATATCTTTTCTACAGATATTGTGTATCGCAGCCTGATTGTATCCATTCTTGTGACATTCGTTGGAACAGCGGTCAGCATGTTTTTATCCTCACTCATGGCGTATGGGCTGTCTCGTCAGGAGCTAAAGGGCCGAAGAACCCTCATGTTTCTCGTTGTCTTCACGATGCTGTTTAGCGGAGGGATGATTCCGACGTTTATCGTCGTGAAAACACTTGGGCTGCTTGATACTTACTGGTCACTCATTCTGCCAGTGGCCATCAATGCATTCAATTTGATCATTTTGAAAAACTTCTTTCAAAACATACCAGCAAGCCTTGAAGAATCAGCGAAGATGGACGGCTGTAACGATTTAGGGATCTTCTTTAAAATCGTGCTGCCACTTTCTTTGCCAGCTATTGCGACGATTTCACTTTTTTATGCCGTGACGTATTGGAATACGTACATGACAGCCATTTTATATTTAAACGATTCGGTGAAATGGCCAATTCAGGTCCTGTTAAGACAAATCGTCATTGTATCAAGCGGTATGCAGGGAGATATGTCAGATATGGGCTCATCCACACCGCCGCCAGACCAAACCATTAAGATGGCGGTCATCGTCGTGGCGACCATTCCCGTTCTGCTTGTCTATCCATTTATTCAAAAGCATTTCAACAAAGGGGCATTACTAGGTTCTGTAAAGGGTTAAAAAGATGGAATAACGGAGGGATCTTATGGGGAGAAAGAAATTATGGCTGATTGCCTTTGTTTTGTTATTTGCCGCAAGCGGTATTCTGTCAGCTTGTTCAAGTAAAGGGGCAAGTTCATCAGATGAAAAGGTTGATCTAGACAAAAAGGTGAAGCTGTCATGGATGGCGATTTTGTATCATCAGCAGCCGCCAAAAGATTCAGTGTTAGAAGAGATTGAGAAGCTTACAAATACAGAGCTTGATATTACGTGGGTGCCTGATGCGGTGAAAGAAGACCGTTTAAATTCAGCACTTGCCGCAGGGAACCTCCCGCAAATTGTGACGATTCAAGACATTAAGAATTCATCTGCTATCAATGCGTTCAGATCAGGCATGTTCTGGGAAATCGGTCCATACTTAAAGGATTATCCAAATTTAAGTAAGATGAACGAACTGATTAATAAAAATGCCTCTATCGATGGGAAGCTTTATGGCATTTATAGAGAGAGACCACTTTCAAGACAAGGGATTGTCATTCGAAAGGATTGGCTTGAAAATTTAAATTTGGATACACCAAAAACGCTAGATGACCTTTATGAGGTAGCCAAGGCATTTACTGAAAAAGATCCGAACAAAAATGGCAAGGACGATACAATTGGTTTTACAGACCGTAATGATTTGATTTACGGTGCATTTAAAACGCTCGGTTCTTATGAAGGAATGCCAACAGATTGGAAAGAAGAAAATGGCAAATTCACGCCAGACTTTATGACAGATGAGTATATGAATACAATGAAATATATGAAAAAGCTGCGTGACAATGGTTATATAAACAAAGACTTCCCAGTCACAAGCAAAACGCAGCAGCAAGAATTGTTTTCACAAGGAAAAGCGGGTATCTATGTTGGAAATATGGTAGATGCAGTGAACTTAAGAGATGATGCAACAGATAAGAACATGGAAGTGGATATTATCAACCGAATCAAAGGCCCAGATGGCAAAGAACGTGTATGGGCATCAGGCGGCCATAATGGCATCTTCGCTTTCCCTAAAACAAGCGTCAAATCAGAAGCAGAGTTAAAGAGAATTTTGGCTTTCTTTGACCGAATTGCAGAAGAAGACGTGTATGGTCTCATGACGTATGGGATTGATGGAAAGCATTATAACAAACAAGATGGAAATACATTTGTGAGGGAAGAAAGCCAAGTGAAAAGCTGGCAGACAGATGTACAGCCACTTGTCAGCCTCGTAGGGATTGATAAACGTTACTTGAAAAATAAAGGCGATGCAGTTCGTACAAAATATGAAGAGCTGGAAGAAGACAATAAAAACATCATTGTCGCTAACCCTGCTGAAAGCCTGTATTCAGAAACAGCATCAGAGCGAGGAAATGAATTGAAGAAAATCATCGATGATGCGACCTATAAGTTCATTCTTGGTGATATCAACGAAGAACAATTTAAGAAAGATGTAGAGAAGTGGAAATCAAATGGTGGAAATAAAATCATAGAAGAATATGAAGCTTCCTTTAAAAAATCAAAATGATGAACATGAAGACCCCCGCTTAGTAAAAAGCGGGGGTGTTTTCATTAAAAATCGAAGTTGTCTGGATCAGGACCAATTCGTTTATTTTCATTTAAGTCAGACAGGCGCTTCATATCCTCATCAGATAGGACAAAATCAAAAATATCGGCATTTTCTTTTAAACGATGGGCTTTCGTTGATTTAGGAATCGTAATGACGCCTTTTTGCACATCCCAGCGCAAAATAATTTGAGCAGGTGTTTTGCTGTATGTGCCCGCAAGCTCCGTGATCAGCGGGTGGTGCAGCAGCTCTCCCTGCATAAGTGGTGACCAGGCTTCCATTTGGATACCATGTGTTTTCAAATACGTAAACAGCGTTTCCTGCGTGAGTTTTGGATGAAACTCGACTTGATTAATTGCTGGAATGATGTCCGCATCTTTCAATAATTCGTCTAGATGATGCGGCTGAAAGTTACTCACACCGATGGCTCTGACTTTTCCTTCACGGTATAGCGTTTCAAGCGCGCGCCATGCTTCTTTGTATTTTCCTTCAACTGGCCAGTGAATTAAATACAGATCAAGGTAATCAAGTTGAAGTTTTTTCAGGCTGTCTTCATATGCTTTTAGTGTCGCTTCATATCCTAAATCGGCATTCCACACTTTGGATGTCACAAAGATGTCTTCGCGGCGAAGGCCTGTTTCTGCTAGACCAAGTTGTATGCCTCGTCCAACACCTTCTTCATTGCCGTAAATAGAAGCTGTATCAATACTGCGATATCCTAATTGAATGGCTGTTTTAACAGCTTCAATTAATTCCGTTCCCTCTTCAACCTGAAAGACCCCAAGACCAAATCCTGGCATGCGGACCCCGTTGTTTAATGTTTTTGTACTTTGTAAATTGTTCATATGAAAGACTCCTTTACATGGTTTGTTTGTATTCTTTTTGTTCGATTTGATGACTCACGATTGTGAGTAAGGCAGCCATGAGCACCATGATGCCGCCAACCCAGCCGGTATGCACAAGCCCAAGGGTATCTGTCACGATGCCGCCTAAAAATGAACCAATGGCGATACCTGCATTAAAGGCAGCGATATTCAGAGCGGAAGCAACGTCGACAGCTCCAGGTGTATACCTTTCTGCAAAATCAACGACGGCAACTTGAAGGCCGGGGACATTCATGAAAGCAAACAGTCCCATCAGCATCACAGTTCCAATCCCGACTGCCATAAATCCAGCAGTAAAGCTAAGGATAAACAAGATGAGACTTTGAATGATAAACATATAAATCAGTGCCTTCATTGGCTGTTTATTCGCTGCTTTTCCGCCAATGACATTCCCAGCGGCGATGGTCATTCCGTATAACAGCAGGATCAATGCAACTGTTCCAGGCGCAAGACCTGTCACATGCTGCAAGAGAGGGGATAAATAGGTGAAGACGACAAAAGTTCCTCCATACCCAGTAGCAGTAATGACAAATAAAAGCAACATTCTTTTCGACTTTAATAAGGCTGCTTGATCCTTAAACGTTGTTTTCACGCCCTGTTTCAATTGAGACGGAACAAGGAAATAGTTAGAAATCAGTGCGATTAGGCCAATCATAACAATCACACCAAATGACGTCCGCCAGCCGAGCTCATGACCAAGAAACGTACCGAATGGCACACCTGTCACAGTAGCGACTGTTAAACCAGTGAACATAAAGGCAATAGCGCTTGCCCGCTTTTCTTTCACCACAAGGCTTGCGGCAATGGTCGAGCCAATCGACATAAATACGCCATGTGATAGGGCTGAAATCACTCGTCCGATTAAGAGTACAGAAAAAGTCGGGGCAATCGTGGCGAGTGTATTTCCGATCAAAAAGACGAGCATAATGAGCAGAAGCAATGTCTTTTTTTTCATCGTTGACGTAAGTGAGGTTAGAATTGGTGCGCCAAAGGTAACACCGAGCGCATATAAAGAAACAGTCCAGCCGGCCTGACTGACACTCACGCCAAAGTCTTCTGAGATCATCGGCAGAAGACCTACAGAGATAAATTCAGTTGTACCTATAGCAAATGCACTAATCGCTAGTGCGAGAAGGGCAAAGTGATTTTGTTTGTTTTGCATCGTGATTCACATCCTTCTTTCATGACATTTTAATAGACGAAGCCGATCGGCAAGAGTTATTATCTAACATAGATGACAGAAAAAAAAGTACGTACTTTTTTGTAATATAGGTACTAAAAAGTGCCTGTTCAGCATCAAAAGGAGTGAAGAGACGTTGGAAAAGAAGAAATATAATATCTCTGTGGAAGCAACGCTTGAAGTGATCGGCGGGAAATGGAAGTGTGTCATCTTATGTCATTTAACACATGGGAAAAAGCGGACGAGTGAACTGAAGCGCCTCATGCCAAATATCACGCAAAAAATGCTCACACAGCAGCTGAGAGAGCTTGAAAATGATGGTGTGATTAACCGCATTGTATATGAACAAGTGCCGCCCAAAGTGGAATATGAATTAAGTGAATACGGACAGTCACTTGAGCGAATTTTGAATGCGTTATGTGATTGGGGGGCAGCCCATATTGAACGAGTGTATGGCGAGCCGCTTTCAGTGCTGGAAGACAGTATCCTAAATGAACAGTTTAAATAAAAAAGTCCCGCTTCTTGTGAGAGCGGGACTTTGCTTTATGTGCCTTTTTTCTGATCACGGTATTTTCCAGGCGTCGTGCCTTCCAGCTTTTTAAAGGAGCGGATGAAATTTTGCGGATTTTTGTATTTTAGCTTTTCCGAAATTTCTTTCACCGACATATCCGTCTCTACCAACCAGTTTTTGGCGACATGATGTCTGTAAGACGAGAGATATTCACTAAAGGAGATATCCATTTCTTTTCTAAAAATACTACTTAAATAATTTGGATTGTAGTGCAGGCGTGTAGCGATTTCGTCCAATGTCAGATCTGAGTCAAATTCTTGATGAATGATATGAATGATTTTCTCTGAGATATTTTTATATTGAGAGTCTTCACGCGCGCCGAGCTGATCAATGATGGGTCGAATGATCTCATGTTTCAGCCACGCTTCTGTATCTTCAAACGTTTTAAACTCAAAGATCGTATCATAGAGCATTTTATTATCTTCGACTTCAAACAATTCAATGCCTAGCAAATGCATCAGCTCGATGAGATTGTTTAAAAAACGAGCGAGAGCAATCTGGTACTCATGTGGTCCAGCATTTTTAGAAAAAATGGATTGCAGAAGCACATGTAAATAGTGATCTGCCTTGCCTTGATCGCCTGCTTTAATGGCATCAAATAAATCATGTTGCAGCTGTTTTGGGAAGTGAGTTTTAAACGTCTTTCCTTGCTGAATGTGTTCGTATAAAAGAATGGATTTTTTCTCTGCTTTGAGCCTGTATTTTAAGGCTTCTTTTCCCTCAATATAAGCATGTTTGGCCATAGAGAGCTCTTTAAATGAGCGACTGATCCCAATGCTGATCGACAAGCCCAGCTCTTCCTCAATTCGCTGCTGAATTGTTTCGGCTAATTGATTTAAATATTCAGTAAATTCCTCTTCTGACTTCGATTGATTGAGGACAATCGTCGTTTGATGCTGATTGACAACGGTTGGCTGAAGATGCTCCTCTAGCGGAATAATCTGCTCAATCAGTCCATTTATCGCAAATAAAAGCAAGTCTGCATCCTTTTTTTCATACGGCGTTCCTTTTAGTGTATCGATTTGGGTCACAAGCATGGACAAATGGGACCAGTCACGAGGAAAGCCTAGACTTTGAAATCGGTTGTGAATCTCTTCTTCCGTCAGCTTGCCAAGCAGCAGCCGCACCATAAAGTATTGCTGTAAGTGTGTCACTTGCTGTTCAATTCGTTCCTCTAGATCATTGTTTTGATCTTTCATTTGTTTAATGCTCGATTCGATGAGCTCAAATTCATTTTGGAAAGGCTGTTTATGCAAAAACGACTCATTACGTGCAAAGGATTCGTATAATAAGCGAATCGGTTTATAAAAGTGTCTAGAGCCAAACCATGAAAATAATAATGAAAGCGCTAACAAAATAAAGCAAATAATAAAGGTGATCCACCCGATTGATTTCGTTTGTTGCTTTAGTTCGGGAATGGAGACAAAGGATAAGTATGTCCATTCGTTATAATCTGATTTTTGAAACGTAACTTGATAGTTTAGTTCATCGATTTTCATATCAAATTGTCCGGATCGTTCTTCAAGTGACAGGACATGTTTGACGAAATCTTGATTTTTTAACGAGTCACCAATTTGTTCTTTTCGATTATGTAGCAGCACTTTTCCGTTTGTATCAATGACAAACATACTATCAGATTGTGAGAAGTCAGGCATGTTGTCAGCAATCACGCAGCTTGGAATGCTGGCGACGGCGATCCCCTTCTTTTGGACACTATTCATCGGAAGCTGCTTGATTAAATTCACATTGTATTTGCAAAAGGATGTCTTTCCTTCTTTTGTTGAGACAAGTGGATTATTTTCTTCAAGTGCCCAGCTGGAATGACTCGGAATATTGAGGTAAGAGGTTAACGCTTTCTCTTGATCCCCGTTTGAGACATGATAAAGACCAGAATTGTTCATATACCAATCTTCCATTTTACTAACAAGTGTAATATTGGAGAGATCGGTGTCGAAGGTTTGCAGGTAATTCAGTTCTTGTTGGACTTGATTATAAAGTTGGAATTGATCTGGATTTAAAGGTTCTGCCAGTGTTTGAAGGAGAGGCGGCGAACTGACATAGTGAGTGAGAGAATGATCTACTGTCTTTAGAATATGCTCAATATTGGATTGCGTTTGTTTGACGCTGTCCAGCTTTTCATTTGAAATATTTTCGAGTGCAGTTTTTTGCGAATGCTGATAAGAAAAAATACCGACAATAATAACAGGAATCGTACTAAGCACGAAAAAAAACGTCACCAGCTTGTAATAAAATTTATACTGCTTTCTTTTCATAAAACCCCCCATTTCAAACGAAACAATCTTTTCCCCTTAGTTTATTAATCCAAAAATCTGGTAGGTTTGTCAATAATCATTTTCTGAGATTAGGATCATTTTCTTATGTTTTATGTAACGTTTTGAGTAGCTTCCCCTGAGTAAATATGATCTGATGATATGATTGTAGACGGATTTTTCATCCTTAAGATACAGTTAACACATGCATCAGCATGAGGGGAGGCTTTATCTGTGAAAACACAGGATGTCACTGCCAAGGGTGTGCCTGCGGCAGCTTTGAAAAAAGAAAAGAGAAAGCGCTTACTTAACCAATTACTTAGTCAAAAATTTCTGTATTTAATGATTTTGCCAGGGCTCCTTTATTTTCTTGTCTTTAAATATGTACCTATGTGGGGGCTGATCATTGCCTTTCAAGATTACCAGCCATTTCTCGGAATTCTTGGCAGTGAGTGGGTTGGCTTCAAACACTTTATTCGCTTATTTACAGAACCAACATTTTTCATCTTATTAAAAAATACGCTCATTTTATTTGCCATGAATGTCGTGATTTTCTTTCCGATTCCGATCTTATTAGCTCTTCTTTTAAACGAGGTCAGATTGGCACTGTTTAAGAAATTTGTTCAGACGATGATTTATATTCCTCACTTCATGTCATGGGTGATTGTCGTGTCCTTATCTTTTGTTTTGTTAACGGTAGATGGCGGGTTAATCAATGAATTGATTGCTTTCTTTGGAGGAGAAAAGATTAACTTCCTTCTTAGCCAAGAATGGTTTAGACCCATGTACATTTTGCAGGTAATCTGGAGAGAAGCGGGTTGGTCAACCATTATTTATCTTGCAGCGATTACAGCAGTAGATCCGCAGCTATATGAAGCAGCAAAAATGGATGGAGCCGGCAGACTTAGACAAATGTGGCACATCACCCTTCCTGCGATTAAAAGTGTCATTGTTGTACTGCTCATTTTAAAAATCGGTGATACGTTAGAGCTTGGATTTGAACATGTCTATTTATTACTCAATGCGACCAACAGGGAAGTCGCAGAGATTTTTGATACGTATGTGTATACAGCTGGTCTGAAGCAAGGACAATTCAGCTATAGTACCGCTGTTGGTTTATTTAAAGCAGCCGTTGGACTTATTTTGGTCATGATGGCAAACCGTTTAGCGAAGAAGTTTGGAGAAGAAGGGATTTATTAAAAGGGGAGATGAAGACCAATGACATTATCGATTGAAAAGGGATCACCGCTTGAGCATGCAGAGAAATTAGCACAAACAATAATGAAAGCGTATACACCGATTGAACTTCCGCCAGCTGGAAGGTGGCACTATCATCAAGGGGTTTTCCTTTGCGGAGTGATGAAGCTTTACGAAGCAACAGAAAACGAGGCGTACTTTGATTATGTGAAAAATTATGCAGACTCACTCATTGATGACCATGGGAATCTGTTATTCCGCAGAGACGAGCTTGATGCCATTCAAGCAGGGCTCATTTTATTCCCGCTAATTGAAAGAACGGGAGAGAAGCGGTATGGGAAGGCAGCAGAAAAGCTTCGTGGGCTTTATCGGACGCTGAATCGCACGTCTGAGGGCGGTTTCTGGCATAAAGACAATTATGCCTATCAAATGTGGCTAGATGGTCTTTATATGGGTGGGCCTTTTGCTTTAAAGTATGCCCAGTTGACAGGAGAATCGGAGCTGGTGGACATGGTCATCCATCAAGAGCATCTCATGAGAAAGCATACCAAAGATGAAAAAACGGGCCTTTACTATCATGCATGGGATGAACGGAAAGTGATGCCATGGGCTGATCAACAGACGGGTTGTTCCCCAGAATTTTGGGCAAGATCCTTTGGCTGGTATGTCCTTGCGTTAGCCGATATGATCGAAGATTTACCAGAAGGACATGAAGGACGAAAAGTGTGGAAGGACACACTGACAGATATGCTGGAAAGTGTGGCAAAATATCAGGACGACGAGACGGGTCTATGGCATCAAATCATTGATAAAGGAAGTCATAGCGACAATTGGCTTGAAAGCTCAGGGTCATGTCTATTCATATATGCAATGGCAAAAGCCATGAATGAAGGATATGTCAGTCTTCGATATGTTGATCACGTGGTCAAAGCGTATCAAGGATTGATTCAGTATAAAACGGAGGAAAAAGACAACGGCGATTTTACGGTGAACGATATTTGTATTGGAACATCTGCGGGATTTTATGACTATTACGTTGGCAGAGAGCGGAGCACGAATGATTTGCATGGAGCAGGCGCTTTTATTATGGCGTTAACTGAACTAGAAAAGCTGTCTGTGTTTCAAAAGGTATGAGGCGGTATCAAAGGGCTGCGGCATGGCTCCTCAGCTTCATCGCTGCCTTTTATTTGTCCGCCTGTCAGGGGAAAACAGAGGGGATTGATGTCCTTATTTTTTCTGACATGTCAAAAGCAATGAAAGACCAATTAGTGGAGAAAGCTTTTCAACCAAATCAGGAGACATACGACGTTCACATCTTCCCTGCAATTCCTGAAAAACTTCTTGTTGAAATTACTGCAAAAGAGGGGGACGTGATGTTTGTCCCGGAAGAAATGTTTAGAACATATGATGATTCTGAAAGCTTTCAGCTGCTTGAAGAGATGCGGGTAGATGGCGAAGGGGCAGGACCATATACGGTGGAAGATGCAAAGACGGGAAATACAGTCGATTATGCGGTCCAAATCAAGAAAGGAACAAAGCAGCTAAATGGCTATACCTTTCGATTACACCGAGATATGGTCGCCTTCATTCCTGTGTATGCGGAGAAATCTAAAGAGGCACTATCTCTCATGAAGCAGCTTCGTGAAAACCAATAGAAAAAGGGGTGGGGGAATGTGAAAAGGGTCGCTGTTTGCGGGCTCAGTCACCGTGCCTTCAATATGTTTATCAAACCGCTCACCGAGGATTTCAACGAGCATTACAGGATTACAGGGCTCTTAGATGTAGATGAGAAGCGGTATACACTTTGTCAGGAGCGTTTTCCATCACTAAGGGGCGTCTCATTTTTTCATGAGGATGCATTTGGTCAGATGGTGAAGGAAGCAAGACCAGATATCGTCATTGTGGCGGGGCGAGATGATACACATGTCACATATATCCTGCAGGCACTGGATCATGATCTGGATGTCATAACGGAAAAGCCGATGGTCACAACAGCAAAAGACGCCAAAGAGGTGATGGAAAAAGAGGCAGAAAGCAAAGGGAAGGTCACCGTCACCTTTAATTATCGCTACAATCCATTCCACCGAAAGATAAAAGAGCTTATTTTAGATGGAAAGATTGGCAGGGTCACGTCTGTTGAGTTAAGCTGGCTCATTGATACGTATCACGGAGCCAGTTATTTTAAAAGGTGGAACCGCTCGCGTCAATATTCAGGTGGTCTGTCTATTCATAAATCGACCCATCACTTTGACTTGGTCAACTGGTGGATTGATCAAAAGCCGAAGCAAGTATTTGCCTATGGCGCACTGAATTATTATGGGGATGAAAGTCCTTGGAATCCTTTGCAGGGTGAAGAGAATCGATATTGTGGAACGTGTCATGTAAGAGATACCTGTCATTATGAAGCAAGGTGGAATCCGCGGGTAGAGCGCACAAAGGTGGAGGATGACCATATTGAATCAGGTGAGCAGCAGTCAAAGCAATACTCAAATTATCGCCCGGATGCCTGTATTTTTGATCAAGAAATTGATATTGAGGATACATACGTGGCGTCAGTGGCTTATGATCAGGGGGCTTTGTTAAGTTACTCGATTCAATTTTCAGCGCCATATGAAGGCTACCGGCTTGCAATTAACGGGACGAAGGGACGGATTGAAACAAATGAGTTTCATGTGCCATCGAGAATCCCATTTCAATTCCCTGAACAGACAATTGCATACTACCCGATGTTTGGTGGAAAAGAAACGATTGAAGTTGTGAAGCAATCAGGTGGTCATGGAGGCGGAGATCCGCTATTATTAGCAGATTTATTTTTAGGAAAAGATCCGCTCATTCCTTATGACATTTCGGCAGGAGCAGAGGCGGGTGCTTATTCCATTGCGCTTGGCGAAGGCATGTGGCGCTCAGTTGCAGAAAAACGCCCGATTGAAATAGAAGAATTGTTTCAAAAAGAGACGGTGTAACGAGAAAGAGAGGAGGGACGAGAGATGGATCATGATGGATCAATGAGCAGAATGCTGCGCATGTGTGAGTGGGTGATGAGACTTGCCTATACGAATTTGTTATGGCTTTTGTTCACTTTACTTGGGCTTGGAATCTTTGGCTTCATGCCTGCAACAACAGCGTTATTTTCTGTGATGAGAAAGTGGATACAAGGGCATGAGCAAGTCAGCGTCTTTCAAACCTTTTGGAAAGTATACCGCGAAGAATTTGTACGCTCTAATGTCATTGGAGTGGTGCTGGTCATCATCGGGACAATTATTTATGTAGACCTTGCTTATATTTATCCAACGAGCTGGTTTTTACACGTGCTTCGCTTTGCGATCTATATCTTTGGTTTCCTGTTTATTGTCAGCTTGTTTTATATCTTTCCGCTGCTGGCTCATTATGATTGGAAAAAGCGTCTTTATTTGAAATTTTCCCTTCTGCTTGGCATCTCGTATTTGCAATATACGCTCTCTATGCTCGTTTTCTCGGCGGTTCTCTTTATCCTATTTGCTTATTTGCCAGGGATCGTGCCGTTTTTTAGCATCAGCATTCTCGCATATGGCCACATGTGGCTAGCCTATCAAGTGTTTAAAAAGATAGAGTTTGAAAGCGAACAGCCGGCAGTTGATGTGAAGAAACGATTCCCGTCTTTCCTTCAATCCAAGCGGGTGAATACGCAGTGACGTGTATGATTTGCTATAATGGTGTCACCGTGATTAAAAGGAGAGATGAGAGTCGTGTCTGTAAAAGAAATTTCAATAGAAGAATTAAAGCAAAAGCTAGAGCAAGAAGAAGCCATTCAGCTCGTCGATGTGCGTGAGGATGAAGAGGTAGCAGAAGGCATGATTCCAGAGGCAGTCCATATTCGAATGGGCGATATTCCTGAGAAGCTGGATGCGTTTGATAAGACGCAAGAGTATTATATTATTTGCCGTTCTGGTAAACGCAGTGAGAATGTCTGCTATTTCTTAGAAGACCAAGGCTATCAAGCAACCAATGTCGTTGGCGGCATGCTTGCATGGACAGGAGAAACAAAACCGAAGCTGTAAAAAGAAGTCCTTTCATCGACAAGATGGAAGGCTTTTTTTTGTTCATATGTCCGTCTCTATTTGCATAAAAATAGAGTAGCAAGAGAAGGGAGAGTGGCATATGTGCTGAAGGTAGCTGTATTTGATGAAGAACACGAGAAAGATCTGCAAAGCGAAATCAATCTTTTTTTAAAAGGAATGGACGACGACCAAATTATTGACATCAAATACAATGTGGCGGTGATCTGTGAGCAAGGAGGAGAGCAGCTCTACTGTTTTTCAGCGCTCATTTTATATAAAAAATAAAAGGACCTGCTGAAGGGTCCTTTCAGCGTGTAGACAAACCCTCGCATTCGCCCGCAGTCCTGCGTGCTGGTGCTCACGAATGTGAAATTCGCTCCGCGCCAGTACTCGTCCTTCCTAGTCTGCAAAGGTTTTCTATCACGCTGAAAAGAAAAAGGGCTAAAATAAAGGTCCTTTTGCCATGATCAACTAGCGTCAATATGTAAACGATGCTTTTTGCAGTGAACGCATTGAAAGAGGTAGCCTTGCAAGTCTCCTCCGTTCACGAGCCATTGTTTCAAGTTCTCTTTTGTGAAATGTCCACCACTGCAAATCTCTTCAATATCCTCTGAGAGTTCTTCCTCTAAATGCTCAATTTCTTTCCAACCAACATACTGCACAATCGCACAAAAATCCCCGCAATGGCTTAACCAATATTCCTGCTGCCATCCGCGGTAACCCGGCGTTCTGTAGATCAGTTCATCTATATATTCCTCATGATCGACGTCATCACAACTCACATCGTCTTGAAACATTCCATTATATGTTTGAGCAGCTGATCCATCTTTAATGCACCAAGGACAAATGCCAGAAACGTCTTCAACAGAATAAAAGGGACCATGATATACATAATCTCGTTCTTTCTCACAAACGGGGCATATCGTCTGCTCTTTTTTAATCACATGTAATGAAACTGGGTCTGGGTTGTACTTGAACGTAGGTAACGTCATATAAACCTCCATTATGTAGAAAAGTGATGATTCAACACTATTTTATCGGAATACGCGATGTCATGACAATCTTCAATTATTTCAACGAGAAAAAAAGCCGTTCGGATGAGGAACGACTTTTCTCTTGTGATGATTATGCTTTTTTTACTCTTGGACTTCTTGGTTTATTGTACTTATTTGCTTGTTTAATCGCTCTTCGTTCTTCATTTAATGATTTGTACAGGGATACAATCATTAAAATGATGACAACAGAGAACGGTAAAGCAGCGAGTTTGGCTGTGTTTTGCAAGGCCTGAAGACCGCCTGAAAATAAGAGCACTGCCGCTACTGCTGACTGGATAATACCCCAGCTGATCTTTACACTATTCGCTGGATTTAATGATCCATAGGTTGTCTGCATTCCGAGAACGAATGTAGCTGAGTCTGCTGATGTGATAAAGAATACCGCAATTAAAATCAGTGCCAGAATGGATGTAATCATGGCGAGTGGGTATTCATTTAAAACACCAAACAGCATCGTTTCAGTAGACATGTTTGCAACATCGACGATATTGTTCTGTTGTAAGTCCATTGCAGATACACCAAAGATCGAGAACCAAAGGAACACGAGGATGGAAGGAGCCACTAAGACACCAATTAAAAATTCTCGAATGGTTCTCCCGCGTGAAACCCTTGCAATAAAAATACCGACAAATGGCGACCAAGAGATCCACCATGCCCAATAGAAGATGGTCCATCCATTAATCCATTCTCTCTTTTCTGGATCATTTGGTGATAATCTAAAGCTCATCTGTACAATATTTGATAAGTATTGTCCGATTGAATCAGTAAATGAATTTAAAATATACACAGTTGGTCCAACAATGAGTAAAAAGAACATGAGTAAAGCAGCAAGAATCATGTTTGTGTTACTTAAATATTTAATCCCTTTACCAATACCGCTCCAAGCAGAGAGGAGGAACAGGACCGTGACGATTGCAATAATAATGAGCTGAGTTAGGAAGTTATTTGGGATTCCAAATAAATAGTTTAATCCGCCATTAATTTGTGCGGCACCCAGTCCTAAACTAGTAGCTACACCGACCACCGTTGCAAATACTGCGATGCAATCAATGGTTTTTCCAATCCATCCATGAATTCTGTTTCCGAATACTGGGTATAAGGTGGAACTGATTAATCCAGGTGCATCTTTTCTAAATTTAAAGTATGCAATGCAAAGGGCGACAATTGCATAAATGGCCCATGCATGAAGTCCCCAGTGGAAAAAGGTATAACGAAGGGAATCACGGAAGGCTTGTGCATTTTCCGTCTCGCCTGTTGGGGATTGAATGGCAAAGTGGCTGATCGGTTCAGCGGCTCCGTAAAAAACAAGCCCAATGCCCATTCCAGCACTAAACAGCATGGCGAACCAAGAAAAAAGACCAAATTCAGGCTCTTCACCTGGCTTTCCTAACGTAATTTTTCCGATAGGGCTAAAGATAAAGAATAGACAAAAGCCGACTAGCAGCGATACGACTAATAAATAATACCAGCCAAAGTCATTTGTAATGTATGTTTGAATTTGATCTGTCACATTTTGCAGCGTATCTGGAGAAAGGGCTCCCCATAGAACGGCAATAAATGTGATAGCAATCACAATCCAAAATACACTTGATACGTTTTTCACACCATCTCACTCTCCTGTTGTTCTACACGTTTAAGCAGAGGATTTAATTTAATATCCCCTGTCTCAACTATTTTCAAACAAAAAGAGGCGAGTTTTTCACTCGACCTCTATTTTACCGTAACATGTTTTCCTTCCATTTATCAACCATCGATATGTGAAGATGACTTTTCTTCAATTCGTTTGCGCAGACGGTAGACATATTCTTTTAAACAAACAGCGAAAATCGTAAACGCTAAAACAATGGCGACTTTTAACGGGGTAATGGACAGCTTCATAAAGAAAGCGGCTGTCAAACTAATGACAACTGCAAGGACAATCGGAAGTGCGCGTCTAATCATTGGAATCTCTCCTTTACTTCTAGTGCGGCATTCATGCCAGCTAACCTGCCTGTCACAAGTGCTGACGTAATATTGTAACCGCCTGTGTAACCGTGAATATCTAAAATTTCTCCGCAGAAATAAAGACCGGCCATTTTTTTGGATGCCATTTTCTTCGGTTCAATTTCTTTAACAGAAACGCCGCCTCCTGTAACAAATGCTTTATCTAAAGAAAGCGTCCCATTTGCATGGACGATGAAATGTTTACAATCATGAGCAAAAGCGCGCAGTTTATCTTTAGCGAGACCAGAAAATGTCTCCTGCGGATCAATGCCATTTCGTTCTAAAAGGAACAATAAATAGCGCTCTTGCATCCAAGATTTCAGGACATTTTTAATGGCTTTTTTTGGTTCATCTTTTAGATCGCGATGAAGCTTTTGGAATAGCTCCTCGTCATTGAGCTTTGGGTATAAGTCAATTTGAAGACGGACGGCCGGTTGCTTTTTCAGTTCCTTCACAACAAATCCGCTGCATCTCAGAACGGCAGGACCTGATAAGCCAAAGTGTGTAAAGATCATATCCATGACATGAGTGACGACGGGTTTTCCTTTTTTATTTAAAACACTCACGGCCACACTTCTTAATGAAAGGCCTTGAAGCACTTTGTCCTTAATAAAACGCTCGTCTGACGTGACGGGTACTTCTGTTGGGAAGAGCTCTGTAATGGTATGACCAGCGGCTTCTGCCCATGCATAGCCATCGCCAGTAGAGCCTGTATGCGGCACACTTTTCCCGCCAACAGCAATGACAACGGCATGACTTGAAATTTTTTCATCATTATTTGTAACAATTCCAGCTGCTTGTCCGTCTTGATACAGAACGGTTTTAATCTTTTCATTCGTTCGAATGGTCACATTGAGCACGCGGAGCCTATCCAATAGGGCATCCACAACAGATTGTGCTTTGTTTGAGACAGGGAACATACGTCCATGGTCTTCTTCTTTTAGTTCAATACCTAGATTTTCAAAGAACGAAATAATATCCTCGTTATTGAACTCAGAAAATGCACTATATAGAAAACGGCCGTTTCCGGGAATATGCTTGATGATTTCTTCTACTGGAAGGCGATTGGTCACATTGCAGCGTCCACCGCCAGAAATGGCGAGCTTTCTGCCAAGTTTGTTTCCTTTGTCAATTAACAGAACCGATGCACCGTGTTCTGCCGATGCAATCGCGGCCATCAGTCCAGAAGGTCCACCGCCAATGACAATGACATCATAATGTTTCATGTTACATTCCTCTTTCTACTTTCAGTCATTTCTCTATTATAACGAAGATTGGGGAAGGCTGAAATATGAATTGATTGGTTTTGTGACTTCTGTATTGGATTTGTTACCTGTGCGATGAAATGATGTGTTAAAATAGTTAAGTTGAATATTCATTAGAAAAATGGTGGTTAAGCGCATGTCTAATAAACTGCTTCGTGGTACGTTGGTTTTAACGATTGGGACTTATCTCTCTCGTATTCTTGGTATGATTTACTTAATTCCATTTAGCGCAATGGTCGGAGCGACTGGTGGTGCGCTATTCCAATATGGATACAATCAGTATACGATCTTTTTAAGTATTGCTACGCTCGGCTTTCCAACAGCGGTATCGAAATTCGTCTCTAAATATAATGCAATCGGCGATTATGAGACAACAAGAAAAATGTTCAGGGCGGGTATGTCGGTCATGCTTGTCACCGGTATTATCGCCTTTTCTATTTTATATTTGACCGCACCGATTTTCGCCAAGATTCAGCTTGGAGGATCGAATGAAACGGGCGGTTTGACGGTCGATCAAGTGGTTTATGTGATTCGGATGGTCAGTTTGGGTCTATTGGTTGTACCCATTATGAGTCTTGTGCGAGGGTTTTTCCAAGGGCACTCGATGATGGGCCCGACAGCTGTTTCCCAAGTCATCGAACAACTTGTCAGAATCATCTTCCTATTAACAGCGACGTTTATCATTTTAAAAGTGCTTGACGGTGGTCTTGTTATTGCGGTTGGTTATGCCACATTTGCCGCACTCATTGGTGCGTTTGGTGGTCTATTTACGCTTTATTTATATTGGCTGAAGCGGAAAGATCGGCTTTTGGCAATGCAGCCGAATACAGGGGACTATTCTGGATTATCTTATAAGCAAATGTTTACAGAGCTGTTCAGTTATGCAGCACCCTATGTGTTTGTTGGGCTTGCCATTCCGATTTATTCTTATATTGATACAAATACAATTAACAGAGCAATGATTGCATCAGGACATCAGGATATTAGTACAGCGGTCCTGTCTATTGTGACGTTATATTTACCGAAGCTCGTCATGATTCCTGTGTCACTTGCAACTGCATTTGGTTTAACATTGATTCCAACCATTACGGAATCCTTTACAGCACGTAATTACAAGCTGTTGAATCGGCAAATTGATCAAACGATGCAGGTCATTTTATTCTTCGTTCTGCCTGCTTCATTTGGCATTTCGGCATTGGCTGGACCAGTTTATTGGTTTTTCTATCCGTCTGTGCATCCTGAGATTGGAACTTCTATTTTGTTTTGGTATGCACCTGTTGCGTTACTGTTTTCTTTATTCACCATTAATGCAGCCATTTTACAAGGGATTAACAAACAAAAATTTGCGATCGTCAGTCTTTTGTTAGGGATTATCATTAAAACGGTTCTTAATATCCCGCTGATTAGCTGGCTGCAAGGAAACGGTTCTGTGCTTGCAACGGCATTAGGCTACAGTGCCTCGATTTTGTATATGTTCATCATGATCAAGCGCCATGCAGGCTATTCGTTCCGCAGAATTTTCAAACGGTTTATTTTGATCGGCATTTTAACAGCAATCATGGCTGTAGTGGCTTATGTGACATGTCAGCTTGTGAGTCAAGTCATTTCATATGAAGGTGGAATCATACAAGCTGGTATTGTTATTTTGATTTCAATGATCACTGGCGGCGGTGTGTATATGTTCTTATCTTATAAAGTTGGATTGTTAGAGCGTGTACTTGGCAGCCGGATGCCGTCATTTTTAAGAAAAAAGAGTTAAGAAGAGGTGGAGAAGCATGAGGCTTGATAAATTGCTGGCCAATACCGGCTTTGGTTCAAGGAAAGATGTAAAGAAGCTGGTCAAGGCCCGGGCTGTCACAGTGAATGGAGAAGTGGCGAAGCAGGTGAAAGATCATGTCGATCCAACAAATGATGAAGTGCTCGTGCATGGAGAGCGTGTAGAGTATAAAGAATTCATTTATCTCATGATGAACAAGCCAGACGGTGTCATTTCAGCAACGGAGGATCTGCGAGATGAGACGGTTGTTGATCTACTAGAGCCAGAGGATATTGCAAGGGAGCCATTCCCTGTAGGGAGACTGGATAAGGATACAGTCGGTCTCCTCCTCCTTACAAATGACGGCCAGCTTGCTCATCAATTGTTATCTCCGAAAAAGCATGTCCCGAAAACGTATGAAGTTCATCTAAAATACCCGCTTGGAGATCAAGACATCACTCGTCTTGAAGAGGGAGTTGTGATTTTAGACGACTACCGGACGAAGCCGGCGAAGGTTGAAGTAGATGCCAACCAAGAGGCAGATACACGGATCCGTTTAACGATTACTGAAGGGAAATACCATCAAGTGAAGCTGATGGCACAAGCAGTGGGCAATGAAGTGATCTTTTTAAAACGGCTCTCGATGGGGGCTGTTTCATTAGACGAAGATTTGGCGCCAGGAGAATACCGTGAATTGACGGAGGAAGAGTTAGACAGCTTAATCAATCGTGATTAATATAGAGAAAATGAAAAGAACCGGCATATCGCCGGTTCTTTTTGTTATATGGAAGTTCATTATTCGCTTATGATGATATTTTTACTTTTTTTCTCGTTGTTTCCCATTTGCCTCTGCTTGGACTATGAACAAGATCGTTATAGGCAAGCACGTTTAAGTCTCTTTGGATGGTTCTAGGTGTGATCCCGAATTCATCAACCAGCTCTTGTGTCGTCACAAGACCTTTCTCTTGAATGAACATATAAACTGATTTTATTCGAGTCATCATACGGTTTGTTGAAGGTTTCAAAAAACCACTCCCTATCAATAAGATCGGATGGACTTGACTAACCACAACTTACTACACTAAAACTGCGACATAAGGACATGCAACAATGGTAAATGTTCGTGTTTCTTAATGTTTTATTCTATTATACACGTTATTATGCATCTAGTTCCACCAAAAAGTCAACTTTACGTGTTTTTAAACTTGTCTTCATGAATGAAATTATGTTATATATCATGATTTGAATCCGGTTACAACCCAATAAACACAAGGCGTATAAAGAAGTTTGCCACTTAAGAAAGATCAAAAAATAAACACAGAAAATTTACAAAATAAAAAATCATTCATACAAAAAAGACACATTCAAATGAGAAATGTGTCTTTTTATTTTGGTTATCCTTCTAAGAAAAAGAGCTGCACGAAAAATAAGACGGCAAAAATGAGCACAAGAATATGCACTTCTTTCCATTTTCCTTTTGCCAGCTTCACAAGAGGATATGAAATAAATCCTAGTGAAATCCCAGTAGAGATGCTAGATGTCAGCGGCATGGAAAGAATCACAAGAAAAGCAGGAAATGCTTCGTCAAGCTCATTCCAGCGAATACGTGACACTGAATTCATCATCAAACAGCCGACAATGATTAAGACAGGTGAAGTGATGGACGGCAAAGACGAAATGGCTTGAACGAGTGGACCAAAAAACAAGGCCACAATAAACAATGCAGCAACGGTTAAAGAGGTCAGTCCAGTTCTTCCGCCAGCAGCAACTCCTGATGATGATTCAATGTAAGCTGTGGTTGGGCTTGTTCCAAACATTGAGCCAATTGTCGTTGCAGCAGAGTCAGCAAGTAAGGCTCTGCGTACTTTTGGGAGCTGACCATTTTTCATTAAACCTGCTTGTTCCGCAACCCCGATCATTGTTCCTGTTGTATCAAAAATCGTCACAAGTAAAAAGGAGAAGACAACAGCATACAAGTGATGGGAAAATACATCGCCAAACGCAGCGAATGGATTTGTAATCAGCATTCCTTCAGGCAGTGCTGGGGTATCCACTAGCACTTTAGGAAAATGAAGCTGGCCTGTTGCAAGTGCAATTAATGTGGTTGCTAACATGCCGATAAACAGCGCTCCATTCACTTGAAGAACCATTAATATGACAGAAATCATTAAACCAACGAGTGTCAAAATGACAACAGGTGAGCTTAAATTGCCAAGCTTCACAAGATTTTGTGGATCAGCAGTGATGATTCCAGACTGTCTTAGCCCAATGAATGCAATAAATAATCCGATACCTGCTGTAATCCCGTACTTTAAATTATCTGGAATCGCCTCAATGAGTTGTTTTCTAAGGGATGTTAACGATAAAATAATAAAGAGTATTCCAGCAACAAATACCGCACTAAATGCTGTTTGATAGCTGAGGCCCCCACCACCGACAACAGTGACGGTGAAATAGACATTCAGCCCCATACCTGGTGCAATGGCAATTGGATAGTTTGCAAAGAGTGCCATCCAAAGTGTACCGACAACAGCAGCGATAATGGTTGCAGTAAAGACTTGGTCAAAAGGAATGCCTGCATCTGAAAGGATTCCTGGATTGACGGCTACAATATATACCATCGTAAAGAATGTCGTCATACCAGCGAGTAATTCTTTCTTTATATTGGTTTGGTTCTCTTTTAACTGAAACATAAAATCCTCCATTTACGAACATTATTACAAAACACTTAATATAATATTCGTTTTAAGGGTGGATTGCAACCTTTTTTCAAGGAGGAATGGAAAAATGAATTGGGAAGCAGAAGTCATACGAAAAAAAGACAATTTGATTCAGGATACACAATCTTTTTTACAAATTGAAAGTGTCTTGGATGAAGAAGGCGGCACAGAAGGAAAACCGTTCGGTGAAAAAGTGGATGAGGCTCTTCAGTATATGCTCAAAAAAGGGCAGGACGAGGGCTTCAAAGTGAAAAATGTTGATGGTTATGCTGGTCATATTGAATATGGAGAAGGCGAAGATATCGTCGGTGTGCTATGCCATGTGGATGTCGTGCCTGCGGGAGACGACTGGACAACCCCGCCATTTTCAGCGGACATAAGAGAAAATAAAATCTTTGCAAGAGGAGCCATTGATGATAAAGGGCCGACCATGGCGGCGTTTTACGCATTGAAAATGTTAAAAGATGCCGGTCTGCCGCTGTCGAAAAAGATTCGAATCATCATTGGCACAGATGAAGAAAGCGATTGGCGCTGCGTCGATCACTATTTCAAGCATGAGGCGATGCCGCAAATTGGCTTTGCACCAGATGCTGATTTTCCAATTATTCATGCTGAAAAAGGGATCATAGATGCCATCGTATCCTTTACATACGAACAATCAGAAGAAAACAAGCGTTACATCCTCAAGCAATTCACATCAGGCATGCGTCTCAATATGGTCCCAGATGAGGCTCGCGCGAATGTGGCAGCAGCAAACGATCACGATGCTGAAGCCTTAAAAACGGCTTTTGCAGCCTATCTTGCGGAAAATCAGTTAACCGGTGAGACAAACCATACAGCAGATGGACTGACATTCACATTAAAAGGTGTATCAGTTCATGCAATGGAGCCGGCGAATGGCACAAATGCGGGCATTCATATGGCAAATTTCTTATGTGCGCATGAATTAGATGAAAGAGGGCTCGCATTTACATCACAAATAAATGCTTTATTTGATCAAGACACAAGAGGACAAAAACTCGGCATCGCTTGTAAGGATGATATTAGTGGTGACTTGACCTTGAATGTTGGCACAATCCGCTATTCGCAAAACGAAGAAGCGAAGCTTGGGCTGAATGTCCGCTATCCCGTAACCGCGGACGGTGAGGAAGTCAAAAAAGGGATTGAACGAATAAAAGGGGCAACGATCGAGAAATTTGATGACAGTCCTCCTCATCACGTCTCAAAAGACCATCCACTTGTAAAAACATTACAGCGTGTCTACGAAGAACAAACAGGAGATCCTGCCCATCTTATTGCGATTGGGGGAGGAACGTATGCAAGGTCATTAGAAGCAGGCGTTGCCTTTGGCCCTCTATTCCCTGGAAGACCTGATTGCGCACACCAAAAGGATGAATATATCGAAATCGATGATTTACTACGAGCAACTGCGCTATATGCACAAGCCATGTATGAATTGGCGAAATAAAAAAGTAAAGAGAAGAGGGGATTCACCGTGAAAAAAATGTTCTTATGCTCTTCATTCAAAGACAGCTATTCTCTCTTGTCTGACTTTGCAGGCGACACCTTAAAAGGAAAAAGTGTGACATTCATTCCGGTAGCCAGTGAAGTGGAAGAAGTCACGCACTATGTCGATGCAGCAAAAGAAGCCTTTCATCAATTAGAAATGCGTGTAGAGACTGTTCAGCTGACCGGGCAAACGGTTCAAGAGATCACACAGATCATTAGGAAGAATGATGTCATGTATGTATCTGGCGGCAATACCTTTTATTTGCTGCAAGAATTAAGAAAGCACGGGCTCGATCGTGTATTGAAAGAAGAGATCGGCAAAGGCAAGCTGTATATCGGAGAATCCGCAGGGAGTATTATCATGGCGCCAAGCATTGAATACATCTCACTGATGGATGATCAGGAGAAAGCGCTAGAATTATCTTCCTTTGAAGGATTCAATGAGATCAACAGCTATCCGGTACCGCATATAAACAATCCTTATTTAGGTGAAGCCGCGCAGCACATCATAGAGAAAGATCAAAATACGCTCTCTTTATGCCCGCTCACTGATGAACAAGTTTTACTTGTGACAGGCGAACAGACTGAGGTCAAGACGGTCTTGTAGGAGTTGTTCATATGAAACGAAGAAAAAGGAACAGGAGCATACGCCCTGTTCCTTTTTTAATCTTGAAACACATCACTTGATAAATAACGTTCACCCGTGTCTGCTGTCATACAAATGACAATGTGATCCTTTGGCATTTGCTTGGCTGCTTCAATCGCTGCATAGCATGCCGCGCCAGATGATGGACCGACTAAAATACCTTCAAGACGGGCGAGCTTTCGTGTGATGTCGTAAGCATCTTCATCACTCACTTGCACAATCTCATCATACACCTGTTCGTTTAAAATTTGTGGGATAAATCCTGGACTTGTGCCAACAAGCTTATGTTTGCCAGGTTTCCCGCCTGATAAAACAGGAGACCCCTTTGGCTCTGCCACATGTATCGTCAATTCCGGGAATGCTTTCTTGAGTTCCTCTCCAGTGCCTGTAATGGTTCCGCCCGTTCCAGCAGTTGCGACAAAAGCGGCAAGCTGCTGCCCGATCTGTTGCACTGCATCGATAATTTCTACAGCCGTTGTCCCTCTATGAGCATCGGGGTTCGCACCGTTGTCAAATTGCATGGGAATAAAGCTGTTAGGAATTTGAGCAGCTAATTCTTCTGCCTTGCGAATACAGCCTGGCATTTTTTCCTCCCCTGGGGTTAAGACGACCTGTGCGCCGTATGCCTTTAAAATATTGATTCTTTCTTGGGTCATCGTATCAGGCATGACCAGAATGGCTTTGTAGCCTCTTGCAGCAGCGTTCATCGCTAAGCCAATTCCTGTATTCCCGCTCGTTGGTTCAATAATCGTTGCCCCTTTTGTGAGCTTTCCTTGTTTTTCTGCCTTAAGGATCATATTGTAAGCAGCCCGATCTTTTACACTTCCGCTAGGATTAAATGATTCCAGTTTTAAATAAACAGCAGCGCCATGTTCTGGCTGAAGGCGCTGTAATTTTACAAGTGGTGTATGACCTATTAATTCAGCTATATTTTGTGCAACCTTCATCATGTGACACCCTTTCTTCTCATTCCGCATTACTTTAGTTATACTATCATCAATGGGGATTCGTAAAGTTTGTTAAAAAGGACAGGTGAAAATATGGCCGAAAGCCGTCATTATTTTATCGGGATTCCAATCCCTGAACAACTCGCGTATCAAATGAAAGCGGATATAGACAAGAGGAGCGGGCTTTCCTTTCAAAAATGGACAGAACCCACTGATTATCATGTCACCCTTGTGTTTTTAGGCGCGATTCCAGAGGACCGTTTAAATAAGATATCTGAGCTGCTTGAACAGCTGTCTCATGAGGTGTCTGCTTTCCCGCTGAAGCTGAATGAGATAGGGGTATTTGGTCAAAAGGAGCGGCCGAGAGTCTTTTTTGCAAAGCCTATTGAAAGTAAGCCTTTGATGGATCTAAGAGAAAAGGTAAAAACAGCCGTTTTGACAGCAGGTCATCCTGTCGAAAAAAGACCCTTTCATCCACATATGACGATTGCGCGCAAATGGAATAGAGAACAGTCCTATATAGAACAAGCGCCCTTACGGAAAGAACCATATTCGATGGAGGTTTCTAGTATCGCTTTATTTGAAATTCGTCTAAAAGAAACCCCACGTTATCACGCGATCAAACAATTTACACTACATAAATGATTCTAGAGGTTGGAGTGAGCAGCAGATGGCGCAAATTATTAAAATCCAAGATTATATATCACGATATGAACAAGACCCGCATCATTACATCAATCAGTTTATTCGGTTGAAAAAACAAAGGTGGGACGAGTTAAAAAAGGCTTCAAAAGAGCAGGTGCAAAAGCAGGCTGACCAAGCCACCGAGCAAGCACCTGAGCAAGAGGAAGAAAAGAGAAAGAAATTCTCCTTAAAAAGAAAGCAAAAAGAAGCCGATATGAAAAAGGAACGGGACCTGAGTCTTTTTAACGAGCCAACAGATATAGAACAAGGTGTTTTTACAAACGTTCCTACCGATGAAACGAAGCTGATTCACTTTTTTAAGGATCATCTTTACGATGTTCAATTAAAATGGGCCAGCTCGACGATCTCTCATATTTCAACTGTCTCTCACCACATTCGATATGATGAAAAGCTGCGGATGCTTGCAAGGCAGCTGCCAGATTCTTATTTTGTGATGTACAAGCCGGTGCTGCTCATTCAAAAAGCTGAGATGGAATTGTGTCCAGTGCTCATTACGCCGCTTGAAGTCATCTGTTTATCTTTCTTAGAAGCAGAGCCAGACAGCGTATATATTGGATCGAAGGAACGTTTTTGGGAAAAGCGGGCGACTGGAAAAGCTGTTCAATCCGTCTTGAACCCTTGCGCAAGCCTTCTTCGCTCTGGAACTGTTGTGTCAAAAATTTTACAGCAAAGTGGTGTAGAGCTTCCTGTGAAAAAAATCCTCATCAGCCGCACCTCGTATATTGATTTGCCCGAAGTTCCATTCGGGATGGAGGTTGTCGATAAGAAGAAAGCGGAGGATTGGTTTGATAAGCAGCGGAAAAACACCGCGCCGACAAAGCATCAGCAATTCAAAGCGACAAAGGCATTGCTCGCTTATGGTGAATCAGACAGCAAAAGAAGGCAGGAATGGCTCGATTAAAGGCATATCAAGGTCACCAAAAAATGAGACCTGAGTGGAGCTAATATATGAATGAATGGTACTTTATCGTCAATCCAGCAGCAGGACAAGGAAAAGGACTCCGCACTTGGAGAAGCATAGAGAAAGAATTACAAAAGGTAGAGATCTCATACAGATCGTTTCTTACCCAGCATGAAGGACATGCCGAAGTTTTGGCGAGACAGATTAGCGCTATGCAAGACGACAGATTGAAACGGTTGATCGTCATTGGCGGTGACGGCACAATTCATGAAGTGCTAAATGGTTTAAAAGAAATCGATCATGTGCAGCTAAGCTTTGTCCCAGCAGGTCATTGGAATGATGCTGCGAAGGGGCTGGGCATCCAGCGTCATGATGTGATCAAAGAAGTGAGAAAACAAAAGAGGATGCTGACGAAAACATTTTCTCTCGGTTCCTTTCAAGATCATGCAGAAAGTCCGCAATCTGTTTTTTTTCTCAATCATATTGGTGTTGGGTTTGATGCGCATGTCTTGAAGAGAACGGTCCATTTTAGAGGGAAAAAGTGGCTCAACCGACTCAAACTCGGGTTTATCATCTACCCGCTGTCTTTTCTACATTCGTTATGGTCATTCAAACCGTTTGACCTTGCTCTTTTTATTGAAAATGAGAGAAAAGTTTTTCGCCAAGTGTGGTTTGTGATCGTATGTAATCACCCTTACTATGGGGGCGGGCTGGAAGCAGCGCCGGAAGCGAGTGCGAGGCAATCAGGATTTCAAACGCTCGTTGTCACGGATTTGAATCCATTGAAAGTTCTCTTATTTTTAAGTGCAATGGTTTTTAAAAAGCACCTTGTAATGGAGGGAGTCACCCTTTTTCAGCATGAAGAAGCCTACTTGGAGGCAGATGAAAAAATCTTATTTCACGCCGATGGAGAAGTGATTGGCGCCACTCCAGTGTTTGTTAAGGCTAGTGAGCGATCGTTAAAATTACGTGGCTAAGAAGCAGCCAGTGTGCGCACGAGCAAAAGAAACATGAAAAAAGACTTCCCTTTTCATAAGGTTCTTGTCCTGTTTTTCTAGTTTTGCTTGACGAGTATAAGAAGGTAGCGATAAAATCTAAAGGACGGCTATTGTTTAGCATCTCATTCTCAATAGCTGTCCTTTTTGTTTTTATGATCATATAAATAAAAAATAAACAGCCAATTGATCTCAATCGGCTGAATTTTGTCGACTAAAAAAGCATGATTTAAAATATTTTAAGAAATGATGGGTTGAAAATTGATATGAACTGGTTGGGACAAATATTAGGTAGCGAATGGCACATCTCTCCTGCTGGAGGCGCTACGGGAGATGCGTACTTCGCAACACACAATGACCAAAAGCTATTTTTAAAACGCAATACGTCACCGTTTCTTGCGGTTTTGTCAGCTGAAGGCATTGTGCCGAAGCTTGTCTGGACAAAACGAATGGAAAATGGGGATGTCATCACTGCACAGCACTGGCTGAGCGGCAGAGAGCTGAAGCCAAAGGACATGAATGACCGTCCTGTAGCGGAGCAGCTAAGAAAAATTCATACATCAAAAGAGCTGCTCGATATGCTGAAACGATTAGAAAAGCACTCGCTTGACCCGGCATCGATCTTGATGCATCTCAAGGCATCGATCTTAAAAGAGCAGATTGACTCACATGATATCACGCGCGCCATCCAGTATTTAGAGAAACATGTGGACGCAGTTCATTTCGAGGATAAGGTCGTATGCCATTGTGACCTCAACCATAATAATTGGCTGCTGACAGATGAAAATCAGCTCTATTTAATTGATTGGGACGGGGCAATGATTGCAGATCCAGCGATTGATCTTGGACCGCTCTTATACCATTATGTTGAAGAAGAGAACTGGGAAAGCTGGCTCTCTATGTATGGTGCTCCGCTGACCGACAACTTGCGAAAACGCATGGCATGGTATGTGCTGGCTGAAACTGTCTCGTTTGTCGTTTGGCATAAAAGAAAAGGAAATGAAAAGGCGCAAAAAGAAGTGCAAGCCGAGCTACATGCACTCTTAAAACGGTTAAACATCCATTAAGACAGTGGAATGTTCTCGACCCAGTTAGATAGATGAGATTGATGCGCTTCGATATGTGCATCAATTGAACTGACAGAGGTGCCTTTTTGGCTGTAATCATAAATATCGGTTAGTAGCTGACGAACGTCAGCATCCAAATCTTCTTTTGCCAGCATTAATTGAATCACGCGTCCCACCTGTTCATATTCTGCAACAGTCCCGCAGCAATCCAGCTGGTGATCAGTTAAAATATCTTTGATTAATTGAAGCTGATGTTGGCGGTTTAATCCCATACGTATGCTCCTTTCAGGGCGTGTCATTTATGTGGTTAAACTGTGCATTCAGCTTTGATTTTATACATGAAGCAGACCAGCCCAAATAGCAGCTGGTCTTTTTCATATGTGCGGATAAGTTGCTGTCTTGCGGCTCTTTATGTTTCATGGTATCTTGATAAAATGTAAAGAAAATAGAGGTGTATCAAATTGAGAATGCGACATAAACCGTGGGCGGATGATTACTTAGCTGAAAATGCTCATATTGCTTTAGCCAACCCTGAACAATACAAAGGGAAATGGCATGAGCTGTTTGGAAATGATCATCCAATCCATATCGAAGTCGGTACAGGAAAAGGGAGTTTTATTGCCGGAATGGGCAAGCTTCATCCTGAGATAAACTATATCGGCATTGAATTATTTAAAAGTGTCATTGTGACGGCAGTCGATAAAATCAAAGAAACAGATGTAGAAAACGTAAAGCTTCTAAACATCAACGCAGAGACACTGACAGATGTCTTTGCGGAAAATGAGATTGATCGGGTGTATTTGAACTTCTCTGATCCGTGGCCAAAATCAAGGCATGAAAAACGTAGGTTGACGTTTAAAGCCTTTTTAAAGCGATATGAACAGATCCTCCGTCCAGGCGGTGAATTACATTTCAAAACCGATAACCGCGGACTATTTGAATATTCCTTGAAAAGCTTTTCGTCTTACGGACTCCTTTTAACGTATGTGAGCCTTGATTTACATGAGGATGGTCTCGAAGGAAATGTCATGACAGAATATGAAGAGAAATTCTCTTCCATGGGACAACCGATCTATCGATCAGAAGTAAAATTCCCTGAATAACAAGCGAACAAAGCTGGCTGCAACGAACGATTGCGGTCAGCTTTTTTTGATAAAAGATTAGCACATGCGATTTTTCTTTGTATTTGCTACGATAGAAAAAGGAGGGATGACAGCAATGGAGACAATGAAAATAGGCGAAATGGAACTGTTCTGGTTAAATGGGGGAGATACACACATGGATGGCGGTGCCATGTTTGGCGTGGTGCCAAAGCCATTATGGTCAAAAAAATACCCTGTGAATGATCGAAATCAAATTGAATTACGGTGTGATCCAATGCTCATACGGTGGAACGGTCTTCATCTGTTAGTAGATTCCGGCATCGGATCAGGGAAGCTGACAGAGAAACAAAAACGCAATTATGGCGTCACAGAGGAAACGAAAATAGAAGAATCACTTGCGGCTCTCGGTTTGCGCCCATCTGATATAGATTACGTCTTAATGACTCATTTGCATTTTGATCATGCAAGCGGGCTGACAAAACGTGAAGGCGATGAGCTCGTGTCTGTTTTTCAACAGGCCAAAATCATCACGTCCAAAATTGAATGGGACGAAATGAGAGCACCGAACATCCGCTCAAGAAATACATATTGGAAAGAAAACTGGGAGCCTGTTGCCGATCAAGTCATGACATTTGAAGATAGCATCGAAGTAACAGAAGGCATCCGCCTGCATCATACAGGCGGACATAGCGATGGGCATAGCATCTTAACGCTCACAAGTCAGGGAGAAACAGCTATTCATTTAGCGGATATCATGCCGACACACGCTCATAAAAACCCACTTTGGGTCTTGGCATACGATGATTATCCAATGACCTCGATCCCGGCGAAGCAAAAATGGCAGGCATTTGCCGAAGAAAACAATGCATGGTACTTGTTTTATCATGATGCCATCTACCGTGCTGTAAAGTGGGATGAAGACGGGGCAATGACCCATGAGGTCAAAAGAGAAACCGGAAGATAAAAGATCATCTGTATGTTTTTTCGCCTTTCACACAAAATAACGACAAAATGAACTTGTGAAAGGAAGAGTGCAGGTGAATCAATTTTATCGTGTACATGGTGATGTCATCGAGACACCGTTAAGAGGGATCGAAGTCATGTCTGTCCCTTATTTAAACAAAGGAGTCGCATTTACAAAGGAAGAGCGGGAAGAGCTTGGGTTAAAAGGATTTCTGCCGCCGAAGGTGTTAACACTAGAGGATCAAGCAAAGCGTGCATATGAGCAGTTCAAAGCACAGCCAGACGCACTTGGGAAAAATGTCTATTTAACTGCGCTTCATGACAGAAATGAAGTGCTCTTTTATAAATTATTAAATGAGCATTTGGCAGAAATGCTGCCGATTGTTTACACACCGACCGTAGGAACAGCGATTCAGCGTTACAGCCACGAGTATAGAAAGCCAAGAGGAATTTATTTATCCATTGATGACCTAGAAGGAATGGAAGAAATTTTTGCATCTTACGGAGTGGATGAATCAATTGATCTCATTGTCGCAACAGATGCAGAAGGAATTTTAGGCATCGGCGACTGGGGTGTAGGCGGAATCGCCATTTCAGTCGGGAAGCTGGCTGTTTATACAGCCGCAGCAGGTATTGATCCTAGCCGTGTGCTGGCAGTGGTGCTTGATGCTGGAACCAACCAGGAAAGCCTTTTAAATGATCCGCTTTATGTGGGAAATCAGCACTCCCGCGTTCGAGGAGAGCGCTATGATCAGTTTATTGATCAATATGTTGAGCTTGCCCGTGCGACTTTTCCAAATGCACTTCTTCACTGGGAAGACTTCGGTACAAAAAATGCGCGCGCCATTTTGGAAAAATATAAGGACCGTATTTGTACATTTAATGATGATATTCAAGGAACTGGAGCCGTCTCACTTGCTGCCGTTCTGGCTTGTGCAAAAGCATCGAAGGTTCCGCTGAAAGATCACCGAATCGTGATCTTTGGAGCAGGTACAGCAGGGATTGGTATAGCCGAGCAAATTCGTGATGCCATCGTGCGAGATGGTGTCAAAGAAGAGGAATCATATGATCATTTCTGGTGTATTGATAAAACGGGACTGCTCACAGATGATTCACCTGACATTCAGCCATTCCAAAAGCCGTATGCAAGACGTTCTGATGAAGTGAAGGATTATGCACGTAATGGTCCAAAGCATTCAATTGATTTGTTAGAGGTCGTGAAGCAGGCGAAACCTACGATCTTAATTGGTACCTCAACTGTAGGTGGGGCATTTACAGAGGAAATAGTGAAAGAAATGGCGTCACATGTAGAGCGGCCAGCGATTTTACCGATGTCTAACCCAACACCTCTTTCAGAGGCAAAGCCGGAAGATCTCATTGAGTGGACAGAAGGACGTGCGCTTGTCACAACGGGAAGCCCGTTTGATCCAGTTGAATATGGCGGTGTGACATATGAAATTGGGCAGGCAAATAATGCCCTTGTGTTTCCAGGGCTTGGTCTTGGAACGATTGTGTGTAAAGCCCGCCTCATGACAGACAGCATGTTTGTTGCGAGTGCTGAAGCGATTGCGAGCATGGTCAATGTCGGAAAACCGGGTGCTGCGATGCTTCCAAGTGTTGATCAGCTTCGAACAGTTTCAGCGACAGTGGCTGTCCGTGTGGCACAAGCAGCGATTGACGAAGGAATTGCGGAAGAAACCCCTGATGATCTCATTCAGGCTGTGCAAGACGCCATGTGGCACCCTGTATACAAAAAAATCAAAGCCATCTAAAAAAAGCTTCGCAAGGACTTGTCTTTGCGAAGCTTTCTTATTAAGCAACAGAATCAATGACATCAACGATCATGCCTGTTTTTGCATCAATCATGACTTCATACTGTTCCAGCTCGCCAAAGGCGGAGCGTGTAATGCCAGATTTGTACACATCAATCGTTTCACCATTTACGGTATACGGTTCTGGTACAGTATAAATCCAAGAGCCATCAATCGGGCCGCGCTGTTTAAAAGCGGATTTCACAATTTTTAACGCTTTTTCAGACGAGATATACGTCGGGAAAAAGACTTTCTTTGCAACAATTGCAGCGGCTACGCCAATACTCGCACCAATCAGAACATGTTTTAACTTCAACGTGCTGCACCTCCGTATTGCTGTTTTTTCCATTATACAAAACTTGTCCAGCGATGTTAAGAAATCCGAATACTTGAAAGCATATTCAAAATTTCTGGAGAGATACTTGGAAAACCGAAAGAATTCTTATAGTATAAAGTGAGTGTTATTTTTATAGGAATTTATATGGTCATTACATAGAAATGAGGGTAACTGTCAAATGAACGAAGAAACAATGTCGCTTTTCCGAAATTTAACAGAATTACAAGGGACTCCAGGTAATGAGCACCATGTGCGTGCTTTTATGAAAAAGGAACTTGAGAAATATTCCGATGAACTCATACAGGATCGTCTTGGCGGAGTGTTTGGTGTCCGCAAAGGCCCAGAGAACGCGCCGAAGATTATGGTGGCTGGTCATATGGATGAAGTCGGCTTTATGGTGTCATCCATTACGAAAAATGGAATGATTCGTTTTCAAACACTTGGCGGCTGGTGGAGTCAAGTGATGCTTGCGCAGCGTGTGGATGTTCATACGGATCACGGGCCAATTCCGGGCGTTGTATCGAGCACACCTCCTCATCTTCTGACACCAGAACAAAAAAGCAAACCAGTAAAACCGTCAGATATGCTGATTGATATTGGTGCAGACAGTGAAGAAGAAGCGAAAGAGCTTGGCGTTCGCCCAGGGCAGCAAATCGTTCCTGCAACGGTCTTTACCCCAATGGCCAATCCGAAAAAGATTTTAGCCAAAGCTTGGGATAACCGCTATGGGTGCGGACTTGCCATTGAATTATTGAAAGAATTAAAAGACGAAGCTCTTTCATGTCAGCTATATTCAGGCGCAACCGTCCAAGAGGAAGTAGGGCTCAGAGGGGCTGAGGTAGCTGCGAATATGATTAAACCGGATCTGTTCTTTGCTCTAGATGCGAGTCCTGCAAATGATGTGACGGGAGACAAATCACAATTTGGCCAGCTTGGAAAAGGTGCACTTCTTCGTATTTATGATCGCACGATGATTACGCACCGAGGCATGAGAGAATTTGTCCTCGATACAGCCGAAACAAACAATATTCCATATCAATATTTCGTATCGCCAGGCGGTACGGATGCTGGACGTGTTCATATCTCAAATCAAGGTGTACCGTCTGCTGTTATTGGTGTATGTGCGCGTTACATTCATACAAGTCACTCTGTCTTGCATGTGGATGATTATGCAGCGGCAAAAGAATTAATTGTTCGTCTTGTGAAAAATTGTGATCAAAGCACGGTGGATTCGATTTATCAACAAGTGTAAACGATAAGAAAAAGGCTGCCTCATTAAGAGCACAGCCTTTTTCTTATTCCTGTTCAAACACGTATGACAACGCCTTAATCGCTTGATTCACTGTTTCGACAGTGATATTTGCTTTGTTTGATAATTCCTTTAGGGGATGATGTAATTCTTTAGGACGAATCAAAATAAGGGGTTTCCCTTTGGCGATGGCAGAAGAAGCATCCATTGCCGTGTTCCACTGTTTATATTTCTCACCAAAGCGGGCAATGACAACGTCTGCCTTATTTAATAATAGTTCGGTGCGGAAATTGTTCAAATCAGAAGCCGCATCGTCTTTCAAGATGGCATTTGGCTGCCCGCCTAAAATATCTTCTCCGATGTTATCTGATCGGTCATGATTCTCCATTGGACCAACAAACGTTACTGGTAGTTTCAACGACTGGCTTTTTTCCTTAATTTCATCGCGCCACTGGCTATGAATTTCTCCAGCTAAATAAACCGTTAATTGCATAACAATCTCCTCCTTGTGCACAAACTTAGTAAAGGTTTGCCCTGTTTCTTTTCATGTTACACAAGAAGTGCTTGATAAAGCAAAAAAAATATGATTATGATATTCATGGTAGAGACTATTTTTCATCGTAAGAAGACTACATATAATGGGAAGGACAGGCCTCTTCGTCTTTCCTATGAGAAAGCAGGAAGACGACGTTGATGACTTATTTAAAAAGAAAGGGTATTTCCCTTTCGCCAAAGGTGTATTTTATTGATGCACTCTCTTATATGGCTTTAGGTCTATTTGCTACATTAGTGGTAGGGCTGATTTTAAAAACAGCAGGCGGCCTGTTATCATTTCCTCTCATCGTGGAAATGGGAACGCTCGCTATGGGGCTAATGGGACCAGCAATTGGCGTAGCGGTTGCTTATCGCTTAAACGCTTCTCCTTTAATTATTTTCGCAAGTGTTGTTTCAGGTGCCGCTGGAGCAGAGCTTGGGGGACCTGCTGGAAGCTTCGTGGCTGCTCTCATTGGTGTGGAATTAGGCAAACTGATCAGTGGTGAGACAAGAATTGATATTATTTTAACGCCGCTTGTGACCATTATCACAGGTTTTCTCACCGCTGCTTTCATCGGCCCTGGGATTCAGGCGGTGATGACAGGGCTCGGCAGGCTGATCGTATGGGGGACTGACCAAAGTCCACTCATCATGGGCATGCTGGTTGCAACCATTGTTGGACTTGCTCTTAGCTCACCGATTTCAAGCGCTGCGCTTGCGCTGATGCTTGATTTAAGCGGTCTTGCTGCTGGTGCGGCAACGATTGGCTGCTGTGCGCAGATGGTCGGCTTTGCTGCTGCAGGATTTAGAGAAAATCGTTTTGGCGGTCTTGCTGCGGTAGGCATTGGAACATCAAAACTACAGCTGCCGAACATTGTGAAAAATCCGCTCATTCTCATTCCGCCGACGATTGCAGGACTGATTCTTGCGCCAATTGGTATTATTGGCTTTGGGATGGTCAATAATGCGGCAGGAGCGGGTATGGGAACGAGCGGTCTTGTCGGCCAGCTCATGACACTCACAGTCATGGGATTTCATCCATCCGTTTTCCTCGCAATTGCTCTTTTGCATATCGTTGGCCCGGCAGTGATTAGTTTGGTAGTATCAGAATGGATGAGAAAGAAAGGCTATATACAATTCGGAGATTTAAGTATACAAACTGGAGGAATCAAACATGAAAAAAATTGAATCAAACGAAGAATTACAAAAAGTGATTCAAGAAGACTTAACCGTATTACTATTTTCAGCTGACTGGTGCCCGGACTGCACATTTATTGAGCCGTTTTTGCCAGAGCTTGAAGCAAACTATCCAGAATTTGAATACTTCTATGTGGATAGAGATCAGTTCATCGACACTTGTGCAGAGTGGGAAATTTACGGAATTCCAAGCTTTTTAGTCTTTAAAAACGGACAAGAGATCAACCGTTTTGTCAGCAAAGATCGTAAGACAAAGGAAGAGATTGAAGCATTTTTAACAGATTCTCTTTCTAAATAACGAAAGGAGAGTCTTATCATGGCGAAAATGACATCAAGACAGCTTGCCAATCAATTGAAAAGCCGTCTGACGAACGACAGCTGGACCCACCAGTTTGACAGGGAAAAAGATACGCTTCGTGTGGAAGATAAACATACAGGAAAGGGCATCACGCTTGAGCTCCCGCCGATTATTGCAAAGTGGGAAGTAAAGCCTGATGAAACACTGGATGAGATCGTTTATTATGTGAAAGAGGCGCTCAGCGCTATGAAAGGTGAAGCGCAGCATATCTCAGGTAAAGAGAAGCACATTTATCCGGTCATTCGTTCAACGTCCTTTCCAGAAACATCAAGTGATAAGATTCCGCTCGTTTTTGATGAGCATACAGCAGAGACAAGAATCTACTATGCACTTGACCTTGGAAGCACCTACAGATTAATTGACGAGAAGATGCTGCAAAAGGAAAACTGGACAAAAGAACGAATCAGAGAAACCGCAAGTTTTAACGTCCGTTCACTAAAGACTGTCGTGAAAATGGATGAAGTGGCGGGCAACCGTTTTTATTTCTTCCGTGCAAACGACGGGTACGATGCAAGCAGAATATTAAATGAATCGATTTTACAAGAATACGCGCAAAAAGTAGAGGGGCAAATGGCTATTTCCGTTCCCCATCAAGATGTGTTCATCATTGCAGATGTACGCAATGAATCAGGCTATGATATTTTAGGGCAAATGTCGATGAGCTTCTTCGCCAGCGGCACGGTTCCGATTACGGCCTTGTCATTTTTATATGACGAAGGCAAGCTTGAACCGATCTTTATTCTTGCAAAAAGCAGACCAAAACAGCAGTAGAAGGGAATTTTGAAGAATGAACGTTTTTTATAATGCAGAAGGTGTCGGCGATACACTCCTTATTTCATTGAAAGATGTAACAAGAGAAGAAGTAGGTCATGAAACGTTTGGAGATGTCGTAAGAATCTTCAATCAAGACACAAAAGAAACAACAGGTTTTAATATTTTCAATGCATCTACTTACATGAAAATTGATGAAAACGGATCTGTACCGCTTTCTGAAACGCTTGTTCAAGATATCAATGAAATTTTGAACCGCAACGGTGTCAGTGAAACATTAACAGTTGATCTATCACCTAAGTTTGTGGTCGGTTATGTGAAGGAAAAAGAAAAACATCCGAATGCAGATAAACTGAACATTTGCCAAGTAGATGTTGGCGATGAAACCTTACAAATCGTGTGCGGTGCACCAAACGTTGATCAAGGTCAATATGTTGTGGTTGCAAAGGTTGGTGCTGTGATGCCGAGCGGTTTGGTGATCAAAGATGCTGAACTAAGAGGTGTTCCTTCAAGCGGAATGATTTGTTCTGCAAAAGAATTAGATCTTCCGAATGCGCCTGCTGAAAAAGGGATCCTTGTTCTAGAAGGAAGCCGCCAAGCTGGCGAACCATTTGAAGCGTAACCTCCCATAAACGGGTACAAATGAGCGAAGAATGTGTTATACCAAAAGTCACTAAGTATGTACTTAGTGACTTTTTTTCATCTACAGACAGCATGAACAGCAAAGTGTAGCACTTTTCTTGCTTTTCTGCATGAAAAAGCAATGGTATACTAAAAATCGCCCAAGAAAACGTAAGGGGAGTTAAAGTGAGTGATAAATGATGAGTTGGTTAGATAAATTTTTTAGTGTATTTTTAGGAGAAGAAAAAAAAGAAGAAAAAGCTGAGAGGCCTGAAACAGGTCCGATTGCACCAAAGCAGCCAGCTGTTGAACAGCATAAAGAATATAAAAAAGTTGAAGATACGAAAGTGTATTATGAATATCCAAAAGGCAATTTCCGCTTTCCTCTCGTTCCAGATGAACCTGCACGTGAGGCAGCAAAGCAGCAAGAAAGAAGGCGCACGCGGCCAAGTCAGCCAAAGGCAAAGCAGACGACCTATCAGCCAAAACAAACGGTGCAGCCTGATCTCAATAAAAAGCCTTTTAAACCAGAGCAAATCCCTTCACCCATCTATGGCTACCACCAGGATATGCGTCCAAAACATGCAGCAGCCAAAGAAGACACATCTTCTGTCAAAATGAAATCGGCAGAAGAAACGTCACAGCGTGTCACACTATTATCAGAAGAAGCAGAGCGTGAACGGAATGTAAGACAGCAAATGAACATCCCGTCTATACGAAAAGAACAACGGTTGGAAGACATGATGTCAGCCCAAACAGAAGAACAAGTAGAGAAGCAACCTGTCACGACGCCGTTTACTTTGCAAGAGGAACTCGCTTATCAAGATCACGTTCAATCAACGATGGAACGTTTATATGACGAGCCTTTCAGTGAGACAGAGGATCAAGATCAAGCTTTGTCACAGACCAAAGACGATCGGGAAGCATTCTTACATATGGAGCAAGCTGAAGCATCTAAAGAGCCTCTAGAGATGGAGCAAGAACAGGCAGTCACCGTTGAACAAGAAGAGCCGATGATTCCGCTTGAAGATGAAGCTGAGAAAAAAGAGAGCTTTACATTTGAAACAGCTGAAAGCGCATCACCAGCACTCGACATGGAGATAGAAAGCCCAGTAGAAGAAACTGCGGTGCTGGAAGAGAAGAACATAGAGGCTATGGAGGAAAGAGCAGAGGCTGCATGGATAGAAGAAAGTCAAGCAGACGTGTCAGCGGCAGCATTTGAACATGAAGAACCGGTGATCATACAGGATTCGCAAGATGATGATTCTATGCCGGAAGAAGAAATAACAGATGATGAAGTCATGCCAGTTGAAGAAGCATCAGATGAATTCGCTGACTCTGGACAAGCAGAGATCGCCGCGGATATGGCAGAGCAGCATGAAGAAACGCCCGAAGTAAAACGAGAAGCACCGAATCGTGAAGAACCAAAACCGTCTTCTCCACAGCCAAAGCGCTCAAGCGGTCAAACCTCCACCGTTCCTTTTAACGTCATGATGTTAAAAAGTGATCAGCGCGTGCAAGGACAGAAGAAAACGGCAGATGCACAAGGATATGTATTTCCGAGTTTAGCTCTTCTAGACGTTCCGCCAGCACAAAAAGAAGAGGACGGAACATGGGTGAAAGAACGGGCAGAACTGCTCAATGCCACACTGAAAAACTTCAATGTCAGAGCAAGTGTTGTTCATGTGACACAAGGTCCTTCTGTTACAAGATTTGAAGTGCATCCTGAACCAGGCGTGAAAGTGAACAAAATTACAAACCTGTCAGATGATATCAAACTCAGTTTGTCTGCAAAAGATATTCGAATCGAAGCGCCGATTCCTGGGAAGAACACGATTGGAATCGAAGTGCCGAACCTTCACAGTAAAATGGTTTTCTTGAGAGAAATGATCAGAAGCAGTGCCTTTAGAGACAATCCATCTCCATTAACGGCGGCGCTCGGATTGGATATTTCCGGTCAGCCCGTTGTGGTTGATTTGCAAAAAATGCCGCACGGCTTAATTGCCGGAGCAACAGGTTCAGGGAAAAGTGTCTGTATTAATACCATTCTCGTAAGCCTGATGTTTAAAGCCTCACCTGATGAAGTGAAAATGCTGTTAATCGACCCTAAAATGGTTGAACTGGCGCCGTATAATCACATTCCGCATCTTGTGAGCCCAGTCATTACCGATGCCAAGACAGCGACAGCCGCCTTGAAATGGGTAGTAGATGAAATGGAAAGACGCTATGAACTGTTTGCACACTCTGGTGTGAGAGAAATCAAACGATTTAACGAACTGGTGAAAGAAAAACAAATGGGTGAAAAACTGCCATATCTCGTCGTTGTCATTGATGAGCTGGCTGATTTAATGATGGTCGCACCAAATGAAGTCGAAGAAAGCATTTGCCGAATTGCCCAAAAAGCAAGAGCATGCGGGATTCACTTACTCATTGCGACGCAAAGACCTTCTGTTGATGTCATTACAGGCCTCATTAAAGCAAACATCCCAACAAGAATTGCTTTCTCTGTTTCAAGCCAAGTGGATTCAAGAACGATCATTGATATGGCAGGTGCTGAAAAGCTTCTCGGAAAAGGAGACATGCTGTTCTTAGAAAATGGCTCTGGCAAACCGACAAGGCTACAAGGGAACTTTGTATCAGATCGAGAGATTGATGAAGTGGTAGCGCATGTGAGAAAACAGCGCAAACCTGTGTTCCTTTTTGAACAGGAAGAATTGATGCTCCAAGGCTCTGCCATTACAGACGAAGATGAATTGTTTATGGACGCATGCAGGTTCGCCATCGAGCAAAATAGTGCAAGTACATCCAGTTTGCAAAGAAGATTTAGAATTGGCTACAATCGAGCAGCAAGATTAATTGATATGATGGAACGTGAAGGAATGATCTCTGGTGCAAAAGGCAGTAAGCCAAGAGAGGTCCTCATGACACTGAGTGACTTAGAACAATTGATCTAAACAAACCACTTCATTTTTTTGATAAACATGGTATGATAGCACATAGGTGCAATTTTTGAATTGGACGCTTTTCGCATGCCTGTCTGAACGCTTTTTAATGAAAATGAGCGAAAGCAGGTGTTAGAAATGGGAAAGTTGTCGGATACTAATCATAGTTAATATTGATTAGAATAGGAAGATCGGAAAAAAATCTTTATTTGGAGCTGCGATTTGTGATCAGCTAGAGACAAAAATCACAAGTTGCAAATTGAAATGAGCGTCATATACTGTAAGTCAGATAGACGTTTGTTGGAGGTACAATTATGACTGTTTATCATTTTGTTGGAATAAAAGGGACAGGTATGAGTCCACTGGCCCAAATTCTTCATGATACTGGGTATACTGTCCAAGGATCGGATATCGAAAAACATATCTTTACACAAAAAGCATTAGAAGAACGAAATATTAAAATTCTTCCATTTGACCCAGATAATATTCAGCCAGGGATGACGGTGATTGCAGGAAATGCATTCCCAGATACACACCCTGAGATTGAGCGTGCTCTTTCTGAAGGGATTCCTGTCATTCGTTATCATAAATTTCTTGGAGAATACATGGATTCATTCACAAACGTTGCAATTACTGGTGCTCATGGTAAAACATCGACAACAGGTCTACTTGCACATGTGATGCAAGCGGCAAAACCAACTTCCTACTTAATCGGTGATGGATCTGGAATGGGGAAAGAAAACAGCGAGTATTTTGTATTTGAAGCGTGCGAATACCGCAGACATTTCCTCAGCTACCATCCAGACTATGCGATCATGACCAATATTGATTTTGATCACCCTGATTATTTCACGGATATTGATGACGTGTTCGATGCGTTTCAAAACATGGCACTTCAAGTGAAAAAAGCCATCATCGCTTGCGGTGATGACGAGCATCTGCTCAAGATCCAAGCAAAAGTACCTGTTGTGTACTACGGATTCAATGAAGAAAATGATTTCCAAGCACGAAATGTTGTGAAAAACACAGAAGGCACCACATTTGATGTATTTGTACGTAATACGTTTTATGATACCTTCTACATTCCTGCTTACGGAAACCACAATGTCCTTAACTCATTAGCGGTCATTGCATTATGCCACTATGAAGCCATTGATGTAGAGCTCATCAAAGGTGCTTTAACGACATTTGGCGGTGTGAAACGACGCTTTAATGAAAAAGTAGTCGGTGAACAAGTCTTAATTGACGATTATGCTCACCATCCGACTGAAATTGAAGTCACGATCGAAGCAGCCCGCCAGAAGTATCCAGACCGTGATATTGTAGCAGTCTTCCAGCCGCACACTTTCACTCGTACACAGCAATTTTTAAGTGAATTTGCGGACAGTCTGAAAAAAGCAGACTATGTATACCTCTGTGATATTTTCGGTTCAGCTCGTGAAAACATTGGGAAACTAAGCATTGAAGATTTGCGGGAAAAAATTCCGCAAGCCCAATTGATTGAAGAAGAAGAGACATCTGTGCTAAAAGCACATGAAAATGCGATCTTGGTCTTTATGGGGGCAGGAGATATTCAAAAGTATCTTCGTGCTTATGAGAAAGTCGCAGTATAATTGCCTGTCAAAAAGTGCCGATTCAATCGGCACTTTTTTATTTTGAATAAAATGTGACAAAGGGGCTAAATGTGACAAGATGTGCCGCTTTTTTTCGTTCGCTGTGGACAGGAATTGGCGAATAAGTGTAGAATTATTATTCAATCGGTCATTCTAGGCGATGTTTGAATGATACAACGAGAGGGTATTGAATTGAATATGCCCGCAGCAAAGGAGGTATCAGATGATTATTATTCTCTATTTAAGCGTTGCACTCATCGCAATTGCTTTCCTCATTCTTGTCATCTACTTGTCCAAAACATTGAAATCCTTACAGCTGACATTAAAGAATGTTGCATCAACTTTAGAAGGTCTTGAAGGACAGATGCAAGGCATCACCACAGAGACAGCACAGTTGCTACATAAGACCAATCAGCTTGCTGAAGATATTCAAGACAAATCGGCAAAACTTAACACAGTTGTGGATGCGGTGCAGGGAATTGGCGGCTCGATCAACCAATTTAATACAAGCATAAAGCAGGCAGCTGGTGCGGTTACTTCATCCGTTGAACGAAATCAGGAGAAAGTCACGGATGTGGTAAGCTGGAGTAACGCAGCACTTGAAATCTATAAAAAATGGAAACAGCGTAAACAACAATAATCAACCATTTTCGCATAGGAGGAATAATCATGAGCAAAGACGGAATCAATAGCAAAGACTTTTTGATCGGAACACTTATCGGTGGCATTATCGGTGCAACAACGGCATTATTTTTAGCACCAAAGTCAGGGAAAGAGCTTCGCGATGATTTGAACACCCAAGCGAATGCCCTAAAAGAAAAAACAGATCGTCTTACAACAGATGCAAAGGAAAAAGGCACTGAATATGTGACGATTGCGAAAGACAAAACATCTGAATTGTCTCAGCTCGTAGCAGAGCAGTCAAACCAGATTTTAGACAAAGTAAAAGACATAAAAGATCGTACAGCTGGAAAAGCTAAACAAGTAAAAAGCGAAGCAGAAGATGCTGCAGCAAATATTGCAAATGAAGCTTCAGATGTAGCAGATGAAGCAAAAGTAAGAGCACAAGAAGCAAAAGCAGACATTGAAGACGGCATCAAAGATGTCAAAGAAAAAGTAGAACAATCTACGAAAGGCTAACTCGCTGCTTAAGTTAGGAAGGAGCACATCATGTCTAAACAACTCATAGAAACAGAAGAACAGTTTGATCAACTAACAAATCAAGACGGAACCTTTGTCTTTTTTAAGCACAGTTTGACATGTCCAATCAGCCAAGCTGCTTTTCAAGAGTTTGAAGCGTTTACGTCAGAACATGAGGATGTTCCTGCTTATTTCTTGCAAATTCAAAACACAAGAGAGCTTTCATCCTATGTGACTGAAAAGTCAGGGATCAAGCATGAAAGCCCGCAGGCACTCATCTTTAGCGGTGGCAAAGTAAAGTGGCATGCTTCTCACTCAAGCATTACAAAAGAAGCGCTTGAACATAACATGTAGAAAAACGTCAGCGATTGCTGACGTTTTTTTTATAAAAAAGGTTTACTTGCATCAAAAGTATGCTATAATCTTACACATAATACTTTATCGCTTAAAAGCGTTTGGGTAATAAAGAATTTTTTCGTGACAATTCCGAAATCTTTGTTTATAATAAACCCTATTATAAGAGATCAAAAATAAAAAGCGAGAGCGGGCAGAGGAAAGGATGACAAAAATGAGCAACAATGAATTGGAACAATTGAGACAGCAAGCAGATGAACTAAATCTTCAAATCTTAAAACTGATCAATGAAAGAGGAAACATTGTAAAAGAAATTGGAAAGGCAAAAGAAGCGCAAGGTGTCAACCGTTATGACCCTGTCAGAGAGCGCACAATGCTAAATCAAATTCTTGAAGAAAATGATGGCCCATTTGAAAATTCAACGATTCAACATATTTTCAAAGAAATTTTCAAAGCAGGTTTAGAGCTTCAAGAAGATGACCACAGCAAAGCACTTCTTGTTTCTCGTAAGAAAAAACCTGAAAATACAATTGTAAATATCAATGGAGAAGCGATCGGTGACGGAAAACAACGTTTCATCGTTGGACCATGTGCCGTTGAAAGCTACGAGCAAGTTGCAGAAGTAGCGGCAGCAGCGAAACAGCAGGGACTAAAACTTCTTCGTGGCGGCGCATTTAAGCCTCGCACAAGTCCATACGACTTTCAAGGACTTGGCGTAGACGGTCTAAAAATTCTAAAACGTGTAGCAGATGAATACGGTCTTGCTGTTATTAGTGAAATCGTGAACCCTGCTCATATTGAAGAAGCGATTGAGCATATCGATGTCATCCAAATTGGAGCACGTAACATGCAAAACTTCGAGCTATTAAAAGAAGCCGGTTCTGTGAACAAACCAGTTCTTTTAAAACGCGGTCTAGCAGCAACGATTTCAGAATTCATCAATGCAGCTGAATACATCATCGCACAAGGAAATGACCAAATCATCCTTTGCGAGCGAGGCATCCGCACATACGAAACAGCCACAAGAAATACACTAGATATCTCGGCTGTGCCAATCTTGAAACAAGAGACACATTTACCAGTCTTTGTTGACGTGACACACTCAACAGGACGTAGAGATCTACTTCTTCCAACGGCTAAAGCAGCTCTTGCGATCGGAGCAGACGGTGTGATGGCAGAAGTACATCCAGATCCATCTGTTGCCCTATCTGATTCAGCGCAGCAAATGGACATTCCACAATTCGAAAAATGGTTAGATGCGTTAAGACCACTTGTCAACATTCACGCATAATCATAAATAGAAAAGCCGCCGGATGACAGCCCGGCGGTTTTTTTCATGAAAAAATACGATAAGACTGGCAATGAAAGGAAGAAAACACATTGCAAGCTTAAAACACGCTTGTTCACAATGTTTTCATTTTTAAAATTTGATAGAATCTGCTAAGATCATTGTCATAGCTGACGTTCACGACGACTTTTGGTGAAATATGATTCAATTTACAGGTAACAAGCTCATTAAAGTTTGTTTAATTTAGTTATAAAAAGAAAGGGAACGTTTTCATATGATGAAAAAACGTGTATAATTTCATAAAAGAAGGTCATTTTGATGTAGATTGAAAAATTATGTGTCTCTTTTCATCGTTTTAATGACAAATAGGATATTATTTTCCTCGTATCTGACATGTCTCTATCCAATTGGTGAATGCTATAGATATGAAGTGTATTTGAAGGAGTGATTTATGTGAATAATGTTACAATATATGATGTAGCAAGAGAAGCAAACGTAAGTATGGCAACGGTATCACGCGTTGTTAATGGTAATCCAAACGTAAAACCAACAACAAGAAAAAAGGTGCTTGAAGCAATTGATCGTCTCGGCTACCGTCCGAACGCAGTCGCACGAGGCCTTGCAAGTAAAAAGACTACAACAGTTGGGGTCATCATCCCTGATATTTCAAGTATCTTCTATTCAGAGCTTGCACGAGGAATTGAAGATATTGCGACGATGTACAAGTACAACATTATTTTGAGCAACTCAGACCAAAATACTGATAAAGAACTTCATTTGTTAAACACAATGCTTGGCAAACAAGTAGATGGAATCGTTTTTATGGGCGGAAACATTACAGATGTGCATGTGGAAGAATTTAAGCGCTCTCCTGTACCAATTGTACTTGCTGCATCTGTTGAAGAGCAGGCACAAACACCATCAGTCAACATTAACTATGAACAAGCCATTTATGATTCAGTTCAGCTATTAGTTGAAAAAGGACATAAACGAATTGCGTTTGTATCTGGACCAATGTCAGAACCAATTAACTCTATGAGAAAGCTTGCTGGTTATAAGCGTGCGCTTGAAGAAGCTGGTATCGCGTTTGACGAAGCGCTTGTTGCTGAAGGAGACTACTCATATGACTCTGGTATTGAAGCGCTCGCTAATCTGCTTGAGCAATCTGACAAGCCGACGGCTGTGATTGCAGCTACTGACGAAATGGCGCTAGGTGTCATTCATGGAGCGCAGGACAGAGGCGTATCAATTCCTGAAGATTTAGAAGTGATTGGCTTTGATAACACAAGACTATCCCTCATGGTGCGCCCTCAATTGACAACAGTTGTTCAGCCGACTTACGATATTGGCGCTGTTGCGATGAGACTGCTGACAAAGCTCATGAACAAAGAACAAGTAGAAGATCAAATTGTTGAATTGCCACATAGAATCGAAGAAAGACAATCGACGAAATAAAAAAGAAAGCAGGCTCACTTGATCAGTGGACGCCTGCTTTTTTTATGCCTTTTTCTTTTCTCGTCGAACAGGCATGAGTGCTTTTTCTACCGTTTGTGCATTTTTTTCTGTAATTTCTGCTCTTCTTGGAATCGGTGGATATAGATCGTCAGGATCTAGCCATGTGGATGGAAGCGGAACAGGCGATTGTTTTTCCCATGCCCGAATCCATTCCTGAGGAAGTGCATCTGGTGGTGTGATGCCTTTCATCTCAAGCCAAATGCGGCTCCATGCTCTTGGAACGACACGCCAAATATCATAGCCGCCTCCGCCCACAGCGATCCATTTTCCATCACAATATTGATGCGCCAGCTCATGGGCAATTCTAGGAATTTCCTCATATATTTTCATGGTAGCAGATAAATGCGTCAAAGGGTCATAATAGTGGGCATCTGCTCCATTTTGCGTCAAAATGACATCTGGTTTAAAAAAAGCAGCAATCTCTGTCACTGCTGTTCGATAGGCTTCTAAAAATGATTCGTCTTCTGTAAATGCGTCAAGCGGGATATTATATGCATAGCCATAGCCTTTATCATGACCCCTTTCCTGTACTTGTCCAGTTCCAGGGAACAAATAGCGCCCTGTTTCATGAATAGAAACAGTACATACCTCTGGATCATCATAGAAGCTAAACTGTACACCATCGCCATGATGAGCATCGGTATCAATATATAAAATTCTAGCGCCATATGTCTTTTGAATATACTGAATGGCCACAGAGCTGTCATTATAAATACAAAAGCCAGAAGCACGCCCTTTAAATCCATGGTGAAGCCCGCCGCCAAGATTGAGCGCATGCTGCGAATGTCCAAGCATCACTTGATCAACCGCTGTTAATGTTCCGCCAACAAGGAGAGAAGCTGCCTCGTGCATCCCTGCAAACATCGGGGTGTCCTCAGTGCCAAGACCATAACGTTCCCCCTCTGCGGTGGACAGTTTTCCTTCACTTGCCCGCTGTACTGCTTGAATGTAGTCTGCTGTATGGACAAGCTTTAACTCCTCCAGCGTCGCCATACGAGGTGCGACAATCTCATCATCCGTTAACGCCTTCATTTTTTGAAGAAGATCATAAGTTAAGTAGACGCGAAGCTGATTGAAGGGATGATCTTGGTGAAACTGGTACGTTTGAAAAGATGGTGAAAAAACAAAGGTCGCTTCCTTCATTTGATCGTCTGCTCCATAGGCCAGAGCACTTTATAGCCTTTTGCACGAATCAGCTTCATCACATGATCTGCATGCATCGTTTGAAGGCGGAAGACGAGCACTTTAGAGGCTTCATTGGCATGTGGGTACACGAGTACACTCAGCATTTGAATATGCTGCTCTTTTAAAATGGCCGTAATGTCTGCAAGACCCTCTGTCACTTGCGCTACTTCAACCTCTAAATGTGATCCAGGCTGATCTGCACCTGTTAGTCTTACAAACGTACGAAGTAAATCTGTTTTTGTGATGATCCCTACAAGCTTGCCGCGTCTTACAACGGGAAGACAGCCAATTCCGTGTTCAAAAAAGACACTTGAAATCTCCTCAACGAAATCAAGCGGATGAGCGGTAATCGTCTCTAGCACCATGATGTCTTCAACCGGCCGCTGAATAAAAAGCTGCCTTTTCTCTGTTTCAAAAATACTTGGACTGGCATTTTTAATATCCCGATCTGTCACCATCCCAATGACAGATCCCTGCTCAGATACGATGGGAATATGCCGAATGTGATGTGCACTCATTTTTTGTATGGCTTCTTCAATCGTATCGGTTTTTCGCAGCGTGATCACATCACGCTCCATAATTTGTTCAATCATCATGTTTACCAATCCCCTTTGCCAAAAAAACGAATTGAACGTTAATACATAAAGCGCTGATGGAAGCGAAGACGATCAAAACGCTCGATTGAATCTGGACTCACATGTTTTCCGATCCGTGCCATTAAACAATTGGCTGGATGTGAGCTGATCTCTGGCTCATCTGTTGCAAACCAGACCAGACCACCGGCGTTCATCATTTTCTCCATCATTTTGCGGTACTCCCACACGTTTTTCTTCGTCCCTTTTAAATCCCAATGCCAGTAATATTCGGTTGTAATGATAATGTAATTCTCCATTTGCTCATCCATCATGCTCACATCCAGTAAATGCTTGCCAAGTGAGCAGCCTCTGAATGGAGGAGCGACTTCAATGGCACCGAGCTCAATTAAATTGTCCATGTTGCCTTCTGACCAGCGTTCAAGCGGATCAGGGTACAAATACGTGACATAGCCTACGACAAGCTCATCCACCCTAGCAATGATAATACGTCCTTCAGGAAGATCTGCTATTTCAACAAGTGCTTGTTTCTGTTCTTCAGGCGTGCGAAATGCCGTTAGTCCTTCATGAAACGTATAGTTCGCAAGCTCTGATGCAGGTACCGGTCCTTCAATCAGGATGGTGCCTGTTTCTCTCTCAATTGTTTTTGAATAATAAGTTTTAGGATGCTCCACGTATCCACCGCCTCAAATTCTAGTGAGTCGTCTCTATTCTATCTTAAATCTTGCAATAATTAAAACGGTTTCATCAGAAGTTTTTTAAAAATTGAGAAAAAAAGTCATCTATACTATAATGGTCATTGTAAACGTATGCAAAGGGGGACTGTTTGATGAAAGTGGAAACGCTACCATCAGTAAAAGGGGACTATCATTTAAATGATTATGAGCAAGCATACAAAGAATTTTCATGGGAGGAAGCGAGAAAAAATTTCTCTTGGTATGAAACAGGAAAAGTAAATGCAGCTTATGAAGCGATTGACAGACATGCGGACTCGTTTCGTAAAAACAAGGTGGCGCTTCACTACAAAGATTCACAGCGGGATGAAAAGTATACGTTCAGGGATATGAAAATCAAGACAAACAAAGCAGGAAATCTATTAAGAGAACAGGCACATGTGCAAAAAGGGGATCGCGTGTTTATCTTTATGCCAAGATCACCTGAGCTCTATTTTCTACTGCTTGGTGCTGTCAAAATTGGTGCGATCGTCGGTCCGTTATTTGAGGCATTTATGGAAGGTGCCGTCAAAGATCGTTTAGAAAATAGTGAGGCAAAAGTGATTGTGACAACGCCTGATCTGCTTGAGCGGATTCCGTTTGCAGAACTTCCAAAGCTTGAATCCGTCATCATTGTCGGTGGTGAAAAAGAGGATGCAGGTAGTGTGCGGACGATTCACTTTGAAGAAGCATTTGAGCAGGCAGCGAAGGAGCTTGAAATCGAGTGGATGGATGAAAAAGATGGATACCTGCTTCATTACACGTCAGGGTCCACTGGTACGCCAAAAGGTGTGCTCCATGTTCATGGTGCAATGGTGCAGCAAGGCCAGACGGGTAAATGGGTACTTGATTTGAAAGAAGAAGATGTCTACTGGTGTACAGCTGATCCAGGCTGGGTAACAGGGACGGTGTACGGTATTTTTTCTCCGTGGTTGAATGGAGCGACGAATGTCATTTTAGGCGGCCGGTTCAACCCTGATACATGGTACGAAACGATTGAATCGCTAGGTGTGACTGTTTGGTACAGTGCACCGACAGCCTTCAGAATGCTGATGGGAGCAGGAGACGATCTCATTCAAAAATATGATCTCAGCTCACTCCGTCATGTGTTAAGTGTAGGAGAGCCACTTAATCCAGAAGTGATCCGCTGGGGAGACGCTGTATTCGGTAAACGAATTCATGATACTTGGTGGATGACAGAAACAGGTGCACAGCTGATTTGTAACTATCCATGCATGGATATCAAACCAGGTTCGATGGGGAAACCAATTCCAGGCGTTGAAGCTGCGATTGTGGATAATGCCGGAAATGAACTTCCGCCATACCGGATGGGGAACCTTGCCATCAAAAAGGGCTGGCCGTCTATGATGCATACGATCTGGAACAATCCTGAAAAATATGAATCTTACTTTATGCCGGGAGATTGGTATGTTTCAGGAGATTCTGCTTATATGGATGAAGACGGATACTTCTGGTTCCAGGGACGTGTCGACGATGTCATCATGACGTCAGGAGAGCGGGTCGGTCCATTTGAGGTAGAAAGTAAACTGGTGGAACATCCGGCCATTGCAGAGGCTGGTGTCATCGGAAAACCAGATCCTGTGCGCGGTGAAATTATTAAAGCATTTATAGCGCTTAGAAGCGGATACGAACCGTCTGATGACCTGAAAGAAGAAATTCGTACGTTTGTGAAAAAAGGACTTGCTGCACATGCAGCACCGAGAGAAATTGAGTTTAAAGACAAACTGCCAAAAACACGCAGCGGTAAAATTATGAGACGTGTGCTAAAAGCGTGGGAACTGAATTTACCTGCTGGCGATCTCTCGACAATGGAAGATTAATCACTTCCGTCAGTTGACTTGATATCAAAAGTATGTTAAAAATGACTTTAGTTGAATATGAAAAGGTTTTGACTGAGATTCAGTAGAATCATCTTTCCCTGTCCAAGAGAGCTGACGGCTGGTGCGAGTCAGTACACAGAGATATTCGAATTACCCTCACGAACCGCTTTTACGAAAAGGAGCATATGCTATCTGATTAGTGAAAGAACGGATCTGTCCGTTATCAGTGTAAGTGAAAAGACGTGTTGTTTTGTCTTTTAAGCAGGGTGGTACCGCGATATATATCGTCCCTTCGTTCATTCGAAGGGGCGTTTTTTATGTTGAATTGTAAAAAAAGGAGATTTGGATATGAGTCAATTGATGGAAGATTTATCGTTCAGAGGATTAATTCAGCAGCAAACAGATGAAGAAGGTTTAACAAAATTATTAGCAGAAGAAAAAATCAAGCTATACTCCGGCTTTGATCCAACAGCTGACAGCTTGCACATTGGTCACTTACTCCCAATTTTAACATTGCGCAGATTCCAAGAAGCAGGTCATCATCCGATTGCACTTGTTGGCGGCGCAACTGGACTGATTGGTGACCCAAGTTTCAAAAAAGCAGAACGTTCACTAAACCCAGCAGAAATCGTCGAACAGTGGTCAGAGAAAATCAAAGGCCAGCTCTCTCAATTCCTTGATTTTGAAGCAGGTGACAACCCAGCTGTTATCGTCAATAACTATGACTGGATCAGTCAAATGAATGTCATCACGTTCCTTCGTGATATTGGAAAGAACTTCGGTGTCAACTTCATGCTCGCAAAAGATATCGTCAGCTCCCGTATTGAAACAGGGATTTCGTACACAGAATTCAGCTACGTGATTCTGCAATCGTTAGACTTCTTGAACCTTTATAGAAATGAAAACTGTAAGCTGCAAATCGGCGGAAGTGACCAGTGGGGAAATATCACATCTGGACTTGAGTTGATCCGTAAGTCTGAAGCAGAAGGCGCAAAAGCATTCGGTCTCACCATGCCGCTTGTGACAAAAGCAGACGGCACGAAGTTTGGGAAAACAGAAGGCGGTGCCATCTGGTTAGATAAAGAAAAAACATCACCATATGAATTCTACCAATTCTGGATTAACACAGATGACCGTGATGTCGTGAAATACTTAAAATACTTTACGTTCTTATCAAAAGAAGAGATCGCATCGTACGAAGAAAAAGTGCAAACAGCCCCTGAAAAACGTGAAGCACAGCGCCGTTTGGCAGAAGAAGTCACAACACTTGTGCATGGCCGTGAATCACTAGAACAGGCTGTCAACATCTCAAATGCGCTATTTAAAGGCGAGATCAAATCTCTTACAGCAGAAGAAGTGAAAGTAGGCTTTAAAGATGTGCCATCAATGGAGAAAGACAGTGGAGAAGAATTAACACTTGTTGATGTTCTTGTCGAATCAAAACTGTCTCCATCAAAACGTCAAGCACGTGAAGATATCACAAACGGTGCCGTCTACATCAACGGAGAGAGACAAACCGACAAAGACTATGTCCTTTCAGCTGAAGACCGAATTGAAAACCAATTTACAGTCTTAAGAAGAGGGAAAAAGAAATACTTCCTTGTAACGTATAAATAAATCCTTATGAAACAGTAAGTATCATGAAAAGCACCTCAAATGTTCATATACATTGAGGTGCTTTTCTTTTTTATTCAGAAGTAGGAATTAAGCTTTTACAGAGCGGTTTTCTCTCATTTGTCTGTTTCTTATTCAAGAAGTGAATCTTCGTTTGTATAAGCATGTTCTACCTTACAAATTCGGGTTGTATAGGATTCATACCAATCTTTTTTTCCTTTTTTTTGAACACGCTGATGTGCTGTATGTGCTTTCCATTCTTTGATGGCTGCTAATGAATCCCAGTAAGAGACAGTGATTCCAACACCATGTTCATCTCGTGCACTTTCTATTCCAAGAAACCCGTCTAGTTCTTTCGCTAATTGTTCCATTTTTTGAGCAGCAGCAGCGTATTCTTTCTGCTCAACATTCGTTCGTTTTGATGTGAAAATCACTGCATAGTAAGGTGGTGCAGGTGTTTGAGTAAATAGCATCTAGTAGAACCTCCTTTTGTCTATTCACATTATATATGAAAGATAGAGTGGCTCGTAGTCTTTTTGTTTTAGTTTCAAAAAGACCATGGTGCTTTTTCATTAGGTATTGTGCTGTAAAATCATCTCATAAAACATTACCTTGTTCACTTTTCTGACATATTTTTCTTGTATAAAATAGAGTCGAATAAGATGAATAAGGGGGAATGAAAGTGATTCGATTTAAGAAAAAGAGTTTGCAAATTCTTGTTGCCCTTGCCTTAGTGCTAGGTTCAATGGCCTTCATCCAGCCGAAAGAAGTCAAAGCGGCTGCGCATAATCCGGTTGTGATGGTGCATGGTATGGGCGGTGCGTCTTATAACTTTGCTTCGATCAAACGATACTTAGTATCACAGGGCTGGGATCAAAACCAACTTTTTGCAATCGATTTCATAGACAAAACAGGCAATAACCTGAACAATGGCCCGAGGCTCTCTAGATTCGTGAAAGATGTACTAGCCAAAACGGGCGCCAAAAAAGTAGATATTGTGGCTCATAGTATGGGTGGTGCGAACACGTTATACTATATTAAAAACCTAGACGGCGGAGATAAAATTGAAAACGTCGTCACACTTGGTGGAGCGAATGGACTCGTATCACTCAGAGCATTACCAGGCACCGATCCAAATCAAAAAATTCTTTACACATCTGTCTATAGTTCAGCCGATCTCATTGTCGTCAACAGCCTCTCACGTTTAATTGGCGCGAGAAACGTCCTCATCCACGGCGTTGGACATATCGGTCTATTAACCTCAAGCCAAGTCAAAGGCTATGTGAAAGAAGGATTGAATGGCGGAGGACAGAATACGAATTAAAAAATGAAAAAGACAGCGATTTGTGCTGTCTTTTTTGATGTCATGGTTATATAGGGTCTACTAGGTGTTGCAGAAGGTTTTTAGGAGGATAAAAGATGACGCAAAAACTCAAACAATATTTCTTAGGCTACTTTTTCTATTTCCCATGTTCATTTCTGATTATCTATATGATCTGGATGGCAATCGTCAAATCAGTGCAATGGGCAGAAGTCATATCTAATTGTACATCCATCATTGGTATCTATTACTTAATAGCCAGTGTGTGGTTTGTCTTTTTACTGCAAAAACAGACAAAACATCGTACATAGCCAAATAAAAACATGTACAAATCAACCACCATTCCTTACACTACAAGTAATGATTCAGATTCTTTGGAGGTGGGGATTTGTGCAACAACATCAAAAGGCTTTGATTATGGTTGATGTACAGAAAGCATTCGAGCACGAAAAATGGGGAGAACGGAATAACCTAGATGCAGAGAAGAATATCAGTCGTCTATTGACGTTTTGGAGAGAAAAAGGCTGGACAGTCATTCATATTCAGCATACATCGGATCAGCCGCACTCCTTATTTCATCCAGCAAATGAAGGGCACTCCTTCAAAGAGATCGCCAAACCGCTAGATGAAGAAACGGTCATACAAAAGAAAGTCAACAGTAGCTTTATAGGTACAAACTTAGAGGAACAACTAAGATCAAACGAGATCGACACTGTTGTGATTGCTGGACTTACAACACCGCACTGCGTATCTACCACAACAAGAATGAGTGGAAACCTAGGCTTTGAGACATACCTCATGTCGGATGCAACAGCCGCCTTTGGACTCGCAGATCAAACCGGTACATACTATGATCCAGAAACGATCCATCGCCTTTCACTTGCAACACTGCATGATGAATTTGCGACTGTCCTGACAACAGAGCAGCTCATCACAAATTGGGCAAGCAAAAGCTCCTAGAATCATCTCTAGGAGCTTTTTGCTTGTTCATCCAGCGGCTGTTTTCGTTGTTCAATACTTGAGTATATGAGATCTATTCCAATAAATAAGAAGCTGACAAAGAAAGATAAAATGAGTGTGCCGTGCTCCAAAATGGAGACATTGACTATGTTCATATTAAGTACAAACTTAATTGAGAAATGCACAACGATCCATGAGAGTAGAAATTCAAAGATAAACGTGAACCATTGAGGAAATCTTAGCAAAGAGGAAATTCCTTTACCAATGAATACTAAAAAGATCGACCAAAAAAGAACAATCCCACTGACGAATAGACAGAAGGTCAATAATGAAAGAAATGATGCATAGGTAATATATTCTCCAAAAAGAAAATTCACTCCTAATGAAACAACATAAAGTACAGAACTTGGAATGATGATGACAAAACTAATCGCAAAAAAGATGAGTAAAATGAGGAGAATTTCAGCGATAGCTCCAGGCGCTTCATCGACAACTTTTGTCTTTCTCAAAATCGCATAGATAATAATTGAAAAGAGCATAAGTGCTAACATAAATGAAATAATCGACAAATTGCTTTCCTCCTTAACGTTCTTTACATTATTGTTTTAAGTTGTGAGTTATCCAGTAAATGTAATTGTAAGAGGAAAACGAAAAAGAGTAAAGAGTAATCGGTTTCTAATTTTCTTGTGTGTAAATTTGTAGCTAGAGAGTATCGTACAAAAGACCAAATAAAAAACCCTAGAAATCCTTGAACAATCAAGGTCTCTAGGGTTTGTTTGATCACTCTCTGAGAGAGTCATGAAATTAACGAGAGTAGAACTCAACGATTAGTTGTTCGCTGATTTCAGGCGCTAATTCAGAACGCTCTGGAAGACGAGTGAAAGTTCCTTCAAGCTTTTCAGCATCGAAAGTAAGGTATTCAGGTACGAAGTTGTTCACTTCAACTGATTCTTTCACAACTGCAAGGTTTTGAGATTTCTCACGAAGAGCAATCGTTTGACCTGGTTTCACAGAGAAAGATGGGATGTCTACACGGCTTCCATCAACAAGGATGTGACCATGGTTTACTAGCTGACGAGCTTGGCGGCGCGTACGAGCAAGGCCAAGACGGTATACTAGGTTGTCAAGGCGAGTTTCAAGAAGGATCATGAAGTTTTCACCTTGTTTACCAGGAAGTTTAGCAGCTCTGTCAAAAAGAGTACGGAATTGACGTTCGTTGACACCGTACATGTGACGAAGCTTTTGCTTCTCTTGTAATTGTAAACCGTATTCAGATAGTTTTTTGCGTTGTCCTGGACCATGTGGGCCTGGAGCGTAAGGGCGTTTTTCAAGTTCCTTACCTGTTCCGCTTAATGAAATGCCTAAACGGCGGGAAATCTTCCAACTTGGACCTGTATAGCGAGCCATAATGTGACTCCTCCTTATTGTTTTTATTTGTGAAAAATAAAAACCGTCTGTTCTTTGTCTTTTCCGTCATTATGTTTTCATGCATCCTCGCTCCAGCAGCAGGGAGTTACAAGATGCACCTCCATATAGAAGGAACAAAATGATACAAAAAAGCCGAACAAAAAGGCTGCCATATTTCACACAAACTCTATTATATGACGCCAGATAGGAGAAGTCAACCTATTTAAAGAGAAGAATGTCAAACGTGGTCGGCATTCATCCGGGAAGAAAGCAAAACAAAAAAGCAGACACATTGTCTGCTTTTCAAGCATCATGACGCATCAGTAGAGGCTGATAACGCATTTTGGAGAACCTCTGTAAATTGAACTAAGTACGTTTCATCCACTTCATTGAAACGATCTTTCACTGGACTGTCAATATCGAGTACCCCAATGATTTGTCCATTTACTTTAAGTGGGATCACAATTTCAGATTGCGATGCTGCATCACATGCAATATGACCAGGGAATGCATGGACATCAGCGATACGCTGTACATCACCTGTCGCAAATGCTGTACCGCAAACCCCTTTTCCAGAAGGAATGCGTACACATGCGGGCAGTCCATTGAATGGACCAAGCACAAGTTCTCCGCCTTTTGCTAAATAAAATCCTGCCCAATTGACTTCAGGAAGCGAGTGATAAAGTAGCGCCGCAGCATTGGCTAGGTTGGCAATGAGATCAGGTTCACCATCCGTAATCGCTTCTACTTGCTTGATGAGTAATTGATAGTCTTTCGATGGATCGCCAGACTGTTTTTCGACATGAAACATGAAAATCTCCTACTTTCTATCTCAAAAATACATAACTTGCGTTTCGCATGTGGGATTTGTCGAGCAATGATTAAAGGAACTTCCGCCTTCACCTTGAAGTATGTACACATGAAGAGGGGTGAGCGGATGAAAACATCAACAACCGTGCAAACAAAAGACCGTATTATTGAAGCTGCCATCAGACTTTTTAACCAAAAAGGATTTTCTGGAACCTCTGTCCGTGAGATTGCGAAGGAAGCAAACGTCAACGTTGCCCATATATCTTATTACTTTCAAGGAAAAGGAGGGCTGCTCGAGCAGCTCGTATCCGATTTTTATGAAGGCTATATTCAGATGATTGAATCGCACATCCAGCACATGGAAACCCGTCATGCAAAAGAATGTTTACTTCATGTGGTTTTTGATATTTTATCTTATCAGCATGAAAATCGTCAATTAACCCGTTTCGTTTATCGAGAAGTGACCATTGATTCAACGCTGATCAGGGAAATCATGTCCACCTATTTAACAAAGGAAAAATACTTGTTTCAGCTCATCATTGAAAAAGGAAAAAGCACCCATGTGATTTGTAAGCAGCTGTCACTCTCATCATTTATGATCCAGCTAAAATCACTTCTGATGATGCCTTATTTGCAGCCGCAATATTTAACAGAGGTGCTTTATATCAACCCAAATGAGCCTTACTTTTATCAAACGTACTATAAGGAACTGAGCCGGTCGCTTCATCATCTGTTAGAACCAAATGAACCCGCACTTGATCCTCACCTGAAACTCATGATGTCTTCAAATTGATCATACGCATACCCGAGATCTTCCGCTTGGTGGGCATCAGACCCGAATATGAGCGGAATTTTTTTCTGTTTTGCAAGATCAATCATCCATTGATCTAAATAGATACTTCTGGCATATGTTTTACGAAGACCTGATGTATTAAAATCTAAGGACATGCCTTTTTTTGCCGTTTCTTCAAGACAAAGGGTGACCCTTTGACATAGTTCTGGCGACATTTCGTATGGAAAAAGTTGTTTGAATTTCTGGACAAGGGTGATATGACCGATTCTCTTTGGCTTATATGGACCTAAAGATGATAGAATAGAAGAATGAATTTGGTCATAGTAGCTTTGATAGACGTGTTCGGTGCTGCCATAGATACTGATCAGCTGCTTGAAGGCATGCTCATCAAAATCAAGACAAATATAATCATTGCCAGCAGGAAGAAAGTGAACAGATAAAATGCTATCGTCTAGTTCAGGGCCGTAGCAGTCTAAAAAGGCACTTGTTTCCTCTTCATACTCTTTGATATAGTCGACCTCAAGCCCAGTTTTTACTATTAACTGTCCTTTATATTCCTGTTTCAGCTGATCCAGCTTCGTCAAATAGGCTTCAAGGTCTTGAAGCTTCATGGCACTATCCTGCTCAGGCGTTGGATCTCGAAACGAAGGAGGCAGCGGGGCATGCTCGGTAAAGGTGATGGAATCAAATCCCTTTTTCATTGCTTTTTCAATATAAGAATGAAAAGGATCAAGCGTACCGTGCGGGCAAAATGGCGTATGTAAATGTGCATCTTGTTTCAACATGTCGTCACCTCTTGTCGATATTTTGAAAAACGTCATGTTTATCAGCGAAAATAATGAAAAATCATGACCAAAAATGCTGGTTACATGGTATCATAATAACAATGAAAACGACAGCTTCCGCATACATAAAAACAGGTCACATCAATACATGTGATCAAATGATAGAAAGCCTGAATGACTTTCTTGAAAAAACATACATAAAACCGTGAATGGATCGTATTGGAAAAAATACAATCCTGCTTATAAAAAACAAATGCAAAGCGGACACGAAAGGGTTCTCAGGTCTACTCGGGACACTACCCTGACATCACTTAGATCACAACAAGGGGGCTCATTATGGAGTTTATCATCGGTTTAATTGTCATTTTGCTTGCTTTGTTTTCAGTCGGTTATTTCCTCAGAAAAAATATATATAAAGAGATTGACCGATTGGAAGCATGGAAAATTGAAATTTTAAACAGATCAATTGTAGAAGAAATTTCAAAAATCAAACATTTAAAAATGACCGGAGAAACAGAGCAGTTTTTTGAAAGATGGCGTGCAGAGTGGGACGATATCGTCACAGCCCATCTTCCAAAGGTAGAGGAGCTATTATATGATGCAGAGGAGTATTCTGATAAATATCGATTCTCCAAAGCGAAGCAAGTTCTTGCACATATAGGAGATCTGCTCACCGCTGCTGATTCAAACATCGAAGACATTTTAAAAGAGATTGCAGACCTTGTCACAAGTGAAGAGCAAAACCGAAAAGACATCGAGAAGGTCAAAGAGCAATATCAAACGGTACGAAAAAATCTGCTTGCTTACAGCCATTTATATGGCACCCTTTATGACAAAATGGAGCAAGACTTGGACGAGGCCTGGGAAGGGATCAAGCAGTATGAAGAAGAGACAGAAAACGGAAACTACATGACAGCAAGGAAAATTTTGCTTGAGCAAGACCGCAGACTCGATCAGCTGCAATTATATATCAATGATGTACCGAAGCTCATCGCAGACTGCAAACAAACTGTGCCAGGTCAGCTGACGAAGCTGAAAGACGGTTATAAAGAAATGACAGACAAAGGCTACAAACTAGAGCACATCCAGATCACAAAAGAGCTGGATAACTTGAATAAACAGCTGACCCGGGCGGAGAAGCTGCTGATTGATGAACTCAACTTAGATGAAGCATCAAGCATTCTGCAAATGATTGATGATGCGATTCAGACGCTGTATGATCAGCTAGAAGCAGAAGTAGAAGCAGGTCAGGAAATCAAGAGCAAAATGCCTGAGCTGACCGAGGCATTTGAAAAACTTGAACAAGACCACACGCAGACAAAGGCAGAAACGGCTCTTGTGAAAGAAAGCTACAAGCTGACAGCAGGAGAGCTGGATCAGCAGAAAGCCTTCGAAAAACGATTAGAAGAAATTGAAAAGCTCATGAAGCAAATACGAGAGAAGCTTGATCGTGACCATGTCGCATACACATTATTAATGGATGAAATCAATCAGCTTGAGACCTTTATTGAGGATGCCAAAACGCTTCATGAAGCGTTTAAAGATCACCTTCAATCGTTACGAAAAGAAGAATTACAGGCAAGAGAAACATTGGCTGAACTTAAAACCATGCTGACAGATACAGTGCGCCAGCTGCACAAAAGCAACATTCCAGGTGTACCTGCTGACATCAAAGAACGTGCTGAAAAAGCGCAGGAGATGATTCAGCAAGTGCAGGAGCAGCTAGAAAATTTGCCGCTGAATATGCCAGCAGTGAACCAGCAATTAAAAGAAGCCTCTGAAACAGTCAGACATGTCGTTGATGAAACACATGACATGCTTCGTAAAGTGGATCAAATTGAACGGATTATACAATACGGCAACCGGTTTAGAAGTCAAAACCACATTCTTTCAGAGCAATTAAAAGAGGCAGAACGAAGATTTTATGCCTATGATTATAACGATTCATTTGAAGTGGCAGCAGCAGCTGTCGAAAAAGCATCACCTGGAGCCGTTCAGAAACTTTTAAGTCAGCAAGAAAAAGAATATCAGCATCAATAAAAAAAGCTGAAGTCCATTTTAGGACTTCAGCTTTTTCCGTGTTATGAAGCTTGCTTTTGACGTTCTTCTGAAGCAGAAGAAGTGAAAAGAGAGATCACAAATCCAATCACGACTCCGAGTATGGCAGGCATAATCCAGCCAATGCCAAGGTCATATAGCGGCAAGATCGTTTGAAAGAGATCTTTCACAGGACCAATCGGCAGTTTCGCCGCTGCTAAGCCGTCAAACAGACTGACGCAGCCAGTTAAAATCAAAGTAAGGATATACACAGGTCTTCTATGACCAAGCCATTTGTCAGCAAGTGATAAAACAATAATCACAATCGCTAACGGGTAAATCGCAGTTAAAACAGGTACTGAAAAAGCGATAATATGAGCAAGTCCAAAATTTGAAATGATAAAACTGAATAATGTCACGAGTGTCACAACTGTTTTATAAGAAAGCTTAGGTAGTAATTTTGAGAAATACTCTCCGCACGATGTCACAAGACCGATACTTGTGGTTAAACAGGCAACCGTAATCGCCGCGCCTAACACAATATTACCTAAACTGCCAAAAAGAAATTGCGAAGACTGAGCCAAGATCTTACTGCCATCTCCAACAAAACCAATGGCGTGTGTACTTGAAGCGCCTAAATAAGCAAGTGATAGATAAACAAATGTTAATCCGCAAGCTGCAATTAGACCTGCTTTGATACAAGCAGATGTCAGCGCCTTTTTACTTGTCACGCCGCGTCCTTTAATGGCGTTGATGACAACAACCCCAAACACAATAGATGCAAGAGCGTCCATGGTTTTATAGCCTTCTAAAAACCCTTTGAAAAATGATCCATTGCTATAGGACACATCAGGTGTGCCAATGACGCCCATCGGTGTCAAAATGGCTTTGACGATAATAATCAAAATGATCGTAAATTTAATCGGTGTTAACACTTTCCCTACACGATCCACAATTTTCGTTGGATTGAGTGCAAGATAATACGTAATACCAAAAAAGGCCAGTGTAAATAAAAAAAGTGAGAGCCAAGCTGGTACACCAGCTAAAAAGGGTAGTGCACCAATTTCATATGAAACCGTTCCCGTACGAGGAATAGCGAAAAGTGGCCCGATAGATAAATATAAAATGACGGTAAACGCTGTTCCAAAAGCTGGGTGAGCTTTATCAGCTAATCCTTTTGCATCTCGACCTGTCAAAGCGATTGCAATAATCCCTAGAAGAGGTAAACCGACACCTGTTAATAAAAATCCGCCCATTGCTTTCCACACATTTTGCCCAGCATATTGCCCAAGCTCTGGTGGATAAATCATATTACCGGCGCCGAAGAATAGAGCAAACAGCATAAAACCTATGATAACCGTATCTTTCGTCGACAAAGTTGCCTTCATTGCATTTAAAGCCTCCATTATTATGTTGAAATATTCTGTTAATTAGTTGCTAGGTAACCGTTCATCATTAACAATCATTAATTATAAAGGATGTACGCCTGATGTCAACATGTGTTTTCGTACAAAAGTCATGAATTTTTCTATTTTAGTATATGAAGAACAATAAAAAAACATCCCCTTCTTCTTTGGAAGGGGATGTTTTGATTTGCGATGATTATGAGGCAAGTTGCTTTGGTGGGCTGGTAAACATGGAAATAAGTACACCAATCACAGCACCGATAATAGCTGGTATGATCCAGCCAATGCCTAAATCGTAAAACGGAACAATTGATTTCAAGATGCCAGGCAATCCGCCTAGATTCACTTCGGCAGCTAATAATCCATCAATAATGGCAAAGAAACCAGTAAAGATGAGAGAAGTAATATAAATGATTCTTCTGCCGTTAATCCAGCGGTCAAGGAACGATAATAAAATAATGACAATGGCCAGTGGATAGATCGCTACGAGTACAGGCACCGACAGAGAAATGATTTGTGCCAGTCCGAGGTTTGCAACGAATGTGCTAAATAAAGAAACAATGAGAACGACGGTACGATAAGAAAGCGCTGGGAAAAGCTTTGAAAAATATTCCCCGCATGACGAGACAAGTCCAACACTTGTTGTGAGACAAGCGAATAAAATGGCTGCGCCAAGAACAATGTTACCAGCAGAACCGAATAAAAAGTTTGCAGAAAGTGAAAGTAGTTTTCCTCCTTCATTTGCTCCGACCATTCCAGTTGCATCAGGGCTTGAAGCACCAACATAAGCAAGTGAAATATACACGAGTGCTAGTCCCACTGCTGCAACAAGACCAGCTTTTATACAAGCCGATGCAAGTGATTTTCGTTCTGTGATCCCTCTATCTTTCACAGCTGTTACGACCACGATTCCAAAAACGATAGAAGCAAGAGCATCCATTGTTTTATAACCTTCTAAAAACCCAGTAAAGAGAGGGTTTGCTTTATATGTCGCATCAGGCGCACCGATCATTCCCATCGGTGTAGCAATGGCTTTAAACACAATAATGGCAATAACTGCTAATAAGATTGGTGTCAGCACTTTACCAATTCGATCAACCAGCTTTGAAGGGTTTAAAGCAAGAAGATACGTAATGGTGAAAAACACCAGAGTAAAGATGAATAATGGAATCCATGATTCAGCCTGTCCTTCAGAAAGAAATGGAGCTAATCCAATTTCATAAGAAACGGTACCTGTTCGCGGAATGGCGAAAAATGGCCCAATGGATAAATACAGAATAACGGTGAAGATGGTCCCGAATTTAGGGTGAGCTTTATCCGCAAGACCTTTGGCTCCGGTACCTGTAAGGGCGACAGCAATAACCCCTAATAGCGGAAGACCTACGCCTGTAAGTAGGAATCCGCCGATGGCAAGCCATACGTTTTCACCAGCATATTGTCCAAGAACAGGCGGGAAAATCATATTTCCTGCGCCAAAGAATAATGCAAAAAGCATTAGTCCAATAGCCAATGTCTCTTTTATACTTAAACTATTTTTCAAAATAGTCCCTCCTCAATCAGTGTATTGTGTCAAATTTAAATATTCTGACAATTTAGGTGTTTATATGACAATTGCACTATGGATGATATAGTGAAAATGAAAAGTTGTCAACTGCCATTTTCAGAAAATTCTCTGTCTGACTTCATTATGGTAACATATAAATGCATTTATTTTTTAAGTTTTTTTGTAAGGAGTTTAAGATATGATTTATCTTGATAATAGTGCCACAACAAAGCCTTATCCAGTGGTTTTACAAGTGCATCAGCAAGTGAGTGAGCGTTTTTTTGGGAATCCGTCTTCGCTGCATCAACTTGGAATTGATGCGAGCCGTCTATTAAGTGAAACGCGAAAACAAATCCTTCACTATACAGGCTTTACACAATATGAGATTATTTTTACTTCAGGTGCAACAGAAGCAAATAACATTGCCATCAAAGGGGCTGCTCTTGCCAAGATGAACCGAGGCAGACATATTGTCACAACAGCGATTGAGCATCCATCTGTCATCGAATCGTTTGAACAGCTGAAAACATTATTTGGCTTTGATATTTCCTATATTCAAGTAAATGAGCATGGCCGTGCAGATATGACGCATTTAAAAGAAGTGCTTCGCCCTGATACAGTGCTTGTCAGTCTCATGCATGTAAACAATGAAACAGGCGCGATTCAGCCGATAGAGGAAGCGGCCAGCATCATTCGGAAGTATGCCAAAGAGGCGATTTTTCATGTCGACGGCGTACAAGGAATTGGCAAGGTTCCGCTGCCTAAAGAGATGGATATTGATCTTTTAACGATGTCAGGCCACAAGATTCACGGCTTGAAGGGAACAGGTGCCCTCTTTTTAAAGAAAGAGATCGTGCTTGCGCCTTTTATCACAGGAGGAGAGCAGGAACTTGGCCTTCGCTCAGGGACTGAGAACCCTGCTGGAGCTGTCAGCTTAGCAAAAGCCATAAAGCAATCATTTGAACATTTAAACAAGCATCATGATGAGATGATCGCTTTAAAAACAGAGCTAGAGCAGCAGCTTGCAAAGATAGAAGGCGTCGTCATAAACACACCGCTGACGCATAGCGCACCGCACATTGTGAATTTTTCAGTGCCAGGTATTCAAATTGAAGTCCTTCTGCATATGCTCGAAAAAGAAGGCATTTACGTTTCGACAACGTCTGCTTGTTCTGCTAAGAAAAAGGAACCAAGCCGTGTCCTGCTGGCGATGGGAAAATCAGAAGAAGCAGCCAAAAGCAGCATGAGAATCAGTTTGACATATGGGCAAGGACCAGAGCTAGCGCCACAAATCATCACATCGATCGCACAAAGTGTGAAAAAATTAAAAGGAATGAGATAACAACATGAAGTATGACCATATTTTAGTCCGTTTTGGTGAGATTTCAACAAAAGGGAAAAATAGAAAGAAATTTATCGAAAAACTAAGACAGCATATCCGGTTTGTATTGAAAGAATTTGAAGCATTAAAGTATGCATCTGATAGAGACCGCATTACGATCATGCTAAACGGAGAAGACCCTGAACCGATTTCAGAACAGCTTAAAGGTGTATTTGGCATTCAAAGCTTTAGCCTGGCTGTAAAATGTGAGACAAATCTTGATGCCATCAAAGAAGCGGCACTCTCAGCGGTTCAGGAAGTGTATGAACAAGGAAATACATTTAAGGTCTCAACGAAACGCTCTTATAAACAATTTGAGCTTGATTCAAATGAAATGAACCGAGAAATTGGTGGACATGTTCTAAGGAATACAGACAACTTAACCGTTAATGTGAAACAGCCAGATGTTCACTTGCGAATTGAAATAAGAGAACACGCGTCGTACATTACATTTAAAGATGTAAAAGGTGCAGGCGGACTACCAGTTGGTTCAAGCGGAAGAGCGATGCTGATGCTCTCTGGCGGCTTTGACAGCCCAGTGGCCGGCTATCAGGCAATGAAACGAGGCATTCAAATTGAAGCTGTTCATTTCTTTAGCCCACCTTATACAAGTGAACGTGCCAAGCAAAAGGTCATTGATCTAGCGGAATGCTTAGCTGCTTATGGAGGCGAAGTCAAGCTTCACATCGTTCCTTTTACGAAAATCCAAGAGCTCATTCACAAACAAGTACCAGAAAACTATACGATGACTTCAACGAGAAGAATGATGCTCAAAATTGCAGATAAAATAAGAGCCAAGCGTGATGCGCTTGCCATTATTACAGGTGAAAGCCTTGGTCAAGTGGCAAGTCAGACACTTGAAAGCATGTATGCCATTAATCATGTCACAAACACACCAATCATTCGCCCGCTGATTGCCGTGGATAAGAATGACATTATCGAAGAAGCAAGACGAATTGGTACATATGAGACAAGCATTCAGCCATTTGAGGATTGCTGCACGATCTTTACGCCGCCATCTCCAAAAACAAAACCAAAGCTTGAAAAGGTAGAACGCTACGAAAGCTTTGCTGAATTCGAGCCAATGCTTGACGAGGCAGTGGAGCAGATCGAAACAATCGTCGTCACAAATGAAAAGAAAGCAGCTGACAAATTCGCTGATTTATTCTAAATAAAAAATTTCATAATAATTACCATAAAATCAATCGCATGAAGTCATGTGTTTCTACACATTCTATATTCACAAGGAGGTGAGAACACATGGCTCAACAAAACAGACAAAGCAGTTCTAATCAATTAGTCGTTCCAGGCGCTGCACAAGCGATCGACCAAATGAAGTACGAAATCGCTTCAGAATTTGGCGTAAACCTTGGACCAGAAACAACAGCTCGCGCTAACGGATCAGTTGGTGGAGAAATCACTAAGCGTCTTGTATCTTACGCTCAACAACATATGGGTGGCGGATCTTTCTAAGACACACAATTAAAAAGCTATGGCTTATGAGCGGGTTTATTCCCGCTCTTTTTTTGTACATAAATTGTTAGAATATTTTTAAAAAAGAAGACGAAATGAAAAAATTATGGCATAATACTAGGAGTAGGTCCTAATTCAAGCATTTTTCAGTTATGAGTGTTAGAATAGGTAAATTGAAACATGATTCGTTTCATAGAAAGAGGCTAAAAGGAGCTGTACCATGAAAAGAGAAGACTTAATTGCACCAGAACAATATAACTTAGTCAGTGAGATTGAAGCGTTCAGTCATGACCAGGAGAAAATCGCCCTGCACTGGCAGGACGGGAATGGCCATGAAGCGCATGTGACATATGCAGCATTAGTAGAAGAGGCGAATAAAATTGGTCATGTTCTATTAAATGCAGGCTTTAAAAAAGGCGATAAAATCATTGTGATGGTGCCTCGTATGCTAGAGGCATACAGCATTTATTTAGCCATTTTAAAAACAGGAATGGTTGTAATTCCTTGTTCAGAAATGCTTCGCGCTAAAGATATAGATTACCGAATTGAGCATGCAGAAGCAAAAGGAGCGATTGTTTACGCATCATTCATTCAATCGTTTGAAGGAACCAACCAGCCAAAAGATTTCAAAACATTCTCGATTGGTGAGAATGATCATGGCTGGACAAACATTGTTGCGCAAAAGGAAGAGCAGTCAAGCGAGTTGAAATTGGCAGACACAACACGTACGGACATGGCGTTTCTATCTTATACATCAGGCACAACAGGTAACCCAAAAGGGGTTGTTCATACACACGGCTGGGCGTATGCACATTTACGTACTGCGGCCAAAGCATGGCTCTCCATTAATGAAGGGGATAAAGTATGGGCAACAGCAGGACCAGGCTGGCAAAAATGGGTGTGGAGTCCTCTCTTATCTGTTTTAGGAAGTGGAGCAGAAGGTTTTGTTTATGGAGGAAAGTTTAATCCGGATACGTACTTAGAGCTGCTTCAAAAAAATGAAATCAATGTTTTATGTTGTACACCAACGGAATATCGGTTTATGGCAAAAGTAGATGACCTCAGTCAGTACGAGCTGCCGAAATTGCATAGTGCTGTTTCTGCGGGAGAGCCGCTTAACCGTGAAGTTATCGATACGTTCAAAAAACATTTCGATATCGAAGTGCGAGATGGTTACGGGCAAACAGAAAGCACGCTGCTAGTCGGGGTGCTGAAAGGAATGGACATCAAGCCAGGTAGCATGGGCAAACCAACACCTGGCAATGAAGTAGAGATCATTGATGAGAATGGCCAGATCTGTGCTCCAGGAGAAATAGGTGACATTGCCGTTCATCTTGAAACGCCGGCTTTATTCAAGGAATACTATAAAGATGCAGAGCGTACAAAGGCGCAGCGCCGCGGGGATTACTTTATCACCGGTGACCGTGCGAAAAAAGATGAAGACGGGTATTTTTGGTTTGAAAGCCGCAGGGATGACATCATTGTCAGCTCAGGTTATACAATTGGTCCATTTGAAGTTGAAGATGCACTGATTAAACACCCAGCAGTGAAAGAATGTGCGGTCGTGGCAAGTCCAGATGAAATCAGAGGATCAATCGTGAAAGCATACGTCGTCCTGCGTGATGCATCTACACAAAGCGATGAGCTGATTAAAGAACTGCAAACACACGTGAAAAATACAACAGCACCGTACAAATATCCAAGAGAAATCGAATTCATTGACGAGCTACCAAAAACTCCGTCAGCGAAAATTCGACGTGTCGAGCTGAGAGAAAGAGAGCTTGCACGAAAATCATCATAACAGTAGAAACAATAAGCGTCTGGATGGAAAATCATCCAGCGCTTTTTTTATTGGACAAATCAAATATGTAAAATTCGTTCATGATGTTTTATGTTAAAATGTGTAAGGATGACTTGAAAAGGAGAATGTTCTGAAAATGTCGATTGCGATAATTCATGGGATTGTGCTTGCTTTTGGTCTTATTTTACCTTTGGGCGCACAAAATGTATTTGTATTTCAGCAAGGAGCCCTTCAGCCTCGATTATATCGCGTACTGCCTGTGGTCATTACAGCTGCTCTCTGCGACACACTTTTAATTACTTTAGCTGTCATTGGGGTTTCGGTTGTTGTACTCACCATTCCTATCTTGCAAATGGGTCTTTTTATCATTGGATTTTTCTTTTTACTTTATATGGGGTGGTCAGTTTGGAACACGAGCTCTGCATCAGGTAATCAAGAAAAGATGGACCTGATGCCCGTGAGAAAACAAATCATATTTGCCTGTTCCGTTTCACTTTTAAATCCTCACGCGATTCTCGATACAATAGGAGTGATAGGAACGAACTCTCTTCAATATCATGGGGCGGAAAAATTGGCATTTACCGCAGCCTGTATCATTGTCTCGTGGTTATGGTTTATGGGTCTTGCCCTTCTCGGGAAAATGTTAGGAAAGCTAGATACAAACGGCAAGTGGATGAACCGGATCAATAAAGCCTCTGCGGTCATGATCTGGCTGGTTGCATTATATATCGCCTATCAGCTTATTGGATAAAGGATACATAGAGCAAAAGAGACGTGATGCATGAAAATGAGAGCTGAACATGTCATGGGAAAAAGCGTTGGATGGAAAACATCTGGCGCTTTTTTGTTGTCTACTGTCTCGGGGCAAGCATCAGTTACACCCCGTTCATTTTTATCAGACATGCTGATGATTCAATTACCTGGAGAAAATGATCAAAATAGGATCTATGCTACACTATAATAAATGTATTTTATTGGATGTGGAGGTTTTCAAATGGCTCATAAAGAACAGCGTAAAGGGGCAGTGCTTGCTGTCTTTGATACATTGACGTTTGGTGTACCAGTTTTGCTGTGGAATTTATATAAGAATACGAATAAAACATTGAAGCTGATGATCCCGATTATTCCAATAGTAGGTTTCATCACGTATCTTTTAGCATCTCTTCACTAACGTTTTCTAAAATGATCTGCATGAGCGATACGCTCATGCTTTTTTCATTCGATCATTTTTTGAAGATGGTTTGATTTAATAGACGGAGAGCTTGTACGATATCATCCATTTGATTTTGGTCAGAGGAAGAAAGGCTGTCCATGAGCATGGATTCAATTTGTTGAAATGCTTTGTCCATACACGCACGGCCTTTTTTAGACAGCATAATGACATGTTTTCGCTTGTCATCTTTATCTTCTTGTCTATCAATGAATTGTTTTTCGTGAAGCTTTTTCAATTCTCTGCTGACATTCGGAAGAGACATGTGCTGACAATCGGCGATTTCGCTAGGTGTTAGCTGCTCACTGACGGCTAACTGCTCCAGAATCAAATATTGTAGAGTGGTTAGATCAGATGGTTTGACCTTGCTCATCATAGCATGTTTCAGCTCAGAAAAAGTAGAAGCAAATGTGACAAACTCTTTGAAAAAATGTGGGTTTTTCATCCTGTTTCACCTCCTACGTACCATACCAAATTTATTATCAAAAAACAATTATCATTTGACAACTAAAAAAGATAGGTGTATGCTTTTTGTTATCAAATGATAACTAAAGGAGATAAGCCATGAATGTACTCATTATTTATACTCACCCTCATCACAATAGTTTAAATGGTGCTTTTTTTAAAGAAATCCTAAAGGGCAGTGAAGAAAATCCAAACGTTCAAGAAGTGAGAATCATAGATTTATACCAAGACAAATTTGATCCTGTACTTATTTTTAATGAAGAGAAAAAAAGACGTGATATGCATAAGGACCCTGAGATTCAAGAATATCAAGAGAAAATCAAATGGGCAGACAACATCGTGTTTGTTTATCCGATTTGGTGGGGTAGGCCGCCAGCTATGTTGCTTGGTTTTATTGATCGCATGTTTGCAGCGAATTTTGCTTACCGTCAAACTGGCGGTCTGCTTCCAGAAGGCTTGTTAAAAGGAAAGAGGGCTGTATGTGTATCGACAATGCAAGGACCGACCCACTACCCTTTCTTCTTTTTGCAGAATGCCCACAAGGTGTTAATGAAACGAGCTCTTTTACAATATGTCGGGATTAAACCGGTGAAGTTCTTTGAATTTGGCATGATGGAAAGTCCAAAAGGGAAGCATGACGTGAAATTAAAACGGATATACAACTATTTTCGGAATATCAGCTCATAAAACCACATTCCTTGAGTCACTTTTCTTCTAATTTGAACCTGTTATGTCTTAAAATGACAGAGAGGGTGAGTGACTCATTCTCTTTATCTGAAAAGGGGGATATGGATGAAGAAAACATTGTTTAAAGATGCGGCTCTTATCACACTTGATCCATCTTTAGGTTTTCTGGAGAAGGGAGATCTATTAATTGAAGGGGCACATATTGTAGAAGTCGGACCTTCGATTGAAGCAAGCGGTGCTGATGTTGTGGATGCGTCTGACATGGTCATCATGCCAGGGCTTGTGGATACCCATCGTCATGTGTGGCAGTCTGTCATACGGGGGATCGGAACAGATTGGTCTTTGCAAACGTATTTGAGCAAAATTTATTATGGCAACTATGGGGCGATGAGACGTCCATCAGATGATCGAATTGCTAATTATTTAGGCGCATTAGAGGCATTAGATGCAGGAGTGACCACGTTTTTCGACTGGACGATGATCAATTCTATGGATCATACAGAAGAACTCATTGGAGGTTTAAAAGATGCGGGTATTCGAGCGGTCTTTGGTTTTGGTACCTCTGGAGATGCAGCGTATTGGGACAGAGAGAGTACGCTCACGAATATGGAAGACGCAGCCCGCGTGAAACAAAAACATTTTCAATCATCGGATCAGCTGTTGACGATGGGACTTGCCATTCGTGGACCTGAATTTTCTTCATGGGAGACGACCGTTTTTGAAATTGAAACAGCGAGATCACTAGATGCATTATGCAGTATGCACATTGGCTTTGGAAATTGGGGAGCAGCGGATCGATCGATTGAGCGGCTTCATCAAGCAGGGCTGCTCGGGCCTGATTTGAATATGGTGCATATCAATGCAATTGATGCAGATCAAATGAAGATGTTAGCTGACAGCGGAAGCTCCATCTCGATTACACCTGAGATTGAAATGATGATGGGACACGGATATCCTGTCACAGGGCTCGCCATTGAAAATGGCGTTCTGCCAACGCTTGGTGTAGATGTGGTGACAGCGACAGGCGGAGATTTATTTACCCAAATGAAATTCGGACTACAGGCGGAGCGGGCGATTCAAAATCAATCTTTATTGATGGAAGGGACGATGCCAGGGCCTGAACTTGGATTGTCTGCACAGCAAATGCTTGAAGCAGCCACAATAAACGGGGCTCGTGCCTTGAAGCTTGATGACAAAATCGGCTCGCTCACACCTAGAAAAGAAGCTGATTTTATCTTGATCGATCGGACAAGCATGAATCTTCTTCCGATGACAGATCCAGCTGGGGCAGTTGTGCAAACGGCACACCCTTCAAATGTTGATTCTGTCTATGTGGCTGGAAAAGCAGTGAAACAAAATGGGAAGCTAGTTGGAGTGAACTTAGAAGAGATCAAACAAAAAGCTTATGCGGCAAGAGATCATATTTTATCGCACAAGTTTGAATCAACGCCATCATAAACAAACAATCCCCATAGGCAGCTGCCTATGGGGATGAGATTACAAGGATTCTTTAATGACTTTTTTGTAATACTGGACAGATAGGAATCCGAAGATAGAATATAGCACCGTATAAATCGACATGACGATGAGCATTGGTGTCCACAGTTCACCGCCGAAGAAAAACCAGCCTGACTGTACTGCAAAGTAGCTGTGAAGCAACCCGACAACGAGCGGAATTCCAAAGTTAAATAGCTGTTTGAGCCGAATACCTTTTAATAGATCTTTCTCAGTAAAACCAAGCTTACGCAAGATCGTGTAAGAGCTTTGTTCTTCTTCACTTTCATTCATCTGCTTAAAGTATAAAATACAGCCTGATGTGACAAGGAAGCTGAGACCTAAAAATCCGACTATAAACATCATCAGTCCTATTGTTTGCTTTTGCTGCTGAGCTGAAGCCAATTGAGACATGCTGTTTTCACCTAGTTTTAAAGAGTTAAACACGTTATTTGCTTTTTCAAGATTTTTTTTATCTTTTATATTGACTGCGATATATAGACTATTCTCAAATTGCAGATATTTCTGTTGGTCTAGCTGTAGCTTAGGATCCTTCTGTTGGTCTAGCTGCTCAAAAACATCTTGACTCACGACGGCAACAGGCAGACCGCCAAAAGTGAAGTTATAGGAAATGAGATAATCTTTTTTCAAATCCAAGACTTTCAAATCGAGCGGTTTCTTGATGAGAAGCTTCACATCGCCTGAGCTTTTAATCGGCATGAATTTCTTTAATAGATCACTGTAGCCGCTTAAAATCACTTCGTTGTTCCCCACATGAATATTTGGTGCGTTTTTCTCACTAATCACAGGCAGTGTCAGTATGCCGGGTTCATTATTCATATTTTTTAACTCTGCATCCATATCCATGAGTTTTTTTGCATCAAATTTTGCTCGAATCACTTTGACCTGCTTTAGATCATAAGCAATATGTTTGTCAGAAAGTGCACGAGTAAAGGTGTTGGCTTCTTTCTCAGATCCCATGACGAAATGTGAAGGGATCTGTTGTTCAGCGGTTTTTTCTGCTGAGTAATAGGAAATGTAGCTTAAAGATAACAACCCGATGGCAAGCGCAGATACCGTTGTAATAATCGTTAAAAGCAGTGCGTTTGATTTTAACCGGAACATAATAGATGACAGAGACAGGACTTCATGAATGGCGAGATAGCCATTTTTTCGTTTGCGTACGATATTGGCAATGAACGAAACAGAGCCTTTATAGAAAAGAAAGGTACCGATAATGACAGAGGCTAGAATATAAATCATCGCTAAAAGTAACGCAAGCATGGACGTATATGTGCCGGTAAAAAGCTTAGAAGAAATATAATAGCCTGAGCTGATGAATGCAATGCCTAGAACCCCAATGATGATTTCAAACACAGAGATTTTTTTCACACGCTGTTCTGTAGAAGACGTGGTTCTAAATAAAGATAAAATCGTCTGTCTATTAATAAACCATCGATTTCTTAACATAATTAATCCATAGATGACGAAAAAGACGATCAGTGTCTGCAAAAGGGCCATGCCTGAAAAATGCAGGTTGGCGATGGCGTTCACGCCGGTTACTTTAAATAGCACCATCAGCATGAGTTTTGAACCGATAAATCCAGCTATGATACCAATAGCCATGGAGACCACATATAGGATAAAGTTTTCTGCATTGAGTAGTTTGGAAATTTTTTGTTTCGTCATGCCAATGAGCTGCAGGAGACCTATTTCTCTCCCTCTTCGTTTAATAAAAATGCTGTTCGCATATAACAGGAAGATTCCAACAATGGCAATGAGTAGTACTGAAGCGGCTTTAATCGACGCACCGCCCTTAATGGACCCCTTTACATCATCAAGTGCTGGTGAGTACTGCAAGGTGACAAAAGAAAAGTAGAGCGCCACACTAAATACAAGTGCAAACACGTATAAATAGTAATTTTTTAAGTTTTTCTTCAGATTGCGGAAGACGAGCTGATTAATGTTCATGCTTCACACCGCCTAAAACACCTTGCGTTTTCATAATATCCTCGAAAAACATCTTTCTCTCTAGAGCGCCTTTATTCAATTGTGTATAGATCTGTCCATCTTTGATAAAAATCACTCGTCTTGAATAACTGGCTGCAACAGGGTCATGCGTCACCATGACAATGGTTGCTTTGCGCTTGTGATTGAATTCTTGCAGCTTGTTCAGTAAGTCAGAAGCAGATTTGGAATCAAGTGCTCCAGTTGGTTCATCAGCAAAAATGAGGCTTGGTTCATGAATAAAGGCACGTACTGCAGATGTCCGTTGCTTTTGTCCACCAGACAGTTCATTTGGATATTTGTCTCTTAGTTCATAAATCCCCATATCCTCTGCAAGCTGTTGAAAGCGTTCAAAAGCTTCTTTTTTAGGCGTTTTGGAGATGGATAATGGCAAGAGGATGTTCTCTTTAACCGTGAGTGTATCAAGTAAGTTGTAATCCTGAAAAACAAAGCCAAGCTGTTTCTTTCTAAATTCAGCGAGCTGCTGATCTTTCATTTGCGTCATATCTGCATCTGCGATCCGAATCGATCCGCTGGACACATGATCAATCGATGACAATACGTTCAAAAGGGTCGTTTTCCCCGAGCCTGATGGCCCCATGATGCTGACAAATTCTCCAGCTTCTATCGTCAAATCAATGCCTTTCAGCACCTCTTGTTTATTGAATTTATTTCCATAGCTTTTATATAACTTGCGAGCTTCTAAAATGTTCATCTGTCGAACCCCTTTTTTATTTAATTGATATCTCTAGTATAAAAAGAAGCCGATCAGACTTCCTGCGATTTGGCGAACAAAACAGACGAGCATGTGACATTGTTGTCACATGCTTGTTTGATATGTCAAAGCCTTATGTAGAATTCAGATTGTTATTCAATTATTTTATCTGTTTTTCGCTATGATGTATCAAATTTCTTGTTTTTTTCTGATGAACCTTTACAGAGTATTTGATTTCATGTAAGATATGCATATCAAATATATGCATAGTAAATCTATGTATTAGAGGTGACGATGGATGAAAGTGAGTAAAGAGCTTCTAAAGGGGAGTACAGCTACCCTTATTTTAAGCTTGTTAAATGAAAAGCCGATGTATGGATATGAAATGATTAAGGAATTGGAGTCGAAATCCGAAGGGATTTTTAGCTTTAAAGAGGGGACGATATATCCTATTTTGCACACTTTGGAGGGGAAAGGATTCATTGTGTCTTACTGGGGTGAAGGGAATGGCAATCGAAAAAGGAAGTATTATCGGATTAATGAACAGGGCAAAGCGTTTATGAAGGAAAAGAAAGAAGAATGGACTGTGTTTAAAGATGCAGTAGATGGCGTTTTGAACGGGGAGAAAGTCGTATGGGACTAGAGAAAAAGTTTGAACAATATATCAAAAATGTGTGTAAACGAATCAAAAATAAAGACGTACATGCAAGTATAAAGCTTGAGCTTCGTGATCATTTATACACGCTGAAAGAGGAAGCGGTCAGTGCGGGCATGTCAGAAGAAGAGGCGGTAGATCAAGCGCTCGATCAAATTGGAGATGCAGCCATACTCGGAATGCAGCTTCATGAAACACACAAAACTCAAGTTGACTTTAAAACGATACTTCTTGTATTAGCTACTTGTTTATTTGGGCTGTTTGTAATGTATTATTTTCAGTTTCATTCTCATTTACTTCATTTTCAAGACACGAATATCTTTTATAAAAGTCTCATTTACTATGTATTTGGTCTTGCGTTGATGCTTGGACTGTTTGCTTTTGATTATCGGCGCTTTTTACCCTATTCATGGCATTTATACATAGGAACGATTGGAATGCTGATTCTTACAATGATGATTGGGACAAGAGTGAACGGTATTCTCTTTTTAAGCTTAAATAATGGATCGATCAATCTGACTGAAATTTTTCCATTTCTGATGATTATTTCGTTAGCTGGCATTTATCAATCTTGGAATTGGAAGAATGGTTTCAAGTCCTGGCTAGGGTTAGCGATTGTCACTTTACCCATTATTTTATTACATATAGTCGGATCTCTTTCTGCAACCATCACCTTTATGGTCATATGCATAACGATGATGTATGTATCTCATGCAAGAATGAGACAGCTTATTCCGTTTACAGCAGCAGGTATTGTCTATCTCATTGTTCAATTATTTTCTCTGTATCAAGCTGATATGGCCCACTTTTACCAATACTCACTTCATGAATTTAGCTCAAATGGTTTTCAAATAAATCCGTACGCATTGTATGATGTTCACACTGATTGGATGTTGACGTATATCATTTATTCATTCGGATGGTTTGCAGGATTGGCCGTTCTTATGTTGTTTGTGACTTTGATTTATAGAGTAGTTCATACAGCGAAACGAGTTCAATTTGCTTATGGCAAAATGTTAATGATTGGTTTGGCAACCACATTTGCAGCAAAATTTATCTTAAGTATTTTCACAAACTTTGGATTATTGCCTATATCAGGAGTTTCCATGCCTTTTATGAGCTATGGGGGATCTCATATTCTTCTAGAAATGATGTCAGTCGGGCTACTAATGAGTATTTATAGAAGGAAACAGCTAGGAGAAATATGCCGTGAAGTAGCGTGATATGGCTGTATAAAATCACCCAATCTCTTCAATGCATCGTTGGATGAAGAGATTGGGTTTCTTGAACTGCATGTTCACATGCTTGCAATATGCACAAAATCATTCTTTTTCGGAAAAATAAAGGTGAAAGTTGTCCCTTGATCTAATGTGGAGTTGACCTCGATCGTGATATGAAGAGCGTCAGCTCCCTTTTTTGTTAAATAGAGCCCCATGCCTGTGGAGGCCGTGTCATTGTGATGTCTTGTGGAGGTAAAGCCTTTTTCAAAAATACGGGACACGTCTCTTGGGTCAATTCCTCTGCCTTGATCTGAGATGGTGAGCACCACTTGTTCGTTCATTTGTTTGCTTTCGATGATAATGTCAGTTGATTGGCTGTACTTGACGGCGTTTGTCAGCACTTGTCTGATCATAAAGGATAACCATTTTGTATCACTTAATACATCTCGCTCTTCTAATAAAAGGTCAAAGCCAATTCCTTTTTGCATACACCACGATTGGAGCGCTTTGATTTCTTTCGTTAGCATGTTTTGGAGATCCAGTTTTTCAATAAATAAATCATTTTCAATATGTTGGATCCTGCTTTGATGCAGCTGTGCATCAAGGAGTAAATGTATTCTAAGCCATTCATATGTCATATTTGATTTGAGCGGCTGTTCTGTTATGCGGTCAATCATTAAGTGCATCGCCGTGAGCGGCGTTTTCACCTCATGTATCCATGAGAGTAGTTCATCTTTTTCTTCTTCCAGCGCAGTCTTTTGCTTAGCCGTCATCTGGCGGTATCGGTCGATTTGCTCTGACGTTGCCTCCTGTACAATTTGTTCAAAGGGGGAAGAGGGTTTGAGACGTATTTGATGGTCTATATTTTCGTCCCATGCTTTCAGTTGCATGTAATAAGCAGTTTCTTTCCGGTAACGAAAAAAAAGAAAAACAATGAAGAGTAATGTAGACAAAAGCACGATATAAAAAAGAGAAGCGAGTGGAATCGTTGTATCCAAATATGCAACAAAGAGAATGAGAAGCTGCAAACTAAGAAAGAACAAGATCCAGCTTCTTCGTTCTTTTAGAAATGCTTGCAGCATCATTGATCATCCTTTTCTTTTGCAAGATAACCTTGACCCACTTTTGTTTCAATGAAGGTGCCAAGGGAGATTTCGTCTAGTTTTTTTCTAAGGCGGTTGACGTTTACAGTGAGTGTATTGTCACTCACGAATCGTTCATCGTCCCATAAAGCTTGGATGAGAGATTCCCTTTTGACGATATGATTTTTATGCTGAATCAATTCTTTGAGAATAAAAAACTCATTTTTTGTTAATTCAATCTCACCGTTTTCATTTGTCACTGTATTATTTTCGAGATCAAGGGTAGCGCCGCACCAGACTTTTAAGTTGGCTGGTTCCGCATTATAATCATGGACTCGGCGAAGAACAGCACTTACTTTGGCGATGAGAACGTCAAAGTGAAAGGGCTTTTGTACAAAATCATCAGCTCCAAGCTGCATCGACATGACCATATCAGCAGGATGATCACGAGATGAAAGAAAGATGATGGGCACATTAGAATGATGCCGAATCATCCGGCACCAATGAAAGCCATCGTACTTTGGCAGCTGAATATCAATAATGACTAGATCAGGCTGGATGGAAGTGAACTCCTGCATGACCTGTTGAAAATTGTTGATCCCATACACATCATAAGACCAGTTGACTAAACGTTCTTTGATTTCTTGGAAGAGGGTTGTATCATCCTCAATCAGCAAAATTTTAAACAAAACGAGCACCACACTTTTTAAATTAGCTTGTACATCATTGTAGCGGAAAATAGGCACTCCCGCTAGAAGCAGACAGCAAAAAAGCAAGGGAAGAGGTCCCTTGCTTCGGTTTATTTACCTAAAAAGTGCTTTTTAAAGAATGATAGTTGATATTCAAGTGTGAGCGGGTCATTAAAGTAAAACTCTTCCGCATTTGCTTCATACACACGATGTTTTTTCACAGCAGGAATGGACTTATAGATTTCACTGTTTTGATAGGAATTGTCCATCTCGCTGTTTTTGCTAATGATCATATAGTCTCCGGCAAATTCAGGGATGACCTCTTGTGACACCGCATAATAACCAGCTTTTAATGCTTTTTCTTTTACTTTTTCAGGCATTTTTAGTTTCATTGCTTGGTAGAGGATTTCTGTTCCGCGTCCCCATGCATCTCCAAAGACGTAAAGATCTTTTGTGCCGCTTTCAAAGACAGATACGGTTGCATCTTCACCGATTTTTGCTTTGATTTCTTTGCCAGCTTCAGCTGTGCGCTTTTTGAAATCCTTCACCCATGCTTCTGCTTCTTTTTCTTTGTTTAAGACTTTTCCAATTTCAATATGCTGCTGAAGGTAATCGACTTTGTTATACGTGAATAAAACGGTAGGGGCGATTTTTTTCAGTTTTTCTACATTTTTTGCACCGCTTAAACCGATGATGACATCAGGCTTTAGCTTCATGATTTTTTCCACATTTTCATCGGATACTTCTTCCACATTTTTTAATTTCTTTTTGAAACGTGGATTCTTTTTTGACCAAGAGTCAACACCCACAAGGTTCACACCAAGTGACAAGACATTTCCTGTATAAGAGGCGAGAACAACAACACGTTTTGGATTTGCTGGCAGCTTCACAGGTCCATTTTCAGATTGATATGTAATCGTGTCCGATGACGTTGATTGCTTTCCTTTATTTGAGGAAGAGTTGCTGCTATTGCCACATGCGCTCAACGCAAGTACGAAGATGAGCATCAGAGGGAACAATATTTTCTTCATGAATGTAAACTCCTTTGAAATCGGCACATCAGCCGTGTATTTGGTTGTATGAGTGATAATGATAATTATTATCACTCAGATATCATACCATAGAAGTGAGGTTTGTTGTCAATGATATTTTAGCAGTGGATAGAGGAATTCTGATAAAAAGAAAAAAAGATCAAGGCAGTGTCTGACCTGATCTTTTTTCTTATTTAAACCAGCCTTTTTCTTTGGAACGAGTAATGGCTTCAATTCGGTTTTTGACTTCTAGTTTATCTAAAATAACGGATATGTAGTTTCGGACAGTGCCACTTTTAATGCTGAGTTCCTTGGCGATTTCTTTTGTGTTTTTTCCGTCTGCGACGAGTTCTAGAACCGACTTTTCTCGTTCAGTTAAAGGATTTTCGTCGCTATACAAGTCTTCCATTAATTCAGGGGCGTACACCTTTTTCCCTTTCATCACGCTGCGGATGGCACTTGCCAAATCCTCGCTTGGGCTGTCTTTCAGCATGTAGCCGCTAACGCCAGCTTTCAGTGCTCTTTGAAAATAGCCAGAACGGGCAAAGGTTGTTAAAATGATGATCTTCACATCAGACTTTTTGAGTTCTTCAGCGGCATCGAGCCCAGATTTTCCTGGCATTTCAATATCCATTAAACAAATGTCGACCGGGTGTTTTTTAGCAAAATCTATGGCATCCTGGCCGTTTGTACCTTTTCCAACAACCGTCATATCGTCTTCTAAATCGAGAAGCGATCCAAGAGCACCGAGCAGCATTTGCTGATCCTCTGCGATAAAGATGTTAATCATTTTATTTCCTCCTTATCTTTCGCTGCTGAATCATTTGGAATACTCATGATCAGCTTCGTCCCGTCTTTTGTTTCAATGTGCAGGCGTCCATTTGCAAATTCCAATCTTTCTCTAATCCCTAAAAGGCCATGTCCCTTTGTTTGAGAGGGTGGATCACCGCCTTTAAATGTGCCGTTATCCTCAACTGTAATGACAACTTCCTTTGACTTTTGATGAATGGTGATTTGACAGACAGTGGCGTCGCTATGTTTGACGACATTCGTTACGGCTTCTTTGATGCACATGCTCACAATGTTTTCGTTCAGAAGAGAGATGTGTTTCGGCGCTTCCTTTTCATCATAAATCATGTCAATATCGGCGGCTTCAAGGATTTGCTTGATATTCAATATTTCATCTTTGATCCGAATGCCTTTCATGGAAGAAACAATTTTCCGCACTTCATTAAGAGACGTTCTAGCTGTCTGTTGGACGCTTTTTAATTCGGCGCGTGCCTGTTCAGGGTCTTTATACACGAGTTTACGGGCAAGGTCACTCTTTAAACCGATAAGAGAGAGTTTTTGTCCAAGTGTATCATGCAGGTCACGAGCAATGCGCTGTCTCTCTTCAATTTTGACAAGATCGGCGATCCGCTCATTGGCATATTCTAATTTCTCTTCTAGCCGTTCACGTTCCTTCCTGCTTCGAATGCTAAGAGGGAGGAGGATGGCGCTGATCAGTGTAATCACGACAAACGGAATTTGCGTGAGAAACCAGCCCTTTTTTAAGATCAGGCTAAAATTCACCGCTACGGCAGCGCTCCCTAGATGAATATAGTATAAGATATAGAAAGGGACTTTTCTTTTGATATGCCCGTTGAAATAGGCGATACAAAAAGCAAAATAAATGTAGCTATAGAGCATCACATAACCAGTCGAAATGGCGATTAATAGAAGGCCGAATACATATAACGACCAGCCTTTTGAGACAAAGGCAAAACGGTAGACCGCAAAAAAGACGACGTTTAAAATAATGCCGATCACAATGCCTAAAGTCGAAGGGGTCTTAAAGATAAAATAAAAGGGCAGGATGAAAAAAATCGCCCAAATATATGGGGAAATCCCATGCAGTTTTTGAATTTTCAGTTGTTTTTTCATCCGTGATTCACCTTTTTCATTTTTTCAGTCTTTTTCACTACTTTATCAAATTGAACAGATGAGCGCATCCTGCAAATACAACAAGCTCCTTCTATTGTAAGAAAGAGCTTGCGCCAATTATGCATTTTTCTTCAGAATGTCTCCTTTTATAACAGGTGCGGGCACCTTCTTAGATTGCCGTGCTTCTTTAAAGGTAACAAATGCTTTCGTTTCTTCATCCCAAAGTCTAAATTTCATTGATTCGATACTTGTTTTTAAAGTGATGGTTGGCACATTTTGAAGCGGCTCACTATGATCATGTGCATGCTCCAAGTGATAATTCGGTACCCTCGGACTTAAATGATGAACATGGTGATAGCCGATATTGCCTGTTAACCATTGAAGAAGCTTTGGCAATTTGTAAAAAGAACTGCCTTCTACAGCTGCCTGCACGTAATTCCAATGTTCATCTGCTTCAAAGTAAGAATCTTCAAATGTATGCTGCACATAAAACAGCCATACGCCGATTGATCCTGAGATCAGGAAGATTGGACCTTGGACAAGCAGGAACTCCTGCCAGCCAAAAAGAAGACACGTTGCAGCTGCTAGCGCAATGATGCTCACGTTTGTGAAATACGTGTTCCAGCGCTCTTTTTTACGAGCATTTTTGACGTTGAAACGGTTTTTTAAGAGAAAAACAAAGATCGGTCCTAAAATAAACATCACAAAAGGATTACGGTAAAATCTGTAGCGAAATTTCGTCCAAGCTGAAGCTTCTTGATATTCTTTGACTGTCAGGAGCCAAATGTCGCCAGTTCCTCGTTTGTCTAGGTTACTGCTTGTGGCATGGTGAATTGAATGATCTCTTTGCCATTGAAGATAAGGGAAAAGGGTGAGTACGCCCGTTACAAAACCAAACAGGTGATTCAGCGGCTTCTGTTTAAAAAAGGATTGATGGCAGCAGTCGTGAAAAATAATAAAGACACGTACTAAAAAACCAGCTGCAATCACCGCAAAGAAGAGGGTTAAAAGATAGGAGATGTTCAGGCTATAATAGGCAAGAAACCAAAGCCCCAAAAATGGAATGAATGTATTAAAGAGTTGAATGATACTTTTTTTCGAATTAGCACCAGAGAATTGGCCAACTTGTTTTCTTAAAGTGGCTTGCTGCTGTGTGTTTGTTGAAGTCGTCATGAACGTTCAAGTCCTTTCCGTTTCTTTCTACTTCAAAGTATAGAAGGAAAGGTGTCATGCTCATAGTAGCACCCATCATGTATTCAATATGACATTTGTCATGTTGAATGCGGGAAAGGCTGATGGTTCAAGGGTTGTAAGCTTATTTTATTTTAAATAAAAAAAGTAAAGGCGCTTAGCCTTCACTTTTTATTGACGTGCTTCATGTACTTTTAACTGCTTGCCTTTAATCGTTGTGTGGCGCATGGCTTTTAGCACAAGAGGGCCTTTGCCATTTAAAATATCTACATATGTTTTTGTTTCCTGAATGGTAATAATCCCAATGTCATCAAACGCAACGCCGTCTATTTTGGCGATCGTTCCAACGAAATCAACTGCCCGGAGTTTCTTTTTCTTCCCGCCGTTAAAATACAGCTTCATAATAGCTTTCTCTATGCCGGCCTGCTTATTTTCCTTTTGAATCGGTGTTTCAATTTTTTCTTCAAAGTTTGCCACATGCTGTTCTGCTTCTTCTTTTGTAGGATAAGGCTGAATCTGAAAATGAATACCAGCTTCCTCTTTTAATTCTTCAATAAGCGGCTGCCCGTGCCTTGTCATAAACGCAATCGTTTTTCCGCTTTTACCCGCTCTGCCAGTTCTTCCGGTCCGGTGAATATAGCGTTCTTTTTCATATGGCAAGTCGTAATGAATGACATGTGTCATATCACTGACATCAATTCCTCGGGCTGCAATATCTGTTGCGATCAAATAACGGAATTCCCCGTTTTTGAATTCATCCATGACGGCAAAGCGATCTTCCTGCCTCATCCCGCCATGAATCTTATCGCAAGGAACATCCCACTCATCCAGCTTCATCGTCAGCTCATTCACTCGCTCCTGCGTATTGCAAAAAATGATACAGCTATCTGGATTTTCAATGACAATCGTTCGTTGAAGTAATGAAAACTTGCCTTCTTCCTCGGTTTCAATCAACGTGTGGGTGATTTGCTGCTTCGTCGTTTCCTCCCGAGCAATCTCTATCACTTTTGGCGATTGTAAAAACTGCTCACTCAAATCCTTCATTTCATCAGACATCGTCGCTGAAAATAACATCGACATCCGCTTTGGCGGCAGATGCTGAATAATAGAAGAGACTTGATCAATAAATCCCATGTTGAGCATTTCGTCTGCTTCATCTAACACGAAAAATGACAGATTGTCTAAAGAAAGTGTCCCTTTTTCAAGGTGATCCAATATTCGTCCTGGCGTTCCGCACACAATGTGGTTCTTTTGTGCAAGCTCTATTTTTTGTGCTTGAAATGGAGCTTTCCCGTAAATGGCGGCCGCTTTGATTCGTTTAAATCGTCCGAGACTGGTCAGATCCTGTTTGACCTGCATGGCAAGTTCTCTTGTTGGGACGAGGATGAGGGCTTGAGGTTTATTCTCAGCCCAATCCACCATTTCACAAATTGGCAGACCGTAGGCTGCTGTTTTGCCACTGCCTGTCTGAGATTTGACAATGAGGTCCTGCTTTGAAAAAGCAACGGATAATGTCTCGTGCTGGACGGGTGTAGGTGTATGGAAATGAAGCGCTTCTAGCGCTTGTTTCAATTCATCGCTTAATGGATATTGATCAAAATGTTGTAATGGCATCGTGTTCTCCTTTTCGTACATGTATACTTGTGACATCATACCATATCTTTTCAAAGACACCATGACCTTGAATGAAAAGGCATGAAAAAAAGCCCCATAAAGGAGCTTTTCAATAATTAAAGGAATCTGCGTTTCACTTTTTCCCAATAGGAATTATCTTTTAATTTGACTGTTTTGATCACTTTACCAGAAAGGCCAATGTCAATTTGTTTGACATGTTTTGTACCTAACGCTTCGTTATCAAGACCGATAATTGGGTGGTCGTTACCGTCCTGAACAACCTTTAGTGTCAGCTTGCGGTCACTGCTTAAAATGAAAGGAGCTCCAAGTGTACGGTATGAGTTGTTATTCAGCGATGCCAGCTCGGTTACTTGCATACACGGAAGCATCGGATCCACCACGGCGCCATTGACAGATTTATTGTAGGCTGTTGAACCGGTCGGAGTGGAAATAATCATCCCGTCGCCTCTAAAGGTTTCAAAATGGAAATCATCTATATACACATCGATGACAAATGTTTTAATGATGCTAGAGCGGATCGACAGTTCGTTTAAACAATGGAACTGGTTGATACTGTCAACGCTTACATCGATGATCGGATATTTTCTCACTTCAATCTGTTCAGTGTTCATGGCATCAATCATTTGATCAAAATGTTCTAACGAAAAATCGCAGTATAGGTGCGAATTCTCTGTTTTTGATACCCCTACATACAAGCAGTCATCCCGGAAGTTCGTTTTGCGAACCGCTTGAAGAAATGTACCATCTCCACCAATTGAAGCAATGATATGGGCATCTTCTGCACGCTTTACGACGTGAAAGCCTTGATCGGTAGCGAGCTTCTCCAGAGAAGAAATGTGTCCATCCAATTCATGATCTTTTTTGTAAAAGAAAAATACATTGCGACGATTGTCTGTCATTGACGTTCTCCCCTTTGTTGTCAAAAATAGATTTCGAGTAGTAAAGGGCTTACATAAAAACCCTTGCTCACATTTTACACTTTTTTCATATGAAAGTAAAAATATTAGAAAGACGCTTCATCATGATAGAGGCTTCCATTTGAGAAATGAGTCATTGTAAGTGATTAGACAACGCTGACTTTGAGCATAATTTAATAGCTCATTTTGGAGGCTAGAGAGGTCTGGGCGTTTCGTTGTGGAGATGATCTGAGCTATTAGATGTAGAAAGAGGATAAAATAACCAATTTTTCGTCATGATGAGCAAATGATAGAAGATGTAAAGTTGATCGTCATTTCACATCGGTGCTATCATATGTTGAAATGAAATGTAAAAAAACCACAGTTCCTGTGAAACATTTCATGTGTGTATTCGTATGAACGAAGTGAGACAAAAAGGAGGAGAAAGAAATGAATGCGAAAAGATGGGTAGCCTTAATCATTGCACTTGGTGTTTTCGGCTTTTCGATTGTGATTAGTATCACGACAGCCTTGTTTGAAAGCTTCAATGATAATAAGATGAGCTATCAATTCGGGGACGAAATCGAAGAAAAGGTACTAGAGGATGGAAGCGGAGCGAGTAAAATTGCTGTACTTGAGATTAATGGCACGATTCAAGATAACGGCGGAGCATCCAGCCTTCTAGGCGGGGAAGCATATGATCATCGTGCGTTCTTAAAAGAATTAGATAAAGCAAAAGACGATGCGTCTGTGAAAGGTGTCTTGCTGCGTGTCAACTCTCCTGGCGGCGGTGTCTATGAAAGTGCTGAAATACATAAAAAATTAGAAGAAGTAAAGAAAGCGAAGAAGCCAATTTATGTTTCTATGGGTTCAATGGCGGCTTCTGGCGGCTATTATGTATCCACTCCAGCGAAAAAAATCTTTGCTTCACCTGAAACGTTAACAGGCTCTCTCGGGGTCATCATGCAAAGTTTGAATTATGCAAAGCTAGCAGATAATTTAGGCATCAAATATGAAACCATTAAAAGTGGAAAATTCAAAGACATCATGTCCCCAAATCGTGATATGACAAAAGATGAGCGTGCTATCATGCAAAGCATGGTTGACAACTCTTATGAAGGCTTTGTGAAAGTCATCTCAGAAGGACGTGGCATGTCAAAACAAGACGTCAAGAAAATTGCTGACGGCCGAATCTATGACGGAACACAGGCGAAATCGAACGGATTAGTGGATGAGCTTGGGTACTATGAAGATGCACTAAAAGCAATGAAGAAAAATGAAAAAGGCTTAAAAGGAGCAACAGTAATCAGCTATTCACAAAGCTTTGGCTGGAACTCTCTTTTCAATATGAGTGCAAGCAAGCTCTTTAAAAGCGAAATTGATTTTCTGAACTTAAAAGAAACACTGGCTGGCTCAAATGGGTCTAAACCGATGTATCTCTATTCAAAATAAAGGAGGGATCATAGATGGATTCTACATTCGATGAAGTAACGGAAAGTCGCAGCCAAGAGGGAGAATCAAGGCCGACTCTTGCGAAGCGCACTTCAATTGAAGCGCAGGCCTTTGCAGGTTTCTGGATTAGATTTTGGGCATTTATCCTAGATTGGCTCGTCGTATGGGGTGTTAACCATTTGACGGTTTCTCCAATCTTTAGTCTCTTTGGCTGGTCAAAAGGTGGAGGCTGGTTTTCCCCATTTTCCGTCACAACCACAATTGTCTTTCTGCTTTATTTTGCGATCATGACGAAGATTTTCCAACAAACACTTGGAAAGATGGTGTTTGGAATCAAAGTCGTCTCACTTCAGCCGGAGAAGAAGCTGCCATGGGATGTCATTTTCTTTAGAGAAATTGTGGGGAGATATATTAATACGCTTTTTGTTCTCTATGCTGTGGTTGGGTTCACGCCGAAAAAGCAAGGGGTTCATGACTACTTTGCAGATACGGTGGTTGTTCATGAACATTTATATGAAAAAACAGAATCAAACGCATAACCAAAGAGAGTTTGGCCGGGTACCGGTCAAACTCTTTTTTTGGGTGATTGGGTATAAAATCCAGAAGGAGAGCCATAATCGTAGAGGAAGCATCATTTGTTATGGAGGAAGTGAGCACAGTGCTGTACGTTTGGATCGCAGCTTTTTTGTTCCTTGTGATCTTATTGATCTTTATGAAAGTGACCATTTCACTGGACTATTCACATGCAAATGACAATGACCATATTGCGGTGAAGATCATCACCTTATATGGAATCGTCAGACTGAAGAAAGACATTCCGATGGTGAAAGTGAATACGGAAGATCAAACGATTGATATTCGTGAAAAGAAAATGGCCAGCACCAAAACGCCTAATCAAGAAAAAGAAACCATGCATAAAAAAGTGGGAAAACGTGATGTGAAAGAAATCCTTCATCAAATGGAGCGTATTACAAAAGAGATTGTCGATCTAAACCGGATCATGCGAAAGTTCTTCATTCATATAAAAATCGTCTCATTTCACTGGTCCACATGGATTGGTTTTCATGACGCAGCTTTAACAGGTGTAGCAGCCGGTGGTGTGTGGTCAGTCAAAGGAGCACTTCTTGCCTTTATGCAGGAGCATCTCACCTTTAAGCACAAACCCGTCTATGAAGTGATTCCCGCTTTTCAGCACAATGTGTCACAGACACACTTTGCATGTATAGCTTATTTTCGGATTGGACATGCTATGCTTGCAGCCATTCGATTACTTGTCCATTGGTTAAAAGGGAGAAAGGCGAGAAAAAATGCCTCTCTTCAAGCAACGAAGAATGAATCATCTGTTTAAGGAGGAACCCGAAAATGGCAGATCATCCAATCCAAGGTCTGATGAAGACAGCGATGGAAAACTTAAAAGAAATGATTGATGTGAACACGATCATCGGCGATCCAGTCGAAACCCCTGACGGCAGTGTCATTCTCACAGTGTCAAAGGTTGGTTTTGGATTTGCAGCCGGCGGCAGTGAATTCAACGGTAACCAAAAGAAAGAAAAACGGTCTGATGAACAAGAACGAAAAGAACCGAGACTCCCATTTGGAGGCGGAAGCGGTGGGGGAGTATCGATTACACCAATCGCCTTTTTAATTGTGGGAACAAATGGCGTACGAATGCTTCATTTGGATGAACACACACATCTGCTCGATAAAATATTGGATTCTGCTCCTCAAGCAATTGAACGTCTTCAGCACATGTTTAAGAAGGATGAACGGGAGCATCGTCACAAAGAACGAAAACTAGATGACATAGACCTTTAAAAAGTTAGCTGCCCTGCAGTTAACTTTTTTTTCAAAATGGACGATTAGGCTTTGCAGTTTTTTGCTTTCTCTACTATGATAGAACCATACATTTGATAAGGGAGGAATTGTTTTGGCATCGATCACATTTAAAGGGAGCCCAGTAACGCTTGTAGGAAATGAAGTGAAAGTAGGCGAGCAGGCTCCAGATTTCACGGTATTAACGAACTCACTAGGGGAAGTTTCACTTTCTGATTTAACAGGAAAAGTGACGATTATCTCAGTGATTCCTTCTATTGATACAGGTGTGTGTGACGCACAAACAAGACGTTTCAATGAAGAGGCAGCCGGTTTAGGTCCGGTCAATATCTATACCATTAGTGCAGACCTACCATTTGCACAAGCACGCTGGTGCGGAGCAAACGGAATTGAAAATGTCGAAACATTATCTGATCATAGAGATATGTCATTTGGTGAAGCGTTTGGTTTATATATGAAAGAATTGCGTTTATTGGCGCGTGCGGTCTTCGTATTAGACCCAAGCGGAAAAGTGGTTTACACTGAGTACGTAAGCGAAGCAACCAATCATCCAAATTATGAAAAAGCCATTGAGGCTGCGAAATCACTGTTATAAAAGCAGCATCGACAAGAGCTCCGGCTTCATACTGGGGCTCTTTTCAATGAGAACATATAGCTTTTAACAAAGCGAGGAGAGAAAAGCATTGCAGAAAGATCAAGTGAGTACGATTTTTGAGCTGCTCGATACAGCTTCAATTCGTTTAAAAAAGGAACAGAACATTTCCTATATTGAAGCATTGGCAGAAGCAGGAGAAGCCTTTTTCCAGGCAAATGATCGAAATGGTTTACTAAAAGATTTAATAGAGAAAGCAGATTTCGCCTCTTATGATCATGAGCAGATTCGTAAAGCGTTTCAGCTCGCCGTATTAAAAGGACAAAAGGATATTTCACATCCAAACCGGCAGATGACACCTGATACAATTGGTCTGTTTGTCAGCTATTTGGTCAATAAATTTTTAGAAGGACAAAAAGAGCTGGTTGTCTTTGATCCAGCAGCAGGAACAGGGAATTTACTGCTTGCGGTCCTCAACAATGTAACAGCAGAAACAACACGCGGTTTTGCCTCTGAAATTGATGACGTGCTCATTAAAATTGCGTGGGCACAAGCGAACTTAGAAGAAAAAGAAGTAGAGCTTTTCCACCAGGACAGCCTTGAGCCGCTTCTTATCTCACCTGCAGATGTTGCTGTATGCAGTCTTCCTGTCGGGTATTATCCAAATGATGAGCGCGCTAAAGACTATGAATTAAAGGCAAAAGAAGGTCATTCCTTTGCGCATTATTTATTCATTGAGCAAAGTCTTCGTTACACGAAAGAAGGAGGCTTCTTATTCTTCATCATTCCAAACGATTTGTTTGAAGGAAAAGAAAGCGTACAATTAAAGGATTTCATCAAAGAACATGCATATATGAATGCGTTAATTCAGCTGCCAGTCTCTATGTTCAAAGACAAAAAGCATGCCAAAAGCTTATTTGTGATGCAAAAGAAAAAAGAGGGGCTCGAAGCACCGAAACGTATGCTATTTGCCAATCTGCCATCTTTCTCACAGAAGGAAGCAATGGTTGGCGTCATGAGAAAATTAGACCAATGGTTTATAGAAGAAAAAGAAACGAAAGAATAGCCAGAGTGATGTCTGGCTATTTTATTATTCAGAAAATAACGACTTATTGATGTAAGCGGTAACAGTTCGAAGGTGTACTTGAAATGCAAAGTTTTCAATGTTTAAATGAAAAAGTCAGATATTTTTCGGACTTATCGTTAAACTATAAAAGACCCGTTCAAACAGGTTGAATATAGCACCGAAAAAACGTGAAACCTTATATAACAACTGAGTAAAAGGAGCGACAGTAATGTCCAAAATTATTGCAATCAACGCAGGAAGCTCATCTCTTAAATTCCAATTGTTCGACATGCCAGAAGAAACCGTTTTAACAAAAGGTCTTGTTGAAAGAATCGGAATGGACAACAGTATCTTCACGATTTCTGTAGATGGAGAAAAGAAAACAGAAGTCACAGATATTCCAGATCATGCAGTAGCGGTTAAAATGCTGCTTGAAAAACTAATTGAATTTAACATCATCAAAGACTTTAATGAAATTGATGGCGTAGGACACCGCGTCGTTCACGGCGGAGAAAAATTCAGCGATTCTGTTGTATTAACAGATGAAGTCATCAATGACATTGATCAGCTTTCAGAGCTTGCACCACTTCACAACCCTGCAAACGTTGTAGGAATCAAAGCATTTAAACAAATTCTGCCTGACGTACCAGCGATTGCTGTGTTCGATACAGCGTTCCACCAAACAATGCCAGAGCAGTCTTACCTATACAGCCTTCCGTACGACTACTACAAAAACTTTGGTATTCGTAAATACGGATTCCACGGGACAAGCCATAAGTTCGTAACAGAGCGTGCAGCAGAGCTATTAGGCCGTCCTCTTGAAGAGCTTCGTTTGATTTCTTGCCACCTTGGAAATGGTGCAAGTATCGCAGCAGTTGAAGGCGGAAAATCAATCGATACGTCAATGGGCTTCACACCACTTGCGGGTGTTGCAATGGGAACACGTTCAGGTAACATTGACCCTGCCCTTATTCCATTTATTATGGAGAAAACAGGACATACAGCGGAAGAAGTACTTTCTACTTTGAATAAGAAGAGTGGTCTTTTAGGTGTGTCTGGTCTTTCAAGTGATCTTCGTGATATCGAAGAAGCGACAGAAGAAGGAAACGACCGTGCAGAAGTAGCACTAGATATTTTTGCAAGCCGTATTCATAAATACATCGGTTCTTATGCAGCGAGAATGAATGGTGTAGATGCCATCATCTTCACAGCTGGAATCGGTGAAAACAGCTCAGAAGTGAGAGCACGTGTACTTCGTGGTCTAGAATTCATGGGCGTATACTGGGATCCATCTCTTAACAACATGAGAGGCGAAGAAGCATTCATCAGCTACCCTCACTCTCCTGTAAAAGTCATCGTGATTCCAACGAACGAAGAAGTCATGATTGCAAGAGACGTTATGCGTTTAGCGTAACATCCTTTTAAAGCTCTTTTCCTCAGCGGAAAAGGGCTTTTTTCTATTGAAATCAGCATGCTATAATGTGAGGCAATATGAAAGGAGCGGTGTGAAGAGATGAGCGCCCAAGAACATAAACGCGAAGCGAGAACGAGGCTTCATGTAAAAGTCATTACCGTCAGTGATACAAGGACAAAAGAAACAGATAAAAGCGGCCGTCTGATGATTGATTTGCTCAAAGAACAAGGGCATCTTATTCTTGCATACGATATTGTGAAAGATCACATTGGAGCGATTCAAGACGCCGTTTTAGAAGGAACAAGTGAAGCGAAGATTGATGCTGTCTTGTTAAACGGGGGAACTGGTATTGCAGCAAGGGACGTCACGATTGAATCCATTACCCCTCTTTTCTCAAAAGAGCTGCCGGGCTTTGGAGAAATTTTTCGCATGCTGAGCTATACAGAAGATATTGGATCAGCCGCTATCTTATCTAGAGCGTCGGCAGGGGTGATTAACCAAAAAGCCGTTTTTGCCACACCAGGCTCTACCGGAGCAGTTCGGTTAGCCATGACCAAACTCATTATTCCAGAGCTTCCTCATGTCTTGCGAGAGCTTGAAAAAGATCAAAAATAGCCCAAAATGACTCTGCCAAGAAAATTTGGCAGAGTTTTTTTCATAAAGGGGTTGAAAAAACAATTTTTCCTTGTTACAGTGTATACATACTAAATGCATGTTTATAAATTAAAACTTATTTTTATGCAAAAAACATTCACAGAATCAAAACAAGCGAGAGGAGCTTTTCAAACATGTCACAAAATAAAAAAGTCGTATTAGCATATTCCGGAGGTCTTGATACCTCTGTTGCAGTTAAATGGTTACAGGAGCAAGGTTACGAAGTTGTTGCTTGCTGCCTGGACGTAGGTGAAGGAAAAGATTTAGCATTCGTTCAACAAAAAGCACTTCAAGTCGGAGCTGTTCAATCTTACATGATCGACGCAAAAGAAGAGTTTGCTGAAGAATTTGCACTTGCTGCACTGCAAGCACACACGATGTATGAAGGAAAATACCCACTCGTGTCTGCACTATCTCGTCCGCTCATTGCCAAAAAATTAGTGGAAGTCGCAGAGAAAGAAAATGCCGTAGCCGTTGCACACGGATGTACAGGGAAAGGAAACGACCAAGTTCGTTTTGAAGTATCAATCAAAGCATTGAATCCAGACCTAGAAGTTCTTGCACCAGTGCGTGAATGGAAATGGTCTCGTGATGAAGAAATCGATTATGCACAAAAGCACGGTATTCCAATTCCGATTAACTTAGATAGCCCATATTCAATCGACCAAAACCTTTGGGGCAGAAGTAACGAATGTGGTATTTTAGAAGATCCTTGGGCAGCGCCGCCAGAAGGTGCTTATGATCTGACAAATCCACTTGAAAAAACACCTGACACACCTGAAATCATTGAAATCACGTTTGAAAAAGGAAAACCAACAGCGATTGACGGAATCCAGTATTCATTATCTGATCTGATCCTTCATTTAAATGAAGTTGCTGGCCAGCATGGTGTAGGCAGAATCGATCATGTTGAAAACCGTCTTGTTGGAATCAAATCTCGTGAAGTGTATGAGTGCCCAGGTGCAGTTACCCTATTAAAAGCACACAAAGAACTTGAAGACTTAACGCTTGTTAAAGAAGTAGCACACTTTAAGCCAATCGTTGAACAAAAAATGGCTGAATTAATATACAACGGCTTATGGTTCTCACCACTTAAATCAGCGCTAGATGCATTCTTACAAGAAACGCAAAAGAACGTAACAGGTGTTGTACGTGTGAAACTATTTAAAGGTCATGCCATTGTAGAAGGACGTAAATCACCATATTCACTTTATGATGAAAATCTAGCAACTTACACAAAAGCAGATGAATTCGATCATGATGCAGCTGTAGGATTTATTAACCTTTGGGGTTTACCAACAAAAGTAAACAGCATCGTGAATAAAAAGGAGCAGGTTAAAGCATGAAAAAGCTTTGGGGAGGCCGATTTCAAAAAACACCAGAAAAATGGGTCGATGAGTTTGGTGCATCCATTCATTTCGACAAACAATTAGTCAAAGAAGATCTGACCGGCTCCCTTGCCCATGCAAGTATGCTGAATAAATGCGGTATCATCGGCGATGAGGAGGCCGCTGCAATCAAAGACGGACTGAATACGCTCATGAAAAAGGCAGAGGCGGATGAACTCGATTTCTCAGTAGATTATGAGGACATTCATTTAAACCTTGAAAAAATGCTCATTGATGAGATTGGTCCGCTTGGCGGCAAATTGCACACAGCGAGAAGCCGGAATGATCAGGTCGCAACCGATATGCATTTATATTTGAATAACCAAGTAGAGCATATCATTGAGCTGATCTCTTCTTTTCAAACAGTGCTTGTAGAAAAAGCTGAACAGCACGTTGAAACAATTTTTCCAGGATATACGCACTTACAGCGTGCACAGCCTATTTCCTTTGCCCATCATATGCTTGCCTACTTTTGGATGCTTGAGCGGGACAAAGCGCGTTTTCAAGATTCATTGAAGCGGATTAATGTGTCACCACTTGGATGCGGGGCGTTAGCAGGAACGACATTCCCAATTGATCGTGAATATACAGCAGAGCTTCTTGGCTTTGACCATATTTACGAGAACAGCCTTGATGGCGTGAGTGATCGTGATTTCATTTTAGAGTTCTTGTCCAATAGCAGCCTTGTGATGATGCATCTCTCACGTCTTTGTGAGGAAATCATTTTATGGTGTTCTCAAGAATTCAAATTCATTGAGCTCGATGACACGTACGCAACAGGCAGCAGCATGATGCCGCAAAAGAAAAACCCGGATATGGCTGAATTGATCCGCGGAAAAACAGGGCGGGTATATGGCAACCTGATGGGGCTGCTCACGATTATGAAAGGCTTGCCGCTTACGTATAACAAAGATTTGCAAGAAGATAAAGAAGGCATGTTTGATACGGTGAAAACGATCGCTGGCAGCCTGCAAATCTTCACAGGCATGATTCAAACAATGACAGTGAACGAAGATGTCATGAAAAAAGCAACAAAAGAAGATTTCTCAAATGCGACCGAAGTGGCAGACTACCTTGCGAAAAAAGGCATGCCATTCCGTGAAGCACACGAAATCGTTGGAAAGCTTGTGTATACATGCATTCAAAAAGGCATCTACTTAAGTGACCTTCCATTTGAAACATTTACAGAAGCAAGCGGCCTCTTTGAACAAGACATTTACACTGTTCTTGATCCGTATGTTGCTGTTGAAAAAAGAACAAGTGCAGGTGGAACTGGATTTAAACAAATTCAGCTCGCTTTAGAAAAAGCAAAAGCCTGCCTAGCATAATTCGCCAAAACCATTCGTTTATACGGATGGTTTTTTTCATGGGAAAAAGGAGATTGATCTTCACTGGAGAAAATGAAAGCATACCAGTGTCAAGCTGAATAAGGAGTGACAACAGTTCATGAAGAAAACGCTGCAGGCTTTGTTTGATCAGCCTATCGTATCAGTGAAAACGTTAGGAGAACCATACGACGGCAGGGCTAATGATGTGTGGCTGATTTCCTTACAAGACCAAACGGAATATGTAGTGAAATCTCCAAAAACTGCAAGAGAAGAAAGTGAATTTGTGTATGGGACCAACATGATTTATGGAGTAGATGCCCGTACTGTACAAGAGCATCTTGATGAAATCAATGAAAAGCTGGCTCATACGAATTCCTTTCATATTCCGAAAGTTGTTCGTAAAGTGAAGAAGGCGGGGAAACACTTTTATGTCATGGAAAAAGTAGAAGGAATCCCTTTAACATCTTTTGAGGGCCGTTCAGCACAATTCTATAGGGATTACGGGAGGAAACTAGCGCATCTTCATTCATATCAAACAACCTTTTTCGGACCAGTATACGTGGGAGAAAAGAGACATTTGAGAGAATTCCATGCGCTGTTAAAAAAGGCAGTTTCCAAACTTATCAGCCGCTATTACGCTGATCAGCCTGAATATCAGGATTATGCAGAAAAGGTGCAGCAAAAGCTTGAAACGCTAAGTCCTCCTGATTCAGCCAGTCTCATTTTAATTGATTTAGACCCATCGCAATATATTGAAGACGATGATCAAGTGGCGAGTCTAGTTGATACGGAATATGTCGTATTTGGACCAGCTGCGTTTGATTTGATTGCACTCGAATACCTTTTGACGAAAGAAGCTGCACAAGCGGTTCAATTAGGATATGAAGAGATTTGCCCGCTTCCTCGCCAGCTTCATGAGGTGAGAGAATGCTATCGGTTTGTTTCGCTGCTTCTCGATATCCATGGTTCATGGGATATGAAAAAGTGGATGAATCACCCTATACGGTTTTCCCCTCATTGTTAAAGGGTTCAAAAGTGCGAAGGGAGCCGGTTTATAGTAAAGTAAAGATAACAAAAGAAACACATGAACTTGCAACCTTTGCTTTAGGAGGAGATTGTGTGCGACACGCATTAATAACAGCGGGTTCTAAAGGACTTGGCAGGAAAGTCACCGAGTCTTTACTGAATATGGGGTATTCTGTGACAGTGAATTATCGAAGTGATGATGAAGCTGTCCGGCAGATGAAAGAAGAACTGCAAGAATACGAAGAAAAGCTTCAATTTGTCCAAGGCGATGTGACAAACAAAGAAGATTTAAAAAACATGGTCGAGCTGGCAGCAGAGCGATTTGGGCGGATTGATGCCTTGATCAATAATGCTGGACCTTATATTTTTGAACGAAAAAAACTCGCGGATTACTCTGAAGACGAATGGTATCAAATGATGGAAGGCAACCTATCCGCAGTGTTCCATTTGTTCCGAATGGTGATCCCTATGATGAGAAAACAAGGCTTTGGCCGGATTATCACATATGGCTTCCAAGGTGCAGACCATGCGCCAGGATGGATGCATAGATCAGCCTTCGGAGCGGCAAAAGTGGGCCTTGCGTCATTGACGAAAACCATTGCGATTGAAGAAGCCGAAAACGGCATCACCGCTAATATGGTGTGTCCAGGCAAAATCGTTGGAGACATGAAAGAATCAACGATAGAGGAAGCACGTCAGATAAAAGACGATGAAACACCGATTGGTCGGTCTGGGACAGGTGAGGATATCGGTCGTATCATTTCATTTCTATGTGATGACCGTTCAGACCTCATTACAGGAACCGTCATTGAAGCAACAGGTGGTCTTAATGTGATTCACAGGCACTAAGTTTTTCAGCTTTTTATAGAGGGAATAGACAAAATGAGATCAAATTCGAAAGGTGGATATATTTACATGAAAGCTACATATCATGGACATTCAGTCGTACACATTGAAACAAACGGATACCATATTTGGATTGATCCATTTTTAAATGGAAATAAGCACACGGATATCAAACCGCAAGATGTGAAAGCAGATGTGATTTTGCTCACGCACGGGCATGGAGATCACGTCGGAGACACGGTTGAAATCGCTAAAAACAATGACGCACTCGTGATTGCGCCATTCGAACTTGCCACTTATTTAGGCTGGCAAGGGGTGAAAACACACCCGCTTTCTATTGGCGGCGGACGTGAATTTGAATTTGGTAAAGTCAAGCTGACGCAAGCGTTCCATGGCTCAGCGGTCATTGATGAAGAATCCAAAACGATTACGTATACAGGGATGCCATCCGGTATTTTATTTACTGCTGAAGGCAAAACAATTTATCATGCTGGAGACACGGCTCTCTTCTCGGATATGAAACTCATTGGGGAGCTGAATCATATTGAGCTCGCCTTCCTGCCAATAGGTGATAACTTCACGATGGGACCAGACGATGCGAGAATCGCAGCAGAGTGGCTTCGTGCGAAACAAGTCGTACCGATTCATTACAGTACATTCCCGCCGATTGAGCAAGATCCTCATGCCTTTGCAGACAGCTTGCATGGCGGCGTGGGTCACGTATTAAACAGCGGAGAATCCATCGATATTTAATAATAGGAAGAAAAGCCGGCATCCAACCGGCTTTTTTTATTTGCCTGTATCGTGCTCGTGTAAAAGACAAATTGCTATTAAAAGCCTCCTGCCTTTATAATGAAATATAGATGAAAACGCTGAAAACAAAAAGGGTGAACGGGATTGGCGACAAAGCATGAGCAAATTTTATCGTATATTGATTCATTGGATGTCGGAGAGAAAATTTCTGTCCGGCGTATAGCGAAAGAAATGAAAGTCAGTGAAGGCACGGCTTACCGGGCTATTAAGGATGCTGAAAATAAAGGGTTCGTGAGCACCATTGAACGAGTCGGTACCATTCGAATTGAACAGAAGAAAAAAGAAAATATTGAAAAGCTGACATATGCGGAAGTAGTCAATGTCATTGATGGTCAGGTGCTTGGCGGACGAGCCGGCTTACATAAAACGTTAAATAAATTTGTCATCGGTGCAATGGAACTGGATGCGATGATGCGATACACAGCAGCAGGCAACCTGTTAATCGTCGGAAACCGAATCAATGCTCACCGGCAAGCATTAGAGGCGGGAGCGGCTGTGTTGGTCACGGGCGGATTCTCAACAGATGATGAAATTATTCAGCTCGCAGATGAGCTTGAGCTGCCCATTTTATCAACAAGCTACGATACATTTACCGTAGCGGCTCTCATTAACCGGGCCATTTATGACCAGTTGATTAAAAAAGAAATTGTGCTTGTGGAGGATATTTTAACGCCGATAGAACGGACCGTCTATTTATCGCCAGAAGACAAACTTGAGAAATGGTATGAAAAGAATTATGAAACCGGGCACGGCCGGTTCCCGGTAGCAGACGATCAAATGAAAATTCACGGCATTTTGACCTCAAAGGATATTGCCGGCCATGACCGTTCTACACCGATTGAAAAGGTGATGACAAAAAATCCGTTGACCGTTATTGGCAAAACATCTGTCGCTTCAGCTGCACAAATGATGGTGTGGGAAGGTATTGAGGTGCTGCCAGTTGTAAATGATCATGCGAAGCTGATTGGGATGATTAGTCGTCAGGACGTGCTGAAGGCGCTGCAAATGATTCAAAAGCAGCCGCAGGTCGGTGAAAAGCTGGATGATGTCGTGTCACGAGGATTTAAGGAGACTGAGACAGAAAAACCAAAAACAGATGCGGTGTACCAATATGAAGTCTCACCACAAATGACAAATCAACTCGGTAATATTTCGTATGGTGTGTTTACACAAATTTTAATCGAATCAGCCAACCGCTTCTTAAAGTCTCATAAAAAAGGCGAACTAATTGTAGAAAGTCTTTCTGTCTATTTCTTAAAACCAGTTCAAATGGAATCCACGATACAGATCAAACCGAATATTTTAGAAGTTGGGCGCAAGTTTGGAAAGCTGGAAGTGGAAGTTTACCATCAGTCAAATATTGTAGGCAAAGCGATGTTGATGGTGCAGCTGATGGAGAGAGGATAAATGGCAAAAAAGGGCGGCATGAATGCGCCCTTTCAGCGTGTAACAAACCCTCGTATTCTTTATCAGTCCTGCGTGCTGATGCTCACGAATGACAAATTTGCTCCGTAAAAGTAGCTGTCCTTCCTAGACTGCAAAGGTTTTCTAACACGGTGAAAAGAAGAGAAAGGGCTAAAATCAAGTTCATTTTAGCCCTTTCTCTATTATGCGTGGTCTTTTTCGCCTTCCTTTAAAAAGAGCGGAAGATAGTGCTTATAGGCTTTATATCCGGCCCATGTACTGCCGATACCAACTGCAACAAAAACAAACCCAATGACAAATGCGAGTGACGAGCGGTTTAAAAATAATTGATTCACACCGAAGAGCAGGACAAAGCAGCCAAGTGCCATACTTGATTTGGCAGACCAGAATTTCTTTTCGACCGGCCGGTTCGTACGGACATTCTTTGCTTTGTAGTATAAATAAAACATGGCAGAACAAATAATAAACACAATCAAAACAAGCATGTGCCAAGCCTCCATTGTAAGTGGTTACAACCCTATTTTAAACGTAAATAGGCTTGCTTACTAGAATAAATTGTCTATTCCTCACTTTTCTGTCTGGGTAGATTATGATTTAATAATAAAAAGAGTATCGCATAAGAAGGAGTATTTATGAAAAAAGAACTGATTAGAACCATATCATTATATGACAACATCATCATTCATAGACATGTAAGACCTGATCCAGACGCATATGGATCGCAGTGCGGCCTTACGGAAATCTTGCGTGCCACCTATCCAGAAAAAAATATTTATGCGACAGGAACCCCTGAGCCATCCCTTTCATTTTTATATGAATTAGATGAGGTGCCAGATGAAGTGTACAAAGGTGCCCTTGTCATTGTCTGTGACACTGCGAATCAAGCAAGAATTGATGATCAGCGTTATTCAATGGGCGATAAGCTGATGAAAATTGATCATCATCCGAATGAAGATCCGTATGGTGATTTGCTTTGGGTTGATACAGAAGCAAGCTCTGTTAGTGAAATGATTTATGAGCTGTATTTAGAGGGGAAAGAAGAAGGATATCAGCTGAATACAAAGGCGGCAGAACTCATTTATGCCGGCATTGTAGGAGACACAGGCCGTTTCCTTTTCCCAAACACAACGAAAAAGACACTCAAATATGCGGGTGAACTCATCGAATATCCGTTTTCATCATCAGACCTTTTCAATCAATTGTATGAGACAGATTTGAATGTCGTGAAATTAAATGGCTATATTTTTCAACATATCTCCTTATCAGAGAATGGCGTAGCTTCTGTTTTTATTAAACGTGACATTTTGGAGTCATTCCAAACAACAGCGCAGCAAGCCTCACAGCTTGTTGGAACACTTGGAAATATTGCAGGGATTAAGGCATGGGTCTTTTTTGTGGAAGAGAACGATCAGATTCGTGTGAGATTCCGCTCAAAAGGCGTCGTCATTAACACCATTGCTAAAAAATATCATGGCGGAGGTCACCCGCTTGCAGCCGGTGCGTCCATATATGATTGGGCAGTTGCAGATGAGATTTTGCGTGATTTAGAAGAAGTATGTAAATCATCATCGTGAGAGAGGGGCTTCAAGTCCCCCCTCTCTTTTTTGAGCTTTGAGAAAAGGGTTACTTGGATACAGGGATAAACCAGCAGCCGATGTCAGTTGAATCTTCATAGGCTTGGAGATTTTGATGCTTTAATTCTTTTTTAATTAAATGGGCCATCATTTCTGTCTCAGCATAAGCACACATGCCGTCTTTAATCCGGCTTGCTTTGTCTCGTGCCATTTGACGATAGCTGTAAACCTCCATTGTTCTCACCTCTTTCTTATAATCATCTCGTTCTTCTTTTAGTGTATAAAAATAACAAGTGAAAAGCGATCATTGAGTGCAGAAATTCATAAAAATTCCACATCATCTATTATTCAGCAAAGGAAATACGCACTTCAAGCGATAGCTTTGTATAAATGGTCAGCTCAGTGACTTTGGCGCGGTATGCCTTTTCTCTAATCGTATATTCTTTATTTTCCACGGTCCGTTTTAAGAGCTCTTTTGTTTTATAGACACTTTCAATATCCTTTGTGATCACCTCTGAGATATCCTCTTTCACCTGATCTTCAAATTTCAAGGTATCTGGCTCCGGGATTTTGTACTGCTCACGGTTGACGAGGTGAACGTCTACGCTCTGAATAAGCAGACGCTGCTTATTGTCTTCATTTAATTTATGCAAATCTTCCCGATAGAGTGTGATTTGTTCTTTCAGACTGTCCATATGGTGCTGCTGGCTTCTGAGCAGTGTCACTTGCTTCTCTTGAAAGGTGCCATACGTAAAGAGAAAAATCAGCCAGCTGATAATTGCGCCGAACATCATCCCAGCAAAAAAACGCTGCCAGCCTGGACGTTTATACAGCTCAGGCACCCTCATGATGACACATGCTCCTGAGTGAGCCACGTAATCAGGAGATACCCCGTTTGCGCACCGCCCATAGCAGAGATAATTAACAAGATCTGCTTGAAAATATCACGTGTGTTCCCTTCGAAAATCCCTCTTTCAAAACTATAGACCGCATCAAAAGTTCCACCGATTGCCGCAACAAGTGCCCAAATTTTTAAGCGGTTGGCAAGACTTGAAATAATTGATAGCGGTGGCTGACCAGATAAATATGCACCTACCCCGCCGATAATGGCACCGCCCAAAATAACCCCCAGTGCGATAAAATAACAGCTAATAAAGTTTGGAATAAAGGCTTCCTTCACATCCATTTTTCCCACCTCACTCTATTCAATATATGGCGTGTGCTGGACAAGTATGAACGAGCGGAAAAGAAAGAACATTTGTTTCTCACCGCATCGCGTTTTATAATGAAAGAATGAATTTAGACGAAAGGAGTGGATTAAGCATGTCCTATGTTCATCTTCAGGTCCACAGTGGATACAGCTTGTTGAGCAGTGCAGCGAAGGTCAAGGAGCTCGTATTAAAGGCGAAAGAACTTGGCTATCAAGCGCTCGCTCTTACGGATGACCATGTGATGTATGGAACGGTTGAATTTTATAAGGAATGTAAAACACATGGCATCAAGCCGATTATCGGTTTAACAGCTTCTGTCTTCATAGATGAACAAGAGACAGAGGCTTATCCTTTGATCCTCCTTGCCAAAAACAATGAAGGCTATCAAAACTTGATCAAAATTAGCAGTGTCTTGAAATCAAAGTCAAAAACCGGCCTGAAAGAGAAATGGCTGAAAGCCTATCATCATGGCCTTATTGCCATCACACCAGGCGTATCCGGCTATATTGAAACGCTGCTGCAACATGATCAGCTAGATGAAGCAAGGGATGCAGCGAGCCATTTAAAAGATCTTTTTGGTGAGGAACATGTGTATTTAGCCGTTCAGCCGTTTCAGCAGGACGAAGAGCTGTCTCATAAGCTGCGGGAACTCTCAAAAAGGGCGAACATCCCGCTTGTGGCAACAGGTGACGTCCACTATATCCATCAAGAGGACAAAACCGCATATACATGTTTAAAGGCCATTAAAGCAGGCCAGCAGTTATCAGAAATAGAGGAAGACCAAGGAGACAAGCATTTCAGATCGACCGAAGAAATGATGAAGTGGTTTGGTGATGATCCAGAATTGCTGGCAAGAACGGTTGAGATTGCAAACCGCTGTGAGGTCGATTTAAATCTTGGTCAGACGAAACTGCCAACTTATCCGACGCCTGATCAATCAACAGCTGATCAGTTTTTACGAAGAGTGTGCCAAGAAGGCATGAAACGAAGACAGATTGCTTCAAATGACACATATATCAAAAGGCTTGAGTATGAGCTGAGCATCATTCAAAAAATGAATTTCAGTGATTATTTCCTCATTGTGTGGGATTTTATGAAGTATGCTCATGATCATGGCATTGTCACAGGTCCTGGCCGGGGATCAGCAGCAGGCTCTTTAGTTGCGTATGTTCTGTTTATTACAGATGTCGATCCGATTCGTCACGGGCTTTTATTTGAGCGTTTTTTAAATCCTGAACGAATCAGCATGCCGGATATAGATATCGATTTCCCTGACACGAGAAGAGATGAAATCATTTCATATGTAAAAGACAAATATGGGGATATGCATGTGGCGCAAATTGTCACGTTTGGAACACTTGCCGCAAAGGCAGCTTTAAGAGATGTCGGACGTGTGATGGGAATTGATTCAAAAGCAGCAGACCGCCTTGCAAAGCTCATCCCATCAAAGCCAGGGACGACACTGAAAGAAGCGGTGACAGTCTCCTCAGAATTAAAAACACTGCTCCAGCAATCTGAAGAGCTGCAAAGAGTGTTTCAAACCGCTTTAAAGGTAGAAGGATTACCAAGACATACGTCAACACATGCAGCCGGCGTTGTTCTAAGTGAGGAGCCGCTCACACAAGTCGTGCCTATTCAAGAAGGCCATGATGGAGTGTATTTGACGCAATATGCGATGAATTATTTAGAAGATCTCGGTCTTTTAAAAATGGATTTTTTAGGTTTGAGAAACTTAACATTAATTGAATCCATTAAAAACCAGATTGAAAGACAGGAAAACGTCCACATTAACTTTAGTGACATTTCATATGAAGATCAGAAAACGTTTGATTTGTTATCAGCGGGAGATACAACGGGGATTTTCCAGCTGGAGTCACAAGGTATGCGTCAGGTGCTGAGACGACTGAAACCTTCTAGTCTAGAAGATATCGTGGCTGTCAATGCCTTATACCGCCCGGGGCCGATGGAGAATATCCCGCTCTTTATCGACCGAAAGCATGGCAGAGTGAAAGTCTCCTACCCGCATCCAGATTTGTATGACATCTTAAAGGATACATATGGGGTCATCGTCTATCAGGAGCAAATCATGCTGATTGCAGCAAAGATGGCAGGCTTTAAGCTGGGCGAGGCTGATTTACTAAGAAGAGCCGTTTCAAAGAAGGATAAAAAGGTGCTTGATGAAGAGCGAAGCCATTTTGTTGAAGGATGCCTAAAAAAGGAGTATCCTGTTAACATTGCAAATGACGTTTATGACCTAATCGTCAAATTTGCAAACTATGGTTTTAATAGAAGCCATGCTGTTGCATATAGCATGATCGGCTTTCAGCTTGCTTATTTAAAAGCGCATTATCCGTTATATTTTATGTGCGGTCTTTTAACGAGTGTGATTGGAAATGAAGACAAAGTGGCTCAATATTTCTATGAGGCAAAGGAAAAAGGGATATCGGTGTTGAAGCCTTCTATTAATAAGAGCGAATTTCCATTCACGGTTGAAAAAGGGGAGATCCGCTACAGCTTAAGAGCGATCAAAAATGTCGGAGTGTCAGCTGTAAAGGATATATACAGAGCAAGACAGGAAAAGCCATTTGAAGATTTATTTGATTTTTGCGCAAGGGTATCAACAAAGAGTGTCAACCGAAAAACGATTGAAGCCCTCATTTTCTCAGGGGCAATGGATGAGCTTCATCCAAATCGTGCTTCGTTATTAGCATCGATAGATATTGCGTTAGACCATGTGTCATTTTTAACACCTGAGGATCAATTGGACTTTCTTGGGGATACAACGTTCTCCATTAAGCCAAAATATGCGGAGATAGACGAACTGCCGCTTGTTGATCTCCTGCAATTTGAAAAAGAGGCACTCGGGTTATATTTATCAAATCACCCTGTACAAGCGTATCGAGATCGTTTGAGAGAGAATGGTGCAGTGGAAATCATCAGACTTTCTTCCTATATAAAGCGAAAGATCTCAATGGGTGGTCTTTTGACAAAGTTGAAATCGATTCGGACAAAAAATGGACAATCGATGGCATTTGTCACATTCGGGGATGAAACGGGAGAAATGGAAGGTGTCGTCTTTCCAGAGCAATTTAGAAAGCTGTCCCCCTTACTTGAGGAGGGCGCAATGCTTTATGTTGAAGGCAGAATAGATGTCAGAAATGAGAGCAGTCAAATCATCGTACAAGAAGCTGTTCTACTGGAAGAGATGGGCTCTAAAAGAAAAGAATCTGTCTACATTCGAGTCAAAGAAGAGAACCATACGCAGGAGCTGCTAGAACAAGTGAAACGAGTGATCTCCATGCACAGGGGAGAAGCAGATGTCTATTTGTATTATGAAAAGCAAAAAAAGACGATGAGACTTCCAGATGCATACAAAGTTCATGCAGATCATGCGGTCATTTTCCAGTTAAAAGAGCTGCTCGGTGAACAAAACGTTGTGATTAAATGATGACAAATCGTCTGAATATGTTTTACAATTTCACCTATTGTGTTATCATTTTAAAGATTCTGTGTATTTAAACTGCCAAGTATGTGCTTATCAACTTAGCAATTCATTAAATCATTTTCCACTTGAAGGAGTGTTCATCACATGTCATTAAGAGAAGAAGCATTACATATGCACAAAGAGAATCAAGGCAAACTCGAATCAAAATCAAAGGTACAAGTGAAAAATGCGAAAGACTTGAGCTTGGCTTACTCACCAGGTGTGGCAGAGCCATGTAAAGATATTTATGACGACACAAGCAAAGTGTATGATTATACAATGAAAGGCAATATGGTCGCTGTTGTCACAGACGGAAGTGCTGTGTTAGGGCTTGGAAACATTGGGGCAGAAGCATCTCTTCCAGTAATGGAAGGAAAAGCTGTCTTATTCAAAAGCTTTGCAGGTGTTGATGCATTCCCAATCGCACTTGCAACAAACGATGTAGACAAAATTGTTGAAACAGTGAAGCTTCTTGAGCCGACGTTTGGCGGCGTGAACCTTGAAGATATTGCAGCACCAAACTGCTTTATCATTGAAGAGCGTTTGAAAAAAGAGACAAACATTCCTGTTTTCCACGATGATCAGCACGGGACAGCGATTGTAACAGTAGCAGGACTTGTGAATGCACTGAAGCTGTCTGGAAAATCAATGTCTTCAATTAAAGTGGTTGCAAACGGCGCTGGAGCAGCAGGAATTGCGATTATCAAACTTCTTTATCATTTCGGTGTACGTGATATCATCATGTGTGATACAAAAGGCGCTATTTATGAAGGCCGTCCGAATGGTATGAATGCAGTGAAAAATGAAGTAGCTAAATTCACGAACCAAGATCGTAAAGAAGGTTCTTTAGAAGAAGTGATTGAAGGCGCAGATGTCTTTATCGGCGTTTCAGTAGCAGGTGCTTTAACTAAAGAAATGGTTGGAAAAATGGCAAAAGATCCTGTCATCTTCGCAATGGCGAATCCAAACCCAGAGATCATGCCAGAAGACGCACATGCAGCAGGTGCAAGTGTTGTAGGAACTGGCCGTTCTGACTTCCCGAACCAAGTGAACAACGTCCTTGCATTCCCTGGTATTTTCCGCGGGGCGCTTGATGTACGTGCGACACACATTAACGAAGAAATGAAAATTGCAGCTGTTGAAGCGATTGCTTCCCTTGTATCAGATGAAGAATTGTCAGCGGAATACGTTATTCCTGCACCATTTGATGCACGAGTAGCGCCAGCGGTAGCCAAAGCAGTGGCAAAAGCAGCAATGGAAACGGGCGTTTCAAGAATCAAAGTAGACCCAGAAGCTGTTGCAGAAAAAACAAGAAAGTTAACGATTATCGGCGAGTAATCGAATTGGAAAAGTGTGCACGTTCTTTCTGAATTTGGAGGAAAAACGTGCACCATTTCCTCTCTTACACGAAATTTTTTTCATCCTAAATGAGATTTTTTTGTAGACGTTCACAATTCACATATACCAACTACTCAGCGCCCCAAACCTATACTCATTTCTCATCAATTCCCCACTGAAAAAATTGAATGAAGGATGACAGCGTTTGACAAAAAAAGTACAATAGTTTCGGTACAGTTATGACATGTCCTATAATAGTGGATGTGCGTGTAAAGAAAAAACCCTTCAAAAAGGGAGGTAGTCATTTGTCAATCAAGAATATTTTCAGTAAAAAGAAAAAATATGCATCTGTACCCTCTGAACAGGCAAGTCAAGATGTGCCTGAAGGCATCATGACCAAATGTCCGCAATGTAAAAAAATAATGCTCACCAAAGAACTAGATAAAAATTTACGTGTTTGCATGAATTGCGGCAGACATTTGCAAATGAATGCAAAACAACGTATTGAAAGCCTTGTAGACGAAGGCACATTTGAAGAATTTAACGGTCACCTCATTTCTGAGAATCCGCTCGGTTTCCCAGGCTACGAAGAAAAGCTTCAGAAAGACAGAGAAAAAACATCTTTGAATGAAGCCATCGTAACAGGAAAAGGTGACATTAAAGGTCAAAGTGCTGTCATTGCTGTCATGGATGCCACGTTCCGTATGGGCAGCATGGGCTCAGTCGTTGGTGAAAAGATTACATTAGCTATTGAGAAAGCAAAAGCGGACAAGGTGCCATTTATCATCTTCACTGCATCTGGAGGAGCAAGAATGCAAGAGGGGATTCTTAGTCTGATGCAGATGGCAAAAACAAGTTCAGCATTAAAGCTGTTCAGCGAGGATCAAGGTCTGATTATCTCTGTGATGACCAATCCGACAACTGGCGGTGTATCAGCTAGTTTCGCGTCTCTCGGTGATTACAACTTTGCAGAGCCTGGTGCATTAATTGGTTTTGCTGGTCGCAGAATCATTGAACAAACCATTCGTGAAGACCTACCAGAGGACTTCCAAACGGCTGAATTTTTAATGAAGCATGGTCAGCTAGATGCTGTGATTCACCGTGCAGAAATGAAAGAAACATTAGGCCAAATCTTAGCATTACACAGCACAGGAGGTGAACGAGAGTGGCTGGAGAACTAGAATTTGAAAAACCTGTCATTGAACTTCGAGCGAAAATTGATGAATTGAAAAAGTTCACACAAAACTCAGAGATGGATTTAAGTGCAGAAATTGAGCGCCTTGAAACGCGTCTGAGTAAGCTTGAAACAGACATTTATACAAATCTAAAGCCGTGGGACAGAGTACAAATTGCTCGTCATGCGATGCGCCCAACAACTCTCGATTACATTCAAGAGCTGTTTGATCACTTTTTCGAATGTCACGGTGACCGTTTTTATGGCGACGATGAAGCCATCGTTGGAGGAATTGCTACGTTTAAAGGACTTCCTGTCACAGTCATTGGTCATCAGCGCGGAAAAGACACAAAAGAAAACTTGCGCCGTAATTTCGGGATGCCGCATCCAGAAGGTTACCGTAAAGCATTGCGCTTGATGAAACAAGCAGATAAATTTAATCGTCCAATCATTTGCTTTATTGATACAAAAGGAGCTTATCCTGGTAAAGCAGCTGAAGAACGCGGGCAAAGTGAAGCAATTGCGAAAAACCTTTTCGAAATGGCAGGACTTCGTGTACCGGTTGTCTGTATTGTCATTGGAGAAGGCGGAAGTGGCGGAGCACTAGGCTTAGGCGTAGGAAACCACCTATTTATGCTAGAGAACTCAACATATTCAGTGATTTCACCTGAAGGTGCAGCAGCACTGCTCTGGAAGGACTCATCACTTGCAAAAAAAGCTGCAGAATCAATGAAAATTACCGCTCCAGACCTAAAAGAATTAGATATTATAGATGATGTTATTAAAGAAGTGCAAGGTGGAGCACACCGAGACGTGAAACAACAAGCAGCCTACATTGAAAAAACATTAAAACAGTCACTTACATCTTTGCTCAAACAATCGCCTGAAGAATTAGTCGAACAAAGATATCAAAAATACAAAGCAATCGGCAAAGTATCGATTGAAAATCAATATATTGGGGTAAACTAAATAGACGTACAGCCTTTTGGCTGGCGTTTATTTTTTTCGTCTTTTTTCATCAAAACGATCTGATGTAAGCGCTATTTGAAAATAATTTTCTTTTGTTTTCATAAAATTTGAAACGTCTGAAAACGTTGATTTGACAAGGTTTAGAGCACTTGAATCAACTGTTTTTTGAACAAAGTGCTTTCATGACTTTCTTAACTTTTGTTTAAAAACATTTTATTTAATTGTATAATAAGTACGGTTTTAGAAATTCGTATTGAAAACATCCGGTTTTGCTCATGATTGTTTTCAAGCAGTGGAAATGGTATGTTTAATTCATATATGGTCTCTGAGGTGAAAAAGATGAAGCGTATAGGAGTTTTAACGAGCGGTGGGGATTCCCCAGGAATGAATGCAGCTGTGCGCGCAGTTGTAAGGAAAGCAATTTACCATAATGTAGAAGTTTACGGTATTTATAATGGATATTCAGGTCTAATTAACGGTAAAATTGAGAAACTCGAAATAGGTTCAGTAGGCGATATCATTCATCGTGGAGGAACAAAACTTTACACGGCAAGATGTCCTGAATTCAAGACAGTTGAAGGTCGTGAAAAAGGGATTGAGAACTTAAAAAAATTCGGTATTGAAGGACTTGTTGTCATCGGTGGAGATGGCTCATTCATGGGAGCGAAGAAATTAACAGAGCTCGGTTTTCCATGTGTAGGTGTCCCTGGCACGATTGACAATGACATTCCTGGTACTGATTTCACTATTGGCTTTGATACAGCACTAAATACAGTCATTGATGCCATTGATAAAATTCGTGATACAGCCACATCTCATGAACGTACATACGTAGTGGAAGTAATGGGAAGACATGCAGGGGATATTGCCCTTTGGTCAGGTCTTGCAGGCGGAGCTGAATCGATTTTGATTCCTGAAGCAGACTATGACATGGACGAAATTATTGCCAGATTGAGAAGAGGACATGAGCGCGGCAAGAAGCACAGTATCATCATCGTCGCAGAAGGCGTAGGCAGCGGTGTCGAATTTGGTAAGAGAATTGAAGAGGAGACAAGCCTTGAAACGCGTGTATCTGTCTTAGGACATATTCAGCGTGGAGGTTCTCCAAGTGCGTTTGACCGAGTGCTCGCAAGTCGCTTAGGAGCGTATGCAGTAGAACTTCTTCTTGAAGGAAGAGGCGGACGCTGTGTAGGCATTCAAAGCAACGAACTCGTTCATCACGATATTTTAGACATCTTAGATAAAAAGCATACAGTCGATCAAAATATGTACCGACTTTCACAAGAGCTCTCTATATAAAACGAGAAGACCTTAGGAGGAACAGTAATGAGAAAGACAAAAATCGTTTGTACAATCGGTCCAGCAAGTGAAAGCATTGAAAAGCTGACTGAATTGATTGAAGCAGGAATGAATGTAGCCAGACTAAACTTCTCTCATGGAGATTTTGAAGAGCATGGTGCACGTATTGAAAACATTCGCAAAGCAGGTAAAACTTTAGGCAAGGACATTGCGATCCTTCTTGATACAAAAGGTCCAGAGATCCGTACACGCACAGTTGAAAACGGCTCAATTGAGTTAGTTGCTGGTGCTGATCTTATCGTGAGTATGGAAGACATTGTGGGAAACACTGAAAAAATCAGTGTGACGTACGAAGATTTAATTCATGATGTAGGAGTGGGCTCAACCATCTTATTAGATGATGGTCTGATTGGTCTAGAAGTAAAAGAATTAAATATGGACCGAAAAGAAATCGTCACAAAAGTGATGAATACAGGTACACTGAAAAACAAAAAAGGTGTCAACGTACCGGGTGTTAGTGTGAACTTGCCGGGTATTACAGAAAAGGATGCCAATGATATTCTGTTCGGAATTGAACAAGGTGTCGATTTCATTGCAGCTTCTTTTGTGAGACGAGCTTCTGATGTTCTTGAAATTCGTGAGCTGCTTGAAAAGAACAACGCAGCTGACATTCAAATCATTCCTAAGATTGAAAACCAAGAGGGCGTTGATAACATCGATGAAATCCTTGAGGTATCAGATGGATTGATGGTCGCTCGTGGAGATCTTGGTGTTGAGATTCCGGCAGAAGAAGTACCGCTTGTTCAAAAAATGCTGATCAAAAAATGCAACCGTTTAGGCAAGCCTGTCATCACAGCAACTCAAATGCTGGATAGCATGCAGCGTAACCCGCGTCCAACTCGTGCAGAAGCAAGTGATGTGGCAAATGCTATTTTTGACGGTACAGATGCGATCATGCTATCTGGTGAAACAGCAGCAGGAACATATCCAGTTGAAGCTGTGCAAACAATGCACAACATTGCCTCACGTTCAGAGGAAGCACTTAACTATAAAGCAATCCTTTCTCGCAGAAGCGAAGAAGTAGAGGTCAGCATTACAGATGCGATCGGTCAATCTGTTGCGCACACAGCTATGAAGCTTGATGTGGCAGCGATTGTGACACCTACTGAGAGTGGTCATACTGCAAGAATGATTTCAAAATATAGACCAAAAGCACCAATCGTAGCAGTCACAGCAAACGAATCAGTGGCAAGAAAACTTTCACTCGTATTCGGTGTATTTGCAAAGAGCGGTTCAAAAACGACATCTACTGATGAAATGCTTGAGAATGCAGTAGAAAAGTCAATTGAAACAGGCTATGTAAGACATGGTGATTTAATCGTGATTACAGCTGGTGTGCCAGTTGGTGAAACAGGTACAACCAACTTAATGAAAGTGTATGTTGTCGGTGACATTATTGCGAAGGGTCAAGGAATTGGCCGCAAATCTGCATTTGGACCGGTTGTTATTGCACAAAGCGGAAAAGAAGCAGAGGAAAAAATGTACGATGGTGCGATTCTTGTCGCAAACTGCACAGATCGTGATATGATGGGTGCTTTAGAAAAAGCGTCTGCCCTTATCACGGAAGAAGGCGGTTTAACAAGCCATGCAGCAGTCGTTGGGCTCAGTCTTGGCATTCCAGTCATTGTTGGTCTCGACAGTGCCACAACACTTCTAAAAGAAGGCGAAGAGATTACAGTAGATCCAGCACGCGGAGCGATCTACAAAGGCCGTGCAAGCGTCCTTTAAATCACACACGAGGGGAGTTATCTGACTCCTCTCTTTTTTTATGTTACACTAAAAAAAGTAAACAGCTTTCGATGAAAGAGACCCCATGAGGTGATATGGCTTGAAAAAATATTTTCTACTATTATTGATTCTGTTCCCAGCAGTTGAAATTAGTTTATTTTTAATCTCAAGTAACATCATTGGTATTTTACCAACGATGCTAGTCATTGTGCTGACAAGTGCACTAGGTGCTTACTTTGCAAGAAAACAAGGAATAGAAGCATTTCAGAAAGTACAGCGAGATTTACAATATGGCAAAATGCCAGGGGCCACCATTGTCGATGGCTTCTGCATTCTGATCGGTGGTTTGCTGCTGCTCATACCTGGATTCCTTTCTGATCTGATTGGGGCTGTTCTGCTCATTCCCATGACAAGAAAACGGATCAAACCGCTCTTTGAGCGCTGGCTTAGAAACATGTCCAATCGCAAACGCTATACGATTATACGCTAAAGAGACCTTCTCATCAGGTCTCTTTTACTTTTGCGCACCATACCGAATGTACTGATAAAGGTCTCTGAAAACCCCTGCATTACGAAACGCCTGCCAAACGACAAGAGAAGCGGGACCGAGTGCAAGTCCAAGAAAACCAAAGCATTTTAACCCGACAAACAGCGCCACAAGTGTTGCTAAAGGATTAAGACCAATTGATTTACTTAAGACTTTTGGCTCTGATATTTGTCTTTGTATGAGCACCACAATATACAAAATGCCTAGTCCAATGGCGAGTGAAAGATTTCCTGTCATGGCGGAGTAAATGATCCACGGAAGAAAAACCGTGCCACTCCCGATGTAAGGAAGTAAATCAACTAGACCAATACATAGAGCGATCACAATCGCATGCTCGACCTTTAAGATGAAAAGTCCAATCAGCACGATCCCAATGGTCATGGCAACAAGGAGAAGCTGGGCCTTCATAAAGCCAGAAATGGCTTTTTTGATTTCAGATAAAATGGCACGTGTATGAAGCATCCATTTGGCGGGAAAGATACGAGAACCATATTTTTTTAACGTAAACCAATCTTTTGTGATAAAAAAAGTCGCTAGTGCGGAAAATAAAAGCGTCGCTGCTGCATCAGGCAAAAGACCTAAAAAAGCTGGAATGAATTCAAGAGTTTTTGAAAGGAAAGTCCCGATTTTTGCCGCTGCTTCGTCACCAAGTGCTTGGATTTGTCCTAAAATCGATTCCTTTTGACCTGCTTGAAGTGTATTAAATTGAGCAGTCAAATCATGATATAAAGGCAAAATCTGATCCGTGAAAAAACGTTCCACAATCCCAATCATTTGATCAAGATGACCTGGCAGTACCTTTGCTAAATAAGCACTTCCTGAAATGATTTCCGCCACTAAAAGTGTCATGAATCCAGCTGCTGCCACTAAAAAGAGCAATAACACAATGATGACAACAAAACCTCTTGGCATCCCGGTCATGTTTTCGATTTTGCATACGGCTGGATGAATCAAACACGACACGGCAAATGCAATCCAAAATGGATATAAAAACGGAAAAGACTGATATAAAAAAACAACCGCACAAACGGCGATGCTGAAAATCATCAAACTTCGCAAAAAAATGGCCACATACGTGTGATTCACACAATCCCCTCCAAAAAACAAGCATGTCCGATACTTCATTTTATTCAAAAAGATTAGTAATATGAAAAGGTCGCAATAAAAAGAAAGAAAGGAGCGGCGTATGTTTACTCAAGCAAATTTGTTTTTGGTTCTTTTACTCGTTATTGCACTTATTGCAAAAAACAATTCGTTAATTTTAGCGGTCTCTGTGCTGATTGCCATTAAGCTGATTGGCCTGGATCAAAAAATATTCCCGGTTCTGCAATCAAAAGGTATCAATTGGGGTGTGACGGTCATCACGATCGCTGTGCTTGTACCGATCGCAACAGGGGACATTGGATTTAAACAGCTTGGAGAAGCGATGAAATCTTCCTATGCTTGGATAGCTCTTGGAGCGGGTATATTAGTAGCATTAATTGCAAAAAACGGCATTGTGCTACTCGAAAACGATCCGCATATTACAGCAGCGCTTGTATTCGGTACGATTTTGGCTGTCAGCTTATTCAAAGGTGTGGCTGTTGGCCCGCTGATTGGTGCTGGAATTGCCTATTTAGCGATGCAAGCAGTGAAATTTTTCAGCGGATAAAAAGAGAGTGGCTCATGCCACTTTCTTTTGATATTTTTTCTGACGTGAGCTTTTGCAAAAAAACATAATTAAATATATTAAAAGAAGCAAAATCCCTTTATTCCATGCCCGAACCGGAAGGCTGGAAAAAAAAATATCAAAAAAAATTATAGTTAAACATTTAACAAATGTCTGATTATTGTTTATAATGGGAATAGGCTTAATTTTGAACTCATTGATCAAACAAGAGATATGAGGCTAAAAGCGCTCTAACCGTATAGGTAAATGTAAGCATTTTCTTTTCTAAACCTGCCAGCCTATTTTGGTTGGATAGCGCTTTCAAAAAGCGAGAATTTTGCAACGAAGGGGAATCTTTTTAAAAAGGGGAGATTGAACATGACAGCAACAAGAGGTCTTGAAGGTATCGTGGCAACAACTTCATCCGTAAGCTCAATTATTGATGATACTCTTACTTATGTAGGGTACAATATCGATGATTTAACTGAAAAAGCTACTTTCGAAGAAATTGTCTACCTGTTATGGCACTTAAAGCTGCCGAATGAGCAGGAGTTGAGCGAGTTAAAGCAGCAGCTCAATGAAAATGCTCAAATTCCGCAAGAAATCATTGAGCACTTTAAATCTTATTCGCTGGATGGGGTTCATCCAATGTCTGCGATTCGTACAGCGGTATCCTTATTAGGTTTACTTGATGACGAATCAGAGATTATGGACAAAGAAGCGAATTACAGAAAAGCCATTCGCTTACAAGCGAAAATTTCTGGACTTGTCGCTGCATTTTCACGCATTCGAAAGGGACTTGAGCCTGTACAGCCAAAAGAAGAATACAGCTATGCTGCAAACTTCTTATATATGCTAAACGGCGAAGAGCCTTCACCAGTAGAAATTGAAGCGATTGATAAAGCGCTCATTCTACATGCGGATCACGAATTAAACGCATCGACATTTACAGCACGTGTATGTGTTGCTACACTATCAGATATCTACTCTGGTGTAACAGCGGCTATCGGCGCATTGAAAGGACCACTTCATGGCGGCGCAAATGAAGGCGTAATGAAGATGCTGTCAGAAATTGGCGAAGTTGAAAACGTAGATTCCTATATTCATGGTAAGCTAGAGAAGAAAGAGAAAATTATGGGCTTTGGCCACCGCGTTTACCGCCAGGGTGACCCGCGTGCAAAACATTTAAAAGAAATGAGCCAGCGCTTAACAAATCTCACAGGCGAGCCAAAATGGTATGAAATGTCTGTACGCGCAGAGGAAATCGTGACATCAGAGAAAAATCTTCCACCAAATGTTGATTTTTATTCTGCTTCTGTCTATCACAGTCTTGGGATTGATCATGACTTGTTTACACCAATTTTCGTGATCAGCCGATTCTCTGGATGGATTGCTCACATTTTAGAGCAATATGATAACAACCGTCTGATCCGTCCAAGAGCTGACTATATTGGACCAGATCTTCAAACGTTTGTTCCGATCAGTGAAAGAGACTAATGTTTATAGAATAGTGGAGGCTGATCCATCTAAACCAATCAGCCTCCATATCAACAAAAAACGAATCATGTGAAAAACTTCTTGGCTTGCAGACATCAAGCTTGGAAGTTTCAAATATTCACTACATAACCTGGGAGGTAATATCATTGTCACAAGGCGAAAAAATTACAGTTACTGGCGGCGTATTGAATGTACCAAATAATCCAATTATCCCGTTTATCGAAGGGGACGGAATCGGTCCTGACATTTGGAAAGCAGCATCAAGAGTTCTTGAAGCAGCTGTAGAAAAAGCATATAAAGGTGAAAAGCAAATCACTTGGAAAGAAGTATATGCAGGTGAAAAAGCTTACAATAAAACTGGCGAGTGGCTTCCAGAGCAAACACTTGAAGACATTCGTGAATATTTAATCGCGATCAAAGGACCACTGACAACACCAATTGGCGGAGGAATCCGTTCATTGAACGTGGCACTAAGACAAGAGCTTGATTTATTCACATGCTTACGTCCAGTTCGCTGGTTCCAAGGCGTACCATCTCCTGTGAAACGTCCAGAAGACACAGACATGGTCATCTTCCGTGAAAACACTGAAGACATCTATGCAGGAATCGAGTATGCAAAAGGATCAGACGAAGTGAAGAAGTTAATCGACTTCTTGAAAAACGAATTAGGTGTGAATAAAATCCGTTTCCCAGAAACATCAGGTATCGGAATCAAACCAGTTTCTGAAGAAGGAACATCTCGTCTTGTCAGAGCAGCGATCCAATATGCGATTGACCAAGGCCGTAAATCTGTGACACTTGTTCACAAAGGAAACATCATGAAATTTACAGAAGGAGCCTTCAAAAACTGGGGCTACGAAGTGGCTGAAAAAGAGTTTGGCGACAAAGTCTTTACATGGGCACAATATGATCGTATTGTAGAACAAGATGGAAAAGATGCGGCAAACAAAGCGCAAAGTGAAGCAGAAGCTGCTGGCAAAATCATTGTCAAAGACAGCATTGCAGATATTTTCCTTCAACAAATTTTAACTCGTCCAGCTGAGTTCGATGTTGTCGCAACAATGAACTTAAACGGAGACTACATCTCTGACGCACTTGCAGCACAAGTTGGTGGAATTGGTATCGCACCTGGTGCAAATATCAACTACGAAACAGGACATGCTATTTTTGAAGCGACTCACGGAACAGCACCGAAATATGCTGGTCTTGATAAAGTGAATCCATCTTCTGTTCTTCTATCAGGCGTGCTTTTACTTGAGCACCTTGGATGGCAAGAAGCTGCTGATCTAGTGATTCAATCTGTTGAAAAAACAATTGCATCTAAAGTCGTCACGTACGATTTTGCTAGATTAATGGACGGTGCAACAGAAGTGAAATGTTCTGAGTTTGCTGACGAGCTCATCAAAAACTTGTCTTGATTCTTAAACTTTAAAGTTAAAGGGGAAAAAGGAAATGGCAAACAAGCGTAAAAAAGTATCTGTCATCGGAGCAGGCTTTACTGGAGCAACTACAGCATTTCTAACAGCTCAAAAAGAATTAGCGGATGTCGTATTAGTGGATATCCCTCAGCTTGAAAACCCGACAAAAGGGAAAGCACTTGACATGCTGGAAGCAAGCCCTGTTCAAGGCTTCGATGCGAATATTACAGGAACTTCTAACTACGAAGATACAGCCGGTTCTGATGTCGTGGTCATTACGGCAGGAATTGCAAGAAAGCCGGGAATGAGCCGTGACGACCTCGTGTCAACAAATGAAAAAATCATGCGCAGTGTGACACGTGAAATCGTTAAATATTCTCCAGAAGCGATCATTGTTGTGTTAACAAACCCTGTTGATGCAATGACATATGCAGTTTATAAAGAATCAGGATTACCAAAAGAAAAAGTCATCGGACAATCAGGAATTCTTGATACAGCACGTTTCCGTACGTTCGTTGCTCAAGAATTAAACCTATCTGTGAAAGATGTGACGGGCTTTGTTCTTGGCGGACATGGGGACGACATGGTTCCTCTTGTACGTTACTCTTATGCAGGCGGTATCCCGCTGGAAACATTAATTCCTAAAGAGCGAATTGATGCAATTGTTGAAAGAACAAGAAAAGGCGGCGGTGAAATCGTCAACCTATTAGGTAACGGTAGTGCGTATTATGCACCTGCTGCTTCACTCGTTGAAATGGTTGAGGCGATCTTAAAAGATCAACGCCGCGTCATGCCGACGATTGCATACCTTGAAGGTGAATATGGCTACGAAGGCATTTACCTTGGAGTTCCAACAATCGTAGGTGGAAACGGCCTTGAGCAGATCATCGAGCTTGAGCTGACAGAAGAAGAAAGAAGTCAGCTTGACCGTTCTGTTGAATCTGTAAAGAACGTCATGAAAGTATTGTCTTAATATGAATAAAAAAGAAGGCTTCTCGTATGAGGAGTCTTCTTTTTGTTTACAAAACCAATCTTGTCGAAATTTTAAATTGTTCTCTTGTTAAGCTTTCGTTAAAATGAAAGAGAAAGCATGACTTCTCGCTTTTCACATAAGATACAAAAAAACGGATGCAGGGGAAATCACTAATTGGAGGCACAACATGAATAAAAAAATATTAGTTGTGGATGATGAAGAATCAATTGTAACACTTCTAAGCTATAACCTTGAAAGGGCGGGCTACGATGTCGTCACAGCAAGAGACGGAGAAGAAGCGCTTGAAAAAGCAGCAAGTGAACAGCCTGATCTGATTGTGCTTGATTTAATGCTTCCGAAAATGGATGGCATTGAAGTGTGCAAACAACTGAGAATTCAAAAAATGATGTTCCCTATTTTAATGCTGACAGCAAAGGACGATGAATTTGATAAGGTGCTCGGTCTTGAACTTGGAGCCGATGATTACATGACAAAACCTTTCAGTCCTAGAGAAGTGGGTGCTCGGGTAAAAGCCATTTTGAGAAGAGCACAGCAATCTCAGCCGGCTCCCGTGCAAGAAGAGAAGGAAGAGATCATTGCAGACCAAATCAAAATTGGAGACCTGCGCATTTTACCTGAACATTACGAAGTCTATTTCCAAGAAGAACGTCTAGAGCTCACGCCAAAGGAATTTGAACTGCTTCTTTATTTGGCTAAGCATAAAGGCCGTGTCTTGACGCGTGATCTATTGTTAAGTGCGGTTTGGAATTATGACTTTGCAGGTGATACTCGTATTGTGGATGTGCATATCAGCCACTTGCGGGACAAAATTGAAAAGAACACAAAAAAACCAACATATATTAAAACCATTCGAGGCTTAGGCTACAAATTGGAGGAGCCAAAGCCAAATGAGTAAAGTGAGAACCCGCCTTTTTTCTGGGCTCATTTTTCTCCTGTTTATTGTGTTTGTTGCGCTTGGTCTTTTCTTGGATCATATGTTTCATATTTTTTATGAAACAAAATTAACCGAACGAATGGAAAAGGAATCGAGTTTTCTCCTTTCTTCAATGAATGTTGAAGATTTGAACGCGGAGCAAAACAAGAAGATTCTCAATCAAGCAAAGCAGCATCTCGATATGAATGCGTCGATTGTGGACGTGAAGGGGAATATCATACATACAACGGGTCAAGCAGAACAAAGAGCCGTCATTTTAAACACGCTGGAAAATGAGCAGCTCCAAACAAAAGGAATGTTCATTGAGGATGAGAAAGATGCGCTGTTTCATTATGCAGTTCCAATGATGAAACAAAACGAACCGGCGGGATATTTATTTCTTCATGCTTCATTCCAGCCTTTGAATGAGATTGACGGCCAGCTCTGGCTTGCATTAGCCTTTTGTCTTGGTTCGGCCATCATTATCATCGTCTTCTTTGGCTATCGCATGTCGATGAAGTATGTAAAGCCGATTGATTATGCCACAAAGGTGGCCAAACAGCTTGAACGAGGGAACTATGATACAAATAACTATGAAGAGCTGATCATTGAAACAAGTGAACTCAATACATCAATGAAGCGTCTGGCAGAAAGTCTTCAAGACATGACAAGCGCTGGCGAAATGCAGCGAGATCGTCTGCAAACAGTCATTGAAAACATTGGAGCGGGGATTATTTTGATTGATAAAATGGGCTATATTCACTTAGTCAATCGAACATTCCGCAAGCAATTCAAAGTGCAAAAACATATTTACATGCACAAGCTGTATCATGAAGCCTTTACCCATGAAGAGATTATTGAGTTAATAGACGAAATTTTCATGACAGAAACCAAGGTCCGAAAGTTTTTACGTCTCGCTGTTGACATCGAGCGCCGTTATTTCCAAGTCGATGGTGTCCCGATCTTAAGTACAGACGATGAATGGAAAGGGATTGTTCTTGTCTTTCATGATGTGACAGAAACAAAGCAACTAGAACAGATGCGAAAAGACTTTGTCGCTAACGTGTCACATGAATTAAAGACACCGATCACGTCCATCAAAGGCTTTTCTGAAACACTTCTGGATGGTGCCATTGACGATAAAGAAGCGCTCACACAATTTTTGTCCATCATCCTAAAAGAGAGTATTCGTTTAGAAACACTCATCCAAGACTTACTTGATCTCTCGAAAATTGAACAACAGCATTTTAAGCTGAATATTCAAGAAGCCAATGCGACAGAAATCATTCAAGAGATTGAAGTGCTGCTAAAACAAAAGGCTGCTGAAAAAGGCATTGACCTACAAGTGCGTGTCCCGAAAGAGCCGGTCTATGTCATGGCAGATCCGCTGAGATTAAAACAAATTTTCCTCAATCTGATCAATAATGCTCTCACCTATACACCAGAGGGAGGAAGTGTCACGATCACAGCAAGACAGAGGAAAGACAGCTATGAATTTGATGTAGCAGATACAGGGATCGGTATGAAAAAGAGTGAGATTCCAAGAATATTCGAGAGATTTTATCGAATTGATAAAGATCGAAGTAGAAACTCAGGCGGTACAGGGCTTGGTCTTGCCATTGTCAAACACCTTGTCGAAGCACATGAAGGAACGATTTCTGTTCATAGCAAACAAGGCAAAGGGACGACGTTTACCGTGAGTTTAAAGTCAAAATAGAGAAGAATGGAAAGTGACGTTAAAATTTACATGATCTTTACAATGAATTCATGTTTTGTTAATCAATCATTGGTAGGATGAATAGGAACCCCTTCATCCAAGGAGCCAATTTTGGAAGGACGAAAACACTTGTTGTTTTCGTCCCTTTTTTATGCAGGCTCGTCTATTTTCTTTTCAAAATAAACTTTGATAAAATGAACATACAATGTGCGAAAGAGACGGCTGAGCCGGCTCAGTCGATGGAGGATTAAAAGATGACAGATCAAAAGAAATTAGTACTTGTGGATGGAAACAGTCTCGCTTATCGAGCTTTTTTTGCTTTACCGCTATTATCCAATGATAAAGGCGTACATACAAATGCCATTTATGGCTTTGCGATGATCTTAATGAAGATGCTGGAAGACGAGAAGCCGACTCATATGCTCGTAGCATTTGATGCGGGTAAAACCACCTTCCGTCACGAGACCTTTAAGGAATATAAAGGCGGAAGACAAAAAACTCCGCCAGAACTATCAGAACAAATGCCGTTCATCCGTGAGCTATTAGATGCTTATCAAGTGAAAAGGTACGAGCTTCCGCAATACGAGGCAGATGACATTATCGGCACACTGGCTGTAGAGGCAGAAAAGGACGGCTTTGAGGTCAAAATCTTCTCAGGAGATAAAGACTTAACGCAGCTTTCAACAGACCATACAACAGTAGCCATTACGAAAAAAGGGATCACAGAAGTAGAATATTACACACCGGCCCATATCGAAGAGAAATACGGCCTCAGACCAGATCAGATCATCGACATGAAAGGGCTGATGGGGGACTCATCAGACAATATCCCAGGCGTGCCTGGTGTCGGTGAAAAAACAGCGATCAAATTACTAAAGCAGTTTGAAACGGTTGAAAATCTGCTTGATCATATTGACGAAGTCAGCGGGAAAAAGCTAAAAGAAAAGCTTGAAGAATATAAAGAACAAGCGGTGATGAGTAAAAAGCTGGCGACGATTCTCGTAGAAGCCCCAATAGATGTGTCAAGCAAAGAGCTCGCCTACGAAGGTCCTCACATGGAGCAGGTCATCTCGCTTTATAAAGAACTGGGCTTTCAAACGCTGCTAGAGCGTTTAGGAGAAGCGCCGGAATCAGATGAACCAGTAGAAATAGACGAACTAGACGTGAAGAAAATGACAGATGTCACGGAGGACATGCTGACAGATCACGCTGCACTTGTGGTAGAACAGCTAGGAGACAATTATCACGAAGCCGATTTGATAGGGTTTGCGATCCATAATGAGAACGGTGCATTTTTTATGACAAAAGAAGATGCTCTGCAATCTGAAGCGTTTAAACAATGGGTACAGGATGAAACGAAGAAGAAATGGGTCTTTGATTCCAAAAGAGCGGTTGTTGCGCTCAGATGGCATGATGTTGATCTTAAAGGTGTCGATAACGATGTCCTGCTCGCTTCCTATGTGGTCAATCCGCAGAAATCCTATGAGGACGTTGCAAGTGTGGCGAAGGAATATGGCCTGAACATTGCCCTTTCCGATGAAAAAGTTTACGGAAAAGGAGCGAAACAGGCGATTCCACCTGAAGAAGAGCTAAAAGACCATCTTGGAAGAAAAGCAGCAGCGATCTCTGCGCTGCATGATTTGACCCTTGAAGCGTTAGAAAAGAATGACCAGCATGAGCTGTATGAAGATTTAGAGTTGCCACTTGCCCTCATCTTAGGTGAAATGGAATCTCTTGGGGTAAAAGTGGATGTTGAACGCCTTCAGAAAATGGGTGAAGAACTCACGAAGAAGCTGAAGGAATATGAAGAAACCATTCATCGGTTAGCAGGAGAAACATTTAACATTAATTCACCGAAGCAACTTGGTGTGATTTTATTTGAAAAATTAGGACTGCCCGTTATCAAAAAGACCAAAACCGGCTACTCTACGTCTGCGGATGTCCTTGAAAAGCTTGAAGACAAGCACGAAATTATTCGGTCCATTCTGCATTACCGTCAAATAGGAAAGCTGCAATCCACTTATGTGGAAGGCTTAATGAAAGTGACGCGCAAAGATACGCATAAAGTGCACACAAGATTTAATCAGGCACTTACACAAACAGGAAGACTAAGCTCAACAGACCCAAACCTTCAAAACATCCCGATTCGTTTAGAAGAAGGCCGAAAGATTCGTCAAGCATTCGTTCCGTCAAAAGAAGGCTGGCTCATGTTTGCAGCTGACTATTCTCAAATTGAGCTGCGTGTACTCGCGCACATTTCTCAAGATGAGAACTTGATTGAAGCCTTTACGCAAGATATGGATATTCACACGAAAACAGCAATGGATGTGTTCCATGTCTCAGAAGAAGAAGTGACTTCCTCTATGAGAAGACAGGCCAAAGCTGTCAACTTCGGAATCGTATATGGAATTAGTGATTATGGACTGTCTCAAAATCTTGGGATTACAAGAAAAGAAGCAGCGGCCTTCATTGACCGTTATTTAACAAGCTTTAAAGGCGTGAAAACCTATATGGAGGACATCGTGCAGGAAGCAAAACAAAAAGGATATGTGACCACGCTTCTTAAACGTAGACGATATATCCCAGATATCACAAGCCGTAATTTTAATGTGAAAAGCTTTGCGGAAAGAACGGCAATGAACACACCGATCCAAGGCAGTGCCGCCGATATCATCAAAAAAGCGATGATTGATATGGCACGAAAGTTAAAAGAAGAGAATCTGCAGGCAAATCTGTTATTGCAAGTGCACGATGAACTGATCTTTGAAGCGCCAAAAGAAGAAATCGCCATATTAGAAAAAATCGTCCCAGAAGTCATGGAAAGCGCACTTCAGCTCGATGTGCCGCTAAAAGTCGATTTCGCTTCAGGCCCATCTTGGTACGACGCAAAATAAAGAGAGAGAAAAAGGAGCGAGGAGCATGCCGGAATTACCAGAGGTTGAGACCGTCCGGCGCACTCTTCAGCGGTTAGTCAAAGGAAAAACGATTGAAACGGTCGATATCAAATGGCCAAATATCATCAAACGTCCTGGGGAACCGGAAGAGTTCGCTAGAAGGATGGTAGGAGAAACCATTCAAACCATTGAAAGAAGAGGGAAGTTTCTACTCTTTCATTTAGACCACTATGTGATGGTCTCCCATTTAAGAATGGAAGGGAAATACCGTGTACATGAAACTGGTGAGCCTTATGATAAACATGTACACGTCGTCTTTACGTTCACAGATGGTACCGAACTTCGGTATCATGATGTCCGTAAATTTGGGACGATGCATCTATTTCAGCCAGGCGAAGAAGAAAAAGAACTTCCGCTATCACAGCTGGGGTATGAACCTTTTTCAGACTCATTTACACCAGACTATTTATGGGAGCAATTAAAGAAAACCTCCCGCGTGGTCAAAACGGCTTTACTTGATCAAAAAATCGTGGTAGGCCTCGGTAATATTTATGTAGATGAAGTGCTGTTTAAATCAGGCATTCATCCAGAAACAAAAGCGAATCAGCTAAGTCTTGCATCTTGCAAGGTGCTCCACAAACATATTATTGACACACTTCAAGTGGCTGTTGATGCAGGAGGTAGCACCATTCGTTCCTACATCAATTCACAAGGTGATATTGGGACTTTTCAGTTACAGCTTCTTGTATATGACCGGCGGGGAGAACCTTGCCAGACGTGCGGAAGTATCATAGAAAAAACAGTGGTTGGAGGGCGCGGCACTCATTTTTGTGTGACCTGCCAAAAACGCCCTTCATAAAAGTAAGCCGTCAGCATGCTTCCTTTTTGCCATGCATACGATAAAAAACATTCTTTTTTCAGCAAGGTGTAGACTGACACACAGCCCACCTGCTCTTCATATAGTGAAGAAGAGTCTAAGGACGCCTAGAGACTCTTGATCATCGTTGCATGAACAGAAAGGAAGAGTACAGGTATGATTTCGTTTTCGCTTCTGTTTTTAGCTATTGCCGTCAGCATTGACAGCTTTTCTGTAGGTTTTACGTATGGTCTTCGCAAGATGAGAATTCCATTTAAAGCCATCGTTATTATTGCTTGCTGTTCAGGAATTGTGTTGCTCATTTCCATGCTGATTGGCAGCCTGCTCACGACATTCCTCCCTGTCTCAGTGACAGATAAACTGGGTGGAGGCATTTTAATTGCCATCGGACTTTGGGTTCTGTATCAATTTTATAAACCAGCGAAAGAGCGTGATTTGCTCCTTCATGAAAAAACACTTCTCAATGTAGAAGTGCAGTCTCTTGGGCTTGTCATTCATATTTTGCGAAAGCCTACAAGTGCAGATATTGACCGCTCTGGCACCATTAATGGAATGGAAGCGGTGCTTCTTGGAATTGCTTTATCCATCGATGCATTTGGTGCAGGGATTGGTGCAGCGATTCTTGGTTTTTCTCCAATTGTCATGAGCATCACGGTCGCTGTGATGAGTTCTCTTTTTGTATGCATCGGACTGCGTGCAGGTCATTATTTGGCCAATTGGCGCTGGATCGATAAACTCGCATGCTTACCAGGGCTGTTGCTCATTTTAATTGGGATGTGGAAGCTGTAAAGGAGGAAACGAATTGACGCTCGTCATTGGATTAACAGGCGGGATTGCTAGCGGAAAAAGCACAGTCTCGCAGATGATAAAAGAGAAAGGCATTCGGGTGGTGGATGCTGATATCATTGCAAAAGAAGCGGTTTCTAAAGGATCGGCTGCCCTTCATCAAATCGTTCAAACTTTTGGTGAAGAGGTTCTTCTGCCAAATGGTGAACTGAACCGGCAGCAGCTTGGAGCGATCATTTTTTCTGATGAAGAGAAAAGAAAACAGCTCAATGCCATCGTTCATCCTGAAGTCAGAAAGGAAATGCTCGAGCAGCGTGATGAAGGGGTGAGCAACAATGAAGCATTTGTTGTGCTTGATATCCCGCTCCTATTCGAGAGCAAGCTGGAAGGGCTAGTCGACCGCATCATCGTTGTGTACACGACGCCTGAATTGCAGCTGTCGCGGCTCATGAATCGAAACGACCTGAGCGAGGAAGAAGCACTGAATCGCATTCACTCCCAGCAGCCTCTTGAGGAAAAATGCCAAAAAGCAGACCGCGTGATAGAAAACACAAAAGATCTTGCTTTTATTAGAAAGCAATTAGAGAACATATTAAACGAATGGGAACATACAGATAAGTAAGAGTACATACAGTACTCTTCTTTTTTTATGCTTTTTTCGTCAATTTCATTGCAAAGAACAGCCCTTTTTTGAAAATATACGTTTATATACTGGCAATTACATTCTAATGTGATATACTAATTTCATAAATAAATTTATTGAGTATAACACATAATAGAGGAGTGACCTGTTCATGAAGGTAAAAGCAGCGATCAATGGGTTTGGCAGAATTGGACGCATGGTCTTCAGAAAAGCAATGCTTGATGATCAAATTCAAATTGTAGCGGTGAACGCAAGCTATCCTGCCGAAACGCTAGCACATTTAATTAAATATGACACAAATCATGGACGTTACGAATGCGATGTGACAGCAGAAGATGACGCGTTGATTGTCAATGGCAAAAGAGTGCTTTTGCTCAATAATAGAGACCCAAAGCAGCTTCCATGGGGAGAGCTTGGGATTGATATCGTGATCGAAGCAACAGGGAAATTTAATTCAAAAGATCAAGCGATGGGCCATATAGATGCCGGAGCGAAAAAGGTCGTACTTACAGCTCCAGGTAAAAATGAAGACGTTACAATTGTAATGGGTGTCAATGAGGATGATCTTGATCCTGAAAAGCACGTCGTTATTTCAAACGCATCTTGTACAACAAACTGCTTAGCACCAGTTGTCAAGCTGTTAGATGATGAATTTGGCATCGACAACGGCTTAATGACAACGGTTCATGCTTATACAAATGATCAAAAAAATATCGACAACCCCCACAAGGATTTGCGCCGGGCAAGAGCATGTGCCCAGTCCATCATTCCAACGACGACGGGTGCCGCTAAAGCGCTTTCTTTAGTGCTGCCGCACATGAAAGGGAAATTACATGGACTTGCACTTCGCGTACCGGTTTCAAATGTGTCGATGGTTGATCTTGTGGTCGACTTGAAAAAAGATGTCACGGCAGAAGAGGTCAATGCTGCCTTTGCAACGGCTTCAAAAACATCTCTTGCTGGCATATTAGATTACACCGATGAACCACTTGTCTCCACAGACTTTAACACAAACCCTTATTCTGCTGTCGTTGATGGACTCACAACGATGGTGATGGAAGGCAGAAAAGTAAAAGTTCTTGCATGGTATGACAATGAATGGGGCTATTCTTGCAGAGTGGTTGATCTTGTAAAGTTTGTTGGTTCCCAGATGAAAGAGCTTTCAGCTGTTTGAAATGAAGAAGACTGAACGTCCCTTTTCAAGAAATGAGAGAAAATCCCACTAAAAACACAGCTTGCAAAATGGGTCTAAACAAAGTATACTATTTTTCGTGAACTTCTTGTTCGCAGACTCATTCGGGTATACTTAAAGGGTTAGGACCTCTTTGGACTAACTTTCCCCCGTGGTATATGTCCGGTCCGGCTGCTTAGAACTTCACTCTTTCATTCTTGTTTAAGGGGGGTCCATGATGGAAACAATCGGACGTCACGTTATCTCCGAGTTATGGGGATGCGACTGTGATAAACTGAACGACATGGATTTTATTGAAAAAACGTTTGTAAATGCAGCTTTGAAATCAGGAGCTGAAGTAAGAGAGGTTGCTTTTCACAAATTTGCACCTCAAGGAGTAAGTGGAGTTGTCATTATTTCTGAATCTCATCTGACAATTCACAGCTTTCCTGAACATGGTTATGCGAGCATAGATGTTTATACTTGCGGCGATCTAGATCCGAATATTGCAGCAGATCATATCGGAGATGAACTAGGTGCTGAAACAAGAGAAAACATCGAAATTCCTCGAGGCATGGGACCTGTACAAGTGAAACAGGCGCAAGCCAAAGCACTGTAAACATAAAAAAGATTGCAATGGGAGCTGGCCAAAAGCATTAAATGCCTTTGTGTTATGCTCCTTTTTATATTTGTTCCATACACGGGCATCCAGCATGATCTAACCTGTCTATACTTTTGTTCTAGGAAAACAAAGGTTTTTTTTATAAAATAAAGAAGAGGGTTTATGACAAAGGGGATACGTGTATGACTTTAGGGCAAAAGCTAAAACGATTCATTTCAAATCATACAGAAACATCTGACCATCATCCAGTGTCAGAACTGAAAAGCCATTACTACAAATCGACACAAACTCAAGTTTTTCAAGCGGTAGAAGCCGTTCTTTCAAGAAACGATTCCTATCAAGTGACATCTGTTTCAGCAGAACGAGGTGAAATCAGCGCAAACATACGAACGCCGAAAAAAGCTTTTCTCGTGGCGACTGTCATTTCAATTCGTCCTTTTGAAACAGCTGTCGATTTTAATGTGACAACAGAAACAGCGCTGCCAACAGACTTTGGCTACAGTCAAAAGGCTGTTTTGTCCCTCTATAAAGAACTAGACAAACAACTTCCAAGAAGAGATCGGAGCTGATGAAATGAAATGTCCCACATGTCAGCACCTTGGCACAAGGGTGCTTGATTCAAGACCAGTAGATGAAGGGAAGTCCATCCGTCGCAGAAGAGAGTGTGAAAGCTGTCAATATCGCTTTACGACGTTTGAAAAATTAGAAGAATTGCCATTGATAGTGGTGAAAAAAGAAGGAATTCGAGAAGAATTCAGCCGGGAAAAGATGCTGAGAGGCCTCATCAAAGCGTGTGAAAAACGTCCTGTCGCTTTAAAACAGCTTGAGGATGTCTGTTTTAACATCGAGAAGGAATTGCGTAACCAAGGCATGTCAGAGGTGAAAAGCGAGCTTGTAGGGGAAATGGTGATGGACGAGCTGGCGAAAATTGATGAAGTGTCTTACGTCAGGTTTGCCTCGGTTTACCGTCAGTTTAAAGATATCAATGTATTTATTGATGAATTAAAAGATTTATTAAAGAAAGAACGCTAAAAAAGAGCTGAAGATTCTTCATGCTCTTTTTCCTGCGTAAAGCGTAAAACGCAAAAAGAGTGTACAATGAAGACAACCGTATTAAGGGAGGATCAGCATATGACAGAGCATTGGAAGGAAGTGCTAGCCGTCGATCCGTATGTCGTCAAAAGCGCTTCATTGCTCGGTGACATCGATAGACAGCTTATTACTCTTTTATATCAGCCGCTTATTGGCATGTCCGCTTTCAGTTTATACATGACGCTGTGGGGAGAGCTGGAACAAAATCGAATGTGGGGGAAACCCGCACCTCACCGTCAGCTGATGGTGATGCTGCAAACGAATTTAAATGATATTTTTGAGGAGCGCTTAAAGCTTGAAGCGATCGGATTACTCCGCACATATGAACAGGAAACGGAAGAAGGCAGACTGTTTACATATGAGCTCGTGCCGCCGCTGAGACCGGATGAATTTTTCCAAGACGGTATGCTGAATGTCCTTTTGTATCATCGGGTAGAGAAAGCAAAATATATGCAGCTTCGTGATTATTTTTCTTATCCAGGAGTTCCTGCTGATGCAAAGAACATCTCCCGATCGTTTGAAGAAGTGTTTCACGTCTTGCAGCCAGGAGAGCGCAAGATGACAGAGGAAATCAATCAGGCGTCATCGCTTGACGAGGGCTACGAATATGTGACAGTTGGCTCAAGTCAGCCTGCACCGCTTTCAGATGAATCTTTTGATTTTGATCTATTGTTAGCAGGCATGTCGGATATGATGATTCCGAGAAAGGCTTTGACAAAGCAAGTGAAAGAGACAATTAAGAAGTTAGCGGTCGTCTATGGCATCACCCCACTGCAAATGCAAAATATTGTCGCAGGTGCCTGTGGTTCAGATCAGATGATATCAACTGAGGATCTGCGAAAAGCAGCGAGAGACTGGTATCAAATTGAATACAGAGGTGAACAGCCGAAGCTGATTGATCAAAAACAGCCAAGGCATTTACGTCACAATGTCACGCAGAATTCAGGTGCAGATGCGCCTGATGCGAAATTGATTGAAAAGCTTGATCATATTTCGCCTAGAGAGCTTCTAAAAGATATGGCAGATGGCATTGAGCCGACGTATGCAGACTTAAGAATTGTTGAAGATATTATGCTTGAGCAGCAGCTAGAGCCTGGGGTCATGAATGTCTTGATCTACTATACACTGCTAAAAACGGATATGAAGCTGTCCAAAACATATATGCAGAAAATTGCCGCCCACTGGGTGCGAAAGAAAATTAAAACCGTGGCAGCTGCTATGAAAATTGCCAAAGAAGAGAATAGGCAAATGACAGAATGGGCGCAGCAAAAAAATAAGCGTCAATCATATGGATCAGGAAAAGTGATCCGCGAGGAGAAGCTGCCTGACTGGATGAAAGAAGCTGAAACGAAAGAACAGCCAAAAGAACAGACAGATAACTTGTCTACAGAGGACCTCGAACGAGAAAAAGAAAAATTGTTAGATCAGTTTAATAATATGAAAAAGTACAATGCACATTAATGTGAGGTGAGATGGAGATGAAACCGATCGGTCGTTCATTTGATCAGCTAAAAGGGCGGGTAGATTTTCGCGTGAGATACAATCAGATTAAAGAAAGTGTCCTAGCTGATGAAGATGTAAAAGCTTTCTTAAAGGAGCATCAAGAGGACATCCAAGAAGACATGATCAATCGCAGCTTGAACAGGCTCTTTGAATATGTACAACAATCAAAGGGCTGTTCTTACTGCTTAGAGGAAGAGAATGTAAATGTCATTTTAGACGGGTATCACCCGAAGCTTGTGATCAAAGGTCAGAGCATTGATATTGAATATTCCCCTTGTCCTGTCAAACTGCGGCTTGATAGACAGAAAAAACAGCAAGAACTCATGAAAAGCATGTACATTCCGCAGAATGTTCTTCAAGCGACGTTTGCTGATTTAAATGTGGTTGGAAGACAAGAAGTCATTCAAAAAGTAGGTCAATTCCTGCAAAGTTATGATGAAACAGGTAAGGGCAAAGGCCTCTATTTACACGGGAAGTTTGGGGTCGGAAAAACATTTATTCTGGCAGCAATTGCGCAGCAGTTAGCGGTAAAAGAGTATCCATCTCTCCTTGTATACGTACCTGAATTTGTGAGAGAGTTAAAAAATTCGTTAGCCGATCATACACTCGAAGAGAAGCTGAATATGGTCAAATCAACACCAATTTTAATGCTTGATGATATTGGAGCAGAGTCGATGACAAGCTGGGTACGAGATGAACTTTTAGGAACAATCTTGCAATACCGCATGGCAGAGCAGCTGCCGACTTTTTTCTCTTCTAATTTCTCACCGAATGAGTTAAAGCATCACTTTACGTACTCACAGCGTGGGGAAAAAGAAGAGGTGAAGGCAGCTCGATTAATGGAACGTATTCTCTACCTAGCTGAACCAGTTCTGCTTGAAGGGGAAAATCGCCGTCATTTATAAAAAGATAGGTCACGTGAAGGGGAGCGGATGAAATGAATAAAAGAAAATGGCTGCTTTTCCTCGTGATTGGCGTTCTAGCTGCTGTGCTATGGTGGCTCAACAAACAGCATCTTCAACTGTCGCCGAAAGATGTGAAAAATTGGATTCTTCAATTTGGGATGTTGGCTCCCTTTGTCTTTCTTTTCTTATCACTTTTTCGTCCATTTGTGCTTGTCCCTCTCACCGTCTTTTCGCTAGCAGCAGGTTTGGCATTCGGCAGTGTCCTTGGGACCATTTATGCCTTAGCTGGTGCGACAGCAGGTGCAACAGGATCTTTCCTGCTTGCCTCAACCTTCCGTTCAAACAAGCAGGAAACCGAATCAAGCAATCGGAAGCTAAAAGCGGTGACGTCCCGTATTCAAGAGCATGGATTTCTTTATATCCTCTTATTACGCATTGCGCCCATTCACTTTGATTTTGTCAGTTATGCCGCAGCAGCTTCACGTGCGAATTATCGTGCATTTGCGGCAGCGACTTTTTTAGGATTAATACCTGGTACTGTGGCGTTAAATGTCCTTGGATCAAGCTTTGTAAGCGGAAATTATGCCGCCTTAGCGATTGTTTGTTTGATTTATTTGATCTTTATCTCAGTGCCACTGATTTTAAAAAGAAAGATGCCTGATTTATTTTAGGCGTCTATTTTTTATGTTCCCCCCATATATATGTAACAGATGTCGTTAGGGGGGACAAACATGCTTGAAATAATCTTTGAAGATGAATATGATACCGCCGCTTTTTTACATCTTGCTGAACACTTGGACAGTCGGCATCACATTTCGATTCAACAAGGGAAAGACCGGCTTCTCATAGAAGCGAAGAAATCAGGAGAAGCCATTGAGCACATTGTGCGGACATTACTGATTCACTTTTTTTTGGAATGCAAAGAAAATGAACGCATGCGCAGCATCCTTGAAAACACATACTTATTTAAAGATCCAGAAGAGCAGCACCAAATTCTTTCAATCGCCCATAGCATCATGAAAGGGGATCTAGATGATATTCCTGGAATTCATCAAGACCCGCCGAGGGAGGATCTGTTAAAAAAAGAGCTTGAGACGATTTCTTTACAGAAAGGTGTTTTTTCCATTGGTTCATTTATGACATTTAGGCTCTCAGCGTATGACAGAAGGCTGAAGAACTATGTTGAAGTATCCATCGAAGAATATAAAATGGAACAAGAATATCAAAACTTTATTCAATCCCTTCGAGACTATGTGATGTCAAGAGAACCTAAGCTTGAAAAAGTACATGTTGTGCATCAGGACCGCCTGATGATTTGGGAATTTCGGTACGCTTCTGAGCGTGATCAAAAACAATACATAGACAGACAGTTTGTAAGAGAGCATCCAATGTATATTGATTCGCAGTTGATTGCACCGCTTGTATCCATTGCGCCACAAAAGATTGACCTATTTACAGATGATACGGGTCACTCGATGGTGCAAACCATTCAAAATATTTTTCAAGAAAGAGTTGAGGTATTCCCTCCTCATTCGTTTCAGGAACAGCATGTTCAATTTGTTCCTAGTCATTTGGAAAAGAAAAGTGAAAAGCTTTCTTGATTTTCACGAAAAAACGTTTTATAATACGGTGTAACTTCATACAGAGACCGTATTGATAAGGACATGAACAAATGAACACCCGCTTAAAGAGAGGGAAGCCGTGGCTGAAAGCTTCCTAGCGTAGGACCATTTGCTTTACCACCTTTGAACATCAGCTGTGAACTGTTTAGTAATAGCTGACGGGAATTCCCGTTATTGAACCACAAGCCGTATTTGTTTTTGACAAAGCAAGCTGCAAATACGGGAAAAAGGGTGGAACCACGATTCCGTTTATTCAACCTCGTCCCTTTCCAGGGGGCGGGGTTTTTATATTGCCAAAAAAAGGAGTGACTAGAGATGTCAGAACAAATTCAACTTACATTTCCAGATGGAGCAGTCAAGGAGTTTGACAAAACAGCTACAACAGAAGACATCGCGGCATCAATTAGCCCAGGCCTAAAGAAAAAAGCGCTTGCCGGTAAATTGAACGGCAAAGAAATAGATCTGCGTACGCCGCTGTTAGAAAGTGGAACAATCGAGATCATCACAGATAAGAGTGAAGAAGCGCTCGATATTATGCGACACAGCACAGCGCATTTGCTTGCACAGGCAATCAAACGCATTTATGGAAAAGAGTATCACGTCCAGTTTGGCGTAGGCCCTGTCATCGAAAATGGCTTTTACTATGATGTCGACATCGATGTAGCGATTACACCTGAAGATTTACCAAAGATTGAAAAAGAAATGAAAAAAATCATTAACAGCAATTTGCCGATTGAGCGCATTGAAGTTTCAAGAGAAGAAGCGAAAGCACGCTTTGAAGCAATTGGCGATGAATTGAAGCTAGAGCTGTTAGAAGCAATCCCAGAAGGCGAAGCCGTCACAATTTATGAGCAAGGTGAATTCTTCGATCTATGCCGAGGTATTCACTTGCCGTCTACAGGGAAAATCAAAGAATTCAAGCTGTTAAGCCTTGCAGGTGCTTACTGGAGAGGCGACAGTAACAACCAAATGCTTCAGCGTATTTACGGAACAGCTTTCTTCAGCAAAGAAGAATTAAACGAGCATTTACGTCTGCTTGAAGAAGCAAAAGAGCGTGATCACCGTAAACTAGGCAAGGAATTGAAACTGTTTGCGAACTCTCAAAAGGTGGGCCAAGGTCTTCCGCTCTGGCTGCCAAAAGGGGCAACAATTCGCCGCGTCATTGAGCGTTATATTGTTGATAAAGAAGTACGCCTTGGTTATGAGCATGTGTATACACCCGTTCTTGCGAGTGTAGAATTGTATAAAACATCAGGCCACTGGGCGCATTATCAAGAAGACATGTTCCCTGTGATGGAAATGGACAACGAAGATCTTGTCCTCCGTCCAATGAACTGTCCGCACCATATGATGATTTACAAAAACGAGCCGCATAGCTATCGCGAATTGCCAATTCGGATTGCAGAGCTTGGTACAATGCACCGCTATGAAATGTCAGGTGCTTTATCCGGCCTTCAACGTGTTCGCGGGATGACATTAAACGATGCTCATATCTTTGTTCGTCCAGATCAAATCAAAGACGAATTCATTCGTACAGTTCGCCTAATTGAAGAAGTGTATCAAGACTTTGGCTTGAATGACTACACATTCCGCTTATCTTACCGTGATCCAGAAGATACTGAGAAGTATTTTGACGATGATGCAATGTGGAATAAAGCGCAGTCTATGCTGAAAGATGCAATGGACGAGCTTGGACATGACTACTATGAAGCAGAAGGCGAAGCGGCATTTTATGGTCCGAAGCTTGACGTCCAAGTAAAGACAGCTCTTGGAAAAGAAGAGACTTTGTCTACTGTACAGCTAGACTTCTTACTTCCAGAGCGTTTCGATCTCACATATATCGGAGAAGATGGAAAACACCATCGTCCAGTTGTCATTCATAGAGGAGTTGTGTCCACAATGGAACGCTTCGTTGCCTTCTTAATTGAAGAATACAAAGGAGCTCTTCCAACATGGCTGGCACCTGTACAATTCCAAGTCATCCCGGTTTCACCATCTGTCCATCTAGATTACGCGAAAAAAGTGCAAGAACGTTTGCAGCTTGAAGGACTGCGTGTAGAACTAGACAGTCGTGATGAAAAAATAGGATACAAAATTAGAGAAGCGCAAATGCAAAAGATTCCGTACATGCTAGTTGTCGGTGATCAAGAAGCAGAAAATGGCGCGGTCAATGTAAGAAAATATGGGGAACAAGATTCAGAAACAATGGACCTCGAAGCTTTTGTGAAACATGCAGTCGCAGAAGCAAAAAAATAATGAAGGCGCACGAAACAGTCAGTGATCTCATCTATTGAGGTTGCTGGCTTTTTTCTTATGGAAAAAAATTCTCCACTAGTGATCCATTTGCGCAAATGATACGTTTAGATAGTACGAAAGTATGGGTAAGTATGTACTATTAGAGAGAGGCAAATTGGGGGAATGAAAGCGATGATTCAAACAACAAACACTTCATCAACACAAGTATTGGAGCAATCAGCTGTGCTTCGTGCGCTAGAGCACTCACTGGCGATGATTGAATTTGATGTCACAGGTAAGGTCCTATGGGTCAATGATATTTTTGCAAAAGCCATGAGATATTCAAAGGAAGAAATGATTGGTTTAAAGCATAGACAGTTTTGTCCTCCGCATATTGCAGAAGACGCAAGTTATCAAATGTTTTGGAAGCGTTTGAAGAATGGTCAAGTGTTTCAGGAAAAGGTGCAGCGGATCACGAAGTACGGTGACACCTTATGGCTTGAAGCGACGTATACACCAGTGCTCAATGAAGAGGGGAATGTAGTGGCTGTCGTGAAAGTGGCAACAGATATTACGGAGAGAGAAAACACAATGAAGCAGGTAGTAGAAGACCTAAAGGATATGTCTGCAAAATTAATGGAGCGAGCGGAAATCGGCATCCAGCATAGTCAAAGTGTAAATGCTTCTTTTGAACATATCGCGAATGAAACGGATCAAAATATGAGTTTGCTAGAAGGGTTAACAGAGCAGGTGGAGTCGATCAGCTCAATTGCTACAACGATTAACAGTATCGCTTCCCAAACGCAGCTGCTCGCATTGAACGCGGCCATAGAAGCTGCGCATGCGGGTTCCTATGGAAATGGCTTTAGTGTCGTCGCGGCAGAAATCCGTAAGCTTGCGACAGATTCAAAGGAAGCGATCGTAAAGGTGGATCGTTATGTGAAGGCGATCCATTTAGAAGTTGAAAAGGTCAGCAACGGAACAAGCCGTGCAAAGACAAGTGTGTTTACAAACCGGGATCTTGTCAAGCAGGCAAGCGAGGAATTCATGAATGTAGGAGAAGCAGCACGCGGCTTAGATCGTCAAGCACAAAGTTTAGCAGCAATTGTATAGCCGAAAACGAAAAAACACCCAATCTCGATCAGGAGAAGGGTGTTTTTCCTATGGTTTATTTTAAAATATCAAACAATTCGTGTAAGTCTTTAATTTCATAATCTGGTGTCACATCTGTTTCATTTTTCTTGCCATGACGATTGATCCAAACGGTTTGGATGCCAGCGCGAGAAGCGCCGAGAATATCTGTTTTTGGATTATCTCCTACCATGATGACATCATCTTTTGTGAGATTTAACAGCTGAAGGCAGTGCTCAAAGATGCCAGGATCAGGCTTTCCTTTCCCGTAATCTCCTGAAATCACAATTTCATTAAAGTAAGGGGCAAGTTCCGGAACACCTGCAAGTTTTTCTTTTTGCAGACTAGGATCTCCATTTGTTAAAAGAAGTAATTCATAGTTGCCCTTCAGGCGCTCTAAAACAGGATACGTTTCTTCATAGACATACGGGCGTTTTCTGCGCTCTGCTGCAAAGAAATCTGCTAAGTATTGACCAAATGCTTCATCGTCAATTCCTGCCTCTTTTAAGCCGTTTGTCCAAGCGTTTTTGCGATACTCTGGTGCAAGGGCGTTCAGCTTTTGAAAGCCTTCGCTAATCGGCTCACTAAAATTGGACCACAGTCCTTCAAAAGGATTAATGCCAATCATGACAGTATAATCATATGTTTCATAAGAAGAGTACAGCTTTCTTGCTTCTTCACGCACAATCTGTTCAAACGATTCTGGATCAAGTCCATATTTCTTTTCCGCTTCCCTGCATGTTTCCTGAAAAGTGGTATGAATGCTTTTTTCATCCCAAAGCAAAGTATCATCTAAATCGAAAAATACGGCTTTCATGATCTTCTCCCTTGTTATGTATGTAGTTACCCTCAATTGCATGTGACAGGCTCATGTTCATTTTACAATAGAAGTTTTAGAGTTTAAATAGATTATTTAGTAATAAAAAAAGTGCACAAAAATGTGCACTCTTACATTATTTTGATAAATCAATGGTCTTATACTTACCGCCAGTCCATCCTAATCCTGATGAGACTTGAAGCGAGAATTTCTTTTCGTTTGGAACTTCAAAAGCAATTCTGCCTTTTTTAGATAATTTAGGATTTATTTGTTTTAAGAAGAAACTTGAATCGGTATCATTTACATACATATTATTTGTTGCAAGTGATTTGTATTCTGTGCCGTCTTTGCCAATTAACCTGAACATCTCAGTATCTACCATTCTGCCTTTTTTACCTGTATTTTTGACCGTTACTTCAACAATCACAAATTTGCCGTCTGTCGTTACATCGCTCATATACTGTTTTTGTAAAGATTTCGCTTCTGTTACGCTGTTTACTTGATAAGTAAAATCTTCGACTGCTACTTTATCTCCAATTTTATGCGTTTTTTCTTTATCATTTTTCTTTTCGCTACTCGTTACTGCATTTTTAGAACCAGTATTTGATGTATTATCTTTTTTGCTGCCGCCCCCAGCCATACAAGATACAAAGATAATAATCAAAATGAGAATAATGATACTAAGACACCCAATCTTAAAAAACTTTTTCAAATAAATCCCCTACTTTTCCTTAATTTATTAAATGAATTTGAATACTTCTCCAATGATAAGTCTAAAGAATTATAAAATCAATCATTTTTTTGAAAAAATAGATATATAATCCTTTTTTATATGGAATATGATTTATATTTTTGTTTATTTATGTATACAACTTGATTTATATCGGTGTGATAATGAAAAATTGAAGGATTTGAAGAGACTTTATTTCTTTTTAAATAAGGCTTGCCCAAATCGTTTCGTCATGCTAAAATGAAAAAGTTGTTTCAAGAGTTCGGTTACTTGACGGACAAATGAAAATTGTGTAGAATAGTTAACGAATTGAATAGATATCACAAGCAGAAGCACCCGCTTCTCACCTGATTGACACATGTTTGTAGTTGACAGGTTGACCGTACATTTATTTTTTCATGCAAATGTTCGCAGTGTGGGTGTTTTATATGCCCACACTTTTTGTTTGCCTGTAAAACATACAACGAAATGGTCAAAATGAATTGTGAACTCAATTCAAAATCTCATGGAGGTGGCTCACTATTAGCAAAGATCAATTAGTTAATGAAGGTATTCGTGCGCGTGAAGTTCGTTTGATCGGACAAAATGGCGATCAGCTTGGGATTAAAACCCGCCAGGAAGCTCTGGAAATTGCTACGAAAGCCAATCTTGACCTTGTGTTAGTTGCTGCAAATGCAAAACCACCTGTTTGCCGAATCATGGACTATGGTAAGTTCCGATTCGAACAACAGAAGAAGGAAAAAGAGGCACGTAAGAATCAAAAAATCATTAGCTTAAAAGAAGTTCGGTTGAGCCCGACAATCGATGAACATGATTTTAACACGAAGCTCCGTAATGCAATCAAATTCCTTGAAAAGGGAGATAAAGTGAAAGCTTCTATCCGCTTTAAAGGCCGTGCGATTACGCATAAAGAAATCGGACAGCGCGTGTTAGACCGTTTCTCTGAAGCTTGCGCTGAAGTAGCAACAGTAGAAACAAAACCTAAGATGGACGGACGCAGCATGTTCCTCATGCTTGCACCAAAAGTCGAAAAGTAAAAGTAACAGAGGGAGGAAACATCCAATGCCAAAAATGAAAACTCACCGCGGATCTGCTAAACGTTTCAAAAAAACAGGTTCTGGTAAACTTAAACGTTCTCATGCGTACACAAGTCACTTGTTCGCTAACAAATCTACAAAGCAAAAACGTAAATTGCGTAAGAGCGCAATCGTAAGTGCTGGAGATTTCAAACGTATCAAACAACAACTTGCAAACATCAAGTAATCTGGAATAGGAAACATAGGAGGGAATTACAATGCCAAGAGTAAAAGGCGGAACTGTGTCGCGTCAGCGTCGTAAAAAGGTTCTTAAATTAGCAAAAGGTTATTTCGGTTCAAAACATAGATTATATAAAGTAGCAAACCAACAGGTGATGAAATCTGGAAACTACGCTTTCCGTGACCGTCGTCAGAAAAAACGTGACTTCCGTAAACTATGGATCACTCGTATCAATGCTGCAGCTCGTATGAACGGTCTTTCTTACAGCCGTTTAATGCATGGCTTAAAGCTTTCTGGTATCGAAGTAAACCGCAAAATGCTTGCTGATCTTGCTGTGAATGACCTAAACGCATTCAACCAGCTTGCTGATGCTGCAAAAGCACAACTAGACAAGTAAGTCATATAAAAGATCATTCCGCCAAGGAGTGATCTTTTTTTCTCATCATGTGAGGTGAAATCAATGAATATCGCTCTGATCGTGCTGCTCATCTTGGTCAATGTCTATGGGTTTTGTCTCATGGGAGAGGATAAACGCCGAGCGAAAGCACACAAATGGAGAATATCAGAAGCGCACTTATGGAGTGCCGCAGTACTTTTTGGTGCTGCTGGGTCATTTCTTGGCATGCAGTATTTCCGTCATAAAACGAAGCATCCTGCCTTTCAAATGGGTATGCCTGCTTTAATTGTTGTCCAATTGGTGATATTGGTCTATCTCAATCTCATCTGAAAAGGGAGCAGACGCCGTTAAGTCGGCGTATCTGCTCCCTTTTTTTGTTTGATTTTTTTGATGGGCTGATCCCAATCAATTTTTGTTTGAGGATACCGTTCAATGATGTTGTCCTCAAGTTTTTCAAAGTCTTCTAATGTGAATTCATTTAGCTTCTCAGGTGACTCCGTCCAAACGTAAATGGAGTGGACAAACAGAGGATGATCCTTAGAAGGAACATGCTTCTCCCCTTCAAACAAGACACCTTTATAGACGAAATTAAAATTTTTACGGGCATTTTGCTGTTCGTCCATAAAATAAAAGCCTTCTTTTAATTGTGCTTGTTTCAGCTTTCTTCTCGGGTTTGAGAAGAATTTTACCGCCATGTAGAATATATAGACAAGCAATGCAACAAGAGCAAGTCTAATGAGGATGACAAACATGACAGGATGCACCTCCAATACCGTTATCTGATGTACTACGAATGAGAAAGACAAAAGGTTTCAACTTTTTTAAAAAAATATTTCGATTAACGAAAAAATATTCATAAAAAGATCGTATTGAACGAAAGAGGTTTTGTATAATAAGAATGCACCATGAAGAAAAAGGAGGATACACAGAATGACAAAACTAGATCAAACATTAACTATGCTGAAAGACCTAACGGATGCAAAAGGGATTCCAGGAAATGAACGTGATGTAAAAAAAGTCATGCAGTCATACATAGAAACATATGCGGATGAAGTCTCTACAGACCGCCTTGGCAGCTTAATTGCTAAGAAGGAAGGAAATGCAAATGGGCCTAAAGTGATGCTTGCTGGTCACTTAGATGAAGTAGGATTCATGGTGACAAAAATCGATGACAAAGGCTATATTCGTTTTCAAACGGTCGGTGGCTGGTGGTCTCAAGTTATGCTGGCGCAGCGTGTCACCATTGTGACGAAAAAAGGAGACATTACAGGTGTGATTGGTTCTAAACCGCCACATGTTTTATCACCAGAAGCACGAAAGAAATCAATCGAAATCACAGATATGTTCATTGATATTGGGGCTTCGAGCAAAGAACAGGCAATGGAATGGGGCGTCCTCCCTGGAGATCAAATCGTACCTTACTTTGAGTTTACGGTAATGAATGACGAAAAAATGCTTCTTGCAAAAGCCTGGGACAACCGTATCGGCTGTGCAGTAGCGATTGATGTCATGAAGAATTTAAAGGATACTCAGCATGAAAATATTGCATACAGTGTAGCAACTGTCCAAGAGGAAGTTGGCTTACGTGGAGCTAAAACAGCTGCAGCTACCATCCAGCCTGATATTGGATTTGCTATTGATGTTGGAGTAGCAGGTGATACACCAGGTATTACTGAAAAAGAAGCAACAAGCAAACTTGGCAAAGGACCAACGATTGTTGTGTTCGACGCTTCCATGGTTTCTCATAAAGGGCTTCGCGATTTTGTTGTCCAAACTGCAGATGAATTAAACATTCCTTATCAATATGATTCCATGCCAGGTGGAGGAACAGATGCTGGAGGTATTCACTTAACAGGTCATGGCGTTCCATCACTATCCATCGGGATTCCAAGCAGATATATTCATACCCATGCAGCCATGATTCATCGAGATGATTATGAAAATGCGGTGAAGCTTTTAACAGAAGTCATCAAAAGACTTGATCAAAAAACGGTCGAACAAATTACGTACGGTTCTTAATGATAAAACCTTTCCTCAGTATGGGGAAAGGTTTTTTAATTGCGTTGAATTTCCCAGGAAATGAACTTTGGAATGTAAGTTGTGTCAAAAGAACTGTTTTCAGTAAATGAAGTGATATTTTTCTAGTGAGGAAGGCACATGTGATCTATCTTGTATTTATGTAAGATGAAATCAATAAAAAGGACAGAGCCAATTGAGGCTCTGTCAAAAGAGAGTTTATGGAAGTAGGTGAAGCTTATTTTAGATTAAATCAATTATTCCTATTTGTCAACTAGGTTTTAAAAGAAAGAAAAATCACTCAATTTATGTTATATTTGTAACAAATTGTTTATACAAAGGGGATGGTTAAATGAATGCGGTTTCAATTGTGATAGGATCGATGTGTATTTTAGCGATTGCCTATCGCCTCTATGGCACGTTTATGATGGTGAAGGTACTAAAGGTCACAGATGATCATCCTACACCGGCTCATGCACTCGAGGATGGGAAAGATTATGTGCCAACAAACAAATGGGTCACATTTGGGCATCACTTTGCTGCAATTGCCGCTGCTGGTCCATTAGTTGGTCCGATTTTAGCCGCACAATTTGGGTATTTACCTGGTCTCCTTTGGCTCTTAATTGGAGCGGTGATTGGCGGAGCTGTTCATGATCTTGTGGTCTTGTTTGCTTCGATGCGAAAAAAGGGGAAATCACTATCCGAGGTAGCGAAAGAGGAGCTTGGTCCTGTGGCAGGATTTTGCACAGGGCTCGCCATGTTATTTATTATTACAATTACAATGGCAGGACTGTCCATGGTTGTGCTTCATGCTTTAGAACGAAATCCTTGGGGAACCTTTGCAGTTGGTATTACCATTCCAATAGCGATGGGAGTCGGCCTTTATTATAAAAAGACAGGCAATTTAAAGCTGGCGACATCTGCGGGATTCATATTACTGATGTTGGGGGTATTCCTTGGACCGAATATTCAAGGAACAGCACTTGGAGATTTGTTAACACTTGATACAAAAACGCTTGCTCTTGCCCTGCCAATCTATGCGTTCTTTGCTGCGGCCCTGCCGGTTTGGTTGCTTTTGGCACCAAGAGACTATTTAAGCAGTTTTATGAAAATTGGTGTTTTCATCGCGCTGATTGCGGGAATCTTTGTGGTTAATCCAACCATCCAATTTCCGGCGTTTACGGAGTTTGTAAATGGAGGAGGGCCTGTCTTAGCTGGACCTGTATGGCCTTTTATTTCGATTACCATTGCTTGTGGTGCGATTTCTGGTTTTCATGCATTTGTTGGCTCTGGCACAACGCCAAAAATGCTAGATCGTTGGAGTGATATGAAGCCGGTGGCGTTTGGCGCGATGCTCGTAGAATGTTTAGTGGGAATCATGGCGTTAATTGCCGCTACTGCGCTTCATCCGGGAGATTATTTTGCAATTAATAGTACACCTGAAGTGTTCCGTACGCTTGGTATGAGTGTCGAGAATCTTCCTCAACTAAGCAAAGAAATCGGTCTTGACTTAGAAGGAAGAACAGGTGGAGCTGTTACATTAGCTGTAGGGATGGCGTACATCTTTACGGGTATTCCGTTCTTTAGTCATTTGGCCTCTTATTTCTTCCAATTCGTGATTATGTTTGAAGCCGTCTTTATTTTAACGGCGATTGACGCAGGAACCCGTGTCGCGCGATATTTGATCCAAGACTTCTTTGGAGAAGCATATAAACCGCTGAAACGAAATGACTGGGTACCAGGGTCAGTCTTTGCAAGTGCACTTGCTTGTTTTATGTGGGGATACTTGCTTTACTCTGGAGACATTGGGTCCATTTGGGCACTCTTTGGCGTGTCAAACCAGCTAATGGCCTCGGTCGGATTAATCATTGGGGCGACGGTTGTGTTAAAAATTGCGGATAAAAGACGGTATATGTTGACTTGTTTAATTCCACTTGCTTACTTATATGTGACGGTGAATTATGCGGGTTATTGGATGGTTGCGAATGTCTATCTCAATCCTGAAGCATCTGGCTACAGTGTACTGAACGCCGTGCTTTCGATGATTATGCTGATTTTAGGTTTTGTCATTATCGTGTTCGCTATTAAAAAATGGATCGAGATTTGGCGCGATCCAGCTCTTCGAATGGAGACACCAATCACTGGCTAAATGAACAAAGCCGGCTTGCTCATAGATAAGCAAACCGGCTTCTTGTTATTGCTGATGCTCAGGCTTTAAGCCCTGCTCCAATGTTTCAAGAATTTCATTTTTTTCATCTTCTGATGCCTCTTGCCATAACACCTCAAACAAAACGCCAAGACCTGGCAGCATTTTTTCCTCGCCACTTTGAATCGCATCTAAAATCGTATGCTCAAGCTGCTCTTGATTATGGCCAGTAATGTTTTGAATCACTGCGCCTCTTAAATTAAAATCCATTGCCCACACTCCTTTTTTGATGGTGATAGCCCTATTCTGTCTCAAAGACAGGTTTATTATGTAGTGTGCTTGAGATATAATAAATTCATGATATTTAAAGGAGTTAAAGTCGCTTGAAATATATAGAATCAGCTAAAAACGCACACATTAAACAATGGAAAAAGCTCCATACAAAAAAAGAACGAACGAAAACAGGGCTGTTCCTTGTTGAAGGAAAACACTTAGTAGAAGAAGCATTGAAAAGCGGGGTTGTAAAAGAGTTAATGGTCGCAACACCTGACATGCTCCCTGCGGACATCGAGCCTGACATTGAGCTGTATGAATTAAGTGAAGAGGCTTTTACTGCGATGACGGAAACGGAAACACCTCAGCAAATCGCAGCGGTTTGTACCATTCCTGTATTTGAGGAGAAAAAGTATGAACGAATGCTTCTGTTAGATGCAGTGCAGGATCCGGGGAATTTAGGCACACTCATTCGGACAGCAGATGCAGCGGGGCTTGATGCTGTGATTCTAGGGGATGGAACCGTTGATGCGTTTAACGGAAAAACGCTCCGTTCAGCACAAGGGTCTCATTTTCACCTGCCTATCTTAAAACAAACGCTACAACAGACAATTCCAGCATTAAAGGCGCAAGGTATACCTGTATATGGCAGTGCTTTAAAAAATGCGAAAGAGTATAGACACATAGCATCAGAAGGTCCATTTGCGTTAATTGTAGGCAACGAGGGAGCAGGTATTGATCCAGAGATTCTTCAAATGACAGATCAAAATTTATATGTTCCGATGTACGGACAAGCGGAATCATTAAATGTGGCTGTGGCAGCAGCGGTTCTTGTCTATCATTTGCGCGGATAGTGTTGCATCACGTCCTATTTTTCACTATAATGAAACTAATATTTTAAAAACCATGATAGAGGAAGATTGTTTCACGGAGCGTCCTAATAGGGAGAATGCATCGTAGACTGAAAGTGCATTTAAGGAATGCTGAAACAGGAATTCACCTCTGGAGTTGTCACCGGGACCGCAGGTTTTGCGTAAAGGTGGACCGGATTCGTTTGATTCCGTTATGTCAATGAAGCTTATTCGCACATATATTTGTGCTTAACAAGGGTGGTACCGCGACCACAACTCGTCCCTTCTTTTTTGGAGGGGCGGGTTTTTTTATTGTCTTCAAACAATCAAACACCCGTTTATTCAGACGGTTTTGTATATTAAAAGGAGGATGACACTCATGCAAGAAACGTTAAAACAGCTTGAAACAGAAGCGATAGCGAAGGTAGAAGCAGCCAGCTCGCTCAAAGAAGTCAATGACATTCGTGTTCAATATTTAGGGAAAAAAGGTCCGATTACAGAAGTGCTGCGCGGAATGGGCAAGCTTTCCGCTGAAGAAAGACCAAAAATGGGTGCACTCGCAAACGAAGTAAGAGAGCAGATTGCTGGTGCCATTGCTGAAAAAAATGAGCAGCTAGAAGCAGAAGAAGTGAAAAAGAAACTGGCTTCTCAAACCATTGATGTCACATTGCCAGCAAGTCCGATCAAAATCGGGGCAAGACATCCATTAACGATTGTCGTAGAAGATATTGAAGATTTATTTATCGGCATGGGCTATACCGTTGAAGAGGGCCCAGAGGTGGAAACAGATTACTATAACTTTGAAGCGCTCAATCTTCCAAAAGAACACCCTGCACGTGATATGCAGGACAGCTTCTATATTACTGAAGACACACTCATGAGAACACAAACATCACCCGTTCAAGCACGTACACTTGAGAAATATAAAGGCCAAGGTCCTGTGAAAATCATCTGCCCTGGTAAGGTATATAGACGTGACAGCGATGATGCCACTCACTCCCATCAATTCATGCAAATTGAAGGACTTGTGGTCGATCACAATATTAGCATGAGTGACCTCAAAGGAACGCTTGAGACAGTCGCAAGAAAAATGTTTGGTGAGGATCGTGAAATTAGACTGCGCCCAAGCTTTTTCCCATTCACAGAACCTTCCGTTGAAGTTGATGTGTCATGCTTTAAATGCGGCGGGAAAGGCTGTTCTGTATGTAAAGGAACAGGCTGGATTGAAATCTTAGGTGCAGGAATGGTTCACCCGAATGTATTAAAAATGAGCGGATTTGATCCAGATACTTATCAAGGCTTTGCTTTTGGAATGGGTGTTGAACGTATTGCGATGCTGAAATACGGCATAGATGATATTCGTCATTTCTACACAAATGATATTAGATTCACGAAGCAATTTAAGCAGGACTAAGAGGAGGAAATCAACATGTTTGTTTCATATAAATGGTTAGAGGACTATGTCGATTTAGAAGGCATTCAGCCGGATGAATTAGCAGAGAAAATCACAAGAAGCGGAATTGAAGTGGAAGCCGTTGAGTATAAAGGCGAAGGCATCAAAGGCGTTGTCGTTGGACACGTCATTGAACGTGAACAGCATCCGAATGCGGATAAATTAAACAAATGTCTTGTTGATATCGGCGAAGACGCACCGGTGCAAATTATATGCGGGGCTCCAAATGTGGATAAAGGACAGCATGTGGCCGTCGCAACGGTTGGTGCAGTCCTTCCTGAAAATTTTAAAATTAAAAAAGCCAAACTGCGCGGTGAAGAGTCTCATGGCATGATTTGTTCTCTGCAAGAATTAGGCGTAGAGAGCAAGCTCGTACCAAAAGAATATGCAGAAGGCATCTTTGTTTTCCCGAATGACGTGAAACCAGGAGATGATGCCCTTCAAGCGCTTCAATTAGATGACGCGGTACTTGAGCTTGGCTTAACACCAAACCGTGCCGATGCCCTTAATATGCTAGGTGTCGCTTATGAGGTTGCCGCCATTTTAGGGAGAGACATCAAGCTTCCTGATACAGCGCATGAAACTTCTTCTGAAAAAGCAGCAGACTATATTTCTGTTAAAATTGAGGATCAAGAAGCGAATCCACTTTATGCAGCGAAGATCATTAAAAATGTAAAGATTGGACCAGCACCACTTTGGATGCAAACAAGATTGATGAATGCAGGTATCCGCCCAATTAACAACGTCGTGGATATTACGAATTTTGTCTTACTTGAATACGGTCAACCACTACATGCCTTTGATTATGACCGGTTTGGTTCAAAGCAGGTGGTTGTACGTAAAGCGGCTGAAAATGAAATGATTCAAACTCTGGATGAACAAGAACGTACATTGTCTTCGAAGCATCTTGTCATTACAAATGGCACAAAAGCGCATGCTGTTGCAGGTGTCATGGGCGGTTTTGAATCAGAGGTGCGTGATGAGACGACAACGATTCTTTTAGAAGCGGCATATTTCAACGGTCAAACCGTCCGTCAAGCATCTAGAGACTTAGGGCTTCGCAGTGAATCAAGCACACGATTTGAAAAAGGGCTCGATCCGCAGCGGACGAAATCAGCAGCCGAAAGAGCAGCGCAATTGATCAGTATGTATGCAGGCGGCGAAGTGCTAAGTGGTACAGTTGAGGAAAACCACCTTGAAACAAGTATGAATGTCATCCACGTATCAACTGAGCGTGTGAACAAGGTGCTTGGTATGAGCATTTCAAAAGAAGATATGATTCAGATTTTCAACAAACTAGGCTTTACTGTGGGCGAATCAAATGATGTGCTTGTTGTAACGGTTCCTTCCCGTAGAATGGATATTACGATTGAAGAGGACCTCATTGAAGAAGTCGCGAGATTATACGGCTACGACAATATTCCATCTACACTCCCTGCGACAGCTGGTACCGTTGGTGGTCTTACGCCATACCAAGTGAAGCGCAGAAAGGTGAGACGTTTCTTAGAGGGCGCAGGGCTTTCTCAAGCGATTACGTATTCATTAACGAATCAGCATAAGTCCACAGCCTTTGCTTTAAATCCAGCTTATCAAACAAGACTTTCCTTGCCGATGAGTGAGGAACGAAGTGTGCTGAGACAAAGCCTTCTGCCAAACTTACTTGATTCTGTCGCATATAACTTAGCAAGACAAGCTGATTCTTTTGCCTTTTACGAAACAGGTTCTGTTTTCTTAGCGGAAACGGAAGGCGCAAAACCAGTAGAGAAAGAGCATGTGGCAGGTGCGTTAACAGGTCTTTGGCATAAAAATCTTTGGCAGGGCGAGAAAAAAGCTGTCGATTTTTATGTAGCGAAGGGTATTGCAGAAGGGCTGTTTGAAAAGCTTGGTGTATCAGGAGAGATCACGTATGTTCAAGCAGAGCGTGAGGGCCTTCACCCAGGACGTACAGCTGATGTTCATTTAAATGGAAAAGTGATTGGCTTTGTAGCTGCACTTCATCCATTAGTGGAAAAGGAATTAGATTTAAAAGAAACGTATGTATTTGAATTTGATTTAACAGATGTAATGACGTCTGAAACAGAGGATATGAAATATACGGCTATTCCGAGATTCCCAGCAGTGACAAGAGACATCGCACTTGTCGTCGATCAGCATATTTCAAGCGGACAGCTGGAGCAAGTCATTTATGAAGCTGGCGGCCAATTGCTCACAGACCTTTCCGTCTTTGATGTGTATGAGGGTGAGCATATGGAAGAAGGCAAGAAATCTGTTGCATTCTCTCTGCAATATTTAAACCCAGAACAAACGTTGACCGAGGAAGAAGTCACGGCTGTTCATACAAACGTATTGAAAGCATTAGAAGATACGTATCAAGCCGTCTTGCGCGGATAATAAAAAGAGCTATCGCTTTATGGGCGATAGCTCTTAGCGTGTAGACAAACCCTCGCATTCTTTGTCAGTCCTGCGCGCTGGTACTCACGAATGTCAAATTCGCTCTGTGCCAGTGCTCGTCCTTCCTAGACTGCAAAGGTTTTCTATCACGCTGAAAAGAAGACAAAGGGCTAAAATCAAGTTCATTTTAGCCCTTTGTCAACAATCTGAGAGCTATCGCTTTATGGGCGATAGCTCTTTTTTAATTATAACCATTTTTTCGCTTTTTGGGTGTTGGCAAAATGAAGTTTTGTAAATTGGCGTAAAGCCTCTTCGCCGTGCTGTTTCATCAGCTTTGCTGCCGCTTTGTCAACATGTGGACCGGCCCCTTTTGGAATGTCAAAGCCCGCTGCTTTTGATAATTTATCCATTTCAATTAAAAAAGCATATCTTGCAATAATAGAAGCTGCAGCAACCGATAAGTGGATGCCTTCTGCTTTCGTACTAAAGTATGTACGCTCCCGAATGATCTTTTTCCCCGCAAGGTGCCTGAAATAAATACCCGGTTCGGCAAATTGGTCAATGAGAATGGCTTCTGGTTTCTTGCCATCCAGTTTTTCTAGCACGGAGGTAATGACTTGGTTATGAAGCAGTGCCTTCATTTTCCCTTGGCTCATGCCCTTTTCCTGCATCGCATTGTATTTTTCATTCCGAAGCACGAGAAGGCTGAACGGGATGGTTTTGATCAAGTCTTTGGCAATGTTGATAATCTGCGGATCTTTGAGTCCTTTTGAGTCTTTCACCCCGAGCTCTTTCATGAGAGCAAGCTGACTGGAATCAACATAAGCCGCACAGACCGTAATGGGTCCAAAATAATCGCCAGTACCGACCTCATCTGAGCCAATAACCGACATGGAAGCAATGCCGGGTGGTGGGCTGTACTGTGTGATGGATGGTGTTTTTTTGCTTTTTGTTTCAGCTGAATGTAAATGGTTGAACTGACTCGCTTCAGCTTCTGCCTTTTGTCCTTGGAACAGTACTTTTCCAGATTTGTAGGCTGTAATCGTACAGCCGGGAACCTTTGCTTGAAAAAGAGCGCCTGGTGGCAAAGTGTCAGTTAAATGCTGAGCGTACACGCTCTTCATTTTTTTCATGTCTTCTGATGTTGCTTTTAAGACGGATTGGGGCACAGTGGATAACTCCTTTTTACCTTGATATCATTGATTTCTAAAGTGTACCATAACAGGGAAGGGCTCGTCTTTCCATTCAATGTCTAAACATGTTATGATAGAGACTAGGATTCTCGTGGAATGGAGGAGAAACGTTGTCTGACGGCGGTAAAACGAAAACAACAGTTGAGATTTACGGACAGTCCTATACGATCATCGGTCAAGAAACGAAGATGCATATGCGACATGTTGCTTCAATTGTTGATGATAAAATGAGAGAAATCAATGAAAAAAATCCATACCTTGATATAAACAAATTAGCTGTACTGACAGCAGTCAATGTCGTCCACGACTACTTGAAATTAAAAGAGCAATACGAAAAACTAGAGCTTCATCTAAAAGAAAAGGAATGAAATTACCGTGATCGATATCATCATTTTGTTTTTGCTTCTTATGGGAACGCTTGTCGGTCTAAAACGCGGGTTTATTCTTCAATTTATTAAATTGATTAGCTTTGTTGTTTCTATTTTAGTGGCTTCTATGTTTTATCAGTCACTTGCACCACAGCTTACGTGGATTCCAGCACCTAATTTTAGCGGCGGTCAAGCGCAGCTTGCTTTCTTTAGTGGGAATCTAGAAACAGCTTATTATAATACCATTGCGTTTATCATTCTGTTTATCTTGACCAAAATCCTGCTCGCTATCATCGGCGGATTGCTCACAACCATTGCAAGTATCCCTGTGATTAAACAGGTCAACAAACTGCTTGGCGCTGTTTTAGGATTTCTTGAAACCTATCTATTTGTGTTTATTTTATTGTTTGTGGCCGCATTACTTCCAGTCGATGCGCTTCAAACGATGATGAGCAAATCAATGTTAGCAGATGTGATCGTAAATAGCACCCCTTACCTGTCCGGTCTTGTCAAAGACCTCTGGTCGACGTATGGAGTTTAAGAACTTCTCCTTTCTTGGAGAAGTTTTTTCTCATTCCATGACAGAAAGTTGTCGGATGAAGGGAAAGTTTGTATATTTATATAGGAAGATGCCAAAGCGGCTGGAGGATGAGAGATGAATAAAAAAGATATTATCAAACTTCTTGAAACAATTGCAGTCTATATGGAGCTAAAAGGAGACAATCCTTTTAAAATTTCTGCCTTTCGTAAAGCAGCTGCGGCACTGGAACAAGATGACCGCAGTCTTTCTCAAATAGATGACCTATTAGCATTACCCGGCATTGGAAAAGGAACCTTTGCTGTGATCACAGAGTATATCGAAAAAGGACAGTCTGAAACACTCGAACAATTAAAAAAAGAAGTGCCTGAAGGACTTGTCCCGCTCTTAAAATTGCAAGGACTCGGCGGGAAGAAGATTGCTAAGCTCTACCAAGAGCTTGGTGTTCACGATGCACAGTCTTTAAAAGAAGCATGTGAAGCGGAAAAAGTACAAACGCTTGCTGGGTTTGGCAAAAAAACAGAAGAAAAGATTCTTGCCGCTCTTGAGGAGGCAGGGAAGCAGCCAGAACGACTACCAATTGGCTTTGCATTAGATGTGGCAGAGCGAATTGATGATGCGCTGGAACAGATGGAGGGAATCATCCGTTTTTCAAGAGCGGGTAGTTTAAGACGTGCGCGTGAAACGGTTAAAGATTTAGATTACATCATTGCGACTGACAACCCTGAACAAGTGAGGAAGCAGCTTGTTGCTCTTGATGATGTCAAAGATGTCATTGCGAGCGGTGATACGAAGGTATCGGTCATTCTTGCACTTGATTTTGAAATCAGTGTAGATTTCCGGCTTGTGACAACAGACCAATTTGCAACAACGCTGCACCATTTCACTGGCTCAAAAGATCATAACATTCGTATGCGACAGCTTGCGAAGGAGCGCGGTGAGCGTATTAGTGAATATGGGGTTGAAACGATTGAAACTGGGGATGTGAAAACATTTGAAGACGAAAGCGCTTTTTATGCACATTTCCAACTTCCGCTCATTCCGCCAGAAATTCGTGAAACCGGAGCAGAGATTGATACGTATAAAGAAAGTATGCAATTTGTAGAACGAAAAGATATCAAAGGCGATCTTCATATGCACTCGACATGGAGTGATGGCGCTTTTTCTATTCGCGAAATGGCAGAGGCATGTATCGCAAAAGGCTATGAATACATGGCCATTACAGACCACTCACAATATTTAAAAGTAGCAAACGGTTTAACAAAAGAACGTTTGCGTTTGCAAGCAAAAGAAATTGACAAGCTGAATCAAGAATTCGAGCATTTTTACATTTTCAAAGGGGTCGAAATGGATATTCTGCCGGACGGATCGTTAGATTATGATGATGACTTTCTAGCAGACATGGATTTTGTCATTGCGTCTATTCATTCTAGCTTCTCTCAGCCGGAGGAAGTCATTATGGAGCGCCTAGAAAATGCCTTGAATAATCAGCATGTGGATTTAATTGCCCATCCAACAGGCCGTTTGATTGGTAGACGAGATGGCTATGCCTTAAATATTGATCAGCTCATAGAGCTTGCGAAAAAAACGGGCACTGCACTGGAACTCAACAGCAACCCGTCAAGACTTGATTTAAAAACAGAGCATTTAATGAAAGCAAACGAAGCGGGTGTGAACATCATGATCAACACAGATGCGCACAACATCGCCATGCTCGATCATATGGAAGTCGGTGTCACAGCTGCAAGAAAGGGCTGGACACCAAAAGCAAATGTCGTGAATACATTTTCTCTCGATGAGATGAAAAAGTTTTTAACGCGTGACAGGTAGTCGTTAGGAGGCTGGACCATGCTGCAACAAAAAGTGTTAGCATCATTAGAATTTCATAAAGTAAAAGAAAAAGTCATGTCCTATACTGCTTCGACTTTAGGGAAAGAAAAAGCGCAGGACTTAATACCACTCACAGATATCGAGAGCATTCAGCATCTGCTAGAAGAGGTAGCAGAAGCGCAAGATGTGATTCGTTTAAAAGGATCTGCGCCATTTGGCGGGTTAACGGATATTAGACGAGGCGTCAAACGAGCAGAAATAGGCAGTATATTAAGCCCTTCTGAGCTGATGGAAATTGCGGCGCTGTTATATACCACAAAAAACATGAAGCACTTTCTCGCCTCTATGTATGAGGACGGAGTAGAGATACCCCGTCTTCATACATATGCAGAATCGCTGATTTTACTGCCAGACGTGAGAAAAGAAATCGAAAGCTGTATTGGTGACAATGGAGAAGTGCTTGATCACGCAACGCCAGCCCTCCGCACCATACGAACGCAGTTACGATCACTAGAATCAAAAGTGCGAGATAAATTAGAATCAATGATTCGTTCACAATCTGCCACGAAAATGCTGTCAGACACCATTGTGACCATTCGTAATGATCGGTTTGTCATTCCCGTAAAACAAGAGTACCGCTCGAATTATGGAGGGATTGTTCACGATCAATCTTCTTCAGGCGCAACTCTTTTTATTGAGCCGCAGGTGGTCGTGGATTTAAATAACACCTTGCAGCAAACTCGCCTAAAAGAAAAGCAAGAGATTGAAAAGATTTTGCAAATGCTAACAGCGAGTGTGTCAGAGCACATTGATGAATTGCTTCATAATGTGAATGAACTTCAGACATTAGATTTTATTTTCGCCAAAGCCAAATATGCAAAAGCAGAAAAAGCCACAAAACCTACTGTGAATAACCAAGGGGAGATTTATTTAAAACGGGCAAGACATCCCCTATTGCCACGAGATCAGGTTGTGGCAAATGATATTGAGCTAGGCAAAGATTTTTCTACGATCGTCATCACAGGTCCAAATACAGGCGGTAAGACCGTCACTTTAAAAACACTTGGACTTCTTACGCTGATGACGCAGGCAGGTCTTCATATTCCAGTCGAAGAAGGATCAGAAGTGGCTGTATTCGATCAAGTCTTTGCTGATATTGGAGACGAGCAGTCTATTGAACAGAGCTTGAGTACATTCTCATCTCATATGGTCAATATTGTGGATATCTTAAAGCATTTGACGTCTAATTCACTCGTGTTATTTGATGAATTAGGTGCGGGGACAGATCCTGCTGAAGGTGCAGCACTTGCGATGAGCATCTTAGATGAAGTTCATCAAACAAATGCGCGCGTCATCGCAACGACTCACTATCCTGAGCTGAAGGCATACGGATATAACCGAGAAGGCGTCACAAATGCGAGTGTAGAGTTTGATATTGAAACCTTATCCCCCACATATCGCTTGCTCATCGGGGTGCCGGGACGAAGTAATGCATTTGAAATTTCCAAGCGTCTAGGACTGCCTCATCATTTAATTGATCGTGCAAAAGCAGATATGCACGCAGAACATAATGAAGTCGATCAGATGATTGCTTCGTTAGAAGACAGCAAAAAACAAGCAGAAGAAGAACTGCATGAGACGGAATTCTATAGAAAAGAAGCAGAGAAGCTCCATAAAGAATTGCAAAAACAAATCCTTGAATGGAATGAACAAAAGGACAAACTGCTGGAAGAAGCTGAACAAAAAGCGGCAGAAAAAATTGAACAAGCAACAAAAGAAGCAGAAGAGATTATTCAAGAGCTTCGGTCCATTAAAAGTGAGCATCGTTCATTCAAAGAACATGAACTCATTGATGCGAGAAAGCGTCTTGAAGAAGCTGTCCCTGAGTTTGACCGTAAGAAAAAACCAGAGCCAGTGAAAAAAGCAGCAAGACAGCTAAAGCCAGGCGATGAAGTCAAAGTGCTGACGTTTGGCCAAAAAGGAACGCTCATCGAACAAACGGGTAACAAAGAATGGAGTGTCCAAATGGGCATTCTAAAAATGAAAGTAAAAGAAAAAGATATGGAATTTATCAAATCAGCACCGGAATTTAAGCAAGAGAAAGCCATCACGGCGGTCAAAGGAAAAGACTATCATGTATCACTTGAGCTTGATTTAAGAGGAGAGCGCTATGAGAATGCCTTAAGCAGAGTCGAGAAATACTTAGATGATGCCGTCTTAGCTGGCTATCCGCGTGTGTCGATCATTCACGGTAAAGGCACTGGCGCCTTGAGAAAAGGGGTCCAGGAATTATTAAAACAGCACCGTAGTGTAAAAAATGCTCGTTTTGGAGAACAAGGCGAGGGAGGATCAGGCGTCACCATCGTCGAATTAAAGTAAAAAGGAGAAAACGCATGAAAGCCTTTTGGGAAAATGAACTTGTGGAAATTGCCGCCTATTACAGCGTGGCCGTCCTATGTCTTGTCTTATTTCTGACCATATTTGAACTCGTGACCTCCTATAAAAACTGGGAAGAGATTCAGCGGGGGAACTTAGCTGTTGCTATGGCAACCGGCGGGAAGATTTTTGGGATTGCCAATGTCTTTCAGCATTCCATCGCCCAGCACAACTCGCTTCTTCAAATGGTCGGATGGGGCGTATACGGCTTTGTGATGCTGCTCGTCAGCTATTTCATTTTTGAATTTTTAACACCACGATTTAAAGTAGACAAAGAGATTGAGAATGATAATAGAGCGGTCGGGTTTATTTCACTCATTATTTCTGTTGGGCTGTCTTATGTAGTAGCAGCCGGCATTTAAGGAGACGACATGGAAAAACTAGCCAAAGTATTAATTGTAGTTGCCTGCACTTTTGCGGTTATTGGTGCCGTTTACATGTTCCTGTAAAATGAAGAATACATTCTAGAAAGCTGTCAGGGAAAACCTTGACAGCTTTTCACTCATCAAAGGCGGCGAATCAGAATGAATCAAATCTTGCAAAAAGACGAACTCATAAAGCGCATTGACAGTTGTCTCAAAAAGACATCTCTTCCCCAAGACATATATGAACCGTATGTTGCGCGTCCTTTTCAAACGACTGGTTTTTTTGATGATTTGAGTCCATATATCGACATTGATCCATCCGGCTATATTCTTATTCAATATGAACGAGGGATTAAAGTGCTTCATAAAAGAACAAAAGAGGCGGATGAAGTCGTATATTGGATTTTAGAAGACACCATCTTTCTAACTGTGTATCTAGACATGATGAGACAATATCAAGTGGACAACATCCAAACACATTTACCTAATGACCCTAGTATCCATAAACAGATTGTGGAGAGAGTCCATGAGTCATTTCGTGCGATCGGTGGATTATACGAAAAGTGGCATCATGAAGGGAAAAGAGCCTCTATAGAAACACCGGCGAAAAAATGAAGATGTGCCATAGAACGAGCTCGATTTGAAAAAAGCAAACTGCCATAAGGAAAAGTTTGCTATAATAAAATAGTACGAAAGTTCAGGAAGGAGGGTTTTTATGCAGTCAGATAAACGATGGCTTCTGCATTACCCGAATCAAATTCCCCACGAACTCACCATCCCAAATGAAACATTGCAATCTTACTTATTCAGCTCCGCAGAGGCAGCACCTGAGCATACAGCCATTCATTTTTTAGGAAAAAACATCACCTACCAGCAGTTACAAGAAGATGCGCTGAAATTAGCCAGTCACTTGATTGACATCGGTGTCAAAAAAGGCGACAGAGTAGCGATTATGCTGCCAAACTGCCCGCAATCGGTGATTTCTTATTATGCGGTTTTAATAGCAGGCGGCATTGTCGTTCAAACCAATCCGCTTTATACGGAGAAAGAACTGGAATATCAAATGGAGGACAGCGGCTCTAAGGTGCTGATCACTCTCGATCTACTGTATCCAAAGGCCTATAAAATGAAAGCGCTGACAAGTATGGAACATTTGATCATCACAAAATTACAAGATTACTTGCCATTTCCGAAAAACATATTGTTTCCGATTGTCCAGCGAAGGAAAAACAACATGGTCATCCAAGTGGAGAAGAGTGATTCCATTCATCATTTCTCACAGATCATGAAAGAGTCGTCAGGAGAACAGATTCCGCAAATATCCTTTCAACCGAAAGAGGATGTCGCAGTTTTGCAATATACAGGCGGAACGACCGGTTTACCAAAAGGAGTCATGCTCACACACGAAAATATAGTAGCCAATACAGAAATGTGTGCATCCTGGATGTATAAAACGAACCGTGGAAAAGAACGGATTCTAGGGATCATTCCGTTCTTTCATGTATACGGCATGACGACCGTGCTAAACCTTGCAGTCAAAGAAGGTCATCAAATGATTCTTCTTCCGCGTTTTGATGCAGCGGATGCCTTGAAGACTATTGAAAAACAGAAACCGACGCTGTTCCCAGGAGCACCAACGATGTATATTGCCCTGCTTCATCATCCGAATATTGAGAAGTATGACCTATCATCCATCACGGCATGCTTAAGCGGATCGGCCGCTCTTCCTGTTGAAGTCAAACAGAGTTTTGAAAAACTAACAGGAGGAAGGCTGGTGGAGGGATATGGACTTTCAGAAACTTCTCCTGTCACTCATGCCAATTTCTTATGGGGAGCGAACAAAATAGGAAGTATCGGGTGCCCTTGGCCGAATACGGATGCCGGTATTTATTGTGAAGAAACGGGTGGACTCAAAGCGCCATATGAGCATGGAGAGATTATCGTCAAAGGTCCTCAAATCATGAAAGGGTACTGGAATCAGCCGGATGAGACAGCGGCAGTGTTAAGAGACGGCTGGTTTTTCACAGGAGACATTGGGTATATGGATGAGGATGGTTTTTTCTATATCGTAGACCGGAAAAAAGATGTCATCATCGCGAGCGGCTATAATATTTACCCAAGAGAGGTTGAAGAAGCCCTTTATGAGCATGAGCTTGTACAAGAAGTGGTTGTGGCGGGTATTCCAGATCCGTATAGAGGGGAAACAGTAAAAGCCTTTGTTGTCCCGAAAAAGGATGCCTATGTAACAGAGGATGAACTGGATCGTTTTGTTAGAACAAGAATTGCCTCATTTAAAGTGCCGCGTGTCTACGAATTTAAGGAATCACTGCCTAAAACGGCTGTAGGGAAAATCTTGCGCAGAGTGTTAATTGAAGAAGAAAAAAGAAAGCAATCATCTTCAACAGAAGAACCAGTCGATCAATGAGAGAATGAACCAGCATCATCCGGTCAAGCGGCCGGATGATTTGAATTGTACGTGTCTGCTCTGGTATGCTAAAGGTTGAAAAGAAAGAAGAACATCACTTGACAAATCACTCGTTTCTTTTTAACATAAAGTTATGAATGAATGCTCATTCAATTTAGAAAGGGACGAAGCACATTGAAGCAGAAAAGACCGAAGTACATGCAAATTATTGATGCAGCCGTTGTGGTGATTGCAGAGAACGGCTACCATCAATCACAAGTTTCAAAGATTGCCAAACAAGCAGGAGTAGCAGACGGAACCATTTATCTCTATTTCAAAAACAAAGAGGATATTCTGATCTCGTTGTTTAAAGAAAAAATGGGACAATTCATCGAACGGATGGAAAACGATATTCAAAAGAAACCGTCTGCGAAAGAAAAGCTTCTTCTCCTCATTCGAGAACACTTTCGCCTGCTATCGCAAGACCATCATTTGGCCCTTGTGACACAGCTTGAACTCAGGCAGTCAAACCTTGAACTGCGCCAAAAAATCAATGAGGTGCTGAAAGGGTATTTAAATATGCTAGACTCCATTTTAACCGAGGGAAAGAAGACAGGAGAATTTAGACAAAATCTAGATGTCCGCTTAGCGAGACAAATGGTATTTGGGACGATTGATGAAACCGCTACAACATGGGTCATGAATGATCAAAAGTATGACCTGCCAGCACTCGCAGAAAGTGTACATGATCTTCTCTTAAACGGAATACATCAATCTTAAAGACAATTGAAAAAGGATGATTGACATGGAAAAAATACTTAGCTTACACCAAGACGAACAGACAGCACTCATCACGATTCAACACCCGCCTGCAAATGCCTTATCCTCTCAGCTTCTCACTGAACTCAACGACATGTTTGATCAGCTTGAACAAAACAGTGAAGTGAGAGCTATTGTCATTCATGGAGAAGGTAGATTTTTCTCAGCAGGTGCTGATATTAAAGAATTTACGACCTTGCAGGAAGAATCTGATTATGCCAGCCTTGCAGACAGAGGACAGCAAGTGTTTGAACGAATTGAACAATGTCCAAAACCGGTGATTGCTTCCATTCACGGGGCAGCATTAGGCGGCGGGCTTGAGCTGGCGATGTCGTGTGATATTCGAATCGCAACAAAAGATGCAAAGCTGGGACTGCCGGAATTAAATCTCGGTATTATCCCAGGATTCGGCGGAACGCAGCGCCTGCCTCGCTACGTTGGATCAGCTAAAGCACTTGAAATGATGGGAACAGCTGAGCCAATTACAGGAGAAGAAGCATTTGCCTGCGGACTTGTTTCAAAACTTGCGGAAACAGAGGAAGAAGCGCTGGAAACAGCGAAAACATTGGCGGCGAAATTTGCAGCGAAAAGCCCTAAAACGCTTGAGTATGTGCTTGAGTTATTGAATGCGACAAAAGTGTACTCATATGATGGCGGAATGAAGCTGGAAGCCAAAAAGTTTGCTGAGGTGTTCCAGTCGAATGATGCCAAAGAAGGCATCCAAGCTTTTATTGAAAAGCGTAAACCGAATTTTAAAGGGGAATAAGGGATTAGTACGACACAAGGGGGAGAAATGAATGAATATTTTTGTTTTAATGAAGCGTACGTTTGACACGGAAGAGAAAATCTCTATTCAGTCTGGTGCTATTCAAGAAGATGGGGCAGAGTTCATTATTAATCCTTATGATGAGTACGCAATTGAAGAAGCGATTCAGCTTCGGGATGAGCACGGGGGAGAAGTAACGGTCGTGACAGTTGGCAATGAAGATGCGGAGAAACAGCTTAGAACAGCACTTGCAATGGGCTGCGATCAAGCCGTTTTATTAAATGTTGAAGATGATTTGGAGGAGTGGGATCAGTTTTCCGCTTCTACGATTCTATATCACTATTTCAAGGATAAAGAAGCTTCCTTGATCTTAGCAGGGAATGTAGCGATTGACGGCGGGTCTGGACAGGTGGCCCCGCGTCTTGCTGAATTACTCGGCTTTCCATATGTCACAACCATTACAAGTATTCAAATCGACGGCGGCTCAGCTTCAATTGAGCGAGATGCAGAGGGTGATGTGGAAGTGATTTCTGCCGAGCTTCCACTAGTGGTCACCGCGCAGCAAGGTCTCAATGAGCCTCGTTATCCATCGTTACCAGGCATCATGAAGGCAAAGAAAAAGCCTTTAGAAGAATTAGAATTAGACGATCTAGATCTAGATGAAGACGATGTGCCATTTAAAATCAAAACAATCGAACGTTTCTTACCGGAGAAAAAAGAGGGTGGCAAGGTGCTGAGCGGCGAGCTTCAGGATCAGGTCAAGGAACTGACAGACCTGCTAAGAAATGAAGCAAAAGTCATCTAAACATCCACTTTACGATATCACGAGAACAAGGGGGAGCTTAAAGGATGAGTAAAAAAGTTGTTGTACTTGGAGAAAGTCGTGACGGTAAATTAAGAAATGTGACGTTTGAAGCGATTGCTGCCGCTCACGAGGTGGCTGATGGCGGTGAAGTGATTGGCGTTTTAATAGGGGATCACGTCAAAGACCAAGCGGATGAACTGCTTTATTATGGAGCGGATCATGTGATGATCGTCGAGCACCCGCATCTTTCTTATTATACGTCTGATGGTTTTGCGCAGGCGCTTCAAGCAATATTAGATCAAGTCAATCCTGATGCAGTGCTCTTCGGTCATACATCGATCGGAAAAGACTTGTCACCAAAAATAGCTGCACGCCTGCAAACAGGCTTAATTTCAGATGCAATAGATGTAAGCGTTACCGGTGAACATCTTGTTTTCACTAGACCGATTTATTCAGGAAAAGCTTTTGAAAAAGTCATTTCAACAGATCGTCTGCTTTTGGCTACTATCCGTCCAAACAACGTGGCACCGCTGGAGCGTGATGCGTCACGCAGCGGAGAAGTGACGCCAGTTTCTGTCGATATTCAAAACCTAAGAACGATCGTGAAGGAAGTCATTAAAAAAACATCAGAAGGTGTAGATTTATCTGAAGCGAAGGTCATTGTTGCAGGAGGCAGGGGGGTCAAGAGCAAAGAAGGCTTTGAACCGCTGAAAGAACTTGCCCAAACGCTTGGCGCAGCAGTCGGTGCCTCGCGTGGTGCATGTGACGCTGACTACTGCGATTATGCCCTGCAAATTGGTCAAACCGGTAAAGTGGTCACACCTGACCTTTACATTGCCTGCGGGATTTCAGGAGCTATTCAGCATTTAGCCGGTATGTCCAACAGTAAAGTCATTGTTGCGATCAACAAAGACCCAGAAGCTGAAATCTTCAAAATTGCCGATTACGGAATTGTCGGTGACTTATTCGAAGTCGTTCCGCTTTTAAATGAAGAGTTAAAAAAGATGAATATCCATTCTTAACGCTCATACACTCAGAATGCCTAGGTATTCTGGGTTTTTTTTTATGTCATCACGAAACAAAGGAGCGGTTTACAAGTGAATGGAACAGTAAAAGTCAATGAAGTGATTGGACGCATTTCTAAACACATCTATGGACACTTTCAAGAGCATTTAGGAAGAGGAATTTATGACGGCATTTGGGTAGGGAAAGACTCATCGATTGACCATATTGAGGGGATACGTACCGATGTACTAAAGGCACTTCAAGCCTTACATATCCCGGTGCTGAGGTGGCCGGGCGGCTGTTTTGCAGACGAGTATCACTGGGCAAATGGTGTAGGTGATCTGAGTGAACGAAAGCCGATGGTAAACACCCATTGGGGTGGTACGGTTGAATCCAATGCATTTGGTACGCATGAATTTATGGCATTATGTGAGCTGCTTGAATGTGAGCCATACATTTGCGGCAATGTGGGAAGCGGGTCTGTTCAAGAATTAGCCGATTGGGTCGAATACATGACATTTCCAAAAGGGACACCTATGTCAGACTGGCGCATTAAAAACGGAAAACAAGAACCTTGGAAGCTGACCTATGTTGGTGTAGGCAATGAAAGCTGGGGCTGCGGTGGAAATATGACGCCAGAGTATTATGCAGACTTATATAAACGCTACCAAACGTATGTGAGAGAATTTGCTGGTCAGCACATTTACAAAATCGCATGCGGTGCGAATTCAAATGATGTGAATTGGACAAAAGTATTAATGGAGCGTGCAGCGCCGTGGATGGATGGGCTCAGTTTGCATTACTATACGGTCCCAGGAACATGGGAGAAGAAAGGGTCAGCGACCGATTTTGATGAGGATGAGTGGTTTACAACGCTGAAAAAGGCGTCTGAAATGGAGCGGCTTGTTGTGGAACACGGAGAGATCATGGATCGTTATGACCCAGACAAGCGAATCGGGATGATTATTGATGAATGGGGGACATGGTATGATCCAGAACCGGGGACAAATCCAGGGTTTTTGTATCAGCAAAACACATTAAGAGATGCTCTAGTCTGTGCCTTGCATTTTCATATTTTTCATCGCCATTGCCAGCGGATTCATATGGCGAATATTGCCCAGACCGTCAATGTGTTGCAAGCGATGGTGTTAACGCAGGACGAAAAGATGCTCCTGACACCTACCTATCACGTATTTCACATGTTTCAAGTACATCAAGAAGAAGAAGCGCTTGAAGTAGAATTGAATGCTCCTTCGTATGAACGCCGGGGTGAAAAAATCCCTCAAGTCAGTGTGTCAGCCTCGCGGTCATCTGACAAGATGCATATAAGTTTATGTCATGTGAATCCCCATGAAAAAGCAGACGTATCTCTTGCGATAGAGGGAATCGGTGCAAAAACGAAGGTCACTGGCCGTGTGCTGACTGCTGATCGGATGAATGCGCACAACACGTTCGATGATCCTCATTCCGTTCAGCCTGCGGACTTTCGGCAATTTGCTGTTAAGCACGGCGAGCTGACTATTGATCTGCCGCCTATGTCGGTTGTCATGTTGACCGTCGATCTGGCTTGATCGCATATTTCAATGTTTGATGAGAAGAATGTTGGGGCATCATACATTGTAAATGAAGCGGAAAGGGAGTTATGTCATATGCTTAGAACCATTCTGATGATCATCGGTGCGATTGTTGTTATTGGTGCGATCATACGGTTTGTTTTTTAATTCATTTCATAAAAAATGATTCGTAAGCATTTCATTCGCAAGTCACATTGGTAGATGCTATACTAAAAAGCATAATTTACATTGGAGGAATGAATAATGGCAATCGTAAAAGCTACTGACGCAACATTTTCACAAGAAACTGCAGAAGGTGTTGTTCTTGCAGACTTTTGGGCACCTTGGTGCGGACCTTGTAAAATGATTGCTCCAGTTCTTGAAGAACTTGATCAAGAAATGGGCGATAAAATGAAAATTGTAAAAATTGATGTGGATGATAACCAAGAAACTGCTGGTAAATACGGCGTTATGAGTATCCCAACACTTCTTGTTTTAAAAGACGGTGAAGTCGTCGAAACGTCTGTTGGTTTCAAACCAAAAGAAGCACTAGCTGAGCTTGTAAACAAACATCTATAAACCGATCTATGCCCGCGTGGCATATCTCAAAAAGCGGTTCTCGTATAGTCGAGAGCCGCTTTTCTTTCATCGTGGTATAAAACAAATGTTCGTGATACACTAGAAGGAGTGAACGAGGAAAACAAGGACGGATGAAAATATGAACAAATTGATCAAAGAAAAGCTGTCAGTCTTACCTGATCAACCAGGCTGTTACTTAATGAAAGATAGACAAAATACGATCATTTATGTGGGAAAGGCAAAGGTATTAAAAAATAGGGTCCGCTCTTATTTTACAGGATCTCATGATGCCAAAACGCAGCGGCTTGTCAGTGAAATCGAAGACTTTGAATACATTGTCACCTCTTCAAATATTGAGGCACTTATTTTAGAGCTGAATTTAATCAAAAAATATGACCCGAAATACAATGTCATGCTCAAGGATGACAAAACGTACCCTTTTATTAAAATTACGAATGAACGTCACCCTAAGCTGATTGTCACCCGCAATGTGAAAAAGGATAAAGGGAAATACTTCGGTCCATATCCAAACGTACAAGCAGCAAGAGAAACGAAAAAGCTGCTCGACCGTTTATATCCACTTAGAAAATGTGCGACACTCCCTGACCGAGTCTGTCTTTATTATCATCTTGGACAATGTCTTGCTCCGTGTGTGTATGACATTTCTGAAGAAACGAATAAACAGCTCGTCGACGAAATCACAAGATTTCTAAACGGAGGTCATCAGCAAATCAAGAAAGAATTAACAGAGAAGATGCAAGAAGCGGCCGAACAATTAGAATTTGAGCGGGCAAAAGAGCTGAGAGATCAAATCGCATACATTGACTCAACGATGGAAAAGCAAAAGATGACGATGAGTGACTTATCCGATCGCGATGTATTTGCCTATGCTTATGATAAGGGTTGGATGTGTGTCCAAGTCTTCTTCATCAGACAGGGGAAATTAATTGAACGTGATGTCAGCCTATTTCCGATGTATCAAGACCCTGAGGAAGAGTTCCTCACGTTTATGGGGCAATTTTATGAAAAGAACAACCATTTTCTGCCGAAGGAAATTTTGGTGCCGGACAGCGTCGATCAAGAGATGATTGAGCAATTGCTTGAAACGAATGTTCATCAGCCGAAAAAAGGAAAGAAGAAGGATTTGCTTTTACTTGCCCACCAAAATGCCAAAATTGCTCTCAAAGAAAAGTTCTCGCTTATAGAGCGTGATGAAGAACGGACAATTGGTGCAGTGAAGCAGCTTGGAGATGCACTCAATATTTATATGCCATACCGGATTGAGGCGTTTGATAACTCCAATATCCAAGGAGCAGACCCCGTATCCGCTATGGTTGTCTTCCAAGACGGGAAGCCGTATAAAAAGGAATACCGAAAATACAAAATTAAAACCGTTGAGGGGCCTGATGATTATGCTTCCATGCGTGAAGTCATTAGAAGGCGGTATACCCGTGTGTTAAAAGATGAGCTGCCGCTTCCTGACTTGATTTTAATCGATGGAGGAAAAGGACAAATCAACGCAGCCATAGATGTGCTCGAAAATGAATTAAATCTGTCTGTTCCTGTGGCAGGTCTTGTGAAAGATGAAAAACACAGGACATCGAATCTGATGATGGGTGATACGCTTGAAATTGTTGCGCTCGAACGGAATAGTCAGGCCTTTTATTTATTGCAGCGTATTCAAGATGAAGTGCACCGGTTTGCGATTAGTTTTCACCGGCAGCTGCGCGGGAAGAATGCTTTTCAGTCTATTCTAGACGATGTCCCAGGTATCGGGGAAAAGCGTAAAAAGCAGTTGCTTAAACATTTTGGCTCTGTGAAAAAGATGAAAGAAGCCTCTATACAGGATTTTCAGGACGCTGGTATTCCGAAACAAACGGCTGAACTTTTAATGGAGGCATTAAAAAAATAGATTGTACTTTTTCCAAAAGTCTGTTAAGATGTGACTAATTTAATAAATGAACGTGTTGTTTGTTGAAGATAGAGGTGCGAACTTCAAGAGTAAGCCTTCAGAGATCGAGGGGATCTAGGAAGAGGGCTGAAAGGGGAGCGTCGCCGAAGTGAATAAAATCCACTCATTTTATTCGCTGGCTGTACATTGAAGAAATGTAGGGCTGTCAAGAATGTATTTCTTGGAGGGCTATCTCATTGTTTGCATCGTTTGATGATGATTTTAAAGCAATGGGAGATTTGTTCTCTCATTGCTTTTTTATTTGCAGTGACGAGAGCAGTCTCCGCAGCCTCTTCTCTCACACGTGATCTTTTGAAAAAGGGTGGTAGACATGGGACTAATTGTACAAAAATTTGGTGGAACATCTGTTGGATCGACAGAAAAAATTCGCAATGCCGCAGAGAGAGTCATCGCTGAACGCGAGGCAGGAAATGATGTGGTCGTGGTTGTGTCTGCGATGGGCAAATCAACGGATGTTTTAGTAGATTTAGCGAAAGAACTCACAGACGAACCAAGCAAAAGAGAAATGGATATGCTGCTCACGACTGGAGAACAAGTGACCATTTCGTTACTGGCCATGGCACTGCAAGCAAAAGGTTATGATGCCATTTCCTTTACAGGCTGGCAAGCTGGGATGAAAACAGAGAAGGTGCACGGAAATGCAAGAATCGTGGACATCGATGAAGCAAGAATCAAAGAAGAACTGAGTGCGGGAAAAGTCGTCGTTGTAGCAGGTTTCCAAGGAATTGCGGATGATCTACATATTACAACACTTGGGCGTGGTGGATCAGATACGACAGCAGTGGCACTAGCTGCGGCACTCAAAGCGGACAAATGTGATATTTATACGGACGTACCAGGTGTGTTTACAACAGATCCTCGTTATGTGCCGTCTGCGCGAAAACTTGCAGGAATTTCATACGATGAAATGCTTGAGTTAGCCAATTTAGGAGCAGGTGTGCTGCATCCGAGAGCGGTCGAATTTGCGAAAAATTATCAAATCCCACTAGAAGTCCGTTCTAGTATTGAAAATGAATCGGGTACGTTAATTGAGGAGGAATCATCCATGGAACAAAATTTAGTTGTAAGAGGCATTGCATTTGAAGATCAGATGACACGCGTGACGGTATGTGGCCTTTCAAGCGGTTTAACAACGCTATCGACGATTTTTACGACACTTGCAAAGCAAAATATCAATGTCGATATCATCATTCAGTCTGTCACAAGCACCAATCAGACCTCCATCTCTTTCTCTGTGAAAACGGATGATTTGTCTAAAACAGTTGAAGTATTAGAAGAATACAAAGGTGCGCTTGGTTATGAGCAGATTGAGACAGAAAGCAAATTAGCCAAAGTATCTATCGTTGGCTCTGGTATGGTTTCAAACCCAGGCGTTGCGGCTGAAATGTTCGCTGTGTTAGCTCAAAAAGACATTCAAGTGAAAATGGTCAGTACGTCTGAGATCAAAGTCTCAACAGTCGTTGATCGTGAAGATATGGTGAAAGCGGTAGAAGCCCTTCATGATGCGTTTGAATTATCAAAGGTGAGCGCCGCTGCTCATTCTTAAATCTTCAAAAGAGGTGTATCCCATAAAAAGATACACCTCTTTTTTATATTGGAAATCATCAGCATATGAAGAAAGAAAAACATGCGTAAACCGGTACGCCAACTGTGCTATGATAGAAGGGTATATAAAAAAGGCGTGACACGAAGTCATCGCCTTTCATAAACAGTGTTAGCTAGGGTCTCTTAAATCCCATTTAACGGTTAAAATGACTTTATCAGCACGCTTTTTTACTTGTTCATAGGATTCAGCCACGTGCTCATTTAGAAGCTGAATCTGTTCAGCGATAAAACCTGCTTCCATTTGAAAGCATGGCTCCTTTTGATAGCTGAGTCGATTCGATACAAGTGGACCTTCGAGCTCAAACTCAATTTCCTGTTTTTTAGAATGGACCATCGTGAGAGTTCCCCATCCGGCATCATGGAAAAATTCGGGGATCTTTTCCCATGACTCTTGAGGAAATTTACGAGCAAGCAGTTTACCCGCAAAATACATCATAGATGAATGATCCTGACCAAGAATGTCAGGCAGCAGAACTTCGCGTATCAGCTCGTAGGCAAATCCATTGACTTCAATTTCTTTTAGCTGTTCTAAGTTAGATTCGAATTTATTCATTGTATGGCTCCCCTCTTTCAACAATTTATTATAGCTTATGTGGGCATATGATGACAGAGTTTTCCCTGAAGTCTAAGAAATTCTTATTGTAGTAAAACGAATTTTGATTTAAAACTTTTAAATTTCGGAAAATTTTAATTTATGTACGCGGTTTCTTGACGCTTTTTTGACATAGGAGTAAAATGAAATTGTCAATAAATTTGAATAAAGTGCTTACAATTGAAAGAAGCGGGGGTAAGACAATTTTCAAGCAATTGCACTTTTTTTACTAGGGGGTAAAGTAATGTCGGGGAACAAAGAATTTTTTTATCGGAGATTGCATTCTTTGCTTGGCGTCATTCCGGTCGGTCTATTTTTAGTACAGCACTTAGTGATTAACCACTTTGCGACGAATGGACCAGAGGCGTTTAACAAAGCTGCACACTTTATGGAACAGCTTCCATTCAGATATGCACTTGAGCTGTTCGTGATTTTCTTACCACTGATCTATCATGCTGTTTATGGGGTGTACATAGCCTTTACGGCACAAAACAACACGTCTCGCTTCAGTTACTTAAGAAACTGGTTGTTCAGACTGCAACGGATTACAGGTATCATCACATTGATTTTTGTCACTTGGCACGTATGGGAAACACGCATTCAAGCGCAGCTTGGAGCTGAAGTAAACTATGACATGATGGCGAATATTTTAAGCTCTCCATTTATGCTAGGTTTCTATATTGTCGGCGTTTTATCTACTATTTTCCACTTTGCTAATGGCTTGTGGTCATTTGCTGTCAGCTGGGGAATTACAGTTTCACCACGCTCACAAAGAATCTCCACATATGTGACATTAGGTATATTTATAGCGCTTTCATATGTAGGGCTAAGAGCAATTTTCGCTTTTGTTTAAGAGGAAATAGATTAGTAGAAGAGGGAGAGGGGCTACAATGAGTAATTCTAGCATCATCGTTGTCGGAGGCGGCTTAGCTGGTCTCATGGCAACTATCAAAGCAGCAGAAGCGGGAACAGCTGTTAAACTATTTTCAATCGTACCTGTGAAACGTTCGCATTCTGTTTGTGCACAGGGCGGAATTAACGGAGCGGTCAATACAAAAGGTGAAGGAGATTCACCTTATGAGCATTTTGATGACACGGTATATGGCGGAGACTTTTTAGCTAACCAGCCGCCAGTAAAGGCAATGTGTGAAGCAGCGCCGTCCATTATCCACTTACTTGATCGTATGGGTGTAATGTTTAACAGAACACCAGAAGGATTACTGGACTTCCGCCGTTTCGGGGGAACACAGCACCACCGTACAGCATTTGCTGGTGCGACAACAGGTCAGCAGTTATTATATGCACTAGATGAGCAGGTTCGCCGCTATGAAGTAGCAGGGCTTGTGACGAAATATGAAGGCTGGGAATTCCTTGGTGCTGTGTTAGATGACGAGGAAGTATGCCGAGGCATTGTCGCGCAGAACTTGACGACAATGGAAATCGAATCCTTCCGTTCAGATGCTGTCATCATGGCAACAGGAGGCCCTGGTATCGTATTCGGTAAATCAACGAACTCCATGATTAATACTGGATCAGCTGCATCGATCGTTTATCAGCAAGGTGCTCATTATGCTAATGGAGAATTCATTCAAATTCACCCAACAGCGATCCCAGGAGATGACAAGCTGCGTCTCATGAGTGAATCAGCTCGTGGTGAAGGTGGACGTGTTTGGACATATAAAGACGGAAAACCTTGGTACTTCCTAGAAGAAAAGTACCCAGCATACGGAAACCTTGTACCGCGTGACATTGCAACGCGTGAAATTTTCGACGTATGTGTGGAGCAAAAGCTTGGCATCAACGGAGAGAACATGGTGTATCTAGACCTTTCTCACAAAGATCCAAAAGAGCTTGATATTAAGCTTGGTGGAATCATTGAAATCTATGAAAAATTCATGGGTGATGACCCGCGTAAGCTTCCGATGAAAATTTTCCCGGCTGTTCATTATTCAATGGGCGGCTTATGGGTTGATTATGATCAAATGACGAATATCAAAGGCTTGTTTGCTGCAGGAGAATGTGATTACTCTATGCACGGCGGAAACAGACTTGGTGCAAACTCATTGCTTTCTGCGATTTACGGCGGAATGGTTGCTGGACCAAATGCTGTGAAATACATTAGCGGTCTTGAAAAGTCTGCAGAAGATTTATCATCTGCAACATTCGACAGTGCCGTGAAGAAAGAGCAGGAGAAATGGGACAACATCCTTAGCATGGATGGCACAGAAAATGCATATGTGCTTCATAAAGAGCTTGGAGAATGGATGACGGACAACGTGACAGTGGTTCGTTACAACGAGAAGCTCTTAAAAACAGATCAGAAGATTGAAGAACTGATGGAGCGCTATAAGCATATTAACATCAACGATACAGCTTCATGGAGCAACCAAGGCGCTGCCTTCACGCGTCAGCTTGACAACATGCTTCAGCTGGCACGCGTCATTACGATTGGGGCTTACAACCGGAATGAAAGCCGAGGCGCACACTATAAACCGGAATTCCCAGAAAGAAACGATGAAGAATTCCTAAAAACAACGATGGCTACGTTCAAAGGGAAGAACCAAAAACCTGCATTCCACTATGAGGACGTCGATGTATCGTTAATTGCACCTCGTAAACGAGATTACTCGAAGAAAAAGGTGGAGAAATAAGATGAGTGAAAAAAACACGATTCAATTTATTATCACACGTCAAGATACAGCAGATGGCAAGCCTTATGATGAGGAATTCGAAATCCCTTACCGTCCGAATATGAACGTCATTTCTGCACTCATGGAAATCAGACGTAATCCGGTCAATAAAAAAGGTGAAAAAACAACGGCGATCAACTGGGACATGAACTGTCTTGAAGAAGTATGTGGCGCTTGTTCCATGGTCATTAATGGAACGCCTCGCCAATCATGTACTGCACTGATTGACAAGTTAGAGCAGCCGATCCGTCTTCAGCCGATGAAAACGTTCCCGGTTGTGAGAGACTTGCAGGTTGATCGAAGCCGTATGTTCAATTCATTGAAAAAAGTCAAAGCATGGGTGCCGATCGATGGCACATATGATCTTGGACCTGGACCAAGAATGCCTGAGAAAAAGCGTCAATGGGCGTATGAGCTTTCAAAATGTATGACATGTGGTGTCTGCCTTGAAGCTTGTCCAAACGTGAATGATAAGTCTTCCTTTATGGGCCCTGCACCGCTTTCACAAGTTCGTCTATTTAACGCACATCCGACAGGTGCAATGAATAAGTCTGACCGTTTAGAAGAAATTATGGGTGATGGCGGTCTCGCAAACTGCGGGAACTCTCAAAACTGTGTGCAGGCTTGTCCGAAAGGAATCCCGCTCACAACATCAATTGCAGCACTTAACCGAGATACAACATTACAAGCTTTCCGTAACTTCTTCGGAAGCGATCACGCAGAATAACATCACATTCAGTCCTCCTTGCCAATCATGATGAGTGTTTACAAGAGGCTGGATGCAAAAACATAACAAACGCCTCTTCCAATACGGGAGAGGCGTTTTGTTTGCGAATAAGGAGTGGATCAAATGAGGCTGCCGTCATATATTGAAGAACCGTTTGAAGAGTGGAGGGCATCGTTTCGATTTTATGTGGAAACAACCGTCCGTTTTTCAGAAACGGATATGTTTGGTCACATGAACAATGTCACCCCGTTTGTGTATTTTGAAGAGGCGCGGATTGCCTTCTTTCAAAAAACGGGAATTGTAGATAAACGAATGAAGCGAGCGAGAGAGACGATTACGGTCGTGGCAAACCTTCAATGTGATTACATCAAGCAAGTGGAAATCGGTGAGAGGCTGCGTGTGTATGTAAAGCCAGAAAAGGTTGGATCAAGCTCTCTCATCCTTCATTATTTAGGAGAAAATGAACAGCAAGAACCGTGTTTTACAGGCTCAGTCACGATGGTGCAAATAAGTAAAGACACCGGTGCCCCTGTACCGTTTACAGAAGAGGAAAAAGAGACTTTTCAGGCCCAGCGACATTAAAGAATCACGGTCACATGTTTCATTTTGTTATAATAAAAAGATCATATGAAGATGAAACAAAAGGAGAGCACATGAAGATTTTTCAATACGACACCATTGATAGTACAAATAATGAAGCGAAAAGGCTCATTCAGCAAGGAGAAATCCCTTCATTTGCTGTATATGCCCGGCAGCAGACAGCAGGGAGAGGCAGGCTTGGCAGACCGTGGGAAACGCCTACAGGAAATGTGGCTGTCACGATGACAGTAAAACCGCCAGTAGATATCTCCACCCAATCAACGATTGCCCCGCTGACGGCACTCGCGATTTATGATGTACTCAAACCACTCATGAGAGCAGAGGATCAGCTGGCGATCAAATGGCCAAATGATCTATTGATTAATGAAGCGAAAGTATCTGGCACATTAATTGAAGCAGACCGTAGCGCCATTTACATCGGTGTGGGCATCAATGTAGAGACAAAGCCCGAGCACGTTCCGTATAAAACCGTTTGCCTATCAGAACTGACTGAGGTGAAAGCGGACCAGCTAGTGAAAGATTTGGTAGCGGCCTTTGAAAAATACCATGCACGCTGGCAAATGGAAGGATTTGAAGCCCTCACTGCCCTTTATAACAAACGATTATATCGGCTGAATCAACCGCTTCGTATTTCACTAGATCGTGAAAAGCAAACATGGCAGGAAGGGATTTGCTGTGGTGTGAATCGTTATGGTCATATTCAGTTAAAAGATGATCAAGGACATATAAAAGCCCATTCAGCAGGAGATATTGATGCACCGCCCAATTAGACAATTTCTCGTTCGATGAGTGTGTATAAAACCGTTGCATTCGATGTTAGAACGGATTGCTTTAAGATCTTCACACTGAAAAAAAGACAAAGAGCTAAAATCAGTTCATTTTAGCTCTTTGTCGACATGATGACGTCTCATTTATGCTTCTCTTTTTATTTGAGGTTGAACCATGTAGTCTTTTTTTGTAAAGACCACTCCATCTAGGATTTCTCTTGCGGTTCGAATGACTTTCACTCTATTTTGTGAGATATCAATTTCAGTTTGCATAATACCAGCAGGATGACCAATTCGAAGTGTATCATCTTGACCTTGAAACAGCTGTGCCGGAAGCGTTTGATCCATGAAACAGCTGGCTGACACACAGACAGATCCGGTGATGGCAAGTGCTTGGTGCGGTCTTTGCATCGATAGCATCCGAACGATGATGTCCATATCTGCTGCTCTTCTCAATATTCCATTTGTATCTACATAATCAGCAGGCTCGCTGATGATCGCAAGCTTTGGAACAGCAGGAGACTGTAATGTGGCCAGTTCTTTTGGTGCGAAGTGACACATTTCAGCAGCGATGGAACGAATCTCTTCTAAATCATCCAGCAATTCGTCTGTAAACTCCTCAGGCAATTCAGTTCCTTTTAATTGAATATCTTTGGCACGGACAAAGGCGATTGGATTTGCAATGTCTACGATTGAGATCGGAATCTCTCCAAACTTTGTCTGGATCGTATCCATTTTGTTTCCAGTCGGAAAGGTTTTACCTGTGACAGCGCCTTCAGGTTTCTCAAAGGATAAATAAATGGGAGAACCTGTTCCTTTCACTCCTGGAATTTCTGCCTGTCCTTCAAATTTCACTTCTCCATTCTCGACTTCTACCTCTGCCACAATGATTTTATTCGTGTTGGTATTCAAAATACGTACCGTTGTGACAGGCTCAACTGCTTGGACAAGTCCTTTAATGATGGCATACGGTCCAACTGCTGATGAGATATTCCCACAGTTTCCTTTAAAGTCGACAAACCTTTCATTGATGCTGACTTGTGCAAACGTATAGTTTACATCCACATCTGGACGAGTGGCTTTATCGATAATGGCCACCTTACTTGTTAAAGAATTACCGCCCCCGATTCCATCAACTTGCAGCCGGTCAGGGCTGCCCATAATGTCTAATAGAAATGCTTCGAGTTCATCGTGTTCGTAAGGTGCATCATTGGCTTGAATGAAGACCCCTTTGCTTGTACCGCCTCGCATGATTGTGATTGGAACTTTTCTCATTGCTCTCACCCTCAATTGTTTAGTTACTATTTATCTAATCAAAATGGTAAAGTATAATAAGAAATAAGTTAAATACATTATTTTAAGAGAAACTAATAAAATATTTTTATAACAAGGTCAAAAGGAGGGCACACAATGGATGAGAAAGACTGGCGGTTTTTAAAGGTGCTATATGAAGAGAAGAACATCACAAAAGCGGCAGAAAAATTATTTGTCTCGCAGCCTGCCTTAAGTTATCGATTGAAACAGCTTGAAGAGGAATTTGACATGAAGCTTTTCTTTAAAAGAAAACGAGGCATTGAATTTACATCAGAGGGCGAATACTTGGCTAAATACGCAAATGACATGCTCAAGCAGCTCCAGCAAACGAAAGATGGCATGCTCAATATGCAAAAAAAGGTCAAAGGAACGATCAGGCTAGGGGTGTCGAGTAACTTTGCTCAATATAAACTGCCGGAAATTTTAAGAGAGTTTTCTAAGCAGTATCCACATGTTCAATTTATGGTGAACACAGGATGGAGCACAAAAGTCATGGATTTATTAGGTACATCAAGTGTACATTTAGGGATTTTAAGAGGAGATTACGACTGGAATGGAGAGCGATTTTTGCTTGATAAAGAACGCCTTTGTATCATTTCAAAATCAGAAATACAGCTAAAGGACCTTCCGAAGCTGCCGCTCATTGACTATCACACGGATAGTTCATTAAAACGATTGATTAACAGATGGTGGCAGGAGACGTTCACGATGCCTCCGCTTGTGACAATGGAGACAGACAGGCAAGATACATCAAAAGAGATGGTGAAGCATGGTTTAGGTTATGCCATTGTCCCGGAAATTTGCCTCAGACCAAGTGATGAGCTATTTGTAAAAGGTCTTTCGTATAAAGATGGACAGCCTGTTTTAAGAGATACATGGCTCATGTACCAGCCGGATTCCCTTCATTTGTCTGTTGTGAAAGCATTCATTGAGTTTTTAAGAAGTCAGCAAGGCTAATTATAAAAAAAATTTATTGAATAGACGAAAAAATCGATATTTTCATTATAAAAAAAGCTATTATATCCTTGAAATAGAAAGCGCTAACATTTCGGGCCGCAAGTGCAAAAGGGGCGCTTGTGGATCGTGTAAAGAAGAGGATGGAGGGATATGAAGTGCTAGCTATTTTAGGGATCTTGATGGTCGTGACTTTTACATTTCTTATTATGACAAAACGTATGCATCCGGTGGTGGCTCTAACCGTTGTGCCAATCATCTTTGCATTAATCGGTGGATTTTACAGCGGATTAGGGGACATGATGCTTGATGGACTCAAGACCGTTGCACCATCTGCTGCTTTATTGTTATTTGCCATCTTATTCTTCGGTGTCATGCTGGATGCTGGATTGTTTGACCCATTGATCAAACTGATTTTACGTCTTGTGAAAGGCGATCCGGTGAAAATTGCTTTTGGGGTAGCGATTTTGTCTATGCTTGTTGCATTAGATGGTGATGGAACGACAACGTACATGATTACCGTATCAGCTATGCTGCCACTTTTCTTAAGAATTGGGATGAACCCACTGATTTTAGGGACGATTTCATTATTATCATTAGGCATTATGAGTGGAATGACGCCTTGGGGCGGTCCAGCCACTCGTGCGATTGCTGCACTTGGTTTAGATGCAGCGGAATTCTTCATTCCATTACTCCCGACGATGATAGGGGGCGGTCTTTTTATCCTTTTTACAGCGTATGTTCTTGGAAAAAAAGAACGGAAGCGCATTGGGGTTGCCGAGATTCAGTATAAAGAAGAGGTCTCGATCTCTCCTGAATTGGCGGCATCAATTGAAGATGGCGTTGCAGATATGAAGAGACCAAACCTGATTTGGGTCAACTTCTTCCTGACGATTGCTGTCATGGTGACACTTGTATTGGATATCGTACCGATTCCTGTACTCTTTCTCATTGGCTTTGTCATTGCGCTTATGATCAACTATCCAAAAGTTGAAGATCAGCGTGAGCGGATTTTATCGCATGCAGGAAATGCCTTAACGGTCATTACCCTTGTGTTTGCAGCAGGAATTTTCACAGGCATTTTTTCGGGAACAAAAATGGTGGAGTCCATTGCTCACTTGGTCATTTACATGATTCCAGATTCATACAGCTCATTTTTTCCACTCATTGTCGCGTTGACGAGTATGCCATTTACATTTGTTCTTTCAAATGATGCGTATTATTTCGGGGTGCTGCCAATTTTAGCTGAAGCCGGCGCAGCTTACGGAATTGATCCAGTAGAAATTGCGCGCGCCTCTATTATCGGACAGCCTGTCCATTTACTGAGTCCGCTTGTGGCTTCCACATTACTACTTGTGAGTATGCTGAATAAAGATATCGGTGATTTGCAAAAGTACGCACTGTTATGGACCGTACTCACAGCCCTGTTTACAACACTTATTGCTCTTTTAACAGGAGCCATTTCGATATTTTAAAAGCTTGTTTGATCAAGGACGATGTCTCTATAGGGGACTCGTCCTTTTTTGTGCGGTTTGAAGGGGAGCAAATTGGACGCTCATCTACGGGAATTCTCGATTTTAACGTCACCTACCTCAAGTACCCGGCATATGATATCTCGACTATACAGAATCCCATTCTATAGAGACTAGAGCTCTCACCTTAGCAAGGAGGGTTACAATACTTGAAGGAGAAAGAGTTTCAATCCAAGCCGCTATTAACCAAAAGAGAAAGAGAAGTATTCGAATTGCTCGTCCAAGATAAAACAACAAAAGAAATTGCAAGCGAGCTTTTTATTAGCGAAAAGACTGTTCGAAATCATATTTCGAATGCCATGCAAAAGCTAGGAGTCAAAGGTCGTTCACAGGCCGTAGTCGAGCTTCTGCGTATGGGTGAGCTAGAGCTCTAACGTCAGCCGGTTTTCCTTCCGCATCAGGGAGGAGCCGGTTATTTCTATATGGTTTCCATGAGTCTCTTCTTGCAATTTCTTTGAAAAACGAGGAAAATAGGAATGTACGTTTTAATCAAAGTGAGATGCTATAGTGAGGTATCAATGAAATGGAAACGAATGAGTCAGGTCATGTTGCAGAAATTGAAAAATCATTGCGCCATATTGCTGCAATCATTAAGCAAAAAGGTAGAGAAATTCTGAATCAATATACGATTACACCTCCTCAATTTGTAGGGCTTCAGTGGCTTTATGAATTCGGAGATATGACAATAGGTGAGTTATCACAAAAGATGTATTTGGCTTGCAGCACGACAACCGATTTAATTGACCGAATGGAAAAAAGTGAACTTGTTGAACGGGTGAAAGATCCGTCTGACCGCCGCGTGGTTCGCATTCATTTATTACCTGAAGGTGAGCGGATCATTCAAGAAGTGATTGTCAAACGCCAAGAATACGTCAGTGAACTTCTAGGGGCTTTCTCAGAAGAAGAAGCCATCGTTTTCAACCAATCTTTAACGAAACTACAGCAGCAAATGAAAAGAAAATGAGGCGATTTTGTTGGATCAACCCATCGGCGTGATTGATTCCGGCGTAGGCGGTTTAACCGTTGCGAAGGAAATCATGAGACAACTGCCAAAAGAAAAAATTATTTATGTAGGCGACACAAAACGATGTCCATACGGCCCTCGAGCAGAAGAAGAGGTTCTTCAATATACATGGGAAATGGCACACTACCTATTAAGACATCACCATATTAAAATGCTTGTCATTGCGTGTAACACTGCGACGGCGATAGCACTTGATGAAATTAAAGCAACACTTGATATCCCGGTCATTGGCGTGATCCAGCCCGGAGCCCGCACAGCGATCAAGGTGACAAACAATCAGCATATTGGTGTCATCGGCACAGTCAATACGATCAAAAGTGAAGCCTATAAAGAAGCACTGCTTTCTTTAAAAGCAGGACTAACTGTTCAAAGTCTGGCATGTCCATTGCTTGTGCCATTTGTGGAAAGTGGTACGTTTTTAGATCATGCAGCAGATGAAGTCGTAAAAGCTTCTCTTGAACCAATGAAAGAAACAGGCATTGATACGCTCATTCTTGGTTGCACGCACTATCCAATTTTAAAAGAACCGATTCAGCGCTTTATGGGCAGTGGCGTCAATATCATTTCATCAGGAGACGAGACAGCGAGAGAAGCGAGCACAATTCTTTCATATAAAGGGCTGTTAAATAATTCGAAGGAAGAGCCTGTTCATACGATTTACACAACAGGGCAGCAACAAAACTTTCAAAACATCGCTCAAGACTGGTTCGGCTACCTGCCAGGAAAGGTCGAAACGGTTTCGCTTGAACACGTATATCAGCAATAACCTACTTCTCATGGAAGTGGGTTATTTTTTTATGAAAAGGGTCTAATCCTCTGAGGGAGCTCGTATACATACTAGTACAAACCACTAGAGGAGGGTGAAGTATGCTGAAAAAAGGAACTACAGCAGCTGTTACGTGTATTGCGTCAGCCATGCTTTTATCAGGATGCGGATTGTTTCAAACAGACCAAGCGAAAACAGAGATTGATCCACCACAAAATGTCACGTTTGTGAAAGAAAATAAAGAAGAGAAACAAACAGCGAAAGAAGGAAAAGAAGAGAAGCAAGCAGATACCGTCATGAGAGAATTATATTTAATTGATAAAAATGGATATGTTGTCTCTCAATCCATTCCGCTGCCGAAGAACGAAGGAAGTGCGAAACAAACACTTGAATACCTCGTAGACGGGGGACCGATTTCTAACCTGATGCCAAATGGGTTCAGAGCCGTGCTGCCGGCGGACACGAGCGTATCTGTCGATATTAAAGATGGCACTGCGGTTGTTGATTTCTCAAATGAATTCAAAAACTATAAAAAAGAAGACGAACAGCGCATTTTGCAATCAGTCACTTGGACATTAACGCAGTTTGATTCGGTAGCGAAAGTCAAATTAAAGATGAATGGCCATGAATTAAAAGAGATGCCTGTGAATGGGACGCCGATTTCAGATGATTTAAGCAGAGAGGACGGCATTAATATTCAGCACGAGGCTGCGGCTGATATGACATCGACAAAGCCTGTGACCGTCTACTATTTAGCTGAATCTGATGAACAGACGTACTATGTCCCGGTGACCAAAAGAGCACCAAAAGACGAGGATGATCCAATTACAGCAGCCATTGATGAGCTCGTCTCTGGGCCAAGCAAAACAAGCCAATTGCTGACAGACTTTGATCAAGATGTGAAGCTCAATGATGTCCCGAAAGTAAAAGACGGTCATGTGACCCTTGATTTCAATGAATCCATTTTTGGCAGTGCAGATGAAAAGAAAAAGGTCATATCACAAAAAGTTCTTGATAGCATTGTGCTGACATTAACAGAGCTGCCAGATGTGAAAAGCGTGTCTGTGAAGGTAAACGGAAAGGCAGAGCTTGTGAATGAAAAAGGAGCAGAGCTCACAAAGCCAGTTTCAAGACCAGAACAAGTGAATACAGGTAGTTTTTAACGTCACACATTGATATAATGGAGAAAAAGAGGCATGCACATTCGCTGCCTCTTTTTTATTCCAAGCGATTAGAACGGATCGAGGTTGTCAAAGTTAATAGGAGAACCCCGCTGACACCCGCGTGGAATGTATATTGTAACGGAGGTAAAACATGAGATTAGATGAAAGACAATACGACGAATTAAGAAAAATTGAAATACAGGCAGGCTACATTACGCACCCAGAAGGCTCTGTCTTAATCTCAGCGGGAAATACGAAGGTGATTTGTAACGCATCTATCGAGGACCGCGTACCTCCTTTTTTAAGAGGAGAAGGAAAAGGCTGGATTACAGCAGAATATAGCATGCTTCCAAGAGCAACAGCTCAAAGAACGATAAGAGAATCATCTAAAGGAAAAGTCACAGGACGTACAATGGAGATCCAGCGTTTAATTGGACGAGCTCTACGCGCAGTCGTTGATTTAGAAAAGCTTGGTGAACGCACCATTTGGATTGATTGTGATGTTATTCAAGCAGACGGTGGAACACGCACAGCTTCTATTACAGGTGCATTTGTTGCCATGACACTAGCGATTCAAAAGCTTCGATCAGAAGGCGTTTTGAAAGAAAATCCGATCACTGATTATTTAGCTGCGATATCCGTCGGAATTGATTCTAAACAGGGACTTCTGTTAGATTTAAATTATGAAGAAGATTCTTCAGCTGAAGTGGATATGAATGTCATTATGACAGGTGCTGGACGCTTTGTTGAACTTCAAGGTACTGGCGAAGAAGCGACATTCTCAAGAGAACAACTAAACGGACTGCTTGATTTAGCCGAAAAAGGCATCAAAGAATTAATTGAAAAGCAAAAAGCAGTGACAGGAGAAGTCATCGAATAAAGAGAAGGGTTTGATCAGGATGAAAACTGCCATCATCGCAACGCACAATGCGGGCAAAGCGAAAGAATTCAAAGCCATTCTTGAGCCAAAAGGATTCACGGTCAAAACACTAGCGGACATCGGATTTACGGAAGAGATCGAAGAAACAGGACATACCTTTGAAGAAAATGCGATTATCAAAGCCGAGGCCATTCAAGCCAAAGCAGGTGAAATGGTGATTGCAGACGACTCGGGTCTGTCGATTGATTACCTTGGCGGAAAACCTGGCGTCTATTCAGCGAGGTATGCGGGCGAGCATAAAGACGATGCTGAGAACGTGGAAAAGGTGCTAAATGAGCTGCAAGGCATCGAAAAAGAAGACCGCACTGCTAGATTCAGATGTGCCCTGGCTGTCAGTATACCGGGCAAAGAGACTCAAACGGTAGAAGGATCAGTAGAAGGCTTTATCGCAGAAGAACCGATCGGCGAAAACGGCTTCGGATACGACCCAATTTTCATCGTCAAAGACAAAGACCAGACGATGGCCGAGTTATCACCAGAGGAAAAAAACAAGATCAGCCATCGAGCGGTCGCGCTTCAAAAGCTTTCATCACTGCTAGACGCAAATGAATAAGGGGGAATGAAGCCATGAAGATACTCATCATTAGTGACAGTCATGGACTCACAGACGAACTTCAAACCATTGCCAAACGGCATGCGGCTGAAGTGGACATGATGATTCACTGCGGAGATTCAGAACTCGAAACGAACCACCCAGCACTCGAAGGATACAAAGTCGTCAAAGGAAATTGTGACTTTATGGGCGATTTTGAAGAAGAGCTCCTGCTCCCACTCGACGGAGGCGGAAAACTATTTCTCACTCACGGACATCTGCATGGCATCAAACAATCCTTGCTTCAAGTCTACTACCGTGCAGAAGAGCTAGGCGCAGACATTATCTGCTTTGGCCACTCGCACATCCCAGGCAGTGAGCTGCTAAGAGGAAAACTCCTCATTAACCCAGGCAGCGTACACCTGCCAAGAGTGCGCAAAGAGCGCAGCTATGCTATACTGACACTAGATGGAAGCGAAGCAAACGTACAGTTTTTCACGGACGAAGGTCACGTCATACAAGACCTCGAAAACACTGTCACATTGGAAGGTATTTCATAAGGGTGCAGCATTTGCCCCTTATGAAAAAACTTTCGAAAAACCGTTGACTTTAAAGAACAATAGTAATATAATAAATCTTGTCGCTGAGGTAATACGCCAAAGCACACTACATAACAACATGTCCCAGTAGCTCAGCAGGATAGAGCAACGGCCTTCTAAGCCGTCGGTCGGGAGTTCGAATCTCTCCTGGGACGTACTAAATTAAAAGCCTGAAACCCTTGATAATAAAGGGTTTCAGGCTTTTTTGTTCTTTAGAACATAAGTTCGTAAATCGCTTCAAAAAAGGATTTTGGGAGCGGATTTATTTTTAAGTATTTCCGTTCCCTGTTTTTGTATCAAAGAAGCTATCAAAATGGGTGGCTGATTTCTGATCAGCTTCTTCAATGACATGAGCGTAAATTGACATAGTTGTATCCATTTTTGTATGCCCTAATTGTTTTTGAATAACTTTAGCGTGAAAACGGACCAAATATGCAGGCCGCAATCTTTAAAGCAGCTGGTGGATTGCTCAACATGGCATCGAGGCAATTTACTAAAAGATAGCAAAGGAGAGAGCCAATCTGAATTAAGTGCATGGATATGAAGGAATAAAGATTGTTTAAACGTCTTTGGAAACTTGAGGAACGTGAGTATGCAATAGAAACGTCAACACACAAGTTTGAAGGAGAAAAGATCAGGGAGCTAGGACTGAAAGATGGAAGGTGGGACGGAGAAGTATAATTTTCTGAAATTTAATATATTTTTTCTTGCTTTAGCGAGTTATAGGATTCGTTCGACAAATTTTGCAAGCACCTCAACTTTATCAATTTTCTCCGATATTAAAATCAAGGAGTGAGTAGATTTGGGTAAAGGAAAGAAACGTGTAATAAAAAATAAAAGACAGAATAAGAAAATTAAGAAATTAGATAATGAAATATACTCAAAGAAATTAATGGAGTTAGAAGATGTTATCTATACATATTCAGAAAATATCGAGGTTTGCCCATATTGAGAACATAAGAGATGTCTCTAAGTACTATCCAGCATTTGTCCCTTTAGTGGCTGTATATTTCACTATGGAATTTAATGTTAATGTAAGTAAAGCTTTAGCTTTAGTTACCACAGCTATATCACTTATTTTTATTATAACAATAGTAATTAAAGGAAAAAGAGCCAGAAGTGTTGCTGTCTTAATGTTAAGAACATTTGAGCAAGTCTACGCTAGGAAAGAGAAAGGTGAAAATTGATTTGTCGATCGACAAATTTCGAGAATAGTTCTGTGTGCTCTTTTCCTGCCGATATAAAGGTAGGAGTTGATAATATAGACAAATCAAACAACAACAAAACACAGTTCAATTATGGCAAACTTGAAAGATTTTTGATGAATTTATCAAGGGAAATGAGATCAAATTTATTATCCCGAAAATACTGAACACTATTTCTTATTGGAGTCTAACGATTTAGTCTTTGTCTAAATAGAAGGGGAACATAAAATTTGGATTTCTCGATTAGCAAAATAGGTGGAAATAAAATTAAACTTTAGAATAATAAGACAATCATCTCTTGTAATTGCTTTTGAATATAGGGGGCTGTTTTCTATGAATCATTCAAATGAAAAAGAAATTGAAATTCAAGAAAAAGTAATCGATCCAGTTATAGAGGAGAGGAAAAGACAGGAAGCACAAGCTTTAATAACTGCTGTGCAATCTGGACTTACAAATACTTTAAGGCAAAAGGTTGCTAAAATACTAAACAAATACCCTGAAGCAAGAAAGTCAGATATTACACTGCAAATAAAATTTTGGGAAGAATTTCATGGACATACTTCCAAAAAAGTAGATTTGAAGAAAATGTATGAATATGAAAGGTTAAGTTCATTGGTAAGAGCAAGAGCGAAAATCCAAAATGAATACAAATTGTTCTTATCAGATGAGAGAACTAGAAAAATTAGAAGAGAACGTGAAGAAATTGAAAAGGAAGCGGCCTTATTAGACAAACCAACAGTTCCTATTATGCATCTTTATGCTGATGAGACAGGTAAAGACAGCGAATATATAATTATAGGAAGTGTGTGGGCATTAGATGACAGACATAATGGTTTATTGAATCATGAGTTAATAGAGTGGACAAAAAAAGCTAAAGAAGAAAATATTAGGTTTCCAGATGAGTTTCACTTTAAGAATTTAAATAATAAAAATAGAGATGAACTAAGATTATACAAGGACTTCTTTAAGGTTTTGCTGGATAATTCCGCAATGGTCAGTTTTAGAGCGATCGCAGTGAACAAATCCAAACTATCGACACCTATCGATGAGATAATAAATGATTTATTCTATCGATTAACAATTAAAGGTATGGAACATGAAATTCTAACTGGAAGAGTGGTGCTACCAAGGCAAATAAATTATTTCAAAGATAGAGATGATAATGATAATACTTATAACATTAGTAAGTTTTCTGAATTACTAAGTAGCAAATTTAAAGAACAATACGGAGATGATCTAGTACTTAATAACTATGTTCCACTAGATTCAAAATTGAGTCGATTAATACAAGCAGCAGATTTATTTACAGGTAGTTTAAATAGGCTCTATAATGTTCGGCCAAAAGGAGGTAATAAAAACAATAAGGATGAATTAGCAGATTATATAATAGATAAGGTTGGACTTCAGGAAATACGATATTCTATAGAAAATTTGTTAAATGATGTAGAAGATGGATTGAATACAGATATGGCAACAATCCATGTTTATGATTAATAAAATAATAATAATATATATAACGAAGGCGCTTTACTTTTATATAGAAAAGTGTCTTTTTCTATGTTCGATTAAATTATTTGTGGAAAAAAGACAAATTAATTTAGAACAAACAATTTAGAATTTATCAAAATGCCCCGTGGACACGCTTATATATTTGTTACTCACTTATCAAATGCAATAAATTTTCAGCAATATAATTCCTAATGAAAACTGTTGATTAATGGAATGGCCGATACTAATATATAAAGTTGACATCTCAATTGAAAATTTATTGGAATTTTAACATCCTAATCATAATTGATATATTACTTTATTTTAAGAGAAGATAGAAAGGATAAAAACAAACTGAAGTTCTTAAATAATAAAAGGGGGAAATTATTATGAATGGTATTGCTTCATGTTTTCCAGGCAATGAGTTATTAAGTTTAACGATAATTATTGGAATATATCTAGTCATAACTTACTTAACACTTTTTATAAGGAGGAAATACAAACACTTAAATATACCTAAAGAGTATAAGTGGATTGCTGCTCTTTCATTTTTTCTAAGTGCTATACTTACAGCAGTGTTTATGAATAGGTACAACTGTTCACAGTGGTTAGATAGTATATTACCTAATTTAATTGTGGATTTCCTACTCATACCTGTGACTGCCATCTTTATTACAATACTTGTGAACAATACCCAAAAGAAAATTGAGGGGAGGGAAGCAAAAGAAGAAGCATTTTATACCATTGGTGTGCAACACTTAGAGTTAACAGTGTGTTTATCTAACATATATTTTTCTATAAAGGGAGATATAGAAAGAATTAAGTCTGAAGATTACGATAGTAAAAAATTACTGCATGAACACACTAATTACTATCTAAATAAAGCTATGGAAGCTTCTAGTATAACTACGGAAAATCTCAGCGTTCTCAGAAATGATACTAAGGAAATACTGTCCGGCTACATATACAAATACATTTCAATATTACCAAAAGACTTGGCAAGAAAAATTGTTGAACTGGAAGGAATGTTACAGAAAGAAGAAGACTATAAGAAGATTGGCGATAAAATTCTTGATATACATAACTATTTCAAGGGTTTTTATATATATTACTAAATATCGACTAAGAATAAGAGTCCAAAATGCTGAAAGGAGAAAGATCACTTGTACAACATCAATCCAACTTACTTGTTATATAGAAATGGAGAGACAACAAGCAGTCAAGAAGGTGATCAATTATTCGCCAAACAGATCGGAAATATCGAGATCACGAGCGGTCATATTGTTGCCTGTGATCCTTTTGTTTCAGAAGGGGACCAATCTTTTACGAGGAAGATTACTCTAGGAAAATATCCTATTATACTTGTAGTTAAGCGGTTGGAAAGCGGAGACGAACGAGTAGCCTATGCAATGATCAAGTTTACAAACGAGCTAGCAATAGAATGGGAGCTTGCTACAAGAATAGGGCAAGAACTCAATCAATTGAAAGAAGACGAGTTCTTCGGATACGGTGTAAATACGGGTATGGGCTGCTATATGGATGCGGAGTCAGCTATATATCTTCAAGCGTATGAGGATAAGCGATATAAAGAGGACAATGATTTTTATTTTTATGAGGAATTTGCAGAAGTACTTGAGCAAAACTACAAGCTCACATGGGACTGGCTCGTCACCCGTTTTCATGACAAGGTGGATATTTCCATGTTTACAACAGGCTTCGGCGACGGGATGTATCCAAGCTTTTGGGGACTGGATGGAAATGGAGCCTTGTGACGGATTTTCTTATAATGGATTAATGAAAAACCCATGAAATCATGGGTTTTTTGAATAGATTCAGTTGTTAGAGAAAATACCATCAATAGGACATTATGCTACTTTTAATTGTGAAGATGTTATTCACTTCTTTTTAAAAAATGAGAAATTATTATTTGCTTCAATTAAGAAGAAAATGCCCACATAATCTGATTTTGTTCTTAAAGAATTGAGAGCATTCGATTTTATGTGTTTGGTCTTTTGTTTGAAAATAATACTCTAATAGGAACAATTATAAACTAGTAAAATTATGGTTAATGTGTATAATGATAGGTATAAACTACTTGAAAAATCTAAGAAGTAGAATTTGGGAAGGGGCTAAATTTATAAAAAAATAATCATATTTCTTTGAGTGGAAATATGATTATGTCATCACAAAAATTCTAGTTATGGTAATTTAAAAAGGAGTGTCATTTTTTGAAAAAGTTTATTTTTATATTTATGTTATTAGTTTTATCTTTTATGCATTCAAAGCAAATTGCAAATGCTACAACATTAGAATGGAACAAATTATCTGATTTACCTGAAGCAAGAGTTGGCGCAAGTGTGGGTGTAGTTGACGGTAAGATATATCTGGCTGGTGGAGGTACTCCAACTAGTGTTTATTCAAATAAAACTTTTATGTATGATCCCAGTATAGACAAATGGACTGAAAAGAAAGAAATGTTGTCACCAAGAGGTGGAGCAGCAACTGTAGTTGTCGGTAGTGAGATATTTGTAATAGGCGGTGAATCAGAAAATAAAACATTAAATAAATTTGAAGTGTATGACACTAAGTCTAACAAGTGGACTCAGTTAGAGGATATTCCTTTTAAAACATTAAAGGGGGAATATAATGTTTATGCTGGATTTATCGGTAATAAGATTTATGTCTTAGGGGGAGGAAACGAATTTCATAGTTATAATCTAGAAACAAATGAATGGAAGGCTGAAAATGACCCAGCAGCTGATTTGAAATTTGCTACTGGTGTAGTGGTAAATGATAAATTTTATGTTCTGTCTGGCAATAACAAAAATCTAGTTTACGAATTTAATCCTTCTACAAATAATTGGACTACTAAAAAAAATGGGATGAAAGCAGAATATCGCACCAGTTCTGCATACAAAAATCACATTATAGTACCAGCAGTTAATCCATACAATCTTTATGTGTACTCTTTAGATAAGGAAGAACTGCTCAAAATAAACACTACAAGAACTGAAATGCGTCAAGCAGCTTCTTCAATAATAATCGATGATACTTTGTATGTAATAGGTGGAAAAGAATCTAGTATTAATAATAGTTTTAAAAGATTAGCTGATAGAAACTATAAATCGGTGATCTCTATCTCCTTAAAAGATCTGGAACTTCCAAACAATACAGAAACACCCGGTGACAAAGACCCAGATCCAGCAACACCACCAAAAGACGGTTCAACTAATCCAGGCGACAAAGACCCAGAACCAACCACACCACCAAAAGACGATACAACAGATGAAGACGGCGATGCACTTCTCATCATCACAATGGTCAATGGTTTGCAAAAGGAGTATGACCTTTCAATGAAAGAAGTCAACGCCTTCCTATCCTGGTACAAAAAACGTGATGCTGGCGAAGGTCCAGGGTTTTATGAAATTGACGAGCATGACAACAACAAAGGTCCTTTTGAAAGTAAAAAGGACTATGTGGTATTCAACAACATTCTCATGTTCGAAGTGAATAAATATAAAAAGTAAATAACATCAAAGCCATCTATTCAAACTAGGTGGCTTTTACGTTTGTTCGACAGTTTTCATCAATTTTAAGGCAAATTTAAGCTTCCATTTCATTTCAATTACATTAAATCTTTGTTACAATAAGACAGCTTTGCCCGAAGACACGTTCATACTTTGGACATCTTTTTTTCATCAATTCTTAAAATTTTTATGTTTTGATATGAAACTCTTTTGATGATCCATGCGTCTTTATAAGTGTCAAAAGAAAAGAGGTTATCAATATGCTATTCAAAAAGCTATCAGAAAATAAGTCTGTAAAATGGATAGGATATACAAGCTTTTACTTACTTATTTTGCTATTATTGTTCTTTATTTACGGATTCCATACAGCAAATACGGGATCATTCATTTACAACGATTTTTAATTGGAGATTAAACTATGAAACTATTACACACGATTCATGAATACCAACAAACGAAACCGACACAGCCAGCATTTGTTTCTCAACATGCTTCGATCACATATGATGAGCTTTGGCATCTATCAGACCAAATGGCTGGTGCGATTGATACAGTCGCAACTGACAGTGCACCTGTCATTGTATATGGTCATATGGAGCCAGAGATGCTGATTTCTTTTTTAGGCAGTGTGAAATCAGGCAGACCTTATATTCCGGTCGATATCTCCATACCTGTCGAGCGCATCGTCTCAATCATTGAAAGCTCAAAAGCCAGTCTATTGATTTGTGCAAATGAGCAGGCTATACCAGATGTAGAAGAACACATTGAAGTAAAGAGTGCGGCATCGCTTTTAGCACTTGAAAAAGAAGCACCGCCATCCACGCAGTGGGTTCAACAAGATGATGTTTTCTACATTATTTACACGTCCGGCAGTACCGGAAAACCGAAAGGCGTTCAGGTAACAGCCAATAATTTAGAAAGTTTTACAGAGTGGATGTGCCGCGATTTCCCAATTGGTGAGGGGCGCACGTTCTTAAATCAAGCACCGTTTTCTTTTGACTTATCAGTGATGGATCTCTATCCAGCGCTTCAATCAGGCGGCACGCTTTACTGTTTAGTGAAAGATCTTGTGAATAAGCCGAAGGATATGTTTGCAGCGCTTGGTCAATCTGACGTTGAAGTATGGACATCCACACCTTCCTTTGTGCAAATGTGCTTAATGGACCCATCCTTTACAGGGGAGCTTTTACCAGAGCTGAAAGTTTTCTTGTTCTGCGGTGAGGCGCTTCCTGTAGCTGTAGCAAGTGCGCTTCTTGAGCGTTTTCCTAAGGCGCAGGTCTTTAATACGTATGGTCCAACTGAAGCAACTGTTGCGATTACATCGATTGGAGTCACGCAGGAGATTCTTGATCAGCACGATTCTTTACCAGTCGGTTATGCCAAACCGGATACAGATATCGTCATTTTAGATGAAGAAGGCAAGACACTGCCTGATGGGGAAAAAGGGGAAATTGTCATCGTGGGGCCAAGCGTCACAAAAGGCTACTTAGGTGAACAAGCCTTAACGGATAAAGTGTTCTTTGAATACGAAGGACGTCCTGCTTACCGCACAGGTGATGCAGGTGTGGCGCAGGATGGTTTGATTACGTGCCACGGTCGTCTGGACTATCAAATTAAGCTACATGGATACCGGATGGAGCTTGAAGAAATTGAATATCATGTGAGCGAGACAACGTATGTCAATGCTTGTGTGATTGTGCCATTCCAGCCAAACGGGCATGTGGAGTACTTAATTGCAGCCATTGTCCCAACTGAACATTCCTTTGAAAAAGAATATCAGCTGACAAGTGCGATTAAGAAAGAAATGGCGGATTCACTGCCTGCGTACATGATTCCAAGAAAGTTTGTCTATCTTGAGCAGTTGTACATGACGCCAAACGGGAAGGTTGACCGTAAAAGAATCGCGAAAGAGGTTCTTCTATGATTCCGTTTAGTTCATTCTTTTTCTTCATTCTAATTGGTATTCTTCTTTTGCCGACGATGATTCTTGGTCTTCGCGGCAAAAGAATGCAGGGCTACAACATGTTTGCAACGGTTGTGGCACTTGCGCTTATTTTCTCAAAGGATGCACATGGCGCTTTGTTGCTGTTCTTGTTTACAGTGTGGCAAGTCTTGATTATCCGCCTATACCTTGCGTACCGGTTGAAGGCGAACAAGGCGTCTGTCTTCTATATGGCAGTGGTGGCATCGATTTTGCCGCTTGTGCTATCAAAGATTTTACCGTTCTTTTTAACTCATCAGCCGCATCAACCGCCGCCAATGAACTGGCTGAGCTTTTTGGGGATCTCGTACTTAACATTTAAAGGTGTTCAGTTAATTATCGAGACAAGAGACGGCTTGATTAAAAAGAAAATCCCGATTCACCGTTTGGTTTATTTCATCGTCTTTTTCCCGACGATTTCATCAGGTCCAATCGATCGTTACCGCCGGTTTGAAAAGGATATGGATACACCGCCTGAAAAAGAAGCGTACAGTGACCTTCTATATGCAGGGATTCATAAAATTTTTATCGGGTTCTTATATAAGTTCATTATTGGTTATCTCATTCACACGTATATTCTCATGAATATTCATCACATTAGCAGCAGTCACTTTGTTCAACAGTTAACGTATATGTATGCGTACAGTATGTATTTGTTCTTTGACTTTGCTGGATATACAGCATTTGCTGTAGGTGTGAGTTATATCATGGGCATTAAATCACCAGAAAACTTTAATAAACCGTTTATCAGCCGTAATATTAAAGACTTCTGGAATCGCTGGCACATGTCGCTATCCTTTTGGTTCAGAGATTATGTGTTTATGAGATTTGTGTTCTTTATGACAAAGAAGAAGTGGATCAAGAACCGGATGGCTGTATCAAATATTGGGTACTTTGTCCTCTTTCTATTGATGGGTGCTTGGCATGGTCTCGCCCTTCAATACATTATTTACGGACTATACCATGCAGTTGTGATGTCCGGTTACAATTTATTTGAGAAGTGGAATAAAAAGCACAAGTGGTGGCCGGATAATAAGGTCACAATGGTTGTGTCGATCATTATTACATTCCATGTGATTTGTTTCGGATTTTATATTTTTTCAGGAAAACCATTTCATCATTAATGATTAAGGGAGTAGAAAATTATGGAATTTAAAAATCAAGTATACGGTATTATTGCAGAGGTTTGTCAGGACGACGTTGTGAAAGAAAATCCAGAGATTGCAATTTTTGACGAAGGTCTTTTAGATTCATTTGGTACAGTAGAACTACTTATGGCAATTGAAAGTCAACTTGGAATTACTGTTCCGATTACAGAGTTTGATCGTGATGTGTGGGATACACCGAATCACATTGCTGAGCAGCTGGCAGAGATGAAGTAATGAAAAAGCGTTTTTTTGGGCCGCTTATTTTAGCGGCTGTTCTATTCATTGGTGTTCTTCTTGTACCAAATACATGGCTCTCACATCTGATCCCAAAAGACAAATTACAAAAGTCAGCCACAGAATTAGATCCAGGGATGTTCCAAGGGCTTTATTTACAAGATGAAATGCTAAAAGATCCAACTTATTTGCCGATCTATGGATCTTCTGAACTCTCACGTTTTGATCCATATCACCCTTCGAATGTCTTTCATGAAAATCCTCAAGGGTTTACACCTTATCTTGTTGGAAAAGGTGGATCGCAATCATTAATTCATGCCATGAACTTTGCAGCGCATATGGATGAATTAAAAGGGAAAAAGCTTGTGTTTATCGTGTCCCCGCAGTGGTTTGTCAAATGGGGATCAGACGAGAATCACTTTGCTCCTAACTATTCAGCGCTTCAGGCGCTTGATCTCGCTTATAATAAAGAAATTGATCCAGCTGTTAAAAAAGAGCTCATCAAAAGAATCATGAAGTTTAAGGCAGTAAAGAACGACATGGTCATCACAGAGCTTTTTAAAGCAGAGCTTTCTGGGAACAAATTCGCCTATGGCGCGATTTCTCCTATTGCAAAAATGTATTATGGCATGCTTCAAAAGAAAGACATGTACTATACGATCGGGTCTGGGCATGAGCGCAAGCTTCGTCCGTCTCCTTCAGTGAAAGGGAAAACATGGACTGAGCTTGAAAAAGAAGCGAGCGTCTTAGGATCTGAAAAAGCAGGGGACAACCCGTTTTATATTGATCAGAGACTGTTTGACCGCAAGCTGAAGCCGATCATGAAAAAGATGAAGGATTCTCGTCGCGACAATTCTTATGCAGAATCACCTGAATATAAAGATTTCCAGATCATGCTGGATATTTTAAAACAGGCAGGGGCGAAGCCTTTATTTGTGACGATTCCCGTCAACGGAAAATGGTATGATTACACTGGTTTTCCGAAAGAGGGACGTACAGATTATTATCAAAAAATCAATCGTCAAATTCGAGATAATGGGTATGAAGTCGCAGATTTGACTTCGCATGAGTATGACCCATATTTCTTTAAGGATACGATTCATGTGTCGTATAAAGGATGGGTATACATCGATAAGGCGATCGAAAAGTTTTACAAAGAGCAGTAGATTGCAGCAGCTTTCTGCTGCTTTTTGTTTGTTTGTCGAATGAGTGGATTTCTTGTATAAATAAAGTGGAAGGGCTATGCTGAATATGGAGGCGATACGATGAATCGTTCTGAGAAAAAAGAACTATTAAAGCGTTCAAAGAAGCATTTTAATGATCATGCCTTTTGGGAAAAGTTAAAAAAGACGGCACAAAAAGCTGGAGTTTCTCTTGTCTATGCTGTGTTATTACTTTATTATACATTGCAAAAACCCGAAGTACCGGTTAAAGCGAAAACCCTCATCATTGGGGCGCTAGGGTACTTTATCCTTCCGATTGATCTGATCCCTGATACATTGGTGGGGATCGGCTACACAGATGATCTAGGCGCCATCACATTTGCTCTGCTTCAAGTGGCAATGTACATTGATGACGATGTCAAAGGAAAAGCGAAAGACAGGCTGGGAAAATGGTTCGGTGAAAAAAGCGATACGTCTTTCATTGATCAAAAGCTTGAAGATGGCGGTATGCCGTCTGCTTAAAGAAAAGCCTCCTAAACGGAGGCTTTTTTCATTATCCTAAAAATTTCACGCAAACCGGATGCGGAACGGTGATGTCTGATTGTAAGACAGTGAGTCGACCGGTTTCTTTGTCACGTTTGTATAACACAAGGTTGCTAGATTCTTGGTTTGAACCAACGAGAAATTCTTCTGTTGGATCAAGGACAAAGTCTCTAGGCCAATTTCCTTCAGATGAAGTAATTTCAACGAGGCTTAGTTTGCCGTCATGATCTGCTTTGAAAATGGCAATGCTGTCATGTCCACGATTTCCTGCATACACAAATTGACCGTCAGAAGACACATGAATGGCGCTGCCTTGATTATTCTCTGTGAAGTCATTAGGAATGGTTGCGATCGTTTGGATCTCTTCGAAATGACCATCTTCAAAGTAACGAAGTACAATGACCTCTGAGCTGAGCTCTGTCATGACATATGCCACAGGTTTCGTTGGGTGGAATGTGATATGACGAGGGCCGCTGCCTGGTTTTGTTTCAAATGTATGGGCAAGCTCAAGTTTGCCGTTTTCTTTCTTATACGTATAAATACCGTCTGTGCCAAGGTCAACAGCCACTGCAAATTGTTCATCAGGTGTCAAACCCATAAAGTGAGTGTGCGGTTTTTCTTGACGGTCTTCGTTTGGTCCAGTGCCTTCATGCTGCGCCTGTGACAGCGTGCGGATCACTGAGCCGTTTTCAGCATCAATTTCATACATCTCTGCTGTTCCTTTATGATAGTTTGCTGTAAACGCCGTTTTCGTTTGGCTGTCCACGCTGACGTGACAAGGAGAAGCCCCATCGGCAAGCTCTTGGTTGATGAAACGAAGTGCGCCGGTGTCGGCATCAATTTGATACGCAGCAAGACCGCCCTGTGCTCCTTCTTTCACAACAGCATACACAAACTTTTGAGAATCTGAGACAGTTAAATATGTAGGATTTTCAAGTTCTGCAGCCACTTCTACTTGTTCAATCTGCTGCTTGTCCGTATTTAAAGTAAAAGAATAGATTCCTTCGCTGTCTCCTTTTGTATACGTTCCGATATAACCTCTGATGTTAGCCATGTATTGCCCTCCTTCTATTAGATGCTCTCATTCTATCACAAATTCATAGGAAAACGCTTTAGAAAGGCATGCTGAAGGAAAAAACAAACGCAATGAAATCTCACAATATTCTTCAAAAACCGTGTGAAAAAATATCACAAAAGCTTGTTCAAAAGAAAACCGTTCATGTAGAGTAAATAAATTGAAGAAAAAATACAAAAAATTTTAAGTTTTTTCATTCCTTGTCTAGCAAAGGTGTAAGCGTATACATTTTATTTTGATTAGTCTAAATTGTCTAATAATTTTAAAAATGCTGTTGACACTGTATGGAAAGCGGCGTAAGATGGGTTCAACAAAAGCAAACAGACACGCAGAGTAAGCGTGAGACACTTCAATATAAAGTGTCTGAAAATTCAACTACTTTTTGTTTGAAAGAGAGGGTGCTCACTGAAGATGGAAGACCAAAAGGAACAGTGGATCTTTTTAAACGATGAACTCGTGAAAAAAGAGGATGCGAAAATTTCAGTTTATGATCATGGCTTCTTATATGGTGACGGTGTGTTCGAAGGAATACGTGTATATAACGGAAATATCTTTCGAATGAAAGAACACTTAGATCGCCTGTATGATTCCGCTAGATCCATTATGCTGAACATTCCATATTCACTTGAGGAGCTCACTGAAAAAATGATTCATACAGTTGAAAGGAACGGCCTAAAAGATGCCTATATCCGCCTTGTTGTCTCAAGAGGAGCCGGTGATCTTGGCTTAGATCCAAACAACTGCGGGAGAGCCAACACAGTGATCATTGTAGAACCGCTGGCCATCTTTCCAAAGCACCTATATGAAACAGGTATTGATATTGTGACAGTACCGACAAGGCGAAATCGTCCTGACGTATTGAGTCCGAAAGTGAAATCATTAAACTATTTGAATAACATTCTTGTCCGAATTGAAGCCCATATGGCCGGTGTCAGTGAAGCGCTCATGCTGAACGATCAAGGGTATGTGGCTGAAGGTTCAGCGGACAACGTGTTTATTTATAAAAAAGGCAAGCTTTATACACCGCCAGGTTATATCGGCGCACTTGAAGGCATCACAAGAAATGCCATCATGGAAATCGCAGAAGACTTAGGCTACGAAGTGAAAGAAGAACCTTTCACAAGGCATGATGTGTATACAGCTGAAGAAGTCTTCCTGACAGGAACCGCTGCCGAAGTCATCGCTGTTGTAAAAGTTGACGGCCGTATCATTGGCGAAGGAAAACCAGGGTTCCACACAAACAAACTTCTTGAACAATTCCGCAAGCGAGTCGTTGAAGAAGGAGAAAAAGTAGTCTTTACCGATGAAAACATTCACGCAAGCTAAATAGATATCGATAAACGTTGAAGAGGACTAGTAGCTTTAGAGTCAGTATCTACAGAGAGCCGGTGCTAGCTGGAAACCGGTGTTACTTTCTAAAGTGAACTCACCTCTGAGTGTCTGCTTGAAATGATAGTAGGGCAGACCGAGTGACATTGCATCACTCGTTACCAAAATGGATGAAAGATGTCCATGAGACGGCAGCATGATTTGCCGTGAACAAGGGTGGTACCGCGAAAAACAAAGCTTTTTCGCCCCTTTGACCTAGTGAAAAGTAGTGTCATTGTGGGGTGAGAAGGCTTTTTTATATGGTCTCATATCTCTATCTTGAATGGAAAAGGGTGAAAGAACTTGACTGAAGCAAGACAAAGAGGAGGAAATCAAATGGGGACAAATGTACAAATGGAGACGGAAAAATCAAATGCACCACAAACGATGAACGGTGCACTCATGTTAATTGAAGCACTCAAAAGAGAAAAAGTAGAAGTCATTTTTGGTTATCCTGGCGGAGCCGTTTTACCGATCTACGATAAAATTTACGATTCTGGTTTATTTCATGTCCTGCCAAGACATGAGCAAGGAGCGATTCACGCAGCGGAGGGATACGCCAGAGTATCTGGTAAACCAGGCGTTGTCATTGCCACATCAGGACCGGGGGCAACAAACCTAGTCACTGGAATTGCAGATGCGATGATTGATTCACTACCTATGGTTATCTTTACTGGACAGGTGGCAACCTCAGTCATTGGATCAGATGCTTTTCAAGAAGCAGATGTACTTGGTATCACAATGCCAATCACAAAACACAGCTATCAAGTGAGACGTCCAGAAGAGTTACCGGGTGTCATTAAAGAGGCATTTCACATCGCAACAACCGGCAGACCTGGTCCAGTCTTGATTGATATTCCAAAAGATGTCGCTGGCATTGAAGGGACATTTGAATACGATCAGCCAATCGATTTGCCAGGTTATCAGCCGAAAATTGAGCCGAATTATTTGCAAATTCGCAAGTTAGTAGAAGCTGTAAGCAGAGCAAAGAAACCAGTTATTCTTGCAGGAGCTGGCGTTCTTCACGGCAAAGCGTCGGAAGAATTAAGGCAATATGTAGAGCAGCAACAAATCCCTGTCGCTCATACATTGCTTGGACTTGGCGGATTCCCAGCAAAGCATGCTCTTTTCCTAGGAATGGCGGGTATGCACGGCACATATGCAGCGAACATGGCACTACATCAATGTGACTTACTCATTTCAATCGGAGCGAGATTTGATGACAGGGTAACCGGCAACCTCAATCATTTTGCAAAGCATGCGAAGGTGGCTCACATTGACATCGACCCAGCGGAAATTGGTAAAAACATTCACACCCATATCCCAGTTGTTGGTGACAGTAAGCTAGTGCTTCAAGAACTGATCAAGCAGGACGGGAAACAAGGTGAATCAGACGAGTGGAAGAGCCAGCTAAATCAGTGGAAGGAAGAATATCCACTCTGGTATGTCGAAAACGAAGCTGAAGGCTTTAAGCCTCAAAAGCTGATCGAATACATTCATCAATTTACAAAAGGTGAAGCCATTGTGGCAACCGATGTTGGGCAGCATCAAATGTGGGCTGCACAGTTCTATCCATTTGAAAATGCCGATAAATGGGTGACATCTGGTGGGCTTGGCACAATGGGATTTGGTTTACCGGCAGCGATTGGCGCGCAGCTAGCTGATCAAGAGGCAACGGTTGTGGCGATTTTAGGAGACGGAGGTTTCCAAATGACCCTGCAAGAACTTGCCGTTATCCGTGAGCTGAACCTTCCGGTGAAAGTGATTGTTCTCAATAATCACAGTCTTGGAATGGTAAGACAATGGCAAGAAATTTTTTACGAAGAACGCTACTCACATTCTAAATTTTCAGAGCAGCCAGACTTCGTGAAATTATCTGAAGCTTATGGCATTAAAGGGATCAGAATCTCATCAGACGAAGAGGCGCAAGAAAAACTCGAAGAAGCCTTAACCTCTAGAGAGCCTGTTTTCATCGATGTCAATGTAGCGAGAGATGAAAAAGTATTCCCGATGGTAGCACCGGGGAAAGGACTTCATGAGATGGTGGGGGTGAAACCTTGAAAAGAATTATTGTGTTGACTGTATTAAATCGATCAGGCGTACTGAACAGAATCACAGGCCTCTTTACCAAAAGACACTACAACATTGAAAGCATTACGGTCGGCCATTCTGAGATTCAAGATGTATCACGCATCACGTTCGTCGTCCATGTAGACCAAGAGAAAGACATCGAACAGCTGACAAAACAGCTGAACAAACAAATCGATGTTCTGAAAGTAACAGACATTACAAACCAATCAATCGTTCAGCGAGAGCTGGCTTTGATAAAAGTCGTATCTGCACCAGCATCTAGAATGGAGATCACGGGGGTCATTGAACCTTTTAGAGCTTCTATTGTAGATGTGAGCAGAGAGAGTGTCGTCATTCAGGTGACAGGTGAGTCTTCAAAAATTGAAGCACTCATTGAATTACTTAAGCCATACGGCATTAAAGAAGTCGCCAGAACTGGCACCACGGCCTTTGCGAGAGATAATCAGCAAAAGCCGCAAACAAATAAAACAATTTCAATTGTCTAAACAAAAGGAGAGAGTCAAATGGTAAAAGTATATTATAACGGTGATATTCAAGAAAACGTATTAAACGGTCAAAAGGTAGCCATCATTGGTTACGGATCACAAGGTCATGCACATGCATTGAACTTAAAAGAGAGCGGCGTAGATGTGATTGTCGGTGTGAGAAAAGGCGGATCTTATACAAAAGCACAAGAAGACGGTCATCAAGTATTCACAGTAAAAGAAGCAGCAGCACAAGCAGATGTCGTCATGGTATTACTTCCTGACGAACAGCAAAAGAAAGTATATGATGAAGAAATCAAAGATCAATTAGAAGCTGGCAACTCTCTTGTATTCGCACACGGATTCAACGTTCACTTCCATCAAATTGTTCCTCCAAGTGACGTTGATGTGTATCTTGTGGCTCCAAAAGGTCCAGGACATCTTGTCAGAAGAACATATGAGCAAGGCGCTGGTGTACCTGCACTATTTGCTATCTACCAGGATGTATCAGGTCAAGCGAAAGACAAAGCACTTGCTTATGCAAAAGCGATTGGCGGAGCAAGAGCGGGCGTTCTCGAAACAACATTTAAAGAAGAGACGGAAACGGATCTATTCGGTGAGCAGGCAGTTCTTTGTGGAGGTCTTACTTCATTAGTAAAAGCAGGTTTTGAAACATTAACAGAAGCTGGTTATCAGCCAGAGCTTGCATACTTCGAGTGTCTGCATGAACTGAAATTGATCGTTGACCTTATGTATGAAGAAGGATTAGAAGGTATGAGATATTCAATCTCTGATACAGCGCAGTGGGGTGACTTCGTATCAGGACCACGCGTTGTGGATGCAAAAGTAAAAGAATCAATGAAAGCAGTTTTGACTGACATCCAAAACGGAACATTCGCAAAAGAATGGATTGTTGAAAACCAAGTGAATCGTCCACGTTTCAATGCGATCAATGCAAATGAAAATGAGCACCAAATTGAAATCGTCGGAAGAAAGCTTCGTGAAATGATGCCTTTCGTTAAACAAGGAAAGAAAAAGGAAGCGGTGAGCGTCGGTGCGAAAAATTAATTTTTTTGACACAACACTTCGAGATGGAGAGCAATCACCAGGAGTGAACTTAAATGCACAAGAAAAGCTAATCATTGCTAAGCAGCTTGAGCGCCTTGGGGTTAATATCATTGAAGCGGGTTTTCCCGCTTCATCCCGAGGGGATTTCTTAGGCGTACAAGAAATTGCAAGAACGATTAAGAACTGTTCAGTTGCAGGACTTGCACGATGTGTGAAAGGTGACATTGATGCTGCATGGGACGCATTAAAAGATGGAGCTCAACCAAGAATACACGTCTTTATTGCGACTTCTGACATTCACCTCAAGCATAAACTAAAGAAAACACGTGAAGAAGTGGTTGAACAAGCTGTTTCAATGGTGAAATACGCGAAAGAGCGCTTCCCAGTTGTTCAGTGGTCAGCAGAAGATGCATGCCGAACAGATCTTTCTTTCCTAGCAGAAATTGTAGAAAAAGTGATCGACGCAGGCGCAAGTGTCATTAACTTGCCTGACACTGTTGGATACCTAGCACCAAAAGAGTACGGAAATATCTTTAAATATATGAAGGAACACGTTCCAAATATCGATCAAGTCATCTTGTCAGCACACTGTCATGATGATTTAGGAATGGCTGTAGCGAACTCACTTGCTGCCATTGAAAATGGAGCAGATCAAATTGAAACAGCTGTCAACGGTATTGGAGAGCGCGCAGGAAATGCTGCTTTAGAAGAAATTGCAGTTGCCCTTCATATTCGCAAAGACTTTTACCAAGTCGAATCAACCATTCAGTTGAATGAAATTAAGCGCACAAGTGATGTAGTGAGCAAATACTCAGGTATGATTGTACCGCGTAATAAAGCAGTCGTTGGAAACAATGCATTTGCCCATGAATCAGGTATTCACCAAGATGGATTCCTCAAAGAAAAAACAACCTATGAAATTATCTCTCCAGAGCTTGTAGGCGTCACAACAGATGTGCTTGTCCTTGGTAAACACTCCGGAAGACACGCGTTTAAAGACCGCTTAAAAACACTCGGCTTTAAATTGACTGAAGAAGAGATCAATAAGTTCTTCGAAACTTTTAAGAACTTAACAGAGAAGAAGAAAGAAATCACAGATGATGATTTGATCTCTATTATATTAGAAGAAAAAGTAGCAGACCGTAAAATCGGCTATGAATTTGAAAGTCTTCAAGTTCACTATGGGACAGAGCAAATGCCGACAGCAACAGTCTCTCTTAAAAATCAAGAAACGCAGGAAGTCATTCAAGAAGCAGCTACAGGTGCAGGCAGTGTAGAAGCTGTGTACAACACGCTTGAGCGCTGTATGGAGGAAAGAATTCATTTGCTAGATTATCGTATTCAATCCAATGGAAAAGGCAGAGACGCACTAGCGGAAGTATATGTCACTGTTTCAATAGAAGGAAAAGAAACAGCAGGACGCGGTGTAGCGCAAGATGTGCTGGAAGCATCGGCTAAAGCTTACGTCAATGCAGTGAATAGACATTTAATCTTTAAATCAAACCTAATAGAAATTGAGAAACATCACGCCATCTCATAAGAAAGGAGGAAGGGACTCATGAAAAAGAAAATTGCACTTTTGCCCGGCGATGGAATCGGACCGGAAGTCGTCACATCAGCCGTCGCTGTTCTGAAAGAGACAGCGGATCAATTTCAACACGAATTTGAATTCGAAACAGCTCTCATTGGCGGTATAGCGATAGATGAAAAAAACAATCCGCTCCCTAAAGAAACAGTAGAAGTGTGCAAAAGCGCAGATGCGATTTTATTAGGAGCCGTTGGCGGACCAAAGTGGGATCAAAACCCACCAGAGCTTCGCCCAGAAAAAGGCTTGCTCTCCATTCGCAAGCAGCTGGACTTATTTGCGAACATCCGCCCTGTCAAAGTATTTGATAGCTTGAGTGAGGCTTCACCGTTAAAACAAGATCACATTAGCGGAGTAGATTTTGTCATCGTTCGTGAATTAACTGGAGGCCTCTACTTTGGCGAACCAAGTGAGCGCTACACGGATGATGAAGGAAAAGAAGCTGCGGTTGATACACTTCTTTATACAAAGGAAGAGATTGTTCGTGTATTAAAAGAAGCGTTCGACATGGCGTTAACGAGACGGAAAAAAGTAACGTCTGTGGATAAAGCGAATGTTCTCGCTTCGAGTAAATTATGGCGGGATGCGGTAGAAGAAGTTGCATCACAATATCCAGATGTCGCATATGAGCACATGCTCGTCGATAATGCCGCGATGCAACTTATTTATAAGCCCGCTCAATTTGATGTCATCGTGACAGAGAATATGTTTGGTGACATTTTAAGTGACGAAGCATCTATGATTACTGGCTCACTCGGCATGCTGCCATCTGCTAGTTTATCAAGCACCGGCCTTCATTTATATGAGCCGATTCATGGTTCAGCACCCGATATTGCGGGGCAAAATGTCGCAAACCCTCTGGCTACTATATTGTCAGCAGCCAGCTTGCTTAGAACATCCTTTGCTCTAGAAGAAGAAGCGGCTGCAATTGAAGCAGCTGTGGAAGCCGTTCTTGCCTCTGGCAAACGAACAAAGGACCTAGCATCAAAAGAGGGAACGTATGAAACGACTGATGATATCACGAAAGCCGTTGTAGATGCACTCAAACAACGTACGAAATCAATTGTATAAATAGAAATCTTGTTGAATTAGGTAGAGGGAGGAAAAGGGTTATGCCTCGAACAATCATCGAAAAAATATGGGATCAGCATGTTGTCAAAAATGGCGAGGGAAAACCAGACCTTTTATATATTGATCTGCACTTGGTGCATGAGGTGACGTCACCTCAAGCATTTGAAGGATTAAGACAAAAAGGGCGCAAGGTGCGAAGACCACAAAACACATTTGCGACGATGGATCACAACATTCCGACTGTGAATCGATTTGTGATCAAAGATGAGATTGCGAAGAAGCAAGTCAGTGCTCTAGAGCGCAACTGTGCTGAATTCGGGGTCCGTCTAGCTGACCTTCACAGTGTAGACCAAGGAATCGTTCATGTCGTTGGACCAGAGCTTGGTTTAACACTTCCGGGGAAAACAATCGTGTGTGGAGATAGTCATACATCTACTCATGGCGCATTTGGTGCACTTGCCTTTGGGATTGGCACAAGTGAGGTTGAGCATGTGCTTTCCACACAAACACTTTGGCAGCAGCGTCCGAAGACACTAGAAATTAGAGTAGACGGAACGCTTCAAAAAGGGGTAACAGCCAAAGATGTCATTTTAGCAGTCATTGGCGCACATGGCGTGAAGTTTGGTTCAGGTTATGTCATTGAATACACTGGGGAAGTATTCAGAAACATGTCAATGGATGAGCGGATGACCGTTTGTAATATGTCAATTGAAGCAGGCGCAAGAGCAGGGTTGATCGCACCTGATGAAGTGACCTTTGAATATTGCCGCGGACGCAAATACGCACCGCAGGGTGAAGATTTCGAAGCAGCGATAAAAGAATGGAAAGAACTAAGAACAGATCCGGGTGCGACCTATGATAAAACCATTGTTTTAGATGGAAATCATATTTCACCAATGGTCACGTGGGGAATTAACCCAGGAATGGTGCTCCCTGTGGATGCAGCAATTCCAGGACCTGAAGATTTTGCACAAGAAGATGATCAAAAAGAAGCAAAGCGTGCTTATGAATACATGGGGGTTCACCCGCATCAGCGTATTGAAGATATTACGATTGAGCATGTGTTTATTGGCTCATGTACGAACTCAAGAATGACTGATTTACGCCAAGCCGCTTCTATGATTGAAGGCCAAAAAGTAGCCGATCATGTCAGAGCGATTGTGGTTCCTGGCTCACAAAGTGTCAAACTTCAAGCAGAAGAAGAAGGTCTTCATGAAATTTTCCTAGAAGCAGGATTTGAATGGAGAGAATCTGGCTGTAGTATGTGCCTCAGCATGAATAACGATGTGGTGCCAGAAGGTGAACGCTGTGCATCTACATCAAACCGTAACTTTGAGGGACGTCAAGGGAAGGGTGCAAGAACGCATCTTGTCAGCCCGGCAATGGCTGCAATGGCTGCCATACATGGCCGATTTGTCGATGTCAGGAAGTTTAATCAAGAGAAAACAGTCGTGTAAGGAGTTGTGTCATAGATGGAGCCTTTAGTCACTCATAAAGGAAAAGCCGCTGTGCTTAACCGTATTAATGTAGATACAGATCAAATCATTCCGAAACAGTTTTTGAAAAGAATCGAACGAACAGGATATGGCCGATTTGCCTTTTTTGACTGGCGATATTTAGCAGATGGCAGTCCGAATCCAGATTTTGAACTCAATCAGCCGATTTATGAAGGAGCCTCTATTTTGATCGCAGGCGAAAACTTTGGCTGCGGATCATCAAGGGAACATGCGCCTTGGGCACTTGATGATTATGGCTTCAAAATTGTCATTGCCCCATCTTTCGCCGATATTTTTCATCAAAACTGTTTTAAAAACGGGATGCTTCCGATCCGCCTTGATTATGATGTGTGGAAAACGTTTGCTGCATCATATGAAAACAAAGGATATGAAATGACAGTTGATCTGGAAAAACAACAGATTCAAGACCATGAAGGGAATGTTACTCCTTTCGATGTAGATCCACACTGGAGAGAAATGCTCCTGAATGGCTATGATGAGATTTCATTAACATTGTTACTAGAAGATGAGATTCAGGCATTTGAAGAGAAACGTAGCAGCTGGCTGCGTGCATAAACAACGAGAAGCCGTCCCCGTGGTGTGACGGCTTCTTTTTTGCATGAAAACCTCTCGTTACTTGTGTTTACTAACCTTCGTTGGTAAACTGATAAAAAATATGCGCCCGAAAGGAACGTAAGCATGAAACATGACAAGAAGAAAGATAATGTCATTTTGTTTCCTGGTCTGAAAGAAAGACTGATTGAAAAAGGAATGGCAGCATTAAAAGATAAACAGTATCAAGAGGCGCTTCACTTATTTTCAGAAGCGAAATCGTATGATGACGATGAAGAATCCGATATTCATCTCGGTATGGCGATTTGTTTTCTAGAGCTTGGTGAGCTGCAGGATGCAAAGCGAGTATGTGAAAAGATGCTACATGAAGGATATGGACACTATTTCACTGTGCTTCAAGTGTATATGACCATCTTAATTCAGCTGAAAGAGTACGAGGAAGTCAAACAAACAATTGAGGCTGTCCTTGAAGAAAATCACCTTCCAGCAGAAAGCGCGGAGCATTTTTATAAACTGCTTGAATTTAGCAGAAAGATGATTGAATCACCAGAAGAGATTTTAGACGAAGACGAGGAAGGCAGCGGAGAAATCAATATAGATGATATGCTCGAGCGGCCAGAAGAGCAGGTGCAGTTCATCCATTCGCTGAAAGACCGAAACATCACGCCGCATATGGGTCTATTAAATACGATCCTACAAAAGCCTGATGGAAACCCTTTGGTCAAATCATTGATCCTGCAACTTCTGTCAGATCATGATGTGGCAAAGCCGGTTCATGTGACGAAGTTCGGTGATTCTTTAACGCTTGTTCCTTCTGAGGCTGTCAAGCCAGAGCAAATGCCACTGCTTCAGCAAGTCCTTCGAAAGCTTGATGACACTCTCGGCAATGAGAACCCAACCCTTTACCAAGGGGTTGAAGAGTTATGGCGCCGGCACTTATTTGTGCTATATCCATTTCTTCCTAAATATACGGATCCGAATCTTTGGGCTGCGGCACTTCATAAAGTCGGCTATGAAATGCATGGAATCGAGATTGACCTCGAAGAATTGCATTTATTGTATGATTTTAACGAACGAGAGCTGAGAGAAGCTTGTACAATGCTGAAAGATATTGAAGAAATTTCTTATTTGTAATTTGTCGATTTAGTTGAAAGACGGACTTGTTATGTTATAATATAATGGTTGTATTTGTGCATATATCGTGCGGTTGTAAGATTCCAACGGTTGAAAGACGTTATGTATAATCAAGTCAAATGTTGTATACATAAGACCGCTTCTTTAGCGGAGTGCGTGGTTTTTGATTGGACGAAGTCTTTATGATGCTTTAGAATGTAACAACGCACAATCTGAATAGATTTTTGGAGGGAAACACACATGTCAGTAAAATGGGAAAAACAAGAAGGTAACGAAGGTGTCTTAACAGTAGAAGTTGACGCTGAAACATTTAACAAAGCACTTGATGATGCATTTAAGAAAGTAGTTAAGCAAGTATCAATCCCTGGATTCCGTAAAGGGAAAGTACCACGTGGTCTTTTCGAGCAGCGTTTTGGAGTAGAATCTCTTTATCAAGATGCACTAGATATTCTTCTTCCAGTTGAATATCCAAAAGCAATCGACGAAGCTGGTATCGAGCCGGTTGACCGCCCTGAAATCGATGTTGAGAAAATCGAAAAAGGCGAAAGCTTAATCTTCACTGCAAAAGTAACAGTGAAGCCAGAAGTAAAACTTGGTGACTACAAAGGTCTTAACGTAGAAAAAGACGACACATCTGTATCTGATGAAGATGTCCAAGAAGAGTTAAAAGCTATGCAAAACCGTCAAGCTGAGCTTGTTGTCAAAGAAGAAGGCGCAATCGAAAACGGCGATACAGTTGTTCTAGATTTCGAAGGATTCGTTGATGGAGAAGCATTCGAAGGCGGAAAAGCTGAGAACTACTCTCTTGAAGTAGGTTCTGGTTCATTCATCCCTGGTTTCGAAGAGCAATTGGTTGGTCTTGAAGCAGGTGCAGAAAAAGACGTTGAAGTGACATTCCCAGAAGAATATCATGCTGAAGACCTTGCAGGTAAACCAGCTGTATTCAAAGTAAAAATTCATGAAATCAAAGCAAAAGAACTTCCAACACTTGACGATGAGTTCGCTAAAGATGTTGATGAAGAAGTTGAAACGATTGCTGAATTAACTGAAAAAACGAAGAAACGTCTTGAAGAAGCAAAAGAAAACGAAGCAGAAGGCAAACTTCGTGAAGAGCTAGTAGCAAAAGCTTCTGAAAATGCGGAAGTTGACGTTCCTCAAGCGATGGTTGACACTGAGCTAGACCGCATGATGAAAGAATTCGAACAACGTCTTCAAATGCAAGGGATGAACCTTGAGCTTTACTTCCAGTTCTCTGGACAAGATGAAGATGCGCTAAAAGAGCAAATGAAAGAAGATGCTGCTAAACGCGTAAAATCTAATCTTACTCTTGAAGCAATTGCTGCTGCAGAAGACCTACAAGTGTCTGATGAAGAAGTGGAAGAAGAACTTTCAAAAATGGCTGAAGCATACAACATGCCAGTTGAAAATATCAAACAAGCGATCGGTTCTACTGAAGCAATGAAAGAAGATTTAAAAGTTCGTAAAGCAATTGATTTTCTTGTAGAAAACCGTTAATATGGTGCATAATAATAAAACAGGGCGCGAGTGACTCGTGCCTTGTTTTGTACAATTTTTGACTTATCATCGCTTCTTTTGGAAACGATAGTGTAAGTCGCATCTTTCTGTCATACATATCTCAATGTGCAGTGTTACAAACACATCATTACCGTCTTTTAGGAAAGTATGGTAAAATGCATACATACTGGACCCAGAAGGGTAGCTGACTGTTAGCTACAGGCAAGTGAAGAAGAATAAGGGGTGAAAGAATGTTTAAATTCAACGAGGAAAAAGGTCAATTAAAATGCTCGTTTTGCGGAAAAACGCAAGATCAAGTGCGTAAACTGGTCGCAGGACCTGGCGTATATATATGTGATGAATGTATCGAGCTTTGCACGGAAATAGTTGAAGAAGAGCTCGGTACTGAGGAAGAAGTTGAATTCAAGGATGTTCCGAAACCTCATGAAATCCGGGAAATTCTTGATGAATATGTCATCGGACAAGAGAATGCGAAGAAATCCTTAGCTGTAGCGGTTTATAACCATTACAAGCGGATTAATTCCAACAGTAAGATTGATGATGTTGAGCTTTCGAAAAGTAACATTTCTATGATTGGACCTACAGGAAGCGGTAAAACATTACTTGCTCAAACGCTTGCACGTATTTTAAATGTTCCATTTGCGATTGCAGATGCGACGTCTTTAACAGAAGCAGGTTACGTTGGGGAAGACGTAGAGAATATTTTACTAAAGCTGATCCAAGCAGCAGATTATGATGTAGAAAAAGCTGAAAAAGGCATTATCTACATCGATGAGATCGATAAAGTAGCAAGAAAATCAGAAAACCCTTCTATCACTCGTGATGTATCTGGGGAAGGTGTACAGCAAGCCCTTTTGAAAATTCTTGAAGGAACAGTCGCTAGTGTACCGCCTCAAGGTGGACGTAAGCATCCTCATCAAGAATTCATTCAAATTGATACAACAAATATCCTCTTCATTTGTGGTGGAGCCTTTGACGGCATTGAGCAAATCATCAAACGCCGCCTAGGTCAAAAAGTCATTGGATTCGGTGCGGAAAATAAAATTGAAGATCTTGAAAAAGAAGTCCTTCTATCAAAAGTTCTGCCAGAAGACTTACTTCGCTTCGGTTTAATCCCAGAATTCATCGGTCGTCTTCCGGTTATTGCAAGCCTAGAGCCGTTAGATGAAAAAGCACTTGTAGAAATCTTGACGAAGCCTAAAAATGCGCTCGTTAAGCAATATACAAAAATGCTTGAGCTTGATGATGTTGAGCTTGAGTTTGAAGAAGATGCTCTTAGCGAAATTGCGAAAAAAGCAATTGAGCGTAAAACAGGAGCTCGTGGTCTTCGCTCCATCATTGAAGGCATCATGCTTGATGTGATGTTTGATCTTCCATCTCGTGATGATATTGAGAAATGTGTCATTACTGGTGAAACGGTTGCTGATGGTGAGCCGCCACGTCTTGTCTTAAAAGACGGTACAGTCGTGAATAAAGATACAAAAACATCAGCATAAGCCCATTTGAATGACTCCTGAATCTTTTGATTCAGGAGTTTTTTATTTATCGTGGAAGTTGTGTTTATTCCGTCCAGCTCTAGGAAATACTAGCAGACAGAAACCAATACATAACGATAGATGAAGGAGGGAGCACCGATTGAGCTGGACAGGAATCGTATTATTCATACAACTGTTCTTTGGTATCGTCATCGGGTTGTACTTTTGGAACTTACTGAAAAATCAGCGCACACAAAAGGTGACGATCGATAAAGAATCAAAAAAAGAAATGGAAGCACTCAGAAAGATGCGATCCATTAAACTGAGTGAACCTTTATCAGAGAGAGTCCGGCCAAAGGGGTTTCAAGATATTGTAGGGCAGGAAGATGGTATACGTGCACTTAAAGCTGCCCTGTGTGGACCGAATCCGCAACATGTCATCGTCTACGGGCCGCCTGGTGTTGGAAAAACAGCTGCTGCTCGTCTAGTGATGGAAGAGGCGAAGCGTCACGCTGATTCACCATTTAAAAAAGATGCAGTATTTGTTGAGCTTGATGCCACAACGGCAAGATTTGATGAACGAGGCATCGCAGACCCCTTGATTGGTTCCGTACATGATCCCATTTATCAAGGAGCAGGGGCCATGGGACAGGCAGGCATTCCGCAGCCGAAACAAGGAGCCGTCACACATGCTCATGGCGGCGTTCTCTTTATCGATGAAATTGGAGAACTGCATCCGATTCAAATGAACAAAATGCTCAAAGTGCTAGAAGATCGAAAAGTGTTTTTAGACAGTGCTTATTACAGTGAAGAAAATACGCAAATCCCGAATCACATCCATGATATTTTTCAAAATGGGTTACCCGCTGATTTTCGACTGATTGGCGCCACGACAAGAACACCAGACGAAATTCCGCCGGCTATTCGATCAAGATGTTTGGAGATTTTCTTCAAGGATTTGGATCAGCATGAGCTGAAAATTGTTGCAGCTAAAGCAGTCGAGAAAATACAGAAGGAATTAAGTGACGAAGGACTGAACCTGTTAACATCTTATGTGAAAAATGGACGTGAAGCGGTCAACATGGTACAGATCGCCGCAGGTATGGCTGTCACTGAAAACCGAAAAGATATTACGATCGCCGATGTAGAATGGGTCATTCATTCAAGCCAGCTGACACCAAGATATGAACAAAAAGTACCGGAAAAGCCAAAGGTAGGAGTAGTAAATGGTCTTGCCGTGTATGGACCGAACAGCGGGGCTCTGCTTGAAATTGAAGTGAACATTTGTAAAGCGCTTGAAAAAGGCAGTATCAATATTACAGGTATTGCGGAAGAAGAAAGCATCGGCAATCAGTCTAAATCGATCAGACGGAAAAGTATGGCGAAGGGCTCAGTTGAAAATGTCTTAACCGTGCTTCGAAACTTAGGCATACGAACAAATGAATATGATATCCACATTAATTTTCCGGCTGGTGCCCCGATTGATGGGCCGTCTGCTGGAATTGCGATGGCCACAGCCATTTTCTCAGCCATTCATCAAATCCCGATTGATCATTTAACGGCGATGACCGGTGAGATTGGATTACAAGGTCAGGTGAAGCCGATTGGCGGTGTCATACCAAAAATCAAGGCAGCCAAACAAGCGGGTGTCAAAACAGTGATCATCCCTTATGACAATCAGCAGTCGATCTTAAAAGAGATTGAAGGGGTTACGATTGTGCCTGTGAAGCATTTCCAAGAAGTGCTGGATCAGTGTTTGGTCAATCCGCCAGATGAGAAGAAAGATGGACTAGAAGAAGAAATGAAAAGGAAATCTGTTTAATCCCCATCTCATATGGGGATTTTTTAGTGAAATAGATCTTTTTTTCTTTTTCAAGATAAAAAGAAAGGGTATACTACGGTAAGATCATCATTTCTCAAGTCTTTTACATTGTACAAGACTGAAACAGGTATATTATAATGATTCATACTAGTGACGGAGGTGTCTATCAACATGGCAGTTGAAATCAAAAAGAATGTTCCGCTCCTTCCACTGCGAGGCTTGCTTGTTTATCCAACAATGGTCTTGCATTTGGACGTTGGGCGCGAAAAGTCTGTTCAAGCATTAGAACAGGCCATGATGAACGATCATATGATTTTTCTAGCAACACAGCGGGAAATTTCAATAGATGAACCAGGTGAAGAGGAAATTTTCAAAGTCGGCACCTACACAAAAATTAAACAAATGCTGAAGCTGCCAAATGGAACGATCCGTGTGCTCGTCGAAGGCTTAAATCGAGCGCAGATCGAATCCTACATGGAGCTAGAAGACTATACGTCAGTCGATATTAAAGAGTTGACAGAAGAAGAATTAAAGGACGCAGAAGCAGAAGCACTCATGCGCACTTTGTTAGATCACTTTGATCAGTACATAAAAATTTCAAAAAAAATCTCAGCTGAAACATATGCAACGGTGACGGATATTGAAGAACCTGGAAGAATGGCGGATATCGTCGCTTCCCACCTACCTTTGAAATTAAAAGACAAGCAAGAAGTGCTGGAAACAGTCGATGTCAAAAAACGGTTGAATCGGGTCATCAGTCTCATTCACAATGAAAAAGAAGTGCTAGAGATTGAAAAGAAAATTGGCCAGCGTGTCAAACGTTCAATGGAGCGAACGCAAAAAGAATATTATTTGCGTGAACAAATGAAAGCTATTCAAAAAGAGCTTGGAGACAAAGAGGGGAAAACAGGCGAAGTCAGTACGCTTATGGCTAAAATTGAAGAGTCCGGCATGCCAGATTCCGTTCGTGAAACGGCTTTAAAAGAACTGAACCGTTATGAAAAAATCCCTTCAAGCTCTGCTGAGAGTTCTGTCATTCGCAATTATATTGATTGGCTGATCAATCTGCCGTGGGGCACATATACAGAAGATCGTCTAGATTTAAAGCTTGCAAGCGAAATTTTAGATGACGAGCACCACGGGCTTGAAAAAGTAAAAGAGCGGGTACTCGAATATCTTGCTGTTCAAAAACTAACAAATTCATTAAAGGGACCGATTCTTTGCTTGGCAGGACCTCCTGGGGTAGGGAAGACATCACTTGCTAAATCCATTGCCAAATCACTCGATCGAAAGTTTATCCGTATCTCTCTTGGCGGTGTACGTGATGAATCTGAGATCCGTGGTCATCGAAGAACCTATGTAGGTGCGATGCCGGGCCGTATCATTCGCGGGATGAGCAAGGCGGGCACGATGAATCCGGTCTTTCTTTTAGATGAAATTGATAAAATGTCTTCTGACTTTAGAGGAGATCCGTCTTCTGCGATGCTTGAAGTGTTAGATCCAGAGCAAAATCATAACTTTAGCGATCACTATATTGAAGAGACATTTGATTTGTCTCAAGTGTTATTTATCGCAACTGCCAACAATTTAGCAACCATTCCAGGTCCACTTCGTGATAGAATGGAGATTATCACGATTGCAGGGTATACGGAAGTTGAAAAAGCAGAAATTGTGAAAGATCACCTTCTGCCGAAGCAGCTAAAGGAGCACGGATTAAAGAAAGGGAACTTGCAGCTTCGTGAAGCAGCGATTTACGATATGATTCGCTATTACACGAGAGAAGCAGGAGTCCGCGGGTTAGAGCGTCAGCTTGCGGCGATCTGCCGAAAAGCAGCAAGAGCAATTGTGGCTGAAGACCGCAAACGCATCACAGTGACGGAAAAGAACTTATCTGAATTCCTCGGAAAAAGACTTTACCGTTATGGTCAGGCGGAAACGACAGATCAGGTCGGCGTTGTCACAGGCCTTGCATATACCACAGTTGGCGGAGACACCTTGTCCATCGAGGTCTCACTCTCGCCGGGTAAAGGCAAGCTTTTGCTAACAGGTAAGCTCGGTGATGTCATGAGAGAATCTGCGCAGGCGGCATTCAGTTATATCCGTTCAAAAGCAGATGAACTGAACATTGATCCTCAATTTAATGAAAAGCACGATATTCATATCCATGTTCCAGAGGGGGCGGTTCCAAAGGACGGGCCATCAGCTGGTATTACCATTGCGACGGCTCTTGTATCAGCACTCACAGGACGTCCTGTTTCAAAAGAGGTTGGCATGACAGGAGAAATTACGTTAAGAGGAAGAGTGCTTCCGATTGGCGGATTAAAAGAAAAAGCATTAGGCGCACATCGTGCAGGACTGAAAACGATTATTCTTCCAAAGGACAATGAGAAGGATATTGATGATATTCCTGAAAGTGTGAGAGAAGGATTAACTTTTATTCCGGTTTCACATTTAGATGAGGTGCTTGAGAAAGCGTTAGTAGGAGAGGGAAGATGAAAGTAACAAAATCAGATATCGTCATTAGTGCGGTGAAACCAGAGCAGTACCCGAGCGGGGGACTGCCTGAGATCGCACTTGCTGGACGATCAAATGTTGGAAAGTCCTCGTTCATTAACTCATTGATTAATCGGAAAAATTTAGCGCGTACGTCTTCTAAACCAGGAAAGACCCAGACGCTTAATTTTTACATTATTAATGATATGCTCCATTTTGTGGACGTCCCAGGTTATGGCTTTGCGAAAGTATCAAAAACAGAGCGCGAAGCATGGGGGAGAATGATCGAAACGTATATTACAATGCGTGAAGAGTTAAAAGCAGTCGTCCAAATTGTGGATCTGCGTCATAAGCCATCCGCAGATGATGTGAACATGTATGAATTCCTTAAATATTATGGAGTTCCTGTGATCATTATTGCGACAAAGGCCGATAAAATTCCAAAAGGCAAATGGGAAAAGCATGCGAAAGTCGTCAAACAGACACTCGACATCGACCCATCAGATGAATTAATCCTTTTCTCTTCTGAAACAAAAAAGGGAAAAGATGAAGCCTGGAATGCGATCCTTGCGAAGATTAACAGCTAAAAAAAGGCATCTGCTATATGCAGATGCCTTTTTATTGTATAAGTTATTTCCTTTTTAAAAATAATAAGAGGAGACTGACGGCAATCAATACATATGGCCAGTACAATTCAAAACCGGAAGTAGGGATCGAAAGTGTGCTAAGTTGCTTCGTAATTTGTTGAAAGAAATAAAGGAATAGACCGAGTGCAATGAGAACAACACTTTCTATTCGATATTCCTTTTTCTGTGATGATTTCATCAAAAGTGCGAGGCCGATGATGAACACAATCATCGTAAATGTATCTGGCCAGTGTTCTAATTTCGGCTGAAGGATAAAGTGTAGCGCAAGGCCTGTCATGAGCATACCGATAAACACATGAGAGGTTTCCTGCTCCTTCTTTCCTTGATATAAGAAAGCAAGGCCAAAAAGCAGTACAAGTGTATACCATTTCTCCTGATCTTTCCAAATGTCAAATTGATCTCCTGAGAGAATGGCATATAGTGCTACAGCCAGCAAAGTGAGCGGCAGCAAAATAGATTTCTTCTTCAAAGATGTCACCTTCTTATAAGCAGATCATTTGTCCGCACGCGCCAAATCTGGTAAATTGCTTGAAGTGATGATATGGCATTCGATGTCGAACATTTTTCTACTATATCACAACATTTTTGAAATCTGTTCACAATTTTTATCCAGTTAAAAATGAATATATGTTATAATCATTATAAATAATAAATTCTATATTGTAATTATTATAAATTAGACAGGGCGTTGGGGGTGCAAGCTGAAGTTATGCATATTCTTGTTGTGGGTTTAGATTATAAAACAGCCCCTGTTGAGATACGGGAACAGCTGAGCTTTGAACCGAGCGAGCTCGGAACAGCGATGTCCAAGCTTAAAGAAGAAAAAAGCATTCTAGAGAATATCGTCATCTCAACATGTAATCGAACAGAGATCTACGCAGTTGTAGATCAGCTTCATACTGGTCGGTTTTATATAAAAAGATTTTTAGCAGATTGGTTCGGTTTAGAAAAAGAAGATGTCTCTCCATATTTGAAGTTTTATGAAAATGATGGAGCGGTTGAGCATTTATTCCGAGTTGCCTGTGGACTTGATTCTATGGTCATTGGTGAAACACAAATACTCGGTCAAGTGCGCTCAAGCTTTAAAGTTGCTCAAGAGGAGAAGACCATTGGTACCGTTTTCAATTATTTGTTTAAGCAGGCGGTAACAGTTGCGAAACGCTCTCATGCGGAAACAGATATTGCGTCTAATGCTGTATCTGTCAGCTATGCGGCAGTGGAACTTGCCAAAAAAATCTTTGGACGTCTTTCTGATAAACATGTCCTTATTCTTGGTGCGGGTAAAATGGGCGAGCTGGCGGCTCAAAACCTTCAAGGTCAAGGAATTGGCCAGGTAACAGTCATCAATCGAACGTTCGAAAAGGCCAAAGAACTGGCCGGCCGTTTTTCAGGAGAGCCTAAGAGCTTGAATCAATTAGAAAAAACTTTATCTGAAGCGGATATTTTAATTAGCTCTACTGGGGCTAAACAATTTGTGATCACAAAAGAAATGGTCGAAAAAGCGAACAAACAGAGAAAAGGCAGACCTCTATTCATGGTGGATATTGCAGTACCACGTGATTTAGATCCAGCTATTTCTGAAGTAGAAGGTGCTTTTTTGTATGACATTGATGATCTTGAGGGTATTGTGGCAGCCAACCTGAAAGAGCGACGTGCAGTAGCTGAAGAGGTGGAGCTTCTCATCGAAGCTGAAATTGTGGAATTTAAGCAATGGCTTAATACGCTCGGAGTGGTTCCTGTGATTTCTGCTTTAAGAGAAAAAGCACTCTCGATTCAAGCGGATACGATGCAAAGCATCGAACGAAAGCTTCCAAACCTCACAAATCGTGAAATGAAGCTGTTAAATAAACATACGAAAAGCATCATCAATCAAATGCTGAAAGATCCTATCTTAAAGGCCAAAGAAATTGCCGGGGAGCCGAATGCAGAGGAAAAACTTTTACTCTTTAAAGAAATCTTTGATTTACAGGTTGAAGATGAAGAGCAAAAGGCAGAGCCGATGCAGGTGGAGCAAGGGGCATTTCAGCTGTTTAAAACAAATATGGCACAAGGCCTTGCTACAGTTGCCAGTGAGTGATTAGGCGATGATGGAATCCATTGTAGCGAGACTAGGTGAAGCGACGATCTTGATCTATGCACTCAGTGTCTTGTTCTATTTCATAGATTTTCTTCAACACAACCGGAAGGCTGGAAAAATGGCTTTCTGGTTGCTTTCTATTGTCTGGCTGCTGCAAACAGTCTACATGTTTTATATTATGATGGAAACAGACCGATTCCCTGTGTTGAATGTAGCAGAGGGGTTATATTTTTATACGTGGGTGCTTGTGACATTGTCACTCGTTTTGACAAAAGTATTACGCGTTGAATTTATTGTGTTTTTTACAAATGTGATTGGTTTTTCCATGATGGCGATTCACACCTTTACACCATCCGATCTTCATTCTGCCGAACTGACGGGAAAGCTGACGAGTGAGCTGCTCGTCATTCATATTACGATGGCCATTTTATCATACGGCGCTTTTTCACTTTCATTTGCTTTTTCACTCCTCTATCTATTTCAATATCGTTTGCTGAAAAAGAAAAAGTGGGGAAAATGGCTTTTGAGAATTGAAGACTTATCAAAGCTTGATCACATGGCGTATGTCTTAAATATTATTGGCGTGCCGATGCTCTTGCTTAGTTTAATTCTTGGCATTATATGGGCATATATCTCGTATGATACGTTGTACTGGACAGATGCAAAGGTGCTCGGTTCGTTTATTATGCTGTTTTTATACGGCTTTTACTTATACATTAGACTGGTGAGAAATATGCAGGGCAAAATCGTGGCGCGATGGAATGTCGCTTCATTTCTTGTGCTGATGATCAATTATTTTCTGCTTGGTAGCTTATCAACCTTTCATTGGTTTCAATAATGATGAGTCTTAAGGGCATTGTCGGGAGGAAGACGTAATGCGTACAATTAAAGTAGGTTCTAGACGAAGCAAACTTGCGATTACACAAACAAAATGGGTCATTCAAAAGTTGTCTGAACTAAACCCTTCTTATTCTTTTGAAATTAAAGAGATTGTGACAAAGGGTGATCAAATTTTAGATGTGACCTTATCAAAGGTTGGCGGAAAAGGTCTGTTTGTTAAAGAGATTGAACAAGCAATGCTGAACCATGATATCGATATGGCAGTACACAGCATGAAAGATATGCCGGCCTCTCTTCCGGAAGGTTTAGTCATCGGCTGTATTCCTGAGCGTGAAGATGTGCGGGATGCGTTGATTTCAAAGGATCATCTCCGTCTTCATGAACTACCAAAGGGAGCGGTTGTGGGAACGAGCAGCTTACGGCGCAGTGCCCAGCTTCTTCAGAAGAGACCAGATCTTGAGATTAAATGGATCCGTGGAAACATTGATACGAGACTCGAAAAACTGAAAAATGAAGAGTATGATGCGATTATTCTAGCGGCTGCCGGATTGTCTAGAATGGGCTGGAGTCAAGAAGTCGTGTCGGAATTTTTATCTCCTGATACTTGCCTTCCTGCTGTGGGGCAGGGCGCATTGTCGATAGAATGTCGGGGAGATGACGAAGAGCTCTTGCAGCTGTTAGCTCAATTCACAAATGAGTATACAAAGAAAACGGTCCTTGCTGAAAGAGCCTTCCTTAAGCAAATGGATGGAAGCTGTCAAGTGCCGATCGCTGGTTACGCAACGATGAATGAGCGTGATGAAATTGAATTGACAGGTCTTGTGGCATCTGCGGACGGCCATACGATTATTCGAGAAACCGTAACAGGTACTGACCCTGAGGCAATCGGAACAGCATGTGCGAAGCAAATGGCGGATAAGGGAGCAAAAGATTTGATCGACAAGGTGAAAAAGGATCTGTCTTCCCAATGACGATAGCCAAATCGCTTTACGGACAGACGGTGCTTGTCACTCGAAATGAACGTCAAGCGGGTGCGTTTCAGCAGAAAATTGAAGCGCTGAACGGCCATGCTGTTTTAACCTCTCTTATCAGGTTTGAACCAACGCTGACAAAAGAAAAAGCGAAGGCATTTTTAGAAGATTTAGAAGCAAGCCATTGGCTTGTGTTTACGAGTGTAAATGGTGCGTCTTTTTTTCTTAGTTATATAGAGAAGCATCAATTACATCAAAGCTTATCCCACTTGAAAGTGGCGGCCGTAGGTGAAAAAACATCTGCCTATCTGATGCAGCACGGCCTAAAAGTGGATGTGGTTCCAGAGCGATTTATAGCAGAAGAACTGGCAGATGCTTTAATTGATCATGTACACCCAGAAGAATGTGTCTTTGTAGCAAAAGGCCATCTGTCACGAGATGTGGTGAAGAATACCCTCGTTCCGCTTGGCATTGATGTAAAAGAGTGGATTATATATGAAACAGTGAAGGATGAGGACGGAATTATCGCACTCAAGTCGGCAATGATGGAGCAATCATTTGATTTTATTACATTTACAAGCTCCTCCACTGTTCATTCTTTTATGCACGCCATGGAGGCTGATATCGATAGATTAGCTGCATCAGACACATGTTTTGTGAGCATCGGTCCTCTTACACAAGAGGCACTGCTTCAATACGGGATTTCTTCTGAAACCCCAGATACTTATACGATAGACGGGATGCTTGATTTGATGTGCCGTTTATCTGAAAGGAAGTTGAACCAATGATGAAATTTAACAGACACCGCAGATTGCGTACAAGCGCAGGAATGAGAGAATTGGTGAGAGAAACATTTTTAAGACCCTCTGATTTCATTTATCCCATCTTTTTTGTAGAGGGAGAGAATGTCCGGAAAGAAGTCCCTTCAATGCCGGGTGTCTATCACATTTCAGTTGATCTTGTGAAAGAAGAAGTCCAAGAGCTTGTTGACCTTGGGATTAAATCTATCATTGTTTTTGGGGTACCAGACCATAAAGACCATGTAGGCAGTGAAGCTTATCACGATCATGGGATTGTTCAAAGAGCAACGCTTGAAATCAAAAAGCATTTCCCTGAGCTTGTGGTCATTGCTGATACTTGCTTATGCCAATATACAGATCACGGACATTGCGGAATCGTTGAAGATGGAGAAATTTTAAATGATGAATCTCTTCAGCTCTTAGCGAAAACCGCTGTCAGTCAGGCTCGTGCAGGTGCAGATATCATTGCTCCATCAAATATGATGGATGGCTTTGTGCTTGCAATTCGTGAGGCGCTTGATGAGGCCGGCTTTGTTCATGTGCCTGTCATGTCATATGCTGTGAAATATGCAAGTGCTTTTTACGGTCCGTTTCGTGATGCGGCGCATAGCACACCGCAGTTTGGAGATCGTAAAACGTATCAAATGGACCCTGCAAACCGCTTAGAAGCACTGAGAGAAGCGCAGTCTGATGTAGAAGAAGGCGCTGACTTCCTGATTGTGAAGCCGTCACTTTCATACTTAGATATCATGCGTGATGTGAAAAATGAATTTACACTTCCTGTTGTTGCTTACAATGTGAGCGGAGAGTATGCAATGGTCAAAGCAGCAGCTCAAAATGGGTGGATTTCTGAAAAAGAGCTTGTTCTTGAAATGCTGACTAGCATGAAACGTGCAGGCGCAGAATTAATCATTACGTATCATGCAAAAGATGCAGCAAAATGGCTCTCAGAATAAAGAACGGATAGACAGGAGGACGTTGAAATGGGACGTAGCTATGAAAAGTCAAAGCAAGCATTTAAAGAAGCGCAGCAGTTAATGCCGGGTGGTGTGAACAGCCCTGTACGCGCATTTAAATCAGTCAATACAGACCCGATTTTTATGGAACGAGGCAAAGGCGCAAAAATATACGATATTGACGGAAATGAATATATTGATTACGTCTTATCATGGGGACCGCTTATTTTAGGGCATACAAATGACCGTGTGGTTGAAAGTATTCAGCGAGTAGCTGAACATGGTACAAGCTTCGGTGCTTCTACTTTAGTTGAAAATGAATTAGCTAAGCTTGTATCAGAACGAGTTCCTTCTATTGAGGTCATTCGTATGGTCAGCTCTGGAACAGAGGCGACGATGAGTGCGCTTCGTCTAGCACGTGGTTTTACAGGCAGAAACAAAATTGTGAAATTTGAAGGCTGTTATCATGGCCACGGTGATTCTTTGCTTATTAAAGCTGGTTCGGGTGTGGCAACGCTTGGACTTCCGGATAGCCCTGGTGTCCCTGAAGGTACAGCAAGCAATACGATCACCGTTCCATACAATGATTTAGAAAGCATCAAAGTCGCTTTTGAAGAATTTGGAGACGACATTGCAGGTGTCATTGTAGAACCAGTTGCAGGAAATATGGGTGTTGTCCCTCCGCAGGAAGGTTTCTTGCAAGGATTGAGAGACATCACTGAGCAATATGGCTCTTTACTCATTTTTGATGAGGTCATGACAGGCTTCCGTGTGGATTATCATTGTGCACAAGGCTATTTTGGCATTACGCCTGATCTGACATGTCTTGGTAAAGTCATCGGAGGCGGTCTGCCAGTTGGTGCCTATGGCGGTAGAGCGGACATTATGAGACAAATTGCGCCAAGCGGCCCGATTTATCAAGCAGGAACGTTATCCGGTAACCCGCTTGCGATGACAGCAGGTCTTGAAACATTAAAACAGCTGACACCTGAGTCTTATGAAGAGTTTAGACGCAAAGGAGATCGTTTGGAAGAAGGCATTTCAAAAGCGGCGATAGCACATGGGATTCCATTAACATTTAACCGTGCAGGTTCCATGATTGGATTCTTCTTTACAAACGAACAAGTCGTCAATTACGATACAGCGAAAACAGCTGACCTCGCTTTATTCGCTGAATTCTACAAGGAAATGGCTGATCACGGCATCTTCCTTCCACCTTCACAATTCGAAGGGCTGTTCCTATCAACTGCTCATACGGATGAAGACATCGAGTATACGATTGAGACAGTTGAAAAGGTATTTCAAAAATTAGCTCAGTAACCAAAAGCCGATATGGAGACATATCGGCTTAGATCGTTGACAAAGGGTTAAAATGAACTTTATTTTAGCCCTTTGTCTTTTTTTCAGCGTGAAAGAAAACCTTTGCAGTCTAGGAAGGACGAGTACTGGAGCGGAGCGAATTTGACATTCGTGAGCACCAGCGCGCAGGACTGACACCGAATGCGAGGGTTTGTCTACACGCTGAGCCGATATGGAGACATATCGGCTTTTTGCTTTGCATAAAACCAATCATATTTTCACTGCCTCCTTCATACACCTGTATTGACATCTAATTTTATTTTGAAGGATTAGATGAAAGGAGGACACCGACTTGTCTCAAAACAATCGATTACAGTTTTCGGTAGAAGAGTCCATTTATTTCAAAAACGGACAGGAAGTCAGTGAGCTGCTGTCAATTTCTCTCGATCCTGACATTCTCGTTCAAGAAGTGAATGATTATGTTTCCATTAGAGGTTCACTCGAGCTAACAGGAGAATACAACATAAATCAAGAGGAGCTAATGGGTGAATCCAGTTCCTATGCATCATACAGGCAGGCTGATGAGGTGAAGGTAAGAGAGGACGGAACGGCTGAGCTGCTGCATCAATTTCCGGTGGATATCACGATCCCCAAGAACAAAATTAGTCATTTAAATGATGTATTTGTGTTTATTGATGCATTTGATTACCAGCTGACAGAAAGTCGTTTGCTCACGATTCAGGCTGATTTGGCCATTGAAGGTCTGTTAGATGAAGGAACGCCTGAACCGCTTGTAGGAGAGCCATATGAATTTGTCCATCGTGCTGAAGAGGATTATGGCGATGTCACTTATGAATATCAGGCGCAGTCTGAATATGAAGAGCAAGAAATGCTGCCACGTGAAGAGCATGAAGAAAATGCAGAACAGCATGCCGCTTTGCAACATGAAGCGCGAACTGAACAAGAAGAGGATGAAATAGACATCGAGACGGTGATGGTGGAAGAAACAGAAGAAGAGGAGGAAAATGAGCAAGAAGAAGCCGTGGCGCTTGGGTATCGTTCCTTCCCAGAAGCTCAAGTACAAGAGCCGCCATTCTTTGACCCGCCTAAGCTGTTAGAAGAAGAGGAGCGGGATGATACGTTCTTTGAGGTGGAAGTGAGGAAAGACCCTGATGCAGAGAGCAAGGAAGAAGAAGAGCCGCCAGCTTATCCAGCCTTTGAATCACCTGCATATCAGATGGAACAGACACAGGAAGAGCGGGATGATAGCTATCATTTCGAACGATTATATGAACGTGAAGCACCAAAGGTGTATGAATCAGCTCAAGAAGCTGAGGAGTTTGAACATGACCAGAGAGAAGCGTCTGGCAGTGAGAATTCTCTTTATTTAACGAAGCTGTTCGCTAAGCAGGAGGAGGAAGATTTTTCTCGCATGAAAATATGTATAGTTCAGCAAGAAGATACGGTCGATCGTATTTGTGAGCGATATCAGTTGAATGTGCAGCAGCTCCTTCGAACGAATTCATTGTCGGTGGATGCAGAGCTTGAAGAAGGGCAGATTCTTTATATTCCTGAATATCAAAAAAGCAATGCATAGTATGAGATGATGGACCGAGAAAATGTGGTGAGAGAACGTGGATGAAATCCAATCTGTCCTATACGAATACGGGCTTGAGGCTGAATATATCGAACCTGTCAGTCCAGCAGTCGTTAGAGTGTATACAAAGCAGGGCGTATTTGCACTAAAGCGAGTAAAACCCCATCGACACATGCAGTTTACAGAGCAAATGCTTGAACTAGAATCAAAAGGCTATCGCTCGTTTGTGCCGATTTATCGCACGAAGAGCGGTTCCTTTTTCTCAAATCATCGAGAAAGCCAGTACACGTATTACCTCATGCCATGGCTAACGAATGAAAAGAGAGAAGAGCAGGACGATAAACATGAATATTTATTTCAAGAGATTGCAAGACTTCATAAACGAACAGAAGTCATGATGGACATTACTGAGCAGGAAATAGAGGCTCACTACACCCAAATGAAAAGCAAATGGGAAACAGAGAAAGACATGTATGAACGATTTATCGAGCGGGCAGAACAAACATGGTATATGTCGCCATTTGAGCTGGCTGCTGCTATGTACTTTTCAGAAGCGATGTCTGCAAGTGAATTTGCACTTGAACGTTTAGAGGATTGGCATGAGGAAATGAAAGACCAAGAGACGACACGTATTGTGTTAAACCATGGGCAATTGTCAGTCCATCACTTTTTGTACAATGATGTAGGTACAGGACATTTCACCAATTTTGAGCGGTCCAAAAAGGCTGCCCCCATATATGACCTTTTGACCTTTTACTATCGCACATTCAAAACCTACCCTACTCCTTGTCCTGAATGCACATCTTTGTTTTATACGTATCAAAAGGGAAATAAACTTCGTGAGGAAGAGATTCATTTGTTCTTGAGCTACCTCGCTTATCCGCAGGGTTTGTTTGATACGGTGAAAGCCTATGAAGCAGGCGGACAGGATGAGATGGAAAGTTGTCAGGAGCTGTTAAGGGCGTATTGGCAAATGAAAAATTCTGAGCCGACCGTCATGAAAATACACGAAATTGAGCAGGCTAGACGCCTTGAAGAAGAACAAAATGCCTCGTCATCAGAAGAGTGACGAGGTTGTTTGCTGTTGCGCTATGAAATGTCTAACGAGGGATGACCTATACATAAGAGTGAGCCTGCAGCTTTCAGCTCCCTTAAAACCAATCAAGGTGAAAGGCACAGGCGAGAAATATAAGAATTCCTAAGATGAGGACGTCAAATGTTGTGGGAAAAATGATCGTGCGAAAGCCTTGAAATATGGCAATCGGGAGAACGACTTGGGAGGCAACTGCCCGAATTTGTCTAAGCCATGGGGGGAGTGTGTAAGGATTGATCTTTTTCAAAATAAAACGCCCTCCTTCTTTATTTTGTTATTATCATATGGGCAAAGAGGCAAAGGGTGCCTGCCCAATTTGTATAAAGAAGAAGAAAAGCGGAAAAGATGATTGACGAAAACAAAAGGCATTTAGTAATATTAATAAAAGATGAGTATAAGCTGATGAACGTGATATATCGTAAGCGTGGATCAGGAAGAGTACGAGCAAGACCCTAAAGAGAGGGAAACCAATAGCTGAAAGGTTTTCTAGGATGCACTTGTTTGGAAGGTCGCCTGTGAGCTTAATTTCTTGAAACATGTAGTAGAGAAATTCGGGAGATCCCCGTTATCCTTTAGAGAGTACGGGACACGTCTAAGTGTTTCGTGAAAAAAGGTGGTACCGCGAAAAAGCTTTTTCGTCCTTTTATAAGGATGAGAAGGCTTTTTTATGTTTCATCAGCCGAAAAAATGTGGAGGTAACACAAATGGAAACAAATAATCAAGAAATGCCAACAAAGTACGATCCAAATGCGATTGAAAAAGACCGCTATACGTACTGGCTTGAAGGGAAATTCTTCGAAGCACAAAATGACAAAACGAAAGATCCATATACAGTCGTCATTCCTCCACCAAACGTGACAGGAAAATTACACTTAGGGCATGCTTGGGATTCAACCCTTCAAGACATCGTGACTCGTATGAAACGGATGCAGGGCTATGATGTTTTATGGCTGCCAGGAATGGACCATGCGGGTATTGCAACACAAGCCAAGGTAGAGGCGAAGCTTCGCGAAGAAGGCGTGAGCCGCTATGATCTCGGACGTGAAAAATTTGTAGAAGAAACGTGGAAGTGGAAAGAAGAGTATGCCGATTTTATTCGCAGCCAGTGGGCGAAAATGGGTCTAGGTCTAGACTATTCGCGTGAGCGTTTCACATTAGATGAAGGCTTGAATAAAGCAGTCCGCCAAGTGTTTGTTCAATTGTATGAAAAAGGATTGATCTATCGCGGAGAATACATCATTAACTGGGACCCAGCAACAAAAACGGCCCTTTCTGATATTGAAGTCATCTACAAGGATGTGCAAGGTGCGTTTTATCACTTGAGATATCCGCTTGCAGATGGATCAGGTTCGATTGAAATTGCGACAACAAGACCTGAAACGATGCTTGGAGATACGGCAGTCGCTGTACATCCTGAAGATGAACGCTATCAGCATTTGATTGGGAAAACAGTTGTTTTACCAATTACAGGCCGAGAGATTCCAATCGTCGGGGATGACTATGTCGATATGGAATTTGGATCAGGAGCTGTAAAAATTACGCCGGCTCATGACCCGAATGACTTCGAGCTTGGAAACCGTCATAACCTAGAGCGCATTCTTGTGATGAATGAAGATGGCACAATGAATGGAAACGCACTTCAATACAAAGGAATGGACCGCTTCGAATGTCGTAAACAGCTTGTGAAAGATCTTCAAGAAGAAGGCATTTTGTTCAAAATTGAGGACCACATGCATTCAGTTGGTCACAGTGAGCGCAGTGGCGCTGTAGTGGAGCCATATTTATCAACACAATGGTTTGTGAAAATGCAGCCGCTCGCAGATGAAGCCATCAATCTGCAAAAAGGTGATGAGCAAGTTCAATTTGTTCCAGACCGATTTGAAAAGACGTATTTACACTGGATGGAAAATATCCGTGACTGGTGTATTTCTCGTCAGCTATGGTGGGGACACCGCATTCCGGCTTGGTATCATAAAGAAACGAAGGAAGTATACGTGGGACTTGATGCGCCAGAAGATATTGAAAACTGGGAGCAAGATAACGATGTACTTGATACATGGTTTAGTTCAGCGCTTTGGCCTTTCTCTACAATGGGCTGGCCAGATGCAGAAAGTGAAGACTTCAAGCGCTACTACCCAACCAATTTGCTTGTAACAGGCTATGACATCATCTTCTTCTGGGTATCTCGTATGATCTTCCAAGGTCTTGAATTCACAGGAGAAAAACCATTTAAAGACGTCCTCATTCATGGTCTTATTCGCGATGAACAAGGGCGTAAAATGAGTAAGTCACTTGGCAACGGAATTGATCCAATGGAGGTCATCGACAAGTACGGAGCGGATTCATTGAGATATTTCTTAGCGACTGGAAGCTCTCCAGGTCAAGATTTGCGTTTTAGCTTTGAAAAGGTTGAATCCACTTGGAACTTTGCGAACAAAATTTGGAACGCATCCCGTTTTGCTTTAATGAATATGGATGGTTTAACGTACGATGAGCTTGATTTGACAGGAGAAAAATCAGTTGCTGATCAATGGATTTTAACACGACTAAATGAAACGATTGAAAGTGTCACACAGCTTGCTGATAAGTATGAATTTGGTGAAGTGGGCAGACATTTATACAACTTCATTTGGGATGATTTCTGTGATTGGTACATTGAAATGGCGAAACTTCCGCTTTATGGAGAAGATGAAGCGGCGAAGAAAACGACTCGTTCGATCCTTGCGTATGTATTAGATCAAACGATGAGACTTCTACATCCGTTTATGCCGTTCTTAACAGAAGAAATCTGGCAGCATCTACCTCATGAAGGTGAGTCCATTACTGTAGCGGCATGGCCTGAAGTGAAGCCGGAACTTTCTAACGAACAAGCTTCTGCTGACATGAAGCTGCTTGTTGAACTGATTCGTTCTGTTCGTAACATTCGCAGTGAAGTGAACACACCAATGAGCAAACAAGTCGAGCTATATATCAAAGCATCCACATCTGATGTACAGGAACGTTTAGAGAAGAACCGTTCATATATTGAACGCTTTACGAATCCAAGTGTGCTTGAAATTGGCACGGATGTTCCTGCTAGTGATAAAGCGATGACGGCTGTTATTTCTGGAGCAGAACTCATTCTGCCGCTTGAAGGTTTAATCAATTTAGACGAAGAAATTGCCCGTCTGCAAAAAGAGCTTGATAAACTGACAAAAGAAGTGGAACGAGTTCAGAAAAAGCTTGGCAATGAAGGCTTTATGAAAAAAGCGCCTGAAAGCGTCGTAGAAGAAGAGCGTGCGAAAGAACGTGATTATGTCGCAAAACGCGAAGCTGTTCAAAAGCGTATTGAAGAGCTGAAAGCATAATGTTGAAAAGACGGCTCCTAACGGAATGGAGTCGTCTTTTTTGAAAATTTCGTATGAAATGAGAGATGACATTGTTTACAACCTATCATGAAGCCATTGAATGGATTCATAGCAGACTCGCTTTCGGTGTCAAACCGGGACTTGAACGAATGAAATGGCTGATGGACAGACTAGACCATCCTGAACAAAAAATAAAAGCAGTGCATGTGGCTGGAACAAATGGAAAAGGATCAACGATTGCATTTACTCGATCCATTTTACAGTCAGCGGGCTATTCAGTTGGAACCTTCACCTCTCCATTTATTTTAACGTTCAATGAACGAATTAGTGTTAATGGGGAGCCGATTTTGGACGAAGAGTGGCTGAGTTTGGTGAACGACATCAAGCCTTTAGTTGATGAATTAGATGATACAGAGCTTGGTGCAGCAACAGAGTTTGAGATCATTACAGCCTGTGCGTTTGCTTATTTTGCCCATGTGCACCAAGTAGACTTTGTCCTCTTGGAAACAGGGCTTGGCGGAAGACTTGATTCTACAAATGTGGCTGCGCCCATCTTAACAGCAATTACGTCGATTGGTCACGATCATATGGCCATTTTAGGCGACACACTTAATCAGATTGCAGCAGAAAAAGCTGGCATTATTAAAGCTGGGATTCCGATGATCACGGCCGTTCATCAAGCGGAAGCTCTTACTGTGATTCAACACAAAGCAGAAGAAAAGAATGCGCCGTTTATCTCGTTACATGATACTTGTACCTTTAAGGACCAGCAGCCGACTGAAACAGGTGAACGCTTCACATTCACTACCCCAAAAAGGGAGTACTCGCAGCTAGAGACAGGGTTAATCGGAACGCATCAAAGGCAGAACGCCTCCCTTGCCGTTCTACTGATCGAATGGCTGGAGCAAGAAGGATATATCCATGTGCTAGATGAGCAAGTGTATGAAGGAATTCGGCAAGCGGTGTGGGCTGGAAGATTTGAAAAGATCCAAGATCAGCCTCTTGTTTATTTAGATGGTGCTCATAACGAAGAAGGAATGGACCGTTTAATCGAAACTGTACAAGCTCATTTTTCCAGTAAACAGGTTCATGTTTGTTTTAGTGCGTTAAAAGATAAACCTTACAAACAAATGATCGAAAAGCTTGAAAGGATTAGTTCATCGATTCATTTTGTTTCCTTTGACTTTCCAAGAGCTGAATCAGCGGAAAAGCTTTATGCTTGCAGTCATTTAGAAGCAAAATCGTTTGATGAAGACCCTCGTGCAGTGCTTGAGTTCATTCAGAAAAAAAGCGCTGATCCTGCAGCAATGATTCTGGTGACAGGTTCGCTTTATTTTATCTCAGATGTACGAAGTCGTATTTTATAGTAAGGAAAAGACGCAAATTGCTTCTATGCAGTGTGCGTCTTTTTTCTTTTGATATGTAGGAGAGGGGGAAATTCACTTTTTCGCAAGGTGATCAAAGGTGAATCGCTATGGTACAATCCGGTCTATTCTATTTCCGGAAGGAGTCACCTAATTTGATCGATTTTTTTATGTTTTTCACAGGCATGGTCATGGGGTCATTTCTTCACCTAGTTGGTGAGAGGCTTCCAATGAAGCGGTCTATTCTTTTTCCTCGTTCACACTGCGGAGCTTGTAAAGAGCCGCTTTCTTTTCACGACATGCTCCCGCTTGTTTCTTATGTTGTATTGAAAGGGTCATGTAAGCATTGTGGAACCCGGCTCTCTTTGCTTTATCCACTGGTTGAGCTGTTGACAGGCGGCCTTTTTTTACTCGTTTATAGACATGCTGGTTTCTCTTTTGAGGGCCTTTTTCTTGTGAGTCTATGTAGTTTATTCGTGATTGCTGTCGTGAGCGATCTTTTTTATATGAGAGTACCAAACGAGCTCTTTCTCTTCTTTTTTCCTCTTTTCGTCATATACCGCACGCAAGAACCGCTTTTTATTTGGTGGGAAGGAGCGGCATCCCTTCTTATTTGTCTTCTTTTGTTTTATAGTTTAGAACATTTCAAGCCAAATAGTATGGGGGGAGCGGATGTCAAACTATTTGGTGTGCTTGCATTTTGCTTCGGATTTAAGCCATTTCTGATCATTCTTTTTCTTTCGTCTGTCACGGGAATGGTTTACGCAAAGGTGTTTTCTTACAAGGCAAATGAACCCTTTCCTTTTGTTCCTGCCATCGCTTGTTCTTTCTGGCTTTATCTTTTTTGTGGTGATTTGTTAAACCCAATTCGCGATTTTTTTGGATGAGAAAATTGGCGAACACTTTTTGAACCTGCCGACAAAAGTCTTGTTCTTTTTTTTATTGGCTATGTTAAAGTGTGAAACAGAAAGAAGGACGGGTTACATTCGCGCTATTTCATTGGACAGAAAGGTCTTTCTTACAAACAATGTCAGAAAGCGGGGAATGACAGTGAAAAAAAGGCAGGCAAAAAAACAAGGGTTAAAGGTCAATATTAATGGCAAGGAAGAAATGCTGCATGGAGAAGAGCATCAACCTCAAAAACAGCAAGAGGATCAAGTGACGTTTTCGAACTGGGAGGAAAAGAGGCAGTCGGAACAGGAGACAGCCGCTTCCGAGGAGGAACCGTCCAAACCGAAAGAAGAAGATTTTCAATGGGACGATGCAGCTGATCACATTTACCATTCGGATCCAAAGGTCGTCACACCTTATCAAAAGAAAAAAGGTTCTTTTGACCAGAAGTTCAGTAAAAACCGCGGTCCCTTCAAACGAGTGATGACTACGATTGTGTTTGCAGTCGTTCTAGGGACAGGCCTCGGTGTATTTGCATTAAGTTTAAGTAAAGATGGGTCTGCCAATCCATCAGGAGGCGATCATATCAGCGTCTCAGCATCTGGAAGCGGACCTTCGGCGAAAGCTGGGGGAGATGCGCCACCGGCTGATCTTGCAGATACGTCAAAGGACAATGAAGGTGAAAAAAGTGCATCAGGTCATTTTTCAACCTTTGTGGTGCAGGCTGGAAAGTTTTCTTCTGAAAAAGGAGCAGATGACTTAGTTGACAGTTTAAAAGAGGCTGGATATGCAGGTAAAAAGGTATCAATGGATGATGGATATTATGTGATTGCCGGACTTGCCACAGAACAGGGCATGACAAGTGCCGTTGGGAAAAAATTGATCGATCAGCATTTTGAAGCATGGGGAGGAAAAGAGCTCTCGTTTCAAGTGCCAGATGAACTGACAGGTTTAATAGAGAAGGCATCTGTCTTATCCTCTAAGGTGATTGCAGGAGAAGATGTGGATCAAAAAGAAGTCACTCAGTTGATTTCTGAGCTTGAAAATGCCAAAACAACCGACGCACCAGCTAAAAGCAGTTTGCTGAAAGCTGTACAGCTTTTAAATGACCCATCTGCTGAAAATGGCTGGAAATCTCAGCAAGCGCTATTAGATCAACTAAATACGTAAAATCATGTTTTTAACAGCCAAACTAGTCAAAAAATGACTAGTTTTTTTCTTTTGCTTCCAACATAATGATGTAGGAACATGAAAATGGCATTTTCGTCAATTGTCGGTAAGATGTTCATTTGATAGGATGAATGGGTATCTTACTTCTTAGGCTAAACCCTGAAAGGATGAACAAACATGAACCAGTTAATACTCGCATCTCAATCACCTAGAAGAAAAGAATTGCTTGATTTAGCAGGGTTTTCTTATGACATTCAAGCAAGTGATTTAAAAGAAGAAATAAATCGAAACCTTTCTCCTGCTGAGAACGTCCAATGGTTGGCAGAACAAAAAGCAAATGATATTCAAAAAATACATCCCAAAGCTGTGATCATTGGTGCAGATACAATTGTTGCAATTGATGGCAACTGTCTTGGAAAGCCAAAAGACAAGGAAGATGCAGCCTCAATGCTTCAATTATTGTCAGGTAAGACACATCAAGTCTTGACTGGTGTCACGATTCAATCAGAGAATAGAAAAGAAACATTTTATGAACAGACAGACGTGACATTTTGGCCACTTACACAAGATGAAATAGACCGCTATATTGAAACAGGTGAGCCTCTTGATAAAGCTGGAAGCTACGGCATTCAAGGAAAAGGTGCCCTGTTTGTACAAAAAATAGACGGTGATTATTTTTCCGTTGTAGGACTCCCTATTGCTAAAACAGTCAGAGTGCTTGAAACATTTGGTATCACCCCTTTTTGATGACGGGAAGGAATCAAAAAAGGAGTGTAGATCTTGAATCATTTCCCTATGCTGCTGAAGCATTTTCCTCATGATGAAAAGCCGCGCGAACGATTTGTCAAATATGGTCCAAGCAGCTTATCAAACCATGAACTTGTCGCGATTCTTTTGAGAACAGGCACAAAAAAGGAATCAGTTCTTCAAGTGTCCGCAAGACTTTTACAAACATTTGGTGGTCTTCGTTCTGTGAAGGAAGCTTCGATTGAAGAACTGTCAAAGATTCGAGGAGTTGGAAAAGCGAAGGCGATCTCTCTTTTAGCTGCTTTAGAACTCGGCACTAGATTACACCATCAAACGACGGACAATCGTTATGTGATCCGCACGCCGGAAGATGGTGCGAATTTTGTGATGGAAGATATGAGATTTTTGACGCAGGAGAATTTCGTTTGTCTTTATCTCAATACCAAAAATCAAGTTCTTCATAAACATACTGTGTTTATCGGAAGTCTAAATTCGTCGATTGTTCACCCGCGCGAAATTTTTAAAGAGGCCTTTAAACGTTCGGCCGCTTCATTTATATGTGTGCACAACCATCCATCTGGAGATCCGACGCCCAGCAGGGAAGATATTGAAGTCACACAGCGACTTTTTGAATGTGGGAAGCTGATTGGAATACAGCTGCTTGATCATCTAGTGATCGGTGATCAAAAATTTGTGAGTTTGAAGGAAAAAGGGTATTTGTAACACTTTTTTTTTCAATGTTTTACGATATAATAGAGTTTATGAGTTTTTCCCTAAAGGGAATTTTGGTTTAAGAAAGGAAGATACATACATATGTTTGGAATTGGTACAAAAGACCTTGGAATAGATCTTGGAACAGCGAATACGCTTGTTTTTATTAAAGGAAAAGGCATTGTTGTGAGAGAACCTTCGGTCGTAGCTTTGGAAACTGATACGAAGTCTATAGTGGCGGTTGGAAATGACGCTAGAAACATGATCGGTCGTACACCTGGTAATGTTGTGGCACTGCGCCCAATGAAAGACGGAGTCATTGCAGACTACGAGACGACAGCAACAATGATGAAATATTACATTAATCAAGCATTAAAAGGTAAAGGGCTTTTTGCTCGTAAACCGTACGTGATGGTGTGTGTACCATCTGGTATTACAGCAGTAGAAGAGCGTGCAGTCATTGATGCAACAAGACAAGCTGGTGCTCGTGACGCATACCCTATTGAAGAGCCATTTGCTGCGGCAATCGGTGCTAACCTTCCTGTATGGGAGCCAACTGGAAGCATGGTTGTAGATATTGGCGGCGGTACAACAGAAGTAGCCATTATTTCACTTGGCGGTATTGTGACATCTCAATCGATCCGTGTTGCAGGAGACGAAATGGATGATGCGATCAGTAGCTACATTCGTAAAACGTATAATCTTATGATCGGTGATCGCACGTCAGAAGCGATTAAAATGGAAATCGGTTCTGCGCAGCCTGACGTACATGATGAGATGGACATTCGAGGCCGTGACCTTTTAACAGGTCTGCCAAAAACGATCTCTATTACGGCAGAAGAAATTGCAAAAGCGCTTCGCGATACAGTGGAAACAATTGTCGATGCGGTCAAAATGACACTTGAAAAAACGCCACCTGAGCTGGCAGCAGATATTATGGACCGTGGAATTGTGTTAACAGGCGGCGGTGCATTACTGCGTAATCTTGACAAAGTCATTAGTGATGAAACAAAAATGCCGGTCATTATTGCTGAAGATCCGCTTGACTGTGTGGCGATCGGAACAGGGAAAGCACTAGAACATATTCACTTGTTCAAAGGAAAATCTAAAGATAATCGATAATTGGGCGTAAATAAAGAGGTGTAAGACATGCCGCAGTTTTTTATGAATAAAAGATTAATGTTGCTCCTTGTCTGTGTCATCGTACTGGTGGCCATGATTGGTTTTTCAGTGAAAAGCGGCAGAGGTGCTTCATGGCCGGAAAAATTAGTGGGGGATACGACAGGCTTTTTTCAAGGTGTCTTTCATAAACCATCACAATTTATTGCCGGTATTTATGGGAACGTACAAGATTTAAAGAACACATATGATGAAAACGAGCGTCTTCGAAAAAAACTTGATGGACAAACCCAATATGAGGCGAAACTTCAAGAACTAGAAGATGAGAACAAAAAGCTTCGCAAGCAGCTCGGATATGTGAACTCTATTCGTGACTACACGCCCATACTTTCAACAGTCATTGCGAGAAACCCGTCCCTTTGGGATAGTTTTGTCATGATTGATAAAGGGAAAAAACAAGGCGTTGAAAAAGATATGGCGGTCACCAATGAGAGTGGTGCGTTAATTGGGAAAATTGAAAGTGATAAGCTCAACAATTTTACGTCGACTGTAAGGTTGCTAAGCTCTACAGATCAAAATAATAGAATTTCAACGAAAATTTTTGCGAAAAAGGGCAAAGAAGAACTCAATGGAATTATTAACGGTTATGACAGCAAGAAAAAAATGCTGACAATGAACATTTTAAAATCCGATGCTGATGGGGATGTCAAAAAAGGAGATCTTGTTGAAACATCTGGAGCAGGGGGCGTATTCCCGCAGGGCTTGACGATTGGGAAGGTAAGCGAAATTGAGCCGGACCATTACGGACTGACAAAAATTATTTATGTAGAACCAGCTGCTGAACTCAATAATTTAGACCGCGTGATTGTTGTGAATCGCAGCACAAGTACGGCAGATGCATCTCAATTAACGAAGGAGGAAGGCTCGTGAAACGTGTCCTTCTTGCTTTCGTCATGTTGTTTATTTTCGTATTTGACAGTATTTTTGTCGATTTAGTGAAGCTCCCATTTGTTTCAGACAATCAAATTTTAGCACCTCATTTCATCTTACTCGCACTTGTATTTATGACAGCTTTTGTGAATCAAAAATATGGTGTGATTTATGGATTTGTCTTTGGACTTTTATATGATATTTCGTATACAGGTATTCTTGGTGTTCATATGTTTGGCTTTGGTGCGCTCTGCTATTTGTTAGCAAAAGCCTTCAAAGTCCTCCAAACGAATATGTTAGTCGTTGTCTTTCTATCGATGATTGCTGTTGCAGTGATGGAGTTTTATGTGTACGGCGTTCAAGCGACGATTCAACCAGGTATTATGCCTTTTAATACGTATGTCATCGAACGCTTTATTCCAACGATTCTTTTAAATACTGCTGCGTCTCTCATACTTGTTGTGCCGCTTAGGCTCTTTTTCATCAATGTGAAACAAGGACTGATCGACGAATAAAAGCAGGAGTTTGTCCAATTACGGCGAAATGAGTATGTTGTTGAGGTGAGCATCTTGAAAACTCAAAAACAGCAGTATGTGACAATAAAAGGTACAAAAAACGGATTAACATTACAGTTAAATGATGACTGTTCGTTTGAAGACCTTCTTTCTGGCTTGCGAGAGGTTCTTTTACTTGAGCAATATACAGACGGAAGAGAAGGACATAAAGTCAATGTGCATATTAAACTTGGTTTTCGATATTTAACAGAGGATCAAGAGGCGCGTTTAACTGAAGCGGTGTCTGAAAATGAACATCTCGTCATTCACTCTATTGAAAGTGACGTCATGTCAACTGAAGAGGCGAGACGTTTAAAAGCAGAGGCTGAGATTACTTCTGTAGCAAAAATTGTACGCTCTGGACAGGTGCTTTATGTCGAAGGGGATCTCTTATTAATAGGAGATGTCAACCCTGGCGGAACCATTCGTGCAGGGGGGAATATTTTTGTGCTCGGTGCGTTAAAAGGTGTAGCGCATGCTGGATGTAATGGAAACAAGCAAGCTGTGATTGCAGCATCTCATATGATTCCAACCCAGCTTCGCATCGCACAGGTGTTTAACCGTGCACCGGATCAAAAAGAAGATGGAAATGAAATGGAATGTGCTTATTTAGATATAGATGGCAATATGATCATTGAACGCCTGCAGCAATTGGCTCATATAAGACCTAATCTGACAAGGCTTGAGGGAGGAATGTGAAATTGGGCGAGGCTATTGTGATTACCTCAGGAAAAGGCGGCGTTGGCAAAACAACAACATCTGCAAACTTAGGCACAGCACTAGCAATTCAAGGGAAAAAAGTGTGTCTAGTTGATACCGACATCGGCCTTCGGAATTTAGATGTCGTGATGGGGCTTGAAAACCGCATTATTTATGATCTAGTCGATGTAGTAGAAGGAAGATGCAAGATTCACCAAGCGCTTGTGAAGGATAAGCGGTTCGAGGATCTGTTGTATCTTTTACCTGCTGCTCAAACAAGCGATAAAACGGCGGTAGAGCCGGAGCAGATCAAAGAATTAATTCAATCATTGAAACAAGACTTTGATTATGTTGTCATTGATTGCCCTGCTGGAATTGAGCAAGGCTTTAAAAATGCTGTATCAGGTGCTGACAAAGCGATTGTGGTCACGACACCTGAAATCTCAGCTGTGAGAGATGCAGACCGAATTATCGGCTTGCTGGAACAAGAGGATATTGAACCGCCTCGTTTGATTGTGAACCGCATTCGTACACACATGGCGAAAAATGGCGATTCGATGGATGTGGATGAAGTTGTTCATCATTTATCAATTGATCTTCTCGGCATTGTAGCCGATGATGATGATGTCATTAAGGCTTCAAACAATGGTGAACCGATTGTCATGGATGCTAAAAATAAAGTTTCCATTGCGTATCGCAATATTGCTCGCCGCGTACTAGGTGAATCTGTTCCTCTTCAATCCTTTGAAGAAGAAAACAAAGGGATGTTTGCAAAGCTGAAAGCATTTTTCGGTGTAAGAGCATAATGATTCACGTGAGATGAGACCGATTCGATGAGAATCGGTCTTTTTGTTGCATATCATATGAGGTCGCCACATAAAATGTACAAACTGTTTGTATGTAAAGGGTGATCTTATGAAAAGAGTGGACGAGTATCGAAAGAAAATAGCGCAGCGCCGCAAAATGAAGCAGCCAGCTGCTGCCCCTAAGAAGGCAGCTTTCAAGAAGAAAGATGATATTCCGCCATGGGTCATGTTAACAGAAGAAGAAAAGCATTCTGGCTCGGCTTCCTACGAGTCAACGTCTCACCAAACGAAAAAATTTCGCCATCCGTTATTTCATTCAAATACGTTTGTGCTTAAATGTTTACTTTCTGCCTCTCTTGTACTGATTGCCGCTATTTCATTTAAAGGGCAGGCGGGGCCTTTTCAGCAGCTGAAGCCGATGATCAGTCAAACCTTTGAACAAGATTTTCAATTTGCCGCCGCCAACCGGTGGTTTGAGAAAACTGTCGGAAACCCACTTGCCTTTTTAACCGATAGAAAAGAAGGGCAAAAGGACGTACAAGCCAATCAAGAACTGGCTGTCCCTGCCTCTGGAAAAGTACAGGAATCCTTCACGCAAAATGGTGCCGGAGTCAAAGTTGAAACATCTGCTGAAGCCATCGATAGTATGAAAGAAGGCTATGTCGTAGAAGTGAAAAAGAAAAGTGATACAGGGCTCACAGTCGTGGTGCAGCATGCAGATAACAGCTACAGCTGGTACGGCCAACTAAAAGAAGCCGATGTGGCTTTATACGATTTTGTCGATAAGGGGGAAAAAATTGGTCAAATTGCGCTTGATGAACAAGGCAAGGGGACATATTACTTTGCCATTAAGCAAAATGAACAGTTTATTGATCCCATTCAGGTGATGACCTTTGAATAGATGGCTGCTCATGCTGACAAAGGTCCATGTTCACCCGCTCCTTTGGATAGTCATGGCATTTGCCATGCTATCAGGTCAAATTAAGCCGCTGCTTTGTCTGCTCATTATCGTCTGTGTCCATGAGCTTGGACATGCAGCGGCTGCTTGTTATTATCACTGGCGGATTCGGCGGATTTTTTTACTGCCATTTGGCGGGGCGGTAGAAGTAGAAGAGCACGGGAACCGTCCGCTAAAAGAAGAGCTGGCGGTCATTTTATGCGGACCGCTTCAGCATGTCCCGCTCCAGCTCGTCGCCTGGCTTCTCATGGAAGCCTCACTTATCTCATATGACGTCTTTACGATGTTTACTTTTTATAATGTAGCGATTTTTCTAGTGAACCTTTTGCCCATTTGGCCACTTGATGGCGGGAAATTATTCTTTTTGCTCTTATCTGTTTTTTACCCTTTTCAACAGGCACATGCCCTTGCAATAAAAGGCTCTCTCATTTTTTTCGGTCTTTTGACAGCAGGGTTGCTCTGTTTTGCTCCGCTGCAATTCAACGGCTGGATCCTGCTCACTTTTTTAGCCTACTCGCTTGTGATGGAACACCGGCAGCGGCATTATATCAGGGTACGTTTTTTACTAGAACGTTATTATGGTAAAAAAGAGCAAAAGGTAGAGAAACTCATTCCACTGAGAGCGGGTGCTGAGGAGAAAATATATGAAGTGATGGCGCGATTCCAAAGGGGCTGTAAGCATCCCATTATTATCGAACGGAATGGTGTGAAAATGAGCCAGCTCGATGAAAATGAATTGCTCCATGCTTATTTTTCAGATCGAAGAACCACCTCTTCCATGGAAGATCTTCTTTTGCCGTACTAATGGTGAAAATACATTGACATTCAGCGTCTAATTTGATATATTTTTTAATGTTATGGATATGTAGCACCCGTGCTACAACCGCGCGGAGCAGGTGTAAAGTGCCTATTGGCCCCCTGTATTCGGCGAGTCTGAGTTTATTAGGAGGTGCAGAGATGTACGCAATTATCGAAACTGGTGGCAAACAAGTAAAAGTTGAAGAAGGTCAAACTGTTTATGTTGAAAAACTAGCTGCTGAAGCAGGTGAAACAGTTACTTTCGAAAACGTATTGTTTGTCGGCGGAGACACTGTCAAAGTGGGTAACCCTTCAGTTGCTGGAGCAACAGTAACGGCTAAAGTTGAAAAACAAGGTCGCGGTAAAAAAATTACTGTGTTCAAGTACAAACCGAAGAAAAACAACCACAAGAAACAAGGTCATCGTCAACCTTACACTAAAGTTGTTATCGAAAAAATCAACGCTTAAGGCGTGTGAGTGATATGATCAAAGCAACCATTACTCGGTCGCCAGCAGATGAAAGCATTACGTCTTTTCAGATGACTGGACATGCCGAGTTTGCTGAAAAAGGTCAGGATCTCGTTTGTGCAGGTGTATCTGCTGTTGTTTTCGGGTCAGTCAATTCAATTATTGCACTGACAGGAATGGATCCACTGCTTGATATTGGAGATGAAGGCGGGTATTTCTCTTTTGAACTGCCAGCTGATACAGATCCAGTCACCTTTGAAAAAGCCCAGTTGCTTTTAGAAGGCATGGTCGTTTCCTTAGAAACAATTGAACGAGATTATCACGATTATGTGAGAATATCTACAAAAAAATAGGAGGTGAACTTCATGCTTAGATTAGATCTTCAATTTTTCGCATCTAAAAAAGGGGTAGGTTCTACAAAGAACGGACGTGACTCTGAGTCTAAACGTTTAGGCGCTAAACGTGCTGATGGTCAATTCGTAACTGGTGGTTCTATCCTTTATCGTCAACGTGGAACGAAAATCTATCCAGGTGAAAACGTTGGACGCGGAGGCGACGACACTCTTTTCGCTAAAATCGACGGAACAGTTAAATTCGAACGTTTCGGTCGTGACCGTAAAAAAGTGAGCGTATATCCTGCGGCACAATAATTGCTAAAAACTCCGGTCATTGACTGGAGTTTTTTTCACTATTCAGGGAGCTTTTGCGCTTTTTACAAGTAGTACCGAAGATGATAAAAGAAGATGCACTCCATAAATATCAAAGAATGTTTGCTGACTTTGCCTCATTTTCTCCTATACGATCAGAAAAAACAACCTTTCCTCACATAACTAGTGTTTTTCTAAGCTGTCTTCTCTGTTATAATTCAGGGAGACATATTGATGATAAGACTCCTAAAAGAGAGACCAAACGATTGGGAGTGCGATAATGGAAGAGATACCAAGTAAACAAAACGAAAAATTAACTCACGTTGCATTAACGAATGAATTGATCCATCTGCTTAGTCGTTCAAGACACGACTGGATGAATAAATTGCAGTTAATCAAAGGCAACTTGACATTAGAAAAATATGACCGAGTGTTCGAAATAATAGAAGAAATGGTCATTGAAGCACAGCATGAATCCAAACTCTCAAATTTAAAAATTCCCCAATTGGCCTATTACTTTCTAACCTTTAATTGGGAGTCGCATTTTATCACCCTAGAATATGAAGTGCTTGGTGAAACCCGAGACTTATCAGCATATGAATCGCAGCTGCTAACGGTATCACGGGAGTTGTTTTCGATATTCGATCAATCAGTTTGCCAAAAAACTGAAAATCATTTAACGGTCACTTTCCAAACGGATCATGAAGAGAATGATGTGATCTTATATTTTGATTTCAAAGGAAAATTAACAAGTTTGGATGCGTTAAATGCGTTTCATGACGCAAACTATCCATGTATGAGTATAACGCAATTTCATGTGACGAATCACGAGTCCATGATTGAGCTTTGTTTGAGGCAAGAACGAGATATGTGATGCAGAGAAACGGAGGAAGTTATGTTTGTAGATCAGGTTAAAGTGTATGTTAAAGGCGGTGACGGCGGAAACGGTATGGTGGCGTTCCGTCGTGAAAAATATGTGCCAAAAGGCGGGCCAGCTGGCGGCGACGGCGGAAATGGTGCAGATGTAGTTTTTGAAGTAGACGAAGGACTCAGAACGTTAATGGACTTTCGTTATAAGCGTCATTTCAAGGCGGACCGCGGTGAGCATGGAATGAGTAAAAACCAGCATGGCCGAAATGCGGAAGAAATGATTGTTAAAGTTCCGCCGGGTACAGTTGTGACAGATGCTGAGACGGAACAAGTACTAGCTGACTTGACAGAGCATGGACAGCGGGCTGTGATTGCCAAAGGTGGACGTGGCGGACGTGGAAATTCACGCTTCGCAACACCAGCAAACCCTGCACCACAGCTGTCTGAAAACGGTGAGCCAGGTAAAGAACGTGACGTCATCTTAGAATTAAAAGTACTTGCAGATGTTGGACTTGTTGGTTTCCCAAGTGTCGGGAAGTCAACACTGCTTTCGATTGTCTCTTCTGCGAAACCAAAAATTGCGGATTATCATTTTACAACGCTTGTGCCAAACCTTGGAGTTGTTGAAACAGACGATAACCGAAGTTTTGTCATGGCGGATCTGCCAGGACTGATCGAAGGAGCGCACGAAGGTGTTGGCTTAGGTCATCAATTTTTACGCCACATTGAACGTACACGTGTCATTGTCCATGTCATTGATATGTCTGGACTTGAAGGGCGTGACCCATACGAAGATTACGTGACGATTAACGAAGAGCTTGAGCAATACAATATGAGATTGACAGAGCGTCCGCAAATCATTGTAGCGAACAAAATGGACATGCCGGATGCAGCTGACAATCTAGCGGCATTTAAAGAAAAATTAACAGATGACTATAAAGTGTTCCCAATTAGTGCGATCACAAGAGAAGGGCTTCGTGAGCTCTTATTTGAAATCGCCAATCAGCTTGAAACAACACCGGAATTCCCGCTCTACAATGAAGAAGAGCTCTCTGATAACCGTGTGATGTACAAGTTTGATGAAGGAGAAGCAGCATTTGAGATCTCAAGAGATCCTGATGGTACGTTTGTCTTAACTGGTAAAGCACTTGAGCGACTGTTTAAGATGACAGATTTCTCAAGGGACGAGTCAGTGAAACGATTCTCTAGACAGCTGCGCGGAATGGGCGTTGATGATGCCCTGCGTGAACGTGGTGCAAAAGATGGAGACATCATTCGTCTGCTTGAATTTGAATTTGAATTTATCGATTGATCAAAAGGAGGGTCCAGTTCATGGGCTCTCCCGTTTTTAAAAGGGGAGAAAACAGGTGAAAGAAGAAACGTTCTATTTAGTAAGAGAGGATGTACTTCCGGATGCGATGCGAAAAACGCTTGAAGTCAAAAAGCTTCTCGATCGCAAAAAAGCGGATTCAGTTGCCGATGCTGTTCAAAAAGCGGATTTAAGCCGCAGTGCTTTTTATAAATATCGAGATGCTGTTTTTCCATTTTATACGATGGTCAAAGAGCAGATCATCACATTGTTTTTCCACCTGGAGGATCGGTCTGGGGCTCTGTCTAGGCTGCTGCAAATTGTGGCTGACTCTGGCTGTAATGTGTTATCCATTCACCAAACGATTCCGTTGCAAGGAAGAGCGAATGTTACCCTGTCGATCAGTACGGCCGGCATGGCAGATGATATCAATACAGTCATGAATCAATTAAGAAAACTTGAATTTGTCGAAAAAGTTGAAATTCTAGGTTCTGGGGCGTAAAAGGAGAGATCATAGCAGATGAAGCAATTAACGGTAGGTTACTTTGGACCAGAGGCCACATTTACTCATTTGGCTGTCTGTTCTTGTTTTCCAAAAGATGCAGAGCAGCGGGCTTATGCAACCATTCCGCAATGTATGGATGCTGTGTCAAAGGGAGAAGTAGATTTGGCGGTCGTTCCACTTGAAAATGCACTCGAAGGATCTGTGAACTTAACAATTGATTATTTAATTCATGAGGACGCTTTGTCCATTGTGGGCGAAATGACAGCACCGATTCGCCAGCACCTGCTTGTCCATCCATCGAGAGCGGAGAGCTGGGAGACATTAGATGTGATTCAGTCACATCCGCACGCCATTGCGCAGTGTCATCAATTTTTGAAGAGACAGTTTCCTAATATCCCGCATCGGCCAGTGGAATCAACAGGCTATGCAGCGAAATACATCAGTGAGCATCCAGATGAAGCTGTTGGTGCGATTGCGAATGAAATCGCCGCAAAAACGTACGGATTGACGATTGCGAAAAAAGACATTCATGATTATCCGCACAATCATACACGTTTTGTCATTTTACATAAAGAGGCGAAGGCATCGTTCCCAATGAATTCTGGTTTTTCTTCAAAGCCAAAAACGACCATTGTTGTCAGCCTGCCAAAGGATGATCAGTCAGGTGCATTGCACCGTGTGTTATCAGCTTTTTCATGGCGGAATCTCAATTTGTCCAAAATTGAATCGCGTCCGACAAAAACAGGCCTTGGACACTATTTATTTATCATTGATATCGAAAAAGAGATGGATGATGTACTTGTCCCTGGCGCCATTCAAGAATTAGAAGCGATTGGCTGTGAAGTGAAACTACTCGGCAGCTATCAAACATATGAATTAACGAATGAAAAATAGTGTCCTCTTGGGGACACTATTTTTTTAGTCTTTAATGAGAAATCCAGCGTCATCAAGCGCTTGAATGGCTTGGTCAAGCTGCTTTTGGCTGTATGAAGTAAGGGTATGTAAGTGTACGCCGTCTGTCAGCTCTGATAAGTAGGAGGCGCCCGTATTAGAAATATGATGAACGAAGTCAGCCACTTGTTTGCGCGTACTCACTCGAATAGAGGCCGTCAGCTCCCCGTAGACAGGGTGCTCAATGATCACGTCTTTCACCGTTACACCGTAGTCTACAATCAGTGTCAGCTCCTCTTCTGTACGATGAGGATCGTGCTTGCAAGCGATAATCTGTTCAATTTCAGTTTCCGGTGTATGCTGCGCCATATACACATAGCCTTGGCTTGTGGCAATAATGGGTTCGTTTTTTGCTTTTAGTAATGAAATATCTTGTACAATGACTTGTCGTGAGACAGCGGCTTTTTTAGCTAAAAAACTTCCGGTGAGTGGTGTATCAGTCTCTTGTAGCCACTTTAAAATGGCGTTTCTTCTATCTTCGCCAATGAGTTTTCTCTCTTGTTCCACGTTTTATGCTCCTTTCTTCTCCTTTTGCAAGCTCTCAAATGTATGCAAAAGCTGATCGATGTCATCCTTTGATGATCCTCGTCCAAATGATAGTCGAATGAATTGAAGGGCATCACGATCTGATACATGTAATGCCTTCACAGCAGGGGAAGGGTGGTGATAACCAGAAGCGCACGCACTTCCTGTGGATATACAAATCCCATGCCGGTTACAAGCTAACATTACATATTGTCCTTCAAACCCTTCAAAAAAACAACCAATAATATGAGGCAGCGTGCGGCGCTGGTCACTTTCTTGCAGCATGCGGACAGGCAGCTGCCTTTTTTTTAGCTGCTGAAGAAAATAATCACGAAGCTGAATATCTAGCTGTTGCTGTTGATCTATTTTCAGCATGATTTGCTCGCTTGCGGCTACAAAAGCACCGATGCATGGCACGTTCACTGTCCCTGGGCGTAGACCATTTTCCTGAACAGTATCTTGATATATAGGCTTCCAAGGGACATGTGCCCCCATATAGACAGCACCGGCGCCCTTAGGTGCATACACTTTATGACTCGAAATGGAGAGGGCATCAACCCCTAGTTCTTTAATCGACACATGCATTTTTCCGAATGTTTGCACTGCATCTGTATGAAAAAGAATGTCTCTTTCTTTTAAGAGCGTTGCTAATTCAGCTAATGGCTGAATAATCCCAGTTTCTGAGTTGGCATGCTGGATGGATACTAGTCCGGTTTCAGGCAATAGAGCCTGTTTGAGAATCTCCTTTGTGATAATTCCTTCTTGATTCGGTTCTATGACCGTCACCTTCACACCGAGACGCTGCAAGGCATTGACCGCATGATGAACAGAAGGGTGCTCTACTGATGTGGTAATGACATGCTGTTTATGTGGAGGTAGCCCATTTATGATCGATTGAATCGCAAGGATATTGGATTCAGTTCCGCCACTTGTAAAGTAAATACTATCAGGTTCGCCCCCTAGAATCGCTGCAAGTGATTGTCTGCTGTAAGCCAAGATTTCATTTGCTCTTCCTCCTGCATCATGCAGGCTGCTCGCATTTCCGTAACATTCTTTGCTCAACTGCTGAAATACATGCAGTGATTCCTCAGAAACAGGTGTAGAAGCTGCATAATCTAAATAAATCAAATCCATCCATCTCCTGTGTGAAAATTTTTTCTTGTATTTATTGTAGTGTTGTGTAATGATATGTGTCAAGACAGGTGTAAATGACAGGAGGGGCGATTGTGTCATCTATCAAAAAAGTCATTGTGGTGGGGTCGGGCATTGCGGCTCTTTCCTTTGTGAATACGATCTCAGAGAACTGCCAAGTCATCATGATGACAAAAAAACAATTTTCCTCTAGTAATTCCATGCTCGCACAAGGGGGAATCGCTGCAGCCTTTTCCGCACATGATTCTGTCGATCAGCATGTGCAAGACACTTTAGCTGCGGGGTGTGGTCACAATGATGACAAAACTGTACAGGAGATCGTCCGTCATGGAAAAGATCTTGTAAAGAAGCTCGTAGAAGAGGGCTGCCCATTTGATCGAGATGAAACGGGAATTCCGCAGTTAGGTAAAGAGGGAGCCCATACGACCCATCGTATTCTGCATGCAGGAGGAGATCAAACGGGAAAAACCCTCGTGCAGTTTTTGAAAGGGAAGCTCGGCTCACACATTCATGTATACGAAAATCATCATGTCATGGATCTATTAGTTCATGAAGGGGTATGTACCGGTGTTGTGTGGAAAGACGAAAAAGGTCATGTACATACAATGACCGCGGATGCAGTTGTATTATCCACTGGCGGCTGTGGATCCTTATATGAAACAAACACAAATGATCCGTCTGTGACAGGAGATGGTCTGATGATGGCCTATCGCGCAGGGGCACAGCTAGTAGATCTCGAATTTGTGCAATTCCATCCGACCCTTTTGACCACTTCAGGTAAAGCGATCGGTCTCGTATCAGAGGCAGTCAGGGGAGAGGGCGCCTATTTAGAAGATGAATCAGGCAGGCGGATCATGAAAGGAATCCACCCGCAGAGCGATTTAGCGCCTAGAGATGTGGTGGCAAGGACCATTTTCCATGAGCAGCAACTCGGTCATTCCATTTATCTTAACATCCGTGATATTCCGCATTTTTCTGCACGTTTTCCTGCGATTGCTTCGATGTGTCAGCGTGCGGGAGTTGATATGGCAAGCGGAAGGCTGCCAGTTTCACCCGGTATGCACTTTTTAATGGGTGGAATTAAGGTGAATGAACATGGAGAAACAACTGTTCCATCACTTTTCGCCATTGGTGAAGCAGCTTGTACAGGTTTACACGGCGCCAATCGACTGGCAAGTAATTCGCTCTTAGAAGGTCTCGTTTTAGGAAACAAGGCGGCACGGTATGTTGAGCGGTTGCAAGCCCAGCAAGATAAAAACCCTGCTCTTTCCATTCAAGAAGTATGGTCTGTCCCAACGGTGTCACAGGCTCAGCTCAGAAAATGGATGACAGCATATGCCGCAATTGTGAGAGATGAGAAAGGCTTACAGACTTTGCTCGATCATTTAGAACAAGTCTCTTTTCAGCAAATTAATGTGAAAAATATCACAAATGAACAGATCGAAATAACGAATCAATGGGCTTTAGCCATATGCCTTATCAAATCCGCATTACTCAGAACAGAAAGTAGGGGCGGTCATTATCGCATCGATTATCCAAATCGGCACGATGCTTCGTGGCGAGCAAAACAGATTGTACATGAACAGGGCCATATTTATACCGTAAAAAATGAAAGGATTGGTGCCAAATGGAACGTTTACAGTTAAAGCAAATGCTCACTCATTTTTTAAAAGAAGATATTGGGTTTGGAGATGTATCCGCTGATGCCATCTTTGGAGACAAGAAAGGAACAGCTTACATCATGGCGAAACAATCAGGCGTATTGGCCGGGACACAAGTCATTGATATGGGATACAAACTGCTGAATGAACAAGTTCAAACTGAGCTGTTTTTCCAGGAAGGTGATTGGATTCATGAAGGGGCTGTACTGGCACAAATAACAGGCCCCGTCAACGACTTGCTGAAAGGGGAGCGGGTGGTGTTGAATATCCTACAAAGAATGACAGGGATTGCTACACTAACGCATGAAGCAGTAGAGCGATTAGCTGATCCATCTATTACGATTTGTGATACGAGAAAGACGACACCCGGTTTGCGCATGCTGGAGAAGTACGCAGTAAAAGTCGGAGGCGGAAAGAATCATCGTTTCGGCTTATCCGATGGTGTGATGATTAAAGATAATCATATTGCGGCTTGTGGTTCTATCAGGGAAGCTGTGGAGAAAGCAAGAGCATACGCCGGTCATATGGTGAAAATTGAAGTGGAAATTGAATCAGAAGCACAGCTGATGGAAGCCATTGATGCCAAAGCAGATGTCATCATGTTTGACAACTGCTCTCCAGACGAAGTGAAGCGCTTTAAACAAATGACCCCTGAAACCATATTGACAGAGGCATCAGGCGGCATCACGTTAGAGAATGTGGCTAACTACCGGGGGACAGGTGTAGACCTTATTTCACTTGGATTCCTTACACATTCTGCTCCATCATTCGATTTTAGTATGAATATGGAATTCAGCCATAAAGGGGGAACGACTCATGTCCATGCTTGATGTGTTAGCAGCACAGCATACAGCCATGATGCCAGATGAATATAAACAGCGCTCTTATGATGAAATGAAAGAGAGAGTATTAGAGATTAAAAGCGCTTTTGGATCAAAGCTTTTTATACCGGGTCATCATTATCAAAAAGATGAAGTCATCCAATTTGCTGATGTGACAGGTGATTCATTGCAGCTTGCACAAATTGCTGCTGACAATCACGAAGCAGAATACATTGTATTTTGCGGGGTTCATTTTATGGCAGAAACGGCCGATATGCTATCAAAAAAGAATCAGCACGTCTTTTTGCCAGATATGAGAGCAGGTTGTTCAATGGCAGATATGGCGAATATGAAACAAACAGACAGGGCGTGGGATCAGCTCACTGAGCTGTTTGGAGATACGATCCTTCCGCTGACTTATGTAAACTCAACGGCTGATATTAAAGCATTTGTCGGCAAACATGGCGGATCGACTGTCACATCTTCAAACGCTAAAAAAGTATTGGAGTGGGCGCTGACCCAAAAAGAGCGAATTCTTTTTCTTCCTGATCAGCATTTAGGGCGTAACACAGCCTATGATTTAGGGATTCCGCTAGAGGAAATGGCTGTCTGGGATCAAATAGAAGAAAAGCTCATCACCGACCAACCGCTTCATCGAATCAAAATGATTTTATGGAAAGGTCATTGCTCTGTTCATGAGAAATTTACCATTGAGAATATTGAACAAACGAGAAAACGTGACCGTGACATACAGATTCTTGTTCATCCAGAGTGTACGCATGAAGTCGTAAAGGCTTCTGATCTAGCTGGTTCAACGAAATTTATTATTGATACGATCAAGCAGGCACCAGCAGGAAGTAAGTGGGCCATTGGAACAGAAATGAATTTAGTGAAACGCATCATTGACCAGCACCCTGACAAACAAATCGAATCCCTCAATCCAGATATGTGTCCATGTTTGACAATGAACCGTATTGATCTGCCTCATCTACTATGGTCACTTGAAAGCATTGAAAAAGGGGAGCCGGTCGGTTTGATTCAAGTGAATGAAGAGACGACAAAAGAGGCATTGCTCGCTTTAAATAAGATGCTCACCATTAAATAATGAAGTGTCCCCTCCTATCAGAAAACAAGTTTTTATCATATCGGCTTGTAAATAGGCATAAATTTATGTTGAAACATATTGTACTTCTGACATAACCGCTACGTTCACGTTTTGCATAGGAGGGGAAAACGTTGAAAATTCATATTGTGCAAAAAGGAGACTCCCTTTGGAAAATTTCAAAGAAGTACGGAGTCGACTTTCAAGAATTGAAAAAATTAAATTCGCAGCTCAGTAATCCAGATTTGATCATGCCAGGAATGAAAATCAAAATTCCATCTAGTGGTGTTCCTGTCAAAACCGATCATCACAAAGCAAAAGAAATGCCAAAAGCAAAAGAACACCCGTATGTAAAAGAAAAGCCAAAGGATGTCGTGCAAGTTCAAGATACGAAGCCGAAGGAAAAACCGAATGAACCGGTACCTTATGTGCCACCAGTACCAAAGATTGAACAGCCAGTTTTTCCACAAGTTGATGTAAACTATTATCAGACGAATCTCTACCAGCCATTCACGCCTCCTCCCAAAAAAGAACATCATGAGAAAAAAGATCACGTTCATGAAAAGAAAGATCATGTTCATGAGAAAAAGGATCATAAAGATCACAAGGACCATTTTCATCATGAAAATAAGGATCATTTCAAAGATGAAGTGGCAAAGGGATATGATCCATTCATTCATATCCCACATCAAAAAGAGGAGGGAAAAGAAATGGAGCATAGTAATTACCCAAACCTTCCTAATTTCCCGCAAATGCCGAATGTTGGAGGGGCAGCAGTAGGGGGCATGGCTGAAAATAAAGAGCATCACCACCATCATCAAGAGTCATATGATCCTTATTATGGTTATGGTCATTACATGCCAGCAATGTATCCATATCCGCAGCAAATGGTACCCGCTTCTCCTATTTTACCGGGATCAGGCCTTTGTTATCCGGTACAGCCGTATTATCACCATCACATGATGCCGTATCCTTACCCGGCAGCTCAGCCGTATTATCCTGCGTATCAAGCACCGGCTTATTACGGTGAACATCATGAGCATCATGCAAACGATGGGCATCACTGGCACCACCATATGCATCCAAATGCAGGCGCAAATGCAAATGCAAATGCAAATGCCAATGCCAATCAAGGCTTTTATCCAAACGCTCCAAATGAAGCATATGGCAAGGAAGACTGCGGATGCGATGATGGCATGAAGCATCATCAACCATGGCCTGGACATTATCCAAACCCTGTTCCATATGGTCAAATGGGTGCTTATCCAGCACAGCCTTATATGCAGCAGCCTTATCAAAACCCATCTGTCTTTGCAAGACCAGAAGAAGACGAAGAAGATTAATGACACAAGGGACGATCTCAATCGTTCCTTTTTTTGTTTATAACTGACAGCTTGTTTTTGTCCTCAACTGTACATGCTAAAACAGAGCCTGTTTTGCGCTCATGAGATTCAATTTGTACAGGAGGTTTTTCGTTTGAGACAAAAATGGCAAAAAACAATCGCCTTAGTGCTTCTATCTATTGGATTAACGGCATGTGGTACAAATAACAATGCGGGTGTAGATACACGTCATAATCAATCAGGCCAGCCAGTTGGATACCACTCCAATCAACAGGCAACAGACAACAACCAAGATCATCAAGGACCGGTTTCTGAGCTTATGGAGGGAATGAACGGAAGAAATACAACGAATGTTGATGATCGTTCACGCCCTACACAGGATCAAGTGAGAATGCCACTTACTGGTGGAGATGGACGCTACAGTCATGGAGATATGAACTATCATAACCAAATGTCGTTCTCTGGCTACGATAAACAAGAGAACATCCAGCGTTCAAGAAAAATCGCCAACCGAGTGAACAAAATGAACCATGTGACAGACTCACAAGTCATGGTGACGGATGAAAATGTGTATATTGCTCTTAAAACAGATGGGCGCTTGACATCAGAGGGTGTATCACAAGTAGAAGAAGCAGCGACTCGTTATGCAGATGGAAGAGCTGTCCAAGTCATTAAAGACGAAGGCGCATTTACACGCTTCAGAGATATGAGAAAAACGCAATTTGAAACAGGTCAGACAGGCATGACCCGTTAAGCTGAAATAAAAAAGGCTAAAGTTCATGACGAACTTTAGCCTTTCTTTAAAAATAAACTTTGATCCCGATATAAAATTCATAAAAGAAATAACAGCCAAATCCAAGTAATAAAATACCGGCAATAATGGAAGTCCACTTAATCATTGTTCGGTTCATCACTTTTCTTGTTAGGGAAACAATCGTGAGAAGACCGATGTCATGAAGAAGAATCCCTGCCAAAATACCCGCAGCAGCCAATATAAATTCAGATGAATTTGTATTCGTATAAGCATCTGCCAGTACAGCACCAAACACAGATACCCAGAACACAAGGTTTCCAGGTGATACCGCGACGAGCAGCCCATTTCGGTATGTTTTAGCGAATGATTTATTCACTTTTTCTCCTGCTAAATGGATGTCTTGATCCGCATTTTTAATCGAATCGTAGGCAAGAATCATTAAAAAGATGGCACCGATCAGCCAGAGCGGAATTTGGATAAAGGGCAAAGATAAAAATTGAGCAAATCCAGCATATAAAGCCAAGATGAGCAATATATCGATGGTCATACCACCAGCGCCTACAGTTAATCCATGAAAGAATCCGTTTTTTAATCCCTGCTTTGTCATTTCAACCGTGATCGCTCCAACAGGTAGAGCAATTGAGAATCCAACGACGATAAATGTAAGAAATGTTTGCAATCGACTAGAACTTCCTTTGAATCATGTTTGTATAAAAATTCTCCGTTTAGATTAATTATACAAATTAGGAGAAAAGGATCAATGATTATTTCTTATTTAATCGAAATGAGAGAGATAAATCGTGTATAGAAAGATGTATATCGTGAAGATCGTGTATTCATTGTAGGGGAAAGGAACTATTTTCCTAAAACTTCTTTTTTTCATTTCTCAGCTATGCTACACTGTTGTGGAAATCAATATAAGTGACTAGGGGTGCCCGGAAATGCGGGCTGAGAGAGAAGACAAGCTTCTTAACCCTTTGGACCTGATCTGGCTCGTACCAGCGTGGGGAAGTTGAAGATGATACATGTGCCATATGAATGGCATACATGTTTTTTTCTGACGACGAAACCAGGTTCTTTACATAGAATCTGGTTTTTTGCTGGTGCTGATTCCATCCTGACCGGTCACACGAAAAGAAGGAGAGAACAGCAAATGAATGAAAAGACAAATGTTCCATCAACGCAATCTTTATTATCAAACTTTGAAGGCAGTCGAAAGGTATATGAACAAGGCTCAAGACCTGACATTTTGGTGCCAAAAAGAGAAATCGTGCTCACAAATACAGTGACACAAGCAGGTGATATCGAAAATGAACCGATTCGTGTGTACGATACAAGTGGACCGTATACAGATGCGGAGGCTCATATTGATGTCACAAAGGGATTAAAGCGCCTGAGATCAGCATGGATTAAAGAAAGAGAAGATACTGAAAGCTATGAAGGGCGTCAAGTAAAGCCAGAAGATAATGGATATCGCTTGAACGGGAAAGAATCCTTTCAAGCTGCCCAGACAGATTTTCATCATATACCGCTCCGCGGGAAACAAGGTGCTTGTGTGACGCAAATGCATTATGCAAAAAAGGGGATCATTACGCCTGAAATGGAGTTTATCGCTTTGAGAGAACAGCTAAGTCCTGAGTTTGTTAGAGAGGAAGTGGCTAGTGGAAGAGCGGTCATTCCAGCGAATATCAACCATCCTGAAAGTGAGCCGATGATCATCGGAAAGAATTTTCACGTGAAAATTAATGCGAATATTGGCAATTCAGCTGTGACGTCGTCCATTGAAGAAGAGGTGGAGAAGATGACATGGGCAATTAGATGGGGGGCAGATACGATGATGGACCTGTCTACAGGAAAGGACATTCATACAACGAGAGAATGGATTATCCGCAATTGCCCAGTCCCAGTAGGAACGGTCCCAATTTATCAGGCACTTGAAAAAGTGAATGGAATCGCAGAAAATTTGACGTGGGAAGTATACCGAGACACATTAATTGAACAGGCAGAGCAAGGGGTTGACTACTTCACCATTCATGCGGGCGTCCTGTTAAGGTATATTCCGCTCACAGTCGACCGTGTCACAGGAATTGTTTCAAGAGGCGGAGCCATTATGGCAAGATGGTGTCTCGCTCATCATCAAGAGAACTTTCTGTATACCCATTTTGAAGAAATTTGTGAAATCATGAAAACGTATGACATTGCCTTTTCGCTTGGGGACGGGCTCAGACCTGGATCCATTGCGGACGCAAATGACGAAGCGCAGTTTGCAGAGCTGGAAACGTTAGGGGAATTGACAGAGATCGCTTGGAAACATGATGTACAGGTCATGATTGAAGGACCTGGTCATGTTCCAATGGATAAAATCAAAGAGAATGTCGATAAGCAGATGGAGATATGCAAAGAGGCACCTTTTTATACGTTAGGTCCTCTAACAACAGATATTGCACCGGGATATGATCATATTACATCTGCGATCGGTGCGGCGATGATCGGCTGGTACGGAACAGCCATGCTGTGCTATGTGACACCAAAAGAGCATTTAGGTCTGCCGAACAAAGAAGATGTAAGAGAAGGCGTCATCGCTTATAAAATTGCTGCACATGCAGCTGATGTAGCAAAAGGACATCCTGCTGCTCAAAAGCGTGATGATGCCTTATCAAAAGCGAGATTTGAATTCAGATGGCGGGATCAATTTCACCTGTCACTTGACCCAGAACGAGCGCTGGCATTCCATGATGAAACATTGCCTGCTGAAGGTGCTAAAACTGCTCATTTTTGTTCCATGTGTGGACCAAAGTTTTGCAGTATGAAAATATCCCATGACATCCGCAACCAATCAGAAGAAGTGAAAAGAGAGATGGAGAAGAAGGCAAAAGAGTTTATCAATCAAGGCAGCCAAATCTATCAATCCTAAAAAAACCTCGCACTCCTCTAGTGCGGGGTTTTATAAAACGGCTGAAATGGCTTTTCTTACGAGGTGCAAAAATGCTCTTACTGCAATCGCCATCGTTTCAACACTTGGGATGAAGGCATCTGTTAAATGAAATAGAACTGTTTGTCTCTCTGGAGATATTCGTTTTTTCTTTTGTTTCATAAAGACAGCCTCCTTTTCATTCAATATACTTCTTTTGAAGCGTATCTAGATAGATATGTTGTGCGAATTTAAACAAAATTTAAACTTCTTGTGTTTAGAAGGAAAGAAGCAGGGGAAACGGATTGAATAGAGAATGAATGAAAAGAGCTGACCGATTCGGTTAGTGAACAAGACAGAGTGGAAGGTGATCTTATGATGAAAGTATTTAAGGTAACATTTCATATGAACAATGGGGAAGTGCTCGATTTCGAGCTGAAACGTCCAGCTACCTATGATGTGTATAAAAAAATTGAGGAAGCCAATCATTGGTTTAAGCTGAATAATGAAATCATTAACCTATTAAATGTGAATAGTATCCATGTAGAAACAGAATAAAACAGAAAGCCGCTCGAAAAGAGCGGCTTTCATTATGCAGTAAAATCATTTCGATTGTTCAGCTGACTTCGAGACAGCCAGTTTTTCTTATACAAATAGGCAATCACTTCAAGCCATAGACGCGGCGCTTTTTTAGGGAAAAAAGGTTTTTGATAATAGGCGTATGCAGCTTTTAAATCATCCCATTGATGACATGTTTTCGTTTGCGTGAAGCGGGCGACGTCAATGACCCTGACGCGGCCATCCTTTGTTAAAATTAAATTCCGCAGATGAATATCAGAAGGATTTAAACCTTTCGCGCGTGCTTCTTCCAATGCATCATCTACTTGTTCAATCATTTGTTTTTTGATCGGAATTCCTTTTGTCAGGCATTCATAGAAAGTATAACCTTTAATATATTCCATTAAAATATACTGATCCCCAGACTCGTAAATCTCAGGATAATAGGAGGAGCCGGAAAGTTTTTCATAAATTGCAGCCTCTTTGCGGGCGATGTTTCGATAAGAAGGAAAAAAGACTTTTAACGCCATTTTTTTGCCGTCTTTTTTGTATGAAAATACATAGGCACTTCTTCCTTTGCCGCACAGCTCAAGCTCAGCCGGTTTAAAGACGAGCTTATTAAAACGCTTTTCTTCTTGATACTGAATCGATTCGGCTAATCTTTTGACATCTGACATTGACTTCACCTTCTTTGGTTTCAGTTTATGCGGCTGAAAAACGAATGATGAAAAAACCATGTAATTCGGTAGAGCAATGGATTGTATAAAACATAACATTTACGCACGAAGGATACAACGAAAGACTCTCAATATGTGTCAAGACATCGATTTGGTTAATGTTTAGCAAAATGGGTCAAACTACATATGTCATGCATCGATCTTATGTTCTAAAGAGGTGTAAATAGTGAAAGTGAAAATAAAGTATTTCGTTACAGGACTTATCATGACAAGTGTACTCTTTTTCGCTGTTGATATGGAAGCAGCAGAACACTTGCAAAAAGAGTCAAAAACCATCAACGTTCAGCTTGAAAAGGTCTATCTAGACGGTGATGTAAGTATTGAAAGACAGCGGGCATCATTAGAAGACAAAGACACATTTTGGGCCCAGTATAAGGGCTGGACATTGGTAGAACAGCGAGAGGATTTTGCCCTTTTTAGAAAGCAAATTGACGATATATCGCCTTTAAGTAAAGCAAATGGATATATCGGATTATCAGAAGACGGCGTGATTTCTACGTTTCATGGAAGGCCTGACGGGTGGGCGGAGCCTATTCATCTCTTTTTTCAAATTGATACGTCCCGCTTGGAAAGTCATGTAGAGCAACAGCTTGCACAAGGCATTCCGTTTCGAACAAAAGATGAATTTGAGCATGTGCTTGAAGTCATGAAACCTTACCGAAATGAACAATCGTTTTAATCGTATGACAGCTTGCTGGTGTGAAGACCGCAAGCTCTTTTTCATGGGTTGACGATGAAAAAAGGCTGAGCGAACGTATGTTAACTTTTATTACGGTTTTCTCTTCGATTTATGTTACAATGGAGAACAGTCAAAGAGGTGAAAACGGTGATAGAGTTTGTAAAAGGGACCATTGATTATGTGTGCCCGCAATATGTTGTCATTGAAAACGGCGGAGTGGGATATCAAGTCTATACCCCAAATCCGTTTATCTATCGAGTAACAAAACAAGAAACGATTTATACGTATCATTACATAAAGGAAGACGCTTTTTCGTTATATGGATTTCAAACACGAGAAGAAAAAGCGTTGTTCACAAAACTGTTAAATGTCACAGGGATTGGACCGAAGGGTGCGCTTGCGATTCTTGCTTCCGGTGACCCTGGCGCTGTCATTTCAGCGATCGAACGAGAGGATGAAGCTTTTCTCATTAAATTCCCGGGTGTTGGCAAAAAAACAGCACGTCAGATCATTCTAGATCTGAAAGGGAAGCTCGCAGATGTGGTGCCTGAAATGATAGGAAACTTATTTAACCACGAGGATCATATCCAGATTGAAACGCAGCAAAGCGCTTTAGATGAAGCGGTTGAAGCCTTAAGTGTCCTTGGGTATGGTGATCGTGAAATCAAAAAGGTTCTTCCTTTATTAAAAGAAGAGAAGAATCTTACAACCGATCAATATGTGAAAAAAGCTTTACAAAAAATGTTGAAATAGGGTGATGTCTCATGGATGAACGGCTCGTCTCAACTGAAGCAGACAACCATGAATCAGCCATTGAGCAAAGTCTGCGTCCACAGACGCTTAGTCAATATATTGGCCAGCAGAAAGTAAAGGATAATCTCAGCGTATTTATTGAAGCTGCACGAATGAGGCAGGAAACGCTGGATCACGTTCTTTTATATGGACCGCCGGGACTTGGGAAAACAACGCTTGCGTCGATCATTGCCAATGAAATGAATGTTCAGCTGCGTACAACGTCTGGACCAGCGATTGAACGCCCTGGCGACTTGGCGGCGATCTTAACATCTCTTGAACCTGGCGATGTTCTGTTTATTGATGAAATTCATCGCTTGCAACGTTCAATAGAGGAAGTGCTATATCCAGCGATGGAGGATTTTTGTCTAGATATCGTGATTGGAAAAGGAGATACAGCACGCTCTGTGCGGCTTGATTTACCGCCATTTACGCTTGTAGGTGCTACAACCCGTGTTGGGCTTTTAACAGCGCCGCTTCGTGATAGGTTTGGGGTTCATGCAAGATTGGAATACTATGAGCAAAGAGATTTGGCTCACATTGTAGCAAGAACAGCCGAGCTGTTTGAGATTGGGATCGACATTCGTTCAGCTGAAGAGATTGCAAGAAGATCTAGAGGTACACCGAGGGTCGCCAATCGTCTGCTCAGAAGAGTAAGAGATTTTGCGCAGGTGCTTGGAAATCATGCGATCACGCAAGACATTGCAGAAGATGCTCTTGAGCGTCTGCAAGTTGACAGACTCGGACTTGATCATATCGATCATAAACTGCTTTTAAGTATGATTGAAAAATTTAGAGGCGGTCCTGTTGGACTTGATACGATCTCAGCGACAATTGGAGAAGAATCACATACGATTGAAGATGTGTACGAACCGTATTTACTGCAAATTGGTTTTCTGCAAAGAACACCAAGAGGGCGGGTCGTCACAAGAGAAGCGTATGAACATTTTCATATGGAGGTTCCGATTCGTGACTGAATTCCCTAAAATGTTGATGATTTTAGGTGGTGTCCTTTTTGCCGCAGGTTTAGTGTTTCAATTGGTTGGGAAACTTCCAGGCGATATTTTCGTGAAAAAAGGGAACGTAACGTTCTTTTTTCCTGTGATTACATGCATTGTCATTAGCATCGTCCTAACCATTTTACTCAATGTCTTCGGACGGATGAAATAACGTTAACTAGTTAACTACAGAATAGGTGAAGGAAATGAAGTTAGAACTATTTGATTTTGATTTACCAGAAAGATTGATTGCACAAGTGCCGCTTGAAAAACGAGATGCATCAAGACTGATGGTCTTAAATAAACAAACAGGTGACATCACACATGATACATTCTCGCAAATCACAGATTACTTTCAAAAGGGTGATTGTCTCGTTTTAAACAATACACGTGTATTACCTGCACGTCTGTTTGGAACGAAAGAGGATACGGGTGCTAAAGTGGAGCTGCTTCTTTTGAAACAAGAAGAAGGAGACAAATGGGAAACGCTCGTGAAACCAGCAAAACGTGTGAAAAACGGAACAGTCATTACATTTGGTGATGGACGATTAAAAGCGGTATGTACAGAAGAACTGGAACATGGCGGAAGAAAAGTTGAGTTTCAGTATACAGGCATTTTTTATGAAGTACTTGAATCCTTAGGTGAAATGCCGCTGCCTCCGTACATTAAAGAGCAGCTTGACGATCGTGAGCGTTATCAAACCGTCTATTCCAAAGAAGTTGGTTCCGCTGCTGCGCCTACTGCCGGTCTTCACTTTACAAATGAACTGCTAGATGCTCTTAAAGCAAAAGGAGTGCATATTGCATTTATTACGCTCCATGTTGGGCTTGGTACATTTCGACCGGTCAGTGCTGAACGCATTGAAGAACATGAAATGCACGCAGAGTTTTACGAAATGAATGAAGAAACGGCAGAAGAGCTTAATCGAGTGCGCAAAGAAGGCGGGCGAATTATTTCAGTCGGAACAACTTCGACAAGAACGCTTGAAACCATTGCAAGTGCTTATGATGGTGAATTCAAAGCGTCAAGCGGATGGACGTCGATTTTTATTTATCCAGGCTATACATTTAAGGCAATTGATGGCATGATCACGAATTTCCACCTGCCAAAATCGTCTTTAATTATGCTTGTCAGTGCATTAGCTGGACGAGAACACGTCCTAAAAGCGTACAATGAGGCTGTAAAAGAGGAATATCGATTCTTCAGTTTTGGCGATGCCATGCTGATTCAATAACATTATACAACAAAGACAGGAGGGCTCATTTTTGTCGCAATTACCGATACGTTATGAGTTCATTAAATCATGCAAACAAACAGGTGCACGTCTTGGACGCGTTCATACACCGCACGGCTCCTTTGAAACACCTGTATTTATGCCAGTTGGTACACTGGCTACAGTCAAAACAATGGCGCCTGAAGAGTTAAAAGCAATGGAAGCAGGCATCATTTTAAGCAATACGTATCATTTATGGCTGCGCCCGGGGCATGACATTGTCAAAGAAGCAGGCGGCCTGCACAAATTTATGAACTGGGATCGAGCGATTCTAACAGATTCAGGCGGTTTCCAAGTGTTTTCTTTGAGTGAATTTAGAAAAATTGAAGAAGAAGGCGTTCACTTCCGTAATCACTTAAATGGAGATAAGTTGTTCCTTTCTCCTGAAAAAGCGATGGAGATTCAAAATGCGCTCGGCTCAGATATTATGATGGCATTTGACGAATGCCCTCCGTATCCAGCAGAGTACGATTATATGAAACGTTCTGTAGAGCGGACAAGCAGATGGGCAGAGCGCTGCTTAACAGCGCACCAGCGTCCAGAGGATCAAGGGCTGTTTGGCATTGTGCAGGGCGGAGAATACGAAGAGCTTCGTAAACAAAGTGCAAAAGATCTTGTTTCACTTGATTTCCCAGGCTACGCCATTGGAGGTTTATCTGTTGGTGAACCAAAAGATGTGATGAACCGTGTGCTGGAGTTTACAACGCCATATTTACCGGCAGACAAGCCAAGGTACTTAATGGGTGTCGGCTCGCCGGATTCATTAATTGACGGTGCGATTCGAGGTGTCGATATGTTTGACTGTGTACTGCCTACGCGAATTGCAAGAAACGGTACGTTGATGACAAGTGAAGGACGCCTTGTTGTGAAAAATGCTAAATATGAGCGAGATTTCAGACCAATCGATGAAAACTGTGACTGCTACACATGCAAAAACTACACACGCGCTTATATTAGACATTTAATCCGTACAAATGAGACGTTCGGAATTCGATTAACAACTTATCATAATCTTCATTTTCTGTTAAAATTAATGGAGCAAGTGAGAGAAGCTATCCGTGAGGATCGTTTAGGTGATTTTAGAGAAGAGTTTTTTGAGCGTTATGGCTTCAACAAACCGAATGCGAAAAACTTTTAACGCATAAACGAAAGGCTTTACAATGCTTTAGAAAGGGGTGAGATAGAATGGATGGTGGTATGGGTTCAATCATTATGATTGTTGTCATGTTTGCTGTGCTTTACTTCTTGTTAATCCGTCCACAGCAAAAGCAACAAAAAGCTGTGCGTCAGATGCAGCAATCTTTATCAAAAGGCGATAAAATCGTCACAATCGGTGGTTTACACGGTGAAATCGACTACATTGATGAATCAAAAGTGGTCATCAAAACAAGCGAAAACAACCGTTTAACTTTCGACCGACGTGCTATTAGAGAATTAGCTGACAAAGGCTAATCCTCCAATACATAGCGATAAAAAAAGAGCGATATCATTCGCTCTTTTTTTATTTGCCCCGAAGATTAACGCCAATCATTCCCCCTAGCATACAAATTCCCAAAAAGGCTGCATGATAGATGAATTGTTCTGGTGAAAAGGTTTCTCCAAACCCTAAATATTGAAATAAAAAAACAGTGAGTGAAAAGATAAAAGAGGTCATGGCGCCAATGAGCCAGCCCCGTTCCTTTGCTTTCCCTCCAGAAATCATTCCTCCTAGAAAAAGTGCCGCAAAGGACAAGATCATGATCATCCATTTAAACGATGATTCCTGCATACTTGTGAAGGTAAGCATCAGTGATACAAGTAAGCTTGTCACAATCATCACGACAAAAATAGCAATTAAGCCAGATAAAATGCCTTTTCCTATTTGTTTCGTTTCCTGCATGTGATTCGTCTCCTCTCCAATTGACCGAAGCTTGTCTTTTACTAAAATGTATTCACGGAGAAGAAAAAATAGACATGTTTCTCGTGATAAAAACCGAGGCTTTCTTTTCTACATAAATAAAGTGTTTTGACACAAGCTATGGTGGAGAAGGAGGGTTTACATCATATGCAGGACATCTTAATTATCTCCATGAGAACGATCATTTTATATTTTCTCATTTGGTTTATCTTTCGTTTAATGGGCAAAAGGGAGATTGGGGAACTGAGTATTTTAGATCTTGTTATTTTTATGATGATCGCTGAAATTGCGGTGCTCGCCATAGAAGAAGTAGAGGATCACATGTTACATACAGTATGGCCGATCCTGCTGTTAACCTTCATTCAAATCACCCTTGCCTATTTGTCATTAAAATTTCAAGGTGTCCGGCGTTTTCTCGACGGTAAGCCAGCCCTGCTCATCATCAACGGAAAAATAGATGAGGGTGCGATGAGAAAACAGCGATACAATTTTGATGATTTGCTGATTCAATTAAGAGAAAATAACATCGATAGTATCCAGGATGTCTCATATGCCATCTTAGAGCCTTCAGGGAAGCTCGCCGTTGTTGAAAAAGAAAACAAGCGCAAACATGCAGCGCTTGAGCTCCCTCTTATTGCAGACGGTGTGGTTCAGCATGATCATCTCAAGCAGATCAACCATGATGAACAGTGGCTGATAAAGGAGCTTGTCAAAAGAGGCTATGATGACATCGAGCAGATCTCCTACTGTAGCTTTAATCAGAAGGATTTTTATATTGATTTGAAAGATGAAGTGATCAAGAAAGAATGAGCTAAAGCAGCTTCCCAATAAACGGGATGCGGCGTAGCTCTTCTCGTTTCACTAGCCCAAGACAGATTAATAGAATGACATACAGCACGCACGTCAAAAAGATCATCATGACAAGCTCCAAAGGGGCGGAAAAGAGTCCGCTCGCTTGATGTTTCATCCATAAACTGACTGCCCCAGTACCGATGATCACAAGGACGCAAAGTCCATATTCTTTTAATGGTAAATGAATAGGCAGCACTTTACCGACAGTTGCCGCATGGAGTAATGTGACAAGGACGATGCCGATGAGTATCGCAAGCGCTGCGCCCATAATGCCAAAGCTTGGCTGTGAAGCAAGAACAAAGATCATGCCTGTTTTCACAACAGCTCCTATCAAGCTGTTGGTCATCGCTGCCCCAGCTAAATTTAATGCTTGAAGGACAGCCTGCAACGGCCCTTGAAAGTAATAGAGCAAAAAGAAGGGGGCCATGAATTTTACATAGACAGCGGCATGAGATGAACCATACATGAAGAGGGTTAAATTTTCTGCATACACGAAAAGGATAATACATGAAATGCCCCCGCTTAATAAACAAAGGCGCATCGCCTGCTTGAGCCGGTATTCGACCGTTTTGCGTTTGTTCTGTTCCATCCCCTCACTAATCGCTGGAACTAGTGCGGTGGAGAGAGAATACGTGATAAAACTAGGAAGTGTCAAAAGGGTGAGCGCAAGTCCTGTCAATTCTCCGTACTGCCTTGTTGCTTCCACAGCTGCATAACCGGCAATCGCAAGGCTTTGCGCGACGACAATCGGTTCTAAAAACCACGAGATATTGCCGATGAAACGGCTGCCTGTCGTTGGCAGGGCAATACTCATGAGCTGTTTAAACGTATCCTTCCCATCATGAATTGCCTTGAAAAAACGTTTTCGGATACGGATGGTCTTTTTATAACGAAAGGCAATCAGTAAGTAAGCAAGTGAAATCATTTCCCCGATGACAGATGAAATCATGGCGCCTGCTGCTGCATATTCAATTCCATAAGGCAGGAATGCTGTTGTACATACTGCCACGAGTGAAATTCTTGCGACCTGTTCTAGTACTTGTGACATCGCAAGCGGGCTCATTTGCTGTCTTCCTTGGAAATAGCCCCTTAACACACTAGAGATCGCAATAACGGGTACGACTGGTGTAATGGCAAGCAGAGGATAGACCGTTCTAGGATCTGTCAGCATATTTTCCGCCATAATAGGGGCAAACCATAAAAAGAGCGGCGTGAAAATCAGGCTGAGTGTTCCTGTTATTGCAAGGGACATCACTAGAATGCGTTTTGTTTTCTGTTTGTCACCACGGGCTTCTGCTTCTGCGACTAGCTTACTAATCGCAACAGGAAGTCCGAATTGTGTCAGCGTCACGGCGAGAAAAAAGGTAGGCGCTGCCATCATATAAAGCCCTACGCCTTCTTCACCAATGAACCTTGCAATCACAATTCGATTGACAAAACCCAATATTCTTGTAATAAAACCTGCTAAAATTAAAATAATCGTCCCTTTTAAAAACGTTTGCTTCGTCAAATCACAGATCACCTGCCTTCTCAAACGACATAGAATCATATACAATAAGATATGCGTGTATATCGTCCAAGCATGACAAGTCTCTCGATAAAAAACTGAAAAGGGGGATCCTCACATTGACACAACATCCGGCTGCTATATACAAAGACCATTTAAAGCCTTTTCTGTTCAGTAAGCTTGAAGAATTCATCGTTTTGGGCTATAAAGATGTAGATTTAGAGGAATTATGGTCATACTTAGAGAATAAGAAGTGGAAGAAAAAACAAGAGTATCCGATTCATGAAATGGTTGCAGATATTTTATCTGTGAAAATTGGCGAATTTATGAACTATGCAACCGTTCAGTCGTTTAAAACGTCTGCTTTTTTGGACAGTGAAGATGGCAAGAATATGCTGGACGAACTGTTGAAATAAGCCATCTAAATGGATTCAGGTGTTTAAGGAGGAAATACATAATGAAAAAAGGGCGCATACTTGCGTTTTTCTTAGTGGTTCTGTTAATCGGAACTGGTGTGGGCTTATTAACAAAGCCCGTTGCGAAAGATATGACGCTAGGGCTGGACTTACAGGGTGGATTTGAAGTTCTGTATGATGTACACCCAGTGAAAAAAGAAGACAAGATCACAAATGGTGTTCTCGTCAGTACAGTAGAGGCTTTAAACCGAAGAGCCAACGTGCTTGGCGTCAGTGAGCCGAACATTTCGATTGAAGGAAACAACCGTATCCGCGTACAGCTTGCGGGCGTAAAAGATCAAAACAGAGCACGGGAGATTCTATCGACTGAAGCACAGCTTTCCTTCAGAGATACGAATGACAAAGAACTCCTAAACGGATCTGATCTTGTTGAAAATGGTGCAAAACAAACATTCAATCAAACGAATGAGCCGATCGTGACGGTCAAACTAAAGGATGCGAAAAAGTTTGGTGACGTGACAAAAAAAGTAGCAGCGATGGCACCAAACAATCAGCTTGTCATTTGGCTTGATTATCATAAGGGAGATTCCTTCAAAAAAGAAGTCTCTAAATCAAATCATAAGTATGTATCTGCGCCGAATGTAAACCAAGAAATTAACAGCAGTGACGTACAAATCGAAGGTAACTTTACGGTTCAAGAGGCAAAAGACCTTGCGAGCATTTTAAATGCCGGCGCATTGCCAGTAAAATTAACCGAAAAATATTCAACATCTGTGAGTGCACAGTTTGGTGAGCAAGCACTAAACGAAACAGTCTTCGCAGGAATTGTAGGAATCGCATTTATCTTCTTATTCATGCTGTTTTATTACCGATTACCAGGTCTTGTTGCTGTCATTACACTGTCAGCTTATATCTATATCACGCTGCAAGTCTTTGACTGGATGGGTGCGGTCATGACACTGCCTGGAATCGCTGCATTGATTCTTGGGGTAGGGATGGCTGTCGATGCCAACATTATTACGTATGAGCGGATTAAAGAAGAGCTCAAGCTCGGTAAATCTGTCCGTTCTGCTTTCAGATCGGGTAACCGCAGATCATTTGCCACGATCTTTGATGCAAACTTAACAAGTATCATTGCCGGAGGGGTTCTGTTCTTCTTTGGAACAAGCTCTGTCAAAGGATTTGCAACTATGCTTATCCTATCGATTTTGACAAGCTTTATCACGGCTGTCTTCCTATCAAGATTCCTTCTTGGATTACTTGTAGAAAGCCGTTATCTCGACCGCAGAAAAGGTTGGTTTGGGGTTCGTCAGAAAGACATTATTGATATTCATGAAACAACTGAAAATACTGAACCGAAAACACCATTTGATAAATGGGATTTCGTCAGCAAACGTAAAGGCTTTATGATTTTCTCAGCAGCCATTACCATTGCTGGAATCATTGTGCTGTCGATCTTCAAGCTCAATGCAGGTATTGACTTTGCAAGTGGTACTAGAGTTGATATTCAAAGTGACCATAAACTGTCAACAGAACAGGTGGAGCAAGATTTTAAAAAGCTAGACCTTGAGACAGACAGTGTTGTGTTATCGGGTCAAAAAGAAAATCAAGCAGCAGCTCGATTTGTCGGTGTTCCGAATAAAGAAAAAATCGCTGAAGTGAAAGATTACTTCAAAGATAAATATGGAACGGAGCCTAACGTAAGTACAGTGTCTCCGACGGTTGGAAAAGAGCTTGCGCGTAACGCATTATACGCTGTCATCATTGCTTCTATCGGGATTATCTTATATGTATCCGTCCGATTTGAGTATAAAATGGCGATTGCAGCCATTGTCTCTCTGCTTTACGATGCATTCTTTATCGTTGCCTTCTTTAGTATTACGCGTTTAGAGGTGGATGTCACCTTCATTGCAGCGATACTCACGGTCATCGGGTACTCAATCAATGACACGATTGTCACCTTCGACAGGGTGCGTGAGCAAATGAAGAAACGCAAACCGAAAACGATCGAAGATTTATCGTACATTGTGAATTTAAGTTTACAGCAAACCTTTACGCGTTCTGTGAACACTGTGCTTACCGTACTTGTAGTGGTGATTGCACTTCTCATTTTCGGTTCAGCATCTATTACAAACTTCTCCATCGCCTTACTTGTCGGCCTATTAACAGGGGTGTATTCATCCCTTTACATTGCGGCACAAATTTGGCTGATATGGAAAGGTCGTGAGCTGAAAAAGCCGGCTAAAATCGACACAGAACAAGATATTTAAACAAGAAAGACTGCCAGCTTGGCAGTCTTTTTTTCATGCATCATACTTGTCATCGTCACAGCAATAAGATGATATGTAAAAACATTTCGGGTTTCATTGATCTTGAAATGGTCTTTTGCTATAATGACATACGTTTAGATCAGTATAGAAAGCAAGTGTCCGTTTGGGGCATTTGGCTTTTATTTATTGGAGGGGCTGTTATGAAGGTTCGGGAAACTGAACTGCCAGGTATCGGTCACAAAGCCGAAATGATCACAAGAAATAATGAGAAACTTGCCATTATCACACATGATGACGGCAGAAGAGAGATGTATCATTTTCAAGAAGATGATCACGAAGAATGTATTTCTGGTATCTTGCTTAGCGATGAAGAAGCAAGACAAATCTCGGCTATTTTAGGCGGCATGGTCTATAAACCAAAAGCGCTTGAGACAGTGGAGGTGGCCATTGATGAACTCATCATTGAATGGTTTAAGATTGAAAAGAACGCACCGGCTGTTAACCAGACGATCGGAGACCTGAGTGTTCGCCAAAACTATCAAGTAACAGTCATCGCCATTGTGAGAAAATCACATGAGAAAATTTTAAATCCAGGACCAGATACGGTGATTGAAGAAGGAGACACCCTTGTCATCTCTGGAGAAAGAAAAGAATTAAAGAGCCTCATTAAAGAAAAACTCAGCAGCTAAGCGCCCATGCTGATAGAAAACCTTCCGCCATGTTCTTTCTGTGTTTAAAAAGGACAAGAAAGAGGGAAGAATAAAAGAAAAAGCTTGGGGGATTTGTAGATGAATAAACAACAATGGACCATCATACTCGCATTTATTTTCGTATTAATTGTCTCAGTATTTGCTGTTATTAACGTGCGGCCTGTACAGGTAGACTACTTATTTGGAACGGCTGAATGGCCGCTGATCCTTGTCATTATCGGTTCTGTTCTTATGGGCGGACTCATTGTGGCTTTTGCGGGGATTTTCCAAATTGTGAAACTAAAACGTGAATTAAAAACATTAAAAGCTGAACACGCAGCCGCTAAAGCAAGCCCTGCTTCTTCTCATAAAAAGGCGGACAAAGACGTTCAAAAGAAAACGAATGTCACACCTTTAAAAGAACAGCCAGCGTCTTTTGACCGGAAGGAAAAATAATCTTCCAGTACAATTTCATAAAATAAAAATTGAAACCCCTCAGTCCACTCTAGTATAATAGTGTGGTTGAGGGGTGAATTTATGTTATTATCCAAAATGCGTTGGGAATATGAACATCCTAGCGAAGAAAAAGTGAAATCACTCTCTGAAAATCTGAATATTTCAGCGCTGACTGCATCACTTCTTGTACAAAGAGGGCTCGAAGAAGTAGAAGAAGCGAGGTCTTTTTTATTTGATCAAAAAGCCGAATTTCATGATCCATTCTTATTAAAAGGAATGAAAGAAGCAGTAGAGCGCATCAACAAAGCGATCGAAGAGCAGGAATCGATTGTGATCTTCGGAGATTATGATGCAGATGGTGTGACAAGTACGTCTGTACTTTTACATACATTAAAAGAGCGGTCTGCGAAGGTGGACTTTTATATTCCAGATCGATTTAAAGAAGGATATGGGCCAAACGAACAGGCTTTCCGATATATCAAAGAGCAAGGAGCATCGCTTGTCATCACCGTGGATACAGGGATCGCTGCTGTAAATGAAGCACGTATTGCAAAAGAAATAGGATTAGACCTGATCATCACAGATCACCATGAACCAAGCGAGGAACTGCCTGAGGCACTTGCAATTGTACATCCTAAGCAGCCTGGGTGTGAGTATCCGTTTAAAGAGCTGGCGGGTGTCGGTGTTGCGTTTAAAGTGGCACATGCACTCCTCGGTAAACTCCCAGTAGAATTATTAGATCTTGCTGCAATCGGTACAATTGCGGATCTTGTCCCGCTGCATGATGAAAATAGATGGATTGCCAAAAAAGGTCTTCTGCAGCTTCGACAGTCTAGACGGCCTGGGTTAAAAGCGTTATTAAAAGAAGCAGGCGCCACTCTTGAAGAAGCAAATGAGGAAACGGTCGGCTTTCAAATTGCCCCAAGGCTGAATGCTGTTGGACGAATTGAGCAGGCAGATCCGGCTGTTCATCTTCTCATGACTGAGGATATGGATGAAGCAGAAGAACTCGCTCGTTTTGTACAAGAATTGAACAAAGAACGGCAGAAAATTGTGAGTACGATCACGGAAGAAGCCATTCAAATGGTTGAAGAGACAGGCGCTGACCAGTCTGCTATCGTCGTAGCAAAAGCTGGCTGGAATCCAGGCGTTGTCGGCATTGTTGCCTCAAAATTGACGGATACATTTTCTCGTCCGGCGATTGTGCTTGGAATAGACGAAGAAACGCAGATGGCGAAAGGGTCAGCACGAAGTATTCCTGGCTTTGATTTATTTTTCCATTTGAGTAAGTGCCGTGACATCCTGCCGCATTTCGGTGGACACCCGATGGCAGCAGGAATGACACTTCAAGCGGATGATGTTCCTTTACTTAGGGAAAGATTGAATCAATATGCAAATGAAACGTTGACTGAAGAAGATTTTATTCCAATTCAACGGGTCGATGCAGTATGTAAAGTGGACGAAATGACGGTGCAAGCCATTGAAGAAGTAGGACTGCTGTCCCCGTTTGGCATGCAGAATCCTAAGCCGTTCATTATGATTGAAGACGCCCAGCTTGAAGACATCCGAACGATCGGGGCCAATCAAAATCACATTAAAATGTCACTAAAAGACGAAGACAAGCTGCTCGACTGTGTCGGTTTTCATCAAGGCAAACTAAAAGAAGAACTTGTCCCAGGGAGTCAAATCTCTGTCGTTGGCGAGGTCTCGATTAATGAATGGAATAACCGAAAGAAACCTCAGCTCATGCTAAAAGACGCTAGAGTCGATGAATGGCAGCTGTTTGATTTACGCGGGAAAAAAGGTTGGGAAAAGAAAGTATCAACACTTGATCCAGCAAAAACGATGGTCTTCTGTTTTGACGAAGAAACAAAAAGGCAATCGGAGCTGGTGGATATTCCGATTCATCTTATTGATGCAGAAAATGTATCCACGTTTGATGTGCAGGAAAAGTATGTGATCTTTGCCGATGTTCCTGCAGATGAACACTTGCTCAAGCTGCTTTTAGAAAATCAACAACCAGCAAGAATTTATACGGTGTTTCAGCGGAAAGAAGATCACTTTATGTCCTCATTCCCGAGCCGTGATCAATTCAAATGGTTCTATGGGTTCTTGTTCAAACGGGGAAGTTTTCCTATTAAAGAACAAGGCATGGAGCTTGCCAAACATAGAGGTTGGACAAAAGATACAATCATTTTTATGACAAAGGTGTTTTTTGAACTCGGTTTTGTTAAAATAGAGAATGGTGTGCTGTCAATAGTGCGTGATGCCCCTAAAAAAGATTTAACCGCATCATCGTCTTATACAGCAAAACAACGATTGATGGAACTCGATCAAACACTAACATATTCCTCAGCCAAAGAGCTGAAGGAATGGCTGAATAGCATGATGAGCGAAGTCTCACCTGTGCTTTGACGTACGAGGAGGAAAAGGAAAAGATGGATTTAAAACAATATGTGACAGTTGTACCTGACTACCCAAAGGAAGGTGTACAATTTAAAGATATTACAACGTTAATGGATAAAGGCGAAGTGTACCGTTATGCAACGGATCAAATCGTTGAATACGCGAAGGAAAGAGACATTGATCTCATTGTTGGACCTGAAGCGCGTGGATTCATTATTGGCTGCCCTGTAGCATACGCACTTGGTGTAGGTTTTGCCCCAGTTCGTAAAGAAGGAAAGCTTCCTCGTGAAGTCATCAAAGTCGATTACGGTTTGGAATACGGTAAAGATGTATTAACGATTCATAAAGATGCAATTCGTCCTGGTCAGCGTGTACTGATCACAGATGATTTGCTTGCGACAGGTGGAACGATTGAAGCATCCATCAAGCTGGTTGAGGAATTAGGCGGCGTTGTGGCAGGGATTGCATTTTTAATTGAGCTGACGTATCTTGATGGCAGAAAGAAGCTTGACGGTTACGACATCTTGACGTTAATGCAATACTAATGGAGTTTTACGCAAAAAGCACTCAGTAAGAAGGGTGCTTTTTTCCTATCAAAAATCTTTTAGCGGACTTCTTCTCTTTACATCTATCGAATTTTTCTTGATAATAAACTACAATACAGTTTTCATTTAAAAAGGTGATTCCATGGCGAACGAACAAGTTTTAACGGCGCAGCAGGTCATTGATAAGGCAAGAGAATACCTGTCCGCTGAACATATTCAATTTATAGAGCGTGCATACGAATATGCTGAAAATGCTCACAAGGAGCAATACCGGAAATCCGGTGAGCCCTATATTATCCATCCTATTCAAGTGGCGGGAATTCTTGTTGATCTTGAAATGGACCCTTCGACCATTGCTGGCGGCTTCTTGCATGATGTTGTCGAAGACACGGATGTGACATTAGAAGATTTAAAAGAGCATTTTAACGAAGAAGTAGCCATGCTTGTTGATGGTGTGACAAAGCTCGGAAAGATTAAATATAAATCACAAGAAGAACAACAGGCTGAAAACCATCGTAAAATGTTTGTTGCAATGGCGCAGGATATTCGCGTCATCTTAATTAAGCTGGCAGACCGTCTTCACAATATGAGAACACTCAAACACCTTCCGCAGGAAAAGCAGCGAAGAATTTCAAATGAAACCCTTGAGATCTTTGCACCGCTTGCGCACAGATTAGGGATTTCAAAGATTAAGTGGGAGCTTGAAGATACAGCCCTCCGCTATTTAAATCCGCAGCAATACTACCGGATTGTGAATCTCATGAAGCGTAAACGAGCAGAACGTGAGGAATACTTGGACGAGGTTGTTAATGAAGTAAAAGACCGCGTGTCTGAGGTGAACATTAAGGCTGAATTCTCCGGCAGACCGAAACATATTTATAGTATTTATCGCAAAATGGTCATGCAAAATAAGCAATTTAATGAAATATATGATTTGCTGGCTGTACGTATTTTGGTTGACAGCATTAAAGACTGCTATGCGGTACTTGGTATTATTCATACATGCTGGAAGCCGATGCCAGGCAGATTTAAGGATTATATTGCGATGCCAAAGCCGAACATGTATCAGTCTCTTCATACAACGGTGATTGGTCCAAAAGGGGACCCGCTTGAAGTTCAGATTCGTACAGTGGAAATGCACGAAATTGCTGAATACGGAATTGCCGCACACTGGGCGTATAAAGAAGGCAAAGAGTCAGCAGAATCGACGGAAGAAGCCGTTTTCCAGAAGAAGCTGTCTTGGTTTAGAGAAATTCTTGAATTCCAAAATGAATCCACAGATGCGGAAGAATTTATGGAATCGTTAAAAATTGATCTTTTCTCTGATATGGTGTTTGTATTTACACCAAAAGGAGACGTCATAGAGCTGCCGTCTGGTTCTGTTCCAATTGATTTCTCATACCGGATCCATTCGGAAATTGGGAATAAAACAATCGGAGCCAAGGTCAACGGTAAAATGGTCACACTTGATCATAAGCTAAAAACAGGTGACATTATTGAAATTCTGACATCTAAGCATAGCTATGGACCAAGCCAGGATTGGGTCAAACTTGCCCAAACCTCCCAAGCGAAGCACAAGATCAGACAGTTTTTCAAGAAACAGCGCCGTGAAGAAAATGTCGAAAAAGGCCGAGAACTTGTGGAGAAAGAAATCAAAAACCTTGAGTTCGATGTCAAAGACATTTTGACAGCTGAAAATCTGCAAAAAGTGGCCGATAAATTTAATTTCTCAAATGAAGAGGACATGTATGCAGCTGTCGGTTATAACGGAATTACGGCACTCCAAGTGGCGAATCGTTTAACGGAAAAAGAAAGAAAACAAAGAGATCAGGAAGAACAAGAGAAAACCGTTCAAGAAGTGTCTGTAGAGTCAAAACCATATCACGGGAAAAAACGCGAAGCTGGCGTACGAGTGAAAGGAATTGATAACTTGCTTGTCCGTTTATCTAAGTGTTGTAATCCTGTTCCTGGTGATAGCATTGTTGGCTTTATTACAAAAGGCCGTGGCGTATCTGTTCACCGTGAGGACTGCCCAAACGTGAAGACAGGAGAAGCGCAGGAGCGGTTAATTCCGGTTGAGTGGGAGCACGAACAGCCTGCTCGAAACCGTAAAGAATACAATGTGGAAATTGAGATATTAGGATACGATCGACGCGGCTTACTTAATGAGGTGCTTCAAGCGGTGAATGAAACGAAAACAAACATTTCCTCTGTTTCTGGGAAGTCGGATCGGAACAAAGTAGCGACGATTCATATGGCTATTTTTATCCAAAATATTAATCATTTGCACAAAGTGGTAGAACGCATCAAACAAATCAAAGACATTTACTCTGTTCGCCGATTCATGAATTAGAAAGGAAGTATATCGTCTATGAGGCTTGTTGTTCAGCGTGTGACGAGTGCATCTGTGAAAGTAGGAGAAGAGATCACAGGTGCCATCAATGAAGGCTATATGGTGCTCGTTGGGGTTACACATGAAGACACAGAAGAAGATGTGCATTACTTAGCTGAAAAGCTCGCACACTTGCGTATTTTTGAAGATGAAAACGGGAAAATGAATCATTCTTTGTTAGATGTAAAAGGAAGTGTACTGTCTGTGTCTCAATTTACCCTTTATGGTGATACGAGAAAAGGCAGACGGCCGAACTTTATGAAAGCTGCCAAACCGGATATGGCGAATTCACTTTACGAATGCTTCAATGAAACGCTTAGAGAAAAGGGCATCCATGTTGAAACTGGACGTTTTGGGGCGATGATGGACGTCTCATTGACCAATTCGGGGCCTGTCACCATGTTGATGGACAGCAAAGAATAGAAAGACATTAGACTGTAGATAAACTCTTGCTGAGAGTTTGTTTAGAGTCTTTTTCTTTTGCGATCAAACAAAAAAGAGGCGCAGCGGCCTCTTTTTTCTATCGGAAATATTGTTTTAATCCTTCTGTCATTCCTTCTGTCACTCGTTCTTGGTAAGAGGCGCTATAAATGATCGCTTCTTCTTGAGGATTGCTTAAATAGCCGAGTTCATATAAAAGGGAAGGGCGTTTGTTTTCTCTTAAAACAAAATAATCTCCAAATTGGACTCCTTTATCAGGGATCTGTGATCGTTTTGCGACTTCCGTATGAACGCTTGTCGCCAGACGTTGATCTTTGGATGCCTGATAATAATATGCGGTGCTTCCTCTGATACTTGGGTCCATAAAGCTATCATAATGAAGACTAATAAATGCATCTGCATTTCGGTAATGTGAAGTGGCAACCCTCGATTGAAGGCTGATGAAAGTATCATCACTTCTTGTTAAATAGACATTTGCCCCAGAAGCTCTTAACTTACCTGCCAGCAAATGAGCGGTTTTGATCGTGATATTCTTTTCAAATGCACCGTCTGCGCCGATCGTGCCGCTGTCTTTTCCGCCATGCCCAGGATCAAGAACAATTGTTTTGCCTTTTAAAGATCCAGTGCCAGACGATGAATCCTGCTGAGGTCTTGGTGCTTCGCTGCTATTTTTCTTTGTTTGAACGACCCAGCTCGCCACGTAGCCTGTTCCGCCGTTTGATAATGTCACCTCGTACCAGTCACCTTGTGTACGAACAATTTGATAAGCAGCTCCTTTTGTTGCTCTTTCTGCAATTCCAGCAGAGGTAGAAGCGCTTTTTCTAATATTCGTTCCATCATAAACGATGTACGCTTTCTGATGAGATGACGAAGAGGATGAATTCTTTTCAGGTGCTGCACTTGTTCCTTGGTTTGAGACAATATAATAACTTGCAACCCAGCCTTTAACGCCTTTTGCTTCGATTTCATACCAGCCATTTTGCTCCCGTAAAATGGTGACTTGAGTGTTACGGGAAAGTGAAGCGGCCACTTGTGCATTTGGTGCCGCCGATTTTCGAACATTCAAGCTTGATACGCCAACTGTGCCGGACTGTTTAGAACGAGCGGGCTCAGCTGAACTGGATGAAGAAGCGTTTTGTCCGCCAGAAATATAATCAGAGTGGACCCAGCCTTCCGCTTGTTTGTACGATATTTTTGTCCATTCGCCGCTTGTGTCCAGCTTTTTAGCGGAAGCGCCCTGCGGGAAAGTGCCAATGACTTGATAGGAAGTCCCTGGGCCTGTCCGAATGCGAAGGTCGGAGGCTGTTGACGTAATCGAACTGCTTCCTTGCGTACTTTGACCTTGCGTCTTTTGCTTAGCAGGCTTTTGTGCATCAGATGACTTGGTAATCAGCCATGAGACGACCCAGCCTTTTTGTCCGTTCGATAGCCCGATCTGTACCCATTCTCCTTGTTCAGTGAGAATCGGGTAGCTTTCTCCTCGTTTCACAACTGCTGCGATCCCGTAGCTTAAACCAGGTCCGGTTCGCACATTGATTTCATCTGTTGCAACGACAGCTTGATCTGTTTGAGCCGTCGCATGTGTCATTGGCCAAGTGCTGGCAATGAGGACAAAACAGGTGAGCAGCAACATCATGTGATGGTGTGTTTTCAGATTCAAAACGGTGTTTTCCCCTCCCTTGTAAAACCGATGAATGTTAATTCGTTATGTAATGGATGAATTCCTTGCGGTTTCCCTAATAAAAATGAATCAATCTGTTTATACTAGATAAAAATGTGATAAAAGGATGTACAAACATGAGATTAAGCAGAAAATTAGGACGAGTGCAATATAATGGACATCGTGATATCGATCGCTGGCAGCACGACGAAATGGATCAACCAGGCTTCCTTGAAGAAACGGCATCTGAATACGGATGCACGTCAAAAGAAGAGCTGGAAAAGAAAAAGAGACACGGCAAGGGTTGACAGAGTGGCAGCACCGACCTTATTATAATATAAATCAACACACTTGAAAATTTAAAATGTGGAACTGATGATAGAGAATAGTAGGGTAAATTGCGTGAGCAGAGAGGAATCGCCTTAGGCTGAAAGCGAATCCGCATGGCATTTATCACGAAAGAACACTCTGTAGGTTTCCTGCTGAACACTCAAAAAATGAGTCATTAGGCGGAGAACGTGAATCTGCGTTAAGGATTTGAGCGGGAACATGGCTAGATCAGTTCCAACTAGGGTGGCACCACGGGTATAACTCTCGTCCCTACTATACACATAGTAGAGGCGGGGGTTTTTTATATGTCCACATAAAAAATGAATGATGGTCGTAGGAGGACGAAAAATGAGTTTTAATATTCCAAGAGGCACACAGGATATTTTACCGGGAGAATCAGAACGCTGGCAGTATGTTGAACAAATTGCGAGAGATACATGTGCAGCCTTTCAATACAAAGAAATCCGCACACCGATTTTTGAGCATACGGAACTGTTTGCACGAGGAGTAGGCGAGTCAACAGATATCGTTCAAAAAGAGATGTACACATTTGAAGACAAAAAAGGACGTAGCATCACACTTCGCCCAGAAGGAACAGCTTCAACTGTCCGTTCTTATGTTGAAAATAAACTGTTTGCACAGCCTGCACAGCCTACAAAGCTGTACTACATTGGACCAATGTTCCGCTATGAGCGTCCGCAAACGGGAAGATATCGTCAATTTTATCAATTCGGAATTGAAGCGATCGGTTCAAAAGATCCTGCCATTGATGCAGAGGTCATTTCATTAGCGATGAGTGTGTATGAGAAAGCGGGTCTTTCCAACTTAAAACTCGTCATTAACAGCCTTGGTGACAAAGAAAGCCGTGCAGATTACCGTCAAGCACTTGTCGAGCATTTTGAACCAAGAATTGATGAATTCTGTCACGACTGCCAAATTCGCTTGCATCAAAATCCATTGCGTATTCTTGATTGTAAAAAGGACCGCGACCACGAACTGATGGCAACGGCACCATCCATTCAAGATTACTTAAATGAAGAATCACGGACTTATTTTGAAAAAGTAAAACAATATTTAACCGATCTAGGCATTGAATATGTCGTCGATCCGAACTTAGTGCGTGGTCTTGATTATTACAATCACACTGCCTTTGAGATTATGAGTAATGCAGAAGGCTTTGGCGCGATCACAACATTAGCCGGCGGCGGCCGTTATGATGGACTCGTTGAAGGAATTGGCGGTCCTGAATCACCAGGTATCGGCTTTGCGATGAGTATTGAACGTTTCCTATCAGCGATTGATGCAGAGAAGATTGAGCTTCCTGTTCAAGACGGCATTGATTTATACATTGCGGCATTAGGAGATCAAGCAAAAGATTATGCTGTTGGCTTATTGAATCGCCTAAGAAAAGAAGGCATTTCAAGTGAAATGGACTATACAGGGAAAAAGCTAAAAGCACAATTTAAAGCGGCAGACCGCTTGAAAGCCAAGTTTATTGCAGTTCTTGGTGAAGATGAGCTCGCGCAGCAAATTGTAAACGTAAAAGATACGACAACGGGTGAACAAATTGAAGTGAAGCTTGATGAGCTGATTCAAATGATGAAAGCCCACCAGAAAGCGTAAAGAAGGAGTGGAATGTTTGTGTTTGGTAGAACTTTTTATTGTGGAGAAGTAACAGAAGACCAAATCGGTCAAACCGTTGTATTAAAAGGATGGGTACAAAAACGTCGTGACCTTGGCGGATTAATCTTTATTGACCTGCGTGATCGTACAGGCATTGTGCAAGTTGTCTTTCATCCAGACCAATCAAAAGAGGCTCTTGAGACAGCAGAATCGATTCGGAATGAATATGTCCTTGATATTAAAGGGACAGTGGTCGCAAGAGAAGAAGCCACGATCAACCCAAATTTAAAAACAGGCAAAATTGAAATTCAAGTCGACACAGTCACTGTTTTAAATGAAGCCAAGACGCCTCCATTTGTCATTTCTGATCAAGCAGATGAGGTATCAGAAGATGTGCGCTTAAAATACCGCTACCTAGATCTTCGCCGCCCTGCGATGTTTGAAACGATGAAAATGCGACATGAAGTCACAAAAGCATTCCGCCATTTCTTAGATGATCACGGCTTTCTAGACATTGAAACGCCAATTTTAACAAAAAGTACGCCAGAAGGTGCGCGTGACTATCTTGTGCCAAGCCGTGTACACGAAGGAGAATTCTATGCGCTGCCGCAGTCTCCGCAATTATTTAAGCAATTGCTCATGGTGTCTGGGATGGACCGCTACTATCAAATCGCTCGCTGCTTTAGAGATGAAGACTTGCGTGCTGACCGTCAGCCGGAATTTACACAAGTCGATATTGAAATGTCCTTTATGAGCCAAGAAGACATCATGACGCTTGCTGAAGAGATGATGGCAAAGGTGATGAAAGATGTCAAAGGTGTTGACCTGACATTGCCATTACCTCGTATGACGTACGATGAAGCGATGAATTCCTATGGTTCTGACAAGCCAGATACCCGATTTGACATGAAGCTTGTCAACATTTCAGACACCGTAAAAGACTCAGATTTCAAAGTCTTCAGCGGTGCTGTAAACAATGGCGGAGCTGTCAAAGCGATTAATGTCAAAGGGGCTGCAGCAAACTACTCAAGAAAAGACATCGATGCACTTGGTGCATTTGCAGCGAACTATGGTGCAAAAGGTCTTGCTTGGCTAAAAGCTGAAGGGACAGAGTTAAAAGGACCAATCGCTAAATTCTTTGATGAGTCAAAACAAGCAGAATTAAAAGAACAGCTTCAAGTTGAAGAAGGCGACCTTTTACTCTTTGTTGCAGATAAGACGACTGTTGTCCATGATGCGCTTGGCGCACTTCGCTTAAAACTTGGCAAAGAGCTTAAACTTATCGATGAGTCTGTCTTCAATTTCTTATGGGTTGTCGATTGGCCGCTGCTTGAAAAAGATGAAGAAGAAGGCCGCTTCTATGCTGCCCACCATCCTTTCACAATGCCAGTTCGTGATGATCTTGAATTAATTGAAACAAGTCCAGAAGATATGAAAGCTCAAGCGTATGATCTTGTGCTGAACGGCTATGAGCTTGGCGGAGGTTCTATTCGTATTTTTGAAAAGGACATTCAAGAGAAAATGTTTGGTTTACTTGGCTTTTCTAAAGAAGAAGCGTACGATCAGTTCGGCTTCCTTCTTGATGCATTTGAGCATGGGGTGCCTCCGCACGGCGGAATTGCGCTTGGACTTGACCGCCTAGTGATGCTGCTTGCCGGCCGATCTAACCTAAGAGATACCATTGCGTTCCCGAAAACGGCAAGTGCAAGCTGTGTTCTCACAGATGCTCCTGGCACTGTAAGCGAAGCGCAGCTAGATGAACTGAGTTTGGCGATTAAAACAAAAGTAAAACAGTAAAATAGGCGCATGTTTATAGGCATGTAAACGCTTGTAAAAGGGACATGCCTATGATATGCTTTCATCAACCAATAAATAAAGTCCTGATACGTACGGTGGTTACCTAGTTTTGACCGAACATTTTTTTCTACGGGAGCTTGCCTTTCCTTTCTGCATAAATGCCTCTTCTGAGGACTTATAAAGTGAGGAAGAAAGCACCCACCTGCATGGTGCGGGGTTCAAAACGAAGGAAAAGCTGGCGGCGTGATCGGGACTTTTTTGTGTTTTTTTCTATTTGAGAAGGATGACGGAGAACGCTGAATATGATATGATTCTTTCGATTCATTTTAAATAAAGGTGGAGTGAGGCACTTGTTACATCAGTTTTCAAGAAACGAGCTTGCCATTGGCAAGGAAGGCTTAAATATATTAAAAAACAGTACAGTTGCAGTGCTTGGAGTAGGCGGCGTAGGTTCTTTTGCAGTAGAAGCCCTTGCTCGTTCAGGTGTTGGCCGTATTGTTCTTGTTGATAAAGATGATATTGATATTACAAATGTAAATAGGCAGCTGCCAGCTTTGCTATCAACGGTTGGTCAGCCTAAAGTTGACTTAATGCAGGCAAGAATTGCTGATATTAACCCAGAATGTGAAGTTGTTGCGCTCAAAATGTTCTATACAGAAGAAACATATGAACAATTCTTTGAGTATCCACTTGATTATGTCATTGATGCATCAGATACAATTCATTATAAAATTCATTTAATGAAAGAGTGCCTGAAACGCGATGTGAACATTATTTCGAGTATGGGTGCTGCAAATAAAACAGATCCGACACGTTTTAAAATTGATGACATCTCGAAAACACATACAGACCCAATTGCGAAAGTCGTCAGAACACGCCTGCGGAAGGAAGGCATTCGTAAGGGAATTGAAGTTATTTTCTCTGATGAAAGTCCGATTGTCATTCGTGAAGATGTGAGAAAAGAAGTTGGAAATGATGAAGCGAAAATTCGTAAGGCACAAATGCCGCCTTCATCCAATGCGTTTGTTCCATCTGTGGCTGGACTGATCATGGGTGGTCATGTCATTATGAAGCTTTTAAAAGATATTCCGATTACACGTGTGAAAGATAAATAAACAGCCCGCCTGCTTAGAGCAGGGGGCTGTTTTTATTTTTGCCTTCTTAAATTTTCATACACTTGCTTTAGCGCACCTTCAAATTTTCCAGTTTGCTTTGGTTCATAATATTGCTTGTTTTTCAGCGGGTCAGGTAAATATTGCTGCTTCACCCAGCCATTTTCATAATCGTGCGGATATAAGTAATCGGCGCCCCTTCCAAGTGCTGCTGCTCCTTTATAGTGGGCATCTTTTAAATGAACGGGAACTTCACCCATTTTCCCCGTGCGAATATCATGCAGTGCCGCATCAATCGCTTGGTAAGCGGAGTTTGACTTTGGAGAAAGACACAGTTCAATCACGGCATTAGCGAGTGGAATTCGTGCTTCTGGGAAACCAACTCTCTCAGCTGTTTGAACAGCGCTTAACACACGTGGCCCTGCCTGCGGGCTGGCTAAGCCAATATCTTCATAAGCCATCACAAGTAATCGTCTCGAAATGCTTTCAAGGTCTCCCGCTTCAATGAGTCTTGCAAGGTAATGAAGCGCAGCATCTGCGTCAGACCCTCTAATGGATTTTTGAAAAGCCGAGAGGACATCATAATGGGCATCACCGTTTTTATCATGCGAGAAGCTCTTTTTTTGTAAACATTCTTCTGCTGCAGCTAGAGTAATCGTGATCTGTCCAGATTCATCCGCTTTTGTCGATAAGACGGCTAGTTCAAGCGCATTTAAAGCGGAACGTACATCTCCTCCGCATCCATTTGCAAAATGATTCATTGCCTCCTCATCAACTTTGACCGAATAACCGCCAAGCCCGCGATGTTCATCCTGTAAAGCTCGAGATAATGCAGCTTTGATTTGTTCTGTTTCCAGCGGCTTCAGCTCAAATATTTGTGTCCGGCTGCGGATGGCTGGGTTAATCGCATGATACGGATTAGCTGTTGTCGCGCCAATTAAAATAATCATGCCATTTTCTAAATACGGAAGAAGGAAATCCTGCTTCCCTTTATCGAGTCTGTGGACTTCGTCTAAAATCAAGATGACCTGACCACTCATTTTCGCTTCAGCGGCGACAGCTTCCATATCTTTTTTGTTATGAATCACCGCATTCAATGTACGGAAGGCAATGCTTGTACTGCCAGCGATTGCAGTTGCAATGGATGTTTTGCCGATTCCCGGCGGCCCGTATAAAATCATCGAGGACAAATGTTTCGCCTCGACCATTCGTCTAATAATTTGACCTTCTCCAACGAGATGCTCCTGCCCAATAATGTCTCCAATATGACTTGGGCGCATCCGATACGCTAAAGGTTTCATGATTATCTCTCCTAAAGCAATGTCTTGTTTGTATAGAGTACCGAAATTTCTTCAAATAGAAAAGGGATGCGTCCTCGTTTTGAGCTCAGAACCCGCAAATGAAAGTTGGCTAAAAGTATGATATAATTGCTTTTGGTCTATATAAGCGTATATGAAATCAGAAAAATAATTGATGACATAGAAATAGAAAACGCAGAGGTGTTTAACTTGAAAATTTCTACTAAAGGCAGATATGGTCTGACGATCATGATCGAATTAGCCAAAAAACATGGCGAAGGCCCTACATCATTAAAATCAATCGCTCAAAACAATGATTTGTCTGAGCATTATTTAGAGCAGCTTGTATCACCACTTCGCAATGCTCGTCTTGTAAAAAGTATCCGCGGAGCGTATGGCGGCTATGTGCTTGCCCATGAGCCAAACGAGATTACAGCCGGTGATATTATTCGAGTATTAGAAGGACCTATTAGTCCTGTAGAAGTGATCGAAAACGAAGAGCCAGCAAAGCGTGCACTTTGGATTCGTATTCGTGATGCAGTAAAAGACGTACTAGACAATACAACTCTTGAAGACTTGGCAAGCTATAAAGATGACGAGGATCAAGAGGCGTATATGTTCTATATTTAGATCAGAGGTGTACCGGAAATGGAACGTATCTATTTAGATCATGCAGCCACAACGCCGATGGATCAGCGAATTGTGGACAAGATGATGCCCTACTTTACAGAGATATTTGGCAATCCCTCTAGTATTCATTCATATGGGCGCGAGGCAAGAAAGTGGCTCGATGAAGCAAGGGAAGTCATTGCAGGAGAATTACACTGTAAGCAGCAGGAGATCATCCTCACAAGCGGGGGAACAGAGGCAGACAACTTGGCCATTACAGGTGTGGCAATGGCAAGGCAGCATGAAGGAAAACATATCATCACAACAAAAACTGAGCATCATGCAGTGCTGCATACATGCGAACGCTTAGAGAAGCTTGGTTTTGATGTGACGTATTTAGATGTGGATCACACTGGATTGATTCATCTTGATCAATTAAAACAAGCACTAAGAGACGATACAATTCTTGTGACCATCATGTATGGCAATAATGAAACGGGTGTGATTCAGCCAATCAAAGAAATTGGTCAACTTTTACACGAACACACTGCTTATTTTCATACAGACGCAGTACAGGCATTTGGGACAATATCAATTGATGTCACAGAACTTCATATCGACCTCTTATCTGCGTCCGGTCATAAACTAAATGGCCCGATGGGAACAGGCTTTTTATACGTCAATGAGCGTGTAAAACTTTCTCCGCAGCTATTCGGAGGAGAACAAGAAAGAAAACGCCGTGCTGGCACTGAAAATGTGGCGGGAATCATTGGGCTTGCAGAAGCAGTTCAATTAACAAAGCAAAATAGAAGAGAAAAAGCAGTGCATTATGGTAAGCTCAAAGAAGCGATGCTGCAAGTATTCGAAGAGGAATCACTCAATTTCTCTATCAATGGACACCCGAAAGAGACATTGCCGCATATTTTAAATGTCCACTTCCCGGGCGTTTCTATTGAATCGTTACTTGTGAACTTAGATATGGAAGGGATTGCTGTTTCAAGCGGGTCAGCATGTACGGCTGGATCTGTCCTTCCTTCGCACGTATTAAGCGCCATGTATGGTGAAGAAGCAAAAGAGCTGACATCCTCAGTCAGAATAAGCTTCGGTCTTGGAAATGAAGAGGAACATGTGAAGCAGGCGGCGCATAAGATAGCGGCTGTCGTGAAACGCCTAGCCAAATAAATGCTCCCTTTTGTTCGTGTGTGAAAAATGAAACAGCTAGGCACCTGAAGAACGAAACGCGCACGTTGTTTCATTGAAATTGGAGTTGATGAAGATGACAAAAAGACCTGAAGACACAAGAGTTGTGGTCGGCATGTCTGGAGGCGTCGATTCATCAGTTGCTGCGCTCATGCTAAAGGAGCAAGGCTATGATGTGATCGGCATATTTATGAAAAACTGGGATGACACAGATGAAAATGGTGTATGTACAGCAACGGAGGACTATGAGGATGTCATTCGTGTTTGTAACCAGATTGGAATCCCATATTATGCAGTGAATTTCGAGAAACAGTATTGGGACAAAGTGTTTCAATATTTTCTTGATGAATATAAAGCAGGCAGAACGCCGAACCCAGATGTCATGTGTAATAAAGAAATTAAGTTCAAAGCATTTCTTGAGCATGCATTGTCGCTTGGAGCGGATTATTTGGCAACAGGCCACTATGCCCGTGTCGACAGAACCGGCGATGAAGTGAAAATGCTAAGAGGTCTTGATACAAACAAAGACCAAACTTATTTCTTGAATCAGCTGACTCAAGAACAACTTGATAAAGTGTTGTTCCCAATTGGCGATTTAGAGAAAAAAAGAGTGCGTGAATTAGCGAAAGAAGCAGAGCTCGCAACAGCAACGAAAAAAGATTCTACGGGCATCTGCTTTATTGGGGAAAGAAACTTTAAAACGTTCCTTAGCCAATATTTGCCTGCACAGCCCGGTGTGATGCAGACAATGGACGGAGAAGTAAAAGGTGAACATGATGGACTCATGTATTACACGATCGGTCAACGCCAAGGACTTGGCATTGGCGGAAGCGGTGATCCGTGGTTCGTTGTTGGGAAGGACTTAGAGAAAAATATCTTATTTGTTGAACAAGGCTTCCACAACCCGCTTTTATACTCTGAAAGTATTTCAGCTGTGAACATCAGCTGGACTCGTCCTCATATTGTCGGCGAAAACGGTGAACTCACATGCACAGCGAAATTCCGATACCGTCAAGAAGACCATCATGTAAAAGTCAAAATGACAGGTGAGCAGGAAGCAATGGTGATCTTTGATGAACCCGTTCGTGCTGTCACTCCAGGACAAGCTGTTGTTTTTTATGATGGCGAAGAATGTCTTGGCGGCGGGACCATTGACGATGTCTTTAAAGATGGCCAAAAGCTGTCGTATGTGTAACATGTGTTAAAAACCTCAACGTCGCTGTTGAGGTTTTTTAATGAAAGGATGAAGAGAGCGAATGAATCATAACGAAATCGGTATTGAAGCTTTAAATCAGGGGAACATCGAACAGGCAGCTGAAGCTTTTACGAAAGCCATTGAAGAAAGCCCAAAGGACCCGGTTCCATATATTAACTTTGCGAATTTACTTTCAAGTGTTCATGAATTTGAACGTGCATTGAACTTCTTTCAAAAAGCCATTGAACTTGATCATACAGCAGCTGCAGCCTATTACGGAGCAGGAAATGTCTATACGATGAAAGAAGACTTTATGAAAGCGAAAGACTATTTTGAGCAAGCACTACAAGCTGGAATGGAAAACAGTGATTTGTTTTATATGTTAGGGCAGACACTGATGAAATTAGAGCAGCCGAAGCTTGCGATGCCTTATCTTCAGCGTGCAGTTGAGCTAAACGAAGAAGATAACGAAGCAAGATTTCAATTTGGCATGTGCTTAGCGAATGAACATCTGCTGGAGGAAGCGGTCGCAGTCTTTACTGAAGTGATTACGCGAGATCCGCAGCATGCAGACGCCTTTTATAATGCAGGCGTTGCGTATGCGTATTTAGAGAAAAAGGACGAAGCGCTTGAAATGCTAGGAAAAGCCATTGACGTGCAGCCTGATCATATGCTTGCATTGCATGCGCAAAAGCTAATTCAAGAGGCAGAATAACCGGAAGGAGGGAAGACCTGTGCAGGAACATCCAGATCAAATGAAGCTTGAAGACGAACCATTTTTAAAAGGGACGGTTCAAGCCGTTATTTTCCATAATGAAAGTAATTTATACTCGGTGTTAAAAGTAAAAGTCATTGAAACATCAGAGAATTTAGAGGAAAAAACTGCATCTGTCACAGGGTACTTCCCAGCGCTGCATGAGGAGGAAACCTACACCTTCTATGGCAAGGTCACAAGTCATCCGAAGTTTGGTGAGCAGTTTCAAGCCACCCATTTTCAAAAGGAAGTCCCTACAACAAAGCAAGGCATCATTCATTATCTCTCTAGTGACTTGTTTGAAGGGATTGGGAAAAAGACGGCGGAAGAAATCGTCGGCAAGTTAGGCAATCAGACGCTTCATCAAATTATGCGTGATCCGTCTGTGTTGTATGACGTCCCGCGCCTGTCAAAAAAGAAGGCAGATAAGCTGGCTGCCGCACTTCAGGAGCATCAAGGGCTTGAGCAAATCATGATCAGCCTGAATCAATATGGCTTTGGTCCTCAGCTTAGTATGAAGATTTACCAAGCGTACGAGAGTGAAACGTTGCAGAAAATTGAAGAAAACCCTTATCAGCTCGTCAAAGACGTCGAGGGGATTGGATTTATTAAAGCAGATGAACTCGGCGCTAGAACAGGGATATCTGGAAATGATCCAGAACGCATTCGTGCAGCCCTTTTGTATACCGTTGAGACAGCAAGCCTGCAAGACGGTCATACGTACATACAAACGAAAGATCTGATCGTCGAAACCCGTAAACTACTGAATCAAACAGGCAATGACTACAAAGTGACTGAAATGGACGTTGCCAATCAGATCATTGCACTTGGTGAAGGGAAAGACATGATCATTGAAGATGATCGCTGTTATCATCCGTCGCTCTTTTATGCGGAGCAAAGTGTGGCAAAACGCATTCAAAAAATTGTTGCTCAAACGGAATATGCAGATCAATTTCCTGAATCAGAATTTCTGCTTGCACTCGGTGAACTGGAGGAACGGCTTGGTGTCCAGTATGCACCAACCCAAAAAGAAGCCATTCAAAAGGCACTCATGTCTCCAATGCTGCTTTTAACAGGCGGACCGGGTACAGGGAAAACGACGGTCATTAAAGGGATTGTCGAGCTTTACAGCGATCTTCACGGCGTATCTCTTGACCCGGGTGATTATAAAAAAGATGAAGCATTTCCGTTCGTGCTTGCCGCACCAACTGGACGTGCTGCGAAACGAATGACAGAATCCACTGGACTTCCTGCTGTGACCATTCACCGGCTGCTAGGCTGGAATGGATCAGAAGGCTTCTCACATGATGAAGACCAGCCGATTGAAGGGAAACTTGTCATCATTGATGAATCGAGTATGCTGGATATTTGGCTGGCGAACCATTTGTTTAAAGCGATCCCAGATCATATTCAAGTCATTATGGTTGGAGACGAACATCAACTTCCATCTGTCGGGCCTGGTCAAGTGTTAAGAGACCTGCTTGCGTCACAAGCTATACCGGCAGTTACATTAACTGATATTTACCGGCAGGCAGACGGTTCAACAATTGTTGAGCTTGCGCATGATATGAAAAATGGTGTTTTGCCAAAGGATATTACTGCACGCTCGAAGGATCGATCCTTTATTCAATGCTCTAGTGACCAAATGAAAGAAGTCATCGAGAAAGTGGTCAGCAATGCTGCTCAAAAGGGGTATTCAGCAAAGGACATTCAAGTGCTTGCCCCAATGTATAAAGGAAAAGCAGGCATTAATGAACTGAATAAAATGCTTCAGCAAATTTTGAATCCTAAAAAGCCAAAAGGAAGAGAAATTCCTTTTGGTGATGTCGTCTACCGGACAGGTGATAAGGTACTTCAGCTTGTCAATCAGCCCGAGAATAACATTTTTAATGGAGATATTGGCGAAATTGTATCGATCTTTTATGCGAAAGAAAACACAGAAAAAGAAGATATGGCGGTCATCTCCTTTGATGGAAATGAAATCACGTTTACGAAAAAAGATTTTCATCAATTTACACACGCTTATTGTTGCTCGATTCATAAATCCCAGGGCAGTGAATTCCCAATCGTGGTGCTGCCAGTCGTAAGAAGTTATTATCGAATGCTTCGAAGAAATTTGCTTTACACGGCCATTACACGAAGTAAAAAGTATTTAATTTTGTGCGGTGAGGAATCAGCATTAGAGTGGGGCGTAAAAAATAATGAAGACTCCCTCAGACAAACGTCTTTAACCATGCGTCTTACTGAAACGGAAGAAATCATGGACGCTGAGCTAGCAGCCCTCCAAAAAGAACTTCCTTTCAGCGTACACGATGCCAATATTGGCATGGAGGGAATCACTCCGTTTGATTTTATGCAAGAGTAAATGGCTTCCTTCATGGAAGCCATTTCTTCGTATGAGTCATAGAGGAAACGCACACGATAAGACTGTTCCGAAAAGGTGGTTGATCACATTTTGAGAACATGTCGAGAGCTTGAAGGACTGACGATCTATACAGACGAGCTGTCTTATTCACTTGGGGCGATCAAAGATATTTGCTTTTTAGCCGGCGGCAGCTGCGGGGGATATGTTTTAGATGGGAAAAAGAAAGACTGTGCTTTCATTCCATTCTCAGCTGGCGACAAACTGACAGACAAAGGTCTATATGTGAGCTGCCAGAAGGGCATCGAGATAGATACCACCGCCCCATCCTTTTTCTTTTCGAAATTAAAAAAGAAAATGATCCGTACGCCAGATGGTGAAACATTAGGTGTTTTGGAAGATGTATACTTTTGCATGAATTCGGGCACAATCGTAGCATATGAACTCTCGGACGGCTTCTTTACAGAGCTATCAGGGATTCGAAAGCAGCTGCATGCTGCCGGAACCTTGATGGATGTTCAAAAGGAAGCACTTGTTCTAAACCGAACGTAAAGAGGTGCTGAATATGCTCATTTGCCCAAATTGCAAATGTAAAGACATCGGAAAAATTGGGGTCAATCAATATTATTGCTGGGGCTGTTTTATTGAATTGACACTGTCAAAAGGCAAAATATCTACTCACCAAGTGGAGGAAGACGGTACACTAAGCAGTTTAGACGACCTGTTTAGTGACGATGAACGTTCAATTCAACTATAAGTGTTAAGGGGGAATTTCGAATGGGCAAAATGACTTCTTCACTATTAACGCTTGGTGCAGGTGCACTCGCATATCACTTTGCAAGTCGATATGATATGCCATCTAAGCGGGATATGAAAAAGATGAGAAAACGAGTTATGCGAATGCTTTAAACAAAAAGGGACATCCACCATGAGCGGATGTCCTTTTTTTATGCCTGCCTGTACTCTAATCTCCGTGCAAGTATAGACAAGCTGAAGTTGACAACAAAGTACATCATGGCCGCCAAGAGGAAAATAGGAAGTAAATAAGATTGGCTTTGACCATTTAAAATCTGCGCGTGATGCAATAACTCTGGAAGGGCAATTACAACGGCGAGCGATGTATCTTTTAAAAGAGAAATAAATTGACTGACAATCGGCGGTACCATTCGGCGTAACGCCTGTGGCATGATAATCATTTTTAATGTTTGAATATAGGTTAAACCAGAGGATCTGGCCGCCTCGATTTGTCCTTTATCAATTGATTTTAATCCGCTGCGAATGATTTCTGACAGCATAGCGGATTCAAACACGGTTAAAGCCGCAATGGCAGAGGCCGTGATGCTCAGCTTAATGCCAATTTCAGGCAGGGCGAAATACGTAAAAAAGATGATCAGCAAAAGCGGTAGGTTCCGAACGGTTTCAACAATGACCGCAAGCACCTTTGATAAAATAGGGATTTGTGCGAACCTCAATGTGCCAACGACTAATCCGATGATAAAGCTTAAAATGATGGAGATAAAAGCCACTTTTAAGGTGACAGCAAATCCTTCAAGTAAAAAGGCGAGATGATCGGGCTGGTAGGCACCTATAAAATCCATTGTGTTTCCTCCTTTCTAGTGGCTTCGGGCTAATCTTTTTTCTAAATAACCAACGCCTAGACTAAGTGGAATGGTCAATAGAAGATAGAACATGGCAACAAAAATGTATACATCAAATGTCACAAACGTTCTCGAAGCGATAAGGTCTCCTTGGTACATCAGATCAAACCCTGCAATGACACCTAAAATAGACGAGTTTTTCACAAGGTTGATAAATTGATTCCCAAGTGGTGGAATGACAATTTTGATGGCCTGCGGCAGAATAATATATCGCATCGTTCCGCCATATGTCAGACCAGAAGCTCTAGCTGCTTCCATTTGTCCAAGCGGTACAGCTTGTATACCTGCACGAATGGCTTCAGCGATAAAAGCAGACGTATAAATGGAGAGGGCAATGGTTCCTGCTGTAAAGCCATCTGCCACAATGCCAAGTACCGGTAAACCAAAAAAGAACACAAAGGTGATCAATAATAACGGAATATTCCGAATAAATTCCACGTAAGCCGTCCCTAACCAGTTGAGCGGCCTTAGTGGCGCAATTCTCATAATGGCAATGAGTGTACCGATGAAAAAGCTTCCAATCAACGCAATGACACTTGCACCAATCGTATATTTAAACCCTTCTAAATAAAGATGGAAGTTCTCAGTTAAAATGGAAAACCGCAGCAATCAGTTCACTTCCTTCCTAATCAACAGAGGAGCCGGCAAGCGGCTCTCCTGAGGGTGTTGAGATTGATCGAGTCAATTGATTATTCTTTGATCCATTTTTTATGAATCTTGTCATACTCTCCATTGTCTTTTAATGCCTTTAACGCTTTATTAATGGCTTCTGTCAATTCTTCATCGCCTTTTTTCACAGCGATACCATAAGGCTCATCGGTAAATGTTCCGCCAACGACTTCATAATTTGAATCTTCGTCTGCCATGCCAAATAAAATTGCATTATCAGTTGTCAGAACTTGCCCTTGATTTGATTTTAAGGCTGTAAAGGCTTCTTGGTAATTTTCAAATTCTAAAACGGATGCTTCTGGTGCCTTTTCGCGAATGTTTTGAGAAGAAGTGGACCCTTTCACTGCAAGCACCTTCGTACCTTTTTTAAGATTATCAATCGATTGAATGTCGCTGCCTTTTTTCACAAGCAGTGATTGTCCTGCTTCAAAGTATACGTCTGAGAAATTGACCTCTTTTTTACGCTCTTCTGTGATCGTCATTGTGGCAACAATGGCATGAATATCTCCTTTTTGCAGTAAAGGAATTCTTGTTTTAGATGTCACTTCTTTGAATTCTGCTTTTCCTTCATCACCGAGCATTTCTTTAGTGATCGCTTTTGCGATATCAATATCAAACCCTTCAATATCCCCGCTACTAGGATTTTTTAGACCAAATAAACGAGTATCGTTTTTCACACCGAAAACGATTTTTTTGTCTTTCTTAATGGCTTCTAATGAGCTACCTTGTTTTGCATCGGTTGAGCCTTTCTCGGCAGAGCCGCAGGCAGCGAGAGCGATCATACAGCAAGTCATCAACAGTAATAGGCCAAAGCGTTTCATTTTTTTCATCAAATTCATTCCCCCTAGTGATTTAAAATACGGCTTAAAAAGAGCTGAGCGCGTTTCTCGCGCGGTTTTTCATAAAAGGCAGCTGGTGTTGATTCTTCAAGAATTCTTCCTTCATCAATAAACACAATGCGGTCTGCGACTTCACGGGCAAACCCCATCTCGTGCGTGACAACGACCATTGTCATTCCTTCCCTTGCCAGCTGTTTCATCACATCTAGCACCTCACCGATCATCTCTGGATCAAGAGCTGATGTTGGTTCATCGAAAAGCATGACCTCAGGTTTCATTGCAAGTCCCCTTGCGATTGCCACACGCTGCTGCTGTCCTCCTGAGAGTCTAGAAGGGTAGGTGTCTGCTTTTTCAGGAATGCCAACTTTATTTAAATAAAATTCAGCTGTTTCCTTTGCTTCTTCTTTGCTCACTTTTTTAACCTTCATCGGCGCAAGCATAATGTTTTCAAGCACCGTCTTATGCGGATAAAGATGGAAGTGCTGAAACACCATCCCGATATTTTGCCTGATGAGATTGATGTTGGTTTTCGGATGCTGAACAGACACTTGATTGACAAGGACTTTTCCTTCATCAATGCTTTCAAGACGATTGATACACCTGAGGATCGTGCTTTTTCCAGACCCTGAAGGACCGATGATCACAACAACCTCACCTTTTTGAATATGTAGGTTAATGTCCTTAAGTACATGGAACTGGCCGTAATGCTTGTTGACTTCTTCGAATGTGATCATGAAGAACCTCCTCTTCTAATGATTGAGCTAAAGCGGATTCTAGCATAAATGAGGTGAAAATAAGAAAATAATGGAATATTTTCTAACGAGATTTTTACAGCAAACAGTGACTTTGGATGGAGCCGTATGTTTCATGTGTATTCATTTTTAACAAAGTTAGGACAAATTTTATTTACATGGATAATTGCAGAAGTTGGTTAAACAATAAGAAGAGAGGTGAAAAAGGTGAAGAAACGTCCGATCGAGTTTCTAATATATGCTGCAGGTGTACTGCTTGTCCTTGCGTCTTTACTCATTTTGGTTCAGCTCGACGAGCTATGGATGCCTATTTTTTTATTGCTCAAAGCGGTTTTGATCCCGCTTCTTATCGCTATTTTTATTTCTTATCTTCTTTATCCAATTGTTGAAAGACTACATAAGCGAGGTTTGCCAAGGACGGTCAGTCTTTTATTAATATATGTGCTGTTTTTTGGCGGCATTGGTTTGGCTGTGTATAAAGGGGCACCGGTTTTAATCGCTCAGTTAAATGAATTGTCGGAGCAAATTCCCATGCTTGCCGAAACGTATAATGGTGCTTTATCACATGTTCATCGTCATACAAGCCACTGGCCTGATGGACTACATGAACGGCTGGATCGTTTTATTGTCCAATCTGAGACGTATGCCGCAAATGGGGCAGAGCGGATGATTCTAAGCTGTAAAGTATTGCTTGATTACGCCTTAGTTGCTGCACTTATTCCTTTTCTTGTCTTTTATATGGTGAAAGATATGAACACGATGAAGCGGGCAGCATGGTATTTAACCCCGCCAAGCTTTCGAAAAAGGGGACATGCCTTTGTGAAAGCAGTGGATGACTCACTTGGGGATTATATTAGAGGGCAATTGCTTGTCTGTTCTTTAATTGGAGGTGCTGCTGCCATTGTTCTTTGGCTGTTTCATATTCCATATCCGCTTGTACTAGGTATGTTAATCGGTGCAACGAATGTCATTCCGTATTTTGGCCCGATTATTGGAGCGATCCCAGCTGTCTTTATCGCTTTTACCATCTCAGTGAAGTCAGTGATCATTGTGCTAATTACAGTAGCCGTGCTTCAATTTTTAGAAAGCAATGTACTGAGTCCGATCATTGTCGGGAGAAGCCTGCATATGCATCCTGTCGTGATCATGCTGGTGTTACTCGCTGGAGGGGAGCTGTTTGGCTTGATTGGAATGATTTTAGCCGTACCGTCCGCAGCCATTATGAGGGTCATTATTGTGCAATATATTCACATGAGACGAAGCGTTCATTGACAAGACGAGCCGAGTTGTCTATAATAATTTCGATTCATACATATTGAATTCAATGACGGACCCGAGTACGTTAAAAAGCTGTTGCAGAGAGAGGCTTTGTTTGCTGAGAAAAGCCTTATCAGACCTTTAACGGAAGCTAGTCCCGAGTGCAGATAAACACTGCCGCTCTCTTCCGGCGTTATCGGATGTGAAGGTGATAGACGCATATGTCTATAATCAGGGTGGTACCGCGAGAGCATCTCGTCCCTGTGTAAGTAGTTTTTTGCTTGCATAGGGCGGGATGTTTTTTCGTTTGTGTGAAGATTGAGAATAAAAAGGGAGGATTTATGATGAAAACTTTAACTTCAGCTCAAGTACGTCAAATGTTTTTAGATTTTTTTAAAGAAAAAGGACATGCTGTCGAACCGAGTGCGTCCCTCGTACCGCATGACGATCCAACACTTTTATGGATTAACAGCGGGGTGGCAACATTAAAGAAATACTTCGATGGCCGCGTCGTGCCTGAGAATCCACGTATTTGCAACGCACAAAAATCAATTCGTACAAATGACATTGAAAATGTAGGGAAAACAGCACGCCATCATACGTTTTTTGAAATGCTGGGCAACTTCTCTATTGGAGACTATTTCAAAGAAGAGGCAATCGAATGGGCTTGGGAATTCCTCACAAGTGACGAGTGGATTGGCTTTGATCCGAATCTGTTATCTGTAACGGTACATCCAGAGGATGAAGAAGCATATGTTCTTTGGAGAGATAAAATGGGTGTCCCTGAGGAACGAATTATTCGTCTAGAGGGCAACTTCTGGGATATTGGCGAGGGGCCAAGTGGTCCGAATACAGAAATTTTCTATGATCGCGGCGAAGCATATGGCAACGACATGAACGACCCTGAATTATATCCAGGCGGAGAAAATGAACGTTATCTAGAAGTATGGAATCTTGTTTTTTCTGAATTTAACCATAATCCAGATGGTACATATACACCGCTTCCGAAGAAAAACATTGATACAGGAATGGGTCTTGAGCGTATGGTCTCTGTGATTCAAAACGTACCGACGAACTTTGATACAGACCTGTTCATGCCGATTATTCGTGCAGTAGAAACGATTTCTGGAGAAAGCTATGGGGAGTCAAAAGAAAAAGACACAGCATTTAAAGTCATTGCTGACCATATTCGTACTGTTGCCTTTGCCGTCAGTGATGGAGCGCTTCCTTCTAATGAAGGCCGAGGTTATGTGTTAAGACGTTTGCTGCGCCGTGCTGTGCGTTATGCAAAAACGATCCATATCCACCGTCCATTCATGTATGATCTAGTTCCAGTTGTTGCGGAGATCATGAAGGATTTCTATCCAGATGTTCAAGCAAAAGAAGAATTTATTGCAAAAGTGATCAAAAATGAAGAAGAGCGTTTCCATGAGACACTGAATGAAGGGTTAGCCATTTTATCAGAAGTGATCAAAAAAGAACGAGACAATGGCAGCTCACAAATTTCCGGTAAAGATGTGTTTAAGCTTTATGACACATATGGATTCCCGGTCGAACTCACAGAAGAATATGCTGAAGATGAGAACATGACAGTCGATCGTGAAGGCTTCCAGCTAGAAATGGAGAAGCAGCGTGAACGTGCAAGAAATGCCAGACAAGATGTGGGCAGTATGCAGGTTCAAGGCGGGGCTTTAGGCGATATAAAAGCAGAAAGTACGTTTGTTGGCTACGAAAATTTAACTGCAGATGCTCGTATTATCGAATTGCTTCAAAACGGTGAAATTGTCACAGAAGCACACGAAGGGGAAACGGTGCAAATTTTATTAGATGAAACACCTTTCTATGCGGAAAGCGGCGGACAAGTGGCGGATAAAGGAACGTTAAAAAGTGCCGAAGCGATCATTGATATCAAAGATGTGAAAAAGGCGCCAAACGGCCAGCATGTCCACGAAGGAGTCGTCGTAAGTGGTACGGTTCAAAAAGGCATTGAAGTCACTGCAGAAGTCGAATCAGCGCTTCGAAAAGGCATTGTGAAAAATCACACAGCGACACATCTTTTGCACCAAGCGCTAAAAGATGTATTGGGCAGCCACGTTAACCAAGCGGGTTCACTTGTGAATGAAAACAGACTTCGCTTTGACTTTTCTCACTTTGGACAAGTAACAAAAGAAGAATTGTCACAAATTGAAAAAATCGTCAACGAAAAGATTTGGGAAGGCATTTCGGTTGCCATTGACCTGAAACCAATTGCTGAAGCAAAAGAAATGGGCGCAATGGCGCTGTTTGGCGAGAAGTATGGCGATATTGTCCGTGTTGTGCAAGTGGGTGATTACAGCATCGAGTTATGCGGAGGCTGTCACGTTCAAAACACTGCGGAGATCGGATTGTTTAAAATTGCATCTGAATCGGGTATTGGTGCTGGAACACGCCGTATTGAGGCTGTAACAGGTAAAGGTGCTTATGAAGAATTAAATGATCAGCTTGCGATTTTAGAAAAGGCAGCTAATGAACTGAAATCAAATACAAAAGATGTACCAAAACGCATCGCTTCCTTGCAGGCTGATTTAAAAGAAGTTCAAAGAGAAAACGAATCACTTCTTGCGAAATTAAGTCAAGCAGAAGCTGGCTCTATTTTGGAAAAAGTTATCGAAGTTGGCGGAGTGAACGTGTTAACTGAAAAAGTAAACGCCAAAGACATGAACCATTTAAGAACGATGGTTGATGAATTAAAAGCGAAATTAGGTTCAGCTGTCATCGTACTTGGTGCCGTTCAAAATGGAAAAGTCAACATTTCAGCCGGTGTGACAAAAGATGTCATTGAAAAAGGTCTTCATGCAGGAAAACTTGTGAAGCAGGCAGCTGAAATTTGCGGCGGAGGCGGAGGCGGACGCCCAGATATGGCACAAGCAGGCGGGAAACAGCCAGAAAAGCTTGAAGAAGCACTGGCAACTGTCGAAGAATCTGTCAAATCCGTTTTATAATCAGTCAATGTAGTGTAGAATAATGGTATTAGATGAGCGGTTAGAAAAAAGCTTGCTAGTAGAATGTTGGAAGAGAGGTGCAAGAAGCAGTGAGTTCATTTGATAAGACAATGAAGTTTAACTTCTCTGATGATTCAGCTGAAACCAATGTGAATGAAGTGCTCATAACAGTTTATGACGCACTCCAAGAAAAAGGATACAACCCGATCAATCAAATTGTCGGATACTTGCTGTCAGGCGACCCTGCTTATATTCCAAGACATCAGGATGCACGCAACCTAATTCGTAAACTAGAACGAGACGAATTAATTGAGGAATTGGTTAAATCGTACTTAGAGACACATAAAGAGGCGTAAAACATGAGAATTTTAGGCTTAGATTTAGGCACGAAAACCCTTGGTGTGGCAATCAGTGATGAAATGGGATGGACAGCTCAAGGGATTGAAACCATTAAAATTGATGAAGCAGGCGGAGACTTTGGTCTCAGCCGCCTGTCTGAGATCGTCTCGCAATATGGAACGGATAAAATTGTCCTTGGTTTTCCAAAAAATATGAACGGTACGGTCGGTCCAAGAGGCGAGGCCAGCCAATCATTTGCGAAAGTGTTAGAAAACACGTACAATGTTCCTGTTGTGCTTTGGGACGAGCGTCTGTCAACGATGGCAGCAGAAAAAATGCTCATCTCTGCAGATGTGAGCAGACAAAAGCGTAAAAAAGTCATTGATAAAATGGCGGCTGTTATGATCCTTCAAGGGTATTTAGACAGCTTAAATTAAAATGAGGTGAATCAAATGGAACACGGAGAAAAGCAAATTACAATCGTTGATGATAATGGAAATGAGCAGCTTTGCGAAGTACTATTTACTTTTGAAAGCGACCATTTTAACAAATCATATGTTCTTTACTACCCAATTTCTGAACAAGATAACGAAGAAATTGAAATTCATGCATCAAGCTTCACACCAAACGAAGACGGTGAAGATGGCGAATTAGAGCCAATTGAAACGGATGAAGAGTGGGACATGATTGAAGAAACGTTAAATACGTTCTTAGATCAAGAAGACGAAGAAGAATAGAACGAATAAAAGGCCTGTGAACATGATCTCTGTGATCTTTCTTCACAGGTCTTTTTTTACATTCTATATGTAAACTATTATTGAAATTTAGTTGACATATATCGCTCGACCTTTTACGCTATTTTTAATAATGAATCGAGTGAGGGGTATGAAAATTGAAAATTCACGATATGATGCAAATGGCATTAATGACAGCAGTTATTGGGATGTTAGGATTAATTCCGCCTATTTTTCTTGCGTTTACACCTGTACCAATCACCTTACAAACCGCAGGTCTTTTGCTTGCTGGAGGGCTGTTAAAACCAAAGCAAGCGCTGATTAGTTTACTTCTGTTTCTTCTAATAGTGGCAGCAGGCGCACCTCTTTTATCTGGAGGAAGAGGCGGAATAGGGGTCTTTTTTGGGCCAAGCGGTGGTTTTTTACTTGCTTATCCAGTGGCTGCCTTTATGATCAGCCTGTGGCTTAACCGGCTGAAGAAAGTGACGGCCTTACGACTATTTTTGATCTATGCGGTATGCAGTATCGGGATATTATATATAGGCGGAATTCCCTTTCAAGCCATGATGATGCATATAAAGATCACGCAAGCAGCTCTGTTCAGCGTCATTTATTTACCGGGTGATCTGATCAAAGCAGGGATATGTGCTGTCTTCACGGTGAAAATCATTCAAGCGATGTCATATCGAAAAAGGGACTTACATAGAGGGAGGCGAGCAGTTTGATGAGAATAACGGAAAGCTATGCGGCTCATGCAAAAGTGAAGCCAGATCAGATGGCGATCATAGATGAAAAAGAGCAGATCACTTATGAAGAATGGCATGAGCGTGTGCAGTCAACTGCACAATGGTTAAAAGAAACGCCTCATCAGCAAAAAAGAGTCGCTTTTTTAGTATCAAATGGTGTTCCGTTTCTTCAACTATTTGCTGGCGCAGCTTCTGCAGGATGGACAGCGGTGCCTCTTGATCCGCGGTGGAGTGACAAGGAATGCGCGGAAAAGCTCTTATTAAGCGACGCGGACCTTGTCATTGTGGAAGATCGATATATCAAAAGGATTGAAAAGTACAAGCTGGACATGCCAGTGCTCTCTTTATCTGAATGGAAAGAAAGAATCAGCCTCAGCATAAACGTTCAATCGAACAAAGGTGAACCGGAGGAAGATCCTGCTTTTTATATGGGATTTACTTCAGGATCAACGGGATCGCCAAAAGCCTTTATAAGACGCCAGCAGTCATGGATCGAGAGCTTTCAAATGACAACATCCGTCTTTGGGATCACACATCAAGATCATGTACTGATTTTGGGCACACTTTTATCCTCTCATTTTTTATACGGCGCGATCAGCACACTTTATTTCGGGGGCACCGTGACATTGTTAGAAAAATTTGTGCCAGAGAAAGCAAAAAACATCTTAGAAAGAGGAGACATCACGGCTATTTATACGGTTCCGACCATGACAGAATCGTTACTGCAAATGGATGCTTTCGGAAAGAATCCGCTTCTTGTCCTGTCTTCTGGTGCAGATTGGGGAAACTCTTCAAAAAAACAGCTCGTCAACCGCTATCCTCACATCACATTTTTTGATTTTTATGGAACATCAGAATTGAGTTTTGTTTCCTATTTATCTTCTGATGACTTTCTGCAAAAACCTACTTCTGTCGGAAAACCTTTTCCTTCTATTCAGGTTGAAGTCAGGAGGGCAGATCAAACCGTTTGCAAGTCAAATGAAATAGGGAGAATTTATGTGAAAAGCCCAATGTCTTTTTCAGGCTATTTACAAGATGAAAAGCCGCCCGAAGAGTGGCTGACCGTATATGACATGGGGTGGCTCGACGAAGATGGTTACTTGTATATGAGCGGCCGCGAGAATGGCATGATTGTCTATGGGGGACTGAATATTTTTCCAGAGGAAATTGAGCGTGTGCTGAATGAACAGCCAGAGGTGAATCGGTCAATCGTGATTGGACTTCCTGATCCATATTGGGGCGAAATCCCTGTTGCCATTATTGAGAATGTACAGCAAACAAAAACCATTCGGCAAGCTGTAAAAGAAACATTAGCGGCATACAAAGTACCAAAAAAATGGCTCGTCACGGACAAAATGATCGAAACATCAGGAGGGAAAATCGCTCGTGCCAGTATGAAAAAGTGGGCGGAGGAACAATTATCATGCAAGCCGTGATCGTACAAGCGAAGCGGACGCCCTTCGGTGAGAAAAATGGAATGTTGAAGGATTACCAGCCAGAGCATCTAGCCGCGCCCTTGATCCAGCATTTTTCAAACGTGACCAAGCCAGATGACATCATTTTAGGCAATGTCGTCGGGGGTGGTGGCAACATTGCCCGTCTGTCCTCGTTAGAAGCAGGGCTTTCATTACATATTCCGGGTATGACCATTGATAGGCAGTGTGCTTCCGGTCTTGAAGCCATTAGAACGGCGTGCATCATGATTCAGTCGGGGGAGGGATCAATGTATATCGCTGGTGGAACGGAAAGCATTTCTCGGTCACCAATGAAAGAAAGGGCCCGCTTTTCTCCAGAGTGGATAGGGGACCCTCATATGGGGGAAGCGGCAGAGCTGACGGCGTCGAGATTTTCAGTTGCGAGACAAGAGCAAGATGACTATGCACTTTTAAGCTGGGAACGAAGTATAACCGCATTCAAGCAAGGAACGTATTCAGAAGAAATTGTTCCGATTAGCGGGATGAGTACAGATGAAGCGGCAGCTAAAATAAGACCGATTGCAAGCTTGATAAAGCGGGCAAAACCTGTCTTTTTACCAGGCAAAGGTACTGTGACTGTGACCAATAGCTGTAAAGAAGCAGATGGTGCAGCTGCCGTCGTTGTGATGGAAAGAGCGGAAGCGGAGGCAAAAGGCTTTAGCCCTATGCTGCGGTATATCGGGAGTGCCGTGACCGCTATAGACCCGCATTATCCTGCTGCTTCACCAATTGATGCAATCAAGAAACTTTTACATAAAGAACAGGTGAAGATAGAAGATGTTGCACTTTTTGAAATCAATGAAGCGTTTGCGCTCAAAGTAGTACTCATTGCCCGGACACTAGGTATTCCTTATGACCGTATCAATAAAAAAGGCGGTGCGCTTTGTCTTGGGCATCCATATAGCGCCTCGGGAGCTGCTATGATGGTGAGACTGTTTTACGAAGCCCGTGCCTTACCGAATGGAAGCTATGTCATGGCTGCAATTGGAAGTGGGGGCGGTGTCGGTTTAGCCACACTATGGCAAGTTCTGTCATGACATGCATGAGCAAGTAATTGCCGAACTCCGTCGAATCATGTACTATAAAAGCTAGATGTGAGGAGGGCCATGCATGTTTTCAGAACAAAAGAAACGACCATTTTTTAAACGAAAAATGGGGATCGTCCTGTTATCTGTACTTGCTGTGATCATCATTGCAGCATTATCAGGTTTTTTATATGTAAAATCAGCACTCGGGCCGGTCGATCAAAAAAGCAAACAAACCATTAATATTCATATTCCAAATGGGACATCTGTCAGTGGAATTGCGAGCATTTTAAAAGAAAATGAACTGATTTCAAATGACACGATTTTCACTTACTATGCAAAGTACAAAAAAGCGTCAGGCTTTAAAGCGGGCTATTTTCATCTCAAACAAACAATGGATGCGGATCAGCTGATTCAAAAGCTGACATCTGGCGGGACAGACTACGCATTTCAGCTTGTGATACCTGAAGGGAAACAGTTGTCTGATATTGCAGCCATTATTGCAAACCAGACGAATTTTTCAGCGAAAGAAGTTGAAGCGAAGCTGGATGATCCAGCCTTTATTAAAAAATTGATGAAAAAATACCCGGAAACGGTGACATCACAAGTGAACGGGAAACAAGTCAAGCATCCGTTAGAGGGATATTTATTCCCGGCGACGTATCCGTTTTATCGTGAGGATGAATCACTTGAAACAATCATTGACACGATGATTAAACAAACAGATCAATATGTGAAAACGTACGAAAAGGACATGAAAAAGAGAAAGATGTCCATCCATGATGTCCTAACGATGGCATCCCTAATAGAAATGGAAGCAACCGAAAAAACAGACCGGGCAAAAATCTCAAGTGTGTTTTATAACCGGTTGAAAAAGGACATGCCGCTTCAAACAGATCCAACCGTTCTTTATGCGCTTGGCGAGCATAAGTCCCGTGTTTATTACAAAGATTTAAAAGTGAAATCACCTTATAATACGTATACAAACAAAGGGCTGCCGCCTGGACCTATTGCCAATGCTGGAGAATCTTCTTGGAAAGCAGCACTCCATCCAGAGAAAACAGATTTTGTTTACTTCCTAGCAAAGAAAAATGGCGAAGTCGTCTTTACGAAAACGTTAAATGAGCACAACAAAGCGAAAGCGAAATACATCACAGGCAGCAACTAACGCCCATGTGAGAGGAAAAAGACTGTAGACAATGGTGAAATTGCCTGCAGTTTTTTTCGTTGTTATATCCATTTTATAGGTTCGCAATTACCACATCTTTGTGGTAAAATATATCGGGTTGTTTTTACTTAGATGAACGAAAGATTGACGAGAAAGAGAGCTGCAGCAGGCAGGACTCTTCTTTTTCAGGTCATGAAGGAGTTAGACATATAATGACAATCGAAGATGATCAAATAAATGATTATATTGAAGATTTAATTGAGCCGAGTCCTGATGCCATCGCTCAATTAGAGGAGTATGCGAAAGAGCATCATGTGCCAATCATGGAAAAGGTGAGCATTGAACTGTTATTGCAGCTGCTTTCTTTGAAAAAACCGAAGAAGATTCTTGAGGTTGGGACAGCGATTGGCTATTCAGCGATTCGAATGGCAGAAGCTCTGCCAGATGCTGAAATCTATACGATTGAGCGAAATGCAAAACGTTATGAGGAAGCGACACGGAATATTGAAGAATTACATTTCAAAGATAGAATTCACGTGTTTTTTGGCGATGCGATGGAATCAGCTAAAACGGTTCAGACGATGGCGCCCTATGATGTGATCTTCATTGATGCGGCAAAAGGTCAGTATCAACGCTTTTTTGAGCTGTTTGAACCGATGCTGTCCGATGACGGAATGATTATTACAGACAACGTATTATTTAAAGGCTTAGTTGCGACAAATTATGAAGAAGAAATTGAAGATAAACGAAAAAAACAATTAATAGGCAAAATTGATCGATACAATCAATGGCTGATGTCAAATCCTGACTACCAAACGTGTATCATTCCAGTTGGAGATGGGATCGCCATTAGTACAAAAAGAGGTGACCAATCATGAAAAAACCAGAATTGCTTGTGACGCCAAGCAAGGTGTCGGATGTACTGCCGCTCATTGAAGCGGGTGCTGACGCATTTTTAATAGGTGAACAAACATATGGAATCCGTCTTGCAGGTGAGTTTTCAAGAGAAGATGTGAAACAAACGGTTCAACTCGCACATGCACATCACAAAAAAGTATATGTCGCCATGAATGCGATTTTTCATAATGACCGTGTGGCACTGCTTGGAGATTATTTAACCTTTCTCGATGGGTTAAACGTGGATGGTGTCGTTTTTGGAGATCCGGCAGTGATCATGGCCGCAAAAGAAACAGGTGTCAACTTGAATCTGCACTGGAGTACAGAAACAACTGGGACAAACTATTACACTTGTAACTACTGGGGCAGAAAAGGCGCAACACGTGCTGTTCTTGCCAAAGAACTCAATATGGACAGTGTGATTGATATCAAAGAAAACGCCGAAGTGGAGATTGAAATTCAAGTCCACGGCATGACCTGTATGTTCCAATCGAAACGGACACTTGTTGGCAACTATTTTGAATATCAAGGCAAACAAATGGACGTGGAAGGCAGAAATATGGAAGAAGGTCTATTCCTTCACGACGAGGAGCGTCAAAACAAATATCCTATTTTTGAGGATGAAAATGGCACACACATTATGAGTCCAAATGATGTATGTATGATTGATGAATTAGAAGAATTTGTCGACGCAGGCATTGACTCATTTAAAATTGACGGAATTTTAAAGTCACTTTCTTATATGACAGAGGTGACATCCCTCTATCGAAAAGCCATTGATTTACTAGTGACTGATAAGGAAGCCTATGAAGATCAAAAAGATGAATGGGTGGAGCGTATTGAAGAGATCCAGCCTGTCAACCGCTCAATCGATACAGGATTTTTCTTTAAAGAAACGGTTTATTAAGATAAAAGGAGGCAGAGGAAATGGCACTTTTAAAAGATGGAATTTCTGAAGTGATCGATGGAAAACGTGTCATTACAAAAAAACCAGAACTGCTAGCGCCAGCAGGAAACTTAGAAAAACTAAAAATTGCTGTGCATTATGGAGCAGACGCTGTTTTTATTGGTGGGAAAGAATTTGGACTTCGTTCAAATGCAGATAACTTTTCAATCGAAGAAATGGCAGAAGGTGTCGCATTTGCGAACAAATACGGTGCTCGCATTTATGTGACAACGAATATTTTCGCCCACAACGAAAACATGGACGGGCTGGAAGAATATCTTCAAGGGATTGAAGGAGCGGGTGTAGCGGGAATTATTGTCGCTGATCCACTCATCATCGAAACATGCAAACGAGTAGCTCCAAAGCTTGAAGTTCACTTGAGCACACAGCAATCTCTTTCAAATTGGAAAGCGGTGCAGTTTTGGAAGGAAGAAGGGCTTGAGCGTGTGGTCCTTGCACGTGAAACAAGCGCTCTAGAGATTAAAGAAATGAAAGAAAAAGTGGATATTGAAATCGAAACGTTCATTCACGGGGCGATGTGTATTGCTTATTCTGGCCGCTGCGTGCTCAGTAACCATATGACAGCGAGAGATTCAAACCGCGGAGGCTGCTGCCAATCTTGCCGCTGGGATTATGACCTATATAAACTAGAAGGCTCTGAGGAAGCGCCTTTATTCGGTGAAGAAGATGCACCATTTGCGATGAGTCCAAAAGATTTAAAACTCATCGAATCCATACCGCAAATGATCGAAATGGGAATTGACAGCTTAAAGATTGAAGGACGAATGAAGTCCATTCATTATGTAGCAACAGTTGTCAGTGTCTATCGTAAAGTCATTGATGCTTACTGTGCGGATCCAGACAATTTCGTCATTCAACAAGAATGGCTCGATGAATTAGACAAATGTGCCAATCGTGACACGGCTCCTGCCTTTTTTGAAGGTGTACCAGGAACGGATGAACAAATGTTTGGCATTCATGGAAAGAAAACGACCTTTGATTTCGTCGGTCTTGTACTTCATTATGATGAACAAGAACAAATTGTCACATTACAGCAGCGTAATTTCTTTAAAGCTGGCGACGCAGTTGAATTTTTCGGTCCAGAAATCGAAAATTTCACATGTAAGATTGAGACGATTTGGGACGAAAAAGGGAACGAAATCGATGCCGCTCGTCATCCACTGCAAATTGTGAAATTTAAGCTTGATCAAAAAGTATACCCTAGCAACATGATGAGAAAGGGGAAATAACCGGCACATGGGGAAAAAACCAGTGGTGATTGGAATCGCTGGCGGCTCGGGTTCAGGTAAAACGAGCGTCACCAATTCCATTTACGAAAAATTTAAAGGACATTCAATCCTCATGCTTCAGCAAGATTTATATTATAAAAATCAAAGTCATATGCCATTTGAAGAGCGCCTGCTGACCAATTATGATCATCCGCTTGCATTTGACAATGACCTGATGATTGAGCATGTAGAAGCGCTGCTAAAGTACGAGTCCATTGAAAAACCGATTTATGATTTTAAACTAAACACACGTTCAGAAGAGACGGTACATGTTGAACCCAAAGATGTCATCATCGTTGAAGGAATCTTTGCTCTTGAAAACGAACGTCTAAGAAACTTAATGGATATTAAACTGTATGTGGATACTGATGCAGATCTTCGGATCATTCGCCGTATTTTACGTGATACGAAAGAAAGAGGCAGATCGATTGATTCCGTGATTGAACAATATGTATCTGTCGTCAGACCGATGCACAATCAATTCATTGAACCGTCAAAACGATACGCGGATATCATCATCCCAGAAGGCGGTCAAAATCATGTGGCCATTGATCTCATGGTGACAAAAATTCAAACGATTCTTCAAAACCGCGGAGAGTAAATGGTGGAGAAGAACAAAGACCTTTACGACGTAAAGGTCTTTTCAACATCATGCTCTTGTAGTCAATACTTTAGTAATGGCTAGTCCGAAATCATCGGTGAGCATTGTAAGAAACAGCCCTCTGAATAAAAGATTTGATATGATAGGAAAACAATGCTGCGAAATGAAGACAGGAAAATCACGATGGGATGCTGAAAGTTTCAGTTATTCCTGCTTTGTAAAAGTATATTAAAAAAACGACAAACAAATCATCATAAATTTTCAAACAATTCTTGATCAAAATGCAATTTTGTAATAATATAGCATAGACATATCGTACACTGACCATATTATGTATTGGAAGATGGAGAATGGATAAGCTATTCTTCTACATATGATCGAAATGGCCGAACGAGGTACAGGAGCTTCCTGTGCCTTTCCACAGTTTGTGCGATGAAGATAATACATCATCATGAGACCGCTGCTGTTCCTGCCTAATAAAAAGGCATAATAGTTGCATCTAAAAGGGACGCCATGTAAGATGGACTTTTACGAATATGGGACAGAAGGAATGAGGGCCGGAATATGTCCTCATTCTTGTATATTTCAGTCGTCACTCACATGCAGAAAGCTTGTATGATGAGGATTAATAGAAGGAGTGAATGATTCATGGCACAAGAGAAAGTATTTCCAATGACAGAAGAAGGAAAGCGCAAATTAGAAGAAGAGCTTGAATATTTGAAAACGGTTAAACGTAAAGAGGTTGTAGAGCGTATTAAAATCGCTAGAAGTTTTGGAGACCTCTCTGAAAACTCGGAATATGATTCTGCTAAAGAAGAGCAAGCGTTTGTAGAAGGTCGTATTACAACGCTTGATAATATGATTCGTAATGCCAAAATTATTGAAGATGAAGGTAACTCAAATATTGTTTCACTCGGTAAAACGGTGACATTCGTTGAATTACCGGACGGTGAAGAAGAGTCTTATACGATTGTAGGAAGTGCAGAAGCTGATCCGTTTGAAGGCAAAATTTCAAACGATTCACCAATTGCAAAAAGCCTTTTAGGAAAACAAGTAGACGACAAAGTCACAGTTCAAACACCTGGCGGAGAAATGTTCGTCCAAATTGTAAAAATTTCATAATTACGTTTATACGATAAACACCTCGTCCACAATAGGGACGAGGTGTTTTTATGCTGAAAACAAGAAGAATCCAATGGACAGGTGTCATTATTTTTATCTTATTGCTCGGCCTCCTATTTAGACTAGCGGAAATTCAGTTGTTTTTCACAGAATCTTTTTCAAAGCTTGATATTAATTTGATCCAAGAAAGTGTCAGGCAGCGGACAGAAGAAGTAGTCATTTCAGACGGACGAGGTGAATTTTTAGATCGAAACGGCGAGGCACTTCTCACAAAAGAAGAGCCTGCGGTCATCATATTTCCTTTCCTGCAATATGACCTCCCTCACTTAAAACAAACCGCTTCTATACTTGAGATGGAAGAAGATGAATTGAAGAGCCAGCTGACAGAAACGAAGAAACCACTCATTTTAAAAGATGATATCACGAAAAAAAAGCTGAAAGACATCAATGATATGAAATATTCAGGTGTTTACGGCGTATATATGAAAGAGAAGGACAAAAAAAGACTTGCCCTCCACACATTAGGCTTCACAAGTGAGAATCCAGAACTCTTGAGAAAGCGTTATCCGGACAAAAAAGAACTTTCAATCCGCACTGAGATCGGTACATTCGGTTTGGAAAGTACATTTGACGAATTTCTATTACCAGAGCAAGACACAAAATTGTTATATCATGTGGACGGAAGGGGAAACCCTTTGTTTGGGATGGACGTCAAATATACAGCAGAAGCTCATTCGTTTTATCCGCTGCAAGTGCAGACAACCATTGACGAAGACATGCAGAGGGAAATGGAGAATGTTCTCAAAGCGCAAGGGGTTGAAAAAGGCGGAGCGGTTCTGCTCGACATTCAAAATAGCAGTGTGCTGGCGATGGCGAGTGTTCCAAATGTGACCAGCAAAAACCGGCATGAGGCAAGAAATTACATGCTGACCGCAATGGCTCCCGGTTCTGTATTTAAAACGGTCGTACTTGCCGCAGCGATTGAAAAAAACTTGAACCAGCCACAAACGATGTATGATTGTCGAAAGAATTTATATGGAGAGCCAGAAGGAAAGCAGGAAGTACTGAATCTGTCTGAAAGCTTTGCGCAAAGCTGTAATTATACATTTGCGACACTCGCTGAGCAGCTCATCCAAACAGATGATCAAATCCTTGAAAAGACAGCTTCAAAGCTTGGGCTTGTGGATCGAGCCGGCTGGGAAGGGGATGTATACTATAAGCAACAATTCAAACAGTTTGATCGTGAAGAAACAGGCAGTGTGTGGGGAGATAAAAGAGACAAGCATGTCAAAAAAGCCATTGCGCAAACGGCAATTGGTCAAAAAAATGTCAAAACAACCCCCTTACAAATTGCCAATATGATGGCAACGATTGCAAGGGGCGGAGAACGAAAAGAAGTGAGGATTGCAGATAAAGTGATGTATCAAAACGGAACAACGATGCTATCCTTTCAAAACAAACGACCTGATGGTGACAGTATTGACCGCTATACAGCTCAAACCTTGCAAAAGTACTTAAGGCAGGTGGTGACGTCTGACAAAGGAACAGGAAGAAGATTTCAAGACCTGCCGTTCCATATAGCAGGGAAATCAGGCACTGCCCAAACCGGCAGCAAAGATAAACAGGGGAATCCACTTTATCACAAGTGGTTTGCCGGATACTTTCCGGCAGAAAAACCAAAATACGCTCTGGTTGTTGTTCACCTTGATGAGGCAAGTGGCCGGGCTAAGACAAATGAAGCGTTTTATGATATTGTAAAAAAGGTCAATGAAATTGAAAAGAAACAGACATAGAACATCCCTTCATGTCATGTTAGAATAGTAACGACTTAGGGAACAGAGGCAAAGGAGTGCAGAGATTTTGAGTAGAAATTCTCGATTTGAACATCGTGATAAGCGCAGAAAGGCGAATATGGTGCTTAACATATTAATTGGTATCGTTGTGGTGCTTATTTTGGTTGTCGCATCGAGTTTGTTAATTTTTAATAAACCGAAAGATACAAATGTAGCAGACGAACCATCAAAAACAGCACCTGCATCGAGTGAAAATAAACAAAACTCAGAAGAAGATGTGAAAGATCAAAAGAAAGACACATCCGATGATGCGAATGCAAAAAAAGACGATTCATCTGACAAAAAAGACGATACAAAGAAAACAGATGATGAAGAAGAGCCAAACAAAGATGCGTTAAAAGATGCCACAGAAACAGATGGCGGTAAAACAAGTGACGTAGACAAAACATATGAAAACGATAACTGGGAGCCTGTAGGAACAGAGCAATCGGGATCACATACAGCAACCTATGATGCTAACTCAAAAGACTGGAAAGAAATGATCAAAGCCATGTCCTATGCGACAGGAATCTCAGAAGACCAAATGACTGTTATTTGGTTAGGAAATAACGGAGGACCTCAAGATGCAAAAGGAACCATCCGTGATAAATCAACAGGTGAACGCTACCGTGTAGAAATTACGTGGGTGGATGAAAAAGGCTGGAAACCTGTGAAGGTTGAAAAATTAAAATAAAAAAGATGTATGCAAAAAGGCTAAAATGAAGTTCATTTTAGCCTTTTTCTTCTTTTCAGCGTGATAGAAAACCTTTGCAGTCTAGGAAGGACTAGCACCGGCGCACAGACCTGACTGCCTACACGCTGATCTTTTTTTATGAGATATTCGCTTTAAAATGAACAACTGCTGTATACAAAATCTTATCATCAATGACAGTCGTTTGATGACTCACAGAATGAACAGTCAGCAAGATCGCCTGATTATGTTCAATTTGTTTTTGGATCTTTTGTTCAAGTTCTTTTAAAGACGTTGCTTCAAAAAATTCAATTTTGTCCTTTAAAAAATCCAGTTGAAAATCCATTTCATTCATCCCTCCATGCTCTAGATTCATCATAATCTCTCCCATCCAAAAGGGCAAATATTTTTCTACCCCGCCCAGTATTTTTTAGTAGGAAAGAATCAGAAGATGTGGTAGGATAGGAACTGTTCGACGGAATAAAACATACTATACGGATAGGAATAAATAGATAAAGTGGAGGGAAAGAAAAATGGGACGTGAGTTTCTTTCTTTATTTGATCATTGGGCTGAATCTTATGATGACACTGTAAGTGGTCATGACGAGCAGTATAAAGAAGTGTTTCGCCGGTATCCGGCCATTCTAAAAGAGATTACTCGCCGTGCAGGTCAACATGTCATTGAGTTTGGAAGCGGCACAGGAAACCTAACGGCGGCACTGCTTCAAGCAGATAAGAAAGTGTTTGGCGTTGAACCTTCAGAGGCCATGAAGAAAGCGGCTCTTCAAAAAGGAATACCAGATGTATTTCATGACGGGGATTTTTTATCGTTTCCAGCTCCACCTTTTGAGCCAGATACGATCGTCAGTTCATATGCTTTCCATCATTTAACCGACGAAGAAAAAAAACAAGCCATTCACACCTATGGCAACATCCTTCCCTCAGGTGGTAAAATAGTCTTTGCTGATACAATGTTCCAAAATCAAGCAGCACATCAAGCTGCAACGAACAAAGCGAAAGCCGCTGGATTCGATCAGCTTGCAGAGGATTTAGAAACGGAATACTATCCATCCATAGGTGTGTTAAAGCAAATCTTTGAAGAAGAAGGTTTTAGCACATCTTTTCATCAAATGAATGATTTTGTGTGGATCGTAGAAGCGAAGAAAAGGGAATGAAAGGATGTTTTTGATTTGAAAATCGCAGTGATAGGTGCAATGGAAGAAGAAGTGACGATTTTAAGAGACCAACTAAAGAATGCCACACAAGAAAACATCGCTGGGTGTGAATTTACAACAGGTGTTTATGAAGATAAAGAAGTGATTTTATTAAAATCAGGGATTGGAAAAGTGAATGCAGCGGTCAGCACAACACTTCTGCTTGACCGCTTTCAGCCAGATTATGTGATCAATACAGGATCAGCTGGCGGTTTCCATCACTCATTAAATGTAGGTGATATTGTCATCTCTACTGATGTTAGACATCATGATGTGGACGTGACGATCTTTAATTACGAATATGGACAAGTGCCAGGTTTACCAGCTGCTTTCATCGCAGATGATCAGCTTGTGAAGCTGGCAGAGGAATCTGCTTCAGAAATCGATCATATTCAAGTGGCAAAAGGAACGATTGCAACAGGAGATTCATTTATGGATGATCCTGGTCGTGTCGCGTTTGTGAGAGAGAAATTTCCAGAGCTGTATGCAGTGGAAATGGAGGCAGCAGCAGTTGCGCAAGTTTGCCATCTATTTGAAACGCCATTTGTGGTCGTTCGAGCGTTGTCAGATATTGCTGGGAAAGAATCCAATATCTCTTTTGATCAATTTCTAGAGCAAGCAGCGATTCACTCAACAGACCTTGTCCTGCGTATGATAAAGCAAACACAATAAAAGAAGGGGTTTCCCCCTTCTTTTCCATACAAAGGAAGGGATTTATATGGCTGTCATACATGATATTACGGAATTAATTGGCCACACACCGCTTTTAAAACTGTCAGGGATGGGTGTGCCGGCAGGTGTTGATGTTTATGTAAAACTTGAAATGATGAACCCAGGCGGAAGTATTAAGGATCGCTTAGGCGATATGCTGATTAAAGAAGCGCTGGCATCGGGCAAACTGCGCCCAGGCGGAACCATTATTGAAGCAACTGCAGGAAACACAGGCATCGGGCTTGCGCTAAGTGCAAGAAAACATCAATTGCATCCGATCTTCTGTGTACCAGAACATTTTAGTCAAGAGAAACAACAGCTCATGAAGGCGCTTGGTGCAGAAATTATTCATACACCAAGAAAAGATGGGATGAAGGGTGCGATTGATCGAGCCCTTGAACTAGAGGCAAGCCTTGTCAATGCGTATTGTGTCTTACAATTTAAAAACCAAGTAAATCCATTGACTTACTATAAAACGCTCGGGCCAGAAATATGGTCTGACCTCCAGGGGAACATAGACGTGTTTGTAGCAGGAGCGGGCTCTGGCGGAACGTTTCAAGGCTGTGCTGCCTATTTAAAAGAGCAAAAAGAAGCGCTAAAAACAGTGATCGTGGAACCAGAAGGATCTATTTTAAATGGCGGAAAGCCGGGGCCGCATAGAACGGAAGGAATTGGCCTTGAATTTATTCCAGATTATATGGAATCGACTTTATTTGACGAGATTTATACCGTCAGTGACGATGATGCTTTCCGAATGGTGAAAGAAGCAGCTGAAAAGGAAGGTGTTCTGATCGGAAGCTCGTCTGGAGCCGCTCTATTTGCCGCTTTAGAGGAAGCGAAAAAGGCATCACCTGGGACGGTGATTGTCACTATTTTTCCTGATAGCAGTGAGCGTTATCTAAGTAAAGGTATTTATGAGGGAGGAAAATAAAATGAAGCCAAAAACAATGATGATTCATAGTGGAATCACTGGTGATGAAAAAACAGGAGCCGTGTCTGTTCCTATTTACCAAGTCAGCACCTATAAGCAGCCTAAAGCAGGCGAGCACACTGGATATGAATATTCCAGAACTGCGAATCCAACAAGAACAGCACTGGAAACAGTCATTCGTGATCTTGAAGGCGGGGCAAACGGCTATGCATTCGGTTCAGGGATGGCTGCAATTACAGCTGTGATGATGCTGTTTAACAGCGGAGATCATATCGTACTGACTGACGACGTATACGGCGGAACCTATCGTGTGATGACAAAGGTGCTCAACCGGATTGGCATTAAAGCCACATTTGTAGAAACAAGTGATCCTGAAGCGGTGAAAAAAGCAATTTTACCAGAAACAAAAGCCGTCTATATTGAATCACCAACCAATCCATTGCTGAAAATGACCGATCTACAAGCCATAAGTCGGATCACAAAAGAAGCTGGCATCTTGATGATTGTCGATAATACGTTTTTTACCCCATATTTTCAAAAGCCGATTTCATATGGGGCTGACATTGTCTTGCACAGTGCCACAAAATATTTAGGCGGCCATAGTGATGTGGTGGGCGGACTTGTCGTGACAGCTACTGAAGAGCTTGGTGAAGAACTGCACTTTGTTCAAAACTCTACAGGCGGTATTCTTGGACCGCAAGATGCGTGGCTTCTAATGCGAGGGATGAAAACGCTCGGACTAAGAATGGAAGCACATCAACAAAACGCGCAGAAAATCGCTGAGTTTTTAGAACAGCATCCTGCGATTACACGTGTCTATTACCCAGGTTTAAGCGCTCACCCAGGTCATGAGCTTGCAAAAACTCAAGCAACAGGCTTTGGCGGTATGATTTCTTTTGATATTGGAAAAGAAGAAAATGTCGACGTGTTTTTAAGCCAATTGAAATTGTTTACAATCGCAGAAAGCCTAGGGGCGGTTGAAAGTTTAATCTCTGTTCCTGCTCGCATGACCCATGCATCCATTCCAAAAGAGCGCAGAGAAGAGCTTGGCATCACAGATGGTTTAATCCGTATTTCTGTCGGTATTGAAGATATTGATGACTTATTACATGATATTGAACAAGGGCTCGACGCAGTAACGAATGGATAGATTTACATGCCCCTCGCTTTCTCTCACTATGGTAAGCTATCAATAGACATTGATAACGGGAAGGTGAATCAAGTGAAGAAAAAGTGGGATGGTTTAGTGACAGATTACAAGCAATACGCTTTTATTTTGCTTGCTGTCAGCACCTTTTTATATATTGGTACGATTTTACCGAATCAGCACATAGAAGCATCACCAAAAATGCTGATGCTGGCAGTTGATTGTGTTTTCCTATTGGCTGCTTTTCTTTGCGTGAAACGTGCGATCTTTTTTCAAAAAAAGCTACAAGAACTAGATGAAGATTAAGTCGAAAAGTCTCCTCATGTGATGAGGAGACTTTTTTAAATTGCACTGGATAATCGGACAAGAATCACTATGGAAATTTAGTCAAACACACAAAAATCATCTAATTTACTAAAAACAGGTTTACAAAATGGTGCTTGCTGGATATACTTACAAAGTAATTAAAAACGTAAAGGAGGCTGAAGAATATGTTATTCGTATCTACTTGTGATCAATTCAACAACCAATTTCATCATGTCATCAGCCTGTGGAAGAGCTCGTGTCCTTCCTTTACCTTTTACGGTTCACGCTACAAAACTGTTTAAGTAAACGAGGATTTCACGTATCATCCATCGCAGGTTAGAAGACACTGTCTTTTGATCTGCATTTTTGTGTGCCCGCAGGTCAACTGATAAAGAAGATCTGCGGGCTATTTCGCGTGCTGCGAACTGAAGGGAGGTGAGCGTATATGACAATCCATTTATTTTTTATTACTTTAACGATCCAACGTAAATACAAAGACATTGAAACCGTTCTTTATGAACAACAAGTCGAAACATTTTATGAAGAAATGAAGCAGAAACAACTAAAGTACATGAACTAAAAAGGACAATAAAAACATGAAAAGGAGGAGATTGACATGTTTATGATGCTTGCAATGCTTGATTGTTATACAAGGGAGAAGGACCAGGTTTAGACACGCTCCACATTGATCACCTGCACATATGATAACCGTAAAAGGAGATTGTGAGGTGATCAATGAATGTCGATGTCACCATATATGAGGTTTCCGTCAGTGGGGCACGGGTATGCGTCTATTCCGCATTCTTTAAAGCACGGATACGGCAATCCATACAGAATGCAAAGAGAGCAAGAAGAAATGCTCAGACGCTATATGTACAATTATCCAACCTATTGGTATTAAAGAAAAGGAGCAGGAAACGATAACGTTTCCTGCTCCTTTTACATTAGCAAATCCAGCTTGCACCGATGATGATTAACAAAATGAACAGTACAACAAGCAATGCGAATCCGCCTGCAAAACCGCCACCGTAGCCACCGCAGTAGCCTCCAGAATAACCGCCAAAGCCCATAATCTAGCACCACCTTTATCTAATCAAGATACATTCATAAAATATGCAGCTCATGCGGAAAACGAAATCAATCTGAGCACAATTAATGAAAATGCCTATTTGTTTAAATATTTTTCATGACGTGCGAAACATTTTCAGAAAAGGTGCCGTCTAATAAAAGACAAAGAAATTAGGACTAGGTCTTAACTTTTGTTAAGCGAGAGCCGATATGAAAAGTAAGAAAATTCGTAAATAGTTTTATTTACTGGTGCAAAGCAGGTGTTGACATTGATTCAAAGCTGGATTGGAAAACAAATGAGGGAACCAAAGGGCTTGTTCTCAAAATGGGTTGCCCGCTATATGGAAAAAAATCATCATAATATCAATCAATGGACGATTCAACTCTTAAATATACAAGAAAACGACCGGATCTTAGAAATTGGTACTGGAAGAGGTTTGACATTATCTAAAGTAGCGGAAAAACTTGATCGAGGGAAAGTATATGGAATCGATGCTTCGCGTCATATGGTAAAATACGCGAAAAGAAAACATAAGAGGCTTGTCGAGCAGGAAAAAGCCGTTATCACACTTGGAAAAGCTGAGCAATTACCTTTTGAAGACAGATCATTCAATAAATTGTTCACAGTGCAGACCATCTATTACTTGCCAGATATCGAACAAGTTATGAAAGAGGTATATCGTGTTCTTCAAGTGGATGGAGAAGTATTCTTATCTTTTCAAAAGCAGGAACTAATGAAGGAACAAAAACGCTCACAGTCTCTTTCAACGTACAGTGAAGAAGACATCAGCTGTCTTTTTTCAGCGTATCACTTTAGAGACGTCTCTGTTTACCATTATGATACATACATCTGTATCAAAGCCTTAAAATGATGATGAAAATATTTCCCAGGTAATGAACAAGCAATTAAAAAAGGCTCTTCGTCAGAAGGGCCTTTTTTGCATGTGGGAATTGATCATTCATCAATAAAAAAGACACTTCACAAGAAGAGTCTTTTGCATTCATTTCATATGTAGGGGCCAGCCAGGTGTGTAAGGAATGATAGTATATATAAGGAATTTGTTTGTCGATTAAGGATACCTGTCTGGCTTATTCCTTATATCGACAACGTTCTTCAAATGTTTAGCTTTTTTTTCAATATTTTCTTTTTTATTTGACTGGAAAATACATTTTTCTCTCCTAGGTAGACATTTGTCACTTATTTTTTGAGTCAATTGTGGTTAAAAGAAGGAAAAAGCCCGAGAAAGAGAGAATTTTGGAGAGACTTCATTTTTAAACAAAAAGGGAGGAATGAAAACATGTCGGGAAACAAAGGTGTCGTTTACAAAGGAGCAGGAAATGTAGCAGTTGAGGATATTGGATACCCTGATTTGGTTTTAAGAGATGGCCCTGGTGTACCTAAAGCCAATGTTGGACGTAAGTGTGAGCATGGCGTCATTTTAAAAGTGGTGACAACAAACATTTGCGGGAGCGACCAGCACATGGTAAGAGGGCGTACAACTGCGCCTGAAGGACTTGTCCTTGGTCATGAAATTACTGGTGAAGTCGTTGAAGTTGGACGAGATGTAGAGTTTATCCAAAAGGGTGATCTCGTATCAGTTCCATTTAATATTGCCTGTGGTCGCTGCGTCATGTGTAAAGAACAAAAAACCCATGTGTGTTTAAATGTGAACCCCGATCGACCTGGCTCAGCTTATGGATATGTAGATATGGGCGGATGGGTTGGCGGCCAATCGGAGTACGTCATGGTGCCATATGCTGATTTCCAGCTACTCAAATTTCCGGACAAAGATCAGGCGATGGAAAAAATACTTGATTTGACGATGCTTTCTGATATATTCCCGACAGGTTTTCATGGTGCTTATACGGCTGGCGTAAAGCCGGGCTCTACCGTCTATATTGCTGGTGCAGGGCCAGTAGGTCTTGCAGCAGCGCATTCCGCTCAGCTCCTTGGCGCTTCTGTTGTCATCGTAGGTGATCTTAATGAACAAAGGCTCGAGCAGGCGAGAAGCTTTGGCTGCGAAACGATTAACTTACGAAAACATGATCGAATCGGTGAACAAATGACAAACATCCTTGGAGAGCCAGAAGTCGACTGTGCGGTCGATTGTGTCGGCTTTGAAGCTTCAGGTCATGGAGATCAAGGAGAAGCACCAGCCACTGTTTTAAATACAATTATGGATATTACCAAAGTTGGCGGTAAACTTGGAATTCCAGGACTTTACGTCACAGAAGATCCAGGTGCTGTGGATGAAGATGCAAAAGTTGGATCTCTGAAAGTGCGAATTGGACTTGGCTGGGCCAAAGCCCATACCTTTGTGACAGGCCAAACCCCTGTCATGCAATATCACCGCAGCTTGATGAAATCTATTTTAAGCGGAAGAGCACAAATCGCCAAAGCCGTTAATGCAACCGTCATTTCCCTAGATCAAGCCCCTAAAGGATATAGCGATTTTGATTCGGGTGTGGCGAAGAAATTTGTGATTGACCCGCATGGCATGATTTCTAAATAATGATCCATCGAAAAAAACTTACAGGATTTTTCCTGTAAGTTTTTTTGTTTATAAATATAAAAAGACCTATACTGTTCTTCTACATTTCATAACGTGGTAAAATGAGTAAATTGGAAAAAATGATCTTTAGTTGAAAGACATACCATAAAACAGTTGGCAATGATTGGACAGGATTATGATAGATAGGAAGAATAGAGGAGAGATTGCGATTGCTAAAAGTACAAAACATCATCAAAAATTATGAAGGTAAACAAGTATTAAAAGGGATTAGCTTCCACTTAAAACAAGGTGAATCATTTGGATTGTTGGGCCCTAATGGTGCAGGGAAATCAACCTTAATCGGTATCATGACAGGACTTATACATGCAACGAGCGGGACTGTTAAGATTGGAGGCATTGATCTACATAAAGAAACAAAGCATGCACAGCAATTGATTGGCATTGTTCCGCAAGAGATCGCTTTATATTTAGATATGTCAGCAAAAGAAAATTTAACGTTTTGGGGGAAAATGTATGGACTTAAAGGAGAAGAATTAAAAAGCAGAGTACAAGAAATCCTTGAATTAATTGGTCTGGGTAATAGAGCGAATGATAAGGTGAAAGTATTCTCAGGAGGGATGAAAAGAAGAGTGAATATCGGATGTGCGATTTTGCATCGGCCAAAACTATTAATAATGGATGAGCCTACAGTGGGTATAGACCCGCAATCCAGAAATCATATATTAGAAACAGTTAAAACGTTAAATGGTGAAGGAATGACGATTATTTATACGAGTCATTACATGGAGGAAGTCGAATATCTATGTGAAAAAATAGCTATTATGGATCAAGGTTCTTTCATTAAGGTAGGTGATTTAAGTGAATTGGCTGAGCTTGTTGGAGAAAAGAGAGAAATCATTTTTACGATTAAATGTGAACAAGGACAAAAGGATATGGAGCGAGTGTGCCAATATATAAATGAATACCACCCATTGAATGACTTTATGGTGCAGGAAAATCAAATCAAATTATTTGATGACAACCCTCAGCATTTACTAAGTCAACTTATTCAAGGTGTAACCGCATTAAATGTTCAATTAATTTCAGCAGAAGTTGTAGAACCAAATTTAGAAAATGTATTCTTGTATTTCACAGGTAAGAAATTACGAGATTAGACCGAATAGAGGTGAGCATATGAGCATTTGGGTTGTACTGAAAGATCTATTATTGTTTTTTAGGGATAAGAAAAGCTTTTTTACACTTTTTTTTATGCCTATCATATTAATTGCTATATTAGGTGCAGCATTTGGAGATAACATGAAGAAAGAGAGCGAAATTAGGATCAATTCATTTCGAGTAGGAATAACAGATCAAGATAAGTCCGCTACAAGTAAAATGTTTCTTTCAACATTGTCTAAGAGTGAACTCAATGACATATTTGAAGTGAAGGTCACCTCGAAAAATCAGCTAGAGAAAGATTTAAATAGTAGAGACATTACAATGGGTATAATCATCAAGCCGAATTTTGAAAAAAGCCTATTAAATCACGATCATGTGCAATTACATATTTTGAAAGGATCTAATTCAAGCTTACAGGAAATGGTCCTAGAAAATGTTGTTTTGCAATTCTTTCAAAATTATCATATGAATCGTATTCTGGTGCCGTTGAATCAAGGTAAAGAAGTGGAGGTCGTGTCTGATCAACTGAAAAAAGAACTAGTGAATGAAAGGAATATTCATATCAACAGCCAGCCGATTACATCCTTCCAATACTACGCAGGCGGGATGGGTGTGCTTTTTTTGTTAATGACTGTTGTTTTCTTGGTTGGCAGTATGATAGAGGAAAAAGAAGAAGAAGTTTATAAAAGACTACTAGTATCAAAATTAAGCAATACTAGTTATATCATTGGAAAGTTATTGGGCATTATTTTAATGAGTATGATTCAACTTGCGGTCATTATTTTATTTACTAGCTTTGTCTTTAAGGTGAACTGGGGAGAGCCTTTTACTGTTGTTATGATCGGATGTAGTTTTATATTAAATGCTGCAGGTTTCGGGGTGCTGATTGGTTCTTTTATCAAAAGAGAAAAAACGTTTAGTAGTGTGGGGATTTTAGGCACTCAAGTGTTAGCTGCTTTAGGCGGGAGTATGGTGCCCTTATACTTATTCCCACAATGGGTGATTGATACCAGCTATTTTTTACCTAATTCTCTTGCACTTCGAATGTTTTTGAAAAGTATGGCAGGTGCTGATTTTAGTGAAATACAAAACGGATTATTACTTAGCTGTGGGATGGGAATGGCTTTCTTCATCATTGCTTTATTAAGAATGTCTTTTGAAAGGAAGCATCGTTATGCATAAAATATTAGCCATTATCACGTTAAAGTTAAAAGAAACATTAAAGTCCCCATTGACCCTCATTTTTTTATTTGTGATGCCAATTGTATTTAGTTTTATCTTTGGTAGTACCGCATCTGATACAAAGAAACCGACAGTTGCTTTTATTCTAGAGCCCAGTCAAGGTAAACTAGATCAAGAAATTTTTCAAATTCTCGAAAAAAACACCAAATTTCTCTGGGTAAAGGCAACTGAAAGCGACGCAAAAGATTTAGTATCTGAAGAAAAGGTAGTTGCGTCTGTGAAAGTCGTAAACCAATTAAAGTCCCATCTAAAAGAAAATAAAGAGATTTTTGATGTGACAGTTTATAAAAAAACTGAAGAATATGCAGTCTTATCTCCCTATTTAAAAGAGACAGCTGCCATCATTTATCAAATCAATCAGGGTGTGAAAGAGCAGAAAAGTGTTTCTCTCACCAATGCATTGAACAAGTTAAATGAATCTGGTACGATTTCATTGGCCGAAAAAAATCAAAATGGTCACGCAAGCCAACAACCAAATTTAATACCGCTTGGCTTTACCATTATGTTTATGATGTTTGCGATTTCAAGCTCTTTGTCATCTATACATTCGGAGTATAAAAATTATACATGGCAAAGATTGCTTTCGAGTCCAATCCATAAAATATATGTACTTCTGGGCTATTTAATGGCATATTTCCTTCTTGGATGGATACAATTGGGTGTTCTTTTGACCATCTTATCTATTTTCTTTAATGTCTACTTAGGCAACCTGTTTCTTATCTTATTGTTCGGATCATTTGTTATAGGCCTTGTCGTAAGTTTAGGATTTATGATAGCTACTTTATCTCAAACAAAAAAACAAGCTGAAATCTTTAGTGCAATTGTCATTGTAGGATCGTGCATGCTGGGTGGTATTTATTGGCCTTTAGATATCGTTCCAGACATTATGAAGAAGATTTCTTTGACTATACCGCAAACATGGATGATGTCTGGTTTTGGTGAGATCATGAGCGGCAATGTTAATCTTTCTATCTTATTATTAGATGCGACGGTTTTAATTGCTTTTACGGTGGTCTTTATGATCATTGGTTTGAAGAGCATCAGATCCTATTAATCCTTTGTTCTTCTAAAAAGCCCTCTATAGCTATGTAGAGGGCTTTTTGTATACACGTGATTTACTTTAAATGATTGGATAACTCGTTAATATTTAATGGTGAAAGAAATTGAAGGCTGCCCAAGTAAATATTTCACATTACCCATTGAGAAGGATATATTCTTCTGTTAAATCAACAAACGCCTTCAAAGCAGGAGACATCCATTTATTTTTATGCCAGAATAGTTGGATTTTTGTTGTGAGACAGGGTCCCATCCAATTGATTTTAATCATATGGCCTTCTGTTATTTCTCTTTTTATAGAAATTTCGGGAAGTACAGCAATTCCTAGACCAGCCATTACACATTTTTTTATGGCTTCTACATCTGCTAGTTCTAGTTTACTTCTCGGTTTTGCTCCTGCCTGTGTCAAAGAGTGTTCGAAGGCATAACGATAATCGCAGTCTTCGGTTAACAACAATCTTTGCTCGTCTAAATCGATAGGATATACTTTTTGTTTTTTGCTCAATGGATTTGTTGGACAGCATACAATCGCCATCGGTTCATCTTTTAATTCTTTTACAATTAAATGTGAGGATACGACAGGATTCATCGATAATAGGGCGACATCAATTTGTCCTTCCAGTAATAGATTTAAAACATCCTTTTCAGCTATTCCGGGACGAAAAATCAGTTCTACTTTAGGATACGTTGTTTGAAAGTCCGTTAAAATATGAGGAAGTCGATAGGTACATTGTGTTTCAGATGCACATATTCTCAAAATGCCGCTTGGCTCACTCATCCCACCAACAGCCTCTAATGCTTCTCCTGTTAAACCTAAAATCTTATCCGTATAATCTTGAAACTTCATGCCAGCTTCTGTTAAAATGACCCTTTTTCCAAGCCTTTCAAATAGAGGGGTTCCTAGCTCTTCTTCTAATGCAGCGATATTTGCTGTGATACTAGATTGAGCATAGCCAAGTATTTGTGCTGTTTTTGTAAAGTTTAATACTTTTGATGCTGTTTGGAACATCATCAGTTGCTTTATTTCCAACGTCAATCCCTCCTAAATCGGATGAGCCGATTGATGCAATCAGAAAACTTCTATAGATAGATCATAACATTTTTACTATGATAAAAGTAGGCGCTTTCATTATTTAGAATGTTCAGATTTTACAGGGGGGATGGCTTTGTTTGAAACGATTGTCAATTCAATAAATGACTTTTTATGGACATATATTTTAGTCGTTATGTTAATAGGGATTGGAATCTACTTTACGGTGAGAATGAAGTTTATGCAAATTGTCTTACTAAAAGAGATCTTCCGTTCTATTTTTGAAAAAGCCCCAAAAATAAAAGGGAGTCAAGACATTTCTTCAATGCAAGCTTTCTTTATCGGAGCAGCGACGAGGATTGGAACTGGAAATATGGCAGGTGTTGCTATTGCCATTACAGTTGGTGGTCCTGGAGCTATTTTCTGGATGTGGTTTGCAGCAGTTTTAGGGGGAGCTTCTGCATTTGTCGAAAGCACACTCGCTCAAATATATAAAGTGAGAACAAGTGATGGTTTTAAAGGGGGACCAGGCTATTATATTCAAAAGCAATTTGGACTGAAATGGCCGAGTAGGATCTTTGCCTTTTCTGTTATTCTTAGTTTTGGCTTAATTTTTAATGCAGTACAAACGAACACCATCACAAATGCCTTTCGATATTCATTTGGTATCAGTCCAATTGGTATGGGGGTATTCGTAACCATTCTTACGGCGCTCATCATTTTTGGTGGTGTAAAGAGAATTGCCCGCTTTACCCAAATCATTGTGCCAATCATGTCCTCGTTTTATATTATCTTAGCACTTTATGTGATTGTGACAAATATCGCTGATGTACCCGCAGCATTAACAAGTATTATGAAAAGTGCGTTTGGATTAGAGCAAATGGTTGGAGGCGGAATCGGCGCTGCAATAATGAACGGTGTCAAACGCGGTTTGTTTTCCAATGAAGCAGGAATGGGAAGTGCGCCAAATGCCGCTGCTGCTGCCCATGTTTCACACCCAGTAAAACAAGGGTTTGTTCAATTATTAGGCGTATTTTTTGATACATTAGTTGTTTGTAGTTGTACAGCATTTATTATTATGCTATCAACAGTAGAAACAGCAGGTGATTTGTCAGGTATTGAAATTACTCAAGCTGCAATGGCGCAGCATTTCGGTTCTTGGGCTAGTATTTTCTTAGCATTTGCGATCTTTACTTTTGCATTTAGCTCTATTGTAGGTGGCTACTATTACGGTGAAGCCAATATCGGTTTTATTCATAACACTGTATCCGCGCTATTCGTGTATCGAATCACTGTTTTAATGATGATCATGTTTGGTGCTCTCGCCAACTTACAAATCGTTTGGACGTTAGCGGACTTGTCGATGGCAATTATGGCTATTGTTAACTTGGTTGCCATTGCGATTTTAGGCAAATTTGCTTTTGCGGCTCTAAATGATTACATGGGACAAAGAAAGGTAGGAAAGAACCCTGTTTTTTACGCTTCTACCATTCCAGGTTTAAAAGGAATAGAATGGTGGGGAGCAGAAAAACAAGCGATTAAATCAACAAATGAAGGGGTAGAAAATCAATGATAAATTTTGAATATGATTGTCATACGAAAATGATCATGGGGACTGGAAAATCTAAAGATATTGCCTCTATTGTAGAGGACATTGTATTGCCTAGTGCTACAATTATGATTGTGACTGACCCTGGTGTAAAAAGCGCAGGATTGGTGACGCCTATTGAAGCATATTTACAAGAAGCTGGTTATTCCGTTGTCGTCTTTGATCAAGTATCACCAAACCCTAGAGATCATGAATGTCTAACGGGTGCAGAGCTCTTTAGAAAAGTACAAGCATCAGCGGTAATTGCGATTGGCGGAGGCAGCCCAATGGATACGGCAAAAGCCATTGCTTTATTAGGTCCAAATGGCGGTAATCCTGAAGAGTATATAGCAGGGAAGAAGGCGTATACAAATGTATCACCCTTAATTTGTATTCCAACCACGGCTGGAACTGGCTCTGAGGTGACCCGTTCATCTGTGATTACGTTAGCTGCTTCACATAAAAAAATCACCTTAAAACATGCCTTGCTTCGACCAACTATTGCGATTTTGGATCCTGCTCTTACTTCTACGGTGCCAAAAAGTATAACAGCGGCAACAGGTGTTGATGCACTGGTCCATGCGATTGAAGGCTATACATGTAAAGAAACAAACCCTATATCTAAGGCGATGGGAGCAAGCGCAATGAAAACCATTGTGACCTATTTACCGAAGGCGTATGAAGACGGGTCTGATTTAGAAGCAAGATACAAAATGCAGGAAGGCAGTTTACTCGCTGGCTTATGCTTCGGTTCTGCTGATGTAGCAGCCGTACATTGTTTAGCCGAAGCGCTCGGCAGTCTTTATGATACGCCTCATGGTATCGCAAATGCTGTGTTTTTACCTTATGTCATACAATTTAATGCAGCTGAAAACAAATCATTGCACATAGAGCTTGCAAACATTATGGGCTTTGCAGATAAAACGGATGCAGATGATGTGGCGATTCAAAAATTAATGGATGGTATGTATACATTCACAAAGAATTTAGGTATTCCATCACTAAAAGAATTATCTTATGTAAAAGTAGAGGATTTTGAAAAAATGGCTGAACTAGCAGAACAAAATAACTCTACAAAAAGCAATGTTCGTGCCGTTACGAAAGCGGACTACTTAGATATACTAAAGGCTGCTTTTTCATATAGTCATACAGAAAAAGAGCCGAATAGAATGACTGAATGATAAACACAAACTTTCCCAGACTTTACACAAGAAGCAAACGACTATGTCGTCAATATGGAGAATTACAAATATACCACCCTCCTAATGTATGATTTAGGTGGTGGTTTTTCTATGTCCCATTTGACTAGGTATCGTGTATACATGAGTGGTATGATAGACGACAACATCTCATGAGAGAAAGGATAGGATAAACGATGAACTTTCACAATAAAACCGTCATCATCACTGGCGCAGCCAATGGAATTGGTGAATCGATCGCGTATGGCTATGCGAAAGAAGGGGCGCGTGTCGTGCTTGCGGATATTGACGAAGAGAAGGGCAAGCGCTTGGAAGATCAGCTGAAAAAGGAGTCCTTTGAGGCTTTTTTTAAAAAAACGGATGTGAAACAAGAGAAGGATATTCAAGACATCATGTCGGCTGCCGTGGCTCGTTATCAAACGATCGATATTCTCATCAATAATGCAGGGGTTATGTGTACAAAATCGCCTTATGAGCTAACGGTTGATGAGTTTGATCATGTGCTGCATACAAACCTACGAGGTGCTTTTTTATGTGCAAGGGAAGCGGCACGTTATATCAAAGAGAATCCAAACGGCGGTTCCATTGTGAATATGTCATCTACCCGTGCGACCATGTCAGAGCCTCATACAGAAGCGTATGCTGCATCAAAAGGCGGGATATCAGCACTTACTCATGCGCTGGCTGCTTCTTTTAGTCAGGATCATATAACAGTAAACAGCATTTCCCCTGGGTGGATTGAAACGAAGGATGAGAAAAATTTGCGAGAAATTGACCATCAGCAGCACCTTTCCAATCGAGTAGGAACGCCAAAGGATATTGTCAAAGCTTGTTTTTATTTAACAGATGAAGACAATCAATTTGTGACAGGAACCGATTTGGTTGTTGATGGCGGCATGACTAGAAAAATGATTTATGCGGATTAACATGAAAAAACATTGACGTCTTGACGGAGGCGCAGTACAATATAGAACAATTCAGCTGAAGATCGTGATGAAAAAAAGATAAAGCGCAAATAGAGAAGAGTATGTAATGGCTGCCTCACACAGAGAACTCCGTGAAGCTGAGAAGGAGCTGGGAAGCGTTACAGAACCAAGCCTCTTAGCTCTGCACCGGATTCATTGTGATGGTGGTGCAGCGGCATTCTCCCGTTATAGAGATGGGTTAGCGATAACCTGCTAAGGTTCATCTGGTAACAGGTGAATGAACTGAGGTGGCAACGCGGAGTCAATCCCGTCCTCAAGACAGAAATGTCTTGGGGGCGGGATTTTTTTATGACAAAAAGGAGGGCACTACGATGAAAAAACATTGGCGGGATATGAGCATGTTACTTGGAGCGATTGGTATTGCGAACATAGGAGAATGGATTTATATGATTGCTCTCCACCTGCTGATTTTTCAGGAAACGGGCTCCGTTCTTGCTGTAACAGCCGTCTATATGTTAAGACCTGTCTCGGCTCTTTTAACAAATAGCTGGTCTGGTAGTTTAGTAGATAGACTGAATCAGCGGAATGTCATGATCAGTCTAGATCTATGCCGGGCCGTTCTGATTGCTTGTTTACCCTTTGCCTTATTTTCAGGCCACTTATTGATCGTATATGTGATGCTATTTCTCATTCATATGGCACAAGCCATGTTTCATCCAGCTTCGATGGTGTATATGACAGCACTAATCCCGGCGGATAAACGAAAACGATTTAATGCCATTCGATCTTTGCTTCAGTCTGGTGGATTTTTACTCGGACCCGCCGTAGCAGGGTTGCTTTTTCTCATTGGTACACCAGCCCTTTCAATTTATGTAAATGCAATCTGCCTTTTGATATCTGCTGTTTTGACGATGTGTTTACCGACTTTGTCAAAAGCAGCCGGGGCACAAAAAGGCTTTTCTCTCTCAGTATTAAAGGAAGATGCAAAACTTGTCTTTCGTTTCAGTCTCACATCCCGGCAAGTGATGGCCGTGTATTTATTATTTAGTGCTGCCATCACGGTGCTGCCGACTGCGATTGACTCACTTGAAGCAGCTTTTGCAAAGGAAGTGCTGATGTTGACCAATACCGAATATGGATTTCTTGTCAGTGTAGCTGGAGCAGGGATTATCGCAGGGGCATGTCTCAATACGGTCATTGTCGAAAGGCTGCCTATTTCAGTGATGCTTGGTGCGGGAAGTTTGTTTGTGGCTTTTGGATACTTGATCTATGCTTTTTCAAGCACATTGACTGTCGCAGCAGCTGGCTTTTTTGTTCTCGCTTTCTTTTTAGCATTTGCAAACACCGGTTTTATGACTTTTTATCAAACGAATATCCCGGTAGAGGTTATGGGGAGAGTGGCAAGTTTTTATGCGTTATGTGAAGCTGTTCTGACGATGATGATGACAGGAATATGCGGAGCATTGGCGCATGTGTTATCGATACGTACTTCTGTCATGATTGGCTGCCTATGTATGCTTCTTATTTGTCTGTTGCTATGTTTTGTCATTTTTCGTCCATTGACTGTCAAAAAAATAGTGCATCTTACTTAGAAAATTAAAAAAATTATGTTATCATTATTTAAGTAAGTTAATTAAATTGATGAGAAAAGGAGTCTTACAAATGAAAGCACTACGCTGGCACGATCAAAAGGACATTCGACTAGAGGAAATTGACGAACCAACAGTTGCTCCAGGAAAAGTGAAACTGAAAGTAAAATGGTGCGGCATTTGTGGTAGTGATTTACATGAATATTTAGGCGGACCGATCTTCATTCCTGTGAACGAACCTCATCCACTTACAAAAGAAAAAGCACCCATTACATTGGGACACGAGTTCTCTGGTGAAATTGTAGAAGTTGGAGAAGGCGTGAGTAATTACAAAGTAGGCGATCGAGTGGTTGTTGAACCTATTTTTGCAACTCACGGGCACCAAGGTGCTTACAACTTAGATGAAAACATGGGCTTCTTAGGACTTGCTGGTGGCGGTGGAGGATTCTCTGAATATGTATCTGTCGATGAAGAATTACTTCATTTGTTACCAGACGAAATTTCATATGAGCAAGGTGCACTTGTTGAACCTTCTGCAGTTGCTTTATATGCGGTTCGTTCTAGTAAAGTGCAAGCTGGGGATACAGCAGCTGTGTTTGGCTGTGGACCAATCGGTTTACTTGTCATTGAAGCATTAAAAGCAGCTGGTGCTACTGACATTTATGCAGTGGAATTATCAAAAGAGCGCCAAGAAAAAGCAAAAGAACTTGGAGCGATCATTGTAGATCCTTCTCAGTATGAAGATGTTGTTCAAGAAATCGCACGCCGGACAAATGGTGGAGTCGATGTTTCTTTTGAAGTGACAGGTGTACCTGTTGTATTGAAGCAAGCAATCCAATCAACTAGAATTTCAGGTGAAACAGTCATTGTAAGCATTTGGGAAAAAGGCGCAGAAATTATGCCGAATGACATTGTCATTAAAGAACGTACAGTCAAAGGAATCATCGGCTATAGAGACGTATTTCCATCTGTATTAAACTTAATGAGAAAAGGCTATTTCTCTGCAGATACACTCGTCACGAAGAAAATTAAGCTGGACGATGTGATCGAAGATGGCTTCCATGCATTAATCAATGAAAAAGATCAAGTGAAAATTTTAGTCAGTGCTGAATAAGTAGGACGATAAAGAGAATGGCAGATGCCGTTCTCTTTTTTTTATAAGAGCATGCGATTTTTCATAAAGAGGGAATCGGCTGAATAGTGATAAGTGCAAAGATGTTTATAAATAAAGGAGATGACATCATGTTTTATCACATTAAAGAACTGCAATATGAAGCAAAGCCCTCTAAGCCGGACCCTCTTTATGCGAAAAAATTACAAGAGGTGTTAGGCGGTCAATATGGAGAAATCAGCGTGATGATGCAATATTTATTTCAAGGGTTTAACTGCCGAGCGGATCAAAAATATAAAGACTTGCTCCATGACATTGGAACGGAGGAAATCGGTCATGTCGAAATGCTGGCAACGATGATTGCTCGATTACTTGATAATGCCCCAGTTAAAGAACAAGAAGAAGCGTATCAAAGTGATCCAGCACTTGCAGCCGTCATGGGCGGAATGAATCCTCAACATGCAATTGTTGCAGGCTTAGGGGCAATGGCAGCAGATAGTCAAGGGTATCCGTGGAATGCAAAATATATCATTGCAAGCGGAAATTTAATGGCTGACTTCCGGGCAAATTTGAATGCGGAGTCACAAGGCAGACTTCAGGTTACACGGCTTTATGAAATGACCGATGACCGCGGAGTGAAGGATATGCTCTCCTTTCTCATTGCTCGTGATACATATCATCAAAATATGTGGCTGGCTGCAATTAAGGAATTAGAAGAACGAGAAGGGGATGTCGTTGTTCCAACCACCTTCCCGCGCTCACTGGAAAAACAGCAAGTATCCTATGATTTGTTTAACTTCTCAAGAGGAGAAGAAAGCAAAGAAGGCAGATGGGCACATGGCCGAAGTATGGATGGAAAGGGAGAATTCAGATATATTTCTGCTCCTGTCGTGTTCGGCTCTGCGCCTAAACTCAAACCAGCACCGAAAGAACTATATAACACACCGAAAAAAGGAGAATAAAAAAGTCGATCAGGGTTTGTGCCTGATCGACTTTTTTAACGTCCAAGAGATTTTCCGTACACGCTGACTCGTTTCTCTAACAAAGCAAAAGCGAGTTCAAAGAAAATACTAAGCATCCAATAGATCAAAGCAGAGACAAGATACGTTTCTAAAAACTTGTAGCCATCATTTGCAATGATGCGCGAGATTCCCATGATTTCCAGTACACCAATTGTAAACGAAAGGGATGTGGCTTTTAACAGCTGAATGAGCTGATTCCCTAGGTTTGGCAGGGCAACCACAAACGCTTGCGGTAAAATAATGCGAATCATCGCCTGTCTGGTGGTCATGCCAACGATTTTCGCCGCTTCAAGCTGCCCTCTGTCTACTGCAAGAAGTGCGCTGCGGACCACTTCTGTTAAATGTGCGGCTGAATGCAGGCTGAAGGTGATAAGGGCAACGGTAAGCGGGGAGACCAGATCCGGGTGGAAGGTCAAACCAAAAGTGCTATTCATTTTGGTCAGAACAAATGGAATGCCATAAAAGAAAGCAAACAACTGAACAATGAGAGGTGTTCCTCTAAAAAATGAGACATAGAGCGTGACAAGCTGGCGGAGCACAGGGATACGAAAGAGGCGAATGAAAGCAAAAACAGATCCAATCAAAAGGCTCACAGCCATAGAAACAAGTGCAATCAATAAGGTAAAGGGAACGCCTTTTAGAATATGTGGTATTTGGTCAATCGCAAATGATATATCAATGGTTTGCATCAAATCGCCTCCTTAGCGTGACAGGCTGGTGCGGCCTTTCACAAATTTTCTTTCCAGTAGCATCGTGATCAGTTCAATACTGATGCAAATCAGCCAATACACAATTGCAATGATGACGTACACTTCAAACATCCCTATCCCGTAGTTATTACCTAGGATGATTTTGACCTGTCCCATCATATCAATGAGTCCGATTGTAAATGCAATGGCAGTATCTTTCACGAGATCAATGGTGTAATTTCCGAGGTTCGGAAGTGCAATGAGAAAGGCTTGTGGAATAATGATCCTCATTAATGCCTGAGTATCTGTCATCCCAACAATGTAAGCTGCTTCAAGCTGATCTTTCCCAACAGAAGAATATGCACTGCGAAAGACTTCAGATAAATAAGCGCCCGTATGTAACGAGAATGTGATCATCACAAATAACACACGATCCCAATGATTGATTTGAATTCCGGCCATGAGTAAAAGCTGAGGCAGACCAAAATAAATCAGAAATAACTGAACAATGAGCGGCGTACTTCGTGTAAATGACAAATAAATGACCGCCAATTGTTTCAGCACTGGAATTTGTTTGATTCGAATGCAAGCAAACAGCAATCCGATGATGATGGCAAAAAACAATGACACCACAATCATAAGAAATGTGAGTGGCAGACGATCAACCACTTGTAAAAAGATTCTCAGCCAATCTCCAGCTGTAAACGTCATGGCGCTTCCTTCCTTTCTTCATATTGATAGCCTTGCTCTGATATATAGTCAATATCTTGAAAGAAATCAACGCCAAACCATTTCTTCGCAAGGTCAGGTAATGTTCCGTCTTCTATCATCTCTTGTGTCACTCGGTCCAATTGTGATGCTAGTTTCTTTTGACTAGGCTGTAAGACAAGATAAATAGGTTCCTTTGAGACAATGCCGCCCACTTTGACTTTCAGGTGAAGATGTTTTTGTATCGTATCAAAGGTTGAAATATTCATAAAAGCCGCATCGGACCGTCCACTTTCGACTCGTTTTAAATTGAGTTCGTTTGAAGGGCTTTCAATGGTCGTGAGCGGAATTTTCGGATCATTTTCTTCATTATATTGATTTAATATGGAACGAAGGCCGCCGCTAGGACTGACGGGAGCGAGCTTTTTTGATGTCATATCGTCTAGAGATTGAATATCTTGCTCTGATTCATTCACAATTAAACCTGTCATCGAATAGCCGTATGGAACCTTAGGATAAAGAAAGCGTTTTTCACGTTCAGGATTACTAAAAAACCAATTAGCCGCCATTTCAAATTTCCCAGCGCCGATCCCAATTAAATTGGATTCTTCCTCGCCAAAGATATAATCAAAATGTATATGTGGCAAACGTTTCTCGACTTCATTTAAATAATCGATGTTATAGCCAATCGGCTCGTTGCGGTCATTTGTGGCTAAAAAAGGCGGATTGACTTCTGCGCTTAGTGCAACTTTGACAATTTGTCTGCCATCATCTGTTGTTGTTTTCACACTACTGCAGCCAATGAGAGAGAGGAGAAACAGAAGGATACTAGCGGCGGTGAATAAAGTCTTGCGCTTCATCTGTCTTCCTCCAATCCTTGCCACATCCCGCGATGAATTCTTGATAAAAATTGTTTCGTCCGTTCATGCTGAGGCTTCATCAGGACGTCTTCTGGTGAGCCTTTCTCAACGATTTCCCCATCTGCCATGAAGATCACTGTATCCGCTACATCCTTTGCAAACGAAATTTCATGCGTCACAATGACCATCGTCATGCCTTGGCTCGCAATATCTTTCATCATTTCAAGGATTTCTCCGACCATCTCTGGGTCTAGTGCAGACGTTGGTTCATCAAATAAAAGCACCGCAGGATTCATGGCAAGCGCACGGGCAATTCCGATTCGCTGCTGTTGACCGCCGGATAATTCACTTGGAAACGCATCTTTTTTATGAAGCAGTCCAATTCGTGTTAACAATTGCTCTCCGATTTTTTCCGCCTCTTTTTTAGACATGTTTTGAGAAACAATCAATCCTTCTGTGATGTTTTCAAGTGCTCGTTTATTTTGAAACAAGTGATAATGCTGAAACACCATAGACGATTGCTGTCTGAGTTTTAGAAGATCTTTTTTTCGATATTGTTCAAATTGAATCGTGGCTTCTCCAACTGTCAGCGTTCCTTTGTCTGGGATATCAAGGCTGTTTAAACTGCGGAGAAGTGTTGTTTTTCCTGATCCGCTCGGTCCAATAATGGCGACCACTTCACCTTCTTGTACGGTGAAATCAATTCCTTTTAACACATGAGTTGACCCATAGGATTTATGTAGATTAGTAGCAGAAATCATAAAAGCATCACGTTCCTTTGACATATGTACTTAATATTGATAAAATTTAACACATTAAATCCTATAAGTAAAGTGTGTTTTAATAATACCTATTGGATAAATCGGATATGATAGATTGCGAGAAACAGAGGAGTTGGATACGTTTTGTCTAAAGCATTATTTGTCGATACAGATTTTCAAAAAAATTGGCTAAATCAACTAGAATCCCTTCGTGAAACGATCGAACAATCTGCAAAAGAACATGATGAGGGTGCCTATTTTCCTAAACAGAATATCAAATCATTAGTAGAACTGGGCTATACAACGTTGTCTCTGCCTGTTGAGTACGGGGGCGGGGGTCAATCTGTAAAGGATATGGTTCTTTTTCAAGAAACACTAGGAAGTATGGATGGAGCAACTGCCTTATCGATCGGCTGGCACCAAGGAGTTGTTGGTGAAATTTATGAAAAGAAACTATGGAATGAGAAGCAGCTGCAATTTTTTGCTGAAGAAATCAAAAATGGGGCTCTTGTGAACCGGGCCGTCAGTGAGGCGCAGACAGGGAGTCCAACAAGAGGAGGCAAACCTGGAACAACTGCAACGAAATCAGGAGATCATTGGGTGATCAATGGCCGGAAAACATTCACAACGATGTCACCAGCACTCACATACTTTCTCGTCGGTGTATGGATCGAAGAAAAAGAAGCGATGGGCTTCTTCTTAATTCACCGTGATACAAAAGGTGTTTCTATAGAAGAAACGTGGGATGTTGTTGGCATGAGAGGAACAGAGAGCCATGATTTAATTCTAGATCATGTGGAAGTTCCAGATGACATGTTGGTTGAAGTGCAAAAAGGACCTCGGGGCGGTACGTTAAACCCTTGGATCGCACACATTCCTTCCTGCTATTTAGGGATTGCACAAGCGGCAAGAGACTATGCTGTTCAGTATGCCATCACCCATTCACCGAACAGTATTAGCGGAACGATTAGCGAACTGCCAAATGTCCAAACACTGATTGGCGAAATTGATTTACTACTAAAGCAAGCACGCCATGTCATCTATTCAACGACAACATTATATGAGCAGCCAGAGAAAAGAGAGCTGTTAATCAATGAATTCGGTGCTGTGAAGCATACAGTCGTTAATGATAGTCTGCAAGTGGTCGATAAAGCCATGCGTTTAGTCGGTGCAAAAAGCTTAAGCCTTAGCTGCCCGCTTCAACGTTACTATCGAGACATTCGTGCTGGCCTTCATAACCCACCAATGGACGATATGACAATTTCAAAAATTGCAAAGCAAGCGATTGAAGAGAAAAAATTGAACGTACAATAAACAGAAAGCCGGATAAAACCGGTTTTTTTTATTGAAAAAGAGGACGAGCGGCTCTTATTTCTGATCAGTCAGCATGCTACAATCAATTGCAATCATGAGCAAAGAGGGTGATTGTTTGCAAAAAAAGAAGATGAAATGGCTGATTGCTGCCGTGATGCTTGCAGCACTTTGTATGAGCGAGCCAGCATCAAGTGAAGGAACATCTCCAAAATGGTCCGTCGATGAATTCATGAAAGATCGGGAAGGCACATTTGTGATTCAAGAAGTAAAAGAAAAATCACCATGGGTGTATAACAAAAAAAGAGCGAACAAGCGCTTTGCACCACAATCAACGTTTAAAATAGCAAATGCCTTAATCGGACTTCAAACTGGCGCAGTTAAAGATGAATACGACATCAAATATTGGGACGGAGTAAAAAGAGAGATTGATAACTGGAATAAGGACCATACACTGGGCTCTGGCATGAGAGATTCAGTCGTCTGGTATTATCAAGCCATGGCGCGTGACATCGGGGAAGAACGGATGAGCCATTGGATAAAAGCCATTCATTATGGGAATCAAGACATATCTGGCAGAATCGATCAATTTTGGCTAAGCAGTACATTACGCATTTCTCCAGTAGAACAAGTTCATTTCCTTAAACAGCTATATGAAGAAAGTCTCCCATTTGACCTATCGGTTATGAGAACCGTCAAGCGAATGATGATACAAGAAGAAGAGAAACACACCACGCTATACGGAAAAACAGGCTCCGGATCAGGAATCGGCTGGTACGCAGGCTTCATCAAACATGAAAACAAAACCTACATCTTCACCACAAATATAGAAGGCACCGGACTAGAAGCAAAAGAAATCACCTATCGTATTTTGAAAAAATATCATTTGGTAGAAGCATCCGTTTAGGGTGCTTTTTTATGTGTGAAAAAGGGGATATATAGATAAGTTGATGATATATGGATTAGTTTGAAAGTATGGTATATTTATAGAAATATATTGAAGTGAAATAGTAATCATTATCTTAACAACTATAGGCAATGCAAGAGGTGAAAAATTTGAAAAAAATTAAATTGAATACTTTGACCAAAGAATTTATCGCAGATATCGAAAAAGAAATAACAAAAATCGCTTTGAATATAGTGAATGAAAAACAAATAGATTTTAGAGATTTAGGGTTAACAATCAATGCTGCATTTGGACGATTCGGATATGGGAAGAAATTTAGCGGGAGAGAAGTTCATGTTTCAGATTGTTTTAAAGCAGGTTATCATTCATCCATATATTTTTCAGTAGATTATCTAAATGGCGAAGAGTTTCATGATGGTGATGAGGGAGATGAAGGTTATTGTATAGACCATCTGGATATCTGGGATTGTGTATCAAATAATCTGATCAGCAAAAAAGGATATTTAATTGCATTTGAAAATGAAGTGGATTTGCGAGGAATTATTATACAACTAGTTAATGAATTGTACAAAGAAGCAACAGAAATTCTTCAAATTCTAAGGAGCTAATATTTTAAACTAGCTATATTTAGAAGGGAAGAAAGGGCATTTTAATGGGAATGAGATAGAGCATTTACACCTAAGAAAGCAAGTTTTGAAAAAAGAGTGAGCAAACATTCACAATCTTATTAGGAGGCTTACAAGAAGTGCATTTGAAAAATATACAATTAATGTCAGATGACGATCATGGGAACTTAGCCAGCCAATCCCTTTGTATGACTGAAATGTTTTTATACGAATTAGAAAAGAAATTTCAAACGAAAGATTGTGAGCCTATTGTTTTGATATGTGGGTCTTTTAAAGACTACAAATTAATTAGTACTTTAAAAGATGAACCAGACATCTTATTTTTAAAAAATACGTACGAGCTGGAAGTACCCTTCCGTTACAGTGAATTTGAAAATGCAACAAATAAGAAAAAGATCTTAGCAGATACTTTGGAAAAAGCGATACTCTATCTGTGTGAACTGAAAAATTGGGACAGTCAGCTAGTCAAAGCGACATTTAAGAAAATGAAAGAGAAGGAATATAAAGCGGAGATTAAAGGGAGAACAAAACTAAGTCCCGATAAAAAAAGAAAAGCTTACCCACTTATCGAATTAGATTTAAAACAGTTTACTCTTTATCTTGTAGTTGAAGACAATAAAAGAAATATCTTAGATAAAAAATTAATTGCAAAAACCGATACTTATTTAGAAGAAATTTCCTATCATATGAGAGAGCTTAAGTGGTTAACGGATCATGAAGTGGCACTTTTCAAACGTGCACATAAAACAGTTTATACAAGTATACGTTTATCGTGATAAAGCAAAATGAGAATAACATAAAGAACACAATATATAAAGGGGGTATTCTAAATGGGCTTTTGGGAAGAAGTACATAAGAAAAAGAACATCATAATTGGTGATGATGGATTAGATATTTTTGAAGAAGCGATTGAACAATTCTATGAAATGACTGAGGAACATTTGAAGAGAAAGCCAACGATTGATGAGATGCTTTTGACAATTATGATGGCTTTAAACAATGGAGGTAGTCACTATTTTGATGATTTAAACGACAAAGAAGTAACGGATATTAAAATAACAACTAAAAAAGTAAAAACTTTAAGTAAAGTAGAACCAGGAGCTATATTTGAACTCCCATTAAAAGAAGTTGGGAAATTGAGCTATGCTTTGATCATTTCGGGTGAGGGGAAAAATCAATATGATGATATTTTAATCCAATACTATGATTTGTTTGTTGATGAAAGAATAGAAAAAAATGAGTTAAAACAATTGATAAAAAAAGAGAAAGGACTATTCGTTGCAAATACAGGTCTGACAGGCTTTTTAAATGGTTCATGGAAAGTCATCACAAAAATAAATCAAGATTTTATAAAAGAAGAGGATCTTCAAAATCTGAAATTCGTGGAATACCGAGATGGAAATTATTACGTAAGCAAGGGGAAAGAAGGTCACAATGCACCTGTTATGGACTTAGAGGTTGCTGACCCAAAAACGGCTAAAATGATATTTAACCCGATTGGTATGCTTGGCGAATACACTATTATAAGCATTCTTTCATTATATTTTAAAGGTATGTCAATGGAGGATATTATTAAATATGAAATATAGGCAGTTTACAGCGTAAAATGAGTTTTGAGAAAGGAATGGTGTAATAAATGGCTGAACCAAAAATGCTAGACTGTTTAAATAAAATACGAAATGTCTTAAAGGGGACGATCACAAGAGAACAAGTGTCTGATTGGGCTGAAATTTACGTTTCTGCAGACGATCCAGAAATAGACGATGATCAAGTTTGGGATATGCTGATTCTTTTAAGTGGAATTGATTTGAAAGATTCACCTAATTCTTACTTACATCCTGTAGAGGATTTGAATGACTGGTTAGAAGAATACAAATAGTTCCTATATATGAGCTTGCTAAATTCTTATGATTAAGCCCATTTATAAATAAAAGGAGTGACGCAATGTCCATGCATCCGAAAGAATTAGAAACCACCGTCCAATTACCTGCGAAAAAGCGTTATGACTATTTCATCAAAAAGATTGTTGATTTTGAAGAGGTTTGGTCATTAAGAAACGAGAAGGGGTGGGTGATGTCAGAGGATGAACATCGTGTACCGCAGCTTCATTTTTGGCCGACAGAGGAACATGCCGCTTATTGTGCGATCGACCAATGGGAAAAAACAGTGCCAGAAATGATTGATTTAGACGATTTTATAGAAGAGTGGCTGCCGGGAATGTTAGCAGATGGAATCAATCCGTCCATTTTCTATAATCGAAATAATTCGGTGTCAATTGAAATTCAAACATTAAAAGAAGATATAGAGGAAGAATTAAAAAACTACTAGTTCGACAAGAGTGGAGGTAGTTGTTTGAAACGGCTTGAAGACTTATTTATTCGTTCAGAAAAAGAGTTCAAATTCTATCAGAATTTAGTAGACCATGTGTTTGAAACAAATAAAGAGCTGCCACAACAAGTTTTTCGTAAGACATTTGATTGTTTTTTGTTTCAAGAGTTTGATTGGGCATTGAGTGATGATATTTTACCAACCATAAAAGAGTTATCAACTGTTACACAAGATAGAGAATTTTTGACTGCAGTCCTTCAACCAGATCCAATTGATTATTATTTGAAGGAATTTGGTTATTATCATTGGCTGAAAGCGAGTGTGAACATTTCAGGTGAGGATTATGTAAATGCACTATGGATGCACCCAAAAGGTTCCATAGCGGATAATATAATCACGAATTCGAATATAGTTGTCTGGTTAGCTCATTCTTTGCAGTGGGCGATTTGGGCAGATAGAGATATGGAAATTTGTATCATAGGAATGGTATCAACAAAAGATTCTGTGAAAAATAGGTTATTAAAAGAAGGGTGGAAACCAATGGATCACCCTGTTTTAGCAAATTGGTTTGAAGGATTATTGAAGGATCAAAAAACATTCAATGATTATGACACTCAAATGCTCTCTCATTATGCGTCATGTTACAAGCGGTGAAATGGATTATTAATGACTGATGATAGACTTACCCGAAGATATGAAAGGAGCATAAAGTGAAACATTTGTTTATATCCGATCCAAAAGAATTTGAACATGTTCTATCGTTTGTTCATTCGCTCATTCACAGTACGAAGACATTCCCTGATCAAGTGTTGAAAACGAAAACCCCTCATTATTTATTCGAAGAATTCCATTGGCTGTTATCAGATGATAGCTGGGAAATGTTAAAAGGTTTAGCTTTGAATCATCATGATGACTATATACTCATGGCTGTATTAGATGAGCAGCAGAGCATGGATCATTATTATCATGATTTTGGTTATTATCCTTGGGTGAAAATCCCGTTAAACCTCACACCAAGTGATTACCTTGATCTCTTAACGGGTTATCCGATAGAGAGTGTAAATGATAGCATAATGGATATTGCTTCACGTGTGATATGGGTTTCCCCTTCTGCGAAATGGATCATTTATGGCGAAAGAGGTTATGAGATAGGAGTACTAGCGATTCATCAATTAGAACAAATGAATAAACAATTGTTAAAAACGTGGAGAACTTTAGATGAGATTGTATTAGATTGGATTTCAGTTGTATTTCCGAATCAAAAACTTCCTGATGATTTTAAAAAAGAACTGATTCGAAATTATACAAACGTAGAATGAAATAACTTCATAAGGAGGAAGACATGAATCAAATAGACAATGTGTTATCTATACTAGATGAGTCTTTTCTAAATAAAGAGTTTCCATTATTAGATAATGGGAACTTTGATTTTGCCAAAGGGAAGCTTTCTCTATTTACTAGAGAGGAAAAATGGCTGATCACGATTCAATTATTCGGTTTATCGAAGGTAGGACCGTCTATTGATTTTTTTGCGATTGGTCATGATTTGAAGAATGGATCAATCAATTTTCTACTGGATGAGCTTTTTGATTTCGTGGATCATCATCATGAAATAATAGATGATGATGAGATAGAACATGGGTTCACAAAGCATCCTTTACGAATTAGATTAAATGGAGACTATTTTCATGTTCAAATACCAGAGTCATGCCAAGCTGATGTAACAGAGGAAAATGAATGGATTACTTTGTTAAGAGAAATGGCCAAACATCAAGATTTGCTGGATAGTTTATGGATGACAGATCAAGAACAATTTGACATCGTTCAGCATGTATATGATAAACCGCTCTACACAACTGAATCATGGTTTCATCCAGAAACGCATAGCCAACTCCCTAGTCAATCTCCTTTTTTTCAATCGGTTGCGAAGAGTTTGATCTATCAAGATCCAACATGCATTGTAAATATAAACACGAACACTGACTGGAGATTATGGTCAGATTTTGATACTGTGGAATATTTTTAGTTTCGTCTGATGTTTTAAATCGGTGAGGTGGAGCAAGTAATGAGAATCGTATTAGCAAAAGAGGAAAATCTATTCGAAGTAAATGAATTAATAAAGAAAATCAATTTAAACGTAGAAGAGTATCATTGGGTCATAAGTGATGTGACACTCCCAATGCTTCATGATCGGAATAATCAATCTCATTCAGAAGTCATGCCGGATTATACGGATTTTTTATTTCTGAAGGGTGAACATTTCAAAAAATTCTTACATGACTATTCTTATTCTTTTATTTTCGCTGTTTTGACCGCATTGCCTCGTCATATAGATCATTTGAATATTATTTCAATACCTCAAATTGAAGATAATGAACGATATTGGAACGTAAATTATACACCCGTTATCCCTCAAGCCGTGTTTGAAATCGGATTTTTTGATTCGACAGATGTTATTTTTACAGGAGATCAGAAAATCTTAAGCGAATTTCGAAAAAAAGCGGACTTTATTTCATTTGAAGAATATTTACAAACTCCGTGACACGATAAGAATAGAGTTCATCCTGAAAAAATAGGAGAGTGAATGAGATGTTTAATAGTGTACAAAAATGGATCGATTATCTAGATGGGGGTTGTAATGTACTCGGAGTCACATTTGATTTGTTTCATAAAGAATTAATACTGAGCGTAAAAGTATCAGAATTAAATAAAGTTACTCAACATGAAATACGATTTATGAATATGGCGAGTCTTTATTATAATGGGGGTGAAGGTAATGATAGATTTGAAGAATTGATACAAGAAGAGATGAATTGGCAAATTTTTGAATGTAGTTACCATCCTAATGGGATAGGGGACCTTAAAAATGTACTTCTTGAAGAATTTGATTCAAATGCAAATTTTCTATTTAACATCAATGGGATGTTACTCGCAATAGAATCGAAAAACGTATGTTTCGATTCACAAGAATTTATTTGCAGTGTATAGGAAGATCTCATTAGCGTCTAAATAAGAATTAAAAACAATGAGAGATTGGGGAAAATCCATGAAAATCAGCCGAGATAAACAAGGTTTATTCGATGATGTAAAACAACGTTATCAATACTTATTAGATTCATCTTATCCAGATGAAATCGTCTCTTTTGAAGCAGAAACTGGTATATTTTCAGATGACTTTTATTTATTTTTTTCACTTGTTGCAGGTAGCCTAAGTTATGTGATCGATCATAAACGAATACCGAAAAAACAGTTAAACGTGCTACGTCAGTCATTTGAAGAGCAATATCCCCAAATCAAATCATGTCAACAGATCCTTGAATCATATCCTTTACTGCACTCCTATGTTCAATACCATGAAGAAACAAGAAAACAAATCATTGCACTTCTACAATAACCTCTTGGAGGACAAACGATGACATGGTATTTAGATGAAAAAGTCCAGAAACAAATCCCTGATTTCAATATCAACCATCTAAAGCAAATCAATGAATTTCACTACTTTAAAGAGTATAATGAACATTACGACTTGATCAACTGTATTCATCTACACATCCCATACGAATCTGCAACCCATAAAGCAGACATTCATCTGAAATTTACCAACGTCTCTTCTGTTCAAATCAAAGATTTGGAGTTAACAAACGATTCCTCTCTTTTTTTTAACATTCAACTTTTGGATAGAGGCTGGGAATATTTGAATTACTTTGTCGAAGATTATGAAGAACAGTATTTTTCTTTTTATTGTGAAACGATTCAAGTCATACAAGTCGTATCAAATGAATCGGGCTAGTCGCTCTACATATGTGCGAATCATGCTTCCCCATCCTAACACAGAAAGGTGCAATGACATTGAATCGAATGATGAAGTGGCTTTTATTTGCGGCAGTCATCGCTGGCTTATTGGTATGCGCATTCTTTGTGTTCCGTTTCAACCAGCCTAAGCCGACGACAAACATCCATTATGCAGACACACAAAACAAACAGCAAACACTCGATATGTACATGCCAAAGGACAAAGATGAAGACAAAAAGAAGAAGCATCCAGTCATGATCTATCTCCATGGCGGAGGCTGGACAGGCGGCGATAAGAATAGAGTCGCTTCAAAGGCGGATTATTTTACCGATCAAGGGTATGTGTTTGTTTCGATGAATTATAGGCTTCACCCTGATGCCAACTACGAGCAGATGGCAGATGATACGGCAAACGCTATTAAATGGGTGAAGGATCATGCAGATGAATATCAAATCGATTCGTCAAAAATCAATGTCATGGGTCACTCAGCGGGCGGTCATTTGACGGCGCTGGTTGCCACAGATTCGACCTACTTGAAACGTGTGGGGCTGTCGCCAAAAACGATCAATTCCATTGTTGTTCTAGACGGACCGTTAAACCTCAATCAATTTATACAAGCTATCCCATCGTACAAAAAAGTCTTTGGCAAACAAGAGGAGAATTGGACAAAGGCATCACCGGTCACTTATATGAATCAAACGAATGTACCGCCTGTTTATTTGGTCACAGGATGGGAAAATCCTGAGGTGTACCGATTTGCAGAAAAACTGAATCATGATAAAGGTTCTAAGTTTGTCTTTCGGGTTCATTCGCTGAGCCACAGTGATTTAAATAAATGGTTTGGATCTGACAGAGCGCCAAAAGAAGCGCAAGAGATGACAAAGGCTGTGATGGCTTTCGTCAAAAAACAAAATCAATAACAAAGACTGTATGCTAGGCAATCGATTTTGCCGCAGTATATGATATAGGATAAACGGTTTGTATTAAAAGGAGTGTATATTGTTGTCATCAAGAATGGAAAATAAAGTGTTCAATTGCGAAAAAGAGCTGACGCTGAATATTATCGGCGGGAAGTGGAAAATGCTGATCTTATGGCACCTTGGCAGAGAAGGGACAAAACGGTTTGGTGAGTTAAAGTCGTTAATGCCTGGGATTACGCAAAGAATGCTTGTCAATCAGCTAAGAGAATTAGAGGAAGATCACATTGTGCACCGGGAGGTTTATCCCGTCGTTCCGCCAAAGGTTGAGTATTCTCTCACGGAACTCGGAGAAAGCTTAATGCCGATTTTAGAGGCGATGTATGATTGGGGAAAACAATATCTCGATAGCAATTTTTTAAAGGATGATAAATAGAAAGACGATAGATGTAGACAAAGAGCTAAAATCATTTTATTTTAGCTCTTTGTTTTCTTTTCAGCGTGACTTGAAAACCTTTGCAGTTTAGGAAGGACGAGTACTGGAGCGGCATCACAACACAGACTTGACACCGAATGCGAGGATTTGTCAGTACGTTTAGATACTGGTCGAAAAGACAGTGTCTTTTTTGTAACCATATGCGAAAAAGTATAGTATGTAAAAAAAAAGTGCGTACTTGGATTGCTTCCATCCTGTTGTTATACTCATTTCATCGTTCAAGAAGCCCTATTCACGGAGCTCTTGAAGATGAGATGAAAAAACGGGAGTGAACGTTCATGAAATTACAATTAGCGTTAGATTTAGTGAATATACCAGAAGCGATCGAGCTGATCAAAGAAGTAGAAGCGTCTATTGATGTGGTGGAAATTGGGACACCTGTTGTGATCAACGAAGGGCTTCGTGCTGTAAAAGAAGTCAAACAGGCGTTTCCGAATTTACGTGTGCTGGCGGATCTTAAAATTATGGATGCTGCCGGTTATGAAGTGCAGCAGGCATCTGAAGCTGGAGCGGATATCGTCACGATTCTTGCGGCAGCGGAAGATATGTCTATCCAAGGAGCGGTGAAGGAAGCAAAAGCAAGAGGGAAACAAATTTTAGTTGATATGATTGGGATCAAAGATATCGCCGGCCGTGCGAAAGAGCTGGATGAGCTTGGGGTAGATTATATTTGCGTGCACACAGGCTATGACCTGCAAGCGGTTGGTCAAAACTCATTTGCGGACCTTATGACCATTAAACAAGTGGTCAAACAGGCGAAAACAGCGATTGCAGGTGGTATTAAGCTTGATACATTGCCTGAAGTCGTCAAATTAAATCCAGATTTGATTATTGTCGGCGGCGGCATTGCGGCTCAAGACAATAAAGCAGAAGTGGCTGCGCAAATGAAGCAGTTGATTGCACAATCATGAAAATAAGTGACTATGTGAGAGCCATTCTAAGCGAGCTTTCTGAGCACTCGCCCGCTATTCAAGACGAACAAGGAGAGCAGCTTGTCAAAAGCATTTTAGCGGCTCGAAAGGTCTTCGTCGCAGGGGCTGGCAGGTCTGGTTTGATGGGGAAATCGTTTGCGATGAGACTCACGCATATTGGTGTCGAAGCTTATGTGATCGGTGAAACGAATACGCCTGCTTTTACATCTGAGGATTTATTGATTGTAGGGAGCGGTTCTGGCCGAACAGAGACGCTGCTTGTGCTCGCGAAAAAGGCAAGGGGGATTGGCGGAAGCGTGGCGTCGTTCACGCTTTCAGCTGAGTCACCTATAGCTGATCTATCGGATGAAGTCATCTTACTTTCAGGTGCGCCAAAGGATCAACATGAAGGAAATCATCATACGATTCAGCCGATGGGCTCATTATTTGAGCAAACTTTGCTTCTTATGTACGATGCGGTCATCTTGAGATTGATGGAAATGAAAAAGCTCGACACCCATAAAATGTACGGTCACCATGCGAACTTAGAATAGCCGTGATGAAAACCTTTCCTTTTTTGAAGGAAAGGTTTTTTTAATACATGGTACTTAAAAAGAAGGATCACTTGACATATAGGATAAGATGTAACTATAATAGTTACATCTCAAAAGAAAAAACGTAAGCAACGGAAGGAAGATGAAGATGAAAGTGCAAATTTGGTCAGATATCGCCTGTCCTTTTTGTTATATAGGAAAAAAACAGTTGGAAACAGCGCTTGAGCAATTCCCTCATAAAGAACAGGTAGAAGTAGAGTTTAAAAGCTTTGAGCTTGATCCGAATGCACCTGTTGCAGTGGATTATGATGTGCATGATATGCTTGTCAAAAAATATGGCATGAGCCGTAGCCGGGCCATCGCGATGAATGAACAGGTGAAACAGGCGGGCAAGGAGAAAGGAATCGATTTTCAATTCGATCCACTCGTTTTGACAAACACCTTTGATGCCCACCAGCTCGCTCAATATGCTGGAAAAATGGGAAAAGGCGATCTCGTCATGGGAGAGCTGTTTCAAGCGTATTTTACAGATGGAAAGCATGTTGGTGATCGTCAAACCCTTTTAGATATCGCAGAAAAAGCAGGCCTTGATCAGAACGAAGTACAGAAGGTTCTAGACGGGCAAGAATTTGCAGACGATGTGCGAGAAGACGAAAAAGAAGCAAGACAGCTCGGGATTTCTGCTGTGCCTTTTTTCTTGATCAATGATCAATATTCGGTTGCTGGTGCACAGCCAGCAGATACGTTCCTTCGTGCACTTGAAACGGCTTGGACAGAAGAGGCAGCGCAAACGGAGAAAGCGGCTGATGCTTCATTTGAAGAAGCATGTGCAGATGGCGTATGTGCAGTGCCCTCGCCAAAAGAAGAATTATAATCGGCATTTTCCCTATCTTTGATAAAAGATAGGGATTTTTGTTGATTAATAATTAATACACCTTTATACTTAAGTTATCTTAATTATGAAGGTGATGACAGTGACATCCAAAACAACGATGATTCAAGAATTAAACCAAATCGAAGCGCGCATCCATCAAAAGCTCCGATTAGAGTTTGAAGAGTTATTTGTAGATGAGTTAACTGATAAGCAGCACATTGTCCTTGATTTCGTAGAGCGAAAAGGGGGAAGCTCACCTATTCAAATTGCTCAGCAACTAGGCATCACCCAAAGTGCTGTGAGCCAGTTGTTAAACACGCTTGAAAAAAAAGAATGGGTTCGCCGCAGCATCAACCCGCAAAATCGTCGGGAATTGCACGTTGAACTTTCTGAAAAGGCAAAGACGTACTTGGAGAATATGAGAAAGATAGAACTTGCGATCATTGAAAAATACTATTCAAAATTAAGCCTCGAAGAGATCAACACATTGACATCCATTTATACAAAGCTTGATCAATTGATTGTAGATCAAAATGAAGGGGAAGGATGATGATCCATTGATGATGCTCAAACAAGAAGTACAGCGAATTGCCTCTTCTTATACGGAGAAAAAGAAACAGGCACTGCTTGTGATCGGACTGATTCATCAAGGAGAAAGACACGTTTTTCATTTCGGAGATCACCCCATACGGCAGCGCGTCCAGCCTGAGGAGGTCATTTTTGAAATCGGCTCTATTTCAAAAGTCTTTACGACAAGTATATTGGCAAGCATGATTCAAAAAGGGCAGATGAAGCTAGACGATTCCATTTCACTGTATTGTCCTGAAATAAGAAAGAATCACCCCATTCAAATAGAACAGCTGGCAATCCATACGTCTGGACTTCCTTCATATCGTTTTCTCAGAGATTTACAACTAAGGTTCCTTCCAAAAGTGAGAAGAGATATGTACTGTCAATACTCCCTTGATGAATTAATGAAATTGTTACACTCGAAAAAATGGAATGAGCGAAAAGAATACCCATCTCGTTACTCCAATGTAGGGATGGGACTCCTCGGGTTGATCATGGGATGGTCTCTTCACAAAACATATGAAGAGCTGCTGACTGAATATATCGTGGATGAGCTGAAACTATCGAACACCTTTATTACGATCAAGGAGGACGTCAAAGAGAAGATGATCCTCGGTCATCAAGAGAATGGAAAAGAGGTTCCTCCGCTTCAGATGCAAGACTACCAAGGGGCTGGTGCGATTCGGTCGACGATCACTGATTTGCTTTCATTTCTCTCTGCACACATGAGTGCAGACGCCGCTTCTCCATGGAAAATGACCCACGAGCCAAAGGTGAAGATAGGGAAAAACATGTCAATGGGACTCGGGTGGGTCATAGATGATACGGGATTGATTTGCCATAATGGTGCAACTTCTGGTTTCTCCAGCTTCATGGGCTTCCGCCCGCATTCAAAAACAGGAGTGGTCGTCTTGTCTAACTATCGCAATCGTATCACGCAAGACTCTCCCGACCGAATTGCCTATGATGTGATGAATATGCTTGAACAGGAGCCTAAAGTCAAATGAGCCTTCTATGAAGAGGGCTCATTTTTTCTTACGTTTAGCTCTTTAATCGTTTCACCAGGAACGAGTTCAGGCTCATAAAATGTTTGATCAGGGAGATTCTTTTTCCCTTGTACTTTTTTAATCATCCAGTCTGCCGCATCTCGTCCCATTTGCTCTTGAGGGTGTGTCAGCGTTGTCAGTTTCACATGGGCATTTTTTTGGGCAATATACGAGTTATCCTGTCCAATAATGGAAAGATCATCTGGAATAGATAAACCTATTTCACTACATACATTTGCTACTTCTAACCCGACTTCATCGTTATAGCAAACAAGGGCGGTCAGCTCATGCTGGTGTGCTTGTAAAAAGGTTTTGATATGATCCCCCAAATACTGCTTCGATTCTGTATCGAAAAAAAGAACATGCTCTGGTAGGAAATTGAGCTTCGCTTCACCGAGTGCCTGAATATAGCCTTTCATTCGATATTTTCCTTGTAAATCATCTGTTTTTGAAATCAGTCCAATATGCTGATGCCCAGAGGTGATCAGCTCCTTTGTCGCTAAATAGCTGGACTTTACATCATCCAAACAAAGGAAGGGAACTTCTAACTGCTCATAGTAGGCATTGATCATTATAAGCGGGACATCCTGCTCTTTAAAGGATAGGTAGTACGAAATGTTTGGATTATATAAGTTGCTTTTTGTCGGTTCGACAATTAATCCGTCCACACCAAAGGACAGCATCATTTCAAGTGCTTTTTTCTCTTGCTCCACATCGTTATTTGTACTCGCCAGTAACAAAGAATAGTTCTCTTCATTTAATCGGCTTTCGATGCCCCGAATGATCGACGGGAAAATGTAATCGGATATGTATGTGGTGATGACGCCAATCGTTTTCATATGAGCATGTCCAGCAGGTTTTGTTTGATATTGATTGGTGACAAATGTGCCTGAGCCTTTTTCACTTCTTAAAAAACCTTCACTCGATAATTCCAAGATGGCTTTTCGCACCGTATGTCTGCTTACTTGATACATCTCTTGTAAGCTTGATTCGGTTGGAATACGCTCCCCGATCCGGTAATCCCCTGTCAGTATTTTGCTTTTTATATCATCTATAATGATCTGGTACTTCTTTTTCATCGTTTCACTTCTTTCACAGTTGATCCTCTACTCGGGTTGAGAAGAACTTGTATGGACATATTCTAACATGGTTGCTTAATCAAGAACAGGCGCTTACAGTGTCTATCGTCTGTTCCTTGGAGAATATGAAAGTTTTTGTCTAATTGTGTATGCACAACTATATTTATTATTGACATATGTACGTACAAATATTATATTGTTTTTGTGCACAGGTAAAGATGAATCAAATGAAAAAGATATTTGAAACCGCTATCATCTTGGAGGTGAACAAAATGAATCGTGAAAAGACGGCTAAAGCCATTAGAGAAGGCAGGACATCTTTGGGCATTGAATTTGGTTCCACACGAATTAAAGCGATTTTAATAGATGAAGAGTTTCAGCCAATTGCGCAAGGTGCATTTGAATGGGAAAGTTCTCTTCAAGAAGGAATATGGACGTACAATTTAATTGAAATCATTACAGGTCTTCAAGTGGCGTACCGTCAGATGAAGGAACAGGCTGCACAATTGTATGGGGTGACGATTCAAACCATTGGCTCCATCGGGATATCTGCGATGATGCATGGCTATGTCGCCTGTCATCATACAGGAGAAGTCCTCGTCCCGTTTCGAACGTGGCGGAATGGAACAACGACCGAGGCGAGTCAAAAGCTAACAGATGTATTCCAATTTCATATTCCAGAAAGATGGAGCATCGCTCACTTATATCAAGCGATATTAGGAGAGGAAAAACATCTGTCCCGGTTAGAGTATGTGACCACTTTGTCCGGCTACATTCACTGGTTGTTAACAGGGAAGCAGGCCATCGGAATTGGCGATGCGTCGGGAATGTTCCCCATTGATGAAAAAACGAAGGATTACAACGAAGTGATGCTTCATCAATTTGAAGCATTGATTGCAGAAAAAGGCTACCCGTGGAAGCTTCGTCATCTTTTGCCGCGCATCTATTTAGCAGGCGAAGAAGCTGGTGTGTTAACAGCAGCTGGAGCAGCGATTTTAGACCAAGGCAAACAGTTGCAGCCAGGTATCCCTTTTTGCCCGCCAGAGGGTGATGCAGGAACAGGAATGGTCGCAACAAACAGTGTGGAAAAGAGGACAGGGAATATTTCAGTTGGGACATCTGTGTTTGCCATGATTGTGTTAGAGCATCATCTAAAAGGTGTGTACCCAGAGGTGGACCTTGTCACGACACCAGATGGCCTGCCAGTCGCGATGGTTCATGCCAACAATTGTACAAGTGACCTCAACGCTTGGATGAATCTATTCAGAGAAGCGTTTGAAGCAATGGGTCAGCCAGTTGAAACAGAAAGATTATACGAAACCCTATTAAATCAAGCTTTAGAAGCAGATCATGATGGGGGCGGGCTTTTAAGCTATGGCTATTATTCTGGTGAAAATATTACGAGACTAAAAGAAGGAAGACCTCTTTTTGTTAGATCTCCTCAAAGCCGGTTTACCCTTGCTAATTTCATTCGGACGCATCTCTTCTCTGCATTTGGCGCAATGAAAATCGGGATGGATCGGTTAAAAGCACATGAACAAGTCAAGATTGATCGCTTACTAGGACATGGCGGTTTATTTAAAACACCAGTAGTTGGACAAAAAATGGTCGCTGCTGCACTTGGGACACCTGTATCCGTCGTATCAACGGCTGGAGAAGGCGGTGCGTTTGGGATGGCGGTCCTTGCTTCATATATGCTCAATCACCAGCAGCAAACACTGAGCCATTTTCTCAAGCATCAAGTATTTGCCCATACATTAGAAGAGCTTATTGATCCTGATCCACTGGATGTTAAAGGTTTTGAGGCATTTATAAAGCGCTATCAAGAAGGACTCCCGATAGAAAAAGCGGCAGTAGAACATTTGACGCCACAGAAAGGAGCGGCACCTGTATGTTAGAGCGGTTAAAAGAAGAAGTGTTTCAAGCGAATCTAGATCTACCAAAGTACGGACTTGTGAAATTTACATGGGGCAATGTCAGTGCGTGCGATCGTGACAGTGGACTGTTTGTCATTAAGCCAAGCGGCATAGCGTATGACAAATTATCAGCAAAAGACATGGTCGTGGTCGATTTTGACGGTCAAGTGGTCGAGGGAGAATTCAATCCTTCTTCCGATACTGCCACACATGCTGTTCTTTACAAACACTTTGAGGAAATTGGCGGCATTTCACATAGCCATTCGATGTGGGCAACGGTATGGGCGCAAGCTGGACTTGATTTACCAGCAATGGGCACCACACATGCCGATACATTTTACGGACCTGTTCCGTGCGCTCGATTTCTCACAGAAGAAGAGGTGAATCGCGGGTATGAGGTGGAAACAGGACACCTGATCATTGAAACGTTTGAGAAAAGACAGATAGATGTCATGGCGGTTCCTGGTATTTTGCTGCAAGGTCATGGTCCCTTTACGTGGGGAAAAGATGCAAAAAGTGCGGTAACGAACAGTGTCATTTTAGATGAAGTAGCGAAAATGAACCTGTTTGCAAAGCAATTGAACGAATATGCGGAGCCTCTTCCGCAGGTGATTTTGGATAAACATTATTTAAGAAAACATGGAACACATGCGTATTACGGACAAAAACCTTCAAGATAAAGAAAAGAGGGATTTCTATGTTAACAAGTCAGAAGAAAGAATGTTGGTTTGTCGTCGGTTCACAGCACTTATATGGGGATGAAGCACTGAAGCAAGTGAAGGCAGATGCGCAAAAGATAACAGATGCCTTAAATGAGAGCGGTTTGCTGCCTTATCCAATTATTCTGCAGGAACTGGCGGTTAGTGCGGATCAAATCACACAGCTGATGAAAGAGGTCAACTATCGTGATGAGGTCATCGGTGTGATGACTTGGATGCATACGTTTTCTCCAGCAAAAATGTGGATACGTGGTACGTCTCTTTTGCAAAAGCCTCTTTTGCATCTCGTCACGCAATACTATGAAAACATTCCGTGGGACACGATTGATATGGACTATATGAATCTCCATCAATCGGCACATGGAGACAGAGAGTACGGCTATATCAATGCACGTTTAAATAAGCAAAATCAAATCGTTGCAGGTCATTGGTCGAAGCAGGAGGTGAAGCAACAAATCGCTGATTGGATGGACGTTGCGGCTGCCTATCATGAGAGCTTCCACATCAAAGTGGCACGGTTTGGTGACAATATGCGCCACGTTGCGGTGACAGAAGGAGATAAAATTGAAGCGCAGATCCAGCTGGGCTGGACCGTTGATTACTTTGGAATTGGCGATCTTGTGAACTATGTAAATGCTGTGGAAGAAGCAGAAGTTGATGCTCTGTTTGCTGAGTACTTAACGTTATATGACGTGGATTATGGGAGTTATTCGGCGGAAGAATGGGAACAAAGTGTAAAAGTGCAAGCACGATATGAAATTGCCATCAAACGTTTCTTAGATGAAGGCGGCTACAATGCCTTTACGACAAACTTTGAAGATCTACATGGCATGAAGCAGCTTCCGGGTTTAGCCGTTCAGCGGCTGATGGCAAAGGGATATGGCTTTGCGGGTGAAGGGGATTGGAAAACCGCCGCACTGGCTCGTTTATTAAAGGTGATGAGCCATCATCAATCCACAGGTTTTATGGAAGATTACACATATGAAATGACCTCTGGTCAGGAAGCAGTGCTGCAATCTCATATGTTAGAAGTAGATCCAGCGCTCGCACATACAAAACCTGTCATTGTCGTGTCTCCGCTAGGCATTGGAAACCGGGAAGACCCAGCACGTCTTGTGTTTGATGGAAAAGCAGGCGAGGGCGTTGTTGTCTCCATTGCTGATTTTGGAACACATTTCAAATGGCTGATTCAAGAAGTGGAAGCCTTTGAGCCGCAGGAAGCAGCACCACATTTACCGGTGGCACGAGTCCTCTGGAAAATCAAACCGAACTTTCAAGATGGCGTCAAAGCATGGATTAAGCACGGCGGAGGTCATCATACAGTCGTATCTCTCAATTTAACGGTTGATCAAATTGTTCATTTTGCAAAGCTTGTGAATGCAGAATATGTGGTTTTATAAAGAAGGGTGAAATGCATTCTACTGTGAACGGTAGAATGGCAGGCAGAAATGAAAGCGGTTTATTAAGTGAGGGGGGTCATCCACTTGGAGAAAAAAGTATCAAGTAAATTTATCTTCTTTTTCGGGTCCTTTGCAGGTATCTTATTTGGATATGATATTGGCATTATCGCAGGGGCGGAAGGGCACATTCAGGAAGAATTTCAGCTCAGCCCGTTATGGCTTGGCATCGTCGTTTCTTCATTAATGGGCGGGGCGATCATTGGTTCCATTTTAAGCGGTCTGATGGGGGATAAGTTTGGCCGCAGAAAGCTCATTTTAGTATCATCGATTATCTTTTTTGTCGGTGCGCTTGGCTCAGCCATTGCACCAGAAGAAATCTCATTAACCATTGCCCGGATTTTCTTAGGAACAGCTGTAGGGACAGCCTCATCGCTCGTGCCTGCTTACATGTCTGAAATCGCGCCAGCTAAAATTCGCGGGAAATTGTCTGGCTTGAATCAGCTGATGATTGTGAGTGGATTATTGCTTAGCTATATCGTCGCATTTGTGTTTGAACCCATTCCAGACAGCTGGCGCTGGATGCTGGGAAGTGCTGCTTTATTTGCGATCGTGCTTTATATTGGCATGCTGAAACTTCCTGAATCTCCAAGATATTTAATTAAACACGGAATGGCTCATAAGGCACGTGAAGTATTAGGATCACTTCGTTCCTCACGTGAAGAGATTGAAGCAGAAATGCAAGAAATTTTAGAAGTGGCAAAAGAAGAACGCTCAGGCATTCGTGAATTATTTCAAAAGAAATTCCGTATGGCTCTCTTTATTGGGGTCGGAATGGCGACACTCCAGCAAATACAGGGAGCGAACTCCATTGTGTATTATGCAACGAGTATCGCAAGAAATGTAGGTCTTGCTCCGCAAGTTGCCGCAGGTTTTACCGTCATTGTTGGAGTCATATTTGTTGTGACGACCGTAATCTTTTTACAATTCGTCGACCGGTTCGACCGCCGAACGATTCTCACAGTTGGGGGAACGGGGATGGCCCTCTCTTTCTTTGCACCAGCGGCATTAGGTGCGCTTGGAGTGAGTGAAGGCATATTAAACTGGGTCACATTGATTTCACTTTGCTGCTTTATTTTGTGCTATGCCTTCTCATGGGCACCAATCACATGGATTATCATTGGTGAAATTTTCCCACTTTCTGTAAGAGGCATTGGAGCGGGCATTTCCTCTGCCTTTAACTGGACGGGATCATTAGCAGTTGGCCTTGTGTTCCCTATCTTGGCTGACCAATTCAGCTTTGGCGTGATTTTCTCCTCATTTGGGGTCATCTGCTTAATTGGCCTGTTGTTCACGCGCTTTGTATTAGTCGAAACAAAAGGAAGAAGCTTAGAACAAATCGAAACCGATATGGCTGCACGTGTCTAAAGAAAACCATCTATCCTGTGTGGATAGATGGTTTCAGCGTGTAGACAAACCCTCGCATTCTTTGTCAGTCCTGCGTGCCAGTGCTCACGAATGTCAAATTCGCTCCGCGCCGGTACTCGTCCTTCCTAGAATTCAAAGGTTTTCTATCACGCTGAAAAGAAGACAAAGGGCTAAAATCAAGTTCATTTTAGCCCTTTTTCAACAATCTGAACCATCTATCCTGTGTGGATAGATGGCTTTTTTAATCAAGTATTTGTTTCAGTTCATCTGGCAGTAAATCCATTAATTGATCAGATGAGGATACGTCCAGCACTTCAAGAAGTGCATAATATTTGGCATAAATTTCACTCAGCTGATCAGGATGATTTGCTTCATATCGATTCAAATGCAATTGCGTCAGTTCAAGTGCAATGTCCAGTTTATTTCGTTCGATGGTTTGTGTTGTGTTGATCAAATCGTTCACCTCTTATTTTAAAGTTATTGAAAAATGTTACGGTGCAGTTCCGCAGCTGACCTTATATTCATGGTCTTCTACCTTTTTTGAATAACAGACGGAAGGCGTCATTCCCGTCTCACTTTTCCAAGCCTGCCAATACACATCATAAAGCTGACCATATTGAGGGTCTACATCGTCCTTTTTTTGCAAAATAGCAAAATAGCTTTGGTAAGGGTAGCCTTCTTGATAAATGGCATGCCGTATCGCTCCTCTTTCAGTCGCATTTGTAAAAACCATGGGCGACAGCAAGGGAAGGGTGATGATCACGACGAGCAGGATGAAAAATGAAAAAAGCTTATGTCTTGTTTTCATCAATGAATGTCCTTTCCTTCACAAGAGATCATTTGTATAATATGTTAAAATTGTCCTGTTGTAAAGAAAGAGACTACTAGATCACAAGCGGATTTTATCAAAAATAGACAAGCATCTAATCACTAATCGCGCCTCTTACATACGATAGAGTGTAAGTGAAAGACAACTTGAAGGGGTGTTGAGATGAGCCGGAATCGATTAGACAATTTTTTCTTTGGACCTCGCAGGGGGAATCATGGAGAAGTTGAAACGGTTGTATCCCCTACACGTCAAATTGTCAACACGACAACAAATGTACAAACGATCAGAAAAATTCATCCAACTCATATCACAAACGTCAATAAAAACATCAAAAGAATTGAAAACTACTACCCTGTGACGCAATCTACTCGAAATGAGTATATTGTGGAAGAATATGACTGTGGCAGTGATATCAAGAATCCTTGCTGCCGCCCGGTCAAACGCTGTAAATGGTAAGATAATGGTATATAGAAGTGAGGCATCCTGTGATGGGATGCCTTTTGTATGTTTAACGCTCTATTTCATTTAGTTGTCCGTGATCAAGCTCGAAAAAACGATTTCCTAATTCTGAATAAAGGTAGCGCTGATGGCTTGTAAATAAAACACATTGATCAGAGAATTCTTCTTTTAATAAAGAAATAGACTGCATTTGAGATGCCTCATCAAGAGATGTAAAAGGTTCATCAAGAATGATTAGTTCTGGTGATCTGGCTGCCATACAATTAAAGAAAAGCTTATATCTCATACCTAGTGAATATTGTTTGACAGGCATCTTAAGTGCATGAGTTAAATCAAATGCATCACAAAGCGAGAGAAAGGTCTTTTTGTATACCTCTTTTTCTGACTGATTCATTTTCCATAGTGACTGTATAAGAGTCATATGCTCAATACCAGTCAGCGCATCATAAACCAAAGGCTTATCTGGAATGTACGCGACCAACCCTTTAAAAAGAGCTGACCTAGGATGATGCTGTTCGTTGAGTAAAATCGTTTCGGATACTGAAGGAAGCAGACCTGCGATGATCTTTAAAAGTGTCGATTTACCGCTGCCGTTTTTCCCGATAATACAAGCACGATCACCTTCTTTCAGATGAAAGGATACTTGATCAAGGAGGGGAGAGCTTTCTTCAGTTGTTTCATAACGAAAAGATAGCTGAGACACTTGCAAACTAGCCATTGATAAATCCTCCAATAACAAAAACAGTGGTCACCAGCATATACAAGATGACGGTCGCGAGGGCGGCTTTTTTTGATCCTTCAGCATAATAAATGATCCCATCATATAGGATGCGTAAAAGGTACAAGTTGATCAAAAAAGAAATCGCTTGGATGATGATAAAATAATGATCTAAATCGAGTACCATCACACAATAGATCGCTGCGCTATTCACTAATAGAAGAAACGCATTATAAAGCAAGATGACAAAATACATTTTGCGCAAAATAAACGTTTTATGAAAAAAGTACATATAAATCGAAGTAACGACAGTACCAAGAAAATTCAATATGAAATAAAGCGGGATTGTCAGTAAAAAGATAAACACAATGCTGGCTAATTGTTTTCCAGCAGATAAAGGCTCCTCTACTAACAAATCAATGATAAAAAATGTTAAAAAAACAGTCGAAACAAATAAAGATAGTAAGACAAGACCTACAATGGTTTTGATCGATTGATGTTGATTGAAAAATTGTTTAGGGCGTAGAAGTAGCTCCATAGAACCACATTCTCCTTTCTTCTAAGATAGATGTACATGGCTGACATATTCCTCTAAAAGAGAGGCAATCAACAAGAGCACTACAGCGGCAAAGATTAACTGAATCACAGTCCGAGTCAGCTTTCTTACATCAATGGCCTTACCTTTCATAAACCGGTAAAGATAAATAAATGGAAAAGCACTGACGATTGAAAATAGGATCAAACCAAGAACCTCAACAAAAGCATGTGGCATGAGGCCAGTGAATAACTGCTGTACTTCATGCTGAGCTATCAAAAACTGAATGAGTTTTCCGATGATATAGCCATTATAAAAAAGAATGCCAGCAGACATAATGCCGCCAGTAAAAGCCCCGATACCTAGAATGGCAAGCCCAACCTGTAAATTGTTTGAAAAAATAGAGAGAAAAAACATGTCTTCATCCTTTTTTAAATAAGGAATCTGATCATAAGGAAGGAGGCATCCAATGAGCAAAGCTGCAATAAATACACCGGCGTAAAGATAGCCGAGACGTAGAATCAATCTATTCTCCGATAGAAAATATCTTATTTTTTTCAACATACTCAATTCCTTTATAAATGGTCTTGCGGCATAATATCCAGCAAATCACTGAAACGATCGCAAAATATATAGCGAACAGCACGTTTACGAGCCCTGAGGATTGCTGCAATATAGGGAGAAAAGAGGTCAAAATCAAATAGTACATAAAAGGCAGTACAAGAAAGTTTCTGGCAAATGCCTGACCTTTATCGATGATCTCTAGTTCCTCATTTGTTGTGCCTATTTCATGCTCATGAATAAAATTGAATTTCGTTGTGATTGGAAACAAGTACAGTTGGATTAAAGGAAAAATGAAAAAGCCAATCCCTAATGCCACCAGTTGAATGAGCATCTGAACATGAAACAGTTGATACACAGTCATAATAGATAGATTAATGAATAGTAAACAGAGTGCTGGTATGGAAAATAAACAATAAAATAACTGGATTTTTGATAAGAAAAATTGCAAAAGAGATATTTGAGAAAGCTCGTAAAGCCAAATGTTCTTTTTTTCAGCACTTAAAGCAAAAATAGAAGGTGTCAGCATTCTCATCTCATAAGATTGATTTGCTAGTATCATAATATTGAGTGTGAATAGCAGCTGAATTTGCAAGGCTTGATGATCGATGATCGAGATCAATCCGGTAAAAACACCAATATAAAAGAAGGCTTCATATGACATGAACATATAATTAAAAAATTCTTTAGATAAGAGCCACCTTTTTTCTTTCAGCAGCTTGATGTCTTTTTGAATCAACACATTTTGTCTAAACAACAAACCCTGAATTTTATGCAGTACTTGAAAGTACCAATAAAATAAATCCCGAAAATGCTTTGAGCTTTGGTCTTGATCTTTTTCCGTTGGAATCCATCGAACAGGACTTCTCATGACAAGCGCACTACCTAGTATCACAACAATCAATGTAATAGGTGAATTAAAAAGGGCTTGAAATTGTAGAAAAACAGAGCCATCTGAAAATAAAGCATGATGCATTTGCTGAAGATCATGTTGATATAAAGAGATCAGCTTGTTTGAAAGAGTGATCCAAAACGAATCCTCTGCAAGCGATGAGATCGATTGAAATAGTTGCTGGAAGGTGTGATAAAAAGGGAAAATGATGTTTAATATGAGAACCCTTCCGAAAAAGAAAAAAAGCAAAGCGATGCTTGCAAAAAAGAGGACACGAATGGCCCCGATTTTTTTTACGACGATGTTATAAATATAAGCACCGAATATCTTATTGCTGATGATAAATAGGAAGATACTTGTCAGCAACACATTGACATGTTTTAACCAGAATGCCAGATCGTGTGTTTGAACAATATCATATTGAAACAAAAAATAGATCAAATAAGTGCTCAAACTCGTAAACACAAGCCAAATCAATTCTGAAAACAGAAGTGTTTGAAAAAGTTGTCTAGAGGAAACAGGTGCTAGCTGTATCAATTCTTTAAAAGGAAGAAGATGAGTTCTTCTATAAGATTCAATTCCTTTGACGATAGAAAATAGAAATAAAAACATCACAAAAGCACTTTCCCATTCTATTTGATAGACGGGGGAGTAAAGAAATGAAGATATAACGAATACAATCATGCATCCGAATATGATATCAAGAATACAAGAAAAAAATATGTACTGTTTTGAAGAAAACGACTTGAGAAATGGAATTTTTCGTATAACGTACTGAGCGATATTAGAATACTGCTGCTCCAGTCTAATGGATAGAAGTAGTGATAATAAAGGATATAACATCTTCTCACCTGCACAAAAATTTAAATAGAAGGAGAACAGAGTCTCCTTCTATTGAGTCGTTAAATAAATTACCAAGCGATAACGGCTTTACGGCCTTTTTTCTTAATTTCGTTTTTAAGGTATTGACGAATTGTCTCTTTACCAGCCGCAGCAATAAGAGAAAGACCGCCTGAACCTACAGCAGTTAAAATGGAGACAATTGTAGTGACAGCTCCACCCGCTTCAACCACATTAAGAACCACAGCGGCAACACTGCCTGGAATACCAAATTCTTTTGCTAGATCAGCAACTGGCAGTACTTGTAGCGAGAAGGAAAAAAGAGCTAGCATAAGGAATCCTACTGCTAAAGCACCAAAAAGAACATGTAGTTTGATTTCATTTCTTGTTTCTGTCATATCAAATTCCTCCCTTTTTTGTATTTTTATTACTATTCTATCTTATGATATGTTTTTGTTCATATCAATCCTTTTTTTTCTTTTTTTTCATGAATTAGTTATAGGTTAATATAAAATAAGTGAAAAGATAAGTGAGAAAAGAATCGTTTTGGATAGGGAATATCGAGTGAACATGATCAAAATGACCTTGTTTTCACAAAAACGAAAGAGAGCCTAAAAGTCTATAAGAAATGTGCTATATGTAAATGAACCAATATTCTTTGATCAAAAGCTTCTTTCAAGATAAAATTGGAAGTATCAATTCATTCTGATGGAGGCGATTTTCTGAATATTCGATTGTTAACACCAGAAGATGCTCAAGAATATGCGAACTTGAGATTAGAAGCACTCCGATTAAATCCAGAGAGTTTTGCTATGAGTTACGAGGAAGAGAAGCTAGATACGAAGAATAAATATAAGGCTCGTTTTGCCTCTACACAATCTATGTGGACATTCGGTGCCTTTCATCAAGGTCAGCTGGTCGGCTCGGTTACACTCATACAAGAAACCTTGCAGAAATTAAAGCACCGTGCCAATGTGGCAGCGATGTATGTAACGGCTAATGGACGCGGAAAAGGAATAGGGAAGGCGCTCCTGACAAAATTACTTTCTTTTGCACGCGAAAAAAAAGACATCGAACAAATATATTTAACAGTGGTCACAACAAATGACCCAGCCAAATATCTTTACATGTCTGTTGGATTTAAGTCGTATGCGGTAGAGGAAAAAGCACTAAAAATAAATGGTGCATATGTAGATGAGGAAAAAATGATGCTATGTTTATCATCGTTTGGAGGGGATATAAATGAGCCAGCCAGTCATGCGCATCACATTGGCAGCCGGACCAAATAGTGAGCTGGAATCCTTTGCGCTTCGTGCAGCACTTGAAAACTTTGGCGCAAAAGTCGATATGCATTGGATAGGCAGACCGAATGACCTGATTAATGTTTTATCCGGGAGGAATAGAGGCGAGACGGATTTCATTCTTTTATCCTTTCACGGAGAAGAAGGAGCGTTTCTCATGCCGGAGTTAGGAGAAGATGTATACGAAGAGGGTGAGCCGAGAGGTGCTGCTTTTGGTGCGGATGACATAAAGTGGTATGCTTCGTTAAATGGAGTCCACATTATATGTACAGGCTGTACACTAGGCGAAAAAAAGGTGGCAGAAGCTTTTTTAGAAACAGGGGCGATATCCTATACAGCGCCCGATGACTACATTGATGGAAATGCGTCATTTATTTTTGTTCTCACCATGCTGTATGAGCTGGTGAACAACTCAAAGACAGTCAGAGCAGCTTTTGACCAGGCACGCTCTATTGATGAAGAAACAAAGTTATTCCAACTGTATATGCAAAAATAAGGGCTGAGCAATCAAGCCCTTTTTATATGTCTCTCGTAAAATATGTCGAAAATGTGACAAGTGTGTTTTTTGCAAACTAAAAAGGGGCTTCGAAAAGTCTATCCTACAAACACACGCCATTTAGACAGGACGGCATCACGAGAGGAGAATCATTGTGTCAATCAAAGGGAAAGTCATTCTTGTTCTATGCGGACTTGCGATTGTCATCGGAATCGCTGGATTTTATCATAATCAGCAAGCAAGCGGGACAGAGAGAAAAAAAGTAGAACAAGATGCGAGCTACAAACAAGTTGAAATTGTCACACTTGTGAATGACGGGAAATTCATGAGATATGCTGTCAACTATCCGCTGTTTCATCAAGAAAAACTAGATCAGGAGATCAAAAGATTTGCAGAGACCGCGTTAGAAAAGTTTAAAACATCGTTTAGTCAAGCGAGTGATGTCAATGAAGAGAAACGATACGAGTTAAACATCGATTATGAGATCATTCATTATGCCAAGCAAACCGTCGCAATCAGATTCAATACATATGAAGTGAAGGGCGGAAAGCAAGGCGTCAATCAAACGAAGGTGATGAACTTTGATTTCAAGAAACAGACATTTTTATCAATCAACGATATCTTTCTATCAAAGAAGGATAATTTTCAAAAATTATCTCATATGACTTTTGAGGAATTAAAAAAAGATCGAACGCTAGCTGAAAATCAGCCGCTGCTCAAACGGGGAACGTCTCCTGAGGCGAAGAACTATCAGTATTTTGCCATCAAAGATCGTTTTATTGAATTCTACTTTCCAAGAGGACAAATCGCTCCAAATCATCAAGGCCCTCAAGTGTTAGCGATTAAGAAAACACTGCTGAAAGGAATGTTAAAGCCAGAATACATCAATAAAGAAAAGAACAAAAACGAGAAAAAAGAACCGATCGCAAAAAGAAAGATCGTAAAACTGCCAAAACAGCGAGTAATTAACCCACATCAAAAAGCCATTGCCCTTACATTTGATGATGGACCAAATCCATCAACGACTTCAAAAATCTTAACAGCTTTAAAAGAAAACAAAGGACATGCGACATTTTTTGTATTAGGCAGCAGGGTTCAGTATTATCCCGATATGTTAAGTGAAATCAGAAAGGGTGGAAATGAAATTGGAAACCATTCCTATAACCACCCTTTGCTTACAAGACTTCCTTTAAAACAAGCGGTCAAACAAGTAGAAGACACGCAGCAAATCATTGAAAAAGCGAGCGGGTTCACACCGACTCATTTTAGACCACCATATGGCGGGACAAACGGGCAAATCAACGAAGCTCTTCACATGAAAGTGACCCTTTGGGATGTGGATCCTGAAGACTGGAAATATCGAAACAGCCAATACGTCGCGAACTACATTCTAACTCATGCATCTAGCGGTGAAACGGTCTTAATGCACGACATCTATGACACCTCAGCCAACGCAGCCGTCACGATTATCAAAGAACTTACAAAACAGGGATATCAATTATTGACGGTATCTGAGCTTGAGCAGTGGAAGGAAGCGCGTGAGAAGAAAGGTGAGTCGAATAGGTAATACCCCTTTTGGTGTGAATCTTAGTGGATTCGCATCTTTTTTAGGCAGGTCATGAAAATAAAGGGAAAATCTGTTATGGTGAATATGAAGGGGGACTTCAAGTGGTATTGATAAGATTTATAAGTCTCGTTATGCTGACAGTGGTTGGTTTGGCTTTTGTCATAAACAATGTACCTGGTTTGATGTTGCCCATCTATATACTTTCAATGATCGGGCTTATGTTCTGTCTCGGTCACATTGCGCTCCATTATCTACAGCGTATCAGATATTTGTTATACGATGAGAAACAATTGAAAGAGAATCAAATAAACAAACCTCCCGCTAAATGAAGGAGGTTTTTTACTTGTCTGTTTTTCAATGATTTTCTCGTTTGACTCCTTGAATTGTCTCAAAAGAGAGACGATGTTCCTCGTAAATCTGATTTGGACAATCAGTAAGAGCATAATGATCCACGAGCTAAGCCCTCCAATCTTTCGTAACAAGGATACAGTATAATGAGAAAAGATTGATATGAACAGCTCGTTTTATATTTTCGACAATGGGTGAGGAGGATTCAGTTGAAGAGAGTAGACGTGGTGTCAGCTTTGATTTATGACATGGATGAACATATTCTCATGGTGAAAAATGTGAAAGGTTATTGGGAGTTTCCCGGTGGTGCAGTGGAAAAAGGAGAACATCTGCAGCCAGCTGTGATCCGTGAGGTGAGAGAAGAAACAGGATATGTGATTAAAGTAAATGAACTTCATTCTGTTAGAGAAATACTTTTTCAAGATAACATGCATCATGCACTTATTTTTACGTTTTTTGCGGAAATCATCGGGGGAGAGATGAATATTCTAGATCCTGATCATGATATTGAAGAAGTAAAATGGGTAAGCAACCAAGATGCTGAAAAATTAAATCCACAGTTATTCAGCATGTTAAAATTAAATAAACAGACGCGTGCATTTTACACATTTGAAGGAAAGAGAACAAGGGATCAATAAATGAACAAGGAGAGAATGGAATGTTTTTGTATTATGGACCAACCGGTGCTCCAGTGGAAAATCCGGGAGAAGAATGGATGAAAGAAATCTTCTTCCATAAGGATGAAGACTATTGGAAACAAGGGAATGGAGAATCTTCTATTGAAGTGGATGAAGATTGGGAAACGGAAAGTCTTGTTTTCTTTTATCATAAACCTTATGGCTTTTTTCTCATGAGATATCCAGATTTTTTGGTTCCTTTTAAAAAAGTAGAGAAGATAGAAACGATCAAGCATGTCGTTGCAGGCGCACCATTGTATGTACCTTCATGCAGCTACGTCGATCGACATCAAGCTTATGAAATCGTTCAACATTTTCTAAAAACAAAATCGATACCTGATAGTGTTGAATGGGTGGAGTTGAGGACGATTAATTTTCAGCAAAATCTATAAATTTTTTACGAGGGAACCAGATAGACACGTGTTAAGGGGGATGAAATGCATAGTTTAGACGATACGATGCACCTACATGTTGGCTATTATGAACAGGGTGTTGATATTGAAGGGATGTTTTTTAAGAGTTTAGACACAGGAAAATGGCTATTATTTTTTGATCATACATGGTATGGGATCACGCTTTTAAAGCATTATGAAAAATATGAAGATTTAGGGCTGTTGATTGGGGAGTATTCCATTGAAGATGACAAAATTGAAGATGAAGGAAATCAGTTGTTTGAGCGTTTTTTAAAAGAAAACGGGATATTGAAGTCAATGGAGTGAACAGATATTTCTTAGCCTTTAGAGTATTTTTAAATCTAATAAGGGTCAGTCTTATATAAGAAACAAAGAATGGTCAAAATAAAAAACAGACCTAATGTGGTCTGTTTTTTTATCAACCCAAAATGAATGGATTTTTTTATATCTTTCAAATCACTTCCCCTTCTCCCGCTTCCGTTTCTCCTTCTCCGCTCGGTAAAACTCATGAAACATCTTCATCAGCGCGCGTTTCTCTATCCGAGATACATAACTCCTTGATATCCCGAGCTCCTTGGCTATTTCCCGCTGCGTTTTCTCTTTTTTTAAGTCCAAACCGAACCGGCCGACGATGACTTCTTTTTCCCGGCCGTCGAGAATGTCGATATATTCTTTTACTTTTTCAAGCTCCATGTTGAGCTGAATGGTATCAATCACGTCTTCATTTTCTGATTTTAAGACGTCAATTAATGAAATTTCATTTCCTTCTTTATCTTGACCGATTGGGTCATGCAGAGAGACGTCCTTTTTTGTTTTTTTGAGTGCGCGTAAATGCATGAGGATTTCGTTCTCAATACAACGCGCCGCATATGTCGCCAGCTTTGTTCCTTTTCCAGAGGAATAGCTTTCGATGGCTTTAATGAGTCCGATCGTCCCGATGGAGATGAGGTCTTCAGCGTCTTCCCCGGTATTTTCAAATTTCTTGACAATATGGGCGACGAGCCGAAGGTTATGTTCAATCAGCATGTTTCTTGCGTGTTCATCGCCCTCTGCCATGAGGGCTAAGTATTTTTTCTCATCATCTCCCGAAAGGGGTTGTGGAAAGGCATTGTTTTTGACATAGGACACTAAAAACACCAATTCTTTGACCATCAATCCCATCGCTGTAAATACTCCTGCCACGATTTTCACCTCCACCATGTTTAGGCCGCTGCCTATATCCTCAAATGTATGTGAAGGAAGGATTGTCTGTGTCTGTACGATGAAAAAATCATCTTATTTGAAAGAAGCGTGCTTGTGTGCGTATGTTTTTGCTGCACCTCTCATATGTTTGCGGTTTCTTTGCGGTGCTTGGCGGTCTAGAAGCGTGCTAAAATATGTAATATTAGACCGAAAAGGAAGGGGTTTTTTCGGAACATGGGGAAGGTTCTTTCTTCACATGTCGGTATGAAAATTAATGAATGGTATCGAATGATACGGCAGTTCAGTGTTCCAGATGCGGAAATCTTGAAAGCGGAAGTAGAAGCGGAAATTGAACGTATGGAAGAGGACCAGCATTTACTGATTTATTATCAGCTCATGTGTTTTCGGCACCAAATTATGCTCGACTATATACACCCTTCAAAATATCAACCTTTCTCAGTATCTAACCTTGTCGATAAAATCGAAAATTCCAATCATGAGTTATCTGATATGCTGCATTATTACCATGCATTTTTTCGTGGCATGCATGAGTTTAGTCAAAAAGAATATTTGGAGGCCGTCAAATATTATCGCATGGCAGAAAAACAGCTGTCTATGGTATTTGATGATATTGAGCAGGCTGAGTTTCATTTTAAAGTAGCAGAAGCCTACTATATAATGAAACAAACGCATGTCTCCATGCACCATATTTTAAAAGCGCTTGAAATATACGATCAGCATGATGCATATTCCATTCGCATTATTCAGTGCCTCTTTGTCATCTCGGGAAATTATCAAGATTTAAAACGTAAAGATCGAGCACTGCCTCACTTGAAAAAGGCGAAACAACTCGCATCTGAAATTGACCACCCGCGCATTTATAGCTCAGCACTCTATAATTTAGGGAAATGTTACGGGGAGTTAGGTTATCGAGAAGAAGCAGAACGATATTTAACCGAATCGGCTGACCTCGCCAAAAAAGAGCTGCTTCCCACGCTGCCTCATACACTTTATACACTGGCCAAGCTGCTTTTTAGACAAAATGAGCAGACTGAAGCAAGGCGCATATTAGAGGATGGGAAATTGGCCGCAAAGAAGCATGAAGACCAGCTGTTCTGTCATATGTTTGAGTATCTGGATGCTTTATATGTTCAGGAAATCAATGAAGAACAACTGCAAAAAACCATTGATTATTTGGAAAAACTTAGCCTATACTCTTATATAGAGGATATCTCACTAGAAATTGCGACAGCCTTAGAAACCTCTCAACAATACCAGAAGTCCAACCAGTATTATCAAAAATTGCTATGGGCTCAAAATCAAATCCAAGAAGGAGAGTGTCTGTATGAATTCTAAGCAACGTTCGACAGTTGAAGAGAGAAACCAAACGTGAGACAAAAAGCGGGCCTGATGGGCCGGCTTTTTTTATGTGAAAAAGAAGCGTAGACGATCACGAAACTTGAATGAATTCATCAGAAAGCGGGCAATTTAATGTGTAATGATGTTCTGTGGAGGCGGTCTGATGAAAGGGTTGCATATCTTGTTATGTATATTGGTAATATGCGCTTTTGTTCCTGGTAACATAGAGGCGCGTACATTAAAAAGAATCGACCTAGAAAAAACGGGACGAGCCTTTTGGGACATGAGAGAGGAACGGAAAAAGATTGCGTTAACCTTTGATGATGGGCCTCATCCGGTATACACAAATCAAATACTAGATGTACTGAGAGAGCATGAAGTGAATGCCAGCTTTTTTGTCATCGGAAGCCGTATTCATGCATATCCCCTGCTCGCAGAGCGGATTGTGAGCGAAGGAAATGAGCTTGGCAATCACACGATGAACCATACGTATTTTGACCTTTTGTCATCGAAAGAAATCAAGCAAGAATTAAAAGAATCAGCGGCTCATATCGCTTCTCTCCAGCCTGGCGGACCCTTATTATTTCGTCCCCCGGGCGGGCGCTTGACGATGAAGTCATTCCGCATTCTTTCAAAGCAAGGATACGATGTCGTGATGTGGTCCTTTACGCAAGATCCGAAGGACTGGTCTAGGCCAGGTGCACACAAAATTGCCAGCCGTATTATTGAGAATATTCAGGGCGGTGATATCATCCTTTTACATGATGGCGGAGGAAATCGTAAACAGACAGTAGAAGCGCTGAAACAAGTCGTACCTGAACTAAAGAAAAGAGGCTATGAGTTTGTGAAAGTGAGCGAACTGGTGCACCATAACAGAGATTATCTACCGGTTCAATTACAATAAGAAACAGTCATTCATTGAAACCAAAAGTCTTGTCGTTTACTATATGAAGAGGGCTTTTGGAGGTGAATGTTGTGAAGAAATTTGTTTTCCTTTTCATCCTGTTATGTGTTGCTGCTGGGTGCTCAAAACCAGTTCAGGAAAGTGTGATTGCATTTGGTGACAGTAACACAAGAGGATCGAACTGGGATTTTCGAGATTATCCAACATCTGAAAAATGGGTGAATCTCATGAAAAACGTCGAGCGCGGCCAAATCAAGGTACAGAATGCCGGAATTGGCGGGCAGACAACAGAAGATGCGAAGCTGCGCTTTGAGCAGGATATTTTAAAACAAAAACCAACTTACGTCCTCATCATGTTCGGTACAAATGATGCGGCGATTCTAGACGGGAAACATCCCCGTGTGACCAAAAAACGATTTAAAGAAAACTTATCCTACTTCATTTCTGAAAGTAGAAAAGAGGGAATTACCCCGATCCTCATGACGTGCGTGCCTGTGGTGGAAGGAGGCAAAAAGGGCTTGTATTATTATTCTAGATATAAGTCATCTTATTTTGCTGAGAGAGGCGGGGCGAGAGCTTGGCAAAACTCATACAATGACATCACAAGACAAGTAGCTGAAAAACAGCAGGTGCCGCTTGTCGACAATTGGAAAGCGTTCATCCGAGAAGCGGGTGAAGATAGTGACAACGCCTTGATTCAGTCTGGCCTCATTGACCCTTCTGGCAATCATATGACACCAAAAGGGGCAAGAATCATTTATAACGAAATCAAAGAGCGTGATGTCATTAAACATTTTTAAAAGCAGGCCATCTGCCTAAACAAGACGATCCATCTCGCATAGTCTAACAGTATATCTTCCTAGAAGGAGGTAACTGATATGTGGGGATGTCCTTATCCTTACCCTGCGTGTTCGCCTTATCCAGCTCAAGGAGCAGGAATCGGTTACGCTTTTCTTGTTGTGTTCCTTGTCGTCATTTTGGTCGTAGGTGGAGGGTTATGGTTTTGGAATGAACAGCCTTGCAAATAAGACACCTCTTCTTTGATCAGAAGGGGTGTTTTTTACGGAAAATAGTAGTAAGCCTATAGCGCAAGTGATATAATATCAGTCACCTGAGTTTAAAAAGGAGAGTGCTCGGGAGGCATGGTTCCTGGATATATGGAATTAAGAGGAAACAGAGAGCATATGCCCGAGCGAACGTCTTTTCATTTCTGTCTCAATTAATTCAATGAAGTCGCGATTTAAGTTCATTTCATTTGCTTTATAATACGATTCTATAAGTAAATCATCTGACAGCTTTTTCATACTAGAAACCCATATGATGGGAAAAACACCTCCCCTGAAAAAGTTGGCATAAAACTTGAGGAAAAGACATATCATCATAGGTTGATCGAATGTCTTTGAAGTACCTTTAATCTACCATGAATGGGAAACAAGAACAATCGTTCTGTTATCCACATGGTTAAGTGGATAACTTGTGGGTAGAGTGTTTATAATTGAATGAAAGCGTGATGAAATATAGGTGGATAATGTGTGTAAAATTATCCACACCTGTTGAAGGTCCTCATCATATGTCGAAAACTTTTTCGTTGTATTCGATAGACAGACAAATTGTGATTTGATTCGACACAATCGCTGAAAAACCAATGGAAGAAAGGGTGCAAATTGTGCTAAAGAAGTATTTCTTACCGGATGAATTTGTGAAAAGTATTTTCCACATTTCACCGCAAAAACTAAAAGAACGAAATGTAAAAGGAATTATTACAGATTTAGATAACACACTAGTAGAATGGGATCGTCCAAGTGCGACCCCGCGTTTAATTGAATGGTTTCAAGAGATGAAAGATCACGGGATACAGGTGACGATTGTATCGAACAATAATGAAAAAAGGGTCAAGCTTTTTTCTGAGCCGGTTCATATCCCGTTTATTTATAAAGCGAGAAAACCGATGGGAAGAGCCTTTAATAAGGCCGTCGCTGATATGCAATTGAAGAAAGAAGATGTGGTTGTCATTGGCGATCAGCTTATGACAGATGTGCTTGGCGGAAACAGGCATGGCTTCCATACCATTTTGGTTGTACCTGTTGCGGCATCGGACGGATTTTTCACGAAGTTTAACAGGCAGATTGAACGCAGAATTTTAGGAGCCTTAAAGCGTAAGGGCCACATTCAGTGGGAGGAAGAGTAATAATGGAAAAGGTTGTTTGTATTGGCTGCGGTGTAGCCATTCAGACGGAAGATAAAGATCAATTAGGATATGCGCCGGCAGCATCTCTATTGAAAGAAGATGTGATCTGTCAGCGCTGTTTTAGGTTAAAGAACTACAATGAAATTCAGGATGTATCTTTAACAGAAGACGACTTTTTAAATATTTTACACAGCATTGGCGAGACTGATTCTCTGATCGTCAAGGTCGTTGATATTTTTGACTTTAACGGAAGCTGGATTAATGGACTGAGCCGTATTGTTGGTGGTAATCCCATTTTACTTGTCGGCAACAAGGTAGATATTTTACCGAAATCCGTGAAAAAAGACCGTCTTGTTCAATGGATGAAGCGGGAAGCAAAAGAAAATGGGCTCAATCCGATCGATGTGTTTTTAATCAGTGCGAGCAGAGGACAAGGTGTGCCTGAGGTCATGGAGGCAATTGATCATTACCGTGAGGGTAGAAATGTCTATGTTGTCGGCTGTACAAATGTTGGGAAATCAACATTTATTAACCGCATTATCAAAGAGGTGTCTGGAGAAGAGAATGTGATCACCACATCCCAATACCCAGGGACAACACTTGATGCGATTGAAATCCCGCTTGATGACGGGTCTGCTTTATTCGATACACCGGGGATCATCAACCGCCATCAAATGGCGCACTATGTCGGCAAAAATGACTTAAAGATTTTAACGCCGAAAAAAGAATTGAAACCGAGAACGTTCCAGTTAAATGAAGCTCAAACGCTTTACTTTGGCGGACTGGCTCGATTTGATTATGTAAAAGGCGGCAGAACATCCTTTGTTTGCTACATGCCAAATGAACTCAACATTCATAGGACGAAGATGGAGAATGCAGATGACTTATATGAAAAGCATGCAGGTGAACTGCTTTCACCGCCATCAAAAGAGGGAATGGAAGATTTCCCGCCGCTCGTTCCGCACACTTTCACCATCGATCAGCCAAAAATGGACATTGTCTTTTCAGGATTAGGCTGGGTGACTGCAAATGATGCTGGGAAACAAATCAAAGTGTATGCGCCAAAAGGCGTGCACGTGTTTATGAGACGTTCGTTAATTTAAATGTTCAGAGGGGGAGAGACCTTGAAACCTTTATACGGAGTAATCGGTAACCCTGTTGGCCATTCAATGTCTCCAGATATTCATAATGCAGCATTAAAGGATGCTGGAATTGATGGACATTATCATGGCTTTCAAGTAGAAAATGATGACCTGAAAGATGCGATTAGCGGCATGAAAGCGTTAGGAATCAGCGGCATTAACGTCACTGTTCCGCACAAGGTAGAAATCATGAAGTACCTCGACAAAATTGATGTGACAGCTGAACGCCTTGGTGCCGTCAATACGGTGCGGCTCGAAGGAGATCAGCTCGTTGGGTACAATACAGATGGAGAAGGCTTTCTTCATTCATTGCTTGAAGCGTTGGATCAGCCGTTATCAGAGCTGTCATTTCTCCTGCTTGGTGCTGGTGGAGCAGCAAGAGCGATTTACACGACAATTGCTGAGTATGCACCGAAACAATTTGATATCGCCAACCGCACCATTGAAAAAGCTGAGGCTTTAATTGAAAGTGCCGATGGGAAAATCACATCTCATGCCATTGCATTAAATACAGCAGAAGAGCGGCTTGGGGAATATGATGTCATCATCCATACGACCTCGATTGGTATGTATCCGAATGTTGAAGAAACCCCAATTTCTTTAGCGAACGCAAAAAAAACAGCGGTCGTTTGTGATATTGTGTATAATCCAATAGAAACAAAGCTGCTAAGTGAAGCAGCCGGGTTAGGTTTGAAAACAGTCGATGGCGTCGGCATGTTTGTTGGTCAGGCGGTAAGAGCCTTTGAACTATGGACGGGCATTACACCTGACGCCCGAAAAATGAAGTCAATTGTCATAGAGAAATTAGGAGGAACACCATGTTAAAAGGTAAGCAAAAACGTTTTTTACGTGCGCAAGCACATCATTTATCACCTATTTTTCAAGTTGGAAAAGGCGGGGTAAATGACAATATGGTCAAGCAAATTTCCGAGGCGCTTGAAGCAAGAGAACTTTTGAAAGTCAGCGTATTGCAAAACTGCGACGAGGACAAAACAGAGGTTGCAAAAGCACTTGTAAAAGGTGCAAAAGCTGAACTCGTTCAAACGATCGGAAATGTGATTGTCCTTTATAAGGAATCAAAGGAAAATAAACAAATTAAGCTGCCGTAAAGGTGGATATGATATGAAAAAAATAGGATTGTTCGGCGGTACGTTTGATCCCCCGCATAATGGGCATTTGCTGATGGCAAGTGAGGTGCGTTTCCAAGTAGGGCTTGATGAAATTTGGTTTATCCCAAATCACAAGCCCCCTCATAAAACGGGCCGAAAACGAGCAGAGAGTCATCACCGCGTAAAAATGGTGGAAAAAGCGATTCAGACAAATCCTCATTTTCGAGTTGAGCTTATTGAAATGGAGCGGGAGGGCCCATCTTATACAGTAGATACGGTTGAGCTGTTAAAGAAGCGCCATCCTGAAGATGAGTTCTTTTTTATGATTGGAGCGGACATGGTCGAGTATTTGCCAAAATGGCACAGAATCGATGATTTGCTTCAGATGATCACCTTTATTGGGATGAAAAGACCAGGTTATGAAGGAAATACGGCGTATCCTCTTTTGTTTGCAGATGTTCCGGCTTTTGATGTATCATCGACATTGATTAGGCAGCGAATGAAGCAGGGGAAACCTGTTGATTATTTGATTCCGAAAGCGGTTGAGTGTTATATAAAGGAGCATCATTTATATGAATCGTGAAGAAGCTTTAAACTGTGTCAAACAGCAGTTAACAGAGCATAGATATACACATACAATTGGGGTAATGGAGACGGCCATTTCATTAGCTGAACGTTTTGGTGCAGATGTGAAAAAAGCAGAGGTCGCGGCTATTTTCCACGATTATGCTAAATTTAGACCGAAAGAAGAAATGAAGGGCATCATCCAGCAAGAACAGATGAACCCTCTATTGCTTAAATATTCACCTGAGCTTTGGCATGCCCCAGTTGGTGCCTATTTGGTCAAAAAAGAAGTTGGAATTGACGACCAAGATATTTTAACAGCCATTGAATTCCATACGTCCGGCAGACCGAACATGACATTGCTTGAAAAAGTTATTTATGTCGCCGACTATATAGAGCCAGGACGCCATTTTCCTGGTGTAGAGGAAGTAAGAGAGTTAGCAGAGCAGGATTTGGACCTTGCCTTGATTCAATCTTTAAAAAACACCGTCAGCTTTTTAATGAAAAAGAATCATCCAGTTTTCCCTGATACACTTGCTACTTATAACTCACTTGTGCAAAAGAACAACTAAGGAGGAATTTTGATGGATGCATCATCAATTTTAAACATCGCAGCAGGAGCGTGCGATGATAAACGGGCAGAGGACATTATTGCCCTGAATATGCAAGGGATCTCACTTGTTGCAGATTATTTTCTCATTTGTCACGGGAATTCTGACAAACAAGTACAGGCCATTGCAAGAGAAGTGAAACACCTTGCAGAAGAAGGCGGCATCGAAGTTAAAAAGATGGAAGGCTTTGACGAAGCAAGATGGGTATTGATTGATTTAGGAGATGTCATTGCTCATGTGTTCCACAAAGAGGAAAGAGGATACTATAACTTAGAGAAGCTTTGGGGAGATGCGCCGAGAGAAACGCTTTCGCTTGGCATTAACTCATGATTTATCAAGGATTTGCAGGTGTGTATGATGAGCTCATGACACATGCCCCTTATGATGAATGGGTTCAGTGGATACAGCGGTATATCAAGCCAAATAGTGCGATTATCGATGTAGGTTGTGGAACTGGAGAGATCTCTCTTCGGTTAGCTGCAAAAGGCCACATGGTCACAGGAATTGACCTAAGTGAAGAGATGCTGGCATTTGCGCAGCAAAAAGCACAGGCTCATAAGCAGTCTATTCAATTTTTACATCAAGATATGAGAGAGCTTGAGGGGTTTGAACAAACTTTTCAAGCAGCGGTTATTTGCTGTGATTCTTTGAATTATCTAAAAAACGAAAATGACGTCAAAAAAACCTTTAAAAACATGTTTCAGCTTTTAGAGGCAGGTGGGGTTTTATTGTTTGATGTTCATACCCCTTATAAAATGGAAGAGGTATTTCCTGGCTCTACTTATGCCGATCAAGATGAAGAGATCAGCTATATTTGGCAGAGTGATCAAGGAGATCATCCTTTTTCGGTCATTCATGATTTAAGCTTTTTTGTAAAGGACGGAGACGTGTATGAGCGTTATGATGAAACGCACGAACAGCGTACATTTCCTTTTGAGACATATGCAGCGTTCCTTGAGTCCGCTGGCTTTGAACAGATTGAAGTGACCGCTGATTTTACAAATGAAGCACCTCAAGAATGTGCAGAAAGATATTTTATTTCAGCGAAGAAACCAAAAACCATCGTTTAATGGACGATGGTTTTTTTAAAACCCTTTTTTCGCTTGTTGCGAACATGTTTAATTTCTGAGATCATCAGTAAACACACTCGGTGGGTATTGATGCGCAACCGCTTCTACATCCTCATCGAACTTGTCATGAGTGTTCTGGAAAAGCTGATGGAACATATCTTGAACACCTGCTTCAAGTGCTTTAATGCCCTCGCCGGTGACGCCGCCTTTTACACACACCTTCTCTTGCAGTGTAGGCAGGGTATACACCCTTTTTTCAATCAAACGGCCAAGTCCTACAAGCATATCTTCTGATAAGGTGGTGGCTTCTTCTTTTGAAATATCCGTTTCTTGAACAGCGGCTTCAATCATTTTCTGAACAAGAAAGCTAATAAAGGCAGGACCGCAGCTGACAATATCTGAGGCTGCCCGTGTGATTGAATGATGAATTTCGATTGGTGTTGAAATGCGGGAAGCGAGTTGTCTGAGCGCTGCTTTTGTCGTGACATTGCATGATGAACCAAATGTTAAAAGTGATGCGCCTGATAATGCGCGGTTGGTGATGCTTGGGATCAGTCTGGCTGTTTGACAAGGAACAATGTCTTGAAGCTGTTCAGGATGAACTGGACTTGTAATGATGACAATGGTTTGCTGTTCTTTTAAAAGTGGGCTCAGCTCTTTTAAAAGCGGATAAATATCAAGTGGTTTGACACAAACAAAGATGAAATCTTTATCTGTTACAGCTCCTGAAAGCTGTTTCGTCACTTCGACCTCTGGGTGATTCTTTTTTATATTGAACGCTTTTTCGATGGTCCGATTTGTAATGGTGATGGATGAGGGATTGACTGCTTTTGATTCAATAAATGCCTCAGTAAGTATGGTACCCATGTTTCCTGTACCGATTAACCCTATATTCAAACGTTCTCCCTCCTTAGACGCATAGGATCTGTTATCTTCTAAACAGTATGTGAAGCAGCGTGAAAATATGATTGAAAGAAGCGTGAACAAGTGAAGCAGCTCATGTCATTGAAAAAATACAGTCTTTATCTGATAGCTGGTATCATCATCCTCGTCATCATCTGTTTCTTCTTTTTAGCAGGAAAAGAGAAAGGTGGCACAGGGCCAAGTGTATTGAAAGAACAACATGAAACGCGGGTCACATTAGAAGAAAAACAAGAGAGTGCAGAAAAAGAGCCAACATCCATCGTAGTAGAGGTCAAAGGAGCTGTACGGAAGCCGGGCGTTTATGCATTTATGGCTGAGGACAGAGTTGAAGAAGCGATTAAAAGAGCAGGTGGTTTTACGAGTAAGGCAGATACAGTTGACATCAATCAAGCAGCAAAATTAGAGGACAGTATGATGATTTATGTACGAAAGAAGGGGGAAGGTGACAAGCAGGGACAAACAGCAGCGGCTAATACGCCGCCGGGAAATGAACAGAGTCAAGGGGTGAATGTCAATCAAGCTGATGCAGCGGAATTGCAGACCATTAACGGAATAGGCCCAGCCAAAGCGGAAGCCATCATTGCGTATAGAGAAGAACATGGAGTATTTCAGCAAATTGAAGATTTGCGGAATATTTCGGGTTTTGGAGAGAAGACCATTGAACGGCTGAAAAATCAACTGACGGTTAAGTAGAATTGACGGTATAGAAGAAAGGCATGTACACTTAATACCATACATCATTCTGGAGGGATCAGCTCGTGGAGAGAATTTCATGGAATCAATATTTTATGGCTCAAAGCCATCTGCTTGCTTTGCGAAGCACCTGTGAGCGGCTAGCTGTTGGGGCAACGATCGTAAGAGACAAGCGCATCATCGCAGGTGGATATAATGGATCCATTGCCGGCGACGTGCATTGTGCAGATGTAGGGTGCTATGTCATAGATCATCACTGCGTTCGTACAATCCATGCGGAGATGAACGCTATTTTACAATGTGCCAAATTTGGTGCACCAACGGCTGATGCTGAAATATATGTGACGCATTTTCCTTGCTTGCAGTGCTGTAAAGCGATTATTCAAGCAGGTATTCGAACAGTGTATTATGCGAAGGATTATAAAAATCATCCATATGCTGTTGATTTATTTGAACAGGCCGGAGTTCAAACAGAACAGGTTGAACTAGATGAGATGATTATTGACTTAAAAAACCAAGAAAAATTAGCCTTTGTTGCGGATTTAATAGGCAAACTAAGTGAATCAGGACATAGCGAAACAGAAATTCGTCAAATGCATGAAAAGGCGAATCAATTATTTACTTCCTATGTTTAAGTATTTGCCGTTCGGGGCGATTTCAGCAGCTGTTGGAATTGCTCTGGCCGCATATCATCTTCATTTGTATTTTCTCCTTTTTCTTCTTGTATGTCTTCTTTTCAGTTTGCTGAAAAAAACACCCCAGCTCTTTCTAATGGTCAGTTTGTGTGGAACGATCTATATGCTCATTTTTATGGTGCATCAGTCTTTTGAAACGGATCATCCCGTACAAGAAAAATCATTTTCTCATTCGGTTGTGATTGAAACGATTCCGAAAATAGATGGCAATCGCTTTTCAGCGACTGTTTCATCAGAGAATCGTCGACTAGCGGCATTTTATACGATTCAAACGGAGCGTGAAAAAGAAGCGCTAAAAGATGTTGGGCCAGGTATGAGCTGTCATATGACAGGTGAGATGCGGTTGCCCAAACATGCAACCATACCGAATGGCTTTCAATATGATCAATTTCTAAAAACAAAAGGCATTGATGCTATTTTCCTAACGCAGTCTATGAAAAGCTGCACGAAACATGACAGCCCTTCACATTACCTTTCATCTATTAGGCAGAAGGGGTTGAAATTTCTAGAAGATCACGTTCCGAAGAGTTCTGTTGGGATTGTGCAGGCACTTATTTTTGGCGATCGTGATTTAATAGACCCTGATACATTAAGAGATTATCAAATGCTTGGCATCATTCATTTATTAGCCATTTCAGGACTTCATGTTCAAACATTGCTCGCTTGTCTATTTTGGTGTCTACTCCGCGCTGGCGTGACAAGAGAGACAGCGCGTATTCTTTTATTATCCTTTTTGCCGGTTTATGCTTGTTTAACAGGTGCTGCACCATCTGTGTTAAGAGCCTGTCTCATGGCTGGAATTTATTTAGTCATCACAAGCCTGCCAAAAGAAATGAAACAGCCTTCTGCGGTCGTGTTAAGTGCAGCGTTCTTGGTTTTATTAGCTATTCAACCACTTTATATATTTGATGTCGGTTTTCAGCTGTCATTTGTAGTGACATTATTTATTTTGCTATCCACTAGTATTTTATCAAAAGCAAAAAGTTCGGTAATGCAGTTATTCCTCATTTCCTTGATTGCACAGCTTGCTTCGCTTCCTGTTCTTTTATATTATTTTCAGCAATTTTCCTTGCTGAGTGTTCCTTTAAATATGATGTTTGTTCCTTTTTATACAATGGTTGTCATGCCTCTGTCCTTATTCTTTTTTCTTTTATCTATCATTTATCTTCCGCTTGGACAAACACTGTTTCAGCTGCTTGATTGGGTGATCCAGTTTAGTCATCAATTGTCTGCACACATGGCTGCTTACGATAGTCTTACTCTCATTTTTATGAAATCGACATGGTGGCATGTGCTCCTAGAGGTTTCCTCCATTGTTTTTCTATTCATTGTGATGGAATGTAAAACTTCTATCAAATCTTATCTTGTGCCGATTTTGATTCTCGTTTGTGTGCTGTCTGTACACTATTTCACGCCGAATTTTCTTCAAAAAGGAGAGGTCACGATGTTAGATGTAGGACAAAGGGATAGTTTGTTTATTCAGCTACCTTATCGAACCGGGCATATATTAGTCGATACAGGAGGCAGACTTTCTTTTGAAGAAGAGCCATGGAAAAAAAGACGTAAAGTATCTACAATTGGGGATCAAACGCTTATTCCATTTCTGCATTCTAAAGGCATAGCAAAACTTGATGTCCTCATCCTTACCCATGCAGATCAAGATCATATGGGAGAAGCGATGCGGTTAATAAAGCGAAATAAAGTCAAACGCCTTGCAATCCCAAAAGGCTTTGCTCGAAATCCAGAGGATGCGCAGCTTTTAAAGGAAGCGGCTGATCAAAGGATTCCTATAGATGAGTTAGAAAGAGGGGATCAGCTGAGAATTGGAGGACAAAAATTTGACGTTCTGCATCCCGCAAGTGACCAGGTGACGAGTAAAAATAATGATTCACTGGTCCTCACCTTTACGCTTGGCGGAAAGCGTTTTATGCTGACTGGGGATCTTGAACAAGAAGGGGAACGAGACATCATTCAAGCTTACCCTGAGCTACGAGCGGATGTCTTGAAGGTTGGGCATCACGGGAGTAAAGGATCAACAAGTGAAGAATGGCTTCAGCATTTGAACCCGTCATATGCACTGATTTCAGTAGGTGAACGAAATCGGTATCACCATCCTCATCAAGAAGTTTTGAAAAAATTAAATGATCATCAAACAAAGGTGTATCGTACAGATATTGATGGAAGTGTGACCTATGAATTTCTTGAAGAGGATGGAACATTTTACGCTCATCCTCCATATGATATCTTACAAAATCAATAAAAAAACTGCCAAAACGGCAGTCATCTTGCATTCATGTAGTTAAGATCCAACGAGGTGTATCACTGTTGCCAAAATAAACATTGAGGCGAAAAATCCGAATGTGACGATAAAACCAACAGCTGAGTCGGTCACATCATTCCGCTTGCTTTGAACATTCTTTTCAAATTCATTCATTTTCATCCCTCCTGGCTATTTTTAGTATACTTGAACTCATTTGGAATTGCTAGAAGGTAAAGTAACCGTTTTCCATTTTCATGATCATTTTGTGAATATCGTCTGACTGTAAGCTGACCCGGGAGCTTACGTGAGACGTTTACTATAAATGAGGAGGCGGCACTTTCAGCTTCCTCTTTACTAATGTCTCTACACACTTTAGGATAGAGGAGGAAGTGAAAGAGAGGGATTTAAGCGAATGGTCTTTGAAGTATGGAACAATTTAAAAAAAGGGGATATCAATCCCGTTTATTGCTTATATGGAAAAGAAACGTATTTACTTCAAGAGACAGCTGCAAAATTGAGACAAGCTGTCGTCGACGAAGAAACAAAGGATTTTAATTACTCTGTCTTCGATATGGAAGAGGTGCCGCTTGAGCAGGCTGTGACGGACGCAGAAACATTTCCGTTTATGGGAGAGCGGCGTCTCGTTGTGATCAAGAACCCTTATTTCCTCACTGCAGAAAAGAAAAAAGAAAAGATCGAGCATCAGCTTTCTGTGTTAGAAGCTTATTTAGAAAAGCCAGCACCCTATACGATTCTCGTGTTATTAGCGCCATATGAGAAACTGGACGAACGTAAGAAAATCACCAAATTGTTAAAAAAGAAAGCGGCTGTGGTTGAGGCGAAAGAGTTAAATCCGAAAGAAACAACGGATTTCACCATCACATTAGTGAAAACAGAAGGAAAAACAATCTCTGCTGAAGCGGCAGAACAGCTTGTCATGTTATGTGGCGGGAGCCTGTCCTCACTTTTTCAAGAGGTTCGAAAGCTAAGTACATATATTGGGCAGCGAGAGGAAATTGAGCTGGCGGATGTCAATCAGCTCGTTGCACGAAGTTTGGAGCAGAATATTTTCGAATTGATTAACCAAATCGTGAACAGGCGCCGGTCTGAAGCGATGCAAATGTTTTATGACCTCCTAAAGCAAAATGAGGAACCCATTAAAATATTGGCACTCATTTCAAATCAATTTCGGTTGATATTGCAGACAAAGTACTTTGCTCAGCAGGGATACGGGCAAAAACAAATTGCGTCAAACCTGAAAGTCCACCCATTCCGGGTCAAACTCGCGATGGATCAGGCAAGACTGTTTTCAGAAGAAGAGCTAAAGTACATCGTCAAAGAGCTCTCCACGATTGATTATGAAATGAAAACGGGTAAAAAGGACAAGCAGCTATTATTAGAATTGTTCCTGCTTCGGCTATTAGGGGCTTGAACATAAAAAAACGACCTTCTCAAAAGAGGGTCGTTTTTGTTTAGATGTATAATTGCCAGTCTGTCCTTATGGCTGAGCCGTTCAGGACGGACGTACAGTTAAACAGGTGCCTCATCACTGAGGCGTTGCAAACATTATGCAGAAAGTCCGTTTACTTGTTTCGCAAGTCTTGATTTGTAACGCGCAGCTGCGTTTTTGTGTACAAGACCAGTTTTAACGGCTTTGTCAATGCGTTTTGCAGCAGAAGAAAGAGCAGCTTTTGCTTGCTCAGCATCGTTGTTAGCTACAGAAACTTCAACTTGTTTAATCGCAGTACGCATCGCAGACTTGATTGTTGCGTTGTGTGCACGGCGTTCGTTATTCGTTTTTGTACGTTTGATCGCTGATTTAATATTTGGCATGTGTTTCACCTCCTAAGATACAACCTAAACACAATTGTCTTAAGGTTAAATCTTCACAATAGAACAAATTGTATTCTATCAAACACACCTTTAGAATGCAATATAAATGTAAAGTATTTTTCATTGATGAAGCGCTCGAATGTTTCTTGAACGAGATGGAAAGACTACTGTTAATTACTTGATGGAAGGAGCCTTTTCATGAAGAAACAGAAACTCGATTTAAGCGCTTATCAAATCCGGACCGATTTGGCCGTTGAAACAAAAGAGATACTAGAACAAGAGAACGATCCGAATGTGGTCAAAAAGGACGGTATTCAAGGAATTGTTGAGAAGGAGAAGGAAGAGCATGGCATCCGCATCCGCACTGTGGAGATTACGACAGAAGGAGAAGAACTGACCGGAAAAAAGGCGGGGACATACTTGACGCTTGAGGCGCAAGGAATTCGGGAGAAAGACTCTGAGATGCAAGAAAAAGTGGTTGAAGTTTTTGCCCATCATTTTGCTCAGTTTTTAAAAGATCACGGCATTCAGGCAGATGCGAGCTGTCTTGTCGTAGGACTCGGAAACTGGAATGTCACGCCTGATGCTTTAGGGCCGCTTACAGTTGAAAATTTACTGGTGACACGCCATTTATTTGAATTACAGCCTGAGAATGTGCAGGAAGGCTATCGCCCAGTGTCTTCATTATCGCCTGGGGTCATGGGGCTGACTGGTATAGAAACAAGTGACATTATACAAGGTGTCATTGAACGATCTAAACCAGATTTTGTGATCGCCATCGATGCACTGGCTGCACGTGCAGTAGAACGGGTGAATACGACGATTCAAATTTCTGATACAGGTATACATCCAGGATCGGGTGTCGGAAATAAACGAAAAGAATTAAGCAAAGAGACCTTGGGGATTCCAGTCATTGCCATTGGTGTACCGACAGTGGTCGATGCAGTCACGATCGCAAGTGACACGATTGATTACGTGTTAAAGCATTTTGGTAGAGAACTGAAAGATGATAGACCTTCCCGATCTTTAGTACCAGCGGGTCTGACATTTGGGAAGAAAAAAGTGCTGAATGAAGAGGATTTGCCAGATGATGAAACGCGTCAATCCTTTTTAGGAATCGTCGGAACGCTTCCTGAAGAAGAAAAAAGACAGTTGATCCATGAAGTGCTTGCACCGCTTGGACAAAATCTAATGGTCACACCGAAAGAAGTGGATACATTCATTGATGACATGGCGAACGTACTCGCCAATGGGTTAAATACAGCACTTCATCAAAAAATCTCTCAAGACAACATGGGTTCCTATAATCATTAAACAGTTCTACTTTCTCTAGCTCGCTCATAGTGTAATTACTAGAAAGCGTGCTGGAGGGAGTAAATCATGAAAAAAAGACCTCGCCGTCCTCGACAGTTGGTCGTTGCGATTAATGGAACAAAAGTAGTGAAGAGTATTTTTTTGTTTATTGTCTCTCTGGTGGTTGTGTTTGTCATGTCAGGGGCTTTGACGTCTTTAAAACCTGAGCTTAGGCCTCAAGCATCATTATATGGTGTGGCAGATGAGCTGTCAGGGGCATTCTTTGCAACTCTAATGGGGATGGAAAATCAATATTTTTCCTCAGCAGTCCCAGAAGATCAAAAAGGATTTCATTTCTCCGGGCTGTCACTCAAACTTGCCACAAGTATCAATTTAGAAGACCCCCGCAGTTTTCTAGGAAGAGAGCTGCCAGGCTTTGAACATTTTGATACAAAAATCATCCTAGCAGGTGAAGGTACAGACTATACGAATATGCCAATGGAATCGCCGCCTCCAAGTGAAGTCATCAAAGATGAAAAAGAAGCAAATCTAGCTGAGCTGGACAAGCTTGATGAAGATGAACCGAAAACGCCTGCAAAAGAGCCGGACCAGTCGACAGGAAAACGAAAAGCTGTATACATTTATCACACACATAATACGGAATCATATTTACCATTTTTAAAAGGAGAAACAAACCCAAACAATGCGCGCCACTCAAAAGTGAACGTCACCCTTGTCGGGGAGATGTTTGGTAAAGCGCTCGATCAGCAAGGAATCGGCAACACAGTGGATAAAACAGAAATTGAAAAAAGACTGCTGAAAAAAGGGTTGAAGTATCCTCAATCATATAATGAATCCAGATTGGTTGTAAAAGAGGCTCTCGCTAAAAATGATGACCTAGATTACTTAATCGATATTCACCGGGATTCAAGAAGAAAGAAAGATACGACAGTAGAAATCAAAGGCAAGAAATATGCGAGAATCGCGTTTGTTGTAGGGAAGAAGAATCAAAGCTATGAGAAAAACTTAAAGCTGGCGACAGAGTTCCACCATTTGATGGAGAAAAAATATAAAGGACTTAGTGTCGGTGTGTTTGCCAAAGGAGAAATTGGTGATAATGGAATCTATAATCAAGATTTATCTGACAAAGCCCTCCTATTAGAATTTGGCGGTGTGGATAATAATATGGAAGAACTGAAAAACGCATCCAATGCAGCAGCTGATGTGTTCAGTGAAATTTTCTGGGACGCAGAAAAGGTAGACGGCAAAGCAAAGGATGAGAAAAAACGGTCTTAAGGTGGTGGAGGACATGGGCTCATTTATCGGAAAAACCATTATTTTATCGCTCGTATTGCTATTCGGTGTCTTTTTAGGAATGCAGCAAGCTAATAATGGCATGCTTCAAATGAAAGGGTATCATGATCCGCAATTAAAAGGGGCCTTCACTGTCCAAACGAATGATGATCAAGAAAAAGAAGCTTCTATCCTCGGAACAGCTGTCACACAAAAAGACTTAGCAGAAAAACAAAAGCAGCTAGAAGAAATGGAGAGCTTTAATGCCTTCTCTAAGGCCGGAAAAGCATTATCAGAAGGTATGACGCATGCAGCCCGTACACTTTATGATTGGGTGAATGGTAAATAAACTGTTGTAAGCATCATGTTGGATGTTATTTCATAAGATATCACACCTTTTCGTGAAAGCCGCTAACCGATGAGCGGCTTTTCTTGATTTCGATTGAATCTTTACAGCCCTATTGATATAATCTAACCTAGCGCAACCCGCGTTTTATAGTAGGAGTGATAGATTGTGACAGATAAAGAAAAACGATTAGAACGGCAATCAAGAATTCGAAATTTCTCCATTATCGCCCATATTGACCATGGGAAATCCACATTGGCTGACCGTATTTTGGAAAAAACAGCGGCGATTACGCAACGAGAAATGAAAGAACAATTACTTGATTCCATGGACTTAGAGCGTGAACGCGGCATTACGATCAAATTAAACTCTGTTCAGCTGAAATATCAGGCGAAGGATGGAGAAGAATATATTATGCACCTGATTGATACACCAGGGCATGTCGACTTCACCTATGAGGTATCTCGAAGCCTAGCTGCCTGTGAAGGTGCAATTCTTGTGGTGGATGCAGCACAAGGCATTGAAGCACAGACACTAGCGAACGTTTATTTAGCTCTTGATAACAACTTAGAAATCCTGCCGATCATTAACAAAATTGATCTGCCGAGTGCAGAACCTGAACGTGTAAGACAAGAAATTGAAGATGTCATCGGGTTGGATGCATCTGAAGCTGTTCTCACCTCTGCTAAGGCGGGCATCGGGATCGAGGATATTTTAGAACAAATCGTCGAAAAGGTGCCGGCACCAGCTGGAGATCCAGAAGCACCACTTCAAGCCCTCATTTTTGATTCTCTCTACGATGCGTATCGTGGCGTCATTGCTTACATACGAATTGTCGAAGGAACCGTAAAACCGGGTCAAAAAATTAAGATGATGGCGACAGGCAAAGAATTTGAAGTGCTTGAAGTTGGCGTATTTACACCGAAAGCAATGCCAACAGACGAACTCACTGTTGGAGATGTTGGCTATTTAACAGCTGCCATTAAAAACGTTGGTGATACACGAGTAGGGGATACGATCACAAGTGCGGTAAACCCTGCGAAAGAAGCTCTGCCTGGATATAGAAAGCTGAACCCAATGGTGTACTGCGGCCTTTATCCAATTGACACAGCGAAATATAACGACTTGCGTGAAGCGTTAGAAAAGCTTGAATTAAATGATTCTTCACTTCAATATGAGGCAGAGACATCCCAAGCACTTGGCTTCGGCTTCCGCTGTGGCTTCCTTGGCATGCTTCATATGGAAATCATCCAAGAACGGATTGAACGTGAATTTAAAATCGACCTCATTACGACAGCGCCAAGTGTTATTTACGATGTGTATATGACAGACGGAGAAAAAATCGTTGTAGATAATCCATCCAATTTGCCTGATCCGCAAAAGATTGAGCGAATTGAAGAGCCATACGTGAAGGCAACAATGATGGTGCCAAATGATTATGTTGGTTCTGTGATGGAGCTTTGCCAAGGAAAGCGCGGCAATTTCATTGATATGCAATATCTTGATGCAAACCGCGTGAGCATTGTGTACGAAATTCCTCTGGCAGAGATCGTATACGAATTCTTTGATCAATTAAAGTCCAATACAAAAGGGTATGCATCCTTTGATTACGAGCTGATCGGCTATCGCCCATCCACTCTAGTGAAAATGGATATCATGCTTAATGGCGAAAAAATCGATGCTCTTTCCTTTATTGTTCACCGCGATTATGCATATGAACGCGGAAAGATCATTGTAGAAAAGCTGAAAGAACTGATTCCGCGCCAGCACTTTGAAGTGCCAGTTCAGGCAGCGATCGGTCAAAAGATTGTTGCTCGGTCTACCATTAAAGCAATGCGCAAGAACGTACTAGCGAAGTGTTATGGTGGAGATATTTCCCGGAAAAGAAAGCTTCTTGAGAAGCAAAAAGAAGGGAAAAAGCGCATGAAGCAAGTGGGTTCTGTAGAAGTCCCACAAGAAGCATTTATGGCCGTGCTGAAAATGGACGACAGCACACCGAAAAAATAACATCCTCAAGGCAACCTGCTTTACAATGCTCGCCTTGACGTTTATAGTCGAAAACAAACGAAGAGGCCGCAGCGATAAACTGCGGCTCTTTACCTGTAAAGAAGGTGTCAACAAATGAAAGCAGCATACATTCACATCCCATTTTGTGAGCACATTTGTCACTACTGTGACTTCAATAAATTTTTCATAAAAACCCAGCCGGTCGATGAATACTTAGCCGCTCTTGAAAAAGAAATGCAGCACACGATCGATCAAAAAGGGGAGCAAGAACTAAAGACGATCTTTATTGGCGGGGGAACCCCGACATCACTGACAACCAGCCAGTTAGATCAGCTTATGGACAGCATTCACCGCGTATTAAAACCAACCAAGAACTTAATCGAGTTTGCAGTAGAAGCAAACCCAGACGAACTATCGCTTGAGAAATTGAATGTCTTAAAATCAGCAGGTGTTAATCGGCTGAGCTTTGGTGTTCAAACATTTGAAGATGACCTGCTCAAAAAAATCGGACGGGTTCATCAAAAGAAAGATGTTCTCACATCTTTCGAGCGAGCAAGAGCAGTTGGGTTTGACAACATTAGTCTTGATCTGATGTTTGGTTTGCCTCATCAAGAGAAGCATCATGTCATGCATTCACTAGAGACCGCTTTTTCATTAGGTGCAGAACATTATTCGGTTTATTCGCTGATTGTCGAGCCAAAGACGGTCTTTTACAATTTGATGCAAAAAGGGAAACTGCATTTACCACCGCAAGAACGTGAGGCTGAAATGTATGAGCTCGTCATGGATGAAATGGAGCGGCACGGACTCAAACAATATGAGATTAGCAATTACGCCAAACCAGGTTTTGAAAGCCAGCATAACCTCACCTATTGGAGCAACGAAGATTACTTTGGTTTTGGCGCTGGAGCGCACGGGTATGTAGATGGCGTCCGTAATGTGAACGCTGGACCAGTGAAGCATTACTTAGAGCTCATTGAACAAACAGGGTTTCCATATAAGGAAACGCATCAGGTGACAAAAGCAGAACAGATCGAAGAAGAAATGTTCTTAGGTTTGCGGAAAATTGAAGGCGTGAAAAGTGCTCACTTTCAAGCGAAATTTGGAGCATCACCAGAAGCACTCTTTCCCGCCATTCTTGAAGAATTAGCAGAAAAAGGTCTCATTGAACAGGATGAGATTGGCATTCATTTAACAAGAAAAGGAAAATTGTTAGGAAATGAAGTATTTCAAGCGTTTCTCGGTGAGTTATAATTGACATTTTAATTTGAGTTTGGTAATTTTGTTTATACAATTAGCACTCGTTGAAAGAGAGTGCTAACAGGGGTGATGATGATGTTAACAAATCGTCAGCTTTTGATTCTACAAGTCATTATTAATGACTTTATTCGTTCGGCGCAGCCAGTTGGATCAAGGACTCTTTCCAAAAAAGAAGACATTACATTCAGCTCTGCGACGATTAGAAACGAAATGGCTGATTTGGAGGAACTCGGTTTTATTGAAAAGACCCATTCTTCATCAGGAAGAATTCCTTCCGAAAAAGGATATCGTTATTATGTAGATCATTTGCTCTCTCCGCGAAAACTGTCATCTAAAGAGCTTGTGCTCATCCAGTCAGTATTTCAGGAGAAAATTTTTGAGCTGGAAAAAACAGTTCAAAAATCGGCGGAAATTTTATCAGATCTCACAAACTACACATCGATTGTCCTTGGTCCAAAGCTAAGTGAAAATCGATTGAAGCAAATTCAGCTTGTCCCCGTCCAGCCTAATAAAGCAGTAGCGATTATGATTACAGACAGCGGGCATGTTGAAAACAAAACCATTACCTTCTCTGAGCATCTTGATGTCTCCGATATTGAGAAGCTGATGAATATTTTAAACAGCCGCTTAGCCGGAGTCCCGATGGATCAGCTGAAGGACAGGATGTATAAAGAAGTAGTGATGCTCCTTCGCACGCATTTAAAAGACTATGATCATATTTTAGATGCACTTGGTAACACATTCACTTCAACACAAAATGAATCAAAACTTTTCTTTGGCGGGAAGATTAATATGTTGAACCAGCCAGAGTTTCATGACATTGACCGCATTCGTTCACTCATGATGCTGATTGAACAAAAGAACGATGTCATGCAGCTGTTTCATCCAAATCAGCAAGGAATCACCATTAAAATCGGTTCAGAAAACAATTTGGAAGCAATGGAGAACTGCAGTTTAATCACAGCAACTTATGCGATTGATCAAAAATCACTCGGCTCCATCGCTGTCATTGGTCCAACCCGTATGGATTACGGGCGAGTCGTTAGTCTTTTGCATCATGTATCAAAAGACTTGTCAAACGCACTTTCCAATTTGTATGATGAGTAGGGTGATAAAAGATGGGGGCACAGCCCCTTCGTATAATTGAATCTTTTGAGGGAGGTGAACACAATGTCAGAAGAAAAACAGACACCTGAGCAAGCAGCAGAGGTTGAAGCACAAGAAGAAGCAGTTCAAGCAGAAACTGAGGAAGTAAAGCACGATGAACAGTCTGCCTTCCAAGAGAAGATTTATGAATTGCAGCAGCTTCTAGATGAAAAAGAAAACAAAATTCTGCGTGTTCAAGCAGATTTTGAAAACTATAAACGCCGTGCTCGAACTGAAGTGGAGACCGTGCAAAAATATCGTTCTCAACATGTTGTCAGCGACCTTCTCCCAGCTCTCGACAACTTTGAAAGAGCGCTTGGAATCGATCCAGACAATGAGCAGACGAAAAGTTTGTTAGAAGGTATGCAAATGGTTTACCGCCAGCTGGTAGAAGCGTTGAAAAATGAAGGCGTTGAACCAATTGAAGCTGTCGGCAAAGAGTTCGATCCAAACCTTCATCAAGCCGTCATGCAAGTTGAAGATGAAAACTACGATTCAAACATCGTTGTAGAAGAATTGCAAAAGGGCTATAAACTCAAAGACCGAGTTATTCGTCCATCAATGGTAAAAGTAAATCAATAACTACATAATGGGAGGTCATCGAATATGAGTAAAATCATTGGTATTGACTTAGGAACAACAAACTCATGCGTTGCAGTACTCGAAGGCGGCGAGCCAAAAGTTATTGCAAACGCTGAAGGAGCACGTACAACACCATCTGTTGTCGCTTTTAAAAATGGAGAGCGCCAAGTAGGTGAAGTAGCGAAGCGTCAATCAATTACAAACCCGAACACCATCATGTCTGTTAAAAGACATATGGGTACAGATTATAAAGTAGAAGTTGAAGGCAAGAACTACACGCCGCAGGAAATCTCTGCAATTATTCTTCAACACCTTAAATCTTATGCTGAAGCTTATCTTGGCGAAGAAGTAACAAAAGCGGTTATTACAGTTCCTGCTTACTTCAACGATGCAGAGCGCCAAGCAACAAAAGATGCTGGTAAAATTGCTGGTCTTGAAGTAGAACGTATCATCAACGAACCAACAGCAGCTGCACTTGCTTATGGTTTAGATAAAACAGATGAAGATCAAACGATCCTTGTATATGACCTTGGCGGCGGTACATTTGACGTATCAGTCCTTGAGCTTGGAGACGGCGTCTTTGAAGTACGCTCAACTGCTGGGGACAACCGTCTAGGTGGAGACGATTTTGACCAAGTCATCATCGATCATCTAGTGGCTGAATTCAAAAAAGAAAACGGCATTGATCTTTCAAAAGATAAAATGGCGCTTCAGCGTTTAAAAGATGCTGCTGAAAAAGCGAAAAAAGATCTTTCTGGTGTATCTTCTACACAAATCTCACTGCCATTTATCACAGCTGGAGATGCAGGTCCTCTTCACCTAGAATTAACGCTAACGCGTGCTAAATTCGAAGAGCTTTCTGCAGACCTTGTAGAGCGTACAATGACACCTGTACGTCAATCACTGAAAGATGCTGGTCTATCTGCTAGCGAGATTGATAAAGTTATCCTTGTTGGTGGATCAACTCGTATTCCTGCAGTACAAGAAGCAATCAAAAAAGAAACAGGTAAAGAGCCTCATAAAGGCGTAAACCCTGATGAAGTGGTTGCACTTGGTGCGGCAATTCAAGGTGGAGTTATCACAGGAGATGTCAAAGACGTTGTTCTTCTTGACGTCACACCACTTTCTTTAGGAATTGAAACAATGGGCGGCGTATTCACAAAGCTGATTGAACGTAATACAACCATTCCAACAAGTAAATCTCAAGTATTCTCAACGGCTGCTGACAACCAAACTGCTGTAGACATTCACGTCTTACAAGGTGAGCGTCCAATGGCAGCAGACAACAAAACATTAGGTCGTTTCCAATTGACTGATATCCCGCCAGCACCACGCGGCGTACCACAAATCGAAGTATCTTTTGATATCGATAAAAACGGTATTGTCAACGTACGTGCGAAAGATATGGGTACAGGCAAAGAGCAAAACATCACAATCAAATCTTCTTCAGGTCTTTCTGATGATGAGATCGAAAAAATGGTCAAAGAAGCAGAAGAAAATGCTGAAGCAGATGCAAAGAAAAAAGAAGAAATCGAAGTGCGCAATGAAGCAGATCAATTAGTGTTTACAACAGAAAAAACATTAAAAGATCTTGAAGGCAAAATCGATGAAGAGCAAGTGAAAAAAGCGAATGATGCAAAAGATGCGCTAAAAGCTGCGATCGAAAAAGGCGAGCTTGAAGACATCAAAGCGAAAAAAGATGAGCTACAAACAATCGTTCAAGAATTAACGACAAAGCTCTATGAAGAAGCTGCAAAACAAGCACAAGCTCAGCAAGAAGGCGCTGAAGGTGCTCAAAAAGCAGATGACAATGTAGTGGATGCAGAATACGAAGAAGTAAACGACGATCAAGAGAAAAAATAATCACCTTTACTTTTGAAAAAGACTGCTGAAACGTACTCGTCAGAAAGTCAAAGTCAGGATCTCTTGGCTTTGACTTTTTTCTTTTCAACGATGAAAAGGAATTGAAAAAGATCAATTTAAAATGATACAATCGTATTTATGTGAGAAAATCGGGAGTGTGAAGAGATGAGTAAGCGTGATTACTATGAAGTGCTTGGCGTGAGTAAGAGCGCCTCAAAGGACGAAATCAAAAAGGCATACCGCAAGCTTTCAAAAAAGTATCACCCTGATATTAATAAAGAAGCTGGCTCAGATGATAAATTCAAAGAAGTAAAAGAAGCCTATGAAACCCTTTCTGACGATCAAAAGCGTTCACATTATGACCAGTTCGGTCACACCGATCCAAACCAAGGATTTGGTGGCGGCGGATTTGGCGGTGGAGGAGACTTTGGCGGCTTCGGCGGCTTTGATGACATCTTCTCTAGTATTTTTGGCGGCGGAGCCAGAAGAAGAGATCCAAATGCACCGCGTCAAGGAGCGGACCTTCAATATACAATGACCCTTTCATTTGAAGAAGCGGCATTTGGGAAAGAAGCAACGATCGAGATTCCCCGCGAGGAATCATGTGAAACGTGTCATGGATCAGGTGCAAAACCTGGAACACAGGCGAAGACATGCTCACATTGCGGCGGATCAGGTCAACTAAATGTCGAGCAATCCACGCCATTTGGTAAAGTAGTCAACCGCAGAGTATGTAACTACTGTAGCGGAACTGGTAAACAAATTGAACATAAGTGTTCAACATGTGGTGGATCTGGTAAAGTGCGTAAGCGTAAGAAAATCAATGTGACGATCCCAGCAGGTGTGGACGATGGTCAGCAGCTTAGAGTATCTGGTCAAGGTGAACCAGGTGTAAATGGAGGACCTCCAGGCGATCTATTTGTTGTTTTCCATGTGAGGGCGCATGAATTCTTCGAACGAGATGGAGATGACATCTACTGCGAAATGCCGCTTACCTTTGCGCAGGCTGCACTAGGTGATGAAATTGAAGTGCCGACATTACATGGGAAAGTCAAATTAAAAGTTCCTGCGGGCACACAAACGGGTACGAAGTTTAGACTCAAAGGAAAAGGTGTAAAAAATGTACGCGGTTATGGTCAAGGCGATCAGCATATCGTTGTACGCGTCGTAACACCGACGAATTTAACTGAAAATCAAAAAGATATCATTAGAAAATTTGCTGAAGTGAGCGGAAATAAACCGGACGAACAAGAAATGAGCTTTTTCGATAAGGTGAAACGCGCATTTAAAGGCGAGTAAGACGGATAAGGAGTTGGTAGTATTGAAGTGGTCAGAAATTAGCGTCCATACAACAAATGAAGCGGTGGAACCGATCACCAATATTTTGCATGAAGCAGGTGCAAGTGGTGTCGTGATTGAGGACCCGCTTGATTTAGTCAAGGAACGTGAAAATGTATACGGTGAGATCTACCAGCTCGATCCGAATGATTATCCTGAGGAAGGGGTTATCGTCAAAGCCTACCTTCCGATGAATAGCTTTTTGATGGAAACGGTAGATGAGATCAAAGAAGCCATCAACAATCTTCTTCTATATGATATTGACCTTGGACGAAATACACTGTCAATTTGTGAAGTAAACGAAGAAGAATGGGCGACTGCATGGAAGAAATACTATCATCCTGTGAAAATCTCTGAGAAATTTACCATCGTCCCAACATGGGAAGAGTACACACCCGTTCATTCTGATGAATTGATCATCGAAATGGACCCTGGAATGGCATTTGGAACCGGTACACATCCAACAACGGTTCTTTGCATTCAGGCGCTTGAGCGCTATGTGAAGGAAAACGACACGGTGATTGACGTTGGAACAGGATCTGGCATTTTAAGTGTTGCCGCTGCAATGCTCGGTGCAAAAGACATTCATGCATTTGATCTCGACACCGTTGCAGTGGAAAGTGCAAAGCAGAACATCGAATTAAATGGTGTGAGCGAGCAAGTAACGGTAAAACAAAACAATTTACTTGATGGGATTTCAGGTGAACGCGATGTGATTGTGGCCAACATCCTTGCAGAGGTCATCTTGCGCTTTACAGATCAAGCGTATGATCTATTGAAGAAAGACGGTTACTTTATTACATCAGGCATTATCGGACAAAAGAAATTACAAGTCAAAACGGCTTTAGAAGAAGCCGGTTTTGAGATTGTTGAAGTGCTGTCAATGGAAGATTGGGTCAGCATTATAGCGAAAAAATAAAGCGAGTAGGTGTCAGGACACGTATGCAACGATATTTTATCGACCTCACAAAAGAAGAAGTGACGGAAAAGGGAAACATCGTCATAAAGGGTGAAGATGTTCATCACCTTGCAAACGTCATGCGGATGAAAGCAGGAGAAGACATCCTTTGCTTAACGACAGACGGCTTTGAAGCGCTCAGTAAAATTGATACAATAACAAAGGAAGAAGTGATTTGTCACTTGGAAGGCTGGACGAATCAGAATCGAGAGCTTCCGATCAAGGTGACGATTGCAAGCGGTCTGCCAAAAGGGGATAAGCTTGAATGGATTATCCAAAAAGGCACCGAGCTTGGCGCAAGTGCTTTTATTCCGTTTCAAGCGACTCGTTCGATTACAAAACTTGACCAAAAAAAGTCATTAAAAAAACGAGATCGCTGGGAAAAAATTGCGAAAGAAGCTGCTGAGCAGTCTTACCGGAATATCATTCCGCGCGTTCATCCAGTATCAACATTTAAAGAGCTGATTCAACTGGCCGGTGAATTCGATAAATGTGTCGTTGCATACGAAGAATCATCGAAAGAAGGCGAGCAAAGCCGGTTTCAAACGGTGCTCCAACAGATGAAGGGCGGACAAACCTTATTAGTGGTTTTTGGTCCAGAAGGCGGTTTAGCAGAAAAGGAGATTGAAGAACTTGAAGCGCATGGTGGAGTCATTTGCGGGCTTGGACCACGCATTTTAAGAACAGAAACAGCTCCTCTTTACGCGCTTTCTGCTATATCTTATCAAACAGAGTTATTAAGAGGTGAATCATGATGGGAACAGTAGCGTTCCATACACTTGGCTGTAAGGTCAATCACTACGAAACAGAAGCCATCTGGCAACTGTTTAAAGAAGCTGGCTATGAAAGAAAAGATTATGAATCAAAAGCAGACGTATATGTCATTAATACATGTACCGTCACCAATACAGGCGATAAAAAAAGCCGCCAAGTCATTAGAAGAGCCATTCGTCATAATCCGGATGGTGTCATTTGTGTAACAGGCTGTTACGCACAAACGTCTCCGGCAGAAATCATGGCGATTCCTGGCGTTGATATTGTGGTTGGCACACAAGACAGACATAAACTGCTTGGTTATATTGAAGAATACAGAAGAGAAAGACAGCCGATCAATGGAGTTGGCAATATCATGAAAGCACGGGTCTTTGAAGAACTAGATGTTCCTGCGTTTACTGACAGAACACGTGCTTCGTTAAAAATCCAAGAAGGCTGTAACAATTTCTGTACATTCTGCATTATCCCTTGGGCTCGCGGATTACTGCGTTCTCGCGATCCAGAAGAAGTCATCAATCAAGCGCAGCAGCTTGTCGATGCTGGCTACAAAGAAATTGTATTAACAGGTATTCATACAGGTGGATATGGTGAAGATTTAAAGGATTATAACTTTGCTAAGCTTCTGAAAGAATTAGATGAACGTGTGGCGGGATTAAAACGAATCCGCATTTCATCCATTGAAGCAAGTCAAATTACAGACGAAGTGATTGAAGTGCTCGATCAGTCAGATAAAATTGTGAGACACTTGCACATTCCGCTTCAATCTGGCTCTAATACTGTACTGAAAAGAATGCGCCGTAAATACACAATGGAATTCTTTGCAGAGCGTTTAACGAAGCTCAAAAAAGCATTGCCAGGTCTTGCTGTCACTTCAGATGTGATCGTTGGATTCCCAGGAGAAACAGAAGAAGAATTTATGGAAACATACAATTTTGTCAAAGACCATCAATTCTCTGAGCTCCATGTGTTCCCTTACAGCAAACGGACAGGTACGCCTGCTGCAAGGATGGAAGATCAAGTAGATGAGAATGTGAAAAACGAACGCGTTCATCGCCTCATTGCTCTTTCTGATCAGCTTGCGAAAGAATATGCATCGGCATATGAAGGCGATGTCTTAGAGATTATTCCAGAAGAATCCTTCAAAGAACAAGACGGAACGCACAATCTGTATGTAGGATATACTGATAACTACATGAAGGTCGTATTTGAAGGAACAGAAGACATGATCGGCCGTTTGGTGAAAGTGAAGATTACGAAAGCAGGTTATCCTTATAACGAAGGACAATTCGTCCGTATAAGTGATGACGTGCAGACGGATCAAGTGAGAATGACCTCATAATGAATGAAAAACCGGCAGCCATTAGGCAAGCCGGTTTCTTTTATGTTGACCGATTCGGAAGAAGGAACAAAATCAAGGCGTGAAAAGGGCGGATGAACGGGAAAAAGAGGAGAGAACTTGCAACATTAAACAGCAGACTAAAGTGCGCAATCTGCTGGGCAGGAGAGCTTGCTAAAAGCGCAACAAACTCTGTGATAAAGGCGAGAAAAGGAAGACATAAAAGAACACCTAGAACATTAAACACGACGTGTGCATACGCGGTTTGGCGGGCTGCATAACCGCCAGAGATAGCAGCCATCACGGCAGTGATACATGTTCCGATATTGGACCCTAAAACAAAGCTAATGCCTTCTTTTAGAGCGACAGTCCCTTCATTCATAAATCCCATCAAAATACCGATACATACAGAGCTTGAATGAACAATCGCCGTGACCACTGTACCAGAGAGAAGAGCTGTCCAATCGGAATGCTGCATCATTTCAAGGAAACGCAGCGTCTCTGGCTGACTGGTCATCATCCCTGCAATTTTTGAAAAACCTTGAATGCAAAAAAAGATCATGCCAAGCCCAAATAAACTTTTTCCTGCATATCGAAAAGATTTCCTGCCCAAAATGATACATAAAAGACCAGCTGCAATCAGAACCCACATAAACACGTCCATCTTAATGGCAATAAATTCTGTCGTAAATGTTGAGCCGATATTCGTTCCAAGAATCATGGGTATGGATTTTTTAAACGTGAGAATGCCTGTACTCACAAAGCCGATAACGATGACCATAAACGCCGAACTGCTTTGAAGAATCCCTGTAAACACAATACTGACCAAGAATGCTTTGACTGGATGATCTGTAAAGAGAAGAAGAGATTTCTCAATACGAGACGACGTGAGCGCCATTAATCCTTTCCTAAGCAAACCCATTGCCCATAAAAAAATGAAAATAAGTGCACAAAAATAAATGATCGCCATCATAGAAAAGTCCTCCTCTTACCAATGAATATATGGACTTGTCTACCTGCTCATGACGAAAATATATTTCCAAATCACTTAGTTGACCTCAACCTAGGCTTATATTATAATGTCTAGGTACATGTTTTGCATGTATATCTTTTTTTAATGCAGTCGATTGGTGTATTCGGAGGGAGGGAAAGAGAATGTCAAAAACGGTCGTTAGAAAAAACGAATCGCTTGAAGATGCTCTTCGTCGCTTTAAACGCAGTGTATCCAAAACTGGAACATTGCAAGAAGCAAGAAAGCGTGAATTTTATGAAAAGCCTAGCGTAAAGCGTAAGAAAAAGTCTGAAGCTGCTAGAAAACGTAAATTCTAAAGAGGGTGGATTTTATGAGTCTTCTTGAGCAATTAAATTCTGATATGAAGCTTTTTATGAAAAACCGAGAGAAAGACAAGCTTATTGTCATTCGTATGGTAAAGGCTTCACTGCAAAATGAAGCAATAAAGCTTAAGAAAGACAGTTTGACCGGAGATGAGGAACTAACCGTCCTTTCCCGCGAGATTAAGCAACGTAAAGACTCCCTCCATGAATTTTCGAAAGCTAATCGCTTAGATTTAGTAGATAAAGTTCAAAAAGAGATTGACATTTTAGACGTTTATTTACCTGAACAGCTTTCTGAAGAAGAACTGCAGGCGGTTGTGAAAGAAACAATCGCTGAAACCGGTGCTTCATCGAAAGCTGATATGGGTAAAGTCATGAGCGCTATAATGCCAAAGGTAAAAGGTAAAGCTGATGGTGCTGTGATTAACAGACTTGTCAGCGAGCAACTGTCTCAATAAAAAAGTATCCTTCTCATGTTAGAAGGGTACTTTTTTTATGCCTCCATAAACCTGTCATATAAAAATGAAACCTATGATACATTTGTAACGTATGTAAAGGAACGGTAAAATGAAAGAAAGAGAGGGGGGATCACCAAATAGATGAAAAAAATGAAAATTTCTATTGCTCTCTTCAGTTGTTTTATAATATGCTTGTTATTAGGGGTTCAATTGACCGCGAAATCAGCAGATCAGAAAGTTCATGTTATCCCAATTGAAGATACAGTAGAAAAAGGACTTTCTAAATTCATTGAACGATCATTTGAGCAGGCAAAGTCGGAACGGGCGAAGCACATCATTCTCGACATCAATACACCAGGTGGTGCAGTCGATGCGGCGCTTGAAATAGCCGATACCATTCGTGCATCCGATATCCCAGTGACAGCGTTTGTGAATCATAGAGCGCTTTCAGCCGGGGCATTCATTGCCTTAAATGCCGATCAAATTTATATGACCCCAAACGGAAAGATGGGGGCTGCTGCGATTATTGATGGTGAAGGCAACGCTGCCGATCAAAAATCTGAATCTCTATGGCTTGCTGAAATGAGTGACGCTGCTGAAAAGCAGGGGCGTGATCCAAAATATGCTCTTGCGATGGCAGATGTAGATATAGACGCAAAAGAAGCTGGTGCACCAAAAGGAGAATTGCTGACCTTTAACACAGATCGGGCACTTCAGTTCGGTTATGCAGAAGGAGAAGCGAAAAATATGGATGACTTGCTTCAGAAGCTGAACTTAGCAGATGCTTCTGTTCAATACGATGAAGTGAGCTTTGCTGAAAAGGTTGCGCGTTTTCTCACGCATCCGATCGTCATTCCTATCCTTTTATCCATCGCGAGCTTAGGGTTAATTGTTGAATTATATTCTCCCGGCTTTGGGGTCCCAGGCACCATGGGAGTCACAGCGCTTCTTCTATTCTTTTATGGTCATCTCGTGGCAGGTTTTGCAGGATATGAGACATTGTTCCTGTTTTTGGCAGGGATTGTGTTGATCATTCTGGAATTATTTTTGCCAGGGGGAATCGTGGGTGTCATTGGACTAATCTGTGTCGTTGTCAGCTTATTTTTAGCAGCTGGAAGCTTTACAGAAATGGCGATTTCCATCTTGATTGCCACTGCTGTTTCAATCATAGCAGTTATTTTATTGACAAAGGTGTTGGGGAAACGTATGAAATTTTTTAAAAAGTTCATTTTAACCGATTCAACCAATAAAGAAAGTGGTTATGTCTCAAATGAAACAAGAGATGATCTTGTAGGACAAATCGCAGTGACAGCAACAGCACTTCGTCCATCTGGTACGATTGTATTCGGAGACGAGCGCATTGATGTTGTGTCAGAAGGTGCTTTTATCGATAAGGATGAACAAGTAAAAATTGTGAAAGCGGAAGGCTCACGCATTGTCGTGAGGAAAGTATAGATATACTGATTTTATAGGAGGAATAAAATGGATCCATCTACTTTACTATTATTTGTGATTATCGCAGCAGGTTTGATCGTTCTATCGATCTTCTTCACCTTTGTACCGGTGATGCTGTGGATTTCTGCCCTAGCGGCTGGCGTAAGAGTGAGCATTTTTACACTTGTAGGAATGAGGCTTCGCCGAGTGATTCCAAACCGAGTGGTCAACCCGCTCATCAAAGCGCATAAAGCAGGTCTTGATGCGACGATTAACCAATTAGAAAGCCATTATCTTGCAGGTGGTAACGTAGACCGAGTTGTCAACGCACTGATCGCAGCTCAGCGTGCGAATATCGAATTGAACTTTGCTCGCTGTGCGGCAATCGACCTAGCAGGCCGTGACGTACTTGAAGCTGTCCAAATGAGTGTAAACCCTAAAGTCATTGAAACACCATTTATCTCAGGTGTTGCGATGGACGGGATTGAAGTAAAAGCAAAAGCACGTATTACAGTTCGTGCAAACATTGACAGACTTGTCGGTGGTGCAGGGGAAGAAACGATCATTGCTCGTGTAGGTGAAGGGATTGTTTCAACAATCGGTTCATCAGATAATCATAAAAAGGTTCTTGAAAATCCTGATATGATTTCTCAAACGGTTCTTGGTAAAGGATTAGATTCAGGTACAGCATTTGAAATTCTCTCGATTGATATCGCAGATGTTGATATCGGTAAGAATATCGGGGCGATCCTGCAGACAGACCAAGCAGAAGCCGACAAAAACATTGCACAGGCGAAAGCAGAAGAACGCCGCGCGATGGCTGTTGCACAAGAACAAGAAATGCGTGCGAGAGTTGAAGAAATGCGCGCGAAAGTAGTAGAAGCAGAGGCTGAAGTACCACTTGCAATGGCCGAAGCACTACGTGAAGGTAATATTGGAGTTATGGACTACATGAACATTAAGAATATCGATGCTGATACGGATATGAGAGATTCATTTGGCAAAATGACAAAAGGTCCATCTGATAATGAAAACAAATAAGCATCCTCTCACGCTTTAAGGAGGGAGCCCATTGGACATTCTATTTGAAAATCCGTTACTAATAGCGATTATCATCGGTATTATCTCTGCGGTCTTTGGGAAAATCGGCAAACAAGAGGAGAAGGAACAAAATAACCGGCAGCAAAAGCCGGCTCCTCAAAAGAAGGCAGAACAAACACGACCAGCCCCGGTCAAAACAGACCAGTTGGACGATTTTGGCGATGTACATGATCATGGCGGGATGAAGAAACAAGGTTCACAGTCCTTACAGGATCGTTATACAGCTACACTTGCCGAAATGGAAGAAAGAAAAAGCGAGCTGAATAAAGAGTTTCAATCGCTTGAAAGAGAACTTACAAGGCCAAAGGCAGCATCTGCTGGAATGAAGCCGAAAATCATTGAGAAACTCAACCAAGATACGGTCGTTCAAGGGATGATCCTTGGTGAAGTATTTGGAGAGCCTCGTGCGAAAAAGCCACATCGAACGATGAAACGGCCATATAAAAGATAAAGAAGTAAGCCCCCTCATCCTTAAGGGGGCTTTTTTGTTGTGTAATGGAGACTTTTTTTAGTCAAAATGATGAAACGGCTGTTTTACGGGATTCATTAGCATGATATGAACCGCTGAGGAATAGGATGATATAGAGGCTTTCTCATCAGTCTCACCATCTTTCAGTTTGATCTCATACACATGAGGTGGGAAGGGGTTCTTATTGAATGGGAAAAAGAAAAAATCAACTTAAAGCATGGCTGACAAGAACACTTGAAATCCCTCCGGACGTGATGATGGATCTTCCCCGTATTACGATGGTTGGCAGACTCCATATTTACATAGAGAACCATAAAGGGCTTTTACTTTTCAGTGATCAAGAGGTAAGGCTGATGCTCAAGCAAGGACAGTGCATTATTTCAGGAAAAGACTTTGTGATTAAAACGATTTTGCCAGAAGAGATCTTATTAGAGGGGAAAATCGATGAGGTCCGTTATATTGATTCTTAACTGACGGAGGGGAGAAACGTGAAGAACAAATGGTTTGCCTATTTTATTGGCAGAGTGGAAGTGGAGATAAGAGGAAGCGGTATTGAGCGGCTAATCAATGAGTGCACGAGACAGGGGATCACAATTTTTCAAGTGAGCCGCCGTCAAGACAGCGTGCGCTTATTTATTCGCCTCTCAGATGTACATGCCTTTAGAAAAGTGCGCAGACATCATGAGGTGAAATGTTCGTTTCATCAAAAGAAAGGGTTCCCGTTTCTTCTTCTATGGTCGAGAAGAAATATTGGCTTCACCCTCGGGATGGCTTTTTTCCTAGTGACGATATTGGCTCTTTCAAATATGGTGTGGAAAATTGAGATTAAAGGTGCGAATCCAGAAACAGAACACCAAATGAGAAAGCATCTGGACGAAATAGGGGTGCAAAAAGGGCGTTTTCAGTTTCTCATGGGGACCCCTGAAAAAATACAAAAATCATTGACGACCAATATTCAGAGCATTACATGGGTCGGAGTTGAACTGAACGGAACGACGTTTCAAATGAAAGTGGTCGAAAAAAATGAACCTGAAAAGGAGAAATATACAAGTCCTCAGCACATCGTTGCCAAGAAAAAGGCGGTCATCACGAGAATGTATGTAGAAAAGGGGGAACCGCTTGCCCAGGTCGATGAGCATGTGAAAAAAGGGCAGATGCTCGTCTCAGGTTTAATCGGGAGTGAAGATCAGAAAAAAACGGTCGGAGCCAAAGCGAAAATCTATGGTGAAACATGGTACCGATCTGAAGTTTCTGTCCCTCTCCGAACATCTTTTGATGTCTTTACGGGTAAAATGAAGACAAAGCACAAGCTCTCCTTATTTGGAGGCTCCATCCCATTTTGGGGATTTTCCTTTAAAAAAGATGATTTTCAGCAGCCGAAAACAGAAACAGAAGTTCACCCGCTTCATTTTTTGAATATGCAGCTACCGTTCTCCTATGAAAAGGAAATCACACGAGAAAGTGAAAAAATAAATCGAGAATACACAAATAAAGAAGCGGTTCAAGCAGGGATTAAAATGGGTAAAAAAGAATTAGAAGAAAAGCTAGGTCAAACAGGTGAGGTGAAAAGTGAAAAAGTTTTGCACGAGACAACAGGGAATGGTAAAGTTAAGTTAATCATCCTTTACCAAGTAATAGAAGATATTGTTCAACCAACACCTATTGTTCAGGGAGACTAGAGAATGACAGAACATTTACTTGAGATTCAACAAAAATTGGATAGCCCAAATGAAGCCATTGCTTTATTTGGCAATCAAGATGCTTATCTGAAACTGATGGAAAACGAGCTGAATGTCTCCATTATCACACGTGGAGAGAAAGTGTATGTTTCTGGTCAGGAAGCATCAAGAGATACTGTGAGCCGTTTGATTACATCTCTCTTACATCTCATTCGTAAAGGAATTGAGATTTCTGAGCGGGATGTCGTCTATGCCATTAAAATGGCGCAAAAAGACAAGCTCAATTATTTTGAAAATATGTATGAAGATGAAATTACGAAAAATGCCAAAGGAAAATCGATCAGAGTCAAAACGATCGGCCAGCGTGAATATGCTGCGGCAATGAAAAAAGATGATCTGGTCTTTGGGATTGGACCTGCTGGTACAGGTAAAACGTATTTGGCAGTGGTCAACGCCGTACATGCCCTGAAAAATGGACATGTCAAACGGATTATCCTGACAAGGCCAGCTGTTGAAGCAGGAGAAAGTCTTGGCTTTTTGCCAGGAGATTTAAAAGAAAAAGTCGATCCTTATTTAAGACCGCTATATGATGCTTTGCACGATGTGCTTGGTAGTGATCATACGGAACGTTTAATTGAGCGCGGAGTGATTGAAATTGCCCCTCTTGCCTATATGAGAGGGCGGACGCTTGATGATGCATTTGTGATTTTAGATGAAGCGCAGAATACAACGCCAGCTCAAATGAAAATGTTTTTGACGAGACTAGGCTTTGGTTCTAAAATGGTCATTACAGGAGATATTACACAAATTGATCTGCCTAAAGGTATGCAGTCAGGTCTTGCGGCTGCAAAGGACATGCTTGCTGAGATCAAGGGTATCTCATTCATTGAATTAGATCAGACAGATGTGGTCAGACACCCGCTTGTGGCGAAGATCATTGGAGCATACGAAAAGCAAAAATGAACTGAGTGACCCGATCGCCTTAATCGGGTCATTTTGTTTCGATCGTGGTTTAAAGTAAAAAAGGAGGTACTTTCCTTGAGAAAGAATCAGAAAGGCAGTAAGCGCAAAAGGCTGCTGTCTAAAAAAGAACCTCAGAAAATGGAGCGCTCACGCTATTTAAACGTACTGCTATACGCTGGTTTAGCGGCCATCCTGTTTGTGGTGCTCTTCTTCCATGTAAAGCCTGAATCGCTCGACCTAGATTTGTTTTCAGTGAGCGAACAGACCATCTATTCTCCGTCTACCGTTGATGACCAAGAAGCAACAGAAGAAAAGAAACAAGAAGCAACGGATCAAGTGGAAGACCAATATACACTCAAAAAAGCGTATTCTGATAATCGTGTTGACCTTATTTCATCCCTCTTTGAAGCCATTAAAGAAGAGAAGAAAGCAGCAGCTGATGACAAAGAGAGCCCGCCAACAGATCAAGAGATGGTGAAGCGTGTAAAAGAGAAACTCACAACCGATATGCAGGAAGCTGTTTCGGATCAATCGATTAAAGCGCTGCTCCAAGCAAGCGACGAAAACCTTTCTTTTACAAAGGACTCCATCATCACAGTAGTCAATTCGCTCATGGGGAAAGAAATCACAGCTTCTAAGCTGCAAGATGAAAAGAAACAAGTGAAAGCAGAGCTTGAAAACAATTCGATTCCGTCAAAATATTTAAATGCAGCGAAAGAAATTGGTGAATTTGCGATTATTCCAAACTATGTATTTGACCCGGTGGCAACAGAGAAGAAAAGACAAGAAGCAGCTGATAATATTCAGCCAGTTCAAATCAAGCAAGGGCAAATTTTAGTGGAAGAAGGCGAGCTCATTGACCGTGAAGTGTATCGTAAATTAGAACTGACCGGTCTTTTAAACAGTTCCAATTTGTTTAAGCCTGTAAGCGGTCTTATCATCTTAATCGGTCTTTTCTTAGCGGCGATTGTCCACTCACTTGAATCGAGGAAAAAGTCGCTCGTCCATAAGAATAAATCGTTACTGCTGTACTCGCTCATTTTCACTATTATTTTAATCATCATGGAAGTATTCAGTCTCTTCCAGGAAACCAAATATACAACCATCGGCTACGTCGTGCCTGTGGCACTTGGCACGATGCTGATTAAGCTGCTGATCAATGAGCGGCTGGCGATCTTCTCCGGCCTTGTATTTGCCCTTTGCGGCAGTATGATGTTTAATCAAGGAGTAACAGGCGTCTTTAACTATGTCATCTGTGCTTATTATCTAATAAGCGGGATGGCGGGGATTTTATTTTTGAGAAAACATAATGCGAGATCAAAAATTTTGCAGGCGGGGCTTTGGGTAGCTTTGGTGAATGTACTTGTTGTGCTGTCCATTACGCTGATTCAAAATTCTTCTCCATCAGGGCTTGAAATAGGTGTGAACCTCATCATGGCGATTGTGTCAGGGTTTGCATCGGCTATTTTGGTTATTGGGTTAATGCCAGTCTTTGAGAGCATGTTTGGTATTCTTTCGACCATGAAGCTTATTGAATTATCGAACCCGAATCATCCGCTGCTGAAAAAGATCTTAACAGAGACGCCAGGTACATATCATCATAGTGTCATGGTGGCGAATTTAGCGGATGCTGCATGTGAAGCAGTCGGTGCAAATGGATTGTTAGCAAGGGTTGGGGCTTATTATCATGACATTGGAAAAACGAAAAGACCCCAATACTTTATTGAAAACCAAATGAACATTGATAATCCGCACGACAAGCTTTCTCCTCAGCTGAGCAAGAATATTATTATTGCCCATACGACAGATGGTGCTGAAATGCTGAGAGAAAAGAAGTTTCCAGAGGAACTTGTGGACATTGCAGAACAGCATCACGGAAAGTCCCTGCTGAAGTTCTTTTACTATAAGGCAAAAGAACGGGATGATCAGGTGACAGAAGAAGAATTTCGTTATCCTGGTCCAAAACCGCAATCGAAAGAAGCGGCCATTATTTCTGTAGCTGACAGCGTGGAAGCGGCGGTTCGTTCGATGCATAATCCAAACCCTGAGCGGATTGAAAAGCTTGTCAAAGGCATTATTTCAGATAAGATGCAGGATGGGCAATTTAGTGAATGTGATCTGACATTTAAAGAATTAAATATTATTAGCCAAACAATTTGTACAACATTAAAGGGGATTTTCCATTCTCGGATTGAATATCCAGATGCCCCGAAGCAGAAGGTGAAGTAAATGACATTGTTAATCGATTTAATAGATGAAACAGGACAAGTATCGAAAGAGCAGCTTGAAGAAGTGGAAAAGCTTCTTCAATTTGCTGCGGATGCCCTTGAGGTAAAAGATCAAGCGGAAGTATCAGTATCGATCGTTTCAAATGAAGAAATTCATCAAATTAATAAAGAATACCGAGGAAAAGATGCACCAACAGATGTAATTTCATTTGCCCTTGAGGAAGAAGGCGAAGGGGAAATTGAAATCATTGGAGCTGATGACATCCCGCCTGTACTTGGTGACATTATCATTAGTGTTGATCGTACGAAAGAGCAAGCAGAGGAATATGGACATTCCTTCATGAGAGAGCTAGGATTTTTAACGATTCATGGTTTTCTTCATTTGCTTGGCTATGATCATATGACAGAAGAAGATGAAAAAGAAATGTTCGCCAAACAGACAAAAATCTTGGATGATTATGGCCTTTCGAGATCATCGTAAGAAGCGAACGCCGCTTGTCCGTTTTTTTCGGAGTTTTTATTATGCATTTAGAGGAATATGGCGAACTTTCTTGAATGAACGGAATTTTCGGTTTCACACAGTCGCAGCCATCATCGTGGTGATTTGCGGCTTTTGGTTTCACATTCATCCGGTTGAATGGATGATCATTCTGCTTTTATGTGGCGGGATGTTTGCGTTAGAACTTGTGAATACAGCGATTGAACATACAGTAGATCTTTTCACAGAAGAGAAGCATCCTCTTGCTGAGAGAGCGAAGGACGCGGCAGCAGGCGCTGTTTGCGTTTACGCCGCCATTTCGGTTATGATTGGGTTGATCATCTTCTTACCGAAGATCATGCAATAGAACAATATTACTATTTATTAACATTTTTAGAAATGGGCGTGAAAATGTCACGTGAATTATGTAAAATATAAATGTGACAGTGGTACCATTTCTTCTGAAAGTGGGAACTAGAATGAACAAACAAGAGTTGATTTCAGAAGCAGTCAAAGCAAGAGATTTTGCATATGTACCCTATTCTAAATTCAAAGTCGGTGCAGCATTATTATCGCATGACGGAAAAGTGTATGGCGGCTGCAATATTGAAAATGCAGCATATGGTATGTGTAATTGTGCGGAAAGAACAGCACTTTTTAAAGCGTACTCAGAGGGCATCACATCTTTTCAAATGCTTGCAGTAGTGGCTGATACAGATCGGCCTGTTTCACCATGCGGCGCATGCAGACAGGTCATTTCAGAGCTATGTGCACCTGATATGCCAGTGATTCTAACGAACTTAAAAGGTCATATATACGAAACGACAGTAAACGAACTATTGCCAGGCGCATTTTCACCGGAGGATTTAAATGACTAACGAAAGCTTCAAATCAGGATTTGTATCAATTATTGGAAGACCAAATGTAGGGAAATCGACCTTTCTTAATCGTGTAATTGGACAAAAGATTGCGATTATGAGTGATAAGCCTCAAACGACTCGAAACAAAGTGCAAGGTGTTCTGACAACGAACACGTCACAAACGATTTTTATCGATACACCAGGAATTCATAAACCGAAGCACAAACTTGGCGATTTTATGATGAGGGTGGCTCAAAATACACTCAAGGAAGTCGACCTGATCTTGTTTATGATCAACGCACAGGAAGGCTATGGAAAAGGTGATGAATTCATCATTGAACGACTAAAGCAAACATCGACACCGGTGTTCCTTGTCGTCAATAAAATTGACCAAATTCATCCGGATGAACTGTTCCTTTTAATTGATGAATACCGTACACGTTACCCATTTAAGGAAATTGTGCCAATTTCAGCACTTGAAGGCAACAACATTGATACGCTTCTTCAGCAAATTGAAGGTTATCTTCCAGAAGGCCCTCAATTTTATCCGGCAGATCAAGTAACAGATCACCCAGAGCGATTTATTATTTCTGAATTAATTCGTGAAAAAGTGCTGCATTTAACGAGAGAAGAGATCCCTCACAGTATTGCGGTTGCAATTGAATCGATCAAGCCAGATGAAAACGGCAAGATTCATGTTGCAGCGACCATCGTCGTAGAACGTGATTCACAAAAAGGGATTGTGATTGGTAAGCGCGGCAGCTTATTAAAAGAAGTGGGACAAAAAGCGCGCAGAGACATTGAAGCACTTTTAGGCTCAAAGGTGTATTTAGAGCTTTGGGTAAAAGTGCAGAAGGACTGGCGTAATAAATCCACACATCTTCGTGATTTCGGATTTAGAGAAGACGAATATTAAAAACCGATACAGTTGTTAGTAGATCTGACAATGGTGCGGTTCGATTAGTAAAAATTGTTTATCATGAAATGGAGGTAGCCTGGTCAAGATAAAATTAATATGTTGGATGTAGCGTTGCTGCTTCTAATAAAGAAAGGTGGGGTTTTTATGTTGAATTTTACATGGAACGTATTTTCACAAACAGGAAGCGTTGACACGTATCTGCTTTTCAAAGAGTTAGAAAAGGAGAACCTGGAAAGACCCGATGTACTTGAAGAAGAAATAGCACGACTTGATTTTCCAATCTTATAATTCTTGACCCCCTCCAATGCTCGGAGTGTAGACAAATGCTCATTAAAAGTGAAGGAATCGTCCTTAGAACAACAGATTATGGCGAAACAAACAAAATTGTCACGCTGCTCACTAGAGAACATGGGAAAATTGGTGTGATGGCAAGAGGCGCTAAGAAATCGAACAGCCGCCTGTCAGCCATAAGCCAGCCGTTTTTATACGGAACCTTCCTGATCCAATCATCAACAGGACTTGGAACGCTCCAGCAAGGTGAAATGATGGAAAGCATGCGAACCATTCGGGAAGATTTATTTCTGACTGCATATGCCGCATATATGACAGAATTACTTGATAAAGGAACAGAAGAAAAGAAGCCAAACCCTTACTTGTTTGAACTTCTTCTTCAATCTTTACGCCATCTCAATGAAGGCACAGATGCTGATATTATTTTATTTATCGTAGAGGTTAAAATGCTGTCAGTGATGGGGTTGAAGCCTGAACTGGACCAATGTGTACACTGCGGTCAAAAAGAAGGGCAGTTCCATTTCTCAATTAGAGATAACGGATTCATCTGTAGGCAATGCTTTTCTAAAGATCCATATAAACTGCCCTTATCCCCAGCAGCAGCAAGACTGCTCCGTTTGTTTCATTATTTTGATTTATCAAGGCTTGGTCAGGTTGACGTGAAACCACAGACGAAACAAGAAATTCGTCAAGTGCTCGATCATTATTATGAAGAGTATTCAGGTCTTTATTTAAAATCAAAAAAATTCATGAATCAAATGGAATCCATGAAAAAGCTAATGGACGGCGAAAACAAAAGTTGACATCTCTCGTGACTTTTTGTAAGATCATCTAAGATCAAATATGTTGCATTGACAGAAAGAAGTACTTACGTATCAGCCATAAAAGCGACCTTAGGACGGTGTGAGCTAAGGATGGACACGTAACGAAAGGCATTCTTGAGCAACGTAAAACAAAGCGGCTGGGTGCTACGACACCAGCAAATAGGGTGGAACCGCGGGAAAAACTCTCGTCCCTATGTTTGCAAGGAACCTTGTGAGCATAGAGACGGGAGTTTTTGTGTTTTGCAAAAAGGTTCTAGGCCCCACCGCCATACATAGCGGATGGTGTAAAAAAGATGGAGGTGCGATCATTGAATATTCAAGACATGATTTTGACACTGCAAAAGCATTGGTCAAATGAAGGCTGCGTATTAATGCAGGCATATGACACAGAAAAAGGTGCTGGAACGATGAGTCCATACACGTTCCTCAGAAGCATTGGACCAGAGCCATGGAAGGTAGCCTATGTAGAACCGTCAAGACGCCCGGCTGACGGCAGATATGGAGAAAACCCAAACAGATTGTATCAACATCATCAATTTCAAGTGATCATTAAGCCATCACCTGACAATATTCAAGAACTGTATCTAAAATCATTGAAGGCGCTTGGCATTGACCCGCTGAAACATGATATTCGTTTTGTTGAAGACAACTGGGAAAACCCATCTCTTGGCTGCGCAGGACTTGGCTGGGAAGTTTGGCTTGATGGAATGGAAATTACGCAATTTACGTATTTCCAGCAAGTCGGCGGTTTAGAATGTAAGCCAGTTTCTGTTGAAATCACATACGGAATTGAGCGTCTTGCTTCTTACATTCAGGACAAAGAAAATGTATTTGATCTTGAATGGACAGATGGCTTTACTGTAAGAGATTTATTCTTAATGGCTGAATACGAGCATTCTGTGTATACGTTTGAAACATCTAATACGGATATGCTGTTCGATTTATTTACAACATATGAAAAAGAAGCACATAGCCAAATGGACAAAGGGCTTGTTCACCCGGCATATGATTATGTACTCAAATGTTCTCACACATTTAACCTGCTTGATGCCAAAGGCGCGATTTCTGTGACTGAGCGAACAGGTTATATCGGAAGAGTACGTCAGTTAGCGAGAAAAGTAGCCAAAACATATTACGAAGAACGAGAAAAACTAGGATTCCCTATGCTAAAAGAGGAGGCGGCTTCTCATGAATAAACAAGATGTATTACTTGAAATCGGCTTAGAAGAGATGCCGGCTCGTTTCATGCCAGAAAGCACAAAGCAACTAGGTGACAAAGTAAAAGCTTGGTTCGTAGCGCAAAATATTTCATTCGAAGACGTTGCTTTATTTAATTCACCAAGACGTCTAGCTGTACTCGTCAAAGGTGTTGCAGAAAAACAAGAGGACATCAAAGAAGAAGCAAAAGGACCGGCTAAAAAGATTGCTCAAGATGCTGAAGGCAATTGGACAAAAGCTGCCGAAGGTTTTGCCCGCGGACAAGGTGCTTCAACAGATGATCTTTATTTCAAAGACATCAAAGGTGTGGATTATGTCCATGTCCAAAAGTTTCAAGAAGGAAAACAAGTCAAAGACCTTCTTCCAGCATTGGGTGACATTGCAGCTTCATTGAGTTTTCCAAAGAACATGAGATGGGGAAGCGAGGATTTACGCTATATCCGTCCAATTAAATGGATTGTTTGTTTATTTGGTCAAGAGATCATTCCTGTCGAAATTGCAGGAGTGAAAAGCGGACGGGAGACTAGAGGACATCGTTTCCTAGGGACGACAGCCAGCATTGACACACCAGCTTCTTATGAGCAAACATTAAGAGATCAATTTGTCATTGTAGATTCAGATAAAAGAAAACAATTAATTACTGAGCAATTACATGCGCTTTCTTCCGAAAAAGGCTGGGTCATTCCAGTTGATCCTGAGCTTCTAGAAGAAGTGAACGATCTCGTTGAATATCCAACCGTTCTATTTGGTTCTTTTGAAGAAGAATTTCTTGCGCTGCCGGAAGAAGTGCTTGTCACGACAATGAAAGAGCATCAGCGTTATTTCCCAGTGAAAAATGAACAAGGGGAATTACTGCCGCACTTTATTACGGTCAGAAATGGAAACAGTGAGGCACTTGAAAATGTGGCAAGAGGGAACGAGAAGGTCCTTCGTGCACGTTTATCAGATGCGGCATTTTTCTATAAAGAAGACGAAAAACTCGTCATTGAAGACAACATTCAAAAGCTTGATAAAGTCGTATTCCATGAGAAACTTGGCACGATTGGTGACAAGCTGAAAAGAGTAACAGACATTGCCGTCCGCCTAGCAGATCATGTGGGTGCAGATGAAGAAACGTCTAAACGCGCTGCAAGAGCAGCCAGTATTTCTAAATTTGACCTTGTGACTCAGATGGTCTATGAATTCCCAGAATTGCAAGGAATCATGGGTGAAAAATATGCTAGAGCACTTGGCGAGCATGAAGAAGTGGCAAAGAGTATCAACGAGCACTATATGCCGCGTTTTGCCGGTGACGATGCGCCGTCAACACTTATTGGGGCGATTGTTGCAGTGGCGGATAAGCTAGATTCTATTTGTTCATTCTTCTCAATTGATGTCATTCCAACTGGCTCTCAAGATCCTTATGGATTAAGAAGACAAGCGAGCGGTATCGTTCAAATCCTGCTCGACCGCCAATGGAATCTTTCATTTAAAGAGCTTTTAGCACTAGCTCAAGTAGATGCAAAACATGAAGCGGCTCTCATTGAATTTTTAACACACCGTTTGAAATATGTCCTCCAAGCAGAACATATCCGTCATGACGTGGTGGAAGCAGTCCTTGATGTTGAAAATATTGAACCATATGCGGTTGTGAAAAAAGCGGCTGTTCTTGAAGAGAGCGTGAAACAGGAGAGTTTCAAAGAAACGGCTGAGGCACTAGGCCGCGTCATTTCAATCAGTAAAAAAGGGGAAGACGCACAGATTCAGCCTGAACTGTTTGAAAATGAACACGAACAAAAGCTATTTGAAGCGTATCAGCAAGCGGAAAAAGCCGTCAACGAGTATATGGCAAGAGGACAGTACCATTCAGCACTTGAAGCGTTAGATACGTTAAAAGCACCAATTGTTCATTATTTTGACCATACCATGGTTCATGCCGATGATGAAAAACTGAAACAAAATCGTTTGGCACAAATGGTCAAACTTGCAAAAGTCATTCAATCATTTGCGAATATGAACAATTTAATTGTAAAATAAATACCTAAGAACGGTTGCCTTTTTCGAAGGGCAATCGTTTTTTACTCATTTAATTCACGGTTTTTGAGTGGATTTTTGTTTCATTCGGACGAAGATGCGCTATAATATGATGAGTTATGAAATTGATATACATAAAGTAAGGATTCGCTCTCTCTATTTAAAGGTGGTGAGTACAATCGAGTTAAATAAACGGCAAGAGCAGATTTTACAGATTGTCAAAGAGAATGGTCCGATCACTGGAGAGCATATCGCCGATCGGCTGAACTTAACAAGGGCTACCCTCAGACCGGATTTAGCCATTTTAACGATGTCTGGCTTTTTAGAAGCAAGACCAAGGGTCGGCTACTTTTTTACAGGCAAAACAGGCACGCAGCTTCTGGCAGATAAGCTGAAAAAACTTCAAGTGAAAGATTTTCAGTCCATTCCGGTCGTGATACACGAGAATGTTTCGGTTTATGATGCGATTTGTACGATGTTTTTAGAGGATGTGGGCACATTATTCGTTGTGGACGATCACTCTATTTTAACAGGCGTGTTATCAAGAAAAGACCTCCTTCGAGCAAGTATTGGGAAACAAGAGCTTCCGTCTATACCTGTCCATATTATTATGACAAGAATGCCGAACATTACCGTTTGCCGCAAAGAAGATTTTATTATGGATGTGGCCAAGCACTTGATTGAAAAACAAATAGATGCACTTCCTGTTATAAAAGATACGGATAAAGGCTTTGAAGTGGTCGGCAGAATTACGAAAACAAACATGACGAAAATACTTGTTAGCTTATCAGAGAACGAAATTATCTAATTACAGAAGACTGCGAGGGGATGTTATGAGTAATCGTGTAATTTTTGTTGTATCAGATTCAGTCGGAGAAACGGCAGAGCTCGTGGTCAAAGCGGCACTTAGCCAATTTGATGGCGGCTCATCCGACCATTCAAATATTAGAAGAATCCCATATGTAGAGGATGTCGGTACGATTAAAGAAGTGATTTCATTGGCGAAAGCAGATAATGGAATCGTTTGCTTTACTCTTGTTGTGCCAGAAATGCGCCAATTCTTAATTGAAGAAGCAGAAGCGAATGGCGTCGTGTACTATGACATTATCGGTCCACTTATTGATAAAATGGAGACGGCATATGGAAATGAAGCGAAACATGAGCCAGGTCGTGTACGTCAATTAGATGAGGACTATTTTAAAAAGGTAGAAGCCATTGAGTTCGCTGTGAAATATGATGATGGCCGGGACCCAAGAGGTATTCTAAAGGCTGATATTGTGCTGATTGGTGTATCGCGTACGTCTAAGACACCACTTTCTCAATACTTAGCACATAAACGCTTGAAGGTAGCAAACGTTCCGATTGTTCCTGAAGTTGATCCGCCAGAGGAGTTATTCTCAGTTGATCCAAAAAAATGCATCGGCCTAAAAATTAGTCCAGACAAACTAAATCATATCCGTAAAGAACGTTTAAAATCACTCGGTTTAAATGACCGTGCCATTTATGCGAATATCGAGCGGATTAAAGAGGAACTAGAATATTTTGAAAAAGTGGTTGACCGCATTAACTGTCAAGTTGTTGATGTATCGAATAAAGCAGTTGAGGAGACAGCAAATGTCATTCATCAAATGCTGACCAAAAGAGGTTCCGAATAAACTCAGGATGCTCCTCCTGGGTTTTTCCTATGGTGGGAAACGGGTAAACAAAAACAATAGCATATTTGCTGCATTTGTATTATAATAAAAAATTGTGATAAAATGATTGATTTTAGGTTTAAGTTAAGTCAAGAACGAATAAACTAATATTGGCAGAAGTCAAGTGATTCTGAACATAACTTTTCGACAAAATGAGTTTTACTGTTGATTGCTTTATGGGGGAAAAGTATGGTCTTTTTGCTTCTCTAAAGCAGGAATAAGGTGGAGGGATGGAGAATTAGTCACCTGAATGAACGTAAAAAAGAAAGGACGATTTATGTCGATGCAGATGCTTGTCCTGTAAAAGACGAAATCCTTTCTGTCGCATCTCAATTTCAAGTACCTGTGACTTTCATTGCTTCATATGAGCATTTTCAAACCAAACGATCACCACTTGAAGATTGGCGGTTTGTTGATACACATAAGGAAGCAGCAGATTTAGTCATTGCGAACTTAGCTGTCAAGCACGATATTGTTGTCACCCAGGATATTGGTCTGGCCTCCTTACTGCTTCCAAGACAAGTCATTGTTCTGTCTGAAAGAGGACGAATGTACACAAACGAAACAATTGATTTTGATTTGGAACGCAGGCATGTTTCCAGTAAACAGCGAAGAAAAGGTGTATACGGAAAAGGTCCCAAAAAGCTTTTAGAAGAGGATAAAAAGCGATTTATTGCCCAACTACAAAAAATCCTGTCGAATCATGAAGGATTTTTGAATTAAAAGGCGAATAATGTACGACGGAGTGTTATTAGGATGAGCAAACGTATACCAGATGAACTTTTGGAGCAAATCCAAAAAAACGCAGACATTGTCGAAGTGATTGGAGAATACGTACAGCTTAGAAAACAAGGTCGGAATTACTTCGGTCTTTGTCCATTCCATGGTGAAAATACTCCTTCATTCTCTGTTTCAGCAGATAAGCAAATCTTCCATTGTTTTGGCTGTGGTGCAGGAGGCAATGTATTTTCGTTCCTCAGACAAATGGAAGGCTACTCATTTATTGAAGCCGTTTCACATGTTGCTGATAAGTACCATATTGATTTGCCGGATCATGTAGCGAATGCGCAGATCAGTTCCTCACAGCAAGAGGATACAGCAGACCATAAAATGATTGAGGCGCATGAGCTTCTTAAGAAATTTTACCACCATTTGCTGGTAAATACAAAGGAAGGTCAAAACGCACTCGATTATTTAAGGTCCAGGGGCTTTACGGATGAAACAATTGCCAAGTTTGAGATCGGGTATGCTCTCGACTCGTGGGATTTCGTGACCAAGTTTTTAGAAAAACGAGGGTTTGATCCTGCGATGATGGAGAAGGCTGGTCTTTTGATTCAACGAGAAAACGGCACAGGTTTTTTTGACCGCTTTAGAGATCGTGTCATGTTTCCAATTCATGATCATCACGGGACGGTTGTCGCTTTTTCTGGAAGATCACTTGGTGATCAGCAGCCAAAGTATATGAATAGTCCTGAAACGCCACTTTTTCATAAAAGTAAGCTGCTTTATCACTTTCATGACGCGCGTATGCATATTAGAAAACGCGAACGTGCAGTCCTTTTCGAAGGATTTGCTGACGTCATCTCGGCTGTCACAAGTGGTGTTGGCGAAAGTGTTGCAACAATGGGTACGTCTTTAACAGAAGAGCACGTAAAGCTTCTTAGGCGGAACGTAGAAGAAATCATTTTATGTTATGACTCTGACACGGCCGGGTATGAAGCGACCATGAAAGCATCAGATTTGCTTGGAAAAAGAGGATGTAAAGTTCGCGTTGCCATGATACCAGATGGACTTGATCCAGATGATTACATTCGTAAATATGGCGGCGAGAAATTTAGGAATGACATCATAGATGCAAGTGTGACATTAATGACATTTAAGATGAATTTTTTCCGAAGAGGAAAGAATTTGTCTGACGAAGGAGACCGCCTGACTTACATGAAGCAGGTTCTCCGAGACATCAGCCGATTAAACGGTTCCTTGGAACAAGAGATTTACATGAAGCAGCTGGCCGGGGAGTTCTCCATTTCACTTGACTCATTAAAGGAGCAATTGGAGCTTTTTGAAAAGCAGCAGCGACAAGAGGCCAAGAGCTCGCAAGAAGAAAATGGGCTTGAAAAGCGGCGTGCACATCTGTCAACACAGGTAAGACGAAAACGTCTAAGGCCGGCATATGAAAACGCAGAGCGAATGCTCCTTGCACATATGTTGAAAAATGATGACGTGATCCGAAAAGTGCTTGATAGGATAGGGTTTGAATTTAATATAGATTCGCACAGAGCGCTGGCAACATACATTTATGCATTGTATGAAGAAGGCAAGGAGCCGACCCCGCAGCATCTGATGAACCGTATAGAAGATGATGTGATCAATCAGCTCCTGACGGATATATTCATGATTCAAGTTGGAGACGAACTAAGTGAAGCTGAATTAAGTGATTATGTAAAAAAAGTGTTGAATCATCGGAATTTGTCAATGATAAAGGAAAAAGAACTAGAACGTGCAGAGGCGGAGAGGCAAAAAGATTTCTTCAAAGCGGCAACACTTGCAAAAGAAATTATTCAGTTGAACCGTTCGCTGAAGTAATACGTCTACTATTTATGACAAGACTTACGGCTGGCAATGAATCCTTTAATGGGAGGAGCATAAGACCGCAAGCATCTTGCCTTCATCATTATTTATTTTATTCCTATTTGCTCATTCTGTTTGATAGAGAGAGAAAGGCAGAGCAGAAGCAAATCGCAAGTTACTTTAGAATTCGTTGCAAGCTTTGGAAGGAGGGATCCATAATGGCTGATAAACAAGCCCACGAAACTGAAACTGAATTAACCTTTGAACAGGTGAGAGATAAGCTCACTGAAACGGGTAAAAAACGGGGCGTTTTAACATACGAAGAAATTGCAGAGCGTATGTCTAGCTTTGAAATTGAATCAGACCAGATGGATGAATACTATGAATACTTAGGCGAACAGGGTGTAGAACTCATCAGTGAAAATGAAGAGACTGAAGACCCAAATGTTCAGCAGCTGGCTAAGGCAGAAGAGGAATTTGACCTGAATGATTTAAGCGTACCACCAGGTGTCAAAATTAATGATCCTGTTCGTATGTACTTAAAAGAGATCGGGCGCGTCAATTTGCTATCTGCGAAAGAAGAGATTACGTATGCTCAAAAGATTGAAGAAGGCGATGAGGAATCAAAAAGAAGATTAGCGGAAGCGAACCTTCGTCTTGTTGTCAGCATTGCGAAACGTTATGTTGGTCGTGGTATGCTGTTCCTTGACTTAATTCAAGAAGGAAACATGGGGCTCATGAAGGCGGTTGAGAAGTTTGATTACCGCAAAGGATACAAATTCTCAACATATGCGACTTGGTGGATTAGACAGGCGATCACACGTGCGATTGCCGATCAGGCGAGAACAATCCGGATCCCGGTTCATATGGTGGAAACCATTAATAAATTAATCCGTGTCCAAAGACAGCTTCTACAAGATCTAGGTAGAGAACCAACGCCAGAAGAAATTGCGGAAGACATGGATTTAACACCAGAGAAAGTAAGAGAAATTCTTAAAATTGCGCAAGAGCCAGTATCTTTAGAAACACCTATTGGTGAGGAAGATGACTCGCATCTTGGTGATTTTATCGAAGACCAAGAGGCGACTTCTCCATCAGACCATGCTGCCTATGAGCTCTTAAAAGAGCAGCTTGAAGATGTATTAGATACGCTAACGGACCGTGAAGAAAATGTGCTGAGACTGCGTTTCGGACTAGATGACGGAAGAACACGCACATTAGAAGAGGTAGGAAAGGTTTTTGGCGTAACAAGAGAGCGTATTCGCCAAATTGAAGCGAAAGCTCTTCGTAAATTAAGACACCCAAGCAGAAGTAAACGATTAAAAGACTTCTTAGAATAGAAACCGGACGGATCTTGAGAGAGATCCGTTCTTTCTTCATCAAAATGAAAACGCTTTTTTGATCTGATTATATTTTACTGAATAACAAATGAATTTGCAACGTTCTTAGAGAAAAGATGTATAAAAAATACATCTAAATGTGCTGAAGGCTTCTTTTCTCATTTTGAATCATTTTTGTCTAATCTGTGAACTTGACCAAAGTTTTGTATCATAATTCGTTTACTTTTTGTAAAATTAAAGTAGAATTAGAATTGTTTGCATAGTCTCAAAGGGGTTTTTCACAAAGGGGAGGATGAAAGAAATGAAACGGAATCCACTTATACCATTCTTATTGATTGCCATTTTAGGTATTGGACTCACTTTTTTCTTATCAATGAAGGGGCTGAAAGATGAAGACAAAATTGCCTCTGGGGGCAAAGAGCAAAAGCAAGAAGAGACCGCAAATGCAACGCCGGAAGAATTGTATAAGCAGAACTGTATTAGCTGTCATGGGGAAAACTACGAAGGTGGCGCTGGTCCTGCATTAAAAGGTGTTGGCGACAAGCTTGAAGTAGCAGACATCAAGAAGAAAATTCAAGAAGGCGGAAATGGGATGCCAGGCGGGCTAATTCCGAATGAAAAGCTCGATGAAATGTCAGAATGGGTATCCAAAATTAAATAATAAAGCGCAAAAAGCTCTTTTTCATCAGAAGAGCTTTTTTCATTTGAAAACGACTTTTAAAAAGTCCATAATTTATATAAGATAGACAAGTATGAACATTAAAGAAAAGTAGTGATATGGATGAATGAAATGAATTTGTCAAAACGATTAAAAAGAGTCGCAGACTTTTTACCAAAAGAGGCGGTCTTTGCTGATATTGGCTCAGATCATGCCTATTTGCCATGTTATGCGATATTACATCATAAAGCATTGAAAGCCATTGCTGGTGAAATTACTGATGGACCACTTCAATCTGCGAAGCAGCAAGTACATAGGCTTGAATTAGATGAGCAGATTTCAGTCAGAAAAGGAAATGGCCTTGAAGTGATTGAAAAAGGCGAGGTAAATGCTGTCACGATTGCAGGGATGGGCGGAGCACTTATTGCAAGCATTCTAAATGAAGGTAAACACAAGCTCACAGGGCAGGAGAGGCTTATTCTTCAGCCTAATATTCATGCCCACCATATTCGTTTATGGCTCTATCAAGAGGGGTATGAATTGATGGATGAAGTGATTTTAGAAGAGGATGGCAAAATATACGAAATCATCATTGCCGAAACTGGCGACAAAGATAAAGCCTATGAAGGCATGTCGATTGAAAAAGGCATGCTCGTTGGTCCGTTTCTTGCCAAAGAGCAAAATGATGTCTTCCGGCGCAAATGGATGAATGAGCTTCAGCACATGGAGCATATAGAAGGCCAGATTCAAAAAGCAGCGCCGACGGAAGAGAACAAAGAACGTCTGAAAGAGCTGAATGCGAAAATAAAAATGCTAAAGGAGGTTTTGACTGTTGGCTAAAACAGTGAACGGGCATGAAATCATCCAATTATTTGAGCAATTCTCACCAAAGGCATATGCGGTGGAAGGTGATAAAATTGGGCTCCAGATTGGAACGCTGAATAAAAAAGTGACCAATGTCATGATCACCTTAGATGTATTAGAAAATGTGGTAGATGAGGCAATTGAGCGGAAGGTGGATCTCATTATTGCCCACCATCCGCCAATTTTCCGTCCATTAAAACATGTGGCGACAGATCAGCCGGCAGGACGGATCATTGAGAAATGCATCAAACATGATATTGCGGTGTATGTAGCACATACAAACCTGGATGTGGCTGATGGAGGAGTCAATGACTTGCTTGCAGAGGCTTTAGAGCTCGGGGAAACAAAAGTGCTAGTTCCAACATACGAAGATCCAATTAAGCAGCTAGCTTTGTATGTCCCAGTGGAATTTGAAGAGGCCATCAGGACGGCTTTAGGAAATGCGGGAGCTGGCCATATTGGCAACTACAGTCATTGCGCTTTTTCAAATGAAGGGACAGGCAGTTTTCTGCCATCAGAAGAAGCTGTGCCATTTATTGGTGAGACGGGTAAATTGGAATTTGTGAAAGAAGTACGAATTGAAACCATTTTCCCAGCGAGTATTGAAAAACAAGTGATTCGTGAAATGATCAAAGCACACCCTTATGAAGAAGTGGCTTACAGTGTACACACGACAGATCTTCCTCCTATTCAAAAAGGCCTTGGCCGTATTGGAGAATTAAAAGAACCTATGACACTTAAAGACTTCACTCAATTTGTGAAAACGAAGTTAGATGTGAATGGAGCGCGTTTTGTAGGAGATCAGGAAGCGGTCGTGAAAAAAGTAGCTGTGCTTGGAGGAGACGGAAATAAATATATCCATCAAGCGAAAAGAATGGGTGCAGATGTGTACGTGACTGGCGACCTTTATTTCCATGTCGCTCACGATGCCATGATGCTCGGACTGAATGTAGTGGACCCAGGTCATTACGCAGAAAAGATCATGAAAGAGGGCGTGAAGACAAAGCTAGAATCGCTATGTACAGATAAAAAATATGATGTGCAATTCTTTGTATCAGAATCAAACACAAATCCGTTTCAATTTGTGTAAATAAAAACGTCAGAGCATAGCAGCTCTGACGTTTTTTTATTTCTTTGTTTTCACGCGAGGTAATATCTTAGAAAGAGGAACCGTCCGTTCAATTTTCCATGTCGATTCATCATCAGGTTCATAGTTTTCTAAGAAACGAATGACTTCTTTTGTAATAGGTGTTGGTGTGGAAGCACCTGCAGTAACGGCAACTGTTTTTACACCTTGGAGCCATTCAAGCTTTAACTCACTGAGATCACCAATTCGGTAAGCCTGCGTTCCTGCAATCTCCATTGACACTTGCGCCAGACGATTTGAGTTATTGCTTTTTGGATCGCCGACCACAATGGTCAGATCGGCTTGGCCTGCTTGCTGTGACACAGCTTCCTGACGTACCTGTGTCGCAAGGCAGATTTCTTGATGGTACTCGACGTGAGGGTATTTTTCTTTAATGAGCTCCATCAGATCATGAACATCCCACTGAGACATTGTCGTCTGATTGGTGATGAGTAGTTTATCTGACGTTAAATCGAGCGCTTTAATATCAGCTTCTGTTTCGACAAGGTGCACTTTGTCAGGTGCAACACCGACGGCTCCTTCTGGCTCAGGGTGCCCCTTTTTCCCGATATAAATAATGTCATATCCATCAGCTGTTTTTTCTGAAATGAGTTCATGTGTTTTCGTGACATCTGGACACGTCGCATCAATGGCGACAAGGCCTTTTTCTTCTGCAATTTGACGGACTTCAGGAGATACGCCGTGAGCGGTGAAAATCACTGTGCCACTTTCAACCTGTTTTAAAATATCTAGACGGTTTGGTCCGTCCAGTGTGTAAATTCCATCTTCTTCGAAGGCATCTGTGACATGTTTGTTGTGCACAATCATACCTAATATATAAATTGGGCGTGGCAAGTTTTTATCAAGTGCGGCATTTTTAGCAATGACCATTGCATCTACAACGCCATAGCAATAGCCACGCGGCGAAATTTTAATTACATTCATTTATTCGTCCTCCTGTAGGGAAGTGCTGCTAGAGAAGAACAATATAAAAAGCCGTGAAAAACGGCTTTTGATCATTCTCTTCCTTCATTATAGCCAAAGTAAGCGCATATATCAAAGATTGTTATACATGGGAAACACTTCGCCTTTAAAAGATCACTAGACATATAGTTTCGGAATGGAACTGCCCGATCTTTTTTTCGGTTTTGCTTCAGGAGCAGATGATGTGTGTACAGTCCCTTTTTTGACAAGGATGTCCTCTGGTTCTTCTTCTTTTCCTTCTTCTATTTCATCATCAACCGGTTCGTGCGGAACGTCTGTTTCTGCAGTGATTTCTTTTGGTTCTTCGTCTGCATCATTCGTATTTGTTTCATCATCATCCGCACTGCCAAGCTGGCTATAGAGTTTAATCATGGCAGGCAAATTTCTGACTAAAGGACCGTATTGCTGAATCATAGGCGTGAATTGCTGCGCCATTCCGAGTACTTTTTGAACATTTCCTAACATGCTTGAAAGGTTCGCAGGGTTTGCGAAGCTCTGGATTCCTTGTAATCCCGCACCACCTCCAGCTCCAGAGATCCCTGCTCCTCCAGCTCCAGGAAGAAATTTTGCCAGCATGCCCTTAATTCCGGCGCCGCCGCCTAGTGCTCGGCTTTCGCCTCCAGGAATGCCACCCATCCCGCGTAGACCGCCGCGAGGCATCATTTGTTGAAATTGGTTGCCTTGCCCTTGAAAAGGCTGTTCGATCGGAGCCTGCTGTCTCCGTTGAAAAATCCCGGGCTGACCGCCATTTCCAAGGTGCCGGCGTGAGGGACGATGCGGCTGAAAATCGCCCATAGGCCTTTGCCCTAACATACTTGTACCTCCCTTACTGCATTCTCTTTCTCTTCATAGGTTATGCAGGGAAGTATCATTTGGTTTCCTGTGAGAAAAGCGGACATGGTTTTTTTGCTGAAAATCAGCTATAATGAGGAGATGAGCAAAAAGGCATTGCCTTAAGGAGTGAAAACATGAAAGAAACGAAATTTACGACATATGAATTAAAGTCTTTTATTATAGATGCTATTCATGAACTGGGCTTTTATGAGCCGACTGATATTCAAAAAAGAATCATCCCTGCTGTTTTAAAAGGTGAAAGCGTGATTGGACAGTCACAAACAGGGACAGGGAAAACCCATGCGTATTTATTGCCGCTTATTCATTCAATTGATCCAAGCAAAGAGCAAGTACAAGTGGTCATTACTGCACCAACACGAGAATTAGCGAATCAAATTTTTAAAGAAGCACAAACGATCTTAAAAAATACGTCTCCAGAAGAAGAAATCAAGGCAAAGCTTTACATTGGCGGAACGGACAAGCAGAAATCCATTCAAAAGCTAAAGAATCAGCCGCACTTAGTGGTCGGCACTCCTGGACGTATTGCTGATCTTATTCATGAGCAAGCGCTGAATGTGTACAAAGCAACATCTCTTGTCATTGATGAAGCAGACCTTATGCTAGATATGGGCTTTTTAGAAGATGTGGATCGTATTGGTTCACAAATGCCAGAACAGTTGCAAATGCTCGTGTTCTCAGCAACTATTCCAGAAAAATTAAAACCTTTCCTCAAAAAATATATGGATAATCCGAAATATGCACATGTTGAACCGAAACGCATTACGGCTGAAAACATTCAGCATATTTTAGTTCCATCTAAACAACGTGATAAATTAAAATTACTTCATGAAATGGTGACGAATGTACAGCCTTATTTAGGGATCATCTTTGCCAATACAAAATCAACTGTTGATGAAATTGCCTCATTCCTACAGGAAAAAGGAATGAAAATTGGGGTGCTTCATGGCGGTTTAACGCCTCGTGAACGTAAAAAAGTGATGAAACAAATTGAAGATTTGGAGTTCACCTATATTGTGGCATCTGATCTTGCTGCCCGCGGGATTGATATTAAGGGCGTCAGCCACGTGATTAACTATGAGCTCCCATCCGATCTTGATTTTTATGTTCACCGTGTGGGAAGAACGGCTCGCGCTGGTTCATCTGGCATTGCAATGACCATTTATGATCTCGCTGATGAGGATGCACTCGTTCAAATTGAAAAAATGGGTGTTGTGTTTGAAAACAAAACAATTGTTCATGGCGAATGGCGAGATGCAGATGATCGTTTGAAGCGTCAAAGACGTAAAAAAGCACCAAATGAAATTGAAGAAAAAGCAAAACGCCTTGTCAGAAAACCGAAAGCCGTCAAACCTGGATATAAAAAGAAAATGACACGTGAGATGGATAAGATCAAAAGACAAGAACGTAGAAAGTCAAAGCGTAACGGAAAGTAGGGGGACACATTGTTGAAGATTGGATCACATGTATCCATGAGCGGAAAACATATGCTTCTTGCAGCGAGTGAGGAAGCTGCCTCTTATGGTTCAAATACTTTTATGATTTATACAGGTGCACCGCAAAATACGCGCCGTAAAAAAATTGAAGATCTCAATATTGAAGCTGGACAAACGCATATGAAAGAGCATGGTATGACAGATATCGTCGTTCATGCACCGTATATTATCAATATTGGGAACACAGTGAATCCAGCGACATTTGAGCTTGGAGTGGACTTCCTTCGCTCTGAGATAGAGCGTACAGAAGCGCTAGGTGCAAGACAAATTGTTCTTCATCCAGGTGCGCATGTCGGAGCAGGTGCAGATGCTGGAATTCAAAAAATCATTGAAGGTCTCAATGAAGTCATTGTGAAGGGGCAGGAGGTTCAAATTGCGCTGGAAACAATGGCGGGAAAAGGATCAGAGTGCGGAAGAAGCTTTGAAGAGCTTGCCCAAATTATTGACGGTGTGACACATAACGAAGCACTTTCTGTTTGCTTTGATACGTGTCACACGCACGATGCAGGTTATCCCATTGTGAGTGATTTTGATGGAGTTTTAGAAGAATTTGATCGAATTGTCGGGATCGACCGAATCAAAGTTCTTCATATTAATGATAGTAAAAATGTACAAGGCGCAAGAAAAGACCGACATGAAAATATCGGTTTTGGAGAAATTGGTTTTGATGCCCTGAGCTATATCGTTCATCATCCACAGCTTCAAGATGTGCCGAAGATTCTAGAAACGCCTTATGTAGGTGAAGATAAAAAGAACAAGAAACCACCTTATAAATTCGAAATTGCGATGTTGAAAGAAAAGCAATTTGATGAAGGTTTACTAGATAAGATTACGGGTCAATAAAAAGTGCATGCAATGTGATGAGGTGCCGCTAAATGCGGCCCTTTTTTGCCTAATTTGTGAACTGATTAAACAGATCGTTGACGGTCTGTGCAGTTTGTTTAGACGTAATCGCTTCCACTTGCTTAAGCAACCGGTTGCGCTCTGCATCGTTAAAAATATTGACGTTTTTCCCATTCATGAGTTTGGCGACTTCAGCAGCCTGATTGGATGTTAAACTGACCCCATACTGTTTCGCATACCTTAACAAGTCATTTGCTGTGATCTGATTCAGACGCTGCAACACAATTTTTTGGATTAAAATCAATTCCATTCCTCCCCTCTGTATCAATGTATGGGCGAAAACGGAAAATGTGCAAAAAATTTTATTTTACTCTGTGAAATGATAAAATAGTAAAGTGAATAAAATGTTCATTGAAAACTAAACATGTGTAGAAGGGAGAACGTATGGCAAATAGTAAACAGCATAGAAAGGAATCAGTGCCTCATTTTATTTTGAGAATTTTTCTGATTCTAGTAGGAGCTGCATGTGCAGCAGTCAGCATTGAATTATTTTTAGTGCCAAACAATATTATTGATGGAGGCATCATCGGCATTTCGCTTATTTTGGATTATCTTTTTACGGATAACCCATTCATTAATTTCGCGACGATTGTTGTCATTTTAAATATTCCATTTATGATATCAGGATACAAACATATTGGGAAAACCTTCTTGATTTCCACTGTGATTGGGATTGTCAGCTTGGCCGTGATTGAATCTTCACTCCATCATGTAGAAGCATTTACGACGCAGCCGATTTTAGCTACTGTATTTGGAGGGCTATTACTCGGGTTTGGCGTTGGGCTTGTGATACGGAATGGAGGCTCAATGGACGGAACGGAAATCTTAGGAATTCTTCTGACGAAAAAAATTCCTTTCTCCGTCGGTGAGTTTGTCATGATCGTCAATGTGTTCATTTTTATTTGGGCGGGCTTTGTCTTCGGACCGGAGCAAGCTATGTATTCTGTCATGACATATTATTTGGCAATGAAAACAATTGATGCTGTCATTCAAGGACTAGATGAAACAAAAGCTGTCATTATCGTTTCGGATTATTATGATGAAATTTCAGATGCGATCCTTCATCGTCTCGGCAGGGGAACGACCAAGCTTAGAGGAAAAGGCGGTTATACCGATGAAGAAAAAGATGTCATTTACGCCGTCGTGACAAGACTTGAAATTACGAAGCTGAAATCTATTGTGTTTGAAATTGATGGTCAAGCTTTTATTACGATTATGGATACGCATGAAACAAAAGGCGGTAAATTCAAAACAGCCATTCATTAGCTTTTATTTTACTTTTTTATCTTTCTTTTATATAATGAAATGTATGTATGGACAAAGAAAATGGCTTTTGCCATTTTCTTTTTGTTGTATAAATCGTAATCATTCTTTTTATATTGGATTAAAGGTGGAAAGATTTATGGCAAAGCCAATTATTGAAATGAAGGACATTTCGTATTCATATGGACAGCGAAATGTCATCGATCACATTCATTTAACAGTAGAGGAAGGAAACTTTCTAGCACTTGTTGGACCGAATGGATCTGGTAAAACAACCTTATTAAAATGCCTGCTTGGCTTGATTAAACCACAGCAGGGAGAATTGAAGCTCTTTGGCACACCTGCTCAAAAATTTAAAGACTGGGATCAAATTGGATTTGTTTCTCAAAAGGCGAATAGCTTTAATACAGGTTTTCCTGCTTCTGTATACGAGGTCGTGGCAAGTGGTTTAACGGCGAAGATTGGTTTATTCAAACGCATGAGTAAGCAGGATAAGCTTCAAGTAGATGAGGCCATACGTTCAGTTGGCATACAAGACTTAAAACACCAAAACATTGGTGAGCTTTCAGGCGGTCAGCAGCAGCGTACATTTATTGCCCGTGCACTCGTCAGTCAGCCGAAGCTGCTTATTTTAGATGAGCCGACTGTGGGTGTAGACCAAAGAACAGTAGAGGGCTTTTATCAGCTGCTAGAAACATTGAACAAAGAAAAAGGAATGTCTTTAATTCTCGTTACACATGATGTAGGAACCGTTTCTGACAAAGTCACGCATGTGGCTTGTTTAAATCAGACACTTCATTTTCATGGAGATGCGGAAACGTTTGATTCGATGGATGATCAGGCGCTTTCTCAGTTTTACGGGCATGACATTCAAGTGATTCATCACGATCATCACCATCATGGGGGACATGAATAATGCTATTTCCATTTTTTCATTATGAATTTTTACAAAATGCGTTTATCGCAGGTATGCTGATCGGCTTTATTGCGCCCTTACTTGGTGTATTTATTGTCGTGAGAAGGCTCTCTCTCATCGCAGATGCGCTTAGTCACGTATCACTTGCTGGGATAGCGGCAAGTTTATTCCTTGATAAAAAGTTTGGACTTTTGACAGGGGTTAGCCCGCTTTACTTAGGAATGGCTTTTTCTGTGGCTGGCTCATTGTTTATTGAACGTCTGCGCTCTGTGTATAAACATTATCAGGAGCTGGCGATTCCCATTATTTTATCGGGTGGTATTGGGATCTCTGTTATTTTCATTTCACTTGCAAATGGTTTTAATACAGATTTGTTCAGCTATTTGTTTGGAAGTGTCAGTGCGGTTTCAAGGCTCGATCTTTGGATTATTGTTGGGATCTCACTTGTTGTTGTATTAGTGGTTGTGCTCTTGTATAAAGAATTGTTTTTGCTTTCTTTTGATGAAGAACATGCGAAGGCTTCTGGTATTTCAGCGAAGTGGATTCATTTTATTTTTATTTTAGTTGTTGCACTTGTCATCGCAGCATCGATGCGTATTGTCGGTACACTCCTAGTGTCGGCACTCATGACACTGCCTGTTGCGGCAAGTATTCGGATTGCCAAAGGGTTTAAACAGGCGATTTTCCTTTCCATCTTATTTGGGGAATTGTCTGTCATGGTCGGCTTGATTTTAAGTTATTATCTTGATTTAGCGCCGGGTGGAACCATTGTGATGCTGTCTATTTTGATTTTAATCGGGTGTATTAGTATTGGGAAATTCAGAAGGGGGAATCATCATGAACGTACAAGAAGCGCTTGATTTATTAAAGGAAAAAGGCTATAAATATACAAGCAAACGTGAAGATATGCTTCAATTGTTTTCTGATTCTGATAAATACTTGACCGCTAAAAATGTATTAACAGCATTAAGTGAAGATTACCCAGGGCTTAGTTTTGATACGATTTATCGAAACCTGTCTTTATATGAAGATCTTGGGATATTAGAGACAACGGAATTATCAGGGGAGAAACTGTTCCGTTTTAAATGTTCGTTTTCCCACCATCATCATCACTTTATTTGTTTGACGTGTGGTAAAACAAAGGAAATCGACGCTTGCCCTATGGACAAGCTTGATGCTGATCTAGAGGATTATCACATTAGCGGACATAAATTTGAAATTTACGGAACGTGTCCTTCTTGCGAACCAAAAGAAGTTCATTCATGAAAGAAGCCAGCCGATGGGCTGGCTTTTTGTTTTGTCATGTTGAAAACGTTTTACAAAGGATAGCTGTTTCATTAAAATGAGAACAACAGATCATCTATAGAAGCAGATTTGAGTCTTTAGAAATAGGGGGAGGGGTCAAAAGTGGCGTATTATATCGTATTCGATGTAGGCGGGACAAAAACAAAGTATGGGGTCATGGATCGAAATGGTGAGCTGATCACGAGCGGCGACTACGAAACAAACTGCCGGCAGCTTGAGCCGTTTTTAGAGGACATGGAGAACGTGGTGAAAGAGTATCAAAGGACTTGGGATATCAAAGGGATTGCGATGAGTCTTCCGGGGTTTGTTGACAGTCAAACGGGTTATACGGAATTTGCAGGAGCGATTATTGCTTTAAATGGCCAAAATGTCAAAACGCTTTTGGAAGAAAAAACATCACTTCGTGTAGAAGTAGAAAATGATGCGAACTGTGCAGCTCTGGCTGAAAAATTTAGTGGTCATGCGAAAGAGTGTGACAGCTTTATATGTATGACGCTTGGGACTGGTGTCGGCGGCGGTATTTTTGCTGGCGGAGAGCTTGTTCGCGGTGCCTCTTTTCGCGGCGGTGAATTTGGCATGATGCTGACAGAAACAGAAAACGGTCAGTTTACGACACTCAACAGCAGTGCTTCGACAGCTGGATTGATACGAAGCTACAAAGAGCAGCAGGGAATTCCACAAAGTCAGCAAATAGACGGTCAAGAGATCTTTGAAAAAGCCAAGCATGATCCGGCCATTGAGAAGATGATCGATCAGTGGTACAAACGAATCGCAATTGGCATTTACAATGTGGCAACAGTTCTCAATCCAGAGAAAATCCTCATTGGCGGGGGCGTGAGTGCAAGGCCCGATTTGATTCCAAACATTGAGAAACATTTACATACTTTGCATGCATGGAAAAACATACAGGTGACACTGGAAACGTGCTATTACTTCAATCAGGCAGGTATGATGGGTGCACTTTATCATTTTTTAATAAAAGAAGGACATCATCGTACAATCCAAAAGCCGATACATTAAACGTATCGGCTTCAGCGTGTAGACAAACCCTCGCATTCTTTGTCAGTCCTGCGTTCCGGTGCTCACGAATGTCAAATTCGCTCCGCTCCAGTACTCGTCCTTCCTAGGGCTGCAAAGGTTTTCTATCACGCTGAAAAGAAGACAAAGGGCTAAAATAAAGTTCATTTTAGCCCTTTGTCAACAATCTGAAGCCGATACATTAAAAACGTATCGGCTTTTGATCTGTTTTAGTAAGCAGTTTGCAGACGCTTTTCATATTGTTTGATCCATTGGGATGCTTCTTGCCAGTTATTAACGCGAATGATCCGTTCATCAATTGGCATTTGATTATACGGTGAGTTAAACAGAATCACTGGAATGTCAGCTTCTTTTGCAATCATTGTGGCATTGCCATGGTGATCTTCAAAAAACACATCGATCTTATGTTTTTGAACAGCTGCCACCTTATGATGTCCGCCAACAAGCTCGATATCGTCATAATGGACATGATTCTCCTCAAACCATTTGTAAGTGATGTCTGAGTGATGCTGCCTTCTGGCTGTGATATAAATCAATTGATGATGATGTTTCATTTGATTGAGGATTTCTTTTGCACCCTCGGCAGGCTTTGCCTGTTTATAAATAAGAGGCTCATACTCATTCATCCAGCCCCAAAATTCTTCATTTGAAATCTTTAAAAGCTTCGTCAAATCATATTCCGTCATATCATCTAGTGTGATGTCACATTGAAACGACTCATTTAAGTAGGGGACAAAGGTGTCCTGCGCCGTGACTGTGCCATCGATATCAATTCCTAAACGTAACATGCCCACACTCCTCATATTTATCCTCTTAAAGTGTAACATAATCAATTCACAATTCCAGCAAGTTTTAGCAAACATGAAACAGACATTTTTGCTCATACTAAAAAAGCTCCTTTCTATTAACCAAAAGGGGGAATTGATCATGGAAAGAGACGAAGATTTCAGAAGAAATGATCGTGAAATCGACACACACTTTAGTAATGATGATGGCTATTTAGAGGAAACAGCTGCTGAAATTGCAGAGCCATATCAAGCATCAAGAGATCGTGAAGACAGAAGAGAACGTGACCATGTAGGTGACGATTCAGGCAGTAAGGGGATAGGCTATACAGCACTCGCGATTGCGATTATCTCACTATTTGTCTTGCCGGTGCTATTAGGCGTAGCGGCAATCGTCGTTGGTTATATTGCAAGAAGAAAAGGAGCACATGCGCTTGGCGCATGGTCAATCGGGATCGGAATCGTTTCCGTCATCCTCGGCATCTTTATCACCCCGTTCTTTTAACAGGACAGGAACAGAAAAACGCCTGACAGTGATGTCAGGCGTTCTTTGTTATGCGTTCGCTTGTTTTGCTTTTTCAGCTTCCATTTTCGCATAATGTTCTTCAGCGATTTTATCGATTTCTTTTTTCAGTTCTTCGACCATTGTTTCTTCTGGTACTTTCCGAACAATTTCACCTTTGCGGAATAAGAGGCCTTCACCTCTAGCACCAGCGATGCCGATATCAGCTTCACGCGCTTCACCCGGACCGTTTACAGCACATCCGAGAACAGCTACTTTAATTGGTGCTTTAATTTTAGAAATATATTCTTCGACTTCATTTGCAATGCTAATGAGGTCAATTTCAATTCGTCCACAAGTTGGACAAGAGATGAGTGTTGCTGCATTTGATGCAAGACCAAATGATTTTAATAATTCACGTGCCACTTTGACCTCTTCGACCGGGTCAGCACTTAATGAAATACGGAGTGTGTTACCAATCCCCATATTCAAGATTGCGCCAAGACCAGCTGCACTTTTGACCGTACCTGCAAATAACGTACCTGATTCTGTAATCCCAAGATGAAGAGGATAATCAAAGGCTTTTGCTGCTTTTTCGTATGCCTCAATCGCAAGGTTTACATCAGATGCTTTCATACTGACAATGATGTCATGAAAGTCTAGGTCTTCTAAAATTTTAATGTGATGCAGTGCACTTTCAACCATACCATCTGCTGTTGGATAACCGTATTTATCAAGAATCTTTTTCTCGAGCGAACCGGCGTTTACCCCAATACGAATTGGAATGCCTTTTTCTTTTGCAGCTTTCACAACAGCTTCGACTTTTTCTCGTCTTCCGATGTTTCCTGGGTTGATACGAATTTTGTCTGCACCTGCTTCAATCGCTTTCAGTGCAAGCTTGTAGTCAAAATGAATGTCGACAACAAGGGGAATGTTGATTTGTTTTTTAATGTCCGCAATCGCATTTGCTGCACGCTCATCTGGGCATGCGACACGCACGATTTGACAGCCAGCTTCTTCTAAACGTTTAATTTCAGCTACTGTCGCTTCGACATCATGTGTTTTGGTTGTCGCCATACTTTGAATGACGACTTCATTGTTTCCACCTATAGTTAAAGGTCCCACTTTGACGGGACGCGTTTTTGTACGATGTGTGACTTCACTCACTTGTCAATCGCTCCTTAGTGTACATGCAATTCGTTTGCAGTGTACGACGTGTTTTACATCTCATATTGTAACAGTCTCTTCGTATGAATGACAAGGAATTAACGTTTTATCTCTTATAGACCGGAAACTTGTATGTGCTGCCTGCCCGAATTTCGTTCGCTTTGACGCCTTGATTCAGTGCTTCAAAGTCTTCGATCACTTCATCTAATGGCTTACTTGTATGTACGATAGAGACGACGGTTTGACCTTGTTTAACAGTGACAGTTTTATATGCCTGTTTTTCAGCTGTTTGAAAGGCGCTGGCGGGAACAGCAGGTCCTTCCTGAACGGGGATCGTTCCATTTTTCAAATCAAAAAAGATAATAAAGAGGACAAACAAACTGACTAGTAAAAAAATCATTCGCCGCATTTTACTCACCGCTTTTAAGAGTTTACTTCAGTGTATGCATGTCCTGAGTTGATAGAACCAAAAAGAGTGAAAAAGCTAGGGAAGGGCTGTTCTAGTGAGTTCTATTATGACTTGTAATCGGAAAAATCTTTGATAAGCCTAAGCCCTTTCTTTATTATGATAAAATAAAAAAAGGGGGAGAGTATATGAAGAAAATCAGTCAGAATATATATGTAAGAACACTAACAGAAAGTGATGCAGAAGCTCTATTAACACTTGAACGAGAGAATCGCACTTATTTTCAGCAATTTACACCTTTGGTTCAGGATGATTTTTTTACTGTACCTCGTCAAAAGGAACGGATTAACCGCAGTATGCAAAGGCGTGCAAAAGATGAAGCCTATATGCACGGTATTTTCTTAAATGAAACAGATGCATTAATTGGAACGATCTCACTCCATTCTGTTGAAAGAGGACCGATTCAAGGGGCTTTGCTTGGATATGTGCTTGATGAAAGGCAAGGCGGGAAGGGGTATATGACAGAGGCGATTCGTTTGATTATCGATTATGCCTTTTATGAATTGTACCTTCACCGCATTGAGGCTGGCGTAAAACCATCTAACATTGGTTCCATTCGTGTGCTTGAGAAGACAGGGTTTGAAAATGAGGGACTTCATCGTAAAAAAGTAAAGATCAATGATAAGTGGGAGGATCACTATTTGTTTGCGATCATCCATCCAGATGAGTCATAGGGTCAAAACAAATAAAAAAGCTCCCCGAAATGAGGGAGCTTATTTTTTTGCAGGTATTTCTTTAACGACAAGATATAAGAAAATAAAGTTAATCACCCAATTTAATAAAAATGAGTTCGCAACCGGCGTGTTTAATGCACTCATGATGGCGAAAAAGACGGTTGTTAATGTGAGTGAATAGGCAGAGAGCTTCCAAAGCATTTGAAAGGACAGCTCTTTTTGCTGCATTCGTTTAATAAATGTACCAAGCATGGCTAGGAATGTTGCGCTGATGAACATGAGAGCAGCAGTAGATAGGTACAGCAGGACACAAATGACAGGGATAATGATCGCTTGATTCTGGTTTGTGACGCTGGCAAGTTCATCTTTTGTGAGTGTTCCGCCAAGCAGCTGGTATGGAATATCTGTCATTTGTCCGTCAATGGCAATCACTGCTTTTTCTTTCAATAACGCAATGGCTGTTTGTTTTGATTCAAGCTCACTTGATTTTATTTTTTCAGCGGGATCAAAAATAATCGTGATGCCGTTTTCTTCTTTTTCGATCGGCGTGCTTTGATCCGCTTGAAGCGTTCCTTTTTCAATGGAAAAGTCGGGTAAATCTTTTTTTATCACATGCTGAAATCCTGACATCGCATTTGAAATCTCTTTGCTCATATGATAGCCCTGGGGGACAGCTGCGATGATCGAAAGGATAAAGATGAATAAAATAGCCTTTCCAATCCCAGTAAAACGTGCTCTGGCAATATCTTTTGGTGAATAAATTCCTTTTAACAATAAACTAAATACGTTCAACCGATTCACTTCCTACATTCTTTTCTATTTCTCACATTGTATCAATGTCTATCCATCCAGTACAAGTACGGCCTTCATTGCTGGTTAAGATAGAAGGAATGAGGCATAATGTATACAGCATATAAAAAGGAGGCGGCTGCGGATTGGACGTGCTATATTGGGTTTTGATCGGCTGTGCATTTATCATTGCGTTTGTGGGACTTGTCTATCCAATCATTCCTAGTGTGGTTTTCATGGTTCTTGGGTTTATTTTATATGGGCTCTTTTTTAGCTTTGAGAAATTGACGCTCACCTTTTGGCTCATTCAAGCCATGTTTACAGCTGTGTTATTTGCCGCGGATTATGTCTCCAATCTGATTGGGGTGAAACGCTTTGGCGGCAGCCGGGCGGCCATTTGGGGAAGTACCATTGGGCTTTTAGCCGGTCCTTTTGTGATTCCGATTGCTGGAATTATCATTGGTCCATTTATCGGCAGTGTCATCGCAGAGCTGCTCGTTCATCAAAAAGATCTGAAGACAAGTGTGAAAGTGGGGCTTGGCTCATTAATTGGTTTTGTGTCAGGCGTATTTGTAAAAGGGTTGATTCAAGCACTGATGCTGGGAATCTTTTTGTTTTATGTGCTTCGCTAAATGGAAAATCGGTGTTTAACACTCTTTCTGAAGGGTTAAATACAAAATAAACACTGAAATGTTTCAGATCATGAGCAATAACGTTGAAACAAGCCGTTTCTTTTGATACTCTTTGATTAGGGTGAAATGCTTGCTTACTAAGGAAGCATTTCAGTACATACATTTCTAAGGAGGAATTTAACCATGGCTTTTAAACTTCCAGAATTACCATATGCTTACGATGCATTAGAACCACATATCGACAAGGAAACAATGACGATTCACCACACAAAACACCACAACACTTATGTAACAAACTTAAACAAAGCAATCGAAGGTGTATCAGCTCTTGAAGATCAATCAATTGAAGAGCTAGTGGCTAACTTGAACTCTGTGCCTGAAAACATTCGTACAGCTGTACGTAACAATGGCGGAGGACATGCGAACCACTCATTATTCTGGACGCTTCTTTCACCAAACGGTGGCGGCGCACCAACTGGTGAACTTGCAGATGCGATCGAAAAAGAATTAGGCGGATTTGAAAAATTCAAATCTGATTTCGCTGCAGCAGCTGCAGGACGCTTTGGTTCTGGTTGGGCATGGCTTGTTGTGAACAATGGCAAACTTGAAATTACAAGCACACCAAACCAAGATTCTCCTTTAACTGAAGGAAAAACACCAATTCTAGGACTAGACGTTTGGGAGCATGCTTACTACCTAAACTACCAAAACCGTCGTCCTGATTACATTTCAGCATTCTGGAATGTTGTGAACTGGGATGAAGTGGCTCGCCTTTACAGCGAAGCTAAATAAATGATTTGATTTGAAAAGACCTGCTTCTCTCTGAGAGCGGGTCTTTTTATATTTTCCCTCCTTTTTTTACATATCTGCCTTTTGATGAGACAGACTATTGTGTAGAAAAGGAGAATGAATGATATGAGCAGATTAAAGAAAATGTTCGGGGACATGGATGTCACAAGAGATTTATTGCTCCTCCTCACGATTGGCGGATTATACGCACTTGCGATTGCGCTTTCGAATACGTTTGTGAACGTGTATTTATGGAAACAGTCTGGGCGATTTACAGACCTTGCGATTTATAACTTGGCAATTGTTGTCCTTCAGCCCATTACCTTTTTATTTGCTGGACGGCTCGCTAAAAAAATAGATCGTGCATTTGTCCTTCGTTTCGGTGTCATCTTCTTAGCCGCTTTTTACTTAATTGTTCTCATGGCAGGAGAGCAAGTGGCAGCTCGGCTCGTGTTATTAGGCAGTGTGCTTGGAATCGGCTATGGTTTTTACTGGCTTGCCTTTAACGTGCTCACTTTTGAGATCACTGAACCTGAAACAAGGGATTTCTTTAATGGATTTTTAGGAGTGCTTACCTCTACAGCTGGTATGATCGGGCCGCTCATTGCAGGAATTGTGATTTCTCAATTAACGGATGATACAGGCTATACAGTGATTTTCACTTTATCGCTTTTTTTGTTTTCACTAGCGGTTGTGATGAGTTTTTTCCTCAAGAGGAGACAATCAAAAGGAAAATTTATCATTAAGCAAATTTGGAAAGAGCGCCATGCGGACGAGAATTGGCGTAAGATCACAACTGCTCACTTTTTTCAGGGGCTCCGTGAAGGCGTGTTTGTCTTTTTAATCAGTGTCTTTGTGTTTATTGCAACAAACAGTGAGCTTGCTTTAGGCACATTTGGTCTAGTCAATTCAGGTGTTGCCTTTTTTGCCTATTTTTTTGCTACTCGTTTGATTAAGAAAAAATGGCGCAAAAAAGCGATTATGTTTGGCGGGCTTATTTTATACGGCGCTTTATTTTTAATCGTCTTTCACTTGTCCTATGTATCACTGCTTATGTACGCTGTAGCCATTGCGATCGGCTACCCGCTTCTGCTAGTTCCGTATGTCTCTTTAACTTACGATGTCATCGGTCATGCTAGATATGCAAGAAAAGCCCGAATTGAATATATTGTCGTCAGAGAACTATTTTTAAATGCCGGGCGTATTTGTTCGATTGTCTTTTTTCTTTTATCTGTCACCTTACTGGGCGATCGGCTTGGGATTCCTGCTTCACTAGTCGTACTCGGAGCGGGGCACACCCTTATTTATTATTTTGTAAAGGACATTCATTTAAAAGAGAAAACAGCTGATATAGAAGAGGCTGACGGTCAAAAGCCTGTTTCTCAAACGAACCTTATGAAGGGAGAAAGGTAAAATTTCTTACCAATGGAACATCAAATTTCTAGATAAATGATAGAAAAACCGCTAAAATGATGATGGCACCTTTTATACACAAAAAGGGGTGCCATTTCTTTCTTGATAGAAAAGGTGATGTGATGAGAAACAAGAAAAACAAAAAAGACGCGAAGGAAGGGCGCAAAACACTTCCGATCCGGCTGAATTTATTATTTTTAGCTGCGTTCATTATTTTTACCGGTGTTGTGGTCAGACTCGGTTTTGTGCAGATTGTGAATGGAGAAGATTATAAAAAGCAGGCAGAAAAACAAGAAGACGTGAATGTCAGCTCATCTGCTCCGCGCGGAAAAATTTATGATCGAAATTATAACACGATTGTCAGCAATAAAGCGCTAAATGCCATTACATATACGAGAACCTCGACGACTTCACAAGAAGAGCGGCTCAAAGTGGCAACAAAATTAGCGGATATGATTCACGTAAGTACGAAGAAAATCACAGATCGTGATAAAAAAGATTTCTGGATCTTAACCCATCCGAATGAAGCGAAAAAGCTTGTTCAAAAAGAAGCCGATTTAAAGGGTGACGATAAGGTCTCTGATGATAAACTATACGAGCTCCAGCTGAAACGCATCACAGACAAAGAATTAAATCAACTGACGAAAAAAGATTTGCAAGTGCTTGCGATTAAAAGACAGATGGACGCAGGCTATGCACTTACGCCTCAATTCATTAAAAATGAAGATGTAAAGCCAAGTGAAATTGCTTACGTCTCTGAGCATTTGGACGAGCTGCCAGGTGTAGATGTCACAACAGACTGGTCACGCAGCTATCCTTATAAAGGACTGCTCCGCAGTATGCTCGGCAGTGTGTCTTCAAGTGATGAAGGTCTTCCGTCGTCACTGCTTGAACATTATCTATCACTCGGCTACAGCCGAAATGATCGTGTAGGAAAAAGCTATCTTGAATATCAATATGAAGATGTGCTGCAAGGTCAAAAAGAAAAAGAACAAAGTACAACAGATAAAGAAGGCAATGTCACAAGCTCTAAAGTGTTAACAGAAGGAAAGAGCGGGAAAGACCTTGTGCTGACGATTGATATTCAGCTGCAAAAAGCGGTGGAAAAAATCATCGAAAAGAACTTGAAAAGTGCGAAGCAAAGAGGCGGCACAGAACTTCTTGATCGTGCGTTTGTTGTCATGATGGACCCGAGAAATGGGGAAGTACTCTCGATTGCGGGTAAACAGATTACCAATAAGAATGGGTCATACAAATTTGATGACTATGCACTAGGAACGATGACATCATCATATGCGATGGGATCAGCAGTAAAAGGGGCAACTGTGCTGACAGGTTATAAAACAGGCGTCCTTCATATTGGAAGCACCCAATACGATGAACCGCTCTATATCGCTCAGTCACCGCCGAAAAAATCCTATCAAAATATGGGTCTCATTAATGATTTAACCGCACTAGAACGTTCATCAAACGTGTATATGTTTAAAACAGCGATTGCAATTGGGAAAGGGGAATATCGTAAGAATCAGCCGCTCCCAATTGATACAAAGGCGTTTGATACGTTCCGTTACAATTTTAGTAAATTTGGTCTTGGAGTGGAGACAGGTATTGACCTGCCAAACGAAGCAACTGGCTATCGTGGAACATCTACACAATCTGGTCTTTTACTTGACTATGCGATTGGACAATATGACACGTTTACACCGCTGCAAATGGCGCAATACGTTTCAACGATTGCCAATGGCGGCTATCGTTTACGTCCTCAGCTCGTAAAAGAAGTGAGAGAGCCAGATCCGCAAAGAGGCATTGGGGCTGTAACGGAGTCCGTCAAGCCGGATGTACTGAATAAGCTCGATATGACAAGTGATGAGATCAAACGCGTACAGCAAGGATTCAAGCTTGTGATGCAGAACCCAAGAGGGACAGCATATTCGAACTTTGGCAACAAAAAATACAATCCAGCTGGCAAAACAGGGACCGCTCAATCATTCTATGACGGCCCGATTAAAAGCAAACGCGGCACACCAACATATAACACAACACTTGTTGCGTATGCGCCTGCTGATAATCCAGAAGTAGCGATTTCAGTTGTCGTGCCTTGGGTGTATCAAGATTACAACCAGCGCTATCCGATTACAAATGATATTGGTGAACAAGTATTAGACAAGTACTTTGAACTGAAATCGAAACAGGAAAGCAACGACACACAAGCGAAGAACAAAAACAAAATTGAAAATGAAGCAGAAACAAATAACTAGACCTATTATAGGTAAAAACGCTCACTTTTTGTGGGCGTTTTTTTATATTTTCTTCAAACTTTTCGATATAAATTGACAAAAATCATAAAAAACCCCGCAATTTCTCTACAAATCTCCGACATTTACAAAACCTTAACATTCCATTTAAACGAAATTAATAAAGAACCTTTAATGTATTACTCGTAGGACAAATTATTCAGGGGGTATTCTTGAAATGAAAAAGAACAAATTATGGCTGCTTACTTTCCTTACTATCGCATTGTTAGCATTCGTCACAGCATGCGGAAACAGCAGCTCAAGCGGAGATTCAAAAGACAGTAAAGGAAATGCTTCAAACAAAGATGAGGCATCAGGTTCCATTACCATCTCAGGATCATCTGCGATGCAGCCTTTAGTTCTTGCGGCAGCAGAAAAATTCATGGATAAACATCCAAAAGCCGATATTCAAGTACAAGCCGGCGGTTCAGGAACAGGACTTTCTCAAGTATCAGAAGGATCTGTACAAATTGGGAACTCAGATGTATTCGCAGAAGAGAAAGACGGAATCGACGCAAAAGCTTTAAAAGACCACAAAGTAGCAGTTGTTGGAATGGCGGCAGCTGTTAACCCTGAAGTTGGTGTCAAAGACATCACAAAGGACGAATTGAAAAAAATCTTCACTGGTAAAATCAAAAACTGGAAAGAGCTTGGCGGGAAAGACCAAAAAATCACACTTGTGAACAGACCAGACTCATCAGGAACTCGTGCAACATTTGTGAAATATGCACTTGACGGCGCGACACCTGCAGAAGGAATCACAGAGGATTCTTCAAACACAGTGAAAAAGTTGATTGCAGAAACACCAGGTGCGATTGGGTACCTAGCATTCTCTTATTTAACAGATGACAAAATTACACCGCTTAGCATTGATGGTGTGAAACCAGAAGAAAGCAATGTAGAAAGCGGTAAATATACAATTTGGGCATATGAGCACTCTTATACAAAAGGTGAGCCAGAAGGTTTAGCAAAACAATTTTTAGATTACTTGATGAGTGACGAAGTACAAAAAGAAATCGTTAAAGACCAAGGCTACATCTCAGTCTCTAATATGAAAGTAGAAAGAGACGCAACAGGCAAACAAACAGATAAGTAAAAGGTCTTGAATTGATGATGAAGGAAAAGTGGAGCTTTTCACTTTTCCTTTTATGACATTCATAGGAGTGTAGAAAAAGATGAAACAGATAGAACATACAGAAGCGAGCGATCGACTGATCAGCTCGAAAAAAAATAGGCAAATGGATGAAGTAAGAGGAAGTATTTTGGTGAAATTTTGCGCATTCTTAATGATTGCTGTATCAATTGCCATCACAATCTTCCTTGGCATTAAGGGTTTACAATCTTTCATCGTAAATGGTGTAAGCCCAATTGAGTTCTTAACCAGTATCAATTGGAACCCTACAGCAGAAAATCCGCAATACGGCGCATTTCCATTTATCTTTGGATCAATCGCTGTCACGCTTCTATCAGCACTCATAGCAGCACCGCTAGGCATCGCAGGAGCGATCTTTATGACAGAAATTGCACCTGCATGGGGACGGAAAATTCTCCAGCCAGTGATTGAACTGCTTGTAGGGATTCCATCCGTTGTTTACGGATTCATAGGTCTTACAGTATTGGTGCCGTTTATTGGACACTTTAAGTCAAGCGGTTCAGGGCACAGTGTTTTAGCAGGAACGATTGTCCTTTCTATTATGATTCTGCCAACTGTTACATCCATTGCAACTGACGCAATGGCTTCACTTCCAAAAAGTTTACGTGAGGGATCGTATGCATTAGGCGCAACAAGATGGCAAACGATCAGACGTGTTCTTGTACCGGCAGCGCTTCCGACATTAATGACAGCAGTCGTGCTTGGAATGGCAAGAGCATTTGGAGAAGCCCTTGCCGTTCAGATGGTCATTGGAAACACGCGTAATCTACCAGAAAGTATTATGGACACAGCTGGTACATTAACAACCATTATTACGTTAAACATGGGACATACAACGTATGGAAGTGTTGAAAACAATACACTTTGGTCAATGGGACTTGTCCTTCTAGTTGTATCATTTATGTTCATACTCATTATCAGATACTTGTCATCTAGGAGGAAGATTTAATGAATAGCAAAATGACCGATCGTTTTGCCACAATCGTTTTTGGATTATGTGCCGCCATTATCACGGCGATACTTGTTGGCTTGTTTTCTTATATCATCTTCAACGGTGCCAAAGAATTAAATTTTGACTTTTTGACTACCCGCTCAAGTGCGATTGGCTCTGGTGGCGGTATTAGGGATCAGCTGTTTAACTCGTTTTACATTCTATTTATTACGATGCTGTTTACCGTGCCTCTTGGCGTGGGCGGCGGGGTGTACATGGCAGAATATGCACCTCAAAACAAAGTGACTGATTTTATTCGTACATGTATTGAAGTGTTATCTTCTCTGCCATCGATCGTCATCGGTATGTTTGGTTTGCTGATGTTTGTTAATTTAACAGGATGGGGCTATACGATCATCGGAGGAGCCCTTGCGCTGACTGTCTTTAATCTGCCAGTGATGGTCAGGGTGACAGAAGATGCACTTCGATCTGTACCGAAGGATCAAAAGGAAGCATCGCTTGCGCTCGGTGTGACAAAGTGGCATACAGTGAAGACGGTTCTGATCCCAGGTGCGATTCCATCCATTATAACTGGAGCAATTTTAGCATCGGGAAGAGTTTTCGGTGAGGCGGCTGCTCTTCTTTTCACAGCAGGTCTTTCAACACCGCGTCTTGATTTTACAAACTGGAGTCCTTTCTCCGATACGTCACCACTCAATATTTTTAGACCGGCAGAAACATTAGCCGTTCATATATGGAACGTCAATACACAGGGGATTATTCCAGATGCAGAGGCCATTGCAAATGGTGCATCAGCCGTACTTGTGCTCTCTGTATTAGTATTCAACTTAGCAGCTAGATGGCTTGGTTCATTTATTCATAAGAAGCTTACGTCAAAATAAATAGTGAGAGGTGTGAAGGGGATATGGTTCAAATGCTAGCAGAAAAAAAAGAGATTGCAGCAAAAAAGGCTCCACTTCAAGCGGAACAGATTCTACAGGTGCAGGATTTAAGTATTTATTATGGTGAAAAAAGAGCAGTCAATCAAATTTCATTTGAAATTGAAAAAAATGCAATTACGGCATTAATCGGCCCATCAGGGTGCGGAAAATCGACTTTTTTACGCAGCATTAACCGCATGAACGACCTAATTCCAGGTGCACGAAGTGAAGGGGCGATCATGTACGAAGGGTTAAATATTTTGGATGACCGTATTAATGTGGTGAATTTAAGAAGAGAAATCGGGATGGTCTTCCAAAAGCCAAATCCATTTCCTAAATCCATCTACAACAACATTACGCATGCGCTAAAATATGCGGGTGAAAAAAGGAAATCAGTGCTTGATGATGCGGTAGAAGAAAGTTTAACAAAGGCAGCGCTATGGGATGAGGTCAAAGATCGCTTGCACCGCTCTGCCTTATCATTATCAGGCGGCCAGCAGCAGCGCCTCTGTATTGCACGTACCCTTGCGATGAAACCTAGCGTGCTTTTATTAGATGAACCGGCTTCTGCCTTAGACCCGATCTCAAATGCAAAAATTGAAGAACTATTATCGGAATTAAAACATGATTATTCGATTGTCATTGTCACACACAATATGCAGCAAGCGTTACGTGTATCTGATCATACAGCCTTTTTCCTGAACGGTGATCTAGTGGAATACGATGCGACTGAACGTATCTTTACACGTCCTGCGCAGCAAAAAACAGAAGACTATATTAATGGTCGATTCGGATAAGGCGGGTGGATTTTGATGAATGCAGTAGCAACTGAAACAGCCAAAAAAGAAGTGTTTCGTGTGAATGATATGAACCTTTGGTACGGACAGCATCACGCACTGAAGCATATTGATTTAGACATTAAAGAGCATGAGGTCACAGCGATTATCGGTCCGTCCGGCTGCGGAAAGTCAACTTTTATAAAGACCTTAAATCTCATGGTCAAAACAGTGCCAGGTGTGAAAATCACCGGGGATATGATGTATAACGGTGACAATATTTTAAAAGGCCGTGTCGATCTAGTGGAACTGCGTAAAAACGTCGGGATGGTCTTTCAAAAAGGAAACCCATTCCCTCAATCTATCTTTGATAATGTCGTCTACGGGCCAAGAATTCACGGGGTGAAGAGCAAGCAGCAATTGAAAGAAATCGCTGAAAAAGCGCTTCGTGATGTTGCCCTTTGGGATGAAGTGAAAGATCGATTAAGTGCGCCTGCATTAGGTCTTTCCGGCGGTCAGCAGCAGCGTCTTTGTATCGCAAGAGCCATTGCCACAAGCCCGGATATTCTATTAATGGATGAACCAACATCTGCGCTTGACCCTGTTTCAACATTAAAGATTGAAGAATTGATCATGAAACTGAAAGAGAAATATACGATTGCCATTGTGACGCATAATATGCAGCAAGCGGCAAGGGTATCAGACCGAACAGCGTTCTTCTTGATGGGCGAGCTTGTTGAGGTCAATGATACGAATGTGATGTTCTCAGAGCCAAATGATCAAAGAACAAATGATTATATATCAGGACGATTTGGATAATCAAAAACCCCCTGGAGGTCAATGCCGCCAGGGGGTTTTTGATGTTATTTTGTTAAGGCTTTGACGATTTGTTTGAATGTCATACCTGTTTTTAAATTGAATTTGCCGGCACGAATTTCTTTATGGTAGCCTGCGTCTATCACGTAATCATTAAAATCTTTAGACGAGTTGATGATTCCGTCCTTTTCAAGCATGTCTGAAACATCACTTGTGCTCATACCGTTTTTAATCACGAATTTAACCGTTTTGCCTTTTGGCTTGTCCGTTGTTTGTTTATCGTTCTGAGAATCGCCGTCTTCATTTGCTTTCAGCGCTTTTTCTTTATAATCAAGAAGTTGTTGATATGTTTCACGGCTGACGGAGACTTCTTTTTTAGAGTCTAAGTAATTTTTCACGTCAGTGTCTGTCACTTTCGCTGCGAGGGTTTCTTTTGTTGTAGAATCAGCTGCCGCTTCATCTTTTCCAGTAAGGAAAAAGACGATCGCCAGAACACCAGTTGCAAGAATCATACCTGCTGCAAACGTTTGGATGCTTTTTTTCGTCATACAAGCACCCTCTCGTTGTCTTTAATGATCATGTTCACATCTTCTACAGATACATGCTCAGCGCGCGCAATCGCCTCAGGAGACATGCCATTTTGATGCTTTGAAATGATTTGTCTTGCAATAGATGGATCAATTTCTGAATGCTTGCGGACAACGATGTTTGTTTCAAGCAATTCTTCTTCAAGAACCTTCATTTTCTTTTTCAGTTTATAGATTTCTTGCATTGCAGATAGTTGAAGTGTTTCAAGTTCCTGTTCGACTTCTTTAATCGGCTCTCTTTGAAAATATGAGAATGCAATCAGTACAATACTGACAACAAGCAATCCGATAATTGCAATTTCCATGTTTCATCACCTTTTATTCATATTTTAATGCTGAAAGCCAAAAAAGGCTCTCATGATTGTTTCAGACAGTTTTCGACCCTTCTTTTTTATACCATAAAAAAGCTAGTTTCAAAAGGAATTGCTGAAAAAATCACCTTTTTTTCATCATTTTTCTTTTTATAGGGAAACCAAGTATGAAAACCTTGCCCGCTGTTAAAATAAAAGAAGACGGATCAGATGAAAAAAAGCTGTGGAACAAAGAGGGGGTTCTCATGTATACAGTACGACAAAGAACGTGTTTTTATAGGGGAGAAGGCGATTTTTCATCACATGACCAGACAATATGGATCAGGATGCGGGGGGAATGCATTGAAAAATGAAATTGGTGAAAAAACATTCTAGCATTCCTTAGCTAGAAGTGGTATTATAGTTAGGTCTGAATGTGAATTGATTTTAGTTTGGAGGGAAAAACATGCGCGTAAATATTACTCTAGCTTGCACTGAATGCGGTGAGCGTAACTATATTACTAAAAAGAATAAGCGAAACAATCCAGATCGCGTTGAATTCAAAAAGTATTGCTCACGTGATAAAAAACAAACTTTACATCGTGAAACAAAGTAAGCAGCAGGGAATTTTCCTGCTGTTTTTTTATGATGGGAGATGAACCTGTATGAAAAAGGAGCTCCGCCTTCAAACATTGGCCATGCTTGAGCAGTTAAGCACTGAAGAGTTCAATCGCTATGCTTCTCTACTTCATGAACACGTGCTGCAGCTGTCAGAATGGAAACAGGCGAAAACGATTGCTTTGACTATGTCTAGGGGAAAAGAAATACCGACAATGCCTCTGATTGAAAAAGCGTGGGAAGAAGGAAAAACAGTTTGTATTCCCACCTGTTTTCCGAAAACAAAAGAGATGGTGTTTTATGAATATACACCTGAAACAAAGATGACATCCAGCTACTTTGGACTATTGGAGCCAGACCCTCTTGAGTCTACAGCTGTACATAAAGAAGCCATTGATTTGATCATTGTTCCTGGGGTGTGCTTCGATCAGAACGGCTACCGGATTGGGTTTGGTGGGGGCTATTATGATCGCTACTTAGCGGACTACCACGGCGTAACCATTGCCCTTTGTTTGTCTTTACAGCAGACGAGGCATATTCCGGCTGAAGCGCACGACATACCGGTATCTATGATTGTCAGTGAAAAAGGTACGTTATATCAAAAGTGAAAGCCCGCTCATTGTCCAAAAACGGGCTTTTTGTGTTGAGATCTTTTCATTAGCTCAGGGCATTTTATCTAGTAGGAGTCATATATTGAAAAAATTTCGAGGAAAGAAAAGATACTTCCGTAATTTGTGGGAGGAAGTGAATACTTTTGACTTACAACTCGAACATGATTCATGGGTTTATTTTTGGCATACACACCTTGATTTTTTTGGAGTCGGAAAAATAAGAAGAGAGTATATCAAAGCGTTCAAAGATTTAATCGACCTTCATCAATTTGGCGGTTCTTATGATCAATCAGAGTGTGAAGAGGTCTATTATATCCAATCAAAAGAACAAGGGATTAGAGTGTGAAAGTAGATCGCATGGTAAGAGATAAAAATGATGGTTCATGCATAAACAAATCCTATTTAAGCCACGATACGAACATAGGAGGGAATATGATGAATAAAATGATTTGGAGCATTGTGTTCACACTGTTTGCATTCGTTCTTGTGCAAAATCGTTATCGGCTCATGAATTTGATCTTAGGTCAAAACCAAGTGCGTCACTTTTTTATTAAATGGCTGATGAAAATCCCATATTTTCGGACGAAATTTATTCGCCAAGCATTCTAATCCCGCAAAAGCCGGGATTTTTTTGTTGAGAAATGCGTATAAGAGTAATTCTTGCTATAATAATGTAAAAAATGGAGCGCGAATGAATGAATGTCATAGATAGTCTATTTTGGCGAGTGATTGATGAACTCAGACAAAAAGGATACGAGATGATTCAAAGCCCGTACCCAGAAGATGAAATCTTTTTTGAAGCACCACGAAACTCAGGATATGATCTCATCCGTCTATATAGAAGAGATGTGAATTTTAGACAGGAGATCGTTCGAGATATGGAAGAGCAGGCTTTTCGGATGAATCAGTTGAGAGAAGCCATGCGTAAACGTTCTCTCCATCTCCTGCAGCTACAATTTACAGCTGATCATCCAGTAGATGATTGGGAAGACATAAACGGTCAACCGCAAAAACAGCAAAAGGTGACGGTGACACCTGTTTTACTGAATGAAGAAACCCTTCAAAACGATGGACACGAGCTGCAAAAATGGCTGAATACATCACTTTCGATTGATGTAGAAGAGGCGAAAGCAGATACAGCCGAAGATGTGATGCAGCTTAAAATGAACGTGCTTCAGGCATTTCAAGATCAGGAAAAGCAGCGTGAACGAGAACGGGCCGTTTTTCAAAATGGCAGACCGATTTTTACCTATATGTTAATCGCAGTCCAAGTGGTGATGTTTCTTTTACTTGAATTATCTGGTGGAAGTACCAATACAGCCACTTTAACAGCATTTGGTGCGAAAAATAATATGCTGATTTTAGAGGGTGAATGGTGGCGTTTTGTGACACCTATGTTTTTACACATTGGTTTGACGCATTTACTCTTTAATACATTTGCTCTTTGGTCCGTTGGAGCGGCTGTTGAGAGAATTTATGGTTCAGGAAGATTTTTGCTCATTTATTTAATTTCCGGCATCTTTGGCTCCATAGCGAGCTTTGTGTTTAATACAGCCATCGCAGCAGGAGCATCAGGTGCGATCTTTGGCTGTTTAGGCGCATTGTTATATTTAGCGATTTCTAACCGGAAGCTCTTCTTTCGTACGATGGGGACAAATATTATCGTGATTATCCTCATCAATTTAGGGATAGGTTTCACTGTATCAGGGATTGATAATGCAGGGCATCTTGGGGGGCTTGCTGGCGGATTTTTAGCCGCTTTAGCGGTCCGTCTTCCTAAACAGTTTCAGCCTGTCAAAATGCTTCTTGCTAGTCTTCTTCTCCTCCTTATTGGCGGCTTTGGATTGTATACAGGGTTTCATTCAGACGATCAAAAAGAAGCGGCGGCAACTAGCGAGGCAGCGAGTTTATTTGATGAAAAGAACTATAGCGAAGCAAGTCAGCGTCTAGAGGAATATGTAAAGCAAAAGGATGCCTCAGCTGAAGCACTTCATATATATGCGCTTTCCGAAGCGCAGCTTGGACATCTTGACAAGGCCATTGAGTATTTGCAAAAGTCGCTTGAAAAAGATCCTAATGAGCCGAATAAATTGTATCACTTATCGTTGTTATATGTAGAAAAAGGCGAGACAGCGGAGGCAGACGACTTCATCGAAAAAGCATTAAAACAAGATCCGCAAAATGACCAATTTTTAAAGTTGAAACAATATATTGAAAACACTCAAACACGTTGAATGACTTGACTGAAAGCGTATTTATGAATACGCTTATCCTATCTGTTGATTTAGAGAAATGGTGAAAGTAATGAAAACGTTATATGATGTACAGCAGCTGCTCATGAGATTTGGAAATTACGTGTATTTCGGAGATCGTGAAGTGGAATTAGAATTTATGGCAGATGAATTGAAGGAAATGTACACATCGGGCATCATCGATCGAACTGAATGGTCAAACGCAATGACCATCCTTCAAATGGAACTAGCCAAATTAAACCGAAAAACAATGTGAAGGTGGAGGACATATGACAGGGGATTGGTTTGTAGGAGTTGATCTTGGCGGTACGACAATTAAGCTTGCGTTTATTAATCTTTATGGTGAAATTCAGCATAAGTGGGAGATTCCTACGGATAAATCTGGGCAGACAATTACAGTCGACATTGCCAAGTCAATTGACCATAAACTAGTTGAGATCAGCATGCCGAAATCAGTCCTAATTGGGATCGGTATGGGGGCACCGGGACCAGTGGATAAAGTATCCGGAATTGTCTATAAAACAACGAATCTGGGCTGGACAAACTATCCCTTGAAAGACCATTTAGAGGCAGAGACAGGACTTCCATCTGTCATCGAAAATGATGCGAATATTGCTGCACTCGGTGAAATGTGGAAGGGTGCAGGTGATGGCGCCAAAAACATCCTGATGGTTACACTGGGCACAGGGGTTGGCGGCGGTATTATTGTCAATGGAGAAGTGGTTCAAGGCGAAACAGGTGCTGGTGGAGAAATTGGTCATATTTGTGCCGTTCCATTTCAAGGAGCACCATGTAACTGCGGGAGAACAGGCTGTATTGAAACCATTGCGTCTGCCACAGGTATCGTCCGAATCGCAAAGGATTCATTACAAACAAAGAGCCATACATCATCACTTGGCTCACTTACTTCGCTGTCTGCAAAGGATGTATTTGAGGCAGCAGAAAACGGAGACGAACTGGGGATGCATGTCGTAGATGAAGTAACAACCCATCTTGGTCTTGTCCTTGCGAATCTAGCCAGTGCCTTAAACCCAACAAAAATCGTCATTGGCGGCGGTGTATCTAAAGCGGGCGAGCTTCTTCGCAGTAAAGTAGAGCGTGTCGTCAAGCATCATGCCTTCCCGCCATGTGCTGAGGATGTTGAAGTGGTGATTGCCTCACTAGGAAACGATGCAGGCGTGATCGGCGGTGCATGGATGGCAAAAAACAAGTGGCTGTCTTGAACAAAAATGTCATAATGATGTCATTTTTATTAAAATCAGCGATAGATAGGCATGAAATTGAATGTTTAGCATATTCATAAGTTTGTCATGGGGAAAAAGACATTGATTTTCCAGCATAGACAGGATAAGATATACTTTAGTTATTTTTGAAGAAGCACCAATAATTGGGGATGTCCCTAACCTGAGTGCGTTTTTAGCATAAGGAGGTTACAATGCGAAAGAAAAGATTAAAGGCGATTTCATTTTTACTGATTGCGACTTTGTTAATGTGGGTGAAAACCTATGTTATCTATAAATCTAGCTTTAATATCAAAATTGAAAATTTCATGCAGGAATTTATCCTGTTTATTAATCCACTTAGCTTTCTCTTGTTTATCTTCGGTATCGGTTTATTCTTTAAAGAAAAAAATCGCAATCGATATATCATCGTGACGAGTTTTGTTCTGACATTTATTTTATTAGCTAACATTGTATTTTATCGATTCTACAGTGATTTTCTAACCATCCCCGTCCTATTTCAAACAAACAATATGGGTGACCTCGGGTCAAGTATTACCTCTTTAATTGAACCAGTTGATTTTCTGATGTTTGTTGATATCATCATTTTAATTTGGCTCTATAAAAAACAGCCTTCCTTTAGAACAGATGTAACGATTTCACGTAAGGGACGTGCAGCTTATTATTTATTTGTGGCAGCCACTTTCTTTTTTAACCTTGGTTTGGCTGAAACAGAAAGACCAGAGCTGTTAACTCGTTCATTTGACCGTGAGATGCTAGTGAAAAACATCAGCTTATATAACTTCCATATTTATGATGGGGTTCTGCAATCGAAGCAATCCGCTCAGCGAGCACTTGCCGACAGCAATAGCTTAACTGAAATTGAAAACTATGTAAGCGCAAATCAAACAGACCGTAATGAAAAGACGTTTGGTCAAGCAAAAGGACGAAATGTCATTCTAGTATCGCTTGAGTCTACTCAGAGCTTTGTGATCAATGAAAAATTGAATGGGAAAGAGATCACGCCGTTCTTAAACAAATTGATCAAGAAAAGCTACAATTTCAGTAATTTCTATCATCAAACGGGTCAAGGGAAAACATCCGACTCCGAGTTTATTGTTGATAATTCACTCTATCCGCTTGGAAGAGGAGCTGTATTTTTCACAAATCCAAGCAACGAGTTCAAAGCCGCACCTGAGTTGTTAAAAGAGGAAGGCTATCATTCTTCTGTTATTCATGCGAATAACAAAAGTTTCTGGAACCGTGACCTGATCTATGACAGCTTTGGCTACGACAAATTTTTTGATATTAAATCATTCGATGTAAATGAAGAAAATTCAGTTGGCTGGGGACTAAAAGATGGTCCGTTTTTTGAGCAGTCAGTGGATTTAATGAAAACGATCCCGCAGCCGTTCTATACGAGATTGATTACATTAACGAACCATTTTCCATTCGACTTAGATGAAGAAGATAAGCTCATTGATGAATATGACTCAAAGAGCAAAACGTTGAACAAATACTTCCCTACAGTGCGTTATCAAGATGAGGCACTCAAGCTTTTCTTTAAAAAAATGAAGGAAGCAGGGTTATACGATAACTCCATTTTTGTGTTATATGGGGATCACTACGGGATTTCTGAAAACCATAACGAAGCAATGGGACAATTCTTAAACAAAGACATTACACCTTTTGAAGAAGTTCAGCTTCAAAAAGTACCATTTGTTGTACACATTCCTGGTATCACGGATAAACATCCAAAAGAGATTGATACAGTTGGCGGCCAAGTGGATATCCGTCCAACAGTCATGAACCTTCTAGGAATCGATACAAGTAAGCAAATTCAATTTGGTCATGACCTATTATCAAAAGATACAAATGACTTCACAGTGCTTCGAGATGGAAGTTTTATTACGAAGGACAGTGTTTTCACAGCTGGTGTGTGCTACAACAAAGAAACGGGTGAGCCGAGAGAAGATGAGTCTGGTTGTCAGTCTTATGAAGAAAAGGCAAAACAAGAGCTTCAATTCTCTGATCAAATTATCTATGGAGATCTCCTTAGATTTTATGACCGAAACAACTCGGACCATTCACCATCTAAAAAAGAAGATGACACTGAGCTAAAAAAGGCGTCTTAATTTAACAGAAACCTCTGCTATTTACATGCAGAGGTTTTCTTTTTTTACTTACTGGTTCATATAGTGTGAGAGGGGAGGGATGTAAATGAAAAAGTCGTTTGGCACAATTGAATGGCATCTGGATGAGGCAAGGAAGGAGGATGTGGCAAAGCAGCTTGGTATAGGGAAAGAAGCTTTCCGTTTATCCAATCAGTCAAATACGGATCACCTCCTTTTACCGGGGTATAGACTTCCAGAAGGGACCCATTCATTTCAATCGGTAGGTGATGTGCAAAGCTTCATTGCGCCTTACCGGCTCCAGCAATCAGATGAATGGATCAGCGGAACATTTGAATATGATAGCGCTCACTTAGAAGGAGAGCTTCAATATTTGAAAGCTGTTTTTCCTTTTCTTCAGATGAGTGTGATTGGTCAATCAGTGCTTAATACGCCCATTTATGAAATCCGTACGGAGCCTGTACAACATTTACATTCCATACATGTTAATGCCTCTTTTCATGCAAATGAATGGATCACGACCTCTGTTTTATTAAAATGGCTTAAATCACTTTGTTTAGCGGCCTCGGACCCAGTGCAAGCAAGACATCATGAAGCGGTTCGTATATTGCAGACCACTGCTTTGTCTATTGTACCCATGGTAAATCCAGACGGTGTTGATTTGGTTCGCAATGGCCCAGAATCTTTAGGTCTGTGCCGTGAGGAGTTCGCGCCGCTAAATGGTGGATTTTCCGATTATCGAGAATGGAAGGCGAATATTCGAGGAATTGATTTAAACAATCAATTTCCTGCCTATTGGGAAATCGAATATTATCGTAATAAGCCGAAGGCACCGTCTTATAGGGATTTCCCAGGGCATCAGCCGTTAACAGAACCAGAAGCGAAAGCAATGGCACATCTCGCCTTACGAAAACGCTTTGACCGGCTAATTGCCCTTCATACACAAGGAGAAGAGATATACTGGGGGTTTCTTGGCCACGAACCGGCCATTTCAAAAGAGACGGTCGAACGGTTAGAACGGGTGAGCGGTTACAAAGCGATTCAATATCTTGATAGCTATGCAGGTTATCGAGATTGGTTTATTTATCAATGTAAAAGTGAGGGCTATACGGTGGAACTTGGGCGAGGAAAGAACCCGCTTTCTATGAGTCAATTTGATTCGATCTATGAAAAAACAAAGCGGTTATTGTGGGAAGCATGTAAGTATTAAAAGCACCTAATTGGTGCTTTCAGCGTGTAGACAAACCCTCGCATTCTTTGTCAGTCCTGCGTGCCGGTGCTCACGAAGGTAAAAGTCTCTCCGCACCAGTACTCGTCCTTCCTAGGGCTGCAAAGGTTTTCTATCACGCTGAAAAGAAGACAAAGGGCTAAAATTAAGTTCATTTTCGCCCTTTGTCAACAATCTTTTAATACGTTCAAACCAATCAATTTCTTATGGTCAATAAAAACCGTGCTGATGTGATTGACGAGAGCATCCCTGTAAGCTATTGTGAAAGAGTGGTTGTAAAAAAAAGGATATGAATTAGGGAGATGTCGATGATTGAATGCTCAAAGCCTGTGGAAACGGAATTTTACTTATCTATTTGTTTCTAAAATGTGTAAAATTACTGCTGATAGTTTATCTTTTAACACCATTTTGTGGCTTTTAGTGCTAGGGGGAAAAGGAGCAATTGGAACAGCATTTTTTATTGCCGTTAGTTTTGTCCCTCAAGCCATTATTGGGCCGTTTATTACCCCAATGATGAAGCCGCATCAATTGAAATTTTGGATGTGCTTTGCTGATTTAACTCGGGCGGCGATTATACTTGTGATTGTGGTGAGTTACTTTTATGATTTTTCTCCTTTGGCACTCATCATTGCCGGTATGTTGCTGCATTCAGCGACTGGTGGTTCCTATGAACCAGCTTCCGTGTCCATTATTCCAAAGCTTGTGCATGAAGATGTGATACAAAAGGCGAATGCAACCATTCAATCAGCCAGTCATGTGGTCAGGCTTGTGACTGTGACGATTTGTGGTGTCATGATTGCATTTGTAGGGGTAGGATATACAATGCTTGTCATTATTCCTCTTTACCTCATGTCTGCTTTGCTGGTTTTGCTGATTACATATAAAACGGAAGCGATCATGGATAAAGGAAAAAAAGGATTATCATACGGAAAACGATTAATAAGAGGATTTTCACTTGTGAAAAGTCATCATATTTTGTTTCCATTAGCCATTTTTTGTGTCTGCTCCAATTTTGCTGCGGCACCGTGGGAGGCATTGTCGGTTATTTATTTAACAGAAGATTTACATAGTGGACCAGTAGTATATTCATTCATCAAAGTGACCACGGCATTAGGTGCATTTTTGATGGGATTCGTTTTAACAAAGGTGAAAGTGAATCGATACGGTCTGTTGTTTATCGGGGCAGGGATCGTTGATGGAATTGCATTTTTCATTACAGGGATGAATGCTTTATTACCACTTGTGTTTATATCTGCATTTGCCTTAGGTGCAGCCATCAGTGCAGTCAATGTACCTGAACATACGATGATTCAATTGTCAGTAAAAGCGGAGGATCAGCCGCAAGTGTATGCGATTATTAACATGATCTCGTATTTAATGATACCGTTAGGCGCTCTCATTGGTGGTTATATGGCGACGTTATTCGGTTCAGGTTATGTCATTGCAGCAGGAGGACTGATAGAGGCTATTTCAGGTATATGCTTGCTCCTTTTCACAAATATTGGGAAGGTAGAGAGAGCAGATTTGACGATAGAACGGGACAAACCAAGCTTAAACGCCACATGATCATGGCATTTTTGAATCACGATGGGTTACAATGAGAACGAGAAAGAAATAGGATGTCATTGAAAGGAGCAAGAACCATGGCGATAGCAGATGTCACCATCATTCCAATAGGCACTGATACACCAAGCGTGAGTGCATATGTAGCAGACGTACAAAGACTGTTAGAGGGCTTTCAACAAGAAGGGAAAATCAAATATCAGCTCACACCAATGAATACATTAATTGAAGGGGAGCTATCCGTTTTATTTGAGGTCATTCAGCGTATTCATGAAGCTCCATTTGAAAAGGGTTTACACCGAGTAGCAACCAATATCCGCATAGATGACAGAAGAGATCAAACGACCACCCTTTCAAGCAAATTAGAAAGCGTGAATAAACATTTGAATCAATAGAAAAAGCCTGCTGATTGCAGGCTTTTAATGTGCAGTTGGATAACCGCTATAGATGATGGTCATGACGGTAAACCATCCAAAAACCAAAAATGTGGCGCCAGCGAAAGCAATGGCCAGTACGTTCACTTTTTTGAGTGAGCGATAGATGCCGAGAGCGGCTAAAATCGTGACTAGACCAAAAATAATGACGAGCATCATATGAAAGTCCCCCTTTGTCATCAATCCCCTTGATTTCCTTTCTTTTCATTTTAACCGTTTTCATAAAGCTTGTCGAGTACATTCAAGTTGACGATTGTTTGAATTTTTATTGAATAGCCTTCATAATAAAAAAGAATGAAAAAAGTAGTAGGTGATGAAAATGAATTGGAGAAGAATGCCACTAGGCTATGTGCAAGCGAACGCATATATTTGGAAAAATGAACAAGGAGAATGTTTAATTTTTGATCCAGGCGGCGAAGCGCAAAAGCTAATTTCTTATGTGAAAGAAAAACAGCTGAAACCACTTGCAGTCTTACTGACACATGCCCATTTTGATCATATTGGTGCAGCAGATGAGGTGCGTCAAGAATGGGGAATTCCGCTTTATGTCCATGAAAAGGAAAAAGAATGGCTGACAAATGCTCAGCTAAACGGTTCAGCTCGACTAATTGGTAACGGAATTACGGTCAAAGAAGCGGAACAATTGATTACGTCAGAAGGACCTCTTCAAATTGGATCGTTTACATTAGAAATGTTCCACACACCAGGTCATTCACCTGGCAGTGTGTCTTACTATTCAGCGGAAGAGGGATTTGTGATTTCTGGTGATACTTTATTCCAAGGCGGTATCGGGAGAACTGATTTAACGGGCGGTAATCAAGACGTGCTACTTCAATCGATACATGACAAATTGTTGTCATTGCCAGAATCAACTCTTGTGTTAAGTGGACATGGCGAGGAAACAACTGTGCTTACAGAACAGGAGCAAAATCCGTTTATCAATGGGTTTTCTTTATAATCGCACGCACGAAAAAAGCATCTCTTTCAAAAGAGATGCTTTTTTCTATTAATGTCCGGTACCGGGAACCATGATGAAAATCGAATAATATGTAAATCCGGCAAAGAAAATCGTCAAGTACGCTCCGAAAATGTAAATATACATTCTTTCGGATAAATTCAAGTAGGATAAAAATACAAAAAGAACGGTTTGACCGAAGAACAGCAAGGATGCATCTTTCATATGTCCTAAATAGAACATGACAGCAAAAATACCCGTCCAAAACCCAAGAACGCGGAACATGCGATTCATTTCTTTCCCTCCCCTTAAAAAACCCCTTTGATTCATATTATAGCTGATGATCACTTGTTATGTAAACATTTACATTTTTGACAACGTGTGAACATTCATTCTTTCGTTAGAAAAAATTTTTTTGAAAAAGTGATGAAAAAGTGTTTATGCCTAAATTTATGAGGGTACTTAGTCCATAAGAGAAAAGGTTAACGACCTAAGGAGGAAGACTAATGAGTGACATTACTTTTTATTCATACCCAAGCTGCACGTCTTGCCGCAAAACAAAACATTGGTTAAAGGCGAATCAAATTGATTTTAAAGAGCGTCACCTTTTCAGAGAAACGCCAACTCTAGACGAATTGAAAAAAATCCTTTCCTTAACAACAGAAGGAATGGATGAAATTTTAGCTACTCGAAGCCAAGCTTTTAAAAGCTTAAATTTAAATATTAATGATCTAAAAGTAAATGAGGTACTTCAGCTTCTCATTGAAAAGCCAAAGCTGCTCCGGAGACCTATTATCATTGATGGAAATAAATTAGTGGTCGGCTATAATCCAGGAGAACTCATGAAAATTTCAAAAAAGAAAGCGATTCATCAATCGGTTTCCTAATCAAAAACGAAGATCAGCTGAATGATGTTTCAGCCGTCTTCGTTTTTGTGCTGAACTGGGCTAGCTGGGTTCGAACCAACGATCACGGAGTCAAAGTCCATTGCCTTACCACTTGGCTATAGCCCAATATGAAACGTGTAATGCTATTGTTCACCATCTGCGGTCATTTATACATAAAAAGTTGGTTGTCACTAGTTGTAAGTGAAAAAGGAGCGAACGACAGAAATGAAAAATGAAAAATCTGAGCAATTATATGAATTTATTCTTAAAGAAGCCCCTGTCATGACCGAAGAATGGCTGAAAACAAGAACAGAAGAAGGCTCATTATACTCCAAACATGCTTCAGAGGAGACAGAAAAGAAGCTGAAAGAACAAAACACAGCATTTATCCAAACCATTGCAGCAACGTTAGTCACGCTATCAGATAAAGTAGAAGACCACCTAAAAAAGTGGTCGGTTGATATTGCCCGCGATCGAGCTGTTCATGAAGTACCTTTATATGAAATCATCGGACAATTTAAGGTGTTCCGTCACATTTTTTGTTCCAGAATTGAGACCTTTACACAACAAACGGAGCTTGAAGTGACACTCAAAGATGTGTGCGATTGGAATCAGCATTTTCACGCAACATTTGATGACATGATTGCACGTTTATCAGAAGAGTATGACCGCGTGACAATCAATCAGCTTAATGCACAAAGAGAAATGATTCAAGAGCTTAGTGCGCCTGTTATTCCAGTTTCAAAAGAGATCGGTATTTTGCCGCTGATTGGTGAAATTGATACGTACCGGGCAAAAATCATTTTGGAATCAGTACTAGAACAGGCATCTAGACTGCGTCTAACCCATTTATTTATTGATATATCTGGCGTTCCCGTTGTTGATACGATGGTTGCTTATCAGCTGTTTAAAGTGGTTGATAGTGCGAAGTTGCTAGGAATTGAGACGATTATATCAGGCATTCGCCCAGAAATCGCTCAAACTGTAGTGAAACTGGGCATTGATTTCTCAAAAGTAAATACTGAACACAGCCTTGCAAAAGCTTTAGAAAAAAGAGGATTTCGTATCTTTGAAGAGCAGCAGCAAGAAGCAACGTGAACCAAAAAATGTTACTAGTAAAAGTAACGGGTCCATTGACAAGGAGAAACAATATAATGAGCATATGAATGAGATGACCAATTCGCATACAGATTTGGTCTCTTTTTTTACCCATAAATCAGACACGAAAGGATATTCTTTATCTTCAAATCAGTAATCTATTAAGGAGGATTAAATTTGGAGACACCTCCTTGTAACAGATTATCCATAATGAAAGAACCAAATGAAATAATCATCAAAAAGAGGTGCCAATAGCACTTCTTTTTTATTTTCTCCTCTGAACGGAACCCGTTGTTGTAAAAGTCAGATTTTTTGATATGTCCTTCTGTTATTTATAGATGAAATACACCTCAAATTGAACATTTTTAACCTTTTTCAGTCATGAAAATCATGAAATACGCTTTTGTCAGGCACGTTACGCCATCATACAATATGGTCACTGAAAGGAGTGAACCACTTGTATGGTATTGAATATTTGGGGCAAGAGCTGTTAGAAGAGGCGTGCCGAATGAGAGCATCTGATGTGCATATTGTTCCGAGAGAAAAGGAAGCTTCAGTCTCTTTTCGTGTAGACGCTGACCTCATTCAGCAGCGGATCATTGACAAAAAGAGCGGAGAGCGGCTCATTGCTCATTTCAAATTTTTATCTTCTATGGATATTGGTGAAAGAAGGAGACCACAAAATGGATCATTGGCTGTGATGCTAAGACGTGGTCAAGTGTTTGTTCGGCTCTCTACACTACCAACTGTAAATGATGAAAGTCTAGTGATTCGGATTTTACCGCAGGATCATGTGCCTAAAACAAAGTATTTGTCACTGTTCCCGAAAGCTTCAACGAGATTATTATCGTTTCTGAATCATTCGCATGGGCTCATTTTATTTACAGGACCAACAAATTCAGGGAAAACGACAACACTTTATTCATTGATTCAGTTTGCCAAAAAACATTTTAATCGGAATATTATTACCCTTGAAGATCCTGTGGAAACAAGAAATGAAGAAGTGTTGCAGGTTCAAGTAAATGAAAAAGCTGGTATCACGTATGCGGCAGGTTTACGCGCTATTTTAAGACATGATCCAGATATGATTGTGCTTGGAGAAATAAGAGATGCGGAAACAGCCAGAACAGCTATTAGAGCAGCTTTGACAGGCCATTTAGTCATGAGCACACTGCATGCAAAAAATGCAAAAGGAGCTCTTTATCGAATGCTGGAATTTGGTGTGACGATGAATGAACTCGAACAAACAATGGTTGCCATTGCTGCTCAGCGGTTAATCGAACTCGCATGTCCATTTTGCGGCGAAACGTGTGAGCTTTATTGCAAACTAAATCGGCCAGTCAGACGAACAAATGTATTTGAATTGCTTTACGGAAAGGAGCTTGGTGAGTGTATCAAAGAGGCAAAAGGAGAATACGCTCATTCGTCATACGAAACACTGCAAAGATTAATTCGGAAAGGAGTGGCACTCGGCTATTTATCAAAAAGCACATATCATCGCTGGGTTTATGAAGAAGCGAACCTCTAAAGCCTGGTCTAAAAAAGAACAAGCTGAATTCTTATCGAAACTGGCTCAATTGATTCAAGCTGGATATACATTGGTTGAGGCATTAACGATGGTGAATATTCAATTATCAAAAAAACAGCAACAGCGATTAACGCCAGGTATTCAGTGGCTGCTTGAAGGGGAGCCTTTTTACGTTGTACTTGAGCGACTTCATTTTCAGCGGGAAGCCGTCGCTATTCTTTGTTTTTCAGAGAAACATGGCAGCCTAGCGCGAGCTCTTGAACAAAGCGCCCGTTTTTTAGAGAAAAAAATCATGCAGGTAGACACATTCAAGCGTATGTTACGATATCCGATTTTTCTTATGTTTACGGTTTTTGTTGTGCTCATCATTGTTCAGCAAATGATCGTCCCTCAATTTTCTTTATTATATTCATCTATGAATACAAGTATGTCATGGCTCATTCAAGGAATGTTTGGCCTCTTCCAATTCCTACACGCTTTGCTGCTCATGATCGGTTGTATATGTATCTGTCTTTTTGGATATTATGAGCTCTTTTTTAAGAAAAAATCGACCCTTGAGAAACTAAAAGTCATCAGCAGGCTGCCGGTGTTATTTAAAGGGGTGCAGCTGACGCATACGTATCTTTTTTCCCTTCAACTAAGCGGACTTCTTCAAGCTGGGTTATCGATTTACGAAAGTTTGCAAGCTTTTAAACAGCAGACCTATTTACCCTTCCTTCAAGAAATGTCTGAACAAATGATAGGAGAGTTAAGAAAAGGTGAGAGTATGGAACATCAAATAAGCCGGTCTCCTTTTTTCGAAAGGCATTTTGCGGCTGTCATTAAGCATGGGGAAGCAAGTGGGATGCTAGCAAGAGAAATGTACACATATAGTCAATTTCTTTTAGAGAATGCAGAATTGAAAATTGAAAAATGGGTTTCATGGCTGCAGCCTGTCATCTATGGCTTAACAGCATTTCTTATACTCATTGTGTATTTATCTATTCTTTTACCAATGTATCAACTAATGGAACAAGTGTGAAAAGGAGGACTAAAGCATGAATGATAAAGGATTTACACTGTTAGAAATGTTAATTGTTATGCTTGTGATCTCCATTCTTTTATTGATCACCATTCCAAATATCACTCGGCATCATCAAAGCATTCAAGCAAAGGGCTGTGAAGGGCTGAAATCAATGGTGAGTACACAGGTAATGGCATATGAATTAGAGCATGACGGCAAGACGCCATCTTTAGCTGAATTAGAAAAAGAAGGCTATGTCAAAAAAGGATTAACTTGTCCAAATGGAAAAGCAATTTTCATTCAAAACGGCGATGTGAAAAATGAATAAATCGCTTTTCCAGGAGAAAGGATTTACACTCATTGAGCAGCTCTTGATCGTCATGATTTTCTCTATCTTATTATCGATAATAGGTGGAAAAGTGCCCAATGTATTAGAAAGTGCTGAAGCAAAAAAGCAAGTGAACTTGCTAAAACAAGATCTTCAATTGGCATCTTATACTGCATTTATTAAAAAAACACGAGTAACTGTTGAGTTTCACCCGCCCAATGTATCTTATCAAGTCATCGAGCAGAATAGTGAGCAGATCATTGCTTCTAATCCACATAAAAAAGGCACCATCAAGCAATCCACATTTCAAAAAGGCCTTCACTTTAATAAAAACGGACATCCAAATAGCGGCGGTTCTCTCATTGTTCAATTTGGCAGTCAAATATATAAACTCACGATTTACTTAGGGAGCGGGCGGATTCATGTTCAGCAACAATAAAGGATTTAGTACGTTTGAGATGCTCTTTTCTTGCCACCTCTTTCTATTTGCTGCTCTTGTGCTCGTGCCATCCTTTGAAAAACTGACAATTGGGAAAGAAGAATTAAGGGCTAAACTTGAAGCTTATCAAATCTTACATGAGTATATGAATAAAGCTTTTATAGAAGGTCAAAATGAATCAAGTACAAAGAAACGAGGCGAGATCACATATGAATTCATTTGGGGTCAGGAGAAGGGATGTGTTTCATACAAAGTACAAAAAAAGAAGACGATTTGCTTTCGACATTTGGAGCGATGAACAAGGCTTTACACTCGCTCAAGCAATATGGCAATTGCAGCTATTTTTGCTGCTTTCTTTTGGCTGCATGCTGCTTTTATCAATTGTTGAAAAAGCTCATCCGTTTGCAGAAATCAACAAATTTTCGGAAATGGAGTGGAAACAAACGGTCCTGCAATTAGAGGAGGATCTAAATTGTGCTGTCGCTGTAAGAGCGGTGAAAAATGGAACAGCTCTGGAGTATACTTCAAGTCAAGGGCGAGTGGTGACGATTGAGCCGTATCAAGAGATGCTTCGTAAACGAACGGATCAGGCAGGTCATCTCCCTTTATTACAAAAGGTGAAACAATTCTATGTAGGAACAAAAGAGCAAACCACCACTCTCCAAGTCACAGATGTATTTGGTCAAGTACATGAGGCTGTTTTTTTCACTTACAAAGGAGTGATTCCTAAAACGTGAAAAGAGAAGACGGGTTTATTTATCCTCACGTATTTGCTGTCATTCTTTTATTTTTATTGATTCTAGGCTCGATGACCATTGGGTTTCAAATAGAGTTGAAAAGTGCAGAGCTCACGATTTCTTTTTATCAAAAACAGCAGTTATTTAGGATGGGACTAAATGAAGCTGCAAACAAATTAAATCGTATTTGTGATCAGCAATTAAGTCCAATTGTCACAGAAGAAGGCCGAGTGACATTGAAGCGAATTGGGTGCGATCACAGAAAAAAGATAGTCCGCCTCTTGGTTAACATCGAAACAAAGGGTGGTGTAACTGACGAGCGGGAACTAGAGATGAATAAGGAGACAGGAGAAATCAATCAATGGATCAGCACTCATTAGCGAGTGTATAAAACGATACTCTTCTTGGTAACACTTTAAGGAAGAAGAGGTGAGTGTTCGATGAAGACAAATGATTATGTAAAATATATGACGCAGGAAATTATTAAATACATGAATACACCACGTGATGAGCGGAAAGAACATAAACAGGAAAAAATGGAGACAAAACCACCATTTTCTCAGCGTTTATTTGGTGTTCTGCCTTTTGGCTTCTCAATGATGCTAAAAAAAAGTCAACGTCATCGTCATCGACAAAAGTAAAAAGCCGCCAGCAGGCGGTTTTTTAATGCCATTTTAGCTGTATTCTTCGACAACAATGACTTTATTGACCTTGTTCGAGTATGGGTTATAGGAAATGGTGACATATACCCCAAATTCTTTGGCCTGATCTTTCAACGTAATATGATATTGCTTCACGGATTCTTTCTCCCGGTGCCGATCCCACACTTTTTGTTTGAATAAAACATGTGCTAACGGATACCGTTTTTTTGCTTCTTTGACTGCCCTTGTTTCCCATTGATCTGCGGCAGCAGTGATTCCTTTTGCCTCCGTTAGATGGGCGCTTTGGATCGAAGGGCTTAACAGTAAACTGAGCATGATCATGATTCTTCCATATTTCAACTAACATCACCTCACCAATTATTATCCTGACCAAATCCTGCACTTTTATGTAAATTTTTAAGAAGTACAAATGTCACAGAAAAAAATATTGAATATGGCGAAAGAATGAGAAAATGGAAGAATTTTCTCGGTAATGTTCTTGTTTAAGAACAAAATGGACTAATTTGACGTTTTGGATTTTATAGGTAATTCCTTATACTGAGTGTAATCGTTCTTTTTAAAGAACAATTGTTCAAGGAGTTGAAAGAATCAATGAAACAGCCGCTCTTTGTACTATTTTGTGCTATTTGTTTGATTTTCACTTCTTTTTTTATTACGTCTACTAATGCTTCTTTTAACGATGTCGAGCATTCGAATTTTGTCATGAAAACATGTGAAAATTTCGAAGAGACAGATCAGCATTGCCAGCTGAAGAAATGGGATAGAAGCCATTTGAAACTGATCGATCAAACGATTATTGAGGGGACAGTCTGTGCGCCTCAAAAGTTGAGCATGTCACTAAAAAATATTGGACAACCCATCGCGCACTCTGAATGGAAGTGGGAACTGTATAAAGTAGAGAGTGCTCAGATGCCATTACAAGATGGCCATGTTATTGAAAAAGGTGCTATACAGTCCCTCTCATCAGAAGAAACGACGACTGTCACGGCAGTTAAAGCAAAAACAAATGGAATTTATTTGTTTAAAATCTATTATCCTAAAGGGTTTGGTGGTTCTGAAAAGCCATTCTTTACGTCTCAACATATGCAGCTTTCGAACTGTCAAGAAAAGGCGTCCTAAATAGGGTTTGCCTGCTGAATGAAACATGATATGTAAAGGGGAGAAAGGTATGAAAAAATGGATGAAAATGTCTGGGAGTATTCTTTACGCGCTGGTCTTCACGATGATGATTGTGTGTATTATTGTCGTGTTGTCATCAAGGACGACAGGTGGAGATCCTCAGATCTTTGGTTATGAGTTCAAGCAAGTATTATCTGGATCAATGGAACCGGAATTTTCGACTGGTTCATTGATTGTCGTGAAACATGTCACCTCACCTGAAACACTCAAAAAAGGGGATATTATTACGTTTCAAACGAAGCAAGACCAATCCTTTGTGACTCACCGCATTGTTGGGGTGAAAGGAAAAGGAGTAAATAAAGCCTTTGAGACAAAAGGAGACCACAATATGTATCAAGACGGCACGCTCGTCAAAGCGAATCAAGTGACTGCGCAGTATACGGGAGTGAACATTCCTTATGCAGGAAAGCTTCTTTCGTATGCAGGAACTTCTGCTGGGACCGCTCTTTTGCTCATTATTCCAGGGGTGATGCTGCTTGTTTATTCAACCATTCATTTTGTTGGTGCTGCCAAACATCGAAGACATACGGCTGAGTTACATATGTCAGAGGAACAAGCATAAATTTTCGTTTGTAACCTAAATCAGGTTTCAATAAAACAATTTATTAGGGGGTTCAATCATGGCAATGAAAAAATCAATTCGTTTAGGTGTTTTATCGGGAGCATTAGGTCTTGCTTTAATTGGAGGGGGAACGTGGGCTGCATTTAATGATGTTGAGACGGCAAACGCGGTCTACTCTACAGGAGAGCTGAATCTATCTGCAAAAGAGAATTCCGGCGCCATCAACCTTGCGAACATAAAACCCGGTGACCGTATAAAGAAGGAATTTAATTTTGAAAATAAAGGGTCTCTTGCAATTAATCAAGTCCTGATGAGTCTTGATTACAGCCAATTTCAAGATGGAACATCAGCGAAAAATGGCGGGAAGAATACAGCTGAAGAATTCCTCAGCCAATTTCAGGTGAGTGTTCTAACGGTTGGAGCCGAAGGTGGGAATGGATACCCGAAAAATATTATTTTAGACCATGCAAACCTGCTTGACCTGCATCTATTAACGTCAAAGCAGGATCAGACCGCATTTGAAAAGCTTCGTCATGCCGTCGATGAGAAGTTTTTACATGAAAGTGGTAAAATTAATGTTGCCACCGTTGATGGGTCAACAGCTCCAGAGTATGACGGCATTCCAAAGAATCCGTTTGATTACGATAAAATGGAAATGATCATTGAATTTGTCAATGACCAGACGAAGGATAAAGCGGGTCACTATATCCAAAATAAATACCAAGGCGATGCGATTCAAATTGATCTTTCCTTCGAAGCGACTCAGTGGAATGGTTTAACGATCAATCCAAAAAAGCATACGGATGAAAAAGGCTACGTGAAAGAAAACGAAAAAGCACACAGCGAAGATAAAAAATAAAGTCAGTCTTTAGACTGATAACAAGATCTGCATAGCAATTGGAGGAGTATGCGCTAAAACATGCGCATTACTCCTCTTCTTGCTTTTTTTTCCAGATTTGATAATCTAAAAATTCACGAAATTGCTTTTTCGAAACCCCTGATGTCATTGCATCTCGAACTAGTTTTTCCCATTCACTATCTAATTGACCATCGTATTCGGTTTCATCATTTTCGTTTAACAGTGTATGAACCGAGACGTCCAGAACAGCGGAGACTTTTTCAAGAAATTGAATGGAGGGGTTTGTTTGCAAGTTTCTTTCTATTGAACTTAAATAAGACTTCGCTACCCCAGCCTTTTCGGCCAGTTCTGATAGTGAGTAGCCTTTTTCATTGCGGTATTGTTTAATACGCTGGCCAATCAATGTCATCACCTTCCTTTCGATATTATAGCACATTCAGAAAGGTTTGATAGAATGACTTCTTGCCATAGGGGGAGACTCAGAGGACTTTTTGCGTGATTTGAGAAAATGACGGACTTCTTCAACTGTTAGTCCTGCTTTGCGCGCTTCGCGTAATAATTGAACCCATTCACTGTCTAATAACTTCGTTTTCTTTTCCATACAAATACCCTCCTAAAATACTGAATCGTGTATTTCAGGCACTTAACGCATGAAATGGAAAAACACAGGTGATAAGACCTCATAGATTGCTTGCGTCATGTTTCCGCCCAATACAAACAGACAAACGTTGCTTTTGATTGATCGAAAATTTGATATCACATGAAAGGGAGGGAGACTCGCTAAGTCAGCCTCCTCTTTTTTGCTGTAAGTAAAAAAGTCCGCCATTTTCAATCGTAAGACTGATTTTTGGTTCGTATAAAGTTTTAAGTGCTTGTCTTTCTATTTCATATTCTACAGATGTGTCTGAAGTCCCTTCATAAAATTGGTTTAAAAGTTTCGAGTCTTCTTTCCACTTTTGAACAGCTCTTACCGCCCAATCATCCGGCTCTTCATTGGCATAACGTTCCATCAGGCTGTAAAGCCGTTTGACGCCGCTCTCTGGCTTAATCATCGTACTCATTGTGAAGCAATAATCAGGAATTTGAGACGATAGCTCACGTGCTTCTAGCTTCTCTTGAAATTGTTCGATGACTTCTCCGCGTATTAGATGAAGTCCAAGAGACAGCAGTTTATCTTTTTTACGGTCTGCCAGATAGGATATTTTGACATTGAGACCAAGCCACGGCTCCAGTGCGATCTGGCTGTTTGTGAGCGGTCTGACTTTTTCGTACAGCCGAATAAAACGGCCTTGCTGTTTCACAGCCTCGAATATTTGGAATAAACGAGGGGAGCCGAAGTGGACAAATTCTCCTTCGACCGAGTCATCAGCTTTTTTTTGATCGGTGATCAAAGTCAATTGCCGCGGCTCAGGTACGCCTCCCGTTTTTTCGAGCCAATGCCAATAAAAAGGGCGGTTCATGATCAATTTATCCATTTCGATTGTCAGTTGTACGGTCAGGTGCCCTGCACTTTCTTCAAGTATGTCGCATTGATTTGCCTGAAAGAAACGGAGAAGAAATGTGTGAATCTCGCGCTGCTCCATTGGTCAACTCTCCTTTATGAACCTTGCTGTCTTTCTTCTAAAAGCGGTGTTTGTGCTTCTGTTAAATAGGAAGCAAATTGGGTTAATTTCTTTTTCATGTCTACGTCAGACTCGTGCTGGAAGAGAATTTGATGCAATTCTGTTTCAGCATCTTGGATATCAATTCGGGTTAAAATATCATCTAGATCGCCAATGACGTTTTCAAACAGCTGAATTTTTTCATATAAAAGTTTTAAAATATGTTCTTCGACTGTCCCGCTAGTTGCCATATTGTAAATGTGGACATCCCGCTCTTGACCGAGCCGGTGAATACGTCCAATTCTTTGTTCCAAGCGCATTGGGTTCCACGGAAGGTCGTAGTTGATGATTTGGTTGCAAAACTGAAGGTTGATCCCCTCGCCGCCTGCTTCTGTCGCGATGAGCACTTTCGCCCGCTCTCTAAATAAATCTTTCATCCAGTCTTTTTTACTCCGTTTAAACCCGCCTCGAAAAGGAACCGAACTGATGCCGTTTTGCTGGAGAAACCATTGTAAATAAATTTGTGTCGCACGGTATTCAGTGAAGATAATGACTTTTTCATTTAATTGCTGAATGAGTTTAACGACTTCAAGTGCTTTAGAATTTTGTTCTACCTGGTTGATTTTCTCCATGATGTGCATCATCGCAGAAGCGCCTAGAATGTGTTTTTCCTCTTCTTGCATTTTTTTAATGGTCATATAGACGGCCTCACGGCTCGAACAGCATTCTCGTTCTAAGGTCATAATTGAAAACATGTGCTTCGTATAGGAAGGGTTTTCTTTTAACTTGCAAATTTCATCATATAGTGCTTGTTCTGTTGGGGAGAAATCAATAGAAATTGTCTTCACATGACGCTTTGACCACTCGATGCCAGTGTCTTGTCTCCGGTTCCGAATCATGACTTTATTGACTAACTGTTTTAGCCGGTCATGGTCTTCAAGTTGAAGGTCTTTTTTGGCAAAGAGGTCTTTAAATTGTGTTTCATTACCTAAATGGCCTGGCTTCAACAGAGAGACGAGATTAAAAATTTCTCCTATCCGATTTTGGATAGGTGTGGCTGTGAGCAGTAGGCAGAACTTTTTATTCAAATTTCTCACAAACTCATAGTTTTTCGTTTTATTGTTTTTCAGTTTGTGTGCTTCATCAATAATGACCATATCGTAGGAGATGGATAAGATCGTGTCTCGATGCGGCTGTCTTTTGGCTGTATCAATTGAGGAAACCACAACATCGCACTGCTCCCACACATAGCTCTTCTTTTGCTCGACAGCATCTATGTAAAATTTCGTCCGCAGTTCTTGTACCCATTGAGACACAAGGGAGGCGGGTACGAGAATGAGAATCTTTTTGGCAAGTCCGCGAATCATGTATTCTTTGATAATCAGTCCTGCTTCAACGGTTTTTCCAAGACCCACTTCATCTGCTAAAATGGCTTTCCCATTCATCTCTTCTACGACTCTTCTAGCGACTTCGAGCTGGTGTTTTAAAGGAGTAAATGCAGGCAGGTGCGCAGGTGCTTGCAGTCCTTCAAATGAATCAATGGCTGTCACTTTTTGTACCTGTGCTGCTAAACGGTACATATCCCAATTCGCCCAGGGACCGTCTGCTGTAAGCCGCTTTTGAAATTCACTTGCCCATTTTTGATCAAAGATCGTTTGAATATTCAATGTGACCGCCTGCCTTTCTGGTAGAGTGATGATAAAATCGTTCTGTTTTTAAACGCTTCATTTTTTGATAGCGATTTAAAAGATGTTATATATCAATAAAAGCGAACGATAATGAATGATTATTTTGAAAATGTTAATGATTTTTCTGTTGCTCTTCATCCATTTCTAATGGTAGGATGTTGGTAAGTGATCTAGAGAATAAGTCACCCATTTTGATAGTATGTCCAATAAAGGTGAAGAATATGAGCGGATGATGGTATGGGGAGAGACCTAGCGGTTATTTTGCACTGACAGGCGCCGAAGGAGCAAGCTGAATTGGTTCAGTGAATCTCTCAGGCAAAAGTACTCTTACCGGACGCAACTCTGGAGAGTGTTTGCGCAGCGATTTTTAGCAAACCACCAAAGGGGAAAACGCACAATGATGTTGTGCTGTAAACTTTCAGGTGCAAGGACAGAGACTTCTTTTTGATAAAAGGGAGCGCTCTGTCCTTTTTTGCTGTGATTTTTTTCTGAAAATTCAGCTTGTAATGTGCACTGTAAGAAAAAAGGGGGAAACGATTGATGTTGAAACGAACACCGCTTTTTCATGCGTATGAAACGTTTGGCGCAAAAACCATTGACTTCGGGGGCTGGGAATTACCTGTCCAATTTTCTTCCATTAAAGAAGAACATGAAGCTGTTCGAACAAAAGCAGGGCTGTTTGACGTGTCTCACATGGGTGAGGTGGAAGTCACAGGTCAGGGAGCTCTTCCTTTTTTACAAAGGTTATTAACCAATGATCTGTCAAAGCTGACAGACGGTAAGGCACTATATACAGCCATGTGTTATGAAGATGGCGGAACGGTGGATGATCTGCTCGTCTACCAAAAAGAAAAGAACAACTATTTGCTTGTGATCAATGCTTCAAATATTGAAAAAGATGTGGATTGGCTGCTGAAACATCAAGGTGAGGAAGACGTTTCGATTAAAAATGTCTCTGATCAAACCGCCTTGTTAGCCCTTCAAGGACCTCTTGCTGCTGACATCATCAAAGATGTTGCGGATGAAGAGGTAACGTCATTGAAGCCATTTACGTTTTTATCAAAAGCAATCATTGCGCAAAAAGAGGTGCTTGTATCAAGAACCGGCTACACAGGAGAAGATGGCTTTGAAATCTACTGCCAGTCAGAAGATGCTGTTCACCTTTGGACCGCTTTATTAGAAGCCGGACAGCCGAAAGGACTGATTCCATGTGGACTCGGTGCACGTGACACCTTAAGATTTGAAGCAAGACTTCCGCTTTATGGCCAAGAGCTCACGAAGGATATTTCTCCTTTAGAAGGCGGCATTGGTTTTGCTGTTAAAACGGATAAAGAAGCAGATTTTATCGGAAAAGATGCACTTAAAAAACAAAAAGAAGAAGGACCGAAGCGAAAGCTTGTCGGGATTGAAATGATAGATAAGGGGATTCCGCGGACAGACTATCCAGTCTTCTCAGGAGATAAGCAGATTGGTGTAGTCACAACCGGTACACAATCTCCAACATTAAAGAAAAATATTGGGCTTGCCTTGATTGAAACATCAGAGGCGCAGCTTGGGACAGAAGTGGAAGTGCAAGTTCGTAAAAAACGTCTAAAAGCCAAAATCGTCGCCACACCATTTTATAAAAGAGCCAAATAACGAGGAGGAATAGAGGATGAAGCACAGGTATTTGCCGCAAACAGAGCAAGATCAAAAAGAAATGCTGGATGTCATCGGTGTTCAGTCAATTGATGAGCTTTTCTCAGATATCCCAGAGAAAGTCAGATTCAAAGGTGCGTACAACATTAAAGAAGCCGCATCAGAAACAGAGCTAGTGCGGGAATTGTCTCGTCTTGCTGCAAAAAATAAAGATACAGTGGCTTATGCCTCGTTTTTAGGTGCTGGTGTGTATGATCATTACCAGCCTGTGATTGTCGATCATGTGATTTCACGTTCTGAATTTTATACAGCGTACACACCTTATCAGCCTGAAATTTCTCAAGGTGAATTGCAAGCAATCTTTGAATTTCAAACAATGATTGCTGAGCTGACCGGTATGGATCTTGCCAACTCCTCGATGTATGATGGCGGAACGGCATTAGCTGAAGCGGCGATGCTGGCTGCAGGACATACAAAAAAGAAAAAGATTGTGGTATCTGAGACGGTTCATCCTGAATCAAGAGCGGTGCTGAAAACATATGCGAAAGGACAGCATATTGAAGTCGTCGAGGTACCTGCGCGAAAAGGTCAGACCGATCTAGCTGCATTAGAAGAAGCCGTCTGCGACGAAACAGCAGCGGTCCTTGTACAATACCCAAACTTCTTCGGTGTTGTCGAACCGTTAAAAGACATTGAACCGATTGCACATAAAGGGAAAAGTCTGTTCATCGTCTCAAGTAACCCACTTGCACTTGGTTTACTGACACCACCAGGAAAGCTTGGGGCAGATATTGTCGTTGGTGATGCGCAGCCGTTTGGCATTCCAGCTGCATTTGGCGGACCTCATTGTGGATATTTCGCTGTGACGAAAAAATTAATGCGGAAAGTGCCGGGGCGTTTAGTCGGGCAAACAGAAGACGAGAACGGTGTGCGAGGATTTGTGCTGACCCTTCAAGCGCGCGAGCAGCATATCCGAAGAGACAAAGCGACTTCAAATATTTGTTCAAACCAAGCATTAAATGCGTTAGCCGCTTCTGTTGCGATGACGGCGCTTGGGAAAACAGGTATCAAAGACATTGCCTATCAAAACGTACAAAAGGCCCATTATGCCAAGACGCAGGCAGAAAAACATGGGTTACAGGCTGAAATAGAGGGCGCTCATTTTAATGAATTTGTGTTGAAACTGAATGAACCTGTGAAAGAAGCGAATGAGCGATTGCTTGAAAAAGGAATCATCGGTGGATATGACTTGGGACGGGATTATCCAGAGCTTCAGCAGCATATGCTCGTCGCTGTGACAGAACTAAGAACAAAAGAAGAAATTGATACGTTCATCAAGGAATTGGGGGATCGTCATGAATAAACAAGATCAGCCGCTTATTTTTGAATTATCCAAAGAAGGAAGAATTGGTTACAGCCTGCCTGATTTAGACGTACCTGAGGAGAAGCTCCCAGATTTATTTGATGAAACGTATATCCGCCATGAAGATGCGGAGCTGCCAGAGGTTTCTGAACTGGACATTATGCGTCACTACACAGCATTATCTAGGCGTAATCACGGGGTCGATTCTGGCTTTTATCCTCTAGGCTCTTGTACTATGAAATATAATCCAAAGATTAACGAAAAGGTGGCACGTCTTGCAGGTTTCTCGCATGTGCATCCACTTCAAGAGGCAGACACTGTGCAAGGTGCATTAGAGTTACTTTATGATTTAGGTGACCATTTAGAAGAAATTACAGGAATGGACGCCGTGACATTACAGCCTGCGGCAGGAGCACATGGCGAATGGACGGGGCTCATGATGATTCGTGCATACCATGAAGCAAGAGGAGATCATAAACGAACAAAAGTCATCGTGCCTGATTCTGCTCATGGAACAAATCCCGCATCTGCAACAGTAGCTGGATTTGAAACGATTACGGTGGCATCTAATGAACATGGGCTTGTCGATTTAGACGACCTGCGCCGTGTTGTCAATGAAGAAACGGCGGCTCTCATGCTCACAAATCCAAATACACTTGGCCTTTTTGAAGAAAATATTTTAGAAATGGCTGAAATCGTCCACGGAGCAGGCGGGAAGCTTTATTATGATGGAGCGAACTTAAATGCCGTATTAAGCAGAGCAAGACCGGGGGATATGGGATTTGATGTGGTTCACTTAAATCTTCATAAAACCTTTACAGGTCCACACGGAGGAGGAGGCCCTGGTTCAGGTCCAGTTGGCGTGAAAAAGGATTTGATTCCATATTTGCCAAAGCCAGTGCTTGTGAAGAAAGATGATCGTTATTTCTTTGATTACGATCGTCCAGAATCCATCGGCCGTGTGAAACCGTTCTATGGCAACTTTGGCATCAATGTCAGAGCGTATGCGTATATCCGCTCTATGGGACCAGACGGCTTAAAGGCTGTAACTGATCATGCGGTGTTGAATGCAAACTATATGATGCGCCGCTTATGTGCTCATTATGATTTGCCATTTGACCGCCACTGTAAGCATGAATTTGTCCTTTCAGGTAAACGTCAAAAGAAACTAGGTGTGCGGACACTTGATATTGCCAAACGATTACTTGATTTTGGCTATCATCCGCCAACAATTTACTTCCCGCTAAATGTAGAGGAATGTATCATGATTGAACCAACTGAAACAGAATCAAAAGAAACCCTTGATGCATTTATTGAAGCGATGATTCAAATCGCAAAAGAAGCGGAAGAGAACCCAGAAATCGTACAGGAAGCACCACATACAACCGTTGTGAAACGAATGGATGAAACAAAGGCAGCACGGAATCCAGTGCTAGTTTTTGAAAGAAAATAAAAAGACTCATGGGGGCAATAGCTCCCAGAGTCTTTTTTGTTAGTTCTTTGTTTTAATGCGGCCGCCCCATTTTTTAAAGCCGCCCTTTAAATTATAAATCTCACGACAGCCATTTTTACGTAACGTTTGAGCAGCCTTTCCGCTTCTCAAATTATTTTGGCAATAGAGATAAACAGGCTTGTCAGGGCGTATTTCATTTTTGCGCTGCTTTAATTGTGAAAGGGGAATGTTTCTTGCGCCTAAAATATGTCCACCTTCAAACTCATTTGGTTCTCTCACATCAATGAGTTGGGCTTTGCGGTAACCTTTGATAAATTCTGCTTCCGTCAGCGTTTTCATAATGCGCTGCTGATAAATGTAACTGCCGATGGAATAAAGAACGAAAAGTCCACAAAGTGAGAGGACGATATAGTTGAATATTGGCAATACGACTCGACTCCTTCTTGAGCATCAGCACAGTCACCTGTCTGATGGTACGTTTTAGACAAATACTATTATAGTAAAGCAAAAGAAACTTGTCATCATAAATGGTAAGAATTATTTTCAATTCCTTCCCTATTTGATAGACTGATGAAGAGAGAAAATCGGTGGTCACCACCATCATCTAACATTGACTACGTAAAAGAGAAGGGATTTTATATGCAAAAAGAGAAATGGTGTTTCATTGATACAGGAAACCAAGACCCTGCCTTTAACATGGCCATGGACGAAGCCTTGCTTTATTGGCATAGTGAGAAGCTGATCCCGCCTGTGATCCGTTTTTATGGTTGGAATCCAGCGACATTATCTGTTGGATATTTTCAACATGTTGAAAAAGAAATCAACATGGAAGCGGTTGAGCGCTATGGTCTTGGATTTGTCCGCAGGCCTACAGGAGGCCGCGGCGTTCTTCATGATCAGGAATTGACCTACAGTGTGATCGTATCAGAAGAGCATCCAGAGATGCCGGCGACGGTGACAGAGGCATACCGCGTCATTTCAGAAGGGATTTTAGAGGGCTTTAAAGAACTGGGACTCGATGCGTATTTTGCTATTCCTCGTACAGAAAAAGAAAAAGAAAGCTTAAAAAATCCAAGATCGTCTGTATGTTTTGATGCGCCTTCATGGTACGAGCTTGTTGTAGAAGGCAGAAAAGTAGCAGGCAGTGCGCAAACAAGACAAAAAGGTGTGATCCTCCAGCATGGCTCGATTTTAATTGATCTTGATGAGGATAAATTGTTTGATTTATTTCTTTATCCAAACGATCGGGTGAGAGAGCGGATGCAGCGCAGCTTTAAAAACAAAGCGGTGGCGATCAATGAAATTTCAGATCGAACATGTACGATAGACGATGCGCGTGTTGCATTTAAACGAGGATTTGAAAAAGGATTAAATATCGAGCTTGTGCCTTATGAGCTGACAGATGAAGAGTTGGCATTTGTTCATCACCTCGCCAAAACGAAATACGCCACAGATGATTGGAATTACAAGCGTTAAGACGAAGGACTCTTCTTGTTTTTTAATGGGCGATGGTGTAGAATTGTTATGATTATTAAGTAAAGGTGCATTTTGGAGGGGTTTTATGACTACACCTAGTATGGAAGATTATATTGAACAAATTTATATGCTGATAGAAGAAAAAGGATATGCAAGAGTATCTGATATTGCAGAAGCCCTCGCTGTCCATCCCTCCTCTGTAACAAAAATGGTTCAGAAGCTAGATAAAGATGAATACCTCATTTATGAGAAATATCGTGGTCTAATTTTAACCCCGAAAGGCAAAAAAATTGGAAAACGTCTCGTATACAGACATGAACTGCTAGAGCAATTTTTAAGAATCATTGGTGTAGATGAAGAGAAAATTTATGATGATGTAGAAGGTATTGAGCATCATCTCAGCTGGAACAGCATTGACCGTATTGGCGACCTCGTCCAATTCTTTGAAGAAAACGATGAGCGATCTGTTCAGCTGAAAGCGATTCAAAAGAAAAACGAACAAACAAATCAAGAATCTTAAGAAAAAGGACACCTGTCGAAGGGTGTCCTTTTAAATTGTTGACAAAGGGGTAAAATGTACTTTATTTTAGCTCTTTGTCTTCTTTTCAGCGTGAAAGAAAACCTTTGCAGTCTAGGAAGGACGAGCATCGGAGCGGAGCGAATTTGACATTCGTAAGCACCGGAGCGCAGGACTGACACCGAATGCGAGGGTTTGTCTACACGCTGAAAGGACACCCTTAGCATGGGTGTCCTTTTTGAATATAGTTCTAATGAAAGGCAATTGCTCCTACACTATTAATAGTGTGACAGAAAAGGGGGCTCCTTGATGAAGATAGATGGTGTGTTCTCAGGTGGAGGCATTAAGGGTGCAGCACTTGCAGGCGCCTATGAAGCGCTTGAAGCAAGAGGGTTTCAATTTGTCCGTCTCGCTGGAACAAGTGCGGGAGCGATCATTGCTTCACTCATCGCAGCGGGTTTTACGAGTCAGGAGATTCGGGAGCTGTTAGACGAAATGGATGAGCATCAATTGCTTGATCGAAGGTGTCAATTCATCCCGTTTAAAATGCTCAGATGGGTGTCTATTTATTGGCGTCTTGGCCTTTACAAAGGTGACCGTCTAGAAAAATGGCTGACAGACGTGTTAAAACGAAAAGGCGTCACCGTATTCGGTGATCTGAAAAAAGATACGCTCAAAATCGTCGCTTCTGATTTAACAAATGGCAAAATCCTCGTCCTTCCAGATGACCTTCCTTCCTATGGGTTAAATCCAGAACGGTTTTCTGTTGCCAGAGCCATTCGGATGAGCTGCAGTCTGCCGTATTTTTTCGAACCTGTCAAACTGAGGTCTTCAAAAGGAATTTGTACCATAGTAGATGGCGGCGTGCTCAGCAACTTTCCGATTTGGCTTTTTGCTGAAGAGAAAAAAAGACCGTTTGTCGGTGTCACATTAACCCCAAACGAAAAAGAACGCCCTCAACATTCCATCCGCAATGCGTTTGAACTGTTTGGCGCTCTATTTGAAACGATGCGTGGTGCTCATGACGAAAGACATATTGCCACAAAACACGAACGTCATATTATTTTTATTCCTGTAGAACACGTCATTGCCACTGATTTTCAGCTGATGACAGAAAAGAAAAAGGCGCTCGTCGATCTAGGCAGACAGAAGGCCGAGCAATTTTTAAAGAGCTGGACATTTTAAAATAAGGCGCGATTTTTCTTTTTGTTTTTCTTGCCTTCAATGACTGTCAAATGTGTTTGGCTTTTCTTTTTGAGAAGGACGGGCTTAGACTTGTGGTCAGTCGGCACGCTTCGCAAATGAGTGACCCGGTTTTTCATCTGGCTTTTCGTTTTTGGTTTAGGCTGCTGGTAGCGACGTTTTGATTGTTTGACTGCTTTACGATAAAGATTTCCTTCTGTTCCAGTTCTTCGATTCATCAGCCATCTAAATAAGAAAAATAGAACCGCTCCAACGATCACAACTGATAGCAGCATTGTAAAAAGTCTGCTTGGATTCGTTGTGAGTAAATACACAAATCCCAAAACACCTAAAGCGAAAATAATGGTAAAAGCAGGATGTACTCGGCGATTCATAACTGTCCACCTCCGAAAGAATTTACCGGATTTATAAACTAGATCACTTGATGAGCAGAATCTGATGCTTGTTTCGCAGATGCTTCCTCTAAACGAAGAAGTTCATTAAAACTTGCAATGGCTACCTCGACTTGATCATCAGAGGGTTCTTTTGTTGTGAGCAATTGCAGCCAAAGGCCAGGATAGCCAAGCACTTTAAGCACTGGCACGTCACGGAGTTTGTTTGTGAGCTGAAGCACTTCAAATGAAATGCCCAGAACAACCGGAATAAGCGCCAAGCGATTCAGAACTCTCACCCATAAAGGATCTGTCGGTACGAGTAAATAGACGAACATGCCGACAATGACAGTGAATAAAATAAAGCTGCTGCCGCATCGATAATGCAGGCGAGATTGGCTTTGGACATTTTCCACTGTGATGTCAAGATTCTGTTCATAGCAGTTTATGACTTTATGTTCTGCCCCATGATATTGAAATACCCTTTTAATTAAAGGGGTCATGGAAATAAAGTAAATATAGCCTAATAACAGGATCAATTTAAAGAATGTTTCCACTGCAATTTGTGCGAAGTTTCCAGAAAACACCGGACGCACAAGTTCAGCTAAAAAGACAGGCACTAAAGTAAAGACAAATTTACTAAAAAGAAGAGAGAGAACTCCGATCACAGCAATGCCAAAGATCATTGATAATTTCGAGCTTTTTTGTTCTTTTTCAAGAGAATGATCTTCAGAAGGATCTAAGTCATAGCGCTCGCTGGAGAAGTTTAAGTGCTTACTGCCGTTTGCGCTTGCTTCAACAAGTGCAGCAACACCCCTGACAAAAGGGATTTTCTTAAGAAAGGCGGTTCGTTTATTGGAGGTCCGGGGAAGCTTTAAAAACTCAATCGACTCATCCTTACGCCGAATCGCTGTCACATAGTTCATTTTACCTCCGAACATGACACCTTCCACAACTGCCTGCCCTCCATATGCTGGAGGTTTTGTTTGATTGGACATATTTCATCAACCTGCCTGTTTCCTGTAATTTACATGCATTTCCTTATACCTTTATTGTACAGGAAAAGAGGGGAAATCACTAGCTCACAGGTCGATTATCTACTAGAATTCTATCTACCTCTTTTTAGCCAGTATACCCTGTTATAAAAATTTTACACTCTCGCACGGAAATCCTTTTTTTTCATGACATTTTGGACATACTACTTGCTGGAGGTGTTCATATGAAACGTGATGAAAAGAAAAACCAAGAAGAAAAAAATCAATCAGTACAAACGTCTTCAATGGTGGCAAGGGCAGCAGCCACAGGTTTTGTCGGCGGAGTTTTTTGGGGCTTTATCGGATTTCTGACCCATGTGTTTCATTTTTCAGAGGTGAGTCCAAATATGCTGTTGCAGCCATTTGTGCTTGGTGAATGGAAAAAAGGCGGACTTGGTACATTTATGAGTATTGTACTTTTAGGGATTTTATCTATTGGGGCAGCCTTTATTTATTATGGACTGCTCAAACGGATCAAAGGTTTTTGGATGGGACTGATTTATGGAGGGATTTTGTGGCTGCTTGTTTTTTATGTATTTAATCCTATATTCCCCGATGTGAAGCAAGTGCAAGATTTGCAGCAAAGCACCATTGTGACGACATTTTGCCTATATATTTTATATGGCATGTTTGTCGGATACAGTATTTCATTTGAATACAATGAATTAACGAGTCAGAAGCTTGCAAGGGCACTCGGGAAAAAGACAGAATAAAGTGTAAATCCACCATTCATATGATAAAATTATTTTTGGAAACGAAAGGTTTCTAAGGAAAAAGAAACAGACATCGATATAGAGTGAATTAGGGTGAAGGAGTGGTCATATGCCTCATTTTCTAGTGCTGAATGGGCCCAACTTAAATAGGCTCGGCAAGAGAGAGCCAGGAGTTTATGGAAGTAAAACATTAACAGATTTAGAAACGGATTTGTTTCAGTTTGCAGAAAGAGCAAATATTCAATTGACGTTCTTTCAATCGAATCACGAGGGAGATTTGGTCGATGCGCTCCATGAAGCAGAAGATCAGTACGATGGCGTCGTGTTTAACCCGGGTGCTTTTACCCACTATAGCTATGCACTGAGAGATGCCATTGCAAGTATTACGTTACCTGTCATCGAAGTACATATCACAAATGTTCATAAGAGAGAGGAATTCCGCCATCATTCGGTTCTTGCTCCAGTATGCCAAGGTCAAATCGTTGGACTTGGTTTAGAAGGATATAAATTGGCGATTCGTTATTTAGTCAGTGAAGGGGGAGCAGTATCATGAAACTTGAAAAACTAAGAAAACTTTTAGCCGAATTAGACATAGATGGTTTAGTGATTACGAGCAGCTTTAATTTACATTATATGACGAGTTTTACTGGATCAGCGGGTCTTGCCATCGTTTCAAAGGATCGAGCCGCCTTTATTACGGATTTTCGTTACACAGAGCAAGCCAAGGATCAAGTAAAGGGCTATGACATCATTGAACATAAAGGAAACATTGTGGAAACTGCTGTCCAAACGGCAAACGAATTTGGGGTAAAACGTCTTGGTTTTGAACAAAACCATATGACATTTGCCACCTACCAGCAGTACTCGGGGAAAGCAAGCGGTATCGAGCTTGTTCCAGTCTCAGAATCAGTTGAAAAGTTGCGCTTGATTAAGTCTAATGAAGAGATTAAGATATTAGAGGAAGCTGCGAAGATTGCAGATCATGCCTTTGATCATATTCTCACGTACATCAAGCCGGGCCTGACAGAAATTGCGGTCATGAACGAGCTTGAATTTTTCATGAGAAAAGAAGGGGCAGAAGGATCTTCATTCGATATGATTGTTGCCTCTGGCGTTCGTTCAAGCCTGCCACACGGGAGAGCGAGCGAAAAGGTGATTGAATCTGGTGACTTGGTGACACTGGATTTCGGTGCCTATTATAAAGGCTATTGTTCAGACATGACAAGAACCATTGCTGTAGGAACACCAAGCGACAAATTAAAGGAAATTTATCATATCGTATTAGAAGCAGAAAACGCTGGTGTGGATAAAATCAAGCCAGGCTTAACAGGAAAAGAAGCTGATCGCATCACACGAGACATCATTGAAAAGTATGGCTACGGTCAATACTTCGGGCATTCGACTGGACATGGGCTTGGTATGGAAGTACATGAAGCACCTGGCCTTTCCTCACGCTCAGATGTCGTGTTAGAAGAGGGAATGGTTGTGACAGTTGAACCAGGCATTTACTTGCCGGATGTCGGCGGCGTGAGAATTGAGGATGATATTGTCCTGACAGCTGACGGCAATAAACGATTGACCCACTCACCGAAAGAACTTATCATATTATGATGGTGAAATGTAGGAGGATGACAAAATGATTTCAGTAAACGATTTTCGTACAGGCCTGACAATTGAAGTGGACGGCGGTATTTGGCGTGTAGTGGATTTCCAACACGTAAAACCAGGAAAAGGCGCAGCGTTTGTCCGTTCGAAACTGCGTAACCTGCGTACAGGTGCGATTCAAGAAAAAACATTCCGTGCAGGTGAAAAAGTAGCGAAAGCGCAAATTGAAACAAAAACAATGCAATATTTATATGCAAATGGCGATCAGCATGTATTCATGGATACAAGTTCATACGAACAACTTGAACTAAGCGAAGCGCAAATCAAAGATGAGCTGAAATATTTGCTTGAAAATATGTCGGTTCAAATCGTCATGTACGGTGATGAAACACTTGGAGTAGAACTTCCAAACACTGTAGAACTAGAAGTAGTAGAAACAGAGCCTGGTATTAAAGGTGATACGACATCAGGTGGATCAAAACCTGCAAAAACAGAAACTGGTTTAATCGTGAACGTTCCTTTCTTTGTGAACCAAGGTGATAAACTAGTGATCAATACATCTGACGGTTCATACGTTTCAAGAGCGTAATGAACAGAGAGACTGTAAACCTCGTGTTTACAGTCTCAGCGTGTAGGCAAACCCTCGCATTCTTTGTCAGTCCTGCGCGCTGGTGCTCACGAATGTCAAATTCGCTCCGCGCCAGTACTCGTCCTTCCTAGACTGCAAAGGTTTTCTATCACGCTGAAAAGAAGACAAAGGGCTAAAATCAAGTTCATTTTAGCCCTTTGTCAACTATCTGAGACTGTAAACCTCGTGTTTACAGTCTTTTTTTATTTGAAAAATAGGACGCCTCGTTATGACACCCCTTACTCTATTCTCTCATCCATCTCTCTTCCTTTTGAAAAACAAGACTACTTCTAGCTAGTGAAGCATATAGTGTAAAAAAAGCTGGAGGTTCTATATGAAACAATTTCTCCCGGGTATACACCCATCAGTTGCTGCCATGGCAGGGATGAGGTTTTTATCTGCCGCGATTGAACTGACGGCCGCCATCCTCATTTTAGTGACTAATGATGTGCGTAAAGCGGTTGTCATCAATAGTATATTAGCGATCATCGGGCCGCTCATTTTTATTATCACGATGACGATTGGAATCTATCAAATTGCAGGGCAGTTATCCTATGCGAAGCTTGTGTTTATTTTCATTGGTGTCGTATTTATTCTTGTTGGAATTTATAAGTGAAATGGCTTGGCATAATTAACGGCATACATCATACATTTTAGAGAAGAAAAAAAGGAGGGGAATTCGTTGCGGAGTTTGTTGGATATTCTCCCGCACTCAATTGGACAAGAACTCAGCATGTTAAAAGAAGCAGAGTGGGCGCAAATAGAAGAAATCCGCATTCGCACCGATCGCCCGATTGAGCTGATGCAAGGTGGAAAACCACGCTTTCTTTCCTATCATACAACAGGTGAAGAGGCGGCTCAGCTATTAGGCAGGCTCAGTAATTACAGCATGTACACACTTGAGGAAGAGTTAAAACAGGGCTATATCACCATATCTGGCGGACATCGGGTTGGGCTTGCTGGAAAGGTCATCGTCGAAAATGGATTCGTCAAAGGCTTAAGAGATATTTCTTCATTTAATATTCGCATCGCAAAAGAGAAGATCGGAATTGCTCTGCCGTTTCTCCCTTATTTATATGAAAAACATTGGTGTAACACACTGATTATAGGTCCGCCGCAAACCGGGAAAACGACATTGCTGCGTGATCTAGCACGTCTTGTCAGTACAGGAACAACAACCATTTCTCCTAGAAAAACAGGGATTGTAGATGAACGATCTGAAATCGCAGGTTGTATAAGAGGAGTGCCGCAGCATTCTTTTGGACACCGGATTGATGTACTTGATGCGTGCCCAAAGGCTGAAGGGTTAATGATGATGATCAGGTCCATGAGCCCAGAAGTCATCATTGTCGATGAAATCGGAAAAAGTGAAGATGTACAGGCACTGCTAGAAGCAATCCATGCTGGAGTCACCATTATCGTCTCAGCTCATGGGTATTCTCTTGAAGACTTATCTAAACGGCCATCATTTGAACCGTTATGGCAGCTTCGTGTGTTTGATCGATATGTGGAATTAAATAGAGAAAAAGGGCCTGGCACAATCGGACGGATATTTGACCAAGAGGGACAAGAGCTGAAGAGGAGGCGGGGAGTGGACGTATGTTAAAGCTTATTGGTGCTATTTTCATTGTTGCGGCTACGACATGGGGAGGATTCGAGTTTGCGAAGCGGTACAGTGATCGGCCAAAGCAAATCCGCCAGCTCCGGTTTGCACTCCAATCTCTTGAAGCTGAAATTATGTATGGTCAAACACCTTTAGCTAGAGCCGCTGACCAAATTGCGTCCCAAGTAGGACCGCCTGTGAATCGGCTATTTGAACAATTTGCAGAAAAACTCAACGTTGGAACCTTTTCTGCGAGGCATGCATGGAATGAAAGTCTAGAGGATGTATGGAAAAAAACCGTATTAAAAAAAGGCGAATATGAGGCGCTGAAGCACTTTGGAGAAACCCTTGGTCAGCATGATGTGACGGCTCAGCAAAAATATATCAAGCTAGCTTTAGGCCATTTGGAATCAGAGGAAAAAGAAGCTGAAGTTGCCCAAGCAAAAAATGAAAAAATGGTGAGAAGTCTTGGTTTTCTAAGTGGTTTACTACTGATTCTGTTATTGATGTGAGAGGAAGGGAGTCGAGAGCATGGGCGTTGATGTAAACGTCATTTTCCAAATTGCGGGAGTGGGTATCGTCGTGGCTTTTCTCCATACGATTTTAGATCAAATGGGGAAAAAAGAGTACGCACAGTGGGTGACACTGCTTGGATTTATCTACATTTTATTTATGGTTGCTACCATTGTGGATGATTTGTTTAAGAAGATTAAAGCCGTATTTCTATTTCAAGGATAGGGGAGGGCTTACAAATCGAAATTATTCAAATTGTTGGACTTGGTTTAATCGCTACTTTTCTAGCATTAATCGTCAAAGAACAAAAGCCAACCTTCGCCTTTATGCTTGTTGTGTTTACTGGGTGTGTCATTTTCCTTTATTTAATCGATCAAATCTATGCCATTATCTCCATGATTGAAAAAATTGCAGCAAGTGCAGGCGTCAATATGAAATACGTTGAAACCATTTTGAAAATCATTGGCATTGCCTATATTGCAGAATTTGGTGCCCAGCTCACAAAGGATGCGGGACAAGGCGCCATCGCTTCAAAAATAGAGCTTGGCGGCAAAATTCTTATTTTGGTCATGGCGGTACCGATTTTAACGGTCATCATTGAGACGATCCTAGGTATGATCCCGTCCATGACTTGATGGAAAAGAGGTGATGATGATGAAACGGGTGACAGCTGTGCTAGGGTTTATGATGTTCTTTTGGATGATTGTTCCGTATGCAGGTGCAGAAGAAAGTGTGCCTTTATCAAGTGAAGAACCGGTCGCAGAAGAAGTTGCGGGTGGACAGGCTGATGCCTTAGAGCTTCATTCTATCAGTGACTTTTGGGAAACGATATTGGACGAGTATGGCGGCTTTCTGCCTGAAAGCCAAAAAGGTACAGTGAAGGAAATGATCGATGGCGATAAAGAGCTGTCTCCCCAAACGTGGCTGAAGGCTTTTGTTCATTATCTGTTTCATGAGCTGATTGCCAATGGAAAGCTCTTAGGTACACTTATATTACTCACCATCTTTTGTTCGCTTTTGCAGCTTTTGCAAAATGCGTTTGAGCAAAGCACTGTTAGTAAAGTTGCATACGCTCTTGTTTATATGGTGCTTATCATTATTGCATTAAACAGTTTTCATGTTGCGATCTCTTATGCAACAGAAGCCATTCAAACGATGACTAGTTTTATTCTTGCTCTTATTCCTCTTTTATTAGCACTTATTGCCTCATCAGGCGGGCTTGTCTCAGCCGGATTCTTTCATCCTGTGATTTTGTTTTTAATGAACACGAGCGGTGTTTTTATTCAATATGTCGTTCTTCCGCTTATTTTTTTATCAGCGATATTGAGCATTGTCAGTACGCTGACCGAACAATACAAAGTGACCCAGCTTGCCCAGCTGTTAAGAAATGTCGCCATTGGCGGGCTCGCTGTTTTTTTAACTGTATTCCTCGGCGTCATTTCTGTACAGGGGGCATCTGCTGCTATCACGGATGGCATCGCTCTTCGCACAGCCAAGTTTATTACCGGAAATTTCATCCCTGTCCTTGGCAGAATGTTTACTGATGCGACAGATACCGTTATCAGCGCCTCTGTGCTGCTGAAAAATACGGTTGGCCTTGTAGGCGTCGCCATTTTGATTTCAATTGCGGCTTTCCCAGCGATTAAAGTGCTGTCGCTCGCTCTGATTTATAAATTGGCCGCTGCGATTCTTCAGCCTTTAGGGGGCGGGCCGATTATTAGCTGCCTTGATGTCATTTCAAAAAGTGTTCTTTATATATTTGCTGCATTAGCTGTTGTATCGCTTATGTTCTTTTTAAGCATTACCGTTATCATCACAGCTGGCAACCTCACCATGATGATGAAGTAAGGAGGGGACACCATTTGAGTTTTCTCACAGAATGGATCACAAGTATTATTCTATTTATTTTATTTGCGATTGTGATTGATCTTTTGCTTCCCAATTCAAGCATGCAGAAGTATGCAAAAATGGTCGTCAGCTTACTGTTAATTGTGGTGATGCTCAATCCGATCTTTGCGTTATTCCGGGCAGATCCTGACCAAATTTTCTCAGAAATCATGAAAGGGAAGGACCAAGCGCAATCAGAAGAAATAAAAAATCAGATGAATTTAGAAAAAAAAGAAATACAAGCTTCACAGCGTGCATATATTTTAAAGCAAATGGCTGTCCAACTAGAAAAAAGCGCAAAGGAGCCACTGGAGAAGGAGAGCTATGAAATGAAACACGTAGAAGTGTTGGCAGATGAGGAGCACCTTGATCAGAATATGGAGGCAGATCAATTTCGCATCAAAGCAGTCCTTGTCCCGCTCACAGGTGATGCTGTAGAAACGGTGGCAAAGGTCGACATTGATCTCTCCAGGCAAAAGGAGGAAAGCGCCGGGGCGTCAGCAAAAGAGATGGCGAGGGTGAAAGAGACGCTTGCAGATGTATGGAATACACGGCCTGAACACATTGCGCTGAACATTGAGGGAGGTGACGCAGCAGATCATGAATAACAAAGACTGGAGACAAAAACTGAAATCAATGTTCCAAGCACCTGAAAAAGGTGAAGGGAAACCAAAATTAACGAAGCACCATTACTTACTGCTTGTCTTCATCATCGGCGTGTCATTCATGTTAGTCAGTCAGATTCTGTCACCGCCATCAAGCAAACAAGAGGCTGCTGTTCCTGCGTCTAAAAAAACATCCTCAGAAGAGCAGGCGGTGTTCAAACCATCCTCTTCAGGTAAGTCAAACAACTCGATAGAGGATGTTGAACAAGAATACGAAAATCAGCTAAAAGAGATTTTAGAAACGATCATTGGTGTTGAGGATGTATCCATTGTGGTAAATGTAGACGCAACTTCTTTAAAAGTGTTTGAAAAAAACAAATCCAATAAAAGCACTACGACCGAGGAAACAGACAAAGAAGGCGGCGTGCGAAGTGTCACGGATCAAACAAAAGAAGAAGAGATTGTCATTATTAAAAATGGCAATGAAGAAACACCTGTTGTTGTCCAAACGAAAAAGCCAGACATTCGAGGTGTCCTCGTTGTTGCTCAAGGAGTAGACAACGTTCAAATAAAGAAAACCATCATTGAAGCGGTTACACGAGTGCTTGATGTACCGAGCCATAGAGTGGCTGTTGCCCCTAAAAAAATCAAGGAGGATTCGGAATGATGTTAAAAAAACAAACGGTTTGGCTATTAACGATGCTAAGTTTAGTTGTCGTATTAAGTGTGTACTATATCATGTCTCCACAAGGTGAGAATGCTGTGACAGTAGAAGATACAAAATCAAAAGGAATGGAAGAGAAAAAGGCTGAGCCAGAAAAAGGGACTGACAAAGGAACCGAAAAGAACGCAGAAGAGAAATCAACTGACAAAGAAAGCAATGCGAAACAAGAAGATGTTGAAACAAGTGGAGAAGAAGGAAAGGCTGTTTCAGAGCAGACCGACGATGAACTTTTCACAACCTACAGACTTGAACTGGAAGATAAGCGCAGCAAGCAGCGTGAAGAGTATAACGAAATCGTGTCTAGCGATGATGCAACAGCGCAAGAGAAAAGTGAAGCTTATGATCAAATGACAGCACTTAGTGAGGCAGAAGGAACAGAGCGTCAGCTGGAGACATTAATCAAAACAAAAGGATATAAAGATGCGCTCGTCAGTGCAGAAGGAGATAAAGTGAACATCACGGTTCGTTCTGATAAAAAATCAAAGTCCCAAGCAGCAGATATTATTGATTTGGTCACAAAAGAAATGAGAGGGCTTGATAACGTAGCCGTCACTTTTGAGCCATCGAATCAATAAAAAATGCACAAGCGCCCTTTTCTGAAAAGGGCGTTTTTTCATGCGGGTTGACGCCCTTTTTCAGGTGCTTGTGCGAGGTGTCTCATCACATTAATAGTTGAATTCAACGAAATCCTCCTGTAAGATGGTTATAGTATGTACTTTTAGTACTAGCCTATAAAAAAAGATAAATCCATACATAGGGGTGCAAATCCATGTTAAAAATTGAAGAGATTCATGAACTAATTAAATTAATTGACGAATCAACAATTGATGAATTTACGTACGAAAACGAAGGTGCAAAAATCAAGTTAAAGAAAAATAAAGAAGTCGTTCAGCAAGTTGCGGCACAAGCACCAGTGGCTCCTGTCCAAGCAGCTCCAGCTCAACAAGCTCCTAAAGCACAAGCTCCAGCTCAGACCGAAGCCCCTGCACAAGAGAAAGCCGCGTCTGAAAACCTGCATAAAATCACATCCCCAATGGTTGGCACATTTTACGCTTCTTCTTCACCAGAAGCAGATCCATATGTGACAACAGGTTCTAAAGTGAAGGAAAACTCAGTTGTATGTATCGTTGAAGCGATGAAACTGTTTAATGAAATCGAAGCAGAAGTAAAAGGCGAAATCGTCGAAGTATTAGCTGAAAACGGTCAGCTTGTAGAATTCGGACAACCCCTCTTTCTAGTGAAAGCAGAGTAAGGAGTACGATCATGATTAAAAAGCTATTAATTGCAAACAGAGGAGAAATCGCAGTTAGAATCATCCGTGCTTGTAAAGAGCTTGGAATTGAAACAGTTGCGGTATTTTCTGAAGCGGATCGTGATGCGCTGCATGTTCAAATGGCTGATGAAGCATATTGCATCGGACCGACTGCTTCAAAAGATAGTTATTTAAATGTAACAAATATTGTCAGTGTGGCAAAACTAACAGGTACAGATGCCATCCATCCAGGATATGGTTTCCTTGCTGAAAATGCAGACTTTGCAGAGCTTTGCGAGGAATGTAATGTCATCTTTGTTGGACCAACTGCGTCAGCAATTTCCAAAATGGGAACGAAAGATGTGGCAAGAGAAACAATGAAGCAAGCTGGTGTTCCAATTGTCCCTGGTTCTCAAGGAATTGTAAAAGATCTTGATGATGCTGTTTCAACAGCAGCTGGTATTGGGTATCCTGTCATTATTAAAGCAACTGCAGGGGGCGGTGGTAAAGGTATCCGTGTGGCTCGCACAGAAGAAGAGCTCATTAACGGTGTCACCATCACGCAGCAGGAAGCAGCACAAAACTTCGGGAACCCAGGTGTCTATTTGGAGAAATTCATTGAAGACTTTAGACACGTTGAAATTCAAGTCCTTGCTGATCAGCATGGGAATACCATTCACTTAGGTGAACGTGATTGTTCTATCCAAAGAAGAATGCAAAAGCTTCTGGAAGAAACGCCATCACCTGCACTAAATGCAGATATTCGTGAGCAAATGGGTGAAGCTGCCGTAAAAGCAGCCGAAGCTGTTGAATACACAGGTGCCGGAACGGTTGAATTCATTTACGATTATAATGAAGAGAAGTTTTACTTCATGGAAATGAATACACGTATCCAAGTAGAGCATCCTGTAACGGAAATGGTCACTGGTGTTGATTTGATCAAAGAACAGATCAAAGTAGCTTCAGGTGAAAAGCTTTCCCTTACGCAAGAGGATGTCGTATACGAAGGCTGGGCGATTGAATGTCGTATTAACGCAGAGAACCCTGAGAAAAACTTCATGCCTTCTGCTGGTGAAATTAAAATGTACCTTCCGCCAGGCGGTTTAGGAGTACGTATTGATTCTGCCGCTTATCCTGGTTATGTGATTCCGCCATATTACGATAGTATGATTGCGAAAGTGATCACATATGGTAAAACGAGAGAAGAAGCAATAGCAAGAATGAAACGTGCGCTTCAAGAATTCGTCATTGAAGGAGTCTACACAACGATTCCATTCCACCTCAGATTACTAGAGCACGAAACATTTGTGAGCGGTAATTTTAATACGAAGTTTTTAGAAACGTATCAAATTATGAAATAATAACAGCTTTCGGAGGTGAATGATCGTGTCAGAAAACAATTTGCTTGAAATGAACCTTGATGAAGATCAATTGGGAAAAGTGCAAATTGCGCCAGAAGTGATTGAAGTCATTGCTGGGATCGCTGCATCAGAGGTCGAAGGAATTGCGGAAATGCGCGGCAACTTCGCTGCTGATGTGGCAGAACGCTTTGGGAAGAAAAATCACCGTAAAGGTGTGAAAGTAGATGTCTCTGATGAAGGCATCACAATTGATGTGTATTGTGTGGTTGAATTTGGCCTATCCATTCCAAAGGTATCCACTGCTGTTCAAGAAAATATCCGTCAAACCCTTTTAAACATGACGGCCTTAACGATTAATGAAATCAACATTCATGTCGTCGGCATTCAATTTGATACAAAAACAGCTGAAGCTGAAGTTGATCAAGAAATGTAAAAATGGTTGAAGTGAAACCAAGGAGGCATTGCCTCTTTGGTTTTTTAAAGCCCATTTTTGGGAAAATTCCACATGATGATTACGTCACGCATGGAGTGATTCGTTTTTCGTCACAGCTCGCATGGATCTTGGTGCGACTGCGGTCAAAATATGTTATGATCTCTGTATGGCTTAACGACAAGCGGATAAAGTGGTTAAAGGAGTAAATAATGAAAAGAAGAACTGCAAGAGAAAAGGCGCTACAAACATTATTTCAAATTGATGTCAGCAATATTGATCCGAAAGACGCCATTACACATGCGCTGGATGAACAAGAATCAGATCCTTTTTTCGAGGAACTGGTTTTCGGTGTGCTCGAACAAAAGGACAAGCTCGATGACATGATTTCACAGCATCTTGTGAATTGGAAACTTGATCGTATTGCGAACGTAGACAGAGCCATTTTAAGGCTGTCTGTGTACGAAATGGTATATCAAGAAGATATCCCGGTGAGTGTTTCAATGAATGAAGCCATTGAACTTGCTAAATTGTTCGGTGACGATAAGGCGCCGAAATTTGTAAATGGTGTACTTTCAAACATTAAAAACGACCTAAAGCAGTAATAGGAGGATTCGACATGACAGCAACAATCATCGATGGGAAAGAAACAGCAAAAGAAAAGCGTGAACAATTAGCAAAAGAAGTAGAAGAGCTAAAACAAAAAGGAGTCACACCTGGTCTTGCCGTTATTCTAATCGGTGATGATCCGGCTTCACTTTCTTACGTACGCGGGAAGAAAAAAGCAGCAGAAGCCATGGGCATGCATTTCCAGCTTGATCATTTAGATGCTTCTTTAACAGAAGAGGAATTGCTAAAGATGATTGATCAGCACAATGCAAATGATCAATTCCACGGAATTCTTGTTCAGCTTCCACTGCCAAAACATATTTCTGAAAAAGCCGTCATTGAACGAATTTCACCAGAGAAAGACGTAGATGGTTTTCATCCGCTGAATATCGGGAAAATGCTACTTGGAGAAGACACATTCCTCCCTTGCACACCAGCTGGTATTGTTGAATTATTGAACAAAACAGGTGTGGATCTCTCTGGAAAAGAAGTGGTCGTTGTAGGACGAAGCAATATCGTCGGCAAACCAGTTGGACAATTGCTATTAAACGAAAATGCAACCGTCACCTACTGTCATTCAAGAACGGCGAACATTTCAGAACATACGTTAAAAGCGGACATTTTAGTTGTTGCCGTCGGTCGAGCAAACTTTATTAAAGCTGACCAAATTAAAGAAGGCGCGATTGTCATTGATGTAGGAGTCAATCGTCTAGAAACGGGGAAACTTGTAGGGGACGTTGACTTTGAAGCAGCAAAAGAAAAAGCTTCTTACATCACACCAGTCCCTGGCGGAGTGGGTCCAATGACAATTACGATGCTTGCACACAATACGGTTAAATCAGCAAAACGTACATTATCATAAGCTTGATCCATTCATCCACCTGCGTGCTGCCGGTGGATGAATGTGCGTTTTTGAAGAGGAGGAATACGTCATGAGTGAAAAAGCCTTTGTGACGGTCACAGCCCTTACAAAATACATAAAAAGAAAATTTGATGTTGACCCTCATTTAGAAGATATTTGGATCAAAGGTGAGTTATCAAATGTGAAGATTCATTCAAGAGGTCATGTTTATTTCACCTTAAAGGACGAAAATGCACGTATGCAAGCTGTTATGTTCCAGCGCTCCGCGTCCAAGCTGCCTTTTTCACCAAAGAGCGGAATGAAAGTGTTCGTACGTGGCGGAATTCAAGTCTACGAACCGAGCGGAAGCTATCAATTATATGCAAAAGAAATGCAGCCTGATGGTGTTGGTGCTCTTCATCTTGCCTATGAAGAGCTGAAGAAGAAACTAGCAAGTGAAGGCTTATTTGATGAGCGCTATAAAAAAACAATTCCTGAATTTCCAGAGGTTGTTGGTGTCATTACATCCCCAACAGGAGCAGCTGTTCGAGATGTCATTACCACGATCAATCGGCGCTATCAGCAGGCCAAGATCATTGTGCTTCCGGCATTAGTCCAAGGAGAAAATGCTCCGCGTTCGATTGTGGAACGGATTAAAGAAGCCAATGAAAAACAGCTTTGTGATGTCTTGATTGTCGGGAGAGGCGGAGGATCGATTGAAGAACTTTGGGCCTTTAATGAAGAAGCAGTCGCAAGAGCGATCTTCGCATCAGACATTCCAATCATTTCTGCAGTTGGGCACGAAACAGACTTTACCATTAGTGATTTCACTGCAGACATGAGAGCACCCACACCAACAGGAGCAGCAGAACTAGCTGTTCCAAGCACCGCTGATTTAATTGAACGAATCAAATCAATCGACATTCGGTTAACAAGAGCGGTAAAAAATCGAACGTCACAAGCAAAAGACCGTCTTGTGGCACTTCAATCCTCTTATGCTTTCCGTTTTCCAAAGCGATTACAAGAGCAAAAAGAGCAGCAATTTGATATGGTATTTGATCGTTTTCAAAAACAGCTGACAAGACAAATGGAACAAAAACGCAGTCAACTTGACCGCCAAACATATAGACTGAAGCCGCTTCATCCAAAAGAGCAGCTGCTTCAGGCGAAAAAACGTCACGCCAATGAAACAGAACAGCTCGTTCGGAGCATGAATGTGCAAATGAAAACAATTCATTCGCAGTTCCAATCGGTTCTTGGTAAACTAAATGCATTAAATCCGCTTCAAGTCATGGAAAGAGGCTATAGTTTAGCCTATAAAGAAGATGAGCTCATTAAAAGTGTGAATCAAGTAGAAACGAAGGATCAACTGACGATTACAATGAAGGATGGACGTCTGATTTGTGAGGTTATTGAGAAGGAGGGCAATCATCATGACAGAATCAAATAAACAAAAAGAAGAACAAATGACATTTGAAGAGGCCATGAAAGGACTTGAAGAGATTGTGGGAAAGCTCGAAGAAGGCGATGTACCGCTTGAACAAGCCATCCACTATTTCCAAGAGGGTATGACACTCTCAAAACTTTGCCATGAAAAATTACAGCATGTTGAAAAGCAAATGGATTTCATTTTAAAAGAGGACGGTGAACTGGCTCCTTTTTCAGTGAAGGAGGCAGATGCTGGTGACAAGTAACTTAAACGAATTTTTAACAACACGAAAACAAGCAATTGAAGATTATTTATTTACATATGTGCAGGAATTGTCTATTCCAGAAGAGCTGAAATCTTCTATGCTTTATTCTCTGAAAGCTGGCGGAAAAAGACTGCGTCCTGTGCTTGTTCTTGCTCTTTTAAATGCGTATGGAAAAAGGGAAGAAGACGGTATACCAGTAGGCTGCGCAGTGGAAATGATTCATACGTATTCCTTGATACATGATGATCTTCCTTGTATGGACGATGATGATCTGCGCAGAGGAAAGCCGACCAACCATAAAGTATACGGCGAGGCAACAGCTGTTCTTGCAGGTGATGCGCTGCTCACTGAAAGCTTCCGTCTGATCACATCGCAATTATCTGACGATGTACCTGCTGATCAAAAGCTTCGAATCATCGATGAACTTGTTACATCAGCAGGTGCACTCGGAATGGTTGGCGGGCAATTTGATGATATGGAAGCAGAACAGAAACAAATCCCTCTTTCTGAATTAGAATCGATTCATGCCCGCAAAACAGGAAAGCTACTCACCTTTAGTGTGGTTGCTGGTGCGATACTGGCAGGTGCACCTGATGATGAGATCGAAAAGCTGAGAGAATTCAGCTATCATATTGGCATTGCTTTTCAAATCCGTGATGATATTTTAGATCTTGAAGGCAGCGAAGAGAAAATAGGAAAGCGGATCGGCTCCGATACAGCAAATGAAAAGTCGACATATCCTTCTTTATTAACGCTTTCAGGAGCAAAAGAAAAGCTGGATGAACATATCACTCGTGCGAAAGAAATTGTCTCAAATCTTGAGTTGGAGCAAAACTTGCTGCATGATTTATGCGATCTGATTGCCTCACGAGATCACTAAAAACAGCCTAGATTTGAGGGTCCTCGAGCAATTGTGGTAAACTGTAAACAGTTTATCATGATGAGACAACTCTTATTCCTGAATTGGTTTTCATAGGAATAAGGCATTATATATGTAGATAGAAATTTTGTTGAAAGCGAGTTGATCCTGATTGGATCTTTTATCAATAAAAAATCCAACGTTTCTAAAAGGAATGTCAAATGCAGAATTAGAGGAGCTTAGTGCGGACATTCGCACGTTTTTAATTGAGTCGTTAGCGAACTCTGGTGGGCACATTGGTCCAAACCTTGGTGTCGTTGAACTTACTGTTGCACTTCACAAAGTATTTGACAGCCCGAAAGACAAATTTCTTTGGGATGTTGGACATCAGTCTTACGTTCACAAGCTGTTAACTGGAAGAGGCGCCGAGTTTGATACACTTCGTCAATATAAAGGGCTCTGCGGTTTCCCTAAACGAAATGAAAGTGAACATGATGTTTGGGAGACTGGACACAGTTCAACCTCATTATCTGGTGCAATGGGAATGGCGGCAGCGCGTGACATTAAAGGAACAGATGAATACATTCTCCCGATTATCGGTGATGGTGCACTAACCGGCGGTATGGCGTTAGAAGCACTGAACCATATCGGGGATGAAAAAAAAGACATGATTGTGATCTTAAACGACAATGAAATGAGTATTGCACCAAACGTTGGTGCGATCCATACAATGCTTGGCAGACTACGTACAGCTGGTAAATACCAATGGGTAAAGGACGAGCTTGAATACTTATTCAAGCGTATCCCAGCAGTAGGCGGGAAGCTTGCTGCAACAGCAGAACGTATCAAGGACAGTCTGAAGTATTTGCTTGTCTCTGGTATGTTCTTTGAGGAAATGGGCTTTACTTACTTAGGACCAGTAGATGGACATTCCTATGAAGATTTGTTTGAGAATCTTGAGTACGCAAAGAAAACAAAAGGCCCGGTTCTCCTTCATGTCATCACGAAAAAAGGAAAAGGCTATAAGCCGGCCGAATCTGATAAGATCGGCACATGGCACGGAACAGGACCATACAAAATCGACACAGGTGACTTTGTGAAACCGACAGCAGCCGCACCGTCATGGAGTGGTCTCGTCAGTGAAACCGTCAGAAAGCTGGCACGGGAAGATGGGCGAATTGTCGCAATTACACCTGCAATGCCCGTTGGCTCAAAGCTTGAAGGGTTTGCAAAAGAATTCCCAGAGCGAATGTTTGATGTTGGAATTGCAGAGCAGCACGCTGCAACAATGGCAGCTGGACTTGCTACACAGGACATGAAGCCATTTTTAGCGATTTATTCAACGTTCCTCCAAAGAGCTTATGACCAAGTGCTGCATGATATTTGCCGTCAAAATCTCAATGTGTTCATTGGAATTGACCGTGCAGGTCTTGTCGGTGCAGATGGAGAAACGCATCAAGGTGTGTTTGACATTGCTTTCATGCGTCATATGCCGAATATGGTTCTCATGATGCCAAAGGATGAAAATGAAGGACAGCATATGGTCAACACAGCCATTCAATATGATGATGGTCCAATCGCCATGCGCTTCCCGCGTGGAAATGGACTAGGCGTCAAAATGGATGAACAGCTGAAAACCATCCCAATTGGTTCTTGGGAAGTTCTTCGTCCCGGGAAAGATGCTGTCATTTTAACATTCGGTACAACCATTAAAATGGCGCTGCAGGCAGCAGAAGAACTGCAAAAAGAAGGAAAATCAATTCGTGTTGTCAATGCACGTTTCATTAAGCCTCTTGATGAAGGCATGTTAAATGAGATACTGTCTGAAGGTTTGCCAATTTTAACAATAGAAGAAGCGGTGCTTCAGGGTGGATTTGGCAGCAGCGTATTAGAATATATTCACGATAAAAAAGCGTCTCATATAAAAGTAGAACGTATGGGCATTCCAGATGAATTTATTGAGCATGGAAGTGTCGATGCGCTACTTGAGGAAATTGGACTGACGAAAACACAGGTTGCTGAAACGTTACGTGACCTGCTTCCCGCAGCACCAAGAAAAGGAATTGGATCATGACATCAAAGAAAGAACGACTTGACGTTTTATTAGTCGAACAAGGACTAATGGAAACGAGAGAGAAAGCAAAACGCGCCATTATGGCAGGGATCGTTTACTCAAATGAAAACCGTTTGGATAAGCCAGGAGAAAAAATCGCTCGTGATACCCCGCTGACTGTGAAGGGGAATCCGCTGAAATATGTCAGCCGAGGTGGGCTAAAGCTCGAAAAGGCACTTCAAGAATTTGATTTAACCGTTGAAGGAAAGCTTTTAATTGATATCGGCTCATCAACAGGGGGATTTACAGATTGCGCACTCCAAAATGGAGCAGTCAAATCCTATGCTGTGGATGTTGGCTACAATCAGCTTGCGTGGAAATTACGACAGGATGATCGGGTGATCGTCATGGAACGCACCAACTTCCGCCATTCTGTTCCGGCAGATTTCACCGAAGGATTACCAGAGGTTGCATCTATTGATGTATCATTTATCTCGCTCAAACTCATTCTGCCCGCATTAAAGCATATTCTTATCCCAGGCGGCGACTGTATTGCGCTAGTGAAGCCGCAGTTTGAAGCGGGCAGAGAGCTTGTTGGAAAAAAAGGCATTGTGCGAGAACCTTCTGTACATCTTGGTGTGCTAGAAGAAATGAATCAATTTGCTGCAAAAGAAGGCTATGATGTAAAGGATGTTTCGTTTTCACCCATTACAGGCGGAGATGGAAATATCGAATTTCTCCTCCACTTGGTCCTGCATCCCGATCAAGAAGAGAATACGGCACTTCCAGTATCTGAACTTGAAAAAGTCGTCAAAGAAGCCCATGCCGTATTGAAAGAAAAGAAAAACAGTCCTGAGCCGGCTGACACATGAATTATTGAAACAAAAGGAATAATAGCTCGCTATTATTCCTTTTTACATGGTCAAAAGATCAGAATTGACCGTTTCTCACGTAATGCTTGTTTTTTGAAGTGTGCATCATATAACATAGAACGTAAAGACAAACTGAGATTCTAACGTCTAGGGGGGTCAAAATGAACAAAGGTCAAAGACATATTAAGATTAGAGAAATTATCGCAAGCCAAGAAATCGAAACACAAGACGAATTAGTCGATATTTTGAAAGCGGATGGATATAACATCACACAGGCGACCGTATCAAGAGATATCAAAGAACTGCATTTAGTCAAAGTGCCAACAAATAACGGAACATATAAATACAGCCTTCCTGCAGATCAGCGGTTTAACCCGCTATCAAAATTAAAGCGTTCCTTAATGGACGCATTTATTAAAATGGATGCTGCCAGTCATTTAATCGTTCTAAAAACAATGCCTGGGAACGCTCAAGCCATCGGTGCTTTAATGGATAATTTAGATTGGGAAGAAATTATGGGAACCATTTGTGGGGATGATACCATCTTAATCATTTGCCGCACGCCAGATGATACGGATACCGTTTCGTCTAAAATTTTAGAACTTCTATAAAGAGATCAGGTTTACAAAAAGAGGTGTCAAATGAGTGTTAGCAGAACTAACCATTAAAAACTTTGCAATCATTGAGGAGTTAACGGTTTCGTTTGAAAAAGGACTCACAGTTCTAACAGGGGAAACAGGTGCCGGAAAATCAATCATGATTGACGCTGTCTCACTTCTCGTAGGGGGAAGAGGATCATCCGAATTTGTCCGTTATGGTGAAAAAAAAGCAGAGCTGGAAGGTCTTTTTCTTGTACCAGCAGATCATCCTGTATTTGCTCTTTGCGAGGAGCAAGGAATTGATGCATCTGATGAAATGATGATTCTTCGCCGTGATATCAATCAAAGCGGGAAAAGCATTTGCCGCATTAATGGTAAGCTTGTCACCATCTCGCTTTTAAGAGAAGTTGGCCGGCTTTTGCTTGATATACATGGACAGCACGATAATCAGCTGTTAATGGAAGATGAAAATCATTTACATTTGCTTGATCAATTTGGAGCAGAAGAAATTGCACCTGCTCTCTCGCAGTATCAAGAAGCGTATGATCAATATATGAAGACGGCGCAAAAACTCAAACAGCTGTCTGAAAATGAACAGGAAATGGTTCACCGGTTAGACTTATTGCAATTTCAGCTGGAAGAGATTGAAGCGGCACAATTAGAGCCTGGGGAAGATGAGAAGCTTCAAGAGGAACGTCATCAAATCAGCAATTTTGAAAAAATCTTTTCCTCACTTCAAAACGCATATAATGCTCTGCGTAATGAGCAGGGAGGACTTGATTGGGTTGGGATGGCTTCAAGCGAGCTTGAGCAAGTTTCTGAGATCAACGACGATCTGAAAAAGCTCTCTGAGCAAGTCTCAAACTCCTATTATTTATTAGAAGATTCTACTTTTCAAATGCGCAGCATGCTTGATCAATTAGAATTTGACCCAGCCCGTCTTGATTTTATTGAGTCTAGACTAAATGAGATGAAGCAGCTGAAGCGAAAATACGGCACAACCGTTGAGGAAATTTTAGAATATGCGGCTAAGATTGAAGAGGAGATAGACCAAATCCAAAATCGAGACAGCCATTTGCAGACACTTAAAAACAAACTTGATGCGATAAGCCGGGATGCATTGCTTGAAGCGCTTAACGTGTCAGAGCTCCGTAAAAAATGGGCGAAAAAACTGGCGAAGCACATTCAAGCTGAATTGAAGGATTTATATATGGAGAAGTCTTCTTTTGATACCGCTTTTTCGATTCGATATGCACCTTTTGGCAGTACGGACTGCCCGCTTTTAGATGGAAAACCCGTACAGCTCGGGAAAAACGGCATAGATCAAGCGCAATTTGTCATTTCAACAAATCCGGGTGAACCGATGAAATCTTTGTCAAAAGTAGCATCTGGAGGAGAAATTTCACGTGTCATGCTGGCAGTGAAAAGTATTTTCTCAGCGAAACAAGAAGTGACGTCCATTATATTTGATGAAGTGGATACGGGCGTTAGCGGCAGAGTCGCACAAGCCATTGCTGAAAAAATTTATAAAGTAGCAGCAGGCTCACAAGTACTCTGTATTACCCATCTGCCGCAAGTCGCAGCAATGGCTGATACACATCTTTTTATTTCTAAACGCGCTAAAGCTGGCAGAACAATGACGAACGTCAAACCACTCAGTGATGATGAAAAAGTGAGTGAAATTGGCCGAATGATTGCTGGTGTAGAAGTCACTGAGCTCACAAAACAGCATGCAAAAGAATTACTGCACCAAGCAAATGATGTCAAAACGACAGGGTAGCTGAAACAACAGCTGCCTTTTTTATATTGTCTCATATTCGCCGTATATACGCATGAAATTGTCTTTTTCTTTTATCAATTTATCCAATCATTTTCTAAAGGTGTCGCTTATAAATCCTCGCTAAGAAGGCAAAAGTAAAGATGTAGCCAAAACATTAATGTTCTGGTGTGGGTAAGGAGCGAGGAGAGTGAAAAATGAATGCCCGAAAAGATGAGAAAAGCCATTGGTGTGATTCTCCTTGTTTCTTTAATAAGTACAGGGTTTATGAGCATAGTGAAGGAATATATCAGCATTCCAACAACTGTCGCAGTATTTGAACACGAGAAGCATTCGATTGATACATCCATTGAAGCGTCAGCCAATGCTTCTTCACCAGCCTTTAGTCTTTCAGAGAAAAAGAATCAACTTGAAGTAACGGGACAAAAGGCGGGAAAAGCCGAAATTGTTTATGATTTTAAAGGATTTCCTATTAAGAAAACAAAAGTCGATGTTCTTCCCGAATTAAAAGTCATTCCTGGAGGACAATCCATTGGCGTCAAACTCCACTCTGTCGGAGTTCTCGTTGTCGGTTTTCATCAAATCACAACAGCAGACGGCAAAAAATCACCAGGTGAAGCCGCAGGCATTCAATCAGGGGATATGATCATTGAGATCAATGGTCACAAAATGGAGAAGATGAATGACCTCACCCCATTTATTCAGAAAGCCGGAAAAACGGGGGAAACCCTTCATTTACTCATAAAAAGAGACCATAAAACCTTTCAAACGACATTAACACCCGCGAAAGATGCAAGTGAAGGTACTTATCGAATCGGTCTTTATATTCGTGATTCCGCAGCAGGAATCGGGACGATGACCTTCTTTGAACCATCTTCTAAAAAATATGGCGCCCTTGGGCATGTGATTTCTGACATGGATACAAAAAAACCAATCGTGGTCGACAATGGTGAAATTGTCAGATCAACCGTCACATCCATTGAAAAAGGGACAGGAGGCAACCCTGGAGAAAAATTGGCCAGGTTTTCTTCCGAAAGAAAAACGATAGGTGATATTTCACGTAACAGTCCATTCGGTATATTTGGTACATTAACCGAAAAACTTGAAAATCATGTAGCAGACAAACCACTTCCAGTTGCATTATCAAATGAAGTAAAAGAAGGTCCAGCCGAAATATTAACGGTTGTGGACCATGATAAAGTAGAGAAATTTGATATTAAAATCGTCAGCACAACACCGCAAAAATTCCCGGCAACAAAAGGAATGGTGCTTAAAGTAACGGATGAGCGCTTATTAAGCAAAACGGGCGGGATCGTTCAAGGAATGAGCGGAAGTCCGATCATCCAAAATGGCAAAGTCATTGGAGCGGTCACTCACGTGTTCGTCAATGACCCGACAAGCGGATACGGCGTACACATTGAATGGATGCTGTCAGAAGCAGGAATTGATCTTTATCAAAAAAACAAAAAAGTAAGCTGACGAAAAACTGCCGCGAATCTTCCGGCAGTTTTTTTCTACCCTTTCTTTCTCTTCCATCATGTTATAAAATAAGGAAAAAGAGATTTTTCGACAAAATGGAAAACAGTGTATTGTCAAATTGCAATAATCGTCGATTCATTAAGAAAAACGTAGAAAAAGCTAGATAATGCTCTATTATTCGGAAAATTAAACTTTTTTAAAGGGGATAGCATGGTTTTGTCGAATTGAACACTCAGAAGAGAAATGCAAAAGACTAAGGAATCGACATTGGGGAGGAAAGAACGTGGAGAAAATTAAAGTGTGTGTAGCTGATGACAATCGAGAACTTGTTGGCCTTTTGACAGAGTATATTGAGGGACAGGAAGATATGGAAGTACTTGGCGTGGCGTATAATGGTCAGGAATGTCTGACATTATTTAAAGATAAAGAGCCCGACGTTCTCCTCTTAGATATTATCATGCCTCATTTAGACGGTCTTGCTGTACTGGAACGCCTCCGTGAAAACAATGAAATGACCAAACAGCCAAGTGTCATTATGCTGACGGCTTTCGGACAAGAAGACGTAACGAAAAAAGCAGTCGATTTGGGCGCATCCTATTTCATTTTGAAACCATTCGATATGGAAAACCTCGTAGGTCATATTCGTCAAGTCAGTGGAAACGGCACACAAGTCAGCCATCGATCTTCATCTATCCAAAACAGTGTTCTTCGCAGCAAACCTGAACCGAAACGTAAGAACTTAGATGCGAGCATTACGACGATTATTCATGAGATTGGCGTGCCAGCTCATATTAAAGGCTATTTATACTTAAGAGAAGCCATTTCGATGGTGTACAATGATATTGAACTACTCGGCAGTATTACAAAAGTATTGTACCCAGACATTGCAAAGAAATTTAACACGACAGCCAGCAGGGTAGAACGAGCGATTCGTCATGCCATTGAAGTGGCTTGGAGCAGAGGGAATATTGACTCCATTTCGTCACTCTTTGGCTACACAGTCAGCATGTCAAAAGCCAAACCGACCAATTCCGAATTTATTGCCATGGTGGCTGATCGTCTGCGTTTAGAGCATAGAGCAAGCTAAGTCACCTTCCATAAAAAAACGTTTCTTCAATGAGGCGTTTTTTTATTTTCGTAAAATATTGCTAAAAAATGGTTATGTTGATAAAATCATCTTTAATGTTTAAATTGGACAAACGGGCCGCTTTATTTTCAGAATAAAATGAAAAATAAAGCATGAAAGAAATGAATAGGACATAAAATAGTGGTAATCAGCTACGCTAATCAATTGGCTTATAGAAGAAGAAAACGCTCATTCGTAAGAAAAAGGATGAGAGGAAAAGGTCTTATGTAATTAGTAAATAAAGTAAATGAGATCGAAAGTTCTATTTCTATTGACCTGATTGGTTGGCGTTTTAAAGTCACTGGCTTCTTAGAGATTGTGCCATTTGAACTGAATATTCCCATTGTCGAATTTAATAATTTTCACATTCTTTTACTATGCTATAATAATGAAAAGAAGAGGGTGAGGTTATGGGAAAGCTGAAAATCCACTCTGCTGAGGTTGCGAACGAAATTAGCAAGTGGACGAGGGTCATTTCTCAGAATGACCTAGAAAAATCTGCTATCTATAAAGAGAAAATTCAGAATTTGCTAAAAAATACAGATGAGGATCGAGAAGTTCTTCTTTATTATCAGCTAGTCGACGGCAGACATGAAATGTTACTTGGAAATATTGAAAAAGCCAATCAGATTATGAAAAGTGTCGGAACGCTGGATGAAAAAGCAGATGACATTATTAATTTTTATTTTTACTTTTATAAAGGCCAATATGCTGCCTATGTCAAAAAATATGATGAGGCGATTAGTTTTTATAAGATTGCTGAGCAGCGGCTAAAACGTGTGAATGAAGATCTTGAAGTCGGAACTTTTCATCATAAAGTCGCTTCCATTTATTACGAACTGAAGCAAAATTTCATTTCCATTAATCATATTAAAAAAGCCATTGATACGTTTAAAGCGCATGAGGAATATACCGCACAGGCGATTGACAGCTTGATCTTACATGCGAGCAACTGTATTGATTTACTACAGTTTGATGAAGCTGAGGAAAAGTACCAAGAGGCACTTGAGAAAAGTAAGCGCATCAACAATGAAGTGCTGATTGGGAAGTGCTATCACAATTTAGCGGTTCTTTATTACGCAAAACATGATTATGAAAAAAGTGCGCAATACGCCAAAAAAGGGATGAGCATTCAAATTCATCGCGACAATAGCCATTATTTCATCCAATCTTTATATGTTCTCGCAAATGCCTTAGTTCATTTAGGAGATCATGAGGCGAAAGAATATATTAAAGAGGGGATTCAATATAGCTGTGATATCCAAAATAATGAATATATAGTAAAATTTGAAATTTTGGATTTGATGTGCGAAAATAGTGGAGCAGCAGACGTATTCTCTGAAAAATTAGACTACATAGAAAAAAATAGATTATATGTGGAGCTTGAGGATTTGTCTGAACAAATATCGAAATACTTCAAGGAACGAAATGATTATCAAAATGCCATTCGTTTTCTTGAAAAGAAATTCGATGCGCAAATACTTCAAAAGAAAGTGGAGGTTATCTTATGAAAAAGTTGTTGTTAGGTGTAACAATCGTTACAGCAGTCGCAGTTGTTTCTTCCCTTTTTGCTCTTGACGCAGAGACGACAGAGCAAGCCATCAGAGCGATTACGTGATCGAATTTACCTGTCAACCTCTTCTCTCTTATTAGAAGAGGTTTTTTTATGTGCTCAAACTGGCAAAACGAAAAAAGACACGTCATAATATAGGTAATCATCATATTTAGAGGTGGCATATGACGAAAATTTTTGCACATAGAGGCTTTAAAGGAAACTATCCAGAGAACACCATGATTGCCTTTGAGCACGCACTCCATTCTGGAGCGGATGGAATTGAGCTTGATGTTCAGCTCACCAAAGACGGCAGGCTGGCTGTCATTCACGATGAAAAGCTGAACCGAACGACCAATATGAAAGGGTTAGTGAAAGACTATACATATGAAGAGTTAAAAAGAGGAGATGCCAGTCATTCTTTCTATGAAGAAACGGGTGCGGTCTCCATTCCTCTTTTAGAAGAAGTATTAGAGCTAGTGACGCAGAGATCATCCTTTATGATCAACATTGAATTAAAAAACTCTATTTATCGATATCCAGGGATTGAAGAGAAAGTAAAAGAGCAAATTGAGCACTTTCAAATAGAGGATCGAGTGCTTGTCTCATCATTTCATCACGGCAGCTTAGCTCTTTTTCACAAACTGATGCCGCACATTGAACTGGCGGTCCTCACGATGGATGTGATTCATCAACCGGAGATGTATTTAAAAACAATCCCGGCAAAGGGCTACCATCCGAATATAAAGGGCGCTGGGGTGACAAAAGAAGTAGTATCCGCTCTCCATGCGGACCAACAAGTGATTAGACCGTTTACTGTAAACAGTGAGAAGCAAATAAAAAATATGTTGACCTTGGGTGTTGATGGAATCTTTACAGATTTTCCTGATCGAGCCGTCAAAATAAGAGAAGAAATGAAATAAAGACCCGCTATCAACAGCGGGTCTTTTTCATGATTACCTTTGCTTAAAACGAGTTGTTACTTTATTTCGTTTACGGTCCCTATATAAAATAAATCCTGCAACAACATAAAGACCTCCCCCTAAAAATAACAACCCTGCAATTCCTTGCAGCCATAAATATGGAAATGGTGCAATGATGATGCCGAAAACAGTGTCACGCAGCAGCTTAATGCCAAGTGCTGCAAAGGCTCCAGGTATTAAAATAATCACTAATGCCAGTATTCTCCCCATCAAATGTCCCCTTAAACGTCATTTACTTCCATTGTCTAATTCAAAAAATATTTTGTCAAGAAAGGAAAACGTGGTAATATAGGTGTTGTGCAATTTTTTGCAACGGAAAAATATGGTGTGCAAAATTTTTCATATAAAGGGGTAACGGGATGCAGAGAGTCTTGATTGTCGGTGCAGGGCAAGGTGGATCAGCACTGCTTGAAACATTGCTGAAAACAAATACGGTTCAAATCATTGCGATCGCCGACCTTGATCTCGAGGCACCGGGGATGGATGAAGCGAAAAAGAATGGAATTGAGACGACGACGGATTGGAAAGAATACATAAAAGATGACATTGATATCATCATTGAAACCACAGGCAGTTCTGCTGTACTGAAAGAATTAATTGAACAAAAACCAGAGCATGCTGTGATTGTGCCAAGCTCGATGGCATACGTCATGTCAGAATTAATGGCAGAGAAACAACAGCTTATTCAAATATTGAAGGAACAAACCTATAAACATGACCGCATCTTTAATGCAACGAATGATGGCATGATTTTTATTAATATGGATGAAGAAGTGGTCCTGTTTAATCGATCGGCTGCCAAAATGGTGGGATGCTCGCAAAAGGATGCGATTGGTCGTCACATTCGAGAAGTGATTCCGAACACGAAACTTCCCGATATATTAAGGTCAAGGGAGCCGGAATTTAATCAAAAGCAATTTTTGAATCAGCAAATTCAAATTGTGACCACCCGTCTGCCGATTATTGATGACGCGGGGAGAATGTTAGGTGCTTTATCCATCTTTAAAGACATTACAGATGCGGTGGAGCTTGCGGAAGAAGTGACAAACCTCAAAGAAGTAAGAACGATGCTTGAGGCGATTATTCAATCATCAGATGAAGCCATATCGGTTGTCGATGAGCAGGGGAAAGGTATTTTGATCAACCGTGCTTATACGAAAATGACCGGTTTAACGGATAAAGAGGTCGTGGGTAAACCAGCAGGAGCTGATATTTCCGAAGGGGAAAGCATGCACTTAAAGGTGCTTGAAACAAGAAGACCTGTTCGAGGCGTCAGAATGAAGGTTGGTCCAAACAAAAAAGATGTCATCGTCAATGTAGCACCTGTTATTGTTGACGGCATTCTAAAAGGCAGTGTCGGGGTCATTCACGATGTATCCGAAATCCAATCATTGACGAATGAATTAAATAAAGCAAGACAGCTCATCCGAACACTTGAAGCAAAGTACACATTTGAAGACATTATTGGAGAAAGTGAACAAATGCTTGTCGCACTTGAGCAGGCAAAGCTGGGCGCAAAAACGCCGGCAACCATTTTACTCCGCGGAGAATCAGGTACTGGGAAAGAGCTGTTTGCGCATGCCATTCACAATGAAAGTGATCGCAAGTACAACCGCTTTGTCCGTGTCAACTGTGCTGCCTTATCAGAAACTCTTTTAGAGTCAGAACTGTTTGGCTACGAGGAAGGAGCGTTTTCTGGTGCAAGGCGTGGCGGGAAAAAAGGGCTGTTTGAAGAAGCCAATCAAGGCAGCATCTTTTTAGATGAAATCGGTGAAATGACGCCAAATACACAAGCGAAATTGCTGCGTGTCATGCAAGAAAAAGAAATTGTTCGGGTAGGCGGAACGAAAGCGATACCGGTCGATGTGCGTGTGATCACAGCGACAAATGTCAATATTGAAAAGGCGATGGCAGAAGGTAAGTTCAGAGAGGATTTATATTATCGAATGAACAGATACCCGATATCGATTCCACCACTCAGACAGCGTCTCGAAGATATTGAATCATTAAGTAAACGCCTCATTCAGAAGATCAATTTAGACTATGGGCGAAACGTCAGCGGCTTAACAGATCGTGCGCTTAATAGACTTCGATCATATAGCTGGCCAGGCAACGTGAGAGAGCTTGAAAATGTGCTTGGACGAGCTATGATCTTTTTGAATCCGCAAGAAGAATGGATCGATGAAGCACATATCGCCTTCATGGAGTCAGAAGAGCATGAGGAAAAAGAGCAGCAGGAACTGGCTGTTAGTCAATTTGAGGGTGAGACGCTCTCGGATGCTGTAGAAGCATTTGAAGCGCAGCTGATCAAACAAACCCTTGAAAAACATCAATTCAATCGTACAAAAACAGCGAAAACGTTAGGGATCAGCATTCGAAATCTTTACTATAAAATGGATAAGTATCAGCTTGCAAAAGATAGCATGCAGTAACATGCATGTAACCTGCAAGAAATTGCATGATTTCTTTGCGAAAAGGCTTATTTTTCACACATTTCAAGCTGGCACGGAACTTGCATATAAAAAGAGGAACCGAGCACAAGGAAAGGTGGGCAAGTATGAAGCTTGACGATCTGATTATCAAAGCCTCGCAGCTGCAGAATAAAACAGCGGCTGTGGCTCATGCAGAAGACGAAGAAGTGCTTCATGCCATCAAAATGGCAATCGAACGAAAAGTCGCTCGCTTCCTGCTGGTTGGAAACAAACGCAACCTAAAGGAGCTAGTCAAACAGCATGAGATCAATGAAGACTGGATAGATATTATTCATTCAGATTCACCCGAAGAATCTGCCAAAATTGCCGTTCAGGCAGTAAGTGAAAATCATGCAGATATTCTCATGAAGGGGCATGTCCCGACAGCCGTACTGTTAAAAGCTGTCCTAAATAAAGAATATGGGCTTCGGACAGCGAGTGTCCTTTCACATGTTGCAGCCTTCGAAGTACCGGGCTTTGACCGTTTTATCTATGTGACGGACTCTGCGATGAACATTGCGCCTGATTTAAATATGCTGAAAGAAATTACGGTGAATTCCGTTCAAGTCGCACAAGCTGTCGGAAATGATATGCCCAAAGTGGCGGTATTATCAGCGGTAGAAGTCGTAAACCCAGCGATGGATTCGACACTCACAGCTGCAAGCCTTGCGCAAATGAATCGAAGAGGTCAAATTTCTGGCTGCCTGATTGATGGGCCGCTTGCTTTAGATAATGCCATTTCTCAAACGGCAGCTTCTCATAAAAATATTACGAGTGATGTGGCTGGTCATGCTGATATTTTGCTTGTGCCAACCATTGAAGCAGGCAACATTCTTTATAAATCTCTCATCTACTTTGCTCATGCAAAAGTGGGGGCTGTGGTGGCAGGAGCGAAAGCACCGATTGCTTTAACAAGCCGGTCTGATTCAGCTGAAAGCAAGCTCTATTCAATTGCACTTGCCATCTGTACATCAAATTAAGTGAAAGTATTAGGAGGAATAGAAAATGGAACTTTTTAAATATATGGAACGATACGATTATGAACAGCTTGTATTTTGTCAGGATGAACAGTCTGGTTTAAAAGCCATCATTGCCATTCATGATACAACACTTGGGCCAGCACTCGGCGGAACAAGAATGTGGACATATGAAAATGAAGAAGCAGCTATCGAAGATGCCTTGCGTCTTGCAAGAGGTATGACTTATAAAAATGCGGCGGCAGGGCTTAACCTTGGTGGCGGTAAAACGGTCATCATTGGTGATCCGAGAAAAGACAAGAATGAAGAAATGTTCCGTGCTTTTGGCCGTTACATTCAAGGATTAAATGGCCGTTATATCACCGCTGAAGATGTCGGTACAACGGTAGAAGATATGGATCTTATCCATGAAGAAACAGACTTTGTCACAGGCATCTCTCCTGCATTTGGTTCTTCAGGAAATCCATCTCCAGTGACTGCTTACGGTGTATATAAAGGGATGAAAGCAGCTGCAAAAGCAGCATTCGGTACAGATTCATTAGAAGGAAAAACAATTGCCGTTCAAGGTGTTGGAAACGTGGCTTACAACCTATGTAAACACCTGCATGAAGAAGGCGCACAGCTCATCGTCACTGATATCAACAAAGACTCAGTTCAGCGAGCTGTAGAAGACTTCGGTGCAAAAGCGGTAGACCCTGATGATATTTATGATCAAGAATGTGATATTTACGCACCATGTGCACTCGGTGCAACCATTAACGATGTGACGATTCCTAAATTAAAGGCAAAGGTCATCGCAGGTGCAGCGAATAACCAGCTGAGAGAAACTCATCATGGAGATCTTATTCATGAAATGGGCATTGTGTACGCACCGGATTATGTGATCAATGCAGGCGGTGTGATTAACGTTGCAGATGAGCTTTATGGCTATAATGCAGATCGTGCAATGAAAAAAGTAGAAGGCATTTACCAAAACATTGAGCGAGTGATTGAAATCTCTAACCGTGATGCCATTCCAACTTATAAAGCGGCAGACCGATTGGCTGAAGAGCGAATTGAAAGAATGCGCAAATCAAGAAGCCAATTCCTGCAAAATGGTCAACATATTTTAAGTCGTCGCTAAATGGATGAATGAGTTGAAACGGAGGTTTTGTTTTTGCTGACAAAAGAATGGCGTATTCTCACGATTAATCCTGGCTCTACCTCAACAAAAATCGGTGTGTTTCATAATGAACGATCTATTTTTGAAACGACATTAAGACATACAGATGAGGAAATCAAGCAGTTTCCTCATATCATTGATCAATTTTCATTCCGTAAAGAAACCATTTTGAAAACACTGCATGAACAGGGGATGAACATCTCAAAGTTTGATGCAGTTTGCGCACGCGGTGGTCTTCTTCGTCCGATTGAAGGTGGCACATATGAAGTAAATGAGCAAATGGTTGAAGATCTAAAAGAAGGGTATGCTGGCCAGCACGCCTCTAATCTAGGCGGAATTATTGCCCGAGAAATTGCACTTGGCCTTAACATCCCAGCTTTTATTGTTGATCCCGTAGTCGTAGATGAACTACAGCCAATTGCTCGTATTTCAGGACTGCCAACAATTGAGCGGAAAAGCATTTTTCATGCGTTAAATCAAAAAGCAGTCGCAAGAAAAACGGCTGCTTCGTTTGGAAAACGTTATGAAGATTTGAACATGATCATTACCCATATGGGCGGCGGAATTACGATTGGTGTACATCAAAAAGGAAAAGTCATTGATGTGAATAACGGTCTTCATGGTGAGGGTCCTTTCAGCCCAGAGCGGGCAGGTACTCTCCCAACAGGTGACCTTGTCAATTTATGCTTTTCTGGTGAATATTCGCAAGAGGAAATGCTCAAACGCATTATTGGCGAAGGCGGTCTTGCGGGCTATCTTGGCACGACAGATGCAGTAAAAGTAGAGCGAATGATTGAAGCAGGCGATGAGCGTGCGGCGCTTATTTATGAAGCGATGTGCTATCAAATTGCCAAAGAAATTGGTGCGGCTAGTGCGGTTTTAAAAGGAGCTGTTGACGTCATAGTGTTAACAGGTGGCCTTGCATACAGCAAACAAATTACATCAAGCATTAGAGGATACATTGACTGGATTTCAGATGTTGTTGTGTACCCAGGCGAAAATGAATTGCAATCCTTAGCAGAAGGAGCGCTTCGCATTTTAAAAGAAGAAGAATCACCAAAAGAATACCCAAATGATCAAAAGGCGGAGAAAGGAGTGACAAGTCATGGCAACTGAATATGACCTCGTCATTCTTGGTGGAGGCACAGGCGGCTATGTAGCGGCCATTCGTGCCTCTCAACTTGGATTGAAAACAGCAGTCGTAGAAAAATCAAAGCTCGGTGGAACATGTCTTCATAAAGGCTGTATCCCATCTAAAGCGCTGCTTAGAAGTGCAGAAGTCTATCAAACGGTCAAACGTGCCGCTGATTTTGGCGTTGAAGCAAGCGGAATTGCCTTACAATTTGCAAGCGTACAAAAAAGAAAAACAGAGATTGTCGACAAATTAGCAGGCGGCGTCAAACACTTAATGAAACAAGGAAAAATTGATGTATACGAAGGAATAGGCCGTATCCTAGGCCCTTCGATTTTTTCGCCAATGCCGGGCACCATCTCGGTAGAAATGGCGAATGGCGATGAAAATGAAATGCTGATTCCTAAGCAGGTCATCATTGCGACTGGATCAAGACCGCGCGTCCTGCCCGGACTTGAAGCGGATGGAACACACATCCTTACATCAGACGAAGCACTTGAACTGCAAGAACTCCCTCAGTCCATGCTGATTGTCGGCGGAGGCGTGATTGGGATCGAATGGGCTTCCATGCTTAACGATTTTGGCGTAAAAGTCACAGTGATCGAATTTGCAGATCGCATTTTGCCAACAGAGGATCAAGATATTTCTAAAGAAATGGAAAAGCTTTTAACGAAAAAGGGCATCACCTTAGTGACAAATGCGAAGGTTCTGCCAGATACTGCAGAAAAGCATGAGAATCTGGTCAAGATCCAAGTGGAACAAGGTGGAGACACTCAGTCGTTTGAAGCAGAGAAACTGCTTCTTTCAGTTGGCCGAGTGCCAAACGTGGAAGGCATAGGTCTTGAAAACACGGACATCCAGACAGAAAATCATGGCATTGTCGTGAATGAGCATTACCAAACGAAAGAGTCGCATATTTACGCAATAGGTGATGTCATTGGCGGTCTTCAGCTGGCGCATGTCGCATCACATGAAGGCATGATTGCAGTAGAACATATGGCTGGTCAAGATCCAAAGCCGCTTGATGAAACGCTCGTGTCTAAATGTGTGTACTCTCACCCAGAAACCGCTAGCGTTGGACTGACTGAACAGGCGGCAAAAGAGCAAGGCTACGAAGTCAAGATTGGGAAGTTTCCCTTTATGGCCATCGGAAAAGCGCTTGTATTTGGAGAGTCTGATGGATTTGTCAAAATCATTGCTGACCAAAAGACAGATGATATCTTAGGGATTCATATGATTGGTCCTCATGTAACAGATATGATATCTGAAGCTGGATTAGCCAAAGTATTAGATGCAACTCCGTGGGAAGTGGGACAGACGATCCACCCGCATCCAACCTTGTCAGAGGCAATTGGCGAGGCAGCACTGGCTGTTGACGGAAAGGCGATCCATTTTTAATCAAGGAGGGAAACATGATGAGTAACATGCGTCATCAGGAATTAGGATTATCAGATGAACAAGCGATTGACATATATAGAACCATGCTTTTAGCAAGAAAAATTGATGAACGGATGTGGCTTTTAAACCGTTCTGGAAAAATTCCATTCGTCATCTCTTGTCAAGGACAGGAAGCGCAGCAAGTCGGTGCCGCTTTTGCCCTCAATAGGGAAGAGGATTACGTTTTACCTTATTACCGTGATATGGGGGTTGTCCTTGCATTCGGGATGACGGCGAAAGATTTAATGATGTCTGGTTTTGCGAAAAAAGACGATCCAAACTCAGGCGGGAGACAGATGCCAGGTCATTTTGGGCAAAGATCAAACCGAATTGTGACTGGATCATCGCCTGTGACAACACAGGTTCCTCATGCGGTTGGCATCGCACTTGCCGGGCGTCTAGAGCAAAAGAATTTTGTTAGCTTTGTCACGTTCGGTGAAGGCTCTTCAAACCAAGGAGACTTTCACGAAGGCGCCAACTTTGCTGCGGTGCATAAGCTGCCTGTTATTTTCATGTGTGAAAACAATAAGTATGCGATTTCTGTCCCGTATGACAAACAAGTGGCATGTGAGCGTATTTCAGATCGTGCAATAGGGTACGGAATGCCGGGTGTGACGGTTGATGGAAATGATCCGCTTGAAGTGTATGCAGCGGTCAAAGAAGCGAGAGACCGTGCGGCAAGAGGCGAAGGCCCAACATTGATTGAAACCATTTCTTACCGGTTAACTGCGCATTCAAGTGATGACGATGATTCTAGTTATCGAGAAAAGGAAGAAGTGCTCGAAGCAAGAAAGAAAGATCCGCTCATTCAATATGAAACGTACTTAATCGAAGGAAATGTCATGACTTCTGAAATGAAAGAAGAGATGACAAAAGAAATCATGCAAATCGTAAACGAAGCCACTGATGAAGCGGAAAACGCAGCTTATGCCGATGCAGAAAGCGCACTTCGTTACGTGTATGCGGAGTAAGGGGGAAGAAAAATGCCTGTTATGTCATATATAGACGCTATTACACTAGCGATGAAAGAAGAAATGGAGCGAGATCCGAAAGTGTTTGTGCTCGGAGAGGATGTCGGGAAAAAAGGCGGCGTATTTAAAGCAACAGCGGGTCTTTACGAGCAATTTGGAGAAGCGCGCGTCATGGATACACCTCTTGCCGAATCAGCGATTGCAGGTGTAGGTATTGGGGCTGCTATGTATGGAATGCGTCCGATCGCGGAGATGCAATTTGCGGATTTTATTATGCCAGCCATCAACCAAATCATTTCAGAGGCTGCAAAAATTAGATATCGTTCCAATAATGATTGGAGCTGCCCAATGGTCATTCGTGCTCCTTACGGGGGCGGCGTACACGGGGCGCTTTATCATTCACAATCGGTCGAAGCCATTTTTGCCAATCAGCCAGGCTTAAAGATTGTGATGCCTTCTACACCTTATGATGTCAAAGGGTTGTTAAAAGCCGCAGTGCGTGATCCAGATCCTGTATTGTTCTTTGAACACAAACGTGCATACCGTCTCATTAAAGGAGAAGTGCCTGAAGAGGATTATACGCTCCCTATTGGAAAAGCGGATGTGAAACGAGAAGGCGATGACATTACGGTCATTACATATGGCCTTTGTGTTCATTTTGCCCTCCAAGCAGCAGAGCGCCTTGCGAAGGACGGAATTTCTGCTCATATTCTCGATTTACGTACAGTGTACCCGCTTGATCAAGAAGCGATTATTGAAGCGGCATCAAAAACAGGGAAAGTACTCTTGTTAACAGAAGATACAAAAGAAGGAAGCATCATGAGTGAAGTAGCTGCCATCATTTCAGAGCACTGCTTGTTTGATTTAGATGCGCCAATTAAACGTCTAGCAGGACCTGATATCCCTGCAATGCCTTATGCACCGACAATGGAGAAATTCTTCATGGTTAATCCGGATAAGGTAGAAGCTGAAATGAGAGAACTAGCGGCGTTTTAAGAAAGAGGAGGGTTTCAAAGTGGCAACTGAACAAATGAAAATGCCTCAGCTTGGTGAAAGTGTAACAGAAGGAACCATTAGCAAATGGCTCGTTTCACCTGGCGATCATGTGAATAAATACGATCCGATTGCGGAAGTCATGACAGATAAAGTAAATGCAGAGGTTCCATCATCCTTTACAGGAACAATCACTAAACTAGCGGCTGCAGAGGGTGATACACTTCAAGTAGGAGAAGTGTTTTGTGAAATTGAAGTAGAAGGCAGTGCGCAGCAGAGTGCGAAAACAGAAGAGGCGCCTGCGCAAGATGAAGCACCAGAACCTGACCAAACAAATGTGGATCAGAGTCAAAAGAAACGATACTCTCCGGCAGTCCTGCGTTTAGCAGATGAGCACGGAATTGATTTAGCGGCTGTTCATGGAACGGGAGCTGGCGGCAGAATCACAAGAAAAGATTTGCTGAAGCTTATCGAAAGTGGAGGCGCACAAGAAACGGCAGCACCTGTGAGTGGTGGTACGGGTCAACCAGAGCCTGCGAAGCCGTCACAAGCAAAAGCGGCTCCTTCCATCTCTTCAATGCCTGGAGATGTTGAACTGCCGGTCACACCGATTAGACAGGCGATTGCCGCAAATATGCTAAGAAGCAAGCATGAAATTCCACATGCCTGGACGATGATGGAAGTGGATGTGACAAACCTTGTGACAAGAAGAAATCAGCTAAAAGATCAATTCAAAGCAAAAGAAGGCTTTAATTTGACGTTCTTTGCATTCTTTGTCAAAGCAGTGGCTCAGGCCTTAAAGGAATTTCCTGAAATGAACAGCATGTGGGCTGGAGATAAAATTGTTCAAAAGAAAGCGATCAACGTCTCCATTGCTGTTGCAACAGATGACGCTCTTTTTGTCCCAGTGATTAAAGATGCGGATGAGAAAACGATTAAGGGAATCGCCAAAGAAATTCATGAACTTGCTTCCAAGGTCAGACAAGGCAAACTGAAGCAAAGTGACATGGAAGGCGGCACTTTCACTGTGAACAACACAGGATCATTTGGTTCAGTTCAATCAATGGGGATCATTAACTATCCGCAAGCAGCCATTTTACAAGTAGAATCTATTGTAAAGCGCCCGATGATTGTAAATGGTATGATTGCCGCAAGAGATATGGTGAATCTTTGTCTTTCATTAGATCATAGAGTACTCGATGGTCTTGTATGCGGTAGATTCCTGCAAAGAATTAAACAAATTCTTGAAGGCATTGACGAAGAGACGTCCGTCTATTAAGCTCATTTATATGTCCCCTTCTCACAATGAGAGGGGGATTTCCATATCAATCAGAAAGGAGCGATGAGATGTCTGGATTAGATTTCTTTGCTTTTCTTACGATTGGTCTGATGTTTATAACAGCCATTGCGTTCGCTTTTCTTCGGTATATTTCCAAATCACGCAATCATCCTGAACGCTTACTGCTAATCATATCAATCGTTTCAATCATTCAAATCGCCTATTGCTTGTTGATGATAGGTGGATTTAAAGGAGTCGCCAATAGTTTATTAGGCATTTCCCTTCTGATAGGTACACTGCTAGGGTATGCACTTGAATATTTATACAGACGTTATATCAAAAAAACGCCCGCATCGAAATGATGCAGGCGCTTTTTATTCTGCTGGAACAATAAAGGTCAAATGCTGTTTTAATACTTCAAGGGAAGAAGGAGCAGTCATATATACCTCACCATCTGTATCTGCATCCATTTCCTCTTTTGTATGAATATGAATGCGGGATGCTTGAATAAGAGACAGGTCACCTTTAAAATCTTCTAGCTCTTCGCGGTTCATTGAAAAAATCTCTTTTAAAGCAGAGAAACTCGTATTTCTGCAAATTAAAATTTCGGCTTTTCCATCATCAATTGAAGCATTTGGCAGATCTATTTTATTTGTACCGATAAAGTGCCCATTCATGACAAGGACAATCACAGCTTCTTCTTCCCAGTTTTCCTCTTCGGTTTCAATGCGTACGTAGAAAGGTTCTGTCTGCTGAAGGGTTCGAAGAGCGCTCGTGAAGTAACTGATTTTTCCGAGGACAGCTTTTTCTTTATCATTAATATTGTTTGAGGTATCTGCGATGAGACCAATCCCCCAAAAATTTAAAAGGTATCGATCATCTGCTTTGATTAAATCGACCTTTTTTTCAGTGCCATCTATCACCATTTGAGCGGCCTTTGGCATCTGCTGCGGGATGCCTAGCGTTCTAGAAAAGTCATTGCACGTCCCGCCAGGTAAAATCGCTACAGCTGGCCTTTTTTCTAAACCGCCAATTCCATTCATACATTCATGGACGGTTCCGTCTCCGCCTAGTATAATCAACAATTCAATCGACTCATCCATCTCGCGGCAGAAATGATAGGCATCATTTGGCTGTTTTGTAGGCTTAAGGATGAGTTCATCAATATGTAAAGAAAGAAGAGGCACTGTTTGACCTAGTGTTTTTTCCATGTTTTTTTGTCCAGCATTTCCGTTATAAATGAGTATCGCTTTTTTGAATTGTGCCATCACGCAGTTCTCCCTTTCATCACTTTATTATCACTTTTCCCCAATTCCACAGGTCATAAACGACGTTTGAAAAAAGTGAAGGGGGCGAAACAAGACATTTGCCCGCCGGCGTTTTCCTTGATATGATGTAGTTAAAATGGTTTTGTACGTAGAAGGAGTGGACGGTTATGAATATTGATTTTAATTTATTTATGAATGATATCGTGAAACAAGCACGAGAAGAAATTAAACAGGCAGGCTATACGGAGCTGACAACAGCTGAAGAAGTTGATGAAGCGCTAACGAAAAAAGGAACGACACTTGTTATGGTGAATTCAGTGTGCGGCTGTGCAGGCGGTATTGCAAGACCAGCGGCTGGTTATTCTGTTCATTACGATAAGCGTCCAGATCAATTGCTCACAGTGTTTGCTGGACAGGACAAAGAAGCAACCGCAAGAGCACGTGAATACTTTGAAGGCTTCCCGCCATCTTCACCATCATTTGCTCTATTAAAAGACGGGAAAATCATTAAAATGGTCGAACGTCACGAAATCGAAGGACATGAACCGATGGAAGTGGTGTCAAAACTTCAAGCCGCTTTCGATGAGTATTGCGAAGAAGTGTAACATGTTACTTTTGAATGAATTATTCAAATGCAGTCCGGTCTTTTGATCGGTCTGTTTTTTTGTTTTACATGACATACGAATCAAAATAATTTTAGCAAAATACTATTGCATATCAAAAAGAAAGTGTTTAAAATACATTATAGTGAATAAATATTCAAATCTACTCATGATTTTAAATACTAGGAGGCATTATCATATGAAAAAGTGGTTATTATTACTTATGACAGCTGGTCTTGCAGCTGCATTAGCAGCATGCGGAACTTCTTCTAATAATTCAAACGCATCAGGAGACGACAAAACACTCATTATGGCGACTTCAGCAGATTATCCGCCATTTGAATCAAAAGACGGTGATAAAATTATCGGTTTTGATGTCGACCTTGCTACAGCTCTAGCGAAAAAGAACGGCTACAAGCTAGAAATTCAAGATATGGACTTTGCAAGCCTCGTGTCAGCTCTTAAAACAAATAAAGCTGATATTGTGCTTGCAGGCATGACACCTACTGAAAAGCGTAAAAAACAAGTTGATTTCTCAGATGTTTACTACAATGCTGAAAACTTGGTTGTATCAAAAAAATCTAGCGGTATGAAAACAGAGAAAGATTTAAAAGACAAAACGGTTGGCGTTCAATTAGGTTCTATCCAGCAAGATGAAGCAAACGGATTGCAAAAGAAATATAACTTAACGGTTGAAGATCGTAATAAAATCTCTGATATCATTCAAGAAATTAAAGCAGGCCGTTTTGATGCAGCTATTATTGAAGATAAAGTAGCGGCTGGCTACTTGAAAAAGGAAAAAGATTTCCAAGCATTTGGATTGAATAGCTCAAACGAAGGTTCAGCCATTGCATTCAAAAAAAATAGCGACTTAACAGCGAAATTCAATAAATCATTAAAAGAAATGAAGGATAATGGCGAACTTGATAAACTCATTAAAAAATGGTTTGCTGATGAAAAGTAAGTCAGGAACAGGATCAGCGTCATTCATGAAAATCAAGTAGAAAGCGCTGAAAAGTTCAACATGTGTTGAACTTTTTTCCTGTTTTATTCTTTGATTTTATCTGAAGGAAAAAAAGGAGAATATCATGATGGATTTTAAAGATGTCATACCTCAGATGCCCTTTATTTTAGAAGGTCTTAAAGTAACGCTTTCTATTGTTGTGGTATCACTGTTCCTTGGTTTTATTTTAGGAATCTTATTAACGCTCTGTAAAATTAGTGTATTTAAGCCGCTTATCTGGCTAGCAGATTTTTATACGTCAATCTTCCGAGGCACACCGCTTGTGCTTCAGCTTTTGATTATTTATTTTGGTCTTCCTCAGCTGCTCGGCTTTCAAATTGATCAATACTGGGCAGCTGTAGCCGCCTTTTCACTAAACTCGGCGGCGTACGTATCTGAAATCATTCGTGCAGGAATCAATGCCATTGATAAAGGGCAAAAAGAAGCGGCCGTTGCTTTAGGTATCCCGTATGCTAAAATGATGAAGGACTTATTGCTTCCGCAAGCATTCAAAAATATTTCACCAGCACTTGTGAACGAAACGATTACACTGACAAAAGAATCAGCGATTGTCACAGTCATTGGACTGGGCGATGTCATGAGACGAGCCTATCAAGCAGGTGCCGTCACCTATAACTATCTTGAACCGCTTATTTTTGCGGGTCTCATCTATTATGTCATCGTGCTTATTCTTACCTTCGTCGGCAAATCGGTGGAAAGGAAGTTAAAATCAAATGATTAAAATAGAGAAACTCACAAAATCTTTCGGTAAAAATGAAGTGTTGAAAGGGATTGATACCACGATTAAAGAAGGCGAAGTGGTAGCTGTCATCGGGCCATCTGGTTCAGGAAAATCAACATTTCTTCGCTGTATTAACTTACTTGAAAAACCGACTTCTGGAGTGATTACGATTCAGGGGACGGAAATTACCAATCCAAAAACAAATGCATTAAAAGTGCGCGAAAATATTGGTATGGTATTTCAACATTTTCACTTATTCCCGCACAAAACAGTGCTAGAAAATATTACGTATGCGCCAATGAATGTAAAGAACCAATCGAAGGAAGACAGCATCAAGCAGGCAGAAGAGCTTTTAAAAAAGGTCGGACTTCTAGAGAAAAAAGATGATTATCCGAACCGGCTGTCAGGTGGTCAAAAGCAGCGTGTCGCCATTGCACGTGCTCTTGCAATGACACCAGATATCATGCTTTTTGACGAGCCGACGTCTGCTCTTGATCCAGAAATGGTAAAGGAAGTATTAGAGGTCATGAAAGAGCTCGCTCAATCTGGGATGACGCTGATGATCGTCACACATGAAATGGGCTTTGCAAAAGAAGTGGCAGACCGTGTGATCTTTATGGATGATGGGAAAATTGTAGAGGATGCCAATCCTGTAGAATTCTTTGAATCTCCGTCTTCACAGCGTGCTCAAGATTTCTTACAAAAAATATTATAATGAAAAAAACGAGGAGGAGACTTAACATCTCCTTCTTTTTTTGATTATAATGGGGAAAGTAAAAAAAGTTCATCATTTCACAAAAGTAGACAGAAAAGAGTGAATCACATCATGTTTAAAATCGGCTACCGAACGCTGAAAACAGCATTAGGAACAGCTCTAGCCATTTACATTGCACAAATGCTCGGTCTGCAAAACTATTCAGCTGCCGGCATTATTACGATCCTATGTATTCAGGTGACGAAAAAAAGGTCACTCCTCGCATCTGGGGCCCGCTTTGCCGCATGCAGTCTTGCCATCTTATTTTCTTATTTATTTTTTGATCTGATTGGGTATCATCCTTTCGTCATTGGACTGATGTTGCTCGTCTTTATACCAACAACGGTCTTGTTTCGGATTAAAGAAGGGATTGTCACAAGTTCAGTGATTATCCTTCATTTGTATATGTCTGGAGGCATTACGCTTCATCTCATCTGGAATGAGCTTTTACTCATCACCATTGGTGTAGGGGTCGCACTCATTATGAACCTGTATATGCCTAGCGTTGATAAAAAGCTGAAACAATACAGTGAACAAATTGAAGCGAATTTTGCGAAAATCTTTGAAGAAATCGAGCAATATTTAATGACCGGAAAACAAGACTGGACAGGAAAAGAAATTCCAGAGACGCATCAATTGATTAAAGAAGCGAAGGCTCTTGCATACCGTGATGTTGAAAATCATGTCTTAAGACATGAAAATCTGTATTATCATTATTTCAACATGAGACAAAAGCAATTTGAAATCATTGAGCGGGTGCTTCCGAAAATTACGTCCATTTCTGTTACAACGGAGCATGGGCAAATCATTGCAGAATATATTAGAGATTTACGAGAACATATTCACCCAGGGAACACGGCGCATAAGTTCTTAAGACGCCTGATTGATATGAAAGAAGAGTTTGATGCACTGCCACTTCCACAAACACGTGAAGAATTTGAAGCTAGAGCCGCACTCTTTCATTTTCTCGGAGAAATGGAACAATATTTGGTGCTGAAAAGTTATTTTAAAGGGATGAAAGAATAAAGACGCATGAGTTCCTCCTTCATTGGTCAATCTAATGAAAAAGGAGGAGCCTATGCGTCTTTTATTTTATACTGTGCTGACCATGTCCCTTTCACCCATCTGGCCGCTCGGGCAAAACCCGCTTCCAGGAGACCCGTATGTCATTATTAATAAACAAACGAACGAGCTTGCGTATATTGATCATGGGAAAATTCAAAAAGTCTACCCGGCTTCTACTGGCAAAACAGCTGATTTAACGCCAGAAGGTGAATTTACAATTATGATCAAAGCGAAAGATCCTTATTACAGAAGAAAAAATATTGAAGGCGGCGCAAAGAATAACCCACTCGGCCGAAGGTGGATTGGATTTGATGCGCTAGGAACCGACGGGAGAACCTATGGCATTCATGGAACAAGTGATGAGACATCGATAGGGAAATTTATTACGGCAGGCTGTGTACGTCTTCATAATCAAGATGTAGAACGGCTATTTGATCAGCTTCCAGTTGGTACAAAGGTATGGATCACGACATCAAGCGATGCATTTGAGAAACTGGCCAAAGACAAACAGGCCATTCGTTAAAAAACGAATCACCTGCTTGTCTGCTTTTTTATCAACACTTTATAAAAAGGCTGCCGCTCCTGCTAAAAGTGAAGAAATTAACAGTAAGCTAATCATGAGCAATACCATAAATTTCATGAATTTCTGAGACATATCGCACCCCTATAATCAAATGTTTTTGCGACGAGCGCACCTTTCTTTATTCTAGCTCGTTTTTACGCAGGCGACAAGTGATGTACAAAGGAAGTGAACGGATGAATCAAATCGATCATATAGCCATTGCCGTTTTTTCTATTCAAAAAACAGCACGTACGTTCTCCAATCTGTTTAACTGGGAATTTTCAGACATAGAAGTACTTCCGAATCAAGGGGTCAAAGTATCTTTTGCTTCCCTAGGTGATCTGCACATTGAGTTGATTGAACCGATGGAGGATCACAGCACATTACATACCTTTTTAATAAAAAGAGGAGAGGGGCTTCATCATATTGCATTAAAGTCAGGTGACATTCAGGCTGATCTCAGTCAACTTGAGGAGCTCGGCATGCAGCTCATTCAAAAGGGCGCACAAAATGGTGCGAACGGAAATCGCATTGCGTTTATTTCACCAAAAGAAACGTCAGGTGTGCTAATTGAATTGTGTGAACCTTTGAAAGGAGAGAAACAGGAAGATGCATGAATCGTTCAATGACTTGTCTGAATGGCGCGAGAAAGCTTTAAGGGGCGGCGGTGAAAAACGAGCAGCAGCTCACCGAAACAAAGGAAAGCTGACTGTTCGGCAGCGGCTTCATGAACTTCTTGATGAAGGCAGCTTTATGGAAATTCAGTCATTTGCTAAAGGCTGCCGCTCAGAACATTTAGGGGATGGCGTTGTCACTGGGACGGGACTGATTCATGGGAGACAAGTAGGCGTTTATGCACAAGATGCGACCGTGTACGGGGGTTCGCTAGGGGACATGCATGCGAAAAAAATAGCGGCTTTAATGGATTTGGCGGCTAAAAATCAAATGCCTGTTATCGGTCTAAAAGACTCAGGTGGTGCGAGAATTCAAGAGGGTGTGGTATCATTAGAGGGATACGGTCAGATTTTTAAACGGAATGTGCTGTACTCTGGTCAAATTCCGCAAATATCCGTTATTTTAGGCTCCTGTGCGGGAGGTGCAGTTTATTCACCTGCACTGACGGATTTTGTATTCATGACGGAGCAAACAGCTCATATGTTTTTAACTGGACCGAAAGTGATAGAAAAAGCAACAGGAGAGACGGTCTGTCCTGACCGGCTTGGAGGTGCAGCAGTTCAGCATCAAACAAGCGGGAATGTGCACTATACAGGGAAAGATGAGAGAGACGTGTTAAAAGCAGTTCGAACGCTTTTAACGTACATACCAACGAAACGACGGCCTGTCATTCATCGTAAGGTGCAAAAGCATGATGCGAGCGATCTTGGGAACATCTTGCCAAAGGAGCCATCACGTACTTATGATGTCAAACAAGTGGTGACAGCGATCACCGACCACGGCTCATTTTTTGAAACGCAGCGTTGTTTCTCCAAAAATATCGTCACAGGTTTTGCCAGATTACAAGGGTCTTCCATTGGTCTTGTAGCCAATCAGCCTAAGGTGCTGGCAGGAAGCCTTGACCTCGATGCTGCTGATAAAGCGGCTCGGTTTATTCGATTTTGCGATGCATTTCATATTCCCATTTTAACCCTTGTGGACGTTCCTGGATTTTTGCCAGGGGAGAAAGCCGAGCATGCAGGCATTATCCGCCACGGCGCAAAGCTTTTGTATGCGTACGCTGAGGCGACCGTTCCAAAGATCACTGTGATTTTGAGAAAGGCATTCGGCGGTGCATACGTTGCGATGAATAGTAAGGGATTAGGTGCTGACTTTGTATATGCATGGCCAGAGGCAGAAATTGATGTCATGGGAAAATCGTTTGCAGACGAAATTGTTCATCCTGCTTTGCGTGAGGTGGACAATGAACCTAGTGTCATGAAGGCAGCACAATTAGGATTAATCGACGATATTTTAATGCCAGATGAAACGAGAGAGCGACTCATTCGCTCATTTGACCTGCTTCGCAGTAAGGAAGAAGATAGACCGTTAAAAAAGCATGGAAACATGCCGCTATAAGAGGAGGAACATCATCATGATCAATGAGAAACGCTTATTAGACGAATTTTTAGAACTTGTTCAGATCGATTCAGAAACGAAACATGAAGAAAAAATTGTTGAAGTCCTAAAAGAGAAATTTACTGGTTTAGGGCTTAATGTAGTTGAAGATGATTCAAAAGAGGCAACCGGCCACGGAGCAGGCAATCTTATTTGCACACTTGAAGGGAATCAAGAGGCAGATACGATTTATTTTACTTCTCATATGGATACAGTTGTACCAGGTAATGGTGTTAAGCCAGTCATTGAAGACGGCTATGTCAAGACAGATGGCACAACCATTCTTGGTGCTGACGATAAAACAGGGCTTGCTGCAATGTTTGAAGCGATCCGTGTCCTAAAAGAGAAAAATGTACCGCATGGCAAGATTGAATTTGTCATTACAGCTGGTGAAGAATCAGGACTTGTAGGAGCAAAAGCGTTAGATCCAAAACTGATGACAGCAAAATATGGTTATGCGCTTGATTCAGATGGCAAGGTCGGTACCATCATCGTGGCTGCGCCAACACAGGCGAAAGTACGTGCAACCATTTACGGAAAAACAGCTCACGCAGGTGTGGCACCTGAAAAAGGCGTCTCTGCGATTACGATTGCATCAAAAGCGATCGCCAGCATGCCGCTTGGCCGTATTGATGAAGAAACAACGGCGAATATCGGCCGCTTTGAAGGCGGAACACAAACGAATATTGTCTGTGATCAAGTGGATATTCTGGCAGAGGCACGTTCTTTAGAACCGGCAAAAATGGAAGCGCAAGTAGCGAAAATGAAAGAAGCCTTTGAAAAAACCGCTAAAGAAATGGGCGGAAGTGCCGATGTACAAATTGACATCATGTATCCAGGCTTTAAATTCTCACACGGCGATCAAGTCGTTGAAGTGGCGAAAAAAGCGGCTGCGAAAATTGGCCGTCCTTCAGAACTACAGACAAGCGGGGGAGGCAGTGATGCAAACGTCATTGCTGGAAACGGCATCCCGACCGTCAACCTAGCTGTTGGATATGAAGATATTCATACGAAAAATGAGAAAATGCCGATTGAAGAATTAGTCAAGACAGCTGAAATGGTTCTCGCCATTATCGAAGAAACGACAAATCCATCGTAAAGGCAGGAGACTCTGTGAGCACGCAAAAGATCATTATTTTCCAAGTGGGACAAGAGGATTTTGGTATCAGCGTAGAACATATACGCTCAATTGAGAAGGTCCCTTATTTACAAGAAGTATCGAACCTTCCAAAAGAGATTAAAGGACTCATGTCGTTAAGAGGAGAGGTCATTCCAGTCAGTGACACAGGTGTCATGCTGCACGGAAAACCTCTGGATGTAACCGAACAGTCTAAGGTTCTACTATTTGAATTAAACGATCAAATGATTGGCTGCCTTGTTTCTGATGCAAAAGATATCATTGATATCGAGTTAAGTGAGATCAAGCCATTTCATATGAACACAAAAGCATCTGAATATTTCTTCGGCGTCGTTGAGAGAGAGAACAAGATGATTTTACAAGTGGACCCTAATAAGTTTCTAGGGAAAATTGAGGATCTTGATCAATTGCCTGAGCGATTGAAAGAGGAATTGGCATAAACAAAGGCCCCTTATCCATGGATAAGGGGTCATTTTGCGTGCCGGAGCTCACGCATCTTTTATTTGTTGCGCTCTACAGAAGACAAATAAAGCCCCCTTATCATGTTCCGGTAAGGGGGCTATCATTTATTCAGCTGCTGGGTTAATTGAATCGTTTGCCGCAGCTTTTGTTTTTGATTTTTGGTACATCACATTTAAAATAATCGTTTGAATGGTGAGTAAAAGTCCACTTGTCATCCAATATAAAGGAAGAGCAGCGGGAGCATTAATTGATAGAAACAGCATCATGACTGGGAAAATCATGCCCATGATTTTTGCTTGTTTCAGTGCAGCTTCTGTTTGGGTGCCTGATTGCTTTGCGAATTTTTGTGTGACATAAAATTGCAAGAAATACATGGCTCCTGCAAAGATCGCCACCAAAAGATCAGTTTGTCCTAAGTTAAACCATAAGAACGAATGTGTTGCGATCTCAGGTGTTGAGCGGATTGCCGAGTAAAAGCCAAGAACAATTGGAATTTGAATCAGCATCGGCAGACAGCCCATTGCCAGCGGGTTCACATTGTTGTCTTTATATACTTTCATCATTTCCATTTGCAGTTCTTTTTGTTTTTCAGGTTCTTTCGTTTTCTTTAATTTGCTTTGTATTTGGTCAATCTGAGGTTTAACGAGTGCCATTTTCTCTTGCATCACTCTCTGCTTTTTAAATTGGTTTGCAAAAAGCGGGAAAATAAGCAGCCGGACAATCAATGTCACGAACATAATAGATAAACCGTAGTCATCATGGAAAAAGTTCGCAAGCCAGATAATCAACTCAGAAAAAGGCTGAACAAAATAATGATGGAAAAACCCATCAGAGCTTGTATTTGTTTGCGCACTCGCAGCAAATGCCGGTGACGCTACCATCATAAAAAATAAAGTCGTACAAATTGTCAATAAACGTTTCAATTCATTTCCTCCTCAATAATAAAATCTAATAAGAGAGAGGAAGCGAATGGTCTTCATCATCATTTGATGATCTTTTCATTCGAATGACTTTACTAATCCAAGTTGTAATGCGATCATATATGATAAACAGAAAGTCTGTTCGATTCAAACAAGATGCATCCAACTCTTCTAAACGATGTCCTCCGAGGTGCTCGTTCATTCGGCAGTCTTTTAATAAGAAAGCAATACCGATGGCGGTCAGCGCTGGAAGAATAATCGTAAAGAATTCAACAAGGAAAAAGACTTCATTGAATGTATCAATAATCATGATTATCACATCCATTTCATTACTCACAGTGTACTATACACCATATGAAATGTCTAATGGAACAAACAGGTGAAATCACGGTGAAGTGAAGGAAAGTAGATCACCTAAGGAGGCAAGCAAATGGCTGATTCTCAAAAGAAGGGGCGAATCATTTTTCATATTGATATGAATAGTTTTTATGCATCGGTAGAAATGGCGTATGATCCTTCTTTGAGAGGGAAACCTTTAGCCATTAGCGGAAATGCAAAAGAGCGCAAAGGGATAGTTGTGACTTGCAGCTACGAGGCAAGAGCACTCGGGGTGAAGCCGCCGATGCCACTCTGGGAAGCGAAGCGGCTATGTCCGGGACTGATTGTGCGTACACCCAACTTCGACCGGTACCGCAGCTCCTCACAAGAGATGTTTACCATACTAAGAGAATATAGTGACTTAGTTGAACCCGTTTCAATTGATGAAGGCTATATTGATTTAACCGATACCCCTTATGCTGAGCATGCCGTGAAAACCGCTCATGATATTCAAACGAGGCTCGTAGAAGAGCTCATGCTTCCATCGAGTATTGGCATTGCACCAAATAAATTTCTAGCGAAGATGGCGTCTAATTGGAAAAAGCCAATGGGCATTACCATTTTGCGTAAACGAGATGTCCCGACAATGCTCTGGCCGCTCCCTGCAGGTGACATGCATGGGGTTGGACAGAAAACGGCAGATAAGCTGAAAACCATCGGAATTCATACTATTGAAGATTTAGCAAAAGCGAATGAATATGCGCTGAAAGAGTTATTAGGCATCAATGGACCGAGGTTAAAGCAAAAAGCAAACGGAGAGCATGACGGCATTGTCGATCCAGAAAGAATATACGAATTTAAATCTGTCGGCAATTCTTCCACTCTTCCTCACGATTCTGATGATACAGATGAACTCGTCTCATTAATAGAGAAACTGTCGCAATCGGTGAGTGCCAGATTACGAAGAAAAGAAGTGATGGCGAACCGGCTGCTCATTATGATTCGGTATGCAAGCTGGAAAAATATCACACGGAGCGTCACACTCACGAATCCAACTGATCGAAAGGAAGATCTATTTGAGGCGGCAAAGCAGCTATTCCTAAAGCATTGGAATGACCAGCCTGTAAGACTTTTAGGTGTGACGGGGACCGATCTTGTGGAACGAAAATCAGCCGTCAAGCAACTTGATTTATTCTCTTATACAGAAGATGCAAAAGACGAACCGCTCCAATCTCTTTTAGACGGACTGAAAGAAAAATACGGTAAACCACTCATCCAAAGAGGAGTGACCATTAAGGAAAAAGAGAGCAAAACAAGTGGTACAAGTTTTAATAAAGACTTTTTTCAGGACGAAAGAGGAAATGACTAGCCTGAAAACTTGATAAAAGAGGTGATGTTGTGGTAATTTCAAAGGGTACATCATTTCAGCAGTAATCAATATAGTGTGTTAGAAGGGACGTCAGAATTATGTCAAAACAACAAATCGGTGTCGTTGGACTAGCCGTTATGGGAAAAAACCTTGCCCTAAATATTGAAAGCCGCGGTTTCTCCGTGTCCGTTTATAACAGATCTAGCAGCAAAACAGAAGAGTTTCTTCAAGAATCACAAGGGAAAAACGTTGTAGGCACATACAGCATTGAAGAATTTGTTCAATCGCTTGAAACGCCGCGTAAAATTCTTTTAATGGTAAAAGCAGGCGCAGCAACAGATGCAACCATTCAATCATTACTTCCTCACCTAGAGAAAGGTGACATTTTAATTGATGGTGGAAATACATATTACAAGGATACACAAAGACGTAACCAAGAGCTTGCGGAAAGTGGTATTCACTTCATTGGTACAGGTGTTTCTGGCGGTGAAGAAGGCGCACTTAAAGGTCCTTCTATCATGCCTGGCGGTCAAAAAGAAGCGCACGAGCTAGTGAAACCAATTTTAGAAGCCATCTCTGCGAAAGTAGATGGTGAGCCTTGTACAACGTATATCGGTCCAGATGGAGCAGGACATTATGTCAAAATGGTTCATAACGGTATCGAGTACGGAGACATGCAATTGATCTCTGAATCATACTTTATCTTGAAGCATGTGGCAGGATTGTCAGCAGAGGAGCTTCATGAAGTATTCTCAGAGTGGAATAAAGGCGAGCTTGACAGCTATTTAATTGAAATTACAGCTGACATTTTCACAAAAGTGGATGAAGAAACAAATCAGCCGCTTGTGGATGTGATCTTAGATAAAGCTGGACAAAAAGGAACTGGGAAATGGACGAGCCAAAGCTCTCTTGATCTAGGTGTTCCGCTTCCAATCATTACTGAATCTGTTTTCGCGCGTTACATTTCAGCAATGAAAGATGAGCGTGTTGAAGCAAGTCAATTAATTGAAGGTCCTAAGCCAGCGCAATCAGCAGAGAATAAACAAGAGCTGATCGAAGCGGTTAGAAAAGCCCTATTCATGAGTAAAATCTGCTCATATGCACAAGGTTTTGCGCAAATGAAAGCAGCGTCTGATGAGTATAACTGGGATTTGAAATACGGTGAAATTGCCATGATCTTCCGTGGTGGATGTATCATTCGTGCAGCCTTCCTGCAGCAAATCAAAGAAGCATATGACCGTAACCCTGAATTGAAAAACCTATTGCTTGATCCTTACTTCAAGGATATCGTAGAAAGCTATCAATCATCACTTCGTAAAGTGATTTCACTTGCAGTAGAACAAGGTGTTCCTGTTCCTTCATTCTCAAGTGCACTAGCTTACTTTGATAGCTATCGTACAGCTGTCCTTCCAGCTAACTTAATTCAAGCACAGCGTGACTACTTCGGCGCACATACATATGAGCGCACAGATAAAGAAGGCGTCTTCCATACTGAATGGATGAAATAAGTATACAACCTCAAAAGACCTTACCTTGGTAAGGTCTTTTTTGTGTTTACATCTATTCGGCTAAAAATCCGAAAAAGAGGGATGCTAAGTAAAAAAGAACAGAAAGTAGGGATAGAAGTGGGCATTTTATATGCACTTCTCCCAGCGATATTTTGGGGAAGTATTGTTCTCATCAGTGTCAAACTTGGCGGGAATGCCTATCAGCAAACACTCGGCATTACCTTCGGCGCTTTTTTGTTTTCAATCGGCGCCTATTTGATCAAAATGCCGGAACTGACACCGCTTATTTTTGCGGTTTCCGTTATCTCTGGGATCTTTTGGAGTATAGGGCAAATGAATCAGCTTTCAAGTGTCGCTTTTCTAGGGGTGTCAAAGGCTGTGCCTTTATCAACGGGTATGCAGCTTGTGGGCACGACATTATTTGGTGTCATCGTCTTCAAAGAATGGCAAACTATGACGGTCATACTTATTGGTTCTTGTGCCATTTTATTTATTATTGCTGGCGTTGTCATGACATCACTTGGTCAAAAAAAGAGTGGCGGTAACGAAGGCGGCAATTTTAAAAAGGGAATCATCATTTTGCTCATCTCAACCGTAGGCTACGTCGGATACGTCGTCATTTTAAGATGGTTTCATATAGATGGCTGGTCTGCGCTCGTTCCACAATCTGTCGGCATGCTGCTTTCATCGTTAGCGATTAGTCTAAAGCAAGACCCGTTTAGCAAATATACGTTCAGAAATATCATTGCTGGTCTTGTGTGGTCGACAGGAAATCTAGGGCTTCTTTTGGCGATTCCACTCATTGGTGTAGCAGTAAGTTTTTCCATGTCTCAAACAGGAATTGTCATCTCGACTTTAGGCGGTATTTATTTATTAAAAGAGAAAGCATCTAAAACAAGCTTTGTCATTGCAGGCTGCTTGATGATTATCGCAGGTGGTGTGCTGCTAGGTTTTACAAAATAGGAGGTTAAACGAATGTATCCAGATTTGGAAGGAAAAACAGTTCTCATCACAGGAGCAGGTACAGGGATAGGTCAGGCGATGGCGCGCCGGTTTGGACAAGAAAAAGCCAATGTAGTGATCAATTATTTCTCAGATAAAGAAAACCCAGACGACACGATTGCTGAGATTCAAAAAAGTGGCGGACAGGCTGTCAAAATTCAAGGGGATGTATCAAAAGAAGAGGATATGCAGGCAATGATTAATCAAGCTGTTGATACATATGGCAGTCTTGATGTCATGATCAATAATGCAGGAATTGAAAATGAAGTTCCTTCAACTGAAATGACGCTAGATAACTGGAACAAAGTGATGTCCACCAATTTAACAGGTATGTTTTTAGGCTGCCGTGATGCATTAAAGTATATGACAGAACATGGGATTGAGGGGTCGATTATTAATATGTCATCGGTCCATCAGCAAATTCCGTGGCCTCATTTTGTCCATTATGCAGCAAGTAAAGGAGGCGCCAAACTTTTGACAGAAACGCTGGCACTAGAATATGCCCCTAAAAAAATTCGCGTAAACAGTATTGCACCAGGTGCAATTGATACCCCCATCAATGCCGAAAAATTTGATGATCCAGCATTGAAAAAGGGCGTCATTGAGCTGATACCAATTGGCTATATCGGAAAGCCTGAAGAAGTGGCAGCATGTGCTGTCTGGCTTGCATCAAAAGAGGCGAGCTATGTGACAGGGTTGACGTTATATGTAGACGGCGGTATGACCAAGTACCCGGGATTCCAAGCAGGAAAAGGATAATCGTGATGAACACGGGCTGGGCCCAGAGGGTAACACAACATCAAATTATGATTTAGTATGTGCATGTGAAGACGAGTGAAAAGCGTGTGTATAAACATTCACACGCTTTTATCCGTTTAATCGGCTTATTCAAATATGGCTTCTTTGTTCTTCACGATGATGCCTACTTTCGTTTTGACACGAGGAACGCCATCTTTTTGAAGATAATCATATAAAATGGGTTCTATTTCATTGATATCTGTACGAAGTATTTTAGGTGATAACTCCTCGATAAATGGATCGTTTTGAACTGCTAGACAGTTCGCCATTGTATCGAGTGCAATTAAACTGAAAGGTCTTCCTTTGTTTAGCCAAGATTTCATTCTGAGCCATGTTGGAAAGCATGCTGATGCCAACCTGCCCCAACTGTCGTTAAAAGAGGAGCAATGAGACTCCATCCAATCAAGTATGTGATGTGAACGGAAACGATATAGGCTGGAGAGAGCCATCATTGGCAATTCCTTTTCACTTACACATTTCAATTGATCAAAAATACGTCTCATTCCTTCCTCGGCTGGTAAACTACTGGCTGCTGCCCAAGAAAGCGGATGAAAAAATTTATCGGCATCATTCTCCCAAAGCTCTCTTACCCAATCCGAAGCTGCAGTACCTAAAACATCAGCTGCGATCTCCAGCATTCTTGATTTGACTTCATGATTTTCCGTTCCATAAAATCTAGCTTTTACAGACATCAAAATTTTTTGTGTATCGTGTTTTTTCAGGGCATTGATGACATCGTATTGAAGAAACCATCTTGTGATTGAGAAATCTAATAAAGACTCCAAATCATGTTGAACCGCTTGTAATGTGGGTATTTTCTCTTCTGCTGTGACCAATACATCTTCTTCTGGCTGACAAGTCTCTCCGTCTTCTTCATAAAAATCATCGTGCAATAAAAATTTCTTTGGAGAGTGGATGATCGCTAAGTGATACCATTCAATTGGCCGTAAAGAATAGGTTAACAGCCGCCTGTGACAATCATTGCATAAACGATAAGGCTGAGCTGGTTCATCAGAAATTTTTACAACATCAATCTCGTTTCTTTTACAGGCTTCACACAAATGAGTGACTGCCATGATATCGACTCCCTTTGATTGCAAAGATATGAATAGATTCGAAAAGTAGCAGCAAAAGACGTTTACCTATCCGTCAAATTGAGTGGGAATAGAATCTGTTTCCATCTCTGGGCAGTTACTTCTCATGATTTATGGGTTTTTGAATGAGCTAAGTCATTCGCACTTATTTTAACAAAATTCTCAAAGACTGTTTTCTGAAGAAGAAGCTACTTTATGGTTCATTCGGAGAGTATTTTTTAAAAGAAAAGGGCTCTCGTTCATATCTGGATGAGATCTTTTTTGTTCTGAAAGCTTGTTGTGAGTATTGATACGGTCATTTTTAAAATAAAATACAGACATATATAATTAAATGTCTAGACATTTAAAAATAAAAATATATAATATTAACTGGAAGCGCTTTTATTACAACAATGGGGTGAGAGAAATGAAACGTATTTTATTAGCATGCAGTTCTGGTATGTCTACGAGTTTACTAGTCACAAAGATGAAGGCACATGCTGAGTCTATAGGGGAAGAAGCAGAGATTTGGGCAGTCGGACAAGACCAAGCGAAAAAAGAAATGGCACATGCCGATGTTGTATTAATTGGACCGCAAATGAGCTTTTTAAAAGGGGATCTTCAAAAAGAAGCTCAAAAATATGGGATTGAAGTAGAGGTCATCGATATGCAGGCGTATGGGCTAGCAGATGGACAAAAAGCGTATGAACAAGCGGTTTCATTGATGGGGGAATCTTAAAGGATGGAAAAGAAAACGCTCGAAGGACTCACGGAAGAACAAATCAGTTTTCAATTGATCTTACACAGCGGAAATGCACGAAGCAAATTGCTTCAATCTCTTAAACAATTCAGAGAAGGTCATGAAACAGTAGCATCTGACCTTCTCAAAGAAGCGGAAGATGACTTGCGGAATGCACATGATATTCATTTTCAAATGGTACAGCAAGAGGCAAGCGGAGAAACGATTTCATTCTCCTTGCTGCTCATGCATGCCGAAGATCATTTCATGTCAACGATGACAATAAAAGAGCTTGTGGGAGAGCTCTTACCGATATTGCAATCATTGAAACAATAAAGGGTGTAAACAAGGGGGGAAACCAATGTTTGATAAAATAAGTGCGATTTTGGTTCCGATTGCTGGGAGATTGAACAACAATCGCTATCTAGGTGTATTAAGGGATGCCTTTATGCTTGCGTTCCCATTAACGATTTTTGGTTCCATCATGGTCGTATTAATGAATTTGCCATTTTTAGATAAGATCATGAGTCAAACAGCACTGGAAGGTGTTCAGTCTGCACTGAATATTGCACCTAGTGCGACCATCAGCATTATGAGTGTGTTTGTTGTATTTGGGATTGGCTACTATTTATCGAAAAGCTATGATGTGGAAGCTGTCTTTGGCGGTGTGATCGCTTTAGCCTCTTTTCTGCTCCTTACGCCATTTTTACTAGAACAAGAGGGCGGTGCATCCATTGCAGGCGTCATCCCAGTCGATCGTTTGGGCGCAAAGGGAATGTTCCTTGGAATGATCACAGGCTTTTTGTCTGCTGAAATTTATCGCTATTTTGTCCAAAAGAAATTTGTCATCAATATGCCGCAAGGGGTTCCGCCAGCTGTTTCTAAGTCTTTTGCTGCACTCATCCCGGCTACTTTGACACTCACAACCTTTCTACTGATCAATATCATCATTACACAAGGGTTCAAAACCAACATGCATGACTTGATTTACAATGCGATTCAGGCGCCGCTTGTCGGACTTGGAAGCGGTATCATTCCGACCTTGATCGCTATTTTCTTTATACAAATTCTTTGGTTCTTTGGGCTCCACGGCCAAATTATTATCAACTCTGTCATGGACCCGATTTGGAATACATTGTCCATTCAAAATCTAGAAAGCTACACAAAAACAGGTGAGGTTCCGAACATCATTAGCAAGCAGTTTATCGAAATCTATACAGTGGGTATGGGTGGAACCGGTATGACGCTAGCTGTTGTGTTTACGATTTTAATTTTTCTTAAAAGTAAGCAATTGAAACAAGTAGCAAAGCTCGGCTTAGGACCAGGTTTATTTAACGTCAATGAACCCATTATCTTCGGTTTACCGATTGTGATGAACCCGCTTATTCTCATTCCATGGATTTTGGCGCCAATGGTGATTACTTGTATTTCTTATTTTGCGATGGCCGCAGGTATTGTGCCGCCTCCGACAGGCGTGAATATTCCATGGACAGTACCGATCTTTATTAGCGGAGTCATGGCAACAAATTCATTAGCGGGCGGTCTGCTTCAGCTGTTTAATTTAATGATTGTGTTTGTTATTTGGTTCCCGTTCCTAAAATTTATTGATCGTATGAATGTGAAAAATGAAAAAATAGTCACGACAGAAAAAACGAAACAAACAAACATCAAAGGTGAAGGAGACTCAATACATGTCGATGGAAACTAACAGTCAATCATATACATTTCCAGAAGGTTTCTGGTGGGGATCTTCTGCCTCTGCTACGCAAACAGAAGGCAGTTATCCAGGAGATGGAAAGGGACCGAACATTTGGGATCACTGGTTTGAAAAAGAGCCGAATCGTTTTTTTCAGGGCGTCGGTCCAGGTGTGACCTCGCAATTTTATCGTAAATACAAAGAGGATATCCGCCTCATGAAGGAGATTGGGCACAACTCGTTTCGTCTATCTATTTCATGGTCACGCCTTTTACCTGAGGGAAAAGGGGCTGTTAATGAAGAAGCTGTGGCTTTTTACAATGATGTGATCAATGAACTGATAGCGAGTGACATTGAACCGTTTGTGAACTTGTATCATTTTGATATGCCAATGGCGCTTCAGGAGACGGGAGGATGGGTAAACAGGCAGGTCGTAGACGATTATGTCAGCTATGCGACATTGTGTTTTCAGCTATTTGGCGACCGGGTGAAAAAATGGTTTACCCATAATGAGCCGATTGTCCCTGTAGAGGGTGGATATATGTATAGCTTCCATTATCCAAACGAAGTTGATTTCCAAAAGGCAGTGCAAGTTGGATTTCATGAGATTTTATCAAATGCTAAGGCCATTGCGGCTTATAAAGAGATGAAGCAGGATGGGAAAATAGGCATTATCCTGAACCTTACTCCTTCGTATCCACGAAGCCAGAATCCGCGGGATGTCGAAGCAGCTGAGATGGCTGACGCCTTCTTTAACCGGTCCTTCCTAGATCCAGCAGTGAAAGGACATTTCCCTGAAAAGCTAGTGGACGTGTTAAAGAAAGAAGGATTGATGCCGGCTATGGAGGAAGGAGACCTTGAACTCATTCAAGAGAACACGATCGACCTTCTCGGCATCAACTATTATCAGCCAAGAAGAGTGAAAGCAAAGGAACATATGCCTCACCCTGATGCACCATTTATGCCAGATCATTATTTTGATTCTTTTGAAATGCCGGGCAGAAAAATGAATGTGTACCGCGGCTGGGAAATCTATGAAAAGGGTATTTACGATATATTGAAAAAAGTCCAGACAGACTATGGGAATATTGAATGCTTTATTTCTGAAAATGGAATGGGTGTCGAAGGAGAAGAGCGGTTTCAGGATGAAGAAGGAATGATTCATGACGATTACCGCATTGATTTTATTTCTGAGCATCTTAAATGGGTGCATCAAGCCATTCAAGAAGGAAGTCATGTAAAAGGCTATCATCTGTGGACGTTTATGGATAATTGGTCATGGTCGAATGCCTATAAAAATCGCTATGGATTTGTCTCAGTGGACCTTGAGGAAGACGGGAAACGTACCATCAAAAAAAGTGGCTATTGGTTTCAATCGGTTTCAGAGAATAATGGTTTCTAATCAAGATACTTGCTCTTTCCTTGAAAAGGGCAAGTATTTTTCTTATGTAAAGATGAAAGGGGTGAAATGAAAGTGGCTCGAACCTTTTAAGCGCACTAGGCTTAGTGTAGAATGAGAGGAAGGCTAGAAAGCGCTATAATAGGATATGAAAAAACAAGTCAGTTGGTGGTGTGAGATGACAAAATACGAACTCATTTCAGAAGAAATTAGAAAAAGAATAGGAACAGCATATTATCCAGAAGATCAACCCATTCCAGATGAAAACTCGCTTGCCGCTGAATTTAAATGCAGCAGAATGACGATGAAGCGTGCGCTCGATCTTTTAGTGGCGGAAGGTCTGCTCTTTAGAAAAAGAGGTCATGGCACATTTATTGTGAAGGCAGCACTAAATCAAGGTGCGATCAACGTATCAGGTCATGAAAATAAAGGGTTCACGAAAGTGATGGCAGATAAAAACGTGACGAGCCAAATCATTCGCTTTGATGTGCATTTTCCAAGTGAAGAGGTGGCAGCTCATTTATCCATTGACTCAAGCACACCTGTCTATGACATTATTCGGCTCCGTTTGGTAGAAGAAGAGCCATATGTATTAGAAAAAACCTTTATGCCTGTCAATGTCATTAAGGGAATAGATGAAGAGGTTTTATTGGGGTCTATCTATAGCTACATTACAAACACACTTCATTTAAAAGTGGCAGGAGCGCACAAAAAAATTAGAGCGGCTAAATCAGATCAGCTTGATCAGCAATATTTAGGTTGTGACCCTACGGATCCGGTGCTAGAAGTGGAGCAGGTGGCTTATTTAAACACAGGCCGGCCGTTTGAATATTCCTTTAGCCATCATCGCTATGATAAATTTGATTTTTCAACGGTTGAAATTACGAAAACACGACTTTAAAAAAAGAGCAGAACCCCCTCAATCGGGAGACTGCTCTTTTTTCGTTGATTTTATATATTCCACCAGTGATATCCATCTTTTTCAAGAAGCTGATCTGCTTCTTTTGGTCCCATAGAACCAGCAGGGTAATTTGGTTTTAACGTTTTGGTTTCAGCCCATTTTTTTGAAATTGGATCAACAAAGTTCCAAGACAGTGCCACTTCATCCCAGTGGGCAAAGTTTGTTGCGTCACCTAGCAAACAGTCATGAATCAGCTTTTCATACGCTTCTGGTGTATTCATGATGTCGTTGTAATTTGTTTGATAGTCCAGCTTAATTGGTTTAGCATACGTTCCGCCATCAAGCTTGCGAGCATTCAGGTGAAGGGTAATGCCTTCGTCTGGCTGAATGTGAATCACAAGTAAGTTTGGATGCATGGAATTCCCGTTTCCATAGTACAGGTTCATCGGAATGTCTTTAAATTGCACCACGATTTGAGTGGATTTCTTTTCTAGACGTTTTCCTGTACGAATGTAAAATGGTACCCCGGCCCATCTAAAGTTATCGATGAGAAGTTTCCCTGCAACGAATGTTTCTGTGTTGGAGTTTGGGTCCACATTTTGCTCTTCAAGATAGGAAGGAACCATATTGCCATCAATCGTTCCTGCATCATACTGTCCGCGGACAAAGAATTGATCCACTTCATCTTTCGAGAAAGGACGAAGCGCACGCAATGCTTTCCGTTTTTCGCTACGGATTTCCTCTGTATTGAGCTTAATCGGCGGCTCCATGGCTAGTAGTGCAACCATTTGAAGCATATGGTTTTGTACCATATCTCTCAGTGCACCAGAACTCTCGTAATATCTCGCACGGTCTTCGACGCCTAATGATTCACTCGATGTGATTTGAATGTTTGAAATATAGCGGTTTGTCCAAAGCGGTTCAAAGATCGCATTCGCAAAACGAATCACCTCAATGTTTTGCACCATCTGTTTACCGAGGTAGTGGTCAATACGATAAATTTGATCCTCTGTAAATGCATCTCGGATCTCTTCATTTAATGTTTTGGCACTAGGGAGGTCATGACCAAACGGTTTTTCAATGACAAGTCGAGACCATCCAGTCGTTTCTGATACGCCTTCACTTTTTAAAAACTTCGCAATGGTTCCGAAGAATTCCGGTGCCATCGCTAAATAGAACATCCGGTTATTTGGGATACTGTATGTATCTTCAAGACCAGAAAGAAGTGTGTTCAGTGCTTGATAGGAAGCAGGGCTTGAGACATCAAAGTCATGGTAATAGAAATGAGAAATAAATTCCTCTGCTTTTGCTTCTGCATCATCAGAAGAGACCGATTCTTTTACCACAGCTCTTAGGTCTTCATGAGACCAAGGACGACGTCCAACACCTACAACAGCGAATTGATCTCCAAGCTTTCCGCTATGATAAAGTCTATGTATAGAAGGGTAGAGCTTGCGTTTTGCAAGGTCTCCTGTTGCGCCAAAGATGACAATGACTGCTTTTGGATAGTTAGTTTCTGTATTCACGAAAAGTACCTCACTTTATTCGTAGCATTGTTGTAAAAACCGAGAATGTATGTACATTTTCTTTATTTTAAAGGTTCATTGTTCGTAAAGCAAACATTTGATTCGACTTTTTCTGCCCAAGTTTGACTTTTTTCAAAAATTCCGCTGAATTCACATTTATCCTGTCTTCATGTATTCTATATGAATGAAGAGATTGTATACCGGCTGTAGGAGGAAATCGTAATGGAACTGCTCTTTTTAGGAACAGGTGCAGGCATTCCTGCAAAAACAAGAAACGTCACTTGCACTGCGCTGAAGCTTTTAGAAGAGAGAAAAGCCGTGTGGCTTTTTGATTGCGGAGAAGCGACGCAGCATCAAATATTACATACAACGATTAAACCAAGAAAAATTGAGAAGATCTTTATCACGCATATGCACGGTGATCATGTATATGGTCTCCCGGGTCTGCTTGGCAGCAGGTCCTTTCAAGGCGGAGAGGATAAATTGACGATATATGGTCCAAGCGGCATTAAAGCTTTTGTAAACGCGGCACTTTCAGCGACGCAAACGCATTTGACTTATCCGCTGCATATCATAGAAATAGAGGAAGGGATCGTTTTTGAAGATGATACCTTTCAAGTAGAAGCAAAACGAGTGTCTCATGGGATCCCAGCTTACGGTTATCGGGTCGTGGAAAAAGATGTACCCGGTGCACTAAAAGCCGAAGACCTAAAAAAAATCGGTGTAAAACCTGGACCTTTGTATCAGAAGTTGAAAAATGGGGAAACCGTTACACTCGAAGATGGAAGAATGATTGATGGAACCGATTATTTGGAACCCCCTAAAAAAGGGAGAATCGTTGCATTTTCAGGAGATACCCGTTTGTGCGAGAATATAACAAGGCTTGCCAAGAATGCGGATGTGTTAGTCCATGAAGCAACATTTGGGAAAGAAGATGCAGAACTAGCCTATAATTATTATCACAGTACGACAGAACAGGCAGCAAAAACAGCGCAGGAAGCAGGCGCAAAAAGACTGATTTTGACCCATATTAGTGCACGGTACCAAGGGGAAGAGTCAATGAAACAATTACTCAAAGAAGCCCGCGATATATTCCCGCTGACTGAAGCTGCACATGATTTCTTTTCTTTTCCTATTGACCGTACCCTGTAAAAATTGGATGAATCGTCAAAAATAGTTGTGTGATTTTTTTGATATTTATGATGACGCTCTTTTTCAGGTAGTGGTAAAATGGTGAAGAAAAAACAAATGACGAATTACACTATGAAGAATACGGGAGGCACAATCAAAGATGAGCGGTTTTACAGCGTTAAGTGAAGCAGAATTAAATGACCTATATGCAGCACGACAAAAAGAGTATGAAACGTACAAAAGTAAAAACTTACACTTAGACATGTCTAGAGGGAAACCTTCACCAAAACAGCTCGATTTATCTATGGGCATGCTCGATGTCGTGACATCAAAGGATGCAATGACAGCTGAGGATGGTACAGATGTGCGAAACTATGGCGGCTTGACAGGCCTTCCTGAAACAAAGAAATTTTTTGCAAGTGTGCTCAATCTGAAGCCAGAACAAATCATCATTGGCGGTAATTCTAGCCTGAATATGATGCATGACACAATTGCCCGTGCCATGACTCACGGCGTATATGGCAGCAAAACACCTTGGGGCAAGCTTCCAAAGGTAAAATTCCTAGCACCAAGCCCAGGGTATGATCGTCATTTTGCCATTTGTGAGCATTTTAACATAGAGATGATTACGGTAGATATGAAGTCGGATGGACCTGACATGGATCAGGTAGAAAAATTGGTTGCAGAAGATGAAGCCATCAAAGGGATTTGGTGTGTACCGAAATATAGCAACCCTGACGGCATTACGTATTCAGATGAGGTTGTCGACCGTCTTGCTTCCATGCAGACAAAAGCAGACGACTTCCGTATTTTTTGGGATGATGCCTATGCAGTCCACCATCTAACAGATACGCCTGATACGTTAAAAGATATTTTTCAAGCAGTAGACAAAGCAGGACATGCAAACCGTGTGTTTATGTTCGCCTCTACTTCTAAAATTACGTTCCCAGGCTCGGGTGTTGCACTGATGGCATCTAGTCAGGACAACGTCAGCTTTATTCAAAAACAGTTATCAGTTCAAACCATTGGGCCAGATAAAATCAATCAATTAAGACACCTTCGTTTCTTCAAGAATCCAGAAGGATTGAAGGAACATATGAAAAAGCATGCAGCGATTATTAAGCCGAAATTTGACCTCGTTCTTTCGATCCTTGATGAAAAGCTTGGTGGAACAGGCATCGCTGAGTGGCACAAACCAAATGGCGGATATTTTATTAGCTTAAATACACTCGATCATTGTGCAAAAGCTGTTGTGCAAAAAGCGAAAGAAGCCGGTGTGACACTAACAGGTGCAGGGGCGACATATCCTTATGGAAACGACCCGCTTGATCGTAACATCCGTATTGCGCCAACGTTCCCAACGCTTGAAGAACTAGAGCAGGCGATTGACATCTTTACGTTATGCGTTCAGCTTGTCAGCATTGAAAAGCTGCTGTCTGAGAAAAGTCAATCAGCACCAACGGTATAATGAAAAAACTCCTTGACTGATGTCCGGTCAAGGAGTTTTTGTTTTTAGTTGGCTGTTTGATAATAAGTGGCAGGCTGTTTTGCTGCACACCATACATCATAAATCGCAAGCTGCACAATATGTGGTTCATCGTGATGAATATAGTGCGAGCTGTTCTGCGCCTGAATCCATCCGCTTTGGGATGACAATGTGAGCATTCGTTTATGGAGCCTGAGCCAAGCTTCATGTGCTGGATGAAACAAGCGGCTTTTGCCTGATGAAATGACAAGAAGGGGCATCATCCCATAATGCGTTTGCTCCTCTTTGATCGTACGCAGCATTTGCTCAAAGTCCTCATGTGTACATTCTGCTGTGAATTGCGCCATATATGAAGTGCGTTCTTCCTTTGATAAGAGCGGCAGAATGACCTGCTCTTGCTGCTCACTTGCTGGGTCTAGAAGGACCATACCGATAACATCTTCTTTTCTGCGGCTTGCCCATAAGCGGCTGACAAGAGAGCCAAATGAGTGCGCCACAATGAGAAATGGCGGCTGAATATTGGCTTGATGTAAAAGTGTATCTAAATCATCCGCAAGATCATGCAAAGTTCTTCCTTCCTTGCTTTCACTGCTTTTTCCATTACCTAAACGGTCATATAAGAAAACACCAAGCTCTGGGTCAATATCACGAGCGATATTCGCCCACGTATCGCCTGAAATTCCATATCCTGCTTCAAAAATAATGGTGGCTTCCTTTTTCCCTTGACGATGCCTTGTATAAAAGTGATGTCCATCTATATGATACGTTCTTTCAATCAATGCCGAGTTCATTCTTCCATCTCCTCTAAGTGGTTCTTTAGCTAAAAGACGGCACAAAAGGCAAAGATGTTTCTCTTAAAAACAAAAAAGATGCCTATTTCAAAAAATAGACACCTTTTTGCTTAAAGATGTTACCAAGCACGATCGTATTGGCGCGGGCTTTCGATGGATGTACGAAGCTCTTTAGCGGCTGTTTTTGGGAAATACGGATCCCGTAAAAATTCTCTGCCGATAAAGATCAAGTCAGCACGCTGATTTTGTAAAATTTCTTCGGCCTGTATACCAGATGTGATCATACCGACAGCGGCTGTTTGGATGCCGGCACCTTCTCTTATTTTCTCAGCAAAGGTGACTTGGTAGCCGGGGAATGTGTTAATACTGGCTTGCACCACAGCACCTGAGCTCACATCAATTAGATCGACTCCTTGCTCTTTCAGCCATGCGGCAATGCCAATATAATCTGCAATATCTAGTCCTTTTGTTGTGTAATCAGAAGCGGATACACGGACAAATAATGGTCCATCCCACACTTCATTGACTGCATCAACCACTTCTCTCAAGAAGCGATAACGATTTTCTGGTGAACCGCCATATTCATCTGTCCGGTGATTGGCAAGCGGTGAGAGAAATTCGTTAATCAAATAGCCATGCGCACCATGAATCTCAATGATGTCAAATCCAGCTTTCTTGGCGCGGACAGCGGCATCTTGAAACGCCTGAACTGTGTCTTTTATTTGATCGATAGACATCTCAAGAGGTGTTTTAGATTGCTCGTCAAATGGAATGCTGGATGGAGCAAGAATGTCACCATCTAGCTCAGCCTTGCGTCCTGCATGGGCTAGCTGGATGGCCGTTTTTGTTCCGTACGCTTTGATTTGTTCGTTTAATGAGGCAAACCCTTCAATGTGCTCATCACTCCAAATTCCGAGGTCCTGATCACTAATTCTTCCCTCAGGTGAAACAGCACTTGCCTCGACCATAATTAATCCGGCCTGACCTTGCGCACGGGAAATATAATGTGCAAAGTGGAAAGGCTGTAATTTTCCATCACGGTCATAGGATGAATACATACACATCGGGGACATGACGATGCGGTTTTTGAGTGTGACACCTTTTAATGTCCAAGGTGAAAAAAGCTTTGTTTCCAATTACCTTCGCCTCCTCATAGAATGGTATAGCCGATTATAACAGCCATTCAAACATTCGTCATAAAAGGTGCTCAAACCATATAGCTTTTGAACATGATTTTGTATAATGAAAGATATGGACATCAAAGGGGGATAAACGGATGAAATGGCAAACGGAAAGTGAACTAAAGGAGCTACTCACAGCTCTTATGCAGTATGAAAGCATATCTGGTACAACGGGAGAAGTCGCATTAGCGGAATATTTATATTACTTGCTGAGGGAGCGTCCATATTTTGAGCAGCATCCTGATCACTTGGCTTTGCATCCAATGAAAGATGGCCGGTATTTTTTAACGGCACTTGTCAAACGAAGTACGCTGCCACGTACTGTTTTACTCCTCAGTCATTTTGATGTCGTCGATACAGAGGATTACGGAGAATTTCAAAATATGGCGTGTAAGCCCGAAGAGTTAATGGCGTCCTTTTCTCAAAAAAGTGCACTTCTTCCAAAAAGGGCAAGAGAGGATTTAGCTTCAGGTGACTGGCTGTTTGGACGAGGGTCCATGGATATGAAAGCAGGCCTGACTGTCCAGCTTTCCATGCTAGAAAGAGCGATGGCGGGGAGGTTTGAAGGAAATATTCTGCTCGTCACAGTGCCAGATGAAGAAGTGAATTCACAGGGAATGCTGGAGGCTGTTCCGAAACTAAAGGAGCTCAAGCAGAAGTATGACCTTGAGTATACCGCGTGTTTAAACAGTGAGCCGATGTTTGAAAAGTATCCCGGGGATGCGCACCAATACATCTATACAGGTAGTATAGGGAAGGTACTTGCGGGATTTTTCTGCAAAGGAATTGAAACACATGTAGGTGAGCCCTTCTCAGGATTAAATGCAAATTTTATGGTATCTGAATTAAACAGGCTGTTAGAACTGAATAGTGATTATTGTGAGGAAGTAGATGGTGAAGTGACACCGCCTCCGACCAATTTGATGCAAAAGGATTTGAAAGAAGCTTACTCTGTTCAAACGCCTCACACGGCTGTTTCTTTATTTAATGTGCTGATGATGAACCGCTCTAGTGAAGAGCTTCACGGGCTCCTCTATGAAACTGCGAAACAAGCAGCAGCCCAAATCGAAGCCAATCTCAAACAGAAAACCGCTGCATTTCAACGCTTTAAACATTTTACACCCATCGATACAAACATCACGGTGTTAACGTATCATGAGCTGTACGAAAAAGCTGCTGAACGATCCGGCAAGCAGGAGGTCGAGCGAATTGTCAACTACGCCTTTGCCAACCGGGGTGAGCTAGGGGATCGTGATTTTTCAACCAAAATTGTATCAGAACTGACGACCCTTTGTAAGGAAGATGGAGCACTGATTGTGTTGTTTTATAGTCCGCCATTTTACCCATCTGTTTCTTCAACAAACGATCTGCATATTCAAAAGACCTTAAAGAAGATTCAAAGAGAAGCAAAAGAGATCTATGGAATCGAAGTAGAAGAAGTCAAATATTTTCCTGGTTTATCTGATTTAAGCTACTTACAGCTTGAAAATCAAGATATAGACGATTATACAGCCAACATGCCGCTATACCAAAAAGGCTACTCGTTACCACAAGGAGAAAAAGAAGCTCTTAACGTTCCTGTCATCAACGTTGGTCCATTAGGAAAGGATGCGCACAAATGGACAGAACGGCTGCATGTCCCATTCTCTTTTGGCGTTTTGCCGTCGCTCTTACAATCAACAATTCATGCTTTATTAGAAAAGAATTAAGTGAAAGCTCTATCGTCATGATAGGGCTTTTCTTGATATCAATCACCTTCTGTCTAAAGAAATAGAGTATGATATAGAATAATACTTACATATATTTGAAGGGGGATTGTGAGAGTGAAAACAGGAGTACTAACAAAAACAGAGATCATGAGATCACTTCATGAGAGTTTGCGTAAGCTTGAGGAGTTAGTATGGACATGTGATGAGGCTACATTAGATGAATCTTTTGGGGAAGGCAAGTGGTCGATTAAACAAATTGTTGGACATTTGTATGATACAGAAGAAGTCTGGTCAGAGCGGATAGAGCAGGCAATATCAAATGAGCACACGCTTTTCGCATCATATGATCCAGAGATATATGTGAAGGGAAGAGCTTATGAAACGTATACCGCACAAGAGGTCAGTGCATTGATCGAGCGCTTAAAAGTGAGCAGAAACAAAACACTACAGCGATTAGAAAAGGATACATGGGATTTTTCAGGTCTCCATCCTGAAGAAGGGATGATGACAGTCCAAATTTTAGCTGAAACCATTGCTTTACATGAAATTCATCACCTCGATCAAATCAAAGCCATCATGTCCATGAGAGCATCGAGTGATAGATGAAAAGCACCTGTCATCAAGGCAGGTGCTTTTCTCACTCACTTACTTATACGTACTCGCTGAAAACATGTCGTTTAATTCTGCTGCGCGTTTTGTCGCTGTTTTCACACAATCGACAATCGCTTCTTCAAATTGATAGGAAGCAAGGGTATTAAGTCCTGCTTCTGTCGTTCCACCTTCGCTCGTAATTTCTTTGCGCAATTCAGCAGGTTCCTTACCGCTATCCTGAAGCATATTTGCAGCGCCTGCAATCATTTGACAAATGAGCAATTTCGCTGTCTCTTGGTCCATCCCAAGTTCCGATGCACCTCGCTCCATTCCTTCAATCAAATGATAAATAAAGGCAGGACCGCTGCCGGCAATGGCTGTGACCGCATTCAGCTGTGATTCATCTAAAACCGTCACATGACCGATCGTTTCAAACAGCTGAACTGCTTTTTCCTTTTGCGCCTCTGTGACTTCATCACTGACAGCAATGCCAGTAGCTGATTGTTGTATGGCCGCTGATGTATTTGGCATGGCACGAACCACCGCCGTTTTTGCGCCAGCATAATGCTGAATGGTTTCAATAGAAATGCCCGCTAAAATAGAAATAATCAGCTGTCCATTTAAATGGGGCCTTACTTCAGAAATGCCACTTTCCGCATCTTTTGGTTTTAAAGCAAACACCAGCATATCGGCTTCTTCATAAATAAAGGAACGAGCGAAATCTGTTTTGACTCCATAACGTGCATGTAATTCTTCTAATCGTTTTTCATTTGTTTTATTTGTGACAATGATATCTTCATTTGACATAATGCCGCTCTTTAAAAGACCTTTAATCATAGACTCGGCCATCGAGCCTGCACCAATAAATCCAATTTTACTCATAAGCTGCTCCTCCTTGTAGAAAATAAAAAAACCTCTCGTCTGCAAAGGACGAAAGGTTTTTCGCGGTACCACCCTCAATTAGCATGCAATCATACATACTCAGCTCTAGTCCCTTAACGCGGGAAACGTTTAGGTTTGCCTAACAGCTCAAAGGGCAGGTTCAGCAAATAAGAGGATGGTGAAGTCTTACAGCCGGCGGACCTCACTCTCTTGCATCATTATTTTGCTTACTAATCCTTGTCATCGCGCATCTTATATTTGTTGTTCATTATGCAACGATGGACAAGTTTGTGTCAATAGGGAGAGATAAAAAAATTGACCATCTAAACCGCATGACAGTCTGCCCTTTGCAAGATACAATGAATAAAGAAGAGTGAGTTCAGATGATCTATGAGACAAAAATCAGGAGATGACGTTTAAAAGTGAAAGAAGAAATGATTCAATTATCCATCCCCACACCGTTTGCGGTTGGGGATGTCCATGCATATGTATTAAAAGGCGATGCCGTGACCTTAGTCGATTGCGGACCGATGACACAAGAGGCGCAGCATGCCTTTGTCACGCAATTAAAGGAACATCATTTATCAATAGATGATATTGATCAAGTGGTTTTGACACATCATCATGCAGATCATGTCGGTCTTTTAGATCTGATGAAACCTCATGTCCGTGTCATCGGACACGAGTTGAATGAGCCCTATATTAGTCAGGATGCAGCGTTTAAACAGCGTCAAATCCATTTTATGAATGATTTTTTTCAGCAGTTAGGTGTCCCGCTTCGTCAAGGTGAGTGTGAAAGAATGGTGAGGCAGTCCTATACATATTCATGTACGGCACATGTCGATGACGTCATAAAAGAAGGTGATCGTTTGAAGGGACATGAGCATTTCCAAGTGCTGGAGACCCCAGGACATGCACAATCTCATCTTTCTTTTTTAGATGAAACAACAGGGAATTTCATCGGCGGTGATCTGCTGCTTACGACCATTTCTTCCAATCCGTTAATGGAAGCACCGGTGAAAGGAACAGAACGTCAAAAATCGCTGCTTCAATATAAAGCATCACTCAAGCGTTTATTGCATTTGCCCATTCAGACGATTTATCCAGGGCATGGCCAGCTCATTACCTCTCATCACGAATTGATCGAAGAAAGATTTAAAAAACAGGAAAAACGGGCAAATACGATGTATCAGCTGCTTCAACGAAAGGAAATGACCGCCTTTCATCTTTGTCGCACCTTATTTCCAGGCCTGTATGAAGAAGCATTATTTCTGACAATGTCTGAGACAGTCGGGCAGCTTGATGTGCTTTTAGCGGCTGGACATATTGAAGAAGTGCAAAAAGACGGAACCCTCTACTATCGAGCAATTGAAGGAGTGAAATAAATGGGGCGACTAACAGGAAAGAGAATATGGATTACAGGTGCTTCAGGCGGTATTGGTGAAAAGATGGCGTACTTGGCAGCAGCCGAAGGAGCAGAAATCATTGTGTCGGCAAGACGAATTGAAAAGCTCACAGGTGTAAAAGAAAAGATTATAAGTGCTGGCGGCGTATGTCACATCGTTCAGCTTGATGTCAGTCAGCTTGAGGACATTGATCAAGCCTATCAACAAGTGGGTGCTGTTGATATTTTGGTGAACAATGCCGGCTTTGGTGTGTTCGATCTCGTCGAGGACGCATCCATTGAGGAAATGGTGTCGATGTTTGAGGTCAATGTCTTTGGTTTAATTGCCTGCACAAAAAAGGTCCTTCCTGAGATGAAACAAAGAGGGAAGGGACATATTATCAATATTGCGTCACAGGCAGGCAAAATTGCCACCCCTAAATCCGCCATCTATTCCGCATCAAAGCATGCGGTTCTCGGATTTTCAAACAGCCTCAGAATGGAGCTGGCAGACAGCGGAATTCATGTCACAACCGTCAATCCAGGACCGATTGCCACAGACTTCTTTACCATTGCAGACCGCAGTGGTGAATATGTGAAAAATGTTGATTTTATGATGCTCAGTGCTGACAAGGTAGCAGGGAAGGTCGTATCCGCCATGATGACGAAAAAAAGAGAGATTAATTTACCAGGATGGATGAATGCTGGCAGTAAGTTGTATCAATTATTCCCGTTTTTATTTGAAAAAGCAGCACGTAAAGCGATGATGAAAAAATAACAAAAAAAGAAACCGGTCACAGGCTGGTTTCTTTTTTTGTTTGATGGGGCTTGATATTGGTGACGCCAAAGACATTGCCATCAACATCTTCAAAGCTAAAACCGCCTAAGTCTGGGTCAGCTAATATTTGAATATCCGATACAGTCACTTCATGCTCGCTTAAATACTGGTGAAAGTTTTTTAAATCCTTCACAAATAAATCGATCATACTATGCCGAACTCCTGTAAAAGAGTTCATAAAGTAGATTCGTTTCTCGTGTTTTGTTTTGACGAGATAAAAAGAAGGTCCCTCGCCATGAGTAAAAGTGAGCATGGCGGCTTCTTCTGATTGATGTAGAACGATCATCTCTAAAATCTGTTCATACCAAGAGACAGCCCGGGGGATATTAGTCACAGGAATTTCAATAGTAGCAATTTGTTGAATGGTCAATGGCTTCACTCCTTTTTCTATATTCGTCTTGCCGCTTGCTGAAGTGGGTCCCATACACTGTTAAAAGGAGGGGCATAGCTAATATCTAAATCTTCAAGGTCTGTCACAGTCAGCCCTTGATAAAGAGCAGTTGCCATGACATCAATTCGTTTATCAACACCTTCTTTACCGATGATTTGTGCGCCAAGCAAGGTGTGATCATCGCTTCTGTAAATCAGTTTCACTTTCATCTTCTCTGCATTTGGGTAATATCCAGCGTGGTCAGTGCTGTCGATGGTGATGGTGGAGAAAGGAAGGCCCGCGTCTTTTGCTTCTTTCTCTGATAAACCTGTTCGCCCTGCTGTCACGTCCATAAATTTCATCACCGCTGTGCCGGTTACACCTTGAAACGCACGGTTTGTTCCTGTCATATGAAAGCCTGCGATTCTTCCTTGTTTATTTGCTGTCGTACCGAGCGGAATATAGTCCAGTTCCTTTTTGATACGGTGGTAGGTTGCTGCGCAGTCACCCGCCGCATAGATATCTTGTACATTGGTCTGCATGTATTCATTCACAACAATTGCACCATTTTGAAGTCGCTGAATTCCTGTGCTGTCTAAAAAGGATGTTTGCGGAGTGACGCCAACGGCAATGATGACCATATCTGTTTCAATGGTCTGTTTGTCTGTTTGAACAGCTGTTACATGTCTCTTGCCCTTTAACTTTTGCACTGTTTCACCAAGTACTACTTGAATGCCTTGATTGTCCGCTTCTTCTTTCAGATATTTTGCCATATCGGGATCAAAGCCTGGGCCAAGTGTTGCACCCCGCTGAATGATATGAACGTCTTTGCCTAGCCCTTTTAAATTTTCTGCCATTTCTAAACCGATATATCCTCCGCCGATAATCGTGATATGTGTGACGTCTTTTTTTAGATTGTCTAAAATAGACAGCGCATGCGGGATTGTTTTTAATACGTGGACACCTTCTAATGAATGGCTGTCTAGATCAAGTGTGACGGGGCTTGCTCCTGTCGCAATTAACAGGCGGTCATACGTTTCTGTAAAGGGTTCTTTTGTTTTAGAATGAATACCCGATACTGTTTTTTGCTCCGGGTCAATTGAGATCACTTCGTGTAAGCATCTGGCATCAATTCCGTATTTGTCACGAAAAGTTTCAGCGCTGCGTGCGATGAGTTTTCTGTGATGATCAATGAGACCGCCGATCAAGTAGGGGAGTCCGCACTGTCCATATGAGAAAATCTCTCCTTTTTCAAAAGCTACAATTTGCGCGTCTGGATCCTCTCTATATATTTGCATAGCGCAGCTCATTCCTGCTGCATCTCCGCCAATCATCACATATTTCATTTGGTGTGCTCCCTTCTATCTATCAAACTGAATACTCTTATTTACCCTCATTTTCCTTTATTTAATGCTTTTTTTTCGCAAAAGAAGCAAACTTTCGTTGAAAAATAAAGACAGCGCCTTCATTTTAAGCTACAATCGGATTATCGTCTTTTTGGTTATGAGTTTAGTTTAGATTGGTGGGAAAGACTTTGGGTGACGAACGACTAGATTTTAATACATTATATACACGCCATACGAGAGAGGCATGGGCCGCTCTTGGAGAATATATGCCGGTATCTGTTTCAGAAGAAGAAGTGAGAGCACTTCAAGGATTAAACGACTACTTATCGCTAGAAGAAGTTCGAGATATTTACATACCGCTTATTCGGTTTCTGACATTACATGTCTTTGCAGAAAAACAAAAAAATCAGCATGTCAATGCTTTTTTAAACTACCCGCATCATGCGAAAATCCCCTTTTTAATCGGGATTGCAGGAAGTGTGGCCGTCGGAAAAAGCACGACAGCACGTATTATTGAAACGCTTTTATCTAGGCTTGGAGATGGGCTGAAGGTGAGTCTCGTAACAACGGACGGCTTTTTGTATCCTCAAAAAGAGTTAAAAGATCGGGGGCTGATGGAAAAGAAAGGCTTCCCGGAAAGCTATGATGTTAAAGCGCTACTTTCGTTTTTAAATGAATTAAAATCAGGGAAACAAACTGTGCATGCACCTGTATATTCACATCTGACCTATGACCGTCTTGAAGGGGTGTATGAAACAGTAGAAGATGCAGATATTGTCATCATTGAAGGGATCAATGTGTTGCAATCACCGGCACTGGATGATCTGAAGGATGAGCCGCGCGTGTTTGTATCAGATTACTTCGATTTTTCGATTTATGTAGATGCCGCTGAGACGCAAATTCAATGCTGGTATAAAGAACGGTTCCGTTTGCTGCGGGAAACAGCCTTCCAAGACCCTGAATCCTTCTTTCATCAATACAAAGATTTGACGGATGAAGAAGCAGATCAGATGGCAAGCACGATTTGGAATACAGTGAACCGGCCAAATTTATATGAAAATATTTTGCCGACAAAATATAGAGCCGATTTGATTTTAAAAAAAGGCGATCAGCATAAGGTGGAAGAGATCGCCATCCGCAGGGTATAAAGAAAACCGCTCAATTGAGAGCGGTTTTTTAATGACCTCCTCTTACTTTCACAGCCACGGCAGCCGCCGTTCGTTTTTTTAGGCGGTAGTATCCGATGAGTAAAAATGGAACGCCTGCAGCGGTGACAATCGCCAAGACTGAAAAAATAGAAAGGGGATGGGCTGCGCCAAATAAGTCAATACACAATCCTCCGACAAACGGTCCGACGACGCTGCCGAGCTGAGAAAACCCCATTGCGCCGAAGTATGACCCTTTCACTTCAGGTTTTGCAATATTGTCTACAAACAGATCCATCATCGCAAAGAGCAGCACTTCACCAATCGTAAACACGACAATGATGAAAGCAAGCGTACCGAGACTTTGTGAAAAAGCAATGGCAAACAAACTGCCTGCTAGAAGCACGTTCCCAGTCGTTAACGACAAAATCGTTGAATAGCGCTTAGCGATCATAATCAGCGGGTACTGAACGACAATGACAACCACTGCGTTTAAGGATAAAAGATACCCAAACAGTTTAGGGCCATCCTCAATCATAGGGGATGCCGATAAATATTGAGGCAGTGTTGAGCTTAGGTGTGAATAGCCAAATGAACATAAAGTAACGCCAATGAGGATGATGCTAAAGACCGTATCTTTCTGAATAATGGAAAGAGCTTTTTTGACGCCGATTTGTTTGGTACTTTCTGGAGCAGCCACTGGATGCTTTTGAAATTGCCATGCCAGCGTTAACCCGTACAACAAGTAAATGAGGGCAGCGACGAGAAATGGAAAAGTCGTTTTTGATGACCCGAGATATAAGCCAAGCAGCGGGCCGAAAATGACACCAATGTTAATGGCCGTATACCGTAAGTTAAAGACAAACAACCGAATGCTCGATGGGGTGACATCGGATAAGAGTGCTTTAGACGTTGGTTCAAACAGCGCCCGGCACAGTCCATTTAAAGCATTCATAAAAAAGAAGACCCAAATGGCATCTGCAAACGCGAAGCCAACAAAGACAAGTGTCCAGCCAAAGATGGATAAAAGCATGACCTTTTTTCTGCCGATTCGGTCGGAAACATAGCCGCCGTAAAAACTCGCAACAATCCCAATAAGAGAGCTGACGGCAATGATCAATCCAGCTGAAGAGGCTGAGGCGCCTTTGACTTGTGTCAAATAAACGGCTAAAAAGGGAATGCTCATGGATGTCGCCATTCGGCCAAATATCGTGCCGATGATGATCGTCCAACTAAGTGGATGTAAAGTGCGTAAGTTATTTTTCATGCTGTGTCTCCCCTGAGTTTGTAAGATGTTCCAATCATACATGAAAAATTGTGCAAATTAAATACACAATTTGATGGAGGAGTCATCCGTCAAATGACAGAGAAGCTTGAACCGTTCCGTTCATTCGAAGAGCATATGCCTCGTTTTCAAGGTTTTAAGCCTTGATGGATCATAATTTTTTCAGAAAAACGAAGCGTGTTTTTCAATGATCATGTTTTCGTTTTGCGAAAATCAATTGAGGTCGATGGCGATAATTTGATGTAAGGAAAGGTCTAGCACATCTTCGTCATTCACGATTTTCATTCGGCGTGTTTCATAATGAATGGCTTTCACCCAGCCCCAAAACTGTGCTTTCATGCCTGATGAGACATATGTCACGCAAATCGCTTGATCCTCGGTAATCGACTGTGTGATCAAAACATTCATTTCCTCTAGCTGATCGGAGCTGAGCGGTAGAGGTGTATATTCTTTTTTCTTTCGTTTTTGAGCAAGTAGTTGCTCTCGGTGCTCTGGTAGCATCATTCGGCTTGATTCCCACATGATGTTGTATCCAGGTGTTAATTTATTGGGATTCATGCTTGTTCGCCTCCGTTATTTGTAATGCCCGCCAATTTTCTCGGCGCGGTGATATGCCTGCCCTGCGCTTGTCAGTGACGAAGCATGCAATAATGCCGCAGGTCCATATTTCAGATGGATTTCATCAAATACTTTGCTGAGTTGATCTTTCTTCAAATGATGATCAAATAAAGTCAGCTGATAGTGGCTGTCAGGCTGCAGCTGTGAGAGGGTAATGCCTACACTGCGAATGGGCTGACCATCCCAGTGCTGCTGGCATAGCTGAATCGCTGCCTCTGCAATATCTGAGCCATACTGTGTCGGTGAATGAAGCTTCATTTGTCGATGAAAGCCTGTTGGATGTGAAAAATCAGCCCCTCTTACACCAACAGACACTGTTTGACCGAGATAATGCTTAAAACGTGCCCGCCGAGCGACTTCCTCACTCAATTCAAGAAGAGCGACTTTGATCTCCTCAAGAGATGCGTAATCACGGGGAAGGGTCATATGATGCCCAACGGCTTTTTGTTGATCATGTGTGTGAATAGTGACTGGAGAGGGATCGTGTCCTAAAGCTGTTCGCTGCAGAAGCTCCCCATTGATTCCCCAGCGTTTTTTTAATCGGTCTAACGGATAAGTAGCAAGTGTGCCAATAGTACTGATGCCCATTCGTTTCAAATGATGCTCCATTCGTTTGCCGACGCCAAATAATTTCCCAATGGGAAGCGGCCATAAATCAGTGGCAACCCGGTCGGCACTCAGTTCATAGATGCCGGATCTGTTTTTTTTGGCAAAATGGTCACAGGCCATTTTAGCGAGCACTTTATTAGGGCCTATGCCCACACGTGCGTAAATGCCAGTCTGGTTCATAATCGTTGTTTGTATATGTTGAGCGATCTCATGTGGAGAGCCGAATAGTGTAAGACTGCCTGTAATATCAAGAAACTGTTCATCAATGGAATATGGCTCGACAAGGTCTGTGTATTGTTCAAGCAGTTCTGTAATCATGACAGAGACATCGAGATAGCGCTGCATACGTGGACGTACGACCACTGCTTCAGGACATTTCTCCTGTGCTTCCCATAACCTTGATGCATTTTGTACGCCACGTTTCTTCGCGAGAGGGCAGGCTGCCAGGACGACTCCGCTTCTTCGTTCTGGATCTCCAGAGACAATGAGCGGCACATTCTCCAAATGAGGCGCCTCCACCTTCTCAACTGATGCATAAAATGACTGCATATCCACAAGCAGAATGGCTCGTTCATTCATTGTACTTCACCTCTTAGAACGTATGTTCTGTATCTATTGTAAACAACATGAGGTGAAATTCATACTGGTAAATCATTCAAAAGCTGTCCATACAAAAAAGACGAAGTGATGAACACTTCGTCTCGTCTGCTGCAACGATTGTTAGGCATGTGCCATGTTGTGGAATGTTTGGAGCGGTTCAGAACGCAGACGATAAGCCATCAGCTTTTTCTTTGGCTTATGTGTAAACTGCCGAACCACATCCACATGGTCATCATAATGGAATAGATAAAGGGTGACATCATGTTTCCCATGCTTTGTTTGCATAGTAAGCGGCGCTGGCCCTTCATTCGGATGAAGAAAGCGCTCTTCATCACCAGGGTAAATATAATAGCGTTCAATAAAGATCGCATCATTAAAATGTTGAATGATTTCAGATGCTCGCTGCTCATCAAGCGAACGACCTTGAAAAGTAATATTTGTTTGCTCACTTGTTACTTTAGCATGTACGGCGTAGCGGCTAAAAAGGCGCTCAACAACACCAGAAGGCAAAGAGGTGACAAGCAGCTTTAAAAGACTAAACACAACAAGCGAAATAACAACCCAAACCAATCTCATCATCTCCAATAAACATTTGTACCATTTCCTATATGAACCATCTTAACATAACAAATGAATGAAACTTTCGCACAAAAAGTGAACTTTTTGAAATAAGTGTGAAGATTTAAAAGGAGATGACGGCTGAAAGACGAAGAACCAACAAGTGAACATGAAAAAGACGGGCATACTGTCTTTACAACCATTTGATCAGACAGTAGACTATTGAAACAATCGCATTTTTGAGAAAAAACGAATCAAAGGAAAGCCAAAATGGAAAAAGGGGCGAGGCCATCATGATACGTCAAGTGAAACCGTCAGATTTTTACGCAGTCACATCCGTCATTCAAAGCTGGTGGGGAGGCAGAGATTTGCGTGCAAAATTGCCAAAGCTCTTTTTTGAACATTTCCAGCAAACAAGTTTTGTTGTCGTTGAAAAGGGAGAGCTGATCGGCTTTTTGGTTGGCTTTTTATCGCAATCTCATTCGGATGAAGCCTATATTCACTTTGTTGGCGTCCACCCAGATCACCGTAAATTAAAGATAGGCAAAATCCTCTATCAAGCTTTTTATGAAGCGGCTGAAAAGGAAGGAAGAACAACCATTAAAGCTGTCACAGCTCCTATCAATAAAGTCTCCATTGCTTACCATACAAAACTCGGGTTTCAGATAGAAAAGGGAGATAAAACAGTAGATGGCATCTCAGTCTTTTCAGATTACGATGGCATTCATGAAGACCGTGTGTTATTTGTGAAGAAGCTGGAGGCAATGAAATGATTGTACATTTAGATCACACAATAAGTGATGTAGCAAAGCAGATCTTACATATTCAACTAGCTGCATACCAACAAGAAGCTGAACAAATTGGCTATGCTGATCTTCCGCCATTAAAAGAGACCATTCAAGATGTCATGAAAGCAAAAGAGCAATTTATTGGTTTTGAGCAACATGATCTCTTATTAGGTGTAGTCTCCTATGAAGAGCTGAAAGATTGTTTGATCATTAGTCGATTGGCTGTGCATCCAAAAGCGCTAAAGCAGGGTATTGGAACAAGACTTATGTCGACAATTATGGAGAAGAATGTCCCGATAGAACTGACCACAGGGCAAGAAAACACCCCTGCAAAAAGGCTATATGAAAAATTGGGGTTTTTTGAAACAAATGTGATTCATGTGGCAAAAGAGCTCACCCTATCAAAAATGAAATGGACACCGCGACGCAAGGTTGAGGTTGTCGAATTCAAAAAAGAATGGCATGAAGAATTCCGTCAAGAAAAGCAGCGACTCAAGCAAATCATTCAAAAGAGCTGGATAGAAGGATACCATATTGGCAGCACGTCAGTTACAGGACTTGTTGCCAAACCAATTATAGATATATTAATAGAAGTAAGCGATATAGAAGAGATTGATAGGAAAAAAGAGAGATTTGAACACCTTGGATACGAAGTGCTCGGTGAAAATGGTATAAAAGGGAGACGTTTTTTTCAAAAGGGTGGCTTGAATCGTACGCATCATGTCCATGTGTATGAAAGAAATCATCCTGATGTGAAAAGACATTTATTGTTTCGAGATTACTTAAGAGTCCACCCAGAACGAGCTGTAGCGTATGCGTCTGTCAAGGAACAATTAGCAAATCAGTATCCGGAAGATATACAAAGCTATATGGCAGGAAAGAATGAAATCATAAAAGAAATAGAAAATGAGGCATATCGCTGGGATAGAGAAGGAAGAGAGGAAGCTCTTAAATAAGCTGCCTCTTCATCTCGTTAATTAGGAAACTGAACATTGCCTTTTACAATATAGGCCTGTGAAGCAGCAGTAGACGGAAGAGCGGGTAATTGATCCTTTACTATGACCCCGCGGATATCTGTGATTCGAACAGGAAGAGATGTAGACCCCATATGAAAGCCAAGGAAATGGTTGTAGTCTGTCTTTTCCATGTTCACCCATTTTCCATCTTTGTAATATTCCATTTTCATAACCGGATATTTATGATTGCGCACTTGAATCGCAGCCCACCACTCACTGCTACCTTCTTTTATTCTGTAAGCTACATTTCCGCTAATCGGTGCTTTTATAATTTTCCAACTAATCGGGATTTTCCCATCTTCCATATTGCCAATTTTGGTAAAGGCATTAGGAGAAAGATCAAGAGCTCCTTTTGCTCCTTCTGGATATTTATCGGTTACATACACAACGGTTTTTCCTTTTGGCCCCGTTACTTCAAGGTAAGCCCCTGCAAGTGCCGCATTTACCCCTTTATAGTTATAGTCATGGGGATTTAAAGCTGTAATTTTCATGTCAGAGGGAATAGGATCTAATAAAGCGGCGCCCCCTGAGTAACCAGATCCCGTATAAGTCGCATAGCTTTCTCGTACTTCATCAAGGATAGATGCCGCTTTCATGTTTGGCATAGTGAAACTCAACATCAATATCAGCGCCCCGATAAAGCAGAGAGATAATCTTTTTTTCACGATCTAAAACCTCCTGTTTCTTCTTTTTAAAATTGATAGCGTCATCAGTATAATTCTAAAAAACAGGATGCAGAAAGAGCCAATAGATAGATATAATCCTAGTGAGAAGAGCGTGTATTTCAAAGAGTATGACTTTCGGATTTAGTCGTGTGTCATGTTTTATGGTGTTTTATGTGTTACAATGTAAGCATCAATTTAAAAAGGATGTTCGCCATGTATATTCACATCACAGAACTGGCTAAAACATATATAGAAAAACAGCAAACAGGAAACGAGACGAAGGAGTTACTGCTTCGCTACGATTCAGAAGGTTGTGGCTGTGCAGTGAGTGGCGTACCAATGCTTTGGTTAACAAGTGAAAGAACAGGTGAATGGGAACCACTTAAAAATAGCCAACATTTAAAACTATATATACACACAGCACAAAAGGTGTTTTTTGACGAGGAAATGACGATTGATTTTAATGAAAAAGCCAATACACTTATGTTGAAAAGTCCTCAACAAATACTCAGCCCGAGAATGGGTATACTTGTAAAGTAAGGTGGAAACGTAGTGGATCAAAAGCTGAAAGTGATACAAAATACGGCACAAAATAAAACGTGGGTGTCGTTTTTAAATAATAATCATCCATATAGCCTTTTGCACTGGTCAATCGGTGGAATGGATTCAGTAAAAAAGGACGTCTGGCTTCTCCAAGATGAAGTCACATTTGAAACGGAAGAATTTCCAACGCTTGAATTAGCAGTCAGTTGGATAAAAGAGAATATGGAACACGTAACAGATGTGTTATAAGCCCTTTGCTGAAGAGGGCTTTTTTTGTGCCATCATCATCTCATCAAACAGAAGAACTGTCTAATTTGAAAAATGAGATTTTTCAACGATAAAAAGTCATTTTTAACAAACATTTCGACAAAATGAGAAAAGTAGAAAGAGAAAAATAGAGACTGTTAATGCCGAAAAATCGGCAATGGAAGCGGTTATTGCGGGATACCGAAAACTTTACGAAAAACGACATTTCATATTTCTTCCATTCGAGGAAATATGATAGAATACAACATGTATCGTACATGAGGAGGGAGGTGCTAAGGTGAATTGAAGCTCAAGCTGTCATCGCCTCAGGTTGGAATCAAAATAAACGAATGGTATAGGCAGATTTGCGGATTTCATGTCATGAAAGCAGAGAAGCTAAAGGCCGAGATCGAGCAGGAAATCCTTGAGATGGAGCAAGATCAGAACTTGCTGCTTTTTTACCAGCTAATGGATTTTCGACATAAGGTCATGCTTGAATATTTTGAACCGGCAAAAAAAGCCTCAAATGATGAGGAGATTAAGAAGCTTCTAGAAACAATTGAACATTCGCAGACCAAATTAACAGATATGCTTGAATACTATGTTCATTTTTTTACAGGAATGTTTGAATTTGAACAGAGAAACTATTTGAGTGCCATTGCTTATTACCGTTCCGCAGAAAAAAAGCTCAATCTCATATCAGATGATATAGAAAGAGCAGAATTTTATTTTAAATTAGCAGAAATATACTACCACATGAAACAAACCCACTTTTCGATGCACTATGCTTTGCAAGCGTTAGATACGTACTCTGCCTACAGAACGTACACGCTGAGAATCATCCACTGTGAATTTGTCATCGGTGCAAACTATGATGATTTGAAATGCTATGAACATGCATTGCCCTACTTTAAAAATGCTCTAAAGCGAGCACGCTCAATTGGAAACCCTCGAGTCATAGGTTCGGCCCTTTTCAACTTAGGTAACTGCTATTACCAAATGAACGATCTTGCTACAGCAAGTCGCTATCTCAAAGACTCTCTTGAAGTGTTTGAAAAGGAGAATTTAACCCATCTAAATCGCTCTCTAGACCCACTATTTATGCTGACCCAAATCCTGTTTAAACAAAAACAAATAGAAGAGTCGTTAACCCTCTATCAACAAGGTATTATGAAAGCCTGTGAATTAGAAGATGAAATTTACATCTGCAAGTTTCAGTTTTTAAAAGCATTATACGTTGATGCAGAAATAAAAATCATAGACGATACATTAGATTTGTTGGAGGACAAGCGCTTATACCCAGATATTGAGGAACTGGCACTTGATGCGGCTCATTATTATAATGAGCTTGGATTATTTGAAGTTTCTACCCGGTATTACGAAAGGAAAATTCAAGCCATATCAAAAATTCAAAATGGAGGTCATTTATATGAAAATGAGTTTGATAGTTCTTTTATTGGCAGCAACTGCAGGGTTATCGGTCATGAGTCAGCAGCAATCGGAAGAGAGCCATATGGAGCTGGCGGGCAGACACCATACAACAGTGGTGACTATCGTATAAGTTAGCAAAAAGAGGAGACGAACGGCTGTTCATTCTCCTCTTTCATTTTGATTGAATTGAAATGCTTCCAGAAATGCTTCGATCTCTTGTTCATAGACTTCCTTATTGTCACTATAAGACATCGCATGCGCACCATGTGGCGCAATAAATAGCCGTTTATCACCCTTTTTGCGTGCGTATAACTGCTCGCTTTGCTCACAAGGGATATAGTCATCATGGAGGCTATGAATAAAAAGGATAGGTTCTTTCACCTGGTCGATTACATCAAGTGGAGAAACTTGTCGAATGCTGTATCCGTCCCGCCATTTCAACACTTGATCACTTAGTGGAAGAATCCACTGTCCTGAAAGACGAAAATCTGTTTTTAATCGATACAGAAGCTGATCCTCAAAAGAAGCAAAAGGACAATCAGCGATGTAAAAATTGGCGTTTGCATCCGGTTTTGCAGCATATAATAAAGTTGTGACTGCGCCCATCGATTCTCCGTGTATCCCAATGATTGCTTTTTCCCCAAGCTTTTTTCTCAGCCACTTGACGACTTGAGCCAAATCTTCTTTTTCATAATATCCATAGCTCGTTGTTTTTCCGCCGCTCATCCCATGTCTTCTATGATCATAAAGCAGCACATTCCATCCAAGCTTTTGGAATAATTTCATATACTTCACGGAATTGATCAAACTGACGGTAACCCCGTGACAAAGAACGATGGTGCGTGTTGTATGAGGGAGCGGTACAAAATAGCCATGAAGATCGTAACCAAATGCTGAAGGAATACAAACTTTCTCTTTTTGCAGCTGTTGAAACTCCTCGTGATGATAGTGCCCTTCATCTGATTCTCGTTTGATGAGCTCTTCATCCGTTAATTTTCGTATATACATCATTTTATTGGTAAAAAAAATGCCGATTGCAGCGAGTGGAAATAATATCAAGGCGAGTATAGCGAGCCATTTCTTCTTCAAGCTGATTCTTCCTTTCCGAAGGGTTTCTATGAAGATCATACCACATGTTGGGAGTTTGGCGTGACTCTTGCTGAGCAAATAAAACGGATGATACACTAAAGCAAAAGGAGAGAGGCAAAGTGAAAAAGACCAATCAAGATCAAGCAAAGCTAAAGGACGGCATAAAGGATGATGTGAAACAGCAGCTCCTTCAAATGAAGCAGAACCTGGCCGCTGAGACAGAAAAAAGAGAAGAACAAAAACGACAAGACCTCCTTCGGCAACAGAAAGAAAAAGAAAAAAATAAAAGCTTCTCAGAGCTGCTAGATGAAAGTCATTTAGACTGGAGAAAGTATAAAAGTTAAAAAAGGGAGCTACGATGCTCCCTTTTTTATGTTATATTATTGAGATGAATACATACTACATGAGCCTGAGAGAAAACACGTCTAACTCCCTCGTATCACTTCATTTCAGAATCGCACCATCAATAGGGTTGTACATTAAAACAAAACATAAGTGGCAAGCTGTTCTTCCATTTGTCTTCTATTGATTCAAACGATGCGTCTCATACACAGACTGTTTTGTGAAATATGACAAAGCTTTTACTTCTTGGTCGCTTAATGAACGTGCATTTGCCGCTGCCACATTTTCTTTTAACTGTTTCACCGAGCTTGCGCCAAAAACAACAGAGCTGACTGCAGAATGCTTGAGCAAGTATTGAATGGACAGCTCTGTCAGTGATAGGTCATAAGCGACTTTCTTTAACGAAGGGATGATTTGCTGGAGCTCTTCAAATGAATAGTCAAGATACCCGTTCTTTTGAATCGCCGCACTTGCTTGCGAAAGGGGTTTTTCTGTTAATAATCCTTTTGCTAAAGGACCTCTTGCCACGACACTAATGCTTTGTTCTTCAAGAAGAGAAAACCATTCTTCTGGGCGGCGGTCGAGTAAACTATATTGCATCATCACACTCACGATGTTTGATTTTTTGGCGTATTCTTTAATGACATTTGGACGGATCGACGATATGCCGTAATAGCGAATGACACCTTCTTCAACCAATTCTTCAAATGCCTCGATTGTTTCGTCAATTGGATCGTCAATTGTGCCGCCATGCAATTGATATAAATCAATATAATCTGTTTGAAGTCGTTTCAGGCTTTGTTTCACTGCCTCTTTTATATATGCTTTTGAAGGATCCCATTCCCAGCCAGGTTTGCCATTTTCAAAGCGGTTGCCACCTTTTGTGGCCAAAATCAGATCTTGGCGTCTGTTCTTAATGGCTTCCCCGACGATTTCCTCATTTGTTCCAAAATCATATAAATCAGCTGTATCCAAATAGTTAATCCCAAGATCAATGGCTTCATCTAATAAAGAGAGCGCTTTTTCTTTTTCAGTCCCAAGGGACATACATCCTAGTGCCGCCTCACTAACCAAGAGATCAGAGGTGCCAATTCGTCTTTTTTTCAATTCAATCACACTCCTATCCTTTCACATTAAGTGAAACAATTCTGGAATTCAAGCTAGGTGATTTCAAAAGGCGCATTGAAGCAGGCATCCGCATTTTGGCTTCTCCTAAAACATCTATGTTAAAATGAATGAAGTAAAAAGTGAAAGTAGAACGAGGAGCTGACAAAATTGAAGGACTTTGAAGAAAAAACATTATCGTCAAAAACATTATATAACGGAAAAATCATTGACTTGGTTCTTGAAGATGTAGAATTGCCGAACGGAAAACCAGGCAAACGCGAAATCATTAAACATCCAGGTGCAGTAGCAGTCATTGCACGTACAGACGAAAATAAAATCATTTTGGTCAAGCAATACCGTAAAGCACTGGAGAGAGCCATCGTTGAGATTCCGGCTGGAAAATTAGAAAAAGGAGAAGAGCCGGCACATACAGCACTGAGAGAATTAGAAGAAGAAACAGGTTATACAACTCAGGCGCTCCAAAAGCTGACCGCCTTTTATACATCACCAGGGTTTGCGGATGAAATTGTTCATATCTACCTTGCCGATCAGCTCGTCCCACTTGAAGAGAAACGAGAGCTGGATGAGGATGAATTTGTCGAAGTGATGGAAGTTTCACTAGAAGAAGCACTGCACCTCATCGAAAAACAACATATTTATGATGCGAAAACAGCCTATGCCATTCAATACTTACAATTGCAAGAGGTACTTAAGTCTACAAAATGAGGGAATTCTTTGCAGATATCCATATTCATATTGGTCGAACAAGAACAGGCAGGGCTGTCAAAATTACAGGTGCAAGGTCACTGACCATTGACCAGATTCTCATTGAAGCGTCTCAAAGTAAAGGGATGGGGATGATTGGTGTGATTGATGCGCAATCTCCTGAAGTCCTAGAAGAATTGATAGAAGGTGTAGAGGAAGGCATATACACTGAACTAAGCGATGGCGGTTTATCATTTGGAAAGACCGTTTTGCTTTTAGGCAGTGAGCTAGAAATCAATGATGACCAATCAAAAGGTCCGATTCATGTGCTTGCCTTTATGCCCACGCTTCGTAAAATGTCTGAGTTTTCCGCATGGCTTTCTCTTCATATGAAAAATGTGCATTTGAGTTCACAGCGTTTATATGTGGATGGAAGAACGCTTCAGCATAAGGTGAAGGAACTAGGGGGATTATTTATTCCTGCCCATATTTTTACGCCGCATAAAAGTTTATACGGCAAAGGGGTTAATACTTCTTTAACCGAAGTATTCGATCCAGAACTCATTGATGCTGTTGAGCTTGGCCTTAGCTGTGATACGTCTATGGCCTCCCAGCTAAGTGAGCTAAACCGTTATCCTTTTTTAACAAATTCAGATGCCCATTCTTTAGGGAAAATTGCGCGGGAATATACTAAGATCCGAATGGATCATGCCTCCTTTGCTGAATTTGAGCTAGCGCTTCAAGGTAAAGATGGCAGAAATATCACTGGAAATTATGGGCTCGCTCCGCGGCTCGGAAAGTATTATCATACGACCTGTGAGAAATGCGGGGTAAGACCTGACAGTCAGGATCAAGAAAAGTGCCAAGCATGCGGCCATACCCGAATGACAAAAGGGGTGAGTGAGCGGTTAAAGGAGCTTGCTGACCAAGAAAGTGACAAAGGAATAAGGCCTCCTTATGTTCACCAGCTTCCCCTTCATTTTATTCCGGGTGTTGGAGCCAAAACGTTAGAAAAGTTAAAAGCTGTCTTTCATACAGAGATGAATATTCTTCATCAAGCAACAGAACAAGAATTAAAAGCGGTCCTGCCTGAGAAAACAGCCGATTACATCATCAAAGCAAGAAGAGGTGAAGTTGGACTGATCGCTGGCGGAGGCGGAGTCTACGGTAAGGTGGATATCAATCATGAATCAACTTAAATGGACATGTCACACATTTGAACAACTGTCTAAAGAGGACCTTTACCTGATTTTAATGGAAAGAGTGAATGTGTTTGTTGTAGAACAAACATGTCCTTATCCTGAAATTGATCATCGTGATCAAGAGGCGCTGCATGTAATCGCCAAAGAGAACGGCACGATTGTCGCTTATTGCCGCATTTTCCAAAGCGGGCTCATGTACAAAGAGGCGTCCATTGGTCGTGTCCTTGTGACGAAGGCCGGCCGGAAAAAAGGTTACGGGAAGATCCTGCTCGATCAGGCGATAAAAAAGCTCAGTGTATTAGGCGAAACAAAGATTAAAATCCAAGCACAGGCTTATTTGAAATCGTTCTACGAATCGTTTGGCTTCGAAGCTGTCTCAGATTGTTATGATGAGGATGGAATTCCGCATCTTGATATGGTGAGAAAAGAAAGATAGGCGTGTATACGTCTATCTTTTTTAGATGCGTTCATGTATCATAACGACAACGAAAGGGGTTTTGCGAAATGGGAAAAAGCAAAGCAAAGAAAAAGAGAGAACACCTTCAAAGGCAGCACAGCCGAAATCCAGAACAATCGAGAGGAAATATGCCGCATTTTAGTACACACGAAAGAAAGACAAAAACAAAACAAGAAGCCTTGCAGCATATGATGAAAAAACATAAAGGTAGGAATGCTTATGATCGCTATGAACAGGATCATAAGCATTTTTATTTTGCTTTTTTGTGACAAGTAGATCAAATAATTGGAAAAATTTTAAAAAATAGGACAAACGGTCGTTTCTTTTTGTCTAAAAATGTAGTTAAATGACAAAAAGAAATGAAAGGGAGAGTGGGTATCGTGAAGGTCAAATCATTTGGAGCAGGGCTTTGTATGGCAAGTATGCTACTGGCATCGATGACATTCGGCGCATCAGATGTATCTGCAAAGGATCAAGCAAAAAAAGAGTATATGATCGGTTTTTCTTCTTCCGTTCAAGACAAAACACAAAAACAGCTTGTTGAAAAAGCCGGCGGTCATGTGAAAGAATCAATAGAGAAAATAGATATGATGAAAGTTTCGTTGAACGAAGCATCAAAAGAAAAACTACATCAAGCAAAAGAAGTTACTTTTATTGAGGAAGACCAAAAAGCAAAAACAAGCGGTCAAAGCGTTCCTTATGGCATCAAAAGCATCAAAGCACAAAAGGTACATAAACGAGGATATGCCGGACAGAATGTCAAAGTAGCTGTTCTTGACAGTGGAATCGACGGCAAGCATGAAGATTTACATGTAACTGGTGGTGTCAGCTTTGTTCCAACAGAGTCCGATCCGCTCGTTGACCCGCATGAACACGGAACTCACGTTGCAGGCACGATCGCAGCATTAGATAATAAAGTAGGCGTCGTTGGTGTGGCACCAAAAGCTTCGATCTATGCGGTGAAAGTGGCAGATGAAAATGGTGACGGCTACTATAGCTGGATCATTAAAGGCATTGAATGGGCGATTGAGAATGAGATGGATGTTATCAATATTAGTATGGGGGGAGCAAGTGAATCGGAGGCGCTGAAAGAAGCGGTAGATCGAGCTTATGACAACGGGATTCTCATTGTCGCATCTGCAGGAAATGCTGGGAGCTACGGGTCACTTAATACGATAGATTACCCGGCCAAATACAGCTCTGTCATGGCAGTCGCATCTGTGGATCAACGAAAGCAAAGAGCCTTTGATTCCTCTGTTGGGGAAGAAGTGGAAGTATCAGCACCAGGTGTTTCAACATTAAGTACCATTCCTCATAACGAATATGGATATAAGAGTGGAACGTCTATGGCATCACCTCATGTAGCTGGTGCTGCGGCAGTCATTCTATCAAAACATCCGAATCTGACAAATGATGAATTGCGTGAAAGGCTGACAAAAACGGCAACAAAACTTGGCGAACCTTTTTATTATGGCGCTGGGCTTGTGAACGTACAAAAAGCTGCACGATAAAGGAAACGAGAGAGCGGTGTACAGCTGCTTTCTCGTTTTTCTTTTTATAAAACTGTCATGTTTCGTCTGCTCTCTCATAGAATCTAGTAACCTTTACTATTTGGGAGGAAGGCGCATGCGGAAAAAGTCTTGGAAAGAACATCTTCTTCAGCACGTGAAAGATCATGTATCGATTTATTTGTTTGTTTCTGTACTATTTTTAATGGGCGTCATTTTTGGAGCCATTATCGTCAATAGTATGACAATGAGTCAGAAAGAGGATTTATTCTACTATTTAAATCAATTTTTTGGTCAACTGACGAATGAGAAAGCAGCAGAATCAAAAGAAATGTTTTTGCAAAGCTTTTTACATCATATGAAATATTTGGGCCTCATGTGGATACTCGGAATTTCCATCATTGGCCTGCCGCTTATTTTTCTTATGATTTTTTTAAAAGGGATTGTAGTTGGGTTTACTGTCGGTTTTTTGGTCAATCAAATGGGGCTTAGCGGTTTTTTTCTATCTTTTGTCTCGGTGCTTCCTCAAAATATCTTGCTCATTCCAGCGTATTTAGTGATCGGAACTTGTGCGATTGCGTTCTCCATTCGTTTAATTGGTCAGCTTTTTATGAAAAAAACCATCAGTCAAGCGCCAATCCATTGGTTTGGCCGGTATGCTTCTGTTCTACTGATGATTTTAACCCTCGCTGCTCTTTCGTCCTTTTTTGAATCATACTTATCATTCATGCTGATGAAAAAGCTGGCAGGTGTTCTGTTTTGATGATTTTATAATCGTTATTAAATAATAATCAATTTATTTATCAATTTAAAATGATTATAGTTGGCTCTCTGCACATCATTTGATATAATGATCAAGTAATGTGGCGTAGGAGGGAAAGTCAATGGAAAATCGGATTGATCGAATTAAGAAACAGCTTCATTCTTCCAGCTATAAGCTCACGCCACAGCGTGAAGCAACAGTAAGAGTACTGCTTGAGAATGAAGAAGACCATTTAAGTGCAGAAGATGTATACCTCCTCGTAAAAGAGAAGTCTCCTGAAATTGGTCTTGCTACTGTTTATCGGACGTTAGAATTGCTTACTGAACTGAAAGTTGTTGATAAAATTAACTTTGGAGACGGCGTTTCGCGATATGATCTTCGCAAAGAAGGAGCCGCTCACTTCCATCACCATCTTGTCTGCATGGAATGCGGTACAGTCGATGAGATAGAAGATGATTTATTAGAAGATGTTGAAGAGATTATTGAACGCGACTGGAAATTTAAAATTAAGGATCATAGATTGACATTCCATGGTATTTGCCACCGGTGTCATGATGATGAATCCGGCAAATAATCCGAATTGGAACCTTTTCATTCAAAATGAAAAGGTTTTTTGCATGTTCGCTGTATATTCCTTGTCCCACCTGGCATATGCTGAAGTAATGAGAACACGAGAAAGGACATGAAGAACATGCGAAAATGGCTCAAAACAACAGGTGAAGTAATGAAAGTATTTATCTTGTTCACTGGTTTTACCGTCCTGTTCTATTATGCTATGATATGGATAAATTCAGAATATGAAAGCTATCATCGTTATGATAAACCAGAAGGTGCAGCGATAAAAGTGATGGAAATGGATCAGCCGAAACAAGACAGCTGGCAGGATCGATTGATTTATTTTTATCAAAACGGGGAGTAGAAACCATTGAAGGATCAATTATCCGACTTTATTCATTTTATGACAGTAGAGAGAGGACTCTCTGAAAATACCATTGTCTCTTATAAAAGAGATTTACAGAGCTATTTGTCTTTTTTAATGACGCATGAACAATTGACAGATGTAAAAGACGTCACACGCCTTCATATTATTCATTATTTAAAACAGTTAAAAGACGAGGGGAAATCGAGTAAAACGTCCGTCCGTCATCTATCATCGATACGCTCCTTTCATCAATTTTTGCTCCGTGAAAAAGTGACAACAGATGACCCGTCATGGAACATTGAATCACAAAAAACAGAGCGGAAATTACCGAAAGTTCTATCATTAGATGAGGTAGAAAAGCTGCTCGATACACCTAAGCAGCAAACACCATTTGACTACCGTGACAAAGCCATGCTCGAACTTTTATATGCAACAGGTATTCGCGTAAGTGAAATGCTTGATCTGACTCTTGCGGATGTGCATCTGACCATGGGGTTTATACGCTGTTTTGGAAAAGGAAGAAAAGAGCGGATCGTGCCTATTGGTGAAGCTGCTACAAGTGCGATTGAAGTGTATATAGAAAAAGGCAGAAACAAGCTGCTCAAAAAACAGCCGGCCGATGCCTTATTTCTGAATCATCACGGAAAAAAAATGTCGCGGCAGGGCTTTTGGAAGAACTTAAAGAAACGAGCCATAGAAGCAGGTATTCAAAAAGAATTGACGCCTCATACGCTCAGACATTCATTTGCGACACATTTGCTTGAAAACGGTGCGGATCTTAGAGCCGTACAGGAAATGCTCGGACATGCCGATATTTCTACTACACAAATTTACACACATGTCACAAAAACAAGATTAAAAGACGTGTATCACAAATTCCATCCAAGGGCATAAGTAAAGCATGGCACGGTGAACGTGTATCATGCTTTTTTATGTTTGGACCGTTTATGGTTGTCAATTGACTTGAAAACGGTTTATACTTGAGATGTCTGACCTCTCCAGTTGTGAAAGGTGAAAGGACAAGAATATTGAAGGAGGCGCTTTTTTATGCCTGATTATCAGTATAAACGTATTTTCCTCATTGTGATGGATTCAGTAGGAATCGGGGAAGCACCTGATGCTGCTGATTTTAATGATGTAGGTGCAGATACACTTGGACATATTGCTGAAAAAATGAACGGGCTTCATATGCCGAATATGGCGAAGCTTGGGCTAAGTCATATTAAAGAAATTAAAGGAATTCCAGCGGACGAAAAACCGCTTGCGTATTATGGAAAAATGCAAGAAGCATCCAACGGGAAAGACACAATGACAGGGCATTGGGAAATCATGGGTCTTTACATCGACACACCATTTAAAGTCTTTCCAGACGGCTTTCCAGATGAACTGTTAAATGAATTAAAAGAAAAAACAGGGCGCGGCATCATTGGAAATAAACCAGCGTCTGGTACAGAAATTCTGGATGAGCTTGGCGAAGAGCACATGAAAACAGGCGATTTAATCGTTTATACTTCAGCAGATTCTGTGCTGCAAATTGCTGCACACGAAGAAGTTGTGCCATTAGACGAACTTTACCGCATTTGCGAAATCGCACGTGAACTGACTTTAGATGAAAAATATATGGTAGGGCGCATCATCGCTCGTCCATTTGTCGGGGAGCCGGGGGCATTTGTTAGAACACCAAATCGTCATGACTATGCATTAAAACCATTCGACCGTACCGTCATGAATGAATTGAAAGATGATGGACTTGATGTCATTGCGATCGGAAAAATCTCTGATATTTATGATGGTGAAGGAATCACCTCTTCACTCAGAACGAAATCCAACATGGATGGAATGGACAAGCTAGTGGAGACGCTGAAGACAGACTTTACTGGGCTGAGCTTCTTAAATCTTGTCGACTTTGATGCGCTTTTCGGACATAGAAGAGATCCAGAAGGCTACGGTAAGGCACTAGAGGAATTTGACGCACGTCTACCTGAAGTGTTTGATCTATTAAAAGAGGATGATCTGCTTGTGATCACAGCAGATCACGGAAATGACCCGGTTCATCACGGAACAGATCATACAAGAGAATACGTTCCGCTTATTGCTTACAGCAAAAAGCATCAAGAAGCGAATGAGCTGCCAACAGCGAAAACATTTGCTGATCTTGGGGCAACGGTCGCAGACAATTTCAAGACAACGATGCCAAAATACGGCACAAGCTTTTTATCTAAACTCAAATAGGGGGAAATCACGTGGGAGCACAGTTTTCAGAAGCGGCGGCATATATTAAACAAGCATCGACATATGTACCAACAGTTGGATTGATTTTAGGTTCAGGTCTTGGCATTTTAGCCGATGAGATTGAAAATCCAATCAAATTGAAATATGAAGATATTCCTGGATTCCCTGTTTCAACAGTAGAAGGGCATGCAGGCCAGCTCGTCATTGGAACGCTGAAAGGCACGGTCGTTTGTGCCATGCAAGGACGTTTCCATTACTATGAAGGGTATGATATGAAGCAGGTGACATTTCCTGTCCGTGTGATGAAAGAAATCGGCATTGAGACATGTATTGTGACAAATGCAGCGGGTGGTGTGAATACATCCTTCCATCCTGGCGATCTCATGCTGATTACAGATCATATCAATATGATGGGAACCAATCCGTTAATTGGACCAAACGACAGTCAAGGGGTTCGTTTCCCTGATATGTCTGCACCGTATGATAAAGATTTGCTGGCACTTGCAGAGAAAACGGCTAAACATTTAGGCATATCTGTGCAGCAAGGGGTTTATGCAGGAATGACAGGGCCTTCATATGAAACACCGGCAGAGGTTCGTTTCCTCAGAACGCTTGGCGCTGATGCAGTCGGTATGTCGACTGTGCCAGAAGTGATTGTGGCACGTCATGCAGGCATAAAAGTACTTGGTATTTCATGCATCTCTAATGCGGCTTCAGGTATTTTAGATCAGCCGCTTTCTCATGATGAAGTGATCGAAGTGACGGAAAAAGTGAAAGCAAGTTTCCTTGATTTAGTGAAAGATGTTGTCAAACAACTCTCATAGATCGTGTGAAAAAGCCTTCTGTTCATGAAACAGAGGGCTTTTTTTTATGGCAATCAAACGATCTCTGAATAAAACAGCCTTTATGAGGAAAAAATAGAAAGGATTACGATAATGGAGGTCTGCCACTTGAAACGTCATATATGTGCATTGTTTACTTTAATGATCCTTATCTCAATGGTTCCACCATCAGCGATGGCAAAAGAAAAGATTGAAAAGCCAGGAGAAAAACAAACATCAGAATTGGCGCATGAAGCCAAATCAGCGATTTTAATGGAACGTGACACGGGAAAAGTGCTTTACAACAAAAACAGTGATGAAAAGCTTGCCCCTGCAAGTATGACCAAAATCATGACGATGCTTCTCATCATGGAAGCGATGGATCAAGGAAAATTAAAAATGACTGATAAAGTAAGAACGAGCGATCATGCAGCATCTATGGGAGGCTCACAAATTTTCCTTGAACCGGGAGAAGAAATGACGGTTAAAGACATGCTAAAAGGCATTGCGATTGCGTCAGGAAACGATGCTTCAGTTGCCATGGCAGAACATATTGCTGGATCTGAAGAACAGTTTGTTGAGCAAATGAACAAAAAGGCAAAAGAGCTTGGACTCACCTCAACGGTCTTTCAAAATCCAACAGGACTTCCTGAAAAAGATCATTACAGCACGGCTCATGATATGGCAAAAATGGCAAAAGAGCTGTTGAAATATGAAGAGATCACCAAGTTCACAGGTGTATACGAAGACTATCTTCGTCAGAACACGGATAAAAAATTCTGGCTTGTGAATACAAACCGTCTCATTAAATTTTATCCAGGTGTGGATGGGGTGAAAACAGGGTTTACAGGCGAGGCGAAATACTGTCTAACTGCATCCGCTAAAAAAGGGAATATGCGCGTCATTGCTGTTGTATTCGGCGCAAGTACACCAAAAGACAGAAACGCCCAAGTCGTCAAAATGCTGGATTACGCTTTTAGTCAATATACAACGCATCCTCTGTACAAGCGTGGTCAAGACGTAGCAGAGATCAAAGTGAGCAAAGGGAAAAAGAAAAAAATTCAGCTTGTCACGTCTGAACCGATTTCTCTTCTAACGAAAAAAGGCGAAAATGTCGATCAGATCAAAAAAGAAATTAAATTAACTCAAGATGTCACAGCCCCATTTTCAAAAGGAACGAAACTTGGCACCATCATCTTGAAAAAAGATGGAAAAGTGCTTCATGAAAGTCCTGTTGAAGCGAAAGAAGATATGGAAAAAGCCGGTGTTTGGACGTTCTTCAAACGGGCTATGGCCGAATTTGTTAAATGGAAGTAAAAGGTGAAAGACTGCTGCAACTGGCAGTCTTTTTTGCTATGAACGAAAAGAACATCTAAATGTGACGAATGATCACTAGTTTTGTCATGGTGAAGGATTTGCATGTGAAGAAAGAGAAACATTCTTTATCCGAAAATAGAGCAAGGAGGAAGAAAAGATGAGCCTTGGTATTGATTTTCAAATAAAAGAGAGCGTACTTTGCATTCGGTTGACAGGGGAGCTTGATCATCACTCCGCAGAGACATTGAGACAAAAGGTGACGAATTATTTGGAAACAGAGGACATTCGCCACATCGTGCTGAATTTAGCTGATTTATCGTTTATGGACAGCTCTGGCCTCGGAGTGATTTTAGGAAGATACAAAGAAATTAAACAGCTTGGCGGTGAAATGGTCGTCTGTGCGATCTCGCCGGCGGTGAACCGTTTATTTGATATGTCCGGCTTGTTTAAAATTATTCGTATGGAGCCTTCAGAGCAAACTGCGCTACAAACATTGGGGGTGGCATCATGACAAATGAAATGAATTTGACTTTTTCTGCTTTAAGTCAAAACGAATCTTTTGCAAGAGTAACGGTGGCAGCATTCATCGCTCAGCTCGATCCAACATTAGATGAGCTAACAGAAATCAAAACAGTCGTATCAGAGGCGGTCACGAACTCGATCATTCACGGGTATGACGGGAATCCAGACGGCAAGGTGCACATTAGCGTCACACTGGATGACCATATTGTGTATCTGACGATTCGAGACGAAGGCATGGGCATTTCAGATCTTGAGGAAGCAAGGCAGCCGCTTTTTACGACGAAACCAGATTTAGAGCGTTCCGGGATGGGTTTTACGATCATGGAGAACTTTATGGATGATGTCATGGTGGACTCATCTCCAGAAATGGGCACAACGATCCGCTTAACAAAGCATCTATCAAAAAGCAAAGCGCTTTGTAATTAAGGAGCTGCTCATATGGATGTGGAGGTAAAAAAGCAAGCAAAAAAAGCACAGCTGTCTAATGATGAAGTGAAACAGCTCATCAAAAAAAGCCAAGACGGAGATCAACAAGCAAGAGACCTCCTCGTAGAAAAAAACATGCGTCTTGTTTGGTCCGTTGTTCAGCGCTTTTTAAATAGAGGATATGAACCAGATGATCTGTTCCAAATAGGCTGTATTGGCCTGCTGAAATCTGTTGATAAATTTGATTTGTCTTATGATGTGAAGTTTTCGACCTATGCCGTTCCAATGATCATTGGTGAAATTCAGCGTTTCATTCGTGATGATGGAACCGTCAAAGTCAGCAGGTCCTTAAAGGAACTTGGAAATAAAATTAGGCGGGCAAGGGACGAATTGTCTAAATCTCATGGACGAATGCCGACTGTTCAGGAAATCGCTGAATATCTGGACATCACACCTGAGGATGTTGTCCTCGCTCAAGAAGCGGTCCGCTCACCATCATCAATTCATGAAACCGTGTATGAAAATGACGGCGATCCGATTACGTTGCTCGATCAAATTGCCGATCATTCAGAAGAAAGATGGTTTGATAAAATTGCGCTGAAAGAGGCGATTAAAGAATTAGAAGAGCGCGAGAAACTGATTGTCTATTTAAGGTATTATAAAGACCAAACACAATCAGAAGTAGCAGAAAGACTCGGAATTTCCCAAGTGCAAGTCTCACGGCTTGAAAAGAAGATTTTAAAACAAATCCAAATGCAAATGGATCAAAAAGACAGCTAGCCAATTCGGCTGGCTTTTTTTGTGTGGTAATTACCGGTAAATCAAGTTCTTACAGTATGAGAACCATTTTTCACCACATACTATTTTTAACCCATCGTATAGGAAGTGACTTGGATGGACGGACAAATCTTTATTCGGCTGCGCCATCGGATTAAGACTGGTAATGATCAGCTTATTTATTTAGAGGATATCGCCCAAATCACTGGAGATGACAGTGCTGTGCAAAAGCTGAGCAAAATGCCGATATACCATGTCAGCAAAAAGGATCGTCACATCGTTGTGTTAGATATCATGCATGTGGTCAAAACGATCAAAAAAACATGGCCTGACATTGACATTCAAACAGTCGGAGGCTCAGAAGCCATTGTTGAAATAGACACAGGCAAACGCCAGCTGTCCCCCGTATTATTCGTGTTTGTATGGCTCCTCTTATTTGTCGGAGCGGCCCTTGCCATCATGAATTTCCATGAGGATGTTAGTATGCGGCTTGTTCATATCCGCCTTTACGAGATGATTACTGGAAACACGGTTGAGCATCCTTATTTATTACAAATTCCATATAGCTTTGGACTCGGTTTTGGCATGATTTTATTTTTCAATCATGTGTTTAAAAAGCGTTTAAACGAAGAGCCAAGTCCGCTTGAAGTGGAAATGTTTAAATATCAGCTCGATCTTGATCATTATGTCGCACTCAATGAAAACAAAGAAACATTGAAAGATATTCATGATCGGTAAATGGCTTTTTGTGGTGCTTGTTGGGCTCGGCGGCGGTTTAACGGTAGGGGCAGGATTTGTGGCGTTTCTCACAGTGCTTGGTATTATCCCTAGATTAATGCAATTAACGAAAACGCAGCGTTTCATTCAAGGATATGAGGCTGCCGTGATAAGTGGAGCGGTCGTTGGCGGCTGGGCTACTTTAAGTCAAGTCCATTTGCATTTATCCAAATGGCTAGCGCTTCCGATCGGTCTTTTATCTGGCATTTTTGTCGGCATGCTTGCAGCCGCACTCACTGAAGTGTTAAATGTACTTCCTATCTTAACGAAAAGAATTGGAATGGACGGGAAAATTGTGCTGCTGCTCATGGCCATCGTCTTAGGGAAGGTGTTTGGCTCGTTATTTCATTGGCTTATTTATATTTAAAAATGTGGAGGGAACAACAAGTGTCAAGTTTAAAAGAGAACTATCCATCTAAAGTGAAAACGTATCAGCCGAAACCTCCTTATGTACTAAACTGCATCAAGGCTTTTCTTGTCGGCGGTTTGATTTGTGCAATAGGCGAGGGATTGCAAAATTTCTATATTACCTTTTTTGATTTTAATGAAAAGACAGCAGGGAATCCAACGGTGGCAACCCTTATTTTAATTTCTTCTATTTTAACTGGTATTGGTATTTACGATAGAATCGGCCAGTTTGCTGGAGCGGGATCAGCTGTACCGGTGACAGGATTTGCAAACAGTATGACAAGTGCGGCTCTTGAGCATAAAAGTGAAGGGCTTGTGTTAGGTGTAGCGACCAACATGTTTAAACTGGCTGGGAACGTCATTGTGTTTGGTGTCGTCTCGGCATATGTCGTAGGGATTATTCGATACGTCTTGGAAAAGATGTTTTCGTAGGAGGAATAAAACGTGAAACTAACAGGTAAGCAATCTTGGGTATTTGAACACAAGCTTTATGTGAATGCGGAAGGAACAGCTGCAGGACCGAAAGAAAAAGAAGGCCCAATCGGTCATCTCATTGATAAAACTTATGATGAAATGCACTGTTATCAAAAGAACTGGGAAATGGCTGAAAGGCAGCTCATGGATGATGCCATATCAATGGCCTTATCAAAAGCGAATTTGCAAAAAAGTGATATTGACCTTTTGCTGGCAGGAGATTTACTGAACCAAAACGTGACAGCCAACTATGTGGCAAGAGAACTCAAAATCCCGTTTCTTTGTTTATTTGGTGCCTGCTCCACATCTATGGAATCAGTCGCCATTGCCTCAGCGCTAGTAGATGGTGGCTTTGCCAATAGAGCGCTTGCTGCCACAAGCAGTCACAACGCGACAGCAGAGCGGCAATTTCGTAATCCAACAGAATATGGCGGGCAAAAACCCGATACAGCAACAAGTACAGTGACAGGGAGCGGTGCTGTCGTCATCAGCCAAGAACCTTCCCAAATTCAAATTACAAGTGCCACCGTCGGACGGGTGATGGATCTTGGGATTACAGATCCATTCGATATGGGTTCGGCTATGGCGCCTGCAGCGGCAGACACAATCAAACAACATTTAGAAGACTTAGGAAGAACAGTAGATGATTATGATCTCATCTTAACAGGAGATCTATCTGGAATTGGATCGCCTATTTTAAAGGATCTTCTCAAAGAAGATGGCATTCAGCTTGGACGGAAGCATGATGATTGCGGATTAATCATATACACACCTGATCAAAATGTATTCGCTGGAGGCAGCGGCTGTGCCTGCTCAGCTGTCGTGACATTCAGTCACATCTTTCAAGAAATGAAAGCAGGGAATTTGCAAAGAGTATTGGTTGTGGCAACCGGGGCGCTTCTCAGCCCAATGATGGTTCAGCAAAAAGAGACCATTCCAACCATTGCGCATGGAGTTGTATTTGAGCGTGCAGGAGGAGAAAGCTAATGGATTATTTGATTGCTTTTGTTGCAGGCGGACTGATTTGCGTGATCGGCCAGCTTTTACTTGATGTACTGAAACTCACACCGGCACATGTCATGACCACCTTTGTTGTGGCGGGGACGATTTTAGACGGGTTTGGTATTTATGATAAATTTATTGAATTTGCAGGAGCGGGTGCTACCGTGCCTATCGTAAGCTTTGGTCATAGCTTGCTTCATGGGGCGATGCATCAGGCCGATGTCCACGGATTTATTGGAATCGGAATTGGGATTTTTGAGTTAACCTCTGCTGGAATATCAGCTGCGATTTTATTTTCATTTATCATTGCACTTATCTTTAAACCGAAAGGATAACCTAATATGGGGCAAAGACGCAAAGTCATTTTAGTGACAGACGGAGATATATATGCTGCCAAAACGATTGAGCTTGTCGCAAAGAAAGTCGGCGGAAGATGTATTTCCAGCTCAAAAGGGAATCCGAGCAAACGAACAGGACCAGAACTGGTCCAGATGATTTTGAAAACGCCGTATGACCCAGTGTTTGTCATGTTTGATGATTCTGGTCTAACAGGTGAAGGAACAGGGGAAACGGCCATGAAGCACGTAGCACGTCACCCTGAAATTGAAGTGATTGGCGCCATTGCAGTCGCATCTAAAACCCATCAAGCGGAATGGACAAAGGTACATGTCTCCATTGACCGGGAAGGTGAACTGACAGAATACGGCGTTGACAAACATGGACTTCCAGAAATGGAACCACACAAAATGAGTGGAGATACAGTGTATTGTCTCGATTCACTACAGCTTCCGATTGTTGTCGGCATTGGAGATATTGGCAAGATGGGACGGAAAGATGATCTAAGCAAAGGGTCCCCCATTACAATGAAGGCAGTCGAATTAATTTTAGAAAGGAGCGGTTTCCATGAAGAAAGACAAGGTGCATGTGTACCGAGATCCAAAGAAAAATGAAGATTTTTTCAAAGACAATGTCGGGATGGGTCTCAGCTTTGACCTTGGCGTTCGGAAAATTTATGTCCATGATCAGGAAATCCAGCTTTACTATGTAAATGGATTATGTGATACACAATATGTGATCTATTTATTAAAAGAACTGATTGAAATCAATGACAACGAACCTGAATCAGATGATCTTGCACGTGTGGTAGAAAACCGTCTTGTCAATCAGCAAGTCTCAAAAGTTGAAACGCTTGATGAAGCAGTGGATCAAGTGCTGTCTGGACTTGTGGCAGTCGTTGTCGAAGGTGAAAATTACGCATTTATTATTGATGTCAGGAGCTACCCTGGCAGAATGCCGGAGGAACCGGATACAGAAAAGGTTGTCAGAGGTGCAAGAGACGGCTTTGTTGAAAATATTATTGTGAACACAGCACTCATTCGCAGAAGAGTGCGGGATGAAAAACTGCGATACAAAATGCTTAAAGTAGGCGAGCGCTCTAAAGCAGACGTCTGTGTTTGTTATATTGAAGACATTGCTGATCCTGATCTTGTTGATATTATCGAAAAAGAAGTGTCTGGGATCAAAGTTGACGGACTGACGATGTCTGATAAAACAATAGAAGAATTTATCATTAAGCAAGGATATAATCCCTTCCCGCTTGTGCGATACACCGAGCGCCCAGATGTAGCCGCTAACCATATATTAGAAGGGCATGTCATCATCATTACGGATACATCCCCTAGTGTCATCATTACACCAACCACTATTTTTCATCACGTTCAACATGCTGAAGAATACCGCCAGGCGCCAGCAGTTGGGACTTTTTTAAGATGGGTGCGTTTTTTAGGCATCTTATGTTCTACTTTTCTTTTGCCGATCTGGTTTCTTTTTATTCTAGAACCGAATCTTCTGCCAGACAATCTAAGCTATATTGGATTTAACAAACCTTCTCATATCCCTGTCATTCTCCAAGTATTCCTTGCTGATTTTGGGGTGGAGTTTTTACGAATGGCGGCGATTCATACGCCGACCGCCTTGTCGACTGCCATGGGCTTGATTGCGGCCGTTTTAATTGGACAAATTGCAATTGATGTCGGTTTATTTACACCAGAGGTCATATTATACGTCTCGCTAGCAGCCATCGGCACATTCACCACTCCAAGTTATGAACTGAGTGTCGCTAATAAAATCATCCGACTGATCATATTAGCACTAGTAGCGATCTTTAAGCTGAATGGACTGATCATCGGTTTTACGCTGTTACTTATTTATTTAACATCCATTCGTTCCTTACAGACGCCTTATATGTGGCCGTTTATTCCTTTTAATGGTAAAGCTTTATGGCAAGTGCTCATTCGGACGTCTGTTCCTGGCTCAAAAGTAAGGCCGAGCATCGTTCACCCTCAGAACAGATCAAAAATTCCGCCAAATTCTTAACGCTCGTTGAAAGTGGCTGAAGATTGTGATATTGTATTTTTAACTTTGAGAAACGGCAAAAGGCAGCTTGTGCAGCTGTCTTTTTTCAGCCGAGGCGGAGAAAGAGGGAATGACATTGTATTTACACGGCACTTGCAGACAAAATGAACTCGGACATTTAGAAATTGGTGGTGTTGATGCCGTTTCTTTAGCTGAAACGTATGGGACACCACTTTATGTATATGATGTGGCTTTAATACGGGAGCGTGCAAAAAGCTTTCAGAAAGCATTTATTGAAGAAGAACTAAAAGCTCAGGTGGCATATGCGAGTAAGGCGTTTTCTTCTATTGCCATGTTCCAGCTGGCAAAAGAAGAAGGCTTATCACTTGATGTCGTTTCAGGCGGGGAGCTGCACACAGCCATTTGTGCCGGGTTTCCAGTAGAAAAAATTCATTTCCATGGTAACAACAAAAGCAGAGAAGAATTAAAGATGGCATTAGCGCATGGAATCGGCTGTATTGTTGTTGATAATTTTTATGAAATCAACCTCATTGAACAGCTTGGTCAAGAGCTGTCAAAACAGGTGAAAGTACTCCTCCGCATCACGCCGGGTGTTGAAGCACATACGCATGACTATATTACAACAGGTCAAGAAGATTCAAAATTCGGTTTTGATCTTCATAATGGACAAGCAGACGAAGCAGTCAAACAAGTACTTGAATCAGAAGTGATCGAGCTCTTAGGTGTTCATTGTCATATCGGCTCACAAATTTTTGATACGGCTGGTTTTGTCCTTGCAGCAGATAAAATTTTCTTGAAGCTAGATGAATGGAGAGGATCATTTGGATTTATTTCCACAGTGCTGAACTTAGGCGGAGGCTTTGGCATCCGTTATACAGAAGAGGATGAGCCACTGCCTGCGACTGAATATGTGGAGAAAATTATTCAAGCGGTGAAAGAAAATGTAGCCCGCTATGAATTTGAGATGCCTGAAATTTGGATTGAGCCAGGCCGCTCCCTTGTTGGAGATGCGGGAACCACTCTTTATACGATCGGCTCATCCAAACATGTACCTGGCATTCGCGATTATGTAGCCATTGACGGCGGAATGAGTGATAACATTCGACCTGCTTTATATCAAGCAAAATATGAAGCAGCGAGCGCCAATAAAATGAGCCAAACGCATGATCAAACTGTGTCCATTGCAGGGAAATGCTGCGAGAGTGGAGATATGCTCATTTGGGATATTGATCTGCCAGAGTTATCACAGGGAGACTTGTTAGCTGTCTTTTGCACAGGAGCTTATGGCTACAGCATGTCAAACAACTATAACCGCATCCCGCGCCCGGCTGTAGTATTTGTAGAAGATGGGGAAGCGCAGCTTGTCGTTGAGCGTGAGACATATGAGGACATTGTCAAATTGGATTTACCTTATCAATCAAAAGTGAAATCATCGACTTAAAAAAAGCTGCCTGATCATCAGGCAGCTTTTTCTATGACATTTATTTTCCACCAGTAAATACAGAGACGATCGCATTCCAAATGGAGACAAAGAAATCCCAAATCTTCTGTAGAAGGTTTTTCCCTTCATCTGATTCTATGAATTTTGTAATCTTGTCTTTTGCTTTATCAATTTGAGATCCGACTTGTTTCCAATCGATATTGATATTTTTCATTTTATCGAAGAGAGAGACAAGTTGATCTTTTTGGTCTTGCGTTAGATTTAAGTTCAAATCAGAAGCGGCTTGATCTACTTTTTCTTCCACTTCTTTTGTTGTTTTAGGAACTCCATTTTTGGCAATGTCATCTTTGATTTTTGCAATCAGGGCAGAAGCATTGTCTTTTCCAATAGAGTCTCCCAGTTTAGATGTTGTTACAAGCTCTTCGTTTGCCACCTGTTTCACATCTTCAGGAATGGCTTTGTCGCTTGACACTTCATAGGCTTTTAATAGACCTGTCAGTGCTGCTGTACCAGATACTTCAAACGGCGCCGTCACGACAACCTTTGCATCTTTCACGCCTGCGGTCATTAAAGCATTTAAATACATCTCATCTGTAATGGTCTTAATGTTATGTGTATCCACAGTCAGACCCGTACCTGATTTTTCAATAGTAATAGATGAAGATGATAATGCTCGAGTCCCGATTTGAGAGCGAGGGATATACTTTCCTAAATATTCGTGCTCTTCTTTATTGGTTACTTCAATTTTTGTCGCATTTTCAGGTGGATTCAACTCGTCAAGCACCTTCTGGCGATCAGCCGGTGTTAAGTCTTGCCCGAGTGTGACGATGACATCGCCGACAGCTGCATCCGCTAAGCTGACTTTTGGCGCACCAATCAGTAAAAGGAGCGCTGCCATCATACCAAGCATTGTTTTTTTAAACATGTTGACCTCCTTCAAGTCGAAAGCGTTTCTCGATGGTGAGAAACTCATCTTTTGAGTACATGATTTGAATCGTACTCCATCATATAGACGTAACAAATCAGTCTGACGTTTCAATTATCTTTTAAAGATGTTTGAAACCTCCAATATGATGAAGTGTTTTGCTCAGTCTGTGATCATTTCCTTAGGAGAAAAGGATCAAGCTCTTTTATTTTATCAATGTTGGCAAAAGAGGTAAATCACATTAGGTAAGCAGGGGATGTTTAACATGACCAAAAATGTGCTATAATGAGCGTTGTTTAACCTGAAAGGAGAATGTGAAAAATGGCGAAAAAAGGATACATACAATTAACGAATGGAAAGAAAATTGAGTTTGAACTTTACCCAGAGGCTGCTCCAGGTACAGTAGCAAACTTTGAAAAATTAGCGAATGAAGGCTTCTACGATGGATTGAAATTCCACCGCGTGATCCCTGGGTTCGTAAGCCAAGGCGGCGATCCAAACGGTAATGGAACTGGAGGACCTGGTTACACAATTAAATGTGAAACAGAAGGAAACCCTCATCAGCACGAGAGAGGTTCATTATCAATGGCACACGCTGGTAAAGACACTGGCGGCAGCCAATTCTTTATCGTACATGACCCACAGCCGCACTTAAACGGTGTTCACACTGTTTTTGGTAAAGTAACATCTGGTATCGAGGCTGTTCTTGACATGGAACAAGGTCAAGGGATGGAAAAAGTCGAAGTTGTCGATGCTTAATCCATTAACACCGCTTAATTGCGGTGTTTTTTATTTTAAATCTGATGTTCCTGTGATCTGTGCCGTGAAGCGGTAGGTGATCATCCAATATAAAAGGGCTAAGGCGCTGATAGAGGCTCCAAATAGACATACCCCATTCCAGCCAGCGTTTGCGTATATGTTAGTTGATACAATAGAACCGAGCGCACTGCCGAGGGAATAAAAAATCATATAAGCAGCAGTCAGCCGGCTTCTCGCCTCAGGCCGGACCATGAAAATCATACTTTGATTGGTCACATGAACGGCCTGCACAGATAGGTCAAGAATGACGATACCAACGATTAATAAAATGAGGGAATATTCAGTGAAAAAAATAAAACACCATGAAAAGAGTAATAGGACAAGGGCGATGCACGTTGTTAACTGTCCTAAGCCTCGATCAGCAAGGCTTCCAGCTCGAGCGGCACCTAATGCTCCGGCAACTCCAGCAAGGCCAAATGCACCAATCGCCGTATGTGACAGATTGTATGGCGTAGTGCTGAGAGGCAGCACAAGTGAAGTCCACAGCGTGCCAAACACAACAAAGATCAGAAAACCCAGTACGCCACGAATACGTAGAATTCGTTCTTGTCTGAACAATATAAACATTGAAGCGAGCAAGTTCACATAGGATATGGAGACTCTCTTGTTGTCAGCACGAGGAAGATACCGGTACAACACGCCAGTGATGATCAGCATCATCACGCCGGAAACGAGATAGACTGATCTCCAGCCGGCGAGATCGGTTAGTACACCAGCAAACGTTCGTGCGAGAAGAATACCAATCACAATTCCACTTTGAACCAAGCCCACTATGCGGCCACGTTCTTCAGGAGCGGCCCATGTCGCTGCGAATGCTACGAGTACCTGAGTGACTACAGCGAGCAGTCCCACCGCAGCTAGTCCTATGAACAGGACGGTGGCGGTAGGGGCGATACTGACTAGAATGAGAGATAACACGGATACTAGCATTTGAGCTACGATGAGCCGCCGTTGGTTGAACAGATCACCAAGTGGTACGATCAGTAGCAGTCCTAGCGCATAACAAAGCTGAGTAATCGTAATGACCATACCAACGGATGAATAGCTGATACCAAACTCGGATGCGAGGGAGTCTAATAATGGCTGTGCAAAGTATATGTTTGAAACTGCCATCCCGGAGGCTGTCGCAAACAGTAGAGCCATATTGCGAGTCATCGTTGATCGGGTGGTTATTTGTAAATGAGTCGTTTCCAGATCAGATTGTTCAACGGCATTCATTTTTCTTTTTTCATGCATGTCATCATCTCCTTTTGTACTAAAGAGTATAATATACTGTTAGGTATAAAATAATTCCTGTTAAAGATAACCATAGAAACGTTTTAAAGTCAAGATGATGTAGTGAAGATCTTGAGAGAGGCAGTCAATTTGACAATGATATGTCAATAAAATAAAATGATAATATACCGATAAGTAAAAAATATCCTTATAAGAAATAGATGATTGATCTAGTGAGAGATTTTTATGATAGAAATGAGGGTTGATGATGGTTCGACAACGGGAATTTGATGAGGAAAAAGCGTTAGATGAGGCTTTGTTGCTTTTTTGGGAGAAAGGGTACAGAGCCACTACATTAAGCGACTTAACTGCAAAAATGGGAATACAGCGGCCGAGCTTATACTCAGCGTTCGGTGATAAAGAGGAATTGTTTGAAGCAGCATTACGCAAATATACAACTCAGCATGCAGCACATATTCGATCAAAACTGCAAAACAATCTGTCTGCAAAGGAAGCATTTCGTACATTATTTACTGAATTAGTAGAAGAGGAATATGGAGATGGGCCGAGTAAAGGGTGCTTCTGCATCAATACAATAGTCGAACTTGCCCCCCACGAAGAGAAATTTGAAATTCTCACAAGAGAGCATCAAATGTATCTTTCGGTCATTTTTGAAGAAAAAATTGTACAAGGTATTCGCTCGGGTGAGCTCGAAAGCAGTCTGAATGCCAAAGCCTTAGCACAGGCGCTGGTCGTTTCTTTTATTGGACTTACAGTCCTCATGAAATCTCGCCCAGAGCGTTCATTTGTAGATCATTCTATAGCGACGATACTATCCATATTGAAATAAATAGTCTATATAAAAAAAGCGTATTTTGATCAATGGATTAAAACACGCTTTTTCTTTTAGGGTGTGATGGACACGTTTTTGTGATATGATAAGAGAACAAACATTCGTATTCGTGAGTGTCACCATATGCAGCTCTAAAAATAAGTGAAAGTGCAAATCTAAAAAGCGTGTGATCATGCTGAAAGAAAGCAGGAGATACTTTGAAACCATTAACAAAAGAAGAAAAAAACCAGATGATGATTGCTATTCAGCGTTACTTTGCCGAAGAACGAGAAGAGGAGATTGGTGAATTAGCAGCCATCAATATATTAGAATTTATCACAAAACATCTTGGAAGCTACTATTATAATCAAGGGGTTCGTGACAGCCGAAATATCGCTGTTCAAAGATCTCAATTGTTAGAGGAAGATCTATTCGCACTAGAGAAAAGAATATAATCAAAAAGCTCGTCTATCTTATTCACCCTGCTAACAGATAAAGAGGAAAAAAGACCCCCTTAATAAAGAACGCATATTCGTATCATATGTAATGATGAAAAGGTGGAACCAAAAGTCCATTTGAATCGTTATATAAGTAACCATTAATGAAAATCAGCTTTTTTGGTTTTATTTCATCAAAAGAAGGAATAGAACATACAAATAGGCGAAGTGCAGATGATGGAGGTTCTAAATATGGGGAAAATCAAATTAAAAATCGCAATCTTATTTGTTTTACTGCTTTGTTTAGGCGCAGGTTATTTATACATGAATGGTATGAAAATTGAAGATGTGCCAACAGCCATCGGCGAAAGCTTAACAAATAATGACAAAGATTACACAATCTATGAATATACCATTACAAAAATTGATGGTGATGAGTATTACGGTCAAGCCAAAAATGGCACGAAAATCATTTTTAATGGAAAGAAATTTGAAGATGATGTGGCCGATCTGAAAAAAGGCGATCGTATTAAAGCATACTTTAGTAATGAAAAAAGAATAGACGGTCTTATAAAAGTAGTAAAAGTCGTCAATTAACAAGTCTCCTTTCCTATAAGGAGGCTTTTTTTATGAACAGGTGAATAAATCTTGATTGTTGCATTTGACAACAAGGATCGCTATAATAGCCCCTAAGGACAGCTAAATATCGATTGTATCCTTCGGGGCAGGGTGAAAATCCCGACCGACGGTAATAAAGCAAATGCTTTACAGCCCGTGACCCGTTAATTTATTAACGGTTGATTCAGTGAGAAGCTGAAGCCGACAGTGAAAGTCTGGATGGGAGAAGGATAACGAAAGCTATGTATGAACAAAAATAAGTGTTGATCATAGTTTTATTTCTAATGCAAAAAAACCACAGCCCCGGAATTTTTCCGGGGCTTTCTGTATGTCAATATAGTCATCGCATGCAGTGTTTATTAGGTGATCCCTCATCTTGTATGGACCATAAAAAGCGACGAAGGTGTTCAATCGATCACATGTCCCAAACATCGCTTTTTCATAAAGTGAGAAATACAAAAGAAAGAGAAAGGGAGGATCACATGTTTACGGGGATTATTGAAGAAGTGGGTACAGTTCAGTCATTGAGCAAAAGATCCGCAGATGCCATGGAAATCATCATCAAGTGCAGTCGTGTACTAGAAGATGTTCACCTAGGCGATAGTATCGCCATCAATGGCGTTTGTCTCACTGTCACAAGCTTCACAAAAGAACAGTTTGCGGCAGATGTGATGCCTGAGACGGTCAAAGCGACATCACTTGATCAGCTTGCGCCAGGTAGCCAAGTGAATTTAGAGCGAGCGATGTCATCAAATGGACGATTCGGCGGTCATTTTGTTTCAGGCCATGTTGATGGAACGGCTGTGATTACCCGTGTAGAAAAGAAGAGTAATGCCATTTACTATGATTTGAAAATGGACAAGACCCTCACAGATATGCTCACAAAAAAGGGATCGATCGCAATAGACGGCGTCAGCTTGACTATTTTCGATTTGCGAGATGCTCATGTGACAGTTTCTATCATTCCACATACGCTTGAAGGAACTATTTTCCCGACTAAATCTATGGGGGATGTAGTAAATATTGAATGTGACATGATCGGTAAATACATTTATCGCTTTTTAACAAAAGAGCAAAACGAAAAGCAGCCATCACGATTAACCCCATCATTTTTAAAAGAGCACGGATTCTAGGAGGCGATTGTATGTATCATTCAGTTGATGAGGCAGTAAATGCCCTGAAACGAGGAGAAATCATTATCGTAGTAGATGATGAAGACAGAGAAAATGAAGGAGACTTTGTGGCACTTGCTGAGCATGCAACGCCGGAAGTCATTAACTTCATGGCTTTACATGGAAGAGGTCTTATTTGCACACCAGTTCATGCCTCGATTGCGAAACACTTGGATCTGCATCCCATGGTCGAGCGAAATACGGATGCACATCATACAGCATTTACAGTGAGCATCGACCATACGTCAACGACAACTGGTATAAGTGCTTTTGAGCGCTCAACGACCATTTTGGCCATGTTAAATAAAGAGTCAAAACCAGAAGATTTTGCCCGCCCAGGTCATGTTTTCCCTCTTATTGCGAAAGAGGGAGGCGTAGTAGAAAGACCAGGTCATACAGAAGCGGCCGTTGATCTTGCTAAACTTGCGGGTTCAGTGCCAGCGGGTGTCATATGTGAAATTATGAATGCAGATGGAACCATGGCCCGCGTACCCGAACTGCAAAAAATTCAAAAAGAACACGATTTAAAGATGCTGACGATTGAAGCATTGCAGGCATATATAAACAAGCAAACAACGACAATGAAAACAAAATAAAAATCACAAAAAAGGATGATGAACATATGAATACAATACAAGGGAATGTAGTAGCAGAAGGATTAAAGTTTGGAATCGTCGTCGCTAGATTTAATGATTTTATTACAAGTAAATTGCTAGATGGAGCAGAAGATACATTGCTCAGACACGGAGCAAACGGTGACGATATTGATGTCGTGTGGGTGCCAGGGGCTTTTGAAATTCCGTATATGGCAAAAAAACTAGCAGAAACAAAAAAATATGATGCAGTCATTACACTTGGAACCGTGATTCGCGGGGCAACATCCCATTACGATTATGTTTGTAATGAAGCGGCTAAAGGAATCGCACAAAGTGCCATCTCAACAGGGGTGCCGATTATCTTTGGTGTACTGACAACAGAATCTATTGAACAAGCCATTGAAAGAGCCGGTACAAAGGCTGGAAATAAAGGCAGTGAATCGGCTGCAGCTGCTATTGAAATGGCCAACCTAAATCGAACGTTTCGTTAATTTGATGAAAAAGAGTTTAAAAACAACCTAAAAGTGTTTATAATGTGTGATGAGCAAGTGATTCATAAGACATTTGCTGGAAAATAGGATAATTTTAATATTGAGGGGTATATATGTTAATTCGTTACAAGAGGTCTTTTGAAAAAATTGCCATGGGACTCCTGTCCTTTATGCCGGGTGAGAAAGACGTCAAACAGCTTCAGCAGACGATAAAGTCGTATGAAATGGATGAAGATCGGCAGCTGTTCCTTTGGAAAGATGGTGAGGATATCGTCGGTGCGATTGGTGTGCTGAAAACAGACGACCAAGTACAAATCGAACATATTAGTGTCAATCCGTCCCATCGTGACCAAGGCATCGGCAAGGAAATGGTATTAGCCGTGGAAGAAGTATTCAAAACGAAAACGCTCATTCCAAATGAATTAACGCAAGGCTTTTTTCATAAGTGTCACAGTGAAACAAACTAAATATCACACATGTAAAAGCAGAGGTTATATGTCTCTGCTTTAGATTGTTGACAAAGGGCTAAAATGAACTTTATTTTAGCCCTTTGTCTTCTTTTCAGCGTGATAGAAAACCTTTGCAGCCCTAGGAAGGACGAGTACTGGAGCGGAGCGAATTCGATATTCGTGAGCACCGGCACGCAGGACTGACACCGAATGCGAGGGTTTGTCTACACGCTGAAGCAGAGGTTATATGCCTCTGCTTTTTTTACGTTCCATCTGCTTTTCACGTTCAAGCAATACGTCCGTTCGATCACGCAGTCTATGCTTTTCAATTAAGAATGTATGGGATAAGTTGCTCTCCTGTCCGAAGGTTAAGCCTTCTTTTTGGGCCATCTCTTGGCATAAAGAAAGAAGCGTTTCATCTCGGATTGGCAGCATCACACTTTCGTAGGGCATGTCTTCATCGATTTTCTTTTTCAGTGTTCTCAGCAGCAAAAGAAATGCCTCTTCATCAAGACCTAATTCTGTTAGTATGTTCCGGTCCGAATCTAATATATGAAGGCTGTTTGAAATCAGCCGTTTTGCTCCTTTTCCATTCCCTCGTCTTTGATGATACAAAGCAACAGCAAGCTGAATGAGACCCACCCAGTACTTTTTGCGCTGATGAGGAGGATCTTCTTTCCAAAATTCTTCAAGAATTTCATGACACTCAAAATAATCTCTTGTCGTATGAAATTCATGTAAAAAAGCCACGTACGCTTTAGGATACACAGCGGTCAACTCCTTTTCCACTATCAGTCTAACATACCGAAAAGAAAAGAAGAAAGAGCGCCCCTTTATGAAAGGACGCTCTGTTTCTTTAATAAACCCAAGCCGCGCCAACGATGATCAGCAAGATGAACAGCACAACAATAAGCGCAAATCCTCCGCCGAAGTAATAACCATCTCCCATAATGTTACGGCCTCCTTTTTCATCAGTTCTGATTACAATGGTATTCTATGTATAAATGCCCTCATTGGTATGGGCGAATCCACTGTTTTTCTTTTTTTGCCTGCTGCCTCATGGTCGAAATTATATTGGACGAGAGCTTTATCGTGTCTTATACTAAAGGTTAGCCGATGAAAACGGTACTTAGAAGACAGTAGAAATGGTGAGAAAAGAATGCTGGAATATCAGGTGAAAATAGATTCGTTTGAGGGTCCTTTGGACTTGCTTTTACATTTAATTAACCGTTTGGAAATTGATATTTATGATATTCCCGTCGCTAAAATTACGGAGCAGTATTTATTATATGTCCACACGATGAGGGAGCTTGAACTTGATGTTGCAAGTGAGTATTTGGTGATGGCTGCAACCCTCCTGAGCATTAAAAGCAGAATGCTTCTCCCAAAACAAGAGGAAGAGCTGTTTGATGAAGACCTGATGGAAGAAGAAGAGGACCCTCGTGATGAGCTGATTGGCAAATTAATTGAATACCGCAAGTATAAAAATGCAGCGCAAGAACTGAAGGAACGTGAAGAAGAGCGGCAAAACGCCTTTACAAAACCACCAAGTGATTTAAGTGAATTTGCAAAAGAAGCAGAAGCGAAGGACACAAACTTACATGTCACGGTGTATGATATGTTAGGTGCGTTCCAAAAGGTATTGAACCGCAAAAAAATAACAAAACCAGCACCATCAAAGATTACAAGACAAGAAATCCCGATTGAAGACAAAATGAATGAGATTATGAACCATTTAAGAAAAACAAAAAAGCGGACCAATTTCATGACTTTATTTCAACATGATCAAAAGGAACACCTTGTCGTGACATTTCTTGCTGTTCTCGAATTGATGAAGAGCCATCAAATCATGCTGGAGCAGGAAGGAAACTTTGAAGATATTTATATCATAGGGAGTGAAACGATTCATGACGCTTGATATCGTGAATTGGAAAGCCATCTTAGAAGCGCTGCTATATGCAGCAGGTGACGAAGGCTTAACAAGAAAACAGCTCATGTCTGTTCTTGAAGTTGATGAGGCAGCATTGCTTGATATTATGTCTGCCGTAAAAGAAGAATATCAAAAACAAGAACGAGGAATTGAGCTCATTGAATATGCAGATTCATATATGCTGCTGACGAAAAAAGAATACAGCGTATATTTAAAAAAATTAGTAGAGACACCATCGAAAGGTTTGTCACAGGCAGCGCTAGAAGTGCTCGCCATTGTCTCGTATAAACAACCGATTACACGCAGCGAAGTCGAGGAGATCAGAGGCGTTAAATCAGAACGAGTGCTGCATAGTTTAGTTGCCAAAGCACTGCTCTGTGAAGTAGGACGTGCCGATGGACCGGGACGAGCGATCCTTTATGGGACAACACCTACCTTTTTAGAGCAATTTGGTTTAAAAGCCTTAGATGAATTACCGCCACTTCCAGAGAATGTGGAAGCAGATGGGGTGCAAGAAGAGGCTGATCTCTTTTTTGAAAACTTCAATCAAACATTTGAAGAGATAAAATAGTTCAAAATAAGGAAAAATGTATGATAAAATATAACAAAGATTTTAGGTCTAAAACCTTTGTTTGAAAGATAAAATGGTGACAAAGCCATGAGGGGAAGGTAAACACGAAACAAATGGCACATATGAATGTAAAGGCTCAAGTTGATCAAGCAGGCGTTTTTTTATCAAAGGTTGCAGTTGAAATGAATGATTTTCTGAACGAAGCTACCTTATCAAGCTTGAAACGATTAAACCCGGAAGCGGAAGCCTATTATTGTGACATATTAAGTACATTGCGGAAGCTTGCAGTTTATAGCGAGGATGCCGCGGCGGTTTGCAGGAAAATCGGGCAGCAGCAGACATTCCCGCAGCAAGCCGCACAGCAGACGCTTCATCGTATTTATCATCAATGTATTGAAGAATTTTTTACACCAAAAAAGGATACATGGTATGAAGATAGCCGTTCAGCCTATACAGGAAAAAGCTGCATTGTTTTCCATCATGAAGTATCGGCTGAAGTCAAACGTTTGTTTTCTTCATTAGAAAAAGAGTTTTTAACGATGAGAGAAGAGCTGGAATATACAACATCTCATCAGCAAATGAAAATGGTATAAAGAAGACAAGGCAACTCTCACATGAGAGTTGCTTTTTTTTATGGACGAGGAATCATAACTTTTTCAGCCGCGCATACACTTGTACAAAACGGACAAGGACGTGAATGAACATGCCCTATTTAAAAATTGGAACAGCAGTCCTTCTTCTATTGACACTCTTACTGCCTTTTTCCTCACACGCTCAAGCAGACATTTCATTATCGGTGAGTGCGAGAAGCGCCATTTTAATAGATGGACAGTCAGGCAGAGTCCTATTTGGAAAGGACGAGCACGAAAAAAGAAGAATCGCCAGTATCACAAAAATTATGACGGCTGTATTAGCCATTGAATCAGGAAAAATGAACGACATGGTCAAAGTGTCAAAACGTGCGATTCAAGCGGAAGGTTCTTCGATTTATTTAAAGGAAGGACAGAAGGTGAGCTTAGAAGACTTGACATACGGGCTCATGCTGCGCTCTGGAAATGATGCAGCTGTTGCCATTGCAGAACATGTTGGTGGCAGCTTAGAAGGCTTTATTTTTATGATGAACCAAAAGGCCTCTGAACTAGGCATGGAGAATACGAATTTTCAAAATCCGCATGGACTCGATGATCATAAAAACCATTATTCATCAGCTTATGATATGGCAATCTTAACGAAATACGCCATGAAGCATCAGCAATATCAAAAAATTGCCGGTACCACCTTTTATAAAGCAAAAACAATCGAAGGTTATTGGAAAAACAAAAACAAGCTGCTTACTGGTTTATATCAATATTCGACTGGAGGGAAGACAGGATATACAAAACTTGCAAAACGCACGCTTGTCTCCACAGCTGCAAAAGGAGATGCTGCGCTCATTGCTGTGACGATTAATGCACCGGATGATTGGAAGGATCATATCTCAATGTTTGAGTATGCATTTGATCACTATAAAACGTATGTGCTTGCTGAAAAAGGCAGGCTCGCTTCGTTAAAAGGGACTTTTTACGAAAAAAAAGCGTTTATTCAGCGGGATGTGGACTATTTTTTAAATGAACATGAGAAAAAACTAGTGGAAATCGAAACGGAAATGCTGACGCCTGAAAAGAAATGGGAGAAAAACAAAGAAGCGATCCCAGATGTAGTAGGGAAAATGACGTTCTTACTCGATGGTCAGGTGATTGAGCAAGTCCCCATTTTTTATGAAAACAAACGCAACCGAATGCCTCAAAAAAGCTTTCAAGAAATGTTTAAGTCTGTCTTTCAGACATCGATAGGCGGATCTTCATGGTCAATCTGATCTGGGTATTCCTCACGGTCATCGGTCTTGTCTATGCAATGTTTAACGGAACGATGCATGAAGTGAACGAAGCTGTTTTTAAAGGATCAAAAGAAGCGGTCACCATTTCAATTGGGTTGATTAGTGTTCTTGTATTCTGGTTGGGATTGATGAAGATCGCAGAAGAAGCGGGGTTGTTACATTTCTTTAGTAAATTATGCCGGCCCTTTATCTCAAAACTATTTCCTGAGATTCCTGCGAATCATCCAGCGATGGGGTATATTCTGTCCAATCTCATGGCAAATTTCTTTGGCCTTGGCAATGCCGCCACTCCACTTGGGATTAAGGCGATGGAGCAGATGAAAGCATTAAATGGCGGAAAAAATGAGGCGAGCCGGTCTATGATCACTTTTTTAGCAGTCAATACATCTTCTATCACACTTGTGCCAACGACTGTCATTGCCATTCGTATGACCTATGGCGCAGATCAGCCAACAGATATTGTAGGTCCAACCATTTTGGCGACACTTATTTCAGGTATCGGTGCGATTATGATTGATCGCTATTTCCACTATCGCAGAAGCAGGCGGGGGTGATCTTGTGGCATTTATTAACTGGCTGTCACTTGCTTTGATTCCACTGATCATCGCAGGAATATTGATTGCAGGGACGATTAAAAAAGTACCGACGTACGAAACATTTGTAGAAGGCGGGAAAGAAGGCATTCAAATTGCCTTTTCAATCATTCCGTATTTAGTCGGTATGCTTGTCGCCATTACGATTTTCCGAGCATCAGGTGCCCTTGATTTTGTCATGGAATTATTGAAACCTGTGTTTACAGCGATTGGTGTTCCTACAGAAGTGGTTCCGCTTGCTTTGATACGCCCTATATCAGGAACAGCGGCGCTTGGTATGACATCAGACTTAATCGCGACTTATGGTCCAGATTCTTTTATCGGCAAGCTTGCCGCCGTTATGCAAGGGTCAACTGATACGACCCTTTATATTTTAACCGTCTATTTTGGAGCAGTTGGTATTAAAAAAATGGGAGATGCACTGAAAGTGGGGCTGCTTGCAGACCTGATTGGGATCATTGCATCGATTATTATCGTCAGTTTGTTATTTAGCGGCGCCTAAACAATTGCTTTTTTTATTTCGTGGATGGAAAACAGCTTTTTTGTTGAAATTAGACAGATGAAACGCTTATTTTTCCACGAATGCTTGTTTGTTTCAAGCCAAGCAAGTAAGATAGTACATGAGGTGAAAGACAAATGGAACGTTTACAGAAAGTAATTGCCCATGCCGGCGTCGCTTCTAGACGAAAGGCTGAAGAATTAATTAAAGAAGGACGAGTTACCGTTAATGGTGAAACAGTGACAGAGCTCGGAGTAAAGGTGGGCTCTTCAGATAAAATTGAAGTCAATGGCTTAAAGCTTGAAAGAGAAGAACCGGTTTACTTTATGCTTTATAAACCGCGCGGCGTCATTTCAGCTGCCGAGGATGATAAAGGACGCAAAGTCGTGACAGACTTCTTTGATGATGTTCCGCAGCGTCTGTATCCAATCGGCCGGTTGGATTATGATACGAGCGGTTTAATTTTGATTACAAATGATGGCGAATTTGCCCATAAGCTCATGCATCCGAAATATCAAATTGATAAAACGTATGCAGCGAAACTAAAAGGCATCCCTTCAAAAGAATTGCTTAGAAAGTTAGAAAAAGGAATCATGTTAGACCATAAAAAAACAGCACCTGCCCGTGCCAAAATGCTTTCGATTGATAAACGAAAGCAAACATGTATTGTGCAATTAACCATTCATGAAGGCAGAAACAGACAGGTTCGCCGCATGTTTGAAGCAATCGGCCACGACGTTTTAAAACTCAAAAGAGAGCAATATGCTTTCCTTCATATTGAAGGCATGAGACCAGGAGATCGCAGAGAATTGACGCCGCATGAAGTAAAACGCCTAAGAGCGATTGCGGATCATGGGAAAAGCGCTTTTTAATTTTCACATAAACTTCAAAAAATGAAGAAGCATCAAAAGAAGGAGAATGCTATAATTTACCTGAATGTCTATGGGGAAGGGGTACTTCAGATGAAGAAAAGACGATTTTTCATACGGACGGGCATTCTCCTCGTGATGCTTGCTGCACTATGTTATACGATGTATAACTCAGTATTTGCCAAACAGGATCAAGTCAAAGAAGGATCTATTGCGCCTAACTTTGTCCTTCAATCGGTAGATGGGGAACGGATTGAATTAAAGGACTTAAAAGGCAAAGGCGTCTTTCTCAATTTTTGGGGTACATGGTGCGGTCCATGTAAGCAGGAATTCCCTTATATGGCAAATCAGTATGAAGTGTTCAAGGATCGCGGTGTCGAAATTGTTGCCGTGAATGTGGGGGAATCCAATATTGCTGTGAAGAACTTTATGGATGCTTATGGCGTGAATTTTCCTGTTGCCATGGACAAAGATCGTCAAGTGACAGAGGCATATGATATTACGCCGCTGCCAACCACATTTTTAATTAATCCTGAAGGCAAAGTAATCAAAGTCATAAAGGGGACGATGACAGAACGTAATGTCTATGAATATATGAATTTGATTAAACCAAAGGGGTCATAGAATGAAAGAGGTAAAGTGCGAGTGTGGACATATTAATCCAATCGGTACTGTTCTATGTGAATCATGCGGGAATCCCATTGCAGCAAAAGAGAAAAATTCATCAAAGCTGCTTGATATGAGATATGACGGCAGTGCAAGACGCTCGCAAACATACAACAAAACGATTGTTGATAAAGTATGGAACTTTTTTTCTTCCGTAAAAGTGGGTGTGTGGCTCATTGTCATCACACTGTTAGCTTCTTCGCTAGGAACTATTTTTCCGCAGGAGCGGTTTATTCCGCCAGGTGCATCAGCTTCCACTTATTATGAGGAGCAATATGGGTCGTTTGGCAAGTTATATTACATCCTTGGATTCCATGATCTTTATAATTCTTGGTGGTTTTTAGCCCTTGTCGCATCTATCGGAATTTCCCTTGTGATTTGCAGCCTTGATCGAGTGATTCCACTTTATCGTGCACTCAAAAATCAAGGGGTTGTCAAAAAAGAAGGTTTTATGAGAAGGCAGCGTCTTTTCAGCGAAACAAACAAAACATTAGATCAACATACATATGAAGGCATCGTTAGTAAGATGAAACAAAAGCGTTACCGCGTACGAGAAGAAGATGGACATATTTTAGCTGAAAAAGGCCGCTTTTCCCGCTGGGGACCTTACGTCAATCATATTGGATTAATTATATTTCTCATTGGATCCATGCTCCGGTTTGTTCCGGGAATGTACGTGGATGAAACATTATGGGTAAGAGAAGGCGAAACGGCACCAATCCCAGGGACGGGAGGCCAATACTTCTTAAAGAATAACGCGTTTTCAATTGACCGCTATGAATCTGAAAAAGAAAAAGAAGTCTTTGAAAATGCGATTGAAAAGGCTGGCGATGGTCAAGTCGTCAAAAGTTATAAAACCGATGCCGTTTTATACAAACGTGAAGGGGAAGTTGTTTTTGGTGAAAAGCCAAAGCTAAAGCAGGTAACAGAACACGATATTAAAGTGAATGAACCGCTTAAGTTTGACAATTTCTCATTATATCAAGTGGATTTTAAACAAAATGAACTCGATCAAATGGTCTTTCAGCTGATTCGAAAAGATACTGAGAAATCTTTCGGAACAGTGAAGATTAATCTGCTGGAGCCTAAGTCAGAATATGATCTTGGTAGCGGTTACAAAGTCAAGGTGATGAGTTATTTGCCTGACTTTTATTTTGACGAAGATGGCACACCTAGTACGAAAACGAGGAATCCAAATAATCCTGCGTTCGTATTTGAAATGATCTCTCCTGAAAAACCAAAAGGTGAAAAAAGCTTTGTCGCAATTCAAGAGACAGTAGAGGGTTCTGATAACAATCTTTATAAAATGAAATTTGACCGGGTTGAAACAAAAAACGTGACAGGTTTAACGGTTCGAAAAGACTTAACACTCGGGGTACTTATTGTTGGCGGAATCATCTTTATGATTGGTGTCGTACAAGGGATGTACTGGCAGCATAGAAGAATCTGGCTGTCGGCAAAGGATGGAAAAGTATTTGTGGCAGGACATACAAACAAAAACTGGTTCGGCTTAAAGTCTGATCTCAAGGTGTTACTGCACGGCAGTGGCATCAAACAGCCAGTGGATCAAAAAGAACTGCCTGATACAACAAGTATCAGCAAAAGCAAGGGGGAAGGGTTAGATGGCGGCAGTCAGTGAAAACCTGTTATTTGCAGCTTTTCTATTTTATTTAGCGGCAGTTCCTTTTTTTGGAGGGGCCATTAAAGGAAAAAAGAAAGAAGAGGGTCCGCGCAAAAATAAGGCGGCACTTATCGGCATAACGCTCACCATCATTGGTTTTTTGAGTCAATTTGGCTATTTTATTTCAAGGTGGATCGCGTCTGGTCACGCACCAGTCAGTAATCTGTTTGAATTCACCACAGCCTTTGGCATGATGCTGGTGCTCGCATTTATTATTTTATATTTTGTCTATCAAGTGTCTGTGCTAGGTTTATTCACACTTCCAATCGCTTTATTAATCATTGCTTATGCAAGCATGTTTCCATCGGATATTTCACCGCTGATTCCTTCGCTTCAAAGTAATTGGCTATATATTCACGTCACGACAGCAGCGCTTGGTCAAGCCATTTTGGCGATCAGTTTTGTGGCAGGTGTGATTTTTCTTTTGAAGCATGTCGATCAAACAAAACCGGGGAAGAAAACCTTTGGCTTAGAGCTGGTCATGTTTATGATTGTGGTTACCCTTGCATTTATCGCTGTCACGTCCATCTTTAGAATGACAGGGTATGAAGCGGAATTTAATTGGGTAGATAAAAATAAAAAAGAGAGCGTCATGGTCTATGAGTTGCCTGCCTTAGTAGGACCTCATAAAGGAGAACTTATCACAAAAGATCGTTTAGAGCCTGTGGTTGATCTGCCGCCTGTTTTTTCAGGTAGAAAGGTGAATACAGTGCTGTGGTCATTTGGCGTTGGGCTGATCATTTATGGACTGCTAAGATTGATCATTCGCAAACGACTAAGTGCGCTGCTTCAGCCGCTCGTAAGACAGGTGAATCTTGATTTAGTCGATGAAATTGGATACAGGGCTGTTTCCATAGGATTCCCTGTATTTGCGTTAGGTGGTCTTATTTTTGCGATGATCTGGGCACAAATTGCATGGACGAGATTCTGGGGATGGGACCCGAAGGAAGTATGGGCTTTAATTACATTTTTATTTTACGCCGCCTATCTCCACCTTCGGTTATCACGAGGCTGGCATGGTGAAAAGTCCGCTTGGCTTGCTGTGATCGGATTTGCGATCATTATGTTTAACCTCATCTTTGTCAACCTAGTGATTGCGGGGCTTCATTCTTACGCGTAATCGCATGAAAAAGGCCAACTTTTATGATTCGATTCGGCTTTTTGTTAAAATGTATGTAACAACGGAGAAAGCAGGAGGATTGTCTAATGGAACACACAACTCAAACGAAAATATTAGTCGTCGATGATGAGGCAAGAATTCGCCGCCTTTTAAAAATGTATTTAGAACGGGAAAATTATGAAATTGATGAAGCGGAAAATGGGGATGAGGCCATTCAAAAAGGACTTCAAACCGATTATGACCTCATTTTGCTTGATTTAATGATGCCTGGGACAGATGGGATCGAAGTGTGTAATCAAATTCGAGATAAAAAAGCCACACCAATTATTATGCTGACAGCAAAAGGTGAGGAAGCCAACCGTGTGCAAGGTTTTGAGGCAGGAACGGATGATTATATCGTCAAACCTTTCAGTCCGCGTGAAGTGGTTCTTCGTGTGAAAGCACTGTTAAGAAGATCGTCTCAAACGTCATATCTCAATACTGGAACAACCACAAAAGATGTTCTTGTGTTTTCTCATCTATCCATTGATCATGATGCACACCGGGTCACAGCAGATGGAAAAGAAGTCAGCCTCACGCCGAAGGAATACGAACTTTTGTACTTCTTGGCAAAAACGCCGGATAAGGTCTATGACAGGGAAAAGCTTCTCAAAGAAGTGTGGCAGTATGAATTCTTTGGGGATCTGAGAACAGTGGATACCCACGTCAAAAGGCTTCGCGAAAAACTGAATAAAGTGTCACCAGAAGCAGCGAAAAAAATCGTGACAGTATGGGGTGTCGGGTACAAATTTGAGGTCGGCACTGAATGAAGCTGTGGAAAAGTGTCGTAGGAAAGCTATGGTTAACCATTCTTTTCCTCGTGCTCATTGTTTTATCGATTTTAACTGTGCTTCTTTTAGAATTCATTGAGAACTACCATGTCGAAGAAGCAAAGTCTGATTTAACACAAATGGCCAACAAAGTAGCAGTCATTTTAGAAAGCCATGAGGATCAATCGCTTGCAAGGTCGATTACATCAGAACTAGCTGATAAATTGACAAGTATCGCGATTGTTCAAGAGGATGGACTAGAATGGTATTCGTCTGAAAAAGGCGGGAAGCTTCCTGCGATCACAAAAGAACAAATTGAAGCAGACAAAGATTTGAACAGAGCACTGACAGAACGAAAAAAAATCAGTAAACGAGCTGAATCTCATACAGGCAATCAGAAAGATGAACGCATTGTAGTAGGTGTTCCTTACGAGGCGAACGGAAAGAAAGGGATGGTCTTTCTTTCTCAATCCCTCCTTGCTGTAGAGCAGACAACAAAACATACGACGCGTTATATCTTCCTCGCAGCCGGAATTGCGATTGTGCTGACGACAATTTTCGCTTTCTTCTTATCCACTCGTGTCACCTATCCTCTCAGAAAGATGAGAGAGGGAGCACAAGATTTGGCGAAAGGGAAATTTGATACAAAGATTCCTATTTTAACGCAAGACGAAATTGGGGAACTGGCGATCGCCTTTAATCAAATGGGCAAGCAGCTTAAATTTCATATAACCGCTTTAAATCAAGAAAAAGAACATTTGTCCAACATTCTCAGCAGTATGGCAGACGGTGTCATCACGATCAATATTGATGGAACGATCCTCATGACAAACCCTCCTGCAGAAAGATTCTTGCAGGCTTGGTATTACGAGCAAAATATGAAGATCAAAGATGGGGATGAACTGCCGCCAGAAGCGCGTGAATTGTTTCATACTGCCGTCAGTACGGAAAAAGAGCAAATGATCGAAGTCACGCTGCAAGGGCGTACTTGGGTTCTTCTCATGTCTCCGCTTTATAACCAGCAAGATGTCAGAGGGGCGGTAGCGGTACTTCGCGATATGACAGAAGAGAGAAGACTGGATAAGCTAAGAAAAGACTTCATTGCAAATGTCAGCCATGAACTCCGCACACCTATTGCTATGCTGCAGGGCTATAGTGAAGCGATTGTCGATGACATTGCCGGATCAGAAGAGGAAAAGAAAGAGATTGCCCAAATTATCTATGATGAATCACTTCGAATGGGGCGTCTTGTGAATGATCTTCTCGATCTCGCACGTATGGAAGCTGGTCATATTACACTGAATCTTGAATCAACTGATACAGAAGAGCTGACTGAAAAAATCTACCGTAAATTCCTTGGAATTGCGAAAGAAAAACAAATCAACCTGACATATGAAATTCAAGTAGAAGAACCGTATTTTGTATTTGATCCAGATAAAATAGAACAGGTTTTTACAAATCTCATCGACAATGCCATTCGTCATACACCAGAAGGCGGAGAAGTTCACTTCTCAGTTCAATCGGTGGAAAATGGGCTCAAGATGGATGTGAAAGATTCGGGAAGCGGCATTCCTGAAGAGGATCTCCCATTTATTTTTGAACGGTTCTATAAAGCAGATAAAGCAAGAACAAGAGGACGTTCCGGTACGGGGCTGGGCCTTGCGATTGTGAAGAACATCGTAGAAGCGCATCAAGGCTCCATTCATGCACATAGTAAAGCTGGAACAGGTACTCACTTCACTTTCTATATTCCGAAAAAAAAGCAGGAACTCGTCTAATCTTGACGAAGAATCTTGTTACATGAGAAACACTTCTTTTCGAAAGAAAATGAAGTGTTTTTTCTATTTTCATATTTTTAAGGAGAAGTTAAACAAAAAGCCCTTTCCAAATTGTCGATCTTGTAATATATTTGTCATAAAGTTGTAATGTAACGTTTTGTGAGAGTCACTCGACAAAAATAAGTGAACGGAGGGGTTTCCTATGCATGAAACCTTTCAAAAAATATATGATTCGTACCATCAAGATTTGTACCAATTTTTATTTTATATGGTAAAAGATAAAAATCAGGCAGAGGATCTCGTGCAGGAGGTTTACATTCGGGTACTTCACTCATATAAAACTTTTGAAGGAAGAAGCAGCGAGAAAACATGGCTGTTTTCAATTGCAAGGCATGTGGCAATTGACTGGTTTCGCAAACAGCAAACCATCAGACAACGGGTGCTCGGCACGTTTGATTGGGATAAACAGGATGTAAAAGATCCAGACCTGCTCCCAGATGAATTGGCTGTACAGGATGAAAATATCAAAGAAATTTATGCCGCACTTGATCATTGCACCATTGATCAACGAGCCGTCATCATTTTAAGGTTTATCCAAGGCTACTCAATCATGGAGACGGCCAAGGCGCTAAAGTTCTCGGAAAGCAAAGTCAAAACAACGCAGCACCGAGGCCTGAAAGTGCTCCGAAAACATATGGAGCTTTTGAAGGAGGAGCTAGTGAATGAAAACGAACAGGTCCAATTGGAGCGAAGAACGAATTAAAGTATTACTCAGTCAGCTTCCAAAGGTGGAGGACAACCGTTCATCTAAGCAGATTTACCAGCAAATGCTGATGGCAAGCGGGAAGAAAAAGAAAAGTGCCAGATGGATCGGTCCAGCGGTCGCAACCGTTGTGGTCTTATTTATGGCGTTTTTGATTTCTCCTCATTTATTTCAGCCGGCTGCTCAAGATATAAAGAAAGTGAAAATGGACTCGAGTGCTGAAAAAGGACAGGTGAATGCTACATTAGAGGCGGTAAAAAACACAAATGATCCTTCATATGTTGCTTATGCATCTGACAAAGAAAAGTATATGACGATTTCATACATAGATGAATCGACTTCTCAAGTTGTCCCAATCAGTATTCAAAAAGAAAATAAGCATGACGATGTGCAGGCGCTTCTTGATACATATGAAAAACTGGAGCTGCCTGAAATGACAAAACCTCTTCAAGCCTATATGGATATGGTGGATGTGAGTGAAAAAGGGGATACACTGATTTTTCAGCTGAAAAATGATTTGTCTCTTGATACATTAAAAGAAGCCAACCGTTTTAAAGACATGGTAAAAGAAACGTTAAAATGGAGCCAATATAAACAAGTACAGGTCAAGTCTGTCAATGGCTCGCACCTTCAATTAGGGACGAATGGCCGTCTAGGTACCATTTCAATTAATAAACAAACAAAGCACGCTTACTACGTTTTAGAAAATAAGAGCGGGACATTTTTGGTGCCCTCAAAAGATGATTATCCTTCTTATAAAGATGCGGTAGAGGCGATGAAGCGGGCGAATGATGCAGGACTCGATCCACTCATTAAAGAAGAGCCTATTCAAAAGGTGACATCAAAAGGAAAACATGCAACCATCACGTTTGGAGCATCAGCACAATTAACGGACTCAATTGATCATATTTTACTTATTGAAGGACTGCTGCTCACAGCGAAAGATTTCGGTTTTACAGATGTCACGATACAAAATGCAGGAACAGATCAAGTAGGCCCATATGAATTAAAAGAACCGCTAGAGGTACCGGCACTGCCAAACCCAGTTGTTATCAAAGAACGCTAAAGGACGCAACTTATTGCGTTCTCAGCGTGTAGACAAACCCTCGCATTCTTTGTCAGTCCTGCGCTCCGGTGCTCACGAATGTCAAATTCACTCTGCTCCGGTGCTCGTCCTTCCTAGACTGCAAAGGTTTTCTATCACGCTGAAACGAAGACAAAGGGCTAAAATCAAGTTCATTTTAGCCCTTTGTCAACAATCTGAGGACGCAACTTATTGCGTTCTTTTTTCATGTATAGAAAAGGGCTTCCTTGAGGTATACTAAGCTGTCATGAAAAGAACTTCAAAGAAGGGAAGTCACTGATGAAAAGGTATTGCTACATATGTGCTAGCTGTTTCTTGTTCTTGACCTTATCACCGTTTGCCCATGCAGAGAAAACAACCGAGTGGGTGGAACCAATCAAAGGTGAAGTCACTGATTTGTTTGGGACAAGAGGTGGTTCGCATAAGGGGTTAGACATTGCTGCACCAGAAGGAGAATCCATTTTTGCTGCAAGCGAAGGTGTGGTTACTCGTTCCTATGTATCTGCTACATATGGAGAAGTTGTATTTATTCGGCATCCCAATGGATATGAAACCGTCTATGCGCATTTAAATGCGCGTTTTGTGAAGAATGGTGATCATGTACAAACAGGGCAGCCGATCGGCATCATAGGCAACACAGGCGCTTCTAGGGGCACTCATTTGCATTTTGAGGTGCACAGGGGTAATTGGTCAGTTAATAAAGAAGATGCAGTAGATCCGCTCACAATCATTGCAAGAGATCGTTTCCAAGAGCCAGCCCTTCATGTAGATGGATATGAGAAACATACATATGTCATACAACGAGGGGACACGCTCTGGTCCATTGCTAAAGCACATAAAATGACCGTTGATCAATTGAAGAAAATCAATGCACTGACAAAGAATCTCATACGTACAGGTGAACGTTTAATCGTTTCAACAAAATAAACCTCATGCAAAAGCATGAGGTTTACCATTTTTTTATAGGTCAATCAGACGTACAGAAAGAATATCGCTCACTTTAGTTAACGTTTGGACAATTTCATCTTCAAGGTGCTTGTCAAAAGAAAGCATCATGATGGCTTCGCCGCCTTTTTCTTTACGGCCTACTTGCATTGTCGCAATGTTCACATCGTGGTCGCCTAAAATCTTTCCAACTTGACCGATCACACCAGGTGCGTCAGTATGCTGAATATAGACAAGGTGCCCATCTGGGTAAAAGTCAATATTGAAACCATTAATAGAAACGACACGTTCACCTAGATGCGGGATATACGTTGCTTTTAATGTAAAGATAGAAAGATCACCTTTGACTTCAATGGAAATGCTGTTCTCATAGCCAGATTCGCTTGAAGAAATTTTCTCGCTAAAGCTAATGCCGCGTTCTTTTGCCACCATACCAGCATTGACTTCATTTACAGTTGAATCGACACGCTCTTTCAAAAAGCCAGAAAGCAGACTTTTTGTAATAAACGATGTTTCGAGTTTTGCGATAGATCCTTCATATGAAATGCTGACTTCTTTTACAGGTTCTCTCATCGATTGAGAAACAAGACGTCCAAGTTTTCCTGCAAATTGATGATAAGGCTGGATTTTTTTGAACTCGTCTTTTGTCATCGCTGGTAGATTAATAGATGACATGACCGGGAGTCCTTTTGCAAATTGAAGAACTTCTTCAGAGACTTGTGCCGCCACATTTAATTGTGCTTCTTTTGTAGATGCACCAAGATGCGGAGTGGCAATGACGTTTGGATGATCCACAAGTGGATTCTCAGTAGGTGGTTCTACTTCAAATACATCGAGAGCAGCCCCTGCGACATGACCATTTTCAAGTGCTTCAAGAAGGTCGCGTTCGTCAATGATGCCGCCGCGTGCACAGTTCACTAGACGAACACCTTTTTTCGTTTTTGCGATTGTTTCTTTATTGAGAAGTCCTCTAGTTTCTTTTGTTAAAGGTGTATGTACCGTAATAATATCTGATACTTCAAGCACTTCATCAAGTGATTTTGCATTAACACCAATTTTTTCGGCACGTTCTTTTGTGAGGAAAGGGTCAAATACGTTGACCGTCATGCCAAATGCTCTTGCACGCTGGGCGATTTCACTTCCAATTCTGCCTAATCCAACAATCCCAAGAGATTTTCCGTAAAGCTCAGCACCGACATATGCGCCTCTGTTCCATTCTTTTGATTTCACAGAAATATTCGCTTGAGGAATATGACGCATGAGAGATGAGATCATCGCAAACGTATGCTCTGCCGTTGAAATCGTATTCCCATTTGGTGCATTGATGACAATCACACCGTGTTTTGTTGCTTCATCAATGTCAATGTTGTCGACTCCCACACCGGCACGGCCAACAATTTTTAATGAAGTCATTTTTTCATAAAGTTCTTTTGTTACTTTTGTGGCACTTCTGACAAGTAAGGCATCAAACGTGTGTAATTCATCTTCTGCTTCTGTTACATTTTTTTGAACAATTTCAACAAAATCTGATTCTAATAGTGGTAAAAGACCATCATTGCTCATCTTATCTGAGACTAATACTCGAAACATCGTAAGATTTCCTCCTAAAATAAACGTCATAAATATCTGATAATTTACCATATTCCTTTTCACTGTGTCAATCAAATTAAAGCAGTAAAGCGAAAAAGAAAACACGAACATTTTTTAGTGTCTTGATCAAGAATGGACACCTTTAAACAAAAGATAACCAATTTTTACGCATTTGTCATTATAAATTTTAGGTTTTTTACGATTTCTTAAAACTGATGAATTTGCTCAGGATTTTTATCTGTACAAATGCTCATATATCATATATAATGATGTCGAATTGAATAATGATCAATCTTCGGGGCAGGGTGTAATTCCCTACCGGCGGTGATGAGACATAGTCTCTAAGCCCGCGAGCCTTTTTTGGCAGGATTCGGTGTGATTCCGAAGCCGACAGTATAGTCTGGATGGGAGAAGATGGAGGTTCGTAAACGTTGAAAACATGTCTGTTTATACGTTTATTTGTGTAGCCTAAATTTCCCGCTCCTGTGTATGTATTCAGAGCGGTTTTTTTGTGGCTAAAATTGAACAATCCTCTTTTCGAAAGATTTGATCGAAAAGGAGAGAGAATATTGAATCAAAGTAGAGTAAAACGTTTAGTTGTTACCAGTATGCTTAGCAGTATTTCGTTTGTATTAATTTTATTAGATTTCCCTTTTCCGGGACTTCCAGCGTATTTAAAAATTGATTTTAGCGATATTCCTGCGATTATTGCGATTTTGATTTATGGGCCAGGTGCAGGGATTGCCGTTGAGGCTTTAAAAAATGTACTACATTACCTCATTCAGGGCAGTATGTCCGGTGTTCCTGTTGGGCAAGTAGCCAATTTCATTGCAGGCACATTATTCATTTTGCCAGTCGCTTTTATGTTTAAAAAAATCAAATCAGCAAGAGGAATGGCGTGGTCAATGGTCATCGGTACAGTGCTTATGACCGTCATGATGAGCATTTTAAATTACTTCTTGTTCCTTCCAGCGTACACATGGTTTTTAAACGCACCTGAACTATCAGATCATGCGCTTAAAACAACCATTACAGCAGGAATCTTACCTTTTAACTTTATTAAAGGAATCATCATCACCATTGTCTTTAGTTTCATTTTTGTCAAAATGCGTCCATGGTTTGAAAATAAACGCCGACTTCAAAATAGTTAATATAAAAAAAGCCCCTTTAAAAGGGGCTTTTATCCTATTCATGCTTAAGTGGATCACCATCGAAAGTTTCGTCCGCAACTTTGATTGAGTCAGTTGGGCAACCTTCAAATGCATCAAGCATATCTTCTTCAAGTACTTCTGGAACTTCTACAGTCCCCTGATTGTCATCAAGCGTGACAAATGCAATGCCTTCATCATCATAATCATAAATGTCTGGAGCAGCTGCACCGCATGCGCCGCAAGCAATACATGTGTCTTTGTCTACAATTGTATATTTTGCCATGTTAAAAAAATACCTCCCAGATTGTTCGATGGAACAAATGGTTTAACCTTTTTAGTTACACCGATAAAAAACCAATTTCCTCAAACCTTATTGTAATGATTTTAAATTCACATTTCAACTGTAAAGTGATTGAGAATGCTTATCACATAAGGGTTTGTTCATAACTTTCCCCCATTAATTGAGTTTAAACATTTCTTCTTCAATGAAATCTGTTAAAATAAAGGGAGAAAATATTCGAATTTTGTCAGGAAGACAGGTGCTTTGGTCAATGACGATTCATTACTTGGATGTCATGTTGATGGACAGCGTACATAAATTGAACGGCGAACGCTCCATTAGTGCTGTCTACCATCTTTTTAAAGGAAAAAAATCATCACAAACGATACAGGATGCAAGTTTGTTTCAGCTTTCTAGCTACTTCGGCTGCTATCCAGCTTTTACGAGGGATCAGCTGAACCGTTCTGTGCAAAGGCTAAAAGAGCAGCACTTCATCAGAAAGACAGGGGATACATTCATCGCCACAGATGCAGGAATAAGTATGCTCAGGCAGTGTTTCACTGAAAAACCGATGCCAATTTATTTTGATGGTGCCAAGTATCATGATAAAGCAAAGGTGTTATGGATGAGGCTGTCTTTACTTGTGCAGGTCCTTTCACATCATGCAGCGGGGTCACAACAATATGCACCGATTCAAAGAGATATATCGGTTCAAAGCTGGACGAAATCCTTTTTCTCGCAATATCACCAGAAGAAAAAGCTTTCTGAAGATATCCATCATGAGCTTGAAACACTTCTTACTCATTTAACTGATCAAGAGGCACTGCTTTTTGTTTATTCATTGACTTCCAATGAAAGAATCGGACGGACGTACCAGCAAATGGCGGAATGGATGAAAGAAGATGTATGGTATGTTTACTTGCGTTTTTGGAATGTGCTCCATTATTTTATTCAATGTGCGCAAAAAGGTGAGGCACCGATCATCCAGCGAATGATAAATGATCTTCAATTCAAACGTGTGCTGACCACCTCTACCCATAAAACGCTTGAGCTTGTACAAAAAGGGTTCAGTATTGATCAAATTGCTCATATTCGTTCATTAAAAAAAGCGACAATCGAAGATCATATTGTGGAGCTCTCGATACATGAGCCGAGCTTCTCGATTGAACCATATGTCAGCAGTGAAGCTCAAAAGGCGATACATGAGGTAGCCGGTCAGCTCCAAACCAACAAGATGAAGCTGATCAAAGAAAGTCTCGAGCATTCATTTACTTATTTTCAAATACGATTGGCATTGACAAGGATGGTGAAAGCAAATGGATAAGCTTCATCAGACGCTGATGCGATATTATGGTTATGATGCCTTCAAAACAGGTCAGGAGGACATTATTCGAAGTGTACTTCAACAAAAAGATACGGTTGCCATGCTTCCTACTGGTGGCGGGAAGTCCCTTTGTTATCAAATTCCGGGCTATTTGACAGACGGGTTAGTGCTGATCATTTCACCTCTTTTATCACTCATGGAAGATCAAGTAGAACGCATGAAAATGCGCGGTGAAAAGCGAGTGGCTGCGCTTAACAGTACACTGTCCTTTCAGGAAAGAAGACATATTATTCGGCATTTGCCATCATATAAATTTTTATTTGTCGCACCTGAAGCGCTTATGTCAGAGGTATTGTTAGAGCAGCTCAAAGCGATGCATGTGGGTCTATTCGTTGTAGATGAAGCTCACTGTATATCGGAATGGGGACATGATTTCCGCCCGGAATACTCCAAGCTTGGAGAATGGAGAGAAGCGCTCGGCAATCCTGTCGCCTTAGCACTAACGGCAACTGCGACGAAACAAACCTTAAAAGATACTGTGCAAACGTTGCGGCTAGAGCATCCAGATGTTCATATTCATTCAGTCAACCGGCCGAATATTGCACTATTAAAAGAGGCGCATGAAACGAAAGAAGCAAAAGAGAAACGAGCACTTGAGCTTGTGGAAACCCTTCAAGGGCCTGGGCTGATTTATTGTCCGACCCGGCAAATGACAGAAGATATTTCACGTTTGGTGAAACAAAAAACGCATCAACGTGTAGAGTTTTATCATGGCGGAATGGAGTCAGGGGACCGCATGCTGATCCAGCAGCAATTTATCAGTGGTCAAATTGATCTCATTTGCTGTACAAGTGCTTTTGGAATGGGAATTGATAAAGCAAATATACGCTTTGTGATTCATATGAGTCCGCCTCAGTCAATTGAAGCATTTATGCAGGAAATTGGAAGAGCTGGACGGGACGGGAAAAATAGTGTGAGCGTTCTTTTATATACAGAAGAGGATGCGGATATTCAAAGTCATTTGATTCAAGCAGAAGGTTTTGATGATCCAGAAATTGATTTTTTCTTAGCCAGAGTATCACAAATGCCGATAAATGATGAAAAGAAATTACGTGAACAATTGATGGAAGCAGGGCTTCAGGAGACGCGTGCGCGAATGCTCTCGCATTATTACATGATGTACCAAACTGAACAGCCCCGTTTGCTCATGAAGAAGCTGAAAGAAAAGCTGCAGGATAGACAAACAGAGAAGCTAAAAAAAGTGTGGCAGTTTAAAGAGCATATCACTGGTCATCCCTGCTTTAGGCAATCTCTGTTATCATACTTTGATGAGCAGCTTGATCTAACGGAGGACGCTTCATTTGGGAACTGCTGCTCTTCATGCGGACTTGACCTATCAGATTACGAAAAAAAAGATCAACCATTGGAGCTGAATGAAATGAAACACTGGAAGACCGAGCTGGATCGTCTGTTTCACCTGACAAAAGAGGCGCAGCATTGATTGAACAACATCGCCGTATTATTGAAAAATTAACCGATCGACAAGTAGTAGAACAGTTGTATTTCACACAGCTGCTCATGCTGATTGTCTCTTTTTTACTAGGGATGTTTATGTTTGATCATTGGACTGATTTTACAGCCCTATGGCAGATCCGAGATATGCGTATCCTGACTTATGGAATTGGCGGCGCTTTGCTTGTGATTATTGTCGACGCTATTGTCATGAAGGTGTTTCCGGCTCATATGTATGATGATGGCGGATTAAATGAAAAAATGTTCAAAAACCGCAGCATCCCGCATATTGTTTGGTTAACGCTGCTCATTGCCTTTTCAGAAGAAATTTTATTTCGCGGGATCGTTCAGCAGCAATTTGGACTGGAGATTGCAAGCATTGTGTTTGCACTTCTTCACTTTCGCTACTTGTCAAAAATACTCTTGTTTATCCTTGTGGTTTCTATTAGTATTTTTTTAGGACTTTTATACGAGTGGACAGGGAATTTATTCGTTCCTGTCATGACACACTTTGTCATTGACTTAGTCTTTGCATGTCAAATTCGTTTTAAATATTGGGGGAGGGATGAACATGGAAGAAATGTCGAGAATGAAGAGAAAAAAGCAGCAGCTGACAAACATCCATGATGATGATGTAGAGGAAAATCTTGAAGAAGAAAAAGTGCATCCTTCAGATGACTCTCACTTTCCTACACGAGAAGATTTTCATGAATATAAAAAGCAGCGAACCAAAAAGGTGCGTAATCCATTGTTTACGACACTGGCTATTATCTTTCCTATTATTGTCGTCACGGTTTTCTTCCTGTTGATTTATTACACATCAAAGGAAATTAACGATAATAACAATCAAGGTGTATATATTGATAAAACATCGAGTGCTGACACAGATCCAGTCCCGTCAGCACTTGTTGAAACAAAAAATGATTCAAGCGCTGACAAAGCGGATGCATCTGATGACGAGAAGAAAAAGAAAGATGCTGATAAAGAAAAGCAGCGTTCAAAAGAAAAAGCAGAGCAAAAGAAAAAAGAACAAGCCGCTAAAGAGAAGGCTGAGCGTGAAAAGGCCGAAGCTGCAAAAAAGCGTGAGCAGCAGCAGCTCGCTCTTCAAAAACAGCAAGAAGAGAAAAAGCGAAAAGAAGCAGAAGAGAAGAAGAAGCAGGAAGAAAAGCCTGTTCGTGTCGTGCAGCATACTGTTGGACCAGAGGAAAACTTGTATCGAATTTCCATGAAGTATTATCAAAACCGATCAGGGGAAGAGAAAATTCGAGCTTACAATCATTTAAAAGGAAATAGCGTGTACAGCGGACAAGTATTGAATATCCCATTAGAAAATTAATATTTGACATGAATGAATCGAAAAGCACATACATATGTAGAAAAAAGGGACAAGGGTGTATGTGATGACATTGCACGCAATCAGCCGCTATATGGATCAGCCTACACAGAAAATGATTGAAACATTGATCAAAAGGAAACGCAAATACGAGGGATTTGCAAAACAATGCAAAAGGTGGCAATGGACAGCCCTTTTATCACTTGCGATTCTTCTGTTTTATTTTGTGATAACAGCTAATAGCGGGGGCTCCCTGCAGCCGGAAGCGATGATTGCCACATTGCTTGGCCATGAAGTGTTTCTGTTTTGGATCATGGCTGAAGTGTTTGCTTTTTACGCATCGTATTATTATAAGAAAAAAGAAGAAAAGGCTGAGGATGAATATCATAAGCTCAGATGTGAAATTATACAGAAAAGCACAGATTTATGGCCTCAATCAAATCAGTGGGAAGAGCGCGAGGCCGTTTTTCACTTCATGCAGACGCAATATGACATCAACCTCTATTATGAAAGTAAATAAATGAGCAAAAGACGTTTAAACAGTTGAAACGTCTTTTTTCATTCAAGCGTCCTATAAAAGAAAGCTGATACAAGGGAGTCATTCATAATGAAATATGCCATCGGATTTACTGCTGCCATAGCAGCTGTGACAACAGGTGTGTGTGTAACAGCGAAAATGGTGAAAACGGCAAAACAAAACAACATCAAAAAGCATTACTTTACAATAGAAGGACTGCAGTCAGATCGACCTGCTGTCATTTTCTTTATTTCTGATACACATCGCCGTCTAATTAGTGATACTTTATTAACAGAAGTAGAAGAGCAGCAGCCTGATGTCATTATGATCGGCGGGGACTTAGCTGAAAAGGGAGTCCCTTATGCAAGAGTCGAAGAAAATGTGAAACGTTTAGCAAGGATTGCCCCGGTGTATTTTGTATGGGGGAATAATGACCATGAGCTGCATCAGCAAAAACTTAAAGACATCCTCCATACCTATCAGGTGACGACATTGCAAAATGAGACGGCTGTGTGGGATTTTGAAGGACAGCCCATTAAAATAGGCGGAATCGATGATATCCGGCTTGAAAAAGCAGATTATGAAGCGATACGGCCGGAGTTTGTCAAAGAAGATGTGAATATCCTTTTATCACACAACCCAGATGTGCATCACTTGATGAGTGAAGAAGAGGGAATTGATCTCGTTTTGAGCGGTCATACCCATGGGGGTCAAATTCGCATTGGGAAATTTGGTCCGTATGAAAAAGGAAGAACAGGCCAAGTCAAAGGTGCTTTCTTTCTGATTAGTAATGGTTACGGAACAACAAAGATTCCGATGCGTCTTGGAGCAGAACCAGAAACCCATCTGATCTATTTAATGCCGCTAAAAACGCGCTAAGTTGATGCCCCATCAATATTTTCCATAAAAGTCACCGTAAGCATAGCTTCATGCTTGTCTTCCGTCTTGACACAGTGTAAACTGAATACAAAATTAAGAACCTATGACTCATCATCTCATATACTACAGTATGATGTGTGTTAGAAGAGGCAGGAGGGAACGTTATGCGGCTAGAGCGTCTGAATTATAATAAAATCAAAATTTTTCTCACACTAGATGATCTGACAGACCGAGGTCTTACGAAAGAAGACCTTTGGAAAGATTCGTTCAAAGTTCATCAGCTGTTTAAAGACATGATGAACGAAGCGAATCAGGAGCTCGGTTTTGAAGCGAATGGACCGATTGCTGTTGAAGTATTTTCTCTTCAGGCGCAGGGGATGGTCGTCATTGTGACAAAGAGTCAGCAGGAAGATGCTGATGATGAGTTTGATGAAGATTACATTGAGATGCAAGTCAAGCTCGACGAGAGCAAGCATGTGCTCTATCAATTTGCCTCGTTTGAAGATGTGATTCAACTGTCCCATAGTTTAAGTCGTATTGGACTTTTAGGGGGTACAGTTTACCATTATGAAGGTCAATATTTTCTCAGCCTAGATGATTTCGAAGAACTGTCTGCAGATACGGTCATTTCTATTTTAGCGGAGTTCGGTTCACCGACGACATTAACCATTCACCGGTTAAAAGAATACGGAAAAGTGATCATGCAGGAAGATGCAGTGAAAACGATTCAACTGTATTTTTAATCACTTTTTTCTATTATATTTAATACTGTTGTGATGAAACAACAGTATTTTTTTATATCCATTTTTATATTTATAAACTCTGATATTTTATTTTGATAAAAAACGCTTTTTACCTTTGCTTTACCAGTACGAAGGTGTATACTATTGCTTGAAAGGGAGCAGTAGATCATGAAAGATTTCTAGGGGGTTTATTTTAATGGCAGCCGATCAAAACGCCGCTCATAACGCAGAAGATAAGCTAGATGTTTTAAAGTCAACTCAAACCGTCATACATAAAGCGCTTGATAAATTGGGCTATCCGCAAGAAGTGTATGAATTGCTGAAGGAGCCAATTCGCCTATTAACGGTCAAAATTCCAGTACGTATGGATGATGGATCGGTGAAAATTTTCACTGGTTATCGTGCGCAGCATAATGATGCTGTCGGTCCAACAAAAGGCGGAATACGATTCCACCCGAACGTTACTGAAAAAGAAGTAAAAGCGCTTTCAATTTGGATGAGTTTAAAATGTGGTATTGTGGATCTTCCTTATGGCGGAGGAAAAGGCGGTATTATCTGTGATCCAAGAGAAATGTCATTTAGGGAGCTTGAAAAACTAAGCCGCGGCTATGTTCGCGCAATTAGCCAAATCGTTGGACCAACAAAAGATGTTCCAGCACCAGATGTGTTTACAAACTCTCAAATCATGGCATGGATGATGGATGAGTATTCTAGAATTGATGAATTTAACTCGCCAGGATTTATTACAGGAAAACCAATTGTTCTTGGAGGCTCACATGGACGTGATACTGCAACGGCAAAAGGTGTAACGATCTGTATCAAAGAAGCGGCGAAGAAAAAAGGAATTGACATCAATGGGGCTCGTGTTGTCGTTCAGGGATTCGGAAATGCAGGAAGTTACTTGGCTAAATTTATGTATGATGCCGGAGCGAAAATCGTAGGAATTTCAGATGCTTACGGCGGTTTGTATGATGAAGATGGTCTAGATATTGACTACTTGCTTGACCGACGTGACAGCTTTGGAACCGTCACTAAATTATTTAATGATACAATTACAAACCAAGAGCTGCTTGAGCTAGATTGTGATATCTTAGTACCTGCAGCCATTGAAAACCAAATTACAGAAGATAATGCGGCAAACATTAAAGCCAAAATTGTCGTAGAAGCAGCAAATGGACCAACGACATTGGAAGGGACAAAAATTCTTTCAGATCGTGGTGTACTGCTTGTTCCAGACGTACTTGCAAGTGCGGGTGGAGTGACTGTTTCTTACTTTGAATGGGTTCAGAATAACCAAGGGTTCTACTGGACAGAAGAAGAAGTGGAAACTCGATTAGAAGATATGATGGTGAAATCATTTAATAATATTTATGAAATGGCGCAAAACCGCCGTATTGATATGCGACTAGCAGCATATATGGTCGGTGTACGTAAAATGGCTGAAGCTTCTCGATTCAGAGGCTGGATTTAAGCGACTTATTTGCATCGCGCCTTAAAATCTCCTATCCTTAAATAGGAGATTTTTTTATGGAATTATGCAAAGAATCAAACAGCCGAGCAATTGTTATTGCAGTGAAACGACAGGAGTGGAACAAATGAAACAAGAAAAAGCGATCATAATAGGAGGCGGCCCGTGCGGTCTATCAGCTGCCATTGCATTCAAGCAAATTGGGATTGATGCACTTGTGATTGAAAAGGGCAATGTGGTCAACAGTATTTATCATTACCCAACACACCAAACCTTCTTCAGTACAAGTGAAAAGCTTGAGATCGGTGACGTCGCTTTTATCACTGAAAACCGGAAACCCGTTCGTATTCAGGCGCTTTCCTATTACCGAGAGGTGGTCAGACGAAAAAGCCTGCGTGTGAATGCTTTTGAAAAGGTAAACGCTGTGACGAAAAAAGATGGCCATTTTACCGTGAATACATCAAAAGACGACTATACATGTGACTATATTGTGATTGCGACTGGCTACTATGATCATCCTAACTATATGAATGTAAAAGGGGAAGACCTTCCTCACGTGTATCATTATTTTAAAGAAGGACATCCCTACTTTGATAAAGATGTGACGGTGATCGGCGGGAAGAACTCTAGTGTTGATGCTGCCCTGGAACTTGTGAAATGCGGAAGCAGGGTGACGGTTTTATATAGAGGAACTGAATATTCATCCAGCATCAAACCTTGGATTTTACCAGAGTTTGAAGCGCTTGTTCGAAATGGCACCATTCGAATGGAGTTCGGTGCAGAGGTGAAGGAAATCACAGAACAGGATGTTGTCTTTACAAACCAGCAGGGCCAAACGGATCGAGTGAAAAGTGATTATGTGTTTGCGATGACAGGTTATCATCCTGATCATTCATTTTTAGAAAAAATGGGTGTAACAATCGATCCAGAATCAGGCCGCCCAGCATTTAATGAACAAACAATGGAAACAAATGTAGAAGGTATTTTCATTGCAGGGGTTATTGCAGCTGGTAACAACGCCAACGAAATTTTCATTGAAAATGGAAGATTTCATGGCGGGTTGATTGCAGAAGAAATCAACAAAAGAATCAACGGGTAAAAAAAGAACTGGGTCCTTCTAAGGGATTCAGTTCTTTTTTATGTAAATTGGGATTATATAGAAGATTATTTTTGGGAAAATGGGCTCGAGTCATATAAAAAAGGGGTGATTCGTGGTACGATAATAAAGGATAATGTAGGGAAAGAGGTCTGATTATGATCGCAATCATTTCAGCAGGTTTAGCTCCCGGCATCGCACTTTTAAGTTATTTTTATTTGAAAGATCAATACGACAATGAGCCGGTTCATATGGTCATCAGATCTTTTATGCTAGGTGTCATACTTGTGTTTCCAACCATGTTTATTCAGTATGTCCTCCAAGAGGAAAATATCGCCACGAATCCTATCGTGATTTCATTTGTAACATCGGGTTTTTTAGAAGAATCATTAAAGTGGTTTATTTTAATGGTCAGTGTCTATGCGCACGTACAGTTTGATGAACACTATGACGGGATTGTCTATGGAACAAGTGTCTCCCTTGGATTTGCGACACTTGAAAATATTCTGTACTTAGTTGGTCATGGGGTAGAGTACGCGTTTACACGTGCCTTGCTGCCTGTATCAAGCCACGCTTTATTTGGTGTGGTGATGGGGTTTTATATAGGTAAAGCTCGCTTCTCTGATAAAAAAGAGCAGCGAAAATGGCTGATTCTCTCTTTAATACTTCCTATCCTTTTTCATGGCTTATATGATTTCATTCTTCTTGGCATGAAAAATTGGGGATATATCATGTTACCGTTCATGATTTTTTTATGGTGGTTTGGTCTGCGGAAAGCCAAAAAAGCCCGTGCGGTGAAGATGGTACAAATTTAAATTGGAAAACGTCCTATACGTCTTTAGGGCGTTTTTTGTCTTTTCCATCCAATTCCCTCCTGTGATGAATGTATAAAAATAGGGATCGGAAGAAACATATATTCAAACATCAAAAGTACAGGAGGATCAAATATGGACAAAGCTCGTTTCATGAAACAAATCGTCCTTATCTTCTCAATTGTTCTGCTCGCGTCTTCATTGATGACAGCTGAAAAAAGTGAAGCTTTCACAAATCAAGTGATTCAGCGGGGAGCTACAGGAGAAGATGTCGTCGAGCTCCAGGCAAGGCTCCAATACAATGGTTTTTACAATGGAAAAATAGACGGGGTGTATGGCTGGGGAACTTACTGGGCCGTGCGCAATTTTCAAAGCCAGTTTGGTGTAAAGAAAGTCGATGGACTCGTAGGGGAAAAAACAAAAAGCCTATTAGTTCAAAAGACGAAATACTATAAAGAGTTTGTGCAACAGCAGTTGCAAAAAGGGAATCAGTTTACGCACTATGGCGGGAAACCTCTTGATCAGCAAACAAAGGCTCCTGCGCAAAGAAACACGCAAAAAAAGACAGCACAAGGTGCAAAAGAGAATCAAAAAAGTCAAAGCGGAGGAAACAGTTCGTCTGGGAAGTCTGGAAACCAGTCAGGAAATGGTCAAGCAAATCAAACGCCGAAACAAACAGCAGCCAACATGCCAGGTGGTTTTTCAAGCAATGACATTCAGCTCCTTTCACAAGCTGTTTATAGTGAAGCAAGAGGTGAACCTTATGAAGGACAGGTAGCGATCGCAGCCGTCATCTTAAACCGTTTAAACAACCCGACCTTTCCAAACACGATTGCTGGTGTCATTTTTGAACCGCTTGCGTTTACCGCTGTAGCAGATGGACAATTTTATATGGCGCCAAATGAAACCGCTAAAAAGGCAGTATTTGATGCCATTAATGGCTGGGACCCATCTGAAAGCGCCGTTTATTACTTTAATCCTGATACAGCGACAAGCCCATGGATTTGGGGAAGGCCACAAATTAAACGAATCGGGAAACATATTTTCTGTGAATAAAAAGAGGTGTAAATAAATGATCAGAGGAATATTGATTGCTATTTTAGGAATTGCTGTCATCTCAACAGGATACTGGGGCTATAAGGAGCATCAAGAAAAAGATGCAGTGCTGCTTCATGCAGAGAACAACTATCAAAGAGCCTTCCATGATCTAACGTATCAAGTCGATCAGCTGCACGATAAACTTGGCGCAACACTTGCGATGAACAGCCAAACATCTATATCTCCAGCACTTGCAGATGTATGGAGAATGTCATCAGAAGCGCATAACAATGTCAGCCAGCTTCCGCTCACATTGATGCCTTTTAACAAAACAGAAGAGTTTCTAGCGAATGTCGGTGACTTTAGCTACAAATCGTCACTTAAATCTTTATCAGATGAACCATTAAACAAGGATACACACAAAACCATTACCACTTTATATGATCAAGCGGCAGATATTCAAAACGAGCTTAGACAAGTGCAGCATCTCGTACTCAACAAAAATTTAAAATGGATGGATGTTGAAATGGCACTGGCTGATGGAGATCGAAAAAACGACAACACCATCATTGACGGATTGAAAACCGTTGAGAGAAATGCTGATGCGTTTGCAGATGTTGATCTCGGCCCTACAAATGTGTCAACTGAATCAGAAACGCAAGGCTACAACCACTTAAAAGGCCAAAAGATTTCAAAAAAAGAAGCGATCCGCATCGCCCAGCAATTTGCGCCTGACCATAACCAAGATTTTAAGGTGAGAAAAAGTGGGAGTAAAACGAACCGTGATGTCTACAGCCTGTCAATGTCTGACCCTGACAACCGGGCAAACTTTTATTTAGACTTGACTGAAAAAGGAGGCCATCCTGTTTATCTTCTTCAGAACCGTGAAGTGAACAAACAAAAAATCAGTTTAAATGATGCCTCAGAAAAAGCACTAAGTTTCTTAAAGAAGCATGGATTCGATACTGAATCATTTCATTTAGATGAGAGTGCGCAATTTGATAATATCGGCGTATTTACCTATGTCCCTTTACAGAATAACGTATTGCTTTATCCAGATAGTATTCGAATGAAAGTCGCTTTAGATGATGGAGAGGTTGTGGGATTCTCAGCGAAAGACTATTTAATGAATCACAGAAAACGTGACATGAAAGCACCAAAAATTTCTCAAAAAGAAGCTGAAAAGACCTTAAATAAACATGTGAAGATCGAGGATACACATGTAGCTCTTGTTCAAAATGATATGTCAGAGGAAGTTCTCTGCTATGAGTTTTTAGGAACCATTAAAAACGACACGTACCGAATGTTCATTAATGCAAATACTGGAAAAGAAGAAAGAGTAGATAAACTAAAAAATGCAGAACCTATATATAAAGACCTATAGAAAAGGAAGCGAGGAAAAGGCGAATAAGCCTTTTCCTTTTGTTTTATACATGGTTTAATATAAGAGAGGATACGATTTCACAGATGAAAAGAGTGATGAGGAATGTTACAAATAGGGGATGCAATCACAATTGAGTATGTCAATGAGAACAAAGAAGTGAAAACTGCAAAATCGAAAGTTTTGGAAAATAATAACGATGATATTTGCATTAATTATCCAGCTGATAAAGAAACGGGGCGTACGATCTATTTAAATCAAGAAACAGAAATCACCGTCTTCTTTTTCGATGAAAATCAAATTCCATACAAATGTACAAGCAAAGTCATTGGGAAAAGAAAAGAAGATATTCCGATGATTGTCGTTTCGATTCCGCCAAAAGAAGAAATGATCCGGCTTCAGCGAAGAGAATATCTTCGAGTGGATACGATGGTGAAAGCGTCCATTACGCAAAATGGTGAAGAAACCTTCGACACATTTATTGTCAATATGAGTGCTGGCGGTGTAGCAATTGCTGTTCCAGAAGGTGTCTCACTAAAAGAATATGGCGAGGTCGTCACAGAGTTTGAACTTTCACTTAAAGAACCAGTGAAAATTAAAGCGATTGCAGAAATGAATCGTGTTTATCAAGATGAACAGACCGGGAAAACAAGAGCGATCATGGAATTTACTGAAATCACAAATGACCACCAGCAGCACATCATGAAGTACTGCTTCCAGCAGCAGCTTCTAACACGTGTGAAAAAAGTATAAGAATAAAGGTTGTCAAAAGCTTCCATACTAGAGAGAAAGAATCTAGCGTTGGAGGCTTTTTGTATGAAAACAATGGAAAGATGGCTATTCAAAGCAGTGCTCATTCAGCTCATTCTGCTTTTGGCGGTTCAGGTCACCCTTCACTTGACGAAAGGAGAACTATTTTTGTCAAAAGTCGTACAATACGAGGGTGTGAATAACATGAGCATTGAAGATTGGATTGAGACATTTAAGCAAAAGGATTGATAGAAAATTCCCCCGTTTGAGCGGTGATCGTGTTACAATTCATAAGGGAGATTCAATCAAGGAGAGGTATTATGAAAAAGAAATTATCTATCGCAATTGACGGTCCTGCTGCAGCAGGAAAAAGCACTGTGGCAAAAATTGTCGCAGCGAAAAAATCATATATTTATATCGATACAGGTGCGATGTACCGCGCAATTACACTTGCAGCACTCAATCAAGGCGTAGACCTTGAAGACGAACAGGCACTTGATGCGTTATTGAAAAACACAGTCATTGAACTTGTGTCAACTGACGAAGGTCAAAAAGTACATTTAGACACGATCGATGTCACAGAAGACATCAGAACAGACCGCGTAAGTAATCAAGTCTCTGTTGTTGCAAAGCATCGAGCTGTCCGGGAAGAAATGGTCCGCAGGCAGCAAGAGCTGGGGAACCGAGGCGGTGTCGTCATGGATGGAAGAGACATCGGCACGCATGTTCTTCCAGATGCAGAAGTGAAAATTTTCTTACTTGCGTCAGTAGAGGAAAGAGCAAAACGCCGTTTTGAAGAAAATCAGAAAAAAGGCTACGATGTCAATTACGATCAGCTGATCGAAGAGATTGCAAGACGTGACAAGCTTGATTCTGAGCGGGAGGTATCACCGCTGAAGAAAGCAGATGACGCCATTGAAATTGACACGACTTCTCTTTCTATTCAAGAGGTTGCAGGTAAAATTTTAGATGCAGCAGAGCGTGTAGAAAAACAGTAAGAAATTTTAGAAAACTTTTATAAGTTAGAGGTTTATCTCTTGACAAACAAGGTCTTTTATTAGAAGTTTATACTAATACTATTTTTATTGATCATTCAAGCAATTCTGTTGATTTGAATGTTTCTATAATACATATTCGGCTGGCAATCATCATGCTAAGGACACATATTCACCCAGTCGTTTTAACTAAGCTGTGTAGGTTTGGACCAAGGAGGTTATCGAAATGACAGAGGAAATGAATCAAATCGATGTTCAGGTACCAGAGGTTGGAGATGTAGTGAAAGGGATTGTTTCTAAAGTTGAGGACAAGCATGTCAATGTAGATATCGTCAATGTGAAACAACCTGGGATCATCCCAATCAGTGAATTATCAAGTCTTCACGTTGAAAAAGCATCAGATGTCGTGAAAGATGGCGACGAGTTAGAGCTTAAAGTAACAAAGGTCGAAGACGATGCTTTGATTTTATCGAAACGTGCTGTTGATGCAGACCGCGCTTGGGAAGACCTAGAGAAAAAGTTTGAAACAAAAGAAGTATTTGAAGCAGAAGTAAAAGACGTTGTCAAAGGTGGTCTAGTGGTCGACATTGGTGTTCGCGGATTTATTCCTGCGTCTCTTGTTGAGGCACACTATGTAGAAGACTTCACTGACTATAAAGGAAAAACACTCTCGCTTGTTGTGGTAGAGCTTGACCGCGAAAAAAACCGCGTGATTCTATCGCATCGTGCAGTCGTTGAGCAAGAACAATTAGACAAGAAGCAAGACTTCCTGCAAAAGCTTGCAGTAGGCAGTGTGATTGATGGAAAAGTGCAGCGCCTGACTGACTTTGGTGCATTTGTTGACATTGGCGGCATTGATGGATTAGTTCACATTTCTCAACTATCCCATGCGCATGTCGAAAAGCCATCTGACGTTGTTGAAGAAGGACAGGAAGTGAAAGTCAAAGTTCTTGCTGTTGACCGCGATAACGAACGTATCTCACTATCTATTAAAGAAACATTACCAGGACCTTGGAGCCAAATTGGTGAAAAGGTAAAACAAGGTGATGTTCTTGAAGGAACCGTTCAACGTCTTGTGAGCTTTGGTGCATTTGTTGAAATTCTGCCAGGTGTAGAAGGACTTGTGCATATTTCCCAAATTTCACACAAACATATCGGTACTCCTCAAGAAGTCCTTGAAGAAGGGCAGACTGTGAAAGTGAAAGTGCTTGATGTCAATGAAGATGAAGAGCGCATTTCACTTAGCATTCGTGAATTAGAAGAGAATCCTGAAAAACAAATCGAAGAGGATTACCGTCAATATCAGGCGAAAGAAGAAAATACAAGCGGATTCCAGCTTGGTGACCTGATTGGTGATAAACTCAATAAACTAAAATAATTTGGTGATCAAAATTGACGCGAGCAGAAAGAAAGAAACAGCATATTGAGCATGCTTTGTCGACTGGCCAGCATGCAGCAACAGGTTTACAAGATGTTTCCTTCGTTCACGCCAGTTTACCAGATCTTGCGACATCACAAATTGATACACATACGACAATTGGCGGACTGACTTTCGGTTCGCCAATTTTTATCAATGCAATGACTGGTGGAGGCGGAGAATCGACCTATGAGATTAATCGCTCTTTATCTATCGCAGCGAAGGAAACCAATATTCCAGTAGCAGTCGGATCACAAATGGCTGCACTGAAAGATGCAGACGAACGTCGTACGTATGAAGTGGTTCGACAGGTGAATCCGGATGGACTCGTTTTTGCCAATTTGGGCAGTGAGGCGACAATTCAGCAAGCACGGGATGCCGTTGACATGCTGGAGGCAAACATGCTCCAAATTCACTTAAACGTGATTCAAGAGATCGTCATGCCTGAAGGAGATCGTGATTTCAGAGGTGCTGTTGAGCGGATCGCAGCCATCACTGAATCAATTGAGGTACCTGTTGTCGTCAAAGAAGTTGGATTTGGGATGAGTAAGGAAACAGCAAAGAAATTATTTGATGCTGGAGTTGCTGCTGTTGATGTAGGTGGATTTGGGGGAACAAATTTTTCTAAAATCGAGAACCTGCGCCGTCAAAAAGCACTTCGCTATTTTGACCAGTGGGGAATTCCAACTGCAGCGAGTTTGGCTGAAGTACATACAGCCTTTCCAGATCAAACCGTCCTAGCTTCTGGAGGCATTCAAGATGCACTTGATGTGACAAAATCAATTGCTCTTGGTGCGTCTGCCGCTGGATTAGCCGGCTTTTTCTTAAAATCCCTGACGAGTGGAGGAGAAAAGGGCCTCATCTCTGATATCATTGATCTACAAGATGATGTGAAGATGTTGATGACAGTACTTGGCATGAAGACAATTGAGGAGCTACGGCAAGCTCCAATTGTGCTTACAGGGGAAACAAGTCATTGGCTGAAAGAAAGAGACGTGGATACTACGTACTATAGTTTAAGAAATAAGAAGACAAAGGACTAAATGAAATTTAGCCCTTTGTCTTCTTTTCAGCGTGAAAGAAAACTTTTTTGTCTATGAAAGACAGCTACTTTTTGCGGAGCGAATTTGACATTCGTGAACACCAATGCGCAGGACTGACACTGAATGCGAGGGTTTGTTTGCACGCTGAGACATGTGGTAATCACATGTCTTTTTTATTGATTTCTTTTGCGAGCGTCTTCCGGGCCTTCTAAAGTTGTTGCCCCTTTGTGATGAATGGATTGATCGCGGTCAGATTCAACTCTTCTTGACGCCTTTAGGCGTTTTTCCTGTCTATCCTTACCCATTATACATCCCTCCTCAACTATTAGGGTGTCACCTCTTGTTTATTTCATGCAAATCCCGCACCTTCTCATACGTTTAAAAACTGGAGATTTTCCCATAATGTAATTGAGGTGATGAGGGTTGGAGGCATTGTACTATTATTGGTCAATATGGTTCGTTTGGATTATGGTGACATTTATCATGGAGAAAAGCACGTGGCGCAATGTGCTAGGCGTATGTGTTCTCATTCATATTATATGCAGTCATGTCATGGTTTCTATTTTAGACATTAGGATCAATGCAGGATTTTTGTTGACCTTTTTATATGCTTGCATGTCATTCGTGATCTTTCGGCCTGCTCATCGAATCATGCGAATCATGCAATTAGGTTCAATGGTCAGTGCGTATGCCTTTTTTATGATTTTTGCATTATATGATCCAGTTTGGTTCACGATAATAAAGGTGGACTGGGTTGTATTTGCCTTGCTGATCTTGATGTGTTTAACATATGGGCATCAGTTAACGGAACGGATCACTTTATGGATGATGGCTATATGTCTGGGGGAAGCCCTTTATGCGCTTACGATTCATCGCCTCACATCTTCCATTGTCATAGGAGATCTCTCGTTTCTTTCCATGGCTGTTCAAGGAGCTGTCTTTCTATTAGGTGTAGGTCAGCTTGAAAAACTCTTGAACACCCGTTCATCTAGAAAACCAGTAAAAGGGGCTGCAAAATCAACATGACGGATTACACGTTTCCTGTGATTATTGGTGTCATCTTTGGGATGGCGGCTAGGCTTTATATGCTAAGAACTGATTATCGGCAATATCCCACATATATTCATGGACAAGTGATTCACATTGCGCTAGGTTTTATTGCATCAGGCCTTGGTGCTATTATTATGCCTGCGCTGATACAGGAAGAATTCACTGCAATTACCTTCCTGACGCTTGCAGCCACGCAATTTCGTGATGTGCGTAATATGGAAAGAAATACATTGACCCAAATGGATTCGTATGAGCTTGTCTCACGAGGCAGTACATATATCGAAGGCATTGCGATCGCCTTTGAAAGTCGAAATTATATTGCCATTCTTACTGCCCTTATTACAACGACCGCCTGTATTTTCTTCTCGCTCGTCGTTGGGACAGTGGTCGGTATTCTTTGTTTTTTCATGGCAAAACTATTAATGTCAGGGAGCCAATTAAAGGATATCGTGAATATTCAAAAAGGGGAACTTCGCTTTGACGGCGCAGGACTTTACGTAAATGATATTTACATTATGAATATCGGGCTGCCTGAAAAGCAAAAATTGATTTTAGAGCATGGAATGGGGTTCATCTTGACTCCGAAGAATTTTAACTCGGCCACAACCATCGCAAACCTTGGGCAGCGGCAGGCTATCTTATTTGATTTATCCAACGTGCTTGGTGTATACCGAGATTCTGGTGAACCATCGCTTTGTCCGCTCGCAAAACGTGATCTGAATAATGGCACACTTGGCGTATTCATTTTACCGCAATGGCAGCGTGAAGATTTAGCTGTCCGTGTATTAGAAGAGGTGCCTATTTTAGAAAATGCTATTAGAATGCCGACAGATTTCATTAAAAAGAAAGTGAGGTAATAGGGCATGGCGAACACCATTGAACAATTTATATTGGCTGTGGCGACAACAAATAAAGAGCGGGTCATTGGCGGAACAGCCGTTTTTTTCTGTGAAAATAAAGAAGAGCTCGACATGTATGCCATGAATTTAGAGGCCATTTTAGATGGAATTGCACACGGCATTGGAGAAGATCTTTATTTGATTGTCAAACATTTTTAAGTTATTCATTGTGGTCTGATTAAAAATTGATATAATATATAAGTTGAACCCTTCATGTTTGAAGGGTTTATTTCATAAAACTGAATGAAAATTATAAATCCCGGTTGAAACATGATGATGAACATATTGAATCGCGGCTGGATTGAAAGGAAGGGTACTATGGGTAAACCTGTCGTAGCCATTGTTGGAAGGCCCAACGTTGGAAAATCTACAATTTTTAATCGAATCGCAGGCGAAAGAATATCGATTGTAGAAGACACACCTGGTGTAACAAGAGATCGAATCTATAGCTCTGCTGAATGGTTAAATTATGACTTTAATTTAATAGATACTGGTGGAATTGATATTGGAGATGAGCCGTTTTTGGCGCAAATTCGCCATCAGGCTGAAATCGCAATGGATGAAGCGGATGTTATTATCTTTATGGTCAATGGAAGAGATGGCGTCACATCTGCGGATGAAGAAGTCGCAAAAATTTTATATCGCACGAAAAAACCTGTCGTACTTGCTGTCAATAAATTGGACAACCCTGAAATGAGAAGCGACGTGTATGACTTTTATGCACTTGGATTTGGCGAACCGTATCCGATTTCTGGAACGCACGGACTCGGTCTAGGTGATCTGCTTGATGCTGTCGCAGAGCATTTCAAAAACTTACCAGATACACAGTATGATGAAGAAGTGGTACAGTTCTGCTTAATCGGCCGCCCAAATGTAGGGAAATCCTCTTTGGTGAATGCGATGCTCGGTGAAGAACGTGTCATTGTCAGCAACATCGCTGGTACAACAAGAGATGCTGTAGATACAATGTTTACGTACAACCAACGTGACTTTGTCATTGTCGACACAGCAGGTATGAGAAAAAAAGGGAAAGTATATGAAACAACAGAGAAATACAGTGTACTTCGTGCGTTAAAAGCCATTGATCGATCGGATGTTGTCGCTGTAGTTCTTGATGGTGAAGAAGGCATTATTGAACAGGATAAACGTATTGCCGGCTACGCACACGAAGCGGGTAAAGCCGTTGTGATCATTGTGAACAAGTGGGATGCTGTTGAAAAAGACGAGCGTACAATGAAGGAATTTGAGCAAAATATTCGCGAGCATTTTCAATTCCTTGATTATGCACCTGTCTTATTCATGTCTGCTCTTACGAAAAAGAGAATTCACACGTTAATGCCAACAATTATTACCGCTAGTGAAAATCATGCGATGCGCGTTCAAACGAACATTCTAAACGATATTATCATGGATGCTGTAGCGATGAACCCAACGCCGACCCATAACGGACAGCGTCTGAAAATTTACTATGCAACACAAGTGGCGATCAAACCGCCGTCCTTTGTTGTGTTTGTAAATGATCCAGAACTTATGCACTTTTCTTATGAGCGTTTCCTAGAAAACCGAATTCGAGATGCATTTGGTTTTGAAGGAACACCAATTAAAATATTTGCAAGAGCGAGAAAATAAAAAGGGTGAGCGGGATGAAGAAAATTTCAGTACTTGGAGCAGGGAGCTGGGGAACAGCTCTTGCGCTTGTATTAGCTGATAATCATCATGATGTACACATGTGGGGACATAGACAAGAATTAATTGATCAAATCAATGAGAAACATGAAAATCATGATTACTTGCCTAATGTTGCATTGCCAGCGTCTATTCAAGCGACAACAGATATGAAACAGGCACTAGAAGGGACAGATACGATTATTGTCGCTGTGCCAACAAAGGCCATTCGAGAAGTATTGAAACAGGCAAATGAGTTCATTACGTCAAAGGTGCCATTTGTTCATGTCAGTAAAGGAATTGAACCAGATACACTTCTTAGAATTTCTCAAATGATTGAACAAGAAGTCCCGGAAGCGAAAAGAGAAGCAGTTGTTGTCCTGTCAGGACCAAGCCATGCTGAAGAAGTTGGCTTGCGTCATCCGACAACTGTTACTGTCTCGTCAGAACATATTGAAGCAGCTCAATTTGTTCAAGATTTGTTCATGAACAATCATTTTAGAGTGTACACCAACCCTGATGTGATTGGGGTGGAAATTGGCGGGGCGCTGAAAAACATCATCGCTCTTGCGGCAGGGATCACAGACGGACTCGGATATGGTGATAATGCGAAAGCAGCGCTCATCACAAGGGGTCTTGCTGAAATCGCCCGCCTCGGCACAAAAATGGGAGGAAACCCTCTTACGTTTGCCGGATTAACAGGTGTTGGAGATTTGATTGTCACATGTACAAGTGTTCATTCGCGTAACTGGCGCTGCGGGAATTTACTCGGTAAAGGATATAAGCTCGAAGAAGTGCTTGAAAAAATGGGGATGGTTGTCGAAGGCGTCCGCACAACAAAAGGCGCTTATCAGCTCTCCAAAGAATACAAGGTCAGCATGCCGATTACAGAGGCTCTTTACGGCGTCCTATTTGAAGGGAAAAAGGTAGACGATGCTGTAGAATCCTTAATGGCACGTGTGAAAACACATGAGATGGAAGACCTTGTGAACATGTTCGAAAACCAAACAAAATAATTGGAAGACTGAACTTAGGCGTGTAGAGGATGCAAGAAGGGGCAGACTTGCATAACATAACAATGAAGTTTGAATAGAGCTTTGCCTCTACAGAATGAGGAAAAATAGTCGACCTACTGACTGAAGCAGAGTCCCCCTCTTTGCTTCAGTTTTTTTATGCACTTTTTTCTGAATGATTGGAAAAACGATTGATATTTTAGTTAATTTTGGTTTAGAATGAAATATAAACGCTTACAATTCGTTTGTGTTAAAGGGGGACAGGCACGATGAGTTTTGCTTTAATCAAGATGTGGTTTGCGCTTGGTTCAATGGGGCTCATGTTTTTAGCCGTTGTAACCATTTATTTGAGTAGATTTAAGCTGAAGAGCCGGTTTCTGAAAATAACAGCCTCAACTGTCGCGTACAGCTTAATGCTCATATCAGGTGTCATTGTGTTTTTAGTTGTATTTAGCGGGCCGGTCAATGAATAAAGAAAAAGGAAGAATGTGATGATCAAAGCAAAAATCAGTGTCATGCTGTTAACACTTATTTTACTTACGGGGTGCCTCTATCCAGAGAATCGCAAAGCTGAAAACCGCGTGCCATATAAAGAGCAGCTGCAAAGTGTGCAGACAGCGATTGAAGATTTTCAAAAAGCGACAAATGGCCTTTTGCCCATTGAAACAAAAGAAGGCGACACACCGATTTATCAGAAGTATGTCATTGACTTTAAGCGTCTGTCACCAAGATATTTACACGATGTACCGTCGACATCTTTTGAAGGCGGGGGCGAATATATCTATGTCCTCACAGACGTCGAACAAAATCCAACGGTGAAACTGCTTGATGTCAAAATGACACAAACGATCAGTGAATTACGTCTAAGGATCAAAATATATCAAGATGAACATACATATCCGCCATATGGCAAAGTAGTATCCAAAGATTTATATACGTTAAATGAAAAAAAACTAGGGTTAAAAGCACCGCCTACAGTGACGAGCCCTGTTACGGGTGAATCACTTCCATTACTGATTTCCTCAAATGGCCAAATCTATGTTGACTATCGCAGTGATTTTGCCCAGATTTTGAAAAATACGAAACAAAAGCTGAAACCAGGTGAAAATATTCAAGATGTCTATTGGCAGGAAACCCCGTTTGTACCAGCGTTTTCTGTTCCATATACGATCAACAAAAAAGGTGAGCCGGCTTTTTTAGAAAAAAAGACGTCATAAACAAGAATGAACCTTTCTCCTCTGCATATAAATGAGGAGAAAGGTTTTTTTATGGCTAAACATACTCTCAAAACAAAAAAGGTGTCATATTCAAATAGGACAACGTCATACACATATATTGTCCTGACACCTTTCAAGCACCGTTTGATTGAAGTATAGAGTATTTTATTTGAAAACGAGGATAGCAAGTCCGGGAGGGGATCACTTGGAAAAAGTCGATATTTTCAAGGATATCGCTGAACGAACAGGAGGCGATATATATTTAGGAGTCGTTGGAGCTGTTCGTACAGGGAAATCTACGTTTATTAAAAAGTTTATGGAGCTCGTGGTGCTCCCGAATATCAATAATGAGGCAGACCGTGCAAGAGCACAGGATGAATTGCCGCAAAGCGCAGCAGGAAAAACCATTATGACCACAGAACCAAAATTTGTGCCAAATCAAGCGGCATCCATTCACGTGAGCGACGGCCTGGATGTCAACATTAGGCTTGTCGATTGTGTTGGCTACACCGTGCCTGGTGCACGCGGTTATGAAGATGAAAATGGTCCGAGAATGATTAATACGCCGTGGTATGAAGAACCAATCCCGTTTCATGAAGCAGCGGAAATTGGTACACGCAAGGTCATTCAAGAGCATTCAACCATTGGTGTTGTGATTACAACAGATGGATCAATTGGAGAAATCCCAAGACATGACTATATTGAATCAGAAGAACGTGTCATTGACGAACTCAAAGAAGTTGGAAAGCCGTTTATTATGGTAATCAACTCTGTGAGACCTTATCACCCTGAAACAGAAGCACTGCGGCAGGAACTTAGTCAAAAATATGATATTCCTGTACTCGCGATGAGTGTCGAAAGTATGAGAGAACAAGACGTTCTCAGTGTACTTCGTGAAGCATTATATGAATTTCCAGTGCTTGAGGTGAATGTGAACCTGCCAAGCTGGGTCATGGTACTAAAAGAAGATCATTGGCTAAGAGAGAGTTATCAGGATTCAGTGAAAGAAACCGTCAAGGATATTAAGAGATTAAGAGATGTTGACCGAGTGGTAGGTCAGTTCAGTGAATTCGATTTTATCGAAAGAGCGGGCTTAGCAGGCATTGAAATGGGTCAGGGGATCGCAGAAATTGATCTGTATGCGCCGGATGATCTATATGATCATATCCTAAAAGAAGTGGTTGGTGTGGAAATTAGGGGCAAAGATCACCTTCTTGAGCTCATGCAAGATTTTGCACATGCGAAAACGGAGTATGATCAAGTGTCTGACGCTTTGAAAATGGTGAAGCAGACTGGTTACGGAATTGCGGCACCAGCTTTGTCAGATATGAGTTTAGATGAGCCGGAAATCATTAGGCAAGGATCAAGATTCGGCGTCAGATTAAAAGCAGTCGCGCCATCTATTCATATGATTAAGGTAGATGTAGAAAGTGAGTTTGCGCCGATTATCGGAACAGAAAAACAAAGTGAAGAGCTCGTCCGATACTTAATGCAAGACTTTGAAGATGATCCGCTTTCTATCTGGAATTCCGATATATTTGGACGCTCACTCAGCTCGCTTGTCAGAGAAGGCATTCAAGCAAAACTCTCGCTAATGCCGGAAAATGCAAGGTATAAACTAAAGGAAACGCTTGAACGAATTATTAACGAAGGATCAGGCGGTCTGATCGCGATTATTCTATAGGATGTGAGACCTCTCATTGATGGGGGTCTTTTTTTGCGTGCGGGTGAAGTCATAAAAAGACAATTGTATAAAGATTAGTCAGATTCAGGCTGAAATTAGGAATATTCGTTCGCAAAAGTGCCCTTAATCCTTGACGAATAAGGATTCTTCCCTTTAAAATGCTTGATATGGTATTTCATATGTGTTAATCTACTTACAGAAAATCTTCACTTTGTTGGACAAACATTCCTTCAAAGAGAAGTTTTCTAATGAAAAGCCATGTATGACGCTTTCTAGACGCTCTTTTTTTCAAAAAAAGTGTATAGAAAGAAGATGAATTGTGAAGAAATGATAACAATCTATTGAATGCATATTTTTGGGAGGAGGTGAAAGGCATGAACAAGACAGAACTTATTAACGCGGTTGCTGAAGCAAGCGAGTTATCTAAAAAAGACGCGACAAAAGCAGTTGATTCTGTTTTTGATACAATTTTAGATGCACTTAAAAATGGTGACAAAATCCAACTTATTGGTTTTGGTAACTTTGAAGTACGTGAGCGTTCAGCTCGTAAAGGACGTAACCCACAAACTGGTGCAGAGATCGAAATCCCTGCAAGCAAAGTACCTGCTTTCAAACCAGGTAAAGCACTTAAAGACGCGGTGGCAGGTAAATAATCGTTATGTGTAATGATCCTATTGAAGGAGTTATACATATACAGTTTCACACTGGTCTAGAAAAGCCCCTTTGATAAGGGGCTTTTCCTTTTGAATCAAATGGTTTGTTTAGAACGCTCTCCTTTGCTTTTAGGATCTGAAGTGTGCTAGAATCTGAATGAAATGTAATCGCCTTTGGAGGATATAATACATGAGTGAAATAAATAAAGAATTAATCGAACACGCGGTACGCGATATATTAAAAGCAATCGGAGAAGATCCAGATCGTGAAGGACTTCTTGATACCCCAAAACGAGTAGCAAAAATGTATGAAGAAGTGTTCTCGGGATTAAATGAAGATCCAAAAGAACATTTTAAAACCATTTTTGGTGAAGATCATGAAGAACTTGTTCTTGTCAAAGATATTGCTTTTCATTCAATGTGTGAACACCATCTTGTGCCATTCTATGGCAAAGCCCATGTCGCTTATATTCCGCGCGGCGGAAAAGTAACGGGACTCAGCAAGCTGGCAAGAGCAGTAGAAGCCGTGGCAAAGCGCCCGCAGCTTCAGGAGCGCATTACATCAACGATTGCAGATAGTATGGTGGAAACTTTAAATCCACATGGTGTGATGATTGTCGTTGAAGCAGAGCATATGTGTATGACGATGCGCGGAGTGAAGAAGCCCGGCGCTAAAACAGTCACTTCAGCCGTACGCGGTACATTTGCAAATGATGCGGCAGCAAGAGCAGAAGTGCTTTCCTTTATTAAAAACGACTAATCCATAGATGGAAGGTGAACAGATTGAGTGAAAATAAAGCATCTGATTTTGTGGTGATTAAAGCCATTGATAATGGTGTCAATGTGATCGGCTTAACTAGAGGTTCCGATACAAGATTTCACCATTCCGAAAAGCTCGATAAAGGTGAAGTCATTATCGCACAATTTACTGAGCACACATCAGCCATCAAAGTGCGAGGCGATGCTGTCATTCAAACAAGCTTTGGTGAAATTCAAAGCGAAGCAAAGAAATAACGCACGACTATGCACTTGATAGCATGAAAGTCAGGCCTGATATGGTATAATAAATCTCTATACAATCTAGAGAGCTACATATGAAACTGTAATTTTTGGGACAAGGGTGATATCTTTGCAAGACATCTACGGAATTTTATCTAATCTGAATATAAAATTAAACAAAAAGCTTTCTCATCCTTATTTGGCGAAGCATTTGCGTGCGCCGCTCATCGATGAAGATAAGCTCCTTCTTTTTCATGCAATGTTTGATGAAGCTCAAATCGATGCTGAGAAAAAAGAAAATTATATTTTAACGGCGATGCTTGTGCAAATTGCCCTTGATACCCATGACGAAGTCACAACTGCTGCAGCCATCAAACAAGACGAGTTCAAAAATCGTCAGTTGACCATCCTAGCAGGAGACTATTTCAGCGGTCTCTATTACTCTCTTCTCTCTGACATGAAAGATATTTACATGATCCGCACTCTCGCCACGGCGATCAAAGAGATTAATGAACATAAAATTAGACTATATGATCGATCCATTCAAGATGCAGCCCACTTTTATAAAAGTGTTGCTACAGTGGAATCTGCGCTATTCCAAAGAATTTCTGAGCACTTTCAATTGACGCATTGGAATGAAATTGCAAGTCGCTTCCTTGTTTATAAACGTTTTATGAAACAAGCAGAAGACGACAAACATTTAAAACTTTTTTTGAACGATAGCTATACGGACGCCTATACATGTTTTGACAACTTTGAGAATGAAGGCTATGAAAAGGCCAAACGATCAATCAAGGAGCATCTAGTTTCATCTCCGATCGTTCAAAAAGAGCTATTAAATCGCTTGGATCATATGAAAAATGAACCTGCGTACCATCAGAAAGTGGAAGAAGGGTAAGTCATGCAGCAATCAAAAGAACAGCGAGTACACGGTGTATTTGAAAAAATTTATAAAAACTATGACCAAATGAACTCTGTCATTAGCTTTAAACAGCATAAAAAATGGCGCGATAAAACAATGAAGCTCATGAATGTTCAAAAAGGAGCCAAAGCACTAGATGTATGCTGTGGAACTGCCGATTGGACAATTGCGCTTGCAGACGCTGTTGGAGAAACTGGCGAGGTCAAAGGCCTTGACTTCAGTAAAAATATGCTGAGTGTTGGCGAAACGAAGGTGAAAACAGGCGGCTACAATCAAATTGAGCTGCTCCACGGCAATGCAATGGAGCTCCCTTTTGAGGACAACTCATTTGATTATGTCACAATCGGTTTTGGCCTTCGAAATGTCCCTGATTACTTAACAGTGCTAAAGGAAATGACACGAGTGGTAAAACCCGGTGGAATGGTTGTCTGCCTTGAAACATCACAACCTGAGATGATTGGGTTTAAACAAGGGTATTATGTCTATTTCAAATACATCATGCCGCTCTTTGGCAAGCTGTTTGCCAAAAGCTATCAGGAGTATTCATGGCTTCAAGAATCAGCCAAAACGTTCCCTGGCATGAAAGAACTGGCGTCTCTTTTTGAAGAGGCCGGTCTGTCTGATGTCTCGTATCATCCATTTACAGGCGGTGTAGCAGCAACACATATCGGAAAGAAGCTTTGAATAAACGATATTTGGGTGAAAATAATGAAACTAAAAGCAATGATTTCTTTTCTAAATCATGATATCGATATAATTGAAAAAGAGCTTGAACAAACCGTTCGCTCTGATTATGCATTATTAAGTGAAGCCGGTCTTCATTTGCTGCAAGCGGGCGGAAAACGAATCCGCCCCGTTTTTGTTCTCCTTTCAGGCATGTTTGGTGACTATGATATTAATAAAATTAAATATGTAGCCGTAGCGCTTGAATTAATTCATATGGCATCACTTGTCCATGACGATGTCATTGATGATGCAGAACTGAGAAGAGGAAAACCGACGATTAAAGCAAAATGGGACAACAGAATTGCGATGTACACGGGGGATTACTTATTTGCAAGGTCACTCGAGTACATGACGAAAATCAATCACCCAATGGCACATGAAATTTTGTCAAAAATGGTCGTCGAGCTCTGTCTTGGGGAAATAGAACAAGTCAAAGATAAATACAACATGGACCAAAACCTTCGTACATATTTAAGAAGAATTAAGCGGAAAACAGCCCTGCTTATTGCAGGCAGCTGCCAATTAGGTGCGATTGCAGCTGGAACAGATGAAAAAACACATAAAGCCCTTTACTGGTTTGGGTACTATGTTGGTATGTCGTACCAGATCATTGATGATGTCCTTGATTTTACATCAACTGAAGAAGAATTAGGCAAGCCAGTTGGCGGGGACCTTTTACAAGGAAATGTCACTCTTCCTGTTTTATATGCGCTTCAGAACCCGACGTTAGAAGGTCAGTTGAAGCTGATCAATAGTGAAACGACGGAAAAGCAGCTGAAACCTGTGATTGAACATCTCAAACAAACAGATGCGATCGACCGTTCCATTCGAGTGAGTGAAATGTACTTGAAAAAAGCATTTGAACAGCTCGATCAACTTCCGCGTGGGCGGGCTAAATCTTCATTAGCGTCGATTGCAAAATATATTGGTAAACGAAAATTCTGATCAACGTTTCGTTGGTTGGTTTTTTTGTGAAATTTTTTGTCAAAAATTGATTATTATAAAAAAAAATGATACGATCACTTTGTAACAATGTAAGCCTATACATACATAACGACGGGGTGGAAAACGTATATGGACAAAACATTTCTTATGGTCAAACCTGATGGTGTGGAAAGACAATTAATCGGTGAAATTGTGTCAAGATTCGAAAAAAAGGGGCTTCAGCTTGTTGGAGCAAAGCTCATGAGCATTCCAAAAGAAGTAGCAGAAACACATTACGGAGAGCATAAAGAAAAACCATTTTTCGGTGAATTGGTTGACTTTATTACGTCAGGACCTGTATTTGCGATGGTATGGCAAGGTGAACAAGTCGTAGACGTAACAAGGCAGATAATTGGAAAGACAAATCCGAAGGAAGCGCTTCCGGGAACAATAAGAGGCGACTATGGATTAACTGTTGGCAAAAACATTATCCATGGCTCAGACTCACCAGAAAGTGCCGAAAGAGAAATCAACCTGTTCTTCAAACAAGAAGAACTGACAAACTGGGATCAAACGATCTCAAGCTGGATTTATTAATGTTCAAGCCAAAGTGTTCATCAAACGATCACTTTGGCTTTTTTATATTGAGATTTCTATACGAATTTTCGCATGAGATGATACAAATTTATGATAAAAACAGCTATACTAGGACAAAGATAGATGAGACAGGAGAGGACATTGATGGATCAGTATCAAGTATTTGTTGGAAAATGGAAAAAACTAACTGGGGTAGATCTGAATTTATATAAAGAAGCACAAATGAAACGAAGATTAACATCTCTTTATGATAAAAAAGGATATAAAGATTTTGAGGCATTTGCGTCTGCTCTTGAAAAGGACAAAGCACTATTAGATGAAACGATGGATCGAATGACGATCAATGTGTCAGAATTTTACCGAAACTATCAGCGCTGGGAAGTACTTGATCAAAAAATCCTGCCGCTGCTTTCAAAAAACAGCGGCACCCTAAAAATATGGAGTGCAGCTTGCTCAACTGGAGAAGAGCCGTATACACTCTCAATGCTGCTATCAAGCCATCCGCTTGTGAAGGACTTCCAAATTATCGCAACGGATATAGATGATAAAGTCCTGCAATCTGCGCAAAAAGGAAGATATCATGAACGATCTTTGCAAGAGGTGCCAGATCAAATCAAGCAAAAATATTTCACCAAAGAAGATTCTTCATTTTACACGGTGAAGGATGAGATTCGAAAGCACATTCAATTTAAGAAACACAACCTTTTAGCAGATCCATATGAAAAACAGCTGGATCTCATCGTGTGCAGAAATGTCCTCATCTACTTTACAGAAGAGGCGAAAGAAGAAATTTACTTAAAAATGAGCAGCAGTTTAAAGCAAAACGGCGTATTATTTGTTGGTTCTACAGAACAAATTTTTCATCCAGAAAAGTTTGGATTAACCTCTGCTGATACTTTCTTTTATCAAAAGAAGGGGTAGTAGCTGACTTTTTAGTAGGAAGTGTGTTATCATAGTTTTACTTAAAAGCGTTAATGCGATGAAGGGAGAATAAGTCATGAGGTACTTAACAGCAGGTGAATCACATGGTCCACAACTGACCACAATTATTGAAGGAGTTCCAGCGGGACTTTACATAGAGCAGGATGACATCAATTATGAACTGGCTAGAAGACAAAAAGGTCATGGCCGCGGAAGAAGAATGCAGATTGAAAAAGACCAAGCGAAAGTGTTAAGTGGTGTTCGCCACGGGAAAACATTAGGTTCTCCTATTGCACTTGTTGTTGAAAATAATGATTGGAAGCACTGGACAAAGGTCATGGGTGCAGAGCCGATTACTGAAGAAGAAGAGAGTGAAATGAAGCGTCAAATCTCTCGTCCAAGACCAGGGCATGCGGATTTAAATGGTGCAATTAAATATGGTCACCGTGATATGAGAAACGTATTAGAGCGTTCATCAGCACGCGAGACAACGGTTCGTGTAGCAGCAGGTGCAGTAGCTAAACAAATTTTGGCTCACCTTGGAATCAAAGTGGCTGGTCACGTCCTTGAAATTGGTGGAGTAAAAGCTTCCCATACCGCTTATGAATCTATTGAAGATTTGCAAAAAGTAACAGAAGAATCACCTGTTCGCTGCTATGACAGTGAAGCTGGTCAAAAAATGATGGATGCCATTGACGAAGCGAAGAAAAACGGCGATTCAATTGGTGGTATTGTCGAAGTCATCGTTGAAGGGATGCCAGTTGGAGTCGGCAGCTATGTGCACTATGACCGTAAACTGGATAGCAAGCTTGCAGGCGCAGTACTGAGTATCAACGCTTTTAAAGGTGTTGAATTCGGTATTGGCTTTGAGGCAGCTTCTAAAAATGGCAGTGAAGTTCATGATGAAATCATCTGGGATGAAGAAAAAGGCTATACGAGAAAAACAAACCGCTTAGGTGGTCTTGAAGGCGGAATGTCAACTGGCATGCCGATTGTCGTAAGAGGGGTTATGAAACCAATCCCAACCTTATACAAACCATTGCAAAGCGTGGATATTGAAACAAAAGAACCTTTCTCTGCAAGTATTGAGCGTTCTGACAGCTGTGCTGTTCCAGCCGCAAGTGTCGTGGCAGAAGCAGTCGTTGCATGGGAAATCGCCAATGCTGTAGTTGAGCAGTTTGGTCTTGATCAAATTGACCGCATTAAAGAAAATGTGGACAAAATGCGCCAGCTTCAGAGGGAGTTTTAATGAAAACACTGGAAGTGAAGACGTCTTCAGCCACTTATCCTGTATATATCGGTGATGGGATTAGACAAAATATCGTAGACTTGATTACTTCCACTGGGCGATCTTACACGAAGCTCTTCATCGTGACAGATTCAGCCGTCGATGCCCTTTATGGAGATGAAATGGTTCAATTACTGAAACAGAAATGGTCTGTACAAAAAGTAGTGGTGCCAAACGGAGAACAATCAAAATCTTTTGCACAGTTTGAGCAGATTCATACGAAAGCCATCCAATTTCAACTCGACCGCTCCTCATGCATCATTGCATTAGGAGGTGGGGTGATTGGAGACTTGGCTGGCTTTGCTGCTGCCACTTATATGAGAGGCATTGATTTTATTCAAGTACCGACCACGCTGCTTGCACATGATAGTGCAGTCGGCGGAAAAACCGGAATCAATCATCCGCTCGGCAAAAATTTAATTGGTGCGTTTCATCAACCGGCAGCTGTCATCTATGATACAAGTATGCTAGAGACACTCTCACCAATAGAACTAAGATCAGGCTTTGCTGAGGTGATAAAACATGCACTGATTTCAAGTGAAGTCTTTTTATCAGAACTGATGTCCATTCGTTCGTTGACAGAATTATCAAAGGATGAACTGGCACATATGCTTTATCAAGGGATTCAAGTGAAAGCATCCATTGTTCAAGAAGATGAAAAAGAACATGGTGTGCGGGCATACTTGAATTTAGGTCATACACTAGGTCATGCCATTGAAGCGGAGTATGGATACGGTGCGATTACGCATGGAGATGCCATTGCAATTGGCATGCAGTTTGCTTTATATGTCAGTGAAAAAGAGCAAGGACTCAGCCTAGATCGTGAGAAACTTAAAGTGTGGATGAAAGAACTAGGGTTCCCAGTACAAGTCACACAAACGATTTCAACCAAAACATTTGTCGATCGCATGATTGGTGATAAGAAGGCAAGAGGCGGGAGTGTTCAATTTGTTTTGCTAAAACAAGTTGGAGACGTCACCCTGCAATCTTTCACAAAAGATGAGCTGTATCACTGGTTCGAAGAATGGAAACGGGAGGAGGGCTGTCTATGATGTTTCGCGGGATACGCGGGGCTACAACTGTGACAGAAGATACTGAAACAGAAGTGTTAACCAAAACGAAGCAGCTGCTAGAAGCAATCATTTCAAAAAATCAAGTAGATCCAGAGCGTGTCGTGCAGATCTTGATTTCAGCTACACAAGATATTCACTCTGTTTTTCCAGCAAAAGCACTCAGGCAGTTTGAAGGATGGACCTATGTGCCTGTCACTTGTATGCAAGAGCTTGACATTGATGGAGGTCTAAAGAAGTGTATTCGCGTTTTAATGACCGTTCAGACAGATGTCAAGCAGGAAGACATCCAGCACGTATACTTGGAAGAGGCTGTCACGCTTCGGCCTGATTTACAGTTGACAAAAAACAAGGAATTATAATACGATATGAACAGCCGAAGTTTACACACAGGTGTGAACGGCATTGCAAGCTTAGAGAAGATGAGAATGAGACTAGGGTAGTTGAGATGAGTAGAGTTGAGCAGAGATACGATACTTCTATTTAATCATACTGCCTAAAAGAGCGAAGCCTCTTTTAGGCTTATTTCGTATACTCAAACAAATCCTCAAGATGTCCCCTCATTCTCCTTAATTCCATTTAAGGAGTGTGCTTATGAAATCCCAATCAAACCTTACCCAATTTTTAAGAGACAGTCAGTTTTACAAAACCATCCCGATTGTTGAAACCATTACAGTTGATACGCTCTCACCCATTCAAATTGTCGAGAAACTGAAACAGGATATTGTGTATTTGCTAGAAAGCAAAGACGAATCTTCTAGCTGGTCGAGATATTCCTTTATCGGATTACATCCTTTTTTAACATTACATGACGAGCAAGACCATTATATTGCTCGTGACGCTGCGGGAAAGTCAGTGATGCAAAAAGCGGAGCTGAAAGAGTTGCTTGACTGGATGAAAGAGCAATATCAAATCAAGACACCTGAAATTGATATCCCATTTACTGGCGGAGCCGTAGGGTACTTAAGTTACGACCTCATTCCCAACATTGAGCCGTCTGTCAAGCCGCATCCGAATGCATCAACAACAGATAATTGCACATTATTTGTTTGCCAAACAATGATCGCATTTGATCATGAAACAAACCAAGTTCATTTTATTCAGTACACGCAGCTGAACGGTCATGAAACAGAGGAAGAAAAAATTCTGGTTTATCGAGAAAATCAAAAGCAGCTTGAACTGATGGTACAGCAGCTTCATACAAAAATTGATATGAAAGAACTGATTATCTCAGGGAATATGAATGAACCCCCTTCGTTTGAACAGGTGACGTCTACCTATGAAAAAGCAAAATTTTTAAAGGATGTCGAAAAAATCAAGGAGTACATTCGAGCGGGTGATATCTTCCAGGGTGTACTTTCTCAGCGTTTTGACATTCCAGTGACAGTGAGCTCATTTGAATTGTATCGTGTGCTTCGGATTGTCAATCCATCACCGTATATGTATTTTATGAAATTAAAAGATCGAGACTTAGTCGGAAGCTCGCCAGAACGATTAATCCATGCGAAAAACGGTCACTTAGAAATCCATCCAATTGCTGGTACAAGAAAACGAGGAATGACAAAAGAAGAAGATGATGCACTAGCAAGAGAGCTGCTCGATGATGAAAAAGAAAAAGCAGAACATTACATGCTAGTGGATCTGGCTCGAAATGATGTGGGGCGTGTGGCAGAATATGGCAGTGTGTCTGTCCCAACTTTTACAAAAGTCGTGAACTTTTCGCACGTCATGCACATTATTTCTATTGTGACAGGGAAGCTGAAGCAGGATACACATCCAGTAGACGCGCTTATGTCCGCTTTTCCAGCAGGCACATTGACAGGCGCCCCAAAAATTAGGGCGATGCAATTATTAAACGAAATGGAGCCTGAGCCAAGAGAGACGTATGGCGGCTGTATTGCCTATATTGGTTTCGACGGCAATATCGATTCCTGTATTACCATTCGCACAATGAGCGTCAAACATCAGACTGCTTCTATACAAGCAGGTGCCGGCATTGTCGCTGATTCCGTTCCAGAAAACGAATGGGAAGAGACGTGCAATAAGGCAGGAGCACTTCTAAAAGCCATTCAGCTTGCTGAACATATTTTCTCAGAAAAGGAGAGTATGCCAAATGAATCAACGACTATCAGCTCTTGTTAATGGAGGAAAACTATCAGAAAAAGAAGCGAATGGCCTGATGCATGATATGATGAGCGGCTCGTTAACAGATGCTGAAGTCGCTGCTAGTCTATCTATTTTAGCGCATCGAGGAGAAACAGCCGAAGAAATGACAGGCTTCGTGAAAGCCATGAGGCAGCATGCAGCGCCACTAGAAAGATCACTTGATGTCGTTGATACGTGCGGGACAGGAGGCGATGGTTTATCAACATTTAATATATCAACAGCTGCTGCCATCGTTGCTTCGGCTGCTGGGGCGAAAATCGCCAAGCACGGAAATCGTTCCGTCTCCTCTAAAAGCGGGAGTGCTGACGTGCTAGAATGTCTTGGTATTCAAATTCAATCCACACCTGAAGAAACAAGACGACAAATACAGCAGAAAAACATGGGCTTTTTATTTGCACCGCTCTATCATTCTTCTATGAAACAAGTAGCCGCCGTACGCAAGCAGCTCGGATTTCGGACGGTATTTAACTTATTAGGACCGCTTTGCCACCCGATGCAGGCCAAAAAGCAAATCATTGGTGTGTATGCAAAGGAAAAGGCAAAGCTCATGGCGAAAGCTCTTGCTCCTTTAGAGCCAGAACATGTCCTGTTTGTTTGCGGAGATGATGGGCTGGATGAATTAACCATTACAGCAAATTCATACATCATTGAACTCAAAAAAGGTGTCATGACAGAATATACGTTAAACCCAGAAGACTTCGGACTTGAAAAAGGGCATTTATCAGACATTCAGGTCCAATCACCAGAAGAAAGTGCCAAATTGATTCAGAATATATTGAATTATCAAGCGGGTGGAGCACCGCTTCATATTACAGCGCTTAATGCTGGGGCCGCATTATATGTGGCAGGAAAAGCAGAGAGTCTGATGGCAGGAACAATGAAAGCATTAGAAACGATCAAAAACGGATCAGCTAAAGAACAATTAGCCCGTCTAAAACAAAAAACGAAAGAGGAAGAGATCTATGCTTAATCAAATTATCGCCCGTAAAAAAGAACATGTGCAAACCTTGCAATTACCTGAGGAAGGACATTATGAAAGACAATCATTTAAAGAAGCCCTTATGAATCCTCACCGCTCGATCGGACTGATTGCTGAGGTGAAAAAAGCGTCTCCTTCCAAAGGCATCATTCAGCCTCATTTTGATCCTTTACAGACAGCAAAAGCATACGAAGCATCAAATGCAGATTGTTTATCTGTCTTAACGGATGAACCGTTTTTCCAAGGGAAAAACGAATATTTGTCTCTTATTAAAGAACACATCACACGTCCTATTCTAAGAAAAGATTTCATTATTGACTCTATACAAGTAGAAGAATCGAAACGGATAGGGGCAGATGCCATTTTATTAATTGGAGAGGTGCTTGAGCCGCAAAAGCTGTATGAGCTCTATACAGAAGCGAAAGAAAAAGGACTGGATGTCCTCGTTGAAGTACATGCAGCACATACACTAGAAAAGATCTTACACCTATTCACTCCTGAGATCATCGGTGTGAACAACCGGAATCTCAATACGTTTACAACAACAGTTGAACAAACAAAAGAGATCGCGCCACTTGTTCCAAAAGACGTATTACTAGTAAGTGAAAGCGGCATAAAGACATTTGATGATCTGACCTTTGTGAAACAGCACGGAGCAAACGCCGTTCTTGTTGGTGAATCTTTAATGAGGGAACAATCACAGGAGAAAGCCGTTCAGGCATTGTTCGGAGAATGAATAGGATGAAACCTTATTTAAAATATTGCGGGGCTGTCTCACAAGAGGATGTCGCATGCATCTCGCAATCACAAGCGGATGCCATCGGTTTTATTTTTGCCCCGAGTAAAAGACGAGTTCATCCAGATCAAGTGAAACACTGGCTGTCACAAGTAAAATGCAAAAAAGAGATAGTGGGCGTATTTGTGAATGAAAAAACACCAAAAGTGTGCGAGATCACAAACAACCTCCCCTTAGATATTGTGCAGCTCCATGGCGATGAGACGCCAGAAGTTGCAAATGACATCAAACAGCAAACGAAGGCTCTCGTTTGGAAAGTGTTCCATCACGAGCCCGATGTAAACGACACACTTGAACATATGACGGCATTCGCTCCAAGTGTCGACGGTTTTCTCATTGATGCGAAAGTGAAAGGAATGAGAGGCGGTTCTGGAACAGCTTTTGCATGGGAGGCAGTGCCTTCATATGTTCAGCATGCAAAACAACTGGGAAAAACTTGCGCCATTGCTGGCGGGATCACGCCAGACACCATAACAGATCTGCTTGCTTTTGGTCCAGACGCCATAGACCTTTCAAGCGGTATAGAAGAAAACGGGAAGAAAAGCAGTACAAAGATGAAAGTGCTCGAAGAAAGGATGTTGAACCATGTACGCATATCCAAATGAGATTGGCAGATACGGAGAATTTGGAGGGAAATTCGTTCCTGAAACGCTCATGCAGCCACTAGAAGAGATCGAACAAGCTTTTCGTGAATTAAAAGAAGACCCTGCTTTTCAAAAGGAATATATATCGCTTTTGAAAAACTATTCAGGCAGACCAACCGCACTCACATACGCTGATCAATTATCGGCATATCTCGGCGGTGCTAAAATCTATTTAAAAAGAGAAGATTTAAACCATACAGGCGCTCATAAAATTAACAATGCGCTTGGGCAGGCACTGCTAGCGAAAAAAATGGGGAAATCAAATATCATCGCCGAAACAGGAGCAGGTCAGCACGGTGTAGCTGCTGCAACAGTGGCCGCAAAATTCGGTTTATCCTGCACTGTATTTATGGGAAAAGAAGATGTGGAAAGACAATCACTCAATGTGTTCCGAATGAAACTGCTCGGCGCTGAAGTCATACCTGTTACTAGCGGGAATGGAACATTAAAGGATGCAACCAATGAAGCCATCCGCTATTGGGTCCAGCATTGCAGTGACCACTTTTATATGATCGGCTCAGTCGTTGGACCTCATCCGTATCCTCAAATCGTCAGTGAATTTCAGCGGATGATCGGAGATGAGGCAAAAGCACAGATACTTGAAAAGGAAGGGCAGCTTCCTCATAAAGTCGTTGCCTGTGTTGGCGGCGGAAGCAATGCGATAGGAATGTACCGGGCGTTCTTAGATGAAGAGGTCGATATCATTGGTGTAGAAGCTGCTGGGAAAGGAATCGACACTCCGCTTCATGCAGCAACCATCACGAAAGGGACAAAAGGTGTCATACATGGATCTTTGACATACTTGATCCAAGACGAATTTGGTCAAATTATTGAGCCCTATTCCATTTCAGCTGGATTAGACTATCCGGGGATCGGGCCAGAGCATGCGTACTTGCATGCGAGCGGCCGGGTTCAATATGTGAGTGCGACAGATCAAGAAGCACTAGATGCGTTAAAGCTACTCACAGAAAAAGAAGGAATCCTGCCAGCGATCGAATCTGCACATGCTTTAGCAAAAGCGTTTGAGATGAGCCAGAACATGAGTGAAGACGACATTGTTCTTGTCTGCTTGTCAGGCAGAGGAGATAAGGACGTGCATACATTAATGAATGTGCTTGAAAGTGAGGGTGAAACAAAATGATCACATTTCAATTAGAGCAAGGTCAGAAATTATTTATTCCATTTATTACAGCGGGTGATCCATCAGAAGAGATCACCATTGATTTAGCCCTCGCGCTTCAAGCAGCAGGGGCACATGCGATTGAACTAGGTGTGCCGTATTCCGATCCGTTAGCGGACGGCCCTGTCATTCAAAGAGCTTCTAAAAGAGCACTTCATCATGGTATGAATATCGTAAAAGCGATAGAATTAGCAGGAAAGATGAAAAAAAACGGCGTAAAAATTCCTGTAATTCTATTTACGTATTATAATCCTGTGTTACAATTAGACACAGAATACTTTTTCGCTTTACTGCGCAAAAATCATATTTCGGGACTCTTAACACCCGACTTGCCTTTTGAAGAGAGCAGCGAGCTACAGAAGAACTGTCAAGCACACGACATTTCATATATATCACTCGTTGCACCAACAAGCAAGGAACGATTAGAAAAAATTGTAGAGCAGGCAGAAGGTTTTGTGTATTGTGTTTCATCTCTCGGCGTCACAGGTGTCAGACAATCTTTCGACGCATCGATTACAGATTTTATTCAACAAGTGAAACAGCTGAGTCAAATACCAGTTGCTGTAGGTTTTGGTATTTCAACAAGAGAACAAGTAGACTCAATGAATAAAATTAGTGATGGTGTCGTTGTCGGCAGTGCACTTGTCAAAAAAATTGAAGAGCTTCAAGAACAATTAGTAGCGAGTGATACACGCCAAGAGGCTTTAAGAGAATTTGAAACATATGCAAAAACATTTAGTCCCCTCTATTCATTCAAATGAGGTGAAACATTTTGCAAATCAAAGATCAATTAAAACAGCTAAAACCGTATCAACCTGGGAAACCAATTGAAGAGGTCAAAAAAGAATATCAATTAGACAAAATTGTGAAATTGGCTTCAAATGAAAACCCTTTTGGATGTTCCACACATGCAAGAGAGGCCATACAAGCTGAACTTGAACATTTAGCGATTTATCCAGACGGATACAGCGCAAGTTTAAGAACGGAACTGGCTGAGTTTCTTCAAGTAAATGAAAAACAATTAATATTCGGGAATGGCTCAGATGAACTTGTGCAAATTATTGCTAGGGCATTCCTTGATCAACATACAAATACGGTGATCCCATCTCCGTCATTCCCGCAATACCGTCACAATGCAGTAATTGAGCATGCAGAGATTAGAGAAGTACCACTTCTAAATGGAGGAGCTCATGATCTAAAGGGAATGCTGAATGCGATGGATGACAACACAAAAGTCGTTTGGGTGTGTAATCCGAACAATCCGACAGGAAATCATTTGTCAGAGTCTGAGCTCGTATCGTTTTTAGATCAAGTGCCTGCTCACGTGCTTGTCGTTTTAGACGAAGCATATTTTGAATATGTTCGTGCGGAAGACTTTCCGAACAGTTTATCTCTATTAAAAGCCTATCAAAATGTCATTGTACTGCGCACGTTCTCTAAAGCATATGGACTTGCGGCACTTCGAGTAGGTTATGGGGTTGCCTCAGAGGAGTTGATTACCGCCATTGAACCTGCGAGAGAGCCATTTAATACAAGTCGTATCGCTCAGGCAGCTGCACGTGCAGCCATTAAAGATCAAGACTTCATTCAATCGTGCAGACAAAAAAATGAAGCAGGTCTCAAGCAATATCAAGAATTTGCGGAACGTTTTGGACTATTTATCTATCCATCTCAAACAAACTTTGTGCTGATTGACTTTAAAAGAGATGCAGATGAGCTGTTCAATGCACTTTTGAAAAAGGGCTATATCGTTCGATCTGGTAAAGCTCTCGGATTCCCAACTTCTTTGCGTATTACTGTTGGAACAAAGGAGCAAAATGAAGAAATCTTAACTACACTTGCCGATTTATTACAAGGCATCCGTGCGTAGCATAACAATGAAGTCATATCCTGTTTATGGGATATGGCTTTCGTTGTAACTCATCCAATATACATATAAGCTATTGAAACAGCTTGTTTAATTTTCGCGAAAAATCAGGTGATGAACATGAATGAAGCAAACGAAACCATATTAATCGCTGGACTTGGTTTAATTGGTGGTTCTATTGCACTGTCGATTAAAAAAGAATTTCCACATAAAAAAATTGTAGGCTATGATGTCTCTAAAGAACAAATGATTGCTGCAACAAAACTAGGGATCATCGACGCGACTGCCGAGTCCTTTATAGAAGGCTTAAAAGCATCAGCAACGATTATTTTGGCAACGCCAGTACAACAAACCGTCAAAATGTTAAGTGATATTGCAGCATCTGGAATTGAAAGAGAGCTCACGATTACGGATGTAGGGAGCACAAAGCAAAAGGTCGTTCACTTTGCTGAAAAAACGTTGCCTGATCATTACCAATTTATTGGCGGGCATCCGATGGCAGGGTCTCATAAATCAGGTGTCATTGCAGCGAAAGACTTTTTATTTGAAAATGCATTCTACATTTTAACGCCAGCAAAGGTAACAAGTCGTCAGGCTGTTGACCGTTTGAAGGATCTGCTGAAGGGAACCAATGCTCATTTCATTGAAATGACACCCGAAGAACATGATGCTGTGACAAGTGTGATTAGTCACTTTCCACACATCGTCGCTGCCAGTCTTGTGCATCAAGCGCATCATTTTGAAGAAGAATTTCCTCTTGTAAAACGGTTTGCTGCTGGAGGCTTTCGAGATATTACCCGTATTGCATCAAGTAATCCTGCAATGTGGCGCGATATCCTTTTGCACAATAAAAACAAGATTTTAGACCGGTTCTACGAATGGAAAAAAGAGATTGACCGCATTGAATCCTTTGTGCAACAAGAAGATGCTGAGGGGTTATTCTCTTATTTCCAAGAGGCCAAGGAATATCGCGACGGCCTGCCTCTGAGGAAAAAAGGAGCTATCCCTGCTTTTTATGATCTTTATGTCGATGTGCCGGATCATCCTGGTGTTATTTCGGAAATTACAGGATATCTAGCAAATGAAAACATTAGTATTACAAATATCCGTATTATTGAAACGCGAGAAGACATTAACGGGATTTTACGCATCAGTTTTCAAACAGATGACGATCGAAAGCGGGCAGAACTCTGTATAAAAAATAGAGCAAATTACGATACATTTTATGCTGATTGAGGTGAGGAACATGAAAATTCATAAAAGTGCTCCTATGAATGGAGAAATTCATATTCCAGGAGATAAATCCATTTCTCATAGATCTGTGATGTTTGGCGCTATTGCTGACGGGACTACAGTAGTAAAAAACTTTCTACCTGGCGCTGATTGTTTAAGCACGATTGATTGTTTTAGAAAGATGGGTGTCGACATCGAACAAAAAGGTACAGATGTTGTCATTCATGGTAAGGGACTAAAAGGACTTAAAGAGCCGAGCGATATTCTCGATGTTGGTAACTCTGGCACGACTATTCGTTTAATGATGGGAATCTTGGCTGGCTGTGAGTTCCACAGTACGCTGATCGGTGACGAAAGTATTGCCAAAAGACCGATGAAACGGGTAACAGGTCCGCTAAGACAATTAGGAGCCAAGATAGATGGCAGAGCAAATGGCGAGTATACACCGCTTTCTATACGTGGGGGTAATTTAAAAGCTATCTCTTATGAGTCTCCGGTTGCAAGTGCGCAAATTAAATCGGCTGTCCTTTTAGCTGGACTGCAGGCAGAAGGAACAACGACGTTAACTGAACCGCATAAATCAAGAGACCATACCGAAAGAATGTTATCAATGTTTGGTGTCTCGCTACATGAAGATGCACAAAATGTTTCAATTGAAGGTGGACAAACGTTAAAAGCAACAGATGTATTTGTCCCTGGAGATATTTCTTCAGCTGCATTTTTCTTAGTGGCTGGATCTATCGTTCCAAACAGCCGTATTGTATTGAGAAATGTCGGTTTGAACAAAACGAGAACTGGTATAATAGATGTGCTAAAACAAATGGGTGCAGACCTCGACATTCAAGAAGTGGATGCTAAAGGCGGAGAACCGTACGGTGATTTAACGATCTCTAGCTCTTCATTAAAAGGGATCGACATTTCAGGTGATATGATCTCTAGACTCATCGACGAAATTCCTATTATTGCGCTCCTAGCTACTCAAGCAGAAGGAACAACGACCATTAAAGATGCTGCTGAATTAAAAGTGAAAGAAACCAATCGGATTGATACAGTCGTTTCAGAACTTAAAAAACTAGGTGCTCATATTGAAGCAACAGATGATGGAATGAAGATTCATGGTAAAACGAGCCTTAAAGGCGGCGCAGTCGTCTCAAGCTACGGAGATCATCGAATTGGTATGATGTTAGGAATTGCGGCATGTATAACAGAGCAAGCAATCGAGATTGAAGATACAGATGCAGTACGTGTATCTTACCCAAATTTCTTTGAACACATTGAATACTTAACGCAAACAGTCTGAGGATTTCCTCAGGCTTTTTCTTTCCTTTTGCATATTTGAAAGAACTATAGCATAGCTTGTCTCAAGGTGAAACCTTGAAAAAGAGCATTTTGCTGATTCAAAAACAATTTTTTAGTGTATTCGGTTTACAAATCGTCAGTTTAGTAAAGTATTGATTGAAAAAGAGTCTTCAAAACACAAAAATGGCTTCATGTTAAAAGAGCAACATATTTGCTGGATATGCAGCTGTCGATTATGATATGAAGTAACAACAGTTTAGGTTTTTGGAAACAGAAAGGAACGGTTTGATTTGAATAGTTCATTACAAGAAGCCATAAAATTAGTTGAGGCGGGTGAGACTGAAAAGGGACTCCAAACACTTGCTCAAGCAGAGAAGCATCTTCATGATGAAGAAAAAGCGCAGGCAGCTCAGTTATATTATGACTGGGGAGATATTGATAAAGCGCGGAATCTCATTAGTGATTTACATGATTTATATCCAGAAGAAACAGGATTAACTTGTTTTTATGCAGAGTTGTTAATAGACTCTGATGAAGAAGAGAAGGCAATAGCAGTTCTTGAAACGATTCCTGAAGATGACGATGCGTATCCAGAGAGTTTATTGTTAATGGCAGATTTGTATCAAATGCAAGGACTATTTGAAGTCAGTGAACAAAAGCTTTTAAAAGCGAAAGAGTTACTACCTCATGAAGCCGTCATTGATTTTGCTTTAGGGGAATTGTATTTTTCTCAAGGTCTTTCAAAGAAAGCAGCCGACTATTTCTACAAAGTGGCCGATCAACAAAATGAAATTGGCGGTGTCAATGTATATCAGCGGCTCGCTGAATCATTAAGCACAGCTGGAGAATTTGAAGATGCCCTTGAATGGTATGAAAAGGCTGTAAAGGATCAAGTGGATCCAAATACACTTTTTGGCTATGGATTTACAGCGATGAGGGCTGGCAGAACGAAAACGGCTATTCAGCAGCTTTCTGAACTAAAAGATATTGATCCTTCGTATTCGTCACTTTATATGCCTTTAGCCAAAAGCTATGAGGAAGAAGGACTATATCATGAAGCTTTAGAGATAGTAAAAGAAGGAATTAAAGTGGATGAGTATAACAAAGAGTTATATTTATATGGGGCAAAGATTGATTTGAAAAATGGCCATTCGGAAGATGCGAAAAAATTGCTTCAAGAAGCACTTGCTCTTGATCCAGGATATATTGAAGCAGTTCAAACGCTGCTTGCGATCTATTTAAATGAAGAGCTGTTTGATGAAATTCTGGATGTGATTAAAGAGGTTAAAAGTTTTGGGGAAGAAGATCCAAAATGGAATTGGTATGCTGCTTCTGCTTCTGTCGGACGAGAAGAATATGATGAAGCCGCTGAGTATTTCAAACTTGCTCTGCCTGATTTTGATGAGGAACGTGACTTTTTATATGAATATGCTTCGTTCCTTTTAGAAGAAGGCAGACAAAAAGAAGCCTTGCCGTTATTACGAAAAGTTCTTCAGAAAGATGGCACGAATGAAGAAATTGAAGAAACGATTTTAAGAATTGAAGACGAAATTTCCTTATAGTTTGCAGGAATGAAGAACTGGTTTGTTGAATAATTCATGTATAGCAATTTAATTTACGATAGAGGAGGGAATAACATGCAGACCCCTGTTTCTGTCAATGAAAAGAAGGAATTTATCCGGTGGTTCTTAAACCATTATCAGTTAAAGCGAAGAGAGTGTGTTTGGATATTAAATTATTTAATGAGTCACGACTCTTTGATGGAAAAGGTTCATTTTGTAGAGCAAGCAGAATTTTGCCCAAGGGGAATTATTATGTCAACACACTGTGTGGATGAAGTTCCCTTTAGATTTTATAAAGAAAATATCATGACGACAGATGCAGAAAAATCATTTCATGATATTCGTTTGAATAAACAGCAAGATTTGTTTATTCAATTGAATTTCCGATCTGCATATCGTTCGCCGGAATATGCCGCTGTACTTGAAACAAATCCTCATATTCCTAAAGATCTTTATGAAAATGAAAAAGATAAAGATCTTGCTGAGAAAGTGCTAGAGCATTCTATTGCTACTTTCCAAAAAGAACGGCTGATGAAAGAAATCGATGAAGCGCTTGACCGTCATGATCAAGAAACATTTAATAAGTTAGCAAAAGAATTAAGCCTATTATCATAAACCAAGCCAATAAGCCTTGCCCTATACAGGCAGGGCTTATGTGATGAAAGAGGGGAACTAGATGAAGTTTCAGGCGGAGGACGCGGATCTCTTTTTACAATCTAAAGATTACATTGATACCGCTATCATTCCATTAGTTGGGATAGATGCAAGCCATATCAAACAAACCGTGTCTTTAGGTGAGTTTACAATGCTTGTGGCAGAGGATCTTGAAAGGCAACTGAAAGGCAGAGTGTTTCTTTTTCCTCCACATACATATTTAGAAGTAAATCATCGTAAGCAAGAAGACATACTTGCAGTAAAACAATCATTGCAAGAACATTTTCAGCATGTTGTGTTTATCACATCTGATAACAAATGGAAAGAACAGCTAGAAGTGAGCGAATCGGCATTTATATTGCAGTCTGTTCCGCTTGAGCATTTAAAGGTCAATTTAAAGCAAAAAGTCATTCAAGACAGTGTAGAACAAATTTTGAACTTTTTGTTACAAAAATGGAACCCTTCATAAAAACCCTTACATTTGCATTGTACATAGCTTTTTAGGCTGTTGACCTTGTGAATAGATTGATATATTATGAGGGTGTCCTAGTTTTATGAAATTTTTTCTAATTCAGTTATAAAGTAGCTGACGACCTGAGGGGGGGAGAAAAAAATGAGCGAGAAGAGACATGGAGTGTCCAGGCGTCAATTTTTGAATTACACGTTGACCGGCGTGGGGGGATTTATGGCCGCTGGAATGCTCATGCCTATGGTTCGCTTTGCGCTTGACCCTGTGCTAAAAGGAACAGAGGATCAGGATATGGTTCAAGTTGTCAGTGTAGATGAACTGACAAAAGAACCGAAGCGCTTTGACTTTAAAATTGATCAAGTAGATGCATGGTATGAGTCAAAGGAATCTAGGTCTGCATGGGTGTACAAAGAAGGGGATGAAATTGTCGCTTTATCGCCAATCTGTAAACATTTGGGATGTACAGTGAACTGGAACAGTGATCCGAAAAATCCAAACAAATTTTTCTGCCCATGCCATTATGGGCTGTACGACAAGGATGGTACAAACGTACCCGGAACTCCACCGCTTGCACCGCTTGATCATTATAAGCAGCAAGTGAAGGACGGATACCTCTATCTTGGAAAAGCTGTGCCGAAAGGGGAAGGGTAACGATGCTTAACAAGATTTACGATTGGGTAGATGAGCGGCTGGACATTACACCGATATGGAGAGACATTGCGGATCATGAAGTGCCTGAGCACGTCAATCCAGCACATCATTTCTCTGCTTTTGTGTATTGTTTTGGCGGTTTAACGTTTTTTGTGACGGTCATTCAAGTCCTTTCGGGCATGTTTTTAACGATGTATTATGTACCGGATATTAAAAACGCATGGGAATCTGTCTATTATTTGCAAAATGAAGTGGCATTCGGACAGATTGTAAGAGGGATGCACCACTGGGGTGCGAGTCTAGTCATTGTTATGATGTTTTTACATACGCTGAGGGTCTTTTTCCAAGGGGCGTATAAAAAGCCTAGAGAGCTAAACTGGATTGTCGGTGTGCTCATTTTCTTTGTGATGCTTGGACTTGGTTTTACAGGATATCTTTTACCGTGGGATATGAAGGCGCTATTTGCGACGAAGGTTGGTCTTCAAATTGCAGAGGCGACACCTTTCATTGGGAAAGAGATTAAAACGCTGCTTGCAGGTCATCCTGACATTGTAGGTGCACAAACGCTGACGAGATTTTTCGCTATCCATGTCTTTTTCTTGCCAGCGGCATTATTTGGGCTGATGGCTGCCCACTTTATTATGATTCGTAAGCAAGGAATTTCTGGACCGCTGTAAAATTTTGCGTTTGATGAATGTTCAATGAGGAGGGGATGACTTTGCATAGGGGAAAAGGGATGAAGTTTGTCGGAGATTCCAGAATACCGGCAGAAAGAAAACCTAACATACCTAAAGACTATTCCGAATATCCGGGAAAAACCGAAGCCTTTTGGCCGAACTTTCTTTTAAAGGAATGGCTTGTAGGTGCTGTTTTTTTAATTGGATTTCTTGTCCTAACTGTTGTTCATGCACCTCCGCTTGAGCGGATGGCTGATCCGACAGATACGGGCTATATTCCGCTGCCAGACTGGTATTTCCTATTTTTGTACCAGTTGTTAAAATATGAGTTTGCTGCAGGGAGCTATACGGTAGTTGGCGCAATGATTATGCCTGGAATTGCGTTTGGTGCTCTTTTACTCGCACCATTTCTTGATTCTGGTCCTGAACGCAGGCCATATCGAAGACCAATTGCAGTTGGGATGATGATTCTTGCAGTTGGTGCAGCAACCTATTTAACATGGGAGTCTGTTGCTACTCATGACTGGGAAGCAGCTGCGAAGCAAGGTGAAATCAAGAAAGAAGCAGAGATTGATACCTCAGCTGAAGAGTATAAAATCTATCAAGAGCAGACATGTATCTCCTGTCACGGAGATAATATGCAAGGCGGGGCAGCTGGACCGTCACTTGTTGACAATGGTTTAGCACCAGAGGAAATTGCGAAAATCGCTGTAGAAGGAAAAGGCAACATGCCTAAGGGCATTTTTAAAGGCAGCGATGAAGAACTTGAAAAGCTCTCGAAATATTTATCTGAGGTCAAATCTAAATAATTCAGTTGTTTAAATGTAAGTACAAGGATATACTCAAAAGGAGAAAAAAGCTGGCGCTGTCAGCTTTTTTCTGATTTTAACAGATCGTGAGTGAAGAGAAATATGAGATGGTTTCAATATCTGCTAGCCACACGCTACATGCTTGTGCTCGTGCTCATTGTCAACTTTCTGGGCACTGTGTACGGCTACTACTGGTATATTCCGCAGCTCGTAGAGACGCCGGCTATCTTTTTACCTTTTGTACCGGACAGTCCGACGGCAAGCTTTTTCTTTTTATTTGTATTACTAGCCTTTCTAATGAAACGCCATGCTCCTTATTTTGAAGCACTGGCCCTTGTCACCTTGATCAAATATGGATTATGGGCTGTAGGGATGAATCTTTTCGTGCTCGTTTCTGTTGATGATTTTCCGTGGGAAGGATATATGCTAATTGGTTCGCACTTTGCGATGGCGGTACAGGCTGTGTTATTTGCGCCGTATTATCGTTTTCACATGCGTCATTTGGTTGTAGCAGGGATATGGATTTTACATAATGATGTGATTGATTATGTATTTGGAATGATGCCGCGTTATTCTATGCTTTCTGCCTATTCAAATGAGATCGGCTACGTGACGTTTTGGTTAAGTATTGCCGTTCTTCTTATTTCGTATTATCTTGTCATCTCGAAAAAATCGGTCAAGCTTGAACTCCCTTAACAATGTTGGTCTAACCTTGTCCTTTTCTTCATACGCTGTATGGAGAAAGGCTAGGAGGGACTTGCATGAAACGAAAGTCAATCGCGATGATTCTATTATTATTTCTCGTCTTGCATCCAGCTGCTGCAAAAGGTGAGGAAACAACAGCTGCTAAAGCGCTGCAAGAATTAACGGAACTATCAGATTCAATCTTTCAATTAACGAGACAAGCTAAATATGATGAGGCATTACAAGTTGCATTGTATGCTGAAAAGACATTTAAAGCTGAGAATTGGCGTGGAACTCTGACGAATACGCAGGTTCGGCAAATTACACTTGGCTATCAAGATATCATTAAAGGACTCCCGCAGGAAGACTTAAATGAGCGCGAAAAACTTCGGTATGCCTCTCAGTTTAGAATGCTTCTCGATGCGATACAATCAAATTCAGAACCTCTTTGGGGTTCGCTCGAGAAGCCGATTATGGGGTCTTTTCCGACATTAAAGAAAGAAGTAAAAGATCCAGAATCGACGACGTTCTATGAAACTTGGAATGAGCTGGTTTCATTGTATGATATGATTTATCCGAGTTTAACCATTGATATCTCGCCTGAAAAGCTGCAGACGATTAAGCAGCACATGGAAGTAATTGAACAAGGTGAATTTTTAAAAGCATCGAGTGGGACAAAGCTTGAGCGTCTCACGAAACTTGAAGAAGATTTATCAAGTGTGTTTGCGAACGTTGATCAAGATGAAGCGGATCCATCGCTTTTATGGGTCATCTTAACAACAGGAAGTATGATTTTACTCACTTTAACGTATGTTGGGTTTAGGAAATACCGTGCTGAAAAAGAAAAAAAGCAAAAGCGACAAGCCGATTATCCAAAATCATAAAAAAAGAAGCACCGTTATCGGGCTTCTTTTTTTTAGTGGGGATTGAGCGGCTTTTTATGTTCATCTAATGTGAAGCCTTCACCAAGTACGTCATGCACGTCACTCACTGATACAAAGGCATGAGGATCGACGGAAGTTACGACGCTCTTGAGGTGGACAAGCTCATTTTTTGGAACGACGCAGTAAAGGACGTTGCGTTCCTGTTTCGTATAGGAGCCGACACCCTTTAAAATGGTCACTCCGCGCTCCATTTCCTCTGTGATTTTCTTTTGAATGATGTCATCCTTTTCAGAAATAATCATCGCTCCTTTGGCAGCGTAAGCGCCTTCTTGCATGAAGTCGATGACTTTTGCAGCAACAAATACGGCAACAAGTGTATACATGGCTTCTTTGTAATTTAAATAGGTGAGAGAGATGGTAATGACGCATGCGTCGAAGATAAACATCGTTCTTCCAATTGCGACTTGATAATGTTTGTTGATCAGTCTTGCAATAATGTCCACGCCGCCTGTTGTCCCGCCGAATTTAAAGATGATTCCGAGGCCTGTTCCGATAAATACACCTGCAAAGAGTGCGGCTAAGGCTAAATCGTGCTGAAGAGGCATATGTATTTGAAAGCGCTGGAAGATGGCTAGAAAGACAGAAAGACTGACGGTTCCGACAATTGTATATGTAAACATGGTTCTGCCAAGCATTTTCCAGCCGATAAAAAAGATCGGAATGTTTAACACAAGGTTTGAAATAGATGGGTCAATGTGAAATAGAAAATATAAAAGCAGTGTGATACCTGTAAATCCGCCTTCCGCCAAGTTGTTCTGCATATTAAAATGAACAAGGCCGAAAGAAAAAATCGCAGATCCTATTAAAATAAATACGATATTTTTAAGACGAATTTCTTTTAGCAAAAGATCACTCCTTTTTTTGCTTAGACAGCGATAATATTATATGGTATGGAAGAGAAACAAGCAAACTGAGTTTTAAACATTTGTCAAATATTTATGATTTCGCTAACATGTAAGAGATGGATAGGAGGATGAGCTTCATGACGAATGAAAAAACGCTGCGTCACGTGCAGCAAGAAGTCGATGATTACATAGGACAATTTAAAGAAGGCTATTTCAGCCCGCTTGCCATGATGGCCCGTCTGACAGAAGAATTAGGTGAGCTGGCAAGAGAGGTCAACCATTACTATGGAGAAAAGCCGAAAAAAACAACAGAAACAGAAAAAAGCATGAAAGAAGAAATTGGCGATGTGCTGTTTGTGTTAACATGCCTTGCCAATTCACTCAATATATCACTTGAAGAAGCCCATGATCGTGTGATGCATAAATTCAATACAAGAGACAAAGACCGCTGGACGAAAAAAGAAGGGAAGTAGAGAAGATGACGAATCAAACCATCAAAGTTGTAATCGCTGGAGCAAGAGGAAGAATGGGGATAGAGGCTGTCAAGCTGGCAGAAGAAACAAGCCATTTTGAACTAGTAGCAGCACTTGATCACACACATGAGGGGAAAAAGCTATCAGATGTGCTTCATACAACATCTGATTCGCCCATTTATACGGATATTGACGTGTGTCTTTCAGAAACAGCACCGGATGTATTAATTGATTTGACGACCCCAGAAATCGGGAAAGTACATACAAAAAAAGCCCTTGAACATGGCGTACGTCCAGTCGTAGGCACAACAGGTTTTTCAGAAGACGACCTAAAAGAACTTCAGCAATTAACAGAAGAAAAAGGGATAGGCTGTATTATTGCGCCTAACTTTGCTGTTGGTGCTGTTTTAATGATGAAGTTTGCCAAAATGGCAGCGAATTATTTTCCTGATGTTGAAATCATTGAGCTTCATCATGATAAAAAATTGGATGCTCCGAGCGGTACAGGATTAAAAACGGCTGAAATGATTGCTGAAGTAAGAGAAAGCAAAAAGCAGGGGCACCCTGAAGAAAAAGAACTAATCGAAGGTGCACGAGGAGCAGATTATGATGGCATCCGCCTTCACAGCGTAAGGCTTCCAGGCATGATTGCACATCAAGAAGTGCTGTTTGGAATGGACGGACAGACGCTCACGATCCGTCATGATTCTTATAACCGTGCATCATTTATGTCAGGTGTGAAGCTTTCTGTTGAACAGGTGATGCATATTGATCAACTCGTCTATGGCTTAGAAAATATTATCGACTAATAAGGAGTGGATCCCTGATGAACATTGCTTTAATCGCTCACGATAAGAAAAAAAGTGACATGATTCAATTCGCCATTGCGTATCGAGATCTTTTGGCCGATCATACACTTTATGCAACAGGAACCACAGGTTTAAGAGTGAAAGAAGCGACTGGGCTTCCCGTTCATCGTTTCCAATCAGGACCACTTGGAGGGGATCAGCAGATTGGTGCCATGATTGCTGATAATGCAATGGATCTTGTGCTCTTTTTTAGAGACCCTCTCACTGCACAACCGCATGAACCGGATGTATCTGCACTCATCCGGCTTTGCGATGTGTATGCCATTCCATTAGCGACCAATATGGGGACTGCCGAAATTTTAGTCAGGAATTTAAATAAAGGTACGTTTGATTTTCGAGATGTAGCAAAAAACGGAGGAACAAATGAAACCACTTGATATCCTTGCATTCGGTGCCCATAGCGATGATGTAGAGATCGGTATGGGTGGAACGATTGCAAAATACGTAAAAAAAGGGGCACGTGTTGGGATTTGTGACTTGACTCAGGCTGAATTATCTTCAAATGGAACGGTTGAAAGCCGAAAAGAAGAAGCCAGAGCAGCCGCTGCCATTTTAGGCGTCACGACTCGAATCCAGCTCACGCTGCCAGATAGAGGACTTTATCTGAATGACGAAGCGATGAAAGAAATTGCAGGTGTCATCCGAACATACAAACCAAGACTTATTTTTGCCCCGCACCACCAAGATCGACATCCTGATCATGGTCATGCGGGTTCACTTGTAGAAGAGGCCGCTTTTTCTGCAGGTATACATAAATTTGAAGATTCATACAAGCAGCCAGCGCATAAAATAAGCCAGATGTATTATTACATGATTAATGGCCACCATCGTCCAGATTTTGTGATCGATATCTCAGACGAGATGAACCAAAAAATTGATAGCTTACATGCGTATAAAAGCCAATTTGTCAAAACAGAGAGTTCAGTGGAGACACCGCTTGTAAATGGTTATATCGATTTTGTCAAAATGAGAGAGTCGATGTATGGAAGGGAAGTCAATAAACCTTTTGCAGAAGGGTTTTTGACAAAGAAGCCACTTTTGATGGACGATGACTTACTTGGGGGGTAATTATGAAAAAATTGAAGATCGGAATCACTTGTTATCCAAGTGTTGGCGGATCGGGCATTATTGCCACAGAGCTTGGAAAACGTTTAGCTGAAAAAGGGCACGATGTTCATTTCATTACCTCGAGTATTCCGTTTAGACTCAATAAAGTGTATCCGAATATTTATTTTCATGAGGTGGATGTCAATCAATATGCTGTGTTTCAATATCCGCCTTATGACCTTGCACTGGCAAGTAAACTCGCAGAAGTGGCAAAACGAGAGAAGCTTGATATTATTCATGCGCATTATGCGGTCCCTCACGCCGTCTGTGCGTTCTTAGCTAAACAAATGACTGGACAGTCTGTCAAAGTCGTCACCACGCTTCACGGGACGGATATTACGGTTTTAGGCTATGACCCATCTTTAAAGGAAGTCATCCGGTTTGCGATCGAATCATCTGACCGCGTAACGGCTGTATCACATTCATTAGCTGCGCAGACATACGATCTGATTAAACCGAATAAAAAAATTGATACGATCCATAATTTCGTCGATGAGCGTGTATATTTGCGTGAAGATCACGAAGTGCTGAAGACGCATTATGGTCTTCTGCAGGATGAGAAGGTCGTCATCCATGTATCAAATTTCCGTAAAGTGAAGCGGGTGCATGACGTGATCCATGTGTTTAAACAGATTTCTGAACAGGTGAATGCAAAACTGCTACTGATTGGGGACGGACCTGAAAAATCGGTTGTTTGCGAGCTTGTGAAAAAGCTTGGATTAACGGACCGCGTGTTATTTTTAGGAAAGCAAGAGAAAGTGGAGGAGCTCTATTCGATTAGTGATTTGAAGCTGCTGCTTTCTGAGAAAGAGAGTTTTGGTCTTGTACTACTTGAAGCAATGGCATGCGGAGTACCTTGTATAGGAACAGACGTTGGAGGAATTCCAGAGGTGATTGCACATGGAGAGACAGGATTCCTTGTTCCGCTTGGTGATGTAGATGGAGCAGCAAAACATGCCATCACTATTCTGAAAGACAATGCGCTCCATCAGCAAATATCGATGGCAGCCAAGTCTAGTGTGGAAGCCAATTTCTCTTCTGACAAAATTGTGAGAGAGTATGAAGAGCTTTACTTAGAATTGATCGAAGGTGATGTTGAAGATGAATGAACCATTCACACATGCGATCCCTATTTTACATACACTGCACGAACATGGGTATCAAGCTTATTTTGTCGGCGGTGCGGTGAGAGATGTCCTTTTAGGCAGGGAAGTTGGGGATATCGATATTGCGACAGATGCCACACCTGATGTGGTGGAGTCTTTATTTGATAAAACAGTAGATGTCGGCAAAGAGCATGGCACTGTTATTGTTTTACTTGACGGGGTCAGCTATGAGGTCACTACGTTTCGGACTGAATCAGAATATGAAGACTTTCGCCGGCCTAAAGAAGTGGCGTTTATTTCATCACTAAAAGAAGATCTTTTAAGAAGAGATTTAACGATCAATGCAGTAGCCATGGATATTCATGGTGACATCATTGACCATGTAGGCGGCAAGCGGGATATTAAGCGGAGACGAATTCAAACGGTTGGAGATCCTGCGTGCCGCTTTCAAGAAGACGCGCTTCGGATGATGAGAGCGGTGCGGTTTTTAAGCCAGCTCGGGTTTGAGCTTTCTAAAGAGACGGAAGAAGCAATGAAAAAAGATAAACATCTGCTTGCCAACATCTCTGTTGAACGCAAAAAAATCGAAATGGAAAAACTTTTAAAAGGCCGCTACTGTGAGCAAGCCATCAAGGTGCTCATCTCCACCAAATTGTATGAAGAATTGCCCGGCCTCAAAAAGGATCAGCTGAATGAAACGTTCCAAGCTTTCCCGTATTATTTATTGGATGGGTTAGATGAGGTGTGGGGAGCCTTTATCCATTTACTTGGTCTAGATGAGGCGGAGGCGGTGTCCTTTTTAAAAGAATGGAAGTTATCAACGAAACTTTTAAAAGAAGCCGTTGCTATTAGCAAATATGTTGATTGTGACTGGGATGCGGAAAAAATGTTTGAAGCTGGTGAACATGTCCTGCTTTCTAGTATGAAAATCACGCAGCTCAAACATGAGCGTCGCATTTTCTTTGATGAGCTGGAGGCGGCGAAACGTTCATATGATGCGCTGCCGATTAAACAGCTTCAAGACCTTGCAGTGTCAGGAAAAGATTTGATGGCCTTTCGGCAAAAGCCAGCTGGTAAATGGATTGCAGAAGAGCTTGCTTTTGTGAAAAAAGCCGTTTTGCAAAACCAGCTTGAAAACCGAAAAGAAGCCATAGAGGAGTGGCTCATAGCGTGCGATCAGCGATTAGAAAACGATTAATTGAACTATTTACAGCATCTGAGCAAGATTTTGTCTCAAGCCAGCAAATATGTGATGAGCTTGGCTGCTCCCGAACGGCAGTATGGAAGCATATAGAGGATTTGCGAAAAGAGGGATATGAGGTCGAAGCGGTCAGAAGAAAAGGATACCGGCTGCTTCGTAAACCGGACAAAATTAGTGAAGACGAAATTCTGTTTGGTTTGGAAACAGAGCTGTTTGGCAGGCATATTTATTTTCAAGAAGAAGTCGCCTCAACTCAGCTCATTGCCCATGACCTCGTCAATAAAGGAGCCTCGCACGGCTCGCTTGTTGTCAGTGATCATCAGACAAACGGAAAAGGACGCCTTCAAAGAACGTGGCACTCACCAAATGGGACAGGCATATGGATGAGTTTGATTCTCCGGCCAGAAATACCGTTGCACAAAGCGCCGCAAATGACGCTTTTAGCATCTGTCGCGATCGCTGAAGCCATAGCGCAGCAAACGGGTCTCAGTCCATCGATCAAATGGCCAAACGATATTTTGCTAAACGGAAAAAAGGTCGTTGGTATTTTGACTGAATTAAAAGCAGAAGCTGACCAAGTTCACGCAGTCATTATTGGCCCAGGCATTAACGTGAATCAGACGGCAAATGATTTTCCTGAAGAATTAAAGGATGTTGCGACGAGTTTGCGAATGGAGCTTGGTCAAAAGGTAGACAGAGCGGCACTGATTCAAACCATCATGTCCACCTTTGAAAAAAGGTATGATGAATATATGACATATGGTTTTGCTCCGATCAAACAATTATGGGAATCGTATGCGATGACCATTGGAAAACGTATCATCGCACGCACCGTCAATGGACAATATGCTGGAACGGCGCTTGGGATTAACGATGAAGGCGTTCTCTTACTCGAAACGGAGGGCGGAATCCAAAACATCTACTCCGCTGACATTGAGATCAAGTCAACTTAAGTGGAACACCCGGCACATTTTTGATATACTTCGTGTGGGCAGTATCTGAAAAAGAACTGTACCTGTTAGGAAGAAAAATTCGATAAATTTCTGCCTTGATCCTAAGGGACTTGGACAGAGGGATGATTCGTCTGCACATGAGAGATAAAAGCGTGTGAGATCAGACAAGCCATCTCCTCTCCAGAATGAGGAGGAACAAATGAAGACAAAGTTAGATTTTTTCAAAATGAAAGAACAAAACGAACCTATTGTGATGCTGACAGCATACGACTATCCAGCTGCAAAGCAAGCGGAAAAAGCGGAAGTCGACATGATCTTAGTTGGTGACTCACTTGGGATGGTTGTCCTTGGACTTGATTCCACAGTGCAAGTGACGATGGATGATATGATTCATCACACAAAAGCAGTCAAAAGAGGCGCAAAAGACACATTTGTTGTGACGGATATGCCATTTATGTCTTATCATTATTCATTAGAAGAAACGATGAAAAATGCAGCACGCATTATGCAAGAAAGCGGTGCTGATGCCTTAAAGCTTGAAGGTGGAGATGGAGTATTTGAATCCATTCAAGCACTTACAAGAGGCGGTATTCCTGTTGTAAGCCATTTAGGGCTCACCCCTCAATCAGTCGGTGTCCTTGGCGGCTATAAAGTGCAAGGAAAAGACAAAGAGAGTGCACAGAAATTGATTGAAGATAGTCTGAAATGTGAGGAAGCAGGTGCCATCGCCCTTGTGTTAGAGTGTGTACCTGGTGAACTGACAAAACGGATTACTGACATGCTAAAGATTCCTGTGATCGGAATTGGGGCAGGGGCTGAAGCAGATGGACAAGTTCTCGTTTACCATGATGTGGTAGGGTACGGCGTGTCTAGAACACCTAAATTTGTGAAACAATACGCGCAAATCGATGCTGTATTAGAAGAAGCGCTCATACAATATACAAAAGAAGTAAAAGCACGCACATTCCCAGAGGATGCTCATACCTTTCATATGAAAGAAGAAGTCCTTGATGGTTTATATGGGGGGATCAAGGAATGAAGGTTGTTTCCCATATTCATGAATTAAAAGAAATGATCAAGCAGCATCAAAAGAAGCAGCATTCCATTGGATTTGTCCCTACAATGGGTTTCCTTCATGAAGGACATCTTACGCTTGCAAAAGAAGCAAGAGATCAAAATGACATTGTGGTGATGAGCATCTTTGTCAATCCATTGCAATTTGGACCGAATGAAGACTTTGAATCCTATCCAAGAGATATGAAAAGAGACCAGCGTCTTGCTGAAGAAGCTGGAGTAGATATATTATTTACACCTGATGTGAAGGAAATGTACAAAGATGAGCCATCGATTACGATGACTGTTCAAAAGCGTACAGACGTCTTATGCGGGAAGAAACGCCCAGGACACTTCGACGGCGTTGTCACGGTGCTCACAAAGCTGTTTCACCTTGTCGCACCAACCAATGTATACTTTGGTCTAAAGGATGCACAGCAAGTCGCTGTTATCGATGCGATGATCAAGGATTTCTTTTTTGATCTTCACCTTGTGTCTGTTCCTACTGTTCGAGAAGAAGACGGTTTAGCGAAAAGTTCAAGAAACGTGTATTTGTCTGAAACAGAAAGGCAAGAAGCACCTGCTTTATACCGGGCATTAAAAAAAGGACAGACAGCTGTAGAAAAGGGTGAACATGATGTAAATCGTATTTATCAATTAGTGGAAGAGGAGATTCTTCAAACAAGTGGAGAAATCGATTATATTGACATTTACTCCTATCCAGAGCTTGAACCCCTTCAGCACTTAACGGGGCAAGTGATCATTGCCATTGCTGTGAAGTTCTCCCGGGCAAGACTGATTGATAATGTGATTTTCCATGTTCCTGAAAGCGGTGAAAAACATGTATAGAACTTTTATGACCTCGAAACTTCATAAAGCGACAGTGACTGAAGCAAACTTACACTATGTAGGTAGTATTACTATCGACGAAGATTTGCTTGATGCGGCAGGCATGATGGCAAATGAGAAAGTGCAAATTGTCAATAATCACAATGGTGCTAGACTTGAAACATATATCATCCCTGGAGAAAGAAAGAGCGGTGTCATTTGTTTAAATGGTGCGGCAGCAAGATTGGTTCAGCCAGGAGATGAAGTCATTATTATCGCTTATGGGATGTTGTCAGAGGAAGAAGCGAAATCGCACACACCTAAAGTGGTCGTGTTAAATAAACAAAATCAAATTGAACAAATGATTGGGCAAGAGCCTGCGAGAACGATTTTATAACGCACGCTCACATGGAAACAGAACAGTTTCATCAAAAGGAAGCTGTTCTGTTTCAGCTATATTGCCCAGAGTGTGTTTCACTATGAGTGGAACGAGGAATTGAGGTGTCCATTTTATGACCGATCAAAGGTTTGTTGTCGTTGATATTGAAACCACCGGGAATTCACCAAAAAAAGGTGATAAAATCATTCAAATTGCTGCGGTGGTCATTGAAAATGGACAAATTGTCGAACGGTATTCAAAATATGTGAACCCAGGGAAAACGATTCCTGGATTTATTGAACAGCTGACAGGTATTAAGCAGCACATGGTTGATGACGCGGTGTTTTTTGAGGACATTGCCCAAGAGGTGTATGATCTCATACAGGGCGCTTATTTTGTTGCGCACAATGTTCATTTTGATTTGAACTTTTTAAACGATGAACTAAAAGCATGCGGGAAAAATGAGCTGGATGTGCTAGCGATTGATACGGTTGAAATTTCTAGAATTCTTTATCCTGAGCTTGAAGGTTATAAGTTAACTGAATTAAGCGAAGAGCTCATGCTTCCACATGACCACCCGCACAGAGCGGATAGTGATGCGGAAGTTACTGCCATGTTATTTTTAACCTTATTACATCAATTAAGGAATACACCGCCAAATGTGTTAAAACAGCTGCGCAGATTATCCTCTTATCTTCTAAGTGATATAGGACTTTTAATTAAGCAGCTTGAAACCAATCACACGAGTCAGGATGATTCGCTTGTAGAAGTAGGATCTTTTGCTGTGAAAGATGTGACCAATCCTATCACTGAATCGACATATGCAGTAGGCGCTGACGACGAGCAGCTGTTTGAGGAGATAAAAGAGAAACTCCCTCAAACATTAGAAGGCTATGAAGTAAGAGAAGGCCAGCTCACGATGATGAACAAAGTAAGAGATGCGTTCCATGAAAGAGCTTATGCGTTAATTGAAGCGGCGCCAGGAATCGGGAAAACACTCGCTTATCTTATACCAGCTGCTTTAGAAGCAAAGAAATCAGGAAAACCTGTCATTATCAGTACATATTCTATTTTACTGCAGCAGCAACTGCTTCAGCGCGATGTTCCGCTACTCAAGCAATTGCTCCCATTTGAGCCAGCCGCCTGTGTGTTTAAAGGGCGGGCACATTATATTTGTTTAGATAAGTTTGAGCATGTCCTGCATGAGGAAGATGATAACTATGATGTTGTCTTAACAAAAGCGCAAATTTTAATGTGGCTTCTGGTCACTGAAACAGGTGATTTGTCTGAACTGAATTTACCGTCAGGAGCTGCAAATATAAAAGACCGTATCTCTTGTGTGCACATGCCATTTACATCGAAAAAACGCCGTTTTAAAGAACATTGTTTTTATGAACGGGCTAAACGAAAGGCTCAAACCGCTGATTTAATTTTGACGAATCACCGTCTGCTTTTATCCCAAACGGAAGGAGCTTCTATCTTTCAGGATGCAGACGTCTATGTGATTGATGAGGCCCACCAATTTGAAAAAACAGCCAATGAAACGCTAGGTGACAGTGCGTCTTATATCCAGCTTCATGCGAAATTAACGCAGCTTGGCTCTTTGCATGGCGGGCTGCTTAAGAAATTGAAAAAGAGATTTCATGGGGCAGGTTTATCAACTGACACCTTTATTGAAATGGACGAGTATCTTCAGCAGCTTCAGATGGAAAGTGACGCATTTTTTAGTACCGTTCATTCTTTTGTCAAAAGGACAAAACCAAAAGCGGACATCAATCGTCTCATTCATAGAGTCCGTCATCATTCAAAACATGCTCAGTGGGTCCGAATTAAAGAATCAGCGAGTAAGCTTTGTTCGTTATTGATTGCTTGTGAGAAACTGTATGAGCAGCAAAAAAATGAGCTGCTTCACAAAAGTGATCAGTTCATAGAACACTTTGCATTTGAAGCAGAAGAATACGATCAAGTGATGTCGTTTATGCAGACATTCTGCAGTACGCTGTACCGGTTTATCTTTGAACCAAACAATGATGAAACCGTTTGGATTGAGATTGATGCAAAGGGTGCCAAGAATGCTGTCTTTATGCACGCGCAGCCGCTAGATACAGGGGAGCTGCTAGCTGATCGGTTCTTCATGAACAAAAAAAGCGTTGTCCTCACATCAGGGACGCTTACCATTAATCGACGCTTTGATTATTGCTTAGAACGATTTGGCCTGCAAGATTTTTACCCACACCTTGTCCAAATTGATTCACCTTTTGAACTTGAAAAACAGCTTAAGGTCGTTGTACCGGCTGACATGCCGCCGATCACAAACCGTGATGAACGCGAATATGTGAAGCGAGCTGCAACATATATTAAGATCATGGAAAAGCAGGATCAAGCGAAAATATTGGTGTTATTTAATTCACATGAGATGTTAAAAGCAGTGTATGAAGAGTTGAAATCAGAAGGTATGCAATCGGCCTTGTTTGCTCAAGGTTTGACAGGCGGGAGCCCTGTAAAATTGACAAAAATGTTCAAATTGGCGAAGCAAGCCATCTTGCTAGGAACAGGGAGTTTCTGGGAAGGTGTGGATTTTCCTGGCTCAGAGCTAACGACCGTTATTATGGCAAGGCTTCCTTTCCGACCGCCTGATTCACCGCTGATAGAAGCAAAATGTGAAGCCGCAAAAAAACAGGGGAAGAATCCCTTTAAAGCCGTCGCTCTCCCGGAAGCTGTGTTAACTTTTAAGCAAGGAGCCGGCCGCTTGCTGCGCTCGGAAAAAGACATCGGAACATTGCTGATTTTAGACCGCCGAGTGAAAACCGCTTCGTATGGAAAACTATTTTTAGAATCACTTCATCATGCGCCAGTTCACGAGATGTCCAAAGAGTCGCTTGAGGCGTATATAGAAAAGCTTAACAACGAAAAGCCGCTGTCATAAGCGGCCTTTCACTGGTGTGGGTTTGGAGTTAATTTATCGTAACGGCTTTTTATGTTCCGTTGTAAAAATAGTATCGGTTCTCACATTGAAAAGTATGACTAACAATATTTACGTACCGAGGAGGAATTAGAAGTGGAAAGTAAAATAGAGGTACTTTCAACTGTTCAAATTAAGCATTCAGAAGACCTATACAAAATCGTCGATTTGCTGAACAGAACGCTTAAAAGGGAAGATCTTATGTTTGGATTAGCATTAGATCAAGAAGATCAAAATCAAGCGATATTTACCATATATCGCACATAGGGGAAGCTTGACATGAAAAAAATAGTTTGGATTATTTCATCCGTTGCTGCGCTCGTTTTACTCATTGGCATCATTAGCTTTTCGTGGATTTATCAAATGGCCATGGGTCAAAAAGAAGAAGGTCATGAGGCAGCGATTGAACGAGCAAAAAAGCAAGCATCATTGGCACAAGTAGAGCAAGTGGATACCTTTGTTGGGAAAGAAAAGCAATTTATTGTGGAAGGTAAAAACAAACAAAACGAAGCGATCTATGTGTGGGTACCTGCCAGCAAAAAAGAAAAAGTCATTGCTAAAAAAGCAAAAGAAGGCATTACTTCAAACCAAGCAGTACAAGCCGTTCAAAAGGAGAACACCATTTCTAAGCTGAAAAATGTTCAATTAGCAAGAGAAGGTGACGTCCTCCTTTGGGAAGTAACGTACTTAAATGAGAACAGCCAATATAGTTTCAGCTATGTTGATTTTACGACAGGACGAGTGGAAAAAAATTTAACACCGTAGTTTCTTCTGTCTTGCGTTGACCATGCTGATTTAGAACGGTTATAATAAAATGTATGAAAAAAGAATCACACCTATTTAACAAGGTGAGTTTCTTTCTGGCTTTGGAGGGAAATATGTTGAAAACAACTATTAATCAAGTGTTCAAACACGTCGATGAAGAAGTAACAATCGGCGCATGGATTGCCAATAAACGTTCAAGCGGGAAAATTGCATTCTTGCAGCTTCGCGACGGGACAGGCTTTATTCAAGGAGTCGTTGTAAAAGCAGAGGTGGAAGAGGAAGTCTTTAAGCTTGCGAAATCAGTGACACAAGAGACATCGGTCTATGTCACAGGACAAGTAACAAAAGATGAGCGTTCACCACTTGGTTTTGAATTACAAGTGAAATCCATTGAAGTGATTCACGAAGCAACAGATTACCCAATTACACCAAAAGAACATGGAACAGAATTCTTAATGGATCACCGTCATTTATGGCTGCGTTCTAAAAAACAGCATGCCATTATGAAAATCCGTAATGAAATTATTCGTGCTACATATGAGTTTTTCCATCAAGAAGGTTTCGTGAAAGTGGATCCGCCAATCTTAACAGGAAGTGCTCCAGAAGGAACAACAGAGCTGTTTGCTACTAAATATTTTGATGAAGATGCATACCTTTCTCAAAGTGGACAGCTTTACATGGAAGCTGCTGCAATGGCACTCGGAAAAGTATTCTCATTTGGTCCAACATTTAGAGCAGAAAAATCGAAAACAAAACGTCATTTAATCGAGTTCTGGATGATCGAGCCTGAGATGGCATTTGTTGAATTTAATGAGAACCTTGAGTACCAAGAAAATTATGTGTCTCACGTTGTTCAAAGTGTACTTGAAAACTGTAAAGTAGAACTGCACACACTTGGCCGTGATACAGCAAAATTAGAAAACATCAAAGCACCATTCCCGCGCATCACATATGATGAAGCGATTAAATTCTTGCAGGATAAAGGATTTGATGACATTGAATGGGGAGATGACTTCGGTGCGCCGCACGAAACAGCGATCGCCGAAAGCTATGATAAACCAGTCTTTATCACTCATTACCCAACCTCATTAAAACCATTTTATATGCAGCCTGCACCAGACCGTGATGATGTCGTCCTTTGTGCAGATTTAATTGCACCAGAAGGCTATGGAGAGATTATCGGCGGTTCTGAACGTGTTCACGATTTAGATCTGCTTGAAGCAAGACTAAAAGAACATGGGTTAGATCAAGAAACGTACAAATGGTACACAGAATTAAGACAGTATGGTTCTGTACCACATTCAGGTTTTGGTCTTGGACTTGAACGAACAGTTGCTTGGATTAGCGGAGCGCCGCATGTGCGTGAAACAATTCCATTCCCAAGATTATTAAACCGTTTATATCCTTAAGACGTGAAAGCCTCCAACATATGGAGGCTTTTTCAAACGTCTTAAGGACAGCACGTATGAAAAAACGTGATATACTGAAAGTGAAGAGGTGTATCCGATGAAAAGGCAGCAATTTATAGATATGCAGAAAATGGGTTCGACCAGTTTGCCTAATTTGCTGATTGCTCATTATGAGCAGTTAGGACTGAATGAATCACAAATGATGGTCATGTTAAAGATTAAAATGAATGAAGAACAAGGCGTCTTTTTTCAGACATTTGAAGAGCTTTCACATGGTATGACCATTTCGGCTGAAGAATGTGCTTATATGGTGCAGTATTTGATTCAAAAAGGGTTTATTTCGATCCAGCCGTTTGAAGACAGGTCTGGTATTCAGCATGACCGGTACTCGGTAGAGCCCTTATGGGGTGTGCTGTATGACTTTTTAGAAGCAAAACAGGCGAAAGACCTGCAAAAGAATCATGTGCAGGCTGAAAAATCTTTATATGCGCTATTTGAAGATGAGTTTGGCAGACCACTTTCCCCTCTTGAAGGGGAAACACTCTCGATCTGGATGGATCAAGACCATCATGATGCTGAGATGATTCGTCTTGCTCTAAGAGAAGCCGTTTTATCAGGAAAATTAAATTTCCGCTATATCGATCGAATTTTATTTGAGTGGAAAAAGAAAGGGCTGAAAACAGCGGAAGAAGCGAAAGAGCATAGCCAGCATTTCCGTTCGCAGCAAAAAGCCCCACCTTCAAAAGAAGAAACATCTTCATATAAACGACAAGTTCCTTTTTATAATTGGCTGGAACAATAACCAATAAAGGAGAAGGCATGTTATCAAAAAAACAAATCAATGAATGTTTAGATATTATAGGAGATATGTTTCCAGAGGCTGAGTGTGAGCTTGTTCATTCCAATCCATTTGAACTAGTGATTGCTGTCGCACTTTCAGCGCAATGTACAGATGTTTTAGTGAACAAAGTGACCAAACATCTATTTCAAAAATATAAAACACCAGAAGACTATTTAAGTGTGCCGCTTGAAGAGTTGCAGCAGGATATTCGTTCGATCGGTCTTTATCGTAATAAGGCAAAAAACATTCAAAAATTAAGCCAAATGCTGATTGAAGATTATGGCGGTGAAGTGCCAAGAGATCGAGATGAGCTAATCAAGCTCCCAGGGGTTGGACGGAAAACAGCAAATGTCGTTGTGTCTGTCGCTTTTGGAATTCCCGCCATTGCAGTAGATACACATGTCGAGCGTGTCAGCAAACGACTTGGGATTTGCCGCTGGAAGGATTCTGTTCTTGAGGTAGAGCAAACCATAATGAAGAAGGTGCCAAAAGAGGATTGGTCCGTGACCCATCATCGTCTCATCTTTTTCGGCAGATATCACTGTAAGGCGCAGCGGCCACAGTGTGAATCTTGTCCACTTCTTGATATGTGCAGAGAAGGGCAGAAGAGGCTGAAAAAAGGGCTGGTGAAGCTGGCATGAGCGGAGCAGCTGTTTTCACCTCATATGTCGAAAAGCTAAAAGAGAAAAAGGTAGAAATAAGCGGCGAAAAAAAAGATATATTAAGAATCAATCCACTCGCATTTGATCTATCTTCAGAACCTTTACTAGATGAGCAACCGTGGCAGAAAACGGAAGAATTTGTTCCTTTGATGTTTGATCTGTGGAATGAATTAAAAGACCACATGCTTCCTCGCTTTCAAACGAGAAAATCTCGGTGTGAAGAGGATGATATGCTGCAAGGCATTGTCAGTATGATTGCAATGTTTTACTGGATCAAAGGAGAGAAGCTTCAAACCTTTGATTGGGAGCAAATTAAACAACAGACGTTTCCAGTATCCCCCATTAACTGGAAAGAACGATTAGAGTTTATTTTGCTTAAACCTACCCAATATCATTGCTTTATTCAATTGGACGAGTTATACACAGAGCTCAAAAAGCAGTATGGAAAATACGAAGCACTCAGAAAGTTAAAACAAAATCGTTAAAAAAGCACTTGCCACATAGGGCAAGTGCTTTTTTGTTATTCGTCTTCTTTGCGAGAAGTAGAATTTGACTGAGTATTTGAGCTTTGAGAATTGGCTTTCTCGTCGTCTTTCTTTTTATCTTTATTGGCATCGCTCTGTGAGTTGCTGTTTCCATTTGTACTGTCTGAGCCATCACTTGAACTACCATTGCCGTTTTCGGTATTTCCGCCTTGATCTTTTTTATCATCAGGCTTCTGTTCATCAGTGCCACCTTGGTTTTGATTATCATCAGTTTGATCTGTCTGCTCATCATCAGGTTGCTGTGGCTCTTCTTCTTCTTTGTTCTCATCATCTGCTTTTTCTTCCTCTTCTTCGTCATCTTTAATGGTGAGGAAGGTAGAAGCCGCTTTACTTGTGACATCGTCTACAGTCGCTGTCACTTGGAATTTATAGGTGGATCCTGGCTTCACATCAGAGATGACGGCTTCTTTAGAAGAGCTGTTTTGAATGTCTTTATAGCCGCCATCATCGACCGCTTGCTTTACATTAAATGTTGCATCTGCATCGTCATCATAACCCCAAGTGAGTGTAATCGATTTTTTCTCTTCATCATACACCGCTTTTAAGTCAGATGGTTTGTCAGCTTCTTTCTTTTCATATGTGTCAGAAACTTTTGTTGGGACAGTTCCTTTGACGAAGTATTCCGTTGTCTTCTTATCACTTGGTGTGTTTGGTCCAGCTAACTTCGCTGGATCTGATCCTTTTTCAACCGTTGCTTCAACGACACTGTCTGGCTTTTCAAATGAGCCGCTTCCATCATCAATTTGAGAAATTAATTTCTGGAAGACCACTTTGGCAACACGCTGCTCATAATCCGTGAGCCACATTTTGCCGTCTGCATCTTTTGAGTTGCCGATTCCGGTCCACACAGCTGCTGTGTATTGCGGTGTGTAACCGACAAACCATGAATCTTTCGCACCGCCAGAAGGGATGTTGTATTTATTAATATCATCTTGTGTAAAGTTGGTTGTACCTGTTTTACCAGCTACTTGAACATTCGGTACTTGTGCGAGTGTACCTGTTCCAGATTGTACAGCAGTTTTCAGCATATCTGTGATCATAAATGCAGTGTAATCACTCATGGCTGCTTTAGAGTCTGGCGTTAAGTCAAGCTTCGTTCCGTCATTAAATTCAACAGACGTTACGGCATGCGGTTCATTATAGTATCCGTTGTTACCGAATGCACTAAATGCACCAGCCATTTTAAGTGAAGAGACACCTTCGTCAAATCCGCCGATTGAGTAAGACTCAGGAATGTCAGAAGGTAAGTCCAGACCTAAGTTATTGGCGAATTGAACAGCATTATCTGTACCAGCTTCTTGGAAAGCTTTTAAAGCAGGGATGTTTCGTGATTGTGCCAAAGCACTTCTCATCGACATTTTCCCTAAGTGTCTTCTGTCAAAGTTGTTAATTGGTGTACCGTTAGAGTACGTATAAGGCGCATCATCAATTTGCTGATATGTTGACCATTTTTTGTTTTCAATTACAGGACCGTAATCTAAAATTGGTTTGATTGTAGATCCCGGCTGGCGTTTTGCATCAGTGGCATAGTTAAAGCCGCCGGCTGGTACATCACGACCACCGCCAATGGCACGAATTTCACCATTTTTTGTATCTAGCAGGGTGACTCCAGCTTGCATACCTTTCGTAAATCCGGCTGAATCCCCATTGATGATGTCATCCAGATGATCCTGTGCTTTTCGATCAAGAGAAGTATAGATTTTTAATCCATCTGTTGATACATCTACTTTGGCTTTTTTCTGTACTTCTTCCATGACTTCTTCAATATAAGCAGAGTACTTACTTGAGTTTTGACTCTTATATTTATCAGCTGAAACAACTGTTTTGCTGACAGGTGTTGCTTTTGCTTCCTCATAATCTTTTTCTGAAATATAGCCTTGTTTTTTCATTAGGCCTAAAACGATATTACGACGTTTTTCCGCTGCCTCTGGATGTTTCACTGGGTTATAGGCAGAAGGACTTTGCGGCATACCTGCAAGTGTGGCAGCCTGTGCAACAGTTAGTTTATTTAAATCTGTCACTCCGAAAAATTGTTCAGCCGCTTTCCCAACACCATAAGCATAAGGAGAGAAGAAAATACGGTTTAAATACATTTCTAAAATTTCATCTTTAGAGTATTTTTGCTCAAGCTGAATCGAGAGCCACACTTCCTGTACTTTACGTTTTAACGTCTTTTGATTGTTAAGCAGGGAGTTCTTCACAACCTGCTGTGTAATCGTACTTCCACCTTCTGCTCCAAAACCGTCCTCGACGTTTGCGACAAGAGCACCGCCAATACGGATAGGATCAATCCCGTGGTGTTTATAAAAACGTGCATCTTCAGTTGCAATAAACGCATCTTTTACCACGTCGGGTATATCTTTAATCGAGACATACGTTCTTTTCTCCGCCCCGACTTCTGCAAAGACTTTTTTGTCTTTATCGTAAAGTTTTGAAGAATACGGCGTTTTTAGCTTGCTATCATCAATAGAAGGAGCGCTTGATGCAAAAACGGCAAAAGTTGTGATTCCGGCTACTAAACAAAGAAGACCGATCACGAGTAAAGATAAAAATATTTTTTTAAATAGACCTGCTTTCTTTTTGCCTTTTTTGTTCTTTTGCTTCTTATTGTTTTCTTGACTTGCTTTACGTCGCTGTTCACGACTTGTAAATTGATCAGACATCACATCTCAACCTTTCGTGTTAAACCTTTTTCGAACGTAAATGATGCTTGCTTTCATCCGAAAAATGAAGTGTCTCCACTACTTTAATATAATCAATTCTTGGCGAATATCCAAGTGTCATGAGGTGGCCTGCTTCCATTAATTCATCTTTGCTAATGGATTTACGGCCGTTTTGCTGCTGCCGCTCCCAAAAGAAGAAGAGGTCAGTAGCGGACAAATAATAAACGGAACCAAATGCGGATATAATAACAAAACAAATACCGCCTTGCTTTTCAACCTGTTTCATATGCTCAATTTGATGGTCGTGGAAATTTTTGAGCGGAAACGAGGTGGTGCTTTTGGTTTCCTTTGCTTCAAAATCGATATAGCGCCCTTTGTATACCCCGTTGTAGTCTGTTGTGGAGGATTGTTTAAAATAGGCTTCTTTAATGACAGCAGCGCTTCTTTTTGGATAATCCACATTGACAATTTGAACAGGGGTAGGCTTTTTATGAATGACTGCAATCCCGTTGACCAAATAGTACTGGTTCGTTTCATTTAAGTCAGCTTCAAGCGTCATCCCGCGGTTACTATAAGATGATTCGCCGCTGATTCTTTTTTTTGTCCCAATTTGTTGAATGGGCTGATACGATTTTCCATTAGGATACCGAATCATCAAGTTTCAGCCTCCTTTTAATGCATTTTGTATTGGAGAGATCACCATGTTGTCACAACAAGAGCACATGATTACCCAGCATATTTTACATGAAACGAAAGCGAAAAATAAGGACAACCTGACAAGGACAAATGCGTACAAGCGCTTTTATGACCGTCATCCAGAGATGAAATGGTCTCTGCTTGCTTCTTTTGTCTCGAGAAATGCTGGATGGTCGATGACAGATTTAAAAGGCGAGCTCTTCCATCCGGGTTTAACGGATCAGCAAGGGCATCTGTTCTTTACAGCGTATGAAAGAGCGAATTGGCTGATCTTTTCAGATGCTTACCCGCAGCTTCTCTTGTATGAATGGTCAAAAAGGTGCCGCAAACCTTTATTTCATCTGCTCCCTCATTTCGGTGTGTCTCGTTTTATGAGCGCTGAATGGGAACGATTTTGGCAAAAGCGTGACAGAGAGCGATTGCTGCATGCACTCATCATAAATGAACAATATACTATACAATCTCCTATTATACAAAATCCTCTCCTGAAAAAGAATGTTTTTCACTCGATTCAATATCTTTTCAGCGAGTGGGCACATTTTCAAACCGTCGTTTTTCCGACAGTAGACGGGCATTTGTACGGCTTAACCATACGAAAGTTTTCCCAAGTAAAAGAGCGCATTACGTTAGGGAAAAAACTAGCAAAACTATTGTTTCGAGCCGATTTGTTTTCGGATTTTTATCATTTTTTGCATACCGTGCCGCATACGGGATCTCGATTTGATTTTGAACCGTTTTTAGGGATTGCGCGAAGGTCAAGCCCTTTCCTCAGAACGGTGTATCCAGTCATGACACATTCATTAGACGATCAAAGGGAAGATTGGTTTCAAAAGAAATTGAGTCCATCCTTGTTTGAAGCAGAGCGTTTACCAAAACAAATTGAGCTGACCGACTGGTATTTTCATAAAAAAAGGCAGCTTCGTTTTCTTTTCTCATTAGAACACTATTTTTTGCATAAATAAAAAGCAGGGGGTACCTGCTTTTTTTACGTGGATGGACGGTTAGGGCCGCCGAGCTTTTTATCAAGCTGATCTGTACTGTTTTCTTTCCCTTTTGTTTTTTGCTCTTTTGGTGCTTGCTGCTTTTTCATGACATCTACCTCCTTTGTCCTTAGAATTTACACAATCGGACGCGATCATACAAAGAAGGACAAGCACGTGTCGAAATGGAAGAAATTGCGCTTATCTTCACTTAGATTGGCGATTTAGTTCTAGTTTTGTCATGTATGAAGGAGGGAGTAAAAGAAAAGAGAATGTAACGAGAGATGATAAAGGAGGAATCTGATGATGAGCGAATTTGTATCAAAAGAATCCATTATGCAGTTGTTAGAGGAAATTGAGCGAAAGATTGATGAGGTGGAAGAAGAACTGTCTTTAGCTGTCAAAAAAACAAAAAACGCTGCCGTAGAGGAGCAAGAACAAATCATTGACCGTCTTGAATCTGAAGTGAAGGAATGTGAATTGAAAATTCATGCAGCAGAGTATAAGCTGGCGGCAAGACCCGCATATCACGCCGGATAGCTTTTCTATTTGAGCAATAAGTAAACGTTTGATAGGATGGTTCATAGAGGTGAACACTTTGGATAATCAAACATTACTGAAACATACACAAGAGTTGATCACGTGGATCGAAGAAGCATACGAGCAGTACCTAAAGGGAAAGGCAGAAGAGGAATACCCAGTTTATGATTTTTACAACGATATTCAACCGGCCGTTGTCAAATTTGATCAGCAAATGGAAGAGTGGCTTACTGCTGCTACCTCATTTATTCATCAGGCCAAACCTAGATACTTACATCAAGAACAGCTTGAAGCCGTCCAAGAAAATGGAAAAGAGGTTGTGCTGCAATCTTATTTTGGCAAACAGCATGCACCTCGTGTGAAAAATTTAGTTGAGTCAGTGATTTATACACTGAACCTTTTAATAGAAGAAATCAACAAACGCAGCTGATGAAACAGTCTGCGTTTTTCTTATGGCTGCTGTAGGCACACCTTCTGCTTCCTGAACATAATATATCATTGACTTCAATATGTTTTCAGAGCGAGAGGAGCGAGATACGTGTTCCCTTATTCAAACCAGCCATCTTATGAAATGAATCAATTTCAGCAACGGCCTTTTCCGTATCCAGATATGCAGCAGCCTCCGCAGCCTCCAGAATATTTCATGCCTCCATATCAAGGTGAAATGAACCAGCCGCCGTCTGCAGGCTATCAGCCGCCTTTTGGATATCAGGAAAACTTCCAGCCTTATCAGCCGCAGCCTGAAGCAATGAATCAGCCGCAAATGCAGCCGCCGGGCATGATGCCTATGCAGCAGCCTATGAATCCTTATCCTTTGCCAAGGCCGCAAAAACAGCAATCATCTCAATTTAAAAGTGTGCTGTCACAATTTAAAAAAACGAATGGGCAATACGATTTTAATAAAATGTTTGATACTGCTGGACAAATGATGAGTACAATGAATCAAGTGGGCTCATTGGCGAAAGGATTTACTAGTATTTTTAAAGCATAGCAAAACCCAATAGATATACATCTATTGGGTTGTTTGTTTTGGCGCAGTCACACGAAGTGATTGATCTTTCCAAACGCTCTTCATATTGGTTTCATCTATTTTTGCAGGCATTAAAATGGTTTTGGTAAAGCTTGAATAGGAGGAAGTCGTGTCTGTTTTGATTTTTTCCTGTACCGATAAGTGTAAATATTGCGCTTTCACTTCTAGTGCGATATCACCTTCGACAAAATGGTCTGGAAATCGAATCTCAATATATACATATTGATCATCTTCTGTCACATCGGTTGTAATGGATGCAAGTGAATGGCTCGTGGTCATCAGCGCCTCTGCACTATTTAAAATGTCGTGAAACGGCGATGATGCAAAAAATTGTTCAATCGCTTCATATAAAATGTCTTCATTTGATAGCAACTCGTGTTTCTTTTCACTTTCATGTTTCATTTGAATCACCTCTCATCTACAGCCTATGCAAAAGGGGCTCAGGCGGTTATCAATTGATGAGAGGAAAAAATTATGATTAAATAGTGTTGAATGAAGCAAGGTGTATGGGCGTGAAGATTTATACGCTGAATAGATCTAGAAGCAAAGCTTGAAGGGAGCAAATGAACATTGCTGAAAAAATTATTCGGTTTCGGAAAAAACCAAGATGATGTAAAGGAAGAAGTCATTTATTCTCCAGTTGATGGAGAGTTAATGGATATGACCGATGTACCAGATCCCGTTTTTTCTCAAAAGATGATGGGAGACGGCGTAGCTGTAAAACCAAAAAACGGAACCATTGTGTCGCCAGTAGATGGTGAAATTATTCAACTCTTCCATACAAAACATGCAATTGGGATTCGAACACTCTCGGGGCTTGAGCTTCTGATTCATATCGGACTTGAAACGGTTGGATTAAATGGTGAAGGCTTTGAAGCACACATAAAAGAAGGGGATAAAGTGAAAGCAGGTGATCCTCTCATTACATGTGATTTAGCGCTGATTGAAGAAAAAGCGGCAAGCACAGTGACACCAATTGTCATCATGAATGGTGATTTAGTAGAACATCTTGACAAAGAACCTAAGGGCTCTGTAGAAAAGCAGACGTCCAAGCTTTTGACAGTGAAAATGAAATAATCCAAAAAAACTACCCTGAGTTGATAGGGTAGTTTTTTTATTGAGGGGATTAATCCTCCATTGGAACCCAGCCTTTACTTGCTTCCATGACAGTCCATAAACCCTCTGGAATCATGTACTTGTCTTTTTGACTGCGTTTAATGACGGTTTCAATCTCGTTTTCTCTGCCTTCTTTAATCTTTACTGCCCAATCGGGATCAACAATGACTTCTCTTGCAACAGCGATGAGTGGAATCCCTTGATTGTATGCATTCAGTGCATCCTCAGCTGTAATGACGCTGCCGACACCGATGAGTGGAAGCGTGTCACCACAGCGCTCTTTTAATAGCTCCATCCGCGTCTTACTTGTATCAGCACCACGTCTTGCTTTAGCGTCAATCTCCATTAAAGAAATATGCAAGTAATCAAGGTTTTTCGTCTTAAGTACGTCTACTAAAGTAAATGTTTCTGTCATGGTTAAACCAGGTGTTTCTGGTTCTTCAGGTGATAATCGGTATCCAAAGATAAATGGTTTTGTTACATGCTCTTTGATTGCTTCTTTCACTGCATCTACTACTGCAATTGGAAATGCGAGACGCTTTTCTTCGCTTCCGCCCCATTGATCTGTACGCTGATTACTATGCGGGGAGTAGAATTGCTGTAATAAATATCCATTCGCTCCATGGATTTCGATCCCATCAAATCCTGCTTGGATCGCGCGTCTTGCTGCTTCTTTAAATGAGTCGATGATGTGAGGAATTTCTTCTTCTGTCAAAGCTCTCGCAATTTGTTTTCCATCTTTAAATACATCACTTGGCGCAACGACATCACCGTTTGGGACTAAATGAGGGAGAGCCTGAGAGCCGCCATGATGAATTTGCATAATGGCTTTTGTTCCTTTCGCTTGAATCGCAGAAGCAAGCTTTTGAAGGCCAGGTATATCTTCATCTCTTGCAATAGAAGGCTGTCCTTCAAACGCCTTACCATCTGGCGTCACGTTTGCACATGCGGTGATGACCATGCCCATTTCGCTTGATCTAGCGGTAATAAAATCAATTTCTTCCTTTGAGATCGTGCCATCCTCATGAGAACCGAAGTGTGTCATTGGTGCAACGACTAAACGGCCATCAATAGAGGCACCCCCTGGGAATGTAAAAGGTTCAAATAAAGGCTTAAATTCGTTTTTCAATCTGATCATCTTCTTCCTTGATAAAATCATTTCACTATAGAAGTGTAATAGATATTGTTACAACACATCAAAATATTTGCTCACAAGCGGTGCATCAAAAAATTGCCGCCTAGTCATGCAAACAAATATTCGGTACACTAGAATGAGAGGTGGATACCAGATGAAGAAGAAAACAATGAACGAACTCATAGAAGATTTAAAAAAAGACGAACAGGTCGAGCATTGGCATGAAATTGAAGCGAAGCCTGCACTGACTTCTCCAATTCCTGAAAGAGTAAATGACAGGCTCAAAGTGGCGCTTGAAAAAAGAGGTGTGAGCGAACTGTACATTCATCAAAAGGAAGCCTTTGAACGTGTGATGGATGGTGAAAATGTGGTGACTGTGACACCTACAGCTTCAGGTAAAACGCTTTGCTACAATCTGCCAGTTCTTCAGTCGATCGCAGAAGATCAGACAAGCCGCTCCCTCTATTTATTTCCAACAAAAGCACTTGCGCAAGATCAAAAAAGTGAATTAAACGAAATCATTCATGAGATGGATGTTCCAATTCACAGTGAAACCTATGACGGGGACACCTCCCCAGCGATTCGCCAGCGCGTCAGACAGGCAGGACATATTGTCATCACAAATCCAGATATGCTGCATTCAGCGATTTTGCCTCACCATACGAAATGGGTCAGTTTATTTGAGAACTTAAAGTATATTGTCATTGATGAGCTTCATACATATCGAGGCGTGTTTGGCAGTCATGTCGCCAATGTCATTCGCAGACTAAAGCGAATTTGTGCATTTTATGGAAGTGACCCGACCTTTATTTGTACTTCAGCGACCATAGCGAATCCGAAAGAGCTTGCAGAGCAGCTGACCGGAAGCAAGGTGCATCTCATTGAACGAAACGGAGCACCTAGCGGTAAAAAGAATTTTGTCTTTTACAACCCGCCAGTCGTCAATAAGCCATTAAATATTAGACAAAGTGCGGCCACTGTTGTGAATCAGCTCGCTAAAACATTTTTAAAAGAAAAAATTCAAACGATTGTTTTTGCTAGAAGTAGGGTAAGAGTTGAAGTCATCCTAAGTCATATTCAAGAACTAGTGAAAAAAGAAATTGGTCCTAAATCGATCCGTGGTTATCGCGGGGGCTATTTGCCGAAAGAGCGGCGCATGATTGAAAAAGGCTTAAGGGAAGGAGACATTCTCGGTGTTGTCAGCACAAACGCACTAGAATTAGGAGTAGATATTGGACAGCTAAAAGTCTGTATCATGACCGGATATCCTGGCAGTGTAGCGAGTACGTGGCAGCAGGCTGGACGAGCTGGAAGGCGTCATGAGGAAGCACTCATTATCATGGTCGCAAGTTCATCGCCACTTGACCAATATATTGTCAGGCACCCTGAATACTTCTTTAACAGACCACCTGAATCGGCAAGAATCAATCCTGAGAACCTTATCATCCTAGTCGATCATCTAAAATGTGCGTCCTACGAGCTACCGTTTCGAGAAGATGAACAGTTTGGCAGTATGGAAGTAGAAGAAATCTTGCAATACTTACATGAAGAAGGGGTTCTTCATTTCAGCGGGAACCGTTATTATTGGTCAGATCAATCGTTCCCGGCTCATGGCATCAGTCTGAGATCTGCAAGTCAGGAAAATGTCGTCATTGTCGATCAATCCGATGTAGCGAACGTTCGAATTATTGGGGAGATGGATCGATTCAGTGCGATGACCTTACTTCATGATGAAGCGATTTATTTACATGAAGGGGTTCAGTATCAAGTGGAAAAGCTAGATTATGAGCATCTTAAGGCTTATGTGAAACAAGTCGATGTAGAATATTATACAGATGCGAATTTAGCAGTTCAGCTCAAGGTGCTTGAAATTGATCAAACAACAGAGAAAGCGGCGGTATCTGTTCACTACGGTGATGTGACCGTCAATGCAATGCCGACCATTTTCAAAAAAATTCGATTATCAACTGGGGAAAATATTGGTTCCGGCCCGATTCACTTACCTGAAGAAGAGATTCATACGAGTGCTGCTTGGTTTGAATTACATGAAGCAGAGCGGACATTTGAAGAAAAAACACTTGAACAGCTCTTGCTCGGTATTGCCAATGTTCTTCAGCATATTGTTCCGGCGTTTGTCATGTGTGACCGTTCAGACATTCATGTTATTTCTCAAATAAAGGCAGCCCATACGGGGAAACCGACCGTATTTTTATATGATCATTACCCAGGTGGAATCGGTTTAAGTAAAGAGGTGCAGGCTCGCTTTGATGAAATTGCCCGTGCAGCCACTCAGCTGATTGAGCGATGCAGCTGCGAGAACGGCTGTCCATCTTGTATTGGCATGGAAATGAAAGAGATTGATGGAAAAAGCAGGATCATTCAATTGATGGCAGGATTTTAAGGGAAGGGGGAATAGACGTACTCATGTCATTAAAAGGAAAATTAAACAGAATGAAAAAACACCTGTCGCACAATCAGTCAGATGAAAAGCGTGTGGCAGTAAAAGAGGGACAAACGCACACTGTGACGGCTGAAACCATTCCATTTCTAAAAGAGTGGGGGGAATTAAGTGCAGCTCCTTACTACTTTGAAGACTCTTTCTGCCTCATTCGGGAAGTGACCTATCCACTTGACCATCAGCATGGGCGATATTCATTTGCAGAACTGCCGGAGATGGTGAGTGCATGGAACAAAAGTGAGATTCAGCATTCTCTTTCTGCAAAAGGCTACAAGCCTCACGAGCTATTTTTCTTCGATACAGAAACAACAGGACTATCTGGCGGAACGGGAAATATGATTTTTCTGCTTGGGCATGCGAGAGTTTATTCAGATAAAGTGGTGGTAAAACAACATCTGCTCACGAATCCAGGAAATGAAGCGGCACTTTACAAAAGCTTTCTTAGTGAGGTGGATGTCGAATCACTTGTGACATATAATGGGAAATCATTCGACTGGCCTCAAGTCAAAACGAGGCATACATTATTACGTGATCAAATACCTGCTCTACCTGAATTTGGTCATTTTGACCTTCTCCATGGGTCAAGGAGATTGTGGAAACATAAATATGAGCGTATGGCTCTTTCGGTTGTAGAAAAAGAGGAACTGCACGTCAATCGAGAGGGAGATACACCGGGGTTCCTCGCACCAATGATCTATTTTCACTTTTTAAAGGAACAAAACCCGAAGCTGATTGAAGGAATTTTGACTCACAATGAACTTGATGTCTTATCGTTAATCAGTCTCTACATTCATTTGTCTAAAAAAATCTTATCCAAAGATGCGGTGAAGGAAGACGATGAGAAATATGCATTAGCTAAGTGGCATCTTGCTCACCGTGATGTGCAGGAAGCAACAAAGCACCTGCAAGAATTAACGGGAGCAGCGTTTGAGCATGCGGATCAAGCAGCTTATGATCTATCATTACAGTACAAGCGGTTAAAACAATGGGATAAAGCGGCATGCATATGGAGGCGTCTATTTGAATCAAGTGATGTTCATTTAAGATTAAAAGCGGGTGTAGAGCTAGCAAAGTATGAAGAACACCGCCAAAAAGATCCAAAAGCAGCCCTTTCCATTACCCAAACATTGTTATCACAACCGTCTTTAAGTGAACGAGACATTGTGGAACTTGACAAGCGAGAAAAGCGGCTCTTAAGAAAAGCTGGGCAATGAAATTATTGCCTGGGAAAGCGCAAAAAATGACAACGTTCGGCTCTCGGCCGAAAATAAAAATTGTTTAGCACTTTTATTGTAGAAAAGTCACGAATCCTGTAAAATAACGTTAGATATTGAATGAGGAGCGTAGAGCATGTATAAGGGTCTTTTCTACTTGTTTTTTCTTGTTGTCATATTGGTCGCGTTTGTGTTTTCAAACTATAAAGATGTTTTTCTTGCAAACTTTTAAAATAGGTTAATGCATTAGTACATGTACACCTCTTGATTCATACATTGTTAATGTAAGAAAATCAAGGAGAGGGGAATGCTACATGTACCATCATCATCATTGCAATCCAAATGTTACACAGCCAATTGTACATCCAACGAATCACTGCTGTACGCATAGTGAGTCAACTACAATTGTGCCGCACATCCACCCGCAGCATGTAACAAATGTTCATCACCAAAATTTCCAACATGTTCACTACTTCCCGCATACGTTTTCTCAGGTGGACCCGGCAACACATCAACACTTTAACTGCGGTGGACCTTGCTGTAACAGATAAAGTGAAATGGGACTTTTATAAGTCCCTTTTTTTAAAAGCAGGTGAAAAAATGAAAATTATCGCTGTCACAGGGTACAAGCCATTTGAGCTTGGGATCTTCAAACAAGACGAGCCTGCACTTCAATACATAAAAGCGGAACTTCGGAAAAGGCTGGCGGCACTCATTGAAGACGGGCTAGAATGGGTGCTCATTTCAGGTCAGTTAGGGGCAGAAATATGGACAGCTGAAGTGGTCTTTGAGCTTCAAGAGGAGTACCCAGATTTAAAACTTGCTGTCATTACACCATTTTATGAACAGGAAGAGCGCTGGAATGAACAAAATAAAGAGCTGTATGAAGGCGTTCTTGCACAAGCTGATTTTGTAGAAAGTGTCACGCATAGACCGTATGAAAGTCCGGCACAATTTAAACAAAAGAACCGCTTTTTTATTGAAAAAACGGACGGCCTTCTCGTCTTATATGATCCCGAGCATAAAGGCTCGCCAAAATATATGATCAAAGAAGCTGAAACCTATACCGACTACCCAATTATGTATATTACAATGGATGATTTAAGAGCACAGGTTGAGGCGGAAGATCCGTTTTTTGACTAAAAGCAAGAGAAAATTTGACAACGTCACGTATTTCTGAAAAAATATACTATGAATTCACGATATGAGGTGAAAAAGATGCTTGCTGATAAAGTAAAGCTTTCTGCGAAAGAAATTTTAGAAAAAGAATTTAAAACAGGTGTCCGAGGGTATAAACAAGAAGAAGTCGATAAATTTCTAGATATGGTCATTAAAGACTATGAGACATTCCATCAAGAAATTGAAAAACTCCAACAAGAAAACCTTCACTTGTCAAAACAGCTTGAAGAAGCGGTTGAGCAAGGGAAAAGACAGCCTGCACAGTCCAATACAACAAACTTTGATATTTTAAAAAGACTATCTAATCTTGAGAAACACGTTTTCGGCAGCAAACTTTATGATTGAGTAATACCAAAAAAGCTTGTGTCAGATGACATTGTCGTTTATAATAACGCATGTTGATTAACGTTCGGGTAATCGCTGTAATGCTTTGACATTGCAGAGGAAAGTCCATGCTCGCACGGTGCTGAGATGCCCGTAGTGTTCGTGCCTGGCGAAAAAATAAGCCAGGGCAGCCTGGGAAAGGCTGACGGCAGGAAAAATGCCTACGTCCTTTTAGGATATGGCAAAGTATCCTTGAAAGTGCCACAGTGACGAAGTCTTACTAGAAATGGTGAGAGTGGAACGCGGTAAACCCCTCGAGCGAGAAACCCAAACTTGGTAGGGGAACTTTCTCAAAGGAACCAAACGGAGAGAAGGACAGAGAATTCTGTAGATAGATGATTACCACCTGAGTACGAGGCTTTTGCCGTTTGCAGTACGATGGAACAAAACATGGCTTACAGAACGTTATATCCGTTATCATAAACATGATGAAATCAAAGCTCTCCTATTTCTACATATGGAGAGCTTTTATCTTGATTACAGAATAGAACGAGAAAACAGGTGATAAACAAATGAAAACCTATACACTCATCGCAACAGCGCCAATGGGAATTGAAGCGATTGTTGCAAAAGAAGTAAGAGACCTCGGGTATGAGTGCACTGTAGATAATGGAAAAGTCATTTTTCAAGGAGATGCACTTGCCATTTGCCGTGCGAATCTATGGCTGCGTACAGCAGACCGAATCAAAGTCCAAGTTGCTGAATTTTCGGCCAGGACATTTGACGAGCTTTTTGAGCAGACAAAAGCCATTGACTGGGCCGCTTTTTTACCGAAAAATAGTACATTCCCTGTCATTGGTAAATCTGTTAAATCTCAGCTTGCCAGTGTGCCGGATTGTCAGCGTATCGTCAAAAAGGCTATCGCGCAAAAACTTAGATCATCTTACAACATACAGTCTGAATGGCTAGAAGAGACGGGTCCTGAATACAAAATCGAGGTAGCGCTTTTAAAAGATAAAGTATTGCTGACGCTCGATACGTCTGGTGTGGGTCTTCATAAACGTGGATACCGTGCAGATCAAGGCGGGGCGCCTATTAAAGAAACCCTTGCAGCGGCGCTTGTCTTATTAACGAACTGGACACCTGACCGTCCGTTTGTCGATCCTTTTTGCGGATCAGGAACAATTGCCATCGAAGCAGCGATGATTGGACAAAACATTGCCCCTGGATTTAACCGGGAGTTTGCATCTGAATCATGGGAATGGATCGGTGAGGACGTTTGGAACAAAGCACGCCTTGAAGTAGAAGAAAAGGCGAACTATGATCAGCCGCTTCGCATTATCGCGAGCGATATTGATCATCGCATGATAGAAATTGCGAAACTGAACGCAGAAGAAGCTGGACTTAGTGAACTGATTCAATTTAAGCAAATGCAAGTGAAAGACTTCCAAACAAAAGATGAGTATGGTGTGATTGTCGGAAATCCGCCTTACGGTGAACGTCTCAGCGATAAGCCAGCTGTGGAAAAAATGTATCAAGGAATGGGCGAAGCATTGAAGAACCTAGATACGTGGTCCATTTACATCTTAACGTCACATGAAAAATTCGAAGAGTGCTTCGGAAGAAAAGCGACGAAAAAGAGAAAACTGTTTAATGGATTTATTAAAACAGACTATTATCAATACTGGGGAAAACGCCGGCCTAGAAAGCAAACAACTGAATCGTAACAAATGTCCACACCACGAGAAGGTGTGGATTTTTTATGCTAAACAGGTATAAGTCTTGATGGGACGGAATAAACTGAACTTGATTTTAAAAAAAGAGGTGTCTTCATGATTCATTATGATCAATTTCAGTTAATTCAAAAAGCACTCGCTTCAACAGCCCGAGAAATAGAAGGGGTTGAAACAGGACAATCTGCTAAACTTACGGCAGCCATCGAGAACTTAGCAATGGCTCAAAACTACATAGACCATTCAGAGCACGCATTTTTAATGAAGGAAAGCTACCAGCATCGCCTGCGCTCTTAAAAAAAGATTGTCATACCCCAGCATAAATGTTACTATTGAATGTCTGAATGATTCAAAAGTTGGGGGTTGAAGCAGGTGACAGCATCTCGTTTGCCTTTTTCATTAACAAAAGAACATAATTTTTACGAAGAACTGGGCAACTGGATTGGTGATGTGTTTTATGACATCTTGCCAGAAAAGGGCTTTGATCTTCGAGATGAACAAATATTCATGGCTTTTCAGTTAGAAAGAGCCTTTAAAGAAAAAAGTGTGATGTTTGCCGAAGCTGGGGTAGGCACAGGCAAAACAATCGTTTACCTTTTATTTGCGGTCACATATGCAAGATATACAGGGAAACCTGCGATCATTGCATGTGCAGACGAAACGTTAATTGAACAGCTCGTCAAACAAGAAGGTGATATCTATAAAATTGCCAATCACCTTGATATTCAAATAGATGCGAGATTAAGTAAATCGCATGATCAATATTTGTGCTTAAAGAAACTAGAGAAAACGATGCAACGTGAAGATGATGAGAAGTGGCTCGACATTTATGAATCGCTTCCTTCATTTGTTCATGAATCTCATGGGATGCAGACATTTTATCCGTACGGTGATCGAAAAGAGTATCCAGAATTAACAAATGATGAGTGGTCAAGAATTGGTTATGACTCTTTTCAGGACTGCTTAACGTGCGACATGCGGCACCGCTGTGGCTTGAATTTATCAAGAGACCATTACCGAAAAGCCACAGACCTCATCATTTGTTCTCATGACTTTTACATGGAGCATGTATGGACAAAGGAGTCACGTAAACGTGAAGGACAGCTGCCGCTCCTTCCTGAGCATAGCTCTGTTGTATTTGATGAAGGACATCTTCTTGAATTTGCAGCACAAAAAGCGCTAACATACCGAGTGAAGCAATCAACACTAGAGACGTTTTTGGAACGTCTTTTGCAAAATGATATTCGTGAAGAGTTTGCAGAACTTGTTGAAGATGCACTTGCAACAAACGATCAGTTCTTTTACCTCTTAAAAACGAATGCCAAAGAAATCAAAGGATCACACCGTCTTGAAATTGGTCGTGTAGATGAGGTGAAGCGTTCAGCAAGTGAATTATGTGATTTGCTTGAGAAGATTGGAGAAGCGCTCGTATTTGAATCAGAGATGTACACAATTGATCAATATGAATTGTCTGTTGTGGAAGAGTACATTGAACAGATGGCGTATTCTCTGTCGCTTTATCAGAAAAATGCCATTAGCTGGCTGGAGAAGCAGGAATTAGATACAACCTTTGTCGTCATGCCAAAAACGGTAGCAGAAGTGCTCGGTGAAAAGGTATTTTCGCAAAAAATCCCTTATATTTTCTCGTCTGCAACATTGTCTGAAAACCAATCATTTGATTATTTAGCTGAAAGCCTTGGGATCAAAGATTACTTATCTATGAGTGTGGCTTCGCCGTATGATTATGAGGAGCAAATGCAAATGTATTTCCACGGAATTCAGCAGCCAATGACAGAGTCAGATGTAAAAGGTCAGCACGTGCTGGCTCAGGTAAAAGAAAATGGCGGTCGATCTCTTATTTTATTCCCTTCATTTGATGAACTGCATGTATTTAGAAAGCAGCTCGATGCATCAAATGAACCACTGCCTTTCCATGTGTATTTTGAAGGAGACGAGGAGATCAGTACCATTGTTCAAAAGTTCCAAGCGGATGAAACATCTGTGTTATGTTCCGTTCACCTGTGGGAAGGGCTGGATATTCCAGGACATTCTCTAACAAATGTGGTCATTTGGGGACTTCCATATCCACCGCATGACCCAGTATTTGAAGCAAAACGGAATGAAGCGAAAGATCCATTTACTGAAGTGGACCTTCCGTACATGCTGCTTCGTCTAAGGCAGGGCATTGGGAGACTGATTCGGACAAGCCAAGATGCTGGCAGCATTCATATTTACTTTGGCAGTCAGAAAGATATTGAGCTACAAAGTAAAATTGAATCCGTTCTTCCGGTGAGGCCAGTTATCTCTTAATAATAGAAAATGATTCAACAAAAGGAGGATACGAGCAGCGTATCCTCCTTTTTCATTGACAAAAGAACATTTATTGAAGTAGCCTTGAAACGTACATACATATTTTATTGATTGGGGGAACGAACGCATGAGTCTTGAATCAAAAGAGAAAGCGTTTTATCAATTACTAGGAAAAATCGCCCATTATACAGAGGCGCTTCATTTACTTTATTGGGACTCTCGAACACAAGCGCCTAAAAAAAGCGCTGATTTCAGAGCAGAAACCATCGGTCAATTATCCAGCGATATCTTTAATATGAAGACTTCTGATGAAATGAAAGATCTTCTTGTTGCTTTAAATAAAGAAAAAAAAGAGCTGTCAAAAGACACACAGAAGGCACTCGAATTATCGCAAAAAGAATATGATGAAAACAGTAAAATTCCAAAAGAAGAATTTAAAGAATACTCCATTCTACAATCAAAAGCAGAACATGTTTGGGTAGAAGCAAGGGAGAAATCAGATTTTTCACTCTTTGCGCCCTATTTAAAACAGCTGATTGATTTTAACAAGCGTTTCATTCAATACTGGGGCGTGAAAAAAACGCCATATGATGTGCTGCTCAATAATTATGAGCCGGATATGACGGTTGAACAACTCGATCAAAAATTTGGCGCACTTCGAGACGCCATCGTTCCTCTCGTGAAAAAAATTGAAGCTTCGCCAAATAAACCAGATACATCATTTTTATCGAAAAGCTTCCCGATCGACAAACAAAAAGAGCTGAGTCTCTTTTTCTTAAAAGAGTTAGGGTATGACTTTGACGCAGGACGACTTGATACAACGGTTCATCCATTTGCTGTGACATTAAGCAGAGGGGATGTACGTGTGACGACGCGTTATGATGAGCACGATTTTCGCATGGCGATCTTTGGCACCATTCACGAATGCGGCCACGCCATTTATGAACAAAATATTGATGAGGCACTGAGCGGAACGCTCTTATGTGACGGCACATCAATGGGTATTCATGAATCACAGTCTCTTTTCTTTGAGAACTTTATCGGCAGACATGAAGATTTCTGGAAAACGTATTATCAAAAGCTGCAAGAGGCATCTCCTGAACAATTTAAAGATGTCACTTTAGAAGAATTTGTGCATGCGGTGAATGAATCGAAGCCGACTTACATTCGAATTGAAGCAGATGAACTCACGTATCCGCTTCACATTATTATTCGCTATGAAATTGAAAAGGCCATTTTCAATGAAGAAGTAGCCGTTGAAGACTTGCCAGCGTTATGGAATGAAAAATATAAAGCATATCTTGGCATTACGCCGCCTAACGATGCGCTTGGTATTTTGCAGGATGTTCACTGGTCAGATGGTAGTTTTGGTTATTTCCCTTCATATGCACTTGGTTATATGTATGCGGCGCAATTAAAGCAGCAAATGATCAAAGATTTACCGAATTTTGATGAACTGATTCAAAATGGGTCTTTTGCACCGATAAAAGAATGGCTAACTGAACATGTCCATCAGCATGGAAAACGGAAAAAGCCATCTGAAATCATTCAAGACGCAACTGGTGAAGAATTAAATGTTCAATACTTAATTGATTATTTAACAGATAAGTACACGAAACTATATTTATCATAAATGAAAGGCACCCTTTGATCAGAAGGGTGCTTCAGCGTGTAGACAAACCCTCGCATTCGTTGTCAGGGTCTGTGGGTGCTCACGAATGTTAAATTCGCTCTGCTCCGGTGCTCGCCCTTCCTAGACTGCAAAGGTTTTCTATCACGCTGAAAAGAAGACAAAGGGCTAAAATCAAGTTCATTTTAGCCCTTTGTCAACAATCTGAGGCACCCTTTAATCAGAAGGGTGCTTTTTTGCTGGTTGAATATTCTAAAAACGAACGTTTAAAGCTTAATGATTATTTAAGTTCGGTATTTTTCTAGAAAAGTGCTTTCCAAGCGTCTGAAATCTTGTTATAATTTGAACACTATAACACTCATATAATCGCGTGATAATGGCACGCAAGTTTCTACCGGACACCGATACCGTCCGACTATGAGTGAGCAAAATGAAACAGCTTTTGTATGAGCTGAAGATCCCGTGGATCGTTTTCGCATTGCTTGCTCCTTAATGGACAGCAATGCTTTTTTTATGCAAAAAAATGAAAGTTGCTAATATGCTGGGAGGAAGAATGATGGAATTGTTACGTCAAAAGATCGAGAACGAAGGAATCGTTCTGTCAAATCAAGTGCTAAAGGTAGATGCTTTTTTAAATCATCAAATTGACCCTGTGTTAATGCATGAGATCGGTCAAGAGTTTGCTAGATTATTTAAGCATGATGGAATTACTAAAATTATCACAATCGAATCTTCTGGTATTGCACCTGCTGTCATGGCTGGACTTGCCCTTCATGTGCCAGTTGTTTTTGCCCGAAAGCGGCAATCACTGACTTTAACGGATAACCTTTTGACAGCAAGTGTGTATTCTTTTACCAAAAAAGTAGAAAGTACGATTGCTGTCTCTAACACGCACCTTAGTGAGGATGATTGTGTGTTAATTATCGACGACTTTTTAGCAAATGGAGAAGCCGCTAAGGGACTAGCTGCAATCGCAAAGCAAGCGAAAGCAAAAGTAGCTGGTTTTGGAATTGTTATCGAGAAATCATTCCAGCCTGGAAGAAAAGAACTTGTGCAAATGGGCTATAGAGTCGAGTCACTCGCACGTATCGAATCGCTCGAGGAAGGAAAAGTCACGTTTGTACGCGAGGTACAATCATGAGTGCCGCTAAAAAAGCCAAAACCCTTTCGCTAGGGATACAGCATGTACTGGCGATGTATGCAGGTGCGGTTCTTGTCCCGCTCATTGTTGGAGATGCGCTTGGGCTCACGCCAGCCCAGCTGACGTACTTAATTTCGGCAGATATTTTCATGTGCGGTGCCGCCACACTGCTTCAAGTATGGAAAAACCGCTTTTTTGGCATCGGTTTGCCTGTTGTACTAGGCTGTACATTTACTGCGGTATCTCCTATGATTGCGATTGGATCTAAATATGGAATTTCGTCTATATATGGAAGTATTATCGCCGCAGGGTGTATTGTCATTGCTCTTTCATTTTTCTTTGGGAAGCTTGTGAAATTTTTCCCGCCCGTTGTCACAGGTTCCGTCGTCACGATCATTGGAATTACCTTAATTCCGGTCGCCATGAACAATATGGCAGGTGGTGAAGGAAGTGCAGACTATGGTTCTTTTGAGAATCTTGGACTTGCTTTTCTTGTATTGTTTATCATTGTCCTTCTCTATCGATTTACAAAGGGATTCATGAAAGCCATTGCCATCTTAATCGGCATTCTACTTGGGACAGCAGTTGCTGCTTTCTTAGGGAAGGTGGAGACGGCAGAAGTGGCGAATGCACAAGTTTTCCGCATCATTGAGCCTTTTTACTTTGGGCTGCCTACTTTTGAATTTGCACCAATCATGACAATGACATTAGTTGCCATTGTGTCATTAGTCGAATCAACGGGTGTATACTTTGCGCTCGGAGATTTAACGAATCGTTCATTAAAAGAGAAGGATTTAGCAAAGGGATATCGTGCAGAGGGAATTGCCGTTTTATTAGGCGGTATCTTCAACGCTTTTCCATACACAGCCTACTCCCAAAACGTTGGATTGATCCAATTAACAGGTGTGAAGAAAAATCAGGTCATTGTGGTGACAGGTGTATTATTAATGGTATTTGGCCTTTTTCCTAAAATCGCGGCATTTACAACGATTATTCCAAAATCCGTTCTAGGCGGTGCAATGGTCGCCATGTTTGGCATGGTCATTGCGTATGGGATTAAAATGCTCTCACGCGTCGATTTTGCCAAACAGGAAAACTTACTCATTGTCGCATGCTCAGTTGGCATCGGGCTCGGAGTAACGGTTGTGCCGCAAATGTTTGAGCATTTGCCAGAATCGATTAAATTGTTAACAAGTAACGGAATTGTCGCCGGAAGCTTTACCGCTATTTTGCTTCATATTATTTATCACATGATTCCTTTTAAAAAAGAAACAGAGCAGGAGCTAATGGAAGAACCTAAGCAATCTGTTATGTGATCACTTCTCTTGGAGAGCTGAAAGCCCGCATCCTTTGGATACGGGCTTGTTGTGATTAGTGTTATTAATGTTGTACCGGTGGCATTGTTTCGTTAATGACTGCAAATGTATAGCCCCTTGCTTTTAGTTGTGTAATCAGGCTATCTAAATAGTTCGTGGTAGAGGGTTGATCATGCATTAAAATCACTTTTGGTTCAAATGGTTTATTTTTCTCGAACATTTGCAGTTGATCCAATACCTCTTGAACATATTGTGAGTTTTTATATCTCCAGTCAAGGCTATCAATCGTCCAATCCCAGTAAATAAAGCCATATTGGTTTAAGCGTACTTTTTGATCATATGTTAAATTTGGAACACTGCCATAAGGTGTTCTCACAAGACGGGTGTAAACGCCTGTAACAGAAGCAAGAATGAGCTGAGCTTCTCTCATTTCATTTGCGGGAGACTCACTGTTTTGATAAAAGCGGTTTATATCATGCGTCATGCCATGAAGCCCTAATTGATGTCCTTCTTGATAAAGTCTTTTCACAGCTGCTTGGTGAGCTTGGATTTGCGGTCCAAGCATGAAGAATGTCGCCTTCACTTGATGTGCTTTTAAGACATTTAACAGCTGATTTGATGTAGCAGAAGGGCCATCATCAAATGTTAAAAAGACCGTTTTATTCGTTGTCTGTTGGTTTGGATTGGTCTTAAATTGTTGATCCAATGTTCTTGTAGACTGATCTTTTGCTTTCAGACTGATACTTGTGTCTCGGAAGTCACTGCTAGTAACAATTTTTGCTTGCCCATTTGTCGCCTGCAAATGGGGTTTAGACATATCCCAGATAAAAAAGAGAAACAGTGTAAGAAGCACTAAACCAATTATCTTCGAGAGAAATATCGTGTTGTAGGGTGTTTGTTTTTTGGACACCTTTTTCATGACAATCACTCCAGTCAATTAAATTTTGTGCCGAATCATGTAGTAGATTCTGTCTTTTTTCACTGTTTTTCATGGTGTTCATATTGATTAAGTATACAGGAAAAAAACACCTTTTTATATATAATCATCAAATAAATTAGCATTTTATGGTTATTTATTTGTGTTGATCAGAAAAAAGGTGATCCATCCATGTTTAAATGAAATAATTCTGAATATGATCGAAACGTTGATATTTATACGCTAAGATAGCAACAGATTTAACCATTAATGCGAAGTGAAAGTAGATTCCGTATGAAAGTGTTGTAAAATGACGATTTCATTGAAAAAAAGGATGCTCATGTGGATATTGGAGATAGAGGCTATCAATCGCGAAATACATAGAGAAAAGCTCTTACCGTACAAAATGTTGAAGGGATGTTTGTTCTTTAGATATAAAACTAAGATGAGAGTGAATTGTTAAGAATCGTATTGAATGACATCAACCAAGAAATAGATCTAAACGAATAGGATGATTATTGAAATCTGTCTGCTCTCTCCATATGGGACTTATGATAAAGTTGGTTTATTAACATTCTCCAAATGGGTGTTAAAAGGTGGGATAAGTAAATGTTAGGATTACCAAGAGGGGAAGTTTTTTTAGTACCTTGGTCTATGGAGTGGAAAAACGAATATGAAAAAGAAAAGCGCCAGATAATAGCTGATATTGGTCAATACACAATCAATGTACATCATATTGGAAGTACGGCAGTAAAAGGTTTAAGCGCTAAGCCAATTATTGATATTGCAATTGAAATAGAACATTTTTTTGATGGAGAAAAATGTGTAATAGCGTTGGAAGGACTCGGTTACTCATATAAAGGAACAAACGTATTACCCGAAAGACACTACTTTAATAAAGGAGAACCACGAACACATCAAATCCATATGTACCAAAGACATAATAAGTATTTACTTGAACAGTTAAATTTCAGAGATTACTTGAGAAATAATGAGCAAGCTAGAAGTGAGTACCAACAGCTTAAACTTAAATTATCAAGTTTACATGGAAATGACAAACACAAATACGCACATGAAAAAACTGATTTTATTAAGTCAATCCTTGAAAAGATTTAGGTGAGGGTTTGCTCTTTAGATGTTCTTAAGAGAGGTCATTCACAGAGGAACTCCCAATTAACGGAGTTCTTTTATTTTTCATTAAATCAACATTATTTTTGAACTTAAATTGCATAAAAAAAGCAGGTTCGCTTGGCTTGGAACGAACCTGTGAAGGAGGAAAACTACATCATGTTTTCACCTATATTATCCAATATTTATCAATTGTCGTCAAGACAAAAAGTTAGACGGAGGAAAATATTTTGACTGAATTGTGTCGTTTTGGCATGTATATCCTTTTTTTGATTGGGGATATTAACCGAAAAAAGAGGTGAAGCCGATGGCATACATTCTTTCAGTTGGAACAAGTCTGCCAAAACATCATGTGGATCAGCAAGCAGCTGCTCAATTTGCAAGGTCTCAATTTAAACGATCGTTTAAAGATATTGATCGGCTATTAAAAGCTTTTAATAATGGCGAAATAGAGAGCAGGCAGTTTGTACAGTCTATTGATTGGTATCAAGAACATCATTCTTTTGAAGAGAAAAACAACCTCTATATCGAAAAAGCATTGGCACATGCGAAAGAAGCCGTTTTTCACTGTCTGCATGAAACAGCGTTCCTTACAAAGCCAGTTCCTTTTGATGAGATTGATGCTTTGTTTTTCATCTCCAGTACAGGGTTATCAACGCCAAGTCTTGATGCAAAGCTGATGAATGTTCTTCCATTTTCTCCTTATACGAAACGAGTGCCGATTTGGGGGTTAGGCTGCGGGGGCGGGGCGGCAGGCTTATCCCGAGCTTATGAATACATCAGGGCGTATCCAGAAGCGAAAGTGCTAGTTGTTGCCTGCGAGCTTTGCAGCCTCACTTTTCAGCCGCAAGATCAATCAAAAAGCAATTTAATTGGAACCTCACTGTTCGGTGACGGGACTGCGGCCGTTCTTTTAACTGGAAAAAAGGCTGCCTCTAAGTATACGCGGTTAAAAACAGTACCTAAAGTGCTTGGTACGCAGTCAGTGACCATGAAAGATTCTGAGGATGTGATGGGATGGGATTTTACCGCCGACGGATTTCGGGTCATCTTCTCACGTGATATTCCGTCCCTCATTTCTGGGTGGTTAAAAGAGCAAGTGGATCAATTTTTACATCAGCTAGGGTTTTCAACAGAGGATGTATCCGTTTTTCTTGCTCACCCTGGAGGAAAAAAAGTGATTGATGCCTATCTTGAAAGCCTATCTTTACAAGATCATCAGCTATTTTCTTCAAAAGAGGTTCTGAAACAGCATGGAAACATGTCCTCTGCCACCGTTTTATATGTGATAAAGCATTTTCTTGAACATCAGTCACTAGATGCAGGACAGGTGGGGCTTTGCGGAGCACTTGGTCCAGGCTTTTCGTCAGAATTATTGCTCATGAAATGGGAGGGGCTCTCGTGATGATTTTCTGGATAGTGATTGGCATTTTCATTTGTCAGCGCCTCATTGAAATGCTTGTGGCGAAAAGAAATGAAAAGAAGGTGAAGGCGATCGGAGCGATCGAATTTGGTGCAAGCCATTATCCTTATATGGTCGCTATGCATGCAGCATTTTTCCTCTCGCTTATTGGAGAGACATGGCTGCTGCATCGTCAACCGTCTCGTTTTTTCCTATTGCTGCTTGTGTTCCTGCTTGCTACCCAGGTGATTCGGTACTGGGCACTATGTTCACTTGGGACGTATTGGAATACAAAAATCCTAGTCGTTCCCAATGCGATGATTGTGAAAAAGGGGCCGTATCGCTGGTTAAAACATCCTAACTATGTGGTGGTGGCGATTGAACTGATGTTCATTCCGCTGCTATTTAACGCATTTATTACTGCCATTTTGTTTACTTGTTTAAATGGATGGATGATGATGGTCAGAATACAAACAGAAGAAAAAGCACTGAATCAATATTTACTAAATTAATATTGAAAATCATTATCAATTGTGCTACACTTTCATTAATGATAAACATTCTCAATCATGAAGGATGGACGGTGATCACATGACAATGATTTTCTTACTCGGTACGGTCTGTGTATACAGCTTATTGATTGGCTTCGTATTAAAAGGTGTTTCAAAAAAATCTGCTTCCTGATTGCAGTCCATTGTGACTGATCGGGCAGCAGATTTTTTTTATTTCCTCAGATCAGAAGAAAAATCTCTTTATTTTGTGTAAAATGGTACACATACATAACTGACTTTTCTAAAAACAAAGGGGTTTATCGTCATGAAAGACTTGTCTATTCGAGATTCGCTCGTTCAAACTACAGGTGCTTTATATCAAAGCCTTCTGAAAAGGGATGATCACGAGCGTGCAGCCAAACTTGCATCTATTATGAAAAAGGAAGCTGAAGAAGAAGTGTATATCGCATTTACCGGCCACTATTCTGCTGGTAAGTCATCACTAGTGAATCATCTTCTTCATGATCACATCCTACCCACAAGCCCAATTCCAACGAGTGCAAACTTGGTTGTTGTCAGGAAAGGGGTCAGTGAAGTTCAGCTCCATACGTCTGATGGACGTTTTGCAAAAATGAGCGGTTCTTATGATAAAGAAGCGGTGCAGCGTTTTTGTAAAGATGGGGAACAAATTGAGATGGTGGAAATTAGCGGTGATTATAGTGGACTTGAAGAAAAAGTGGCACTCATCGATACACCGGGAATTGATTCAACGGATCATGCGCACTTTTTATCCGCCGCTTCTATTCTTCATCAAGCGGATGCTCTTTTTTATGTCGTTCATTATAACCATGTCCATTCTGAAGAAAACATTCGCTTCATTCGCTCGATTAAAGAGAAAGTGCCTAATCTTTATTTCATCGTCAATCAAGTGGATCGGCATGATGAACAAGAGACAACTTTTGAAGACTACAAAAAACAAATCGTTGAGATGCTTTTAAAAGAAGGCATTGAAGAAGAACATCTATATTTTACTTCTGTGACGGATGAGGCACACCCAAAAAACGAAATGATCCGTTTAGTGAAGAAACTACAAGAATTACAAACCATGCCTAAAGCATCGCTTCGAGCCTATACAGAGCAGAAAATTGAACATGTTTTAAAAGAACATATGGACTCGTTAAAAGAAGAACTGCATGAAGAGGACCTTGATAAGCACCTTCAAGAAAAAAGGAATGAAGTGAAAGAACTAGAAGAGAAACGCCGATTTATTGAAAATGGTGCAAAGCAGGTAGAAGATGAAGTGTCTTCTGAAGTAGAGAACATCTTAAAAAATGCAAACCTCACGCCATTTAAGATGCGAGAGCTTGCAAGTGACTATATCGAATCGAAAGCACCTGGCTTTAAAGTGGGTTTACTTTTTGCAAAAAATAAAACCGAGCAGGAAAAGGAAAAGCGGGCAAATGATTTCTTAGCAGATGTAAAAAAGAGAATGAAAGCGGAAGTTGACTGGCACATTGCCGAGCTCCTTAAAAAAGAAATAAAACAGCATCAGCTTGGCGAAGCGTTATTAGACAAAGCCATGGCATTTGAGACACCTATTGAAGAATCCGTGCTTGAAAAGGTCATTCACCAAGGGGCAACTTTTTCTAACGAATACGTTCTTCAATATGCGAAAGATGCTGGTGAAGCATTGAAAAGACAGGCAAAACAGCAAGCGCTTCAATTGATTGAACAGATGATTGAGACCTTGAAAGACCAGCTCCGGAATGAACAAGAGAAGCAAGAGGAAAAATGGAAACAAGCGAAACAAGAGCTTCAGAGCCTTGAGGGGTACAACGAAAAAAATGAAAAAATAAGACTAGATATTCAGCATATATGGGATATTTGGCAAAACGGAACGGATGAACATATCCCGGGTGACTGGTTTTATGCGAAAAAGCAATGGATGCAGCACGACCAGCTGGAGAAGAATCACGCATCAATTCATGCTGAAGAGAGCGATCTAGCTGCTGACCGGACAGAGCGCAATCATTACCGTCAATCGCAGCATTTAACGACAGCACAATCGATTGCACAATTTAAAGAGCTTTCCCGCATTTTATCGCCTTTAGATATTCTAAAGTCTCAAAGAGATTCCTTTGAAAAACGAACAGAACGGCTACAGGCAAAAGAATTTACACTCGCATTATTTGGCGCTTTTAGTTCTGGAAAATCTTCTTTTGCCAATGCGCTTGTTGGACGGAAGGTGTTACCATCATCTCCTACGCCAACAACTGCAACAATTAACAAACTGACACGACCTACGGAAGATCATCCTCATGAAAGTGTCAAAGTGGTGTTTAAAACCAAGCAGGACATTCTAGAGGAACTCGATCAGATTCTTGGATTTTCGATCTCAACAGAAAAAGGAGATTCGTTTAAGGCAAAGCTGGAAAGAGTGCTGAAAAAACGGCAGCTCGAACAGGATCACCGAATCATTGTAGAACATTTTCTACAAGCCTATGCCAAGTTTCATGATGACATTGACAACCAAACCAATTTACATGTCACACTTCAAGAATTAAAGCCTTATGTAGCGGAAGAATCTGTTTCTTGTGTGGTGAAGGAAGTGACGGTGTATTTAAGTACACCTCTGACAGATAAAGGGCTGACGATTGTCGATACACCAGGTGCAAGCAGTATGAATAAGCGTCATACAGAAATCGCCTTCCAGTATATGAAGGATGCAGACGCCCTTCTTTATTTAACGTATTATCAGCATTCTTTCTCAAAAGCTGATCGCTCATTTTTACGGAAGCTTGGACTCGTAAAAGATTCCTTTAGCATGGATAAAATGTTCTTTATCATCAATGCAGCTGATTTGGCTAAGGATCAAGCAGAGCTTGAAACCGTATTTGACTATGTACGAAGCGAGCTCACAAAAGAAGGCATCCGCAATCCAAACCTGCATCATGTGTCTAGTAAGGAAGAGATCGAAGGGAAAGAGCCGACATCTTATAATCAATATGCAACACTGAGAAAACAGCTCGACTATTTTATTGAGGAAGAATTAACGAAAGATGCCATTGAACTTTTGCATTTTGAAGCTAGTACATTATGTACAACGGTCGATAGACTACGTGCGACCTTGCATCAATCAAAAGATGAGAAAGAAGCTGAAAAGAAAAACATCAAGACATCCTATGAAGCCATTCTCGAAAAAATGCAAGATGTGAAACGGTCTAAGCTAGTGACCGAAAGCGTAAAAAAAGACGTGCATGAACAGCTCTATCATATTGTACAGCGGCTTTCATTATTTGCGAATGATCTGTTAAAGTCGGCCTTTTATCCTGGCATATCTCAAGGGAATTTTGGTCAGCAGTTAAAAAAGGCACTTGAGAAAGCGTTAAAGGAGTATGAATTTGAATTTGTGCAGGAGCTCAAGGCGCTTGATATCCGAATGGAATCGTTTATCCACCATTATTTCCAAGAGGAGTGGGAAAAAGGGATGCAGGCTGCATGTGCGGAAGATCCTTACTTTTCTCTCAGCCTGTCAGCCCCTGAGGAGAAAAACGGTGAGCTAAAACAAATTGAAGTCGAAGCAGAGATTGCACCATTTGAGCCGCTTTTAAAGAAACAAAAATCAGCGAAAGCCTTTTTTGAGCAAAATGAAAAGGCTACGTTTATTGAAGCCATTCGAGATGTTCTACATCAAATGACAACACGTTGGGCAGATAACGAAAAAGAAGAGTTGCTGAGCAGATATGAAAAGCTAGTGAAGACCTATACGGAAAGGTACGAACAAGATGCTCTACAACAGCTCAATGAGCAAAAACAGACATTTATGACGAGCCTTACAACAGATGCTGAAAAACAGGCGATCATTGAACAAGTTTATGAACAAACAAATGAATGGAAGAACCAGTTGAAAACGATATGATTCATGATAGACTATATAAAAAAGAAAGCAGCTGATAGACGATGACGAGCGTACACGAAGAAATTTCTGCACATTCACAGAAACAACATGCCCATATCCAATCTTTTCTTGCACTTGAACAAAAAAGAGAGCAGGCGATTGAATCGGCTGTGAAAAAATGTGAACACAATGAACCATTTTCAACAGATGAGATCAATGCCATTACGTCTAAAATGAATGAGCTTGCCCGAGGCGGAATTGTTCCGCTTCGTAAACATGTCACGATTGAGATGGTGGAGGAATACACCCAGCGTAAACAGAAGTAAAGAGTAACTTTCTCATTTTTGGTCATCTTAACAAATGAACCAGAAAGGGGAATGATCATGGCAAAAAAGCAAAACGTAAAGCAGCAGGAGGAGCGCATGCCGAAGGAAAAAGACATGCGATCCTACGCAGAAGCGGAAACGAAAAAAATGCAATATGGTAAAAAGTAATCGGGCTGCCTCTTCTTTATCAAAAAGAAGAAGGCGCCTTTTTTATGTTCGTTTCGATGTTCTATGATAGAATAGGAGTATTGTTTATAAAAAGGGAGTTTAGATGAATGAATAAACACGTATTACTTGTAGATGGAATGGCACTTCTTTTTAGGTCGTTTTATGCGACGGCTGTCCATCGCAATTTTATGATAAATGATCGTGGTGTGCCGACAAATGGAGTGAATGGTTATTTGAAGCATTTGTTAACAGCTGTCCAAACATTTGAGCCGACTCATATCGTATGCTGCTGGGATATGGGGAGCCAGACATACCGGAACGAATTGTTTCAAGATTATAAAGCCAATCGAGGCGAGGCGCCTGTTGAGCTTATCCCGCAGTTTGATTTAGCAAAAGAGGCGACAGAAGAACTGGGGATCATGAACATTGGTGTGAAAGGTTTTGAAGCAGATGATTGTATTGGAACGCTTGCATCAATCTATCAAAACGAAGCACATGTGACTGTCTTAACAGGAGATAAAGATTTGCTGCAGATCTTGAATGAACAAGTGACCGTGGCTTTAATGCAAAAAGGCATCGGGAATTATAAGCATTATACAAAAGCCCTTTTTGAAGAGGAAATGGGCATTTCTCCAAAGGCGCTGATTGATATGAAAGCGCTGATGGGTGATACTAGCGATAATTACCCTGGTGTAAAAGGAATCGGCGAAAAAACAGCATTGAAATTTATTCAAACGTATGAAACGATTGATCGACTGTTAGAAAATGTTCATGCATTAACGGCAGCTCAGCAAAAGAAAATGCAAGCAGGTTTAGAAGATCTGAAGCTTTCTCGTATACTGGCAGAAATTAAATGTGATGTACCACTCAGCTGTCCGATTGATCAAACAAAAATGAACATCAATCCAGAGCGGGCAGCGGCAATGCTTTGCTTGCATCAAATTAAAGGGATCGAACCAATGGTTAACCGCTTAAGTCAATTAGGAATCAGTTAAGGTTGTTCTTACGCAGAAAAGAAACAAAGGGCTACATGTATTAGCCCTTTGTGTTGCTTTTTTTCGCCTTATTTTCTAATTGCGATATTGGCTGTTTATCCTTTGTTTGCGCATCACCTTGAGGAGTCGTTCCGTTTGTGACACGGCCTCTGTTCTCTTTATCCAATTCGTATCACCTCACACATTAGCATAACCAAAAGAAAAGCGATTCATCCTTTTGAAAGGTGAATCGCTTTTCTAGCGAGCTGATCAGCCACTTGATTTTCCTTGCTCGGAATCCACTTAATGAAAAATAAATCAAATTCGCTTTGAAGCTGCAGCATTTCTTCGATAAAATGACGAAAAGATGGATTTTTAGCAAATCCTGCATTGGCTGCACGATCCACTACTTGTGAATCAGTGCGGAATGAAACGGTCCGTAATCCTTTTTCTACGCAAATTTTCATGCCTTCAATGAGCGCGGAAAACTCTGCTTCATGATTGCTCATGATGCCAAGAGGAATGGAGAAAGACTCAGCTTTTCCGTCATATTTCAAGAATATGCCGATGCCAGATGGACCTGGGTTTCCGGCACTAGCACCGTCAATATATATTTCAGCTGGCAATTTATTTCCCCCTTTCATCAATCGGAACCATTTTTTTCGCCGCATAGGCATAAGGTGTGCCAATGGCAGCGACGATAAATTTAATCACATAAGTCGTGATGAAAATTTCGATCCATATATGGAATGGGTAGGTCCCAAGAAAGGCAATGGTTGTGAAAACGAGTGTATCAAGTAGCTGGCTAATCATTGTACTCCCCGCATTTCGCAGCCAGAGCGCACCATCTGAAGGAAATATCCGGCGAATAAACGAATATACATAAACATCTAACATTTGACTGATGATATAAGCAGCAAGACTACCAAGAGCGACCCTTGGCATAAAGCCAAATATCGTTTCTAATGATGATTGGGAAATGTCAGATGGAGCGGGATGGAAAAGCAAAGCCTCCTGCATGACAACAGTTAATGTTAAAAGGGTGGCAAAGCCAATCCAGACAGCTTTTTTCGCTTCGGTTTGTCCATATTTTTCATTGAGGACGTCCGTTGCAAAGAACACACTGCCATATAAAATGTTGCCAAGTGTTGCTGTTAAGCCAAATAATTCAACGGTTTTGACCACTTGTAAATTGGCAGCAACTGTTGCAAAACCAATCCAGACGAAAAGCCCCATCTTGCCAAATCCTTTATAAAATAGAAGAACAATGATAAAATTAATGATCGCAAATAAGATCCAAATACCTTCATTAAACAAGTGACATGAACTTCCTTTCTAAATGTAAAATGTAACTTTTTGATTATAGCATAACGAACGTTTACCTTAAAAGTATGGGAAGGCGATGTGATCAATGAAACTAAGAGCGCACTATACAATGAAAGTGAAAACGATTGGGTCCATTGCTTTTTTCCAAGAAGATTGGATGGAGCTCAAAGAGGCCTTGCTTTTAGCAAAACATATAGACAAAAAAGAACCGCAGTCACTTCTATCATTTGAAGATGAAAAGGGTGCGATGTGGTCGACGAAAGAACTTGAAAAGCTAAACGAAGAACTTAGGCTTGAACCCGATCAGCTTCAGGTCTATTTTGATGCGAGTTTTCGCAAAGAAACAGGTGATGCTGGGCTTGGAATTGTCGTGTATTATCAGCTCGGACAGGATGCATACCGATTAAGGAAGAATCAGCCTTTTCAGAGCACCACGAACAATGAGGCAGAGTATGCGGCTTTATTTGAAGCGGTAAAAGCTTTAAAAGAACTGGGAGCCAGCAGAAACTCTGTTACGATTAGAGGAGATTCTCTTGTGGTGATGAATCAGCTCAAAGGGGAATGGCCTTGTTATGATGATATACATAACAAATGGCTCGACCGAATTGAGGCTGCGATCAAAGAGCTGAAGCTCACGCCAACATATGAAGTCATCGATCGTAAACAAAATGCAGAAGCAGATCAGCTTGCCAGACAGATACTTGCAGACGTCCCTATCGAAAGTAAGTTGAAATTAGAAGCAGACGGAGCTGAATAAAGTGGATAAAAAAACAGCAGTAAAAGAATTAACAGATCTTCAAGACACGTATTGTTCAGATTGTTTGATTAAGAAGCACTTTCGTAAAGAATTTGGCAAAAAATATGCGCACTCCTTTTGTATACAGCAATGCACGGTAGGAGAGAAGATCAAACAATACGGGAATGAATTACTCAAAAAATAAGCATACACTCCGGTTTTCCCCTAGATGTATCACGCGTTCACGAAAAAAAACGAATAGAATGTGTAAAAAAAGAACATATTCTGAAAAATGAGCCGATATAACTATAGAAAGTTTTGGTTGAGTTACTTTTTGACTAAGTGACGGATAATAGAGGAAAAGGGGAAGGCCGGCATGGATAATAAGGATTTTGAAACGGTATTACATCGAACATTTCAAGAGGTGTACAGTGATCTAGAGCAACTGGTAGATGTAGCAAAGAAGGGAAGACCTTTTCTCGAAAAAGATATCTCTGAAATTGAACAAAGATTAAAGCAAAATATTTTAGCGATTGAAATTCAGCTGAAAATCAAATAAGAGAGGCATACGCCTCTCTTTATTTTGTCGTTTCATCATTGATTGAGTTGATTAGATTTTTGTTACGTTTGCAGCTTGAGGTCCACGATTACCTTCAACGATTTCAAAAGAAACTTCTTGTCCTTCTTCTAGAGATTTGTAACCGTCACCTTCGATAGCTGTGAAGTGAACGAATACGTCGTCTCCGCCTTCAACTTCAATGAAGCCGAAACCTTTTTCATTATTGAACCATTTTACTTTACCGTTTTGCATATTGCTTTTTCCTCCTAGTACTGTAGCACACCTTTTGGCATACTAAAAAAAATTTTTCATCACCTAACGACTTAAGCAGTTGTTAAATGATGGTTCCACTATACACCATCAAAAGTAAAGCGTCAAGCAGGCAAGCCAAATTTTGAGCAGAATGTTTGATTTTTTTGTTTTTTTAGTGAATGACATTTATCTATAAAACGTCCTAATCTCATGAAACCTAACGTATAACTTGTCCGTATATAGTAAAAATACAGAAAGAGGTGCGTCATGAATCGTTACACAATTGAGGAGTTTGTTCAGAATACGCAGCAAGAAGACAAAGGTGAAGGGGTCTTTGAACTTGAAACACCAAGATTGTTAGAAATTAATTTAACAGATACCATTTGGGCAAAAACAGGCTCCATGGTTTCATATCGCGGGAAAATAAAGTTTGAACGTGAAGGTGTGTTTGAACACGGTGTCTCAAAGATGTTCAAAAAAATGTTATCAGGAGAAGGAACCTCTTTGATGAAGGCCACAGGTGATGGGAAATTATATGTAGCAGACCAAGGGAAAAAAATCTCGATTCTTCGATTGGCTCAAGGGGAGTCTATTTTCGTTAATGGAAACGACCTGCTCGCATTTGAACCGTCAGTTCGGTGGGATATTAAATTAATGAAAAAGGTATCTGGCATGCTTGCAGGCGGATTATTTAATGTCAAACTTGAAGGACCAGGTCTTGTGGCAATCACAAGTCATTACGAACCGCTGACGCTGATTGTTCAGCCAGGTGATTCTGTTTATACAGATCCGAATGCGACGGTCGCATGGTCAGGAGATTTGCAGACTGAATTTGTGACAGATGTATCGTTCAAAACGTTTATTGGCAGGGGAAGCGGAGAGTCCATTCAAATGAAGTTTAGCGGAAGTGGCTTTGTTGTCGTGCAGCCGTTTGAAGAAGTGTATACAACGAATGGGAATCAAGGTTAAAAGAAAAAAGGTGTCCGTCATTGACGGACACCTTTTTATGATAATGCTTGAGCATACGATTTGTTGCTCATGATCAGATCTGATTGTTCGACGATATCTTCTAAAATGGTTTGAGAAGACTGTTTTAAGTGTAATTTTTTGATGTTTTGTTTCATGGATTCTAATTTTTCTTCGTCTTGCAACAAGTTGGTGACAGATTCTAAAATGTCTTCGTGTCTGTTGATGACAATGGCAGCGCCGTAATCTTCAAAGAAAAGAGCATTTTCTTTTTCTTGTCCTGGAACAGGTTTGTAAAGAATAACTGGGACACCAATTGCTGTTGCTTCTGTTAATGTAATTCCACCCGGTTTTGTAATCATACAGTCCGTTACTCTGAACAATTCATCAATTTGTTCCACATATCCAAGCGCCTTCAATTGATTTGGGTGTGCTTGTTCAAGTTCGCTAAGCGATTGCTTCAGCGCTGCATTCTTACCGCACACAACAACAATTTGTACTTCACTGTCAAGAAGTAGTGCTTCACACAGTTCCTTCACATTTTTTAGTACACCATGGGCACCCGCCATAATGAGAAGGACTTTTTTGTCTGATGATAATCCATATTTTTTATAGATGATCGATTTAGGCACGTCTACTTCAAATTGTGGTCTAATCGGAATGCCTGTTACCTTGACATCGCTTGGATGTGTGCCGATTTCTACTAGCTTTTGTTTCACATAATCGGTTGCAACATAGTATCGGTCAATGTTTTCATGTACCCAAATTTTATGAAGACAAAAGTCTGTCATCACATTAAATGTTGGAATGACTTTACCTGTTTTGTTTCGGTATTCAGGTACAACAATCATCGGGAATGTAATGATGATGATATCCGGATTGTGTAATTGAATTAATTCATCAAGACGCTTATTTCCCATCTTTAAATAAATGTTAAATTTGCGTTTGTTGTAAATTTTATCTACACCGTAATAAAACAAGCGATAAAATTGTTTCCCAATGGAGAAGCTCTTTAAATATAAATATTGAGTCACTTCGGACACAATGGGATTTGATTCTTGATACAAATTAGAAACTATCACATGTTCAAACCCTTGGGATTTGCATTCATCATACAGTGTTTTTGCAACCTGCATATGTCCATTTCCATAATTTGCGGTCAAGATTAATATTTTTTTATTGGTATTCAAGAATATTCACCTCAAATGTAATCAACAACAACAAAACTTCGTACGAAAACTATAAATCTCATAGGTCTACATATACATAAAGATAACATATAAACAGCGAGAGCATATCATTCGTTACGAAAGAATTAAACTAATTTTAAAAAACAAACAAACTAAATTGATAATGGAAGACAGAGCCATTTGTATTTTAACACATTTTAAGCATTTATCATCAGACTACAGTCTATTTTATTCCCACACATATGGTGTTTCTTGATAAACATAGTAATTAAGCCAATTCATAAACAGCAAAGTAGCATGGGCTTTCCAGCGGTTCACTGGAACTAATGTGTCTCCATCTTCGATGAAATAGTGGACGGGTTTTTTGACTGTATCATGTTTCAACAAATCTCTTTCATATTCCTGCTTCAATGTATCTGTATCGTATTCAGGATGTCCAGTTAAAAATACTTGTTTATCATCATCTGAAACAATTAAACAAACACCAGCTTCCTCAGACGTGCTCAATACTTTTAGATTCGGCGTGTTTTTTAATTGTTCTGTATTAATATCTGTATGCCTAGAATGTGGGACATAGTATACTTCATCGAAACCTCTTACTAATCTTTCTTTTTTCTCTTTGACAAGATGTTCAAAGACACCGAATTTTTTCTCTGGAAGCTTGATTTTTTCAATGCCATAATGATGATAAAGACCAGCCTGTGCCCCCCAGCATATATGGAGAGTAGACGTCACATTCGTTTTACTCCAGTCCAAAATGTCCTGCAGTTCTTTCCAATAGGAAACTTCTTCGAAAGCTAAATGCTCAATTGGTGCACCTGTAATGATCATGCCATCAAATTTTTTATGGCGAATCGAGTCAAAGGTCGTATAAAATTCATCTAGATGCTCTCTCGATGTATTCTTCGGTGTATGTGTACTTGGAATCAAAAATGTAAAATACACTTGCAAAGGAGAATTTCCGAGCATTCTCAGCAGCTGCGTTTCAGTTTGTATTTTTTTTGGCATTAAGTTTAAGATCACGATATTCAAAGGACGGATATCTTGTTTGAATGCCCTTGTCTCATCCATGACGAAAATGTTTTCGCTCTCTAGTATTTGTTTTGCCGGCAGATGAACTGGTATGTTAATAGGCAACTCGCCACCCCCTGAACCAAAGCTAATTTCACTTCATTATAGGAACTTTCTGGCGATATTTCAATGTTTCAATTATGTTACAATGAAAAATAGAGCAAAAAAGAAAGCTGTTTCTGTCAAAAAAGGAGGCCATTATTCATGATCACAAAGCATTTATCAGATATTGACATTGCCCAAAAGGCAAAGCTGAGACCGATTCAAGACATCGCAGCAAAATTACAAATACATGACGAAGAATTAGAATGCTATGGTTTCACAAAAGCGAAAATATCTTTGACTATTTTTGACCGTTTAAAGGAACAAAAAGAAGGAAATGTGATTCTTGTGACTTCGATCAACCCAACGCCAGCAGGTGAGGGGAAGTCCACTGTAACAGTTGGCCTCGGTCAAGCCTTCGAGAAAATTGGGAAAAAAGCGATTATTGCCATGCGTGAACCTTCACTAGGTCCCACAATGGGTATTAAAGGCGGTGCAGCTGGCGGCGGATATTCACAGGTGTTACCTATGGAAGAAATCAATCTTCATTTCACAGGGGATTTTCATGCGATTACATCTGCACATAACGCTTTATCTGCTTTTATTGATAATCATATCCATCACGGAAATGAGCTTGGGATCGACGCACGCAGAATTGTATGGAAACGAGTGTTAGATTTAAACGATCGTGCTCTAAGACAAGTGGTCGTAGGACTTGGCGGTCAATTAAATGGGTACCCTAGAGAAGATGGATTTGATATTACGGTTGCATCCGAAATGATGGCCATCCTCTGTTTAGCAGACGACTTAAACGATCTAAAAAAACGTCTTTCTTCTATTGTTGTTGCCTACAATCAAGAAGGTGAACCGGTCACAGTTGGAAATCTAGGATATGAAGGCGTATTAACCTTGCTATTAAAAGATGCGCTGAAACCAAACCTTGTTCAAACGATTGAAGGAACTCCAGCCCTTGTTCATGGTGGTCCTTTTGCCAATATTGCACATGGATGCAATAGTTTAATTGCCACAAAAATGGCGGCAAAACTAGCAGATTACGTCGTAACAGAAGCGGGATTTGGTGCAGACCTCGGCGCGGAAAAATTTCTTCACATCAAAACAAGAGCCGGTGATTTTAAACCAGGCGCTGTTGTCATTGTAGCAACTGTCAGGGCGCTAAAAATGCATGGCGGAATGCAGAAAACAGAGCTCAAGGAAGCAAATGCACAGGCTGTATTAGAAGGTATACATAATTTAGAGAAGCATATTGAAACAGTGCAAGCCTTCGGTCTACCATACATCGTTGCAGTGAACCGTTTTATTACCGATACAAAAGAAGAAATTCAAGCAATAGAAAACTGGTGCGAAACGAATGGACATCCAGTCAAAGCCGTCAATGTATGGGAAGAAGGGGGAGCTGGCGGCGCAGCACTTGCCGAAGAGCTCACGACACTCATTGAAAAGAATGAAAACAGCTTTTCTTATTTATATGAGGAGCAAGATTCCATTGAAGAAAAGTTGTCAAAAGTCGCCAAAGTGGTTTATGGTGCAGACGGCGTCAACCTTACATCAAAAGCAAGAAAGCAGCTAGCTGCAATTGAGAAAAATGGCTGGGCCCATTTGCCGGTTTGTATGGCAAAAACGCAATATTCACTATCGGATGATCCGGCTTTAATCGGCAGACCAAAAGGCTTCACCGTTACGATTCGAGAGTTAAAACCATCTGTAGGAGCAGGTTTTATCGTTGCACTAACAGGAAGCATTCTGACCATGCCAGGTCTCCCTAAAAAACCTGCGGCACTTGAGATGGATTTATTAGAAGACGGCAGTGTGACTGGACTCTTTTAGCAGAAAGCATAAAAAGCGATTTTCTAAAAGAAGCATGTTACGATAGGAAAAAGTGAATCCTAGGAGGCTATGAGATGTCAATTTATGATATTCAGGTCAAGACCATTAACGGTCAGGAAAAATCAATGGCAGATTACAAAGGGAAAGTACTGATCATCGTGAACACAGCGAGCAAATGTGGACTGACCCCTCAATTTAAACAATTACAAGAGTTATACGATCAATATCATGAAAAGGGCCTTGAAATTTTAGGATTTCCGTGCAATCAATTTATGAATCAAGAGCCAGAAGGGGAAGAAGCAATTCAAGAATTCTGTTCGTTAAACTATGGTGTGACCTTCCCGATGTTTGCAAAAGTAGATGTCAATGGTGACAATGCGCATCCGCTTTTCAAATACTTAACGAGTCATGCGAAAGGTGTGCTTGGTACAAAAACGGTGAAATGGAATTTTACAAAATTTATCGTTGACCAAAACGGAGAAGTGACTGAACGATTTTCTCCTAAAACACCACCGAAAGAATTAGAAAGCTCCATTATCGCTCTTTTGGAGAAATAAGCATGAATTTGAGTAAGCAGCAAGAACAATTGGAGGCAGCTGCCTCCTTTGTTTCAAAACAGCTAAAGAATGAACCGACTGGACACGATGAAGCTCATATCAATCGTGTGCGCCAGCTTGCCGTCCATATTGCACAACAGGAGGGCGGGTCGCTTTTTGTCATTGAAATGGCAGCGATTATCCATGATGTCATTGATGACAAGCTGTCTAGTGAATGGAAGCTTTCACCGCATGATCTCAAGCAGCAGCTCCATTTGTGGGAAGTGGACACGCGAGATATTCGCTATATCATGGATATCATTACAACGATGTCTTTTCGTCACCGGCATATGAAGCATAAGCCAGTGACATTAGAAGGGGCCATTGTTCAAGATGCAGATCGGCTAGATGCGATAGGTGCAACTGGGATTGCAAGGGTGTTTACATATGCAGGTGCAAAAGGGGAGCCTCACTATACAGAGGGTGCTCACCAAGGCACAGTACTTTTGCATATGCAAGAAAAGCTGCTTCAATTAAAAGACTTGATGAACACACGTGCTGGAAAGCAGCTGGCTCATGAGCGGCATGAGTTTATGTGTCTATTTATCAAGACATGGAAAGAAGAATGCGGCCTTACAGATGAGTAGGGTCTTTATGTGTGTAAGGAGGATGTATAGATGAAAATAACTGCCATAGAACCAACGCCAAGCCCGAATACAATGAAAGTCATTTTGACAGAAGCGCTTGCAGGCGGTAAAAGCAATAACTACAAAAAAGATCAAAAAGACGAAGCGCCAGAGATGATCAAGCGCATTTTAACCATTGAAGGTGTAAAAGGTGTTTACCATGTAGCCGATTTCTTAGCGGTTGAGCGCAATGCGAAATTTGACTGGCAAGGTATTTTACAGCAAGTCAGAGAAGCCTTTGGACAAGAAACAGAAGGTCTTCAGGGAGAATCGCAGTCAGGTGATGACACATTTGGAGAAGTCAAAGTGTTTGTTCAAATGTTTAATGGGATTCCGATGCAGGTGAAGCTGACAGACGGTGAAAGAGAAGAACGATTTGGAATGCCTGAACGTTTCCAGGCAGCGATTTTAAAGCTAAGAAGCAGTTCAGATAATGTTGTATTTGAACGTGTGTGGAAAGAACATGGCGTACGTTTTGGAGAATTTGCTGATATCGGTCAAGAAGTCACAGAAGAGCTGCAAGCTGCATATGACGACGAGCGTTTATCCCGTTTAACAGAGGCAGTGAAGGAAGGTCAAGAGGCTGTAGATAAACAAGTGAACCGAAAAGCATATGATGTGACAGAAGAGATGCTGCGCGATGTAGATTGGAAGAAACGTTTTGCTCATTTAGAGCAAATGCAGCCAGAGAAAAAGGATATACCTGTTTTAATGAAAGCGATGGAGGATCCAAAAACATCGATTCGCAGACAAGCTGTAGTGAATGCTGGCATGATTGAAGATCCAGCCATTTTGCCTATTTTGTATAAAGGGCTTGAAGATAAAACAGTGACAGTTAGAAGAACTGCAGGAGATTGTATTTCGGATCTTGGTGATCCTAGTGCGATTGAAGCGATGATCCAAGCCTTAAAGGACCCAAGTAAGCTTGTCCGCTGGCGTGCGGCCATGTTCCTTTATGAAGAAGGTGACGAAACAGCACTTGAAGCTTTAAAAGAAGCGGAGCAGGACCCTGAATTTGAAGTCAGTCTTCAAGTGAAAATGGCCATCGAACGAATTGAGCACGGAGAAGAAGCAAAAGGCTCTGTGTGGAAGCAAATGACAGAAAGTAGAAAAAATGCATCAGAATCATAAGAAAGACGAGCAGGCTGCCAATAAAAGGCAGCTTTTTTTCTGAAAATGGCTTTTTTATTGGCAGAAAAATTTTTTTAGAAAAATTATTTTGAATATTGTTGAAATATGAGAAAAAACTCTATATAGTAGTACCAATATAGAATATTGGAGGTCAGATTTTATGACACAATCCTTGCTGAGCACTTGCTTCAGCAGAGAAATCAGTCACTATCTATTATAGGTGGCTAAATAAACAGAAAATTTGTAAAATAAAATGAACTCAAAATCATACAGTCAACAAGACTAGTAGTATAGGAGGCTTTTTAAACAGATGGCAGAACTTCGCAGTAATATGATTAAACAAGGAATTGACAGAGCACCTCACCGAAGCTTACTAAGAGCAGCTGGGGTAAAAGATGAGGATTTTGGCAAGCCGTTTATTGCCGTATGTAATTCCTATATTGATATTGTCCCAGGGCATGTCCATCTTCAGGAATTCGGAAAAATTGTGAAAGAAGCCATTCGTGAAGCTGGCGGTGTTCCATTTGAATTCAATACAATTGGGGTAGATGATGGTATTGCGATGGGGCATATTGGGATGAGATATTCATTGCCAAGCCGTGAAATCATAGCTGATTCAGTAGAGACCGTGGTGTCTGCACACTGGTTTGATGGCATGGTTTGTATTCCGAACTGTGATAAAATCACGCCAGGTATGATGATGGCTGCCATGCGTGTGAATATCCCAACTGTATTTGTCAGTGGTGGACCGATGGAAGCTGGGAGAACAAGTGATGGCAGAAAAATTTCGCTTTCTTCTGTCTTTGAAGGCGTAGGCGCATACCAATCAGGGAAAATCAATGAAGAGGAATTAAACGAATTAGAGCAGTTTGGCTGTCCAACATGCGGATCTTGCTCTGGTATGTTTACAGCAAACTCAATGAACTGTTTAGCAGAGGCGCTAGGGATTGCTCTTCCTGGAAATGGAACCATTCTGGCGACTTCACCAGAACGAAGAGAATTTGCGAAGAAGTCAGCAAAACAATTGATGGAGCTAATCAAAAAAGACATTAAACCACGTGATATTGTCACCGAAAAAGCGATTGATAACGCATTTGCTTTAGATATGGCACTTGGTGGTTCAACAAATACAGTTCTTCATACATTGGCGATTGCAAACGAAGCAGGCGTTGAATATTCACTTGAGCGTATCAATGAAGTCGCAGAACGTGTGCCGCATTTATCGAAACTTGCTCCAGCTTCAGATGTATATATTGAAGATTTACATGAAGCTGGCGGAGTGACCGCTGCACTAAATGAATTGTCCAAAAAAGAGGGGGCTCTTCATTTAGATACCATGACCGTCACAGCGAAAACGTTAGGCGAGAACATTGCAGGTCATGAAGTAAAAGATTATAACGTCATTTATCCAATTGACAAGCCATTTACTGAAAAGGGCGGCTTAGCCGTTTTATTTGGAAACCTTGCGCCAGATGGAGCAATCATTAAAACAGGCGGTGTACAAGACGGCATCACACGTCATGAAGGACCTGCGATCGTATTTGAATCCCAAGAGGAAGCACTTGAAGGAATTATTAATCGAAAAGTAGAAGCAGGACATGTTGTCATTATTCGTTATGAGGGACCTAAAGGCGGTCCAGGTATGCCTGAAATGCTAGCACCAACTTCACAAATTGTTGGAATGGGACTTGGTCCAAAGGTTGCTTTAATTACAGACGGACGATTCTCCGGTGCTTCTCGTGGATTGTCTATTGGACACGTCTCTCCAGAGGCAGCAGAAGGCGGCCCGCTTGCCTTTGTTGAAAATGGTGATCATGTCGTTGTTGATATCGAAAAACGCATTTTAAGCGTAGATGTCCCGGAAGAAGAATGGGAAAAAAGAAAAGCAAACTGGAAAGGCTTTGAGCCAAAAGTAAAAACAGGTTACCTTGCCAGATACTCAAAACTTGTGACATCAGCCAATACAGGCGGAATCATGAAAATTTAATGTGAAATTGATCATTTGAAAATTGGCTCTCTCTATAGTATCCTTTATTCACAACATAAGGATTATAGAGGGGGCTTTTTTATGTCAATGGCATATGAAGAATATATGCGTCAGCTCGTCGTACCAATGCGCCAAGAACTAACTAGTGCAGGGTTTCAAGAATTGGCGACTGAAGAAGAAGTAGAAAAAACGATGCAGGAAGCAGAAGGAACAACATTTGTTGTCGTCAATTCCGTATGCGGATGTGCTGCCGGTTTAGCACGCCCTGCTGCTACTCAAGCTGTCATGAAAGCAGAAAAAGCACCAGATCGAATGGTGACGGTTTTTGCTGGTCAGGACCGGGAAGCAACGGCTAAAATGAGAGAATACTTCACAGGTGAGGAGCCATCTTCTCCATCTATGGCACTTTTAAAAGGAAATGAACTCGTTCACTTTATCCCGCGTGACGAAATTGAAGGTCATGAAATGGAAGATATTATGAAGAACGTCTTATCTGCATTTGAAAAACATTGCTAATACAAATGTTGAAATGTCCTGTGATCCATCAGGGCATTTTTTCTTGATTATGATGGAGGAACGTCATGCTCATTACAACAAGCTTTAGAGCAAATGAACAAACAATTGAAACGGCAAAGGCCCTCGCAAAGGACTTGCATGGTGAGTATATCGAGCGGCGCAAACAATCTGTCAAACAGCTTGCGATCAAGCGGGGGGATGTACTGGTTGTTGGGAAAGAACGATTTGAATGGTATCAGTCAAATGGTGAAAAGTTCTTTTTCCATCCAAGCTCAGCGATGTTTAGGGTGAAGCGGGTTCTGCGAGGGGAAAAAGATCCATTAATAGAAGCAGCACAATTAAAGCCGGGCGATTCCTTTTTAGATTGTACGCTTGGCTTAGGATCTGATGCGATTACCGCAAGCTGCGCTACAGGAGCCAATGGAAAAGTGACCGGTATTGAAAAAAATCCGGTGACGGCATTGCTTGTTCGAGAAGGACTCAGCACATGGGAAACGGGTGTGAGAGAGGCAGACGAAGCGATGAAACGGATATCTGTTATCAGCGGGGATAGTATTGAGCAGTTAAAGAAGCTCCCTGATCGATCCTATGATATCGTCTATTTTGACCCAATGTTCGAAGAAACCATACAAGAGTCTGCTAGTATGATGCCGCTTCGTCATGCAGCTGAGCATCATTTTAGCCATGAAACCGCTGTGAAAGAAGCAATGAGAGTGGCTAGAAAAAGAGTGGTTTTAAAAGATCATTGGAAAAGCACACGATTTACCACTGATTCCTATCAATTTCAGGTGATGAAACGCAAAACCGCCCAATTCCATTACGGATATATCTCAATAGAAGAAGACAAATCAACAAAACTTTAATCACTCTTAACAATTAAAAAAGCCCTATTTCAGGGCTTTTAATCGGTGATCTCCATATAGACAAAATAAAATAACGTCAGCAAGGAAGCTGTGATGAAAAACCCTTCAAGCATATCCATTCCTCCCAAATTTTAGTCGTCGTTACTGTCATTGTAAACGTTTTATCATGAAAAAGAAAGTCTCAACTCAATGACCAAATTGAATGACTGAAAATTCATTATATGCTAGAATAGCAGTATGATAACTTATGGAAGGAATTAGATATCATGAAAATGTGGATGAGAAAAACGCTTGTTGCACTCTTTACGATTGCGACTTTTGGTTTAATCTCTCCTCCATCGGCTTTGATGACAGACAAGCCATCTGAACTTTCTTCATCTGATAAAGCACCTTATACAGCAGTTTATGATACATCAGATGATACGCGCAGCTGGGAATTATCGCAAGAAGACAACAAAGAGCGGGTAGACCCCTTTGAGCAATATAAGCAAGAGGTTCTATCAAGTGCAGAAAACCAATCCTTTCTCAAATTTGGTCGTAAAATCACACCTGTCATTGAGGACGAGTATAGAGAAGAGATTCAACCAAAAATTGAACAAGTGTTAACCGACTTTTTAACAAATTTCAAAGATGACGAAAAATTTCAAGATGTTGTTTTAACTGATCAACCTTCAAGCGGAAATGGGGAAAAAATCTTCCACATTTATAATAGAAAGACTGGAGAAGATTTGCTTCGTTTTCATGTCAGGAGAGATCAGCCGCCTCACAGCGGATATTGGTTTAATTTTCACTACCATACAGCAGAAGATGGATTCCAGACGCATCATGAACTCGGTAATATTTACTGGGATAAAAACACCCCGCCGAGCTGGATGAGCCACTAGAAGGAGATGTCATGCCAATTGAAAAAGTATACAATGAACGAAATGGTTCGCATTACAAAACAGATGTTAAACGAGCGTGGAGTGAAAATAGAAGATATTGCACACATTGTGCTGAAACTCCAAGAGAAATACAACCCAAATCTTCCACTTAGTGTCTGCATTGAAAATGTTGAAAAAGTGCTGAATAAAAGGGAAATTGTCCACGCAGTTTTGACAGGACTTGCGCTTGATCAGCTGGCAGAAAAAAAGCTTTTGCCAGAACCTTTGCAGCATTTAGTTGAAACAGATGAACCGCTATATGGAATTGATGAGATTATTCCGCTTTCCATTGTCAATGTATATGGATCAATCGGTTTGACCAACTTCGGTTATCTAGACAAAGAGAAATTTGGTATTATTAGAGAATTAGATGAAGGTCGTCCTGGTGAAGTACACACCTTCCTTGATGACCTTGTCGCTGCGCTTGCCGCCGCCGCCGCAAGTCGCATAGCTCACTCTCACCAAGATATTAAGGACGAAGAGCAGGATCGAGTGAATCAAGCATAAAAAAGAAAAACATGTCTGCTCATCTTGCAGACATGTTTTTTTGGTTTCAATTGGTTTCAACAAAAGCAGAAATAAGGTAAACTACAACAAGAACATAAATAAAGGATGAAAAAAATGAAACAATACAAAGAGTTATGCCGTCATGTATTACAGCACGGGGATGAAAAAGGTGACAGAACAGGAACAGGCACTATCAGCACGTTCGGTTACCAAATGAGATTTGATTTACAGGAAGGGTTTCCTTTATTAACAACAAAGAAATTACACCTGAAATCAATCATTCATGAGTTACTGTGGTTTTTAAAAGGTGATACAAATGTCAAATATCTTCAAGAAAATGGTGTCCGTATTTGGAATGAATGGGCAGATGAAAATGGAGAGCTAGGGCGTGTGTATGGTGCGCAGTGGAGATCATGGGCGAGCGGAGACGGAGAGACAGTAGATCAGATCAGCAGACTGATCCATGATATTGAGAATCATCCTAATTCGAGAAGATTGATTGTCAGTGCGTGGAATCCAGGAGAGATTGATCAGATGGCGCTGCCTCCTTGTCATTGCTTGTTTCAATTTTACGTATCAAACGGTAAATTATCGTGCCAGCTCTATCAACGTTCGGCAGATATCTTTTTAGGTGTGCCTTTTAATATTGCTTCGTATGCACTTCTAACGATGATGATTGCCAAAGTGACAAACCTTGAGCCAGGAGAGTTTATTCATACGCTAGGAGATGCTCATATTTATCAAAATCATCTTCCGCAGGTCAAAATGCAGTTAGAGCGTGAGGAGCGCACACTTCCGCAGCTTCGCATCACTAGAGATGTCAAAAGTATTTTTGATTTTACGTTTGATGATTTTGTGCTCGAGAACTATGATCCACATCCGCATATTAAAGGAGAAGTCAGTGTATGATTTCCATGATAGTGGCGACAGGAAAAGACAGAGTCATTGGCAAAGATAATCAAATGCCTTGGCATTTACCCGCTGATTTAGCGTATTTTAAAAAAGTCACAAGTGGTCATGCCATTGTCATGGGTAGAAAAACGTTTGAATCAATTGGACGAGCACTGCCTAACCGCCGGAATATCGTGTTGACCACAAGTTCTTCTTTTCAAGCTGAAGGATGCGAGGTAGTCCATTCAATCGATGATATTTTAACCATTGCGAAGAACGCGGAAGAATTATTGATCATTGGCGGGTCTAAGCTGTATGAGGAAATGATGCCATACGCAGATCGTCTATATATGACGCACATTCATCATTCATTTGAAGGCGACCGTTTCTTCCCTTATTACGATGAAGATCATTGGACGGTTGTATCACGTGAAAAAGGCCATCGTGACGAAAAGAACCCCTACAATTATGAATTTGTCGTCTATGACAGAAAAGAAGGATAAGTGAGTAGGAGGAGTACGGTTGTTTCGTTATTGGTTTTTAACGATTTATGTTGTTGTATCCTTTTTTAAAAGTATAAGGCATTTGTATGATCATGAATTAACGGATCCACGCATTTCCTATACGAAACGAATGCATCTCATCCATGAGCATGCAAAAAGGTTTGCCAGAGGGTGTATTGATCAATCAGGATCGGTCATGACCATTCATCAGCAAAAAAGGCTGCCAGATGGCCCTGTTATTTATGTCACAGAAGCACATCATCCAGTGACGACGACATTGCTGATTGGTCACTTAGAGAAGCCATTTGCTTTTATGGCAAAACCGCATCTGTTTCGCTATCCCATCTTAAAACAATGGTTGAAGAAGATGGCGGTGATCAAGCAGAATCAATCTGATGAGGCGTTATTAGAAGAAGCAAGAGAAAGAGTTCTATCTGGCCAGAGTCTGTTGCTTTCTGAACAGTATCGTGTCATGGCAGAAACGCTTGCTGAAGAATGTAACTGCTCACTTGTTCCGGTTGAAACAAGCGGCACAGACCGTCTTTTAACAGGGAAGATCGTCAAAAGACTTCGTCCAGTTAATGTCGATATCCATATAAAAGCACCGGTCAAGATGAGTGATTACGCACAAAAGCGCGCATAGAAAAAACCAGCATCCGAATGTGGATGCTGGTTTTTTAATCATGCTGGGATGTTGACGCAATAAAATAGAATGCAGAAGAACATGGATGCACTTCCACCGAGAACAAAGCTGTGCCAAATCGCATGATGATAGGGAATTTTCCGCCAAATATAAAAGATCGTTCCGACTGAATACAAAATACCGCCTAATAGTAAGAGGCTGAATCCAGCTCCTGTTAATTGAATGTACAGAGGTTTAATTGCGATGATAATCATCCAGCCCATTAATAAATAAACAAGGGTGGATACAATGATAAACCGTTTGACGAAAAAGATTTTAAAAACGATACCGCCTGCAGCAAGTGCCCATACGATTGCAAGAAGAGTATAGCCAAGTGCGCCTTTTAATGGGCCAAGCAAAAATGGCGTATATGTACCAGCAATCAATACATAAATCGCAGAGTGGTCAAGGATTTCAAATACATCTTTTGTTTTTTTGTGCCGAATGCTATGAAGCAAAGTAGAGCTTAAATAAAGCAGTAGCATCGACGCGCCAAATATCGAAAAGCTAATAATGTCAGTGACAGTGCCGTATTGAACAGCGAATAAAACAAGAAAAACAATGGCGGGAATGGATAAAATGACGCCAATGCCATGTGTAATCGCGTTGGCAATTTCTTCTTTTACAGTAAACAATGGATGTCCTCCTTTATTGAACCGGTATATAACCATCAAGCGACTTCAGAAATGAGAGACCTTCAAGTGTAATCTTCGTTCCAGCTCTGCCTTTCCCTTTTGTCACATAGGCTTTTTTCTCAAGATCATCTAATCGACTCCTGACTTGCTGAGGGGTCAGCGGGATGTCGCCTTGTTTGCTTAACTCAGACAAGATACGTCTGCTGGCTGCTTCTCCTTTTTCATTTAGAGACTTAATGGCTTCGAGTAAGAAAACAAATTCTTGTTTCTCCATAAGCGTGAGCTGGTGTTCTTCTTTTTTTCCTTTACCAGCTGTTTGTTGAGGTAATAATACAAAAGGTGGCAAGTGATGCAAGAAAACTGTTTGCCCTTCGAGAATCGCTGCTGCATAATGAACGATATTTTTGAGCTCCTGGACATTCCCTTCAAACGAATATTGCTGTAAGACTTCCCACACACTTGAGTCGATGTCAGGCGTCATGTTCAGTTCTTGAAAGAAAGCAGCGGTTAAAATAGGAATATCTGTTTTTCGATCTTCTAAGGGCGGGAGAGGGATATGAAGCACATTGAGCCGATAAAACAGCTCAGGTAAAAAACTGGATGAAACGCTCATCGCCTCTAATGATAAAGACGAAGAAGCAATGATTTTTGTTGCAGGAGAATCTTCGAGAAAACGAATGACCTGATGCTGCATAGGAATACTGAATGCGCTGACTTCGTCTAAATAAAGCACATGATTTGCCGCATGAGTAAATGCTTCCTGCAAAGTCGCTTCATCTACAATGGGGCAGTAGATATGTTTCATCGAAGCCTGCGCAGCAAATGAATGGGCCATTTCTTGTGCAAAGCGTGATTTGCCTGTTCCAATTTCACCTGTGATCAACACAGGCTGATCGTTTTTCGTGAATTGTTTTGCCAAATGAATGGCGTGTTTTATATCTTGGTGTTCTCCATATATATTAGCAAACGGATGTGTGGTCATCGAGCGATTCCTTTCTTTTGGTTCTAATTGGTTTTATTATAACACCCAATTAGAACAAATGTATAGAAAAACGAAAAAGTTCATGAAATTTATCTCCGATCCATGATCTATTGGTTTATTTTTTGAATATTCATGTTATAATGACAAATTAAATAAGGTTAAAGAGAAAGGATCTTGTACATGAAACCGTTGCTCAAAGAAAACACGCTAATTCAAGTGAAAGACATCTTAAAAGCCCATCAAAATTTGAAGGATGTAGTGATTCATACTCCACTTCAAAAAAATGAGCGACTTTCTGAACGATATGAATGTAATGTCTACTTAAAAAGAGAGGACCTGCAGGTTGTTCGTTCTTTTAAATTAAGAGGCGCTTTTAATAAAATGAGCCAGTTGCCAAAAGAAAAACTAGAAAACGGCATTGTTTGTGCCAGTGCAGGAAATCACGCACAAGGCGTTGCCTATTCTTGCAAATATTTAGGTATCCACGGAAAAATTTTTATGCCTGCTACCACACCAAGGCAAAAAGTATCTCAAGTGGAGCTTTTCGGAAAAGAATATGTTGACATTATCTTAACCGGAGATACCTTTGATGATTCGTATCATGAAGCAGTCAAATGCGGAGATAAGGAAAAGCGGGAATTTATTCATCCATTTGATGATTTAGATGTCATGGCAGGACAAGGAACAACTGCTGTAGAAATATTAAATGATATCGAAGTGGAGCCTCACTTTTTATTTGCAAGTGTTGGGGGCGGAGGTTTGTTATCTGGCGTTGGCACGTATATGAAAAATATCGCACCAGAAACAGAAATTATTGCAGTCGAGCCGCTTGGTGCCGCCTCACTTCATGCTTCCCACGAGAAAGGGGAGGTTGTCACACTTGATTCAATAGATAAGTTTGTAGATGGAGCAGCGGTTCAGCGGATTGGCGAAAAGACGTTTACATCGCTTCAGTCTGTTGTCGATAAGATTAGTCTTGTACCAGAAGGAAAAGTATGTACAACCATTTTAGAGCTGTATAATCAATGTGCCATTGTAGCTGAGCCAGCGGGTGCGTTACCGATCGCGGCTTTAGATGCACATCGTGAGGAGATTAAAGGGAAAAATGTCGTTTGTATTGTCAGCGGAGGCAATAATGACATTGGCCGAATGCAAGAAATCAAGGAACGCTCCATGATTTATGAAGGACTCCAGCATTATTTCATCGTTAATTTTCCGCAAAGAGCAGGTGCTCTCAGGGAATTTTTGGATGAAGTGTTAGGGCCAAATGATGATATCTCACGCTTTGAATATACGAAAAAGAATAACCGAAGCAAAGGACCTGCGCTTGTTGGGATCGAATTGAAAGAAAGAGATGACTATGCAGCGCTGATTGACCGAATGAATAAAAAAGGCTTCCACTATGTTGAAGTGAATAAAGATCAAGATTTATTCCACCTATTTATTTAGGCTTAACAGATAATTGGAAAAGAGGATTGATCGTTTGTGCTGCTCAAAACAATATGTTTTAGACGGATGGATGGAGCTCAGATCAAGGTAACAGAAGTCCCTGTTTTAAAGGGAGATGAATCCTATGGTTTCATGCTCACCTTTAGACTTGAAGCTTTCTTGAAAAAAGTCTATGTATCTAAGGGAAAGAGGCATGTGTACTCTTTCAGGGAGGATGTGAAACGTAACGTCAAGTGGAGCACATATGAACAGATCTACCAAGAGCCTACACTAAAACACAATGCGTAAATTGGAATCTTTGCCAAAGAGAGTGAGCGGCCATTTTCAAATGGGGGCTACTCATCTTGGCAAGGATTTTTTACATGAAAAGAAGAAAATGTGACAATTTCAAAAACGTTCTGACAGTTGTTTTCAAGTATGCACGAAATAAGGTAATATCATATGTAAAGACTAAGACAGCAAGGATGAGACGATAGTGAAACAAATTAAAATTGTAACAGATTCAACTGTGGACCTTCCGCAAGAAAAAATCAGTGATCTTTCCATTCATGTCATTCCGCTCAATATCTCCATTTCTGGGGTTGATTATATTGACCGAGTGAACATACAGCCAGATGAATTTATTGAAAAAATGGAGGCCGCTGAGGAACTGCCGAAAACGTCTCAACCTGCGATCGGTCAATTCGTCGAATTATATGAAAAACTGACGGCAGATGGAAGCGAAGTCATTAGTATCCATTTAACTGGTGGGATGAGTGGTACGGTTCAAACTGCTGAAAGCGCTTCTAAAATGGTAGACGGGAATATCACTGTCATTGATTCGAATTTTATTTCCTATGGTTTAGGGTTTCAAGTCACCAAAGCAGCAGAGCTTGCAAAAAAAGGGGCAAGCCGTGATGACATCCTCAAAGAAATGGACAAAATTCGTCTTAAAACAAAGCTATTTGTCACAATCGATACATTAGAAAATCTCGTGAAAGGTGGACGAATTGGAAGAGGAAAGGCGCTGATCGGTTCACTTCTTCATATTAAACCAATTGCCAGCTTAACAGACGGCATATACACACCAGAAGCGAATGTGAGAAGTTACTCCGCTCTTGTCCGCTATTTGACAAAACAGTATGTACAGGCGGTGAAAGGGAAAACCGTTCAGGCCATTGGGATTGCACATGCAGACGCATTAGAACTTGCAGAAAAGCTTAAAGCAGCACTGCTTGATCACACACCTGATGCACTAGTTGACATCGCTTATACAACACCGATTATTTCCTGTCATACTGGTAAGGGCGCTATAGGCTTTACTTTTTATACCGATTGATTGAAAAGGGGATGTAATGGTCATGTATACAAAAAGGGGAGCCTTATTTGGTGCGCTTACGATTATAAGCGTGCTTCTTTTAGTCTCATGTTCAAATGGACAAATCAAGGATGCATTAAATTATCAAATCCAGCCGTTTGAGTATCAAAACCAGGATGGTCAAAAGGTGACTCTTGACGATTTAAAGGGGAAAGTCTGGGTGGCAGATTTTATTTTCACAAGCTGTGAAACGATTTGCCCGCCGATGACCGCACATATGACAGAGCTACAAAAACGGTTAAAAGAAGAAAAATTGGATGCGCACATCATTTCATTTAGCGTCGATCCAGAGGTGGATTCACCGAAAAAGCTAAAGGAATTTGCAAAAGCATATCCATTATCCTTTAAAAATTGGGATTTTCTCACTGGTTACTCGCAGTCAGCGATTGAAAAATTTGCAATGAAAAGCTTTAAGACGATTGTGAAAAAACCTGAAGACGAAGACCAAGTGATACATCAATCTCTGTTTTTCCTCGTTGATCAAGAAGGAAAAGTGATGAAAAACTATGATGGTGTTCAAAATACGCCATATGATGAAATCATCAAGGACATCAAAACACTGAATCGAAGCTAGCATAAGGATGTTCAAATGAGCGAAAACATGATACACTTTTTTAATCAGAAAAAGGAGGGATATCATCGTTTGAAGGCTCGTTTGATTTTGATTGTGATGTCTCTAGCTTTTGTTCTTTCTGCATGTTCCGCGCAAGAGGCTGGCATAAAGGATAAACTAGAAGACACACAAAACGTAAAAGAACATATTACAATTGCAGCGGTTGGAGATTCCTTAACAGAAGGAATCGGAGATCAAAATAAAAAAGGGTATGCCGGCATCACCCGTGACAAGATAGAAGCGGTGGACGGTGTACAGTCTGTTACATTAAAAAACTATGCCATTAAAGGCAGTAGAACGGTAGATTTATTAAAAAGATTAAAAGAAAAAAAAGTGCAGGATGGACTGAAAGACGCTGATTATATTTTCTTTACGATCGGCGGAAATGACTTAATGCATGTCGTCCGTCAAAATGTGCTCAACTTGACATTTGCTCCTTTTCAAAAAGAGCAAGGTCCTTTTGAAGAGCGTTTTAAGACCATTCTTGCTCAATTAAGAGAGCATAATGACCATGCAAAGATCATGTATGTCAGTATGTACAATCCTTTTAAATTCAGCTTGTCTGAGCTGAGAGATATTGATGAGGTCGTCAAAGACTGGAATGCTGCTGCCGAAAAAGAACTAAAAAAAGACGGCAATGCTGATATGATCGATGTAGCAGATTTATTTGAAGATGATAAAGATGAAAAATTACTGGCAGATGATGATTTCCACCCAAACCAAAAGGGGTACTCTCTTATGGCAAATCGTTTATTCTCAGAAGTGAAAAAAGAAGGACTGCCGAAGGAATAGGGTGAAAAGATGAAAAAATGGAAGAGTTTATTTTTTATTTTACTGTCAATTAATCTATTGATTGTTCTTGTATGCGGTATTTTTATGCTGCTGCCGAGCGATCAATCCGCTTCGAAAAAAGAAGTGAACAGCGAGTATGCTTTTAACATTTCTAGTTCAAAAGAGTCGCTTACCAGCTTTGTCAATGATTATTTGAAAAACCAAGGATCAAGCGATATGCCCGACTTTCATGTTGCGATTGACCAAGATGTGAAAGTAACAGGTGCAATCAAAGCTTTTTCTTCAACGATTAATGCAAATGTATCATTTACACCATCTGTTGAAGATAATGGGGATGTTCTGCTGAAAGTAGATGACTTTTCAATTGGACAATTAAGCATCCCAATCAGTTTTGTTTTAAGCTACATGGGTCAATTCTATGAACTGCCTGATTTCGTTCATGTGAAACCAGACCAAAAAACGGTGGAAGTGCGCCTTTCAGAAATGCCGCTGACGAATGATATGTATGTCAAAGCGAACAAAATTGATCTTGAGAATGATGAAATTGAATTCTCATATTATCACACAAAGCAATAGAACGTGTAAGTCAGGAGTGAAACGATGAAGCGAGTCTATCAATATTTTAGTTTACTGTCGCTCTTATTTGCTGCATACTTTGGCATGACAGCTGCCTCTCATTTAAAAGCAGAAAATATCGACCAGTTTTACTTAAATATCGCCTATTGTGCATTATTTTTAGGTACCATGATTCTTGCTTTTGATTTTCAAAAACAAGAAAAAGCTGAAGATGTCTCGTAAATAGCCTTTTCCATTTGGAAAGGCTATTTGTCTTCTTTTCAGCGTGATTGAAAACCTTTGCATTCTAGGAAGCACGAGTACTGGCGCAGAGTGAATGTGACATTCGTGAGCACCGGCACGCAGGACTGACACCGAATGCGAGGCTTTGTCTACACGCTGAGAGCCTTTTCCATTTGGAAAGGCTCTTTTTACATTTGGTGAGACAAGACGACTTTTGCCATTAGCTCTGGCTCTCCGTTTGCAAATCCATGAAGTAAAATAAGATAGGCCCGCTTTGTTTGCAGGTGAACTTTCGGAATATCTAGCAGTACACTTTGAGTACCGGCAGCTTTTAATTCAAAGTGATACTTATTCGGAGAGAAGTGGTGGGTTTGGGTGCCGTTCACATATCCGAGTTCCTTTGATAACATGCCTTGATCTCGTTCATATATATCAATGAAAGGGAGGTCTGGTGACAGCTGGATAAACGTGAGTGCTGATAGCTCTTCTTGCTTAATCAGCGAGTCTTGCTTTTCTGTGAGCAGCGCAAAGCCGGTACGAGCTCCCGTGATACATAGCGTGTAAGTCTCGTTTCCATTAATCATCATACGAGAAGAAAGAATTCTTTCTTTTGTAGCCAGCTTGAATACTTCTATCTCATAAACACCCTCATCCCATTCCATATAAGCAGACAGCTGACCGTATGGCAGCTTTTTTTGGATTGGCTGCTGATTTACAAATACAGCAAGCTCACTTAAATCCGGTGCAGCGTGAAATAATCGAATAACAGCTTTGGAAATGGTGTTTCTCGGATGGTATGGGGGGAAGGTAGCTAATGGACGATATTGAAATTGATTCATCTCGTAGAGCTGCTGCACGTCTTTATCCCTTCTTTCTCTGCAATGTGTTTTTTGTAGCGTATGCAAGAAAGGGACGATCTGTATAGGCAAAAGAAACATAGAAAAAAGCCTGACAAAAAGTGTCAGGCTCTCGTATTAAGAAGGAGATGAATATTGATGATATTCAGCCAGCTTAATGAACGTTTTTTCATCCTCAATTAATCCGCAAACGCCGCACTGGACTTTGATTTTCGGTCCTTGATAGTTCATGTGAAAAGGAGAAAGCTGATCTCCTTCATATGTTTCGACAATGGCTCCAGTTGCTGGATCAAGTTTCACGGGTTCTGAATGCTGCTCGATGAGATTAAAACGCGTTCTGTTGGTCTTGCAGTTCGGACAAAGATATGGACTTGTCATGGTTCATTCCACCTTTTTATCCGTAGCATGTCCTCCACGCTAAAATCTATGCTTAATCCTTTTGACTTTTATCCAGCTTTTTAAATAATTTGATCATCGTTTTCAGTTCTTCATCATCAAATGATTCAAATCGTTCCATGAAGTATTCTGTTTTCTTTTTCTCAAAATGCTCAGTAATTTCCTTACCCTTATCGGTTAAGTGAATTTTGATGATGCGTCGATCCTCTTTTGAACGGATACGAGTGATCCAGCCTTTTTCTACAAGTGTGTCGGTTACAGCTGTAATATGGCTTGCTGATACACCGAGAATTGAGGCGAATTCCGTTACTTTTTTTGCGCCTTGTTCACGCAGCAGATTTAAAATGAGAAATTCATTCCGAGATAATTCGTTTTCAAGCAAGCTGTTAATTTCATAACGTATTTGCTTAAATACGGTTCTCAGTAAAGTATCCATTTCATACATCATTTGTTTTCTTTGTTCCAATCATTAAACCCCCATTATATTTTAAGATACGACAGAATGCTTTCTTTTGTTTTTAGGTATACAAGTCGTATCATTTTCATTATTTTTTATCATGTTATAATATGATGATACCATTTTTTAAATGAAGGGGGCACTAATATGTCTGAAAAACAAGAATTAGCCACATTTGCTGGAGGCTGTTTCTGGTGTATGGTTAAACCTTTTGATGAACAGCCAGGCATTATCAAAGTTGAATCAGGGTATACTGGCGGACATACAGTGAATCCAACCTATGAGGAAGTATGTACAAATACGACAGGCCATAGAGAAGCCGTTCAAATTACCTTTGATCCAGACGTTTTTCCGTATGAGAAGCTATTAGAACTATATTGGCAGCAAATAGACCCAACAGATGATGGAGGACAATTTGGTGATAGAGGAGAGTCCTACCGTACAGGGATTTATGTCCACAATGAAAAACAAAGGCAACTTGCAGAAACATCAAAAGAGCAGCTGAGCCAAAGCGGAATTTTCCAAAAGCCAATCGTGACAGAAATTTTAGAGGCTAGTCCTTTTTATCCTGCTGAGGAATATCATCAGCATTATTATAAAAAGAACAAAATGCACTACGAACGATACCATGTCGGTTCGGGCAGAGCAGGTTTTATTCAATCTCATTGGAGTGATAAATAATGGTTAACGAAAAAGAGCAGCGCATCAAAGAATTAAACCGAATGCAGTACGAAGTGACGCAAAATAATGGCACTGAGCCGCCATTTCAAAATGAATTTTGGGATCATAAGGAAGAGGGCATATATGTAGATATCATTTCAGGCAAACCATTGTTTTCTTCTTTAGATAAATTTGATGCCCATTGCGGCTGGCCAAGTTTTACAAAACCGATTGAAGATCAAGAGGTAGAAGAGAAAGTAGATACGAGCCATGGCATGGTGCGGACTGAAGTTCGCAGCAAGACGGCCGACTCTCACCTTGGTCATGTATTCCCTGACGGCCCAGGGCCAAACGGTCTAAGGTATTGTATTAATTCTGCCGCTTTAAAGTTTATCCCGAAGGATGATCTTGAAAAAGAAGGCTATGGTCATTTGAAACACATCTTTCAATAATTGATTTAAAAATCGTCACATGGAAGTCAGCTGCTTCCGTGTGACGATTTTTTTATTTTTTATGATGGGTATGATGTAATTGTTCAATGATGTGAAACAGCTTCTCTTTTGTAATGAGCGGTGCTTCGTTTGATGTGTAATGGGTCAAATGAACTTTTTGAAAATGAGGGTGAAGATGTGGTCTTGGTAAAATGGCATAAAATTGTTCATGTTCAAACAGTGCATCTGCCTCGTGAGGGAATGTGAGTTCCTCGTGAAGTTTTTCTCCAGGTCTTTTTCCGACAACGAGAATATCAGGAGAAGGAACATTGATTAGACCGGCATATTCATGAAATGCTTTCAATAGATCAGCCAGCTGTAATGACTCCATCTTGAGGATGAATGTTTCGCCGCCTTTCATCATGATAGCTGCTTCAAGCGTGAGAGATACAGCTTCTTCGATAGACATAAAAAAGCGTGTCATCTTAGGATCAGTTACAGTTAGAGGTTGTTCATTTAACAACTGTTGAAGCATGATGGGGATGACGGAACCCCTTGATCCAAGCACATTGCCAAACCGGACAGAGCAAAACCTCGTTTTCTGATTTGAAATACTTTCATTCGCTTGAAAAAACAATTTTTCTGAAATTAATTTTGTAGCTCCCATGGCATTTGTCGGAGAAACCGCTTTGTCAGTTGAAATGTTGACAACATGACTGACTTCATGTTCAAGTGCTGCTTCAATGACATGTTGTCCGCCGATGATGTTGGTTTGGACAGCTTCAAACGGATTATCTTCGCAGGTGGGTACTTGTTTGAGTGCAGCTGCATGGAAGATGATATCTACCCCTTTGACAAGCTGCCTGACGCGGCTGGCATCCCTCACATCTCCAAGTGCAAATACAACCTCTGGATTTGCCGCATATTCATTTTTCATCATGTATTGTTTACTGTCATCTTTACTGAAGACAATGACCTTTTTAGGAGAGCATGCTGTTAATTTTTTCACAATCTGCCGGCCAATCGAACCCGTACCGCCTGTGACCAAGATGATTTTGTCACGAAAAAAGGTCTTCAAACTCGTTTCTATTTGTTTGGACATATCTAATCCCCCAACTCTCATTTCTCTACTTTGCATCATATGTGAAAGAGAGGAAGACGTTTGAGGAAAAGAACCACTTCATGCATAAATTAGGTGAACCAATTATAACCATCTGCTTGACGACTTAATAGAATATGTAGAGATAGAAGATTAAGTAGAATAGCGAGGCACCTGAAGACTTCAGTACGGCGATCAGTTCAGCTCTCAGAATTTATTCACTGATACTGAGCTGCGCGAGGGGAGAAGATCATACATGTATAGGGGAAATCGTATTTTAGCCATGATACCAGCTTTTAGCAGCAAGCAGGGACATCATGCTGAACACATTCGCGTATTGGCGGAGCGGCCGCTAATCTATTGGACCATTCAGCCATTATTACAAATGATTGAATTAGATGAAGTCATCGTATCTTCAGAGGATGTGAATACTCAAATCATTTCGGCCCACTATGGAGCAAATGTGATTGAACTGCCAAGCACACATGTGACAGAACAAACACCTTCTTTAGTAGCTGTGAAGCATGCGCTTGCTTATTTAGAACGAGAGGGAAAGACGTTTGATATTGTTTTGTATTTGCATCCAGCATCACCACTAAGGCAGACGGCAGATATTGAGAACTGCTTGCAGCTTCTAGTAGAGGGGGGATATGATTGTGCGGCTTCTTTTACAGAGGCATTAGAAAATCCAAATGAAACTTGGACACTTCATGACACCAATGAAGCCAGCCTGTATAAGGACAATCATTATTTTTTTGTACCAACTCAGGAGCACCCTTATACGTATGGACGTTTAAATGGAGCTGTCTATGCGTTTCATGTTCCATATGCAAAAGAATGCATTCATTCCTTTTTAGAAGGATCTGTTGGTGCATATATGATGGATCATGCGCAATCGCTTGTTGTAAAAAGTGAGGAAGATCGGAAAAAGGCAGAGAAGATTTTATTGGCTCGACAAGATGCAGAAGGAACGGCATAAGATGATGGCAATTAAAAAAAGCGCCCGGTCATAGGGCGCTTTTGACTATTTCATAAAGTCTGTAAGGCAGCGTATCAAATGTGTTCCAGCGAACGACTTGCTCGTAATTGTTCTCTGCAACCGATTGTCTTTGTTGAGGGTTTGTTACATAGTGCTCGACCTTTTTAATCAAATCGTTTTCATGTGTGTAAAAAGCGAAGCTTGAAAATGCCTGTGACGGTTGTAGATCTGTCAACTGAAAGCCTCCGCTTGCAGCGATATCAAATGCTCTGTTGTTGAGGCTCATATTTTGAACATTGGCTTTGTTTTGATTATAGGCAAATTGCGCGGGCCTGTGCGGATTCAGAACAATGGCTGATGTTTGATAGATGTCTGCCATCTGCTCGGGACTCAGCCAGTGGGTCATCAGTGAGAGATCACGATATCGTCTGCGTGATTTATTCAACACGCGATGCCACTCTTTTCCTGCTACGAGAATGCGCCATTTGTTTTGATGTAAGAGTGTATTGATGGCTTTGATGCGGTTTGGATAAGGGTAGCCAATGAGTGCAATGTCATAGATGCACGACTCATGTGGTGATTCTTTTTTCTGAAATACGTGTGTATTGGTCGGAATGGGAAAGTAGTGCGTGTGATTAGTGCCTAGTTGTTTGTAAAATGACAAAGCACCTTCGTCAATCGTTAAGATCAACTGTGCATCATTTGCGCATGCGGCTGACACATCTATATAAAAAGGGTCTTCTGTCATCCACAGTACAACGGGGATCTTTTCTTGTTTGAATTGATGAAGCAGTTCTGTTGGAATATGATCACCGATCATCATGAAAACAAAATCCGGAGAGAATGTCCGGATTTTGTGCATATAAGCGGGTAGAGTTTCCCTTTCCACTTTGACGCATAAAAAGGGGGAATCAATGAAGCTATCTTCTATCCATTGATCGAACATCCGATAGATTCCACCGTAGCCAGAGCTGATATAAAGAAGCTTCATGATGGCCCTCTCACATTAAGATGTGAACGTAACACTTTCTACTTTATCTACATCTAATAGAGTCGTTGCAGAGCCTGTAGGTGTCACAGAGCTTTCTTGTGTGACGAAAACAACACCTGTTGAAGCATCGAATGATACGAATTGAACGGGTCCGATTAAGTCACCTGAGTCCATGACAATGCTAATGACTGTTCCAGGTGCAAGTCTTGCGAAAATCCATCTTGCTGGTTGAGATACGTCGAGTGTTGTAGCAGAATCTGAAGGTGATGCTTCAGCAGCTACCTCACTAAATAAATCGTTCAATTTTTCTTCCACTTGAACTCCTCCTTCTTCGAGATTAACTGTTAACGCATGACTAAGCGGTTTGAAAAACAGCTTTAATAGCTCTTTTTTTAATTCGGCACGCTTTTCGCTCATGTTTTCCCCATCCTTTCTTCATCCATTCAAACACACCACTATGTATATGCCGTTCTCTTTTTTTGGTATAAGCATAATGCTCATTCCTTGTTCTTTTTTTCATTTAATGACTTCACACATTTTTGAAAAATGTTTTCAAATGCTGATGCTAAATGAAGTGATCCTCATACTCTAGTAAAGATCAAACGAGAAGAAAGAGGGAATCTGAATGGAATTTGAACAACTATTAAATGGCTGGAACGAAGAATTACTAGAAACAGAAGGAATACTTGAAGTTGTGTTGATAATACTTCTTCTTCATCTTTTAGAGGAAAGTGAGGAAGGGAATGCGTCAGAGATTAAAGAATTGCTGCGCCCGTGGCTTGAGCTCGGCATTCCGCTGCCGCGTGTTCATTTAGTCAATGGAGATGTGCTGCAAAACGTGGTTGTCGTACAATTGTTTGACTCAGTAGCAGTCTTTAAAAATGCGACAAATCAGCTAAGAGTAAGTGTTCCTTATGTGAACATTGTCAGCTGGGGGGCTTTTTAATCTATTTAAAAAAGGATAATGGTCATGAAAGTATCAGTGATATTAACAAGCTACAACAAACCTGATTTCATTGAACGTGTGCTAAAGAGTGTGGTAGAACAAACGTATCAGCATTGGGAGCTTTTGATCATGGATGATGGCTCTGAACAAGAAACGATCCAAAAGATGCAGCCTTATTTAGTGGATAAGCGCATTCAATTGTATTCTCATCAAATTCATCCTGCAAACCGGCTGAAGACTGTACGTTATGCAACGCTAATTAATGAAGCATTAACACGTATAACAGGTGAGCTGGTTTGTTATGTAACTGATGATACAGTCTACAGAAAAGATCGTTTAGAGAAAATGGTCGAGGTTTTTCAATCGAAGCCTCACATAGATATCGTCTATTCCTCGCAGCGTGTCGTGCATGTGAATCAGCATTTGGTGGAAACGGCGAGCTTCGTTCGAGAAGCAGATCAAGTGTTGGAGCATGCATCCTTTCAAGTCGACCATTGCTCTGTTATGCATAGAAGCCGGCTGCTTTCGCTTATTCATGAAAAATACGGACAATACTGGGCCGACGAACCAAAACATTGGCATCATGCTGACTCTGTGTTTTGGATGAGACTGAATCATTTTGCTGCGTTCTTTCCATTACAAGAAGTACTAGATACCACATATAAAACGCCACAATCATTCCATCATATGTTTGCGAGTATGCCCTACGATTTAATTGACGGAGCTGTGATTGAAAGAGAAGGCGATTATTATCAAATCGCTCACGGATATCTTCATCGCATTGACAAGCGTTGGGTGAATGAAAAGAACAGGCGTGCAATTCGTGTTCCTTCCTTATGTACGATGAAATATGAAATGAACGAGCCGCTGACAGTCCCGAATTATACAGTCGTCACCGCAGATAACGGCAGAACATTTTATTATATTGAACATCAGACAAAAAGACGGTTTGCTTCAAGACGTGATGTGCAATATTTTCAGTTTCATCAAAAGGAGATATACACGGTCACAAAACAGCAGCTGGAGACGTTTAAGGATGGCAAGATCATTCAAGTATCTCCTATATTCAGCCCGCCAAATAGACGGCTGTTTAAATGGAAACAAGATGTCTATTTATTTGTGCATGATACCTTTTGCCGAATTGTCCCTGAGGTAGTGAAAATATTTGCGTTTTACCATCAGCCAATCAAACTACAACCTTCTCAGTTTACATTTTTTCAAGAAGGAAAGCCAATTGTGCCGCTGTATATGGAGTCACTTCAGGAATTTGACTTGTCTCTTTATCAAACGTCAGGGCGAAAGCACTCCTCCTAAGAGGGGTGCTTTTTTAGAATTGACGAAAAAAGCAGGAGATCGACAGGAAAAAGCGAAACGTGAAAAGGATAGGGGAACACGTTGAACATCATCAAGCCGCTGAAAATTGGGCAATACAGTGCCGGATTTTCGGCATAGAAAGTGAGGGGGAAATAGTGGGGAAGGTTGTCGAAAGAGCGGATTGGTTTGAATTAATTTTAGAAGCCATCGATGAAGCGATTCACGTTGTAGACGATCAAGGGGTCACCATCTTTTATAATCATAATGCAGCGAAGTTCGACTGTTTAGCGAAAGAAGAGGTGATTGGCAAGTACATACTGGATGTGTATCCTTCATTAACTGAAAAGACAAGTACACTCATGCATGTACTTAGAACAGGAAAACCCATTTATCATTCGTTGCAAACCTATTTGAATAAAAATGGAGAAAAAATTGAGACCGTCAACACCACACTGCCCATTATGGAAGGCAGCAAGTTAATTGGGGCGGTAGAAGTAGCGAAGGATGTGTCGAAGCTGTCGGCGCTTTCGAATCGTTTAGATCAAAAAAAACGAACGGATGGTGCCGCAGAGACCACTCAAATGCTCGATTTTTCTTCATTTTTAACAAATGATCCACACTTAAAAGAGATGCTGGAGAAAGCGAAAAAAGCTGCTGCATATCCTTCATCGGTTATGGTCTTCGGGGAAACTGGGACAGGAAAAGAGGTACTCGTACAAGCGATTGTTCATGCATCTGATCGGAAAGATCAAGTCTTTATCCCGCAAAACTGCGCTGCTCTTCCAGAATCGCTGCTTGAAAGTCTTTTATTCGGGTCTGTCAAAGGAAGTTATACGGGCGCAATAGATCGCAAGGGGCTGTTTGAGTTAGCAGATGGCGGTACGCTTTTTCTTGATGAGCTGCAAGCGATGCCGCTTACGCTTCAAACAAAATTACTGCGTGTGTTAGAGGATGGTGTTGTCCGCCGGATAGGTGATGCAAAGGCGGTTCAAGTAAATGTCAGAGTGATTACTGCCCTCAATATCGACCCATTTGAAGCCGTTAAAAAACAAATGTTAAGAGAAGACTTATTTTATAGACTGCATGTGTCATCATTTCATATCCCGCCGCTTCGCACAAGGAAGCATGATATCCAGCTGTTATCCCGCCACTTTATTCAAACGTATCATCAGCAATTTTCTAAAAACGTCAACCGCCTTTCTGAAGAAACCGTCCAAGTATTTATGGCCCATCAGTGGCCAGGGAATGTCAGAGAATTAAAACATACGATCGAGCATGCCGTCTTGATGATGCCAAAGGAAGCAGAAGAAATCACCCCAGCATATCTCCCTGCCCATTTGCGGACGCATCAGATAGAAAGTCATCCGCCAGAGTCCTCATTAAAAAGTCAAGTGACGTCATTTGAACAAACGCTGATTCAAGAAGCTTTAAGACAGCACGCAGGGAATATTAAGCAAACGGCAGCCGCTTTAAAAATTCCTCGACAAACATTGCAGTATAAACTAAAAAAATATACAGATGCCGAAAAGTAGGCACTTCAAACATGTGAATGTGACGGAAAAGCTCCTTTTGTAAAGAATAGGGGCATTTTCCCATGTTGGCACATAACTTGCATAGTATAAAGTGAATGCTGATAGGGGGAATGGATATGAATCAAAAACTGTATCAACCTGCGCGACATTGGAAGGACATCGAACTTTGGAAGGACGTACCCGAGGAAAAGTGGAACGACTGGATTTGGCAGCTGACGCATACGGTCAAAACGCTAGAAGATTTAGAAAAAGTCGTGAACTTAACAGAAGAGGAAAAAGAAGGGGTGAAGATTTCCACGAAAACCATTCCACTCAACATAACACCCTACTATGCCTCACTGATGAATCCAGACGATCCAAGATGTCCAATTCGTATGCAGTCTGTACCGATTGCAGAAGAGCTTCATAAAACAAAATATGACCTCGAAGATCCGCTCCATGAAGATGAGGATTCACCTGTTCCAGGTTTAACGCACCGCTACCCAGATCGTGTGCTGTTTCTTGTCACAAATCAGTGCTCCATGTACTGCCGCTATTGTACGAGAAGGCGTTTTTCTGGTCAGATCGGGATGGGTGTGCCGAAAAAGCAATTAGATGCCGCCATTGGATATATTAGAGAAACCCCTGAAGTGCGGGATGTGTTAATTTCAGGCGGTGACGGGCTGTTAATTAATGATCAAGTGCTTGAATACATTTTGAAAAACTTACGAGACATTCCTCACGTTGAAATCATTCGAATTGGAACACGTGCACCGGTCGTGTTTCCGCAGCGAATTACAGATGAATTGTGTGAGATTTTAAAAAAATATCATCCTGTTTGGTTGAACACTCACTTTAATACAAGCATTGAAATCACAAAAGAAGCGAAAGAAGCGTGTGAGCGACTTGTCAATGCTGGCGTCCCTGTTGGTAATCAGGCGGTGATCCTAGCAGGAATTAACGACAGTGTTCCAATTATGAAGAAGCTGATGCATGATCTCGTCATGATTCGCGTCAGACCTTATTATATTTATCAATGTGATTTATCTGAGGGGATCGGCCACTTTAGAACACCTGTTTCAAAAGGCCTTGAAATCATTGAAGGCTTAAGAGGACATACGAGTGGTTATGCTGTGCCAAGCTTTGTTGTAGATGCACCAGGCGGAGGAGGTAAGATCACCTTACAGCCAAATTATTTATTATCTCAAAGCCCAGAGAAAGTGGTCCTGCGTAACTTTGAAGGTGTGATCACCTCTTATCCAGAGCCGGAACATTACGTCGCCGGCCAAGCAGATGCGTATTTTAATGAAATCTATGAAGAAAAGAAAGAACCCGCCATTGGCATAACAGCTCTATTTGAGGACGAAGCAAGATCCTTTACGCCTGAAAATTTAAGCCGAATGAAACGAAGAGAGTCTTATGAAACGAATCCTGAACATGATACGCTCAAAAACAAACGTGAAAAACGAGATGAATTAAAAGAGAAGAAATATCAAGCCCAGCTCAAAAAAGAACAAACCGTAAAGGAGGAGAAATAACGTTGCTGACATGTGATTGGTGTGAGGAGAAGAAAGCGAACGCAGGACAGACCACAGTCTATTGGGAACTCATCACGGGCACACAATCGATTGAGATTTTGGAAACGCCTTCGATTTCTTGCACGCATTGCGGGATGACGTATCAGAAGGATGAGACAGTAAAAGAGATAGAAGATCAATTAATTTTAGTCGATCAAACAAAGCTTCCAGAAAAAATCTCATATGAAGAATTAATGAGCATGGAGCGGTTATTAAAGCGTAATTACTTTGATTTTTCTTCATAAGTTGTACCTCCGCCTATACAAGTCATCAAATTCCTGTATAATATAACAACAAAATAGAGTGTCGCGGAGGGAAAAACAGGTGAAGTCGTTTTACCATTATTTAATGAAGTACAGACATCCAAAACCGAAGGATGACATCAGTCATTTTGCAAATGCTGCTTATGAAGATCACAGCTTTCCTAAAGCATCCACTGATTATCATGAGCTATGTGCCTATTTAGAGTTAAATGGGGACTATTTAAGCTCCATGACGACATTTGATGAGGCTTTTGAGCAATACGAAGTAGAAGTCAAAAAAAAATAACACACACAACCGCTTGTTCCGTATGGAAGAAGCGGTTTTTTCATGAAGAAATAAAATGGCGTTTTGCATGGTGTGGTTGCCCATGCAGAATTCCTTGCGCCGGCATACGATACGTTAAGACCAAAAGTCGGGCAAGGGGGAGACAGAATGAAGGCGAAAGCACCAAAATATAAAGTAGGGGATATTGTCGTCGTTGTCATGTACGGCACAGTTGGAACGATAACAAAAGTCCATCAAATTGACCAACATTATCTATATGAGGTCAATCATAATGAGGTGCTTTATTTTGAAACATCACTCCAGCTTTACGATGAGTACGACGGGGTGATTGTAGATACAGAAAAGCTGGACATTGAATATGAGTTCCTCATTGGCGATGTTGTATATGTAAAGGATTACGGGAAAGAGCTATTTAAAATCATTGGCCATCGGACTGAGATATGGCGCTACCTTGAAGATGGCTGGGAAGATGTCATTTATGAACTGACAAGGTTAAAAGACGGAGAATGGCTGGAAACAGAAGAAGAAGACTTGACGCTTGTCCTAAGAAAATATGAGATGGATCAGTTTGTTCATCAGCTTCTTTTTGTGCATTACGTTGGAGAAACCTCAAAAGAAATAGAGGAAGATATGGTGCAAACCGCTCTATTACAGTTAGAAGAGAAACAAGAAAGCGAAGCATCACTAGAATTTCTCGCTGTATCTATAGTGGATGAGCTTCTTGATATTTACAATGATTATAAAATTCTCTATGAATTTTTCAAAGACCCAGAATATAAGGATATGATGGACTTTATTTTGGAAAGTTTAAACGAGCATTTTGGTTAAAAGAAGACTTGTCCTAACACGAATAAAAAGTAAGGAACACAGAAAAAAGCAATCACATAAAACCATCCCCTCAAGATACGGCCCATCACCTGATCAAAAGTATGTCCATCTAAAATGCTTAACCATTTCATTGCCTCATGCCCCTTTTCTTTTCGTTTACTGCATTTATATGTATGGAATGAGCCATTATGACAAACTGTAATAAAAATAAGGCAGCGTTCATACATCATAAAAAAGGAGGCGGAAAGCAATGAAAGAAGCAGATTTGGTGATTGATACAGAGGAAATTGCAGAATTCTTCTACACGGAGCTGGTCAAAAGAGGGTACATACCATCTGAGCTGGAAACGTTTGAGCTTGCCGATATTACATTTGAATATATGCTGAGGAAAGCAATGATAGTTGAAGAAGAGGCGTGGTAGGCACTATACTTTGAAGAGATTCTGAGTAGAAAGGGAGGGGAATTGGTTCGCGTGTATGTCATCATTTTTTTCCTTTTGTTTGGCGCCATCGCAGCGCTTATGGTGTCTGGCATGTTCCAGGAGTTGGACAACCAGATCATCTTATCGTTTGAAAACATCAGACTTCCTTTTTTAAATGATGTCATGCTGACTTTGACTGACTTTGGTATCAGTGCGCTGCTTGTCCCAATCATGCTCATCTTTAGCGTGGTGCTGTTTATGTATAAACGCTACCACTCTATTATGCTGCTTTTTCTACTATATATAGCAGAAAAAACGGTCAATCATGAACTGAAAGGACTGTTTGCTAGAGAGCGTCCGGCCTTTGATCATCTAGTGAATGAGACCTATTACAGCTTTCCAAGCGGACATTCTATGAATGCAGCAACGATCTATCCATTTATCGCCTATCTATTCATTGAAATGATTCCGTGGCTGAAAAAGAGACAAAAAGCAGTCTATATGGTGACAGGATGTTGTGTGCTGATGATCGGCATCAGCAGGATGTATATCGGTGTTCATTATGTCACTGATGTAACAGGAGGCTTTGCGATAGGACTAGCTTTATTTCTCATATGTAAAAAGATTGACGAAAAATTGTCCGTCATTCGACAAAAATAGAAGAAGGAAATTCATAGATCCCAGCCAATTTTATATAAAAGGGGAGGGATTTGAATGCAATTGACGTTGAGATTTTTTCAAAAGAAACCTTCAGCTTATCACTTAACCATCTACCAAACACCTGAATATGGTGCTGCAAGCGGACATCAGCCTGTGTACCGGACAAAGATTGGCGGCAGGACACACCATGATGTACTGGAAAAAGCATTCTCGACATTTAATGTACAAGATACAGTCCCTAATGATTACAATGCACGGTTTATCACAACAGGGGATATCGTTGTGATCGATGACCAGAAAAAAGGGAAGTGCTACTACCAGCTCTTTCCGGCAGGATGGAAACGCAGTGAACGCCTAATGACGATGAGTTAAATATAAACGACGATGCCAGCTTTACTTTCAGCTGGTATTTTCTTTTTTGATCTCAATCGTTTATAATAAATGGGACTAAACACATGTTAAACGTAAGTGGAGGCTAAAAAATGAGTGTACATATTGGAGCAGAAAAAGGACAAATTGCAGAAACGGTATTGCTTCCAGGCGATCCGCTTCGTGCGAAATATATTGCAGATACATATTTAGAAGATGTAGTGTGCTATAACGAAGTGCGCGGCATGTATGGTTATACTGGGACATATAAAGGAAAACGCATTTCTGTACAAGGTACTGGAATGGGCGTACCGTCTATTTCGATCTATGTGAATGAGCTGATCCAAAGCTATGATGTTCAAAACTTAATCCGTGTCGGTTCTTGCGGAGCGATCAAAAAGGATGTCAATGTACGTGACGTCATCTTAGCTCAAACATCATCAACAGATTCTCAAATGAACCGTGTGGCATTTGGACCTATTGATTACGCACCATGTGCTGATTTTGGTTTACTGAAAAAAGCCTACGACACAGCAGAAGCGAAAAATGTAGCTGTGCGTGTTGGGAATGTATTTACAGCAGACCAATTTTATAATGAAAAACCACTTGAGCTGATGGACCAATATGGAATTCTAGCGATTGAAATGGAGACAACGGCTCTTTATACGCTTGCTGCAAAATTTGGCAGAAAAGCGTTGTCGATCCTGACAGTGAGTGATCATGTGCTAACAGGAGAAGAAACAACTGCTGAAGAGCGTCAAACGACATTTGACGAAATGATCTTAATTGCACTAGATTCTGTTTTATAATAGTATAAAGGGTGTGCTACGATGTAGCGCATCTTTATTTTTTTAGTAGAGCAAAAGGAAGGTATGTCATGAAGAAAAGCTATAAAATACTCTCAATCGCATCGATTCTTGGTTTGACGGCCGCATTATCAGGATGCCAGTTGCTGGATCAGAAAAGCGGTACCACTGAATCTAACAAAACAAACGAACAAAAGAACGCAGCAAGTTCATCACCCCAGCAAAACTCAAACGATACGGCAGATTCATCTAATCAAGAGCTGACGTTAAAGAGTGAATATTTCAATGACATCAAGGTAGTGAGCGGACTGAAGACCATTCAAAACCCTGAAAATGTGCTTGCTTTAGTGAACAAAGAATATGCACTGCCAGGAACCTATAAACCTTCTGATCTCGTTGTACCAAAAGTGGAATTCTCTTTTTCAGAGGATATTGAAAAACGATATATTCGAAAAGAAGCAGCGGAGGCACTTGCGAAGTTATTCAAAGGTGCTAAAAAGGAAAACTTTGAGCTCGCTGCAGTATCTGGCTATCGTTCCTATGATCGTCAAAAAGTCATTTTTGATAGTGAAGTGAAACTAAAAGGGAAAGAAAAAGCCCAAGAAGCCGTAGCCTTACCAGGCGAAAGTGAACATCAAACAGGTCTAGCTATGGATATTTCCTCAAAAAGTGCCGGCTTTGAAATCTCTGAAAAATTTGGTGAAACACCTGATGGTAAATGGGTAGCCAAAAACGCTTATAAATATGGCTTTATCATCCGTTATCCAAAAGGGAAAGAAGACATCACGAAATATGAATATGAGCCGTGGCACTTGCGCTATGTAGGGAAAGAAGCTGCAAAAGCGATGCACGATCATGATTTAACATTCGAAGAGTATATGAACAAAGTGAAGAAAATATAAACAAATAAAAGGCCTTCCGAAGCTGGGAGGCCTTCTTTTATACGCCGTTTTAAAAAAAGAACAAACCTGCTAAAGCGAAGCCGGTAATAAAACCGAGACCGATGCCATAAGCTGCACCCCAGCCATAATAACCTCCGTAATATCCATAACCAAAGCCCCCGCGGGACCCGCCGACTGGCCGGATATAAACTTTGCGGTTTGACACCCGCTCAATACGTCCAACATGTACTCTGCCATTTCGATCAGTAATTCTAGCTACTTTCCCCATATGCTGCTGACAAAGTTTATAGTAGCGCTCCATGTTTTTCCTCCTTATGACAAACTCTTTTCACTCTTATCCTATGCGAAAGACTTCATAGAGTTTGGACAAAACATATAGGAGATTCGCTCATTTTATACTGTACATTCAAATACAAGGTGACTCAGATGTTCTCGGTGTGTTTGAATCAGGTCATAGTGTGTCTGCAATGTATCATAAAGAGAAGGTGGTATTTGATCTGATAATTCCATTTCGGTCGGCTCCTCTTGCACCATGTGCTCATCGAATGAGAGAATCCGAATGTCACGAAATCCTGCGGACGCTAACTGCTTTTGCCATTCAGAAAATGAAAAGAGGGAGTGAAACCCGTAAAACTCCCGAATGGCTGTCTGGTCTTTTGAGGTAAGCGGCACTTTTAACACAGCCTCATTAGCGATCAATTGTTTCCCAGGAGCAAGTACCCGTTTGATCTCAGCAAGCGCAGCAGGTAAATGGGTGAAACTTAAAACAGATTCACTGATCAGTAGAGAGAACGAGTCATCTGAAAATGGCAGGTGTTCGATCGATGCTTGCTGTGCACGGAAAGGTAGTTGTTCCCGCTCGAATCGCAGATTGGCTTTTTCAATCATCAAAGGGTGTGCATCAATCGCCTCTACTTCATAACCTAAATGTCCTAGATAGGCGGCTGTTTGTCCTGTGCCGCATCCAACATCCAGTATACGATCGTCAGACGCCAAGTGAAGATGCTCCATCATCGTTTTTGTTAGCTCAATTCCGCCAGGATGGGCACCTGATACACCAAAATAGGCAAGCATTTCTACATAGTCACTCATGGAATCCCTTCTTTCTTTATCATGTTTCTCTCTAAAGATTATGCATTGCAAGGCTAAATGGCTTATCTTTTCAAATAGAAGTTTGATCCTTTGGTTGACGGATGAAGAATCGTCCTTGATAATAATGAAAGGAGATAAAGGTGGTGTTTTTTTGAAAAAACAATTCAAGTTCGTGATAGCCATTCTGGTGACAGCAGCGCTTTCCTCAGCGATTACATTTGTGATCACAAAACAAGGTGCTGTCAGCGTTTCAGGAGATGAGAAGTTTAGTAAACTCATGGCTGCATATACGAAGGTAAAAAACGAGTATTACGAAAAAACGGATGATCAAAAACTAGTAGACGGTGCGATTCAAGGAATGATTGCATCACTTGATGATCCATACTCTACATATATGGATCAGGAGGAAGCCGAAGGATTTAACAACACGATTTCATCTTCATTTGAAGGAATTGGTGCACAAGTAGAAGAGAAGGATGGACAAATTTTAATTGTCGCACCGATTAAAGGCTCTCCTGCTGAAAAAGCTGGTTTGAAACCTCATGATCGTATTTTAAAAGTGGATAGTAAAAGTACAAAAGGTATGTCAGTGAATAAAGCTGTTTCTCTTATCAGAGGGAAAAAAGGAACGGATGTCAAACTGCATTTGAACAGACAAGGTGTTGGAAATGTGGATGTCACGATCACAAGAGATACCATTCCGCTTGAAACGGTGTATGCAAAACTAACAAAAGATAAAATAGGCGAAATCCAAATCACTTCTTTTGCTGAAACCACGTCTAAAGAATTGGATAAAGCGATTGATGACCTCGAGAAAAAAGGGGCAAAAGGTTTTGTCATTGATCTAAGAGATAATCCAGGCGGCATTATGACAGAAGCGATTGAAATGAGCAATGACTTTATCGATAAAGGAAAAGTCATTATGCAAGTTGAGGAAAAAGGGAAGAAACAAGTGTACAAAGCGGAAAAAGAACGTAAAGTTCATCAGCCGGCAGTTGTCCTTGTAAACGGTGGTTCAGCGAGTGCTGCTGAAATTATGGCGGCGGCTCTACACCAATCCTCTAGCATTCAACTTGTTGGAGAAAAGACATTTGGTAAAGGAACTGTTCAGAATGCGCAAAGCTACAATGATGGCTCTAGTGTGAAATTAACCATTGCCAAGTGGCTGACACCAGACGGGTCTTGGATTCACAAAAAAGGAATTGAGCCACAGGTGAAAGCATCTCTGCCGAGTTATGCGAAGCTGCCATACTTAAGTCCGAAAAAGACATATCAACTGAATGATGATGGAGATGAAGTCAAAGCAGCTCAAAAAATGTTCCAAGCGCTTGGCTACAAAGCAAAAGCCAATGGAGAATATGATCAAGCATTCCAGTCGATCGTAAAAAGTTTCCAATCAGATCACGATCTAAAGGCTGATGGTATTCTGACAGGGGACACAACGACGGTACTGATGACAAACATCCAAGATAAGCTCAAGAAAAATGACACGCAAATGAAAAAAGCCATTGAAGTGTTGAAAAAAGAAATGAAATAGAAAAAGCAGTCCTCATCAGGGGACTGCTTCAAATTGTTGACAAAGGGCTAAAATGAACTTTATTTTAGCCCTTTGTCTTCTTTTCAGCTCAGCGTGATAGAAAACCTTTGAAGTCTAGGAAGGACGAGTACTGGAGCGGAGCGAATTTGACATTCGTGAGCACCAGCACGCAGGACTAACAAAGAATGCGAGGGTTTGTCTACACGCTGAAGCAGTCCTTATCAGGGGACTGCTTTTTTCTTGTATTACGCTTTGTTAGCCACAGGTTCCGTTGTTTTCCCATTCTTTTCAAACAAATCACTTGTCACAGCATTAGATGTGACATTCTTTTGGAAGAATGGATTCAAAATCAGGATGACCACAACGTTTGCTAGTAAACCAAGAAATCCTTCATAAAGACCAAACGTGACTTGTGAGATATTGGCTGTAAAGGTGACGATGATGCCAACAACTAAACCCGCAATCGTTGCTTCTCTTGATTGTTTTTTCCAGAACAAGCTGATCGCAATGGCAGGGAAGATTTGAACCATTCCTGAAACACCAATGAGCTGAAGCGTTACAAGTGCTGTTGGGAAGAGCATTCCGAATAGTAGAGCCAGCCCGATCACGATAAATACCATCGAACGTGTAATGATCGTTAACCGTTTAGGTGACACAGTTGGATGGATTAAATCACGGTACAAATTATTGGCAAATAAATTCGATGCCCCAATGGCCATGATCGAACATGGAATGAGAGAAGCAAGTGCAATCGTTGAATACGCAAGCCCCTGCATCACGCCGCCATATGACGTATGAATTAAATGAAGAAGAGCAAATCTTGGATTTGTATCTTCCGGTAAGACTAAAAAGGCAATGAAGCCAAGGAAGATGACCAAAATCAATACAATGTTGTAAAGAGGTAAAAACATACTGTTTTTACGGATGGCATCTGCGCTTTTGGCTGTGAAAACGCCAGTTGCTGCATGTGCCCACATAAATAATGCGAGTGCAGAAACACCTGATGCGGTAATAAACCACAAAATGCCTTTAGGCCCGCCTTCAGGAATCGTCAGAAGCTGTGGGGCTTCCTTAGCTAACGTATTCATCATTGGGGTCCAGCCGTTAAAATGAATAATCGGGAGGGAAACGACCATAAAGAGCATGATCACCCAAACAAGAATATCTTTAATAATGGCTGTATATGTAGGACCTTTAATACCACTGAAAAATGTATAAAGTGCAACTAAAATAAATGAAATGATAACAACTGCATTCACATTAATATAACTCGTTCCAGCGACAGTTAACGTATCTTGAATCCCGCTGAGCTGAAGACAAATGTATGGAATGAGCATGAGTACACCAACAATGGCAATCAAACTAGATAACAGTTTACTGTCAAATCGCTCACGTGCATAATCAGCAAGTGTTGTCAGCTTGTGATTTTTTGCAACCGTCCAAAGTTTTGGTAAGAAGAAATACGCAATAAAATAAGCAAGAACTGAATAGGGGATAGCGAAAAAAGCAACACTTCCCGCTGTATAAGCTGTACTTGTGAGCCCTAAAAAGGTATAAGCAGTATATAAGTCTGCGCCAACAAGGAACCAGACGAGAAGCCCGCCAAATTTTCTCCCGCCAACAGACCATTCTTCGACTGACTGTCTTGATGATTTATCACGACCAGCGGCAAAACCGATGACCACGACGATGAAAATAATACTTGCAGTAATCAATAAAGCTGTTAAGTTTCCTTGCATTCGTCAGTTCCTCCATTTGAATGTTGCATCCTGTAAATGATAAATGTGCAAACGGGTGTGAGTACAATCCATAGTAAGAGCCAGAAGTGGAAAAAAGGCAGCCCGATGACAAATGGATGAATACGATTCACAAAGGGGAGCAGTGCAAGCTGTCCAATGAATGGAATCGCGATGAGTAGCGCCAGTATCAGTTTTTTGTTCATGTTTTCCTCCTCTAATATTTTGTAATTTCATAATAATAGCAGTTGTCAGATTAGATCACAAGACCATTTTCAGAAAAAACAATCATTTTTATGAATATCATACTAATATAACGCTTTCATTTTTAAAAAGAGGTAAATAGTGAAGAATGAGAAAGGAAAACTTAAAAATAAGTATGGAAAAATAACATTTAGAGCAAATAAAAAAGCCCCAGCATGACGCTGAGACTGTGCCGTTTTTTATAGGAAATCAGATACTTCTTCGATGTCAAAACGATTGCTTTTGTGAGCTTCTTTTGCTGCTTTCCCGACAGAAATCAACATCACTGGTTCGTATCGACCGCTCACATTGAATTCTTTCACGTAAGCTTCTTTGCTGAAACCGCCCATTGCGCATGTATCATATCCCATTGCTTTCGCCGCAATCATTAACTGCATAGCAGCTAACGAAGCGTTTGAATACGCAGCTTCACGTGCATATTGCTCGCTTTGGTAAGCACCATTGATTTGTGTCATCAGTGTTTCTTTAATATCTTCTGTGATGAAACCTTGTTCTGCTAGCTCACTGTAGATTTTTTCACCCTTTAGATTGGCTTCAAGGTCACCAAGCACTGCAATCACAGCTGATGCTTGAGAGACTTGTTTTTGGTTGTAAGCAATTGGAAGAAGTTTTGCTTTTGATTCAGCACTATGGAAAACAGTGAAATGCCAATGCTGAAGGTTCCAAGCAGATGGTGCTTTTGTTGTGATATCAAGAAGCTCTGTTAACTCTTCTTTTGTCATTTCATGAGTTGTATCATACTCTTTTACTGAAGCTCTTTCTTTTAAAATGTCAATCGTTTTTTGATCGCTCGCCATATGGATATTTCCTCCCGTTTTTGCAAATAGTATGGTACAATAAATAAAAAAGTGAGAAACTTACTTATTGTAACTAGAGATATATTTTAAATTGTACACCGTTAGTTTGTCAAACGATTATGAAAAGAAAGGCTGAAATATATGGAATTTCAATTATGTCCAAACATTCAGCAAGCTTTTTTGCTACTTGGCAAAAGGTGGAATGGTCTCATCATTCATGTATTGCTTGATGGTCCGAAGCGGTTTAAAGACCTGACGGACATTATTCCATCCATCAGTCAAAAAATGCTCGCAGAACGCTTAAAAGAGCTTGAGCAAGAAGGAATCATAAAGCGCACTGTACTTCCTGAAACGCCAGTCAAAGTCATCTATTGTCTAACCGAAAAAGGGAGTGCATTACATGGTGTGTTCGGAGAAGTATCGCGCTGGGCAGGGGAGTATGCTGGATCTCATGAAAAAAAGGAGCAAGCTTAGTTTTAGGTTTGCCCAAACGTTTTGTCTTCTAATGAATATGCTGATGTTAGGCACATGACAAAGGAGGAGAAAAGCATGTACCCTCATACTCCGTATTTTCGAGGCGGTGCCCCTGGCATTCCGCCATATGAATCTAGAGTCCCTTTGTTTTTTGGTTTTGGCGCTCCTTTAGTCGGCGGACTGCTTGGCGGATTTCTAGGAAGTGCGATTTTTAATTATCCTCGTCCATATTACCCGCCACCACCACCGCCTGTTCCACCACCTTATGGCGGCGGATATCCACCATATTATTAAGAAAAAAGAGTAAGCCTGCTTCCATTTCAAAGCAGGCTTTTTATAATGGAATATCAATTTCAGAAATGCCTGGATCATCATGCTTTAAAAACATAATTTCTAAAATACCATCTTGATACGAAGCCTTCGTTCCTTTTCTTTTCACAGCAGCAGGCAGGACAACCTTCTTTTGTTTATTCTCTTCAGGAAAATGATCAATAAACAGCAGATTGGCTGTATGTTTGATTTTTACTTTTTCCGTGTTCGGACGATCGAGCTCTATTTTGACAAACACGTGATCTGTCGTCTCAAATACTTCAACATTCGGCTCTTTCTTTTTTTTATCGTCTGTCTCTCTTTCTTTCTGCTTCTGAGACAGCGGATCCTGAAAGGGGAATTGAGCAGAATAATTGGAGCCGAAAACACTTTCCATGACTTGATTGACATATTGCTCAACGTCTTTAGGATCTGAATTTTTTAACGCTTCTTTTGAAAATTGCTTTTGAAAAGGGAATAATCGGTTCCAGTCAAACATGCAAATCATCCTTTCTAAATGCCCTGAATTAGTATATGCCCATAATGTGATGTGCGTGCTATAATATACGATAGGTTTAGAAAGGAATGGTTAGATTGAACGAACAACAATCAAAAGGTGTCTTATATACGGCTGCATCTTTTACATTATGGGGGTTGTTCCCATTATATTGGAAGCTGATGGAGCATATTTCGTCAGGCGAAATTTTAGCGCACAGAATCGTATGGTCCTTTGTTTTTATGTGCGGTATTCTTTTATATTTAAAGCAAGTCCGTCCAGCGATGCAGACTGTGAAAGGTCTGATGATAGATGGAAAAGCACTTTTTTCATTACTTTTATCGGCTATTTTAATTTCGGTCAACTGGTATGTATACATTTGGGCTGTAAATCACGATCTGATGCTGGAAGCGAGTTTAGGGTATTATATTAATCCGCTTGTATCAGTTTTACTAGGCATCATTTTCTTAAAAGAACGACTGAATAAAATGCAAACCACCGCCATTCTCATTGCTGCAGCTGGTGTCATCATCTCAACTGTTCAGTACGGCTCATTTCCTGTCGTGGCTTTCGTATTGGCTTTTAGTTTTGGGTTTTATGGACTGATTAAAAAAAGAATGAGTTTTACGAGTGCCATTGGATTAACCATTGAAACACTGCTTCTTGCACCAGCTGCGCTTGTTTACTTATTTTTCTTCTTAAAAGAACCTGTTGTCACGATGAATCCGAGCAGCTTCGGCTCTCTTGGGCTATTATTTTTTGCAGGTGTCTTTACAGCTGTACCGCTTCTTTTATTTTCTGAAGGAGCCAAAAGAATTCCTTTATACCAAGTTGGTATTTTGCAGTATATTGCACCAACTATTACACTCTTTTTGGGGCTATTTGTGTATCACGAACACTTATCTGCAGCAAAAATCGTGACATTCCTCTGTATTTGGGTGGCGATTTTACTATTTACAACCTCTCAACTCCGAATGAAAAAAACAGCGAATTCTCATTAAAGAGACGAAGCAGTTTGCTTTTTTTTGCAGGCGGATCATGTCATAATAAGTTGTTACCAAAACTGTAGAGGTGATCACATGTCATCAGTCGATGAGCTTGCACACGCTTATCAATCTTTATGGAAAAATCGGCAGCTTGATGTAGTGGATATGACTTCATTACACGAGGCGATACGAGATGATTTGCTTGATGCACGCACCCATCCTCGCGCAAGAAAGTCATTACATCAAAAGTATGTACTCGCTGTGGAAAGAATTTTAGAAAGCACGATTGAACAGGGTCATCAACTACAGCTGATCAGCTTACATACGAAAAAGCTGCGAGAACTAATTCAAAATGAAGGAAGGAACCACTCATGAAACCAATTCAAACGGAAGATGTCACAGCACATCTTGAATCGTTTTTAAATCGGCCAGTCTTCGTTCATCTTGAAACGACAACTGGTTCTTATTCAGCTCATGTGAATGAGCAAAATATGACGGTCGTGGCGTATATCCGCAACGCAAAAGTTGTCTATTCACAGGCAAAAATAAAAGGACAAGGTCCATACCGTGTCGGAATGAAAACAGAAGATGGCTGGATTTACGCAGAAGGTTTAACCGATTACGTGTTTGATGAACAAGGTCGCCTGCTGTTAGCAGGACACCTGCCAGACGGAAAACTAGCGATCTCATTACAAATTAGTGAAACACCATTTCAGGTGTAGGAGAGAGGGGAACAGTGATGAACGAACATGTACTTGTGATGCTGCCTCACCCCGACGATGAATCCTTCGGGGTCGCAGGGCTCATCGCGCAAAGCAGAAAACGTGGAATTCCAGTGACGTATGCATGCGGGACACTTGGAGAAATGGGAAGAAATATGGGAAGTCCAACTTATGCTAACCGTGAGACACTTCCTGAATTAAGAAAACAGGAATTAATCAATGCATGTAAAGAAATGGATGTCACAGACTTGCGAATGCTTGGTCTTCGAGATAAAACGTTGGAATTTGAAGATGATGAGTATTTAGCGGATGTGATGGAACGCATAATTGATGAAGTGAAACCAACTCTTATTGTCACGTTTTATCCAGGTCATGGCGTACACCCTGATCATGATGCGACAGGTGAAGCGGTCATTCGTGCTCTATACCGCAAGAAAAAAGAAGACCGTCCTGTCACATACTGCATGGCCATTACGAAAAATCGAGAAGAAGTGCTAGGAAATGCCGATATTGTGATTGATATTACGGATGTAGCCGATATCAAATTAAATGCACTAAGAGCGCATAGAACACAAACAGAAGGCATGCTAAGAGAGCTTGAACAAAAGCTGAAAAACAAAGAACCAGTCGTTCAAAAATGGTTTGATGAAGAAATTTTCTGGACGTATCAATGGAATGACTAAATGAAAGGCAGCTGACTGAAGTCAGCTGCCTTTTCCTGTTGTATGAGAATGCATACGTCTTTCAATCAACCTAAGACGAACAAATAGGACGATGGCACCTGCGGCAAGCCCAGTAATCAGCCCAACCCAATAACCAAACGCTCCAAATGAGGTATACGTGCCAATCAAGTAGCCAGCTGGAAGGCCGATGACCCAGTAAGAGACAAACGCAGCAATCAGTGTGTAATTCACATCTTTATAGCCGCGCAGAGCCCCCTGAATGGGTGCAGCGATCGCATCTGACAGCTGGAAAAAGATCGCATACATCAAAAAGTGCTGTGTCATTTGTAAAACAGCTGATTCAGTTGTATATAAACCAGCGATCTCAGGTCTAAATAACAAGATGAGTGCTGCGGTACATAATGAGAACAAAACAGCTGTTGCAATGCCAATATAGCTGTAGCTTTTTGCGTCTTTATACCGCATGGCACCGGCTTCAAAACCTACAACAATCGTTAAAGCCATTGAGATACTAAGCGGCAGGATATATAAAATAGAAGCAAAGTTCATTGCTGCTTGGTGACTGGCGATTGTCACGGTATCAAAGTGACCCATTAAGAGCGTGACAGCTGCAAAAATACTTGTTTCAAAAAAGATCGCAAACCCAATAGGGATACCGATTTTCAGTATTTGACCCATTCGTGCGACGTTGAAGCGAGGTAATGTCTGAAACAACCGAAAGGATGCAAACGGTTCGGCTTTGATGACAATACAAATACTCATGATGAAAATCGCCCAATACGTCAGCGCAGATGCAAGACCTGCCCCTGCACCGCCAAGCTTTGGAAACCCAAAGTTTCCAAAAATAAAGAGATAATTTAAAACAAAATTAATAGGAAGTGCGGTTAACGTAATGAACATCGTTACACGTGTTTTTCCTAATGCATCAATGAACGATCTCATGACTGAATAACCAAAAAGCGGGATGATTCCAATAGCAAGGAAGCTGAGAAAATGACGGGCAATGGTTTCTACGGATGGTTCAAGCCCAAGTCGCCCTAAAATAAAAGGAACACACATCGATCCAATGACAATCACCACGATACTTAAAAGAAAAGATAAATAAATGGCCTGGAAGACCGCACGAGGAACATCTTCCCTGCGGCCGCCGCCCATCAGCTGAGCCACAATAGGGGTAACAGCCATTAAAATGCCAGCGAGACCAGTATAAACAGGTGTCCAAATGCTCGAACCGATCGCTACACCTGCTAGGTCTTCTGCACTCACTTTTCCAGACATCACCGTGTCTAAAAATGTGATGAGCGAAAGACCTGCCTGTGTAATTAAAATCGGAATCAATATGGTTAAAAATTGTGCCAACTTTGCTCGAATACTATTCGTTTCTCTCATCATAAGTTCCTCTCTGAACAGAAATAACGAGAGGAATTATATCACGCTATGTAAAAAAATCAATTCTCCGTCGGATTATTTTTCTTTGAGGGCTTCGTTTTTTTGAACATTTGGGCATAAATAAAAGAAAGACTGACAACACCTAAAATGCTGCAAGCATATTGAATCACTTTTTGAATGGTCATATTGAATTCACCTCCATGCAAATAGAATGTGCACAATTTGTTATTTTATGACACAAGCGAAAGAAGGAGGGACATGGTGAGATGATCAATCGCACAAATGAAGAAGCGATGTTTAAGTTAGAAATGAAATCTCATTTAACGCAAATTATGATGGATGCAAGGAAAATCGTCGAATCGCTTGACCAGACGGAACAATGCCTTCTTTGTGAACTCGAATCATTGCATGATCAGTTTAATGAAATGCATGCAGAGGCTTCCTCGTTTTATTTACAAGCATATATGGAAGAATTCACACCAGGTTTTGCTCAATTTTCTTTAGCCATTGAGAACTTATCAAAACAAAAGCATGGCGCACTGATTGTGATTCAAAGGAGAGATGAGGTGGAGGATTATATACAAAAAGGGACAAACCTCCATGCGAAAATTAGCGCATCATTAATAGAAAGCATTTTCTATCCTGGAAACCCACTTCATGATGGCGCCCTTTTAGTAAAAGAAAACACGCTTGTTTCCGCTGCAAATGTCCTACCGCTCACCTCAAAAAAAGTCAGCCCTTCTCTAGGCACAAGACACCGGGCAGCCATTGGACTTTCTGGCATGACTGATGCCCTTGTTCTTGTTGTATCAGAAGAAACAGGGAAAATGTCGTTTGCGAAAGAAGGCGTCCTCTATCCGTTAACTGTAAAAGATCAAGAAATCAGAAAGTAAACATGAACACAGCATTCTTCATTGGGAAGGGTGCTTTTTTTATTGAGAAGAAAAAACAGGCAATTAAGTAAAAAGTCATTTGATACAGAAAAATTTGTCATGTAGAATAGAACTATGAAACTAGCAACGTGCTTGTTTTGACAAATTTCTAAACGTCAACTTAAAAATTCCTTAAAAATTGTTTATAAATACAGCAAACAGCCGATAGAAACGATATGGCTTTGTTTTAGCATTTTGAGTTTGCTGCTCTAACCTATTTAGTATTGCCCAACGTCTTCATGTCGAGTAATATAATAGAAATAAAGATAAAATAGTGCAAGAGAAGCAGAACCATTAAATGCTAAACTCAAAACTAGTACATAAGTCTTATGGAACGAAATCATGAAAGGCGGAGATTTATCTATGAAGAAAAAAGTAGTAACCGGCCTCACAGTTTCAGCGATCGCAGGCTCAGCTGTTATTGCTGCACCGGCAGAAGCACAGACGATCAAGGTGAAAAGCGGTGACTCACTTTGGAAGATTGCCGAACAGTACAACACAAGTATTTCGGAACTTCAATCTCTTAATCAATTAAAAACGACGATGATTTTTGCAGGACAAAGCTTAAAGATTCCTGGTGCAAAAAGTTCAAAATCCAGCTCATCAACAAGTTCAAAAGCAACGAAATCAAGTGCTTCAACAACATCTAGCTATACAGTCAAGCTTGGGGATTCATTATGGCTGATTGCGAAGAATCACAAAATGTCAGTTGCAAGTTTGAAAAGTTTGAACAGCTTAAACAGTGACCTCATTCGTCCTGGACAAAAGCTGAAAGTGTCTGGAACGACGAAAACGAGCGGCAGCCAGTCCACAAATTCAAACTCAACATCTAATTCTAGCTCAAGTAACAAATCAACGAATTCTAATAGTTCGTCGTCAGCATCTAGTACATATAAAGTGAAATTAGGCGATTCACTTTGGAAAATTGCCAATTCGTTAAATATGTCGATTGGTGAAATTAAAACATTGAACTCGCTAAAATCTGATATGATTTATCCAAATCAAGTATTGAAGGTAAAAGGAACGGTGACGTCAAAACCAAGTCAGCCGAAAGAACCTGCTCAACCTAGCACGCCTTCAAACAGCAATCAGTCTTCAAGTAGTAAAACAACATCTTATACGGTTAAATCAGGTGATTCATTATGGAAAATTGCGAATCAGTTTAAGGTGCAGGTTCAATCAATCCGCACAGCAAACAGCTTGAAAAGTGATGTGCTGAGAATTGGACAAGTATTAAAAATCAACGGAACAGCTTCCGGTTCAACTGGATCTAATGGTTCTACGTCAAACGGTTCAACAACACCGGTCAACAATAATAAAACTGACGTTCCAATGAATGCAAAAATCACGACAATGATTCAAGAAGGTAAAAAACTCACAGGCATTCCTTACAGATGGGGTGGCAATACACCAGCTGGATTTGATTGTAGCGGCTTTGTTTACTATCTCATTAATAAGGTTTCATCAGTATCTAGATTGAGTACAGCAGGATACTGGAATATGATGACGCCTGTCAGCACACCACAAGTTGGAGATTTTGTTTATTTCACAACGTACAAAGCAGGTCCTTCTCATATGGGACTATACCTAGGTGGAGGAGATTTCCTTCATGCAAGTGACAGCGGAGTAGGAATTTCAAACTTAAGCAATCCTTATTGGAAAAAAGCCTACCTAGGCGCAAAACGTTTCTTCTAAAAAAGCCGATTTTCGGCTTTTTTTGTTTGCCCGTTGCTGTGATTGTCCATACTGATATCAAAAGGGGGCAGTCATAAATGAAAAAGTCAGTGTGGATGATCATGATATGTTTGATCTTTACCGCATCAGCATGTCATGCACCGCCGAAAAAAGAAACGACAGAAGAAACAAGAGAAGTTGCCGCACCTAAACAAGCACCAGTCACAACGTCACTCATAAACGAAAGCGGGCAAAAAATAGGGAGCATTGAAATAAGAGAGTCCTCAGAAAATGGGCTGGATCTGCATGTGAAAGCGAAAGGACTGCCACCAGGTCCTCACGGCTTTCATATTCATGAAACAGGAATATGTGAAACGCCAGATTTTGAAACAGCAGGTGCACATTTTAATCCGACCCATAGAGAGCATGGCTTCGACAACCCAAAAGGGCATCATGCTGGAGATATGCCTAATTTAGAGGTAGGGGCAGATGGACAAATTGATGTTGTCGTGAATGTACCAGATGTGACGTTAAAGGGAGGCCCAAATCAATTAATCGATCAAAACGGGCGAAGTTTCATCATCCATGCAGAAGCAGATGATTACTTAAGCAACCCTTCTGGCAACTCAGGGAAACGCATTGCTTGCGGAGCCATCACAAAAGAAATGGTAAAATAACAGAAGACGAACCTTTATGTATTGAGTGCATAAAGGTTTTTTTAGTATACTTGGTGAGGAAAATGATCGAAGAGAGGAATTAATCATATATGTTTAACCAACCATCACTCCCAGAAGAAATTCAAGCAATGATCGAAGCAAAAGGAAAAGTTCTCGAAGAAGAATTTCGTCCGCTTATCGGAACAGGCGGCTATGAATCACAAGATACGTCTATTATTCAAGATGCCATGATTGCACTTGCCCTAGGAAAAAATGTTCTGTTAAAAGGACCGACGGGCTCAGGTAAAACCAAACTAGCAGAAACTTTATCCGCTTTCTTTCAACAGCCGATGCACAGTGTAAACTGCTCAGTTGACCTTGATGCAGAAAGTCTTATTGGCTATAAAACCATCCATAATGATGGACAAGTTGCTTCTATAGAATTCATTGAAGGACCCGTTACAAAAGCAATGAAAAAAGGACACCTTTTATATATTGATGAAATCAACATGGCAAAACCAGAAACACTGCCTATTTTAAACGGTGTGCTTGATTACAGAAAAATGATGACAAACCCATTTACAGGTGAAGTCGTTAGAGCAGAAGAAGGTTTTGGCGTGATTGCAGCAATCAATGAGGGATATGTGGGGACAGTGCCGCTCAATGAAGCGCTGAAAAACCGTTTTGTCGTCATTGAAGTTCCTTACATTGGCGGTGGCATTTTAAAAGAAGTACTGCACACTCAGTCCGTATTAAAGGATGAGCGGTTAATCGATCAATTCGTACAGCTCTCATCAGATCTCATCGTCCAAGCACACAATGGACAGGTCAGTGAAGAAGCCGCATCCATTCGCGCACTGTTAGATACATGTGATCTTGCGCAATATATTCCGCCGCTTCGTGCAATTGAACGAGGAATTGTAGAGAAGCTAGAAGATGACCGGGAAAAAGCAGCGGTAAGAAATATCGCTCAAACATTATTCGAGTGAGGTTCTGACTTTTGAAATTCATCAAATTTAATGACAGCAGAATCGATTCATTTCTATTTATGGAATTAACGGATTTAGCCAAAACACTTGCCAAAAGTGATGATGTGGAGCTTGAATACGGTGTTCAATCGTACTATGAACCGTTTGAAAAGAAAATTTTCATCAGCCATTTTTGGGATGATCGTCATCAAGAGGATATGATGGCAGGCCTAAAAAGTGATGTGTTTCTGCGAGCAGTAGGGACAGTGTATAGCGATCTTACAGTGTTTGAAGACATCATTTCCTATGCCCACACATTATCCATTCCTGATGTGTGCAAACAATTGTTTATGCTGTTTGAAGATATCCGCATTGAAGAGCGGATTAAACGTGACCGCCCAGGAACAAAAAAGGTATTTAAACGGAGAAGAGAGCTTTACAGACGTCACTTTAAAACACAATTAACGATTAACCAAGAGCGCAGTATTTTAACAGATGCACTCTTTTGTGCGATATACGTGAAGCTGACAGCCGAATCTCCGCTTGAAGAAATTCCACCCCTTCATGAGCGGATAGATCCAATGATTCCGTTTATTGAGTCAAGTCTTGAACGTGTATATGACGCACGCTCGACATCTGATATCGCCATCATTGTGAAGGAATTGACAGAAGGCTTCGATGAGCTCCTTGAAAAGGATATGCTGAACACATACTTTTTCTTCCCAGAATTGGACTATGAAAAAGCGGCAAAAGAACCGCTTTTCCATGACCTCAAAAGAAAGCCAAAATTAAGTGAGGATATAAAAGTCGATCGGGAAAAAGAGGGGGATGAAGACATCCATAATGAATATATGGAAGTATGGCATAGAGAAACGGAAGCACCATCTAAAAGTTTCCTTCAATTTGATTTAGAACACGGTGGTAAAAGCGATCTCGGTAAAGATGCGGCAAGAGAAGGTGACGATGGAGATCAGGCGCTTGGAACGGTTCAAGGTTCAGCCAAACAAACCCATCGAAAAGACTATTCAAAGCTTGAAGCACTAGAAGAGGCAGAAGGAGAAGAAAGCGGGGCAGATTCGCATGAGAATGGAAAAGAAAACAAATATGCATTTCCAGTCATGATTTCACCAGAATCTCCTTCACCAGAGCAAGTAGATGTGTACAGGCAGCACGCAAAGGCAATCGAGCCTTATCAGAAACGCTTAAAACAAATGATTCAAAAAACACTTGAGCATAAAAAATCATGGCCAAAAACAGATCTTCATGCAGGACGTCTCAGTAAAAAGCTCATTCGTTATTTTACAGAGTCCAATCCTCGACTATTTTATAAAAAACAAGCGCCATCTTCTCAAATTGATGCTGTGTTCACTTTATTAGTTGACTGTTCTGCGAGTATGTTTGACAAAATGGATGAGACAAAAAAAGGGATTGTTCTGTTTCATGAAGCTTTAAAATCAGTGCAGGTACCTCATCAAATTGTAGGGTTCTGGGAAGATACAAATGACGCAACTGAAACAAGTCAGCCGAACTACTTTAACACCGTCGTATCGTTCAAAGATTCCTTATTTGACGCAGGACCATCCATCATGTCACTTGAGCCAGAAGAGGATAACCGGGACGGCTATGCGATTCGCCAAATGACAAAAATGATTTTAAAACGAAGAGAAGAGCAAAAGTTCCTCATTGTTTTCTCAGACGGAGAGCCGGCTGCATTCAGCTACGAACAAAATGGGATCGTGGATACACATGAAGCGGTTCTCGAAGCGAGAAAAAAGGGAATTGAAGTCATCAATGTGTTTTTATCCAATTCTCCGATTGAAGAGGCGCAGATGAAAACGATCCAAGATATGTATGGCAAGTTCAGCATTTTTGTACCGGATGTCGATACATTGCCAGATGTGCTATATCCATTACTCAAGAAATTGCTGCATAAAAGCATTGGGGCATAAGGTTTTGCCCCTTTCTTTAAAATATTTTTCGGAATGATTTAAATTTTTTGTTTTTCTTTGAATTTTTTATCTTTAATTGAACAAAGAATGTAGAAAGTAATCCGAAACAGTGGTAGAATATGATTGGAAGCGTTTTATTACATAAATTTGGTCATTGTGTTCTGGAAGTTATATCGAGATAGTGTTCAATCACTTGATGATCAAAGTTGGGGGTAGTGTTCAAAATGTTTCAAAATGATGTGAAACAACCGTTGAGTTGGGAAGAATTTCATGGTCCGAACCTCGGCTACGTGCTCGAGCTCTACGATCAATATGTCCAGGATCCTACTAGTGTTGATGAAGACATAAGAGGCATATTTGATGAACTTGGTGCACCACCGAGTGAAATGAAGGAGGAAATTGGGAAAAAAGAAAATAGCGTAGTTACTTCTGAACAAATCCAAAAGATAGCATCAGTCGTTAAACTGGCAGAAGACATCAGAACGTATGGCCATTTAAATGCTTCCGTCAATCCTCTTCGCAAAGAAAAGGAATTACAAGAGCTGTTTCCATTAAAGGAATACGGTTTAACTGAAGAAGACGTTAAGAATATTCCAATATCAATTATTAGTCCAGATGCACCTAAACACATTTCAAACGGCATAGAAGCCATTAACCATTTGAGAAATACGTATAAGCGTACCATTTCATTTGAGTTTGATCATGTACATGACTTCGAAGAGCGCAACTGGCTCTCTAAATCTATTGAGTCTGGTGAATTATTTAAGAAAAAACCAGCAGATAAACTAGTTTCTGTACTCAAAAGATTAACAGAAGTCGAGCAATTTGAGCAGTTCCTTCATAAAACATTTGTTGGACAAAAGCGTTTTTCTATAGAAGGATTAGACGCACTTGTTCCAGTACTTGATGAAATTATATCCGAGTCTGTTACACAAGGGACTTCAAATATTAACATTGGAATGGCACATAGAGGCCGTTTAAATGTATTAGCACATGTGTTAGGAAAGCCATATGAGATCATTTTCTCAGAATTCCAGCATGCGCCTAATAAAGAGCTTGTACCATCAGAAGGCTCTATCGGCATCAGCTACGGATGGACAGGGGATGTAAAATATCATCTCGGTGCTGACCGCCAAATCAAAGATGAAGATACAAAGAGTGCAAGAGTCACACTTGCCAATAACCCAAGTCACTTGGAATTTATTGATCCGATTATTGAAGGAAGCACTCGTGCTGCTCAAGAATCGCGTACTCAAAAAGGCTATCCAGTTCAAGACGTTGAAAAAGCGTTAGCCATCTTAATTCATGGGGATGCTGCATTTCCTGGAGAGGGAATTGTCGCAGAAACATTAAATTTAAGTCAATTAGTCGGCTATCAAGTGGGGGGAACGATCCATATCATTGCCAACAATATGATTGGATTTACCACAGAAAGCAATGAATCTCGTTCAACGAAATACGCTAGTGACCTTGCAAAAGGTTTCGAGATTCCAATTGTTCACGTCAATGCAGACGATCCAGAAGCTTGTTTAGCAGCTGTTCAGCTGGCGGTAGAATACCGTAAACGGTTTAAAAAGGATTTCTTAATTGACTTGATTGGCTACCGCAGATATGGCCATAACGAAATGGATGAGCCTTCTACTACTCAGCCAATGCTGTACGATGCGGTCAGAAAGCACAAAACGGTCAAGAATATCTTCGCAGATAAGCTTGTCACTGAGGGCCTTCTGTCAAAAGAACAAAGAGAAGAAATTGAGCAGGCTGTCACGGCAAAAATTGAAGAAGCTTATAAAAAAGTACCTTCAAAGAAAGAACATACGATTCAAGAAATCGAACTGCCAGAGCCTGTATCTAACGGCTTCCCTGCAGTTGATACATCTGTAGAGTTTGATGTATTAAGAAAGCTGAATGAAGAATTAATTAGCTGGCCGAAAGACTTCCAAGTATTCGGTAAGCTAAAGCGGATCCTTGAAAAACGTGCAAAAGTGTTTACAGATGATCGCAAAGTGGAATGGTCACTTGGTGAAGCACTGGCATTTGCATCTATATTAAAAGACGGTACGCCGATTCGAATGACCGGACAGGATTCTGAGCGAGGCACATTTGCTCAAAGAAACCTTGTTCTTCACGACAGTCAAACGGGTGATGAATTCATTGCTCTTCATGAACTGAGTGATGCAAATGCATCATTTACAGTCCATAATAGTCCACTGTCAGAAGGCTCTGTCATCGGGTTTGAATATGGTTATAATGTCTATTCTCCTGAAACATTAGTGATTTGGGAAGCTCAATTTGGAGACTTCGCAAATGCGGCTCAAGTGTATTTTGATCAATTTATTTCAGCAGGCCGCGCCAAGTGGGGACAAAAGTCAGGGCTTGTGATGCTCTTGCCACATGGATATGAAGGACAAGGTCCAGAACATTCTAGTGGAAGAACAGAACGCTTCTTGCAATCAGCTGCTGAGAATAACTGGACAGTTGCGAACCTGACAAGTGCAGCTCAATACTTCCATATTCTTAGAAGACAGGCGAAAATGCTGCTTCGTGAAGAGATTCGTCCTCTTGTCATCATGACACCGAAGAGTCTGCTTCGAAACCCGAACACATTATCCGAAGTCCAAGAACTAACAGATGGACAGTTCCGTCCAGTTCTTGAACAGCCGGGCCTTGTGCATGATCATGAAAAAGTAACACGCCTTGTGCTATCGAGCGGGAAGGTATCGATCGATATTAGTGATCGTTTTACTCAAATGGAAGACTCAAAAGATTGGCTTCATATTGCGAGAGTGGAACAATTATATCCATTCCCAGCCAAAGATATTAAAGCCATTTTATCAAAACTGACGAACTTAGAAGAAATCGTATGGGTGCAAGAAGAACCGCAAAATATGGGCGCTTGGGGATATATTGAGCCATATTTACGTGAAATTGCATCTGAAAAAGTAAAAGTACGTTACATCGGCCGCAGAAGACGTTCAAGTACGGCTGAGGGTGATCCAACTGTTCATAAAAAAGAACAAGAACGAATTGTATCTGATAGCTTGACTCGCAAAAACTAAGGGGGAAATGAAAAATGGCGGAAATTAAAGTACCTGAACTAGCGGAATCAATCTCGGAAGGAACAATTGCTCAGTGGCTAAAACAGCCGGGCGATTATGTTGAGCAGGGGGAATACCTGTTAGAACTTGAAACAGATAAAGTCAATGTCGAATTGACAGCTGAAGAATCTGGTGTTCTAAAAGAAGTACTGAAAGATTCTGGTGACACTGTCCAAGTTGGAGAAGTCATCGGAACGATTGCAGCAGGTGAAGCTGGCGGAAGCGAGTCCGCAGCTCCAGCACCTGAGCAAGATTCTGCACCAGCTTCGAAAGAAGAACCAGCAGCTGAACAAAAAGAAGAGGCAGCAAAAGAAGAGCCGAAATCTGGTAATGGCAGAACGATCGCTTCTCCAGCAGCTAGAAAACTAGCAAGAGAGAAGGGGTTAGACTTATCTGAGATTCCAACCGCAGATCCGCTGGGCAGGGTACGAAAGCAGGATGTAGCTTCTTACCAAAAGAATGAAGCTCCTGCAAGTGCACCGAAAGCCGCGCCAAAAGCAAATGCTGCGGTGCAAAATGATCAAGCAGGGAAACCAGTTGAGCGTGAAAAAATGTCACGCCGCAGACAAACCATTGCAAAACGTTTAGTTGAAGTTCAACAAACGGCAGCGATGCTGACAACATTTAATGAAGTCGATATGACAGCTGTCATGGATCTAAGAAAGCGTCGCAAAGATGCCTTCCTTGAACAAAACGATGTGAAACTGGGCTTCATGTCCTTCTTCACAAAAGCAGTGGTAGCAGCACTTAAAAAATATCCACTTCTCAACGCAGAAATTCAAGGTGATGAGCTTGTCATTAAAAAATTCTATGACATCGGTATTGCTGTAGCCGCCAATGAAGGGCTTGTGGTACCAGTTGTCCGTGATGCAGATAGACTATCATTTGCAGGAATTGAAAAAGAAATCGGTCATCTTGCGAAAAAAGCAAGAGATAACAAATTATCGCTCAATGAATTACAAGGTGGATCATTCACGATCACAAACGGAGGAACATTTGGTTCTCTGCTTTCAACACCAATTTTAAACAGTCCTCAAGTTGGAATTTTAGGTATGCATAAAATTCAGCTTCGTCCTGTTGCAATTGATGAAGAACGCTTTGAAAACCGTCCAATGATGTATTTAGCTCTTTCATACGACCACCGTATTGTCGATGGTAAAGAAGCTGTTGGGTTCCTTGTCACGATTAAAAATCTACTTGAAGATCCTGAACAGCTATTGCTTGAAGGATAATCGAAAGAAAAAGCTAGTACCGATGAGGGTACTAGCTTTTTTGGTCTTTATTTTCTGAGTAGCCTCTTTTTGACCAAAATGTTGCCAGCCAAGAGCCAGATAAATTATGCCATACGCTAAAAATGGCACTGGGAACGGCGGCAAGTGGAGAAAAATGTGCGGTTGCAAGGGCTGCGCCAAGTCCAGAATTTTGCATCCCTACTTCTATTGAAATTGCTCGTTGAGAAGGAATGTCCATTTTACACCATTTTGCAATGAGGTAACCCAATAATAGACCAAGAGCATTATGTAAAACAACAACGGCAAAAATAAGCAGTCCAGATTGCAGAATCTGTTCTTTATTTGCGCTGACAACAGCTGCAATGATGGCGACAATGCCAGTAACAGATACAAGTGGAAGTGCTTGTACAGCATACGTCACTTGTTTTTTAAAAAACAATTTGACGATGACACCTAAAATAATCGGAATTAAGACAACTTGGACAATCGACAAAAACAAAGCACCCGGTGATACAGATAACCAAGATTTTGCAAAAATATAAATAAAAACAGGGGTCAAAATGGGAGCAAGTAGTGTCGAGATCGTTGTCACGGCAAGGGATAAGGCCGTATTTCCTTTCGCCAAAAAGGTCATTACATTGGATGCAGTCCCGCCTGGACAGCAGCCGACGAGAATGACACCAACAGCGATTTCAGAAGGCAAATGTAACCCATAGGCCAATAAAAATGCTATGAGTGGCATCAGTGTATACTGCGCTAAAACCCCGATCAATACATAAAGAGGCTTTCTAAAAAGCTCTTTAAAATCTTCAGAAGACAGCGTCAGCCCCATGCCAAACATAATAATGCCCAGTAAAAAAGGGATATAAGGTCCAATCAAAGAAAATGCCGCAGGAAAAGTAAAACCTAGACAAGCAAAGACAATGACCCATATAGCGAATGTTCTTCCTGCAAAGTGACTAATGTGTAAAAGGGTGTTCATACTATCTTTCAACTCTCTTTCTTTTCATATCTTTTCTATTTTAAATGAATTTTCTGAAAAAACAACCTATGATTTTGTAATGGGTGTTCATAATATTATTATGTTAACTAATAAAACCCACATAGTAAATGAACTATGTGGAGTATGCGATCAAAAAGGTGTCCATTTCACTTGTTGAGCCTGTTTTAGTCTTGCTTCTGGCTCACGCCAGTCAACGACATTCCACCACCGGTCTACATATTGCGCCTTTTCATTTCGATATTGGAGGTAATAGGCATGCTCCCACACATCAAGAGCAAGAAGGGGGATGATGTCCCATTGTGAGAGGAACTGATGGCGTTCTGCTTGTAAAATGTCTAAACGCTGAGATCGAGGGGACCATACAAGAATCGCCCATCCGACACCTTCTACTTGTTTGGCAGCAGCTGAAAAATGTGACTTGAACGCCTCATAGCTGCCAAATGATTGATCAATGAGACGAAGCATTTGACCAGTAGGTTTTCTTTTCCCTGAAGGACTCATGGAAAACCAAAAGATACAATGTAAATAATGTCCTGCCCCATGAAAGGCAAGCTCACGTTCCCAATGCTTGATCATGGTAAAGTCGTTGGTTCTTCTTGCTTTTTTTAGCGCAAGTTCAGCTTGATTTAGACCATCAACATAAGTTTGATGATGCTTTTGATGGTGCAAGTACATAATTTCTTTTGAAATATAAGGTTCGAGCGCGTCATACCGATAAGGCAGTGGTGGTAACTGATGATTTCCAGCTGCTACATCGCGCACTTCTTCGTGTGGATGCTGCATGTCTTCTGCAATCCTTTCGGCTAGTTCGTACCATTCTTGTTCACTGGAATCATCATCCTCCATTTTGAGTCGTAAATGTTCCACTTTTCGATGGATATTATCATCTTGCCACACATGTTGAATCGTGCTAAGCCACTCTTTGAGCTGTGAGCGATATTCTTCTTTATTCATGTATACGCCTCATTTCCTCTAAAAATGTAGAACAAGCCATCATCGGAAACACAAATGGGTAGCTATGATAGGTGATGTAAAATTGTTTTGGCAGTCCAATGCCGACCGGATAGTACATGGCTTCTTCAGTATGGTGATGGTTCACTAAAAAGTAGACAGCTTTCAAAATGGCTGCGTTATTTGCTTTCTCATATTGGAGGAGCGCCTCTGTCGCCCATGCGGTTTGAACCACTGTGCCAAAGGAAAGCGGGACATAGGTTTTCAGTTCTGCACTTTTACACGATTCTCCGAAACTGCCATCTTCAAGCTGAATCTGCTTTAGGAAACGGCACGCTTTTTGCACAGCAGGGTGTGAGGAGGGAATGCCGGCCGCTTTCAGTCCTGTTAACGCTGCCCAAGTTCCATAAATATAACAAACACCCCATCTGCCAAACCATGATCCGTTTTTCTCCTGGTGGTCAATGAGCCATTTTACACATCGATCTTTTTGCCTGAGAATCGTGGGTGAAGCAGTCTCTTTTTCTTCTAAACCAATCAAATGGAGCACACGACCAGTAATATCAGGAGTTGACGGATCAATCGCCGCATCCTCCGCAGATTCAAGCGGAAGGTGACGAAGTAGAAAGTGATCTTGATTTTTTTCAAAAGCAGAAAAGCCGCCATCACGGTTTTGCATGGAGAGAAGCCAGTCATATCCTCGTTTCCACTGAAGTGGAGCGTATTCTTTTGGGATCGCTTTTAACACAATTTGCGTGTCATCACAATCAGGATTATTCGTATTGATATGTGAGAAACCAAAGCCCCCGGGAGTAGCAAGACGGTTATGAACTGCCCAATCCGCTTTCTTCATTTGCTGGCGGTCCAGCAAATAGGTGAAGGAATTCATGATCATGGGATCTTCTCGTTTTCTTCCTGCTCTTTGAGAAGCGTAACTGACAAGCGCTGTATCCCACACAGTCGAGGTGGAATTCTCAGCATATATCTTGCCTTGACAGGAGGTGACGAGCTTTTTCATACCCCTGACTGCTTTTTGGATGAGATGATGTCCAGGGGAGTACCCAAGGCTCATGAGGGCATAGACCATAAAGATGGTTGCACTTAAGTAACTGTACAGCGTCCCATCTTTTTCAAGACGGTCAAACATGTATCGCTTTGCCGCTTCATATCCGAAAAAGTCGAGCCGGCTGTCGAGGGCTGTATATGACCGCATATACATGAGGAAGTCATCAGTCGAACGTTCTTCTCTTGCCATAAACCAGTCAAATGGATTTTTAGACATGTTTTCATCAAGATGGGCTAATGATGGAAACGCAGCATGAGAGGTATACCGTTTGTTCAGTGCGATCATCATGGGTACAAAATGAATCCTTGCATAGGCACTAAGGTGGTAGAAGTGTAGCGGAAAAGACGTAGGGATGAGTAAAAAGGAAAGAGGTGCATAGAAGTAGGGCCAAGGGTGCATGCCATTTACGGCAAGCATCCACTTTGTCATAAAATGAACGTTCTTTAGGCCACCTTTTGAGCGAATATATTGTGCTGCTTTTTCCATATGGGGCTCGTCTTTTTGAAATCTGCCAGATGCGAGCATTCCGCAATAACCTTGTACTGTAGCTGTGAGATGTCCTGACTGGTCATGATACAAAGAAAAGGAACCATCTTCATTTTGTTTGGCATGTATTGCTTCGGCCAATTGATGGATCAATTGCTGATCGGGGTCACCAACGGCTTTTAACAGCATAATGAAAAAAGCATTTGTCATCATAGGTCCTTCAAAGCAGAAAATAAATGCGCCATCTTCTCTTTGTCTGCGTTCTACCTGCATGTGCAGTTCATCGATATATTCGTTGACTCTCGTTTTAAAATCTTGCATTCGGCCATGCTCCTTTCCTTTATCACTATATTCAGGAGTCGGCCTGTCACATGACAGCTCAAAAAAAGCCGATGACATCGTCACCGGCTTTCTTAAATGATTAATCTTGCAGATTAATCCACACGCTTTTGACTTCTGTATAGTTGTTTAGGGCATATGATCCCATTTCTCTGCCAAGGCCTGACTGTTTATATCCGCCAAACGGGGAGGCGGCATCAAAGACATTATAGCAGTTGACCCAAATGGTCCCTGCTTCTAGGCGTGCAGCGATATCGTGAGCATGCTTTAAGTTTTCTGTCCAAAGTCCTGCCGCTAACCCATAGTCAGATTGATTGGCCCGTTCGACCACTTCATCAATGGAATCGTAAGGAATTGCAGATAGAACTGGACCGAAGATCTCTTCTTTTGCGATTGTCATTTCATCTTCTACATCTCTAAAGACAGTAGGGGAGACGAAATAGCCTGCTTCATAAGGGCAGTCACCACCGACTACGGCTGTTGCACCTTCTGACTTCCCTTTTTCGATATAACCTAACACACGTTCATGCTGCTCTTTACTCACTAGAGGCCCAATCTGGGTATCATGATGAAGACCAGCTCCTTGTTTTAATGATGTCGCATATTTAGCCATTTGATCGACGACTTCATCATATTGGCTCCGGTGCACAAAGACCCTTGATCCTGCACAGCACACTTGACCTTGGTTAAACATCACGCCGTTTAATGCACCTGGAATGGCTTTCTTTAAATCGGCATCTGGTAAAATAATATTCGGCGATTTTCCGCCAAGCTCTAAAGTAACACGCTTGATGGATTTGGCTGCTTTCTCCATGATCAATTTCCCAACACTTGTTGATCCAGTGAAAGCCAGCTTATTGACATCAGGGTGATCGGTTAATGCTTCACCGGCTGTTTCACCAAATCCAGGAACGATGTTAATCACGCCTTCTGGGAATCCGGCTTTATCCACTAATTCAGCTAAATATAAAGCAGATAGCGGTGTTTGTTCAGCTGGCTTTAAAACGATGGTGCAGCCTGTTGCCAGTGCAGCACCCATTTTCCACATGGCCATGAGGAGCGGGAAGTTCCAAGGAATGATTTGTCCCACAACGCCAACAGGCTCATGGCGAGTATAATTAAAATATCCCTGGCTGACAGGAAGGGTTTGTCCAGTCATTTTCGTGGTCCACCCTGCATAATAGCGCATGTGCTCAATGGCAAGAGGGATATCCGCATTGGTTGTTTCATTAATTGGTTTTCCATTGTCAAGTGTTTCCAGCTGGGCCAGTTCTTCTTGGTGTTCTTCCATTAAATCTGCCAGCTTAAACATCAAGCGGGCACGTTCGGCTGCAGACATAGAACGCCAAGGTCCATGGAACGCCTTTTTAGCAGCTTTTACTGCCTCATCAATGTCGGCTGCACCTGCTTCATATACATCAATAAGGGTTTCTCCTGTGGCAGGGTTAGGTGTAGAGAATGTTTTGTTATCATGACTTGTGACAAACTGACCGTTAATGTAGAGTTTTTTCGTCCCTTGGAGAAAAGATTCGAGTTTTGAACTGATTTGAAGTGTTGTAGAGCTCATAAATAAACAAACCTCCTTAAAGATATGGGTTGTTCTGCGAGTTCTAGGTGGAAAAAGTGGACATGAAGCATTTTGTATACGCACACATATGTAAACGTATACATTTATCATATTACACGACATCTTTGAAAGCAATCGATAACACTCATTGCATTTCACGAAAAATTGGCTACAATAAATGTATAGATGAAAAAAGGAGTTTTTAAATCATGATCCATCAAAACTGGCAAACGGCTGAAACGATAAAACAAGTAAAATGTGTACATACAAATGCGAAAAAATATATGGTTGACCGGGCATTAACGGTTGGGCACACATATGATGTGAAAAATGAAACTGAGGAATTTCTCTTTGTCGTTGATAATACGGGTAAAGTAGGCGGGTACTACAAAGAGTATTTCGAAGACAATTCTGCTGAATGATTTTGATGGTCATCACTCATACTAAGAAAAACAGTAAAGGGTGATGATGATGAAAAAGCAGCAGCAAGAAGAGCAGAAACATCAAAATGCTTGGCATGACAATGAAGATGCTGATATGGCGATTACACTTGAGCAAATTTCTGATGTGTATGCCGAAGGAACGATTGATACCCCGAAAGATGAATAGTCATTTAAAACAGTGGTTTTACATAATCACTGTTCAGATTGTTGACAAAGGGCTAAAATGAACTTTATTTTAGCCCTTTGTCTTCTTTTCAGCGTGATAGAAAACCTTTGCAGTCTAGGAAGGACAGCTACTTTTGCGGAGCGAATTTGCCATTCGTGAGCACCAGAGCGCAGGACTGACAAAGAATGCGAGGGTTTGTCTACACGCTGAACAGTGATTTTACATAATCACTGTTTTTTTATGGTCTCATAACGAATGATTTCTTGAAAAAAAATGAAACTTTTTTCCTGCTTTAACAGTCTAAATAAGTAGAGGAAAGAGCATCGGATCAAAAAGAAAAAGTTAAATGAAATTTAATCTATTCGTAATGGAATAACGACGATTTATAGCGTATTCTATAAGTGAGAATAAAACGTACCCACAGAGCCGTGTGGCCGTTTTGTCATAAAGGAATTTGATGCAGGAAGAGGGGGTTTACGTGGGTATTTTTTCTGTCAGTAAACAAAATGATCATAAAAAATTCGAATCCTTATTAATTGAAGGAGAAAGAATTGAGGCTGTTTACAGACTGCGTCACGACCAAATTTGTTTCACTAATAAACGACTGATCTTTGGCGATAACCGCGTATTTTCTAAAAAGAAAGTCAGGGTCTCCTTGCCGTATCGATCAATTGAAAGTTTTGCCATTCAAGAAGCTGGCGTGTTTGATCAGGACACTGGTATGCTGCTTGTTACAAGCTCAAAAGTATTTGAACTCGATTTTTCTAAAGATACAGATTTGAGTGACGTGCAGGCCATTTTAACAAAACATCTTTGCTGATCAACGATGCGATTACATAGATCACATGCACTTTTCTCATTCTTTGTTCTTATTTTTATCTATCGCATATCCCTTAAGCTTTTCCCATTACAGTGGGAAAGGCTTTTTTCTATTCGTGTGTTTGAATCACATCAAAAAAGGATAAAGATGAAACAGATACAGAAAGGAGAATGAACAATGAAAGTATTGGTTGCTGGAGCAAACGGACATACAGGGAGACTTGTCATTCGATATTTAAAAGAAAAAGGACATGAGCCACTTGCTCTCATTCGAGATGAAAAACAAGCAGATGCGCTAAAAGAACTTGGTGCAGCGCCTGTCATCGGTGATCTTGAAAAGGATGTGACAGATGCTGTGAAGCAAGCAGAAGCTGTCATCTTTGCAGCTGGTTCAGGCTCAAAAACAGGTGCAGATAAAACCATCGCTGTTGATCAAGAGGGGGCAAAACGCCTCGTTGATACAGCCAAAAAAGAAAATATTCAGCATTTTGTGATGCTGAGTTCTTATAATGCCGACGATCCTCATCAAGGAAAAGGACAAGGCAGTATGGAAATTTATTATGAAGCGAAAAGAAAAGCCGATGAACATTTAAAACAGTCTGGTCTTTCTTACACCATTGTGCGGCCAGGAGCACTGCTGCATGAGGAAAAGACAGGGAAAATAGAAGCGGCGGCTCATGTTCCAGACGATCGTGACATTGAGATTTCAAGAGAAGATGTAGCCACTGTCTTAGTGGAAAGCTTAACGGAATCCAATGTGAAAAATAAAGCCTTTGACTTAATCAAAGGTGATACACCAGTAGAAGAAGCACTTCGCAATCTTTAAATGAAGAAAGCTGCTGCCAAAGGCGGCGGCTTTTTTGATGTTTTCATTTCGCATGGAGCGGGAAGGTAAAGAGAAAGGAGTGATTGACCGTGAGCTTAACGAAAGAGCAAAAAACTGATTTATATGAAAGACTTATTCAATTAAAAGAAGATGTGAAAGGATCAAAAAAGAAAGAAGAATCCATGCTGGTCGAATCGAATGAGATTTCAAATGGTGTTGGAAACCATATCGCAGATCACGGAAGCATCTATTTAGATCGCATGACCGAACAGACGCTGGATCAAGTCGACGATCAGCTCGAAGGTGAAATTGATGCGGCGTTTAAGCGGATGGAAGACGGAACATATGGAATTTGTGAAAAAACAGGAAAAGACATTCCATATGAACGTTTGAAAGCAGTACCCTATACTCGTTATTCAATTGATGCAAAGAAAAATGAAGAAACCAATCAAGATCCAAATGAATTTGACCGTTCGTTCTCTGAGCAAATGCGTGATTTAACAAATAGAGAAACAATGGATCAATTACATTCAGATACGTATGAAAGGCTAGAAGAAGAGCAAGATGTTGATGTAGATGAGGAAAAATAACATGATGAGAGGAATTTATGTTTTCTCAACATAATGTTTTTCCCCGTCTACATGGACAAATATCTTGTATACATGAGTATTTTTTTAGAAAAAACATATCTTGAAATTTAATAAACTTTCGTGTAGTATAGTTTAAAGGCTGCGATGCGCGTAATGTTAATTAAGTTTTAACCTTTAAGCTGTAATAGGGAGTTTTATATTGAAGCCGGAATGTCACGCCTCCTTCGAGAGGAAGACAGGAACGTTTCTGCAAACACCCACTTTGAGGAGTGGTGGTTTAAAACTTTCTTACTTAGATTACGGCATCCGCAGCTTTTCCTAGGATGATTCAAGCCATTTTCCATTTTTGGAAAATGGCTTTTTATTTTGGACAAAATACGATTTTGAACAGACCGAATGTGCATGTACAAATGTATGTTAAAATAGACAAAACAAACGACGGAGAGGGAATTGGATGTTACAACAAGCAGAAGCACTTCTTAAACAATATTATGGCTTTGATGCTTTTAGACAAGGACAAAAACAAGCCATTGAATCGATTGTGAATAAACGGAAGGATACGGTCTGCATTATGCCGACAGGCGGAGGGAAATCGGTTTGCTACCAGATTCCTGCTCTTATGATGGAAGGAACGACAATCGTTGTATCTCCGCTTATTTCTTTAATGAAAGATCAGGTTGATGCGTTAAATGAGATGGGAATACGATCGTCCTTTTTAAATAGTACACTTTCAGCAGGTGAAATGAATACAAGGCTGAAAAAATGTGAACAGGGGGAGTATGATTTGCTTTATATCACCCCTGAACGCTTACAAAATGAACGTTTTTTTCAGCTGCTTGATCGATTGACGATTTCTTTAATGGCTATTGATGAAGCGCACTGTATATCTGAGTGGGGACATGATTTTAGACCGAGCTATCGCTTTATACAAGAATGTGTAAACAAGCTTTCAAAAAGGCCTGTTATTGTAGCATTAACAGCCACTGCTACAAAGAAGGTCCAACAGGATATATGTGAGCAACTTGGCATGGACGAAGAAGAAACAATCTTTACTGGTTTTGCTAGAGAAAATTTGTCTTTTCAAGTGGTGAAAGGGCAAAACAGCGACCAATTCATCACACAATATATGAAGAAAAACAGTCTTGAGTCAGGCATTATTTATACAGCCACACGAAAAGAAGCAGATCAAATTTATCATCGTCTAAAAAAGCAAAAAATCAAAGCGGGTGTTTATCACGGAGGATTAGATGATGAAGTCAGAGAAGAACAGCAAAATCTTTTTTTAAATGATGATATTCAAGTAATGGTAGCTACATCTGCATTTGGTATGGGGATTAATAAGTCTAATGTACGTTTTGTCATTCATCATCAAATTCCAAGAGATATTGAAAGTTACTACCAAGAAGCAGGACGTGCCGGGAGAGACGGGCTTGAAAGTGAATGCATTTTGCTGTTTTCACCGCAAGGCGTACGCGTGCAGCGCTTTCTCATTGAACAATCAACAGAAGATGAATTGCGGTATCAGCATGAATTGCTCAAGCTGAGACAAATGGTAGACTACTGTCATACGGAACAGTGCCTTCAGCAATTTGTGATGGATTACTTTGACCAATCATCAAGTGCCCCTTGTCAAAAATGTAGCAACTGTCTAGACGAGAGAGAGCGTGAAGACGTCACGAGAGAAGCACAAATGGTTTTGTCGTGTACCGTTAGAATGAACGAACGATTTGGAAAAATGATGATAGCTCAAGTATTAGCCGGCTCTAAAAACAAAAAAGTGCTTGATTTTGGTTTCGACCGGCTACCTACTTATGCTTTAATGAAACAGCATTCAGCCCAACATATCAGTGATTTCATTGAATTTTTAATTACAGAAGAGTATTTACACATGTCTGAAGGAGCTTTTCCAACACTAAAAGTGACACAAAAAGGAAAGAAAGTGCTAGTGGGGCAGGAGACCGTCTATAAAAAGCAGGCGATAAAGGCAGAGGCTATTCAAGAAAATGATGCATTATTTGAGCAGTTAAGAATGGTCAGAATGAAGTTGGCAAGAGAGCAGGGCGTTCCGCCATTTGTTGTCTTTTCTGATCAAACATTGAAAGAAATGTCAGCAGTAGAGCCTAAAACAGAAGAAGAACTTTTAAATATTAAGGGTGTCGGTGCACAAAAAAGAGAGAAATATGGAGATGTTTTTTTAGAAGAAATTCGTTTATTTATAGAAAAAGAGAAAAAATAAAGAGTTTGAAGAAGGAAAATAAATTTTTTTCGTTTCACTTGGACGCGTTTTCATCATGATGATTTCCATCCCTACAAAACCTTGATATGGTGCGGAATTGAGCCATTTAGTGGGCTGATTTACCAATGGAGAGAGATGTTTCATGTAAAGGAACTGTAATCTAAAACATATCGTTTTGTTATTGAAATGACATTTACATATGTTACGATAGCACTCGTTAGCCGCCATAAAAAGCTAACAAGGGAGGATTTACTTTATGAAGAAGACTATTATGTCCTTGGTTGCTGTTGCAGCAATCTCAACAACAGCATTAGGAGCACAGCAAGCTTCTGCAAAGGAAATCACTGTACAGAAAGGTGATACACTTTGGGGAATCTCTCAAAAAAATGATGTGTCTCTAAAGGACCTAAAGGGTTGGAACAATTTATCTACAGACATGATCTATGTAGGAGATAAATTGACAATCTCTTCAAAAGAGAAAACTCAGGAGCAGTACAAAGTCCAGAAGGGGGACAGCCTCTGGAAAATCGCTCAAAAATTCAATGTGTCAATTAGCGATATTAAGTCTTGGAATAACTTAAACTCAGATATAATTATGATTGGTTCAACATTAAGTGTTGCTGGTCAAAGCTCAGCTCCGGTAAGCTCAGAACCTGTTCAAAAACAGGCACCTGTCCAAAAAGAGCAAACAACGAAAAAAGCTGCTCCTAAAAAGGAAACAGCTAAAGCAGAATCATCTTCTGCTAGTCAAAGTGTTCAAAAAGAAATGACTGTAACGGCTACGGCTTATACAGCAAATGATGGTGGCATCTCAGGTATCACTGCAACAGGGGTAAACTTAAACAAAAACCCAAATGCAAAAGTAATCGCAGTAGATCCTAATGTCATTCCATTAGGAAGTAAGGTTTATGTTGAAGGCTACGGTGAAGCCATCGCAGCAGATACTGGCGGCGCAATTAAAGGTAACAAAATTGATGTACACGTACCAAGCAAATCCCAAGCTAAAAATTGGGGCGTAAAATCAGTCAAAGTGAAAGTACTTAACTAGTAGTCTATTGTTTTTGGAAGAAAGCATCAGGTGGCGGCCTGATGCTTTTATTATACCTTTTTTTGGCCGGAAATACACATATTTTTCTGAAAAATTCGCATTTTCGACAAAAACCAGCGTATAAGCCCATCTCAACGCTGGTTTTTGTGTCGTTAGCTGTCCACCCAATAAATTTCTCCGCTTTGCTCTTTCCAATTAATTTGGACATCAAAATGGTGTTTTTCATAAAAATGAATCAGGCGGTCCACATGGTTCCAATCTCTTTTGACGAGATCCCCAGTAATGACTGGAATGTTTTGCTCTCTTGCGATTTCTTTTAAATGCTTCATACAGATGGATCCATAGCCATTATCAGGCGGGCCTTTAATATCGGCAATGTGAATCTTTCCTTCTTCAGGATATTCCGCGATCAAGGAAAAATCAGATTGTCCGCGAAAAGCTTTTTCACAATCGCTTAACATGATTTTGCACGTATCTGCATTCTCAATTGCAGAGACGATCATCCATTCATCTTCCTTCGCTTGATCAATGCCAATAATCTTTGCTTTTTTTGAAATATCTTTTATATTTTCTTGCATTCGATACATTTGGAACTGCAACTGCTGTAATTCTTGCTCTAATGTCTTCACATCTTTTGTTGTTTCCTGTAAGATTGACAAGTCTATTGCTCCTTTCATAGAAGAGTTGATAAAAACCACACAAATTCCCATTCTAAAGGAAGTGAGTGGATCTTTCAAGCCGCTAGAAGGCAGGCAATCGGCAAGTTTGTCTAAAATTCGACGAAGACAGCGAATTCATTGACTTTAGAGAGAAAGTTAAATAACATACTCTTAGTCGGAACTAATAAAGAGAGGTTTTCAAACATGAACGAACAGAATCAAAAACCGAAAAATTTCACCGGCATTGTTGTCTTTTTAACAATTGCCATAAACGGCTTAATTGCTTTATTATTTTTCATGCCAAAAACAGATAAATTTAGTCATCTGGATATTACATTTCTGCCGTTACTGAATGCCGTGATGAACAGTTTTACGTTTATCTTTTTACTTTCAGCGCTCATTATGATTAAACAAAAGAACATTAAAGCCCATAGACGATTTATCTTTGCGGCTTTTTCAACAACACTTGTCTTTTTAATTTCGTATGTGACGTATCATTCAATGGCAGCTGATACACACTTCGGGGGAGAAGGAATCATTCGTCCGATTTACTTCTTTATTCTCATCACACATATCGTCTTATCTGCCGTCATTGTACCGCTTGCACTGATCACTCTCTTTAGAGGCGCACAAATGCAAGTCGAACGTCATCGTAAAATTGCCAGATGGACCATGCCTCTTTGGCTCTATGTCAGTCTAACAGGTGTCATCGTATATATTATGATTTCTCCATACTACAGCTAACGTATGTCCATCTGGACATACGTTCTTTTATTTACAAGATGAAGTGCTTTGGATAAAATGGGAATTGGGTATCCGACTTGCACGGTATCTTCCCACCTATAGAATCACATCATGTCTGGCCGTTTGCTCGTTTGGAGAACACAATTGAACGAAACGGGGGTTATATGATGACTGAACAATTGCAGTACAAACCGGGGCTTGAAGACATTGTGGCAAGCGAAACGTCAATTTCGTTCCTAGATGTCCAGCAAGAAGAAATTGTGATTCGCGGTTATGACCTCATCGAGCTGGCACAAAACAAGACGTACTTAGAAACAGCCTATTTGCTCATTTATGGAAGATTACCAGATGCAATGGAATATCACCAATTTCAGCAAGATATTTCCTCACAAACAAGCTTACATCCAACCATTCAAACCATTTTGACAAAACTGCCAAAAACCACTCACCCAATGGATGCCATGAGAACGTGTTTATCTGCTCTTGCAGGGTACGATGAACAACTGAATGATCGATCAGAAGCATGCCAACAAGCGCGTGCTGTTCGATTACTTGGCCAGCTACCAGCGATTGTTGCGGGAAGCTATCATATTCTCACACAAGACACCACACCTACTCCAGACCAGACCAAATCCTACACTGAAAACTTTCTAGCGATGTTAACAGGCCGCACTCCGGCACAAGACGAAATCAAAGCATTTGACCAAACACTCACGCTTTATAGTGAGCATGAGCTGCCGAATTCAACATTTGCAGCAAGAGTCATTGCATCTACTCATTCTGACATGTATGGTGCTTTTACTGGAGCGATTTCTTCATTAAAAGGTGACTTACACGGAGGCGCAAACGAAGCAGTCATGCACATGCTGCTCGAAGGCAAAACAACAGAAGGTTTCCTTTCGCTCATCGAACGTAAATTAGCCGCAAAAGAAAAAATGATGGGCTTTGGACACCGGGTATACATGAGAAAAATGGACCCAAGAGCGGCACTTTTAAAACGATCGTTGAAAACGCTTACCGAATCAAAAGGAGACACGACGCTTTATGACATGTGCGTCGCAGGCGAGGCATACATGAAAGAAAAGAAAAACCTCTATCCAAACCTTGATTATTACGCAGCACCTATTTATTACGTGCTCGGTATTCCTATTTCACTTTATACACCGATTTTTTTTGCTGCGAGAGCAAGCGGATTAGCAGCGCATGTCATCGAGCAGCATTCACACAATCGGATTTTTAGACCGAGAGTAAGGTATTTAGGACCAAGAGGATTAAAAGTCTCAAATGATGATGGAAAAACGGGGGAATGAATATGAATAAAACAGCAGTAGCCAATCAAACAGATCAACTATTAGAAGATATCGCAGCTTATGCCGTGGATGGAGAAATTACGAGCAAAGAGGCCATTGAAACAGCTCGGTATGTACTCATGGATACACTCGGCTGCGGAATGCTGGCGCTCAACTTTCCAGAATGCACGAAGCATCTTGGACCCATCGTACCTGGAACTGTTGTCCCTAACGGAGCAAGAGTGCCCGGCACTTCATTTGTATTAGATCCTGTTCAAGCGGCTTTTGATATTGGCTGTATGATTCGCTGGTTAGATTATAATGACACGTGGCTTGCACAGGAGTGGGGGCATCCCTCAGATAACCTGGGCGGGATATTGGCTGTAAGCGATTATATCAGCAGAACGAGGCTTGCAAACGGAGAAGAACCGCTTTCGATGAATGACGTACTGCATGCGATTGTAAAGGCACATGAAATACAAGGTGTGCTTGCTTTAGAAAATTGTTTGAATCGAAATGGCTTGGATCATGTTCTTTTTGTCAAGGTGGCATCAAGTGCAGTCGTTTGTGCAATGCTTGGCGGAACGAAAGAAGATGTGCAGCATGTATTATCACAAGCATTTGTGGACAATTCACCGCTTAGAACGTACCGCCACGCCCCAAACACAGGATCGAGGAAATCATGGGCAGCAGGGGATGCAACAAGCCGTGCAGTGAGACTAGCGATGATGACATTGAAAGGAGAAATGGGCTATCAAACGCCCCTCAGTGCAGAAAAGTGGGGGTTTGAAGATGTGTTAATGAAAGGAAAACCACTCACACTTGCCCAGCCGCTTGGGTCATATGTGATCGAAAATGTACTCTTTAAAATTGCTTATCCAGCAGAATTTCATGCGCAAACTGCCGCTGAGGCCGCTGTCATTCTACATGACGCGGTAAAAGACCGTTTAGATGAGATTGACAGGATAGAGATTACGACACATGAATCAGCCATTCGAATTATTGATAAAAAAGGACCGCTTTACAACCCGGCAGACCGTGACCATTGCTTGCAGTATATTACAGCCATTGGGTTAATCTATGGTGAGCTGACCGCTGATCATTATGAAGAAGAAACGGCGCAGAATCCGCTCATTGACCGTTTGCGTGATCAAATGATCGTGAAAGAAGATAAAAGGTATACAGAAGACTATTTAGATCCGAAAAAGAGATCAATTGCAAACTGTGTTCAAATCTTCTTTAAAGACGGAACGATGACAGATCGAATCGAAATTGAATATCCGCTTGGTCATCGCAGAAGAAGGCAGGAAGGGATCCCGCTGCTTGAAAAGAAATGGGTATATCATTTGAAAACGAGATTTCCACAAAAACAAGTCGATCAAATTGTTTCACTTTGTCAAAATCCCAATCAATTAAAAACAACGACAGTACCAGCATTTATGGACTTATTTGTCATATAAGGGGGAGCTAGTGTGTGGATCGTGAATGATGAAGTAAGTCAAGCTGACTTAGCCGCAGCTTTTAAAGAGCAAATGCACAAATCCGCTTTATTTCAAATTCCAGGCGTTCACGATGGAATGTCTGCGCTCTATGCGAGGAAAATGGGATTTCAAGGGCTTTATTTATCGGGTGCCGCTTTTTGCGCAAGCAAAGGGCTTCCTGACCTTGGTATGATTCATTCCACTGAAATGGCGGAAAAGGCAAAGGAAATCATTCGAGCTTCTCAGCTGCCTCTTTTGGTTGATATGGATACTGGCTATGGCGGTGTATTAAATGCAGCCAGAGCAGCAAAAGAGATGGTTGAGAGCAAGGTAGCGGCTGTTCAAATTGAAGATCAGCAAATGCCGAAGAAATGCGGACATTTAAACGGAAAATTACTTGTTTCTGTAGAAGAAATGATGGCGAAAATCAAAGCGATCAAACAAGCGGCACCTACACTTCTTGTCATCGCAAGAACGGATGCGAAGTCAGTAAACGGGGTGGAGGATGTGATTCACCGGGCTAATCTCTATCTAGAAGCAGGAGCAGATGCCATTTTCCCCGAGGCGCTGATTACAGCAGAAGATTTCACGTATGCTTCAAACAATATAAAAGGGCCGCTTCTTGCAAACATGACGGAGTTTGGAAAAACACCTTATTATCATGCAGACGAATTTTCTATGTTTGGCTTTCAAATGGTGATTTATCCAGTGTCATCCTTGAGAGTTGCTGCAAAAGCATATGAGCGTTTATTTACAGAGATTAAGGAAAAAGGGACGCAGCAGGGAATGCTGGAGGACATGCAAACGAGAAAAGAACTATATGAAACGATTCATTATGATGAATATGAAGAAATGGATCAGCATTTAGCCAAAACGATCCTGCCGGAAATCGGGAAAGAGCATTCATAAAATGAAAAGCACTTCCGTTTAGGAAGTGCTTTTTTTTTACGATGATGGTGTGGATGATGAAGCCAATTTCATCTTTTCTTCAACTGTTTTCGTTTTTTCTTTTACTTTTTCAGCATAAGTGAAATCACCGTAGCAATACGGATAGCGGAAGTTATCTTTGTCGCCCCCGCATGTATAGACTTCAGGGTTTCGCTTCACTTGCTTTTTGGAGTATTGCTTTGCCAATTTTTCGGAATGTTTTCCCCCGTTTTTTGCAACAAAATCAATATAGCCGATTCCCATGTTATAGCTTTGAATAATGGTTTCCAAATCAACGCCTTTTTTCTTCCCATGCTTGTACATGGTTGAAAAATGATGGACTCCTTGTTTAATGCTTTTCTGAGGGTCATTGATTTCATTTCGTTTCAAACCAAGAGATTCAGAGGACTGCATTGGATCTCCGCCTCTGCCTTTTGATTCTTGATACATCATACCGAGAATTAACGCGGTATATTGATCTAAATCTTGATCTCTTAACTCTGTTTCTACAAGCGGTTTGTAATCATCCAATCTCGACAAAACAATTGATTCCGTATCAATCGGCAGCTTTTTTAACTCCTTTTGATTAAAGGAAATGACAATGGCCGCTAATACGCAAACAAACAGAAAAATCGTGAAACAGCCTGAAATGGCAAAACATCCTGTTTTTTTCTTTTTCAAGGTCAGTTCACCCCTGTTTTGCCCCGCTTTTAAAAGGGAAGTACAGCCTTTATATTATGCCATATCCTGCACAGGATACCAAGTGAAAACCTTATATTCAATCATAGCCAAACGTAAATTCTGTTCTTGTTTTCAGTCTATAGCAGAAATAAACAAAACCGATCATGAGCCACACCATGCCGATGATTAATGCATTTGTACTGATGCTTGTTAAGAGCCAAATACAAAAAGCCGTTCCGCAAAGAGGGATGATGGCATACCTCAGTGTGTTTAATACACCTCTTTGTTTTTGTTTGATGAAATAGTAAGCGAAAACAGACAAGTTAACAAACGTAAATCCAATTAATGCCCCGAAGCTGATAAACGAGTAAATGACCTCAAGCTCACCAACAACTGCGGTTAACGAGAAAACACCAATTAATAAAATATTAAATACAGGCGTTTTCAATGTTGGGTGAATATAACCGAAGAAACGCTTTGGTAATGATTGATCTCTTCCCATCGCATACAAGAGTCTTGCGGCACTCGCATGTGATGATAGGGAGGAAGAGATGACAGCGACCATGGTGCCGGCTAAAAAGAATGAGTGGAGAAACGCGCCGCCCACAAATTCCGCAATTTCAAGTGATGCCGCATCTGGATGCTTGAACTGTTGAAAATTTGGAAACACCTGCTGTAAAAAATAAGAGGTGAGGGTAAACAGCACACCTCCAATGGCGACCGTTAAAAATATGGCGAGAGGAATCGTTCTTTTTGGCTTAATTGTTTCCTCAGACATAGTCGAAATCGCATCAAATCCTAGAAAAGAAAAACATAAAATCGTCGCGCCGGAAAAAATAAGGGCGGGATCTAAGCTTGCTGAATAAAACGGGCGGGTTGACAGTATCTCTCCCGTGCCTGCATGCTGCGTGAGCCCATAAATAATAAACCCAACAAATGTCACAGCGACAATCACCTGAAAGGTCACAAATAGCGCTGTAATGTTGGCTGTAAGACGTATACCGATTACATTGACAGTCGTTATGGCGATAGCAAGTATGATGATCCAAATGTAATGAGGTACATCAGGAAAGGCTGCGGTTAAATATGCACTTCCGATTGCAAAATTCACCATAGGCAAAAATAAATAGTCCAGCAATAGTGTCCAGCCTACAAGGAAGCCGACGTGAGGATGAATACTTTTTTGCGCGTATGTATATGCAGATCCTGCTTTTGGAAAAGCCTTCACCATATTCCCATAGCTAAGCGCTGTCAATAGTAATGCCAGTAAAGTAAAGATATAAGCTGCAGCAACGTGTCCTTTCGTCAGCTGAGCAACAATGCCGTATGAATCAAATACGACAAGTGGGTCCATATAAGCAAGCCCGATCACAACAAGCGGAAAAACAGTCAGGCTGCGTTTTAGTCTTGGCTCTTCAGTCAATTTGCCTATCAGCTCCTCTAAAAAAATGTATAAATAATGCTCATTTTAAAAAGAATGCTACCACGTGTCAATGCTATTTGAATAAATCTTTTTTCAAAAGGTGTGGAAGCTTTGCATGCTACACGTTTTGGTATATGATGATACATAGAATAAGTCGTGAGTTGACTGACAAGAAAGGTGAAGCGAAATGAAGGAAGAACTGAATACAAATCAAGAACAGGAACGGATGGAGCTGGACGAAGAAAGTCTATTTCTTGTCTCCCAAACATTTAAAGCCTTATCTGATCCGACGCGTATTCGTATTCTGCATTTGCTGTCTCAAGGTGAACATTCAGTAAATGATATAGCAGAAACACTAAACCTTATGCAATCAACCGTATCTCATCAGCTGCGCTTTTTAAAAAATCTTCGTCTCGTGAAATCTAGACGAGCAGGGACCTCGATTTTTTACAGTCCTGAAGATCAGCATGTGATGGAAGTGCTTGAACAAATGATACACCATGCACAGCATGATTGAGAAAAAACCTTCCTACTTTTATATAGGAAGGTTTTTTATGCATGATGTACTTGGGTTGATCGTTTATTTGCTTTCATCATTTGATAAGAAAACACAATATAGTAAGCCGCTAGAAGGAAAAAGCTGAGTATTGTCAACGCATCATCGCTGACAATATGCTGATACAATTCAACGATATCCATTTTGGTGATCGCATGTGTTGTCAGATTGACCGATTTAAATGCAAGCCTAGATAAAAACAAACATAAAATAAAGCTTTCAATCCATTTACTTGTTTTCATATACAGCCGGCCATTTTCTAATTTCATCTGAATCGTCTGATAGGCGTGAACGGCGAGACTGCTCCCGAAGATCATGCCAATGACGGCATAGATAAAAATACTGTGATTTTGCCATCCTTCTGATAAGAGAATAAGGGCAGTGAGACTAAATACATACATTCTCATGAAAAGATTTACCGGGCGCACAAGCTGATAGCGTCTCATTCGATTCATTCGAATGATGATCCAGACGAGCATGACGATCCCGATCATGAACAACTGCCATACGTGATGTGTCATGATGCAACCTCCTCCTGCACAGGCAGGGATGTAAACGAATGCTGGCTGTTACTTATCATTACCATTCTTTCTTTTTTTATCAAATCAAAACCTATATTTATGAAAAAGAGGAAAAGTCATGAAAATCGATCGCATTTTGTCCATTGTGATGATACTAATTAGCAAACGGCAAGTACAGGCGAAAGACCTCGCTGAACTACATGAAGTGAGCGTAAGAACCATATACCGTGACATTGATACGATTAATCAAGCGGGGATTCCAGTTGTCACAAAACAAGGTGCAGGGGGTGGAATTTCACTCGTTGACGACTATCGTCTAGAGAAAAAATTATTCACCGATGATGATATTGAACTGATTTTAACAGCTCTTGAAAGCATTACGAGTGCATACACCTTTAAAGAAAGTGAACATGTTCTAAAGAAAATGAAATCCCTGATTCCGCCTCAAAATGAGAAACAGCAACATGTCTTTATTGATTTAAGCTCTTGGGGGAAAGACAGCTATTTAGAAAAGAAGCTCCAGCTCATTCATACCGCTGCCTCAGCGCATCAATATATCCAGTTCACCTATCGCAATGCAAAAGGCGAAACACTTCCTAGAAAAGTAGAGCCTTATACACTTGTCTTAAAAGGAAGACACTGGTATTTGTATGCGTATTGCTGCGTGAAAAAAGCGTTTCGTCTGTTTAAACTCAAAAGAATGTCAGACCTTATCACGCATTCAGTATCTTTTCTTCCTAAACGAATAAAAAATGAAGACAAGCCTTGGAATGATTCTTGGCACGAAGAACCTTCCGTCAGTACACTAACGCTCAGGTTGACTGAAGATTCTGTTGGTAAAGTGAAGGAATGGATAGATGAAAATGAATTCACCGTATGTGCAGATGGTACGTATCTTGCCACAATCACGTTGCCTCAGGATGATTGGTTATATAGCTTTCTTTTTTATTTAGGGCCAGATGTCGACATTGTCTCTCCGCTATCCGTTCGGGAAGCATTTGATCTCAAGTTGAAACAATTTCAAAAACCAAAAGGAACTTGACACAATGTTGTCAGGTTTCTTTTTATATGATGGAAAAAAAGGAGATGAGAATGTATGTACGATATCGTGATTTTACAGAAACAATGGATCAAGGGATTATCTGTTCGAACAACAAATGAAATGGAGCAAACAAACGAGCGGAAGATTGCTCCGCTTTGGCAGCAATTTTTCACGCAGCAGCTTCGCGGAGGACATGCGCCAGTCATAGGGCTGTATTCAGATTATGAAAAGGATGAAAATGGCGCTTATTTGTTCACAGCGGGGCAATTGGTTGACCAGCAGCTAGCACAAGATGCAAAAGAGATTCCAGGCTCCACCTACGCAAGATTTCAAACGAGAAAGGGCCCGATTGAAGAGGTTGTGTTTGAAACATGGCAGCAGATTTGGAGCTGGGATCAGCGTCACTTGCGAACATATACTGGCGATTTTGAATGGTACGACGAACGATCGATTGATCCAAAAGAAGCACAAATTGATATTTATATAGCAGTCGATGAAAAAAAAGTTGCTAAAACTAATGTTATTAGTTAATATAAAACTAAAGACATTAGTTTTAGGGGGAAAACAAGATGAGATTGACAACATTTGACCGTTTGCACCAGCTCACACTCATGCCGCGTATCTTTCCGGTAAATTGTTATGTATTTGAGGAAGAGAATGAACTCATCTTAATTGATGCAGCTTTGAAAATGGCAGCAAGCTCGATAATTGAATTTGCACATCAATTAAACAAACCCATTAACAAAATTATTCTGACTCATAGTCATATGGATCATATTGGCGCACTAGATGAAGTGAAAAAGGCTTTTCCAGAGGCAGTTGTTTATTTATCGAAACGAGATGCTCGCCTGTTTGCTGGCGATTTCTCTTTACTTCCTGGTGAACCAGAGAAAAAAGTCAAAGGCAGTTTTTCAAAAGACATTCTCACAAAACCAGACGTGCTTGTTGAAGAAGGGGACGAGATTGGGTCACTTAAAGTCATTGCCACACCAGGACATACACCAGGAAGCATCTCTTTATACGATGAAAAGTCAGGGGTTGTCATTGCGGGTGATGCAGTTGTGACAAAAGGCGGTTTATTTGTAACGGGTGAGTTTCGCTTGACCTTCCCATTCCCGGCTTTTGCCACTTGGGATGCAGAAACAGCACTAAAAAGCGCTGAAAAATTACTGGCACTTCGCTTGTCTTGTCTCGCAGCAGGACATGGTGATCTCATCATAGAGCCTGAGGCAAAGCTCAGAGCCGCTATCGAAAAAAGGAAGCATCAGCTACAAAAGGGAGGACAGTAAGCCATGTCTCCAAGAATGGGTATCACACAAGAAAAAATTGTTGAATCTGCCATCGAATTTGTCGATGAGGAGGGCTTTTCCGCTTTGACCATTGCTACATTGTCCAAACGGCTTAACATCAGACCACCATCTCTTTACAACCATATATCTGGTCTTCATGAAATACAGGCAGCTCTTGCTGTCAAGGGGCTGACAATGCTTTGTGAGGCCGGCAAACAAGTAACAGTGGGGCTGGAAAAAGAAGACGCTGTTTTAGCATTTGCAAGACAATATGTTCAATTTGTTCGTCAGCATCCCGGTCTTTATGAGGCTGCTTTTTCACATATGAATGAAAAAGAAGTCAGTGTGGCTGCAGAGAATCTTGCTGATTTTGTCCAATCCATCATGTCTCGTTTTGGTGTAAAAGAAGAGGACATGACGCATGTCGTCAGAGGTCTCAGAAGCTTACTGCACGGCTTTGGAGATATTTCAAACAAAAAAGGATTTCAACGGAAAGAACAGCTTGAAGATAGTGTGAGCTATGCGGTCCGTCTTTATATTGCAGGCATCAAAGAGCAAGAAGATCTGTCTCATTGACAGGTCTTTTTTATGTATCGAACTGATATGATGAAGGAGATGTAAACGAATCAAAACATTTTTTGGGCAAAAAACCAATAAAGATTTGACAGTTTTGTGAAACATGGTATGCTTATTATGTGAAATAATTCACATAGAGGAGTAGAGGCAGATGAAAAGAAAGCCTGTTTATGTGGAAACAACCATTCAAGCACCTATTGAAAAAGTATGGGAGTATACGCAAAATCCAAAGCTTCATGAACAATGGGATTTGCGATTTTCGACCATTTCATTAAATGGACCTAGTGATGAACAGCCCCAATCCTTTTTGTATGAGAAACACCTTGGATTTGGCATTAGTGTAACTGGGACAGGAGCGTATCGAACGAGCGTGAAGGATGAGCGTCATGAAAGAGCATCCTCACTTCAATTTAAATCATCACACCCTTTGTCTTTCATCAAAGAAGGCGGAGGGTATTGGAAATACATGAAAACGAATGATCACATTGTGTTTCAAACGCAATTTGATTATGAAACAAAGGAAGGAAAAGGGTGGAAATGGGCAGACCGGTTCTTTTTTCGGCCAATGATGGGGTTTATGACTGCCTTTAGCTTTGGCGCATTAAAGACGTGGCTTGAAAAGGGAACGCATCCCCGTTTGCTGCTAGAGAGAACACTTGCCCATTATGGCATTTGTTTGTTGTTTGCCATCGTCTGGTTATGTCAAGCGATCATTCCTTTTTCACCTTCTGCTTTTGATCATAGCACCGGATTTCGATTGTTTTATGCGCTATTAGGTGTATCATGGCTCATGCCTAAACTGCCAAAAAAATATATATTTATCCTTCAAAGCATTTTTCTGCTACTGATGCTTGGTATAGGGATTTTATCGCCAGAAACGACTCTGCACGAGCCGCTGGTGCTGAGTGCATTTTTCATTTTATCCGTTGCAGGAATGATTAATTTAAAAGATTGTGTAGATGTGTTTTCGATCAAACGAAAAAGGGGAGGTAGACATGGTCGTTCATCATCATCAAGTAAAGGACTACGATAAGCTGCATCCAACATTAAAAGAACGTTATAACCGCGCGTTTACGGCCGAAGGCATCATGGAGGAAATAGGAGGCGGGACAAAGCTCATCCGATTGTTATTCAAAATCGGTCCATTGTTTCGCTGTTTTTTTCCTGAAAGAGGGCGAAATATTCCCTTCCAAATTGTGAACAAGCCTTTTACGACAAGTAAGGGAGAAGAAGGGATGCACTGGTTTCGAACGTTCTATTTTCCTGACAAGGAAAGACATTTTGATGCAGATATGATCATTGATCAGAAGAGCCATCAAGTACTAGACTACTTTGGAAAACCTAGGCTTCTTGTGTCAGAGCTTCATTTTACAGTCACGGAAAAAGGGTTCTTGCACATTCAATCAGGTAAGCAAAAGTTTTTGCTGTTTGGGCGGGAGTGGCCGCTCCCTTCTTGGCTTTATGGTGAATCTGATGTAACAGAAGGGTACGATGAGCGTGCAGGTGAGTATACGATTGATGTTCAAGTGAAAAATCGCCTTTTTGGCACTCTTTTTACGTATAAGGGCCGGTTTACGGAAAGGGTGTCATCTCATGAATAAATGGCATTTGATGTGTAGCATCGTGTTGATGGCTTGCTTTCTCCTTACACGTTTGACGACAGCTCCCATACCAGAATTTTTTGTTTTGATTGCGATGTTATTTTTTCTTCCCGCTTTCTTACACTTTTTTTATCAGGAAGAGAAGAAACGGCAGCAGAAGGGGCTGATCGGCTTCATAATGAAAGCCTTTCCAGTAGCAGCTCTATGTGCAACAGGCGCATTCATCTTTCACTCTCTTTGGCTTGCATTGGGATGGCTTTTCTTTACAATGATTCTGGCTTTATTTGGTTTCACCCGTTTGCTGAAAAGAGGGGCCCATCCGCTTCATGAGCTGATGATCGATGGCGCATGTATGTATATCGCTCTAGGTGGACTTTGGTTCTGGCTGTACATAGCAGATATACAAGTGATGACATTTTCACCGATGATTGTACTTTTGACCGCTATTCATTTTCATTATTCGGCTTTTTTTATCCCTATCTTTTATGGATTATTGGGGAGGCAGCGGAAAAAAGAGACGACGCTATACAAAGTGGGTGGCTGGGTTATTTTACTGTCGCCAGTGATGATTGCTGTGGGAATCAGCTATTCTCGCCTGTTTGATACGTTCAGCGTCGTTCTTTATGTGATCGCACTTTATTTGTATGGAATTTTGTGTATGAAAACTTCTTTTCGTTCAACTGTCGCAAAAGGGTTCGTTGTGTTTTCTAGCATCATGTTAATGGGAACCATCGTCCTATCATTCCTTTATTCTGCCGGAATGCTTTTACATGTTACCTACATCAGCATGGATCAAATGATTTGGTTTCATGGCAGTATCAATGCAAGTTTGGTTATTTTACCAGGTCTCATTGGGTGGTTGATTGAAAGACCAGCTGATCGATTGAAACAGAAGGATTTTCCGGTATCGAGAGTTCACGGTCGTTTTCAGGTCATGTCTTTTCAACATGACCACATGCAGCATGATGAGAAGATTGGTTTAGTCGATTCTCTTGACCAATTAAATGGAAAGGCATTTTCAGCAGAGAGTGTGTCACCTGTTATTCGCAGATTTTATGAGGACCCGATGTCCTTTACGTTAAAAGCAGCCGTCTGTTTTCATTGGTGGGTAAGGCCGTTTGTCTTTTTGCTTCAACCTGTTTTTAGACAAATAGGACAGCTCTATTTAGGGTCATCACGAATGCCATATGAAATGCCGGGGAGTCTTTCAAGATTTCAACATCCTCTTGAAGAAAGGAAGAATGTACGTGTGTGGATCAGGCGCAATGAGAAAGGCGAGCAAGTCTTTTATGCGCTCTATGCCCAGCACCATGATGAAGAGACAGTCTATATGAATATTGCTTTGCCGCTTCCTTTTTCACAGCTTACGGCTATTTTAAAACCTTTGAATGAAAAGGAAGATTTTCTATTAAAAAGTAAAAGTCCAAATGGCAGTACGGGTGATGAAGGATTGTATTTGCATACGTCTTTCATCACCATGAAACTGCCAATGGAAGAAAGCTTTCATATGAAACCGGAGACGGAAAAAAGTCTCACAGCAATTCATCAAATGAAGCTATTCGGTATTCCTTTTTTAACGATTCAGTATCAAATCGACAGTGAAAGCCACTCATCTTAATCAATGATGTCGCATGGTTCACCGTGACGAATGATGTTCACAATCGCTTGCCCATCACTCGGATGATGATCTGCATACTGTACTGGCAGTAAAGCAAAAAATACATAGTAGACTGAGAAGTAAGCAAATTGATAGAAAAATTGATGTTCTGGCAGGAAATCGTTGGCGATCATTGTGTTCAATATAAGAACACTGAGCAGGTTGCATAATGATCCGCCTAAGTAGACAAGAATGTGTGAGAAACGGTTATTTCTCCTCATTTCTTCATAGTGGCAAAATGCATCAAGAAAATAGATTCTTCTAATTTCAACGACGCCTATTTTCAATACTTTTTTGCCTCGGCCAAGCGCAAACGAAACCTTTGCTCCAAACAGCCAGGCGACTACAATATGGCCCAGCTGATGCAAGATGGCAACGATAGGAAGAATGACGAAAAACGACCAGCAAAACGTCCACATATCTGATAATGTAAACAAGTGTTAACCCTCCCTGAAATATTCGAGAGGAAGCAGTAGGATTATTTGCCATTTTACCGAATTCATTTTCATGATGCAAACATTTAATAGACTACTATAAAATGATTATGTAAACTAAAAAGGATTTTCAATCAATAGGCTTTTTAACCCTTTCTTTTAGAAGAGTAGGGTGTGCTACAATTAAGAAATTAGTGGAAAACAAGTGGTCATCTAGCAGAAGAAAAATGTGACCTTTTTTATGAAAGATTGAAAGGGAGAGAGATTCTAATGGCAGATATTGAACAGTTTTTAGCGTTAGACATTCGTGTTGGGACGATAGTAGAAGCAGAGTTCTTTGCAGAAGCGAGAGTGCCTGCTTTCAAGCTGAAGATTGACTTTGGGGATGAGATTGGCATAAAACAATCTAGTGCACAGCTGACAAAACGATATCAGGCTGAGAATCTCACTGGGAAACAAATTATTGCAGTGGTCAATTTCCCGCCAAGAAGAATTGCCGGGTTTAAATCAGAGGTGCTTGTCTTAGGAGGCATGCCGTCAAAAGAAGACGTTGTTTTGCTTGCCACAGATGAGCCGGTTGAAAATGGCACCAAAATAGGGTAAGAAAAAAGACATCTTCATCAGAAGATGTCTTTTGCGTATTGAGGCGGAATAACCACACGCCACATTCGTGTGTGTCTCAAAGAGACGTGTTACCCGACTTACACAATTCAGCTCATCGCTTGATTAATATAGCATGGGATTGGTATGAATGCAACCATTATTTGAGTTCTCTTTGTTTTTGGAAGATAAAAAGAAGGTTCATCTCCTCATATCATAGAAAAAATGACAAGAAATCAATTATTTGGATTATTTTTTCGAAAAATATTGAAAAGTCAGATCATATTTTATAAAATGAATTCATCTTAGTTTGTTTAATCGATAAACTAAGATGGCGATCATCTATTGATCTATTGTTTAAAGCACATGATTTGCTGCTATGTGGGCTAAGCTGAAAGAAAGAGCTGTTCAGCTTCATTTTTACAACGAATTGAAAGCGCTTTATTTTCGACCTATTGATTGCTGCTGCCCTGCACCATCTGTCCGTTAGAAGAGGCTAAGTGAAGAAGGGAGAAAACTCATGGTGAGTGAGAATTTAAAGAAGATTCGTATGTCTGAAAAAGTGGGGTATGCTTCAGGAGATTTCGCATGTAATTTAATTTATGCAACTGTCTCTACGTATCTATTATTTTTTTATACGGATGTGTATGGATTATCAGCAGCAGCAGCAGGGACGATGTTTTTGGTGGTTCGGGCCATCGATGCGCTTGCAGATCCGTTTATTGGGGCGATGGTTGACCGAACGAACAGCCGTTTTGGCCGGTTTAGACCTTATTTGTTATTTGGTGCGTTACCTTTTGCCGTTCTTGCCATTCTTTGTTTTACGACACCGGATTTTTCCGAAATGGGAAAACTCATTTATGCGTACATCACGTATGTTGGTTTATCGCTTACATACACGTTCATCAATGTTCCTTATGGTGCTTTAACTTCCGCAATGACAAGAAATAACCAAGAGGTCGTCAGTATTACGTCTGTTCGTATGCTTTTTGCAAATCTCGGTGGTTTAGTTGTTGCTTTTTTTGTTCCGTTTCTTGCGACGTTTTTGAGTGATACAACAGGAAATACAGCACTTGGCTGGCAGATCACGATGGCATTTCTCGGCGTACTTGGGGGCGGATTACTGATTTTCTGTTTTAAAAGTACGAATGAGCGCGTCACGCTTCAAAAGCCAGAGGAAAAGATCAAGTTCAGTGATCTCTTTGTCCAGTTACGAGTGAATCGTCCGCTTGTTGTGTTAAGCATTTTCTTTATCATTATCTTTGGTGTGAACTCGATCAGCAACTCAGTCGGGATCTATTATGTGACGTATAACCTCGGCAGAGAGGATTTAGTGAAGTGGTACGGCCTGATTGGCAGTCTGCCAGCTTTAATGGTGTTGCCGTTTATCCCTAAGCTACACAAGTTGTTAGGAAAGAAAAAGCTGCTGAATTATTCATTATTGCTGAATATTGTAGGCCTTCTTGCCTTACTTGTGATCCCGCCGAGTCAAATCACTTTAATACTTATTTTCAGGCTCGTTGCGGCTGCAGGGAGTATTACAGCAGGTGCTTACATGTGGGCACTCATTCCTGAAACCGTTGAATATGGCGAATATAAAACAGGGAAAAGAATGGGTGGACTGATCTACGCAGTGATTGGCTTCTTCTTTAAATTTGGGATGGCCTTAGGCGGCATCGTTCCAGGGCTTGTCCTTGACCGATTTGGTTATATTGCAAATCAAGTGCAAACACCAGAAGCTTTACTGGGCATTTTAATCACGACAACGGTGATTCCTGTATGCTTACTCATTTTAGCGATGGTTGATATTAATTTTTATAACCTAGATGAAGAAAAACATAAAAAAGTCATACGAGAGCTTGAGAATAGAGACAAGGTGTATATCGATCATATGGACGACTTTAAAATGTAGCTCTCTGAAAGAGGAGGAAATTCAATGAACATTACCAATCCAGTGCTCAAAGGGTTTAACCCTGACCCAAGTATTTGCCGTGCGGGAGAGGACTATTACATGGCGGTTTCTACATTTGAATGGTTCCCGGGGGTGCAAATTTATCACTCAAAGGATCTCGTCCACTGGCGGCTCGCCGCGCGTCCCTTGCAAAAAATTTCTCAACTTGATATGAAAGGAAATCCTGATTCCGGCGGGGTTTGGGCGCCGTGTTTAAGTTATGCGGATGGTCAGTTTTGGCTCATCTATTCAGATATTAAAGTAGTAGATGGTCCGTTTAAGGATGGTCATAATTATTTGGTCACAGCTGATGCAGTAGATGGCGAGTGGAGCGATCCGATTCGACTCAATAGTTCTGGGTTTGATCCTTCCTTGTTCCATGATCCAAGCGGAAAGAAATACGTGTTGAATATGCTGTGGGACCATCGAGAAAAACATCACTCCTTTGCAGGTATAGCCTTGCAGGAATATAGTGTATCTGAAAAAAAACTGGTCGGTGAGCGGAAGGTCATTTTTAAAGGCACGCCAATCAAACTGACAGAAGCCCCGCATCTTTATTACATCAATGATGTCTATTATTTATTAACAGCTGAAGGGGGAACACGTTACGAACATGCAGCCACAATCGCCCGTTCCTCGCGTATTGATGGGCCGTACGAGGTTCATCCTGACAACCCAATTTTAACGGCTTTTCATGCGCCTAGCCATCCACTACAAAAATGCGGGCATGCTTCCATTGTACAAACGCATACAAATGAATGGTATTTGGCTCATCTGACTGGCCGCCCAATTCATTCAAGTAAGGAATCCATTTTTCAGCAAAGAGGCTGGTGTCCTTTAGGAAGAGAGACAGCCATACAAAAGCTTGAATGGAAAGATGGCTGGCCGTATGTGGTAGGCGGAAAAGAGGGGCTCCTAGAGGTTGAAGCGCCTGCGATGAGCGTAAAAGAGTTCTCTCCAACCTATCACATAGTCGATGAATTTAAAGATTCATCGTTAAATAGACATTTTCAAACATTAAGAATCCCATTTACGGATCAGATTGGTTCAGTGACGGAAAATCCTCATCATTTAAGGCTGTATGGGCAGGAATCTTTAACGTCTAAATTTACCCAAGCATTTGTTGCGAGGCGCTGGCAAAGCTTTTATTTTGAAGCAGAGACAGCGGTTTCCTTCTTTCCGAAAAACTTTCAGCAAGCGGCAGGACTTGTGAATTATTATAATACGGAAAATTGGACTGCACTTCAGGTGACTTATGACGAGGCGCTTGGCCGTATCCTTGAATTATCTGTGTGTGAAAATCTGGCCTTTTCTCAGCCGCTAATTAAAAAAATCATCATCCCAGACGAGATTCCGTATGTGTATTTAAAAGTGACCGTTCAGAAAGAGACGTACACGTATTCTTATTCTTTTGATCAACAAGAGTGGGAAAAAATAGATGTACCGCTTGAATCGACTCATTTATCAGATGATTTTATTCGAGGAGGGGGGTTCTTTACAGGGGCTTTTGTCGGAATGCAGTGCCAAGACACAAGCGGCGAACGTCTGCCTGCCGATTTTAAGTATTTTCGATACGAAGAAACAACTGAATAAAAAAAGACAACACTCTAAAGGCTGTCTCTCTTTAACATGTATTCCATTATGGTGAAGGCGTGACATCACGCAAAAAAGCTTCAGTGACAAGAGATGTCATCCCTAAGGCTGGTGCGTTTTGTCCTAATGATGAAGGAAGCAGCTCCACCCGTGAGCTGAATTGTGCATCCATTCTAGAGGATACTTCATCTTGAATGACACTTAGAACGGCCTGCTCAGATTCAATGACCTTGTTTCGTAAAATAACGGCTTGTGGGTTGAAGGTATGCAGAACGTTTGTGAGACCTACCCCAATGTAAAAGCCAAAGTTACGCAAGGCATTGAGTGTTTTCATATCATTTAACTTCGCCAGCCGCTCAATATCTTGATAGGTGAATGGCTGATCATCTGTTTGGAGCGATTGGAACAGTGCTTTCTCAGATGCATACAGTTCCCAGCAACCACGATTTCCGCAGCTACATGTCGGTCCATTAAAGTCGATCGTCATATGTCCCATTTCACCAGAAAAACCGTTTGTACCTCTATATAAATGATGATTGATAATGATGCCTATTCCAATACCAGTGCCGATACTTGCATAGATCAGATGGTCATAATGTTTAGCAGCACCAAAGATTTTTTCACCGTATGCACCGGCATTTGCTTCATTCTCGATAAAAACCGGTACTTGGAATGTGTCTTGGAGACTTGTTTTTAGATCGACATTTTTCCATTTTGAATGAGGCGTAAACACAATTTGTTCATCTGCATCGACCAGACCAGGTATACAAATCCCTATACCAATCAGCCCGTATGGAGAAGAAGGAATGTGTGAACGTAACTGCTGAATCAATTCAATTAAAATACGGACGGTCACATCAGGTGTGCTGGATGGGAGCTTGAGCTGCTCATTATGAATCATCGACCCTTCAAGGTCTGTTAAAATGCCGTTGACATAATCAACACCGACATCAATGCCGATAGAGTAACCTGCACGTTTATTAAACATGAGAAGCACGGGTCTTCTTCCGCCGCTAGATTCGCCTTGACCGATTTCATAAACAAGATGTTCTTTCATTAATGTACTCACTTGAGAAGAAACGGTCGATTTATTTAACCCAGTGCGTTCAGATAATTTTGCTCTGGAAATTGGTGCATGGTGCAGAATTTCGTTTAGCAATAGCTTTTGATTTATTTTTTTCACAAAGTTTTGATCCGCAATATCCATTGTATCCACTCCATTTGTTTCGTCTTTAGATTAAGTGAAGAAAAGCCATTTTTTGTCGAGTTCATTCTCTATAAAACATGCTTTTCACTTTATTATAACGAAAATATTTCTAAAAAACTAAAAAATATGGAAAATTCAAAGAGATTAGTTGGTCAACTCGTTCATTTGTTTGTTGAATCAACTTACTAAGTGAATATATAGGGGGAATCACTTATGGTCAAATCAAATATGACTTCGTTAAGTAGTTTACAAGGGATTGGCAACATTCAATATGAAGGAAAACATTCAAAGAACCCATTCGCATTTAAATATTATAATCCGAGCGAAATGATTGGCGGAAAATCAATGAAAGATCACCTGCGATTCTCCGTCGCTTATTGGCATACATTGACTGCCGATGGAACAGACATGTTTGGAACTGGCACGATGAAAAGGGCATGGGATTCTTATAGTGGAATGGATTTGGCGAAGGCTAGATTGGAAGTGGCTTTTCAGCTCTTTGATCTATTGGATGTCCCGTATTTTTCATTCCATGACCGTGATATTGCACCAGAGGGCGACACGCTTCAAGAGACCAATCAACAGTTAGACATCATCATAGAAAGAATGAAAGATTACATGCAGCAAAGCGGGGTTCGTCTTCTATGGAACACGGCTAATATGTTTAAGCATCCAAGATTTGTTCACGGTGCAGCGACATCCTGTCATGCAGATGTATTTGCCTATGCAGCAGCACAAGTGAAAAAGGGCATCGAAACAGCAAAGGAACTCGGCGCAGAAAATTATGTTTTCTGGGGAGGACGAGAAGGTTACGACACACTGCTGAATACAGATATGAAAAGAGAGCTTGACCATTTGGCGACCTTTTTGCATATGGCGGTCGATTATGCAAAAGAAATTGGATTTACAGGTCAATTTTTAATTGAGCCAAAGCCGAAGGAACCGACAACTCATCAATATGATACGGATGCAGCGACATCGATCGCCTTTTTAAAACAATATGGATTGGATATACACTTTAAATTAAATATCGAGGCCAATCATGCGACATTAGCGGGTCATACGTTTGAGCATGAGCTGCGTGTAGCAAGAATTCATGGACTGCTCGGTTCCGTTGATGCCAACCAAGGAAACTCCCTTCTAGGATGGGACACAGATGAATTCCCAACGGATTTATATGCCACAACACTCGCCATGTATGAAATTTTGCAAAATGGCGGACTTGGAACAGGCGGTCTCAATTTTGATGCAAAAGTCAGAAGAGCCTCCTTTGAACTGGAAGATCTTCTGTATGCCCATATTGCGGGGATGGATGCATTCGCAAAAGGGCTGCGGGTGGCTCATAGACTCATAGAAGACCGTGTGTTTGAAGATGTGATCAAGCACCGGTACCGCAGTTTTTCTGAAGGAATTGGACGGGAGATTTCAGAAGGAAAGGCAAACTTTCATACATTAGAAGAATATGCACTGAAACATCCGCTCATCAGAAACGAATCTGGCAGAGAGGAACAGCTGAAAGCCAGATTGAATCAATATTTGTTAGAAGATTAATGGAGCGGGCTGATGTTTTGAAGGAGTGAACACATGAAGTATGTGATGGGAATTGATCTTGGAACGAGCGGAGTTAAAGCGATATTAGTAGATGAGAGCGGGAAGGTATGCTGCGAGACGACTAAATCTTACCGCCTCATTCAAAGCAAACCAGGTTATTGTGAGCAAAATCCTGAAGACTGGGTAGAGCAGACGATTGCCGCGATGACAGAACTTATGGAGAGAAAGCCTGTTCAGTCAAGGCAAGTAGAAGGCATCAGTTTTTCTGGACAAATGCACGGACTTGTTTTATTAGATGAATTCCTTCAAGTGCTCAGGCCTGCCATCTTGTGGAATGACACAAGAACAACACCGCAATGCGTGCGCATGACAGAAAAGCTAGGAGGCAGGCTGCAAGCGATCACAAAAAACCAGGCGTTAGAAGGATTTACACTGCCAAAGTTGTTATGGGTAAAGGAACACGAACCAGAAATTGATCAACGAATCCATTTGTTTTTACTTCCAAAAGATTATGTCAGATATCGATTAACCGGCGCTATTCATATGGACTATTCTGATGCGGCTGGTACGTTACTGTTGGATATTGGAGAACAAACATGGAGTGAGGAGATTTGCAAAACCTTTGATATTCCGCTTCGTATTTGCCCGCCGCTCGTTTCGTCGGAGGCGGAGGTTGGAACACTCTTGCCACAGATCGCAAAGGCAACCGGGATGACAGAAGATGTGAAGGTTTTTGCGGGTGGAGCGGATAATGCTTGCGGTGCCATTGGTGCCGGCATTTTATCATCAGGTCACACACTATGCAGCATTGGCACATCAGGTGTCATTCTTTCCTATGAAGAAAATCATAACAGAGAGCTGAATGGAAACTTGCATTTGTTCCATCATGCAAAAAAAGACGCTTTTTATACAATGGGAGTCACTTTGTCAGCAGGTTATAGCCTCGATTGGATTAAATCTTTACTTGCTCCAAATGATTCGTTTAAAGACCTTTTAGCCGGAGCAAAGGATATAGCGCCTGGCGCAAATGGATTGCTATTTACGCCATATTTAGTTGGGGAAAGAACGCCTCATGCAGATTCAGTCATTCGTGGAAGCTTCATTGGATTAGACAGCCGGCATGAAAAAGCGCATATGGTTAGAGCTGTGCTTGAAGGAATCACTTTTTCATTAAATGAATCGATCGCTTTATTCAGGCACGCGGGAAAAAGCATTGATTCCATCGTGTCTATTGGTGGAGGTGCGAGAAGTCATACATGGCTTCAAATGCAGGCAGACATTTTTCAAGCTGAGGTGATACAGCTTGAAAATGAGCAAGGGCCCGCATTAGGTGCAGCGATGCTTGCAGCAGTTGGATGCGGCTGGTACGAGTCACTTGAGGCGTGCGCGGATCAGTTTATCCATCAAGCGGCCGTATTGACACCAAATCAACAGCATGTCGATGTATATGATCATCTCTTTCGTTTGTATCAAAGCATTTATACAAACACAAGAGACATTCATGCGGGTCTAGCACAGTATCGATAATCTAGTAGTGAGTAGGGGCATGAAAGGAGGTGATGAATTCATTTCATCTTAGAGATGACAGAATTAAAAGGATGAAAAAGGAGAGGAATGGACGATGAATTTGAGAAAATTAAGACTGTTGTTTGTGATGTGTATTGGACTGACGCTTATACTGACGGCTGTACCAGCCCATGCGAGAACCATTACGAATAATGAAATGGGTAACCATAGCGGGTACGATTATGAATTATGGAAGGATTATGGAAACACCTCGATGACACTCAATAACGGCGGGGCATTTAGTGCAGGCTGGAACAATATCGGAAATGCTTTATTTAGAAAAGGGAAAAAGTTTGATTCCACTAGAACTCACCATCAGCTTGGCAACATCTCCATCAATTACAACGCAAGTTTTAACCCAGGCGGGAATTCCTATCTATGTGTCTATGGCTGGACACAATCTCCATTAGCAGAATACTACATTGTTGATTCATGGGGCACATATCGTCCAACAGGAGCGTATAAAGGATCATTTTATGCTGATGGAGGCACATATGACATTTATGAAACAACCCGTGTCAATCAGCCTTCCATTATCGGGATCGCAACCTTCAAGCAATATTGGAGTGTACGTCAAACGAAACGTACAAGCGGAACGGTCTCCGTCAGTGCGCATTTTAGAAAATGGGAAAGCTTAGGGATGCCAATGGGGAAAATGTATGAAACGGCATTTACTGTAGAAGGCTACCAAAGCAGCGGAAGTGCAAATGTGATGACCAATCAGCTGTTTATTGGCAACTAAAAAAGTCAAAGAAAAGAGCCGGGAGCAAAACTCCTGGCTTTTTCTATCATAATTTTTCAACTTCGACTCTGCCGGAAAAGAACGTCGCACCGCCGCCCATATCTGCCAAGCGATCAGGTGTGAGGCCATTCACCAAATGTTTTTTGCCTTTTTGGTCTGCCCATAATCCCTGGCTGACAACAACACCAGATAACACATTTTGTCCGACTGACACGATCAGCTCGCATTCTCCTCGATGATTCAGCACACGAACCATGTCCCCATCTTCAATCTGTCTTTCTTTTGCATCTTGTTCATTCATATGAAGCTTCGGAAATTTCTCTAGCTTTTGATGCTTCTCATGAAGAGAGAAGGTGGAATTAAGAAAATTATGGTTTGGTCCCGGTATAAACGTTAGTGGATAATCACTTTCCTTGAATAAAGGTACATAGGTTGGAAGGGCTGGATATCCATCTTTTTTCATTTGTTCAGAGTAAAGCTCAATTTTCCCGCTTGGGGTAGGGAGCTTTAAATCTTCGAAAGGCCCTCGTTTTGCTTTGATCCACTTTTTCTCTTTTAACGCTTGATATGAAATGTTTTCATAATGCGGATTTTCAGGATGATGAAGAGCTTGTTCCATTAGTTCCGCATCTGTGTCTTTAAAGGTTTCATCTTCAAAGCCCATCGCATGAGCCAAAAGACGAAACACTTCTGTGTTTGATTTGCTTTCTCCATAACGTTCTATAACAGGTTCTTGAATTTGAATGTAATGATGCCAGTAAGAAGTATAAAAATCCTCGTTTTCAAAGGCAGAGGTCGCTGGCAGAACAATATCCGCATAAGAGGCTGTCTCTGTCATGAACAAGTCATGGACAACCGTAAATAAGTCTTCCCGCATCAAACCGTCTCTTACTTTATTTGCTTCAGGTGTCACAACAGCCGGGTTGCAAGAGTAGACAAAAAGAGAATCAATAGAAGGTTCTGCGTTCGTTAGCACGCTGCCCAGCTGATTCATATTAAATGTTCTAGGTTCGCGTTCCTTTAATAATTCCGGTCGCTGAAGAGCGATTTCATTATAACTAAGAAAAGAAGAGTTCGATTTCATCGCACCGCCGCCTTTGTGCAGCCATTGACCGGTGAGGGCAGGGAGACAGGAGATGGTTCGAATACTCATGCCGCCATTATCGTGATGCTGTAGCCCGTTGCCAATACGAATGAGAGACGGCGTTGTCTCTGCGTACATTCTCGCAAGTGTGATGATGTCTTCTTTCGGGACACCCGTGATTTGTTCAACCGTTTCTGGATCATACTGCTTCACATGCTCGCGAAGTTCATTGTGACCGACCGTGTAAGTCTCTAAAAATGACGCATCTGTGCGGTCTTCTTTAAAAAGGACATGCATGATCCCAAGAGCTAGCGCACTGTCAGTGCCAGGGCGAAGCGGAATGAACCAATCTGCCATCCGGCCCGTTTGGTTTTTGTGCACATCAATGACGACAATTTTAGCCCCTTGCTTTCGAGCTTTTTGTGCCAACGTGATTTGATGCATATTGGTTGAAACCGCATTGATGCCCCAAAAGATAAATAGTTTCGTGTGAATGGTCTCTTCTGGGTCTGTCCCGATGCTTGCGCCCATTGTATATTTATAGCCTGTTGTTCCGGCTGACTGACAAATGGTTCGGTCTAGCTGACTTGAGCCAAGTCGATAGAAAAAGCGGCGGTCCATTCCTTCTGCATTAAGATTCCCCATATTCCCATAGAAGCTGTAAGGCAAAATGCTTTCTGGTCCTTTTTCTTCGATCAGCTTTGTCCATTTTTGACGAATGGTTTCAATCGCTTCTTCCCACGTAATTGGTGCAAACTGCCGGTCACCTTTTTGACCTACACGTTTTAATGGCGTTGTCAGACGTTTTTCATCATATAAACGAGCTGTGACATTCCGCACTTTATTGCAAATGTTTCCTTGAGTGACTGGATGATCTGGGTCTCCTTGAACTTTAACGATCTTTCCGTTCTCTTTATGGATTAAAAGACCGCACTGGTCAGGGCAATCTAACGAACAAACTGATTTGAATATTCCGTCTTTCATTGCTGTGTAATCGGTCATACGTTTAGCTTCCTTTCCGAATTCCGTGATCACTGTACATATGGACTTTATTTTAGCATGTTCAGACGAGGAAGGTAAGGATAAGCATATGAAAAAAAGCCCCTAATGAAAGGGACTTTAAAAACGGGTGACCTGCACAGGGAATTCTTTGACCCCAAACACAAACGTGCTTTGAATTGGTTTCAGCTGATCTGCCGCACAGGTGATTTCTCGAAACGTACGAAGTAAAATCTCAAGTGCTAGATGAGCCTCAAGCCGGGCGAGAGGGGCACCAAGACAAAAATGGATGCCGAAGCCAAAGCTCAAATGTGGATTTGATTTTCTGTCAAGACGAAACGTATCTGGATCTTCAAATTTTCGTTCATCACGATTCGCAGATGCCACCCAGCTGATGATATAGTCTCCTTTTTCAATGTGAGAACCGGCAATCTGAACATCCTCTGCTGCAACTCGCCCAATCGCTTGAACAGGCGGATAATAGCGCAGCGTTTCCTCCGTCAATTGAGGAATGAGAGACAGGTCTTGCCGCACTGATTCGGCGATATGCTGCTGCTCTGTTAAAAGACGTACGGCATTTGTGATTAAATTCGTTGTTGTTTCATTACCAGCAACGAGTAAGAGTATACAAAAGCCAAGTAGTTCATTTTCTGATAAACGCTCACCGTCAATTTCCGCTTGGATGAGTAGGGAGATTAAATCATCGGCTGGCGTTTCTTTTCGTTTTTGGATCAAATGAGCAAAGTACGCTGACAGCTCTTTTTCTGCTTGTTTTTGCATGTCGACAACGGCTTGAACAGCTTCTTTTGAATCATCTTTGGCTCCTGCAACTAGAGCATCTGAATGTTTTTTGATCAGCTCTCTGTCTTTCATTTCTGCACCAAGAAGCTCGGCGATGATCATGACAGGTAGGGGAGCGGCCAGATCTTGCACAATATCGAAGGTCCGTTGATCCTTTACTTGATGTAATAGATCATGGGTCAAGTCTTTGATCTTTTCTTCTATTTGTTTGATCGCTTTTGGCGTGAAGGCTTTATTGACGAGTGCTCTCATTTTGGTATGTTTTGGAGGGTCCATTGTTAAAATACTCGTTTTAGATGTGCTTCTTCCTCGCTGTGATGAAAACACTTTTGGCTGCTTCAGAACAGACTGAATATCAGCATATCGAAAGAGATCCCAGCACTTTCTCGTTTCATCGTATCGAATATCACCCTGCGATCGTAATTCATTGTAGATAGGGAATGGGAAAAGAAGGTCATCAGTAGATCGGATTTCTTTCATTGGGATGACATTGACGTAATTTTCTTTTACTTTCATTATGAACGCTCCTTTTTCACTTGATTTCCCTTTCACGGTATCACCACGAAAAACGCATTTCAACGGACATGTTTTCTAAAATATGTCAATAGTCTAATCGAAAGATTCAAACACATTCATCCTATAGGAAAATAGAAAGTCATCAAAAATGATAGCGCTTTCTAAAAACTAGAATTGAAGTCACCGAAACCAAAAATAAAATGGTGAATTCAGTCGAACGAAAGGGTACTATGATTCAAATCTGTATAGTTCTTTTGATCTAAATTGATGATTTAAAAAAACACGGCTAACATACATACCGCAAGCTGTTCAGCGCGCATTCGGGACTTTTGAAAAGCGCTGGCTCTTTCTTGACACGATTTCTCATCATGTTACGATAACTAACGTGCGAAAAACACGAACAAAAAGCGAACAAGGGAGAGGATCAATATCATTGATCAAAAGAAAGTTGCTTTCATTGGAGCAGGTTCTATGGCGGAAGGAATGATTGCAGGTATTGTGCGATCAGGTCAGATGCCGCTCAGCCAAATTTACGCAACAAACAAGCAAAATAAGCAGCGATTAAACGAACTAACGAAACGCTACGGAATCCAAACAGCCACAATGGATTCATTTCCTTTTGAAGAGATGGATATGTTGATCCTGGCAATGAAGCCAAAGGATGCTGAAACAGCACTTGAATCATTAAAACCTCATATTCAGAAAGATCAGCTCATCCTGTCTGTACTTGCAGGTGTGAAATCATCGTATATTGAAGACATGCTGCATGAAGGGCAGCCTGTTATGCGAGTAATGCCAAATACGTCAAGTACGATTGGGGCGTCGGCGACCGCTTTATCTGCTGGACGTTATGTGAAAAATGAACATGTAAGCATGAGTCGGGCTCTTTTATCTGAAATGGGAGAAGTGTATACCATTCAGGAAGAGCAAATGGATATTTTCACAGGAATTGCCGGAAGCGGTCCAGCTTATTTTTATTTCTTAATGGAAAGAATCGAAGAGGCTGGAGAAGAAGCTGGCTTATCAAAAGAAATGTCCCGTCAAATCGGTACACAGACACTTCTCGGTGCAGCGAAGATGCTGCAAGAAACAGCTGAAAATCCTTCTGTCCTCAGAGAAAAAATTACGTCACCTAATGGAACAACGGCTGCAGGACTAGATGCATTAGATGATTTTGGCGGAGGAGAAGCCATCAAACAGGCTGTCAAACATGCTGCCAATCGATCAAAAGAAATAAGTGAACAGCAAAAACAAAAAGTAACGATATAAATAGAGCCTCAATACAGGAGTGATAAGGTGTACGCAGATAAAGAGAGAAAACGAATTGTTGTGAAAATCGGAAGCAGCTCTCTTACTAGCTTTCAAGGTGAGATTAGTTTAAAAAAACTAGAAAACCTCGTCAATCAAATTGTAAAACTCAAAGATGAAGGACACGAAGTCATTTTGGTCTCATCTGGTGCGGTTGCAGCTGGTTACCGAAAATTAGGATTTATTGATAGACCGAAAACACTGCCAGAAAAACAGGCGTCTGCCTCAATAGGGCAAGGGCTTTTAATGGAGTCATATTCTACTTTATTTTTATCGCACGGTTATATTGCTTCACAGCTATTAATTACAAGAAGCGATTTTTCAGATGAAACGCGCTATCAAAATGTGCGAAATACAATGAATGTGTTATTAGATCGAGGGATCATCCCGATTATTAATGAAAATGATACAGTGACGATCAATCGGTTGAAGTTTGGAGATAATGATACATTGTCTGCAAAAGTAGCTGGACTGATTGATGCGGATTTCCTCGCTATTTTATCTGATATTGACGGCTTGTATGAAGATAACCCTCATACAAATCCGAATGCGAAGAGAATTCTAGAAGTCACAGAAATCACAGAAGACATCGAAGCAGCCGCTGGAGATGCGGGAAGCAGCGTTGGCACAGGCGGAATGAAATCAAAACTCGACGCCTTTAAAATTTCAATGGCCTCAGGCATCAATGGCTTTTTGGGAAAAGCCGATACGCCTCACATTTTAGACAAAGCCATTAATGGGACAGAGGACGGCACTTATTTTACAGCTGACGAAAATTTAGCGCCGCTGAATTATAAAAAACAGTGGATTGCTTTTCATTCTGGCCCAAAAGGCGAAATCGTTGTTCAAGAGAAAACACAGGAGCTTCTCATGCATCGTGAGAAAAGTCTGGATTCTGACGGCATAGTCAATGTAAAGGGTTCGTTTAAAAAAGGCGATGTTGTCCGTATTTTAGATCAAGATGAAAGAGAAATAGGGCTTGGCATTGTCAATTATGCGTCCGACGAACTCGCACTGAACGGTGACTTGCTACAGGATGAAGTGGTGCATGTCGTAGATCTTGAAGCGTTTGTTTGTCATTTAGATTTATCAATACCAGTTTGCTAATCATAAGGGAGGAATTTCATGACACTGACAGCTGAAGTTGTCACATCGGTCAAAGAAAAAGCGAAAAAAGCAAAGCACGTATCAAAAAAACTAGGTTTACTTCAAACAGAGGAAAAAAATGAGGCGCTGCTGAAAATAGCAGAAACACTCGAACAGCAAAGTGATTTTATTTTACAGGAAAATCAAAAGGATTTAGAGGCAGGAAAAGAAAAGGGCTTCTCTGAAGCATTAATGGATCGATTAATGTTAAATGAAGAGAGAATTCATGAGTTTGCGGAAAGTTTGCGGCTTGTGACGAGATTAACAGATCCTGTTGGAGAAATATTGGATGAATGGACTCTTGAGAACGGCTTACATGTGAAAAGTCGAAGAGTACCGCTCGGCGTGATCGGGATGATCTATGAAGCGAGACCGAATGTCACTGTCGATGCAGCAGGGCTTGCCCTCAAGGCAGGCAACTCAGTGATTTTAAAAGGCGGTTCCTCCGCTATTTCTTCCAACAAAGCCATCGTCCGCGTCATTCATGAGGCATTGGATCAAACAAAGATCCCTCGTGATGCGGTACAGTTTATTGAACAAACAGACCGTTCATCGGTTCAAGCGATGTTTCATCTAAAAGAATGGATCGATGTTTTAATTCCGAGAGGCGGGGCTTCGTTAATCAAAACAGTTGTAGAAGAATCGACCATTCCAGTTCTTGAAACAGGGACAGGGAACTGCCATATCTTTATTGATCAAACAGCGAATGTAGAAAAAGCCATTCAGATTGTCATCAATGCGAAAACAAATCGTCCGGCCGTTTGTAATGCGCTTGAGACTCTGATCGTTCATCGCGATTGGCTGAAAGAAAATGGTGCAGCATTGAATGAAGCACTCCTTCAGCATCATGTCACTGTGCATGGAGATCAAGACGCTCAATCTTTCTTTTCCGAAGCGGTTCCTGCGGAGGAAGTAGATTGGACAGATGAGTATTTAAGTCTTGATCTTGCGGTGAAAGTCGTTGACTCAATTGAGGACGCCATTCACCACATTGATCAGTACGGAACGAAACATTCAGAAGCCATCGTAACAGAGGATGAAAAAAACGCACAAATCTTTCTAAACGAAGTCGATGCAGCCGCTGTTTATCATAACGCATCTACACGTTTTACAGATGGCGGTGCACTAGGATATGGCGCTGAAATTGGCATTTCTACTCAAAAACTGCACGCAAGAGGGCCAATGGGACTTCCTGCACTGACAACGACAAAGCTGCTTCTATCTGGTGATGGTCAGATTAGAAGCTAGAATGAATGTAAAGAACACTACCTTTCTAACTTGAGGTAGTGTTTTTTAGTGACTGATGAAAGAAGAGAGAAAAAAGGGAACGACATGGAAACGATGCTGAAGCACTGACAACTCTTGAAAAAGAAGACAAAGGGCTAAAATAAAGTCCATTTTAGCCCTTTGTCAACAATCTGAAACTCCCCATAAGAGGGAGTTTTTTTATGAACTTGAACGGTCTTTTTTCATGACTTTCTCAAATTTGAAAAATTCAAATGTCTCAGGCGCTAAAGGGTTATTTTCTTGATCGTTCTCATGAGGCAAGCTCGGATCTGGATGGTGCAAGTGATAAAACTCAACAATCTGAAACCCGCATTTGTTCACATAAAAATGAATGTTGCGCTTTTCAAAATAAGGAGTGACAACTTCCCACACCTTCGTTTCTGGATATTGCGCCTCAATGGCTTTCCATGCTGCCTGACCAATGCCTCGGCTGTGAGATGATGAAGAAATGTATAATAGGTCCACCGAATTGCGGTGTGTGAGAGGGTTGATTTTTAAAACAACCCCTCCTGCCTTTTGACCGTTTAGTAAAATATGATAGACAAGGTTCTCAGTCGAATAAAAAGATTCATCAATCGACTCATCAGGAGGAATTGGTCCACCTTCTGCATCGCCAAATGCATCAATGATGCCAGCTGTAAAAGCATCTTGCAGTTCTTTTTTCATCAAAGGGAAGTCCTCTTGTTTTGCAAGTGATAATGTGACTTGATCTTGTGCGATTTTGTTCATGTGTAAATCCTTTCTCCACATACGTGGTGTTTATGCATGTTATCATAAAGGATGGAGTAACTCCATAGTCAAGAAAGGAGCCCTAAAAATGATGAGCGATGTTCAAAAAACATTTTTAACTGGAGAATTTGCGTCATTATTTGAAGTGAAAAAAGATACACTGCTCTATTATGATAAAATCGATTTGTTTAAGCCGGCAGGTGTTCAGGAAAATGGGTACCGTTATTATACATTTGAACAGTTTGATCATTTCATGGCCATTCAATCCCTTCGTGCTGTTCAATTTCCGATCAAACAATTAAAACAATACTTTACTGAGCCTTCTCAGGAGAAATTGCAAAGCCTTGCGGTTGAGCAAGCAGAAAAGGTCGGGGAGGAGATCCAAAAACTACAGGATATTCAATCTTTTCTTTTTCGTGTGATCGAGACAACGAATGAATTATCATCAGTGAAAACAGGGGAGATCTTGTTTCAAGAACTGCCAGAGGAACCGATCGTCCTCAGTACATCAAACCCGATTGATTCAAACACACCTGTAGAAGAAATTTCTCGAATTGTAGGAGAATTTCTGAAAGGAATTGGGATTAAAGGTGCTGCGGCAAATGGTTCTGTTTTAAACAAGGAGCAGTTTTTGCAGCGTCATTATCATCAGTCTGATAGGCTGTTTTGCCGAATGGAAGGGCCGGATGCAGTCAAAAAGCCAGCGGGTCTATATGCAGTCATGTATCAACAAGGAACATATGAAGAGATGGAGACTGCCTATTCACGTTTATTAGATCAAATCGAAGCAGAGGATATGATACTGGATGGAGATGTCTTTGAAGAGTATTTACTTCATTCTCTGATGTCTAAAAATGAAGCGGATTACATGACGAAACTTAGTGTGAAAGTCAAAAAACGGGAAGCTTAAGGCATCACAAAAAGGATAGACAGGCATTTTTACATGCTGTCTATCTTTTTTGATGATGTTTAACCGACTTGGTTTTCGGCAAATTGACTCATATAGAGGTCGGCATAAAAACCTTTTTCTTTCAAAAGCTCACGATGAGTTCCTTTTTCAATAATCGTGCCATCTTTCATGACTAAAATGAGATCGGCATCTTTAATCGTTGAAAGTCGATGTGCAATGACGAAGCTTGTTCTGCCGTTCATTAATTCATTCATCGCTTTTTGAATATGCATCTCTGTCCGTGTATCAACACTGCTTGTTGCTTCATCTAAGATTAATATCTTCGGATCAGATAAGATGGCACGGGCGATGGTTAACAGTTGACGCTGACCTTGCGAGAGGTTGCCGGCATCTTCTGTTAAGAGTGTGTCATATCCATCTGGAAGGGTACGGATGAAATCATCTGCATAGGCATGTTTAGCGGCCTTCAACACATCCTCTTTTGAAACATTCGGTCTGCCATATGCGATGTTGTCATAAATTGTGCCTTCAAAGAGCCATGTATCCTGAAGAACCATCGCAAATAAGTCACGCACTTGCTCTCGGCTGAGGTCGGTTGTTTTTACGCCGCCAATGCGAATGGAGCCTTGATCTAGCTCGTAAAAGCGCATTAACAGATTAATAATCGTTGTTTTTCCAGCGCCTGTTGGCCCAACAATGGCAACCGTTTGTCCTTCTCGGACATGTAAATTCAAATCTTTAATAATGGGTTGATCTTTCTCATAACCGAAGTGCACGTGCTCAAAGGCCACATCTCCGGAAAGGGATTTAAGATCAATCGCTGCATCTTCTTCCGCATGTTCTTCTTCCTCATCCAGAATTTCAAACACCCGTTCAGCTGAAGCGATAGCAGATTGAACTAAGTTTGCAACACTGGAGGCTTGCACAAGCGGCTGCGACATTTGCTGTGTGTATTGGATAAATGCTTGCACATCCCCAACACGAATATTCCCGTTAATGACAAGAATTCCGCCAGCAACACTTACCGCCACATAGCCAAGATTCCCAATAAAGGTCATCATCGGCATCATTAAGCCGGAGATAAATTGTGCTTTTCTTGAAGATTCATATAGTTGTTCGTTTAATTGATCAAATGTATCAATGGCTTTCTTTTCATAGCCATACGCACGAACCGTCTGATGTCCTGTGAACATTTCATTAATATGTCCATTGATCATCCCTAGTTCTTTTTGCTGTGCTTTAAAATGCTTTTGCGAAAATGATGTAATGCCTCGAATCGCAAACAAACTGAGAGGCAGCGTCAAACAAACAAGCAGTGTCAGCAGCGGACTGATGAAAAGCATCATGACGACAATTCCAATGACTGTAATGACAGATGTGATCACTTGCGTGAGTGCCTGCTGTAAAGAAGTATTAATATTATCAATGTCGTTCATCACCCGGCTCAGCGTGTCTCCATGTGTTGTTTTATCAAAATAACGAAGGGGGAGACGTGTGAGCTTGTCATTTGCTTCTTGCCTTAATTCAGCAATAGTCTGCTGCGAGACACCCGCCATTACATATTGCTGCACGAATGAGAAGAGAGATGCTACGACATATAATAGAACAAGCAGCAATAAAATGCGTGAAATGACATCGAATTGAACGCCAGTTCCTTGTGTAAAACTTTCAAATAGGGAAGAGGTGGCATCCCCAAGTAATTTTGGACTGACGACATTAAAAACGGTTGAACCGATCGCTGCAATCAGGACAATGATCAGCTGAAATTTCCTCGGTTTTAAATAGCCCGTTAAACGAAGAAGTGTTTTTTTAAATTCCTTCGGTTTTTGTACTGGACCCCTTGGGTGACCGCCTTTATGTCCCATTCCAGAAGACATTTTTTTACTCATCCTTGCTCCACCTCCTGACCTTCCTGTGATGCGACTATCTCTTGATAGACAAGGTTATCTTTCAGTAACTGTTCATGTGTACCGATACCTGCTATTTTTCCATCATCTAACACAATGATTTTATCGCTATGCTTCACTGTGCTGATTCTTTGAGCCACAATAATCAAAGCAGCATGCTCTTTTTCAGCTTCTAGCGCTGACCGAAGTTTTGCATCCGTTTTGTAATCAAGGGCAGAGAAGCTATCGTCAAACAGGTAGAATGCAGGTTTTCTTACGAGTGCTCTTGCGATCGAAAGACGCTGCTTTTGACCGCCAGAGAGATTCGAACCCCCTTGGTCTATCTCTGCGTGAATTCCGCCATCTTTTTGCAAAACAAATTCTTCGGCCTGTGCTGTCCGCAGTGCCTGCCAAATCTCGTCATCTGTTGCATCGCGTTTGCCAAAGCGCACATTATCAGCAATGGTTCCGCTAAATAAAATGGCTTTTTGAGAAACATAACCCATCTGACTTCTCAGTTTCTCTTGAGGCAATTCTCTAATATCGACACCATCTAATGTAATTTTTCCTTCTGTGGCTTCATAAAAACGTGTCATCAGCTGAAGAAGGGTCGTTTTCCCGGAACCTGTACTGCCGATGATCGCCGTCGTTTCACCCTTTTTGGCTTCAAACGTCATGTCTTGAACGGCTGGTTTTTCAGCATTTGAATAATAAAATGACACATCCTCAAAGCGAATGGACTGGGCTGGCTGATCAAGTTTAGTGACAGCTTCTTTTTTGTCTTTAATTTTTGGTTCTAGATTTAACACTTCATTCATCCGTTTAGCTGATGCCTGAGCTCTAGGCACCATAATAAAACTCATAGAAAGCATAATGAGTGCCATTAAAATCATCATCGCATATTGAATGAAGGCGATCAGATTCCCGACTTCCATCTGTCCGGCATCAATCCGATTAGCGCCAATCCAGACAATGCCGATATTCGTGAAGTTCATGATAATGAGCATAAAAGGGAACAAGTACGCCATTAATCGATTGACCTTAAGACCAGTATCCTTATACGATGTATTGGCTTCTTGAAAACGTTCCTTTTCGTCATCTACTCGGTTAAACGCACGAATGACCCGAATGCCTGAAAGCGACTCTCTCATAATCAAGTTCAGCCGGTCCGTTTTTTTCTGAAGCTGGCCAAAGAGGGGGATCGCTTTTCTTGATACCAAATAAATGAACCCACCAAGAAGGGGAAGAGCTGCTAAAAAGATGAGAGATAACACAGCATCTCTAGATACAGCCAAAATAATTCCACCAACGAGCATTAGAGGCGCCCGTGTCATCATTTGTAAGATCATGATCGTGACATCTTGAACTTGTTTCACATCATTTGTTGATCTTGTAATAAAGGAAGATGTCCCGATTTTTTGAAATTCTTCTAATGAGAATTGTTCGACATGCACAAACAGCTGTCTTCTCATATCACGCCCGAAGCCTAGAGCTGTCTTAGATGACAAGTAGGACTTCCAAATCGTGAGCAAGATGGCAAGTAAAGAACAAGCCACCATCCAGCCCCCAACCTTCCATATATAAGCGACATCTCCTTGGACGATCCCGACATCAACGATATCTGCTGTAAGCGTCGGTAAATACAGCTGGAGCATACTGCTTAAAAAGGTGAGAACCACAATGGACACAACGGATAGCCGATAGGGCTTTAAAAACGATAAAATTGATTTCATACGATTACCTTTCTTCCATATAGTCTGTTGTTCTGTAACTCATCATATACAAAGAGGGATTATTTCTACAAATGAAATGTCTTGTTTTAGTGAATTATTTATATTGTTCAATTTTTGAAAAGAAGTCTTTTACAAACATATAAAAATCATGGGCAGAAGGAGACATCTCTCTTGATTTAGACGCAATAATTCCGACCGTTCTTCTCACTTGAGGGAAATCAATGGGAATTTTCACTGTAAATCGCGGTGTTGTTTCATAAAAAGCACTTTCGGGTAATAAGGTAACGCCCATACCCGCTGACACAAGACCTTTAATGGCATCCAAATCTTCTCCTTCAGATGAGATAGTAGGCTCATAGCCAGCCTGCTTACAGGCATCAACCGCAATTTGTCTCAGCACATACCCTTCAGGAAATAAAACGAAATGGTCTTTTCTCAAATCACTTAAATGAATACTTCTTTGCCCGCTAAAGGGGTGACTAATAGGCAAAAGGGCATAAATGCTTTCGGAAAACAAGATATTTCCTTCTATTTGAGGATCGTTTGTCGGGACGGGTCCTAAAAAGGCAAGATCAATGTCTCGATTTTTGACAGCTTCAATCAGAAACTTATAGGAACCTTGACGAAGTAAAAAATCGACCTCTGGATATTCCAGCTTAAATGCGGAAATGACAGAAGGGAGCACTTGGCTTGCTAGACTTGTAGGAAATCCAATGTTCACTGTCCCTTTGTGGGGGTCTAAGTATTCATCAATTTGTTCTTTGGCGTAATCTATCGCTTTTAGGGCAGTTCTCACATGGTCCAAAAATTGTCTGCCGATTTTCGTTAATTTGATATTTCGTCCTTCTCGTTCGAATAAAGCCACTCCAAGTTCTTCTTCTAAATTGGCAATCTGCCGGCTGATGGCAGATTGGGCAACGTGTAAGTTTTCAGCCGCTTCTGACACGTGTTCACGGTCAGCAACTTCTACAAAATAACGTAATTGACGAAGCTCCATTTTTGCACTTCACACCCATCTATCTCAAAAAGAGATTGTTTTGATCTAAATTATATATTGTTTATATTAATTTGAAAACTTAAAATAAGTTACAGAGTTTGTGAGATTTTATTACTGTGAAAAAACGGATCTTTTAAACGGGGGAGAGAAACGATGACTTATAATCAACTACCACAACCACAAGGTCTCTACCGTCCTGAATTTGAACATGATGCATGTGGAATCGGACTGTACGCCCATTTAAAAGGGGAGGCGACACATAGCATCGTCAAAAAGGGATTGCAAATGCTGTGCCAGCTTGATCACCGCGGCGGGCAAGGCAGTGATCCGTATACAGGTGATGGTGCCGGATTAATGGTACAACTGCCAGACGCTTTTTTTAGAAAGAACTGCCAAGACTTTGCACTTCCTGAAAAGGGCCGTTACGGGGTAGGAATGGTGTTCTTTTCAAAAGATGATGATGCCAAAACGCGTCAAGCGATCGAACAAAAGATCAACGGCTTCATTAAACAAGAAGGGCAAACATTAATTGGCTGGAGAACGGTCCCTGTTGATGCTGGGAAAATTGGAACGGTTGCAGCGAAGAGCTGTCCGGTTGTCCGGCAAGTGTTCATCGGAGCAAACGACAACGTAACAGACCGTTTGTCATTTGAACGAAAATTATACGTCATCCGCAAGCAGGCTGAAAACTGGGGAACAGCAGAGGAAAAACAATTTTACTTTGTCAGTCTGTCTAGTCAAACCATTGTATATAAGGGGCTTTTAACATCAGATCAAGTTGATGCTTTTTATCTTGATCTACAGGATGAAACATTTGTTTCTGCATTTTCACTCGTTCATTCAAGATTTAGTACAAATACATTCCCGACATGGGAACGAGCGCATCCAAACCGTTACTTAATTCATAACGGAGAAATCAACACATTAAGAGGAAACATCAATTGGATGAGAGCAAGAGAACAACAATTCGTGTCTGAAGCCTTCGGAGAAGATCTAGACAAGATTTTGCCAGTGCTGAATGCAGACGGAAGTGATTCATCCATTTTAGACAATGCCTTTGAATTTTTCGTGCTTGCAGGGCGGACTCCTGCTCATACAGCGATGATGCTGATTCCTGAGCCGTGGACGGAGAATACGCACATGTCAAAAGAGAAACGGGCATTTTATGAATACCATAGTTCGTTAATGGAGCCGTGGGATGGCCCGACAGCGATTTCGTTTACGGATGGTAAACAAATCGGCGCCATCTTAGACCGGAACGGATTAAGACCCGCGAGATACTATGTGACAAATGACGATCATATCATTTTCTCATCTGAGGTCGGCGTCATCGACACAAATGAAGAAGATGTGAAGTATAAAGACCGTCTTGAACCAGGTAAAATGCTGTTAATCGATTTAGAAGAAGGACGCATTATTTCTGATGAAGAAGTGAAATCTTCGATTGCGAATGAACTTCCTTATCAAAAATGGCTCGATGAAGAAATGGTTCACGTCAATCGCTCGGAAGAAAATTCAGAAAATTCTAGTATAATGAGTGATTTGTTAACGCGTCAGCGTGCTTTCCATTATACGTACGAAGACATTCAAAAGTATTTAATTCCTTTACTAGAAGAAGGCAAGGACCCAATAGGCTCGATGGGAAGTGATACACCGCTTGCTGTGTTATCAGATCGTGCGCAGTCGCTGTTTTCTTATTTCAAACAGCTGTTTGCTCAAGTCACGAATCCGCCGATTGATGCCATTCGTGAACAGCTTGTCACATCGACCATGACTTGGTTAGGTGCTGAGGGAGATATTTTACATCCAAATGAATATTCATGCCGAAGAATTAAACTTTATACACCCGTTTTAACAAGCGGGCAGTTTAACGGCTTGAAAACGATTGTTCATAATGCCTTTAAAAGCAAAACGATTCATACACTTTTCACTGATGACCTAAAACGTGGTCTTGATGCGATGTTTGAAGAGGCAGAAAAAGCCATTCGTGAAGGGGTATCTTTACTAATTCTTTCCGATCGTGACATGACGGAAGAAAAAGTGCCGATTCCACCACTTCTTGCATTGAGTGCACTTCATCAGCATCTTGTGCGTCAAGGCTTACGAACAAAGGTGAGCTTAATCGTCGAATCTGGAGAAGTAAGAGAGGTTCATCATTTTGCCGCACTGATTGGCTACGGTGCAGATGCGATCCATCCGTACCTCGTTTACGAAACATACAAACAGCTTATTGCTGAAGAAGCGATTGCGATTAGCTTTGATGAGGCTGTCACAAAGTTTGGGAAAAGTGTGACTGAGGGCGTAGTTAAAGTAATGTCTAAAGTGGGAATTTCCACTGTCCAAAGCTATCGAGGCGCACAAATTTTTGAAGCAGTCGGCATTAGTGAAGACGTCATCCAGGCGTATTTCACAGGAACAGCTTCACAGCTAGGTGGAATTGATCTTGACACCATTGCAAGTGAAGCAAAGCTTCGTCATGAGGCTGGGTATCAGGCATCAACTGATCAAACGCTAGAATCAGGCAGTGAATTCCAGTGGAGAAAAAATGGAGAGCATCATGCTTTTAACCCAAAAACCATTCATACCCTTCAGTGGGCATGCCGCAACGAAGATTATGATTTATTTAAGCAATATACGAAGGCAGCGGATGAAGAACGAATTGGTTTCCTTAGAAATCTATTTGCTTTTCGTTCAAAACAAAAGCCAGTTCGTCTGGAAGAAGTTGAATCTGCTGAATCCATTGTACGCCGCTTTAAGACAGGTGCGATGTCATTTGGTTCATTAAGTAAAGAAGCGCATGAAGCACTAGCGATTGCGATGAACCGAATTGGCGGCAAAAGCAACAGCGGAGAAGGCGGGGAAGACCCTGCACGCTTCACAGTAGATGAGCACGGGGATGATCGCAGAAGTGCGATTAAACAGATTGCTTCTGGCCGCTTTGGCGTGAAAAGTCATTATTTAGTCAATGCAGATGAACTGCAAATTAAAATGGCGCAAGGTGCAAAGCCGGGAGAAGGCGGACAGCTGCCAGGAAATAAAGTATATCCTTGGGTCGCAGACGTACGTGGTTCTACGCCAGGTGTTGGCCTAATCTCACCACCTCCTCACCATGATATTTATTCAATCGAGGATTTGGCTCAATTGATCCATGATTTGAAAAACGCAAACCGTGATGCACGCATCAGTGTCAAGCTAGTTTCTAAAGCTGGCGTTGGAACGATTGCAGCAGGTGTTGCAAAAGGGACAGCTGATGTCATCGTAATTAGTGGATATGATGGCGGTACTGGGGCTTCTCCGAAAACAAGTATTAAACATACAGGACTTCCTTGGGAGCTTGGATTGGCAGAAGCGCATCAAACCCTTGTCTTAAACGGCCTTCGAGAGCGAGTTGTTCTTGAGACGGATGGCAAATTAATGACAGGACGCGACGTTGTCATGGCAGCGATTTTAGGAGCAGAAGAATACGGCTTTGCGACAGCTCCACTTGTCGTATTAGGATGCGTCATGATGAGAGCATGTCATTTAGATACTTGCCCAGTCGGTGTCGCTACTCAAAACCCGGAACTTCGCAAAAAATTCATGGGTGACCCTGATCACATTGTCAACTTCATGATGTTTATTGCAGAGGAAGTAAGAGAAATTTTAGCTGAACTTGGCTTTACATCAATGGATGAATTGATTGGGCGTACAGATGTTTTATCAGTAAGTGAAAGAGCAAAAGCACACTGGAAAGCAGGACAGCTGAACCTTGAAACCCTGCTTTATCAGCCAGAGGGAGCACGCACATTCAGAACGCCACAAAATCATAAAATTGATGAATCACTGGATATGAATGAGATTCTCCCTTACGTACAGGAAGCGCTCGATCATCAAACACCAGTTGATCTGTCACTAAACATTCGCAACATTCACCGTGTAGCTGGAACGATTACGGGCAGTGAAGTGTCTAAGCGCTACGGAGAAGAAGGTCTGCCAGAGGATACGATCACACTTCGGTTCACTGGTTCAGCTGGACAAAGCTTCGGCGCATTTGTTCCAAAGGGGATGTCCTTATATTTAACAGGTGACTCAAATGACTATATCGGCAAAGGACTCTCTGGGGGCAAAATTGCTGTCAAAACATCTGATCACTTTGTACAAAATGGACATGAGAACGTGATTGTCGGTAACGTTGCATTTTACGGCGCGACAAGCGGAAAAGCTTATATTAACGGCCGTGCAGGTGAACGATTTGCCGTTCGTAATTCAGGTGTCAATGTGGTCGTTGAAGGAATCGGTGATCACGGCTGTGAATACATGACTGGCGGACGTGTTGTCATTTTAGGTGACGTCGGGAAAAACTTTGGCGCAGGGATGTCTGGCGGTATCGCTTACGTGCATACATCTGATGCAAAACAGTTCAAAAGAATGTGCAACATGGAAATGATCATGTTTGAAAAACTCACAGATCACGAAGAAGAACAAGAAGTGAAGCAAATGATTCAGGAACATCTTGATTATACAAACAGCTCAAAAGCAGCTGCGCTTCTAGAGAACTGGGCAAAAGAAAAGAATCAATTCATTAAGATCATTCCGAGAAATTACAAAATGATGCTTCAAAGTATTGAGGAACAAAAACAAGCAGGCCTCAGCCACGAGGAAGCTGTTATGTTCGCATTTGAAGCAAACACAAAACCGAAAAATAAAGAAACGGCAAACGGGCAAAAAGCAGCCCTCGCTCATTAAGAAAGGGGAGAGGACAATGGGCAAAGCAACAGGTTTTATGGATTATAAAAGAGAAAAGCCAAATGAACGTGACCCTCTCACTCGTCAAAATGACTGGAAAGAATATTCAGCTCCTTATACAGATGAGGTATTGAAACAGCAGGGTGCTAGATGTATGGATTGCGGAACACCGTTTTGTCAAATTGGGATGGAGATCAGGGGCGGCGTTTCTGGCTGCCCGATCTACAATTTAATTCCAGAATGGAATGACCTTGTCTACCGGGGCAGATGGAAAGAAGCGCTTGAAAGACTACAAAAAACGAACAATTTCCCTGAATTTACTGGAAGAGTATGTCCAGCACCTTGTGAAGGCTCATGTACCGTCGCGATCAATGATCCAGCAGTATCGATTAAAAATATCGAACGGACGATCATTGATAAAGGTTTTGAAAATGGCTGGATTACACCAAGAATTCCTTCAAGTCGTACAGGGAAAAAGATCGCCATTGTCGGATCAGGACCAGCAGGACTGGCAAGTGCAGACCAACTAAACCAAGCCGGACACGCTGTAACCGTGTTTGAACGATCTGATCGTCTAGGCGGACTGCTCACTTATGGTATTCCGAATATGAAGCTCGACAAAGAAGTCGTTGAGCGTAGAGTTAAACTGCTAAGACAAGAAGGCATTGACTTTGTGACCAATACAGAAATTGGTGTGGATATCACGGCTGATGAACTGAAAGAGCAATTTGATGCGGTCATCCTTTGTACAGGTGCACAAAAGCAGCGTGACCTGTTAATTGAAGGCAGGGAAGCAAAAGGGATTCACCTGGCAATGGATTATTTAACACTCGCAACAAAAAGCATGCTTGATTCAGGATTCAAAGATAAAAACTTTATTGACGCAAAAGGGAAAGACGTCATTGTGATTGGCGGAGGAGATACAGGCGCTGACTGCGTCGCAACTGCACTTCGCCAAAAAGCAAAAAGTGTTGTTCAATTCGGAAAGCATCCAAAGCTTCCAGATACACGTGTAGGGGATAACATGTGGCCAGAACAGCCTTATGTCTTCTCTCTAGATTATGCTTACGAAGAAGCACAAGCAAAATTTGGAGAAGATCCGCGGCAATATTCGATTCAAACCACAAAGATTGTGGCTGATAAAAATGGGAAGTTAAAAGAGCTTCATACCATTCAAATGGAAAAGGTGAAAAACGAGCAAGGGAAGTTTGAATTTCATGAGATTCCAGGAACAGAGAAGGTATGGCCAGCTCAGCTAGTCTTTATTGCGATTGGTTTTGAGGGAACTGAACAGCCGCTAGTGAAACACTTTGGCGTGGACAGCAAAAACAATCGGATTGACGCAAAATATGGGGAATATACGACGAATGTAGAAGGCGTATTTGCAGCGGGAGATGCAAGACGCGGTCAAAGCTTGATTGTCTGGGCAATTAACGAAGGCAGACAAGTGGCGCATGAGGTAGACCGTTATTTAATGGGGAGTTCGGTTCTGCCAAAATAGGTCAAACAAAGGGTGTTTACCATATATAGAGAAAAGCCATGACCAAAGAGTGGTCATGGCTTTTTATGATTCAGACATGGTTGGCTGGATAATGACTTTTTTACGTTTGAACTGGGAGACAACCAAACAGAGGAAGACAGCAAGAACAAAAAGAGAAATGGTCAAAAAGCCAAATGTATAGGAGCCCGTCATTTCTTTTAAACTGCCAAGAACGTTTGGTAAAAAGAATCCCCCAATGCCTCCTGCAGCCCCTACAATTCCAGTCACAATCCCAATTTCCTTATGAAACACTTGCGGCACAAGCTGGAACACCGCCCCATTCCCCATACCAAGACACATCATTCCGACAAATAAAAGCGCAATGACCACTGGTAAAGCAGGTAGACTACTCACTGCCCCTAAACAGATACCAATCAAAGCAAATAAACCGAGCAGTACTTTCATCCCGCCAATTTTATCGGCAATCAAACCGCCAACTGGCCGAAAGAAGCTGCCTGCCGCCACGCAAAGCGTCACAAAATCACCGGCATGAATTTTTGAAATCGCATATTGGTCCACAAAGAAAATACTCAAGAAACTTGAAAGGCCGACAAAACCACCGAATGTAATCGCATAAAGCAGGCAGAAAAACCACGTTGTTTTCACTTGAAAGACTGAAAAATAGGACCGAAGCGGCTGAGGGGCGGGCTGGTTTGGTGCATCTTTTGCTGTGAAAATAAAAAACAAAAAGACGAAACTTAAAGGAATAAGAGCGAGCCCCATCACTGTATGCCAGCCATACATCTCCGCAAGCCTTGGTCCAAAGAGTGTCGAGATCAGTGTTCCGCTGTTTCCGGCGCCGGCAATTCCCATCGCTACCCCTTGTAAATGAGGAGGGTACCAGCGGCTTGCCATCGGTAAAGCGACCGCAAAACTCGCACCTGCAACCCCTAATAAAATCCCGATCAGTACTAGCTCTGAAAGGGTTGTACCACCGAAAAACCCCCATATAAGCGGAATGGTGGTCAAAATCATGCCCATCATCGCTGTTTTTTTAGGTCCCATTCGGTCTGTTAATAGGCCTAGCACAATTCGAAAAAAAGATCCGGATAAAATCGGAATGGCTACAATCATGCCTTTTTCTATTGTCGATAAGGCAAAATCTTGTGCAATAAAAGCACCGAGTGCCCCCAGCAAAACCCAAATCATGAAACTCACGTCAAAATATAAAAATGAACCAAACAATGTCTTAGGATGACCACTAGAAGTCAATTCTGAGAGTTTCACAAAACCACTCCTTTATTTTGAATTTTCTGACTTAAAGATAGCGAGTTGATAGAAGGAATGGAAGTATTGTGTTAGAAAAAATGACATGGATAAACACTTTTTTACAAATGTGTGCCATAATCTAGGCAAACATTGCTTTGGCGCAAAAAGCTAGAAAGGTTGATCTCACATGGCAAAACGTAAACTCGTGTTTATCGGAAACGGCATGGCGAGTATGAAATGTATCGAGCATATCGTAAAGAATCAGCCAGAACGCTATTCCATCACGATCATTGGAAAAGAGAAGCACCCGGCCTACAACCGAATAAAACTTTCATCGGTTTTACAAAAAAGTGAATCATTGTCTCAAATTGAACTAAAGCCAAAAGAATGGTACACCAAACATGACATCACCATCCAAACAGGCGAAGCAGTTGTCCACATCGATACAAAGCGTCAATTGCTCATGACAGAAGCACGCCGGAATATCCCGTATGACAAACTGGTTATCGCCACAGGCTCATCGCCTCATTTTCTACCTATACAAGGCGTATCCAAAAAAGGGGTCTATGCTTTTCGTACGATTGACGATTATGAGGCCATTTACGCTGATTCTTTACGCTATGAGCGTGCAGCAGTCATTGGAGGTGGTGTACTTGGTGTGGAAGTGGCCGCTGGTTTACAGATCGCTGGACTGAAGACAACCTTGATTCATCACACGGATTGGCTTATGCAACGCCAATTAGATGAAACCGCTGCAGGGCTTTTGTCTCAACAATTAAGTCGCAAGGGGATTCAGGTAAAAACAAATGCTCATACGATTGCATGTTTAGGAAACGAGAGAGTAGAAGGCGTTCTGTTAAAAAGTGGAGACATCGTGGATGCTGATCTCGTGGTTTTCACAACAGGGGTCCGTCCGAATATAGAGCTTGCAAAACAGCACGGCATTCATACAAGAAAAGCCATTGTTGTAAATGATGTCATGCAGACAAACGTTGAGAATATTTATGCTATTGGAGAATGTGCAGAGCATAAGGGAATGGTGCACGGTCTTGTGCAGCCTATTTATGAACAAGCAAACGTGCTTGCGAATCATTTATTAGATGAACTGGTCACGAATTTACCTCCTGCCATTTATTCAACAAAATTGAAAGCAAATGACATATCTATTTATTCTGCTGGCAGTATTGTAAACCGATCCCCCTCCGCTTCAGTGGTGACTTACTTAGATGAAGAACAAGAAGTATATAAAAAACTAGTGTTTGAACATGATGTGCTCACAGGCGTTGTATTAGTTGGTCAACTTGAGAGAGCTGAGCAGCTTTTGCAGGATGTAAAAGTGGGGCGTGATAAAAGCGTAGTCATGAAATCACTGAATGAAGAGCAGATATCCCCTTTAGATTCATTAAAAACAGAGGATCTCATCTGCCAATGCCACACGGTGACGAAGGGAGCGATATTCAAAAGCATATCGGTCCATCAGCTGACAAATTTAGAAGAGATAAAAAAACAGACAGGGGCCGCAACGGGCTGCGGAGGCTGTCAAGAGCTTGTTCGTGCCTGCTGCCATGTCTCATCAAATCAGCTAACGGAAGCACTGGACACGTTTTGCTCGTGCACAAATGTAGAGGAAGAGACCATTTTTTCGTATGTAAAAAAGCAGCAGCCGCTGAATGAAGAGCAAGTAAGAAGACAATTTGATTGGATGACAGATAACGGCTGTGACAAGTGCCGAGCAGCCATTCCATACTATCTTGAGCAGTTTCAAGATCTTTTCGTAAAAGACAGCCCATCAGATCATGAGCACATACTAATGCCTCAGTTATATGGTGGCCGTCTTGATCTGACATTTTTACAGATGATAACCGGATTATTAGAGCAAAAGCAAATTCAGCACGTAGAACTAACGGAGAATAAACGAATTCGGCTGATCGGTATTTCACAAGAGGCCGACCATATTGTAAAAGAACATGGACACATCATGCCACAAGAAAGCAAGAGACTTTCTCATGTTCTATCATGTGATTGTCGTCACGATCCATCTGTCACAACACTTGTCATGGAGATCGAAAGACAACTAGAAAACACGCTTTTACCTGCAGTCACATCGATTCATATCGCTGGTCCTTCCTGCGTATGTCATTTCAGCCCCATCTATGACATCTGCATCAAGAAGCAGCTGGATGAATGGGACATTTATATAGGAGGCAGCATACGTCAACCTAAGGCAGGTCAGCTTTTTTATTCTGTGAGCCGAACGGATGAGCTGATTCCTTTTTTAAAAGCACTGCTTGAAGACTATAGAAAACGTGCATATTTTCAAGAATCTATTGGAGACTGGATCCAAAAAAACGGCATCATTTCCATCCGAGAAAAATTGCTCGATGAGGAAATGAGAGAAGAGCTCTGCGAGCAATTTGAGCAAAGTAGACAAAAGGGTGTGAATGTATGAATCAATCTTTTTTACAATATGTGCAGCAAACATCAGAGCAGCAAGAGCGAAAAAGGGTGTTCCCATCTCAATGTCCGTTTTGCAGTATGCAGTGCAAAATGCAATTAGTCGAGCAGCACGCAGAAGGGCGAACACGCTACCAGACGATAGGTATTCATAATCCAACCACGTTCGGCAGGATCTGTATGAAAGGGCAGCATGCCCACCAGCACGCACTGCACAAGGAACGATTGAATCACCCCCTCATCAAAAGAAACGGTCAATTTGTCAAAGTGACTTGGCAAGAGGCACTTGACGAAATCAAAGCACGCACTCAAACCCTTCAGACGGAACATGGGAACGATGCTATCAGTGTGTATGGTAGTGCATCGATTACAAATGAAGAAGCTTATTTACTCGGAAAATTTGCAAGGGTCGCCCTTAAAACGAAATACATTGATTACAATGGAAGACTGTGTATGTCTTCAGCAGCAACAGCAGCTAACCAAACATTTGGACTTGATCGGGGTCTAACCTTTCCGCTTCGTGACATCAAGCATGCCCGGGTTTTACTATTGGTTGGAACCAATATAGCGGAATGTCAGCCGACCCTCATACCGTATTTGGAAGAAGCTAAAAAGAACGGGGCATTTCTCATCGTGATCGATCCGCGAAAAACAGCAACAGCCAAACTAGCTGACTTACATGTCAGCTTAAGGCCTGGGTCAGATGCTGCACTCGCAAATGGAATCTTACACGTCATGCTTCATGAACAGTTACTAGACGAAGAATTTATTAAAAAACGAACATCAGGTTTTCAAGAAATGAAACAGCATATTTCACACATGTCCCTGCAAGACATTACGCAGCAAACCGGTGTATCGATGAAAGTCATTCAAAAAATAGCGAGAAAATTCGCCCGCGAAAAAACAGGCATGATTCTGACTGCAAGAGGCATTGAGCAGCAAATAGACGGGACAGCATCCGTTCGTAATTTCCTGAATATTCTGCTTGTTACTGGGAAGATTGGCCGGATTGGGTGTGGCTATGGTGCCATTACTGGGCAAGGAAATGGACAGGGTGCAAGAGAGCATGGACAAAAAGCAGATCAGCTTCCTGGTTACCGTGATATCACAAACCCAGTACATAGAAAAGAAATGGCCGAAATATGGAAGATCGATGAAAAAGAACTGCCTGGAAAAGGTGTATCTGCTTTTGAAATGTTTGAAAAAATGCAGAAAGGAGAGATAAAAGCGCTCTTTTTAATGTGTTCTAATCCTGTTCAATCAGGTCCGCATGCAAGCTTTATCAAAAAAGCCATCGAGCAGCTGTCCTTTTTTGTCGCAATTGATTTATTTATCTCTGAGACGGCTGCACTCGCAGATGTTATTTTACCAGCTTCGTCATATTTAGAGGACGAAGGGACCATGACGAACATAGAAGGACGCGTTACGCTGAGAGAAGCAACCTATCCACTCAAACACCAAAGAAAGCACGATTGGCAAATCATTTGTGAAATAGCAGCAGTATTAGGCAAAGGCGGCTCTTTTTCTTTTTCATCTGCAGAAGACATCTTTGAGGAATTGAGAACAGCAACGAAAGGAGCCAAAGCCGATTATTCCGGTATGACCTATGACAGGTTAAGGAAGACGCAAGGCATATTATGGCCCTGCTCTCATTTGGAAGACCGAGGAACAGAAAGACTATTTGAGCATCAATTCTCACATCCTGATAAATTAGCAAAATTTGCAGTCGTTGCACATGGACAACAGGGTGCAAAAGAACCAGTCAGTCCAGAATATCCACTCTATTTAACGACCGGCAGGGTGATGGCTCATTACCAAACGGGCGTTCAAACAAGAAAAAGCACCTCTCTTGTTGCCCGGCAGTTTGAAGCTTATGTAGGGCTTCATCCTGACACAGCCGAAGCTTATGGACTTCAGCACGGGGAGCTCGTCACCATCCAGTCAAAACGAGGTAGTGTCATCATGAGGTGCCACATAACAGATAGCATCCGAAAAGATACTGTGTTTGTTCCGTTTCACTGGAATAAACATCAATCAATTAACCTATTAATTGGTAAACAGTTAGATCCACACAGTAAAATGCCAGGTTTTAAATATTGTCCTGTACAGCTGTCAGCCTACAAGAATTGAAAACTATGTGAGAAATTTTAACATGTATTTTCCATCTTTGTTTAGATTATGGTACTTTCTAAAAAACGATCACATGAGGGGTGTTTTTCATGAAAGAAAAACTCGTATTAGTAGGGAATGGTATGGCTGGTATCCGAACGCTCGAAAACATTTTAAAAACAGACAATGAACGATTCGACATGACTGTATTTGGAACTGAGCCGTATCCTAACTATAATCGGATTCTTTTATCGAAAGTTCTCCAAGGGGATACAAAGACAGAGGATATTACGTTAAACGATTGGAATTGGTACAAAGAACATCATATTCAGCTGTTTACAAATGAGACCATTGTGAAGATCGATCCAGACAATCAAACCGTTATGAGTGATCAAGGACGGACCGTGCATTATGACCGTTTAATTTTAGCGACAGGGTCCCTCCCGTTCATCCCGCCCATTCCAGGGAGCGATAAAAAAGGGGTAACAGCTTTTCGTACATTACAAGACACAGAGGAAATGGTCAAAGCATCTATGATGTACAAAAAAGCAGCCGTCATTGGAGGCGGGCTCCTTGGACTTGAAGCCGCGCGTGGTCTACTAAACTTAGGAATGGAAGTGACCGTCATTCATCTTGGCTCTCATCTAATGGACCGGCAGCTCGATCCGGTGGCAGGTCAGCTTCTGCAAGCAGCTTTAGAAAAACAAGGCATGAGCTTTCTATTAGGAAAACAGACAAATGAGATTTTAGGAGATACAAGGGTAGAAGGGCTAACATTTTCAGATGGTTCTACATTAGAGACAGATATGGTGGTCATGGCAGCAGGAATTAAACCGAATCACAAGCTTGCCGAAACGAGCGGCATTGAAGTGAACCGGGGGATTATCGTCAATGATTTCATGGAAACAAGTGTCCCGCGGATTTACGCAGTCGGAGAATGTGTTGAACATAGAGGACAAACGTACGGTCTTGTTGCGCCATTATACGATCAAGCAAACGTGCTTGCGAAGCATGTTTGTGATATGGCCCCGACGCCTTATGAAGGATCTGTACTATCGACACAGCTAAAAGTATCAGGGGTTGATGTATTTTCAGCTGGAGATTTTATCGAAAACGATGAGAAAAAAGCGATTAAAATTTTTGATGAACAGCAAGGTATTTATCAAAAACTAGTCTTCCAGCAAAACCGATTAGTCGGCGCCGTCATGTTTGGAGAAACAAGCGATGGACCACGTTTATTCTCGTACATTAGAGAAGGTGTTGATATGTCAGATATGGAAAAAGTATCTGTCTTAACATCAAATGAGCTGGCGCAAGAAAACACGATTGAACAAATGGCAAACGACCATATCGTTTGTGGCTGTAATGGTGTCTCAAAAGGTCAAATAGTGGCAGCTATTCAAAAAGAAGGCCTAACGACTATACAAGAGGTCAAGCAATGTACAAGTGCTTCTCGGTCATGCGGAGGCTGCCAACCTGTTGTGGAAGAGATTTTATGGCACACTTTAGGCGATGATGCAAACCGCACTGCGCAAAAAGAAACCATCTGCGCCTGCACCACCTTATCAAGAGATGAAGTGATTCATGAAATAAAAGAGAAAGGTTTGCAGCATGTCAAAGAAGTGATGAATGTACTTGACTGGGAAACAGAAGAAGGCTGTTCAAAGTGCCGGCCTGCACTGAATTACTATTTAGGGATGATGTATCCGCTTGACTACAAAGATGAAAAAAGCTCGCGATTTGTGAATGAACGAATGCATGCCAACATCCAAAACGATGGTACCTATTCGGTCGTTCCACGTATGTACGGAGGCGTGACAAATGCTAATGACCTGAGAAAAATAGCGGATGTCGTTGACAAATATGAGATACCGCTTGTGAAAATGACTGGAGGGCAGCGAATCGACCTTTTAGGTGTCAAAAAAGAAGATTTACCAAAAGTATGGGCTGATTTAGATATGCCGTCTGGTTATGCTTACGGAAAATCATTAAGAACCGTCAAAACTTGTGTTGGAGAACAATTTTGCAGATTCGGAACGCAGGATTCCATTTCTCTTGGGATCGCACTTGAAAAGAAATTTGAAGGACTTGCCACACCGCACAAAGTCAAAATGGCCGTATCAGCCTGTCCAAGAAACTGTGCTGAATCTGGGATTAAAGATCTTGGCATCGTAGGTATCGATGGGGGATTTGAATTGTATGCTGGCGGGAATGGAGGGACACATTTACGAGCTGGAGACTTATTAATGAAAGTAAGTACAGCAGAAGAAGTAGAACAAATGGCCGCAGCCTACCTTCAATATTACAGAGAAACCGCAAATTATTTAGAGAGAACATCCGCTTGGGTTGAACGGCTTGGATTGAATCATATCCAAACGGTACTGCTAGATGACAAGAAACGTGCAGCATTAATCGAAAGAATGGACATCGCACTTTCAACTTATGAAGAACCGTGGCAAGAGATTCGAGAGAACGAAACAGAAACAAGACAATTATTTCAAAAGGCAACTGCTTCCGTCTAAATCAATTGAAGGGATGAGATCAGATGACAGTTTCAATTGTAAAAGTTCATATTGGTACAATATCAGATTTCCCGTTGCAGCTAGGGAAAACAGTCGCAGCCGGTCCACTTGAATTAGCTGTTTTTCAAACCTCTAACAAGCAGTTCAAAGCCATTGAAAATCGCTGTCCTCATAAAGGCGGTGTACTAGCTGAAGGAATGGTGAGCGGAGATCATGTCTTCTGTCCAATGCATGATTGGAAAATCAATCTTTCATCAGGAAATGTTCAAGAACCAGATCATGGATGCGTGAAAACATATGAAGCATTGGTTGAGGGAGACGACGTCTTTATTTTACTGCCTTCATAAATGGTTTAGAACCTTCCTTTCCTGTACATGCTTGTAAGTACATGCAGTGAGAAAGGAAGGTATATGTGTGCCATTTTTTAATATTTTGATTGAACTCTTTATCGGATTTTTCGCTTTATTTTCCATTACAAAGCTATTAGGGAAAACACAATTTGCACAAATCACGCCGTTTGATTTTATTTCTGCACTGATTTTAGGGGAGATGGTCGGTAACGCCATTTTTGATCCAGAAGTCAGCGTGCTACATATCCTTTTTGCAGTTGCAGTCTGGGGCGTTTTAATCTACACAGTTGAATGGCTTTCACAAAAATTCAAATCCATTCGCGCCTTTTTAGAAGGAAGACCGACTCTTGTGATTGATAAAGGAAAGATTCACTACAATCGATTAAAGAAAAATATGCTCGATTTAAATCAGCTGCAGACACTGATTCGGGCGAAAGGGCATTTTGCTCTTAATGAAATTGAATTTGCCATTTTGGAAACGGATGGGTCTGTGAGTGTGCTTCCGAAAATGAAATATGCACCAGCTACAGCCGAAGATGTGAACGTGAAAGGAAAAGAAGTCACATTGCCTAGAACGTTTATTATCGACGGAGAGATTTTAAAAAAAGATTTAAAGGAAGCTGGATTTGATGAAGCGTGGCTGAGAGAGCAATTGAAAAAACAGCACATATCCTCCTATAAAGACGTCCTATTTTGTGAATGGATTGAAAATGAAGGAATTTATGCGATGAAATATGAAAAAACATCCACAACCTAACACAGTGGATGTTTTTTTGTGTTTTTTTGTTTTATAACTGAATAGGATCAAAAAGAATACGTCAATGAAAACGTTCACAATATAAGGGGGAGATGTGTGATGAAGTATGGAAAACGACTGCTGATGATGGTATTGGCCTTACTGCTTTTTGACTCAGCTTATGCGCAAGCAGCTGGACACAACCATCAAACAAACCGCGTGCTTATTGTCGACCAAAAAGGAATTGGGACATTTCGAACGGTTCAATCTGCCATTGATGCGATACCAGTGAACAATCAACAGCAAACGACGATATATATTAAAAATGGTGTGTATAAAGAAAAGATTCTCCTTCCGCAAAATAAGCCGTATGTGTCCTTTATTGGAGAAAATCAGTATCAGACGATTCTGACGTATGATGATACAAATGCAAGCAGCGGTAGCACAACCAATAGCTCTAGTACAATGATTCGGGCAAATCATTTTTACGCAGAAAATATCACGTTTCAAAATACAGCTGGCCGAAACGCAGGGCAGGCGGTTGCCCTTTATGTATCCGGGGACCGGGCTGTGTTTAAACACGTACGTGTTCTCGGTTATCAAGATACACTTTATGCCACAGGCACAGGGAGACAATATTATGAAGATTGCTATATCGAGGGCACGGTTGACTTCATCTTTGGTTCAGCAACGGCTGTATTTAAAAGAGCTGAAATAAAAAGTCTTGGAAATGGATATATTACAGCGGCATCCACAACAGAAGCGCAAAAGTATGGCTACGTTTTTATTGATTCCACGTTAAATAAAGGAACGTCTGCGTCTCAATCTGTGTACTTAGGCCGTCCGTGGAGACCTCATTCGGCTGTCACGTTCCTCCAAACAAAAATGGATGAACATATTAAAGCTGAGGGATGGCATAACTGGGAGAACAAAGACAACGAAAGAACGGCTAGATATCAAGAATATGGATCAACGGGCGCAGGGAGTCATGTGGCAAACCGGGTGAAGTGGTCAACGATATTAACAAAAAACGAAGCAAGTCAAATCACCGTTCAAGCCGTGCTTAGCGGAAGCGATGGCTGGAATCCTGAAAAAAGGTAAAAGAGGCTTGTCAGTTTTCGTCAAAGAAAGCTGACTTTTCTGTTTAAAAAACCTTTGAGAACAAACGTTCTTTTGTGTATAATGAACATAATCTGCTAAATTTGGCTGCTTTTCTAAAAAGGAGGGATTGCGTGAAACGTTTCTCACAGGTCATGTTTTTACAACTATGTATTTTGTCGATGTTATTTCTCCCTTTTTCAGTGAAAGATGAACAACTAACAGCTCATGATGATCAATCAAAATGGATCACTTCTTTAGACGAATTCATTCGAACAGCACCTGATTTAGAGGGCGCAATTGCTGGCATCAGCGTACGCGATACTTCTGACACTTCTCTTCTTTATGAACATCAAGCGGACATCCGTCTGACTCCTGCTTCTAATATGAAATTACTCACATCTGCTATCGCACTCGATCTACTGGGTGAAACACACACTTTTCCAACAGACGTTTGGATAGATGGTTCAATTCACAAAAAAACATTGCACGGCAATCTTTATCTCCGAGGCTCTGGAGACCCGACATTGTTAGAAAGCGATTTTGCCGCATTAGCCAAACAAGTCAAAAAGGCCGGAATACATACGATTCGTGGACAGCTTGCAGCTGATGATACTTGGTTTGATGACACAAGGTATTCCATCGATCTGCCGTGGAGTGATGAAGATCAATATTACGGCGCTCAAATATCTGCTCTTACTGCTTCACCGAATGAGGATTATGATGCAGGGACGATCATTCTCGAAGTTAAGCCGGGAAAGAAAGCAGGGCAGAAGGCCAGCTATGAGATGATCCCGAAGACTGACGTCGCTCAAGTTGTCAATCAAGTGAAAACTGTGCCAGAAGGCGGAAAGAAGAAAATATCTTTTAAACGCTCTCACGGTACAAACAAAATTACACTGACTGGAACGATTCCGCTAAAAGCATCCTCGTCTAAACAATGGGTCGCATTATGGGAACCGACAACGTATGCTTTAGACTTAATGAAACGAGCATTAAAGGCTGAGGGGATTCAGCTGAAAGGACCACTCAAAACAAAACAAGTTCCTAAAAAAGCGAAAAAAATCGCTTCCCATACATCAATGCCTTTATCCGATCTTCTTGTTCCGATGATGAAATTAAGCAACAATACACATGCAGAAATTCTGTTAAAAGAACTTGGGAAGCGGGTAAAGAACAAAGGGAGTTTTGACAAAGGGCTTGACGTGCTGAATGAACGTCTTCCTGCCTATGGCATAGATGCATCTATGACTGTGTTGAGAGACGGATCAGGCATATCACCGATTAACCTTGTTTCTGCAAATCAATTCACGTTATTTTTGACAAACATTCAAAAGGAAAAATGGTTTAACACCTATGTCCATGCACTTCCGTTAGCTGGGGCAAGTGAGCGTATGGTGGGAGGTACATTAAGAAATAGATTGAAAGAACCAGCTACACTAGAAAAAGTGCGTGCAAAAACAGGTACACTATCAACGGTCAGCACACTATCTGGATATATTGAAACGCAGAGTGGAAAAACGCTTGCTTTTTCCATCTTATTGAATCATCTCGTTGATGACGAAAAAGGAAAAGAGATAGAAGACCGCATTGTCAGCATGTTAGCTGAGGATCTTTAGACAGAGAAGGAGAACCATCATGACGTTAGATAATAATCAATCTTTAGTAAAAACCATGTCGATCTTTCTAATTCCACTTTTATTAAGCAATATTTTGCAATCAATTGGACAGCTTGTTTCCATTGTGCTTGTCGGTAGATGGATTGGAGAGGATGCAGTAGCTGCGATTTCGGCATTCTTTCCACTTTTCTTTTTACTTGTTTCTTTTTCCATTGGGATTGGATCAGGGAGCTCGATCCTGATTGGACAAGCATACGGAGCAAAAAATGATCAGAGGTTAAAGGAAATTATCGGTACAACGCTTTCGTTCACCTTTTTAATCGGACTTTCTTTAGCTGTCATTGGAGGTTTTTTTGCCACAGATATTTTACATTTGATGGGGACACCTGCAAATATTGTGGAGGAAAGTGCGGCATATGCCAGAATCCTATTCATCTCCATGCCCATCTTATTTCTTTATTTTGTCTATACAACTTTTTTACGAGGAACAGGAGATTCGAAAACTCCATTTTATTTCTTAATGATTAGTACAGGAACAAATATTTTACTGCTACCGATCTTATTATTCGGCTGGCTTGGTTTACCGGCATTTGGTTTATATGGTGCTGCGTATTCTTCTGTGATTTCTACAATCGTTACGTTTATCATTCTTCATATCTACCTTTATAAAACAAAGCACCCGCTGCGCATTGATGCGTCGGTTAGAAAGCATCTATTGATGAAAGGGGATTTATTAAAAACGCTATTAAAGTTAAGTATCCCTTCTAGTATTAATATGATTCTCATTTCTTTATCAGAAATTGCTGTCATTTCTTTTGTCAACGATTATGGATCACAGGCGACCGCAGCTTATGGCGTTGTTAACCAAGTCGTAAGTTATGTACAGATGCCCGCAGTGAGCCTTGGTATTGCTGTTTCTATCTTCGCCGCACAATTCATTGGCGCAGGAAACATGAATCGTTTGAAAGATGTCATTAAAATTGGGCTGGGGCTAAACTTTGCGATAGGCGGATTGATTATTATTTTCGTCTATATTTTCGCACCACAAATTTTATCTATCTTTTTAACAGATCCTGCAACAATTGATGTTGCATATAGTTTGGTCGTGATCACCCTATGGAGCTATCTCATTTTTGGAACAGCACAAATCGTTGCAGCCACAATGAGAGCAAGTGGCACAGTTCTATGGCCGACCATCTTTAGTATTTGTTCCATTTGGCTTGTTGAAGTACCAGTGGCTTATGTGCTATCACACCATACATCGCTTGGGATCAAAGGAATATGGATAGGATATCCTGCAGCCTTTTTTGTAAACTTATTGCTCCAATACAGCTATTATCGACTGGTATGGAAGAAAAAGCAGATCGTTGCACTTGTCCAATCATAATGTGAGCCTATCATCTGGCATATACATACGAAGATCGATTACTTTGTAGGGGGTCTGATCTTCTATGTTTTTAAATCAAAGAAGTGAGCTCAGTTCGTATGATATCGGTGACTTCACTTATGCCGGACCAGATTTTCAAGTCTTGACGTGGGGAGAAGGAACAACGCTGAATGTAGGGAAGTTTTGTTCCATCGCAAACGAAGTAAAAGTTTTTCTTGGTGGTGAACACCGAACAGATTGGGTCACCACATATCCCTTCAATCAAATTTTCACAGATGCTGCCCATATTAAAGGACATCCACGATCAAAAGGGGATGTGTGTATAGGGCACGATGTTTGGATTGGATATGGAGCAACAATCATGTCAGGAGTACAGATAGGAAACGGGGCAGTCATTGGAGCAAATAGTCTGATTACAAAAGATGTGCCTCCATATGCGATTGTCGCAGGGAACCCGCAGCGGCTCATGAAATATCGGTTTTCTTCGGATATCATTGAAAAACTTCAGTTATTAGAATGGTGGAATTTAGAGTTTTCTTTCATACAGTCTATTTTTCACCTTTTGCAATCTCCTGATATTGACCATTGTATAAGCGTAATTGAAGATAGAAAAAAGAAAGGCTGACAGAGCCTTTCTTTTTTTATCTTCGTCTCACTTAGCTGAGTCTAATGATGGTAAGCGATGCACCGGTTGCACCACCACCTATTAGAATGGCTGTTACAACCGCTCCGAAAAATTGTAATGAAATTGTATTTCCTGCTGTTAAATTGACAATAACTGTATTGCTCATAAAAGTTGTGGATACGGCAGAGGACTGAATTGAACCTGGAATAGCAGTTGATCCATTCAACCATAGCCTTGTGCTCACTAAAAGTGCAGTAGTGGTATTTACTTGATATGTGATATAGTATTTACCTGTTTGCTGGACTGTGAATGTATCATTTGAACCATTCGGCGTAAATCCATTAATATTTTGATTACTTGGTAAAGCAATGTTCGTACCACCAGCAATAGTAATGATTGTAGGACCTGTTGTATTTCCAGCATAAAGTGCCGTATCAGTTGGACCGCTAGCTCCAGTGGCACCAGTGATTCCGGTAGCTCCAGTTGGACCGGTGCCTCCAGTGGCACCAGTTGCACCCGTGCTGCCAGTGGTCCCAGTAGGTCCGGTTGAACCTGTAATTCCTGTAGCACCAGTAGCTCCAGTTGAACCTGTGATACCCGTGGCACCAGTTTCTCCAGTTGAACCTGTGATTCCCGTAGCGCCAGTCGGACCAGTTGGTCCAGTGCTGCCCGTTGCCCCAGTAGGTCCGGTTGAACCTGTGATACCAGTAGCACCAGTCGGACCGGTTGCACCTGTGATACCCGTGGCACCAGTCGGACCGGTAGCACCCGTGATACCTGTGGCCCCAGTAGCTCCAGTTGAACCTGTAATTCCTGTAGCACCAGTCGGACCGGTTGAACCTGTGATACCCGTGGCACCAGTAGATCCGGTTGAACCTGTGATACCAGTAGCACCAGTAGCTCCGGTTGAACCTGTGATACCCGTGGCCCCAGTAGCTCCAGTTGCACCCGTGATTCCAGTGGCCCCAGTAGCTCCGGTTGAACCTGTGATACCAGTAGCACCAGTAGCTCCGGTTGAACCTGTGATACCCGTGGCCCCAGTAGCTCCAGTTGCACCCGTGATTCCAGTGGCACCAGTAGATCCGGTTGAACCTGTGATACCCGTGGCCCCAGTAGGTCCGGTTGAACCTGTGATACCAGTAGCACCAGTAGCTCCGGTTGAACCTGTGATACCCGTGGCCCCAGTAGCTCCAGTTGAACCTGTGCTACCAGTGACCCCAGTCGGACCGGTTGAACCTGTAATTCCTGTAGCACCAGTAGCTCCAGTTGCACCCGTGATACCAGTAGCACCAGTCGGACCGGTTGAACCTGTGATACCAGTAGCACCAGTCGGACCGGTTGAACCTGTGATACCCGTGGCACCAGTCGGACCGGTAGCACCCGTGATACCTGTGGCCCCAGTAGCTCCAGTTGAACCTGTAATTCCTGTAGCACCAGTCGGACCGGTTGAACCTGTGATACCCGTGGCACCAGTCGGACCGGTAGCACCCGTGATACCAGTGGCCCCAGTAGCTCCGGTTGAACCTGTGATACCAGTAGCACCAGTAGCTCCGGTTGAACCTGTAATTCCTGTAGCTCCAGTCGGACCAGTTGGTCCAGTGCTGCCCGTTGCCCCAGTAGGTCCGGTTGAACCTGTGATACCCGTGGCACCAGTAGCTCCGGTAGCACCCGTGATTCCAGTGGCCCCAGTAGCTCCGGTTGAACCTGTGATACCCGTGGCCCCAGTAGGTCCGGTTGAACCTGTGATACCAGTAGCACCAGTAGCTCCGGTTGAACCTGTAATTCCTGTAGCTCCAGTCGGACCAGTTGGTCCAGTGCTGCCCGTTGCCCCAGTAGGTCCGGTTGAACCTGTGATACCCGTGGCCCCAGTAGCTCCAGTTGCACCCGTGATTCCAGTGGCACCAGTATCTCCGGTTGAACCTGTGATACCCGTGGCCCCAGTAGGTCCGGTTGAACCTGTGATACCAGTAGCACCAGTCGGACCGGTTGAACCTGTGATACCCGTGGCCCCAGTAGCTCCAGTTGAACCTGTGCTACCAGTGACCCCAGTCGGACCGGTAGCACCTGTGATACCAGTAGCACCAGTCGGACCGGTTGAACCTGTGATACCCGTGGCCCCAGTAGGTCCGGTTGAACCTGTGATACCAGTAGCACCAGTCGGACCGGTTGAACCTGTGATACCAGTAGCACCAGTCGGACCGGTTGCACCTGTGATTCCCGTAGCTCCAGTCGGACCAGTTGGTCCAGTGCTGCCCGTCACACCAGTGGCCCCAGTAGGTCCGGTTGCACCTGTGATACCAGTAGCACCAGTCGGACCGGTTGCACCTGTGATACCCGTGGCCCCAGTAGATCCGGTTGAACCTGTGATACCAGTAGCACCAGTAGGTCCGGTTGAACCTGTGATACCCGTGGCCCCAGTAGCTCCAGTTGCACCCGTGATACCTGTGGCCCCAGTAGATCCGGTTGAACCTGTAATTCCTGTAGCACCAGTAGCACCAGTCGGACCGGTTGAACCTGCGATACCCGTGGCACCAGTCGGACCGGTTGAACCTGTGATACCCGTGGCCCCAGTAGCTCCAGTTGCACCCGTGATTCCAGTGGCCCCAGTAGCTCCGGTTGAACCTGTGATACCAGTAGCACCAGTAGCTCCGGTTGAACCTGTGATACCCGTGGCCCCAGTAGCTCCAGTTGCACCCGTGATTCCAGTGGCCCCAGTAGGTCCGGTTGAACCTGTGATACCCGTGGCCCCAGTAGCTCCAGTTGCACCCGTGATTCCAGTGGCACCAGTAGATCCGGTTGAACCTGTGATACCCGTGGCCCCAGTAGGTCCGGTTGAACCTGTGATACCAGTAGCACCAGTAGCTCCGGTTGAACCTGTGATTCCAGTGGCCCCAGTAGCTCCAGTTGAACCTGTGCTACCAGTGACCCCAGTCGGACCGGTAGCACCTGTGATACCTGTAGCACCAGTCGGACCGGTTGAACCTGTAATTCCTGTAGCACCAGTAGCTCCAGTTGCACCCGTGATACCAGTAGCACCAGTCGGACCGGTTGAACCTGTGATACCAGTAGCACCAGTCGGACCGGTTGAACCTGTGATACCCGTGGCCCCAGTAGGTCCGGTTGAACCTGTGATACCAGTAGCACCAGTCGGACCGGTTGAACCTGTGATACCAGTAGCACCAGTCGGACCGGTTGCACCTGTGATTCCCGTAGCTCCAGTCGGACCAGTTGGTCCAGTGCTGCCCGTCACACCAGTGGCCCCAGTAGGTCCGGTTGCACCTGTGATACCAGTAGCACCAGTCGGACCGGTTGCACCTGTGATACCCGTGGCCCCGGTAGATCCGGTTGAACCTGTGATACCAGTAGCACCAGTAGGTCCGGTTGAACCTGTGATACCCGTGGCCCCAGTAGCTCCAGTTGCACCCGTGATACCTGTGGCCCCAGTAGATCCGGTTGAACCTGTAATTCCTGTAGCACCAGTAGCACCAGTCGGACCGGTTGAACCTGCGATACCCGTGGCACCAGTCGGACCGGTTGAACCTGTGATACCCGTGGCCCCAGTAGCTCCAGTTGCACCCGTGATTCCAGTGGCCCCAGTAGCTCCGGTTGAACCTGTGATACCAGTAGCACCAGTAGCTCCGGTTGAACCTGTGATACCCGTGGCCCCAGTAGCTCCAGTTGCACCCGTGATTCCAGTGGCCCCAGTAGGTCCGGTTGAACCTGTGATACCCGTGGCCCCAGTAGCTCCAGTTGCACCCGTGATTCCAGTGGCACCAGTAGATCCGGTTGAACCTGTGATACCCGTGGCCCCAGTAGGTCCGGTTGAACCTGTGATACCAGTAGCACCAGTAGCTCCGGTTGAACCTGTGATTCCAGTGGCCCCAGTAGCTCCAGTTGAACCTGTGCTACCAGTGACCCCAGTCGGACCGGTAGCACCTGTGATACCTGTAGCACCAGTCGGACCGGTTGAACCTGTAATTCCTGTAGCACCAGTAGCTCCAGTTGCACCCGTGATACCAGTAGCACCAGTCGGACCGGTTGAACCTGTGATACCAGTAGCACCAGTCGGACCGGTTGAACCTGTGATTCCCGTAGCTCCAGTCGGACCAGTTGGTCCAGTGCTGCCCGTCACACCAGTGGCCCCAGTAGGTCCGGTTGAACCTGTGATACCAGTAGCACCAGTCGGACCGGTTGAACCTGTGATACCCGTGGCACCAGTAGCTCCGGTTGAACCTGTGATACCCGTGGCCCCAGTAGCTCCAGTTGCACCCGTGATACCCGTGGCACCAGTCGGACCGGTTGAACCTGTGATACCCGTGGCACCAGTAGCTCCAGTTGAACCTGTGCTACCAGTGACCCCAGTCGGACCGGTAGCACCTGTGATACCTGTAGCACCAGTAGCTCCGGTAGCACCTGTGATACCTGTAGCACCAGTAGGTCCGGTTGAACCTGTGATACCAGTAGCACCAGTCGGACCGGTAGCACCTGTGATACCCGTGGCACCAGTCGGACCGGTAGCACCCGTGATACCTGTGGCCCCAGTAGCTCCAGTTGAACCTGTAATTCCTGTAGCACCAGTCGGACCGGTTGAACCTGTGATACCCGTGGCACCAGTCGGACCGGTAGCACCCGTGATACCAGTGGCCCCAGTAGCTCCGGTTGAACCTGTGATACCAGTAGCACCAGTAGCTCCGGTTGAACCTGTAATTCCTGTAGCTCCAGTCGGACCAGTTGGTCCAGTGCTGCCCGTTGCCCCAGTAGGTCCGGTTGAACCTGTGATACCCGTGGCCCCAGTAGCTCCGGTAGCACCCGTGATTCCAGTGGCCCCAGTAGGTCCGGTTGAACCTGTGATACCAGTAGCACCAGTAGCTCCGGTTGAACCTGTGATACCCGTGGCCCCAGTAGCTCCGGTTGAACCTGTGATACCCGTGGCCCCAGTAGCTCCAGTTGCACCCGTGATTCCAGTGGCCCCAGTAGGTCCGGTTGAACCTGTGATACCCGTGGCCCCAGTAGCTCCAGTTGCACCCGTGATACCAGTGGCACCAGTAGATCCGGTTGAACCTGTGATACCCGTGGCCCCAGTAGGTCCGGTTGAACCTGTGATACCAGTAGCACCAGTAGGTCCGGTTGAACCTGTGATACCCGTGGCCCCAGTAGCTCCAGTTGAACCTGTGCTACCAGTGACCCCAGTCGGACCGGTAGCACCTGTGATACCTGTAGCACCAGTCGGACCGGTTGAACCTGTAATTCCTGTAGCACCAGTAGCTCCAGTTGCACCCGTGATACCAGTAGCACCAGTCGGACCGGTTGAACCTGTGATACCAGTAGCACCAGTCGGACCGGTTGAACCTGTGATTCCCGTAGCTCCAGTCGGACCAGTTGGTCCAGTGCTGCCCGTCACACCAGTGGCCCCAGTAGGTCCGGTTGAACCTGTGATACCAGTAGCACCAGTCGGACCGGTTGAACCTGTGATACCCGTGGCACCAGTAGCTCCAGTTGCACCCGTGATTCCAGTGGCCCCAGTCGGACCGGTTGAACCTGTGATACCAGTAGCACCAGTCGGACCGGTTGAACCCGTGATACCTGTAGCACCAGTAGCTCCGGTAGCACCTGTGATACCTGTAGCACCAGTAGGTCCGGTTGAACCTGTGATACCAGTAGCACCAGTCGGACCGGTTGAACCTGTGATACCCGTGGCCCCAGTCGGGCCGGTAGCACCCGTGATACCTGTGGCCCCAGTAGCTCCAGTTGAACCTGTAATTCCTGTAGCACCAGTCGGACCGGTTGAACCTGTGATACCCGTGGCACCAGTAGCTCCAGTTGCACCCGTGATTCCAGTGGCACCAGTAGCTCCGGTTGAACCTGTGATACCCGTGGCACCAGTAGGTCCGGTTGAACCTGTGATACCCGTGGCCCCAGTCGGACCGGTTGAACCTGTGATACCCGTGGCGCCAGTAGGTCCGGTTGAACCTGTGATACCTGTAGCACCAGTAGATCCAGTTGCACCTGTGATTCCCGTTGCCCCAGTAGGTCCGGTTGAACCAGTAATTCCTGTAGCTCCAGTGCTGCCCGTTACTCCAGTAGAACCTGGAGCACCAGATGCTGCCAAAAGCGTATAATCCGGGGACGTATCTGGCGTACCTAAAGGTGGAGCAGAGTTCACAATATACGTACCACCTTCATAAGTGACCACTTGACCGACTGAATACATTGATGCTCTTTCTGGATCATATGTTTCAATACCACTTAATCCTACCCCTGTAGGGCCAGTTGGGCCAGTTTTCCCAGAAGCCGCCAAAAGGGTATAGTCGGGGGAAAGTCCAGGTATTCCTGAGGGAGCATCTACCTTAGCAATATAAGTACTGCCATTATACGTGACAACTTGACCAGCCTCGTAATCTTGTGATTGTGAGGGGTTAAAAGGGAGGACACCGGTTAATCCGCCAGCAGGTCCGGTTGGTCCGGTAGGCCCAACCGGACCTGCTGGGCCTCTTCGTCCAACCCTTTGAATTATTTTTGATTGTTTTTCTCCTTTTGCACAAGACGGATCCCCTTGAGGTCTGTTTTGTTTTGAATGTTCTTGTTTAATAAAAGGACAGTCTCTTCTTTGAGGACGATCATGACGTGATCTTTTGTAATGAGGCTGCTCATGATATCTACCGCAAAAGGGACATTTGTGATCGAATTGATTGTACAAATTGCCCATCTCCTAAAATTGATATTTCATTCTATGTACGAATTTTTAAATCGGAAGTAAAACCTAGAAAATTCATCATTTCGAAAATCATCGAATCAAATCATTTAAAAGTTAAATCGTTTTATGTTATGGTGTTGAAAGAATGAAACTAGTATGATTTTTGAAAGAAATGGGGCATCATGTATGAGTCAATCAGTTTTACAACGTGCAGCATATTCCGTGTTAAATTTATCCTCTGTAACAGAAGGTGGCACAATCAAAGAGTCATTTGAACATAGTATGGATTTAGCAAAAAAAGCTGAGAAGTGGGGCTACCATAGATATTGGCTTGCGGAGCATCATAATATGGAAGGGGTTGCGAGTTCAGCAACATCCGTCTTAATTGGATATATTGCCGGAGGGACTGAAAAGATCCGGGTTGGTTCTGGGGGGATTATGCTTCCAAACCATTCTTCACTCGTTATTGCAGAACAATTTGGAACACTGGAGACTTTGTATCCAGGGAGAATTGATTTAGGTCTTGGCAGGGCACCAGGAACAGATCAGTTAACGGCAAGGGCACTTAGACGTAATCTTCATAATGGGGAGGATTTCCCTGAGCAGCTTGAAGAACTTCGGCAATATTTCAAACCGACTGGTCAGGTCAAAAAACATGTAAGAGCCGTTCCGGGAGAAGGATTGGATATACCAATTTGGCTTCTTGGTTCAAGTGGTTTTAGTGCAAGGCTTGCAGGAGAACTGGGACTGCCATTTGCCTTTGCGGCACATTTCTCCCCTAAAAATACCATTCCTGCTTTAGAATTATACAGACAGTCATTTCAACCTTCAGATGTGTTAAAAGAACCTTATGCGATGGTTGGTGTGACGGTTTTTGCTGCTGATCAAACAGAGCGGGCTGAATATTTGGCGACGTCTCATTATCAGCGCTTCTTGAGCCTCATTCGCAATACACCAGGAAAACTCAAAGCCCCTGTTGAAAGTATGGATGGGTTATGGAGTCCATATGAGAAGGCGATGGTGGACGAACAATTAAGTTCGACGATGATCGGGGATAAACAAAAGGTGAAAAAAGAGTTAGAAGCCTTTATTGAAGCAACTCAAGCAGATGAAGTCATGATTAATTCTGATATGTTTGACCATCAAGAAAGAATGCGTTCTTATGAAATCATTGCAGAGATATTTCAAGAGGAACAAGAAAAATAAGAATAAAAAAAGAACTGCCAAGAGCAGTTCTTTTTTATTTATGCTTTAGTAAACACGCGAAATGGTTGTCCAACTGGCAGTACTGTACGACCAAAATGTGTATTCAGCACAACAGCTGCAGAACCATAAAATGAAAGAAGAGAAATAATCAATTCTGCAATACCAGCCATCGTATGAGTCACATCGTACATCACACCAAACGAGCTTAGAGACAGGCCAATGAATAAGAAATCAATAAAGACGAAAATCAAAAACAATACTTTATGTGTTTCCATTGCACCGATCGTCATAAATAAGCTGAAAATCAAATAACCAATAAAAGCAAAACCTAGTTGTTTTGAGTCCGCAGCTCCCGCAAGCGTTTTCCCAAAAACGCCAGCTTGAATGAGCCAAGTGGTTCCAACACCCATCCAAAAAAGACCGAATGCGCCGAAGGCAGTGGCTCCAAAAATATTATGATGCTTTGAATCTTGTATGGACGCGATCAGCTGCGCGATTCCTCCAAGGAAGATAGCCCAAGGTAAAATAAGAGATGTGCCATCTGTGATTCCTAGTTTTTGTGAAGACGCAACAAGCGTCACCATTGCTAAACCAAACAAACCAAGTGGTGTTGGGTCAGCGATTGATAATCGAATTGCTTGAACATTCTGTTTTTCCATAATGACCTCCTACAATTTGCACTTACAAAAGATACTCGAATTCGATAGAAACGTCAAGCTCTTTTTTAGTAGACACTTGCAACGTCTTCCAAATAAATCTATATTTAATACAATACATCATACATGTGATAGAAAAAGAGGGATGAGAATGAGTAAAGGCTTAGCTGGAAAGACCATTGCCATATGCGGAACAAGAAAAACAGAAGAAATGCGTACACTTGTTGAAAAGCAAGGAGGACAAGCTGTTATTCGTTCTCTTCAGGGCACTGTATTTTTAGCCAAAGAGGAATTGAAGCCAGGCATAGAAACCTTTGTAAAGAAGGGAGCTGACTGGGTCATTTTAACAACGGGTATCGGCACAGACACATTAATTGAAAGTGCAGAAGAGCTCCAGCTTGGAGAAGCATTTATGAACATTTTATCAAGTGCCCATATCGCTTCAAGAGGATACAAAACGTTTGCGGCTCTAAAAAAACACGGCATTCAGCCAGATGTTTCTGATGAAGATGGAACCGTTCGTGACCTCATTTCAAAGTTAGAAGACAAAGAACTTCAAGGTAAACGGGTCATGGTACAGCTTCACGGCGAAAATGCACCAGCTCTCATTGATTTTTTACATCACAAGGGAGCAGACGTTTTGCAGCTCATGCCATATCAGCACACGCCCCCTGAACCAGAGGCGGCAGACACTTTGCTTCAAGAAATGAAAGAAGGGAAGATCCATGCCGTTTGTTTTACAACTGCTGTTCAGGTTCATGCCTTTTTCAAACTAGCAGAAGAATGGGGCAAAAAAGAAGAACTGCAACTTCTATTCGAGCAGCATGTATTAGCTGTAGCTGTTGGAAAAGTCACAGCTGAAGCATTAAAAGAAGAGGGGATAAGCCGAATTCTAGCCCCTTCACTTGAAAGAATGGGTGCAATGATTATGGAATTATCTCAATATATGAAAAAACAATCGACGCACGCATAGAAAAAACGCCTTTCACATGACGAGTGAAAGGCGTTTTCGTTAGATTGTCCGTTTTCGATTTGTGCGAATTTTTTTCAAAACGAAATACAGTACGATGAGAACGATGGCAATGACCATAATTGGTGTTGTATACGTGTGAGCGACACTTTGAATGTGGTCCCATTTTGTCCCAAGCTGCATTCCAAGATAAATAAATAGGATGGACCAAGGGATGGCGGCTAATCCGGTCAAAAGAACAAATTTCAGAAATGGCATCTTTGCAATACCAGCTGGAATTGAGATCGCGTGGCGCACGACTGGTATAAATCGAGCTGTAAATACGACACCAGTTCCATATCGGTCAAACCAGCGTTCTGCCGTGGCAATATGATGCTCATGGATGAATAAATACTTCCCATACTTTGTTAAAAAAGGTCTTCCGCCGTAAAGGCCGATCCAGTAAATAAAGCACTGGGCAAGTGTTCCTCCAATCACCCCAGCGATGACGGCTCCAACAAATCCTATGCTGCCTGTTGACACCATATATCCGCCGTAGGCAAGTACAATTTCACTCGGGATAATTTCAATCATCAGTCCAAGTGCAACACCTGCGTAACCAAGGCTTGTCAGCCAGGTTAAAATTTCATTAAACAAGGTTCCCATTCATTTCACTCTGCCTTTAAATACGAATTTTCTTCAAGCATCCTTATAAGAGCCTATGCTTGTTTTGCTTCTCTCATGAGTATGCTTTGCATATATGCTAGCATGGCTGTCCGCATATCATGACGCATCAATCCAATTTCAGCCGCTGCCTTAAATGAGCCCAGCTTATCACCAACGTCAAATCTCATCCCATCTAATTGTTTTGCATAAATGGGTGATTCATGTGCAATGATTTTCAGCGCATCTGTCAGCTGGATTTCGTTCCCAGCACCTCTCTCGATTCCTTGTAGAATAGGAAAAATCGATGGTGTTAACAAATACCTGCCCATCACGGCAAAATCGGAAGGAGCTTCATGAATAGCTGGCTTTTCCACTAAGTCTGTGACTTCAAACACTTGACCGTCTACTCTAGCTGGTCTTATCATACCATACTTACTGACATCTAGACGATCCACTTGCTGGACGCCAATGACCTCTCTTTGTTTGTCTTCAAAGACTTCCATGAGCTGAGAAAGTGCAGGTCTTTCTGACACCATGACATCATCACCTAAAAGGACCGCAAAAGGATCATTGCCAGTAAAATGACGTGCACATAATACCGCATGTCCAAGACCTAAGGGCTCCTTTTGACGAATATAATGAATATTGGCCATATCCGCAATATGTTTGATTTCAGCCAGCTGTTCATTTTTTCCTTTTTCAAGCAACGTGTGTTCTAGCTCAATCGAACGGTCAAAGTGGTCTTCAATCGATTTTTTATTTCTTCCTGTGATAATTAGTATATCTTCAATGCCTGATTGAACAGCCTCCTCAACTATGTATTGAATGGCGGGTTTGTCGATAATCGGCAGCATTTCCTTTGGCTGTGCTTTCGTTGCGGGTAAAAAACGTGTGCCTAATCCAGCTGCTGGTATAACGGCTTTTTTGATATTCATTGAATCATCGCTCCATTTCTGATGGTTTATTTTCTGATGGAAACACCCATAGGCGGCTTCCAGTAAAAGTGATCATCATGCCAAGAAGGGTACCAATCGCTTTACTAATGAATAATGAGAAACCTGCTTGCTGCATGACATATAAGACAACATAGGTGAGAAGGCACGCTGCGCCGTTGACTGTGGCCCACTTGATCCATTCCCACTTGTCCGCTTTCTTTTTCACTTGGAACGTCCATTTTCGATTCCAAACATAACTGTTCAGCATTCCTGCGGTATAGGACAGGCACTGTGCAAGAAAAGAGGGGACAAAGCAAGCAGTTAAAAAAAAGAAGAACAGAAAGTCAATCATCGTATTGCTAGCGCCTACAGTTAAAAATGCGGCATAGGTCCGAATATTTTTCTTTGTCATGCGAAGGATCATCACCTCCTAGTGTTTGAGTGGGTGTATGAATACTGTACAAAAGCGAGTTGACGAATCAGTGAAGAAAAGATGAAAAAAACATGAACAAGCGATATCTGTTTTTTCACCAGCTCGTGATATAATTTGTAAGATGAAACGAACGGTGGTGCACATGCATGTATTTAACAATTGGAGAAACAGCTGAATACTTAGAAGTATCAGAAGCATATGTTGAAAAATTAATCCAGCAAAAAAAGATTCGTTACGTATTTGACGGGGAATCGTATCTCATTTATCAAGGGCAGTTTCAAACCCATATGAAACAGCTAGAACAATATAAAGAGCTCATTCAAGACATCTTAAATGAACCAATCCCTGAGGACCCGGACGTAAAAGATGAAGATTAAAAAAGACTGTACGAGAAGGGAGAACCTTTTCATACAGTCTTTTTTATTGGCTGACACCCGTTTGGACAATGTTCATATGACAATTCACTTGGACATCTGCATCAGGGTAGAGTTTTTGCCATTTCTCCGGTGTCATGGCTTTATCTTTAGAGCGATATCTCAAACCAAGTCCAAGTGGATCAATTTTTTGCTTTTTAAAGGATTGAACAAGGTCTTGCCCTTGCTGGGCCACACGCTTCTCCACTTCTTTTTCAACATGCTGCAAAATAGAAGGCGTATCGATTTTTTTTGATTTCATGAATTCTTTTAACTCACCTTTCAGCTTGATATCAATGGTGATATGAGGCTTTTTTGAAAGGTTTTCAGTTGGTTTAATGTGATAAGACACATGTGATTTGATATTTTCAATAACAACATGGGTTTTCTTTCTGTCATTAAATCGAAACTCATAAATCCCATTTTTATGATTTTCAATCATCGCTTTAAACGTAAATGTATCTTCCCCTGGAATATGCCCAACCATTTTTTCTTGATCAAAAAGAGCGACACCTGACACTTTAATAGAGTTGCTTGTATTTTTAATGTAAGGGAGGTAGGCATCCACGCCTTTTGCCATCATCTGATTCATAAAAATATGCTGATTGGTCACAGGTTGATTGCCGTTTCGCATGTTTTGAGCCAGCAAATCTGAAAGATATACACCGATATTTAAGTTGGTTTGATTCATTTTTGTATGCAATAAATCTTCAACTTCTCCGTCTACTATGGCAAATACTTGACGAGACCCAATGATCGGATCACGATAGATGTAATTCATCAAATCAATCATACCCACTTCTTTCGCCAGCTTTTCACTTATTAAAATCACGAGTACTTGTCCCATGACAACGGGGAAAGGCGATTTTTCCGAAACAAGAAACTGAATATTACTAATGGTATTTGACTTAGCACTTACAATTTGATAGCTTCCTTGTTCTTCGCTTTTAAAAACAGGGAAAACAAAGAAGCCCTTCATTTCTCCATCTTCCAATAAGTCAAATCCCGCCGCCTGCGAGATACTTAATTCATCTAAGAGACGAGGCTGTGCACAGCTCGTTAAGAAAAGACTCAATAACATGAGACATATCAGAATAGAATGTTTCATGTTCGTTTTTTCACCCACCTTTTTTTCAGCAGCAGCCCAATGATCATACATCCAATCAATCCATAGATGAGGATGTATCCGCTATATTCCACCCATTTATTAAATGTCTCAAATGAGGTAGCTCTGATAAAAAATGAAAACATGACGAGAATGAGAAGGCTGAGAACTATTAACGTGGTGCGCTGGCTCGTGTGAAACACTTGTTTTGCCATTCTGCTGGCTGCCCATAATGGAATAGCGATATTCGGAACGATAAGCAAAAGCCATAGCGACACTTCAATAAATTCAAAGCGCTGGATAAACGGAAGTTTGACAATGCTGGTTAATGTCAATGTCGGCCATTTCGTTAGTTCGAGCTGAGCACTTGAGTAGTACGCTATAGAGACGAGAAATACAAGCAAATTCAGGCATGTCGTTAGCAACACTCCCATATGTGCAAATTTTTGCGACGTTTGTGCTTTTTTAATAAAGGGATAATAGACAAGCAATGTTCCAAAACCAAACATGGATAAAGAGGCATCTTTGACCCCCATCATGAGTTGTGAAAATGAATGATCAAACATGGGGAACATAAACCGGATGTGACTATATTTCATGACATAAAAGCAGATAAAGGTCATCCAGTACGTTAGAACAATGCTAAAGAATGCCCAGCCAGCGATTGTTCTAAATCCGCCTGTGTGAATGTAATAGACGAGGATGAGCAGCACTGATGCAAATAAAAGACCAGGAATTTCTTTAAACAGCCAAACATGGATCACATCCATATAATGAACAAGCACAATCAAAGACAATGAAGAAAAATACAAAATGTAGAGAATGTTGATGAATTGTCCGAGCCATTTACCAAACACAGATTGCGTAATGTCACTAAATTCGTCAGTAGGTGCTTTTTTAAACAAAAAGTAAATGAGGAAGATCATCAAATTGACGCTTGCACCAGCAATTAAAATGGCGATCCACCCATCATTATTAATCGTCCGGACAAGATTCGTCTGGAAATTTAAAATACCAACACCTACTTGATTGGCATTGATCAGAAAAAACACAAAAAAAGGGGACACTTGAAATTTTTCTTTCACAGAAGAAGAGCTCATGCCTTCACTTCCTTATTCATAAAAATCATTTTTCCCCTTACGGCCTTGCTTTGGCTTTTGGCGGTGTATTGTTTCATTTTGCGGCCGTAAATTTTCTGGACGTTTTTTCAAAAAGCGGAGCTGGGGACGAATCAAACTACCCTTTAAATCGGCCAATCGAAGTGGAAAGATTGGCTCTAAGTAAGGCTGGCCTATAGACGTTAATTTCATTAAATGTGTAAGAAGAAAAGCCCCCATTAGCGAAATCCCTAGCGCTCCCCACACTTGTGCAGCAAAAAGGAATGGGAAACGTAAGAGACGAATAGCAGACCCCATTTTATATATAGGGGTGACAAAAGAGGCAAGAGCTGATAATGCGACGATAATGAGCAGGATATTACTTGTTAATCCCGCTGCAACCGCAGCCTGTCCGATCACAATACCTCCAACAATCCCGAGCGTCTGTCCGACTTTTGCAGGAAGGCGAGACCCGGCTTCCCTAAGCAGCTCAATCGATATCTCTAAAAATAATGCTTCAATAATAGGCGGAAAGGGAACGAGATAGCGTGATGCGACAATCGTTTCTAATAAGTCCTTAGGAATCAGTTCATAGTGAAACGTTAAAACAGCTACATACAAAGGAGTTGCAAAAATAGAAAAAATCACAGCAAAAATGCGTAACAGCCGAAAGGAGGATGCTGCGATCCAAGACATGTTATAGTCTTCCATTGTAGAAAAATACTCGAGTAAAATTGTAGGTGCAAGCAGGGTATGAGGCGAACCGTCAACCATAATGGCTATTTTTCCTTCCGTTAAACCTGAGGAAACCCTGTCTGGCCGTTCTGTATTTAAAAACAATGGAAAGATTGTATTGGACACATCATAAAGCATTTGCGCAAGATAATTAGAATCTAGAATTTGGTCATAGTCAACATCTTGAATCCGCTGAAGAACGGTTTCAATGTTCTGCGGGTTGGCGATATCCTCTATGTATACAACGGCTACTTTCGTTTGAGAAAGGGTACCAACTGTGTGTTCAACTACTTTAAGGTCAGGAGTGGGCAGCCTACGTCTCAGCAAGTTTAAGTTTGTATCCAGCCCTTCCACAAAGGCTTCCTGCGCACTGATAATCCCGAATTCAATCTCAGGTTGACTCACTTGTCTGCCTTTCTTTTCTTCAATCGGCAAAAGGAGGACTTTGCCCCAGTCTGTCTCAATTCGAACAGCAATACTGCCTCGATGAAGAGCTTCTTCCACTTTTTGAAGGTCCCTCGTAATCACAGCTTGTTCGATTGGGATGTGTTCTTTCAGTTCTTCAAGGGTGGGTGTCAGATGCAATTGCTGAATAAAAGGCAAGATTTGTTCATGAAGGAGATTGCCATTAATTAAAGGACGAAAAAAAGAAATTCTATAAAGGAAACCTTCGGAACTTGATAATTCATTGATAAAATCAGAGGAACGCGATAGTGCCTCAAATACTGAATTCGGGTCTTTCTGTTTTGATTTGTTTTTCTTCAGCACTTGAACCATCTCCTTCCGCGATTTTCCTCTATTATCCAACCAATCGTCTGAAGATATGCATAAAAAAAGCGTTCAGCTTCATGAGCTGGACGCTTTTTTTCCATATTGAACGGCTTCTAATAAAAAGTCAGCCAGATGAATCGCTCTCATGCTAGGCATATGTCCTGCCTTTTTGACGCCTGCTGCCATTTGTAATTGACAGCCTGGATTCGACGTCACAATGGCAGCTGCAGCTGTGTTGCTCGCTTCAGTCATTTTATGATCTAAAATTTGCATCGACATGTCTGGCTGCAAGATATTGTAGATTCCTGCAGATCCGCAGCAGCGGCCAGCATCTTTCATTTCTTTAAACGTTACCCCTTGAATGGCTTTCATGAGCATCCTCGGCGCCTGTTGTACATTCATTCCATTTCGTAAATGACAGGAGTCTTGATAGGTGATCACTTGCGCTGGCAGAGCAAGTGGCACGTGGCGGTGAAACTCCAGCTCTACAAGGATACTTGATATATCGGTTATTTTCTGTGAGAAGGCTTTACTTCGTTTTTGAAAATCTGGGTCATCCTGAAGCAAATGACCGTAATCACTTAAAAAGGCGCCGCAGCCGCCCGCGTTCATGACAATCGCATCGGCATCTGTTTTCTCGAATGTTTCAATATTCCGTTTGGCTAACTGTTTTGCTTGGTCTTTTTCTCCGCTATGACCATGTAGCGCGCCGCAGCACGTTTGTATAGGAGGAACGATCACATCGCAGCCTGCCAGCTGTAAGAGATGAATGGTCGCTTTATTGGTGTTTGAGAAAACTGTATCCATTAAACAGCCAGTAAAAAACGCCACCCGTTTTTTTGCCTGACCAATGGCTTTATATTCATTCAAACGTTTTTTCTTTTGAGGCGGCACCTTTGGAAGTGCCTGTTCCATCAACTGTAAATGGGAGGGAAGCACCTTCAGTATGCGCGTCTTCCTGGCGGCTGTTTGCAGACCAGATGTTTGATAAAATCGAAGAAAACTAGCAGCTTGTCGCATACGACTTTGTGACGGAAAGAGACCTTTAAACACAACACGTCTCATCAATTTGACGGGAAACGATTGTTTTTTATGTTGTTGAATAATGTCTCTTGCATCTTCTAGCAGCTGTCCATACTTGACGCCAGAAGGGCAGACTGGTTCACATGCACGACAGCCAAGACAGAGATTAAGAGAATGTTCAACATCTTCATCTGGCTCAATGACGCCATCTCTTACAGCTTTCATTAACGCAATTCGGCCCCGAGGAGAGTGCGTTTCTTGTTGTCCAGATTCAATATAGGTAGGGCAGGAAGGGAGGCAGAATCCGCAGCGCATGCAATTAAGCAGCTCCTTTTCATCCATTTGCTCCTGAAACTGCTGCTGGATCTCTTTTTGCTTAGAAGAAGAACTCATGAGACCACCACTCGCTTTCTTGAGGCTTTTCCAAACACTTTATCTGGGTTCATGATATGTGCAGGGTCAAGTGCCTGTTTAATCGCCTTCATGGCAGCGATTCCTTCTTTTTTGACCTTCAGCTCCAAATAGGGCGCTTTCATTAGACCCACGCCATGTTCGCCTGTAATCGTGCCGCCAAGGGCAACGGTTTTTTCAAAAATGGCCTGAAAAGCAGCTTCTACCCGTTTCATTTCTTCTTCATTTCTTGCATCTGTCGCACAAGTGGGGTGTAAGTTGCCATCACCTGCATGACCAAACGTACAAATGTTCACCTCGTACTTTCGTGCAATGTCTTCGATTGCACGAACCATATTGGCAATTTCAGACCGGGGGACGGTCGCATCTTCTAAAATCGTTGTAGGACTTAATCGAGCGAGGGCGGATAAAGCAGAGCGTCTCGCTGCTAAGAGCGCACTTGCCTCTTCTTCTGAATGTGCAATCTTGACGCTTTTAGCCCCGTGCTGCTCACAGACTTCTGCGATTTTTTGGATATCACGAGAAACAGCTTCAGGGTTGCCGTCCTGTTCAATTAATAACACAGCTTGAACGTCGGTGGGCAGGCCGATGTTTGCAAAATCTTCAACGACTTCAAGGGTCGGCTGATCCATAAATTCTAATGTAGCAGGAATGATACGCTCAGCAATGATGGCCGATACAGAAGTCGCAGCTTCTTCCAGGCTTTCGTATAAACAAAGCATTGTTTGTTTCGTTTCTGGAAGCGGCAGGAGCTTTAGCACCGCTTCTGTGACAATCCCGAGTGTTCCTTCTGAACCAACGAACAATCGAGTCATATCATATCCAGCGACATCTTTTGCAAGCTTTCCGCCTGTTTTGATGATGTCACCATTTGGCAAAACCACTTCAAGCCCAAGGACATAATCTCTTGTCACTCCATACTTTAACCCCCGCAGCCCCCCTGAATTTTCGTTAATATTGCCGCCTAATGTGGAAATTTTCATAGAGCTTGGATCAGGCGGGTAGAAGAGGCCTTTTTCCTCTACTTGATGAATCAATTCCTGCGTAATTAAGCCAGGCTGCACCGTTGCGGTTAAATTTTCTTCGTCTATTTCTAATAATTGGTTCATTCTAGTAAAGAGAATTACCAATCCGCCCTGAGTAGGGCATGTTCCTGCGCACAGATTCGTCCCTGAGCCTCTTGGGACGATCGGCACCTTGTAAGAGGCGCACAGTTTCACAATTTGCTGCACTTCTTCAGCCGTGTGAGGCCGCACGATCGCATCTGGCATCTGTTGAAAATTTGGTGTCGCATCATAAGAGTAGGCAAGACGATCCGCCTTGCTGTCTTGGACATTGGGCGCACCGACAATCTCTTTTAATTGATTTGAAAATTCTGAATCTAGCATATACAATCACTCCCGCTCATTTAACGTCTCGTTTCTACCAGTATAAAAAAAGAACCGTCACATGACTATAGACGATTCTACAAAATATCAGGCTGTTTTATCGTATTTTTTGTATCATGATCTAAAAGTAGCAAGGCCAAATAAAAAAGCATCGCATCTTGCATACGCTTTGGATCAAGTGTCGTTAAATCCTGAATCCGTTTTAATCTGTAATGAAGTGTATTAATATGGACATGCATAGCTTCTGCTGTATGTTTCAATGAGTAATCCGAAGCGATGAGTACCCGCAATGTTTTCACTAGTTCTGGATAGGGGAAAAGGGACGCAATCGTTCGATCAAGAAACGCATCTTTTGTTTCCTGACTGATTTCCTCCATAAAAAGTTCAAGCGTCAAATCTTCATCAAACACAATGGGTGTTTCAGCATGCGCCAATTTTAAAGCGCGAAACGCTTGATGAAAGGACTGCTTCATGACATGAGAAGCTGCTGGTTTTCCTGCCCCCATTAAAATCCTCGATGGTGACAGCGCTGCGAGCGCAGCATGAATATGGAACAAGCGCTTGTGCCATGTTTCTCGACCATCTGGTGTGGCTTGTAGCATGAGCAAAAAACGTGCATGCCCCCAGCGCACAATGATCTCCTGATTGGTCAGGTGCAATTTGTCCTTCATCAGTTTGTATTGATCCTGCTTCATAAACGATTCGTCTTGACAATCAATGAGAATAGCGACACGCTGCTTGTTGACATCAAAGCCAAGCCGCTGCGCCTTCTCGGTCATACCTGCCGCTGTCTCTGGCAGATGAAGCCAGTCGAATACAAATGCTTCAAGCTGCCGTTCATCTGTTTCCGTTTCTTGAAAAAATTCATGCTCTTGAATGAGCAGCTCCGTCATTTTCCGTAAAATGTCGCCAAAAGGGGAGACATGCCTTGGATCACCTGTCATTCCAATGACCCCAATGACTTCTTGTTTAAAATAAATAGGCAGATTGATACCGGCTTTGACGCCTTTCATCTGCAGCACATCATCCTTTGTGAGAATTCGTTTCTGCCCTTCTAAGGATGTGACATATGCTCCTTCATGAAATTGACCAATGCGTGCTGGATCTGTTGCAGCAATAATGGTACCGTTTGTTTGTGTGATGATGATTTCTTCCGTCAGTACCTTTTTGACCTCATCTACGATTTTTTCTGCCAGTGTCATTGTGAGCAAAACGGTCCCCTCCGAGATGTTTTTTCCACTATCATACCATCATATGCTCAGGCATATCTTTCTTTTCATGTGTTATGCTAAAATAAAAAACGCATATGAAGTAGATGAAAGGAGATACAGTCATGTCACTGCAAAATCGCTTACAAGATTTATTGAAAGAAGGGCAGGCGCTCACCGACTTTGAATATAACAAAGCCGCAAGTCAAAATTGGCCGTTAGAAGGGGCAAAAATGACAGAAGAAGCACGCTTTGCTGATGTTTATATAGAACGTGTAGACAAGGAATCGGAGGAAATGATTCAAACAGAAAATGCTTCCTTTTTAAATACACCTCTTACATACGTAAAAAAACAACAAAAAGAATTCATTTATATCGAGTCGAAGTGGTTTGATGTGGTGAGAGCCGACGGACTTGCCATAGAATGGGATGAAGTATTTCAGACGTATACCGTGTTATTCGGATTGAAGCGTCCTAAAAAAGATACTGGATTACTAAAAGAGATGCTCTCAACATTAAATGGTGCTCAGCTTCAATTTAATGGGCAAGACGGGTTATTTGATATCAACATTCCGCTTCTTGAACTAGAGGACATCAAAGAAGATACACCTTTGATTGGTGTGATCTCAGCAGTGTACCGCTATTTATTCAACTTGCTCATGCAGCTTGAAAATGAATGAATCAAAAAACGGCTCACATTCCTGAGCCGTTTTTTTAGAGCCATCCTCTTATGAATTGAGCCTCACCCATCCCAAAGCTCCAATCGGCGTCTCCATTTTCCACGATGGAGATCATCACATCCGACTTGGCAACCCCGCATTCTTTTTCTATACGTTCTGCGATTTGTGCATAAAGCTGTTCCTTTTGTTCTTTCGTCCGCTGTTTACTGACAACACTAATGACAACCAGATCCTTTGTTCTCGGATAACCAAGCCCAGTGTCTTCAATGATCATCTCTTCAGGGCGGTGCTGATGAACAATTTGATAGCGATCTCGTTCAGGTACCCCAAAGGCATCAACCATTGCTTCATGGCAAGTGTCCAGCAGTTTTTTTAATTCCTCTTTTGAACGGCCTTCTATCACGTCAAAACGTAACAACGGCATCAGGTCAACCTCCAAACATGTGTTAAATGTACAATCATAATGTAACCAACACTTCGCCGTTTCACTCTTTTGCGCATAAGAAAAAAGCCAAAACATTGGCGCTTGGCTTTTTTGCTCTGGACTAAGGCGTGACAAACTTCACATCATGCTCTTTTCCATATTGAAGGTAATCTTCATTTGGTTGTTCATTCGTCACGACGATGTCTATGTCTTTTAAGTCACAAAACGTGGTCAAGGCATAATGGTCAAACTTACTATCATCGACTAATAAAAAGGTTTTGGCGTTTTTTTCAACGAGCGTTTTTTTAATATCTGTCTCAAGCGGGGAGGAATTCGTGACGCCATGATCAATGGATAAACCCGTTGATGCAATAAATGCTTTATTGACATTGTATGCTTTGAGACGTTCAACACTTTGATAACCAACGAAAGAATTTGTTTTTCGCTCTAGCATACCCCCGGTTGAAAAGATGGTGAGGTGTTCATAAGGCATAGCCTGTGTAATGAAATCCACGTTATTTGTCACAACGGTAATCTGTTTCTCCTTCAAATAGGGAAGCATCTCCAGTGTCGTTGTACCAGAATCAACAAAAATCATATCACCATGTTCAACAAAAGCGGCGGCAGCCTGTCCGATCAATTGTTTTTTACTCAGCTGACGAGTCTTTCGCTCCTGATACACCACCAATGTTGAGTGATTCACAGCGACGCCGCCGTACACTTTCTTTAGCACGCCGGATTCTACCAATGCTTGTACATCTCGGCGTATGGTGTTTTTTGAGACGCCAAAATGCGTCACAAGCTCATCAAGAGAGGCAGATTCCCGGTCAAATACATACTCTTTTATTTGCTGAATACGTTTTGTTTTTATCATGCTACAATCTCCAATCAATACGAATATGCTGATTCTATTATAACAATAATTCCACGTAAAAGATGTCACTGATCAACATGCGAGAATCGAATGATCTTTTTCTCTTATCTTTTCTCATTTTTCATAAAAGCGTATGATAGAGAAAAGAGGATAGAAAGGATATTCACTTCTATGAATGAACGCAACATACAATTTTCAAAGCTTGCAAATTTTAGAGAGGTAGGGGGACTCCAAACAACGGATCAGATGGTCATCAAACAAGGAATGATTTATCGATCTGCTGATTTATCACGTCTCACGAAGCAAGACATATTGACGTTCTCAACACTTGGAATTCAAACGGTTTGTGACCTGCGTACAAGCTCAGAACGAAAATCACACCCACCAAAGATCATGGAACATGACAAAATTGTTCATATCCCTATGCAGCCTGACAGCATGATGCCTAGCAAATGGACCATGTTTCGTATGCTGATAGCAGAAGGAAAATCTCTATCCTTTACACCGATCATGAAAGATGTATATCAAAGCATGCTCTATGAGCGAAAAAAAGAGATTCAGCAATTGTTTACATTACTGTCAGATGAAAAAAATTATCCACTTATGCTTCACTGTACAAGCGGAAAGGACCGTACAGGCTTTTTATCTGCTCTTATTCAATTAGCAGCGGGTGTGCCGGTGCATACCGTTTTAAGTGAATACATGCGTTCCAATGAAGGCGTGAAAATACTAGTGAAAAGACAAGAACGATTTGTTCGTATGATGAGTTTATATCGGGTGTCAAAAGAACAAATTCAACCCCTGCTCGGTGTGCAGCAAGATTATCTTGAAGATGTACTGAATGAGATGATGGATACATACGGAAGTGCAGAGCGGTATTTACTAGAAGCCTGCGACGTCCCTAAAGCTCAGCTGCTTAAAGTAAAAAACATCTTGCTTACACCATCTGCTGGCATTCCATCACAAAACGCAGAATAAACTTAATATGAGGTGATGCAAAACATGCTGAAAAAGATCAGTATGACGGTTCTGACACTAGTTTTCATGGGTGTCTTCTTATTGATTCCGTCTAGCAGTCTAGCTCGTTCGATGCCAAAAGGGAAGCTTGAGAGCACAAGAGAGATGCGTGCAGTGTGGGTCGCATCAGTTTATAACTTAGATTGGCCTTCAAAGAAAGGACTGCCCGCAGATGAGCAGAAACAAGAGTTCATTCAACTGTTAGACGACATCAAAGCGATGAATATGAACACCGTCATCATGCAAATTAAACCAACAGCAGATGCCTTTTATCCGTCGAAATTCGGGCCATGGTCTGAATATTTGACTGGTACACAAGGGAAAGACCCTGGATATGACCCGCTTGAATTTATGATAGAAGAAGCACATAAACGCGGCCTTGAATTTCATGCTTGGTTTAACCCTTATCGAATCACCATGAATCATACCGATCTCAACCGGTTATCAGCCGATCATCCTGCAAGAGCACACCCTGAGTGGACCATCGCCTACGGAAATCAGCTGTACTTTAATCCAGGCATTCCTGATGCTCAGGACTTCATTGTTGACGGGATAGAGGAAGTAGTGAAAAACTACGATATTGATGCGGTGCATATGGATGATTATTTTTACCCGAATAAAATCGCTGGTGTGCCATTTCCAGATCAAGAAACGTATGAAACTTACGGGCAGAAATTCACACACATAGAAGATTGGCGAAGAGATAATGTGAACGAGCTAGTGAAGCAAATCAATAACACCATTAAGAAAGAAAAGCCGTATGTGAAATTCGGCATTAGCCCATTTGGTGTATGGCGCAACATAAAAGATGACCCAACCGGTTCAAACACAACAGCAGGGATGACCAATTATGATGATTTGTATGCTGATACAAGAGAATGGATACAGCAGCACCATATTGATTATATCACCCCGCAAATTTATTGGAGTATCGGCTTTCAGCCCGCTGCCTATGATGTGCTGACGAAATGGTGGTCAAATGAAGTGAAGGGGCAGCCTGTTCATTTGTACATTGGTCAAGCGACGTATAAAATCAATCAAAACAGTGATCCTGCTTGGTCTGATCCAGAGGAGTATTTTCGCCAGATCGAGCTGAACAGGCAGTCACAGCTCGTACAAGGAAGCATGCATTTTAGTCTGAAAGATATCAATCGGAATCCCTTGAATGTAAAGAAACGATTAATAGAAGAAACCTATAGCAAACCAGCTCTCATACCAGAGATGCCATGGCTTCATCAAAAAGCGCCAAAAAAACCAATCATCCAATCTGTGAAAAAGACAGAGGATGGCGCAGTTTTACAGATACAAAATGATCCGCGCTCTAGTGCATCCTATTATGCAGTCTATCGATTGTCGAATAAAGGGACATACGAATTTGTGCAAACGGTCAGAAAAGAAACAGGTTCCTTCACACAAACGAAAGACATTTTAGCCAATCAAAAGAAGAGCTATACCTATAAAGTGACGGCACTCAATCGCCTTCATCATGAAAGCAAACCTTCTACAAAAACAGTAAAATAACAAAGACAGCATAAATGAGGGTTTTCCTCCATTTATGCTTTTTTGCTTTCTCTATTTTTCTACTATTTTTATTTTAATTTTCTGAATTCAATCAAGCTTGGCATGAAGCAGCTATTTCAATAATAAATATGATAGAAAAGCGCCAAAGGGGGAAGCAAAATGGATTTTGAATTAACGAAAGAGCAGCAAATGATCCGTCAGATGGTCAAAGAATTTGCAAAAACAGAAATTGCACCGCACGCTCAAACTGTTGATGAACAGGCAGCATTTCCCGTAAAAACATTTCAAAAAATGGGGGAGCTCGGTTTTATGGGTATACCCTTTCCAGAGAAATATGGAGGATCTGGAGGAGATACGATCTCGTATGCACTGGCAGTCGAGGAAATTGGAAAACAGTGTGCGAGTACAGGTTTAAGTTATGCCGCAGCGGTTTCCTTAGGCGCAAGTCCACTTTATTACTTCGGGACGGAGGAGCAAAAGATGGACCATCTTGTTCCATTAGCCTCTGGAACAGCGCTTGGCTCCTTCGGATTAACAGAACCAAACGCTGGATCAGATGCAAAAGGAACAAAAACAAAAGCCATTCAAGACGGACAAGAATATGTCATCAGTGGGGAAAAGTGCTGGATCACAAATGCCAATTATGCCAGAACGATCATTGTCACCGCTGTAACAGATCATGATGAAAACGGACGTCCGATCATCTCCGCCTTTATTGTGGAGAAAGGGCAAAAGGGACTGTCGATTACAAATCCATATGACAAAATGGGGGTTCGCGGTTCAGATACAGCTGAAATCATTTTAGACGAAGTACGTGTACCAGCGCATCATATATTGGGAGACAAATCGAAAGGATTCAAGCAATTTTTATATACATTAGACGGCGGACGAATTTCCATTGCAGCCTTATCTGTCGGAATTGCACAAGCGGCACTTGATGCTTCACTTTCCTATGCAAAAGAAAGAAAGCAATTTGGAAAGACGCTCTCATCCTTCCAGGCCATCCAGTTTAAGCTGGCGGATATGGCGATGCAAATAGAGCTTGCAAGACAAATGGTCTGGAAAGCCGCTTGGCTGAAAGATCAAGGCAAACCATTTACAAAAGAAGCGGCCTATGCCAAACTGTTTGCTTCAGAAATGGCCACAAAAGCGAGTCTTGATGCGGTCCAAATTCATGGCGGAACAGGCTATATGAAAGAATGCGGTGTTGAACGGCTTGTGAGAGATGCCAAGCTGATGGAAATCGGAGAAGGAACCTCTGAAATTCAGCGGCTCGTGATCGCAAGACAGCTGTTAGCGTAATACCTTAATGAAAACGCTTACTATGCATGAGGGAGGAAAGCAATGATGTCGATTCATCCGCAAACGATTGGCTCCCTATTAAGAGAAAAAAAAGAACAGCATCCAGCACATGAAGCCATTGTTTACCCAGAACGTTCTTTACGTTATTCGTACGAAGCGTTTTATCAAGAGGTCAAGGCAACAGGTAAAGGTCTCATGGCATTAGGGGTTCAAAAGGGAGATCACATCGCCATTATGGCACCAAATATACCTGAATGGCTCATTCTTCAATTTGCCTGCGCCTCCATTGGTGCTGTTCTTGTCACTGTGAATACCAATTTTCAATCACAGGAACTCGCCTATTTACTCAAGCATTCTGACAGCAAAATGTTGTTTATTGTAGACGGCTTTAAAGAAACGTCCTATGTCAACATGCTTGAAGAGCTGATTCCAGAACTTCAAACCGCTCATCAAGAGGAAATCACTTCCACACAATTTCCTTATTTAAAAAGATGTATCTATATCGGTCAGCATGTACCAAACGGCATGCTCAGCTGGGATCGTCTTCAAGTGGCAGCCAAAAGAACCGAAGATCATGAATGGGAGAAGCGAATGAATGAGCTCACGCCTGATGACGTTATTAATATGCAGTACACTTCAGGCACAACCGGCTATCCAAAAGGCGTCATGCTCAGCCACACAAACATCGTCTGTAATGCGAGTCAGATCGCAGATTGTATGAAATTAACAGAGCAGGACCGTATGTGTATCCCAGTGCCGTTTTTTCATTGCTTCGGCTCTGTTCTTGGTGTACTTGCTTGTCTCACAAAAGGGGGAACGATCATTCCACTTGAATCATTCCATCCAGAACGAGTCCTTCAAACAGTAGAAAAAGAAAAATGCACGGTTCTTCACGGTGTACCAACCATGTTCATCGCAGAGCTCGATCATCCAAATTTCCACTCTTATGACCTGTCCACATTACGAACGGGGATTATGGCCGGTTCACTCTGCCCATCCCACGTCATGAAAGCAGTCATTGAAAAAATGGGATTAAGAGAGCTCACGATTGCCTATGGTCAAACCGAAAGTTCACCCGTCATTACCCAAACAAGAACCGATGATTCGTTTGAAAGACGTGTTCAAACGGTCGGACGTGCGCTTCCTCAAATTGAAGTCAAAATTGCTTTACCAGGGACATCAGAAGAAGTGCCAAGAGGACAGCAAGGAGAGCTTTGTACAAGAGGTTACCATGTCATGAAGGGCTATTATAAAAACGAAGAAGCAACAAATGAAGTCATTGATGAGGACGGATGGCTTCATACAGGGGATTTAGCTGAGATGGATCATGACGGTTATGTGAAAATCACAGGCCGGCTCAAAGATATGATCATCAGAGGCGGAGAGAATGTGTACCCAAAAGAGATTGAGGATGTCCTATACACTCACCCTGCCATTCTTGACGCACAGGTCGTTGGTATTCCTGACGAGACATACGGCGAGGAAGCAGCCGCATTCATTCGGCTGAAACAAGGGAAGTCGGTCTCAATTGAGACATTAACGAGCTATTGTCAGTCACAAATGGCACGCTACAAAATCCCGAAATACTTTTTCATTACAGATGAGTACCCAATGACCGCCTCAGGCAAAATTCAGAAATTCCGCTTGAAAAAGCAGGCGCTTGATCTAATAAAGGAGTGAAGGCAGCGATGTTTGAACAAGTATTGATCGCCAATCGAGGCGAAATTGCCCGTAGAGTGATTCGGACATGTAAACGGCTCGGAATCAAAACCGTTGCCGTTTATTCAGAGGCTGATCAGCATGCACTTCATGTGCAAGAAGCAGACAGCGCTTATTATATCGGCGGCGCTAAAGTTTCTGAAAGCTATTTAAACATGGAAGCGATCATTAAGGTTGCCAAACAAACAAATGCTGATGCTATCCACCCAGGGTATGGTCTTTTATCAGAAAATGCGGCATTTGCTGAGCGCTGCCGGAGCGAGGGCATTGCCTTTATTGGACCATCTGCACAAGTCATTCAGCAGATGGGAAATAAAATTGAAGCGAGAAAAACGATGGAACAAGCGGGCATCCCAATCGTTCCTGGTGTTTCAGCCCCGCTTCATGATGCAGACGAAGGGGTTCATAAAGCACAGACACTCGGCTATCCCATTATGCTAAAAGCATCAAGCGGCGGCGGTGGGATTGGTATGCAGCTCGTCCGCAACGACGAAGAGCTGCATCGAGCGTTTGAAGGAAATCAAAAAAGAGCACAAAGTTTCTTTCAAGACGGTACGTTGTACATGGAAAAGGTGATTGAACACGCACGGCACATCGAAATTCAAGTTCTTTTTGATTCGTTCGGTCACGGCGTTCACTTATTTGAAAGAGATTGTTCACTCCAAAGAAGACATCAGAAAATTGTTGAAGAGGCACCAGCCGTCTGTCTTGAAGAAACGGTGAGACAGCAAATGGGACAGATGGCCGTCAAAGCTGCCAAAGCGATTGGGTATGAAAATGCGGGCACGATTGAATGTTTAGTCGATCAAAACCAGCAATTTTATTTCTTAGAAATGAATACGAGATTGCAAGTAGAACACCCTGTCACTGAAGAAATTACTGGGATTGACCTTGTCGAGGAGCAGCTAAAAATTGCAGCATTAGAGCCCCTGTCTTTTAGCCAAGAGGATATTCATCAAATTGGGCATGCGATTGAAGTCAGAATATACGCTGAAGACCCTGTGACATTTTACCCTTCGCCAGGCACGATCACTCGGCTTTCTACACCTGATGCCCCATATATCCGTCATGAGTTAAGCGTAACGAGCGGAAGTGTCATTACCCCATTTTACGATCCAATGATTGCGAAAATGATTGTGTACGGTGATACTCGAAAACTCGCCATAGAACGATTAAAAGCAGCATTACAAGCATATGAAATAGAAGGGATCAAAACCAATGTACCGCTTTTAAAGGAAATGGCCGAATCAACTGCCTTTTTACATGGCAGCATCACAACCGATTTTCTGATGAAAAAAAGGGAGGAAAACCGTTCATGAAAACTGTCACGATACAAATGGCCGGAAACTTATGGAAGCTTCTTGTGAAACAGGGTGATGATGTGCAAAAAGGACAGGAAGTCGCCATCTTAGAATCCATGAAAATGGAGATTCCCATTGTTGCAGAAGAAGCAGGTGTGATCAGTAAAGTGTATAAGGCGGAGGGGGACTTTGTTGACGAGGGAGAGGTACTTTTGGAGCTGACAGAATAGGGGGAAAGCCGCATGGCATTACCAAAAAACGTGCTCATTAGAGAGGTCGGCCCGCGCGATGGCCTGCAAAATGAATCCGTTTGGCTGGACACAATGGAGAAGCGAACATGGATCCATTTACTCGAAGAAGCCCATCTTCCTTATATTGAAGTCACCTCATTTGTTCATCCGAAATGGGTTCCAGCCTTAAAAGACGCCAAAGAATTAGCCCAATCATTAAACAAAAAAGAGGATATTACCTATGCCGCACTCATCCCAAATGAAAAGGGGTTAGCTCATTTTTTTGAAGCAAACCTTGAGCTAGGGGCTATGTTTATCTCAGCGAGTGAGACACATAACAAAAAGAATATGAATCGATCTATACAGGAAACATTGCCTGTGATCAAACAAATGACAGCCGATTTAAAAGCAGAAGGACGGCAAACGCGGGCCTATATTTCAACCGTGTTTGGATGTCCTTATGAAAAACAAGTGCCGATGGACCAAGTGCTGCGATTAACGGAACAGCTGCTCTCCTTCGGCATTGATGAAATATCACTCGGGGATACCATTGGGGAAGCCCATCCGCTACAAGTAGAAAGACGGTTAGACCTTTTACTTGAACGCTTTCCTGCTGATAAAATTGCGCTTCATTTTCATGATACGAAAGGAATGGGGCTTGCCAATATTTATACAGCATTAAAAGCCGGCATCACCATATTTGATGCCTCTAGCGGGGGCTTGGCGGCTGTCCTTATGCACCTGGCTCCAGCGGAAACGTGGCGACAGAAGACGTGGTGCACATGCTTCACAAACTCGGGATCGAAACAAATGTCGACCTCCCTCGCTTGATTAAAGCGGCTGAATGGATTGAAGCAAAAGTGGATCGAACCCTGCCAAGTCACTGTTTACGCGCTTTTCAGTCTCACACTACTTGATAAAGGGTGAATCACATGACTTCATTGGTCCATTTTTCAATACAAGATGATCACATTGGCATCATGACCTTAAACAGACCAGCACAAGCCAATGCTCTATCAGCTGCTATGCTAGAGGAAATCAATCAAACGATTCAAGAAATCAAACATGATGAAAACATCCGCTGTTTGCTCATGACAGGAGCTGGCGCTAAAGTTTTTTGCGCAGGAGCAGACTTAAAAGAACGGCGATTGATGTCAGCACAAGAAGCCAAAGAAGCCGTTCTGACCATTCAGCAAACCTTTACAGACATTGAATCTTTGCCTGTTCCTGTCATTGCCGTGATAAACGGACACGCACTTGGCGGAGGTCTTGAGCTCGCGCTCGCCTGTGATCTCCGCATCGCAAGAGCGGGTGCAGCGCTCGGCCTGCCGGAAACAGGACTAGCTATCCTGCCGGGAGCAGGGGGCACACAAAGACTTCCGCGCCTGATCGGACCCGGGAAAGCGAAAGAAATGATCTTCACAGGCACTTCTTTACGAGCAGAAGAAGCCGTTCAAATCGGACTGATTGAACGTATCTCTACAGCCGATTCACTGATGAATGATGCCATCACACTCGCAAAACAAATCACCAAAAATGCACCGATCGCTTTAAAAGAAGCAAAACAAGCCATTCAATCCAGCCTTGATCACGATTTACAAACAGGTCTGACGAAAGAATACGAAGCTTATCTGCGGCTTATTCATACAGAAGATCGACTAGAAGGTCTCAAGGCTTTTCAAGAAAAACGAACGCCTCATTACATTGGCAAATAGCAAGAAAGGGGAATGTTTATGATCGAAGAATATGAATTTAAAAAACAACGAATTGAAAAGGGCGGGGCAGAACGCTACCATCAAAAAAACAAAGAAAAAGGAAAATTATTTGTCCGTGATCGGCTTCATTTGCTATTAGATGAGGATTCTTTCATTGAAGATGCCATGTTTGCAGAGTGCAAAGATGAACATTTACCAGCAGATGGTGTCGTCACAGGAACCGGGCGTATGAATGGGCAGACTGTTTGTGTCATGGCAAACGACTCTACGGTTAAAGCAGGATCGTGGGGCGTCAAAACAGTAGAAAAAATCATTCGAATTCAAGAAACGGCCGAGAAGCTCAATTGTCCAATGCTGTATTTAGTCGATTCTGCGGGTGCAAGAATCACCGATCAAATCGCAATGTTTCCAGGCAGAAGAGGAGCAGGGCGAATTTTTTATAACCAAGTCAAGCTGTCTGGACGCATTCCTCAAATTTGTTTACTATTCGGTCCTTCTGCTGCCGGTGGTGCGTATATCCCTGCTTTTTGTGACATTGTCGTCATGGTCGAAGGAAATGCATCCATGTATTTAGGGTCGCCGCGAATGGCTGAAATGGTGATTGGTGAAAAAGTATCACTTGAGGAAATGGGCGGTGCGAAAATGCATTGTAGCATTTCTGGATGCGGAGATATATTAGCCAAAACAGAGGAAGAGGCCATTCAAATTGCACGTGATTATTTAACCTATATGCCTGCCAACTATACAGAAAAACCAAAAACGACAGCAGCAAAAGCACCTAAACCATCTGAAACCACCATCCAAGACTTAATCCCTAAAGGCCAGAATACCCCATTTGATATGTATCAACTCATCGATTTACTGATTGATGAAGGGTCATTTTTTGAAATCAAAAAGCTGTTTGCCGCAGAGTTAATCACAGGCTTTGGCAGAATGAACGGTCAGCCTATCGGTCTCATTGCCAATCAGCCAAGGGTCAAAGGCGGCGTATTATTCCACGACTCAGCTGATAAAGCCGCCAAGTTTATTCAGCTTTGTGATGCCTTTCATATCCCGCTGCTCTTTCTCGCGGACATACCAGGATTTATGATTGGAACAAAAGTGGAACAAGCCGGCATTATTCGTCATGGGGCAAAAATGATCTCCGCTATGTCAGAGGCGACCGTTCCGAAAATATCCGTCATCGTCCGTAAAGCATACGGAGCAGGACTATATGCAATGGCAGGCCCTGCTTTTGAGCCCGACTGCTGTCTCGCTCTTCCATCGGCGCAAATCGCTGTGATGGGTCCAGAAGCCGCTGTAAATGCCGTCTATGCAAATAAAATTGCAGAACTCCCGCCCGAAGAGAGGGCTTCATTTATACAAGAGAAACGGAAGGAATACCAGGAAGATATGAATATCTATGAGCTTGCCTCTGAAATGATTGTCGATGGCGTCATCCCATTTGACCGTCTAAGAACGGAACTTTGTCATAGATTAGTAGCCTATTCATCGAAAGACATGACATTTACGAAACGAAAACATCCGGTCTATCCGGTCTAAAGGGGGCAGATCTCATGATCAACCTGAAACCAGAATGGATACCGGAAGAAAAGCAGAGCCAAAAAACACGTTTGCATCAGTGGATGAAATCTCTTGGTTTTTCTACGTATGACTCATTCTATCAAGCCAGTATTGATCGCACAGACTGGTTTTGGAGAGAAGCGGAGAAGGCGGTCGGCATTCAGTGGAAAAAACCATATGAAGCGGCATTAGGTCACTACTCATTGATGTGGCCGAAATGGTATCAGGGCGGCACACTAAACATTACCGAAACGGCTGTGGACAAATGGGCAGAAAAAGAAGAGACGAAGCATCAGCCCGCCATCATTTGGAGCAATGAAGCCGGTGAAGAAAAGAAATGGTCATTTCTCGAACTTCAAGAAAAAGTGAGCCGTCTTGCAGCTGGCTTTTTGAAAGAAGGACTTCAAAAAGGGGATGTAGCCATCATCTATATGCCAATGCTTCCAGAAACGGTCGCCGTCATGCTTGCCTTTGCAAAGATTGGTGTGATTTTCAGCCCAGTCTTCTCAGGCTATGGAAGCGAGCCACTCGCTGTACGCATTCGTGCGTCAGGCGCATCCATTGTCGTCACAGCGAATGAAATGATGCGGCGAGGGAAAACGATCAACATGCGGGAATGTGTGGCTGATGCCATCAACAAAACCGCAACTGTGCAAAAAGTGATTGTGCACACTTCCTCTCATACCGGATATCAGGACGATGTATTGCTAAATGATTTGTTAAAAGAACAGCCGATCACCGGCGCAACCTATGTCACAAATGAAGACCCGCTGATGATCTTGTATACGTCAGGCACAACCGGCACACCAAAGGGAGCCGTTCACACACACGCAGGCTTTCCGATAAAGGCAGCTTTTGATGCCGGGCTATGTATGGACGTGGCAAAAGGAGACCGACTGTTTTGGCTGACTGATATGGGCTGGATGATGGGGCCATTCCTCGTCTTTGGTGGCTTGATCAATGGCGCTACCATCGTTTTATATGACGGCGCTCCCGATTATCCAGATGAGCAGCAGCTCTGGTCATTCATCCACGAGAAGAAAGTCACTCATTTTGGACTTTCCCCTACATTTGTTCGTTCTGCGATGCAGCAAACGATTGATGGGGTCGAGTTACCGCATGTCAAAGCCATTATTTCTACTGGGGAGCCGTGGAATGAAGCTCCGTGGCAATGGTTATTTCACACCATTGGTCAAAAGAACATTCCCATCTTAAATTATTCAGGAGGAACCGAGGTTTCTGGTGGCATTGTAGGCAGTACGCTGCTTCGACCCATCAAACCGATTCTCTTTAATGCGGCGATCTTAGGAATGGCGGCAGATGTATACAATGAAGCCGGGCAAAGCGTGATGAATGAGGTAGGGGAGCTTGTGGTGAAAAAGCCATGGGTCGGCATGACATGTGGTTTTTGGAACGAACCGGAGCGTTATGAAGATACGTATTTCAAACGATTTGATGGTGTATGGACACACGGAGATTGGGTCATGCAAACAGAGGACGGAGAATTCCACATCACCGGCAGATCGGATGATGTCATTAATACAGCAGGGAAACGCATCGGGCCAGCTGAAATTGAATCCATCCTTACCTGGCATCCTGCCGTGCATGAAGCCGCTGTGATTGGGGTAAAGGATGAGGTGAAAGGGGAGGCGCTCGTCTGTTTCATCGTGACCAGTCCGCATGCTTTTGAAGAAGCAGCCCTTATCCAAGAGCTTTCAGCCCATGTTGGTTCACATGCTGGAAAAGCGCTCACACCAAAAGAAGTTCATCTCATTTCAGCTTTGCCGAAAACAAGGAATGGAAAAATTGTACGACGTTTACTTAAAGGGGCGTATGAAGAGAAGCCTTCACCCGATCTATCTTCATTAGACAATCCAGATGTATATAAGAGTCTGACCGAATACTTAAATAAGAAACAGAACAAATAAAAAAGACAGGATAATTCCTGTCTCTTTTTATTGCACATGAAAATTCGTTCCATCTGTTGTCTCTTTCACAATCCCTGCACGAATGACATAATCGCCGAAATGTTCATTTTTCTTCTCGTTCTTTTGCATAGCGGGGGAGAATAGAGCCAAGTTCTTTTAGAATGTCTTCCTCACCCACATTTTCACGGTATAATTTACTTAATCTGCTGCCATCAAATGCGGCACCAAAGATACATATTATACTTACCAGGTGATTTTCCGATAAATCCAATCTCTCCAAGCGCATGACGAGCACAACCATTTGGACAACCAGTCATTCGAATGGTGATTTCTTTATCACTTAATCCGTTTTCTTCAACGATGTCTTCGATTTTATCAATCAATCGAGGAAGGTAGCGCTCTGCTTCAGCCATCGCTAAGCCGCAAGTTGGCAAAGACACACAAGCCATTGAGCTGCGCCGCAGGGCGGAGTGCTGCTGGCCGTCTGATAAACCAAACTTTTGAATCAGCTGTTCGATTTGTTTCTTTTTATGAGTTGTCACATTCCCAATGATTAAATTCTGATTGGCGGTTAAACGGAAGTCACCTGTATGAACTTTGGCGATTTCGCGGATGCCTGTCATCAGCGGATAATCATCATAATCTGTGATGCGTCCGCCTTCTACAAACAGCGTATAATGCCATCTGCCGTTAATGCCTTTTACCCAGCCATAACGGTCACCGTTATGATCAAAGTGATAATCCTTTGCCTCTAAAAGAGTAAACCCAAGACGGCGCTCAAGTTCTTCTTTTACATTCTCAAGACCAAGGCGGTCCACCGTATATTTAAAGCGGGCATTTTTTCGCACGGAACGGTTTCCGTAGTCACGTTGAATGGTGATGACTTGTTTGGCAATTTCTACGACTTGTTCAGGTGTACAAAAGCCGATGACCTTTGCAAGCTGCGGATAAGTCGCTGTATCACCATGCGTCATCCCCATTCCGCCGCCAATTGCGACATTAAAGCCGACCAGTTGATCGTTTTCTATAATGGCAATGAAGCCTAGATCCTGCGAAAAGACATCAATGTCATTAGCAGGAGGGACCGCCACACCAATTTTGAATTTCCTTGGCAAATAAAGCGGACCATACATCGGTTCAACTTCCTTATCTGGCGTTGCCGCAACCTTTTCCTCATCAAGCCAAATTTCGTGATAAGCTCTTGTTTGCGGGAGCAGGTCATCACTTAATTTTTTCGCCAGCTCGTATACATCATGGTGCACTTCTGATTGATAGGGGTTTGAAGTACACATGACATTCCGGTTCACGTCGCCGCAAGCAGCAATTGTATCAAGCATAGTAGAATGAATGTCTTGAATGGTCTTTTTCATATTCCATTTTAAAATACCGTGAAGCTGAAAGGTTTCACGAGTAGTCAGCTTTAACGTACCGTTTCCATATTTGTGAGCAAGCTCATCCATCACAAGCCACTGATTAGATGTGGCGATTCCGCCAGGCAGACGGACACGCAGCATAAATTGATAGGCAGGCTCAAGCTTTTGTTTTTGCCGTTCATTTCTCAGATCACGATCGTCTTGTAAGTAGCTGCCGTGATGCTTCATCAGACGGTTGTCATCATCCGGAATTCCCGCTGAAATCGGATCAAGCATCACTTCTTTTAACGTACCCCGTAAATAATCACTTTTTTCTTTGATTTCCTCTACGTCGCTCGGAGGTCCATCCGGCGCTGTTAATGCTGTCTTCACCATGTAAGTAAAAGCTCCTTTCTTTCAAGCATCAAATCAATAAACGTCACGCTGATAGCGTTTTTGCTGCTGTAAGTTGGCAAGATAGCTTTCTGCTTTTTCTTTGCTCATCGCACCTTCTTCTTGAATGATGGATAGAAGGGTATTGTGAACATCATGCGCCATATGCTTTTCATCTCCGCAAATATACACGTAAGCACCTTGCTCAAGCCATTCAAATAATTCTTTGCTTTGTTTCTTCATTTGGTGCTGGACATATACTTTTTCCTCAGTATCTCTTGAAAAAGCCACGTCCATTTTCGTTAAGACGCCATCCTTTAACCACTTTTGCCATTCTGTTTGGTATAAGAAATCCGTCACAAAATGCTGATCACCGAAGAATAACCATGATTTTCCGTTTGCACCCATTTCCTCACGCTCCTGCATAAATGAACGGAAAGGGGCGATGCCTGTGCCTGGTCCTACCATAATGATCGGTGCATCTGGATCTTGAGGAAGCTTAAAGTTTTGGTTGTGCTGAATATAAACAGGTAACGTATCACCTGGCTGCAGGCGCTCTGCACATAGAATCGAACAAACACCTTGGCGTTCTCTGCCGTGCGCATCATATCTGACAGCCCCTATCGTCAAATGAACCTCTTCGTCATTTGCTTTGAGACTGCTTGCAATGGAATAAAGGCGTGCAGGGATTTTTCTTAAAATGGACGTGAAATCTGCGGCGGTTCCTTCAAAAGGACCGAAATCACGAGCCGCATCTACTAGGTCCCGGCCTGCGATATATTCTTTCAGTTTTTCTTCGTTTCCTTCTTCTAAAAGGGCATGTAAGGATTCGCTTTTTGTCAGTTCAGCGATCTTTTGAAGAAGTGGTTTTGTTAAAACCGTGATCTCAAAATGCGAGGTGAGTGCTTCTTTTAAAGGAAGAGTGTCTCCATTTTTATGAACGGTGACGGATTCTTCTTCATTCCACCCGCATGTTTGAATCAGTTCGTCGACAAGCGCAGGATCATTTGTCGGGTAAATGCCAAGGCTATCACCTGGCTCATACACGAGGCCTGAACCTTCAAGCGAAAGCTCTAAGTGACGTGTTTCTTTATTAGATCCACGCCCATTTAAGTTGATATTTTCAAGAACTTCAGCATAAAAAGGATTCGTTCTTGAATATTCAGAAACGGCTTGATTGTTGGCTCCCGCTGATTCTTGCGGCAGTGATACAGCTTCACCTTCACTCAAAGAAGAGGCAACACCTTGAAGCCATTCTGAAAATGGCTCATCATAATCAAGGTCACAATCCACTCGGTCAAACAGGCGTGTACCGCCAAGCTCTTCAAATCGTTCGTCAAATTCTTTTCCTGTCTGACAGAAGAATTCGTATGAGCTGTCACCTAATGAAAGGACAGAAAAGCTTAAATGATCGAGCTTTGGCGCACGTCTGCCGTGAACATATTCATGGAACGAAAGGGCATTATCCGGCGGATCTCCTTCGCCATGTGTGCTGACAATGACCAGTAAATTATTTATTTTTTTCAGATTATTCGGTTTAAAATCGGACATAGAAGAGAGCGTCACTTGAAAGCCTTTCTCTTCAAGATGCTGGGCTGTCTTTTTTGCTAACCCTTCGGAATTGCCTGTTTGCGACCCATAAAGCACGGTCACATCTTTGCTCACAGGCTGTACAGCTGCTGCGGCAGAAGGCGCCGGAGTGACAGTTTCTGAGCCGGCAAGCGCTGCCTGCGCTGATAAATAACCAGTAAGCCAAATTTTTTGCTGTTCTGTTAAAGTCGGAAGCAGCTGATTGAGTAACTCTGCCTGCTCCTGGCTAAACGGACTGTTCAATACATGAAGTTGCAACAATATCCACCTCACAAGGAATATAAACATAGATTAATTCGATAGGAATTATATATATAGGTTCAATTTGAACTTTACCGAAAGTTTGCCATTAAGTAAAATATATAATATTGATTGTCATGATTAAGATTTCTAATAGCTGTGCATGGTGAAATGAATATGTTTAGTCAAGGAGGTAATATGAGTATTATTAGAGATTTAGAAGATCCAAAAGTTAAGTTTAAATTAGCAAAGAATGTGTCAATCCATAGAAAGGAATTAGAAAAATTAAATCTGAGTCAAGTTTCTGATTTGCGAATTTATGCGAAAGATAAATACGAAAGAGCTGCCAACTTTTCTACAAAAGCTTCAATTATTACAATAACAATTGTGCCAATATTTTTATTTTTGAACTCTTACTTTAATTCATATTTAACTTTGGGTTAAATTTTATTTCTAGAAAATACAATTCTAACGATCCGAAATTACTTGATAGCTCACATGAGCAGCAGAATGATTTTGATAAACTTTCATTCAGTATATTTGATACTTATTTATATTTTGCTTCAAGTATTTTAATAATTGTTTTTATTGTTCTTCTCATTAGAAGATTTGATGTTTCCAAAACAAATAAACTTTTCAATTTAATTGATGAAATATATTTAATGAAATTAAAACGAGAGGAAAAATTCCAAGAGGATTATAAACAATTGCAAAAGATAAGAGCTGTGAATTGGAGAACAATCTCTTTTGGTTATTATTCTGATCGTTTAGAGATTTTGATGAAATCTCCAAATCTAAAAGAAGCTGAATTTTTTATGTTCTATGAATTAGATCATATTAAAGAAGTTGAAGTAATTTTGGGAATTAGTTAAAAATTAAATTCTCGATTATTCATCAAATAATACTCTTCTTTTTGATAAGTATTATCATTATAGATAAGAATAAATAGGAGAGTATGAGATGTTCTTAAAATTCGAACTGGGTTCTTATTGTTAAATAAAGAAAGGAGAAAAACCTTAAGGTTTTTCTCCTTTCTTTATTTACGCCGTTGGAAGTCCCATCACAGCTTTCACTTCTAAATATTCTTCGATACCGAAGTCTCCCCATTCTCTTCCGATACCAGACTGCTTAAAACCGCCAAATGGGGCAAAGTAATCTGTTTCAGCATTGTTAATGGTGATTTGACCGGCACGAATATGTTCAGCGACAAATTTTAATGTTTTTTCATCTTGACCAACAACATACCCGGCAAGACCATACACTGTATCGTTGGCGATCTCAAGGGCATGATCGAGGTCTTGATACGTGATCACACTCATGACTGGCCCAAAGATTTCTTCTTGCGCAATGGTCATATCATTTTTCACATTGGTGAAAATGGTATGCTTGGCGAAATATCCTTTATCGATTCCGTCTGGCTTTCCAGTTCCCCCAGCAAGAAGGGTAGCACCTTCTTCGATTCCTTTTTCAATATAAGATTGCACCGTATCCCACTGCTTTTTAGAAACAAGCGGGCCAGTAGCGTGATCTTCTCTCGGATCACCAACTGTAAACTTCGGCAGGGCGTTCAGCAGCGCTTTTTCAAACTTGTCTTTCATTGATTCTGGAATCAGCACACGTGTAGCTGCAGAACACACTTGACCTGTATTCATCGCAATATGATGAATGGCTGTTTCTGCTGCTTCGTCCACATCTGCATCGTCTAAGACGATAAGAGGGGATTTTCCGCCAAGCTCAAGTGCTACTTTCTTCACATTGTCCGCTGCATTTTCCATAATTTTAGAGCCGACGGCACCTGATCCTGTAAATGAAACGAAGTCAATATCAGGATGTGAGCTAATGCCGTCACCAATCACGTCACCCGTTCCGTTTACTAAGTTGAAGACTCCTTTCGGTACACCTGCTTCATCAATAATTTCTGCAAGAATCATCGCAGCAAAAGGGGTAATTTCCGCTGGCTTTAAGACAACTGGTGAACCTGCCGCAATGGCACCCGCAATTTTAAGAGATGTCTGATTCGTCGGGAAGTTCCACGGTGTAATCAATCCGCTGACACCAATCGCCTCTTTTATAATCGTATGTCCACCGCGGTCTTCGGTAAATGTATAAGATTTCAGTGCTTCTGCTGCTTTAGAAAAATGTTCATAACCCATTTTGTAATGAACTTCTTCGGACACTTTCAATGGTGCACCAAGTTCTTGTGTCATCACTTCTACAAGCTCATCCTTACGTTTTTCGTACCCGCGCACAATGTTTTCCAGCATTTCTACTCGTTCATTTCGAGATGTTTTTGAGAAAGAAGGGAAGGCAGCTCGAGCTGCTTTGACAGCTTGATCTAAATCTTCTTTCGTTCCTAAACTAATGGTGCCAATGACTTCCTCTGTCGCAGGGTTAATGACCTCCGTCGTTTCGTTTCCTGTTGATGCGACCCATTCTCCATTAATAAAGTGTTTCTCTTGATTTCTCATTCTGACATGTCTCCTTTTTATATGTGATGCAATCCAATATTCTGTTTTCAGCTGATATAAAACTGTACCCACTGTGAAAAATCTAAAACGGAGAAACTGTAAAAGGGAAAGTTTCTGATATAATACGCAAAGTGGGACATATGTCCTTTTCAACATGAGGGCATCTATCATTTAATGGAACTAGACTGAAAAAAGAAGGAGCTTTTGAACGAATGAAAGGTGTTATTTTCGCATTATTAGGAGGCGCTTGTATTACACTGCAAGGCGTAGCCAACGCCAGAATTAGTCAAGATATCGGGACGTGGCAGGCAGCAACGATCACGCAGCTGACAGGGTTTATCATCTCTCTCGTCATTTTACTCATCGTACGGGATGGCCACTTTAAGGAATACAAAAAAGTGCAGCCTCTTTATTTAATTGGAGGTGCATTTGCAGCCATTATTATCTTTAATGAGGTCACTGCCATTCAAATCATTGGGGTGACACTCACCATCGCTGCTTTACTTATCGCACAGCTTGCGTTTACCTTTGCCATCGATGCAAAAGGATGGTTTGGTGTTCAGAAGAAAAAAATGAAATGGCCCCATTATGCAGGCATCTTTTTAATGATTGCAGGCGTCATCATCTTAAAACTATAAAGGAGGGCATCAGATGGAGGAGCTGCATGATGAATCTCTTTTTTCCTCTTATATGAAGATGCATCAGTTACAGAATGTCTTTCATCAAAAACTCATCTCACATGTGAGCTTGTGGCGTTATCAGCAAGGTGAGCTGATTTGTTCAAAAGGGGATAAAAGGGAGTATATGTACTTGCTGGTGAAAGGAAAATTAAAGATTTTCACCACCACAAAGGAAGGAAAAACGTTTATTCTTTGCTTTAAAAACCCTCTTGAAGCGATTGGAGATATTGAATACGTTCAGCAGACAGATATGGTCAATACAGTTGAAGCCGTTACAGAAGTACATATGCTCAGGATTTCTCATCAAGCCCTCATGCGGCATGCAAAGGACGATCCACGAGTTTTAGCCTTTTTGCTCAAGGGCATCACAAACAAATTTTATACAAAATCAAATGATTTAAGCTTCCACCTTTTATACCCTGTAGAGGTCAGGCTTGCAAGCTATTTATTGTCTGTTTTAACAGGTGATGATGACGCGCACGCACGCACGCTTCGCCTCACGGATGCAGCGAGCTTAATTGGAACAAGCTACCGCCATATTAATCGGGTCATTCAGCAGTTCCAAGAAAAAGGGCTGATTGAAAGGCGAAGAGGAAAGATTACGATTTGTGATCAAAAAGGGCTTTTAGAAATAGCAGAACACAACATTTATGAATAGAAGAAACGAAGGGACTTATATATGATCATAGGAATAATATTAGCTGTCACTGCTGGGGCACTTGTCAGCTTACAAACCATTTTTAATAGTAAAGTCAATGAGCATACAGGCTCTTGGTCAACAACGACGCTAGTTCTAGGAATGGGCTTTATCGCTTCACTTTTGATGGGTCTTTTGTTAGAAGGAACCGGCATGTTTCAATTAAGGCATATGGAAGCCTGGTACTGGATAAGCGGAGCCATCGGGGTAGGCGTTGTCATCTGTCTTGTTCAGAGCATCAAACGTCTCGGTCCCACTTATGGAATCTCGATTGTTCTCACCTCCCAGCTAGGTTGTGCGCTTCTATTTGATTCGCTTGGCTGGCTTGGGTTAGAAAAAGTAACATTTTCTTTTACAAAATTATTAGGTGTACTTGTCATTGTGGCAGGAATCCTCGTATTTAAGTTAACCAAGTTTGAACCAGTAGAAGAGGAGCAGTCAAAAGAAAAAGGGCTGCCACAAAAGTAGCTGCCCTTTTATTTAAATCAACCGCCGCCATAAAACCGTTATGGTAGATAAACCAGTTAAAAGGAGCCTTTTCATGAAAGGCTTTTTTTTCTGTCCATAGTCGCTTGCTTTATATTCTGTTCGATCTTTCGCTACGAGAACACTATAAGCGATTTTTCGTTCGATTGCTTCCGTAAGAGATAACGCAAATGGTGCACTATCAATCACCAAAATCGATTCAGTATTTAAAAAGCTGGATCTTGCATCTAGATTATATGTTCCAATAATACTTAAGTTATCATCAATGACCATTGATTTCGCGTGAATTGAATACGGCCCTTGATATTCATACAAATGAACACCCGTTTTCATGAGTTCCTTTTTCGTGCTTAAATATCCTGCAAATGCTAAAGGGTTTGGTGTCGCTGTAAGAGAATTTGTCACGACCGTCGTTTGAATATCACTTGGTAATGGCGTGAGTCCGTCTTTCATTGGCCGTGTCGGTATGACATAAGGCGTCTGGATCAGAACCGAACGCTTTGACCGCTGTGCGAGATCGTTTAACTTTTTCAAGACGAGCGGACGTTTATTTAAGCGTTCCACTGGATTTGTGAAAAATGCAATCTGCTTTGCACGAATGGCGTCTTTTGCCCAATCATATGTGGACGTGACAAAGGGTTCTTTTGTACGAATGGCTTCCTGATAAGATCGAAGTAGCTGTTTTCTTAGCTTTTTTCCTTTTTTCGCTTTTGCCTTGGAAAATACATCTTTTGTTCTTTTCGTAAAATCATGATTCCACAAATAAACGAAATACTGCTCCATTTCATCTAATACTTTTCCTTTTTTGGCGTTGTACAGCAGCACATCTCGGTCATACGCAAAGTCTTTCGGCGGCTGATCTGCAAAGTATTTATCACCAATATTTCTGCCACCCATGACAGCGACCCTGCCATCTGCCAAAAGAAGCTTATCGTGAAGGCGGTTATGCCACGTCCATGGCTTGAACAAACGAAAAGGCTCATAAAAACGAATGGCCATATTCGGGTGATTCGCCACAGCATAACGCAAATGCTTCAGCGGTCCACGCAGGCTATGGCAAATGCCATCTAACAACAGCTGAACTTTTACTCCTCGATCAGCCGCTTCAATTAAAGCACCAAGCACCCATTCGGCGGTTTTTCCTTTTTGAATGGAATAATAACTCAAACGAATGTTCTTTTTAGCCTCTCGAATCATTTGAACTCTCACTTGACCTGATTCAAACCCGTCATCAAGCAGCATGACTTGATTTATGCCTTGGTCGTCTCCTGAGATGGAAGAAGCTTTATAGATGCAATGTTCTTTACATGTTTTTTGAAACGGTAAATAAAACAAGACAAATGCGGTCAAAAATACATACACCACATATAAAAAGATCAGAAAAAACAAGAATTGAAGCACAGTGATCAACTCCTTTCACACAAACCGTTCTTTTTCTTAGCTTATGTTAAAAACAAAATTTCACTCATCCAGCTTTCTAATAAAAAATACAGGATAAAAGAATCATCTTGTTTTCATAGGGCATTTAATTATAGTATGAAATGAGTAAGGGGGAATCGCATTGAATGAACCATTATTTAATATACCAAGTGATGTGTATCAAACGTTAAGTGAAACAGAACGTTATTTACTGCATTATATTCACCAGCATTTAGAGGATATCTCCACCTTATCCATCGTCACATTAAGTGAAAGAGCCAACGTGTCGACGGCGACCATTGTCAGACTGATGAAGAAAATCGGATACAACGGCTATACATCCTTTAAATATCGATTGAAACAAGAAAAGAAAATGACAGATGATAGTGATCAACTAAAAAATATTGACGAAGACATCAAACTAGCCATTCGAAAAAATGAAGAAGAGGTCTTAAAGACGATTCAACTGCAAAGTATTGGGCAAATTGAGGATGCAGTTCAAAAAATCCACGATGCGGACAAAATTTATATTTTTGGCAGAGGCTTTTCAGAGATGATCGCCAAAGAGATGACCATCAAATTGCAGCTCATCGGGAAAACATGTGAAGTTCATGACGACCCGAATATCATTCGGCTCAAATCGCGTGACATTGATAAAAACGAACTTGCCATCTTTGTTTCATTAAATGGAGAAACGTCTGAACTAGTAGAAGCCTGCCAAAACCTCAGTATGAAGCAGGTCACGACCATTACGGTCACAACGAGAATTGATTCTACATTAAGTAAAATATCAGATATGACACTCGTCGGATATAAAGGGGAACAATCATTCTTCCCAGATTATGAAGTCAGGTCCCGCCTGTCGCTTCATGTCATTGCCCGCATTTTACTAGACGCCTATGTGATTCGGATGAAATAAACACTCAAAAAGCCTTCCACACTTTATGATGGGAGGCTTTTTACCGTGAAAACCTTTACACAATCTGAAAACATTTTCACTGAATCGTATGAGATACTTTCTTTAGAGAAAAGAAAGAAGGTGAAACCAATTGATTTATACCTGCACCTTAAATCCTGCTATTGACCTATATATTGCATTAAAAGAAATGCGGGCAGATACAGTCAACCGTACGGAAGATGAAGATTATCAGCCGAATGGAAAAGGTGTTAATGTCTCCATTATGCTAAAGAAATATGGCTTCACCAGCACTGCATTAGGATTTATTGCTGGGTTTTCAGGTTCATATATTGAACAATCGTTAAAAGATCTTTCCATTCAAACCGATTTTATCCCAGTGGATGGGATTACACGCATTAATGTATTTATTAACACAACGGAAGAATACAAGCTTGTGAATCAAGGACCCGCTATTGAGGCAAAAGCGCTTGATGCCTTTCGCGAAAAAATCTCGACCATTCCAAAAGGCAGCATCTTCATTATGTCAGGCAGTCTGCCTAAAGGCGTTCCTGCTAGCATTTTCTCAGAGATAGCCGCTATTTGTCATCAAAACAACGTGAAATTTATTTTAGACACAAGCTCTAAAGCGGTTTTAGAGACTCTTCAGTACAAACCATATTTACTAAAACCAAATGAAGAAGAGATTGCCGCATTTTTTGGAAAAACCCACCGTTTATCAGAAACAGAACTCGTTGAATCAGGACGAAAGCTGATCGAGATGGGTGCAGAGCAAGTACTCATTTCCCGAGGAGGAGAAGGTGCACTATTCCTTACAAATGAAGCCGTATTAAAAGGAAATGCACCAATAGGAACGGTCGTAAACACGGCTTGTTCTGGTGATGCCATGCTCGCTGCATTCCTAAGTAAACAGCTGGAAGGACAACCTCATGAAGAATGCTTACGCTACGGCATTGCAACAGGGGCATCTACCGCCTTTTCAAAAGGGTTAAGTGATTTACATGACATTGATTCATTAATTGAGCAAATACACATTCAGAACATATAAGGGGGAGTTCACATGAGCCGCAAGAAAATTGTCGCTGCCACTGGCTGTCCAACAGGCATTGCGCATACATTTATGGCAGCTGAGGCATTAAAAATCGCAGCTGAGCAATTAGGGGTCGACATCAAAGTTGAAACGCATGGTCAAGTAGGAATTGAAAACGCTTTAACGGATCAAGACATTTTGGAAGCAGATGGCGTTATTGTTGCAGCGGACAAAGATGTGAATACAGATCGTTTTCACGGCAAACCACTGATTGAAGTGCCTGTAGCAAAGGGTATCCGCACACCAAATGAACTGATTCAAGGCATTATCAATGGAGAAGCCCCCGTTCATCAAGTGAAAGGAAGAGCTTCTGGAACAGAAAAACCATCTGCGCCTTCATCCGCTCAACAAAAGTCAGCGAATAAGTGGATACACACCATCTATAAGCATTTAATGAACGGTGTATCACACATGCTTCCATTTGTTGTTGGGGGCGGTGTCTTAATCGCTTTATCTTTTCTATTCGGTATTTACTCAGCTGATCCTCAGCATGAAACGTATCATCCGTTTGCTGCCTACTTGAAAAACATTGGCGGACTCGGCTTTAGCTTAATGGTACCTATTTTAGCAGCATTTATCGCTGATTCAATCGCCAAACGCCCAGGGATGGTTGTCGGATTTATCGGTGGCTTGCTTGCAAACGATGGAGGCGCTGGATTCTTAGGTGGTATTATCGCAGGTTTTGCAGCAGGGTATATCATCGTACTTCTTCAATTCCTGCTTCAAAAATTACCAGCATCACTTGACGGATTAAAATCAATTTTCATCTATCCTGTCATTGGTATTTTCTTAATTGGGGCTGTCATGACCCCGCTATTAGTTCCAATTACAGGGCTAAATCATTCATTAATGGATTTTCTCTCATCAGTTCAATCCACAAATCCATTGCTTTTAGGTTTAATTGTTGGAGCCATGTGTGGATTTGATATGGGAGGACCTTTTAACAAAGCAGCCTATGTCACAGGAACGGCTTTACTCGCAGAAGGTAACCTTTACTTCATGGCAGGGGTGTCAGCAGCATGTATCACACCGCCGCTTATCATTGCGATTGCCACAACGATTTTCCGAAAACATTTTACACCACAAGAACGAAATGCTGGGATGATCAACTATATTCTCGGAGCGACTCATATTACCGAAGGAGCCATTCCATTTGCAGCAAAAAACCCAGTCGTTGTCCTGCCAATTATCATGTTTGGTTCCGCCATCTCTGCTATATTGACGTATCTGTTTGGCGTACAGGTTCCAGCTCCGCATGGCGGATTCCTTGTCCTTCCAGTCGTCACAGGCGCATTCCAGTGGGTACTATCCATACTCATCGGCTCACTTGTAGGTGCGATTCTATACGGACTTTACCGCAAGAAAATAGACAAACCCGCAGTTTAATAGGGAGGAAGAGAAATGATGGAACATATTTATATGAATCTACATGAAACAGCTTCTTCACAGGCTGGCGTTTTCGCAGCCATAGCTGACATTGCCGCTGAAGCAGGGATTTCTACATCTCCTGAGGCAGTCAAAAAAGGACTAGCTGAAAGAGAAGCTCTGAGTACAACCGGCTTTCAAGATGGATTTGCCATTCCGCATACACAGTCAGACGCCATCACAAAACCGGCACTCGTCATCGTCCGTACAGAAACCGGAATCGAATGGGACGCTTTTGATGGAAAGCCTTGCTTTTTCTTCTTATCCTTACTCATTCCAAAAAGTGAAGCAGGAACTACTCACTTACAAGCACTTTCTGCTCTTTCACGCGGATTAATGGATGAAATGAAACGGCAAAAACTGCTCGAAACAAGAACAAATGAAGAAATGCTCGCTGTATTAAAAACAGATATTTTGACGAGAGAGGATGTTTGACCATGCCTTTACTTTCCACAACACCTATGCTTGAAGCAGCAAAAAAAGAAAAATACGGAATTGTCGCATTCAATGTACATTCCTTTGATAGTATTTACTGGGTACTCGAAACGGCAGCTGAATTAAAATCACCTGTCATTTTGCAAACAACGGTTGGCACGGTCCAATCGCTTGGCGCAAAAGCCATTGCAGATACAGTAAAGGCGGCAGCGGATCAATACCAAATCCCAATCGGCCTTCATCTCGATCATTGCACTGATTTTGATGTGATTCTTACTTGTATACGAGCAGGATATACATCTGTGATGATCGATGCTTCCATGCATTCATATGAAGAAAATGTACGCCGCACAAAAGAAGTGGTGGACCTTGCCTTAAAAGTAGGAGTGAATGTGGAAGCCGAGTTAGGCAAGGTAGGCGGGGTAGAAGATGATATTGTCGTGGATGAAAAAGATGCCCAAAAAGCCATTCCATCTGAATGCCGTCAATTTGTAGAAGAAACTAGTGTACCTACTTTAGCACCTGCGATCGGCACGGCCCACGGCATCTATAAAGGGGTGCCGGATATCGACTTTGACCGCATTGAACAAATTGCAGCGCTTGTCGATGTGCCACTTGTCCTTCATGGTGGTTCAGCTGTACCAGATGAGGATGTCAAAAGATGTGTCGCACTCGGTATGGCAAAGGTCAATGTGTCCACTGAACTAAAAAATGCATACTCTGAAGCGATTCGTGATCATTTCTCAAACGAACCTGAAAGCTTAGATCCGCGTATGTATTTACAAAAAGCAAAACAAGCAGCCAAAGACATGGTCACATCTAAAATAAAGATCGTTGGCAGTGAAGGAAAAGCCCAACTTTTATATCAATAAAATGAAAAAAGCAGAGCGATGCGGCTCTGCTTTTTTTCATTATTCGCTTTCTTTCATTTCATTTGATGTACGTACTCGTGCATTTCCCATAAATACGACCGTAATCGCCGCAAGTGCAATCGGGAATAAAGCAATCATAAATACATATGTAATACTTTGTGACATCGCATCAATCACTTTATTTAAAATATCAGGCGGAATTTGTGAGCGTGCCCCCTCTTGGAAAATGGCTTGTGGGTCACCAACTTGAGAAGAAGCTCCTTTCATTCCGCTAAAAGCATCTGCTAAACGATTTGTCAGGACATTGGTTTGTATCGTTCCAAAAATCGTCACACCTAAAGTCATCCCAAGTGATCTCATGAACGAATTGGTAGAATTAGCACTGCCGCGGTAGCGCGGAGAGAGATCATTCATTGAAGCAGATGGCAGAAGGGAGAAGCTAAATCCAACACCAAAACCTGAAATCATCATAAAGAGCGTAAGCCACAATCTTGCTGTATCTGGCGACATATTGGCAAGCAGTAGCATCCCAGCAAAAAATGAAATCACAGAGATAGTCATTAATCGTCTAAAAGGTACTTTCGTCTGCATCGTTCCACCAATCATACTGCCAATCACAGACCCAATCATCATCGGTGTTAAAATGAACCCGGCACTTGTTGCAGATTCACCGTACACCGCCTGGACGAAAATAGGAATAAAGACAGCTAGAATAATAAACGTCCCGCCATATAAAAACGCCAAAATTTGAGATGTCGCAAACAAACGATTTTTAAACATCCAAAATGAAATAATCGGTTCTTCGGCCTTTCGTTCAACAATGAAGAAGATGGTGCCGAAGACTACAAACACAGCAAATAGTGTCAAGATTTGAACAGAATCCCATGCATACGATTTACCGCCAAGCTCAAGGGCGAACATTAAACTGACAACCGCAACGACAAGTGTAATGGCACCTGACCAGTCAATTTTCTGCTTACGATGCTCGAGCGATTCTTGATAAAATTTGGCGATTAAGAACACACTGACGATACCAATTGGTACGTTAATATAAAACACCCAATGCCAGCCGATCGAATCCGTAATAATTGCTCCTAACAGCGGTCCTAATACACTGGATAGACCAAAAACTGCACCAAACATACCGGACATTTTCCCGCGTTTTTCTGGCGGGAAGATATCAAAGATAATCGTGAAAGCGATCGGAAGAAGAGCACCGCCTCCAAGTCCTTGAATCGCACGGTAAATAATGAGCTGATCCATTGTTTGTGCGATGCCGCACAGCGCAGATCCAATTAAAAAGAAAATAAGTCCAAACAGAAAAAAACGCTTTCGACCATACATATCTGAAAGCTTTCCATAAATCGGCATACCGGCCATCACTGCCACCATATAAGAAGCAGTCACCCAAGCAAATTTATCAAAACTGCCCAAATCGGCGACGATGCTTCCCATTGCTGTTGCGACAATGGTGTTGTCCATCGCTGCCATAAAAATCCCTAACAGCAACCCGACGACAACAAAGCGAGTGGATGCCTTGCCTTTATCCACGTGATTCATTTCATTTACCTCCTGCTTACGTTCTCTCATTATTTTTGCTATGATCAACTTAACCATAAAGTAAGAGAACATTTATCTTGATGATCAAGATAAATTGATTTTAAAGGGAGGAGAACAAGTTGTCAATAAAGAACGAGGCTGAAGACAGAGCAGCCCAGATCATACATACAATGAGGCGCCTCGCCACACGAACCGTTTTATTCCACCAAGCAGCCGCTCAATCGCTCGGCCTTTTTCCAACAGATCTCAAATCAGCAGATTTGTTAAACGAACTTGGACCACTCACAGCAGGTGAATTAAGTGAAAAAACCGGTCTTAGCTCAGGTGCGGTCACCGCTCTCATTGACCGGTTAGAAAAAGCAGGCTACGTCAAAAGGGAGAAGGACCCAAAAGACAAGCGAAGAGTCATCATTGTTCCATTAACGGCTGGGAAATCACAGGTGAAACAACTCTTTCTATCTTTATCGGCATCCACCAAAAAACTCACAAATGAATACAAGCCAGAAGAATTGGATTTAATCATTCAATTTATTTCAGAAGCAGCTGAAATCATGGATCAAGAGCTGCAATTGCTTAAGTCTAAATCGTAAGAAAGCACACTGATGCGTTAACTACACCGAAATAAGTAAAGCGAGAAATGACCGAAAACAACAAAGATGCTCTCATTGCATCTCTAAAAAGAAAAAACAAAAAGTTGGAAGAGGAAAATAGGCAATTAAGAGAGCAACTGAAAGTAGCATATGCAGATGTCTATAAAAATTTATAAGAGAGAATAACGTTCACCCTCCTTCAACTAACGGAGCAGTATAGCGCAAGAAGAAGTTGATGAAATAATGATAAGTATATTAGGATGCTTATCCTAAAAAGGGGAGGTATAACAGAAAGTGGAGATTATAAAGTTTAAGGAAACTGATACAAAAGAGATTATTTCATTGTTTTATGAAACAGTTCATTCCGTAAATTCAAAAGATTATTCCCAAGTACAATTGGATGCTTGGGCACCAAGAGATGAAAAAGAATCTAAAATGAATTCTTGGAAGGAATCATTGGAACAAAATATAACATTTGTTGCTAAAGTGAATGATAAAGTTGTTGGTTTTAGCGATTTAACGCATAACGGGTACTTAGATAGACTATTCGTTCATAAAGATTATCAAGGACAAGGTATAGCCACAGCTTTAGTTGATATGCTCGAATCTGAGGCAAAGAAACTAAATCTTTTAGAAATTGATACCGAAGCAAGTATTACAGCTAAGCCATTTTTTGAACATCTAGGTTACAAAATTGTTTGTTCACAAACTGTGGAAAAAAAGGGAGTTAAGTTGGCTAATTTTAAAATGCTAAAAAAAATAAAATAATCATTTTTTTGTTATGCTAACAGGTGCGTTAGTTTAAGAAGAAAGGGTATAACATATTCGTTATATAAAATATGTTATACCCTTTAATAGACAAGAAAAATGAACCGAATATGTTGTCCAGAAAGAAGAACCTGCGGACGCTGATCATTGAGCACTTAAAATGCCTTGATTGGTGTCCGTTTTTTGAAGAAACGCACCTTTCTCTGATTAAATAGAAGCTGTTTTTGTATCTTTATTCCTATTTCATGACATTCCTTATGTTGGTAAAATTGACCTTGTCAATGAATAGGAAGGAGTGAATTCTGCTGGGGAAGATACTTGATGCAAAAGCACTAACCAGTGCCATGGATACAAGGTCAAAACACTATCAGGAACTCCGCGAACAAATGGTAGATTTAAAAAAGGCATTACAAGGTGTTGCCAACTTCGGTGATGATTTCACTGGGAAAGGTGCCGATAATATTAAAAGCTATTATAAAGAGCTGGCTGGAAATGTAGACATGTTTATTAGCTTTATTGATAAGCAAAAAGCCTTTCATGAAGGTGTTTCTGGGACACTGGATGATACGAGCTTTGGCGGCGATACCTTTATAGAGGAACACTTTTTAGACAATGCAGTACATATGGGCATCAAGAATGCAAAAAGCATTGTGAAAGATCAAAAACAGGCACTCAAAACGATTTTTCAAGATATTGATGACCTCATTTCCCTAGAGGTATTTGATAGCCAAACCTTTGCTGAAAAAATAGAAGATGCGGAAGATGAACGAAAAAAGACGGTCAAAGAACTAAGAGAGCTTGATCAAAATTTAAAAGATGAATATGCTTTGTCAGAGACGGAGCAGCAAGCTACAATGGCATTGTACGCTGAAATGATGAATGCGACAAATGACGGGAAAGCAATTTTGCCTATGAATTTTGACAAGAAAGCGTATCAAAATAGCGAAATCTACAAGGCAAAAAGCGATATTGAGAAGCAAACTTCTGAATATCTGAAAATCAAAAAAGATCAAGAAGAAGCCCGCAAGATTGCAAAGGAACAAGAAGCGCTCGCCAACCGTCCTTGGTATGAAAAAGCTCTTGATTACGGAGGAAATATCGTCAATGAACTGACAGGCGTGAACGATGCAAAACGTGCCGCAACAGGTGTCGATCCGATCACAGGTGAATAACTCACCGCAGGCCAGCGAGTCGCCGCAGGCGGCATGGCAGCAGCAGGATATATTCCAATCGTCGGTTGGGCAGGACGCATTTTCAAAGGCGGTAAAGCCGTTTATAAAACGACTCAAGCCACCTCAGCCGCAGTAAGAGCGGTCGACATTTACAAGACATCACAGAAGTCTTTCGATGCGTTGAAAACATCACAAAAAGGCTTATATGGCCTCACCGCAACAAACGGCTTCAGCGAAGCGATTACGGGTCGAGATATGTTTGGAAATAAGATCTCGAAAGAACAACAGGAAGCGAGTATGAATGCGGCGCTGGGGATGCTTTTGCCGTTTGGGGCAAAAGGGTTTCATGGGAAGATAGGTTTAAGTTCTCAAAGTCCAGAAGGATTTAATCGAAAAAGGGCTTTGCGACACGCTAAGGATTTAGGGGGGATACCTAGGTCTCAACAGCCTACTCGTCAATGGCAAGTAGGAGATAATGTTTTTAAGAAAGGGCAAGAATATCGTAATTATGAGTACAGTTCTAACCATACTCACCATGGCCGGTACTATGAATTTGATACCCCAAAAGGAAAAAGAGTTATAGTGCAACATACTAATGATGGAAAATTACACACTCACGCAGGGAAACCAAAAGAGGGTGCAGATCCATTTAATTATGATTTTAAAAAAGAAAGATATTCAAATATATATGGACCAAATGGTGATCACCATATCTATTACAATGAATAACGAGGAATGAAAAATATGGCATATAAAAATGAAAAAATACAGAAAAAAATTGCTTTGATGAATGCTAAAAAGAAAATACAACAATTAGCATATATTGAGGTAATTGATTTTGAAGATGATGCTTCTCAATGGCTAAAATTATGTGAAACAGTATTAAAACAATTTCGTCAAATAGATTCAACACCTTCCGAAATATTAACAAATACAGACAAAGACTCGATTATGACTTGGTTAAAAAATTCATTAGATTTTCTCAAAGAGAAAAAAGAATGGTTTATTTTAATTGACAATGACCCTTTTCCTGTTTGGGCAAATGTAAAAGCTTTAGATTTCGATAAGGCAATTGAAGAAATTTGGCTATTTTCAAAGAATCATAGCATCATTGTAGCAGATAAAATAACAGGTAAAATTGCTCAAATATTTTCAGAAGAAAAACACTTTGAACTTCATATTGGAAACTGCGCAATTTAATTGTAAGCAAGATTAATTGATCAAAGAGCAGAACCACAACCTGAAAGCTCTCGTTTGACATTAATTAGGTTAGCAAACACCACTACTTTGTTTTCTATGAGATGAAGGTTTTTAAACTCGCTATTTAAACTGATAATTTTAATGATGATAGGTGATTCAATGAATGAGAGCTCTAGTTATTTAAAGAAGTTAGAAGATTTTTTAGGTGGGACATTTCATCAGGATATTGATTCACCAGAGGAAGCGTTAGATGAGTTTATCCATGAAGCTAGCAAAGAATGTCTGCTGTCTACTATAAAGGATTGTCAGGGTTTTTTGAATAGTACTCTAACAATACAAAAAAAAGAAAGCTTTATTGAAAATAATACAGAAATATACTTTCCGGCGATCTCATTAAACCCTCTACAGTGGTTTAATCAAATAATAGAGGAAATGAAAAAATCAGTGAAAATGCAGTAACAAAATGAACCTTGATTGGCTAATACCTTTCAAGGTTTTTTGTGTTGATTGAACTTCATACCGAAAAAAGTGGAGATGGTATTTTGATAAAGAGTCGATTCACAACATTCAATTATGAAATTCACGCTCTAAGTTTCAAACAAAATCGTCCATGAACCACCAATCTTATTCCCATGCTTCTTTTAATAAACAAATACCTCTTTCGATTTGTTCAAGAGAAAGGTTTGCGAAACCGAGCAGTATGTGCGGTTGTACAGGTGGATTTTCGATAAATAAATGACTTGTAGGATACACTTTAACATGCTGTTGAAGAGCTTTTTCAATTAATTCTTTTTCGGAATAGGGAGTGTGTATACGTAACATGATATATAACCCTGCATTGTCACCAATGATCTCAATTTGTTTTCCAAATAAATGTTGAACTTGTTGTACCAATAAATTCATTTTCCTTTTATAAGTATTGCGCATACGCTTAATATGTTTTGTCCATTCACCACTTTTCATAAATTCAGTCATGGTCAGTTGGTGCAATAACGAAGCATTATGTTCGAAATGTTCAAATTTACTCATATAGATATTGATTAATGAATCAGGTAACACCATATATGCTAATCGTATAGCTGGTAGAAATGCTTTTGAAAACGTACCAAAATAAATGACATGTGCAGCATCTAAAGAGGCTAAAGCAGGAAATGGTTTTTGTCCATATCGAAATTCTCCATCGTAATCATCCTCTAATAAGAAACCGTTATTTGATCGTACCCATTGAATCAATTCAATTCTTTGTTGAATCGATAGTGCAGTACCAGTAGGATATTGATGTGAAGGTGTTATGTACAATAATTTCCCGCTTTTATTTACGAGTGAGTCCAATAATACACCTTGTTTTGATGCAGGAATACTTTCAATCTCAAATCCATGTAAATGACAGACCTCACGTACACCGCTATAACCAGGGTTTTCAACAATGATACTAGAAAAACGTTCTTTTAATAGAAATCCTAAATACAACAGTAGTTGCTGTGTATTACTTCCAACGATAATATTTTTGGGGTTAATGATCATACCTCTCGCTTGAAATAAATAATCAGCCAGTTCTTGTTTAAACCCCGGTTCTCCAAAAGGTTCTCCATATTGAAAGCTAATGGATTGCTGCAGCACTTTGTTGGAAATTTGCCGCCAAACTTTTAAAGGGAATTGTTCCTCATCAACAGTACTTGCTTTGAAATCAATGAAATCGATCAATTGTATTGGTTCATTTCTAGGTACTTCTGAAATAGAGGATTGAAGAAATATCGGTTCAAATTCATTGACCCTATAGCTTTTACGCTCATTGGCTTGAATATATCCTTCAGCTAATAATTGATCATATGCTTGTAGTGTAGTGTGGCGACTAACACCTAGGTCATTGGCTAGTGAACGAATGGAAGGAAGATTTTCTCCTGTTTTTAACTTTCCCTCCTCGATTAATTTTTTAAATTGCTCATAAATTTGTTTATATTTTGGTTGATTGGCACTGAAAGGGAAAATATAATGTTTCATTTCTTCATTCCTCCCTTCTGACATTTAATAAAGTATAAATCTGTACATTTTTACATGTCAGAATATCGATTATTATACTACTAATTGATATGAAAAGGGGATAGAAGAGTGGATATAGTAAGAGCTAATGAAAATGATTTAAAACAAGTTTCGGTTCTATTTGATCAATATCGCCAATTTTATAAACAGACTTCTAATGTAGAAGGTGCTTATCATTTTCTAGTGGAACGATACCGTAAACAAGAGTCTATTTTGTTTGTTGCAAAGCAAGGTGAACAATATGTAGGATTTGTACAACTGTATCCCACATTTTCATCTGTTGCGATGAAAGATGCGTTCATTTTAAATGATTTGTTTGTTATAAACGATTTTCGTCAAAAGGGGGTAGGTAAGCAATTGATGAAAAAAGCATTTTCATTTGCAAACGATAAAGGAGCCCGATTTATCTGTTTAGAAACAGCGACTTCTAATATAAAAGCACAACAATTGTATGAAAAAATGGGGATGACAAGCGATTCTTCAACTCAGCACTATATTTATTATTGGGATTGAACTTGAACACAGAAGAATGAATTTTTGGTATGGCAGAAAATTTAATATAACTCGGTCAAAAAAAGATGAATATGCTTTGTCAGAGACGGATCAGCAAGCTACAATGGCATTGTACACTGAATTGATTGCAACAAAATGACGAAACAGCGATTCCTATGGATTTTGACAAGAAAGACTTTAAAAAACACAAAGGGGGTAATTTTATTGAATTCTTATGATGAAGATTTAATAAAGGATTTGGAATTAAAAGACCTTCTTAAATATGTCAAAGTACATAAAAATCCAAAAATTTATTTAGACTTAATAGAACAAAAATTTGATTTTGCTGGTTCAAAAATAGATTGGTTACAAACCAATAAACATTATAGTAAGACCTCAAATCATGAATCGTTACTTTCTGATGCTCTTCTCTTTATAACTGAATTAAAAGAAAAATATTTAGATAATAACTTACAAGTAATTTACATAGGGGATAACCTTACAGAGTTTGGGTACCAGTTTGAATTAAAACATCTAGAAGAGTTACTAGTCTATTTTTTAGATATCCCACAGCACCACTACTTTATATCATTAGAAAGTGATTGGAGTATTTGTATTTCATTTGAAAACGATTTGGATTTCGGATTTAGTTTAAACAAAAAATAAGTTTAAGCGTCACATATAGGAAAAATAAAAAATGAATAAGAAGTGAAAAAACCTTTACTGGCTTTATACCATTCTAGGTTTTTTGCGTTTATTCGTCCTCAAACACGTAAAAGAAGACAAAGAGCTCTTTGTATACAAGTCTCAAAGCACACTCAAACGAGTGTGCTTTTTCTTATAACAAAAGAACACCCAAAAACCTGCACAACATTTACTGAAAACATTTGGACTTCTTTGACTCATGCGAGTTGATTAGACTTATAACCAAAGGGAAGAGGGGAGGGATTCCAACTGCACTTAACCAAAAGGGGCACGACTTTATTATCGATGCTGCTTCACACGACCACTTATCTATCAATTGAAGATTTACAGAATCGACTGAATGTCTCTACTCGAACGGTCTACGCTGAAATCAAACGAATGAATAGTTGGCTGGAAACCCATCAGCTTAGTGGCGTCCAGCGAAAAGATCAACGAGGCTACTATTTACATCCACACGAGAAAGAAGTCATTATCGAAAAAGCTGACACTGTTCTTGTCGGTCATGACTATGAACCATGTGTAAAAGAAAGACGTGCCATCTTGCTCCTATCCATTGCATGCAGTGAGAAGCATCTAAAAATTGATGATTTTATGGAGATGACGAAGGTAAGCCGCAATACACTGCTTGAAGATATGAAACAACTAAAAGAAGCACTTTCAAAACAGCAGCTTACACTTCATTATCAGGCGGCCAGTGGCTATTTAATTTCAGGAGAAGAAAGAACAATTCGGTTGGCGCTGAAACCTTATATTCATTTCATTCGCACCATGATAAAAAATGAAAAAACGTTTCCATCGGTTTGGTTAAAGGGTCCTATTTCATATAAGAGAATACATGCTCTCCTTCAACAGTCCGAACAAGATCTGAAGCTTGAGTTTGCAGATGACATGCTGGATCAGCTGTCTATGGATCTCTTTTTCTACTTTAAACGGATGAAGCTAGGACGTGCTGTACACATTTCAACAGAAGAAAAACGAACATTGCAGGAAACAGATGAATGCTTGGCTGCTATTCGTTTCATGGCGCAAATTCAAAAAGAAACCAGTCTTTTGGTTCATGATGATGAAATCTATTTTCTTAGTACGCTATGGCTCAGTGCCAAAAAACAAAAACTTCCAACAAGTCAAAAACCAGAAGAACATCTCATTCGAACCATTGCGAGACAAATGACCATTGACTTTCAGCGTTATGCGTGTATTTCCTTCCAGGAAGTAGAAGTCTTGGAACAAAACTTAACCATGCATTTAATTCCGGCCTATTATAGGCTCATCTATCACATTGAGATCATCAATGAATTAACAGATTCCATTAAACATGCACAGCCAGAGGTGTTTTACATCACGCAAAAGGTTGCTTGCCATTTAGAGAAGGCGACCTGTTCAAAGATGAGCGATCATGAAATTGCCTATGTGGCGATGCATTTTGGCGGCTGGATGAGAAGAGAAGGGATTTCATCGATTGCGAAACGTTCTGTTTACATTGTCTGCGGAGAAGGAATTGGCACAAGTCACATGCTGAAAACGCAGCTTCTTGAATTAATCGGCTACATCGACATACGCGGACTGTTATCAAAACGTTCATATGAAGAATTAACATCCATTGATGCCGACTTTGTTGTGTCAACGACACCTATTTCGTTTAAAGGAAAACCTGTTCATCTCGTTCACCCGATTCTCACTGCTTATGAGAAAAAAACATTGCTTCAATATGGAGAAGGCTCAGAACCTAAGCTTGATGAGCACCATGTGAATGCTTTATTCAATATCATTCAGCAGCATACCATCGTTCAAAATGAAAAAGCATTGCTTCATGACCTGAAGGAGCTGCTTCATCCCACATATGTATCACACCAGAAAGGGTGGAAACCAGTGTTAAACGATTTATTAACAGAAGAAACCATTCAGCTCCAGCAAACAGCAGACACATGGCAGGAGGCCATTACAAAAGCAGCGCAGCCTTTGCTTGATCAACAAGCGATTCAGGAAAGTTATGTGAAAGCGATGATCCAGTCTGTTCATCAAAATGGCCCTTATATTGTGATTGCGCCACAAGTGGCGATTCCGCATGCCAGACCAGAAGATGGCGTGAACAAATTAAGCATGTCACTTATGTCATGTCATCAGCCCGTTTCCTTTTCAAAGGATGGAAAAAAGCAAGTTCGGCTCATCATTGTATTAGCTGCCATTGACAGTATGACCCACCTGAAAGCACTCAAACAGCTGACGATGCTGTTAAGTGAAGAAAAACGGGTGAGACAATTGATTGAAGCAGAGGAATTAGCAGCCATTCAACAATTAATCAATCGATTTTCACAAGTATAAAGGAGGAAAAAGAGAATGAAAAAAATTCTAGTTGTATGCGGAAACGGTTTAGGAAGCAGCTTTATTGTTGAAATGAATGTCAAAAAAGCATTAGAAGAATTAGGACTTTTAGCGGAAGTGGATCACACCGATCTCAGTACAAGCAAAAATGAACAAGCAGACCTCTATATCGGCGCAACAGACATTATTGATCAGCTGGATGACGGCATAAGAAAGGTCGCTGGATTAAATAACTTGTTAGACCAGGAAGCCATTAAAGACGTCCTTCGTAAACACATATAATCGACGGAAAAAGGGGGATTCACATCATGATAGAACTGATCATGAACGATATATTGGGCACACCCGCAATTCTCATCGGTTTGTTTGCACTCGCTGGTTTACTTTTGCAGAAAAAGTCAGCTGCCGATACTGTATCAGGCACCTTAAAAACAACAATGGGTTTTTTAATATTAGGAGCGGGCGCCACAGTCGTATCTGATTCACTTGGGGTTTTCAGAAAGATGTTTGAAGCAGCCTTTCACATTCAAGGGGTTGTCCCAAATACTGATGCCATGGCGGCCATTGCCCAAAAGGAATTCGGTACACAGACAGCGCTTATTATGATTTTTGGTATGGTGGTCAATTTGCTTTTGGCAAAATTCACACCCTTTAAATACGTCTTTTTAACTGGTCATCATACGCTATATATGGCGGCTATGCTTGCAGTCGTTCTGTCAACAGCTGGCATGCAAGGAACGCTGCTGATCACCACTGGTTCAATCGTATTAGGTGCAGCAATGGTCATTGCTCCCGCAATCCTTCAGCCGTTTACAAGGAAAGTCACTGGAAATGATGATCTGGCGCTCGGTCATTTCAGTACGTTCGGCTATTTTACAGCGGGAATGATCGGCAAATGGGTCGGGCGCCCAGAGAAATCAACGGAAACCATTCAAGTGCCTAAATCACTCGGTTTTCTAAGAGATACATCGGTGGCCATCTCCATTACGATGGCTTTGCTTTTCTTTGCGATTGCACCGTTTGCGGGAATTTCATTCATAGAAAACATTAGTGGTGGTACGAACTTTGCTGTCTTCATTCTCATTCAGGCCATTACCTTTGCTGCTGGGGTGTACATTATTTTAGCAGGTGTACGGATGGCAATCGGGGAAATTGTGCCTGCTTTCAAAGGGATTGCCGATCGTTTCGTCAAAGGGGCAAAGCCGGCACTTGATGCACCAACTGTTTTCCCATTTGCTCCAAATGCGGTGATCATCGGTTTTTTATGCAGTTTTGCAGGAGGCATCGTGTCTATTTTCCTTCTTCCTTTGTTTGGTTTAACTGTCATTGTTCCTGGACTTGTGCCACACTTTTTCTGCGGTGCGACAGCGGGCGTATATGGCAATGCAACGGGGGGAGTGAGAGGTGCAGTCGCCGGTTCCTTTGTAAATGGAATACTCCTTTCATTTTTACCAGCTTGTTTACTTCCTGTGTTAGGCACTCTTGGCTTTGAAGGGACAACATTTGGAGATACAGACTTCGGTATCATCGGAATATTGATTGGATTGATCAAATTTTTATTTCATCTTTAAAAAGGAGGCATTTCAGGATGACAGCTTTTTTCTCACCTTCATTGATGTGCATGGATTTAACACACTTCCGTGAACAAATTCAGCTTCTGAACACAAGGGCAGACCGTTATCATGTCGACGTCATGGATGGTCATTACGTAAAGAATATGACCTTATCACCCTTTTTCATTGAACAACTTCGGAAACTGACAGATGTTCCGATTGATGTTCATCTAATGGCCGAACAGCCTCAGGAATTTTTAATTGATGCATGTATTGATGCAGGCGCAACGATGATTTGTTTACATCCAGAAGTGGTGCAAAAAGACGTTTTTCGAATCATTCGGCATATCCACGAAAGAAAGTGTGAGGTCGGCTTTGTTCTCAATCCCGCCACACCAGTTGCAGCATTAGATGCTTTTATTCATTTAATAGACCGGGTGACGATCATGACAATTGATCCAGGGTTTGCGGGTCAGCCTTTTATCAAAGAAATGCTTCCGAAAATAAAAGAGGTGAAAGAAATCAAAGAGAAGGGGGGATACTCATTTTCAATTGAGGTAGACGGCTCTTGTAATGAAAGCACGTTCCGGTTGCTTGCTGAGGCAGGAAATGAAATTTACATCATTGGCACTTCAGGTTTATTTGGCCTTCACGAAGAATTAGATAAAGCATGGGAAATAATGAAGCAATTGTTCGCAAAAGAAACAGCCACAATGAAATCACCTTAGTAAAAAGGAGGATGAAGCCCATCCTCTTTTTTACGCAATTTTACTAAACAAACTATCTCCTTATCAAAACATACTCAAAAACTTCATAAAAGCACAAATTTATAATTGAAAGCGCTTTATTTATGTGTTATTCTTCAAATATCTTTAGTAAACATTTAGTCAAAAATGATGAGGAGTTTACCTATGACTACACTCAAAGATATTGCTCATGATGCAAAAGTATCCGTCTCTACTGTATCCCGTGTGTTAAATGGCGACCAAACGCTTGCCGTTTCACACGCAACAAGACAAAACATCCTCGACATAGCCAAGAAATTAAACTATACCCCAGTCAGAGCAAGAAAAGCCGATCAAGCAGAAGTAAAAAGCCCACCCGCATCCCCAGTCATCGGTGTCGTTGTCGCCCAATCCATTGACGAAGAATTAAATGATCCTTTTTTTTCATCGATTCGAAAAGGAATTGAAAAAGAATATGCCAAACAAGGTCTGTCTACTCTCCATACCTTTCGCCTAAGAAACATGGACAAAGGGGCGATACTAAAGGATATTGACGGTTTGATTGTCATTGGACGAATCAGCCCTGATACGGTTGAAAAGATGACAAACCGAATGGAACATATTGTGTTTATCAATCATTATGCGGATGAAGATTTGTATGATTGTGTACATGTGGATTTTGTCAGAGCGGCAGATCGTGCCATTCGTCATCTGCAATCTCTCGGCTATACACATCTAGGCTATATTGGCGGGAAAGAGAGGGAGCATTATTTCGAAGGAAATGCTGTGATTGAGGATGAAAGACAAACAACTTTTATCAAAAGAATGCAAGAAGCGGGAACTCTTCATATGAATGACATCCACATAGGCGAATATTCGATGCAAGAAGGCTACTCACTTATGCAAAAAGCCATTCAGAAAGGAAAGCTTCCAGAAGCCTTTTTTATCGGAAGTGATTCTATGGCAATAGGCGCTATGCGTGCGCTACATGAAGCCGGTCTTCGTGTACCTCAAGATGTCTCAATCGTGGGGTTTAATGATATCGAAGCCGCTTCCTTTTCAAGCCCGCCGCTCACAACGGTTAAAGTATATACAGAACAAATGGGGGAAGTAGGTCTAAAGCTTTTGCTTGAGCGGATAGAAGGAAGAAAGCTTCCCCTAAAAGTCGTCGTGCCAACAAAGCTCATGCAAAGAGGCAGCACATGCCCAATCCATGAAAGGGGGTGAACGAGCATTTCAGCAAACAAAAAAGAGACAAAAAAGCAGGAAGGGAGCTGCTGAGCATGATGGCCAGATCATGCTGAAAACAACGCAGTTCACCCAATTGCTCTCTTATCTCTTTGAAAAGAATAGAATTCCAGTATAATGGACTTCTTTTGTTTCCGCAACTGCATGAATTCTACCGATAATCGTCTGAATTTTCAGTAATCAAAAGGAGGAAACGATGAGTAAAAAAATTCTGATGCTGTGTGTAGCTCTAGTTTTGTCGATGATCTTGTCTGCTTGCGGCAATAACGGTGCGTCTGAAGCAAACGGGAAAGTGACCTTGACTCTATTCTCCACAATGAGTAACAGCGGGGAGAGAAAGGCATTTGAAGAAGTGATCCGTGATTTTGAAAAAGAACATCAAAACATCCGAATTGATGCCAACTTCCCTGGCAACAGCTATGAAGATATGATACGCGTCAAAATGGGGGCAAACGATATGCCAGACCTATTTGATACACACGGCTGGGCCAAGCTGCGATATAGCGAATACGTGGCTGATCTAAAGGAGATGGACTGGGTAAAACAACTCGATCCTTCACTCGATCAAATTTTAAAAGACAAAGACGGCAAAGTCTATGCCTATCCGCTGAATCAAGCAAAAGACGGACTTAGTTTTAATGCCAATCTATTAAAAGAATATGGCATAAAAGTTCCTAAAACACTGAATGAACTGAAAAGTGCTTTACAAACTGTCAAAGAAAAAAGTAAAGGAGACGTTGTGCCGCTCTGGATCCCAGGAGGCGACAATTCTAATATTGCCCAAGTCTTTGATGAGCTGGCAACGCCTTTACTCATTACCGATCAAAAACATCAATACGGAAAAGACCTTGAAAATGGATCATTTGATTGGTCTCACTATACACCGCTTGCACAGTTTATGAAGGAGCTGAAAGATCAAGACCTTTTAAACAAAGACGTACTCACGGCGAAACTATCCCAAGCACCTGAGCTGATGGCACAAAACAAAATCGCTTTCACCTTTGTGGGAGGATCTTTAGGACCTGAGGCGACTGAACTCAATCAATCGATCAAAGTAGGCACCATGCCCGTACCAGCTATTCATGAAGGTGATGAGCAAAGCTGGATTGGCGGGGAACGCTTTACTGTTGCGGCATGGAAAGACTCAAAGCATCTAAAAGAAGCAAAACAATTCATTGACTTTTTAGCAAAGCCTGAAAACGCAAAGAAAATCGCAGAGGGCACTTCCTCTGAAACGGCCTTAAAAGAAGTCAAAGCCAAAAACTATTACTCTACATTTTACGAGCAATATGAAGATATTAAGATTGAACCCTATTTTGATCGGAAATACTTACCGAGCGGCATGTGGGCTGTCATGGCAACGACCGGTCAAGAATTATTAGCAGGCTCCATCACACCGGAACAACTATCGAAGAAAATGGAAGAGGAATATAAGCGTCTGAAAAAACAATAGCAGGCTCATGCTGAAACAGGAGTGAAGCCAATGAGTGACATCACAAAAGAAAAACAGGCGGCGACATTTACCTCTTTTCCAAAACAGAAGATGAAAAATAGCCAAAATTCTTCACTTTGGTGGATGTATCTGCCTGCTGTTCTCGTTGTCAGTGCCTTTATCATTTATCCCTTTTTTAACGGGATTCAGCTTTCTTTTACAAATTGGAACGGTTTCTCACAACAGTATGAGTGGATTGGACTGGATCAATACAAACGATTGCTGCAAGATCCAACCACATGGCTTGTTGTGAAAAATACCCTTCTTTACGGCATCGGGAGCACCATCTTACAAAATATGATTGGTCTTGGATATGCACTCTTATTAAATCAAAGTTTAAAAATGAGAGCCATCACAAGAACGGTGATCTATTTACCCGTCATGATCAGCCCGATTGCTATGGGCTATATTTGGTATTTTGTCTTTGCGTACCAAGGTGGTGCTTTAAACGACGTTGTTACCTTTTTTGGATTTGATCCAATGAACGCACTTGGTAATCCGCAGCTAAACACTTGGATCATTGTGTTTGTGAATACGTATCAATTCGTCGGGATTGCCATGATCATTTATTTAGCAGGACTCCAAAGCATACCTAAAGATTATTATGAAGCAGCACAACTCGATGGCGCTTCAGGTCTTCAGCAATTTTGGCGCATCACATTACCGCTTTTAATGCCATCTATCACCATCAATGTTGTGCTCAATGTGATCGGTGGACTTAAATTATTTGATGTCATTGTCGCGCTCACTGGCGGAGGACCCGGAGATTCCTCGCAATCGATGTCGACTTTTATGTACGATTTGTATTTCAAACGGCAGGATGCAGGCTATGCAGCGACGCAAGGTGTCTTCATGGCTGTCATCATCCTTGTCGTAAGTGTCGCAGCGCTCATTTATTTCAAACGAAAGGAGACCGAGGTGTGATGGATAACGCCTATAAACGAAAGAAAAGATGGTACTCCTTACTCGCCCTTTCGATTACATTGCTTCACCTGATTCCATTTTATATTTTAGTCACGACCTCTCTAAAGGGGATAGGAGATTTTAGCTCAAAATGGTTGTTCCCATCAACGCTTCATTTTGAAAACTTTCTGATGGCATGGACAGATGCTCAGCTTGGCCAGTCCTTTTTGAATACAGTGATCATTACGTTCAGCTCGGCTGCCCTACTCATCATCTTTGGATCACTTGCCGCCTATCCACTCGCAAGAAGAGGAACAAAGCTGAATCAAGCGGTGTATCTCTTATTCATTGCCATTATGGTCATACCGCCGCTCACAGCCCTTGTCCCTTTATACAAAATGGTTGTACAAATTGGCATGATGAATACTTATCAAATCGCTATTTTAAACAATGTTGCTGCTTTTTTGCCACTGACGATTTTTCTATATGCCGGTTTTATCCGGTCGACGATTCCAAAGGAGCTTGAAGAAGCCGCTCGTATTGATGGTGCGGGAACACTCAGAGTCTTTTTCACCGTCGTTTTTCCGCTGCTGAAGCCGATTACCGCTTCTGTTTTAATCATTGCCTGTGTGTATATTTGGAACGACTATCAATTTGCCATCTTCTTCTTGCAAGATAAAGAGATGCATACACTTACAGTCGCCTTATCCAATTTCTTTGGTCAAAATCAACACCAGCTCCAGCTCGTTGGCGCCGCTGCTCTTATTGCGATGCTGCCAATGGTCACGATGTTTTTACTTTTGCAAAAATACTTTATCGCAGGGCTGTCTCAAGGCTCTGTTAAAGGGTAATCCAACCTTGATGTAAAAAGGAGTGTCGTCTATGTCTAAAATTACATTTATCGGTGCAGGAAGTACCGTGTTTGCTAAAAATATATTAGGAGATTGTTTGTTCGTTCCCGCACTTGCTGGCTTTGAATTTGCGTTATATGATATCGACCATAACCGGCTGAAAGAATCAGAAACGATGCTACGTCACTTAAAAGAGAACTACGGTGCACATGTGACCATTCAGTCGTATCACAACCGGAAAGAAGCCTTAAAGAATGCGAAATATGTCATCAATGCCATCCAGGTAGGAGGCTATCAGCCAAGCACTGTTATTGATTTTGAGATTCCAAAAAAATATGGATTAAGACAAACGATTGCGGATACGGTTGGCATCGGCGGTATTTTCCGTTCACTTCGAACCATTCCCGTGATGCTGGACTTCGCAAAGGATATGGAAGAGGTATGTCCACACGCCTTATTATTAAATTACACGAATCCAATGGCCACACTGACTGGCGCTATGCTGCGTTATACTCGGGTTCAAACGGTTGGTCTTTGCCATAGCGTACAGGTGTGTACGAAAGATTTATTTCAATCACTTGAAATGGATCATGAAGGCATTGAAGAAAAAATTGCCGGCATTAATCACATGGCATGGTTATTAGAAGTGAAACGGGACGGTCAAGACTTGTATCCAGAAATCAAAGCAAGAGCAAAAGAAAAACAAAAAATGCGGCATCCTGATATGGTTCGTTTTGAACTAATGGATAAATTCGGCTACTATGTCACCGAATCCTCAGAGCACAATGCAGAATATCATCCGTATTTTATCAAATCTCGTTATCCAGAACTGATTGGACAGTTTAACATTCCGCTCGATGAATACCCAAGACGCTGCGAGGAACAAATCAACAATTGGAATACGATGAAACATGACCTTGTGGGAAACACACAAATCACGCATACGCGCTCTAAAGAATATGGTTCACGTATCATTGAAGCGATTGAAACGAACGTTCCCTTTAAATTTGGTGGAAATGTACTGAACACAGGAGGACTCATTCACAACCTTCCTGAAAAAGCCTGTGTGGAAGTGCCATGTGTTGCAGACCGGAGCGGTATCATGCCATGTTATATCGGAGAGATACCTGAACAATTGGCTGGACTCAACCGGACCAATATCAGCTCACAGCTCATGACGATTGAAGCTGCAATCAGCGGCAAAAAAGAACACATTTACCAAGCGGCATTATTAGACCCGCATACAAGTGCTGAATTATCAATTGATGACACCATTAAACTATGTAATGAATTAATTGAAGCACACGGGGAGATGCTCCCGGCTTATACAGAGCCGAGTCAATACGCAATTTCTTCTAAATAACTAACATAAACAGTCTTAGCCTGATGCACTTGGCATCAGGTTTTTTTAGATCAACAAACTGATCATTGACTGAAAGCGTTATTAATATTATGATTTTTCTAAAGTTAACCAACAGTTAACCAAAAATACATCATCAATTAGTTAACATGATCATGCCACATGACACACAGATAAAACGACCTAAAAGGGGGGACAGATCTGCGGAACCAAAAGAGCTGAAAGCGATAGACTTCACATGTTTTATCAGAACGTAAAGCAAAACTGTGGTTTCATTTGACAAAGAGTGTATACAGATGAAGGCCCCTTAGATGAGACAATGACGATAAATCAACACACGATTGCATCACAATCCAAACAAAGAGGAGAGAGGGAACATGACCAAAACAGATGTACAAACGTTGAAAAATTATATTGGCGGACAATGGGTGGACGCCGAAACGAACCAAACGGAAGCTGTTTATAATCCAGCTACTGGCGAAGTCATCGCAGAAGTACCGCTTTCAACAAAAACGGATGTAGAACATGCAGTCCAAGCAGCACAGGAAGCGTTCACCACTTGGTCTAAAACAGCTGTTCCCCGGCGCGCACGTATTTTATTTAAATACCAACAGTTACTCGTTGAGAAATGGGATGAGTTGGCTGAACTCGTCACGCTGGAAAACGGAAAAAGTGTAACAGAAGCAAAAGGAGAGGTGCAGCGAGGAATTGAATGTGTGGAATTTGCCGCTGGTGCACCAACCTTAATGATGGGGAAACAACTGCCTGATATTGCGACTGGTCTAGAGTCTGGCATGTACCGCTACCCAATTGGCGTCATCGGCGGCATTACCCCGTTTAACTTTCCGATGATGGTCCCATGCTGGATGTTCCCGCTTGCCATCGCTTGCGGAAATACATTTGTTTTAAAGCCTTCAGAACGGACGCCAATCCTTGCTGCACGGTTAGCAGAACTATTTGAAGAAGCGGGACTTCCAAAAGGTGTGCTCAACATTGTCAATGGCGCTCACGATGTAGTAAACGGTCTGCTTGAACATGAAAAGGTAAAAGCCATTTCGTTTGTCGGCTCTCAGCCAGTCGCAGAATACGTATATAAAAAAGGGACATCACATGGTAAACGTGTACAAGCACTTGCCGGTGCAAAAAATCACTCCATCGTCTTGAAAGATGCTGATTTAGAATCAGCCACAAAACAAATCATTGGAGCTGCTTTTGGATCAGCAGGTGAACGCTGCATGGCAGCAGCTGTTGTCGCAGTGGAAGAAGACGTGGCAGACGACTTGATTCAACAATTGGTCGATGAATCCAACCAGCTTGTCATAGGAAACGGAATAAATAAAGATGTCTTTCTCGGACCAGTCATTCGGAAGGAGCATAAAGAACGAACTCTTCAATATATCCAATCAGGAATTGAAGAAGGCGCAAGCCTGATTCGTGATGGCAGACAAGATAACGAAACAAATGGAGAAGGGTATTTTGTCGGACCAACGATCTTTGATCATGTCACAAATCAAATGAAAATCTGGCAGGACGAGATTTTTGCCCCAGTCTTATCCATTGTCCGTGTCTCATCACTCGCAGAAGCAATCGACCTGTCCAATCAATCAAAATTCGCAAACGGTGCCTGCCTATACACAGACAGCGCTTCAAGCATAAGAGAATTTCGTGAAAACATCGAAGCCGGCATGTTAGGCATTAACATTGGTGTCCCTGCTCCAATGGCTTTCTTCCCATTTTCCGGCTGGAAAGATTCCTTCTACGGAGACTTGCACGCCAATGGAACAGACGGAGTAGAGTTTTACACGAGAAAGAAAATGGTGACCGCTCGGTATATGTAGAAGTACATTTATTGAACATTGAGGAAGAATGCAGCTCCAAAATGGAGACTGCATTTTTTTGTTGTCTTCTAGTTAAAAAGTAAGGGTTTTCATCGCACTCTTTACAGGGTTTCACAGGGAGAAATCATTCTTTGTATTCATTCTTCATCACGAAACATCAACATAATTTGAAATTGGGCCTAAACCCCAATATCAGGAAGATGAAAACAGGAGGAAATGACACGATGAGGACGAGGATGAAGTGTAGCGTTTGTTTATTGATCTTCACTTTGGTACTGAGTTGTTTGCCAGTATATGAAGCTCATGCGGCAAGCACACCAATTGCCAAGCAAGTAGGAAATGCAAACCCGCTCATTGATCATCACTTAGGAGCAGACCCGTTTGCGCTTACCTATAACGGAAGAGTGTACCTTTATATGTCGAGTGATGACTATGAATATCAAAGCAACGGAACAATTAAGGACAATTCATTTGCAAATCTGAATAGAGTATTCGTCATCTCTTCGGCGGATATGGTCAACTGGACCGATCACGGAGCGATTCCAGTAGCGGGAGCAAATGGGGCAAATGGCGGCAGAGGCATTGCCAAATGGGCAGGCGCATCATGGGCCCCATCAGCAGCGGTAAAGAAGATCAATGGAAAGGATAAATTTTTCCTTTATTTCGCTAACAGCGGCGGAGGGATTGGAGTCCTTACAGCAGACAGCCCGATTGGTCCATGGACTGATCCAATTGGAAAACCACTCGTTACGCCAAGTACACCTGGCATGTCCGGAGTTGTATGGCTTTTTGATCCGGCCGTATTTGTAGATGATGACGGTACTGGCTATCTATATGCCGGCGGAGGCGTTCCAGGCGGTTCCAATCCAACGCAGGGACAATGGGCAAATCCTAAAACAGCAAGAGTCCTGAAGCTAGGTGCTGATATGACAAGTGTGGCCAGTAGCGCATCCACCATTGATGCTCCTTTTATGTTTGAAGACTCAGGGATGCATAAGTATAACGGAACCTATTACTATTCCTATTGCATCAATTTTGGCGGCTCACATCCTGCTGATAAACCACCTGGTGAAATCGGCTATATGACGAGCTCAAGTCCGATGGGACCCTTCACGTATAAAGGACACTTTCTAAAAAATCCGGGTGCTTTTTTTGGTGGCGGCGGTAACAACCATCATGCGGTGTTCAATTTTAAAAATGAGTGGTATGTCGTGTATCATACGCAAACCGTTAGCTCTGCATTATACGGAAGCGGCAAAGGCTATCGCTCTCCACATATTAACAAGCTTGTGCATAATGCAGATGGCTCCCTTCGAGAAGTAGCAGCCAATTATGAAGGAGTGAAACAGCTATCTAATCTGAACCCATATCAACGTGTTGAAGCTGAAACATTCGCTTGGAATGGACGCATTTTGACAGAAGCCTCGTCAGCACCAGGGGGACCAGTGAATAACCAGCATGTCATCAACATTCAAAACGGCGATTGGGTGGCTTTAGGGAATGTAGACTTTGGTTCAAATGGCGCTAGAACATTTAAAGCCAATGTCGCATCGACAGTAGGCGGGAAAATAGAAGTACGCCTTGGCAGCGCGAACGGCAGACTGGTCGGTACACTGAATGTCCCTTCCACCGGTGGAACACAAAACTGGCGGGAAATAGAAACATCGATTAACGGCGCATCCGGAGTGCACAACGTATTTTTTGTCTTTACCGGAACAGGCGGGGGAAATCTATTCCAATTTGATTCTTGGCAGTTTACTCAAAGGTAGCGAATAAAGGTGCTTAAATGTTTGATAGAGGAGTGGGAAATTTGATGTCATGTATAAAAAAACCAATGCTTGCTTTATTGGTGTGTTTCACCATGCTATCTGTCATGTTCATAGGCCCCGGAGTAGCTGAAGTATCAGCAGCTGACGCAAACATTAACCTTAATGCAGAAAGACAAGTGATTCGTGGTTTTGGCGGAATGAACCATCCAGCTTGGATTGGTGATTTGACAGCGCCACAAAGGGAGACTGCCTTTGGCAATGGACAAAATCAGTTAGGGTTTTCCATTCTTAGAATTTATGTAGACGAAAACAGAAACAATTGGAGCAGAGAAGTCGCGACGGCCAAACGAGCGATCGAGCATGGTGCTCTAGTCATTGCTTCCCCTTGGAATCCTCCAAGCAGTATGGTTGAAACATTTAACCGGAATGGATCACCTGCCAAGCGGCTTAAATACAATCAATACGCAGCATATGCTCAGCATCTGAATGATTTTGTCACTTACATGAAAAACAACGGAGTCAATCTTTATGCGATTTCTGTTCAAAACGAGCCCGATTATGCACACGAATGGACATGGTGGACACCTCAGGAAATCTTGCGTTTCATGAGAGAAAATGCCGGTTCCATTAATGCACGTGTGATTGCACCAGAATCGTTTCAATACCTTAAGAATATCTCAGATCCTATCTTAAACGATCCGCAGGCGCTAAGGAATATGGACATTCTCGGCGCTCATCTATACGGAACCCAAATTAGCCAGCTTCCGTACCCTCTTTTCAAACAAAAAGGGGCAGGGAAAGAGCTATGGATGACAGAGGTCTACTACCCGAATAGTGATAACAATTCAGCGGACCGCTGGCCTGAGGCATTAGGGGTATCAGAGCATATTCACCATTCAATGGTGGAAGGGGACTTTCAGGCGTATGTGTGGTGGTACATCCGGAGATCATACGGTCCTATGAAAGAAGATGGAATGATTAGCAAGCGCGGATACAACATGGCGCATTTCTCCAAGTTTGTGCGTCCAGGGTACGTCAGAATTGATGCAACGAAAAGCCCTGAATCGAATGTTTTCGTCTCAGCCTATAAAGGAAACAATCAGGTCGTCATTGTCGCGATTAACAAAAACAATGCAGGGGTCAATCAACACTTCGTCGTGCAAAATGGCTCCGTCTCTCAGGCGTCTAGATGGGTGACGAGCGGCAGCAGCAACCTTCAACCTGGAACTGACTTAAACATATCAGGAAATCAATTTTGGGCTCATCTCCCTGCTCAAAGTGTGACAACATTTGTGGTCAAACGCTAGAGAAACACGAAAAGCCAATTTTCTCATTCAAAAAGAAAATTGGCTTTTTTCTGTGCAAATAGAAAGTTGATTTTTCACGACGTCAACACTTTGGGTATAATAATAACAATGACTTCAGGAGAGTGATCATCATGCCAAAGGTTCAAAGCAAAGTATTGATTATAGATGACGAAAAAGAAATTTTAGAATTAATCCATACCGTATTAACAAGAGAAGGCATTGACCAGGTGTTAACAGCTTCAACTGCGCGTGATGGGCTCACGCAATTTCATCAAGAACAACCAGATCTCGTCATACTGGATATTATGCTGCCAGACGGAGAAGGCTACGATATTTGCAAACAAATCAGAGATGTCTCACATGTTCCGATTATCTTTTTATCAGCAAAGGGAGAGGAATCAGACAAAATTGTAGGACTTGCCATTGGCGGCGATGATTACATTACAAAACCGTTCAGTCCAAAAGAAGTCGCCTACCGGGTAAAAGCCCAGCTAAGACGGTCATCATACGTACAGCCTTCTCAAGCGGAGCCCGTGATCAAAAAAGGACCATTTGAGTTAAACGAGCAGCAAGCCGAACTGACGAAAAACGGAGCGACAATTGAACTCACTCCGAAAGAACTTATGTTGATGACTTATTTCTTGCAGCATCCGAATCGCGTGATCAGTAAAGAAACGCTTTATCAAACGGTTTGGGGAGAGGATTTCTTCGGTTCTGATAATACGGTAATGGTTCATATACGAAGACTGCGGGAAAAAATAGAACATTCCCCATCTACACCAGAATTTCTCGTGACGGTCAAAGGACTTGGCTATAAATTTGTTGTAAAGGATGCGTAAAGATGAAATGGCGATTAACAGGCAGATACATGGTCTCTGTTATTATCGTGACCATTATCACGGTCTTTATTAACTTATTTGGATTCATGATATGGCTTGTACTACAAGCAAGCAGTCAGCAAAACGAAGAAAATACACCGGAAACCTTCACAAGAACATTTGAACAATACATCACCTTGTCTAATCAAGATATCACTGTGAGTAAAGAAGGACAGCAAGCTTTAAAACAACAAAATGCGTGGATTCAAATATTAGACGAAAATGGACAAGACGTCTATCATGCACTAGCACCTAAAGGCTTAAAAAGCAAATACACACCTATAGAAATTGTAAACTTACATAAATATAAAGATAAGCAATTGATGTCGACGATCTATGCTGGCGGGAAAAATGGAAAGGGTAAGGAATACAGCTACTTCATCGGATTTAAGGACCCTTCCATCGGAAAATATTTATTTTCTTTTGATACGAAAGAATTAATATCGCAATTCAATATCGGGACGATGATTTTATTATCGATTGATGCCATCATTGCCTTATTCATTGGATACTTATTCAGCCGGCAACTCATCAAACCGCTCGGCCGTGCCATTTACGGCATCCAGAGGCTCGCAAACGGAGATTATACGACGAAGCTGCCAACGAAGGGGATATATAAAGATGTGTTCTATAATGTCAATCACTTATCAGAGCAGCTCGCTTCAAGCCAAAAAGAAAAAGACAAATTAGAGCAAATGCGGGAAGAGTGGATCAGTCATATTTCTCATGATATTAAAACACCATTATCCTCTATTCAAGGCTATGCAGAAATCATGAAAGATCCAAATTATCCTCTTTCAGAACAAGATATCAGACATTACGCTAACATCATTGAGAATAAATCACTGTACATCAAAGATGTGATGGAGGATCTCAATTTAACAACAAGGCTGAAAAATAACGACGTGATGTTGCATAAAGAGCTTGTGAACATTGTGCCATTGCTGCGTGAAACGTTAATTGATATCCTCAACGATTCGAGATATGCAGATCAGACCATTGAGCTACAAACGAATGTAGACAAGCTCATGCTGAATATTGATACGATCCTCATACGAAGAGCGGTCACCAATCTCATTTTAAATGCCCTTGTTCACAATGATGCTGATGTGAAAATCATTGTACAGCTTGAACAAAAAGAACATACCCACATCACCATTCAAGACAACGGCAAAGGAATTGAAGAGGCAGAGCTAGAAAAAGTGTTTGATCGCTACTATAGAGGGACGAATACTGGAGGGACACATGCAGGCTCAGGCCTTGGAATGGCGATTGCAAAAGATATCATCCAAAAACATGGGGGAGATATGACAATACAAAGTATGATAGGAGAAGGAACAACGATTGATATCCAATTACCCGCTTAAACGGACATACAAAAAAACGGTTCTGCTCAATCACAGAACCGTTTTTTCTAACTCTTATTCTGAAAACACTTTTATGCCTTTCACAATGTTCCAAATGAAGAAGTAGATCGCCACAAGGAATGTCACAGCATACGTTGCAATTAAGAACGGACCAGCATGACTGATATCGTTCATGCCAAGTAAACCTGAACCGGCAATACCAAGACCGAAAATCAAATAAGGAATAATATGTGTCCATAGTGATTTTTTCGCATGGTATTTCACTTCGTCTTTTCCTAAGAAATAAACGATAATCGGAAATAGAAATGGTGCAAAAAAGATACTGAAGTAACATAATGAAGACAAAATTTTATTTTCTCTCAAAGCTTTTCACCCCTATGATTGATTTAGAAGAGGGGACCATTTGACTCATCCCTCAATTCCTTACAAACCCATTGTACAACCTCAACCTTAACTCGTATTAATCCGAACCTTACAGCAACCTTAAATATGTTAAACTGTAAAAAGACAAGGAAAGATAAAATGATTCTGGGTATTTCAATCTATTTTTTCAGAAAAAAATAGTTGACTTTGGTCATTCCTCTATTTAAAATAAAGTCGTAACCGATGCAGGAGTGTTACTGATATGATCAGGCACCACCAAGTCAGGTAAACAGATTGTACATTTGTACGTTGTTTGCTGAGATTTTGGTGTTTTTTTATGCTTTTTTAGCATTTTAGGTAAGGTGGGATGAGGATGTTCACCGTCGTTAAAGTTTTAAATAATAATATCGTATTAGCTCTAACAGAGGCTCAAAATGAAGTCGTTGTGTTTGGAACAGGAATAGGTTTTAAAAAGAAGAAAGGTGATACACTTGATGAGAGCGCTGTCAGTAAGACATTTTATTCTGATCAGACGTCTCCATTAGAATCTCAACTTGCCGCTATCCCAACTGATATCCTTTTATTAACTGAAAAAATCATTCGCGTAGGCGAAGAGATGTTGAATAAGAAGTTAGGTTCCAGCGCGCTCTTTTCGCTATCCGATCATCTCACCTTCGCTATTCAAAGGCACGAAGAAAAAATGGCGTATGAAAACCCCATTGTGTGGGAAATTCCACATCTCTATTTTCAAGAATATCAAGTCGGGAAAAAAGCACTGACAATTATTCAAAAGATGATGGGCATTTCTTTTGAAGATACTGAAGCTTCACTCATTGCCCTGCATTTTGTAAACGCTCAAATAGATGGTCAGTCTATGGGAGACACCATTAAGATGACTCACCTCACGAAAGAAATCGTCAAAATCATTCAAAATATTTTCGAGATGATATTGGATAAATCATCCATTAATTATTCGAGGTTTATTACCCACTTGAGATATTTTATTGTCAGGCAGGAAACCAATCAACCACCGCAGCAGATGGATGACTCGTTAAAAGAATTAATACAGGATCGTTATATGAAGAGTTATGCCTGCGGATTGATCATCAAAGAAATGTTAAAACGAGAATTCAATTGGAATGTGACAGAAGACGAACTTGTTTTTTTAGTCATCCATATTGAGAGAATCACAAAGGAACACCAAAAAAATAAATGATTTCTTTTAGGCGTGTTATGAAAAAGCATTAACCTAAACAAATCTCCATGAGAAAGAATGATCTTTTCTATGGTGGATTTTGTTTAGGTTTTTTTGTGAAAATGAAGGGGTGAAAGCATGGAAAACAAAGAATTAGCTGGAAAAATTGTGAAATTAATTGGTGGAACCGAAAATATATCTCAAAGTTGGCATTGTATCACACGGCTAAGATTTAATCTCAACGATGAAAGTCAGGTAAAAGTAGATGAGCTGAAAACATTAGATGGTGTTTTAGGTGCTCAATTCCAAAGTGGACAGTTCCAAGTCATTATTGGAGCAAAGGTAGCAGAGGTTTATGAGGAAATCGATCATCTGGCCGGTCATAGTAGCAATGATTCTGCTCCTGTTAAAAACACGTCAAAGATGAACCCAATTGAAGTCGTATTCGATGTGATCAGCGGGATTTTCACACCTATTTTACCAGCGATTGTTGGTAGTGGATTGATCAAAGGGATCATGGCACTGTTCGTTAGCTTAGGGTGGCTGACGGAGACAAGTTCTACCTATCAAGTACTTCAAATTTTTTCAAATGCTGTCTTTTACTTTTTACCTTTCCTCATTGCTTATTCGGCAGCGAAGAAATTTAAAACGCGAGAATCTCTTGCGCTCGCATTAGCAGGGATTTTACTATATCCAACGATGATCGAAGGTGCAGCAAAAGGAGTAGACCCGTTAAGTTTTTTAGGGTTAAGTATTCCACTAAATAATTACACATCTTCTGTATTACCAATTATTTTAGGTGTGCTATTACTAAGTTTTGTCGATAAGTGGATAACAAAAGCGATCCCAAAATCCTTAAGTATCGTATTTACACCGGTATTGAGCCTAATGATCACGGCTCCTCTTACACTGGCCTTTATCGCTCCTATTGGGAACGTTTCTGGGCAATATTTAGAAATCTTTTTCACTTCTTTGTTCAATTTCGCTGGTCCGATTGCCGGTTTATTAATGGGGGGCCTTATGCCACTCATTGTGTTAACTGGAATGCATTACGCATTCTTCCCAAGCACGTTAGCCAGCTTTGAAAAAGTGGGTTACGATATCATGCTGCTTCCAATGAATTTCATTGCGAATATGGCACAAGCAGGCGCTGTGTTAGGTGTCATCATCCGCACCAAGCGGGTAGAAACAAGGTCTTTAGCGCTTTCAACATTGCTTCCTAGTTTCTTCGGGATCACAGAACCAGCCATTTATGGAGTCACACTTAGACTAAAAAAACCTTTTTATTCTTCATTAATTGGCGGCGCAGTCGGTGGATGTTTTTACGGTTTATTTTCAGTTAAAACAACAGCCTTTTCGATCCCAGGCATTACTTCACTGCCAACTTACATTATGAAAGGGACAAATAATTTTCAGCTGGCTCTGATTGGAATCGCCCTTAGCTTCATCGTGTCACTTCTCATCACCATTCTCCTTGGATTTCAGGAGTCTGTCACGGCTGCTAACGAGCAAGCAGCAGAAAAGCCAAATCACACTGAGAGTACAGAGAATCAACAAATGTCTAAGCAAACAAACCCTTATGAAGTTCAATCACCTATGAGTGGAAAGGTCATTCCTTTATCTGAAGTGAATGATTCCGTGTTCTCAAGTGAAATGATGGGGAAGGGAGTCGCAATTTTGCCTGATAAGGGGGTGGTACAAGCACCGTTCTCAGGAAAAGTAGTGACTGTTACACCTACTAAACATGCCATCGGACTCGTTTCAGATGATGGGATTGAATTATTGATCCACGTGGGGATTGATACGGTCAGCCTAAACGGCCAATTCTTTGATGTACTGGTAAAAGAGGGCGATAAGATAAAGACGGGGGATCATTTATTATCGTTTGATATAGAAGGCATTCAATCAAACCATTTAGATGTAGTGACACCTATTATCGTCACAAATTCAACGCAATACCTTGATGTGATTCATACAGGTGACGCTCATGTCACCGCAGGTCAAAATAAGCTCTTAATGCTTATTCACTAATATAAAGAGAAGGGATGATTGAAATGAAAGAATTAAAAAAAGGATTTTCAGATGATTTTTTATGGGGTGGCGCAACTGCTGCCAATCAAATAGAGGGCGCATACTTAGAAGGTGGCAAGGGCCTGTCGACATCAGACTTTGCTGCATATAAAGATCCTTATGAAAAAGGAAAAGTGAACAACTTTACTTTCGATGTGAGTTCAGCTGAATTAACAAGATACAAGGAACAACCCGATGAATTTGATTTCCCGAAAAGACGCGGAATCGATTTTTACCATCGATATGAAGAGGATATTGCACTATTTGCAGAGATGGGCTTTAAAGTGTTTCGCTTGTCTATTTCATGGGCAAGAATCTTTCCAACTGGTTTAGAAGACAAGCCGAACGAAGAAGGATTGGCTTTTTACGATAACGTATTTGATGAGTGTGCGAAATATGGAATTGAACCGTTAGTCACGATGTCTCATTATGAAATGCCGATTACTTTAACAGAGAAATATAATGGCTGGATGAGTAGAGAACTTGTCCCGTTGTTTGAAAAATATGCCCGTGCCATTTTAGAAAGATATAAAAATAAAGTGAAGTATTGGATTACATTCAATGAAATGAATATGAACCTCAACAGCCTTTACACCGGTGCTGGAATTTTAGAGGACCTAGTAGACCATAAATTACAGGCTGCGTATCAAGCATCACATCACCAATTTATCGCCAGCGCTCTCACAGTGAAGGCTGCAAAAGAAATCATTCCACATGCACAAATTGGCTGTATGATTAACCAAATTGAAGCCTATGCAAAAACAACGAAACCAGAGGACCAGCTGCAAGCGGTAAAATCGAACCAATTGAATATGTTCTATCCGGATGTTCAAGCTAGAGGTGAATATCCAACATACATGGTGAAATATTTTGCTGACAACGACATCAAACTTGATATCGAAGAGCAGGATGAGCAAATTTTGAAAGAGGGCATCGTTGATTTTGTGGCGATCAGCTACTATATGTCCCACGTAGCAGAAGCCCGAGAAGATGCAGCCGAGCTAGCGGGTACATTTGATAGTCCAATTAAAAATGAGCATTTGGAGTTATCACAATGGGATTGGCCAATTGATCCAATGGGTCTGCGCATTTCATTAATTAAACTGTATGACAGATACCAAAAACCTTTATTTGTTTGTGAAAACGGACTTGGCGCAAGAGATACATTGACACCAGACAGAGAAATTCACGACGATTATCGAATTGATTATTTAAAACAACATATTGAACAGATGAAAGAAGCAGTCAAAGAAGGTGTCGACTTAATGGGGTATACACCATGGGGTTGTATTGACTTAATTAGCTGCGGAACATCTCAAATGAGTAAGCGCTATGGTTTGATCTATGTAGATCAAGACGACAGAGGGAATGGGACATTAAATCGTTACAAAAAAGATTCCTTCTACTGGTACAAAAAAGTGATTGCAACAAATGGGGAAGATTTATCATAATCGAGATGGAATGATGATGACACCATTGCATCCGCCTTATTTGGCCGGGTACGATGGTGTTTTTTTGTTTACCCAAAAAGTAACCTCAATTATGTCATAGCAAGCACTAGAGATCTCTTTGCTACAATCATTTGATAACAAAAGTTGGCCGAAAAATGTTTCACCTTGACCTTGAAGTATAGTTCAGCCTTTATAATGTACATATAGTAAAACAAAATAATAAAAAAGGAGTAACGATGGAGTTGATGACTAGAGGAGAACTTGCCAAAAAAACAGGAGTAAGTCCTGCCGTAATTCGTTACTATGAAGAGCACAACATATTACCTGCTCCAAGACGACGTTCAAACGGTTACAGACTCTATACAGACGACTATGTTGTGAAAATTCAATTGATCAAAGATGCGAAAACGCTCGGTTATTCATTAAAGGAAATAGCTGAAATTATGGACATGCTAAGTCAAGACATAGACCTTGATACCCTAAGACAAATTGTCCATCTTAAACATGAAGAAATTGAAAAGAAAATTAAAAGCCTTCGTCTCATTCAAGACCTTTTATCTAACTTATTAAAAACCCCTGAAAAGAAAGTACAAGTTTACCTGGAATCATTTCGTGTTCCAATGCAGGATGATCAATAAACCTATTGGGTGAAGGAGAGAAAAAAATGAGTGTAGAAATGTATCATGGTGAACGTTCTAAAGAAAGTATTCAATTTGAAACATTATTCGCTTCGCAAAGTAATAAAGAGAGTTTTTCTAGTATCGAACAGACAAAAAAATTTCTTGAGCAAAAAGGAATTGAAAATACGCAGCCTTATGCCATTGGGGAGGATGTGAAGTTAATCAGTGAGGTACAAGAGCAGACATTCGAAGGCATGCAAGTTTTCACATTGAATGAACAAGCATCACAAAATCAAAAAGTCATTCTCTATCTACATGGTGGTGCGTGGACAAATCAGCCTTTGAATGTCCATTGGTGGTTCATGGATAAAATGGCGCAATCACTAGGTGCGAAAGTAGTCGCTCCTATTTACCCAAAAGTGCCTCATTATAGCAACCAGGATACGTATCCGAAAATTCTTAACCTATATAAAGACCTTCTGAAAACTGCTGGAAGTGCCAATCAATTGACGATCATGGGAGATTCAGCTGGCGGAAACATCTCACTTGGTCTTGCGCACCTTTTAAAGAAGGAAGATCTGCCGCAGCCAAAGGATATCGTGTTACTATCTGCGTGTGTTGATATGAGTATGAGCAACCCTCTCATTTTTGAATATGCAAAAAAGGACCCGATTCTAGGTCATGAAGGAATGGAAGTCATCACTAAATTGTGGGCAGCTGATCAAAGTCTCACAGATCCATTGATCAGTCCCATATACGGCGACTTCAAAGGACTAGCGAAGATCACTCATTTTATCGGAACACATGATATGTTATATCCAGATGCCATCAAGCTTGATGAAAAATTAACAGCACAAGGAATGGACATCAAAACCTTTGTTTATCCTGAAATGCTGCATGTGTTTGTTGTCATGCCAATTCCAGAAGCGGCAGATGCTCTGAAGAAAATCATTCAAGTGATCAATCGATAGGGATTCAGTTCACACCTAGAAAGGGTACATGTTCTGATGTAGATAGGCGAAAAGGCTGCTTACTTAAAAGCAGCCTTTTTCAATTGAATATGAAATACATTCAGAATGGCAATTCACTACAGATCAAACGGTTTGTTGGCTGGTTAGTAAAGGAGAGTGAAGCTATAAAGGATAAGAAGATGATGATATGTACAATCATAGGCTGTTTTTTCCCTATTCAGTTCATCACCTCATGTTTGGTATAATACATACGAGCAGTGAGGTGAAAGGGGAACGAAATGAAAACGTTTGATCTATCACAAGAAGATATAGAATTAATAGACGAAGCAAAAAAGAAGATGATCAGTCTTTATGAAGATGACAAGCATCATGTAGGGGCAGCGATCCGCATGAAAACAGGAGAAATCATATCAGCTGTCCATATAGAAGCCTATATCGGACGGGTAACTGTTTGTGCAGAAGCCATTGCAATTGGTAGCGCTTTATCGAATGGATACAAAGATTTTGATACAATTGTTGCAGTGAGACACCCTTATTCAGATGAAAAAGATAGAAGAATTAGGGTAGTCAGCCCTTGCGGCATCTGTCGAGAGCTCATTTCAGACTTTGGACCAACGTGTTTTGTCATCCTTGATATGGATGGGGAGCTAGTCAAGGTGAAAATCGAAGAACTCATTCCGCTCAAATATACTCGAAGCTAATGTACCACATAAAGATAAAATAGGAAAAGGGATGTAGCAAACGCTACATGTGATCCTTGCTACATCCAAGATGACTGAAAAAGCGTTCAACAAAAGCGGCCCCATGTATTTTCTCCATATATTTCGTGTTAAAAATATACTGTTCCATTTGTTCAAGCTTCCGCAGACTCCGCACTAGTATTTTCCGATCATGGTCAGACAGAGTAGGATCATCATCTATCTTCTCTAAGGCCTTTTTCACACGTGCAGATACATGTTCAACATATAAATGGTTTTTGGATGCTGGCGGAATACATGCCGCTAGGTCACAGCCTATAAAACGAACACCATCAAGGGTGCAGTTTTCAATATTGGCGATCAGCTTTTGTTTGCCATTTCCCTCAAACGTTATATCTATTAGCTTACCAGCAAAGGTACAATTGACGATGTTCACTGCCTGTAAAACACGGTCATTGAATCTACAATTAGAGAAAGTACAATCGATAAACGTAGCATTCTCCAATGTCATTCCCCTCATATCGCAGGAAGAAAATTCGCAATTGGTGAAGACAGCTTCGTTTTTGCCAATGCCCACAGAGCGCAAGTCTGAATGACTAAAAGTACAATGATCAATCGTACTACCGGCAAAAAATCTCGCATTCGTCAGATCACACGTATCAAATACAAGATGATCCAAGTGACAGCTCCAAAAAATAGGAGAACAAACATTTGAGTTGATGATCGTTGTTCTGCTGATTGTTTCATTTTCATACCTGGCAACATCAGAAAATGTTTCGTTGTCTACTGATATACCAGACTCAAGTCTTCTCATCGCTATCACCCTTTCATTTCTACAGAATTTTTCACATTCATGATGTCCATTCAGCCAGTTCATTTTCTCTTAGCGCTTGTCTTTGACTCAAGATTATATCACAAAACGATATGCGTTTAATGGACCTTTTGTGATATGAGGAAGGTCAGAATTCATATCAAAGATTTTCGCATTGATATCTATTATGCCAAAGCTAGTGATTCGTTTAGCGTGCATATCGTGATATGTTTCAGCAGTTTCTTTTGTTTTGAATAAGTAGATTCCTTATCAGGGTCAGCTTGTATACATTCTTTGACTGAACACTAAGGTAAATCACAAAAACCTAAACACATTTCCACTGTTCATGACGGTGGATTTTGTTTAGGTTTTTTAGCGATTGAATTGCTTTCGAAGCACTAGGCATGAGACCGCAAATACTGCGAAAGCGCCCGCTGATCCAGCAGCAAACACCAGCTCAAATTGTTCTGGTTTGACTTTGAATAACAAAGGGATAGAAAGAATAAGTGCGGCACCACTAAAGCCTAATCCTAATATCAACATAGCCAATAATTTATTCATAGAAACACCTCTTACACTTAGAGTGAGAACACTGGAGACCTACTGATCTAAGTATCATTGTTATGATTCGACAACCTTTAACCTTCCTAGATGGAGTGTATCATATGAGGGTGGGAGATGGGTTTCTTTTCATGAAAACAAAATCGTACAACAAACGATTTTGAACGAACACTGTTCTTTACGAACGATGTTCGTTATAATATAAATGAAATGGAATTTAAAACGATTTCCACAAAGGGATGAGGAGATGCAGAAGATGACGTCATTATCTAAGAATCAAAAGCAAATCGCTATCATCGGAGGAGGACCTGGGGGACTAACACTTGCCTTAATTTTGCAAAATTACGGTATACAAACAACCATTTATGAACGAGAGATGCATGACAAGAGCCTTGAACGAGGCGGCTCACTGGATATTCACGAAGAAACAGGTCAAAAAGCCTTAAAAGAAGCAGGAGTTTATGAGAAATTTCAAAAGAACGCCCGCTATGAAGGGGAAGATTTCCGATTACTTGATAAATCAGGAAGAATTTATTTAGATGAAGAAACGGAATCAGATCAAACAGGTACTCGCCCGGAAATTGATCGTGGTGTGTTATGTGAACTACTGTTAGAACAAATTGATGCTGAAACCATCAAATATGGGTATAAACTAGAAAGATGCGTTTCATTAGAAAACGGCATGACGGAGCTTCATTTTGAAAATGGAGTTGTCGAAACTGTTAACCTTTTGATTGGGGCTGATGGTGCTTTTTCTCGTGTACGTCCTCTGTTAACAGATATTGAAATTGAATACTCTGGGCTCACGATGCTAGAACTGAATGTCTTAAGCGTAGAGGAGAACCACCCTGATTTAGCTGAATTTAATAAACGAGGTAAGATGTTTGCTTTGGCAGACCACAAAGGACTGATTGGGCAGTTAAACGGAGATGGCCGAATCAAAGTGTATGCAAGCCTTATGGTAGAACGCAACTGGATCGAGACTTGTGGTATACCGTTTCATCAAGCGAAAGAAGCAAAAGAACAATTATTAGCGTTATTTAGTGATTGGGATGATCAGCTGAAAAATTATATTCGTTATGCAGAAGATGCCATCATTCCAAGACGGATTTATACGCTTCCTGTCGGTTTCAAATGGAATCGTCATAAAGGAGTAACGCTTATCGGTGATGCAGCTCACGTCATGTCACCATTCGCAGGCGAGGGTGTGAACATGGCGATGTTTGATGCAAGGGAGCTAGCACTTGCTATTGTCCGACATCCTCATCATTTTGAAAAGGCGATTGAAGAATACGAAGACATGATGTACGAATATTCATCGAAAAAAGCTAATGAATCGGAGAATAGTTTAAAACTGTGTTTTTCAAAAGACGCTGCGGTCAAGCTTGCAGATATGATGAATTCTTTTCAAAAGGATGATGATTGATGCTCAATTTACTATTTTACTTTGACATGTTATAAAGAGAGTATGAACAATTCAAATCGTCGTATGATCAGTCGCCGGTCTCGGCCGGCTAAAGAACCCTTAAGCCGTGAGCTTATTGTGAAAACGGCCTATGAGCTTCTTAAGGAGCATGGGATAGAGGGCATGAGTATGCGTAAGGTGGCTAAAGCACTCGATACGGGACCTGCATCCTTGTATGTCTACGTGAACAATGTTCAAGAACTCAGTGCTTACGTATTGGATTATGGTCTCGGACAAATGGTCTATCCAGATTCAAAGGATAGCACATGGAAAGAACAGTTATTCGACCTATTGCATACTTATTTCCTCCTGCTATTCGAAAAACCTGGTCTCGCTGAAATTTCTCTTTCCACCATTCCACAAGGAACGAACTTTCTTCAGTTGACCGAACATCTTCTCGCTGCATTGCATGAAGGCGGGATCAAATCTACATCCGCAGCATGGGGAGTAGACCTATTGCTGTTATACGTATCTTCTGTAGCATACGAAAAGGTCTCTTGGAAGAAACAAGGCTCTTCACAAATTACAGACACAAAAAAAGCATTTCTTCAAGCAGACAAAACGCAGTTTCCTTTCATTCATCGTGTAAAAGAAGAAATGTTTGCAGGTGATACCGTATCAATGAAACGGTTCCGATGGGGAATTGACGTCATTTTGTATGGCATCCAGCAGGAAGACAATTAGAAAGGAGCACAAGCAAAAAGCAGTCAATGGCTGCTTTTTTTATATGGTGATTTTCATATTTGTGATCTTGTGTGCATTATGATATATAAATAAATCTATATATTGTTTTTATATATAAAAATTATATAATCTAGTGGAATAAAAAAATGAGGTGCTTAGGCGTGGAACATATTAAAAAGTTATTAGAGAGTTATATTCCTTTAGCAAAATCTACTGCAAAAATGTTTGGAACAAATTGTGAAGTGGTGATTCATGATTTAACGAATCCTCAAGCATCTGTCATGTTTACAGTAAATAACCATGTGACAGGAAGAGAAATAGGCCAATCATTTGATCATCTAGTCAAGACTGTATTACAATCAGAAGATTTTAAAGAAGATTATTTGGCTGGTTATACATTTGTAACAGAAGATAAGCGTACGATTCGTTCTTCGACTTCATTAATACGTGATTCAAAGCAAAAAGTAATCGGTGCTTTCTGTATCAATTTTGATGTTGAAGCACTAAATCAAATGCAGCAATTTATGGACACATTTCTTTCTACACAAGTGGAAGCTCAAGAAAAAGAAACAACATCAAATGATGATCTTGAAAATGTGGAAGAAATAGTAGATCAATTGATCCAACAAATCATTCAAAACAGTGTTCATCCAGTTATGAAACGTCATGAAAAAATTGAACTAATCAAATTCATGGATGAAAAGGGCATTTTTTTAATGAAAGGATCTGTTGAGAAGGTCGCATCTATGTTAGGCATTTCCAAAGTAACGGTCTATAGCTATTTGGATGAAATCAAAAATAAATCGAGGTAAGGAGTGTCAAAATGGAAAGCATACTCGAGGTAGGAAATCTAAAATCAAACGGACACTATGCATTCGCAACCATTCATCAAAACACGGTCTATGTGTCGGGACAATTTGCTATCAATCCTGAAACGACAGAAAAAGAGTTCGGCCCCATTGAAAAAGAGACATTACAAGCGCTTAAGAATGTAGAGATGATTGTAGAGGCTGCTGGAAGTAAAAAAGAAAAGATTTTGCGCATGACATTATACATTTCAGATATTGAATTATGGGACAAAGTAGATGCGGTTTATACCGAATTTTTCGGTGAACATAAACCAGCTCGTACGATTGTACCAACGAATGAATTACATTTTGGTTTCAAAATTGAAATGGATGCCATTGCCTATATTTAGAATATTTTTTTGACCATCCTATATAAAAAAATATATTTTGTATAAAAAAATATCCAAAGGGGCAGATGATGAATGAATCAATTAATTTGTAACCATTGCGGGGAAAAATATGAGATGACACCAACTCTATGGAAATGTGATTGTGGTGGAGTATTCAATCTAGTGAAAGATACACCGAAAATAGACGTCACAGCTTGGGAGCACTATCCAAATTCATTATGGCGTTATGTTGAAACCATGCCATTTCCAAAAGGTTCTAAGACGTGGGAAACTGTGACAATGGGCGAGGGCCAATCTCCTTTAATCGTTCTAGATCCTAATGAGCCAAACACATATGTAAAAGTTGATTATATGATGCCGACACTATCATTTAAAGACCGTGGAGCAGCTGTGTTAATGACAACAGCTAAGGAATTAGGGGTAACAAAAGTCATTGCTGATAGCAGCGGGAATGCAGGAACGGCAATTGCTGCGTATTCGGCGCGTTGTGGTATTGCCTGTGACATCTATCTAAGTGATCAAACATCACCTAAAAAAGTCGCTCAAATAAAAGCCCACGGAGCAACGATTAAAGAAATTCATGGTACACGAGAGGACATTGCAGCTGCGGCCCAAAAGGCAGTAGACGAGGAAAACGTTTTTTATGCAAGCCATGTCTATAACCCTTATTTTTTCGAAGGTACAAAAACATACGCCTATGAAATCTATGAGCAACTAAAAGGAGCACCGGATGCTTTAATCATTCCGGTTGGAAACGGCACTCTGCTACTCGGTGCGTATTATGGCTTTAGAGAGTTATTCGAAAATGGTCTCATTCATAACATACCGAAAATTGTTGCTGTACAAGCAAAGAACTGCGCACCACTTGTGAAAGCTTTTCAACATGCGGAGGAATCAGCAACGCCTGTGACAAATAAAGGGACTGTAGCAGAAGGGATCGCTATTGCTGCCCCGGCGCGTTCTAAACAAATTTTAGAAGCTGTATACAAGACGAATGGTACGTTTATTGATATTGAAGAAGAAGAAATTCTACATGCACGCTCTAAACTAAGTGAGAAAGGATTTTATGTCGAAGTGACATCTGCCATCAATTTTGCTGGCTACATGAAATATCAAAAGGAATCAGAAGAAACCATTATCATCCCTCTTTGTGGGGCAGGGATTAAATCAAAATAACCTTAGGACTCTGGTAGAATAGAGCGTTGCGTGCCTCGTTGTCCTATTATAGGTTCAATCAGGAGTAATATTTGCGAAATGAATTTAAATGAAATGGAGGGATTTGGCGGGGACATACCCCTTTGAAAACTTTACAGATGACATCATTCCTTTGCTGGATCTTTCGGATTCTGATAGTTACTTAATGCCAGATGTTTGTAAGACTGTTGCAGTTAGATTACGTCAACTGATCCACAATTGGCCTGATATGATATAGATAAGAAGAACGCTCTCTATCTGGCAGAAGAAATGGAGTTAGCGCATCAACAAAATGAGCCAATCGGATTGATATAAGATGAGAAGAAAGCTACTTTAGAAAGCATGTTTAAACTGTAGTAGCTTTCTTTCCACTCTACCTAATTATTTTTCATTTGTTCCTCTCCCCAATAGCATATCTCATCTAATACAGGCATCAGTGATAAACCCTTTTCAGATAAACTATATTCTACTTTTGGAGGCACTTGGGGATATTCTTTACGATGAATTAAGTGATCCGCCTCAAGCTCTTTTAGTGTATTGGTTAATGTTTTAAAAGAAATCGTTCCGAGCTTACGTTTCAGCTGATTATAGCGAACAGGACCATCGTTTGAATATAAAGCATACAGAACTGGCATTTTATATTTCCCACCAATTAATGACAAAGTATACCCAAAACCAGTATCTTTTAGCTCAGCTTTCGTCTGGAAGGACTCCTCATTCATTTTATACTCTCCTTTGGGTTAGTATCGCACTTTGATTACCGTACTTGTAGTATGTTATAGCATACAATAAAATCAATGTACATCAAAAAATGATGCAAAACTCAGAAAAAGGGTGAATGAATAATGAAAACGATTGTCTATGCACATCCTTGGGATGGAAGCTATAATCATGCCATTTTGACTTCCATAACAGAAAAATTAGAAACAAAGAGAGAACCGTTTCAAGTAATCGATTTATATAAAGATGGATTTAATCCTGTGTTTACAGCTGAAGAATTAAAGCATTTTCATAAAGGAGAAACGCCTTATTCATTAGTGAAGGATTATCAAGAAAAATTAAAACAGTCAACAGAATTGGTATTTATTTTCCCAGTCTGGTGGTGGGATCTACCTGCTATGTTAAAAGGATTTATTGATAAAGTGATGTTAAGCGGTTTCGCATTCATTGAAGATCAAAACACTGGTACTTTGAAAGGTTTATTGACAAATATAAAAAAAACAACCGTGATCTCAACATCTACAACAGATAAGGATTATATTGAATCTGAAGCTGGAAATGCTATTCAAAGCGTTTTTATTAACAGAACGCTAGCTGATTTGGGATTGAAAAATGAATCCACGAAATGGATTCATTTTTCTAGAGTGAACTTAACAACAGATGAAAAGAGAAAGCAATTTTTAAAAGAAATATCCCAGATTATTTGATTTACAGTACAACAAATAAGGGCCATCTTCTACGACCGATTTAATTTATTGAGAAGGTCGTAGAAGTTTTGTCATTTAAGCAACAACAAATCGTGCCTGCCTAATTGACCTCTTGCACTCCTCCAAATACACCATTATTTAAACCCATACCATTTCTGTGTTTTTTTAATATTTTTTATAGCACTGCCGGCTCAAGCAGATTGTTAACATCATTTTCATTAAAGATAATACTGACTCATGCCATTTTTAAAGATAGGCAGGGTCTTAGTCACTAGCTCTTCTGATGAAATAAGTCTTCCATCCTTATTCCATGTGTATGCAGCTCCGTATATCCCCCAACTTAGCATAGTAGATAGGGTTGCTACCATTTGTTTATCCTCTAATTCGATGATGTTTTTAGTTCCTTTTAGCATAAGATCAGCTATTAGTTTCTGTAACTCCTCTTTAATTTTACTTTCGATAATAGTTCCTAAAGAATGATAACCTTTGGGACATAGGTCGCTTATCTCTTTATGGTGATCACACATGGCTAGAAAAATATTTGCAATGACTTTTTCATTGAATCCATCGTGATCATTGAGTCTTTTTTTCAATTTGTCTGTAAATGTATTGGTGATTGTAGAATGTAATAAATCAAATTTATCGTCAAAGTGCGCATAAAATGTAGCCCGGTTAATAGTAGCCTTTTCTGTGATATCACGTACCGTTATATGGTTGAAATCTTTTTCACTAGCTAACGAAAGAAAAGAGTCTACAATCAATTGTCTTGTACGAAGTATTCTCGGATCTTTTTTTGGCATAATTATTTTTTCTTCTCCTTTTAGGGTTCATCATCTTGTCTAAAAACGACAATACATTAGAAGTGTTGCGTAAACTACATATTGGCTATTTTGGTTATTGTTTATTATTCTTTTTCATCTTATCATCAATTATACAACGCGCGTTGCTTAAATAACACATGTTATTACGAAAGATTTTTGATCAAGGAAATCATTGTGATCATTCTGAATAACAAAAGGAGATAGACGACCATGAACATCACTATTTTTGGTGCAACTGGTGCAATCGGTCAACTTTTAACACAATTTGCATTAGAAAACGGAGATATCGTTACGGTATATGTTAGAAACCCTGAGAAAATCAAGCAAAAGCATTCGAATTTACGCATTGTAACGGGTGAACTAACGAACACTTCAGCTATTGAAACGGCAGTTTCAGAAGCTGATGTCGTGATAAGCACCTTAGGTCCCGGCATTGATTTGTCTCGAAAACAAAAAGGTACACCGATCGCCGACGGACATAACCGAATTGTCAAAGCGATGAAGAAGTTCACCAAAAAAAGGTTGATTACACTCGCGACGCCAGCCTTGCAATCTGAAGACGATAAGAAAAGCTTATCGACGATATTGCCAAGAATATTGCCTAAACTTCTCATGCCAAATGGTTATGCCGAAATGAAGAAGATAGGAGAACTGATTAAAGAATCGAACCTGGATTGGACAGTCGTTCGAATCATTAATCCTAATATCAAATACAACGGGCAATCTTACGGTTATTCATTCGGCGATCAGCCAGCTAAAATGTCCGTATCTAGGGAAAATGTCGCTAAACTCATGTATGACGCTGCTAGGCAACACCAATTAATCGGAAAAATGCCCATTGTCTATAATCATTAAATCAGCTTTTTGTATGAGGTTGTTGATTCAGCAGAAATTATAGGAATCATTTAGGGTCATACCAAAATATTGCGTGTGCATTCTTTTTATAAGTATTCAAAATCAAAATCATAAAGGGGACATGATCATGTCAAAAGTATTATTTGTTAAAGGAACACCTCAAAGTGAGGAACAATCAAGAAGTACGCAAGTTGCTAGAGCATTTATCACTGAATATAAGAAAGTAAATCCAACGGATGAAATAATAGAAGTAGATGTCTATTATGCAAATGTGCCATTAATCGATGCTGATTTTTTAACTGGACAAAAGAAGTTAAGAAGTGGGGAAGTGCTAACAGATGTTGAATCACAAAAAATAGAAGCAGTGAATGCATTCACAAAGCAATTTATGGAAGCAGATAAATATATCATTCAGTCTTCAATGTGGAATTTAGGAATCCAACCTTTATTAAAAGCCTATTTTGATACAATCATGAGTGCTGGAAAAACGTTTAAATATACATCAGAAGGTCCAGAAGGATTGATGAAAGGGAAAAAAGCAATCCATATTCATGGTATGGGAGGATTTTATTCGCAGGCAATTGGAATGGAACATTCCGATTCTTACGTAAGAGGTGCGCTGAAGTTTGTTGGAATTGAAGTGGAACCAACGATTTTTGTTGAAGGTATTGACTATGATCCAACTAAAGAAGAAGAAATTGTTACTTCAACAATTGAAAAAGCAAAAACGGTAGCACGAACGTTTTAAAAAAGAGCATTGGTGGGATTAGTTAAAAAGATTTTAATTAACATCATCCCACCTCGCACGTTCAAAAGCGTAATAAAGAAGAATAGACAAAATACATTCATTAAAATCATAAAGGGGGAACATAGGATGAAAGTAGAAATTTGGTCTGATTTTGTTTGCCCGTTTTGTTATATTGGCAAACGTCAATTTGAAATAGGGTTAGAACAGTTTGAACATAAAGAAGAGGTCGAAGTCTTATTTCGACATTTTCAATTAGATCCATATGCGAAAAAAAATACAGGAATGGATATCCATCAAGTATTATCCTCTAAGCATGGTGTCCCAAATGAAAAAGCAAAAGTACTGAACAATCAATTGAAACAGAAAGCAAAAGAGGTTGGGTTAGATTATCAATTTGATACAATGATTCCTACGAATTCATATGATGCACTTCGTCTTTCTTATTATGCAAAAGAGAAAGGGAAGATTCGGGAGTTTATGGAACGTATTTTGAAAGCTCATTTCACAGATTCACTAGATATCGGTGATCACGCAACACTTGCTCAACTTACAAGTGAAATAGGTCTTGATGGCAACGAAGCTTTGGATGTTTTATCAAATGATCAATATAGCGAGAATATCGCAGCTGATAGAGCCGAGGGATCTAAAATTGGGATTCAGGGCGTGCCCTTTTACGTTGTGAATGATAAGTATGTCATCTCAGGAGCACAACCTAGCGAAGTGTTTTTAGAAACATTACAACAGGTATGGAAAGAAGAGTACGGGAATCGTAAGGTTGAAGAGCATAAATTAGAGTCGTCGCTCGATGAATATTGTTCAGATGGAACATGTAAATTTTAATGGATATTCAAAAAAGATATAGAAATCACAAAAGATTGATATAGCTACTTTAAATACCACTTTATAATGAAACATTTACTTCCAAAAATCAAAGGGGTTTAGCGATATGAAAAATACAATTTTTCAAGGTACAATCGAGCATTCAGGATTTGTAGTACCCGATATCGAAGTAGCAGTTGAATTCTTCACTCATATTTTGGGTTTTGAAGTCTTGTTCCGGCCAAAACGGATGCAGTTTGAGGACGATAGTTTAAAAAGGTACTTTGGGGTTCACGAACATTCAGTTGTAGAAGGGGCGGCATTTTTGCAATATGGCGGTAGAAAGATCGAACTGGTTCAATGGTCGACGCCAGATCAACAGAATGTTCACCTAAAACCCAGTGATATCGGTGTAGCCCATCTAGCTATTACAGTTACCGATATAGAAGAGGCTTTAAAATATTTTGCAGAACAGTCTGATGTTAAAGTCAGAGAGCTGAGCTCTCTTGGATTTTTCTATATCACAACTTCATGGGGGATGGAGATTCAAATAATGGAATTACCCCAAAAACCTTTATGACCTATCTAATTTGTACCAAGACAAGAACAAGGGTCCTTTAATTAGTTGAAACAATAACTGTATCTTAATTTGTGGACCCTCTTTCACCTTCTGATCATAGGACACCAAGAAGGGTCCTTTCCATCTAATTGACCTCTTGCAGGCAATTGATCATTGTTTTCTCCTCTTAATACCTCACTAATATCCTGCTTTCTTAAAATCCATATCATTTCTGTGCTTTTTGATGTCTCTTTTAGTTTTGGCAGCTCTAGCAAAGTGTTAACAGCAGAATGCCCAATGCTACCCAATGCAATTCTGATACCGAGTCAGATCGCGATTTAAAATATCAGGAATGCCATTCGATTAGCAACTCTTTTTTCATTTTCTGTCATAATCCCTTCAGCATTTATTGGGTTAGGGTTTTTCCACGTACCAGTGGCATGTATAACCGTCTTTGCCTCGTAAGTTTTTTCTTCTTGATTATTTAATTTCACTCGAATGATAAAAGGCACAAGACCTCTGTCTTTTGTTTTTATCAACACCTTTTTTGCCAATATAGAGAACTGGGCTATTTAAATAACTATGTGGTTTCATTTGAAGAAGAGAAGTCGGTATTTAAATCAATCATTTTCACACGAATCAATTTTTGTTTGAATTCATATAATCAATTGATTATATAAGTTTTCAGTTATATACTATTGAAGGAGTTGAAAAGAGGGGGAATCATTGTGACTACAGATGTTTCAATTGGTGTGACACATATGTCGAATTGTTTAAAAACACTCAGTGATCAAACAAGACTGATCATGATGAAATTGTTTTTGGAGAAAGAATATTGTGTTTGTGAACTGGTAGATATGTTCGAAATGAGTCAACCAGCGATTAGTCAGCATCTACGAAAATTAAAAAAAGCTGGATTTGTTCATGAGAACAGAAAAGGGCAGTGGCGTTATTATTCAATCAATACACTGTCTCCAGAATTTGAGACGATTCGGATCATCTTAAATCAAATTGATAAAGAAGATGACCTTTTAAAAAGTATACAACATAAAGCAACAAACATTTCTTGTTCGTAAGGAGGGATGGGTTTGAGTTTTGCCGTTTTATCATTAATCATATTTTTGTTCACTTTGGTACTGGTTATTTGGCAGCCAAAAAATTTATCCATAGGGTGGTCCGCTTGTGGAGGAGCTATTTTAGCATTAATCGTAGGTGTTGTGAATGTAAACGATGTGATCACCGTGACAGGCATTGTTTGGAATGCGACTTTAGCTTTTGTCGCCATTATCGTCATTTCACTCATCCTTGATCGAATCGGCTTTTTTGAATGGGCAGCATTGCATATGGCAAAGGCTGCAAAAGGCAGTGGGCTACGTATGTTTGTGTATGTGACCATCCTTGGTGCAATCGTCGCTGCTCTATTTGCAAACGATGGTGCAGCACTTATTTTGACACCCATTGTTTTAGCCATGGTCAGAGCATTACACTTCAATGAAAAAATAGTATTCCCTTTTATTATCGCGAGTGGGTTTATTGCAGATACAACATCGCTTCCACTTGTCGTAAGTAATTTGGTGAACATTGTAACAGCCGACTATTTCAACATTACATTTATTGAATATGCATCCAGAATGGTTGTTCCAAACCTTTTTTCGTTGCTTGCGAGTATCACTGTACTGTACCTTTTCTTTAGAAAGAGTATACCTAAACACTATGATATGAATGAGTTAAAACAACCTAGTGAAGCAATAAAAGATCCAAAGATGTTTAGATTATCTTGGTATATATTAGCTTTTTTGTTGATTGGTTATTTTGCAAGCGAATTTTTATCTATACCTGTATCGGTCATAGCTGGAGTGATTGCTATTTTATTCTTGGTCATTGCACAAAAAAGCCCTTCTGTTCAAACAAAAAGCGTTCTAAAAGAAGCTCCCTGGGCGATCGTTTTCTTTTCCATAGGTATGTACGTTGTTGTCTATGGCATGCGAAATGCAGGGCTTACTGATGCTCTTTCTAGCGTGATTCAAGCTGTAGCAAATCAAGGTTTATTGGCAGGTACTCTTGGTATGGGATTTATCGCAGCGATTCTTTCATCTGTCATGAATAATATGCCGACGGTCATGATCGATGCATTAGCCATTTCCGGCACCGATACACAAGGAATGATGAGAGAAGCGTTAATATACGCAAATGTCATTGGTTCTGATTTAGGACCAAAAATTACGCCCATTGGCTCCTTAGCAACACTACTATGGCTCCACGTCCTTTCTCAAAAAGGTGTGAAGATTTCCTGGGGGACATATTTCAAAATAGGGGTCATTTTAACTGTACCAACGCTATTCATCACACTTTTAGCATTGTATTTCTGGCTAATGATTATACATTAAAGGAGACGATCAACATGTCAAAGAAAACAATATACTTTTTATGTACCGGTAATTCTTGCCGCAGTCAAATGGCTGAAGGTTGGGCTAAAAAACATCTTGGAGATGAGTGGAAGGTCTATAGTGCTGGTATCGAAGCTCATGGATTAAATCCGAATGCTGTAAAAGCAATGAAAGAAATAGGGATTGATATTTCTAATCAAACGTCTGACCTGATTGATCAGAAAATATTGCATCACGCTGACTTAGTCGTCACACTATGCGGGGACGCAGCTGATAAATGCCCGATGACTCCACCTCATGTCAAACGTGTCCATTGGGACTTTGATGATCCAGCAAAAGCAGAAGGAACAGAAGAAGAGAAGTGGTCATTTTTCCAAAGGGTAAGAGATGAAATTGGAGATCGATTGAAACAGTTTGCTGAGACTGGAAAGTAGTGCTGCGTTTGAGTCGATTGAATATAAAATCTAATAATAAAGAGGATCAAGTCAAAGATTCTCTTTTTGCATTAATTAATATCTAGTTTACATAATATATATTCTAGGAAGTTAATCAACAATTGAATTTTCTTTGTCTCATTATTAAGTATACTTATCTTATTGAGATAAAACAAAAAATGAAAATCCAACGGTTGATTCGTCAGATTTTCATTCCTCTAATTGTTTTAAGATTTTTGCAGGATTCCCGCCAACAATCACATTTGCCGGAACATCTTTTGTCACAACGGCTCCTGATGCAATGACAGCATGATCTCCGATTGTCACACCTGGATTGATAATGGCACCGCCGCCAATCCATACATGATGTCCAATTGTGACTGGTTTGCCGAATTCAATACCTGTTTGACGTTCTTCTGGATTTAACGGATGTCCAGCTGTGTATATATGTACATTCGGACCTAACAAACAATGATCTCCAATTGTAATCTTGCAAACATCTAATAACACAGCATCAAAATTTGCAAAAAAATGCTCACCAACCTCGATATTGTATCCATAATCACATTGTATTCTGCCTTCAAACACCACATCTTCTCCGCAAGCGCCTAAAAGCTCCTTTAAAATGGCCTTTCTCTGTGATGGCTCATTTGTTTGCTGATAGGCAAATGTCAATTGTCGCGCTTTTGCTCGATCTTTCATCAATGTGTGGTCATTTGGGTGATAGTATTCTCCTTTGATCATCTTTTCTTTTTCGGTTTTCATGTTCATCTCCCTTTTATTGAAACTTCATTCATCGTTTGAATGAATGCCTCGGTGAATTGTGTTGTCGTCTCATTTCCTCCTAAATCCTTCGTTTTCAAGTTCTTTTTTAAGGCCTCACCAAGAGTATGTTCGATCAGACTCGCTGTCTGTTTTAATCTTTCATCTTGATATTTCACATGTAGCCAGTTACAAAGCATCACTGTAGAAAGAATCATGCCCATTGGATTGGCGATATTTTGACCAGCTATATCAGGTGCTGAACCATGTGCCGCCTGTGCCATCGCTTGATTTTCGTTGCAATTTAATGAAGGTGCCATTCCTAAACTGCCGACTAGTTCTCCTGCAAGATCAGATAAAATGTCGCCAAACATATTTTCTGTCACAATCACATCAAAATCACCTGCACGTCTCACTAAATGAGCAGCCATCGCATCAATATGAATATCCTCAACCTCCACTTGTGGATATGCTTTGGCTACCTCTTGACATGTTCGTAAAAACAAGCCAGATCCTAATTTGATCACGTTCGCTTTATGAACAATGGTGACTTTCCCCCTCCTCTCCACTGCACGTTGAAAGGCTGCGTGGGCAATACGGGTAATTGCTTTTTTTGTAAACACACCTGTAGATATGGCGACATCTGGTGTAATCATCCACTCTCCTGTCCCCTGATACATATTCCGGTCTGGATAAAAGCCTTCTGTATTTTCTCGAAAAATGACAAGGTCGACACCACTGGCAACGCTTTTCACACCTGGAAGCGATTGCGATGGACGAATATTTGCAAATAAATCAAATGTATGACGCAGTTCTCCACTTGGATTTCTTCTTTCTTTCAATTGATCAGGATATGAAGCTGAATCATGAGGTCCTAATATCCAGCCATGGCATTTTTTCAAGGCGGCTATAGTAGAAGCTGGCACTGGATCTTGATGAGAATGAATGGCTTCAGCACCGATAGGACACTCTACAAATTCCACAAATGGTTCTTTGAACTGTGACAGCGCTGTCTTTAAAATACGCATACTAGAATTAACAATTTCCGGTCCAATCCCGTCTCCCTTTAAAACACCTATTCGATATGACATATGTATCGCCCCTTTTGTCTTTATTCTATCAAAGAATGATGAAGTTGGAATATTTTCTTCATGATGATCCTCCCTCATGTTATTTACGAATCAAGAAGTCTCCTTTATAATCGAGTAGATTTGTTCTGTATGACTACATAGATATGAGGGATTAGATGAAATTAAAGTGGTATAAAGCGATTATTGTTATTTTTACGATGTCTGGGATCTCCATCTCCACTTGGTTTTCAAGAACACCAGAAGTGAGAGATTTATTGCAAGCAGATACAGGCACAATGGGACTCATTTTACTCGGCTTATCTGTAGGTTCCATTGTCGGGCTGATTCTTTCCAATGTATTCGTTCGCAAAAAAGGCGGCCGAGTGGCGATTGTGGTCAGCGCTTTTTTGATGTTTATTGGATTCTCAACCCTTGCAATCGGCGCCGCCCTCTCTTCTACGCTGATTGTCACTGCTGGTCTTTTTCTTTTTGGTTCAGGCTCAGGCATGTGCAATGTAGCCATGAACTTAGAAGGAACGGAGATTGAGTATCAGATCAAGAGAACGATCCTGCCGATTTTGCATGCTTCTTTCAGTATTGGAACGTTAATTGGTGCAGGTGCCGGAATTCTCTTTATTTATTTAGGTGTGTCTGTCCTCATTCACCTTCTCACCATTGCACTCCTTTTCTTTCTCAGCATCCTGATTTGTACACGGTTTATTCCGCACGGGACAGGAAAAGATCCGGATAAGACGCAGACAGAATCAGTTGAGGCTTCTCAAACATCATGGCTGAACAAACGGACGATCTCATTAGCGATGATTGCCTTATGTCTCGCATTTGTAGAGGGTTCTGCAAATGATTGGATTCCACTAGCAATGGTTGATGGCTATCAGGTTTCTCATTCAATGAGTACGGTCATCTATGCATTATTTTTGTGCGGGATGATTAGTGGCAGACTACTGAGCGGACGTTTCATTGATCGCTTTGGCAGGGTGTTATTGCTAAGAGTCGCGATCTTATCTGCTGCCGCCGGACTATTCTTGGTGATTTTAAAGATTTCACTTGTCGTGTGTATGATATCTATCTTTTTATGGGGACTTGGCGCGTCCTTAGGCTTCCCGCTGACCATTTCAGCAGCTGGTGATGATAGCCGCTATGCTGTCAAACGTGTCAGTATCGTCACTTTATCTGGGTATACAGCCTCTCTATCAGGGCCCCCTGTTTTAGGACTGCTCGCCAATCAAGTCGGTCTGCTTCATGCGTTTATTTTTGTTCTGTTTGCCATTTGTATTGCAGGAATCTTTACAAAAGCTGTTGCAAAACCGACATCAATACATTCTTTTTGAAAAGTGCCAGATCTTTGATCTCGGTACTTTTTTTAAATTTAATAAATAAAATTGAAACCTTTCATGAAGTGAAACAGTCCTATAGATGTCTTGATGTTTATCGCTTTTTTAAAGAGGGAAAGTAAAAAAATAAGACTTTTCAAATAACTGAAAACGTGGTAAGATCATGAAAATAAACAGGAAGGGGTGAGAAAAATGAAAAAAAATATGCTGTTAAAATTAGCAGTCTTATTCATAGCACTTGCAAGTTTTCATTTGTTCTCAATGCCTCATTCCGTTCAGGTATACCATCATGCAAAGGTGGTTGCTGATCAAGAATCACATGAAATGAAAATCATTCAGACAGCAGGCGATGAAAAGAAACAAAAACATGTGAACGCAGTATTTGCGGCATTTACAGCACTGCTAGTCATTGGCAGTATGGCAGCTGGATTTGCACGCATCACTTATACTGATCGATTTGACCGGAAAAAGAAGCATTTACTTGCAGTGTTCTACCAGTCTTCGAATTTCCGAGTGGCTCGTGTTAACCCAACCATTTAAATCAAACAAAAATTGGGAGGTTTTACACGATGTTATTTTTCTTAAGAGTATTCATTCTAGGTCTGTTCTCTGTCACTTCACTTTCTCTTTTCGTTTACCAAGGAATTGAAGTAGTGCATGCCATTACAAGCATGTTTGGCAATCACGAGAGTTAAATTGACCTCATCATAAAAACCCCCCTGCCTTACGCAGGGGGGTTTTCGTTTTGCTTATTTATTGTCATCTTGGTCAGATGCAGCAGGTGATAAAAGAACTTGAGTTACTTCTCCCTGCTCTTCCTCATCTAAAATAAACGATCCATTGCTATAACGATCATTTGCCCTTAGTGTGGAAATATCGAGCGGGATCGTGGCACCCTTTTCCGTATCAATCTCAAGTGTATCATGCAGTGAAGCAGCAATCACAGCAACAATTCTGTGAGGGTTTTTCTTTAATTCTCTTAGCATGATCACTCCACGTTTTGCTCTTGATGTCTTATCAAATTCAGAGAGGTTCATTCGCTTCACAGCACCTCTTTGTGTCGTGAGAACAAGCACATTGTTCTTCGGATCAATGATTTGTCCAGAGACCACCTCATCTCCGTCCTTCAAATTGATGCCTTTCACACCAGCCGCTCTCGGACCGACCACACTCACTTCTTCTTCATCAAACCATAATCCATAGCCATTTTTCGTCGCAATAAACAATTCTTGCTGACCTGTTGTAACATGAACATCTACAAGTTCATCATCACCTTTTAAATTCAAGGCGACAAGCGGTTTTGAATAGCGCTGCGCTTTATATTGGAGAAGCTCTGTTTTCTTCACCATACCGCCTTTTGTGAAGAACAAGAGATACGATGATTCATCGAATTCTTTAATTGGGATCGCTTTTTGAATGGTTTCATCGCGATCAATCGAAATAATATTCGTTATGTGCTGCCCCATGTCTTTCCAGCGTATATCTGGCAACTGATGAACTGGACAGTAAATGTAGCTCCCTTTATTCGTAAATAGCAGAAGAACATCTGTTGTATTCATTTCAAACTGGTGAATCAGTCGGTCTGTATCCTTCATACCGAAGTCCTTACCGTTTGATGCAGCATAGGAGCGCTGGCTCGTCCGTTTGATGTATCCATCCTTTGTGACTGTGACGTACACGTCCTCTGATGCGATCATCACTTCAAGGTTAATCTTAATTTCTTCAATTTTTTCCTCAATGACGGATCGTCTTTCATCAGCATACGTCTTTTTCAACTTCTTCAAGTTGTTCGTAATGACTTTAAACAGCTTCTTCTCATTCGCTAAAATGTCTTCAAGCTCTGCAATTCGCACGTCAAGCTCTCTTGCTTCGTCTCTTAGTTGAGTGATATCTGTATTTGTTAAACGATATAACTGGAGAGAAACAATCGCTTCTGATTGAGCTTCTGTAAAATCATATTTCTCCATCAAATTGTTTTTCGCATCACGCTTATCATTAGACGAACGAATCGTCGCAATGACTTCATCTAAAATGGAAAGAGCTTTAATTAATCCATCTACAATATGATGACGTTCTTTTGCTTTTCGAAGCTCGTATGCTGAGCGGTTCGTCATCACTTCTTTTTGATGAGCAATGTAAGCGTCTAGTACAGTTGTAAGCGTCATTAAAGTCGGTCTTCTGTTATGTATCGCGACCATATTAAAGTTATAAGGGATTTGCAGATCAGAATTTTTATATAAGAAATTCAAGACACCATTCGCATCCGCTTCTTTTTTCAGCTCTACAACAATCCGAAGGCCGGTACGGTCCGTCTCATCCCGAACTTCAGAAATCCCTTCTACTTTTCTTTCAATGCGGAACTCGTCCATCTTTTTGACAAGATTGGCCTTATTCACTTCATAAGGAATTTCTGTGATCACGATTTGCTGGCGTCCACCGCGGATGGTTTCAATCTCCGCTTTTCCGCGAATCATAATCTTTCCTTTTCCTGTTTCATATGCCTTCTTAATTCCATCCACACCTTGAATGATCCCGCCTGTTGGGAAATCAGGCCCTTTGATGACTGTCATTAAATCTTCAACCGTACAATGCGGCTGTTCAATTCGCTTAATCACGCCATCAATCACTTCTCCTAGGTGGTGCGGTGGAATATCAGTCGCATAACCGGCTGAAATCCCTGTTGACCCGTTCACAAGAAGGTTGGGAAACATCGCTGGTAAGACAACAGGCTCTTTGCTTGTATCATCAAAGTTCGCGACAAATTCGACCGTCTCCTTGTCGAGGTCTTTTAAAAGCTCTGATGCAATTGCAGAAAGCCTTGCTTCCGTATAACGCATGGCAGCAGGAGGATCTCCGTCGATACTCCCGTTATTTCCATGCATCTCAATCAGCACATTTCGCACTTTCCAATCCTGGCTCATTCTCACCATTGCTTCATAAACAGAAGAATCACCATGCGGATGATAGTTACCAATTACGTTACCGACTGTTTTGGCAGCTTTACGGAAGTTTTTATCTTGTGTATTTCCTTCCGCATACATTGCATATAAAATTCTTCGTTGTACAGGCTTTAATCCATCACGTGCATCTGGAAGTGCACGATCTTGGATAATATATTTACTATAGCGACCAAAACGGTCCCCAATCACTTCTTCTAACGGTAAATCATGAAATCGTTCTTGTTGTGCCATGTTTAAACCTCCTCAGCTAGCGACAAGTTTTCATTTTCAAGAATGTTGCTTTCCTCATCAAGTCCAAAGGCGACATTCTTTTCAATCCATTTACGGCGTGGTTCTACTTTGTCACCCATCAGTGTCGTGACGCGGCGCTCCACCCGTGCAGCATCATCGATCTTCACCCTGACAAGCGTTCTCGACTCTGGATTCATTGTCGTTTCCCATAGCTGGTCGGCATTCATTTCACCTAAACCTTTATAGCGTTGAATCGTATATCCTTTTCCAACTTTCTTTAGTACATCATCCATTTCTTCATCAGACCAAGCATATTCAATGACTTCTTTCTTCCCTGAGCCTTTGCTAACTTTATATAAAGGCGGAAGGGCAATGAATACTTTGCCATGCTCAATCAGCGGCTTCATATAGCGGTAGAAGAATGTAAGCAATAGAACCTGAATATGCGCGCCATCTGTATCAGCATCTGTCATGATGACAATTTTGTCATAATTGATGTCTTCTACATTAAAATCGACACCAACCCCGCCGCCAATGGCATGGATAATGGTGTTGATTTCTTCGTTTTTGAAAATATCCGCAAGCTTTGCTTTCTCTGTATTAATGACCTTTCCTCGAAGCGGCAGCACCGCTTGGAATTTTCGATCACGTCCTTGCTTGGCTGATCCACCAGCAGAGTCGCCCTCTACTAGATACAGTTCATTTCTTGCCGGGTTTCTAGATTGAGCAGGTGTTAATTTTCCGCTGAGTGTTGCTTCAGATTTTTTCCGTTTCTTGCCGCTCCTTGCTTCTTCTCTTGCTTTTCTAGCCGCTTCTCTTGCCTGCTGCGCTTTAATCGCTTTTTTCACAAGCAGTGTCGCCGTTTCGCGGTTTTCTTCAAGAAAATAAGCCAATTTTTCAGAAATCACGGCATCAACAGCTGACCTTGCCTCACTCGTTCCAAGCTTTCCTTTTGTTTGTCCTTCAAATTGAAGAAGTTCTTCAGGAATTCTGACAGAAATAACAGCTGACAGGCCTTCACGAATATCTGTACCTTCTAAATTTTTGTCTTTTTCTTTTAAAAGGGTCACTTTGCGTGCATATTCATTAAAGGCTCTCGTCATGGCCGTTTTTGCACCAGACTCATGCGTACCGCCATCTTTGGTTCTTACGTTATTGACGAACGACAAAATATTTTCTGAATATCCGTCGTTAAATTGAAAGGCAAAATCGACTTCAATGGACTGATGTTCGCCTTCAAACGAAACGACTTCACTAAGTACATCCTTTTCCTCGTTTAAATAAGCAACGAACGCTTCAATACCTGTCTCATAATAAAAGGTTTCCTGCACATTATGGCGCTCATCAATCAGCTCTATTTTTAGCCCTTTTAATAAAAAGGCTGATTCTCTTAAACGCTCTGATAATGTATCAAAATTATAGGTGGTGACACTGAACATCGTTGGATCTGGCTTAAAATGAATCAGTGTACCGGTCTTTTTCGTTTTCCCGATTTTTTCAAGTGATGTGACTGGCTTGCCGCCATGTTCAAAGCGCTGGTGATAAATAAATCCATCGCGTTCTATCGTCACGGTGAGCCACTCTGAAAGTGCGTTCACAACGGACGCCCCAACCCCGTGAAGTCCACCACTTGTTTTATAACCGCCCTGACCAAATTTTCCGCCTGCGTGCAGGACCGTTAAAATGATTTCTGGTGTCGGTTTTCCAAGCTTATGCATACCAGTAGGCATTCCGCGTCCTTTATCTTGGACGGAAATGCTGTTATCTTTATGTATTTTGACAATGATATGATCTCCATGGCCAGCGAGCACTTCATCGACAGAGTTGTCTACAATCTCATAGACAAGGTGATGAAGACCTCGTGAATCCGTCGATCCAATATACATCCCTGGGCGTTTACGGACGGCTTCAAGCCCCTCTAGCACCTGAATAGAATCATCGTTATAATCTACTTGCTGCTTTTTAACCAAATGCTTAATCCCCTTTCACTAACAAACATAACCGGCTAATCATCAATGATCTCTCTAGATTTTAATGATGATCATGCTGCTCATTACTGTCCACTTTAATAAGCTGCATCATCACCATGCATGTGTGATTCAGCGATACATGCTCTTATGCACGGTTATGAGAATGTTCTACATTCTGCAATCAGAACTAGAAGTCCATTATAAACAAGACTGTTTCATAAGCCAAATGCAATCATATGATGGTTTTAGCAAAACAGAACAAATGTTCTATATTTATCTTATCGCTCTTTTTCTCGATATGCAAGGTCACCGATAGGTCCCTGTCGCCTTATTTTATCGCTTTCTTCTAGAATCGCAAATATATTTCTGCAACAAAAAAGCAAAAATCCTTGAAAAAACAAGGATTTTTGACGATTTAATGAGTTTTTGTCATCGCATGAGCCACTTTGATACATAAGTCCATGATGGCGACCTTGCCATTTTCCTCAATCAGCCTTTTTGCCTCTTCATGATATACGCCTTGCTGCGCCCAAAAAACAGGTGCGTCTATTTCAAGAAATTCTTTCGCCACCTCAGGCAAAAACTCAGAACGTCTAAAGACATTGACGATATCAACAGGCCCTTCTATGTCTTTTAAAGAGGCGACCGCTTTTACCCCAAGTGCTTCATCAATCGTTGGATTGACAGGAATGATGTCATAACCGGCATCCTGCATGGCTTTTGAAACCATATAAGACGTTCGGTGCGGCTGATCTGACAAACCAACAACCGCAATTCGCTTACTGCTTTTTAATATACGCCCAATTTCTTGTTTTGAAGGATGATTCATCCAGACACTCCTTTTCTTCTATTTTAGCGAATTTCTTGTTAAAAACAAAGCTGAATTCATCGGCCATCGTTTTTTTCAAAAAAAGATCGCCATGTTTTTCATAAGATCATGTTAAAATGTAAGACAAGAGGGAGAATATAAAGGAGTTATGCAGATGTTAATTGCTTTGATGTTTATTTTGGCTTATCTTCTCGGCAGTATTCCATCAGGTCTCATTGTCGGGAAAGCTGCAAAGGGAATCGATATCCGTGAACATGGCAGCGGGAACCTAGGTGCGACGAATGCATTCCGTACACTGGGTGTGAAAGCAGGGTCCATCGTTATCACTGCTGATATTTTAAAAGGGACTCTTGCTTCGGCTTTACCGTTTTTCATGCAACTGGACATTCATCCCTTATTAGCAGGAGTGGCTGCTGTTATCGGTCACAGCTTTCCTGTCTTTGCAAAATTTAAAGGGGGAAAAGCGGTCGCTACATCAGGCGGCGTGCTGTTATTTTATGCCCCGTTCTTATTTATCACGATGATCGCTGCTTTTTTCTTATTTTTATACATTAGTAAATATGTTTCATTATCATCTATGCTGACTGGGATCTACACATTCATTTACAGCATATTCACCCAAGATCTATTTTTAATTATTGTTGTTGCTGTTCTTGCTGGCTTTGTGATCTTCAGACACATCGCCAACCTCAAACGAATTCTCAACAAAACTGAACCGAAAATCAAATGGCTTTAGCCGTTTCATCAATTTAAATATGTGGTAAAAGAAAGAAAAGCTGTTTTTGCATCCTGCATTTAAAAACAGCATGACTTCAAAAAGGGGCGATCACATTGAAATTAACGATAAAAGATGATGCACTCAATTGGTACAAGAATGAACTGGATTTAGAAAAAGGTGATCATGTTCGCTTTTTTGTCAGATATGGCGGGTGCAGTAATGTACAAAAAGGCTTTTCTCTCGGCGTCGCAAAAGATGAACCTCAAAATGCCGGCGCAACCGCTGAAGTAGAAGGCATTACTTTCTTCGTGGAAGAAAGTGATATTTGGTATTTTGACAACCATGATCTGCATATTGATTATAACGAGTCCGTGAAAGAACCAGAATTTCATTATGAATAAACAAAAAAGATACCTCATCCCTCGGGTATCTTTTTTGTTTATCACTCAATATAAAGTCCATACTCCTGAATGTTTCCTAATGACCGCTCTTTTTGCAAAATCCGTTTTTGCGAATCACCGATGAGATCAAAATGAGGAAAACCTTCGCGAACATGGATCCATTCTTTCTTTAATCCATGCTTCTGTCCCCAAGCGATTAATTGTTCTATATCCTGACAGGCTGCCTTTGTGACAGTGTTCGCATGCGGAAAACGGTCATCAAGCCAATAGTGTGTCAAAAAGGCCACATTCCCTTGCCGAACAGCTGATTTCCAAGCATTCAAATCTCTTCTTTTAATTCCAAATGCCATGAATCAAACCTGCTTCTTGGACTGTTCGTATACGCTGTGCCATGCAGGGAAAGCTTTTCTAAATTGAATCGGTCTAAAGGTTTCTTTGTCCACACAAATATGTGAGGTGGTCCCTGTAATAGCCGTTTGTCCATCAGGTTTTTGTATTTCATAGCCATACACTGTTTTCACGCCGTTATATTCTTCAATCCATGTGTGAACTGTAGCCGTTTCACCGTACAGTAGTGGTTTCTTATATCGAACCTGAAGATCGACAACAGGTGCAAGGACACCGTCTGCCTCTAACTGGGCATAGGAAAAGCCTAATTCTTTAATTAACGCTGTTCTGCCGACTTCCATCCAGATTAAATAGTTGGCATGATACACAATACCCATTTGATCTGTTTCTGCATAACGGACTTCTATTTCTTTTTTAGATACATACACGTTTTCATCGCTCTCCTATCAAAACCTAACGTCTCTGACATTTTACCACATTCCAAATGGTTCTTCTAAAAAGAGGCAATAAAATAAACCAGGAATCCCTGGTTTATTCAGTGTAACCGCTCTTTCTTGCTGCTTCCTCGTCCTTTATTTCAGAACGCATTGCGTCAATACTTGTTCTACGGTTTTCATTTTTTTGCTTGATCATCTGCTTTTCTTCCTCTGTTGAAAGACCCATTGCTGCTTCAGATTCATCAATATTTTCAAGTGTGTTTTCGATCATATCCTGCAGCTTCTCAACATTGTCAGAACGATCATCTGGATTGGATTGATATGACTTGTCATTCATCATGCTTCCCTCCTATTATTCGCCCTTCGTCTGTATCACATCAGGCTGTTCATTCGATTTATTATGCATCTTTTTGCCTTTATTTCGTTTGTATGCTACAGGTTTTGTCCCTAAATGGTCTGGTGTAAACTGCGCTTGTTTATCATGCTCTCTACCCATCATTCATCCCTCCCTCTTCTTTAGGATGAACGAAAAAGGATAAATCATAACTTATTTCTGCCTAAATCGCTCTTCCAACTTTTCTTCAAGCTGGTTTAAAAATTCCTCATTGCTTAATAATTCTTTTTTATTTTCAAGCACAAGTTCTTCAAATGTACGGCGCTTTCTTCTTCTCATGTCTATCACCACCTCCACTCTGTTCATACCATTTTCGCCAAAACATTTAGAAAATAAGCAAAAAAGAGCTGAATCATTATAGATCCAGCTCTTTTTCAATTTCTTTTTTTGTGAGCATTTGATGCTTTACAGACAGGATACGCCCTTTTTCATCTAGTATGTATGTCGTCGGATAGGAAAGTACCTGATATCTCGCTTGAATACCTTTTTGATCTAATAAAACAGGAAAACTGACCTTAAGTTCATCAATAAATGAGGCGACGTGATCCACACTCTTTTCAGTGTTCGTCAAATTCACCGCTAGTACCTCAACTTGGTCATTTTTACTTCTAATTGCATCTAGATCTGGCATTTCTGTTCGGCAAGGCTTACACCATGTCGCCCAAAAATTGAGGAGTACTTTTTTCCCTCGATAATCAGATAACGATGCCGTTTTGCCATCAAGGGTTTTGAGCTCAAAATCAGGGGCTTTGTCCCCTGTTTCAAGACCGATGGCAGGTTCTTTTGGTCCGAATACATTCCACGCAAGTAAACCAATCAACACAAGTAAAACAGCGCTTGCCATTCCTTTTTTCCACATGATTGATCCTCCACTATGTTAAAAAAGAAGAGAAAGCTGTCTAAGCGCCTTCTCTTCTTTGCTTTATTAGTTGCTTGCCAATTTTTCACGCAATACCATTTGAAGGATACCACCATGGCGGTAGTAGTCAATTTCGACTTCACTGTCAAAGCGAACAATTACTTCAAATGTTTTCTCGTTGCCATCTGTATCAATTGCTTTTACAGTGACAAGATCACGCGGACGAACTGTTTCATCAACATCTACTTCAAATGTTTCTGTTCCTGTTAGTCCATAAGTTTCTGCACTTTCACCGTCTTTAAACTGTAAAGGAAGTACGCCCATGAAGACAAGGTTACTTCTGTGGATACGCTCAAAGCTTTCCGCTAGAACGAATTTAATTCCAAGAAGATTTGTTCCTTTTGCAGCCCAGTCACGAGAAGAACCCATTCCGTAATCTTTACCTGCTAAGATCGCAAGACCAGTTCCATCTTCTTTATAACGCATGCATGCATCATAAATGGATGTCACTTCACCAGTTGGCCAGTACGTTGTATACCCGCCTTCTGTTCCTGGTGCGATTTGGTTCTTAATACGGATGTTTGCAAAAGTACCTCTCATCATAACATGGTGGTTACCACGGCGAGATCCGTATGAGTTAAAGTCTCTAGGCGATACGCCTCTTTCTTGCAAGTATTTACCTGCAGGTGTGTCTTTACCAATCGCTCCAGCAGGAGAAATATGGTCTGTTGTGACAGAGTCACCAAACTTCGCCACTACGCGCAATCCTTTAAGTGGTTCAACTTTACCAGGTTCAACTGATAAGTTTTCGAAGAATGGCGGGTTATCAATGTATGTGGAATTTTCATCCCATTTATACAATGCATCGTCTGTCGTTTTAATTTCATTCCAGCGGTCATTGTTGTCAAAAACAGTTTCATACTCTGAACGGAATAGCTCAGGTGTGACAGTGCTTTTCACGACGCTGTTGATTTCATCCATTGATGGCCAAATGTCATTGAAATAAACGTTCTCGCCATTTTTATCGACACCGATCGGATCTTTTGTTAAATCAATATTCACCGTACCAGCAAGTGCATAAGCCACAACTAATGGTGGAGATGCAAGGTAGTTTCCTTTTACAAGCGGGTGGATACGACCTTCGAAGTTACGGTTACCTGATAAAACAGAAGTGATCAGCAGATCATTTTCAGAGACAGCATCTTCAATTTCTTTTTCAAGCGGTCCTGAGTTTCCGATACATGTTGTACAGCCATACCCAACAATGTTAAATCCGAGGTCTTTTAAGTATGGAAGAAGTCCTGAGTTCACGAGGTATCCTGTTACAACCTTAGAACCTGGCGCTAGTGACGTTTTCACGTAGTTTGGCACCTTCATGCCAAGCTCACTTGCTTTCTTCGCAACAAGACCTGCTCCGATTAAGACGTATGGGTTCGATGTATTCGTACAGCTCGTAATCGCTGCAATCGCAATCGCACCTGTCTTCATCACAGCTTTTTCACCATTTGCTAGATCAAATTCGATTTGTTTGTCTAGCTCTGATTTTTCTAAGCCAAACCCTTGGTTACCAGCTGGGCTTTCAATGTGCTGATGGAACGTTTCTTTCATTTTAGAAAGTGGAATCAAATCTTGTGGACGCTTTGGACCAGATAAGTTTGATTCAATTTGAGAAAGATCAATTTCCACAACATCTGTAAAAATTGGCTCTTCTGCATCTGGCGTATAGAATAAGCCATTTGCGCGAGAATATTCTTCAACGATATTAATTTGCTCTTCATCACGTCCAGTAAGGCGAAGGTAAGCTAGCGCTTCTTCATCTACTGGGAAGAATCCGCAAGTAGCACCGTATTCTGGCGCCATGTTCGCAATTGTTGCACGATCTGCTAACGGCAATTGTGCAACACCAGGTCCGAAGAACTCGACGAACTTGTTCACTACGCCTTTTTCACGAAGAACTTGTGTCACTTTTAAGGCAAGGTCAGTTGCAGTTGTTCCGTTTGGAAGCTCTCCAACTAATTTAGCACCAATAACTTCTGGTACTGGGAAGTATGAAGGCTGACCAAGCATACCAGCTTCTGCTTCGATACCGCCAACGCCCCATCCAAGTACACCGATACCGTTAATCATTGTTGTATGTGAGTCAGTACCAACTAATGTATCTGGGTAAGTGATGATCTCGCCATCTTCTTCGATTGCATGAACAACACTTGCAAGATACTCTAAGTTCACTTGGTGAACGATCCCTGTTGCAGGCGGAACAGCTTGATAATTGTTAAACGCTTTCTTTGCCCAGCTAAGGAAGTTATAACGCTCTGCGTTACGTTCGAATTCTAAATCCATGTTAATGTTTAATGCATCTTCAGTTCCAGCTTTATCGACTTGTACAGAGTGGTCAATGACCAGGTCAACTGGAATTTCAGGGTTGATTTTATCTGGGTCTCCGCCCACATCTGCCATTGCTTTTCTTAAAGAAGCAAGGTCAACGACAGCTGGCACACCCGTGAAGTCTTGTAAAATAACACGAGAAGGTTTAAATGGAACATCAATTTCTTTTACCTCGGCAGTTCCCCATTTTGCCAAGTTTTCAACGTGTTCCTTTTTGATCACTCTACCGTCTACTTGGCGAAGCACTGATTCTAAAAGTACCTTAATGGAATAAGGCAGCTTAGAAACATTTCCGATTCCTTGTTTCTCTAGTGCTTCTAGCGAATAATAGTGATACGTTTTCCCATTTGTCGAAAACGTTTTTCTAGATTGAAAAGCGTCTTGTTTAGCGACTTGCTGCTGTTTCGACATGTCCAAAATCCCCCTTTTGATGATCAAGATCAATTTCAATTCTCAGAAAAATCGTCGTATTTCACCACAATTTTCTCACAATTTCATCTTAAAACAAATTCATACATAAGTAAATAACAATGCTTTTATTAAATTCAATAAGTTTAGCTTATCACAAGGAAATGATTACTCTTCATAAACTGAGCAGCACGGGTTCATACTAATGCTGAGGTGATAGAACATGACAAAAAGAAAAGCAAATCATGTCATTGACGGCATGAACGCAGCCAAAAGCCAAGGAAATGGTGCAGGTTATATAGAAAATGATCAGCTCGTTTTAACAGAAGAACAAAAGCAAAACAATAAAAAGCGTAAAAAAAACCAATAAGAAAGGAGTGAGAAATGATGACGAACAAAAACACAGGGAAAGACATACGTCAAAACTCTCCTAAAGAGCATCAAGGCGGGCAGCCTGAGCCACTATCAGGCAGTAAAAAAGTGAAAAATCGCAACCATACAAGACAAAAGCACAATTCACATCATGATATGTAAACATTTTCTCTAAAGCCCGTGACCAAACGGGATGTTTTAGGTCCTTCACACATTTCAGCTTTCATCATAAGATTTATTATGAGATGTGATGGAGGAGTGTTTATGGAGAATGAAAAGCAAGTGAATTCCTCTGATTTTCTTGAAATAGATGATTGGCTGAATGTATTAATGGACGATCCTTTTGCATGGTATGACGAACAGCTCCCAATCGATCTTTATGAAACGAGCCGTGATTATATTATTGAGATCGACCTCTCCACCCTATCGATCACTGATTTAAAACTGACCTTTTCCGGATGTGAGCTCATCCTCGCTTATTTGATTGATGAAAGAGAACAGCCGATTGAAAAAAGTGTAATGCTCCCTTTTTATTTGAACGACAAAGACATTGATACAGATTACGAAAACAGAATCATATCAATCAAAATCAAAAAGGATGCCCATCGTCAAGACGGAGCATTTTCCTTTCAAATGCCGCACTTCAAACATTAAGAGCCCGCCTGTATACAGGCGGGCTCTCTTCCGTTCGTTTCAAGTCAATACCTTGTGCGAACCACCATGGCCAAATAGTAGAGTCGCTATACAATAATGTATTCCTTTTCTACTAAATGGTTTGGGTCATTCTAGTAAATGGGCGCCTCTTTATCAAAAAAGGCGTATATAGAGAAAAAACACATACATTTTTGTTATTTTCTTCTACCTTCCCTTCATGTAAAATAGAGTAGAGAGAAGGGATATAGGGAGTGAGAACATGTTAAGCGGCTGGTTTTTGTGGTTCATTTTATTTTGGGGTACAGTGATGATTGGATTACTAGCAATCGGTGGCTTTTTTATGTTTCGCAAGTTTTTAAAACGATTGCCGAAAGAAGACGGGAAATCAGAGCTTGATTGGCAGGATGAATATATTCAAAAGAGCCTGCACCTATGGCGCGATGAAGACAAACAGCTATTAAATGAGCTAGTATTACCGGTTCCAGAGCTGTTTAGAGACGTCGCCAAAGAAAAAATCGCCGGTAAAATTGGCGAACTGGCACTTAAAGAACAAGCGGCCAGCATTAATTTAGACTTAATCATTCGCGGCTATATTATCGCTACACCGAAGCGGGATCATAAATTTCTACTAAAGCGCCTTCAAGAAAAAAAGATCGACCATTCGCCATATGAATCTTTATTAAAATAACCTCCTTTTTAAAAAAGGAGGTTTAATTTATTTGGGCCTGCTGCAGATCTAATTGTTTAGACATCTTTCTAAACGACAAATACATCGCAACCCGCCAAGGAACAATCATGCCAAAGGCTAGAATCCAAAACATCCCGCTAAGCGCACCATAATCAATGGAAGAGCTTAAAATCGTCTTCATTCCGATACGAAGGACAAGAAGCCCAATGAGAATAAACACAAATGCTTTTGAACGCTTCAAATAGATTTCATTACCTCTAATTTCAAATTTCGATGTTTTAATTAAAAAGATAGAGAAAAACATCCCTACAGTAATCGCCTCTAAAAATTCAGCTCCAGTTACTTGAAACATTGGCACAAAAAACATCAGTGCACCAGTGCTCATAAAGATAGGAGGTAATATAATTTTTTTCGCGGTTGCAGGTTTTGCAGATGATTTAATGCGAATAAACATGACGGCTACCGCCATACATACCGCCACTATAGAAGAAATTATGATCATCATATCAAATCATTCCTTTATTCTTTAAGGTCAGCCTATGTATAATATACTCCAATTGACGAAAAAAAACCATTCGCCGCGACTGTAGAAAACGATTTCAAAAACCCGTAAATCCTCCAAATAATGATGAGAACATAATAATGATCCATGTCAGAAGATCAAAGAACAGCAAGATCCCTACTACGATCATAATAATCCCGCCAGTTTTCATGATGAGCTGCTGACGCTTTCTGATCCAAGCCATTTTTGTGATGAAAAAGGAAAGAACAAAAAATGGGATAGCAAAACCTAATACATACGCAATCATATAGGTCACAGCGGACTCTGGCTTGTTGCTGGCAAGTGTGATGACAGCTGATAAAATCGGGCCGGTACATGGTGTCCAACCAGCAGCAAAACCCATTCCGATGAGAATCGATCCAAAAAAACCGGCTGGACGATTTTTAAACTGCAACCTCTTTTCTCCCATTAAAAAAGAAGGCTGAAATACACCAAGAATCATAAAGCCAAAGAGAATAATAAGAATGGCACCAATTTGACGAATCGCATCTTGATATTCAATGAAAAACTTCCCAACAAACGATGTCCCAAATCCAATGGCAATAAAAATGAGAGAGAACCCAATTAAAAAGAATAATGTATGAAGCAGACTTCTTCTTCTCAGCATCACCTTCTCAGATTTCACTTCATCTATACTAACGCCCGTAATATAGGATAAAAAGGCTGGATAAAGTGGCAGACAGCACGGTGAGATAAAAGATAGAAACCCTGCTCCAAACGCTAAAAAGTAATTCAAATCTGACAAAAGAACACCCCCTTCTTACAATATACAATATGAGATGACAAATTCATTTCATTTTTTTTACATCATCTCAATAAAGATGGTCTAATCTCTTAAAACCTTATATAATTTAATTTGACATCAAGATACCAAACCCTTTAAATTTGAAAATAAACCTTAAAATGGATATAATAGAATCGATTCTTTTTATCAAGATTTGCATGAAAGGAACATGACTTTGGTAAAAACATCATTATTAACCCAAATTGAAGAAAAAAGAGAAGAGCTGATGAAAGTTGTCTTGCATAATGGGATGACATCAACAGTGACCATCGAACATAGCCAGCAGCTAGATCATCTCCTCTTACAATATCAACGACACTTACACTCAAACTCAGCCAACTAATGATATCTCAAGATAGAAACAAATGCCGCACGATTTTAGAAAAGTTGATATGTGTGACAATAAAAGAAACGAAAACCTCTGCTCACAGGGGTTTTTTGTTTTGTCTTTAACGGACGGTTCACGGCAAAATAAAAACCACTTTCCCTGCTTTATTCATGCAAGTACAGTGGTTTTATGCGTCTGATGAAGGTGACTTCAATAAAGAAAGGGCATCGCTTGTCCAATCTTTAGGGACCATGTTCCATCTATGATCATAATAACGTACGTATTATTTCGCTTGGTTGTTCATGGCTTTCATCATTTGATTGATTTTCTTTTGGGACGGTTTCATGCCCATTTGCATCATCATCATTCGAAGCATTTGTTCATTAATTGGTGGATTCTTTTTCAAGTAGCTCATCATATACTTACGAGCAATAAAGAATCCGAGTGCAACTCCTGCAAGCAGTGCAACAACGCCTACAAGGATGACAACCCATAAATCCATAATTCTTCCTCCTTCATGTTGTCTCGTATAAAGTGTACTAAACAAAAGGCTATTATACAACATTTCACGTTCAATTTTATTTTTTTAAACAAAATTCCTCACTTTTACCGGATTGAGCCACCCATGCTTCTTTGATCCAAAGTCCATAGCCAGGAAACAAGGACTAATTTTTCTGAGTACTTCAAAAAACACCGCTTCTGCCTCATAACTGCCTGTGGCAGACATTTGAATGTAACGGTCTTTTATAATGAATGCGGCTGTGCCTTTTCCATCTGGTAGCGATGCACTGTATATTGAGCCTATTTGTGTATAGTGAATGTTGGTTAAATTGTTCATTAAACGCTGGTGCATATGAAAAGCAGGGATTCGTTTCGTTACATAATCCACTTGCTTAACAAGCATGACTAATTCGTCATCACTGCGGTTCGTCCAGTGTAACGATTCAAACAAATGAAACAAAATAGATTCTCTACCAAAATAATGATGAGCAAACTCATCCTCAATCCAATAAATATAATAATGGCGTTCCATGTCTATCCCTTCCTTTCACATTTCGTCAATCTCGCTTATTGCTTGTATTATACAAAAATGTGAAAGAAAGAATTGTCTATATATGAAGCAAGAAGAAACTAGTTTTGTCAAAAAAACAAGAAAAAAGAAAAAAGTTTGCAGAGCATAGTGAAAAGCTCTGCAAACCGACTGCAAAAAAGCATGATGCTTGGAGACTGATTATTTATTCAGCTTTGCTTTTACGCGGCTCACCACGTTGCTGACAGTGAAACCGTATTTTTCAATAATGGTTTCGCCTGGTGCAGAAGCGCCAAATTTATCAATCGCAATCACATCGCCATCAAGGCCAGTGTAACGTTCCCAGCCAAGTGAAGCACCCATTTCGATTGCAACACGTGCTCTCACTGCTTTAGGAAGAACGGACTCTTTGTATTCGTCTGACTGCTCATCAAAGCGATCCCATGCAGGTAAGCTCACGACAGAAACGCGAATGCCTTCTTTTTCAAGTGCTTTTTGCGCTTCAATGGCTAAACCTACTTCAGATCCTGAAGCAAGTAGAAGAGCTTCTGGCTGTGCATCAGCTGCTTCAACGACGACATATCCACCTTTTTCTACGCCTTCATACGCCTTCTCTGGTGATTGATCAATCGTTGGAAGGTTTTGACGAGTAAGAACAAGCGCTGTCGGTTTATTCGTTGAAGATACAGCAATTTTCCATGCTGCAGCTGTTTCGTTTCCATCAGCTGGACGAATAACAGAAAGGTTAGGCATCGCACGTAATGAAGCGAGCTGTTCAACTGGCTCATGCGTTGGTCCATCTTCCCCAACCGCAATACTGTCATGCGTAAATACATAAGTGACAGGAAGTCCCATTAATGCAGCAAGACGAATGGCAGGTCTTAAGTAGTCTGAGAAAACAAAGAATGTTCCGCCGAATACACGAAGTCCGCCGTGAAGTGCCATACCGTTTAATGCTGCACCCATTGCGAATTCTCTCACACCAAACCAAATGTTTCTGCCAGCGTAATTCTCTCTGCCAAAGTCAGTTGTATCTTTAATGGTTGTTTTATTTGATCCAGCAAGGTCAGCAGACCCGCCAATAAAGAATGGTACTTGTTTTGCAATGCCATTTAATACTTCTCCAGAAGAAGCACGAGAGGCAAGGCTTGAACCTGCTTCATAAACAGGAACCTCTTGATCCCAATTCTCAGGAAGTTTCCCTTCAATCGCAAGCTTCAGCTGAGCTGCTAGTTCTGGATATTCTTTTTCATATTGCTCAAACAGTTCATTCCACGCTGCTTCTTTTTTCTGTCCAGCGTCTTTAACAGCTGTTTTGAAATGATCGTACACTTCAGAAGGTACATGGAAATCTTCTTCAAACGTCCAAGAATAAGCTTCCTTCGTTAGCTTCGCTTCCTCACTGCCAAGCGGTGCACCGTGCACCCCAGACGTTCCCGCACGGTTTGGAGATCCGAAACCGATTGTCGTCTTCACTTCAATAAGTGTAGGTTTGTCTGTACTTTGTTTGGCTTTTTCAATGGCAGCCGTCACTTCGTCAATGTTATTGCCGTCTTTTACATAAAGAACTTCCCAATTCATCGCTTCAAAACGATTCTTCACATTTTCAGAGAAAGAACGATCGAGGTCGCCATCTAAAGAAATGTCGTTTGAATCATAAAGAACAATTAAACGGCCTAAGCCTAAATGACCAGCAAGTGAAGCAGCTTCAGAGGAAATGCCCTCCATTAAGTCTCCATCTCCGCAAATGCTGTATGTATAGTGATCCACAACATTAAAGTTGTCTTTGTTATACGTTTCTGCAAGATGTCTTTCTGCAAGTGCCATTCCTACAGCCATCGCAATCCCTTGTCCTAAAGGACCTGTTGTCGCATCTACGCCCTCAGTATGTCCAAACTCAGGATGTCCAGGTGTTTTGCTTCCCCATTGGCGGAATTGTTTTAAATCTTCGATGCTCAGATTGTATCCGCTTAAATGAAGCATGCTATATAAAAGCATAGAGCCATGTCCCGCAGATAACACAAAACGGTCTCTGTTAAACCAATTTGGATTTTGCGGACTTACGTTTAAGTGATTCGTCCATAAAGCGTACGCCATTGGTGCAGCGCCCATCGGCATTCCAGGGTGACCGGAATTCGCTTTTTCAATTGCGTCTATGGAGAGAGTACGTATTGTTGCAATAGATTTCAATTCAATCGTTTCCATATAAATCCCCTTCCGTATCTTGTGTACACCATTATCATAAATCTACTGTCCTTTTTTCACAACTATTTCACGCCGAAAAAGAAGGATTTTGTCACATTTAGTTTATCGATCACCTAAAAACTTATACAAATATGAAAAAAGATGAGAATATTCCTCCCATCTTTTCAAAAATCAAGAAATGATGACCTTTAATGAAGATTCTGGTCTCTTTCTCTTTTTAATTTTTCTGGTGTGACATCGTTTCCTTCTGGATCGACGATTTTCACGGTTTTAAGTGTATTTTTCATAGAAGAACGAAAAGCCTTTAAATATTCCTCTCTTAATTGCTTTTGTTCTGTTTTCTCAGCGTCCGACAAACCGGCCTCTTTCGACTTTTTTGAAAGCTCATTGATTCTTGCAAGCTGTTCTTTAGAAATCATGACAAACTCCTTTAAAACATTTTCTCTACATACTACTAAATATCAGTCATTTTTACAACAAATCACGCTTTAAGTCGCAAGCCCTTTTTCATATTCTTGGTACCTTCTATGGACGGTTGCTTTTGAAATGTCAAAACCAAGTGCCTGCAATGTCACTGCAATTTCAGCGAATGTCATGTTATTTTTTCTTAATCGAACAATTTCAGAAATCGGTACTTCAATACGTTCGCGGCCAGGCGCCTGTTCTTGGTGTTTTAAATTCAGTTCGGGTTGATACCCTCGCTCAACAGCTTTTTTCATCCCACGCTTAATTTTCAAATTATGAATTTTCCGCTGATACTCTTCTACAACGCCTACAATTTCAATGACCATTTCGTCTGCTTCTGAAAGCTCAAGCTCTCCTCTATGAAATACGCTGTACACCTTGACTTTCTCTTTAAACAGACAATGAAGAAGAGCGATTTTCGCCTGCCCTCTTCCAAGGCGTGTCTCATCTTGAATGAGAACAGCATCGATTTCTTCCTCTTTCAGCGTAGCCAGCATGTCAAAAACACCGTCACGATCAAGATCGTATCCACTCGCTTTTTCTTTAATCACTTTGACTACATTCATCTTGTGCGCTGCAGCTAAAGCAAGCAGTTCTTCTTCTTGTCTTTTAAGCGAGGTTTCTTGCTCTTCTTTGGCAGTACTTACTCTCGCATAAATGATTGCATTCATGTCTTCAATCGACCTTTCTACTGTACTGTTGCAAGTTGATATACGACTGGATGCTCTTTTTTAACTGGAATGACAAGGATGTCTCCAGGCTGGATGTCAGTTGAAGCGAGATCATTGTGTTCAGTTACCCAGTCAATAAAAGCATTTTTATCGATCGATTTACTGTCGTTTACTTGATCAGCTAATCCCCAAAGAGTATCACCTGATTGAACCTCTATTTTAACATATTGATTTGGATCATTATGGCTAGTGACTGCAATAAGTGAGAGAAATATGCCAACGATGAATGAGAATAGCCCAATAAAAATAATAGATTCCTTTAACCTCATAATGTCATCTCTCCTAATAGAATGTGTGTTCGTTCTTTCTGACACTCATTATAAATACGAACAAACGTTTCTGTCAAACGTTTTTTTCGAACCTATGTTTGTACTGTTAGGAAAAACATGCTATAATTTCTTTAAAATTGACGTTTTGAGGTGCAAAAGATGACGAAGCTATCAAAAAGACAACTCGATATCCTGAAATTCATAAAAGAAGAAGTAAAAAGCAAGGGTTATCCCCCATCCGTTCGTGAAATTGGCGAAGCTGTCGGTCTAGCATCAAGTTCAACTGTCCATGGACATTTAGCTAGACTAGAAACGAAAGGTTTAATTAGAAGAGACCCAACGAAACCTAGAGCGATCGAAGTACTAGATGAAGAGGAAATGAATATTCCAAAGAGCGCTGTAATGAATGTTCCAGTCATCGGAAAAGTCACAGCAGGCTTGCCTATCACGGCTGTTGAGAATGTAGAAGAATATTTCCCACTTCCAGAAACTTTTGCAGCGCCAGATGAACAAGTATTTATGCTTGAAATTATGGGAGAAAGTATGATCGATGCAGGTATTTTGGACAAAGACTACGTCATTGTGCGTCAGCAAAGCACTGCCAACAATGGAGATATTGTGGTGGCTATGACAGAAGAAGATGAAGCAACAGTGAAACGTTTTTATAAGGAAGATACACACTTTAGATTACAGCCCGAGAATCCATCAATGGAACCGATTATTTTACAGAATGTGAGTATACTAGGTAAAGTGATTGGCGTATTTAGAAATATTCATTAAAAAAAGCCGGTATTTCATCAACGTTTGATGAGAGCCGGCTTTTTCTTTTATGAACAAGAATATGCAAGAATACTAGAGCTTGGGAACGAGCCAAATGTAAAGTTCGGCCATATGAAACCCGTTGTACGGCCAAAAGGCTGCGAGGAAAGAACATACATGAGAAATACTTGACCGTTTCTAAGGAACACAATGGTCCACCTTCTATTACATCCAGCTGCAAATTGAACCGTTTGCTGGCTTCCGCCTACACTCTGCCCTGCAATGAGCGGCTGCATACTTTGAGGCTGAGAAACTGCTTGTTGATATTGCGAGATGATATGCTGCGGCGGGGCTGGCGGGACCGATTGTCCTCCTGCTCCTTGCCCTTGCCCAGTCCCTCCGAATGGCAAGCCGGGAAATCCTCCAACTTGAGAAATAGGAAACGCCGGCATGCTTTGTACCTGCCGATCGTACAAGTACCCATTCCACGTACCTTCATATGGATTATACATATTAAACACCACTTTCTTAGACATTCATCACGACAGTATATGTCATACATAAAAAAAGAGTGTTGAAGAGACAAATAGAAATCTTTCCAAAAGACGTTTTATTCTTCTTTAGAACGGTTAAATATTAATGAGGAAGAAAAAAATAAAAAAATGAAAACTTTTTGTCTCCCTCAAACGTTATATATGTAGAAAGAAAAGAAATAAAAAACATTTAGATTTAATACTTGTAATATCTCTGTAACTATTGTAACATTTGTAACATAAGAAGTTTTCATTGAGAAAAGGAGGCAATCGCCTTGAAAAAATTATTTGTTTTATTAACCGCTATTATGCTTATGATCTCATTACAAACAACAACACTGGCCGCTTCCAAAAAATCAGCCGCTTTGACAAATAAAGAAGCGTTACATATTGCCCTTGATGCAAGAGAACACTTTTGGAGTGCGATGTCAGGCTACAACATTAAAGAGCATTCAGATTACAAATTAAAATCATTTACTTATAAAGATATGACTTACAACTACCTGTCTAAAACATTTGATACAAAGAAAAAACTAAACAGCTATCTATCTCAAGTGTTCACAAAAGATGCCATTACTCACGGTTTAAAAGACTATCAGTTCATCGTTCATAAAGGTAAAATGGCTGTGCCAGTTGGTGACGGAGACAATATGCTTAATTGGGATAAGGCAACACCTAAACTCGTCTCTAAGAAAAGTACAATCCGCACATACGAATTCACAGTCCCAACACTTGATGGACGCAAAGTAAAACGTACTGTCACTTTCGAGAAAGTACAAAAGGATTGGAAAGTAACAAAAATTGACGCTGTGATCTAAATAAAAACCAGGCCGTTTACTAGGCCTGGTTTTTATATGGATGAAAATTCAGTCATACGATCTAAAGCGTGAGCAAGTGATGAAGCCGTTTGAAATTCATTAAAAGGCAGTCCAAGCTGTACAGCCGTTTGAGCAATTTCTGGTCTAATGCCTGAAATGGTCGTATCAACCCCAATTAACCGAAGTGACGTGACAAGATCAAAGATTTGATGTGCTACCATCGTATCAATGATGACGACACCTGATAAATCAATACATAAATGTTGAACACCTTTTTGCGAACACTGTTTTAATGTATTTTCTAAGATAATCTTTGCTCGCGCAGTGTCAATATCTCCAACTAAAGGCAATAAGGCAACATGACTTTTTAACACAATGACTGGGGAACTCAGCTCATAAATCATGTCTCTTTGTGCAACGAGTTTATTGGTGGTATTTTTCACATATTGCTGAATAAAGACATGAATTGAAATGTTAAATGCCTCAGATATCAAATCATACCAATAAAATATTCGGTCAATGTCAATATCACCTTGATGCTGTTTTATAAACTCTTTTAAGTAATGAAGAACCACTCTTTGATTGGACATATACTCTCTCACGACGTAATCTAATGGCGTGTTCAAGTGCTTCGGATCACTTGCTAAGTCTTCAGACCATTTTTTAAATTTCGTATGTAAATACGTCTTGTCTTCAATAAGTGCGCGTATAAAATGCTGATAATAATCTTGATTTTGCCGTTTTAGCTCTGCTATGATGCTGGAATCTGTTGAACGATAAATGGATTCTGGATCATCATCCTCAATTGATTCATACCATGTTTCAGTCAGTTTCTCTGCATGTTGCATGAAAAAATCGTATAATGCACGGTTCTTTTCCATAAGCATATGTCCCTTCACATTTTCTACTTGTCAGTCTTTGTACCTGATGGATTGATTGTACCACTGAATCTTTTGTACCTGCTAGCTCGAATACGCTCCTGTTGAACAAAAAGAGCCCCTCTCAAGGAGCCTCTTGTCTATGTTTATTTGACAATAAATAAAATTCGTTTCCCGTCAGGATACCCACTGATTTGATGCCCGACCCATGAACCAGCGCCTCTATTATCTGATGGACTGACATATTGAACGCTCGCCCCCTTTCCTCCTTCAAGACACACCGCCATCGGCCATTCATCCCGGTCAAAACCAGGTTTTGTGGGAATTCCTTTTAATGATTCTTGCCTGCGGGCATCTGCCCCATTTCGGTCAATGGTACACACGTCTGAGTGTCCTTTTCGAATAGCTTCTTGAATATGACTGCCTGTTTCAGGATACCGTTCCTTAGGAAATTGAATCACATGATCATAACGATCTGCCCCTTTTGCGGAACGATCCTCTCCAAAACCACCTAATAACGCACCCATCCAAATGACAAAACAAAGAACGACAGCAGCGATCCAGCCTTTTCTCATCTTCAAAAGCTCGTGACCTCCTCATACTTTTGATGAAATGATGTTGACTTGAAGGAAATGAGTCATTTTTAATGTATGAGTGGCTGCGTGATGACATGTGAAAAACATGAGCTGAATCTGCCTAGCAAAAGATTCATAAGAAAAAGCGAATGATTTCTTCATCATTCGCCTTGTTCTACTTAAGATATTTCATCTACTCTATATAATGTTTCGTTTTGTGAAGACATCTTGGACGGCATCCCCTCTTCAGCTGATGAGGATCGTTTATATTCTTCAGATGAGATGACTGTACCATGTGATTTAATCCAGCTCACCAATTTGCTGTTAGCTGATGACTGATTGTCTGGTAATAAAAAGTATTTCACCTTTCCTTGTTGAATAAGTGCTTTTAATTTGTTGACAGTCAAAATAGGATCTGTCCCATTAAAACCGCCTAAGGCCATGACATTCTCATCTTCATCAATGATATATGGCGCTGCGGTAACAGTCGTAAGCGTTGCAAATAAATACGTTTCTCCTGTTTGATGCGCCTTTAAATAAGTGAGTAAGCCTTGATCGACACTAGATGTAAACATGTTCCCTCCTCGTGAACTAGCCAGCTGTACACCTGCCTCTGGAAGAACAGCATTTCCACCATATATGATTGGGGTGGCGGACCAAAAACCTGGAAACAGTAACAGCGTTGTCAAAGCAGTGATGAGCAGTCGTTTCATGATCAATTGTTTTTCTCTATACATCAGCAATAGGATAGCAATACTTGTTCCCGCAATCGCAATGGCATACATCCAAATACTACTGATTTGAGTCGTATAGTTACTCAAAATATACCCTTGGAAGATGGCTGTAACAGCGATTGCTGCTGGAAGCAAATACGCAGATACTCCTTTGTTAGCCTTAAATAACTCTCCCAGCTTCTTAGCTCCTATGCCGCATAGTGCTGCAATAGGCGGGGCAAGCATAATGAGATAGTAATGGTGAAAGAAACTCGCAATACTAAAGAATCCGGCAGCAGGAATCAGCCATGCTGTCCAAAACATCGTTTGTTTCCATTCATTTAATTGAGCTTTTCTCTCCTTCCACCAACTGATGATCCTCCCTAAAAGCCCAAACAAAGCAAACGGCAGCATCCAGCTGATTTGACCTGACAATGCAGATTGAAATAAACGAAATATACCGGGATTCCCCGTGCCATACATATTCATACTTTGTTGACCTACAGCACTTCCAGACGGAGAACCACCATCTGGACCATGTTGAGGTGGCGTCATTTGATTTTGGGGTGGCGGCGGCTGATTTCTGTTTGACTGATCCTCTGACGAATCGCCTAATCCAGAATTGTCTGGCATCACCATACCTGCTTGCTGGTTCATGTCACCAAAGGATTTCCCTGTCGTCTGACCAAGCAGCCGTTCCGTGCCGTTATACCCAAAGGCAAGTTCTAACACTGAATTTGTTTGACTGCTTCCCACATAAGGGCGCTCACTTTCAGCTGTCATATCTACAGTAACTGCCCACGATAGAGATAAGCAGGCTAATACGACCATAGAGCATAAGAGCGAGAAAATTTTCTTTTTTAACGGTACGCGAGCAGCAATAAAATAGTAGAAAATAAATGCTGGAACGACCATAAACGCTTGCAGCATCTTCATATTAAATCCTACCGCTACCAAAGCGAAGGCCATAAGAAGCCAGCGCATCTTTCCGCTTTTTACAGCACGCATTAAGAAATACGTACCCGCAAGTAATGTGAAGACGAGCATACTGTCTATATTGTTTGTTCTGCTCACAGCTGCGGCAATTGGCGTGAGAGCCATAACGGCCGCTGACACCCTTGCAGCACCTTGACCGAAAGCCGGTTTTATCATGAGATAAAGAAGAAGAACAGATCCCACTCCAGCAAGTGCCTGCGGCAATATCACACTCCATGTATGAAAACCAAAAATAAGTGCACTGATGGTTTGAATCCATAAAACGACGGGTGGTTTATCAATTGATACGAATCCAGCTGCATCAAATGAGGCATAAAAAAAGTGATGGAAGCTTTTGGACATACTTTTGACTGCAGCTAAATAATATTGATTGGCACTGTCATTCTGCCAAATTTGATAAGTGTAGAGAAAAGCTGCAATCAATAAAATCAACAACAATATCATATCTATTTTTTTATTTTTCACTCATATCTCTTCTTTCTTTTTCATTTATTTCATTCAGCATAGCTTGTAAATATGAAATAGTGATGAACAAAAAAAGAAACTTTTCTGCATTTGACGATAAAAAAAGCCTGTCCCCTGTAAAGGAAACAAGCTGATTGTTCTATTTTTATTGCGCCTTCGCATAGTTGATAAATTCAACAAAGGCAGCAGTCGCTTTTGGTCCGCCGTTGATCGTTCCGTTTGAATAACCTGCATTATGGACCCCGACGATTTGTTGGTTCTGATCTAGCATCGCAGAGCCAGAGTTTCCGCTAAATGTATCGATCGTATAGTATGCGAGATTCGTATCTTCTCTCGTGACTGGACCTGACATTTCCCATTGTGACACTTTGCCAGTCGATCTCATTTTATCACCTGGATATCCAGAAATTTTAATCGTTGTACCTGTTAGATTTGTCACTTGACGAATAGAGCGATAGCCGACCGTATTTCCAATGTTCGTATCTGTTTTAATGACGGCAAAATCATATTGACTCGCCCCCGTGTTGATATATCCGCTTGGTACATAGAATTCGGTCATGTTTGCTGAGCCGTTCACGGCCGTGCTGTCATTCATGCCTGGGTAGACAGACCCTTTTGCACTATAGCTTCTTGTGGCTGTATTGTAGACGCAGTGTCCGTTTGTCAATATTTTGTTTGGAGCAATGAGTGTTCCTGTGCAGCTAGATCCACCAAATGTAATATAAGCAATAGAATTATAGGGTGCTACTCTTGTATTCGTCACTTTTGTTCTACCATCGTCTCCAATGACTACTTTTGTTTGAAAGTCTTTTAAATATTTTGTGAGTGGTTTTACTTTTTCGCCAATAGTAGAAGAGATATCATCCACTTTGTCAAAGGATGAGGGGGTTTTCAAATCGTTGTGGAAGTCAGCTGAAGAAATCACCTTTCCGTCAGAAGTCACCATGTCATAATCAGACGTAAGTACTGAATCAGATGCTGCATGGGCAAAACTAGGCACACTTAAAGCACCAAAAACGAGTAGAGAAGGGATTAATTTTTTCACCTTTTTCATCATATTCCTCCTTTATGTCCTATATCAAAAATGATACGATTGTTTCATATTGGAGTAAATGAGAGAATATTCTTATTTTTTACAAAATATTTCATTTGTAAATTAGGTGTTTCGTATCTTCCAAATATTTATTCTAGCGATCTCTCTATAAAAAAAGAAAAACCGCCAAAGTGGCGGTTTTAAGATTGTTGACAAAGGGCTAAAATGTGATTTATTTTAGCCCTTTGTCTTCTTTTCAGCGTGATCAGCTCCATACATCTTTTACATATCTGTTGTCATTGGCTAGAGATGTCAGCCATTGTTCAGCTGTTTCTTTCGCACACTGTTTCTCAGTCTGATACAGTTCAATAAGTGTTGCCTCGACATCTGGTGCCATGACCTTTCCATCCCCGCAAATATACAGGTAGGCGCCTTTGTCGAGCAATTCAATGAGCTTGGCTCCATCATTTTTAATGAAGTGTTGGACATACACTTTTTGCTCCTCGTAGCGAGAGTAAGCACGGTGGATGGTGACGACTCCTTTTTCTTCTGCAAGCTGCATTTCGTCATAATACAGATCATCTTCATGCGGGTGGCGGCAGCCAAAATAAAGATGGGCTTCACCTAACGACTTCCCTTCATTTTGCCATGCTTCCCTTGCCTGAATGAACCCTCTAAACGGGGCGATACCTGTTCCTGGTCCAATCATGATCATTGGTATTTCAGGAGAAGGCGGCAATTCGAATCCTGCTTGAGCTTCATGAAGGAAGCAGGCCACTTCATCTCCTTCTTGCAGTCCGCATAAATAGTTTGATGCGACGCCTGCGTATTCACCGCGTCCGCTCCATGATTTTCCTTTCACAACAGCTACTGTGATACTAAGCCTCTTTTCATCCACCTTTGGCGAACTGGAGATCGAGTAATAACGAGGCTTCAATCCTGGTAAAAGGGCTAAAAAATGATCAAATGGCAGTTCACATGCTTCGTATTGTTCTAGTAAATCCAGCATGGTCACACGTTTCTTTAATACAGCTTCTTGATAAATGTCTCCCGCCATTTGTTCAAGTTCAATACGATGAGGTGGGCACACCGTATATTTTGCAAGTTCTCTTAGCTGAGTACGTGTCACAGGCTCTTGCAGCTCTACATGTGACGCCAGCAATTCTCCGACTTGAATTGGCTGATTTAATGGTAAATGACTTGCTTCTTTTTCCGAAGAGAGTATCATGTGCTGCTCTGGATCCAGCTTAAAACGATCGGTCACTCGCTGAACGAGTATTGCACTATTTTTTGGCACGATTCCGATATGATCTCCTTCTTTATAGTGCTTGCCTTCAGGTAATTGAAGTTCGATATGTCTTGTTTGGCGGGTACTTTTTTCAGATTGTAATTCTTGATTTTTCAATACAACAGCTGAAAAAGCACCGTATGTTTTAGCTACAGGACGTTCCACTAGCTCATTCGTATATGCAATGGATAGGTTTGGCTTTTCTTGGCGTTTCTCCTGCAAGGTTAAATTGAATTCTTTTGCAAGCTCATCGTAGACTGTCTTCTGGAATGTTTCTTTATCTTCATCCATATCACCGCCCGCATCGCCTTCACCAATATCCGTTACACGCTTCGCCCCTTTTCTTTCAAGTGCTTCATCAATCAGACGAGGAATACGCTGATACGTGCTCGCCCAATTTCGATCCCCACACCCAAAGACTGCAAATGTCACGTTTGATAGATCCTGCTCCTCATCCTGCGTCACCCAATCCACAAACTGTTTCGCATGGTCAGGCGGATGACCGTTGTATGAAGCCGTTACAATTAAAACTGCGCCTGACTCTGGTAACTTTCGAGTATAATCATCAAGCGGTGCCGTTGTCACGTCAAACCCTTTTGCTTTCCCGTCTTCAGCAAATTCGTTTGCCATCTGCTTTGCTGTGCCCAGATTTGATCCGTACAAGACCAATAGCGGTGTTCCGTGACTCGCTATTTTTGCTTCAGCAGATGCCGTGCTTTTTGTTGGTTCTTCTTTCGGAGGCGCCATAAAGAATTGCTGCTTTCTTGGCCGCACTTTGATTTTAAAATCATTCGGCTTAATGGTCAGAGATTCTTTTAAATCCAGTTCATACGACGTATGGTCAATCAGTTCAAGGTTGTGCAGAACCATCGCCAGAACCATCGTGGCTTCATGAAGGGCAAATTGCATCCCAATACATGCACGCTGGCCATTTCCAAAAGGCTTGTAGGCATGTTGCGGGATTTTTTCAGGGTGCAGAAACCGCTCTGGTTTAAATTCTTCCGCATCCTCTCCCCAAACCGCTTGATCACGGTGTAATTTAGGAAGCAGCACAGTCACACTTTGGTTTTTCTCAATCGGAAATTCCCCTCCGATTACTGTGTCCTCTTTAGCGTAAACTGAGAAAGAAGGCGCAGTCGGCCAAAGTCGAAGTGCCTCATGTAACACCATACGGGTGTAGCTTAGCTGTTGCACCTGCTTAAATGTCGGCAGACCGTCCTGTAGCACCTCATCTGCTTCATGGACGGCTTTCTTTAGTTTCTCTGGATTCTTTAATAAGAAATAAATCGCAAATGATAGCAGACCACTTGTCGTTTCATGCCCCGCAATTAAGAAGGTAATGATCTGATAACGGATATTTTCATCGGACAGACGCTCACCTGTTTCAGGGTCCGTCGCATGCAGCATAAGGGACAGCAAATCATCGCCCATTTTATCTTGTTTTTTCCGTTCCTGAATAATATCATCTACTAATCGCTTCATAAAATCGACATTTTGCTCAAATTCTTTTCTTCTTTTGATCATGAGTTTATCTGTAATCGGCCATCTTTTCGATTGGTCCATCGCTTCATTTAAGCCTTTCAGCATGCTTTCGATAAATGGATGCTGATTCTCTTTATAAAAGCTGTTAAACCGAAAATCAAAACCGCAAAGACCAATTGTATCTAAAGTGAGTTTTGTCATATCCTCTGCTACTTCAATTTCTTCATCGCGGCCTGTTCTTTGCCATTTTTGCACAAGCTGCGTTGCAATATCGAGCATCATCTCGTGATAGCCCTTCATCGCCTGCTGACTAAACGCCGGCATCAAGATTTGATGAGCTTTTCTCCAGTTTGGTTCTTCTGTCCAGCTTGTAAATAGGCCATCTCCTGCAAATGCTCTTGCTTTATCAAGACTAATCCCGATGAATTTATCGAATCGGCTCTCATCACATACTTCTTGGACAAGCTCATGACTGGAAACAAAAACACCGGTTATATCTGAAAATTCAAATTGATAAATCCCTCCCAATTCATCTGCCAGCCGCCAAAAGCTTTGAGAAAGCTCTCCTTTTTTGATATGAGGAATATTTTTTAAAGGTCCGTATGTTTTTGGTTTTGGAATGATTGATGTTTGTTGCATGTGCCCACTCCCTTTATTTCTTTATGATGCAACGCTAATGGCACGCCATAAGCATTGCTCAATATCTTCTAAAAATTCAATCGTTGGTTCAATTTCCTCTGCTAGAATCTGTTTATGAAGCTGAACGAACGCTCCAAATACAATGGATAAAATCGTTCTCCCTGAAAGATTTGGATGAATTCCATCCTTTTTGCCTTCTTCAAAAATATGAAATAGCTCATTTAATAGCTGCTGCATCTTCTCTTTACTTGTCTCATCTAAATAGTGTGAGCGTTTGTCAATTTCTAAGAAGTACAGACCACTTGGATTCTCTTTTGTAAAGAGCACTAAGCAATAAAAGACATGTTTGAAATAAGTCCTGATACTTGCTTTAGGGTCTGGACTGTTTGTATTCACCTTGTCGATAAATGCAGTCAGGCTTCGCTGGTATAAAATGTTCACAAGAGCTTCTTTACTATCAAAATAACGATAAATAGTTCCTGCTCCAACATTGGCTCTTTTCGAAATCATCGGCATCGTTGTACCGTCAAAACCCCGTTCAATAAATAAGTCCAGAGAAGCCTTCATAATCTGCTCCTGTTTATCAGTAGTTGCTGCGGGCATTTCATCCTCTCCTTTCGTTTTATCAGGAATGAATGTTCATTCCGCTTGATGTATATTATATTAATATTTTAAATTCTTCTATTTATACTTAAACATACTTATTTTTCTCCGTCACTACATTTTCAGAAAATAATAATAATTGAGAAATGATACCTAGATAGATGACATCCAAATGACTTATAAATATTGGCAGTTCTGTGACGCGCGGGTGTCGTCTGAACTATATGTTCATTCTTGGTCAATTGGAGAATGGATGTGATCGTCATATGTATCAATGTATAAACTGCCATTACTTGAACGAACCGCATAAACAATGTCTTTTAAAGACAGCTGCCTTTTTTGAATTTCTTCATATATCCACTGCTCCGTTAATTGGTTTTCATGAAGGTTTTTCAAAATGAGCTTTCCGTCCATAATGACTTCAATGGGCATGTAACGCTCTGCCTGCATCCACAGGTTAAGGTCTTTTCGCGTGACATAATCAAATGAAGGGTATTTTTTCACTGACATATGCCCATCTGTTTCAATCATTGCAAATTCAACTTCACTAATGTCAAACACATTCTTTTCTCTGAGCTGTTGATTTAAATAATCAAGTGTATACCTCATTCCTTTCATATTCTCTTCAAGGATTTTGCCATTTTGAATCACAAGCGTTGGTTTACCGGCCATAAAACCTCTCACCTTCCGGCTTCTTAAAGCAAGTAAAGAAATCACATAAATAATGATCACAAGTGTCACAAAAGAAATGGTTGTGTGATGAAGCGGAAGCGTAGTATTAAACGCCAAGTTCGCCGCAATTGAACCTAGACTGATCGCTGCAATGAAATCAAAAATATTCATTTGTGCAATGGTTTGCTTTCCAAGAAGACGGGCACCGCCGAATAAAATAGCAAAAGCGAATATGGTTCGAAGAATGACTTCAATATGATCTGGCATTTCAGCTTCCACCTTTCGATTTCATGAAAAAAAGCCTTTTCTTTAGAAAAGACTCTTTGTTAGACTATGCATTTATTCCGTCATTATTCAAATGGGCCGCTTCTGTTTGCTCAAATTGTGAACGCAGCTCAATGATTGAGCTGTTTCTCACGTTTACTGGATCTTGCTGGAGTAGCCATGTATAAAATCTTGCTTGCTCTGCTGTTTGCAAAGCCTGCATATATTTTTGGGTGGAGCGCTTATCTGCAACACGCTGTTTAATGGATCGCATTTGCTTCCAAAATTGATAATAAGAAAGCTTTAACTTGGTCATAAAGCCACTATTATCCTCAATGACATAACCTTCTTCTTTGATTGTGTCATCATGTGATACAGATTGATACCATTTATAGAAAGAGGTCCAATCATGAAACACTGCCACTTGCTGTTTGCACCGCATGCCAAGCTGTTCACTGAGCCTTTTCACTTCAGCAAATGGTTCTTTTTCATAGCTCAGCTGACGCTTCACGATATCAAGTAAAATGAGTTGATCATGATCATATGTGATAATATGCGGGTCTTTCTCTGGCAAAATGACTTCAAATACAAGGGATACATGGTTGTCGCGTACGTATGATTTGATGTAATCGACCTGCACATCGTCAAAGGTCGCATAAAATAGCTCTTCGACCCAAGCAGCATGCTGATTTTGCTTCACATGTGACGTATACGATTTGGACGTAAACACCAGTTCATCTTTTATGTCGTTAAACCCAACCGTGCCTAAGTATCCATTTGCTTTATCATAGACCGTGACAGGAAATTGAAGATGATTCACTAAATGCTGCATTCTGGTTTCAGGACGTTCATCAATATTAAAGAACTTATTATAACTTCTAGACACAATCTGCTTTGAAGTCATATTGATAAACAACCCTCTTGCTTTGACATTTATTTCATCCCATTGTCTTTCACTAAATGCTTTTTTGGTGAAATTAAAAGATGAAATATCGTGTGGCAGCTTTAATTCTTGTACATATTCATGCTGATCTAAATGGGATAAAAAATCATCCAGCGTCACATTGGGCTGAACAAAGACCGGTTGCTTGTTTTCAGAAGCTCTGTAGACAGGATTGTCAATTTCATGTGTCTCAATCCCGCCTGCTGTAATTTTTAACACACGCAGCTGTCCACCAAATTCAACCTGACCTTCGAGATTATAAGATCTATCCGCCGCTTGGATAGGCAGTCTATATAAATTGCGATGACCATGAATTTGAATGATATCTAATCCAGAAGTATTTTGCACAAATAAGTGGTCAATGTCATCTGAATATTCACCTACTCCGTGAATAAGCTGCTGCGTTGAGACATGCAGAAGCTCTTCTGGCAAATGGGCAAGCCCACCATGGGTGACAAGAAATGTCTGACCATGATACGTAAAATAGGTGAGCTGATGAAATGTTCTGACAAACTTCCTTAATTCTTTTAGGTCAAAACCTGCTTCCGCAATTTCAGGCGCAGTATGACGGTTAAACATATTACTTCTCACTTTTTCTTCATGTGCATATTTGTAAAGATGCTGATCATGATTTCCTTCAATGACGATCACATTGCGGCATTCTCTATGTGCCAGCATCCATTCTAACACTTCCTTGTTTTCTATTCCTCTATCAAGCAAATCACCTGCAAAGATATAAAGCTCGTTTTCTTTCAAGTCTCCTTGCAAATAAGTATTTAGAGCTGTGTAACAGCCGTGAATATCACCGAAGACGTGAATGGCTTCATACTGATCAAAAGACCTGGGCTGATACGTCATAATGACTGGATATTCCTCAGGCGTCAAAACGGTTACCCATGAAGGCACCTTCTCTGTCTTTAACCGTTCATTCATTTGATATAACACAGATTCCTTCACTACTTTGTGCGGCTCTCGACCGCGATTTTGCAGCAGGGCTGTTTCAAGAGGCACTTGCGTAAAATCGACGACATACACTCTATAGCGGTATGAAGTAGCTAATGATTTATACTGCGAAATGGACTTACTTGTGACATGTGTTGCATCAATGACAGTAAAGTCTCCTCGTTCCATTCGGGCTGTGAGGAGTTCAAATAATAAAGACCAGACTTTATGATCATGTTTGCTTGAAATTTCCGGTTTCCCATTGACTGATAACTGCGGAGGCTGGGTTAACAGACGGATCTGATCCGCTGATAATGTATATGGTTCTAAGCCTTGTTCTTTGATCCAAGTTGATTTACCTGCACCTGGGAGACCTCGTAAAAGGACTAAAGTTCTCATAATGGTTCTCCTTTAATGAGTGATATTTTACCTATTATAGATAAATTATGGATAAATCTCAATCTTTTATTGATTATGGTAATATATAGATATAAGGAGGGTTACACATGCCTAATGAAGCGAATACTGCATTCAACATTGGGGATATCGTATTTCAAGTATTTTCTCTTCTATTCATTGCATTGATCGTGACCATCGTTGTCATCGCGATTCGAATGATAAGAAGAAAACAAGTGGAATTGAAGAAAGTCGAGGCTAGATTAAACAAAGTAATTGAAAAAAATCATTTAAAAGAGTAAAAAAATCCGGGAGTTAACCGGATTTTTTTGTTTTCATCACGATCCCTTGTCGCTGCTGCATCAAAAAGAAAAAGACACCTAAAAGGACAAGAAGACCACCGAACATTTGCAGCAGCGTGACTTTCTCTCCAAGCAGTAAAACAGCGAGTATCGTTGCCCCAACAGGTTCTCCTAGAATACTCATTGAAATAGTTGTCGCATTCACATAGGTTAACAGCCAGTTGTTAATGACATGGGACATGGTAGGGATAATGGCGAGCAGTAAAAAAATCCCCCATTCTTTACCCGAATAGCCTACAAAAGGCGTTTGCTGTATAAGGTTAAATAAAATTAAAAAAAGGCCGGCAAAACCAAATACACAAAAACTATAAATCCAATGAGATATCTTTCTCACAGCTTGTTGACCGATTAATAAATAACAAACAACAGCGATTACACTGAAAAAGGATAAAATGTCTCCTATAATGGCGTCTTGGCTATGTCCGATATCCCCCCATCCGATCATGAGCGCACCAACAATCGCCGCACACATTGTGAAAATGGCTGACTTCGTTGTTTGTTCACGAAAAATGAGAAATCCGCCTAATAATGACACCATCGGCTGAAGTGCAATGATGATTGTAGAGCTCGCCACTGTGGTGAGCTTCAATGAGCCGAACCACAAAACAAAATGGAGCCCTAAAAAGAAACCTGACATACATAAGAAAAACCAGTCTCTCCGCTTTAACGAGACAAACTCTTTTTGACGCGGCAGAATAAACGGAAGCATCAAAACCGCCGCAAATATCATTCGATACATACTTAAAATAGCAGCAGGCGCACTTGACCACTTCACAATAATGGCCGAAAACGAAATCGCAATGATGGAGATCACAAGCGGCACCGCAATCGACTTCTTTGGAGCATTTGTCTTCATTTCCATTAGCAGCTTCCTTTACATCAGCAGTAGATGAGCTTCTCATCTTGTATGACGTCATCTTACTATGACCATTCGCCTAGAGGCAAGATGAATTTTAAGAATGTTTACATAAAAAAAGCTTTCTTCACGAAAGCCCCAGATTGTTGACAAAGGGCTAAAATGAACTTGATTTTAGCCCTTTGTCTTCTTTTCAGCGTGATAGAAAACCTTTGCAGTCCTAGGAAGGATGAGCATCGGCGCGGAGCGAATTTAACATTCGTGAGCACCGAAGCGCAGGACTGACACCGAATGCGAGGGTTTGCCTACACGCTGAAGCTTTCTTCACGAAAGCCCTCATTCATCATCTATTAATACATACACAGCCCGCACCGGCCCATGAACACCAACGACTAAATTCATTTCAATATCGGCAGAATTACTTGGACCTGATATAAAATGAATGGCGCCTTTCGTCTGCTCTCCTTCTTCTACTAGGCGATGAAGAGCTGAAACAGCATGAATCATCCGCGGGACAATTGTGCTTTTTTCAATACATACGATATACATCATCGGTAAAAAATGAAGTGCTCTCCCTTGACCTTGATGGGAGGAAAGAACAACGGTTCCGGATTCTGCAAGTGTGTAATCGCTGAATACCACTGCATATTTCGCTTGTTCTGCCCGCCTTATATTTTCTTCTCTTGATGTATCTGCATTCCAGCTAGTGACTGAGATTCCTTCTTTCCGCAAGGCTTGAAACATAGGATGACATTCATATTGTGCAAAACGTCTATCGCTCGAAGTCATCACAGGACCTTCTCCATACTCTTTCATCAATAATCGTAACGTTGAGGGTGCTTCTTTTGGCGTTGTTTCTACCACTTTCGTATGAATTTGCTGACATTGCACCTTCAATTGCTCTACCAATTCTTCTTTCGACAGACCTTCATTTGTTTCCCAATTGACTCGATGCTTCCAAACCGGACGCCGAATAGATGCAGGCTTGGAGGAGCTTTTGCCTAATTGTTGCTGGATATGTGCTAAAAATGGATCCCGATGAGAAATGGTTCCTTTCATTGTCGCTCCTCCTTTTGTTTCTTTTTAAACCAATCCCGAAACCTTTCTTTGCTTGGCGCTGGGAGGTCACGAATTTCTGTCCAATTCTTTAAAGGACCCGCACCTTTTGAAATCTGTCCGTTTGAAGCCATACGTTTCAAGAGCACAGGGGCTGCTTTTGTTCCAAATCGATACATTCTAGGAGTGGATGCGCCCATTCCGAACATTTTCATTGCCATCATTTCCGCTTTAGGCGCTCTCCCCTCTTTTTCAACGATGACTTGTCGATGTTTGATTAATAATTCGTGAAGTGGAATTTTCACTGGACAAGCATCTGTACAGGCTGCGCACAAACTTGAGGCGAAAGGAAGCTCTTGGTAGTCGTCATATCCTCCAAGTAGCGGCGAAAGAACAGCACCAATCGGACCCGGGTAAATTGATCCGTACGAATGACCGCCAACATGCCGATAAACGGGGCACACATTGATACAGGCTGCACACCGAATACATTGCAAAACTGGCTGAAATTCCGTACCTAATATGTTTGACCGTCCGTTATCCACAATGACCAAATGGAACTCTTCTGGCCCATCAACTTCTTCTTCTCCTTTTGGCCCCACGACAGAGATATAGCTTGTTAACTTTTGACCTACTGCGCTTCTGCACAATAGACCGACAAGGACATCGAGCTCCTCCATCGTTGGTACAAGCCGCTCCATCCCCATGACTGCGATATGTGTCTTTGGAATAGACGTGACAAGATCCGCATTCCCTTCATTCGTCACAAGACAAATCGATCCTGTGTCAGCCACAGCAAAGTTACAGCCCGTCACACCAATGTCTGCTTCAAGAAATTTTTCTCGTAACAAAGCTCTTACAAATTTGGTCATTTCTTCAGGAGTCTCTGACATATCATATCCAAGCTTTTCGTGAAAAACTTCCCGTATTTGTTCTTTCGTCATATGAAGGGCTGGTGCCACGATATGTGAAGGTGGTTCATGGTCATCAACTTGAAGAATATATTCTCCAAGATCGCTTTCAACTACCTCGCAGCCAATCTCTTCTAGCGCTTGATTCATTTCAATTTCTTCTGTGACCATTGATTTTGATTTCACGATTTTTTTTGCTGCTTTTTTTTGTGCGACATCTTGGATGTACGCCGATGCCTCTTCCTTTGTTTTTGCAAAAAACACATGACCTCCACGTCTACTCACGCTCTCACTTAATTGATATAAGTAGTCATCAAGGTGGGCAAGTGTATGCTGCCTGATGTCCTCTCCAAGTTCACGCCACTTTTCCCAGTTTCCAAGCACTTCACTTGCAGTCATCCGTCTTTTATACAGACGCTCCTGTGCAGAGGAAACAGCTCCTCTCATCACAGCGTCTTCTAATCCTTCGCCGATCCGCTCTTTAAAAGCCTTCTCTCCAATTTTCATACTCATGTGCCGTTCCCCCTCTTAGCTTCAGCGGCTATTCAACACTTCTGCGATATGCATCACTTTAACTGGCTTATGAAGACGATTCAGCCTTCCCCCGATATTCAGCAGACATCCACAGTCAGCACCGATGATATATTCAGCGCCTGTCTCCTCTATGCTTTGTACTTTTTCATCGACCATCTGCTCAGAAATGGGTGTCATTTTGATTGAAAAAGTTCCTCCAAATCCGCAGCAATTTTCAGCGCGAGGCAATGGTTCCATCACCAAATCTTTGACATTTGACAACAGTGTGAAAGGCGCTTCCTTAATTCTAAGCAGTCTCGTCATATGGCAGGAGGTATGATAGGTGGCTTTTCCTTTCAAACTCGCTCCTACATCTGTTACATGTAATATATCAACAATAAATTCCGTTAATTCATATGTTTTCGCAGCAAGTGCCTGAGCACGGGCGAACCACGCTCGGTCTTCTTTAAAAAGGTGCGGATATTCTAAAAACATGGCCTTACAAGAACCTGATGGTGTGACGACATATTCAGCTGATTCAAAGGCTTTCATCATATTTTTGGCCGCTTTGATTGTTTCTTTTGTATAGCCGCTGTTAAAGGCGGGCTGCCCGCAGCACACTTGTTCTTCAGGGAATTCCACTTCAACACCAAGCCGCTCTAATACCTCAACAGTCGCCTTTCCTACATGTGGCTGCATCGTGTCAATGATACAGGTGACAAATAAACTGACTCTCATCGGCGAACTTCCTTTCTTTTACTGCACCTTGATTTATATCTGGTCATCTGACGACTAAATAATAGACTTTCATTTCATTTTAATCCCAAATTTCTGAAATTTCAACGAACGGATTTGTCTAAAATTTGGACATCATGCTTGTGAAGGTACATGAAAAAAACGCCCTTTTACAGGGCGTTTGAGAACATTCATGTTTTTATTTCTTCATACTACCGAAGGAAGTGTCGTCTTTCACACAAACCGCCTTCACTTCATGATTTTCTTTATGTGATGAATTCGTTTTTCAAAAGAAGGATGACTTTCACGCCATTCAGATTTTCTTCCGTCATCTCCATCTTCTTCAATCAAATGACTTAATTTTATCAAAGTATTGAGATATAGAGTTTGATTCTCAAGATGGTGAACAGCAAAGCGATCCGCCTGAATCTCAAATAAGCGACTCATTTTCTTTGGCAACCACTCCGTCATAAATATCATGATCAATAACCCTGCTGGGAACAACAAAATATATTGCCACCAACCATTGGCAAGCATCACCTGTCTGGCATAGTACATACTGATTCCCATAAGTAAGGTGACAATCACAGTGAGGTAAATGGTGAAATGCGCATGTTTTAATTTTACATGTCCCATTTCGTGGAATAAGATCGCACGAATTTCCTCTCTATCAAACTTATCTAATAACCCTTCCGTCACATATAGATTGACTTTTCTTCTAAATGGAAGTTGAAATGAATATATCCAGGCATTCACATCATGTTGTGAGTCTTTTTTCACCCATATATTTACCTTTTGGTTCGTTTTATGCTCAATATCTTTGCAAATATTTATGAATTCGTCCGTCCGTAAGATTTCATACTTATTTATCATTTTTTGAATGAATGAGTAACCCATAATAAATAAGATGACTAGGGCGAAATACCAAGCACAAAATAGAAAAAGATGATCCATAACCTTCGCTTGAAACGCCAAAGGCATGACTAAATAAGAGCCGAAATATATCAAGGATAATGTGATAGCACCAAATAAAACGGCTTGCTCCCTAACGTTCAGGAAGAATGAATTCCCTAAAGTGTCTTCATTTTCTCCTACTACATCAGAAGAATCTTTTGTCACATACTCAAATGAATAAGCTGTCAATAAGACTGACAGGAAACTAGGCACAAGTATAGAGAGAATCATACTCAACACATAAGATCCTGTAACAGATAGCACGTATCCCATTAAGAAATAATAATTTAATCCCAAGGGAAGAAAAATGGCTAGAACAAAGGGAATGAATAATGTGAATAGGTTTTTCATCGATTCGTGAAGGTTAAAAAGGAAAAATAACAAAGCGGGCAAAAGAATTCCCATTAAAGTCATGAATGTAACAAATGTAATGCTATGCTTAAAGTTTGTGTTGATCTTAGTTGTTTCTGTTAGATTCGTTAGATTGTATGTAGAAAAGAAGGGATTTTGCGTTACCTGTTCCATCATGATCGTATCATCATGGATAGGTACAAAACCTTTTCTTAGAAAAACCAATGCCTTATCATTCATTATTTTGTCTGTTTCAATCATACTGATTCCATTCGCAGATGGGATCTGTGTGAGATTTATGTTCTTTCCACTTAATTGAAGGGATGCTTCTGAAGGGCCATTGAAAGAACCGTCTTGATAGGTTAATAAAACGTCACCCTGATATAGCGAATGAGCGACGAATACTTTTGGGTTGCTTTCTTTGTTCGAATCAAGTAAAACAAATGGTGAAACAACGGCTGAACGAAAACCGAGTTCAATCATAATGACGATGATTGTGATCATACTGGCAGTCAAATAAGAGAGAAAGGCTTTGCGTAACATGTCATCACATCCTGCTATTTAATAGGATTAAAACAAAATGAATATCTTGAATAATGTATTTCATAATAAAGTAAGCGTCATTCATTTGTTGGAATCATCTCATAAAATTCTAACATCTACATACAAGAATATGTACGACAAAATGGACATTACACCTATATTTTCAAAATAACGGATCAACAAGGATAGAAAAAACGCCCTTTTACAGGGCGTTTTTAATTGTTTAGTTTGACATCATTTCTCGTATTCTATCTTCAATAGGTGTTAAAGAACGGCCTAATAGTTTTTCGAAATCATGGCTTTCGACTGCTAATGCCCCATCGCGAATTCCGCTTTGCATCGCTTTGACAAATGGAACAGCTTCTTTCGGTACACCATTTGACGCTAAAAATTCTCCAAATGTATCTACATCCATGTGCTCTACTTTGATTTCTTTCCCGCTCACTTTGCTGACCATTTGTGCAAGTTCAGTGTGTGTGCGAAGCGGTCCTGACAATTCATAGATTTCCTGATCATGTGCCGGCAGTGTTAACGCATTTGCTGCTGCTTCTGCATAGTCATTTCTTGTTGCCCAGCCGACTTTACCTTCACCAATTGGGCTGATAAACGGCGCTCCGTTCACTGATGCCAGAATCGTATCTTTTTCATTTTCCACATACCAATTGTTTCTTAGAAAAACATGAGGTATGCCAGAGGCCAAAATTGCTTCTTCTGTTTTTGCATGGTCATGTGCTAGGTTAAGCTGACTTTCTCTTGCATTGACAACACTTGTATAAGCAATAAATGACACATTCGCTGCTTTCGCTGCTTGGATGGCATTGATATGCTGCTTCACGCGATCTCCATCCCCAGACGAAATGATCAAAAGGCGATCAATCCCTTGAAACGCTGATTGAAGTGTATCCGGCTGTGTGAAGTCTCCCTTGCGCACATCCACCCCAGCTTCCTTTAGATGAACTGCTTTTTGCGGATCTCGAACACTGACCGCCAATTGTTCAGCTGGTACTTTTGCGAGCAAATGTTTGACGACGAGCGATCCAAGTTGTCCTGTTGCACCTGTCACTAATAATGTCATTGATTTGACCTCCTCATTTTTCGTTCAACGGTGATGTTTCATGTATGAAGCAGCTGGTTTCTTGCATCAGATCATTCGTTATAATCGAAATGGTTACAACGAAGGGGTAAAAAAAGCTCTATGTATGAGCTTTTTCTACTCCGCCTCGATTAATAATTGCTTAATTGTCACTTGTTTAAGGTGATGCTCAAGTGCGGACTGTGCTTCTTTAAGTTCTTGCCGCAGTCTCGTATCCATGGCTTGACCAATTGGACATGCAATGACTGGTTGATGAAAGTTAAATAACTCTTCATCTTCGCTTACATCCACAGCCCGGTACACATCTAGTAGAGTAATGTCCTCTGCCGGCCTTTTTAAAGAAGCACCGCCAACTCCTCGGCGAATCTCAATGAGATCCGCCTTTTTGAGCATAGCCATCATTTTTCTGATAATGACTGGATTTGAATTAACACTTTCTGCAATAAAATCCCCTGTGCACTCTTTTGAAACACCCGCAATAAAAGACAAGATATGAACAGCAATGGTATATCTGCTGCTAATTTGTTTCACATTCCTTCACCACCGTTGTAATCAATATAGTTACAATAAGCGGTTTTGTCAATCAATAAACGGATGTTTCTTTCTTTCCCAATCTTCAAATGTCATCATCTCATGATGTTCTCCTGCATCGATTTCAAGCGGTGCAATGCATTCAAGCAAATTGCCATCTGGGTCAAGAAAGTAAATCGCGGCATGAAATTGTGGCGGATTATCAAGTACTAAAGGCTGTTGCTCTTCCGAAAAACCAAACATCGGATGAATGCCGATCCCTTTTTCTATCAGCCATTCTTTGATCTGGTCAATGCTGGATGTTTCTATTTGGAAGGCGACATGTCGCGTCGCTGGATGATATGGAATAGTGGATATATCAGCCTTCCATAAGCCAAGCCAGCTCTTTCCTTTCTCAATCCATAAAAAGGCCACTCGTTCATTTTCATGAGCAAGTGTTAATTCCAATTTTTCATAAAAAGAAATGGATGCCTTCAAATCACTCACAGGTAAATGTGCTTCATACAAGCCTTTCATCATCATTTCAATCACTCCTTTACTATCTTCTATTGTGCAGGAATTGAAAACATTCTTCCTCAGCAAAACGATGTATTTCAACCAAGCCATTGGATTGAGATGGTTAAATGTTTGATCCATTGCATATGGGGGAAGGTGTTCAAATAAAAGAAAGGAGCGTTCCATATGCCTTGGACAATGGAAGATTATCCAGCTTCATTCCAATCACTAGACAAAGTCATTCGAAAAAAAGCACTTGAGATTGCCAACAAAATGGTGCAGGAAGGCTATGAAGAAGGTAGAGCGATTCCAATTGCGATCAATCAAGCGAAAGAGTGGAAAAAGAATGCGACGGAAAAAGAAATGGAGGACTTTCACTCTCATGGTTCTGTGACTCCTTCTAAGAAAAGCAGCTCTGCACGACCTGAGCTCATGGATCATGCGCAGCATGTCGTGAAACATGATGAAGGCTGGGCGGTTCAAACTGAAAAAGCGAAGCGTGCAAGTGAGGTAAAAGAAACGAAACAGGAAGCCATCGACCGCGCGAAAGAGATTTCATCTAAAAAAGGAACAGCAGTTGTCATCCACAGAACAGACGGGACGATTCAGGATGTGGTGAAGCCAAAATAAGACCGCCCTTTGGCGAGCGGTCTTTTCTTTATGCATTCTTTTCTTTTTTAGCGGGTGCTTTTCTTTTCTTAGGTGCTGCTTTTTTCGTTTTTGCCGGTTTTGATCGATCGATAGAAGCCTGCAAAGCGGCCATTAAATCGGTGACATTGGATGAAGCCTCTTTTTTACCTGTCGTTTCTGGCTGAACGGTATGTTCTCCAGAGATTTTGTCTCCAATGACATTCATCAGCTGCTCTCTGTATTCATCCCGATATGCGGCTGGATCGAATGTGGTGGTCAGCTGCTCAATTAAAAGGAGCGCTGTGTCTAACTCTTTCTTCACGATGTTTTCCTCTTGCGGGATATTCGGGATGTCTGATACTTGCCTAATTTCGTCAGGAAAATGAATGGTTTCCATTAATAAAATATGTTCGTAGCACCTAACAATTGCTAATTGCTCCTTTGAGCGAATCATGATCTTGGCTACACCGATTTTCCCTGATTCTTGCAACGCTTTTCTTAATAATGAATAAGCCTTTGCTCCGCCGGTATCTGGAGATAGGAAATAACTTCTTTCATAATAGATGGGGTCGATTTCTTCTATCTTCACAAAATCAATGATTTCGACGGCTTTTTCTTCATTTTCTTTTCTCAGCCTTTCGAGTTCTTCCTCATCCAATTCAATGAATTTATTTTTGGCATACTCGTACGCTTTTACAATTTGCTCTGGCGCTACCTCCTCGCCGCAGTTAGCACAAACCTTTTTGTAGTTAATCGGCGTATGGCATTCTTTATGAAGCTGTCTTAATTTAATATCTTTGTTTTCTGTAGCGGTAAACAGCTTGACTGGAATATTCACCAGTCCGAAGCTAATGCCGCCCTTCCATACTGTATGCATCGTAACGCCTCCGTTCTTTTCTCCTTACTATGTAATGTTTTCATCAGAGTTATGTATGTTTATGAAAATTTCATCCCACTCTAAGAACACATGATGTAAGGAAGTGAAAAACATAATGAAACCGATGCGTTTAACGTCTGCACATGATATTCCTGTTGGAGCAGACTGGCTGTATGAATTAAAATATGATGGCTTCAGGGCCATTCTTATATGGGAAAAAGACGCCATCCATTTAGAGAGCAGAGCGGGAAAACGATTAAACAAACAATTTCCTGAAGTCATTGAGCAGTGCCAGCAACTAACAAAGCAGCTTGCACCTTTTTTACCGCTGACCCTAGATGGAGAATTGGCCTTTTTACTGAGTGAACAAGAAAGCGACTTTACAAAGGTTCAGCAAAGAGGTCGCCTGAAAAACACAGAAACCATTCAACGCCAGGCTAAGCGGTTTCCATGTCATTTGATTGCATTTGATCTATTGAGATGCAAAGGGAAATCCCTCGTTGATTTACCGCTGATTGAAAGAAAAGCTGAGCTGCATGAGGTGTTCCAAGCAGCAAATCTTCCTCCCTCCGTTCAGCTGAATCACCCTTCTCTTCTTCAAATCATCCAAACCGATAGCAGCCCTGATGACATGAAAAAAATCATGCTGACCTATTTAGCGGAAGGATTAGTTGCTAAAAAGAAAATGAGTAAATGGCAGGAGCATACCCGCTCGAAAGAATGGCTCAAAATCAAAAATTGGCGGTATGTATCTGTCATCGTGACTCGTTTTGATAAAGACAATGGCTATTTTCAAGGATGTCTTTATCAAGAAACGAATCTCTTAGAGGTTGTCCAATTTAAGCATGGTTTTTCTAAAGAAGAAGAACAAACCCTGCGCACCTTATTTCTAACCAAAGGTCAAATGACTGGAGCATCACATTATGAAATCCCACCATCCATTGTCGCAAAGATTGCCTGTATCTCTTTTGATGGATCAGCCTTACGAGAGCCCCGGTTTTCTTCGTTTTTATTCGCTGCAGATCCAGCAACGTGTACCTTTCAACACATGCTCAAACAGCTTTATCCGCTCCCAGCTTTGATTGACGTCACCCACCCAGAGAAACCGGTTGTACCTGCCCTTCATATCACAAAGGCAGATTACTTACTTTATTTGAGGCAAGCCGCTCCCTATTTATTGCCCTTTTTACGTGAAAGACGTCTTACGTTAATACGCTTTCCTCATGGCACTGGTGGAGAATCTTTTTATCAAAAGGCAACGCCCGATTATGCGCCTGATTTTGTTGAGACAGATCAAGCGCACGATATGTCTTACACAATCTGTAATGATCCTAATACGTTGCTTTGGCTTGGTAACCAGCTGGCGATGGAATTTCATATTCCTTTTGAAACGAGAGATACAGATCGGCCTGTAGAAATTGTATTTGATTTAGATCCGCCTTCTGTTAAAGAGTTTCACCTAGCAATAGAAGCAGCCAAACGAATCAAGGCCATTTTAGATGGACTCTTTCTCACCGCATTTATTAAAACAAGTGGTGGGAAAGGGCTACAAGTTTATATCCCATTGAAGAAAAATGCCTTCACATATGAACAAACTAGACAATTCACTGCGTTCATCTGCCAATTTTTATGCGAACAAGCACCCGAGCTGTTTACGCTAGAGCGTCTAAAGAAAAACCGCGGCAACCGTTTATATTTAGACTACCTTCAACATGATGCTGGAAAAACAATCATCGCCCCGTATTCCCCGAGAGGAAACGAGCTCGGACTTGTTGCAACACCGATTGAATGGGAAGAATTAAATAGCGAAGACTGTCACCCTTCTTTATTTACGATGCCGGCTGTTATGAAACGTCTAAAGGAAAAAGGCGATCCATTCCGGAAAATGAGGCACCATGTGAATGATGATTCTTTTCGACAAGTTTTATATCAGCTGCAGGACATGTTACCAGCTCATAAAATGGACATACGCGGTCATTAAGCGTTACACTTATTCATTAGATAGGAAGAAAGGGATGACTATTTTGACCGCACACTCAATACGAAACATTGCCCTGATGTTCTTATGTCTTACCGCAGGAATAGTGGATGTTATTGGCTATTTAAGCCTGGGGCATGTGTTTACAGCAAATATGACGGGAAATATTGTACTGCTTGGCATTGCAGCAGGCAGTTCATTGCAGTTAACCGCTCTTCATTCCATCACGGCACTTAGCGGATTTGTTCTAGGTGTTTTACTAGCTGTTGTCATAGGTGGAAAACAAGAAAAAACATTTTGGCCAAAAGCCGTTACACGCATCTTTATCATAGAAGTCATCATCTTGCTTCTATTTGCTCTTATGACCATTTTTCCTTATACGCAAGGTGCTTATTTTATGCTGATTATCCTTTTAAGTATGGCGATGGGCATGCAAACGGCGGCCGCACGCAAATTAAATGTCGCTGGCATTTCTACAACAGTTTTAACGAGTACACTTGCTAACTTATTTGAAGATTTGGCGCAGCGCTTATCAAATCGGGAAAAAAGAAAAGCCCCTATTCAACATGTGAGCTTGCTGCGAATCGGTTCTATTGTCTTTTACTGCCTAGGAGCTGCTTTAGCAGCATACACAGATGCGTACGATCCGTTTATCATCATTTGGCTGCCTATTTGCATCCTAGGGGTTATCGTGATCACAGCTACATTTAAGCACTTTCACCAATTGAAATAGCCAATCTTAGATGGCTATTTCAACCACTGTGATAAAACATTAATAACTTCTTACATAAAAACCAGGAGGACGCCCCATAATGAATGTGGAGCCATATGGAGAATATCCAGAAAACGTCCCGAACCCTCCATATCCAGGGTAACCTCCTAAGCCCGAGAATACGCCAGGGCTCACATAATACCCGCCAAAGCCAATATGAGGGCCCACTGCACCTCCGCTAAAACCGCCGCCATGAAAGCCTCCATATACCCGAGGATCCATACAATCACCTGCCTTCAACTTACACTTCATCTCATCATATGCGTGACAAATGGAGCGGTGTTCCCACTTTTGTAACAATTTCTATGTACTATAGACCAATTTGATGAAATTTGAATGAAAAGTCCTGCAAAAAATTAAATTAAGCAAAGAAAGGTGACCTTTTTAACTTGTTGCTCTGCCCTATATTTATTTAGAATAATGGAGCAGGTAACAAATTTGCACACCCCCTTTGTTGCGAATTCTTCTTATTAAACGTTCTTGCAGCGTTTAATAAGAAGAGCCTATTTTCACACATATAAAAAACCCTTGCTGATCATCATCAACAAGGGCGAGAAATGATTGGGTGATTAACCACCAATGATTTTTTCTGCTACTTCGAAAGAACCCGCTACATTTTCAGTTAAAACAGCCGCAGCGACCGCTAAACCCACAACGAATAATACTTTTAATCCTGTTTTCATCTTATATCAACCCCATTCTTTTCATATGTAAATCCGCTTCTAAACTTTTATTCAAGTAAAAAACAGACTGCTCATAAAGTGCTTGCTTTTCACAATACTTTGCAGCAAAGTGAGAAAGCTCTTTCACTTCATGATATTCATTCTTTTCTTCTAACTTTCTTAATTTCTCATTAATTTGCTGAAATCTTTGTGGCACATTCGTTAAGTAAAGATCATGTACGATGCCTATTTTGAGCTGAAACACTTCATGAGAAGCTTCTTTCATTCGGGCATATGCAGCATCTATATACTGACTTGCACGCTGCTTTTCACCAATCACACAGAGTTCCCGGCTGATCAGATACGTAGAATGGAAAAAGAAATCTGAATCATAATACTCTTGATGAGACAATGCTTTTTCAAGATGTCGTATAGATTCTTTCGGTTTATTCCAAAATGAATATAAAATGGCGACATTATGATGGTGCTGAGCCAGCATAAAATCATCCTGTTCGCTCGTCAACACCTCTTCCGCCAAACGATAATTCTCAAGCGCTTCTTCGTACCTGCCAATCTCTGTAAGGTTGGCTGCAATAAGAGAATATGAAAGTGCAGTTCTTCTTTCATAGTGCTTGTGACGTTTATAGACGTGTAGAGCCCTGCGAATATAACTTAATGAAAGCATGATATGACTCAGGCGATAGTAAAGCCACGCGACCTTAAAATCGAAATCAGCGCGTTCGATTTCACTTGGAATTTTATCTAAGAGCTTTTCCGCACTTTGATACATCTGTAATGCAACCTCATAATTCCCCTGATGCTGTTCATACACACCCTCATAAAAATCAAAATAGTAAGCAAGGCGATTAGACAAATCATCATCTTTTTTCCCATAATGGCCTTCTTTACTTTTCGTTGAAACATTGCCTTTTTGCCCTCTTAAATTGTACATCAGAATATGATGCCTTTTCTCAAGAAGAGAATAATACATGAGGATGTCAGCATCATCAATTTCCTCTACTGCTTGTTTCGCTTTAGCAAATAGCCGTTCTGCCTCATCTGCATGATCTTTTTTGATTTCCATGTTCCAGTCATTTAATAGTGATGCCAATTCCGCCACAGGAACTTTGCTCATTCTACACCCCCAATCACCTTCAGCTACACCACATGATTTCACTAAATATGGAACTTCTATTAGCAATTGCTAATTCGTCCATTTGACATCATTTTAATATGAATCACTTGAATCTTCAATAACCGATTCCTTTGTTATTGCGTTTCTTTCTCCTAGTCAATGATGCATACACTAAAAAATCCGTCTTTTTTCTATTAAAGGACACGGTTGAATTGAAAAAAAGCCCTTATTGGGCTTTTTGGATTTATTCCAATCTGATAATGGTTAATGCCGCTCCAACAGATCCCCCGCCAAGTAATACTACGGTTGCGACTAAACCGAATATTTGAAGAGAAATTTGATTCCCTGCTGCAAGTGTTGTAATGAGAGATACATTGTAGGTAGATGTAGATAAAGCAGGTGTTAAAATAGACCCTGCTATGGGGGTTCCGTTGTTAATTACTCTTGTTCCTGCCAGAAGTGCAGCGTTTGTATTTACTTGATACGTGATGAAATATCGTCCTGAAACAGGTACAGTAAACACCGTATTACCACCACTTACGGTAAATCCATCTAAACTTTGGTTATTAGGCAGCGTCACTGCCGTTCCGCCCAAAACAACCAGCACCGTACTTCCCGACGTATTGGATGCGTACATCGAGTTAGTTGTTAAACTAGTACCGGTTGGACCTGTGTCACCTGTGGCTCCGGTTGGACCAGTTACTCCTGTTGGACCTGTGGCACCAGTTGTGCCCGTTGCACCGGTTGAACCCGTGGCTCCAGTCGGGCCGGTTATTCCTGTTGAACCCGTGGCTCCCGTTGGGCCAGTTACTCCCGTTGGGCCAGTTACTCCCGTTGGGCCAGTTACTCCCGTTGGACCCGTCGATCCCGTTGAGCCCGTGGCTCCCGTTAAACCCGTCGATCCCGTTGAGCCCGTGGCTCCCGTTGGACCAGTTATTCCTGTTGAACCCGTGGCTCCCGTTGGACCAGTGACTCCGGTTGAACCCGTGGCTCCCGTTGGACCAGTGACTCCGGTTGAACCCGTGGCTCCCGTTGGGCCAGTTACTCCCGTTGAACCCGTGGCTCCCGTTGGACCAGTTACTCCTGTTGAACCCGTGGCTCCCGTTGGGCCAGTTACTCCCGTTGAGCCCGTTGCACCGGTTGGACCAGTTACTCCTGATGAACCCGTGGCTCCCGTTGGGCCAGTTACTCCCGTTGAACCCGTGGCCCCGGTTGGACCAGTTATTCCTCCACACATATTAAGTTGGGCGCACATGTCTCTCACTACTTTCAAACTGTGGAATCATCAAGACATACACACTAATACTGATAATTGAGAGAAAACGAAACGACAATACTTCCAGTCGAGGTTCCACCAGTAGCTAAAATCCCAATTGAGTTCAGATCACTGAGCGTAATGGATCGACTCTCTCCTGGCGGTACCGTGAAATCAGGAACAGCTGTACCGTTTACCTCTAAAGCCACGGTAGGTGCCACAGCCACAATCCCATTGTTTTCCACCATGATGGTTCCGTTTATGACATAAGGTGTTCCATCTGTCCAGACGACAACTGCATCAGCTGCTGCTGCTAAATCAAGTGTGAAGCATACTGCATCATTTACAAAGCCCGCTTGTTCATTACTACATCCGCCTAAAATAGCCATTTTAACCCTCCTTCAACCTAATCTTGATAGACTATGATCCATTGATATTGGATGATTGTGCGATTATCACAGCTTCAAAGCTTTATTTTTCTTCTTTGCACCATGTTGATTTGCATGTCTAATCGTGCTTGCACACTTTCAGTTGATGGAGATTTCAAGATAAATTTCACATCTTTCACAGTAATCGCACGACTTTCTCCTTTTTGGACAAGAAGATCATAACAAAATGTACCAGTTTGAATCCTAATTGCGACTGGTACATCCTGATGATCTTGATGATGCAACACAACAGTTGCCGTATTGAGAAATTTTGTTCCATTCCGCCATACTTCCACCGAACTGGACGATGTGGAAAAACAAAGAAAGATGTGGTGAGATTCTATGTTTTTTAAAATAAGCGCATCATATACAGGAAGCTCTACTTCAATCATTCCACATAAAAAAGAAAGATCGACAAGAATTTTCGAACTAGATCGATACAAAACTTTTTGACAGCATGTTGATCTATTGCAGCACGGTACAAGAAGTTCCAACAGCACACAATTTTGCTTTTCATTGATAGAGCTCAAAGAAAAATAGCAAGTCTTAAACACACTTCTTTCAAAAAACACCCATGAGTAAAAAGGTTCCCCATCTTCCATGGTGAGCAAAAAGGGAGAACTCATCGAACGTTTGTGAGTAAAGCCTTCTAATTTTGTTTGATTGTTTATCTCTTTTAGTTTACTCATCAACAGGTTTGTCACTTACAATCAGCCCAATTCCATGCTGTATACATAACTATATGGTCTTTTATCATATGTGCCTTTGACTATTTTGTGCGCGATTGGATTAGATGATGAGCATAGCTTTTCATTTTTCAAGTTTCTCTATATAATATGAACAAGAACTTCCGTGCCTCAGTAGCTCTAGAAGGGAAGAGCGCCGTAAAACAATTGTAGCTGGCGGGTCGCAAGGCAAGGGTTTCAGAAGCACCGAAAAGCAAATGAGCTGAGACAGGTGAAACTCCTGTCGGTGAAATTCCGTAGGGAAGCGTGTTGCCCCCTAGCCTATGCTTACGAAAGGAGTGCGGGTTCGAATCCCGTCTGAGGCTTGATGAATATGGAGGATGAAAACAATGCAGGTTTTTGAAGAATATGTAAGCAACATCGGTCATCCAGAGCTGAAACAGCGCATGCAAGACATCTTACAATGGATTTCAGACACATTCCCTCAATTAGAGCCCAGAATTGCTTGGAATCAGCCCATGTTCACAGATCATGGCACATTTATTATCGGATTTAGCGTCGCAAAACACCACATTTCTGTCGCACCAGAAGGAAAAGGGATTGATCACTTTTCAGCAGATATTGTACAAGCTGGTTATGACCATGGAAAAAAGATGTTTCGGATGAAGGAAAGCTTACCGATTGACTATCCTCTACTTAAAAAAATCATTGAATTTAACATTGAAGACAAAGCAGATTGTTCCACATTTTGGCGAAAATAATAAACACCCCGATCTGATTTCATAACAGATTGGGGTGTTTTTTCGTGGACTTACATTTTATTTGGTTCTCTCTCCTGCCCATTTCTGCTCCACCCATTCAAAGCACGACAGAAGCAGGCTAACGCCCTTTTGGAATAGCGGCAAATAAACAACCGTTACCGCCGTTAAACAAGCGATCACAGCACCTGCCAGCACATCAAATGGATAATGAACACCTACCCAAATCCTTGAAAATCCTACAGCGCAGGCAATGAAAAGCCAATAAATACGACGCTTGTGAAAAAGCCATAAGACTATACAAATGGAAAAAATAAAAATGGTGTGATCACTCGGAAAAGAGTTGTTCACTTCCTTTTCGATTAAAAGATTAACATGATTCAATTCTGCAAAGGGCTGCTGATTGGAATAAAAGAGCCCAGCGACTTTCCCTAACATCTCTGCCAAGATAAAGGTCAACCCAGCAGATATCATCATCCATCTGTTTCTTCTGCTCCGATTTTGAAACCACATGATCAAAAATATGATCGCAATGAACATCACTGAATATTCAGCCAATCCAATAAGAACTGGATTTAAGACATCGTGATTCATACTAAGTTGATTAATCGACCGAAATACCCGTTCATTAAACTCCTGCATCTCATTTCATTCCTTTTGCTTCGTTTAGGAAAAGGATAAATGAAAAAAGAAGACCGTGACATCGATCGAGCGAACAAAATAAAGGGATCATCTCACATTTTTGTTACTTCGTTGTCATTCGGATACCAAGAAACAAAGCACTATTTAGAATGATACTGCTCCCATTCTTTTTTCAGCAAAGCATATTGATAGGTGTTTTCATATTTGAGGGTGCCATCCTCATTTGTAGTAAATGAAACAAACTCAAGAAAGAAGCCTTCTTTCCTCATGCCTAAACGTTCGCATAATGTTTGAGATCGATCATTGTCATCCTCTACATATGCATATAAACGCCTTGCTCCTTGATTGACAAAAAGATATGACAAGAGCGCTTCAGCACTTTCACGGGCATATCCCTTTCCTTCATATGACGCATGAAAATTCCAGCCAATCGAATACGTATCCGGCTCATCTTTTAGATAAAACAGTTCACCGATAATCAACTGACTTTCTTTTAAACAAACCGCCATATAAGAGTGATCTGCTTTTCTTTTTTGCACCTTAGCTACCGCTTCTTCTAATGTAGAGATTTGATCATCCAGAAAACAATTCACTCTTGGTTGAGACAAGTATGCAAGCATTCCGGGTGCATCTTCATCACGAAATGGTCTAAGAATTAACCGATTTGTTTCTATTTTATCCATAAGACTCTCCTTACTACTTTTTCTTTATCTTTCACTATTTTAGATGTCATGGACTGTTTTTGCCAATTTGATCGTATGAACGTATCCATTTTTTTAAACATAATGTCATCAAAACTGATATAATAGAACATAAGTTTGCATTTTATTGAAAAGGGATGACTTGAAATGATCAAAACGGTAGAAGGCAATATCTTAGACGCAGAAGAAGACATCATCTGTCACCAAGTGAATTGTAAGGGTGTCATGGGAGCAGGGTTAGCAAAGCAGATCAAAAGCAAATATCCAAATGTGTATAAAGACTATAAACGGTTATGTGCAGAACAAGGAGATGATTTATTAAGCTCCGTTCAGCTCATCACAACGAGCGACGGAAAAACCATTGCCAACTTATTCGCCCAAGTTGGATACGGAAGAAAAACAAAACAAACAGATGACGACGCATTACGCAGCTGCTTTGAACATCTAAAACAGACAGTGACAAATCTAAATGAAGAGCATCCCCTTCATTCTATCGCCATTCCTTATGGGATCGGCTGCGGCTTGGCAGGCGGCGATTGGACGATTGTTCGAGAGATGATGGAAGAGGTTCTTGGCGATTGTGAAGTGACGGTTTATCGGTTTAAATAGGTGAAATGAGAAATTCTAGAGTGAATAAGAGCACCCTTTCTGCTTGGAATGAGTGCTCTTATTATGTTCTCTAGTCTGTATTTCTTTAATATTCTCAAAACGATTTTTACTCCAAAGTAGAAAGGTACTTTTCTAAATGTTTTTTACCCGAATTGCTTTTAGGTATAATGCCTAGATGATTATATTTCCAAATAGTTTTTCTTTCATGAGGGTTTGTATTCGAAAGGTCATCATAATTAAACTCTATATTTAAATATCCTGTTTCATCAATTATCATTGTAAAATTTGTCCAAGGTGCTTGACCACTTTGTTCAAACACTCTCCCAAGTTCTTGGATGTAGTCGACTAATTGATGCCACCTTTCTTTGTATTCATGTTCACTCACTTCAAACAATTCAGTTATCTCATGACTATATACCGGCTTACTATCATTTTCTTCAGGTAAAAAATAAAAGTAAGCAGTCTGTGAACCTTCAACTACCTCACCATATAAATAGACCTTTTTCCACTTGACCGGTATGGTTTCCACTACAACATCAACTATCAGCTTATATACATATTCTAGTTCTTCTTCTTTCATTACTTTTTACCTCCATACACATTATCAAATCGTCTGATTTCCCATTCATCATCACCGATTTTATACTTAATATCAAAAGTTTCAGGACGTAGAGAATCAGCCTTATAGTTAGGAGTTATTTTCACTTTAACTTCATCACCATTTTGAAGAGCATCAGCCCAAGTGTTCTCAAGTTTTTTCCATTCACCTTTGTTTAAATTTCCATTCATTGGAACAAGATTATCAATATCGCCTGACCCTTTGAAAATTGACGCAATTAAATGTCCACCATCATCATCCAGTAATCTGTCCGGCTTACCTGAATTGGATTGAGCATATTGATTTCTTTTGACCTCTCCATATTTTAAATCACTTGCTTCGACTTTGACAATGCGTCCGTAGTGATCTGTTGTGTAGGTGTAACCTTGCTTTGTTGAATAAACGACATTCGGTTTTAATACCTTTTTGCGTTTCCACCGCACATAGTGATCTCCGTAACTGACAACGGTCGGTGGTGATTTGGGTGCTGGTAATCTTCTGCCTGTCTGAGAGATTCCGTATCCTGAATTGTTGTCTAGTCGCTTTGCCATGGAGAGAAGTTTATTTTTGAGATTTTCTCCATCAAACACGTTATACGGCAGCTTCGGGCCACCAGCCATTTGAAACTTTGGTGAGTATGGCAATAGATTCGGAATGGTGACGTTACCGATTGATTTTGCTCCTTGTTCAAGGCCTTTCTTCATTGTTGTTTTGGCAGCTGTTGTCCCTGTTTTTGTGATGGCTCCTGCCCCTTTAGAACCAAAGACAATTTCTGCAAGAGAACCAGTCGCATAGGCGAACCAGTGTGACCGTGAATACGCGTCACCATTTATGACTTCTTTTTGGAATGAGTCTGAAATCGATTTTCCAATCGCTTTCGATGTTTCAATTGGATGTGAAACAGCCGTTACAACTGATTCCACAGCCCCACCAGGGTCAGTGACAAGATCATAGATTCCGGTCACTGTATCTTTTGCCACGTCATATAGACCAACTGCAGCACCTTTTACACTATCAATGAACACCTCCGATGCTTCTTCCTGTGCTTTGATTTGGAGAAGCTGACTGTAATACATTTTTTGATCATATGTGAGATTCTCATAACCGATCTCATCTACAATCTCAAAGTATTTCGCTTCTGATAGACACGAAGGATCATTGAGCTTTTCTTTCAGTTCTTTGATTCTTCTTTTTTCTTTTTCTTCTTTTTTCACCTTTAAATAGGCTTTCACTTGAGCATCAATCTGATCATGGTTCTTGTACACGTCTGTCTCATGAAATGCTTTTGCATCATAATACATTGGCTGCGCATTCTTTCCTTTTCCAGTAGCAGCCATCATCTTTGCATAAAATGTGTTGAGGTGATTCTCAACCGCTTCTGACTTTGCGTATTCCGTTTTCAAATCATTGTCTATTTGATGTAAAACTTCAATGGTCTCTTTTCTTTTTTTGTTCGCATCGTCTAAATGTTCATTGACCTCTTTACTTGAAAAAGTATGTAATTCAATTAAATCACTAATATCGTCAAAAATAGTGGAAAGTGCCTCTTTTTGTTCTTTGACCATATCTTTATTGTTCTGAATCCCTTGTTTCAATTGAGTGTCTAAAAAGTGCTCATCAATAAAAGTACTCCCGCCTAATGATTCATCATCAAGCTTTCCTTTCACCCCATCTAAAAAAGCTTTCTGCATATCGATAAAATCAAGATATGTGTCTGTGTACAGCGCAAGATCCTCATAAAAAGATTTGATATTGTCTGCACCTTTTCCAGTAAATTCATCACCTAAGCCCGACACACTTTTTATTGCTTTTTTCACAAGTTTCATTTCTTCTTGAAGCTCATCATAGGCCTTTGATCTCTGTTCTACAGCTAATAGTAAAGATGGAGCATCTAATATTTTCATATAAAAAAGACTCCTTTTATGGCATATTCTTTTACTAGAATACCATAAGGAGCCTGACACTTTAATCCACTTTATCGTTTTTTAACCAATTATCTATCAGAGCTACCTCTTGATACATAAGTAACTTGTTTATAAAAATACATCATTTAAAGTTATTGATAATTGTATACAATGCTTTTTTTAGCACAACCTTATCATCATTTGACAAGTTTTGGAGCGCTGTATTGTTCAGCTCAATTGTTGCTGCTTCAACTTTTTCTCTAATGGCTAAAGATTTTTGAGTCGCCTCTACTAAAATATTTCTTCGATTTTTTGGATCTATTGTGCGTTCAATTAAGTCCGCTTTTTGCATTTTATCTAAAATTCCAGAAACTGTTGAGGCTTCTAAATACACAAGTTCTCCAATTTGTTTGGGAGATAGCTGGCCCTCTCTCCACAAACAGTTCAACACACCATATTGAGCGGGTGTCAAATCACATTCCTCTAAAAGCTTACTAAAGTACTTAAACACTTTATTTTGACTAACACTTAGTAAAAAATTTATGCACTCTGATAATTCCATTTTATCTCCCCCACATTGACTTTACCTATAATATCATGGTAGTTTTTCAATTGAAATACTTTTGCACCAGAAATGTTTTGCGATAATACATTTTTAGAAAGGAAGATAAATAATGGATTCATTTAAAGCGATACTAGTGACAGAACAAAATGATCAAGTGAGTTATGATCTTCAAAATGTAAGTGTGAATGATTTATCTGAAGGAGAAGTATTAATTAAAGTTGCATATTCTTCAATCAATTATAAAGATATGTTGGCTGTTCAAAAAAATGGAGGTGTTATTCGTAACTATCCGATGATTCCCGGAATTGATTTAAGTGGAACGATCGTTCATACAACAGATCATCGTTTCGTAGAAGGTCAACAAGTGATTGTCACAGGTTTCGCTATGGGCATGAGCCACACTGGAGGTTTTTCAGAATATGCTAGAGTACCTGCGGATTGGATTGTTCCTTTGCCAAATAACTTGACTTTAAAAGAAGCAATGATTTTTGGAACAGCAGGCTTTACAGCCGCTCTTTCGATCATGGCTTTACAGGAAAATGGTATGAATACAAAAAATCAACCTCATATACTCGTTACAGGTTCAACTGGTGGAGTTGGTAGCATCGCGATACAATTATTATCTAAAATTGGGTACAAAAATATTCATGCTTTAGTGCGTAAAGATCATCAAGTTGACATTGCAAAATCTTTAGGAGCAACTGATGTCATTTTTGCAAACGAGTTAGGAGAGCTCAAAAAACCATTAAACAAGCAAAAATATGACTTCGTCTTAGATACCGTAGGAGGAGATGTGGCTTCTGTCATAATCCCTCAAATTTCTTATGGTGGAAGCATGAGCATGTGCGGGAATGCAGGTGGAATTAAATTAACAACAACTGTGTTACCTTTTATTTTAAGAGGGATCAACCTTCTAGGGATCGATTCTGTAAATGTACCAATCAATAAACGCAAAGTCATTTGGAACGAGATAGCAAACGAATGGAATATCGCCCAAACGACTCTAGTCAATGAGATTACTCTCGATACGTTACCTGAAACAATTGAAGCCATTAAAAATGGCCAACATTTAGGAAGAACAATTATTAAATATTAAACTCTATTTGAACTATATTATACAAGACTACCAATCCATATACCCCATGCTCTTAGAGCATCAATACCAAGTAAACACAAAGCTAAAAAAGGTGAAACTATACTCCACTAAATAATAAAAGAAAAACTCTATTATAAGGGTTTTTCTTTTTTGGAATCGTACTCTTTAATAATATCAATTGGATCAATCGCATCATCATCTTGTGTATATTCCTCTACATAAGGAGTAATTAATTTCTCAAACTGCTTTTCATCATCCACTAGAGCAATACAAGTTTCATACCCTTCAAAATCAGATGGGTATAAATTTGCAACAGCACTACCGGTTTTTAAAGCCTGATCTATCGCATTTTTTAATTCCAATAGACCCTTCCTGTTTCCTAAAATCAATGCTTCTCTGTGATGAGTTTCTTGAGCATATATATTACACATCTCTAAAACATCATCATCATCCACTTGAATAGACATATAAAAGCACCTCCGAAATTAAATTTAGTTCATTATATAATTCTTAATGTCAACATGCCAAAGAGCCATGACCTCAAACGTCTGATCCCAAAAGTGATTGCGGACACCGCAAACAAAAATAGCTCATACTACTTAACTGTACTTTGCTCCTTTTTATATTTCATTACTTTTATAATTCTATAAACTATTACAGCAACATAGCACACAACTAAGGTAATCAGATATTCAAAAGGAAAATCTCTTTGTACACCTTGATAAAGAAAAATTGCCAAAAGGACTGTAAACAAAACTATTTGAAAAACTTCTTTTTTTATCATCCAAATCCCCCGATATACTTTCACTTACGTTTTATACTTTTAATTACAATCCATGTTACCGTGAAATTATAAAACAATCAGTCTTAACATTCTACAGTCAGTTCCATATTTAGGATTTAAGTAACAAAATTGAAAGTATATACTATATTTGTTTTTACCTCAAATTGTTTTCTTCTCTTTCTTCATAAAAACATCCTGAAATTCTTCATAAATTTTTTTCGGTTTTTCAGAATCCCATGCTTTATACAGCTCTCGCATAAATATATACAGTGAAATTGGGTAATACCCGGAGTCCCTCCAACAGACACTGAAAGTCTCCTCTTCAAAAAGCTTAATTAATTCATTTGTTTTTTAGTATCTCTATACGCTGCCATCAAAGCAAATGGAGCAATTAATATAAAAAAGACTCCTTTATGGCATATTCTTTTACCAGAATACCATAAGAAGTCTGACGCTTTAATCCACTTTATCGTTTTTTAACCAATTAACCTCCAGAGCTACCTCTTGATGCAACTGTTTGGACATCTTCATGTAGAGGTTGAGTCAAACCGTTTGTAAAGAAAAGTGTACCTAGAGCTACCACAACTAGTGAAAATGTAATAAAAACCGACTTCTTCAATTAATTCACTCCTTTTCCTACATACTGGCTTGCGAGTAAGGCTCTTTTATAGTAATTTAATGATTGTTTCAGCAAGCCTCTCCCCTCTAAATATTTCGCCACATCAACCAGAATTTCCTCTAAATCAACCCATACTCTTTTCTCTTCAAGCTCTAAACACAGATTGTTTATATTGTTCAATTGAGAGTGATTTTTTTCATACAATAGTTCTTTTAACAATTTAAATTTTATTTGAAAAACGTTATGGTTGACTTGTTCTGATAAAGAAATGCCTAGATCTATCCATTCAATCGCGTCATTACTTTTACTGGAGATTTCTATTCTAGAAAGTTCATATAAACATCTCATCTTCAATAAATCTTGATTTTCGATCTCTTTATAACTCAACGTGCGCCTAAATAGTGCTGATGCTTCTTCTAAATTTTCTTTTTTGCTTTCTAGAAAACCCATATTGTAATATAGATGAATGATTAAATGATTGTCATTAATACTTTCGATCATATTCTCAGCTTCACTAAAAAGAGCTCTTGCTTTATCATATTCAAATTGATCAATTAAGTTTAACGCATGTAGCATCCTACAGTTAATCTGTCTTTTGATATATGTTTCATGCGCATTAAATGTGTCACACGCAATTTGTGCATGATATTTTGATAAAAAGGTCATTTTCAAATCATAAAATAGAACTGCGATTTTATAATGAAATTCAGCTTTTTCTATTTCATCATCAACATAAGCCAACTTTTTTTCAGCTATTCTGAAGTAACTTAATGCCTTATCATAATCTTGTAAGTAGTCATGATAGATCCCATTATAAAAGTAGAAGTAATATGACATGAGTTTATTTGTTTTTTCTTCTTTTTCGTCTGGAGCATTCCGCTGAAAGAATGGCTTATCTAAATTTCTGCTAATATTCTGAAGTTTCAGCTTAAGCCTAAAGCTCAACAGTTGATAGTACAAAAGAATATCTTGATTTTCTTCCATTAAATCAATTGCCCTGTCTATGTCATCTTGCATTTCTATAGCTGCCGATAAATCCCCTTTTTGTATCGCAAGATTCCAAGTGTTTAACATGTTTCCTACCTCCTGAGAGGCAATTAATCCTGACATTCCTTTACCCCCTTCTAAACAAATCCCTAGTATAATTCTAACACGCATTTTACAACATATGTAAAGTGAATCTGCTCATAATAGAAATTTTCGGTATCCCGCAAATATGATAATAATTGAATGGTATGTTGGTTAAAAGAGAGAGTAGCCAGAAAGGACTTGATACTTATTTCTTTTAGATTGACCACCTTCATTTTTTAAAAAGAAATTCACAAAATATTGTTTTGAAATTGATATAAAAAGACCTGACTGAGTTTCAGCCAGGTTCACGAAGGGGTCAATCTAAATTATATTATAATGAATTCAAAACAGATAATTAAACATCCGTTCTCATTCACTCTTTGAAAATTCACCCTATACAGTACACTCTACATGCTCTAATTTTGCCTTAATCTAAAAAATCAATATTAACAGCGAAATTTCCAGCTGTTACAGTTATCTGAGGAATTTCAGTTTTTTCAAAAATGTCTACAATTTCAAATAATGTCTTTTTTATAATATCGTTACTTGGCATTGTATCTACTCTTAATATAAGGATTGTGTCAATGCTTGCAGCTACTTCATAAAGAACGTCTTCATCTTTAACAGATTCAATATAGCTTTTTATTCTTTTAAAGAACCACTCTACTTCTTCTAAATCTTGTAACGGATATTTAGTAATTTGATGAATATCGGCTGGATCAGGTGCTTCTTTCTCTAAGATCGCTTCAAGTTCTGCTTTAGTTATATATTCCTCTTCTTCTTCTTCTTCGTATTCACCATCTGCTACTTCCTCGTCAACACTGTACTCAACTGTATAAAGCCCCTCAATGAATTCATCAAAGGAATCTGCTAACTTAAAGTCTTCTTCCATCTCAACATCAAAATAATGAATTGCAGGATTCTCTTTCGTTTTTCGATAATCCATTGCTACCCAAGTATGTCCATCCCCGTTGATCAAAACAAGCCCTTCTGGCAGCTCCCACTCTTTTATCAAATAGGCACTATCCATAATTCCTTCACCTTCAGCAATTCCCAGCAGGTGATTAAATTGAATATGATCCTCAGCCCATGAATTAGAGTGAGTGGTTGGAAAAGCATTATGAACGGCATAACCACCATTCTGTTCCATAATGAGCTTTTTATATGTATCTGGCAAAGTGACTCCAAGTTTCTTTTCAGCTTTAGCTATTTCTGCTTCGTCGATCTTTTTTAACGTATAGTAACCTTCCTCGTCTATTTCCCAAAATGATTTCAAGGTGAATGCCTCCTAGTAAAATATGCACATAAGTATACCATCTTGCTGAGTATATTTAACAATTTAGGCAAAATAAAAGAAGAATATTAGTTAATTAGTCATTCACGCTGTCTATTTTTGTCGAAACGATAGTAAAAAGAAGGTACTTCATGTAAAATTTCCTTTGCACCTAAAAATCAGGAGGATCCAATATGAAGAAATTATCTATATTCATTTTTATTTGTTTAATGATGCTAACAGCTTGCAGTAGCGCAGCATCAAATGAAAAACAGCTCACGACAGCCAATATTATTGAAGCTTTTAAAAGTGCTGGGCTTGAAGCAGAAAAACCATCTGATCTTAAACAAAAAGAGTTTGGAAATATAAGAGAAGAAGGAAAAAGGATTCTCGTTCCTTCCTTAGGTGAAAATGCTGGTGGAAGGATTTTTAAATTTGGAAATGAAACTGATTTACAGAAGGCGAAATCCTATTATGATGAGTTAGGCAATGCTGGATCTATGTTCTTCTCTCACACCTATTCAAAAGGAAACTTTTTATTACAAATGAACGGTGAAATGAAAGATTCTGAATTTGAAAAGTATAAGAAAGTAATGGATGAGGAAATAAAATAATTTCATATATTTTCAAAAGAAGGAAGGTCAATAAATGTCATCATTTTAGCTGCTAACAGTTATCCTTACGATTGTTATATTGGGTGTTTCTTTGATCTTTAAAAGAAAGAATGCACCTTTACAGTATGGAATACCATCGATTCTTATTCTCATGAGTATTATTAATAAGTTTTTTCGTAGGAAAGTGGGAAGGTTTAGGATTGGGTGCAATCAGTATATCTTTACTGATTGCATCTGTGATCACTTTAATTATAAATGCCATCTTGAGTTATTTTAGGAGTAAATAACATAGAGCAACTTCCCATTCAGAAGTTGCGTACTTTTTAATCTTCAGGGTACTCAAAGATAACGGACATGCTTTTAAAAGTGCTTCGACCCTTTCAATAATTGGAGGAAATGCTTAAGTGTTACCTTCTTCCCACCTTCCTTACGCTGCGGAATAAGGCTTGGTTCTGCTATATAGTCATTGTCATTTTTGACAGCAACACGAACGACCATATCCTTCCCTAAAATATGCATATGGCCACATTCCTCAGCACCTTTGTTCCGTATCCAGATTACGCCATTGATAAGGGAGGGTGTTTGATTGTTAGTGAGATTCTAATTTGAATTCATTTTTGAAAGAAAATCTTGAAGAACTAATTTTACTGGTGAATTCGCAGTAGTAGCCAACAAATGATTTGCATGCCATTCTATTGGTTTATTACATACCTGATTTGATCCATCTTTCCATAAACCCTTTCGCCCCAAACGGCAAAAGCATTCCAAGCGCCGCATTCATACTCGCCTCCTGCTGTTCTTTCGAGATCTTTTTCCCAAACATATCTCTACCAGTAATCGCTTCGCTGAAGCCGTTGGTCGCAATGAGGCCGTATAAACCTTTTTGGGATGTCTTTAGGGCATCAAAAGATTTTTGTGACGTCTTGTAGATATCGACCGCTCTGACTGCGGTTGATGTGGCTTGGGTGGTTTTATAGACCGCTTTTCCACCTTTAAAAATGCGCCCTACCCAGCCGACAATTGGGATGTAGCCAGTTGCCGCCATGCCACCTGCAGCGACTCGTTGGCCTGCGGTAAGCTCTTCGCCTGTGATTGGATCGACGCCCGTAGCTGCACGTTTTGCATCATTCACACCGGTTAGCTCATTGACAATGTTTCCCCCATAATCAAGGGCTTTTTCATACCAAGGACGGTTGGCTAGCGCTTTTTGTTCCTTTGCGATCTCGTGGGCTTCTTCTTGTTCTTTTTTAATTTTGAGATATTCAGCAGTTTGCTTCTCAATATCGCTTTTTGCCTTGTAGATTTCACTATCTTGAAATGCTTTTTTGTCAAAATTCAGAGGTGAAATAGATTTACCGTCATTCGTGGCATTGATCATTTCTGCATACAATGCCATTGTAGCTTGCTGCTCCGTTTCTGACAAAGCATATTCATCTTTTAAATTTTGATCTAGCTTTATTAAGTCTTTTACTGTCTTTTTTCGAACATCTTCAGCATCTTCTATTTTTTCATCAAAGGTTTTGCTATCGAATACCTCCAGTGAAATGAGGTCATCGATATCTTCAAAAATCGTTTTAAGAGCATTTTTTTGATCCTTCACAATGCTTTTAGCGTTTTTCATGACCTATGTACTGCATTGTCTAAAAAGTGTTCTTCTACAAAGGTGTCCCCGCCAAAGCTCGTATCATCAAGCGTACCAGATACACCATCATGAAAGGCTTTCTGCTTATCGATGAAGCTGATAAACATATCTACATTTCCGGCGAGCTCTTTGTAGAAACTTTTAATGTTATCCGCACCTTTCACAGTGAAATCGTCACGGAGATTTGCTACGCCTTGTAGTGCCTTTTTTAAATCAACCATTTGTTCACGGAGTTCCTGATAGGATTTCGCCCTTGTATCCATGGCACTTGTTAGTGCTTTTGCATCAAGTATCTTCCCCAGAAGAAGTCACTCCCTCCTATTCATTGACAAGGTCAATTTTACTAACACAAAACTTGTCATTAAATAGGAATAAAGATACAAAAAACACAACATAAAAGTGGGCACCCATTGTGGCACTTAAAGTGCCCAATGATCAGCGTCCACAGGTTCTTCTTTCTGGACAAAATATTCATGTTCGCTTTTTCTCGGCAATGCAAATAAAAAAAGTGCCCATAAAAATGGACACTTTGGTTCTATTATTCCCAAAATGCATCGCCTTCAGAATCAATATACTTCTAGAAAAGTTTTAAAGTCTACATAACAGTCTTTAAACAGATAAAGATATCTTCTTCTATATCATTTTATTTATTGTAACGTAAAAACGCTATGCTTTTATTAAACCATTTTCTTTTAGAAATTGTTCGAACAATGCATCACTTTTATCCTCAATATCTTCATCATCAATATTATACTCTCCAACCAACAAAACAAAATCATCATATTTTTCATATTTTTGTTCAAGTTTTATACCATAGCTTTCTTGATAAAAAAACAATAACCATTTCCCTGAATCTAAACTTTTTAAAAACACTCCTTCATAATCTAAATCATTTTCATAATAGCCTACATGCAAATGCATTGTATCGTCTAAGTTAAGCAACGTTGATCTCCCCTTTAGAAAATAACATGATGATCTTCTAGATTTGGTGGAACATGATAATGCAGAACAGCAGGTCTTCCATGTTTTATAGGTGCATAATCTAGTCTGAATAGTGGTTTTTTTGCTACGTACCTGTATAATGCACCCTCCTGATCCAGGGCCATCAATAATACGATTTTGAGGCGCCTTTAATGCTTTCTGCACATATGGTCTAGCTACTTTCCATCCTTTTTGCATTCCCTTTTTTCCAACTTGAGAAATTAATAATCTTAAAGCAGCAGCCACCACCGGTATCCACTGACCAGTTACACTGTCTTCTTTCAATTCAGCATTCTGACTCTGTAACGCTAAAGTTTCTTCTATTTCAATAAATACTGGATCATTCAAAAGAAAGTCAAATTCTTTATTAAAGTTTGAAACATCTATACTGGTATCCTCGTATCTTGTTCAATCAATTGATCACTAACCACAAGTTCACTATTCAGTGAAGTTACGCTCTAAGAATATGCTGGAGTCACCGCGAAAAACATAGAATAAAAGACAGTACTACTAAAATAAGCTTATTCTTCATATAAACCCTAGTTTCTCAAAAAAATTTAACTGTATCCATAACTGAATACCCATTTATTTTATCTGAATTTTTGATTTTTTCCCATGATTTTTTAGAGATTGTGGATTTATTATAAGAAGAATATTCTTCAAAAAAGAGAGCAGCAAGACCTGCCATGTAGGCAGCCGCCATTGAAGTACCACTACTATATAAAAAAGAACCATCTTTTGAATAACTTTTTATATAATGCCCCGGAAGTAACACATTTAAGGCCATTACCTACAGTTGTCCCTTTCCATATATCACCGTTCATATTTAATGCTCCTACAGCGATAACACCTTCAAATTTAGCAGGGTAGAGTATATCACTCTTTTCTTGTAACCCATAATTCCCAACCGATGATATTACAACAATAAGTGCCTCATCCAAATTTTCAGCCCAAGACTTTGGAACAACCAAAGTATTACCACTAAGGAACCTTACTAAAATATCATCCTCGGCTACTTTAAGTACATAACCTGCTTTATTAAGTTGTTCTCTTTTTCCTTTCTTAGATGCTTTAATCCAGTCTCCTTCTAAGAATTTGTTTTTCATCTGATAATCCTCCACCTTTTCCTGATCCGACTAAGCAGTTCATATAGATGAACACGATGTCCATCCTCTAAGCGATAAAGTAGGAACCACCGTTTTGATCGTTTGCGTGCCATCTTAGGCAGCCCCGTCTTCCTCTTCTTTTTAATCATTCTCGTCAGAATCGTCTTGCACACTTTGAGGGCAATCTAATCATTAGTAGCTGCTTCTCATCTTTCTGCATAGGTACAGCTTCGTTGGCTTGGACCTCATACTAGAAAAAATAGACACAGATTCAATGAATAATTATGAAGAGTATATCTCCAAGATAATGGAGTGGTTTTTTATCACTTTTTTGTGGGTGAATGGTGGGTGGTGCCTGCTTCATTTTAAAATATAAGAAACACTCATAAAAACAAAAATCCCCCTGAAGCCAATGGCTCCAAGAGGATTTCTTTATTAATACTGAGACATATACTGATCGCGTTCCCATGGGTGTACTTGGGTGCGGAACATATCCCATTCGATTTCTTTTGATTCGATGAAGTGCTCGAATAAGTGATCGCCTAGTGCGTTGATCATGACTTCGTTTGACTTGAGCAGCTCAAGTGCTTCTGCAAGTGTTGCAGGTAAGTCAGCGATGCCGTTTTCAAGGCGCTCTTCTTTGTCCATGACATAGATGTTTCTGTCGATTGGCGCTGGTGCGTCTAGTTTGTTTTTGATTCCGTCTAGACCTGCTGCAAGTAATACACTTAGTGCAAGGTATGGGTTTGCAGATGGGTCTACACTGCGTACTTCTACACGTGTGCTAATGCCGCGTGATGCTGGAATACGAATCAATGGGCTGCGGTTTTGTGCACTCCATGCTACGTAGCAAGGTGCTTCATAGCCAGGAACAAGACGTTTGTAAGAGTTCACCGTCGGGTTTGTGACCGCTGTGAAGCTTGTTGCGTGCTTCACGATACCTGCGATAAAGTGTCTAGCTGTCTCGCTTAATTGTAAATCTGCTTTTTCATCAAAGAATGCGTTTTTGCCATTTTTGAATAATGATAGGTTACAGTGCATACCAGATCCGTTTACACCGAACAATGGTTTTGGCATGAATGTCGCATGAAGTCCGTGCTTTCTCGCAATTGTTTTAACAACGAGTTTGAACGTTTGAATGTCATCACAAGAGCGGATAGCGCCTGCATATTTGAAGTCAATTTCATGCTGTCCAGGTGCTACTTCGTGGTGAGACGCTTCAATTTCAAAGCCCATTTCTTCAAGCTCAAGCACGATGTCACGGCGGCAGTTTTCGCCTAGATCTGTTGGTGCAAGGTCAAAGTATCCACCTTTATCGTTTAGTTCGAGCGTTGGCTCGCCTTTTTCGTCTAATTTAAATAAGAAGAATTCTGGCTCAGGTCCAAGGTTGAAATCACTAAATCCTAGTTCTTCCATTTCCTTCAAGATACGCTTTAAGTTGTTACGAGGGTCTCCATCAAATGGTGTTCCGTCTGGCTTATAAATGTCACAAATAAAGCGTGCAACTTTACCTTTTTCTGCTGTCCAAGGGAAAATAACAAACGTGTTTAGATCTGGATATAGGTACATATCTGATTCTTCGATACGTACAAACCCTTCAATAGATGAACCATCAAACATACATTTGTTATCGAGAGCTTTTTCTAACTGGCTCACAGGAATCTCAACATTTTTAATTGTTCCGAGAATGTCTGTAAATTGCAGACGGATGTACTTTACGTTTTCCTCATTTACTAATTTTACGATATCTTCTCTTGTGTACTTTGCCATTTCGTAAAACTCCTCCCCTACAAAAGGTAAAATGTGTATAGCAATGCTTTTGCTAATTGGTTAACGGAAGAACCTTGACATATCCCCCTGCCTAAAGGTCGTTCCTTGTTGGAAACGTCCAGCCTGAATGAGTTCCTTCTTCAGTAGCTTCCTGAGTTCATCATCTGTCAAGTTGTGCTTCGCTGTGGTTTTCTCCTCTGTCTTTGTTTCAGACGATGGATTTTCTGCCTCAGCTTTGGCAAAAAGTTTTTTGATTCCTGCCATGTTTACTCCTTGTTCGATGAGGTTTTTGATTTCTAGTAATTTATCAACATCATGGAAAGAAAATAATCGGCGATTCCCATCACTTCTAGCTGGAAATACTAAACCATTTTCCTCATAATAGCGAATTTGTCTTGCAGATAATTCTGTTAGCTGCATGACAATCCCAATTGGGAATAAAGGCATTGAGCGGCGAATGTTATCACTCATCTCAACTGTCTCCTCCTCTTTGCTTAAATTTATTATATGTCATGTTATATTATGTGTCAACGAAATGTTAGGAATATTAACATGGATTTTTTTATCGAGCAGGCACTTCAATAAAACCTTGCTCTAATAAGGCATCTACTGCACTGCAAATGGCATTTTTCACATGGGCGTACGTGAGACCGCCCTGAACATAGGCTGTGTAAGGCGGTCTAATCGGACCATCAGCTGATAATTCAATGCTGGCTCCTTGGACAAATGTGCCCGCTGCCATAATCACATCGTCCTCGTATCCCGGCATATAGCTTGCATGCGGTGTGACATGACTGTTAATCGGTGATGCATATTGAATCGCCTGACAAAATGCAATCATTTTTTTAGGGTCTCCAAATTCTACAGATTGAATCAAGTCGGTTCTTTTCGCATTCCACGACGGGTTTGTTTGGAACCCGAGTTTTTCAAGAAAACGCGCTGTAAACACGGCGCCTTTTAAACTTTGTGCAACAACATGCGGTGCTAAGAAAAATCCTTGATACATTTCTTGAAGCGCATACAGCGATGCACCCGCTTCACTGCCGATGCCTGGAGATGTCATTCGATAAGAGCAAGCTTCTACCCATTTTTCTTTACCGACAATGTAGCCGCCAGTTTTGGCAAGGCCGCCGCCTGGGTTTTTAATGAGAGAACCTGCCATAAGGTCTGCGCCCACATGACACGGCTCTTGTAATTCAGTAAATTCACCATAACAGTTGTCAACAAATACAATGATGTCCTCATTGATGTCTTTCACAAATGAAATCATTTGTTCAATTTCTTCTATTGTAAAGGATGGTCTTGACGCATAGCCTTTAGAACGCTGAATCCCGATGACTTTTGTTTTTTGGGAAATAGATTCTTTGACTTTATCGAAATCGACAGATCCATCTTGACGCAAATCAATGGCTTTGTAATCGATCTGAAAATCTTTTAATGAGCCTGTCCCTTCTTTGCCGCGAATCCCGACAATCTCTTCTAGGGTATCGTAAGGTTTCCCCGTCATGTAGATCAATTCATCACCAGGTCTCAGCACACCGAATAAGGCGATGGAAATGGCATGTGTTCCAGAAATGATCTGCGGGCGTACAAGACCGCTTTCCCCTCCAAATACATCCGCATAGATCTTTTCTAACGTGTCTCTTCCCATATCATCGTAGCCATAACCAGTTGTCGGGTTAAAATGAGAGTCGCTGACTTTATGTTTCCGGTAGCTTTCAAGAACCCGCCACTCATTTTGTTCGCTCTTTCGATCAATTTGCTGATGTATTTGTGAAATGTCTTGTTCTGCTTCTGCTGCTTTTTTTTCTAAAATGGTGCCATGTTTTAAAGTGTGAAACATCGTGATTTAATTCCTTTCCTACAACATATACTTCTTGATTTGTCCTAATATGGTTTGCTCCTCACCACTAAATCCAGTGATGTCATAAAGCTCTGCTTCCTTTTGGAATTCCAGTGATTCCACCAAGGTTTCTGACTTTAAGGCAGATATGAGTTTCCCTTCATATGCTGGAATCCTTACATGATATGGCTTTAAAAAATCTTTTTTCAGTTCAGCCATGATATCCGCTTTTAACCGCTTCACATCTTCCTCGCGCCTAGCACTGATTAAAATGTGGCGCTGCTTTGAGGAAGGGATAAAATCCGGCCGGATTTGGTCTTTTTTGTTATAGACTGTCAGCATCGGAATACGGTCAGCTTCTAATTCTTCTAAAAGCTTATGAACCGTTCGTTCATGACCTTCATAATCCTCATTCGAAGAATCGATCACATGAAGCAAATAGTCTGCTTCTTTTACTTCTTCAAGAGTGGAACGAAATGCTGCAATCAGTGTGGTTGGAAGGTCTTGAATAAAACCAACTGTATCGGAAATCAGTACACTGTAGCCAGATTCAAGTGTCATTTTACGCGTCATTGGGTCAAGTGTGGCAAACAGCAAATCTTCTTCATGGCTATCCGCTTCTGTTAACTGGTTAAACAATGTTGATTTCCCGGCATTTGTGTACCCGACAATAGCGATTTGGAATACGCCATTTTTCTTCCGTCGTTCCCGGTATCTCGTGCGATGTTCTTTGACTGCAGATAGTTGTCCGTGAATTTCGTGTATGCGATTTCGAATATGACGTCTATCTGTCTCAAGTTTTGTTTCACCTGGACCTCTTGCGCCAATTCCGCCGCCTTGTCTTGAAAGGCTGATCCCTTGTCCACTTAATCTCGGCAAGGCATACTGAAGCTGGGCAAGCTCTATTTGCAGCTTCCCCTCTCTTGTACGGGCTCTTTTGGCAAAGATGTCTAGAATCAATTGCGTACGGTCAATGATTTTCACATCTAAGGCAGTCGCCAAAGCTTTTAACTGGCTAGGCGAAAGCTCGTCGTTAAAAATAATAACGTCACAGTCTAACTCCTCGCAAAGCACTTCAAGCTCTTCCACTTTCCCTTTTCCGATGTAAGTCGCGCTGTCCTGTCTATTTCTTTTTTGCGTCATGATGCTGACAGCTTCACCGCCAGCTGTTTTGGTTAAGGAAGCTAATTCTTCCATAGAATATTGAAAGCGTTCATCCGTTATATGCGGCAGTTGACAGCCGACAAGGATCGCTTTTTCGATCATTTCATGTTCATTCAACGTCAGTTGTTTCCTTTCTGTACTTAAGTTTCAGTAGTACCATCATACCAAACACATCACACGTATACCACCATTCGGAAGGTTTAATTTCTTGTCTCTTTACAAAAAGGATACGCCATTTCAAGAAGGCGTATCCTCTTTCATTTGCAGATCATGGCTTTTAATCGTAAGTAAATCTTTTTTATCATAATGATCCACAAGAAGCAGCCTCATCGCCTGAGTTCGGATCGCTTTTTCAATGGTGTTTCGCACAAAACGGCCGTTGCTGAATTTGGCAGGACTCGTTGTGCTCTTGATGTGCATTAAATAATCTCGCAGTTTCCATTCTGCCTCTTGGGTAAAGACATATTCCCGATCGGCCATCATTCGTTTCGCAATATCCATCAGCTGATCGACCGTATAATCAGGGAAGTTGATATTGATCGGAAATCTCGATTGCAGACCAGGATTTAGAGAAAGAAAATGATCCATTTCCTTGGAGTATCCAGCTAAGATGAGGATGAATTCATGCTGCTTATCCTCCATATGTTTTACAAGGGTATCAATGGCTTCTTTCCCAAAATCTTTCTCTCCTCCGCGGGCAAGAGAATAGGCTTCATCGATGAACAAAATGCCGCCTAGTGATTTTTTAATCAAATCTCTTGTTTTTTGAGCTGTATGTCCAATGTACTCTCCAACCAGATCTCCTCGTTCCGCTTCAATTAAGTGCCCCTTTGAAAGAACATTCATTTCAAAGAAAAGCTTCCCGACAAGCCGTGCAACCGTTGTTTTCCCTGTGCCGGGATTTCCTTTAAACATCATATGAAGCGCCTGCTTTCCTACCTTTAATCCTTGTTCTTGTCTTTTTTGATTCACAAAAATCCAAGCATAAATTTCTTTTATGTTTCGTTTCATTTCATCCATCCCGACAAGGCTGTTCATTTCTCGTTCTATTTCTCGTAAGATGCTGTGTTTGGCCTCATTTTTTTGCAAGGCCTCTAGGTATTCTGCCTCTGAATCTGCATCAACCAATACTTGCTTCTGTCCATTAAGTATAATGTTGATTTGGCCGTTATTTTTATATGTGACAGCTCGCTCCAACGTATTCACCTCTCGCTCTTCTCTCTTTAATCTATTCGGGTGGAGCTGTAATCGTGACAATCGCCCGCACTAGCATCGGTTTACTGTCAAAATGACCCGAGATACCGGTTATTGTAGGGGATTGTGCGGTTTCCCAGGAAATGATGTGCTATTTCCATTGTATTCATCCATTTCGGGCGGACAAACCAACAATTTGTTTTTTCTTAGAAAAATGGCGCTTTTTCATCACAAATTGTGCAGAAAAGAGTCTCGATGATTTCCGCATTTTGTACAGGCAATTTTTCTATTTCCTCATAAAATAAAGACGAGGTGATGAATAGATGGTGAAAATTTTTATTGATCCTGGCCACGGAGGAACAGATTCTGGAGCTGCTGCTAATGGACTTTTGGAGAAAAATATCACACTGCAAATTGCGCTTTTTCTGAGGGATATGTTGATTAGTGAATATGATGGGGTTTCCGTCCGCTTAAGTCGTTCAATTGACCAATCCGTCACGTTATCCCAGCGTACGAATGCGGCAAACAGCTGGGGAGCTGACTATTTCGTGTCTATTCATATTAATGCTGGCGGAGGCACAGGTTTTGAAAGTTATGTGTACCCTGGCGTTTCAGCACCAACCACCACGTATCGCAATGCCCTTCATGATGAGATTGTCCGCTCCGTTGATTTTGCCGACCGCGGCAAGAAAACGGCGAACTTCCACGTTCTGCGGGAAACTTCTATGTCTGCCATTTTAACTGAAAACGGTTTCATCGATACGGTAGCTGATGCAAATAAGCTCCGTAACGCTACTTTCCTTCAAGGGATCGCTCGTGCTCATGCCACTGGATTAGAAAAAGCCCTACAATTGAAAAAAAAAGCAAGTAACCTATATAAAGTGCAAGCAGGGGCTTTCAAGGTCAAAGCCAATGCGGATGAACTAGCAGCTACACTCAGATCCAAAGGATTTGAAGCGCTGGTCGTACTGGATAGCGGCATGTACCGAGTCCAAGCTGGCGCTTTCCGTTCAAAGCAAAATGCAGATGACCTCGTCGCTCGATTAAAGCAGGCCGGTCACGACGCATTCGTTTTTCAATAATCTAAAAAACAAACCGGCTCAAGTCATCTTTAGAGCCGGTTTGTTGTCTATCCAATTATGCTAAAATGTTCACGACAAATTGAGACCATGTTTCAAGATGATCGAAGTACTCAGGCTTTTTCAAATCTGTTACTTTCATCCATTTGCCTGAGATTTGATCTGTTTCTTTTACTTCTACATGAGCACCCGGTGATAATTCAAGGGCTGATAACAGTCCGATGTGCACACGGCCGACACTGTTGTCATCATCATTAATAAGTCCAAGGGTTTTCATCTCAAGTTTGTCTTCTTCTTGAATCGAAAGTTCCTCGTCCAGTTCACGATCGGTATTTTCTTTTAGAATCTCAGCAAATTTTTTTCCTTCAATGAAATTCATATGACCGCCAAAGCCAAGAGATAACTTATGATGTAAGCGAGTCTCTCCCCCGCCTTGAAGTCTTTCATATACATACACTTCGTCCTCACGCTTAATCACGACATAAGGTATCGGCTGTTTGAAGTCAGGATTTTCTTCTGCATCGCCTCTTCGCATCTGTTCGAAGTGCTCTTCGATTTCTTTCATTATGGTGCTGATTGTTTTCTCTTCACTATTCACACCATTAAACGCAAGTGTTTCGTTTTGGAACAAGCGTGCGCGCGGTGCAACTAAAATGATTTCGTCCATTTTTCCCATGTTCGGTAACCTCCAGTATGTAACACATTGTTAGAAATGGCAAAAAGCCAAAACGAGTGATGCGTTTTGACTTTTGCGTTTTACTTATGATTCATCTCCAAAGAAGAAATCATCATCTTTTAACGGCTCAACTGTTGCTTTTTTGTAGCCGTTCCCTTTCATTGAGAAGAAGTCATGTGACTTTGTTTTTGTATTGAGTCCGTTCAATACAATTGGGTTGATCTCTTCTTCTTCAAAGTAAGGGGCAAATCCAAGGTTCATTAACGCTTTATTGGCATTGTAACGAATGAACTTTTTCACATCATGCGATAAATTGACTTGGTCATAAATATCCTCAGTGTAATGAAGTTCATTTTCATAAAGCTCATTAAGCAGATCGATAGAGAAATCATAAAGCTCTTTTTGCACGTCAGGTGTTTGTTTGTTGTAAATTTCTTGTGCTAACAATCCAACATACACACCGTGAATCGCTTCATCGCGCAAAATCAAGTTAATGATTTCACCACTTTGCATGAGCTTTCCTTGACCGTAGAAATATAGCGGGTAGTAAAAGCCGCTATAGAATAGGAAGCTTTCTAAATACACTGAAGCAACCATTGCTTTAAATAAGGAAATCGGGTCATCCTTTTGAATGGAACGGTACAGACCTACAATCATATCTGCTTTCTTTTGCAAGAATTTATTTTTCTTGACCCATTCAAATACTTCACTAATCGTTTCAGTCGGTGCAAGCGTCATGAAGATATTTGAGTATGATTTTGCATGCACGGCATTTTCCATCATGGCCATAAAGTTTAACACGGCTTTACGCTGATGACCGTCCACATGTTCAGCCACTATCGGCATTCCTGTATTTCCTTGTTCTGTATCAAGTAACGTCAGTCCAGCCAGTACCTTCATGTACGTATCTCGCTCTTCTTCACCTAAATATTTCCATGTTAAGAGATCCCCGTTTAAGGAAATCTCTTCTGGAAGCCAGAATTGCTTGACGTTTTGGTTGTAAAACATTTGTGTAAAATCGTCTTCGTGTTTTGACCAGTTGGCTGCATCATAAATTTTTGTCACGTTAAACTCTCCTTTAATCAAACAACACAAGAAAGACAGCCTTCCTGCCCTGTATCCTTCGTTCTTGCATAATAAAGTGTCTTAATGCCTTTATGGTGTGCATAAAGATCGATGCGGTTTAAGTCACGCGTTGTCATCGTATCTTTTAGGAATAATGTAAAGCTAATTCCTTGATCGACGTGCTGCTGAATGGTTGCGATCATATCGACTACTTTAAACATGTCCATATCGTATGCTTCTTTATAGAAGAACCAGTTTTGTGCTGAAAGTCCTGGCATTGGATAATACGTTTTGCTGTTTCCGTATGTTCTTTCTTCGATACGTTCCATAATTGGCATTACAGAAGCTGTTGCCGATTGAACATACGAAATAGAACCTGTTGGCGCAATACATAATCGATAGCTATGGTACATGCCATTTTCCGCTACAAAATCTTTGAGTGCTGCCCAATCTTCTTTTGTTGGAATGTGCATGCCTTCAAATAGCGCAGCTGCTTTTTCTGTTTTTGGAGTGAAATCATTTTCTACGTATTTATTGAAGTACTCACCTGTTGCATAACCAGAGCCCTCATAACGGTGGAATGTTTCCCCTTTTTCTTTTGCAAGTTCACTTGAACGCTTAATGGAGTAATAGTTCACCATCATAAAGAACGTATTAGCGAAATCTCTTGCTTCTTCACTTTCATAAGCGATTTGGTTTTGAGCTAAATACCCATGAAGGTTCATCGCACCAAGTCCAATTGACTTCATCGCTTTGTTCGCTTTTCTAACAGCTGGTGCATTGCGGATATCTGTTGTTTCAGACACAAGTGTGAGTGAGTCCGTTGCAAGCTTAACTGTTTTTTCAATGGATTTGTTTTTCATCACGTTCATGATATTTAAAGAACCAAGGTTACAAGAAATATCAAGTCCGATCTCATCATCTTGATCATAGTCCGTGTAAGAAGAGACTTCTGAAGCTTGAAGTACTTCTGAGCAAAGGTTTGAGAATTTCACACGTGAAATATGGTTCAGAGCGTGCTCTCTATTCACATTATCTTGGAACATGATATATGGATAGCCTGATTCTGAGCGCAGAACAGCTAATTTTTCAAGAAGTTTTCTCGGATTGACTTTTTCTTTTTTGACTTTCGGGTTTTCTACAAGCTCGTCATACATTTCTTCCATATCCATCTCATCAAGATGCTGTCCATAAGCTTTATAAACTGTATGAGGATAGAATGTGTAAGCTGTTTTATCTTCTCTAGCAAGCTCGATAAATTTATCTGGAATGACGACACCGATCGAAAGTGTTTTCACACGAACATCTTCATCCGCAGAGATCTTTTTCGTATCTAAGAAATCATTAATATCTCTGTGGAAAATATTCAAGTACGCACTTCCTGAACCTTGTCTTTGTCCCATTTGATCTGCATATCGGAATGCATTATCAAGAAGTTTCATGACGCCTACGACACCTTTGGTCGCATTTTCAACATCTTTGATCGCTTCACCTTTCGCACGAAGCTTTGAAAGGTTCAAGCTGACGCCGCCGCCTAATTTAGACAGCTGCATGGAAATATCAATGGCTCTTGAGATATCGTTTAATGAGTCATTCACTTCAAGCAAGAAGCAGCTCACCAGCTCACCACGTCTTTTACGGCCTGCGTTTAAGAATGTTGGTGTACTTGGCTGATACTCTTGGTTGATCATCAGTTCCACAAACTCAAGTGCTTTCTTTTTGTCTCCGCCCGCAAAGAAAAGAGCCACAACTGAAATGCGGTCTTCATAGCGTTCAAGGATTTTCTTTTTGTCATTTGTTTTCAGTGCATAGTCATTGTAAAACTTAAACGCACTCATAAATGATGGGAATCTAAATTTCTTGGCATATGCAGCTTCAAATACTTCTTTAATATCTGACATGCTGTATTGTCTTAAAAATTCTTCCTCATAGTAGTCGTTTTCTATTAAGTAATCAATCTTCTCTTCTAGATTATGAAAGAAGACCGTGTTTTGATTAATATAATCTACGAAATAACTATGTACAGCTTCTTTGTCCTTGTCGAACTGAAACTTTCCTTCTTTTTGAATCATAATCTCGTTATTTAATTGTATCCACTTTGGAACCTGATTTTGTGACAATTCTTTCTACCTCCTGTGTAAACAATTCAACATCCCTTTTTGTTCCGCTTAGTTCAAAGGTGTGCAAAATAGGAACTTGATATTGTTTAGAAATCGTATCGGCGCTTTTGGCAAAGTTATCTCCCCACACTTTGTTCCCACTCACCGCTACACCTAGTAAAAGGTGCGCATTTTTCTCTAAAAATGACTGAGTGGTACCAGGGACTTGTCCAAATCCTGTCGTAAAGGTGACGAGAATAAACGGCGTATCCAAAAACTCTTCTCCAGTCAATTTTCGTTTGTCTGTAAAAGGGGTCTTGTCCAAAAAGCGTTGAACATTTCCTGTTTTTGAATCAAATACGATTTGAATCAATTCCATCACGACCTAGTTTTTAGTATTGTTGATCATTCCGCTATTCACTATATATAGTATACTATGTTTTTTCAAAACACAACATATAGATGCTCGAAACGAAAAAAATCAACCAACCCGGCCGAACATTCATAGCCGAACTCGTACGTTCAAATAAATAGAGCAGAGCAGGTTCTAAAAATAGACTGCCCTACTCCCTATTCAACTGAAACCGAAATCTATCATAACACGAAAAAAAATCGCTTAGTAGACTAGACTTTTTGTTTTATTTTTTGTAGGCATCGCACTGTAAATCTTCTGACACTTCTGTTATTTCCACTTCAACACCTAATTCTTTCAGCACCGCTTCAAGCGCAGAGACGATCGAGGCTTCTCTTACTAACTCTTTCCCGTTTACAGAAACGCTTGTTCCATATTCGAAACAGGAGTCATCTTCACAAGTTTGTTCCCAATGATTAATTTTAATTTTGTGTGTCATGAACTCATCCTTTTCTGTCTAGATGTCTGATGCATGTTTATAGTGTAGCGACTTCACATTCATTTGTAAATTTACGTGCTTACTCTTCATCAAAGTCTTCACTATCACCATCATCTTCATCCCATTCATCTATGTATTTTGTCGTAATGAGCGTCAGCTCTCCTTCTTTTTCATCAAACCGGTATACATGTACTTCATCATCTTTTACAACAGCAATGTGATTATTTTTTAGCGCAACAGATGATGGTAAAAGACCATCAACATGGCTCCCATCATGCTCACCAGAATGGTTATGCCAACTTTCTTGTCTCGTTTCGATGTTCGAGATGGCGCATGCTCCAAATAAGACAACGATTCCAATCAAAAGAAGGATCACTCGAATCCTTCTCAATTCAAGCTCTGCATTTTCCATATAAATCCCCTCACCTTTTAAATGTCCAATAAGGATTTATACGCAACTTGGACAGAAAAGTTTCATGGCATGCAAAATAGCCCCTCTGCACTGACAAAAAACGTAGCGGGTTTCGGCCGGTTTATTCGCAGCTGCATGGGGCTATTGGTGAAAACGGGTGTTTATTCTAATTCAAGATTTACATTTTTTTGAGGTGCAAATGTTGAAATCGCATGTTTATAAATAAGCTGCTGCTTCCCTTCTGTCTCAAGCAGCACCGTGAAATTGTCAAATCCCTTTACTTGACCGCGAAGCTGAAAGCCATTCAGTAAAAATACTGTGACAAATGTATTGTCTTTGCGGATCTGATTCAAAAATTGGTCCTGAATATTAATCGGTTTCATGTTTCGTCCTCCTTGATTCTGATAACTACAGTTTCGCTTTAAGTCCAAGCTTTCCTGCTATATATGCGAAAATTTCCTCTTTTTTGTCCGAAAAGTGGCAAGGTGGTGTCATATCAAACCAGGTGACATCCATTTTATTACGGAACCACGTAAACTGACGCTTCGCATATCTGCGGGAATTTTGTTTTAATTGCTGGATGGCTTCATCAAGTGAGCAGTTGCCTTGAAAATAGGCATACAACTCTTTATAACCAATCGCTTGAACAGACTGACAATCTTTCAAACCAGATTGATAAAGTGCGCTCACTTCTTCAATTAAGCCTTCATCTAACATCATATCAATTCTTTGATGAATGCGCTCGTACAAAAGCTCTCGGTCCATTTTCAGCCCAATGAAGGCAGTATCATAAAGAGGAACTTCTTGATGCCCGTTTTGCATATCAGACATTTTCTGACCTGTTGTATGGATGATTTCAAGCGCCCTGATCACGCGGCGGACGTTATTCGGATGAATCGCTTTTGCAGCGTCAGGATCGGCTTCTTTTAGCTTTTCATACAGTTTGATCGGTCCATGCTGCTGCTTAAACAGCGTCATCTCTTCTCTAAAAGCAGGATCACTTTTCTCATCAGTAAACGTGTAATCATATAAAACAGACTGAATATATAGCCCAGTTCCACCAACAATCATGGGCGTATTCCCTCTCGCAGCTATCTCTTTGATTTTTAAGCGGACAAGCTGCTGAAATTCAGCTGTAGAAAACGATTCATCCGGTTGTTTAATATCGATTAAATGGTGCGGTACGCCATTCATTTCTTCAGGGGTGATTTTCGCTGTGCCAATATCCATTCCTTTATAGATCTGCATGGAATCCCCGCTGATAATTTCTCCATTAAATGCTTTCGCTATATCAATGCTCAGCTTTGTTTTTCCGACAGCCGTCGGACCTACTAATACAATCACTGGTTGTTTTTTCATAACATCACTCTCTTTTACAAACTGCCTACAGTATAGCATAACTTCTCTTTCTCTCCTATATCCTCCCGTCACCAGCCAAGTGGTTCATTCCCGACCACTTCATATGTCTTTCCTTTTAAACGGTGCTTATGCGTTGGCCTTTCTTCATCTGGACTGTAAACGACTCCCCCGTATGGAATCGGGACAGAGTCGGTATAGGCAGAAAACGTGACTTCCTCAATTTCATGGTAGTGCGTCCCGTCCACTCTTGGGATAGCAGGTCCAGTGACGCCATAATATCTATGGAAATGCCCTCTTTCAAATGATGTGATCCCCCGGTAATAATGAGTATGACTGTCGGTACTGCTTCCATTCACAGGCTGAGAAATACCTTCTATTAAATGATAATGTTCTTCGGTTACATCCGTTCTCGCTTTATAAGCATGTGCATGAGGTGGACATTTAGCCCAATCAGACGGATACAGGCCCATTTTTTACATTCCTCCTTATTTTAGGCATTCACCCAAACACAAGTGGGCCACTCGAATACACTGATGTCAGTTACAGTGATTTTATGTGAAAGGAGTCTTTTTTTATGAATTATTTTGACGCACCGTTTGTTCAAGATGAGATGAGAAGACCTTTTGGATTTGGACGCCCTGGATTTGGTTTTGGAAGACCTGGGTTTGGGTTTGGGCGCCCTGGTTTTGGCTATGGGAGACCTGGATTTTTTGGACCGCCATTTTTAGGTGGTTTTGCTGGAGGGCTTTTAGCTGGGTCGCTTCTTGCTCCAGGATATGGCTATGGTTATCCTTATCCACCGCCATACCCGCCTTATGGACCATACCCTTATTATTGAATATGACGATTTAGTGAAAACATCCTCTTATAAAATGAATCGATTGACACATTTGTTTTTCATAGGTTAACATTTACTTTACCGACCGTTCAGTAAAGTAGGTGTTTTTTTTATGTCTAAAACGAAAAAAGAACAAATTTTTGAGGCAGCAGCTCACACCATTCTAAAAGAAGGATTGAGTCAGCTCACCCTTCAGCAGGTGGCAGAACATGCAAATATGACCAAAGCTGGGCTACTGTATCATTTTTCGAGCAAGGAAGACCTGATCCAGCAAATGAATGAGCATGCGGTTGCCTCTTTTCGTCAGCAGCTTGACACGTATCAGGAAACATACAAAAACGAAAAGGCGCCCTATGTACGTGCCTATATATTGGCCACATTAAATGATCTTGATAGACAAAACACCACACAGCTATGTACAAGTATGCTGGCAACCATGTCATTTGATGAAGCGTTATTAAATCCTTGGCGTCATTTTTATGCGGAATTTAAAGAAAAAGCAGCCGAGGAAATCAATGACCCTGCACTTAGCCAATTGATCCGTCTTGCCTGTGATGGCATATGGTTTTCAGAAATGTTTCAGCTTGAACCATTGAATCGAGAGGAAAAAACCCTTTTACTTCATCGGATTTTACACATTTTAGAGGAGGGATGATGATGATCCTCGGATATCTTTTTTTGGCTATCGCCATTTTTTCAGAAGCGATTGGGGCAGCGATGCTGAAACTATCAAATGGTTTCACACGCTTTAAACCTAGCGCTGTCGTTGTCGCTGGTTATACACTTGCTTTTTACATGCTGTCATTGACCCTTAATATCATTCCACTTAGCATGTCTTACGCCACATGGTCTGGGGTAGGTACCGTCCTCACGGCTTTTTTTGGCGTGCTCTTTTTCAAAGAAACCTTGAACCGTCAAGCACTTATTGGAATGGCAATGCTTGTTTCAGGGGTCGTACTATTAAATATGTCTTAAAGGATGTGAAGTGATATGAAAGGAATGCTTTATTTAACAGGAGCCATTTTGACAGAGGTTTTTGGCAGTACGATGCTGAAGCTTTCGCAAGGTTTTACACAGGCGCTGCCGAGTATGGGGGTCCTGATCGGATTTGGGTGCGCCTTTACCTTTCTCAGTTTGGCACTCAAAACAATTGAGCTGTCATCTGCATATGCCACTTGGTCTGGGGTCGGTACAGCACTTACTGCTCTAGTGGGCCTCGTGCTATTTAACGAAACCATTCATATGAAAGGATTTATTGGTCTTGCACTTGTCATATGCGGCGTCATTGTCTTAAATCAATCCAAAAAACAAAAGAAAGAACCATTCGATCAAACCGAATGGACGTCATAAAAAAAGTCATTTTCTCCATTAATCAAGAGAAAATGACTTTTTTATCTTAATAACCAGCTTTGATGGTTTCTTCTAAGGAAATATGGACATTCCCTTGCACAGCTCTAGAGATCATACATGAGCTTTCAGCTTTATGTGCAAGCTTACGAGCTCGTTCTATGTCCTGTGCAGTAGCAGACTCTTTGAGAATGATGACAGGACGGTGAATGATTTTCTCATATGTAAACACACCGTTTGTCACATCGACAACTGCCTCAGAGCTCATCGATAGATCCTCTTTCTCTAATTGACTCCGCTCCATCATGGCTGCAAGTGTAATGATATAACATGTGGCCGCTGCACCTAGGAGCATCTCATCTGGATTTGTTCCAATACCCGGTCCATCCATTTCTTTTGGAATGGAAATCTCCGTCTTTAACTGTGCACATTCGATTGTCCCCACATCGTTACGCAGACCAGGCCAGCTTGCCTGAAGATGAAAATGATGACGCGCCATATCTGTCTCTCCTTTTGTTATCACTTTTTATAGTGTAACAAGAATTCACCTTGCTGTCTTAAGATGTGCACCATCCTTACGTATATTCTTCATCCAGCACCGTGCGAATCGCCCTGACATACCGGTAGAACGTCTCGTTTTTTGTACTCGATCGATACCGAAAATCGAAACTGTCAAATAACGCTTCCCGTTGACTTCTACTAATCTCAAGCTGTACACTTTGCCCTGTTTTTGTAAGATTATTAATATTATGATTGCTCGTTCCGCTTAGGGTTGCGTGTGCAACTGCAAGTTCAGCAGAAAAACCGTTGCGCTCTAATGAGTTCACAATTTTTTCAGCACGGTCATAGTCTGTTCCGCCAACAAGGGTGTGGTCAATTCCCGGCTCCCCTTTATATCCATGAACAGCTAATACATAATCATGTGCTTTTGCCTGTGCGACTCCGATTGGTTCATCGAAGTTTGTACTTGTAATATGAAGTTCTGATGCATTTTCTCTAAAACCTTCAAATAAGTACGTAGAAAAATCGTTATCAAAAAAATGGACAATCTCACTAACGCCGCCTTCGATTCTCCCGCCATGAGGCGACATCACTAGAAGACGGCTGCCGGGCACTGGATTGGATGTGATTTGATAATGATCTGTTGATTCATTCTCTTCCAGTTCTTTAAAATTGCGATACATATCATTTGAACCGCTTTCGTCTTCTCCACCTGATGACACTGGCTCATCATGTTCCTGTGCTTGCATGGTATAATAGACGCCCCATCCGATGACAAGCAGGAGAAGCAAAGCAAAAAACTTCTTCATTCCCGTTCTCCTTTAACAGATTTCTAAGCCGTTTCTATGATTAATATTGAATCATCATTTCTTTTCATTTTTTCCACATTTTCTCTTCAAATTTGATCATAACACTCTAGATCATGAGATTCCTCAAAAATAAGATAATTGCATTTATATACACAGAAACGCCTTTCCTGATTGAAAACAGAGTTAGAATAGTATGACAAACAAATGAAGTTATGTTTAAAATGACCTAGTCCTACCCAGTCTGTTTTCTTTAATTCGTCTTTTTTTTATGCGAATTTGATTTTTTTCATCTGGAATGAATCACATTTGTATGAGCATTGACCCTGTCTAGAACCCCCCTTTTTTCTGCAGAATCCTCTGTTTTACTGGTTCTCTAAGAAGAACTCTCCCACCTATCATCGGCAGTTTTAATATGATTTCCACCTTTTTCTATTATTTTACAAAATGTAAGCGCTTTTCTTTTTAAAGGGAATGAGTCAGCCGCCAATATGAACAAAAGAAGGGACAAGAATCCGAACAAAGATGCTGTCATGTTCATAACGTAAGAGTGTACGAGAATGGATAGCTAGAATGGAGGGCATCACATGTTTGGATTTTCCATGGTACAAATGGTCAGAACACATGCTAGTAAATTGGATCAGCCTTTAAGAGAGACCGTCCTTCACCTCTATAAGCCTTTTAAGTGGACGCCTTGTTTTCTTCATCGTTTTTTTGAAGGAAGGTTAAAGAAGAGCAAGAAGCTTCGGGTCATCATTGAATTTAAAGAAGATGCAGTCGAAGCAGGTATTCAAAGCACAAAGCAGCTAATGAAAAAAAGCAGAAAAACAAACATCAAAAAACATTTTTCACATATTAACTGCTGCGCAGCTGATCTTACCCCTGCTGCTTTAGAGGAACTCTTAGCAAATGGGGAGCATATTCGCAAAATATATTTAGACAGACAGGTACATGCACTGCTGGATGTGGCGACACAATCAAGTCATGCGGATGAAGTCGTTCGAAATGGCACAACCTTAACCGGTGAAGGCATTACGGTAGCGGTCGTTGACACAGGCATATACCCACATGAGGACTTAGATGGAAGAATTCGCGACTTTGTAGATTTAGTCAAACAAAAAACGAAACCTTACGATGATAACGGTCATGGAACGCATTGCGCTGGGGATGTGGCTGGAGACGGAGCTGCCTCAGACGGCTTATACAAAGGACCCGCTCCAAAAGCCAATATCATTGGGGTAAAAGTGTTAAATAAACAAGGCGCTGGATCACTTTCTACTATTATAGAAGGTGTTGAATGGTGCATACAGTTCAACGAAGACCATCCTGATGATCCAATTCACATTATCAGTATGTCGCTAGGCGGCGATGCGCAGCGTTATGATGACGAACAAGACGATCCGATGGTGCGCGCTGTCAATGCAGCTTGGGATCAAGGGATTGTTGTATGCGTTGCTGCTGGGAACTCCGGTCCTAACAGTCAAACAATCGCAAGCCCTGCCGTGAGTCAAAAAGTCATTACGGTCGGAGCCTATGATGATCGAAATACGCCAGAATCAAGTGACGATGTCGTGGCACCATTTTCGAGCAGAGGTCCAACGGTCTACGGTGAAACAAAGCCCGACCTCCTCGCACCAGGAGTCAATATCGTCTCTCTTAGATCACCAAGATCATTCCTAGATAAACTAGATAAATCAAGTAGAGTCGATGATGATTATACGACGTTATCTGGCACTTCGATGGCGACACCCATTTGTGCCGGTATCTGCGCACTATTATTAGAGCATTCACCAGATTTAACACCTGATGAAGTCAAAGCCTTATTAAAAGAAAATACAAGCAAGTGGTCTGGAGAGGACCCAATGATTTACGGAGCAGGTGCCATCGACGCAGAAAAAGCCATCCAAGAATAAATAAAAAAGCCCTTTACGTTTTTCGTAAAGGGTGTTGTTTTGTCTGTTTTTATGTGTGAAGTCTTTCTTCTACTTGAGCAGCTGACATGTTATGCTTCGTTCTCATACATCTCATCTCCTTTTTGAATGTGCGTACGCGCTTCGATCACAATTTCAAAAAAAGTGGAAGATTCCTTGTACATGTCGCGTTCCTTATAATAATTAGCCGCATCAAGTGCCAATTCCTCTAAATCAGCAAACATTTTTTTGTTTCGTAGTCCCAAAAGGGCTGATCTCAATTGTTCAGAGCTGTCTGTTTCTATATAGAGTGCCTGTAAAAATTGGAATTTCAATTGATAAATTTCATCTCCCAATATAGATGCCTGATTCATGCCTTCCTTTATAGCCTCACTCGCTCGCTCCATATCTTCGAGTTTAAAACAAGTAAGAGCCAGTGAAAACAATGATTTGATCATCGTTGCAGCTTGATCTTTTTGATAAAGTGAAATGGCTTGTTCAAAGAAGACCGTCGCTGTATGATAGGTTCCCATACTATAATGACAAGTTCCTAAGTTATTGAGGGCCATCGCCTTAAAATAAGATGTGCATTCTTTTCTTTCCATTGCTTCACACACTTTTAAAGCTTTTTCTAAATACGGGAGCGCTTTTTGATGCTGACTTACATCAATCCAATTACCTGCCATCACAAAATCGCATTGAATGCTTCTTTTTCCATAAAGCTGATGTTTCTTATAGATGTCTCTCGCTTTTTTCGCATAATGCATAGAAAAATAGGTTTGTTTCATATGATAGTATACTTCAGCAATTTTATAATAAAATTCCGCTTTTTCGATCTCATCTGTCACTAAGATCAGCTGATGTTCCGCATGCTTATAATAGGAAATGGCTTCGATATACCGGTGCTGGGTAAATGCATACATTCCATGGAAAAAATGAAAGTAATAGCCCAATAAACCCGTCATCTCATCTTCTGCCTCTTCAATTTCTTTTGGAAAAGAAACCGCTTGAAGCGATTCATTCCCTGCATGGACTGGCGTTAAGTGCTGAAGCATCATTTGATGGCGAAAATCCATGAGAGAATAATAGAGTAATAAATCTTGATCTTCTTCCATCTCATGAATGTCTTCTTCAACAAGGCGCTTCATATCGTTTGCCTGATCAACTTCAAATTTGCAAATATGTGTGTACCATTGATTGATTTTTACACCTACTTCGGAAGATGGTATTTTGTGTGCCATCCACTTCAGCCCCATTCTATCATATCAAACTGATAACTATTATTTTACATAATTTATGATTTTAAGGCAAATTGTCATTTATTTCATATTTTATGTTGATTTTGCACATTTCTATCTTTTTTACCAAGTTTAAAGAGAGTACTTTTGCCCATCAAAACCTTTTTTCTACGAAGAAGGGTCGAATTCTCTAAGCACTTCTTTTAAACCACTGACATAGCGACTAAATGCTTTTTTCTTTCCTTTTCTTGTATCAAAGTTGTCAAAAAAGGCTTTTCTCTGCGCCGTACTAATTTCTAATTGGACACTTTCGCCACTTGCATTTTGATTATTAATGTTGTTTGGATCCGTTCCAGAGAGGCGCTCGCCTTTTTGCACGAGCTCTGCGGAGAAGCCCCTGTCTTTTAGTTCTCGCACAACCGCTTCTTGCATTTTTTCGTTTGTCCCGCCCACAAGTGTATGTCTTCTATCACTTTTATAGCCGTGGATAGATATAGAAAAGGGATATGTTTTAATCATTTGAACCAAAATCGGTTCATCGAATTTTGTACTAGTGATATGCAAATCACGATTGTTGTCTTGTTTTGTCCCTTCAAATAAATACGTAGAGTACTTCTTTTCAAATGCTTCTACAATTTCACTTGTTCCTGGCTCAATTTCACCGCCGTGAGGAGAAAAGACAAGTAAGTCACTTCCTCCTTTTTCATGAAACTCTATCTCATAGCCGTCTCTTTCATGCCGTATAAGCTGTTTAAAACTTTCATATTGATCCCCTTTTTTTCGCTCTTTCTTATACTTTTCTACTTCTTCATAATGTTGTTTTTGCTCTTTATTTTCTTGGATAGAATGGCTGCATTTCACCATTAAAAGAGCACACAGGATGAGAAAGATGAATCCACTTATGAGTAGTCTTTTCATTTCACCGCTCCTTTTCATTCTCTTCGATGTCATCTTATCGCATTATTTTACTATCAATCGCTAAAAGAATTCAAAGAATGTCCGGCTCCTTTTCATGAATCAGGAGAACTTACCTGTTTTTTTATGTTGCCCTAGGTATTTTCGGCTTCTTTAAAACGGTTCTTGTCCAAGTAAAAACTAAATCCTATGACCTCATTTTAGTTTTAGTCAAAAACACCTACAAAATTGGGAATTTTCATCTTTTTTTCAAATAAAAAAGCTGTAAACAAAAGGAATATCTCCTTCTGTTTACAGCCAGTCTCTGTATATCCAGCATTAAACTCTTAATTCATTCTCTAATGCTGTCAGCACTTCATCTTGCGACATGCCTTGTGCAAGTGAAATTTCGCTCACTAACATGCCCCGTGCATCTTCAAGCATCTTCTTTTCACTAGAATTTAAGGCTTTTTTCTGATTACGTCTCATCAGATCTTTGACAACGTCTGCGCCATCTTCAATCGAACCTGTTTTTAGCTTTTTCAGATTTTCATCATATCTTTGCTTCCAAGTAAGCGTGTCGTCGTTTGTTTCTTCTGCAAAATTGTTCATCACAACTTTCAGCGTAGCTTGATCAGCTACCGGACGTATACCTAGTTGATTGATTCTGCCTTTTGGGACCATCATCTGCATATTCGGCATTTGAATCAGAAAATATTCCTGCGTCTTACCTAAAATCTCTTTTTCTTCCATTCCTTCAATCACACCGGCTCCATGCATTGGATAAACAATTTTATCACCTATTTGAAACAAATCCGCCACCTCCGAAAGTATTCACAATATCATTATAACACATTTCATCAGAGGATAAAAATTTATATTTTATCATGTTAATTTAGCACTAGTCAATTCTTTTTATTTGAGTTTTTAAAGAATTAGCCTTTTTTTACAAAAGGAGCGCCACCATCCAGTCCTCGTACACCTTTCTTGCATATACTAGCATTGAGTCACATTTAGGAGGGATGACAATGTGCAAATGCAAGAGCAAACATTCCCACTCAAAATGCTGTAAAAAGCATGACGATCATCACCATATTGAGCCGTGTGAAAAAAAGAAGTATTATCATAAAAAAGATGATTGGTTTGAGAGCGATTTTTGGGATACGTCAAGAAGCTACGATCCCCATTATTTTCCTAAAAGTGTCTGTAGCAGATGTAAGAAGCGTCGCAGAAAAAGACATAGCTTCTCATTTTAGTGCTTGACGCTGCACCTGCTTTTGTTTTCCCGGCTGAAAAGCCGGTTTTTTTGTTGCATGTTGTTCTTTTCTTTCATATGGATAGGCTCATGAAACAGGTGCAGTTCATAAGATATGGCAACCTGAAAAAAAGGATGAGATACAAAATGAACAATATGAATAACCAAACCAACCATTACCATCAAGGAAATCCCTATCACACGTTTGAAAATGTGTATACAGCCAATCATGAGCATATGATCGCACCAAACATGCATGACCCTATGAATATGCCAAATCATTATCATACCGGTAAAAAAGATGCTTATAGCGGACACCATCCGCATCATCATTCAGCCTATTCCCCTTTTATGAAGCAGTATGAACCCTATTCAAATGTACAGATGAACGATCACCATCACTTCGGTCACTACGGCAATTATGGTATGGCTCCCTACCAGCCATATGGCTATCATGATATGCAGATGATGATGCCGGCAAATCATCATATGACAGGAAATGCTTACGGAATGAACCAACCAAATGCATTCCTACACCGTTATTACTAAAAAACAAGCAAAATAAGGGTATAAAATACCATTTAATGACATATAGGAATATGGTAATCTTATAGGTAAATAATGGATGTAATCATCTATTATTTACCTATAATCAACCAAGGGGGAAGGAAGAAATGAAGAAAACATGGACAATCATTATGATGGGGATGCTTACATTGGTCATGGCACTCTCAGTACCGCTAGCCGCATCAGCTGAAGGGGCTAAAACAGAGGAAGGCAAAGCTTCAACAAATGCACGACCAGCTGCACTTTATGCAAAAATCACAGGAGCAAGTAAACAAGAATGGTCTTTTTCTGACATTGACCTGACTTACCGTCCAAATTCTGTTCTTAGTATTGGTGCAGTTGAATTTACTTTACCAGCAGGTTTTCAAGCCACAACAAAGGATATTATCAATGGAAAAGCTTTAAAAGACAGTTACATTTTGAACAATGGAAAAACTGTCCGCATTCCAGCTCGTTTCGATTTATTCGGAAGTTCCCAATATACATTACAACTTTCTCATAAAGTACTTCCTGCTGCAGGTACATATACGTTCCGCGCAGAAAATCGTGCGATCAGCATCGGTTCCACATTTTATGCAGAGGATACGATTGATATTAATAAACGACCAGTTGTCGTCACACCGCCAAATCCTTGCGGATGCTAAACAAAAAAGCGCTCTTAGAGCGCTTTTTCTCATTTATCACATGTCTTGCCGCTGTGCTTACTGCATTTTATATAATTGTTACACCATATCTTATGATGGTCTGTCATCATTTAGTTGGCAAACTCATATATGGCGTTTTTTATTATTATTTTTGCTCTTTTAGTTTTTTAAAAATCACAAATTGATATACGCCAAATAGTAAGGTTAGGATCATCATTGCGGTAAATAGTTGATCGACTGGAAGCAAAAAATATACGACAAAAAAAGATAAAAGCAAAACAAAGTAACCTATATTGAACGCTTTTTTGAATGTCATCATATTCCCTCCTTTTTACAATCATATCACGCTTCACTTAATCGTATAACCAAATAACAAAAACCCCTATCCATTTGAGGAAAGGGGTTATCCTTACAACATGACAGCGGATGTTTATCTTCACATCACAAAAACACGAAACAGACTATCGGATTGAAAAATTAATTGGTGGGCAAACCGATTCACCCACCATCTCAAACCTAGCTACATCACCCGCTTAAACATCTTCTCCATTTCATATGTGGAATGATGAATCATAATCGGCCTGCCATGCGGACATGTAAATGGGTCTTGTGTTTGCCGGAGTTCATCTAATAAGGCTTTGATTTCATCGTGACGCAAATGACGATTTGCTTTAATCGAGCCTTTGCAGCTCATCATGATCGCCGCTTCTTCTCTCAGTTTCTTGATATCCACACGCTTTTCATCAAGTACTTGCTGAATGATTTCTTCGATGAGTTCAGCCTCTTCCCCTTTAGGAAACCACTGCGGATGTGATCGAACGATATAGCTACCTGATCCAAATGGCTCTAAGAAGACCCCTACTTTTGCTAAAATATCGATATGCTCTTCAATAATCAACATATCATTTTTTGAGTAGTGAAAGGTTAATGGAACAAGCATTTCTTGCACTTCCTGTTCAATGTCTCCTACCTTTTCACGAAAGTACTCATACTTGATTCGCTCTTGGGCAGCGTGCTGATCGATGATATAAAGACCGCGTTCATTTTGGGCCAAAATATATGTTCCATGCATTTGTCCAATCGGATACATCACAGGGACACGTTCACTTTCAGCCTGATGCTGGGCTGCACTCTCTTCCAGTATCACTTCGTCATGTTGTTCATGCGAAGCTGCAGATTCCTCTACATATACATGGTCAAACGTTTCTTCAGACGATGCTGGTAAAGGCGCTTCCGTACTTTCCGGTTCACGCACCCCGTATGTGTCGTTCTGACTAGTCTCGTATACAGCCGATGCGAGTGAGTCCGGCTCATAGGAAACAGGTGTTTCCATTCGGCTTTTCATTGTTTGTTTAGAATCAAAAGATAAGGACTGTTGCTCATTTTTCACTGCTGGCATTGGTGCTTTTTTTGACACTGAAGCACTTGGAATGAGCTGTTGCTTTTGAAAGACGTCCTTAATCCCTTGTTTGATCAACTCATGAAGTTCTTGCTCTTTACTTAGTCTGACTTCAAGTTTAGAAGGATGTACGTTCACATCGACTAAAATGGGGTCCATCTTCATCTCAATAAATGTAATTGGATGGCGTCCGATCGGGAGCAGTGTATGGTATCCTTCATGAATGGCTTTCACCAGCGGGAAATGCTTGACATATCTACCGTTGACAACAGAAGACATATAATTACGTGATGCCCTTGTCACTTCTGGTAAGGAAATATAGCCTTTCACTTCAAAATCAAGTGATTGTACATGTAGTGGCAGCATTTTTTTGGCCACTGCCGTTCCATAAATGGCCGCAAGCACATGCCGCACATCTCCGTTTCCATTTGTTTGAAGCAGCACTTTTCCTTGATGTCGCAAACGAATCGACACTTCTGGATGAGCAAGTGCAATTCGGTTCACAACATCAGAAATGTTGCCAAGCTCCGTATGAACAGTTTTCATGTATTTTAGACGGGCTGGCGTATTATAAAATAAATTGGTGACCACAATTTCGGTGCCGCGACGGCCAGTGGTTTTTTTCTCCGAAATGATCTTCCCGCCTTGGAGAGCTAAGTGTGTTCCAGCACCTTCACCGGTACTTGTCTTCATTTCTAAGTGAGAGACGGAGGCAATACTTGGCAGCGCCTCCCCCCTGAAACCGAGCGTCCTGACACGAAACAGATCATTTTCATCTTTGATTTTACTCGTCGCATGACGCTGAAAGGCGAGCTTACAATCTTCAGCATCGATTCCCACCCCATTATCAATAATTCTAATAGAAGAAAGTCCTGCTTCTTCTACATCGATTTCAATGACAGTACTACTAGCATCGATCGCATTTTCCACGAGCTCCTTCACAACAGAAGCCGGGCGTTCGACCACTTCACCAGCTGCAATTTTATTTGATAGGTCATCGGATAACTGAATAATCTTTGCCATTTCTTGCTCACCTCACTTTACATTATAATTTCTTTTGCAATTCATATAGCTTTGTCATCGCTTCAAGCGGTGTCATATCCATTAAATTAAATGACTTCAATTCTTCGATCACTGCTTGATCTTTGTTTTTCAGAACAGGTTTTGTTTGCGGTTTTTCTTCCACTTCAAAGAAAGAAAGCTGCTGTTTTTCCTCAGCCATTTCTTTTTTCGGGGCTTTAGAGACGCTCGGAATCACTTCATGTGATCCGCTCTCAAGCTCCGTTAAGATGGTCTGGGCTCGATCAATGATCGCATCAGGCAGTTCAGCAAGCTGCGCTACATGGATGCCGTAGCTTTTATCCGCTGCTCCTTCTTTGATTTGATGTAAGAAAACAACTGTCCCTTCATGTTCTTCTGCTCGTACGTGGACATTTTTCAGTTCGCTTAATTGGGATTCCAGTACCGTCAGTTCATGATAATGAGTGGAGAAAAGGGTTTTGGCACCAATATGATCATGCACAAATTCAATGATTGCCTGTGCAAGAGCCATTCCATCATAAGTGCTTGTCCCGCGTCCAATTTCATCAAATAAAATCAAACTGTTCTTTGTCGCATGTACCATCGCATTTTTTGCTTCAAGCATCTCTACCATAAAAGTACTTTGACCAGAAATCAAATCATCTGCTGCCCCAATACGTGTAAAGATTTGATCAAAAATCGGAAGGGTTGCCTTTGATGCTGGCACAAAACAGCCAATTTGCGCAAGAATCGAGATCAATGCCATTTGTCTCATATATGTGCTTTTCCCTGACATATTCGGACCAGTAATGAGCAAGGTTTGTCTCCCTTTGCCCATTTGGCAGTCATTCGGCACATACTCTTGATGATCCATCACTTTTTCAACAACAGGATGACGACCATCAATGACTTCCACTTCATCTGATGAAAATTCAGGGCGAACATAACGCCGTTTTTCACTCACAGTGGCAAAGCATTGCAGCGCATCAAGCTCACTCATTTGTTTTGCAAGCAACTGTAATCTAGGAATATAGGCTTTTACTTGTTCCCGAAGCGCAGAAAATAGTTCATATTCCAATTCACTAATATTTGATTCCGCCTCAAGAATAAGGGCTTCTTTTTCTTTCAATTCAGGTGTAATATACCGCTCTGCATTGGCAAGGGTTTGTTTTCTTTCATAACGGCCTTCTTCTAATAAATGCGTATTTGCACGGGTCACTTCGATATAGTAGCCAAACACTTTATTAAAGCCGACTTTCAACGATCGAATGCCTGTATATTCTCTTTCTTGCTGTTCAAGACGAGCGATCCAATCTTTCCCGTTTCGGCTCGCATCACGATATTCATCTAATTTTGCATTGTAGCCATCTTTAATCAAATTGCCTTCTTTTAACGTCATCGGCGGATTCTCATAAAGAGCATCTTCTAATAAATTAAGTAAATCACCGCATGGGTCAATGTCATTTGCTCTAGATTTCGCCATTTCCTCCGGGAGAGAATGGACAAGCTCTTTAATAGCCGGCACTTGCTTGAGAGATTCTTTCAATTGAATAAGATCTCGGGCATTCACATTTCCAAATGCCACACGGCCTGCTAGACGTTCAAGATCATACACTTGCTTTAAACGTTCTCGCAGATCCTCTCGCTCAAAGAAATGTTCCATCAAAATTTGCACCATTTCCTGGCGTTCTTTGATTTGTGAAAGGCGGATGAGCGGACGATCGATCCATTGCTTCAGCAATCTTCCGCCCATTGCCGTTTTTGTTTCATCTAAGAGCCATAATAAAGAACCCTTCTTGCTTTTTGAACGGATGGTTTCTGTTAATTCAAGGTTTCGCTTTGAGTAAAGATCAATTTTCATCGTTTGTTCAAGCTGAAACACTTGAACTTGCTGAAGATGATCAAGACTCCTTTTTTGCGTTCTTCTTAAGTATGCATAGAGTGTTAAAAATGCTCTTTTCAGATGTTCGTCAAGATGAGCAACGAGTCGTTCAGCTTCATCTATTAATTCAGCGCTATCTTCGTATGAGATGGTCGCTTGGCAGCGTTCCTTCAAGGTTTTCACCGTTTCTTCATTAAGCTGCTTTGATACCACAATCTCTTTTGCACCGACAGAATAAATTTCAGACACAACTTCATCTAACCGTTCAATGAAAGCCGCCATGTTTTCACCTGTTGATAAATCGGAAAGCGCAAGACCGTAGCCATTTTGAAAGCTGGAAACAGATGCGATAAAGTTATTTTCGTTTTCATTCAGTCCTTTGCCATCCATGACCGTACCTGGTGTAATTAGTTGAACGACCTCTCTTTTGACCACACCTTTTGCCGTTTTAGGGTCTTCCACCTGCTCACAAATGGCGACTTTATAGCCTTTTTCAATCAGTTGTTCTATGTATGCAGACGCAGAATGATATGGAACACCACACATTGGAATCGTGCCGCCATCCCTGCTTGTTAACGTAATTTCTAATTCTTGTGCTGCTTCTTTTGCATCATCAAAAAACATTTCATAAAAATCGCCTAAGCGAAAAAATAAAAAGGCATCTTGGTAATCTGCCTTGATCTTTAAATATTGCTGTATCATGGGCGTATAACTTGCCATATTTCTAATCCCTCACTATATTACTTTCGAATTCATACCATCTTTCATTATAGCATAAAAATTCACCTTTTTTCCCTAGATCAAGGCACAAAAAAACTAGGGGGATATGCGCCCTAGTCATCAATTACTCTTCTGGATCACCCGCGAGGAATTCTGGATGAATATCTTCTAATTCCTCATCCACTTCTTCTTCCCATTCGTGATCATCTTTTTCTTTCCAGCTTGAATTGACTTCTACAACAATTTTGGTTTCCCCTACTACTTCAGCAATGAATTCACGCTCTGCTTGAACGACAATTTTATTGCCATTTGGAGAAATGGTGACTTCTAAGCAATTGGGCTGCTGTAAGACTTTCGCAATCACTTCGTGCTCATCATCAAGGAAGTTTTTATCTTTATATCTCAGTTTGATGATATCTACATATTTTACACGTTCTGTGACCACTTCGGTTTTCGTGTTGTCTGCGTAAGAATACCACACGTTAATATCAAATGTACCTTCAATCTCAACTGTTTTACCGACCTTTTCAGCATCATACTTATGATTAATGATCCAACCGCCTAGGATGCTGGTTGGTTTTTGCGATGGAGAAATGGTGTGTGTGCTTTGGGTAAATTTCCTCCCTTTTGCAACCACCGCTTTTGTAATAATTTCTCTGTATTCAGACATTCCGGCATGCCTCCTTGTTCTTGATCGTTTTATCTTATGCTGGGCATTCGTCTAGTGTGTCACGATTTTGAGTCTCATGTTCAATTAAATTCATTTCTGTTTCAGTGTATGCATGGTCGCCCATAAACTTGCCTTGAAAATTGGAAAAGTTGGAGAGTGAGAGATTGGGGTTGATGGAAGCTGAAGGAGAAAGAAGGTATGCAATTCTTACATCAGAAAACAAAAAACCCCGCATCTGCGGGGTTTTCTCATTTAATGGAGCAACTTGGGGATGAGTTTTTCACTTTTGAACCGGTTTCTCCTAATAAAAGGTCACCGCCGGTTGAAAGAATGATTTCATCCGTTACTTGATTAGAAATCGTGTGCGCTACAAGCTGAAGCAGGGAATTAACCTCTGTTTGTGATTCTTTGAATTCTTGAATCACTGGGATCTCATCCAGTTCTTCTTGCAGGGCATCAATTTTTTCTTCCACTTGTTTTAAGGCTTCATGTTTGCCATAATGCTTTAAATTCACAGCTTGCTTTTGAAGCGCCTTAATTTGATTAATGATCGCTGCAATTTTTGTATTTTCATTGATTTGCGCTTCTGCTTTTTTGAAGAAATCAACTTCTTCTGTTTCAGAAATCATTTTCGCGAGCTCTCTTGCGCGCTCGACAATCTCTTTCTTTGAATAAAGCGTCATTTTAATTCACCTCGATAGCTTCTCCAACCATTTCTCCGTCAAGAGACCAAGTTTTGGCTTGTGTGATTTTCACTTTGACGATGTTGCCAATCGCTTCTTTTGGTGCTTTAAAATTCACAAGCTTGCTTTTACTTGTATATCCGGCTAGGATCTCAGGGTTGTTTTTACTTTCACCCTCTACTAATACTTCGACAGTCTGCCCTTCATATTCCTTCATTTTCTTCGCAGAAATTTCATTTACGAGTGCATTCAGGCGCTGCAGACGTTCTTTTTTTACACGCATTGGCACGTTGTCTTTCATATTGGCTGCTGGTGTTCCTTCTCTTGGAGAGTAAATGAACGTATAAGCCGCATCAAACTCAACCTCACGATAAAGGGAAAGCGTCTCTTCAAACTGCTCATCTGTTTCATTTGGGAACCCAACGATAATGTCCGTTGTTAATGAAGCATTTGGCATTGCCTCTTTGATTTTGCGCACTAGGTCAAGGTAACGTTCACGGTCGTATTTTCTTGCCATGAGTTTCAGCACAGAAGAACTTCCTGATTGAACCGGCAAATGAATATGATCGAGAAGGTTTCCGCCTTTGGCAAGCACTTCAATTAAGTGATCATCAAAGTCACGCGGGTGGCTTGTTGTAAAACGGATACGTGGAATATCGATTTTACGCAGCTCATCCATTAGGTGACCAAGACCATATTCCATGTCTTCAAAATCTTTTCCATACGCATTCACGTTTTGACCAAGAAGGGTAATTTCTTTATATCCTTCTGCTGCTAAGCGTCTGACCTCTTGAATAATTTCATCCGGACGGCGGCTTCTTTCCTTACCGCGCGTGTAAGGGACGATACAGTATGTACAGAATTTATCACAGCCGTACATAATATTCACCCATCCCTTAATTTTTCCTTGGCGGGCTCTCGGAAGATTTTCAATCACATCGCCTTCTTTAGACCAAACCTCAATGACCATTTCTTTTGAAAGGTAGCAATCAGATAATAGCTCTGGCAGGCGGTGAATGTTGTGGGTACCGAAAATCAAGTCAACAAATGGGTGTTTCTTTAAAATACGGTTAACGACCGATTCTTCTTGCGACATGCATCCGCAGACGCCTAAGATTAAATCTGGCTTTTCACGCTTTAATGCTTTTAAATGACCAAGCTCTCCAAACACTTTGTTTTCTGCATTCTCACGAATGGCACAAGTGTTTAATAAGATGACATTCGCATCTTCAGTCGAATTTGTTGGTTCATAACCAAGCGCCATAAAAATACCAGCCATCACTTCTGTGTCATGCTCATTCATTTGACAGCCATATGTGCGAATATAAAACTTGCGGCCGTTCCCTAACCCTTGAAACCGCTCGTCAATTTGAAATTGATTGTATTCGACTTCTTCTTTACCCCGTTTTTTTGCATCTTTTAAGGAAGGCGGAATGTACACAGCTTCAAAATATTGGCTGTAGTCCTTTTCGGATTTTTTGTCCGATGAACTTACTTGTCCGCTCGCTTTTCTCTGCTCTTCATTCATGAATTTGTACTCCTTTCAAACCAAGCTCCACCCTACAGTATAGACTATTTTGTCGTGAATTGAAAATAAATTCATATGTGTCCACACTTTTCAATCCACACGAATTTTACATGAATATTGAGTAGGCTTCAGATGAAGATCGTCTTTTCCTAAAGGATTTTGTATTTCTTTGACAATCTTCATCTGCTGTGTACCGACACTCTCAACTAAAGTAATTACATATGATTCTTTTTCTTCTTCTGCTACCATTCTTTCTTGTTCAGATAAGAAGAATGGAAAGTCATGGTGAGTCAGTTTAGATCCTTTTACTTCTATAAGCTTCTCTTTTCCATCGGGGTAATAAGATTTGATATCAAATCCGTGACCATCTTCTGTTTCAGCTACCCAAACGACAGCTTCCGCTAATTGTTCACTTCCCACTGCTTTTAATTGCTCTACTTCCTTATGATAAACAAATTGCTCTGCTATTCTACCCGTCTCTTCGTTTTGCTTTGATCTTTCTTCTCTTAATTGTTTATAAACATCTCTATGAATGATTCTTTTTCTTTTAAATTTGTTCTGATGTTCCACTTTTGGAATAAGGTCCTGATCCAAATATACTTCGTAAACAAAATCATAAAAAAACTCATTTAAAGAATTGATATCTTGTATTAATTGGTGATGGTCAAAATGATCAATATTATACTTTTTAAAGATCAATGAGCTTGCTACATATTTTTTAGGTCTTAACGATTTACCCAAATGAAAATCACCTATATGAAAGCCCTCTAGTCTTTTATGATGCTTTAATTCAGGCTGTAGCCTTTCCCTCCAAATGGCTGCCTCTTCCCTAATTTCAGATAGAGATAAATTTTCAGTTCCAGTTTCAATTGTTAAATAAAAATCTTCCCCATTCTCAGCGAATAAAATAACAATAAATATCCCTTTTTGTGTCGTTGTTTTTTGAGAATTAGGATTTGAGGTTAATCTCTTGTCTAAAAGTGCAATCCAAAAACATTCTGCAACTTTTCCATTTCCTGTAGATGCTTTAATATCGATCCTAGCCAAATTCCTCATATGGCGTTTTTCTAATTCATAACGAATGTTGTTTGGGATATCTTTATTAAACATGTTGTGAAAAGGGTGATTTTTATCTATTCTCCCTTTGTTCTTATAATCTAAAAATTGTTCATGAAAATCTTCTTTATTAAATAATATTTGCCTCACCACTTACCTCAATAGATCTTTTTACATACATTATACATAACAAACGGTAGATTTGATGAAATATGGAAAGATTAGCGCAAAAGAAAAGAGAGCCTCAGCTCTCTCAATCAAGTATATTCAGTTTTTTTGCTTCTTCTTCGATGATTGTCAGTGCACGGTCAAGCTCTTCTTTTGTGTGCTCTGCTGTGATGATGGCTCTAATTCTCGCTTTTCCTTTCGCTACAGTTGGAAAAGCAATGCCTTGAGCGAAAACGCCGCGCTCGATTAATGCTTTTGAAAAACGGAAAGTGAGTGCCTCGTCTCCAATCATCATCGGAATAATAGGCGTTTCTGTTGGTGCCACCTCAAATCCAAGACCGATGACTTTTTCTTTAAAATAGGCCGCGTTCTCCCAAAGTGTTTCAATGCGCTCCGGTTCGTCTAACAACACTTCAATGGCTTCTTCACAGGCTCTTGTGACAGCCGGCGGATGTGAGGTGCTGAATAAAAACGGTCTTGCTTTATGCTTTAAATAGTCGATTAAAACGGCAGAACCAGCGACGTAACCGCCTAGCACACCAACTGCCTTACTAAGTGTGCCAACCTGAATATGCACTCTGCCGTCAAGTTGAAAATGATTCACTGTTCCGCGGCCATTTTCACCAAGTACTCCAGACGCATGGGCATCGTCTACCATCACAAAGGCATCATATGCTTCTGCAAGTCTTACAATCTCAGGAAGCGGTGCAATATCTCCATCCATTGAGAACACACCATCTGTCACGATAAGACGGACGCGGTAATTCATCGATTTCTTTAATATTTTCTCAAGCTCTTCCATATTAGAATGAGCATATACTTTTTTATCTGCCTTTGTTAAGCGAATCCCATCGATGATTGAGGCATGGTTCAGCTCATCTGAAATGACAATATCATCTTTTGTGAGAATACTGGATAAGACCCCTTGGTTGGTCGTAAAGCCTGATTGGAATACGAGGGCTGCCTCTGTCTTTTTAAAAGCTGCGAGCTTTTTTTCAAGCCGTTCATGCATTGTCATCGTTCCAGCAATGGTTCGTACAGATCCTGTTCCAGCACCGAATTCATCAATCGCCTCTTTTGCCGCTTTCATCAGCCTTGGATGTGAGGTGAGACCTAAGTAGTTATTTGAAGAGAGTTGTATGACGGATTGTTCATTTAATGTCACCGTGGATGATTGTTTGGAATCGATTTCTTTCAGTGTTTGATGGGTGCCTTGCTGCTTCATTGTGCCCAATTCATCTTGTAAATACGTAAATTCTTTCATCATTTCGTCCCCCTTTGATATGATGGCATGATCAGTACGACCTTCCCGCACGTACCATTTCTCATGAGTTCAAATCCCTTTTCAAAATCTTCAAATGGCAGCGTATGGGTGACAACCGGCTGTACATCAATGGTATTCGTTCTTAAAAGTTCAGATACTTGACGCCACGTCTCAAACATTTTTCTCCCCGTGATCCCTTGCACGGTTAATCCCCTAAAAACAATTTGATTCGTAATGTCAATGGTTACCGGCCGCTCTGGCAAACTTAGTATATTCACTTTCCCTCCATTTGCACAAGCTTCGAGTGCTTGATTAATCGCAACGGGATGTCCTGACATCTCACACATCACGTCTGCCCCTTCCATCCGCGTGAGCTGCTTGATCATGGCAACAGGATCATCTTTTCCGATATCCACGATATGATCTGCACCCATTTTACGGGCAAGATCCAGTCTGTATTCATTTTTATCAACAGCGAACACTTGGACAGCCCCGGAGGCTTTTGCAACCGCAATCGCCATTAAACCAATGGGCCCACAGCCAAAAACCGCCACTGACTTTCCTGAAACAGGTGTATGCAGAACTGTATGAACAGCATTTCCAAGCGGTTCTTGAATAGATGCAAGTTCCACTGGCATTTGAGCTGGATTATGCCACACATTTTGTTCTGGTACTTTGACATATTCAGCAAAACAGCCATCAATGTCGACCCCTAAAATTTTCGTTTCGCTGCACAAATGCTGCTGACCCGTTAAACACATATAACACTGATTACAGACAATATGCGTCTCAGCCGATACAAAATCCCCTACTTTTGCTCGTGAGACTTGGTTCCCCGTTTTGACAACTTCCCCTGTGAATTCATGACCAAAAATGTACGGTGCTTTGACTCTCCCCTTCGCCCAATCATCCCAATTATAAATATGCACATCCGTTCCGCATATCGATGTAGCCTTTACTTGGATAAGCACTTCATGATCCCTTATTTCTGGAATTGGCATTTCCATCATCGTCGCTCCGTAAGCGCTTTCTTTTTTAACAATCGCTTTCATCGTTCCACACATGACGTACAACCCCTTTGTTAAAAAACTTCTCCCAATCCGATCTTATCATGTCTTATTTTAGACGTAAATACCGATGTCTTTCAGGAGAAGACAAATGAACACTCCACATATTTTTTTAGATATTTTTCTAAAAAAAAAAGCAAATCTCCTTTTATTCGGAGATTTGCTTTTAAGTTGTCAGTGTTTTTTTGAAACGGCCACATACAAAGCCGGCACAATCAGTAGTGTCAGAATCGTTGAGAAAAAGACACCTGATACGATGCAGATCGCTAGCGGCTTAAAGAGTGGGTCATTACTTAAAGCAACGGGCATAAGAGCGACAAGTGCTGTAAATGCTGTCAGCAAAATAGGTCTAATCCTTGCTCTCCCCGCTTCAATCACAGCTGCCTGTTGATCGAGACCTTGCTTGCGCCTCTGTTCAATAAATTCAAACAAAACGACCGCATTTCGGACAACAATACCTGCCAATGAGACAATCCCCATTGTGGCCATAAAGCTAAACGGCGTTTGAGTGACAAATAGTCCAATAATGGCGCCGGATATCGCTAAGTAAACCGTTCCAAGAACTAAAAGCGGAAGCATGAGTGAATTGAACTGGAAAGCGATGGTCACATAAATGAGCAGAAGGACTACCCCAAATAAGAGACTAATTTCAATAAAGAATTGGGTTTGATCTTCATTTTCTCCGCCCTGAGAAATGGTCAAATTCTTCGCTGCATCGCTTTTCCCAACTTCATTTACGACTTCTGTCATATCCTCTTTAAACGTATCTGATGTACCAGGATATGCCTTTAACGTGATCGTCGGCATCCCGTTTTCATGAGGAATGCTTTCATACTGCTCTGTTTCTTTTTCCTTTACATATCGGCTAAGCGGCTCCAATTGAGGAATGCCACCCTCATTTGCACTCACAGGCACCTTGATGTCTTTTAGCTTCAGTCCGTTTTGATGTGTGCTCATGTCTTGTTTCACTACGAGGTCGATGTCATCTGTTCCTTGTTTAAAGGTGCCTAATGGAATTCCTTCTGTAACAAGGCCAAGCTGTCTGCTGACAAACTGAGCAGTGAGCCCATCCTCTGCCATTCGGTCACGATTTAATTCAAATGAGATGGTTTTCACCGGCTGATTGACATCGTCTGTGATCAGGCTCGCTCCGCTTTCTTTCATTTCTTTTGTGAGCTTCTCTTTCACATCCACGAGTTTTGAAAATTGTTCTCCTGCAACAGTGACGGTCACAGGCGCTCCCGTTGGTGGTCCTTGAACAATGGTTTTCATAAAGATATCAGCATCTTTAAATTTCTTTCGCAATGGCTCTGTCATACGATCGATCAATGCTTTGCTTGTCATCTGCTCATTGTCTACTCTGACAACAACCTGACCAGTATGATCACTTGCGTTTGAAATGCTTTCATTAAATAAGTTCGGCACACCACCGCCTGCAAAAATGGCCGTCTCTTCAATGCCTTTTTGCTGTTTGATCTCTTGTTCTATTTTCTCTAATGTGTCATTTGTTTTATCTAAGGTTGTTTCACTTGGAAGTGTCACAGTGACAACAACTTCTTTCTTATTCGCCGCAGGGAAAAACTCAAATGGTGTGGCGAAAATAAGCAAAAAGGCAAGTGTGGCAACGAGCAAACCACTTAATCCAATGAGAAGTGGCCGCTTCACGATGTTTGTCAGTACTCGATCTGCATAAAAATCAGCTAATCTTTTTAATGGTTTGCCTAAAAAGCCCGGTTCCTTTTGAATCTTCTTGTTCTTTCTTTTTCGGTTTGCTGTATATTGATACACTGGCACAAGTGTCAATGAAATAACCATTGACGCAAGTACAGTTGTGACTAGAACAGACGGTAACGCTCGAATAAATGAACCGTTCGCACCAGAAAGGAAAACAAGCGGCAAGAAGGCAAAGACAACTGCCAGTGTTGACGTTAAAATGGATCCAGCCACTTCTTTTACACCTGCAATTGTTCCTTTAAGCGGACTTTCGTATTTTTTCATCTGCCTTAAAATATTATCGTTGACGACAATGGCGTCATCTACAAGTATCCCTAGCGCAATGATAAAGCCAATAATTGAAATTTGATTAAGGTCCACTTGTAAAAACGGCAGCGGGATGGTTCCGATCGTTATGGATAGCGGAATCGCAAGTGAAACGATAAACGCACCACCAATGGTTAGACCAAGTGTGGTGACGACAATGACGGCGATGACGGCCACGATCGCTTCTTTGATTAAATCGTTAAAAATAGCATCTACTTCACTTTTTTGTGAATAGTAGTCTATCCAATCCACACCATTTGGCAGCTCTTTCTCTTTTTCAATGACCGCACTGACTTTGTCATACATTTTAGGAATATCCAGTCCTGGCTTGATATTGACTGTAAATGAATAGGCTGGCTTTCCGTTATATGAAACGATATCACTTTTCTCTTTTTCTACTTCTTTTAAACGACCAAGCTGACCGAGTGTAACAGGCTCTCGGCTCGTTTTTGAGAAGATCTCAATCTTTTTGATTTGATCTAAACGATCATAGGCATCAATGGACAGCTTGACCTTTTCTCCATCTGCCTGGACGTCACCTAGAGGGGATGTATCAAATTCTTGATTGATGGCATTTGTGACATCGGTCACGTTTAACCCGTTATCCTCCAGTTTACTTGAATCCAAGTTCAATATTGCTTGTTTGTCATTGAACCCTTTGATGACGACTCCATCAACACCTTTGATGTCCTCCACTTTTTCTTTTAACGCACGCAGCGATTCCTGACTTTTTGCTAAATCAGATGAATTACTTGATACAATCATATAAGAACCAACTGGCACGTTGCCAAACTCATCCTTTACATCTGGCTCCATCACACCATCTGGAAAAGAAGAGGCGGCATTTGTGGTTTCACTCTTGATTTGACTTGCCACCTTTTGAAAATCGGCTTGATCATCAATTTCAAGCACAATATTTGAGAAACCAATAGCAGAAACAGAGCTTGTCTTCTCTACACCATTGATATCAGAAATGGCCGACTCAAGCTTATTGGTGACATCACTTTCTACCTGTTTTGCATCTGCACCAGGGAAAACAGTCGAAATGGTTACAATATTCGCTTGAAACTCTGGCAGTTCTCGTTTAGGAAGCTGTGTAAACAAATAACCTCCAGCAATGAGAACGATAAAAAATAAAATAAAAACAAGCTTTCCTCTTTTTAAAAAAGCTTCAACCATTATTTCACCTACTTAAATATTTATTTTTGATGAAGTATTTTCAACTTAATCTTAATTTATCATCATGGTGAAAAAATGCAAGCTCTAATATGTCATTTTCTATCTATTTTGTGAAAGAAATATGTTATATGAGAAATGTATAGCGGTAAACAAAAACAACCTGCTTACATGATGTAAGCAGGTTGAAAATAATAAAATTAGAATTATCGTGGTTCAACAATCAGTTTGATTGCTGTTCTTTCTTCTCCATCGATAAGAATGTCAGTAAAGGCTGGAATGCATATCAAATCCACTCCGCTAGGCGCAACAAATCCCCTTGCAATGGCGACAGCCTTGACCGCCTGATTCAGTGCTCCAGCGCCGATAGCCTGTATTTCCGCTGCACCGCGTTCACGTAAAACGCCGGCTAATGCTCCTGCTACTGAATTTGGATTTGACTTTGCTGAAACTTTTAAAATTTCCATTTTTGCTCCCCCTTAAATTTACAATGGATAAGTGAGTGTTCATTAGAACAATCTTTGTTAGATGTTGCTATTTTTTTGAAAATCCATCCCCAAAATGTTTTTCAAAAATAGCAGGCTACCTACCATTTTTACTATATTCACGATAGAGGGCGCATATTCCTTCTTTCTGATTAATATTTTTCTGAAATAAATATGTGAATATTTATTCAAAGAAAATATGGTCATCATTTATCAAAATTCGATCAATTTTGACAGCTTTTTTCGACGGTTCGTCAATTTCTACGATCACTGCACTTAATGTCGTGCGGCCTTCTGCAATTTCAAAACGGACAGGAAGGCTCGTTTTAAATCGTTTAATAATCGTTTCCCGATCAACACCTAAAATGCCGTCATAAGGACCAGTCATGCCAACATCCGAAATATAAGCAGTTCCTTTTGGCAAGACGCGGTTATCTGCTGTTTGAACATGTGTATGTGTTCCAACGACACATGATGCACGGCCATCTGTATACCAACCCATTGCTTGCTTTTCACTTGTGGCTTCGCCATGAAAATCAATAAAAATAAACGGTGTATGTTTTGAAGCTTCTGCTATAAGCTCATCTACTTTTTGAAATGGGCAGTCAATCGGAGGTAAAAATGTGCGGCCTTGCAAGTTGATGACAGCTAGTTCTTTACCTTGTTTTTTAATAAAAGTGAGCCCTTTCCCTGGTGTACCTTGCGGGAAGTTTGCCGGACGAACAATATGGGGTGCATCATCGATGAAATCGAAAATGTCTCTTTTATCCCATGTATGGTTCCCCATCGTGAGCACATCAGCCCCAGCTTGAAGCAGCTCATGATAGATTTTTTCAGTAAGACCTTTCCCATGAGCCGCATTTTCTCCATTGACAATCGTAAAGTGTGGCTGATATTTTTTCTTTAGCTTTGGCAAGTATTCTTTCAGTGTATCTCTGCCAGGTGAACCAACGATATCTCCAACAAATAATATTTTCATACGTTTTGAACCCTTTCTCTTATAAAATGATCTTCTTATCAGTGTTGCATATTTACACAAAAAAATAAAGCGGCGCTAAGCGCACCGCTCTATTTTGCATACTCTACTGCGCGAGTTTCTCGAATAACTGTCACTTTAATGTGACCAGGGTAATCGAGCTCGTCCTCAATCCGCTTACGAATATCCCTTGCTAGACGGTGAGCTTCAAGATCATTAATTGAATCTGGCTTCACCATAATACGCACTTCACGTCCAGCTTGTATCGCAAACGATTTTTCAACACCTTCATAAGATTCAGAGATGTCTTCTAATTTCTCAAGTCTCCGAATGTAATTTTCAAGCGTCTCACTTCTTGCACCAGGGCGTGCTGCAGATAATGCATCGGCTGCCGCAACAAGAACAGCGATAATAGATGTCGGTTCTTGGTCACCATGGTGAGATGCAATACTGTTGATGACAACAGGATGCTCTTTATATTTCGTCGCAAGCTCAACGCCAATTTCCACGTGGCTTCCTTCTACTTCATGATCAATGGCTTTTCCAATGTCATGCAGAAGACCTGCTCGTTTTGCAAGCTTTGCATCTTCTCCAAGCTCTGAAGCCATGAGACCTGCAAGATGTGCAACCTCAATTGAATGCTTCAGGACATTTTGTCCATAACTAGTACGGAATTTTAAGCGACCGAGAATTTTGATGAGATCCGGATGCAAACCGTGAACTCCGACTTCAAATGTCGTTTGCTCACCCATCTCGCGGATATAATCATCGACTTCACGGCGTGATTTTTCCACCATTTCTTCAATTCGTGCAGGATGAATACGTCCATCCTGGACTAGCTTGTCCAGAGCTATCCTCGCTGTTTCACGTCTTATCGGATCAAAGCCCGATAAGATGACAGCTTCAGGTGTATCATCAATGATCAGGTCAATACCTGTTAACGTTTCTAACGTACGGATATTTCGTCCCTCACGTCCGATAATACGACCTTTCATCTCATCATTTGGAAGATTGACTACAGATACTGTTGTTTCAGCTACATGATCAGCTGCACAACGCTGTAACGCAAGTGAAAGAATGTTTTTCGCTTTTTTATCAGCCTCTTCTTTCGCCCGGTTTTCAGATTCTTTCGTCATGACTGCAATGTCGTGGGAAAGCTCATTTTCAACTTGATCCAGAATGATTTGTTTCGCTTCATCTCGAGTTAGACTAGAAATACGCTCCAACTCAGCTTTCTGCAAACGAATCATATCATCCACTTTGCTTTCCATCTCTTCAATATGTTGTTGTCGTTCATTCAGAGAATGATCTCTCTTCTCCAACAGGGACTCCCGTTTATCTAAAGATTCGTCCTTGCGATCAAGGTTTTCCTCTTTTTGAAGTAAACGGTTTTCTTGTCTTTGAAGCTCATTACGTCTTTCACGAACTTCTTGCTCCGCCTCTACACGAAACGAATGAATTTCATCTTTCGCTTCTAAGAGTGCTTCTTTCTTCAATGCTTCCGCATCACGCTTTGCATCCTCAACAATTTGTTCGGCCATGTTTCTTGCGCCGGATATTTTTGCTTCTGCAATGGTTTTACGAACAAAGTAGCCAACAACTAAACAGATTAGGCTCAGCAAAATGGAGATGATCGTAAACATCGTAGGCGACATATTTTCACCTCCTCTTGCTATGAACTTGGTTTTACAAATAAAGTGTCGGCATGTACATTGTTTTGTGTCTCAACATACAGGGCCTTCACAGGGAATGAGATCCTCACTGCCCTTGTCAAGTTTAAATTAGTTATCAATCATGTTAAGAAAAACAAGTGATACATTCCCATTGTAATTGTGTCGGAAATACTTGTCAAGCTAGTCAGACTAAGGCGTAAGTCGTTATTTCAAGCAAAGACAGAACTTTTGACCCGCTAGCTGTTATGTAATTGTAAAAAAAAGACGCTTTTCAGCGTCTTTTTAGTCATTCAATTCCAATTCTTCTTGTCCTTCTTCGTCAGTTGATTTCACTCCGTTTGTATCCAAACCGTAGTGCTCCCTGATCTGCTCTTGAATCATAAGAAGAATGTCTTTATTCTCTTTTAGGAATTGCTTCGCATTTTCACGTCCTTGTCCAAGACGTTCCTCTTGATAAGAATACCAAGCCCCGCTCTTTTGTACGATATCTAGTTCGCTTCCAAGGTCGATGATTTCTCCCTCTTTCGAGATCCCTTCACCGTACATAATGTCTACTTCGGCAATACGGAATGGCGGTGCCACTTTGTTTTTCACAACTTTAATTCTCGTTTTGTTCCCCATGATGTCGTTCCCTTGTTTCAACTGTTCAGCACGGCGTACTTCTAAACGAACAGATGAATAGAACTTAAGTGCACGTCCACCAGGCGTTGTTTCAGGATTACCAAACATAACCCCTACTTTTTCACGAATTTGGTTAATAAAGATCGCAATTGTTTTTGATTTGTTGATAGCACCAGATAGTTTACGAAGTGCTTGAGACATCAAACGTGCTTGAAGACCAACGTGTGAATCTCCCATGTCTCCTTCGATCTCTGCTTTTGGTACAAGAGCAGCTACTGAGTCAATGACAACAATATCAACTGCACCACTACGAACAAGTGCTTCTGCAATTTCAAGTGCTTGTTCTCCTGTATCCGGCTGAGAAAGCAATAACTCATCAATGTTGACACCTAATTTTTGAGCGTAAACTGGATCTAGCGCATGCTCCGCATCGATAAATGCAGCTTGTCCTCCCTGCTGCTGAACCTCAGCAATCGCATGAAGTGCTACTGTCGTTTTACCAGAACTCTCTGGACCATATACTTCAATAATACGGCCGCGAGGGTATCCACCTATTCCAAGCGCAGTATCAAGTGCTAACGAACCACTAGGTACTGTTGAAATACGTGTATCTGTTTGCTCTCCTAGTTTCATAATAGAGCCTTTACCAAACTGTTTTTCTATTTGTTTAAGAGCCATATCTAAGGCTGCTTGACGATCACTCATTCTATTGTTTCCTCCTTTATCAATTCCACTATCTATACTATACCTTGTTTTACGTCATTTGCCAAGAAAAAAACGAACACATATTCGATTTTTTCTTGGCAGATTATTTAAGAAAAGAGCTGTTTCTATTAGAAAAAACGCTCTTTTATAAAGGAGTAAACCTCATAAAAACCAAAATTAACTTTCTTTTAATAATTTGAGAAGGTGGTGCAAACCATATTTCACAGCACGCTTGCGAATGCCTGATCGGCTGCCAGTAAACATCCATTCAAACACGTCTGTCTGATCTTTTGTCGATAGCCCGATAAATACTTTTCCAACCGGCTGTCCTTCGTGTGGTTCAGGACCTGCCACACCTGTAAAGCTAATACCGATATCGCTTCCCGTCAGTTTTCTAACGCCTTCTGCGAGCTCTAACGCACACTCTTTGCTGACAGCACCATGAGAAGACAATGTTTCTTCACGGCAGCCCAGCACTTGCTGCTTGACTTGATTTGTGTAACAAACCACACTACCGTTTAAAATGGATGATGCCCCTTCGAGATCTGTCAGCCACTCTGAAAACATACCACCAGTCAGGCTTTCAGCCGCTGCTACTGTTTTCCCGTGTTCATGCAAGGCCTTTGAAGCTTCAAAGGCAAGAGATGTATCACCATATCCGTAGAAGTACTCGCCGACCCGTTCTAAAATTTGTGCTTCTGTTTCTTTTAACAGACGCTCTGTTTCTTTTTCATCCTCATGCTTGGCTGTCAGCCTTAGCGTCACTTCCCCGTCAGCTGCAAGCGGTGCAATCGTTGGATTGGTCTGTGCATCAATTAAATCTTCAAGATCTGTTTCCAGTTGAGATTCACCGATGCCAAAGAAACGCAAGACTACAGACACGATTTTTTCCTTTAGGCCAAGTTTTTCAGAAATAAGCGGCTTCGCTTCGTTTTCAAACATCGGGTGCAATTCACTTGGCGGTCCAGGGAGCAGAATGTAAAACGTATCTCCCTCTTGTATAAACATGCCAGGTGCCATTCCGAAACGGTTTACGAGCACATCAGATCCCTCTAGAACGAGCGCCTGTTTACGGTTGTTCGGCGACATATCACGTCCGGTTTTACGGAAGTATTCTTGAATAGACTCAAATGCTTCTTCATTTAGCACAAGCTCTTTACCGAGCGTACTCGCAATGGTTTCTTTTGTTAAATCGTCTTTCGTTGGTCCAAGACCACCTGAGAAGATAATAAAATTTGATCTTTCCTGTGCCACTTGAATGGCCCTTTTTAAACGCTCTGGATTGTCACCAACAGCTGTGTGGTAATAAACATTCACACCAATTTCAGCTAGTTGTTTGCTGATGAATTGTGCATTCGTATTCGTAATTTGCCCTAGCAAAAGTTCGGAACCGACTGCAATAATTTCTGCTTTTCTCTCTGACTTCAAAGCGTACACGTCCTTTTTAGTTAGAATTCTTTAAGGCTTCCCAGTTTTTCGCAAAGTAATCCCAGCCTGAGACAACAGTGAAGAACACCGCTACCCACATAGCAAGATCACCAAATGGGAATGATACAAGTTCAAACGGCAGGTTATGCAAAAGAAGTGCCGAAATCGCAATGATTTGCGCCCACGTCTTCACTTTTCCAAGCATATTGGCTGCGACCACTTCACCGCCTCCAGCTAAGACAAGCCTTAGACCTGTTACAGCAAATTCACGGCTAATGATTACAATTGCCATCCATGCCGGTGTGAGATTGTATTGAACAAGTATAATTAAAGCCGCTGAAACAAGCAATTTATCTGCAAGCGGATCTAAAAACTTACCAAAGTTTGTGACTAAATTGAGCTTACGTGCATAGTAACCATCAATCCAGTCGGTTGTCGAAGCGACAATAAACAAGATCGCTCCAACAAGGTGAGTGACTTCGATGCTGACGTCACCAAAGCGCGCAACACCCCAATCTAATGGAGCAAGCATAATCAACATAAACACAGGAATCAAGGCGATCCTAGAAAGAGTAATTTTATTCGGTAAGTTAAACATGAATTCCAATCCTCCAATAAGCCATTTTTTTATGTATATATAATAGTAGGAACAAAAGAAAAGTCATCTACTTGCTTAAGATGACTTTTCCTTTCCTTTATTCACAATCACAATGTTTTGTGTCATGGTGTTTTTAGGGTCTAATTCGTACTTCAGCGTTTCGTCATTGACTTTAATATCGATTCCCGATGCATTTCCTAAGCGGATATCGACTTGGGAAAGATCAGTTAAGTCTGTTTTAAACGATTCGCCATCTTTCAATTCACCCATCTTCAGCACTTTTCCAGATTCGTCTCTCACACGAAGCCATGAAGCTTGTGAGGCAGAAATGGTTAGCTCCATCTCTTCTGCACCTGATACTTCATACGTTGTCGTAGAACCCTCTGTATTCGTCACCTTCAAAGAAACATCTTCATCGTCTTTAGATGAATCCTTTGAGGAATCGTCTTTTTCAGATGATTTTTCTTGATCATCTGACGAAGCTTTTTCCTTTTTCTTTTGATCCTTTGCAAGCGATGAATCCTCAGACACTTCGTATTTTGATTCTGATTGCTGAGGAGCCGCCTGATTATTTTTTTGTCCGCTATCATGATTAACCGCTTGAACGATCACATAAATGATAGCGATCACCACAAGGATCCCTCCAATGATTAAAATCGTCGGAAGCAGCTCCAGTACCTTTGAGGCAGGCTTTGGCAGCTCTCTTTGCGGTTTAATATTTGATAATTTATCAGACACTTCATCGTTATACGTGCTTGGTACATCTTTACGAAACTCTTCGAACAATTGTTCAGGATTCAGTCCAACGGCTTCGGCATATTGTTTAATAAACGCTCTGACGTAAAATTTACCTGGAATGATATCATAGTTTCCTTGTTCTATTGCTAGCAAATAGCGCTTTTGGATTTTGGTAGCCGCCATCAGATCCTCCAGCGACATCCCTTTTTCCTCTCTGGCCTCAACGAGCCGTTTTCCCAATTCAGTCAAAACAAACACCTACCATTACCATATTAAAAATCGAAGCCAGAAAAACCAGAATGATCAAACACTTGTGGTTCTTCAGCGTGCTCGTATGTAATTTCTTCGTCTGCACTATTACGCAATTCAATGATGTAGTCGAAATCATCCATTGTATATTCTGAATTTTGAATAAAGATATCTGGATGCTCTACCACCTTTGTAGCAGGCAGTCTCATAATTTCTCTTAAAAGCTGCAAGTGCTTTTCAGAACCTCTTCTTGTCGACACAATCCCATCAATAATAAAGACGTTATCTGGGCTGTATTCATCTGCAATCAGCTGACTGCGAATGGTCTGTTTCAAAAGAGTCGACGATACAAACAGCCACCTCTTACTTGCACATACACTTGAAGCAACAATTGATTCTGTTTTTCCAACCCGCGGCATGCCGCGAATTCCAATCAATTTATGTCCTTCTTTTTTAAATAATTCAGCCATAAAATCGACAAGTAGACCAAGCTCGTCCCTTTCAAAACGGAACGTCTTTTTGTCATCCGCATCACGCTGAATGTATCTTCCATGACGAACAGCTAAACGGTCACGAAGTTTTGGCTGTCTTAGTTTCGTTACTTTTATCGTTTCCATTGTATTTAAAATTGATTCAAGCCGCTTAATTTGATCTGTGTGGTCACATCGAAGAAGCATGCCGCGTCTTGATACATCAACACCATTAATTGTCACAATATTAATTGAAAGCATCCCCATTAAAGAAGAAATGTCTCCTAAAAGTCCGGGACGGTTCACCTGTATCTCATATTCAAAATACCATTCGAGCTTTGCCAAATGATATTACCCCCTTCATTGTGGCAAATTTTTACCTTCCTTTATCATAAAGCATTTTCACATTTTTAGAAAGCACAATGTTGTGAAACAGTTAAAATAAAAAGAGAGGCACAAACGACCTCTCTTTTTGTTTAGTGCGAGCTATTATTTTCAACCAGTTTGACCATCATATTGGCAATTGCGCGCTGCTCATCTTCTGATGCGACGCTCCAAAGGTCAGCAAGTACTCTTTCTTGCTCATTCTTTGCTTCAACTTCATTAGCCAGGTATCCGCCAATTTCATACGCAAGGTTATTGATAGTATCATCTTTTAAGCCTTTATCCTGCGCATGATTTAAACGGTCTCCTAAAAAGTTTTTCCAATGGTCCCAGTTCTCAAGTACTGACATGTCGATTCCTCCATTCGAAAAGATGAATTACAGCCATAGCTTTTGTCATGGAGAGACGAATTATACACGTTTTTTAACAGTACCAGCCGCCATTCACAGATAAAATTTGACCTGTCATATAACTTGACTGCTTGGAGGCGAGAAACCAAATGACATCGGCTATCTCTTCAGGTGCGGCAAGACGGCCGAGCGGAATCTCCTCTTCCATCATCGCAAGGTCTTCTTGTGTGAAGCTTTTCATCATATCAGTTTGAACAGCACCTGGTGAGACTGCATTTGCTCTAATTCCACTTGGGGCAAGCTCTTTGGCAAGCCCTTTAATGAAAGCATTTTGAGCACCCTTGACCATACTATACAGTACTTCACACGAGGCACCCGTTTCCCCCCATATCGAGCTAACCGCAATAATATGACCTGACTTTTTTTGGATCATGGCAGGCAAAATAGATTGGGTAAGCTCATAAGGACTTGTCACATGAAGCTGCACCATGCTGGCTAGGTCTTCTTTTTCAGTATCTGTCACTAAACCAACATGACTCTTTCCGCTATTTAAAACAAGAATATCTGGATCAAGCGGCAGGCGGCTGACAAGCTCTGCTGCTCCGCCTGTTTTCGCTAAATCAGCTTGGACGACGTGCGTTTCTACTTGATATGTTTCTTTGAGATCAGCGGAAAGACGACTAGCCGCTTGTTCATTTTGATGATAATGGAGCATCAGATGGCAGCCTTCTTGGGCAAGCTTTTTGGCTGTCGCCTGCCCAATTCCGCCACTGGCACCAGTAATCAGTGCCCAACGACTCATACTTTGTTCCTACTTTCTTTATGGAATCCTTATTCTTTTCGTTTAAATGGGAACCAATTCGCTGATCCGAACAATTTGACCATCACAGGTACGAACAATGGTAGCACAACGAGTGCATACAATAAAAGCCCTGTGAGAACAAGTGTTGCAATCTGTAAGAGTGACAATACACCTGATGGCAGCATCGCTGCAAATGTTCCTGCCAAAATGACGGCAGCAGACATAATAACAGATCCCATATTTTTCATTGATTCAGTCATGGCAAACTGGATGTCTTTTGTTTTGTATTCATTGAAACGTTCCATTAAGAAAATCGAATAATCGACTCCAAGCGCCATTAAGATGACAAAGCCAAAGAATGGAACAGCCCAGTTGATGCCCGGATATCCGAAGAAATGGGTGAAAATAAATTCTGTTACACCAATGGCGGTAAAGTACGTTAAAATCAGCGATCCAACTAAGTAAAGCGGCATCACGAGAGAACGGAAGAGAATCACTAGTATTAAGAAAATACCGATCATCATGTAAAAAACCGTCTTATTGAAGTCTTGGTCTGACAGCTGTTTTAAATCAGCGTTCATACTTGATACACCAGATACGCCAAATGAAACATCTTTTAAGTTTGTTTCAGGAAGTGCACGTTTGACCGAAGCTTCTACTTGTTTAATTGTTTTCATGGCGTCGTTTCCATATGGATTGTCTTCTAAAATGACGTCAATCTTTGTCATTTTGCGGTCATCCGACATATAGGAATCGAACACTTGCTTGAAAGCTTTATTTTTTAGAACATCTTTTGGAATAAACCAACCGGCCATGTCTTGATCTGGTGCGTTTTTCAGTTCATCTAAGTAGTCTCCTGCACCCATTAAGCCGTTTGAAATTTTCTCAAGTCCGTCGACACTTTTGTTTAGACCATCTGTCAGCTTGGTCAGATCGTCACCAAAGCCGCCAATTTTTTCTTTCATTTGTTTTTGACCATTAATGATGTCGCCGGCTGCATTTGCAAGTTTAGGCATACCATCAGCTAACTGCCCTTGGCCTTTAGACGTTTGATCTAGCCCGTTTTCAATGGCTTCTAAGCCAGCAATCAGCTCATCAATTTGATTTGTAAACACTTTTTGCTGCTCTGAAGCTTTTGCGATAAAAGCATCTGCTGCTTCAAGCTGTTTTTTTGCTTCTTTTGCTTGTTTTGCATAGCTGTCTGCCTGTTTAGCGCCTTCTTGCAAAGTAGCAGAAAGTTCGTTATATGAAGCTTTGATGGCTTGATATGATTGGTTTTCTTTCACCTGCGGAATTTGCTGCTCAAGTGTACTGAACTGTTTATTCGCTTGACTGATCAAAGCTTTCACATCCGCTGCGGCAGAGGATGACGTATCGACTTGTGTCAATGCGGCTTTTAATTCTTTAGAAATGCTTTTATACAGTGCTACTTGCTGATTTACTTGTGCGACTTGATCTGTTAATTCCTTTTTCGCACCCTTTATTCTTTCTTTAATTTCAGAAACACCTTTTTTATTTTGATCAATTCCGTTTTGCAGATCTCTCATCGTTTTTTCGACGTTTTGAATACCTGATTTTACGGATTCGGTTCCAGTAATCAATTTGTTAATGCCTTTTCCAGATGATTTAATTTGTGGTGTTTGATCCTCGATGGATTTACTCATGGTTGTAAGAGCATCTTGGATCTTTTTCAACCCTTCGTTACTTTTATCAAGCCCGCTATTTAGCTCTTTGGCTTGAGATTTCACGTACAGATCATTCAGTCCTTTTCCAACAGGGCGTGTCGCACTTCTTACTTTACTCACGCCATCTGTTTGTTCAATCGCACGACTAAGTTTTTCAATAGCAATCAGACCTTCGTTATTGTCTAAAAGATCGGATGATTTCACGACAACTGTTGCTGGAAGGGCTTCACCTGGTCCAAATTTGTCAGAGATCGTATTAAATGCATTGACGGATTCGTATTTATTGCCGATTTCGTCTAGGTTGTTATATGAAAGTGTTCCTTTATACATGAGAATCGCTGGAAGGGTAATAATTGCAACGATTAGCAAGCTGAGAAGTGGTTTCTTAAATGAAAAACGACCAGCTGTTTCCCACATTTTCGATTGCGGGTGGGCAATATCGCCTTTGATCGGCCAAAATAACACTTTTCCTAAAACCGCCATAAAGAATGGAACGACAGTGAGCAGTGCCACAATTAACACGGCGACACCAACCGCCACGGCTACAGCTGATTTATACAGTTGGAATTCGGCTAAACCGATACACGTAAAACCAATGAGGACAGCAATTCCGCTGAATAAAACGGTTTTACCTGCCGTCTTATATGTTGTAATAATCGCCTCAATCTTATCTTTTCCGTGAGATAGTTCTTCTTTAAACCGGCTTAGCAATAAGATGCAGTAGTCGGTTCCAATCCCAAACATGATGGCGACCATAAAAATTTGGGTAAAGGTCGAGAGCGGAAAATCAACATACTTTACTAGGTAAGCCACAATGGATTGGCTGACCAAATAGGAAAGCGCCACGGCCACTAAAGGAACGAATGGTGCCACTGCGGATCTAAAGACAAGCACAAGAACAATTAAAATAAATCCTATTGTAATGAATTCCGTTTTTTTCAGACCTTCTTGTGAGCTTGTGATGACATCATCGTCGATTAGCGGCTGCCCTGTCATTTCAAATTTCAGGTTCAGGCTCTTAAGCTTTTCATTGACTCTTTCTTTAAAATCGGATGCTTTGATTTTGTTCGAGTCGTATGTAACTGGAACAAGAAGTGTTGTTTGATCTTTAGAGAGCATCTGTTTTTTAATATCTTTGTTTGCATCAAAATAAGAAGTGATGTCTTCAACATGGAGATCTTGATCCTTTTCTAAAATCTCCATCGCTTTCTTTAAAGAGGCTTCTCTTTCTTTGACGATATCCTTTCCTTGAAAGACAATGACGATCGATTTTTCCGTATCCCCATTTTCAGACATGTTCTTTAATAATTGATCGGCATAGGAAGAAGGATAACCATCAGGAACAGAAATCTGCCCTTTTTCTTTTGTTAATTGCGCCATATTAGGAGCGGTGATTAATAATACAGCCGCTAGTACGACCCAAAGGATCGTGATCAGCCATCTACCCTTTATGATTGCTCTCATTACTATGTTGTGCCTCCTCTTCGATGATAATTTGATAAATCTTTTCATATGTTTGAATAAATGATTCGATTTCTTTTTCATCAAATTTTTCTAAATATGACCGAACAAGATCCTGAAGCTGTTTTTCCATTCGGCTGACCACGTCTTTTCCTTCGGGCGTCACATAGAGATGAACGTTTCTTCGGTCAGCTTGATCATGCTCACGATAAATATAATCTTTATTAAAAAGACGATTGGTCATGGATGTCACAGCACTTTTATTGACATTACATGCGCTGGCAAGGTCTGTTGATGTACATCCTGGGTGTAAATTGATGTATCGAAGCGAGTAATACTGATCAAGTGTCAGTTCTTTATCCAGCTTTTCCGTGATCATACTCGATACTTTTTTCTCCATCATGAGATAGACGTCCGCATACCTCTGGATGAGCTGGGCAATTTTATTTTGTACCATATGCTGCTCCTTTAGTTTGATTGTTTAACTATTAAAGAGTTTAACTAATACCCAAAACAATTGTCAATCAATATCTTCGCATATAAAGCGCTTTCTTTAGCTGGACACAAAAAAGACAAACTCTTATACGTTGAGTTTGTCTTTTTTTCATTTATTTTGCTTTCGGTACGACTTTGAAAACTGACATTCTTTCTTCATCAATTTCTTCGTCTAAGATTTCCTGAATATCTGTTAATTGGATTTGCTCCAGTACTGGCACGACATCAAATAAGCTCATTTCTAAGAATGCGTATCGAGTGAATTGATTGGCGATGTACTCTGGAGAGTTCATCGCTTTTAAAAAGCTGCCAATTTTTTTCTTACGAGCAAGTTCAATCTTTTCTTCTGTGATCAGGCTTTTTGCTTGAAGAAGCGTTTCTTTTAATTCATCTGCGAGTTGATCAGGGTCATTTGTATCTCCGCCAACTGAAGTGAAGCCAAAACCGCCTTCTTCCGTATAATCGTAACTGAATGTCTCATCAATCAAGCCTTTTTCATACATACGCTCGTATTGCAGAGAACTTTTACCAAACAATGTCTCTAAAATAAGATTCATGCCAAGCTCATGTTTGAGGAGCTGTTTTCCTTTTTTATGCGGGTTTTTCGTTTTCAAACCAAACATACATTTAGAACCTTGTACATTCATTTTCAGTTCGTATTCTTTTCGGTATACACGATCAGGTTCATTGATCTCTTTCCGCTGAATATCCGGCTGATCGGTAAATGGTTTTTTTGCCTGATTCGCTCTTACTTGGTCTAAAATTTGCGCCGGATCAACAGGACCCACTACAAAAAGAAGCATATTGCTTGGGTGATAGAACGTTTCGTAGCATTCATATAAATGGTCTTTCGTAATTGGCGCAATGCTTTCAACGGTTCCAGCAATATCAATTCTCACTGGGTGCTCTTGATAGAGGTTTTCGATCAGACCAAAGAATAAACGCCAATCTGGATTGTCATCATACATGTTGATTTCTTGACCAATGATGCCTTTTTCTTTTTCGACCGTTTTTTCAGTAAAATAAGGCTCTTGCACAAAATCAATGAGTGTTTCAAGATTCTGTTCGACATTGGCCGTGCTTGAAAATAAGTATGCCGTTCTCGTAAACGTCGTAAATGCGTTTGCGGCTGCTCCCTGTTTACTAAATGTATGAAACACATCACCATCTTCTTTTTCAAACAGCTTATGCTCTAAGAAATGGGCAATTCCATCAGGCACTCGGATCATGTCTTCTTTGCCAAGCGGCACAAATTCATTGTCGACAGAGCCATATTTTGTTGTGAAGGTTGCATATGTTTTGTTAAACCCTTGCTTTGGCAGCACATAGACGTCTAGTCCGCTGTCCATTTTTTCGTGATATACCGTCTCTTGCAGCTGATCGAATTGAATTGTTTTCACTGTCATGAAGCACCCTCCGTTCCTTTAAGAAAATAGGTCGTATCCCATTCGATTTTTTGACCCACTTTGATGATGTCCTCTTTTGTCACTCTGTCTAACGCTTCTAAAAAGGAATCGAGGCTCTCCCCTGTTGGCACGACGGCATGCTGATATAAGTATTCCGCTGTTCCATAAGACGTATCAATTGTTTCGAGCAGCTGATTTTTGACGACAGCCTTTGTCTGTTCAATTGCTTCATCAGAAAAATCGCCTTTTTGCATGGCATCAAATTGTTCTTTGATAATGTCTACTGCCTGCTGATAGTTGCCGACTTCAATTCCTGACATGACCATCATCAAACCTTTAAAGCTCTCAAGTCTAGAAACAGCATAGTACGCAAGACTTGCTTTTTCGCGCACATTGATAAATAGCTTTGAATGCGAGAAGCCGCCGAATATGCCATTAAACAAATGCAGCGCCGGATAATCTTCATCCGCTATCGTTGTATGTGTGCGAAAGCCAATGTTCAGCTTTCCTTGTTTTACGTCCTCTTCATCAATGACTTCTTTTGGCTCTATTTGTGATCTTGATGATTCGGTATTTTGTTTGACCGGCTCTCTTTCACTTGTTTTAAAGTATTGCGAGACCATTCGATTGATGTCTTGTTCATCAACGTCTCCCACAACATAGAGATCCAGCTGGTTGGACTGAAGTGCATGCTCGTATGCTTTAAAGAGCGCTTCTGACGTAATCGCTTCTACGTCTTCCATTTCACCATTGACGTGCAGTGCATATGGCTCACCTTTACACATTTCCTGCACAAGTCTTAAGTTTGAATAGCGCATTTTGTCATCATAAACGGCTTGAATGCGCTGTTTCAATGTTCGTTTTTCTTGCTCAACGTACAATTCATGAAATACCCCGTTTTCCACGTACGGGTGGAATAATAGTTCAGAGAGTAAGGCAATCCCTTTTTCTAGTAAAGGGGTTTGATCCTTTAAATATTTTTCATTCGCCATTTCTAGACGGAAGGTAATGATGTGATTTTCACCTTTTTTCGCCATGTCTGCGGAAACGGTCGCCCCATAGAGCTCGTCGAAATAAGCACGAAGCTCTCCCGTTTTCGGCATTTTTTCTGTTCCTCTTAATAGCACATGCGGGAAAAGAGAACGCATGGTGACGTCATCTTTGGATAAAGGCGCAAGCATTTTAAAAAGGATCGTCACGGTTTTAAATTTTTCTGTTTTGACAATATGAGTATGAAGACCAGGTGTATCAAATGTCTTCTCTTGTAAGTACGTCATGAGAAACCTCCTTTGTTCATCCTATTTATTATGTATTAGAACATAGCTGATATATACGTGAAACAGCCATTTAATAGTCATTATATCAATCAGAGGAAAGGATAGGAAATAAAAACGCCTCTGCTAAAAGCAGAGACGCAGGTTGTTATTTCATTCTAAACGGCCACCAATTCCATTTTCCAAAGATGCGAACCATGACCGGGATAAAGAGTGGTAGAACAACAAAAGCATATAATAAAAGTCCAATGAGTACGACCGTTGCAATTTCAACTAATGATAATACACCCGAGGGCAGCATCGCAGCAAAAGTACCCGCTAAAATAGCAACTGCTGAAATAATGACCGACCCCATATTTCTCATCGCTGATATCATGGATGCTTGAACATGCTCTCCCTTCCATTCATTAAAACGATCCATGAGGAAGATCGAATAATCAATGCCGAGGGTCACAAGGATCACAAAGCTGAAAAATGGAACAGCCCAGCTGACACCATCGTAGCCAAAGAATGTTTTGAAAATCCATTCTGTTAAGCCAATGGATGTAAAATACGTTAATATAAGTGAAAGTGTTAAGTATATCGGCATGACGATTGACCTTAATAATAAAACTAAAATAATAAAGATACCAATTAACATGAAAATAACCGTTCTGATAAAGTCACCGTCTGACGTTTCTTTTAAGTCAACATTTAAACTGGAGATACCAGATACACCGTAGTTGGCGTTTTTCAAACCACTTACAGGTAAATATTGATCAAGGGTTTCTTCAATTTTTGCTACACCTTTCATTGCTTCATTGCTGTATGGATTTACATTTAAAATCACTTCAAAGGTAGTTAATTTACGATCTGGGGACATATACGTATTAAATATTTTCTTAAACTCATGGCGTTTCAATACTTCTTCTGGTATAAACCAGCCCGTTACTTCTTCATCTGGTGCTTCCTGAAGCTGTTTTAAATAGCTGTCCGCCTCGGTAAAGCCGCTTTTTACTTGCTCAAGTCCGGAAATACTTTCATCTAATCCATCTGTTAATAGTGAGAGTTTAGATGATAGCTGGTTAAACCCTTTTTTCACGGCTTTTTGGCCATCAGTCAGCTGATCTGCACCATTTTCAATTTTAGGCATTTCTTTGATGAGCTGTTTTTGTCCTTTATTCGTTTCATCAAGACCATCATAAATTTGATCTAGACCTGTCATCAGCGCCTTTACTTGTTGTTTAATTTCTTTTTGCTTGCTTGAGAACGTTTGAATGACTTGATCTGCTTTCTTGATCTTTTGTTTAAAGGCAGATGCTTCCTCTTCATAGACGCTCATTTGCTCTCCAGCTTGATCGAGGATTCCTTTTGTGTCTTTGAATACTTTTTTGATTTCTTTATATTCATTCATATCTTTGATTTCTGGAAGCCGGTTTTCAAGTCCTTCAAATGATACGTTTTCATAGGATTGTTTCACTTTCTTAATCGTTGTCATCAGTTGCTCATTTGATGTTGCGTGACCTTCGAGTGTGCTTACGACTCGTTCAAGGTCTTGAATCATGGTTTCACTTCTGCGGTATTCTTGCTCTAATTCTTTTTTCGCTTGTTTGATTTCAGTGCGAATGGTTCCTACGCCCTCTTTACTGCGCCTCACACCATCCTCTAAAGAAATGAGTGATTTCCTCACTTCTCCGATCCCGCCTTTGATGGCTTTTGTCCCATCAATCAATTGATCAATCCCTTTAGCGGATTCTTCAATTTTTGGTTTTTGTTTGAGAAGTGCTAAGTTTGTTTCGGTCAAGCCATCTGTAATTTTCCCGATACCCTCATGACCTTTCCCAAGCTCTCCTCCTAGCTCTTTCGCTTGAGAGGTAACATAGAGCTGACTTAACCCATCTCCAACTGGGCGAGTGACACTGCGAACCGCTTTTACTTCCTCAATGTCACTTAACTTACGGGTCAGTTTTTCAATCATGACAATCTTTTCTTGATTATCGAGCTCATTGTCACTTTCGACAAGCACATTCAGCGGCAGCGCTTCACCAAAGCCAAATTGCTCAGATATCGTATTAAATGCAGACACTGACTCATACTTTGTCCCAATCTCATTTAAACTATTATAAGAAAGAGTGCCGTCATACATCAGAATTGGAGGAACAGTGATGAGTGCAACTACCCCTAAGCTGATGAGCGGTCTTTTAAATGAAAAGCGCCCAGCCCATTCCCAAATCTTACTTTGTGGATGACGAATGTTTTCTCTTTTAGACGGCCAAAAAAGGGATTTTCCGAAAACCGACATAAAAAAGGGAACGATTGTGACAAGTGCAATGAGCAGAATGCCAACGCCTACGGCAACGCTGACGGCTGATTGGTACAATTGGAATTTTGCGAAACCAATACTTGAGAAGCCGACTAACACAGCTAAGCCGCTGAAAAAGACTGTTTTCCCTGCACATTGATACGTGATGATAATCGATTCTTTGACATCACGCCCCTGACCAATCTCCTCTTTAAAACGGCTTAAAAGTAATATACAATAATCCGTTCCTATACCGAACATAATAGCTACCATAAAAATCTGAGTGAAATTAGACAGAGGAAATGGTGTATATTCTACGAGAAAAGCCACAATACACCGGCTGACAGCATAAGAAATGCCAATCGTAATAAGCGGAACAACAGGTGCCAGTATCGATCTGAATACAATTATTAAAATAAAGAAAATAAAAATCATCGTAATAAGTTCAGTTTTCTTCAGACCTTGTTGAGAGCTTTTAATGACATCTGAGTCCACAAATTTTTGACCTGTCATTTCATATGAGACGTTGTAGGGCTTTAAAACTTCCTCAATTCGTTCTTTAACCTTCACAGCTTTTGTTTCGTAGTGGTCGAATTTGAATGGAACAAGAAGTGTACTTTTATCCTTTGATAAAAGTTGTTTTTGAATGTCACGTTCTACATGAAAATACGAAGTAATTCCGTCAATGTGGAGTTCTGGGGCATGTGTCATGAGTGCAGCTAAAGCCTTTTTTAATTCCTGCTCTTTTGCAGGGAACAAATGTTGTTCGGAGAATACAATCACACCAGTATCTTTTTTCCCATTATGATCTGAAAGCTTATCCAATAAGTGAAGTGCCTCAGCTGTTGGTGTCCCCTCTGGAACCTTTAACTGCCCTTTTTCTCTTGTTAATTCCTCTAAATTGGGCGCAGTAATAAACAGAATCACAGCTGTTATCATCCACACCATTAATACAATCCATCTTGCTTTAATTATTTGCAACATAGCTGCTTCAAGCTCCTTCTAGTTCATCAATCAATTTGCTGTTTTTGAGCGTGTCTGAAGTGCTGACTTCGTCTCCATCAACGTGCTAATGGCAGGATGACCTATTCAATTGTCCTTTCGTGTTGAAGAAACGCATATCCATCATCAGCCACGAGCTCAATTTCTGACTTAAAACAAAGACAGAAAATGAATGTTTTTGAACACCTCCTATTTGGGATAATTTAAAAGATATTACTATACATTAGTTTAACTATCAAAATTTTACATGTCAATTTATAAAAAAGAAAAAAGATGGCAAAATACCGTCTTTTTTCTATGTTTAAACCGTTTTCAATTGTTCACTTTCATCCTTTTCATCTGGCTGGATAAAAAAGAGGACCAAAAATAATGAAATGAGACTACATATGGTCGATAGAATAAAAACGATGGAGTCTCCTTTATCCATAAGAAATGCGTAAATTGGAGGTCCTAAAGCAACACCGATAAACCGCATGCTGCTATAAAATGACGTAATGGTTCCGCACTGCTCTTTTTCAATACCTTCTGTTATCAACGCATCCAGTGCTGGAAGCACAATGCCAATCCCTACGCCACCAATACTTAAGCAGACAAACAACACGTAAAAACTGTGATTCCACCATAAAAATATATACGAAAGTGATAAAAGAGCCATACCAACGATGAGAAATATCCTCATTTTCCCCTTTTCTTTCCCGATTGTTTTCCCCGCAATATACGAGCTGATTGATAAGAAAAGGAGCGGGATACTTAGCAGCAAGCCTTTTTTGACACCCGTTATTTGATACGCCGCCTCTAGATTATCTGACAAATAAAAGAGCACGCCAAAAAGAAGAAACATAATAAAACCACCAATAGCAAAAATGGCATAAAGCCAGCGTCCTTCATGCTTAAAAATCGTCTTTGTTGATTTTAAAAACTCTTTAAATGTAGGCGGATCTTCCTCTTTCTTTGCGGATTCAACCATAAACAGTACCATCACAAAGCTAATGATTGAAAAGAATGGAATGAACCAAAACGGTACAAACCAAAACCAAGAAGCGAGAAGTGCCCCAATAATAGGACTTAGTACCTTTCCAGCTGTATTAGAAGTTTCAATGGCTCCAAGTCCCGCACTTACCTCTTCATCATCGTGAAACAAATCGCCAATAAACGGCATAACGACAGGTGCTGCCCCGGCTGAGCCAACTCCTTGAAGGACCCTACCAAATAGAATCCACATATAGGGTTCTTTCATGATGGTTGAGGCAACAGCTGCCACAGCTCCTCCAAGTCCTGCGATTAAAAGGCACGGCAAAAGCACCTTTTTTCGCCCAATTCGGTCAGATAAATAACCGGCAATCGGAATACACAAAATCGCCACAACGGAGTATACCGTAATAATGAGTGACACTTGAAAGGAAGTGATTGAGAGTTTCTTTTCTATCTCTGGTAATACGGGTATTAGCATCGAGTTCCCAAGTGTCATGATTAGAGGCACTGATGATAATGCAATAATATTCTTTTTACTGACTGTTTTCTCGCCCAACATCATTCACCCAATTCTATATACTGTTACGTATTAGTGTGGCATGTTTCACGGGTTTTATGTATGGGCAAACAAAAAGCAACCGCCTATGGAAGCGACTGCTTTGTTAAAATCGTTTACGTATGACATGGAAGCTGAATTTATCCGCTCGAAAATAATTGAGCGAGTATAAGACCGGCTGATCATCTTGATCATAGTGCATTTGTTTCAGTAATAGTAAGGCTGTTTCTGGGTCACATTCTAGTATCGGTGAAACCTGATCGTGATAACCAATCGGTTCGATGTCTGCCACTGCATATTTAATTCCGCTGTGCGGTTCTCTGCCAAACAGCTCAAAAAGCGATTCTTCCTCATGAGTAAAAGAAGCGGGAAGATGTTTGACCGGAATTTTATCTAAACAATAGACGACTGGCTGTCCATCTGCTGTTCGAACGCGTTCCATTGAAAAAACCTTCTCGGATTCATCACACTGAAAACGAATGACATCATTCTCTGTCGGCTCTCCTTCTTGTGAGGACAAAAAGATAGTACCTGGCGTCATATTGACCTGTTCAATCATTTTTGTGACACTTGTCAGCTGTTCAATACCAGTAGAAAAAAGCGGTCTTGAGTTGACGAAAGTCCCCACACCATGCCTTCTTATTAAATATTTCTCTTCTTCTAATATACGAAGGGCTTCACGAAGGGTCGCTCTGCTCACGCCTAAAAGCTTTGAGAGCTCAAATTCAGAAGGCAGCTTTTCCTTTTCGGCATATACGCCTGTTTGAATATCTTCTTTAATACGGTCAATCACTTTCAAATATAAATGGCGATTGTCTGTTTTGGTCGACATGTTTTCCCTCCGTCTAATCAATGCAAATGATAAGATGAGAAATCTCTATTCCGAGATAAGATGAACATAACTATATCATGTTTTTGCAAATAAATAAATAGTCTGACTTCCAGTTAACATAATCAATATATCGTTAACTTCATGTTAGGAAAGCTCTCTTCGAATTATGAAGAGAGCTCGTCATGTTGTTCTTTTGAGAGGAGGACTTCTCTCGGTTTACTGCCTTCATATGGTCCGACAACCCCGCGCTCTTCCATTGCGTCAATAAGACGTGCAGCACGAGTATAACCGATGCGGAACCTCCTTTGCAGCATAGAAACAGAGGCCGTCTGCATGCCAATAATCAGTTCAACTGCTTCATCATATAAGTCGTCGTCCACAGCCCCAAGCTGATCTTGCGTTTCTTCACTTGGGATCATTTCTTCTTGATATTGTGCTTTTTGCTGTGTGATGACATGATCAACGACATGTTCCACTTCTTCATCTGATAAAAAGGCGCCTTGTACACGAACTGGTTTGTTCGCACCGACCGGTAAAAACAACATATCCCCTCTGCCCAGCAATTTTTCTGCGCCTCCCATATCAAGAATGGTCCTTGAATCGGTTTGTGACGATACGCTAAATGCAATACGGGATGGAATATTGGCTTTAATGACACCAGTAATGACATCAACCGAAGGTCTCTGTGTGGCGATAATTAAATGAATCCCTGCAGCACGTGCCATTTGAGAAAGCCTTGTAATGGAATCTTCCACATCAGAGGAAGCAACCATCATTAAATCAGCAAGCTCGTCTACAATGACGACAATATAAGGGAGTTCTGGCTGCTTCGCCTCTTCTGATTGATTCATTCGTTTAATGTAATCATTGTACCCTTCAATATTTCTTGTGCCCGTATGAGAAAACAATTCGTAACGGCGCTCCATTTCACTAACCACTTTTTTAAGTGCCTGTGAGGCTTTTTTAGGATCGGTCACAACTGGAGCCAACAGATGCGGGATGCCGTTATAAACATTTAATTCAACCATTTTCGGGTCAATCATCATCATTTTTACTTCATGAGGTTTTGCTCTCATGAGAATGCTTGTGATAATACCATTGATACATACACTCTTTCCGCTTCCTGTCGAACCAGCCACAAGTAAATGCGGCATTTTGTTCATTTCAGCCAGCACAGCTTCACCAGAAATATTTCGGCCGAGTCCGATGAGTAGCTTGGCATTTGGGCGGTCATTTTGTTTCGATTCTAAAACCTCTTTTAAAGAAACCATCGCAATTTCTGCGTTGGGCACTTCAATTCCGATGGCGGATTTGCCAGGAATCGGCGCTTCAATTCGAATGTCTTTTGCTGCTAATGCAAGGGCTAGATCATCACTCAAGTTGACGATCTTACTTACTTTCACGCCGACATCAGGGTATACTTCATATTTTGTGACGGCCGGCCCTAAATGAACTTGTGTCACTTTTGCTTTTACACCAAAGCTTTGGAAGGTCTTTTCAAGCTTTCTTGCATTTTCATAAATATTCTTCTTATCTGTTTGCTGACCTGAATGCTGCGGCTCAGCTAAAATATCAAGCGATGGCAGCTCATAATCCTTATTTTCAAGCTCCGTAAACGTCATAGGCGGAGCTTCTTTTGGTTCATCCCCTGTATCATGAGACGGAGTGCCTTGTACAGTTTCTTGAAGAGGATCTGGCTCATTGATCGGCTGATCTTTTTGAACTTGCGGTGTGAGCATGTCATCTCGATCAGCAAAACTTGAGATAATCGGCTGACGATTGTCAGAAGCCTGTTCTTCTTCCTCGATCAAGATATGATCATGATCTTCTTCGGCCTCTTCTTGCAAGCGTGAACGTTTTTTCTTTTCACTTGTTTTCTGCGCAGGTGCATTCTTTTTCGCCTGCCTTATGCCTTTCATATCTTCAATAAATGCTTTCCACTGCTTCACCAAAAATTGTGATACAGGCAGCGTCACTTTTTTGACCATTTCTTGCAGTGACCGGTTTGTGATCAGCACAATTCCGATCAGCATTAGTACAATGGCCATGATTTGCGATCCTGCTTGTGCAAACAAGAAATAGGAGGCCGCAAATAATACGGCACCGATCATACCGCCTCCTAAATCGGGCGAGCCTGTCTCACCTTTCATATCCATTAAGAATAACTCAAACGTATTTCTGATTACACTTTGAGAGCCTATCACGCCTGCAGCTGAAAGATGCTGAAAAAGCTTCACATGGGACAAAAGCAAGATGCTCGCAATGATGCAGTATAAGCCTGCTTTTCTTCTTGTCAGTAAATCAGGAATTTGTTTTTTCCAAAAGATCGTCACACCAAAAAGAAATAATCCGATAAGGCAGAGAATAAACCATTCACCTGCAAAAAATCGGAATAGATGTACAAAGGTTTGTCCAACTACACCTAGCTGTAAAATGGCAATGATCGCTATGGCAATACAGACTAACCCATTTAGTTCATATTTCAGTTTTAGCTGTTTATTTTGTTTTTTTCTTGTTTTACGTTTTCTCTTTTTCGCCATACTCATCACCTTACTACAAAAGAAAATATAACCTACGAAAAGATCAGAAAGAAAGCAGCCTGGTTTTGGCTGCATCTTGTTGTAAGTTTTCCCTTTATTATAGCATAGAATCATTCATATGAGTCGGTTTGATTGGTGCCTAAATGTAACTTCAATCGCTTACCTGGTGCAAGCTCCTGATTCAAAAAGTCCATTGGATTTGTACTCATTACTTGAACGATTTCCGCTTCATCTTCTTTCATTTCAACCATCACTGGCACGCCCTGAATGTTTACCTGCTGAAGTTTACGTTCTCCTTGTTCCTCAGCGTAAATGGCTTCATAAGGCATAGGTGTATATAAAATCATTGGATCAGCCCCTCGTTTTGTGCAGCCCGTTCTCCAATAAGCTCGTTCAGCTTTTTAATCGCTTGTCCAACGCCGCCGACTTCATGCATCAGTCCGTATTCAGCCGCCTCATGGCCAACGACATTTGTCCCGATGTCTCTTGTTAGATTGCCTTTAGAGAACATAAGCTCTTTAAATTTCTCTTCTGTAATGTTTGAGTGACTCGTGACAAAATTAATGACTCTTTCCTGCATTTTATCTAAGTATTCAAAGGTTTGCGGAACACCGATGACTAGACCGGTTAAGCGTACAGGGTGAATGGTCATTGTTGCTGTTTCGGCAATGTATGAATAATCACACGATACGGCGATTGGGACCCCAATAGAGTGGCCGCCGCCAAGCACAATGGATACAGTCGGTTTGGATAAAGAAGCGAGCATTTCCGCAATGGCTAGTCCTGCTTCTACATCGCCGCCGACTGTATTTAAAATGATTAGAAGTCCTTCAATTTTTGGGTTTTGTTCAACTGCTACGATTTGTGGAATGACATGTTCGTATTTGGTTGTTTTATTTTGTGGCGGCAGCTGCATGTGCCCTTCAATTTGTCCAATAATAGTGAGGCAATGTATGTTTGTATCTTGTGACAACTGCGGGACGGCTGTTTCACCAAGCTGTTGTATTTTGCTCATAATGCTATCTTTTTCTTCTGGTTTTCGCTCAGGCTGCTGTTCATTCTGTTCGTCCATTTGTCTCCATCCTTTCCTAAAAACTCTCCTCCTATTATGAACAAGATCGTCACATTCCATCCGCATTCATCATGTCACATCAAAAAAGCCCAAAGAGCTTGTGCTCTTTGGACTTTTCTCATCACACTTCCATAATAATTGGAATGATCATTGGCTTACGTTTTGTTTTTTCATATAGGAATTGATTTAGTACATCGCGCATGGATTGTTTCAGTGTTGACCATTCAACAATTGAGTTTTCCGTTTGCTCTTTCACAATCCCTTTGACCATTTCTGTTGCTTTCACAATCAGCTCTTCGGATTCTCTTACATAAACAAATCCTCTTGTGATGATCTCAGGTCCAGAAATTAATTGTTTCTTTTGTTTATCGAGCGTAATGACCACAATTAAGATGCCATCTTGAGACAATAGGCGTCTATCACGTAAGACAATATTCCCAATATCACCAACACCAAGACCGTCGATCAAAATGTTCCCTTGATGTACTTTTTCACCGATTTTGACGTTTTGACCTCTAAATTCCACAACATCCCCTTTATCAATTAAGAAAATGTCGCTTCGTTTCATGCCCACTTCTTCAGCAATACGAGAATGTGCTTTTTGCATGCGATATTCGCCGTTTACTGGAATTAAATACTTTGGCTTCAGTAAGTTCAGCATGAGCTTTAACTCTTCTTGACAGCCATGTCCAGATACATGCACACGTTTTTGAGCAAAAATCACTTGTGCTCCGCTTCTTGTAAGGAAATCCACCGTTTTTGAATAGGTGAGTTCTTGTCCTGGAAGAGGTGTAGACGCAATCACAACCGTGTCATCTTTTTCAATATGAAGCTGTTTGTGATTTTGTTTCGCCATTTTTGTTAAAGCAGCGAGAGGCTCACCGTGGCTTCCTGCTGTGAGAATGACCACACTGTTTTTCGCCATTTTTTTCACTTCTTGGACTGGAACAAATAATTCTTCGTCTGCTGTCACATAACCAAGTTTGATCGCAAGCTGAAGAGTTGTCATCATATTTTTCCCTGCTACTGCAAGCTTACGGCCATTTTGGTTTGTGGCATTAATGATTTGCTGTACACGGTTAATATTTGATGAAGATACAGCGACAATCACACGATTTTCAGCATTGTACATCGCATTTGAGATTTCGTCTTGGACGAGCGCCTCAGAAGGTGTATAGCCTGGTTTTTCAGCATTTGCACTGTCTGAAAGAAGTGCTAAAACGCCATTGTTTCCAATTTTCGCAATCTCTCCGATGTCACAGGCTTGGTTAAGCGCTGGGGTTTGATCAAATTTAAAATCACCTGTGCATACGATTGAACCAAGAGATGTTTTGAAGCTGATTCCGACTGAATCAGGAATACTGTGATTCGTTCTAAAGAACGATACCTTTGTTGTTTCAAATGTAATGACTGACTTTGCATGAACCTCTCGCAAATCAGCTTTTTGATTGAAGCCGTATTGCTTTAACTTTTCTCGAAGTAACGCAAGGGTCAGCTTCGTGCCGTAAACTGGTACAGACAATTTGCTTAAGCAATGGAATACGCCTCCGATTGCTTCATCATGTCCGTGGGTAAGAAAAATTGCTTTCACCCGATCAGCTCGTTCTGTTAAATAAGAGATATCAGGAATGACCACGTCAATGCCTAGCATTTCGTTTTCTGGATGCATGAGTCCTGCATCTACAACATATATGTCGGAATCAATCTCAATGACATATAAGTTTTTCCCGATTTCTCCAACGCCTCCCAGTGCAATAATTCTTACGTTCTCTGTATTTTTCTTTTTCAAAATTCTTATCCTCCTAGTCTCAAGCCCGTCCATCATCGCTTAATGCTATTATAACTGAATCTAATTTTAGAAAACAAGATGAAGTCACATTTTAAGAAAGTGTTTATGTATAAAAAACGGTCATACTCAGGGACATCTGAGAATGACCGCTTACGAATTTTTTTGTTTTGATCAGCTGTTTAATACGCTGCTTAAATTCAGTCTCTCTTCTTCTGATAAAGGTAAAAGCGGGAGTCGAACGGATCCGACATCTAATCCTTTCAGCTGAAGAGCTGTTTTGACAGGCGTTGGATTTGGCGCTGAGAACAGCTGGTTCATGATCGGCACCAGCTTTTGATGAATCAATGCCGCATTCGCTGTTTGTCCTGAAGCGTAGCTTTTTAGCATTTGCTGCATATCAAGGCCTACAATATGAGAAGCCACAGAGACAACTCCTTTTGCACCAATCGCAACCGCAGGAAGCGTTAGGCTGTCGTCACCAGAGTAAACGTCAAAATCTTCTGGTGTCTCTGCAATGATTTTTGTCATGGCATCTAGATCACCGCTTGCTTCTTTGATTGCGACAATGTTCGGTATTTGCGCAAGCTTAATCGTTGTTTCTGGTGCTAATGAAGCAACCGTTCTTCCTGGTACATTGTAAAGCATGACAGGAAGAGATGTAGACTCGGCAATTGCTTTAAAGTGTGCATACATGCCTTCCTGTGATGGCTTGTTGTAGTAAGGTACGACAAGCATCACTGCATCAACGCCCGCTTCTTCTGCTTTTTTCGTTAGTTTAATAGACGCATTTGTGTTATTACTGCCTGTTCCTGCAATGATTTTACAACGACCATTTGCTAATTTCACCGATTGCTGAAAAAGAGCGACTTTTTCTTCAGTCGATAAAGTTGGCGATTCGCCTGTTGTCCCTGCAACGACTAAAGAGTCACTGCCGTTTTTTAACAAGTAATCAATGAGAATTGATAGCTTTTGGAAATCAATGTTGCCCTTTTTATCAAAAGGTGTAATCATAGCTGTTGCGATATTTCCGAAATTCATTTTTTTCACCTCATCATGATTCAATCACATTTATCTTGAAAGTTCAAACACTTCATGAAGGGCATTGACAGCCGCTCTCATGTTTTCTTCGTTCACTAACACCCAAATCGTCGTATGACTGTCAGCGGACTGTAGGATCGGAATATTTTGCTCAGATAGTGCAGATACAATTTTAGATGTGACACCTGGTACACCCATAATGCCTGCTCCAACAGCTGATACCTTTGCACAGTTTGTCGTGACAATCGGCGTATAGCCTAGATCTTTTAGGATCGCCGTTGCTTTTTCAGTCATTGCACCTGTCACCGTATAGACGATTTCGCTCGGTGTAATGTTGAAGAAATCGACACTGATTTGGGCATTTGCCATTGCTTTAAAGACTTCTGTTTGTACGCTGTACTGTCCCTCTTTAGCTGGGACTTTGATTTGTGTGACATCATTGACATGTGCAATACCCGTAATCAGGCGGTCGTACACATCATGACTCATTTTATCTGAGTAGTGTGATGTCACGAGTGTGCCCTCATCATCAGAGTATGTTGAACGGACCCTCATTGGTACTTTTGCTTGCATGGCAATTTCAACAGCTCTAGGGTGAATGACTTTTGCCCCTTGGTATGCGAGGTTACAAATTTCTGTGTATGTCACGACTCTCAGTGGTTTTGCATTTTCTACGATACGAGGATCTGCTGTCATGACCCCTTCTACATCTGTAAAAATATCGATGAAATCTGCCTGCAATGCAGCGCCTAACGCAGCAGCTGACGTATCACTGCCGCCTCGTCCGATTGTTGTCACGTCTCCATTTTTTGCAGCGCCTTGGAATCCAGCAACGACAACCACATCATGCTCTGAAAGTGCCGCCTCAAGACGTTCACACTTCATGTCAATAATTTTCGCATTTGTATGTTCTTTATCTGTCACAAAGCCTGCCTGTGATCCAGTCATCGCTACAGCCTTTAGCCCGTTTTCATTCAGCATACTTGAAAAAACAACAGCTGAAATATTTTCTCCGCAAGACACGAGTAAATCTTTTTCTCGGTTTGTCATATGCTGCGCACTGCCGTAAAGCAGACCAAGCAGTGTATCTGTCGCATAAGGATCGCCTTTTCGTCCCATCGCAGACACGACAACGACCGATTTATAGCCTTTCTCTTTTGCAGATAAGATATGTGCAAGTGCCCTTTTTCTCCCTTGATCATCTTTGACAGATGTACCGCCAAATTTTTGGACAATTATTTTCACTGTTTTCACTCCAAGTTCATTCTGACGTAACAGAAGAGAGCAGGCGAAAGATGCCTAACTCTCTTCTATTCGTCCTCATCATCCATTGAATGTTAAACTAATTTTAATGCTCGTAAGCTTTCTGCAATTTGAACGGAGTTCCATGCAGCGCCTTTTAGCAGGTTATCAGATACAATCCACATATGGAAGCCATTTGGACGATCCAAATCCTTCCGAATGCGGCCGACAAATACGTCGTTTTTACCAACAGCATCTGCAGGCATTGGATAAATTTGCTGAGACGGATCATCTTGTAATGTGATACCTGGTGCATCTTTTAGGATGGACTTGATGTCATCAACCGTTGCGTCATTTGATTCAAGTTCAACGTAAACTGATTCTGAATGACCCGTTTCAATTGGTAGTCTCACACATGTTGCCGCTACTTCTAGCTCTGGCAAGTGCATGATTTTTTTCGTTTCATTGATCATTTTCATTTCTTCAAATGTATAGCCATTGTCTTGGAATTTATCAATTTGTGGAATCGCATTAAAGGCAATTTGATAAGGCATGACTTCTGGTTTCACATCTTCTTTATTTAGAATGGCTTGCGACTGGCTGTACAGTTCGTCAATGGCTTCATGTCCTGCACCTGATACTGCTTGGTAAGTAGACACAATGACTTTTTTCATGCCATACGCTTGACGAAGCGGTTCTAGCGCCGCCACCATTTGAATCGTTGAACAGTTAGGGTTTGCAATGATCCCTTGATGGTCATGCAAATCTTTTTCGTTTACCTCTGGTACGACAAGAGGGGTATTTTCGTCCATACGAAAAGCACTTGTATTATCGACAACAATTGCACCTCGTTTGACCGCTTCAGGAGCTAGCGCTTTGGAAACATTTCCTCCCGCACTGAATAGTGCAATATTGACCCCTTCAAAGCTTTCAGGTGTTGCTTCTTGAACGGTATACTCTTGACCTCTGAATGTCACTTTTGTTCCAGCAGAACGTTTTGAGGATAGTAGAGTAAGTGTATCCATTTCAAAATCTCTGTCAGCTAGTGTTTTTAACATTTGTTGACCGACAGCTCCAGTCGCTCCAACTACAGCTACATGCAATCCTCTTCCCATCAGTAAAACTCCTTCCGACCCATCCATGATTCTTTTCTTTCGGATGGCCATCCTATGACTTTTTACATTTTATTTTACCATAGAAAAGCAAGGCTTGAAGTACCTTTTTTGAATCTTTCATGATTTTCTAGTGAATCTATTATTCGTTTGCTCCAATTAAAATGGGCTGAATTTGTCTATGCTCGAGCGCCTCTTCTACCGTTTTCGTCAGTAGATCCATATGCGCTACCATGGAAGTCGGTTTTTTGAATGGATCATCTTGGCCGAATGGAATAAAGAAAATGTTCTTTGTCGACATGAGTCTCATGAGATTTGTACCATTTAAACCTAATGCATCATTGGTGGAAATGCCTAAAACGACAGGGCGGTGATTACGAATGGTCGCCTTAGCAGCCATTAAGACTGGACTGTCTGTCAGTGCATTTGCAAATTTCGCCATTGAATTGCCTGTTAAAGGTGCAATGACCATACAATCAAGTGGAAGTTTTGGTCCGAGTGGCTCTGCTTTGACGATTGAGTCAATCGCTTGAAATCCTGTCAGCTTCTCAATCCGCTCAATCCAGTCCGCTCCTTCTCCGAATCTCGTATTTGTATTTTGCACCGTATACGACACGACAGGACGCACTTCTGCCCCTTCTTTCACGAGTGATTCGATTTGCGGAAAAACGGCTTCGTACGTGCAGTGAGAACCTGTTAAACCAAAGCCGATTCTTTTCCCTTTTAGTGTAGTCATGATTTCATCCCCCTTTTTTCCTCCGCAAGTTCACATAAGAGCCCAGAAAGCACTTTTGCAATGATCTGCCCGGCTGTCTTTGGTGCCACAATCCCTGGAAGTCCTGGTGCAAGAAGTGCCTTCACTCCATGCTTTTGTGCAAAGTCAAAGTCTGTTCCACCTGGGCGGGAGGCGATATCCAAAATGAGTGTCTTTGGTGTCATGCTGACGATGACAGATGAATCTAATACTAAGCTTGGAATCGTATTGATGATGATGTCGACATCCGTTACTTCATCTTTTAAACGGTCCATTGAAAATGGATCAAGTCCCATCTCAAAGGCTCGCGCTAAATGGGCTGTATCCGCAGCACCAACTTTCACTTCCGCACCTAGCGCCCGAAATGTGCGGGCAATGGTGAGCCCTGTTCGACCAAGTCCGAGAACAGCGACATGTGACCCATGAATCGTATAGTCCGTTTGCTGAATAGCCATCATGATAATCCCTTCAACTGTTGGAATAGAGTTATATATGGCAATATCATCTCGCTCAAACAGCTTCACAAGCTTCCGGTTCACCTGCTTTGCCATATTGTCTAAGTACATATTAGAAATACCTGAGTACAAGGTACAATGTGCAGGGGTTCTTTCTAAATATTTAGCTTCTAGCACGACCTTCTCATTTGAAAAAACGGTGGCAACGACCCCTTCGTCTGTAGCACCTGATACCGGAAGGATCATACTGTCTACCTGCTCAAATGGAAGCTCTGACATTTTCAGCTTTTCAGCACCAATAAATCCATGATCCAGCTGATCAAAACCGACCAAAAACACTTTGGCATGCTGCTGTGACAGCTTGCGAATGATTTCAAGCTGCCTAGCATCTCCCCCGATCACCGCAACCGTTAAACCGCTCAACATACTGACCGTTCACCTTCTTTATTTAAAAAAGTCTGTAATATTTTCCGAATCTCCCTTTCAGCATATGAGGAGAGGATTCAGCCTGTGAACAAATCGGGAAGAGAAAAGAAAAAGAGCACCCTTTTATGATGGGTGCTCTTTTTCTCCGTGCGGCTGAAGTTCTTCAGGCACATCGAGAATGATCATATCTGATCCTATTTTTTGAATGTGATTCCACGGAACGCGGATGTCATTTCCTTGTTTTCGAAAGCCAAACCATTTGACGGAAGGTATGATGAGTGCTGTAATTTGACCGTCCTGTTCATTTATTTCAAGGTCGGTTTGTCCAAGCACGCCAAGCCGCTCCGCTCTTTTAATATCGACGATCTCTTTTCCTGACAGCTCACTCAGCCTCAAAATCGCATCACTCCCCTTCCATATCATATATGCAGCACAGAGGGTGAATAGACCGGGCCATTCTATAGGTCACGAATGAAGCCTATCTACATACCAAACTGGTATAAGTTGAGTAAAACGATTATGGTCTGTCAGCATTCTCTCCACTCGATTCACCATGTCTTTTACATGCCCCGGGTCATAGGATAACGTCCAAACAATAGAAGAAAAACAGCTCATGGCTGTATAGATGGAAAAAAGAAGCCAAAAATCATGTGTTGTCTGCGTACTTAAATAGGCATCCAATTGCCCGGCTGAAAATGGAATGCTGCTTTCTCGACTGAATAAAGACAGTTTATAAAAGTCATGAATCGGATCACCCCAGTCGGATTGATCAAAGTCGATCACACCCGCATATTGATGACGTTGTATGATGATATTCCCTACATGAAAATCATCGTGCTGGAACTGGTTTGGTCTCTCTTTAACTACATCAGCATGTGACTGAATAAAATCTAATACGAATTGATCATGGGAAAAGGCAACTCCACTTGATTGATAGGCATATACATACCGTTCATGTTTCGCTAATACCTTCTTATCCCAAGGGGCTGCATAAAAAGGGGCATCGCATGTATGCATGATACTCAAGTCTCTGCCTGCCCGCCTTCCGATTTCATACTGCTCTTCTTCTGTGAGCAGATGAATGGATGCTCTAGCAATCTCTCCTTCGATAAATGGAAAAATACGAAAAGTACAGTTTTGTTCAGCACTCACTCCGACCTCCATCACTTCAGAACAAATAACGCCTCGATTTTTTAACTTCTGCTGAATGGACGCTTTCTTTTTCAAACTGGAATATTTCTGAATGTCTGATAGCTTGAGTACTAGCTTTTCACTAGGCGTTGTGACCAAAAAGGTGCGGTCTCCCGAAAATCCAGATGTCATCGGCCGGAAAGAGATGGCTTGTTTAAGAAGCGGAGATAGCTGTTTCAGTTTTTCGTGTTTCATGAACGCAGAGCCCCTTTCTTCTTGGTATACAATAAACGGCAGACCTCTTGAGAAGTCTGCCGTGTTGTTTACATTATGATGGCTGATCACCCGTTGGACTAATAAGCGAGAGAGCATAATCTTCTGTAAAGATTCTTTTCGATAAATTGTTCACGCCGTCTAATGAGACGCGATTGATTTCATCAATAATTTCATCAAGCGTACGATGTTTGCCAAGGAGTAATTCATTTTTACCATTTCGGCTCATCTTGCTGTTTGTGCTTTCAAGACTAAGCATGAGGTTGCCTTTCATTTGCTCCTTAGAGTTTTCAAGTTCTTTCTGCGTAATTCCCTCACGTTTTAAGACGTCTAATGTTTGTAAGATGGTTTCAGATAGCAGGTTCAGCTGCTTCGCTCCAGTTCCACCATAGATCGTCAGCATTCCGTTATCTGCAAATGAACTATGATAGCTGAATACAGAATACGCAAGTCCTTTATCTTCTCTTACGTCTTGGAACAACCGGCTGCTCATGCTACCGCCTAGAACATTATTTAAGACGATTAAGTCATAGATGCCCTGATCTCCAGCAGGAAGTCCGTTAAATCCCATGCAAAGGTGCGCTTGTTCTGTTTCCTTTTTGCGTGTCAGTTTGTCATAGTGGAATTGCGGGGCTTCGACAGGCTGCTTTTTCCCCTTTCCTTCATACGAGCCAAATAATGTTTCGACCTCACGAATGAAGGTGTCATCGACGTTCCCTGCAACAGAGATGACGACGCGATCCGGCGTATAGAATTCGTCCATATATTTTCGAAGGGAATCACCGTTAAAAGTAGAGAGTGTTTCCTCTGTCCCTAAAATCGGATAACCTAATGAATGATCACCGTAAATGGCTTTACTTAACAAATCATGAACGATGTCATCAGGAGTATCTTCATACATTTTAATTTCTTCATAGACCACATTTTTTTCTTTCTTCAGCTCTTCTTCGTCAAAAGCAGAGTTGAAAAACATGTCACTCAATACATCGAGGGCATACCCAGCATGTGAATCAAGTACCTTTGCATAATAGCAAGTATATTCTTTTGACGTAAAGGCATTCACTTGACCACCAATGCGGTCAAAGGATTCTGCGATATCACGTGCAGATCTCGTCTTTGTTCCTTTAAAGAACATATGCTCTAAAAAGTGTGAGATCCCATTTACTTCTGGTGTCTCATGTCTAGAACCTGTTCCAATCCAGACACCAATGGCGACAGACCTTACAGTGGGATTGTTTTCAAGTACAATTCTTACTCCGTTTTGGCATGTATACGTTTTGACCAAGTTTTGCTCCTCCTATTCAACAAACAGATCGCATCACGGATGTCTTTTTTCACTTAGGAGGTCAGAAACCGTTCCTAATTCATATCCTCTTTCTTTGATTTGAATGATAAGTGCGTCAAGACTTCTCGCTGTTGCGTCTGTTGGATGCATTAATATCATCGCCCCATTGTGAATTTTCCCAAGCACTCGTTTTTGTAATACAGCTGGTGATGGTTTTTGCCAGTCGATCGTGTCTACTGTCCACATAATGGTTTCCATTCCTTCTTGTTTCGCAAGCTTTACTGTTTCTTCTTTAAAGCTGCCACTTGGAGGCGCAAACCATATCGGTTTTTTCCCAAGGGATTCTTCAATTTGGCGATTTGTTTTAATCATCTGCTCTAATGCTCGTTCTCTTGTCAGTGTGCGCATATCCGGGTGATTGTATGAATGATTTCCAATTTCATGACCATCTGCCACGATTTTTTTAGCAAGGTCTGGACTGTTTTTCACCCATTTGCCTTCTAAGAAAAAGGTTGCCTTCACTTGATGCTTTTCTAGTGTATTCAACATCTTTGTTAAATGCTCGTCGCCCCAAGCTACATTGATCAAGAATGCATTCATCTTTTTGTCTGGATGTCCCTTATAGATAGGTTCAGCACCAAGTTCATGTAAATGGACAGATGGTTTTGTTTCTTTAAAAACAAGCAGCTTTTCATCGAAAGAGCCCTGTTTTTTCATTTTTTCGTAAGAAGCATCGATATCGACTGTCTGTCCATTTAAACCAGGCATCTTTTTCCACACTTTATCAATCTTAGCATTTTGCGGCTTCTCTTCATAGTCAGAAGACTTCGATTCGATCTCTTGATACAGAATATCTTTTGAAACAGATGCTACCTCGGCGTGCTCTTTCATTGAATTCATATATGTAACAGCAGCCGGCTGCTTCATCGTTTGATATGACACGAGCAGTAAAAATACAAACACAAAGAATGGTATCGTTTTTTTCAATGGTTGTCCCTCCCCTTTACCACAAATTATGATGGGGAGAAACAAGCTAGAACTATTGTTACGCGCAAGAAAAGAAAGAAGCCTGGCACGGATACCTGGCTTCTAACACATTTTATTTGTTCTCATTAAGACTGCTTTTCTTCTTTTTCCTTTTCTTCACGTAAAACAGCTTTACGAGAAAGGTTCACACGGCCTTGTTTATCGATCTCAGTGACTTTGACGAGGAGTTCATCACCAATCTTCACGACATCTTCTACTTTGCCAACACGTTCAAGTGCAAGCTCAGAAATATGAACAAGTCCATCTTTGCCGCTGAAGATTTCAAGGAAGGCACCGAATTTTTCAATTCGTTTCACTTTACCTAAGTAAAGTTGGCCAACTTCAACTTCTCTGACAAGATCTTCAATGATTTTCTTCGCTTTTTGGTTCATGTCTTCTTCAGTAGAAGAGATAAAGATTGTACCGTCTTGTTCAATATCAATTTTCACACCGGTATCTTCAATGATTTTATTGATTTGTTTACCGCTTGGTCCAATGACATCGCGAATTTTATCTGGATTGATTGTCATCGTTAAGATTTTTGGTGCATAACGTGACAATTCTCCTCTAGAAGCTGGAATCGTTGACAGCATGCTATCTAAAATTTCCATTCTTCCTTTTTTCGCTTGTTGAAGTGCTTCTTCTAAAATGTCTTTTGATAGACCATCGATTTTGATGTCCATTTGAAGCGCTGTTACACCTTTAGATGTACCTGCTACTTTAAAGTCCATATCTCCAAGTGCATCTTCCATTCCTTGAATGTCTGTCAGCACTGTGTAGTATTCACCAGATTTAACAAGTCCCATTGCAATCCCTGCAACTGGTGCTTTAATTGGAACACCTGCATCCATCATCGCAAGTGTGCTCGCACAAATACTTGCTTGTGAAGTAGAACCGTTTGATTCTAACACCTCAGATACAAGGCGAACCGTATAAGGGAAATCTTTTTCAGATGGAATGACTGGCTCTAATGCACGTTCGCCTAGCGCACCATGTCCAATCTCACGACGGCCTGGACCACGCATTGGGCCGGTCTCACCAACACTGAATTGCGGGAAGTTATAATGGTGCATGAATCGCTTAGACTCTTCAACACCAAGACCATCAAGAATCTGTACATCACCAAGTGCACCTAATGTACAAATACTGAGTGCCTGTGTTTGGCCTCTTGTAAACAATCCTGAACCGTGCGTTCTTGGTAGAAGTCCTACTTCTGAAGAAAGTGGACGGATTTGATCGACGCCGCGTCCATCTGGACGTACTTTCTCTTCAGTAATAAGGCGGCGAACTTCGTTTTTCACAAGCTTATTTAAGACATCCTTCGCTTGTTTAATCGTTGCTTCGTCACGCTCTTCTTCTTCAAATTTTTGAACGACAGCTTTTTTCACAGCACTGATGGCATCTTCACGAGCATGCTTCTCATGTACTTGAATCGCTTTCAGTAGATCCGCTTCAGCAAGTTGTTTTACTTCCTCTGCTAATGCTTGATCGACTTCATATAAAGGAATATCGATTTTTTCTTTACCGACAGCTTTCACAATTTCTTCTTGGAATTCGATTAAGCGTTTGATCTCTTGATGTCCGTACATGATGGCTTCAAGCATTGTTTCTTCTGGTACCTCATCAGCACCAGCCTCTACCATGTTGATTGCATCTTTTGTTCCAGCTACAACAAGGTTGATATCGCTTTGTTCAAGCTGCTCAACATTTGGGTTGATGATGAGTTTTCCATCTACTCGTCCTACTGTCACGCCAGCGATTGGTCCCTCAAATGGAATGTCAGACACACATAAAGCTAAAGATGAGCCAAACATTGCAGCCATTTCAGATGAACAATCTTGATCCACACTCATGACAATACTAATGACTTGTACTTCATTTCTAAATCCGTCTGCAAATAGTGGACGGATCGGTCTGTCAATTAAGCGGCTCGCAAGGATTGCTTTTTCACTTGGGCGGCCTTCTCTTTTAATGAAACCACCAGGAATTTTACCAACTGCATATAATCTTTCTTCGTAGTTTACAGTGAGCGGGAAAAAATCAAGTGGTTTTGGTTCTTTAGAAGCTGTTGCTGAGCTAAGCACAGCCGTATCTCCGTAGCGTACGAGAACCGCTCCGTTTGCTTGCTTTGCAAGCTGGCCAGTTTCAACTGTCAGTTGACGTCCAGCCCAGTCTATGGTGAAGACTTGTTTCTCTTGTCCCATTCTGAGATAAACTCCTCTCTCGTCGTAAAGTTTTTAGGTTATTTCTTATTATGAACAAAATGATTTTCACATATCAATGTGAAAGCTGTATGTAGAAGGGTTTTTGCCATTCTTTCAACATTTTAACCATAAAATATTAGTGATTATACGATAAAAAAGCGGGAATCCTCCCGCTTTTTACGATTATCGACGTAAGCCTAGTTTGTTAATTAACTCACGGTAACGAGTTACGTCTTTATTACGTAGATACGTAAGAAGATTACGACGTCTACCTACCATTTTCAAAAGACCGCGACGTGAGTGGTGATCTTTCTTATGAGTACGTAAATGCTCGTTCAAGTTGTTAATTGATTCTGTTAGGACAGCGATCTGAACTTCTGGAGATCCAGTATCAGATTCGTGTGTTTTGAACTCATTAATTAATTGAGTTTTACGCTCTTGAGTAATAGCCATCCTGTTTCACCTCCAAATCATGTTAGCCCCATCTACCTCGCAACCGTCGGTGAAGTCGGCCTGCCAAGTAAGTGGTTTTAAAGCTACAGGAATTATCATACTAAAAATATGCCGATTTTGCAAATGATAGAGCGGTTTTTCTGCGATTTTTTTGTTTAATGAAGATAATTTTGAAAAAACTGAATCGCTTCTTCTTTATCTTGACTAATTTGAGCCGTTAATTCTTGAATACCGTTAAATTTTTGTTCACTGCGAATCCGTTTGTACCACTGTAATTTAATCGGTTCACCATAAATTTCTTCGTTAAAATCAAAAAGGTTCACTTCAATCGCAGGCTGATCAGGACGTTTTTCATAAAATGTTGGTTTGTAGCCAACGTTACAAACACCGTCATACACCTTGCCTTTCACTTCCGCTCTCACTGCATATACGCCTGTTGGCGGGATGATGTATTCAGCAGATAAACCAACATTGGCGGTTGGGAAGCCAATCGTGCGTCCTCGTTTATCTCCATGAATCACAATGCCTCGCAGCTGATACGGTTTGCCTAAAAGCTCACTCACATATTCAACGTCTCCATTTTTCAATGCGGAACGTATAAGGGTTGAGCTGACTTTCCGGTCTTGGTTGGAAAGCTTAGGTACAATGGTCGCAGCAATCCGCCCTTTCCCGTATTCGTCAAACGTTTCCATTGTGCCTGCGCCAAACCGGCCGAATGTAAAATCGAAACCAGCGACTGCATGCTTCACATTCAGTTCGTCCAAATATTGATCGACAAAGTCTTGAGGAGACAGTGCTGCAAAGCTTTCGCTGAATTGCACAATGTATAAGTAGTCAGCACCTAATTGTTCGATAAAATCAATCTTATCCTCAAGCGGTGTGATTAAGTCTTTTGGTTCACGTGCTTTTTGCAGAACATGTGATGGATGCGGATGAAAAGTCATGACAGCTAGAGCTAAACCCTCTTTTTCCGCAATGTTTTTCGCTGCATCAATCACTTTTTGGTGTCCGAGGTGAACACCGTCAAAATACCCTAAAGCCATCACAGACGGGACTTGATCCTTTTGATTCAATGTATGTGGGTGTGAAATATGTATAGTCTTCACGAGATGGTCACCTTTTCTTTAAGATTGCTTGTCCTGTGATAAAATCTTCGCCGGCTTCATCAGGTTCTGTTTGGTCGGGTGTTTCATATAAATCGCCATACAACGGCCTGAAGGAGCAAAGACAGCGACACGATCTTCCTCTGCAAAATGAGCAAATTCATCAGGCATAGGTAGGACTGCACCGTTTTCCACTTTACTTGCTAATGTATCATTTATCTCCCATTTCGGCAAATGATTGAGCGCACGCTCGATCGGCACAAGATGTTCCTCAACCGTTCCTTTCTCGCTGATCTCCCGCAACTCATCAAGAGTGATACATTCATCTAACGTAAAGTCACCAGATCCTATGCGAATGAGGTGAGACATGTGGGCTGGAAACCCAAGTTTTTTTCCGATATCGACGGCTAACGTTCTCACATATGTGCCTTTTGAACACAGTACGGTGAATCTAAAGGATACCTTACCATTTTCAAATGTGACAGATGTTGTCCGCTCGATGCGATGAATGGTAATTTCACGGCTTGGACGTTCAATTTCAATGCCTTGCCTTGCATATTCATAGAGCTTTTTTCCGCCAATTTTCACAGCAGAAAACATCGGAGGGATCTGTTCAATGGTTCCTTCAAATTGTTTCAACGCAGCATCAATGTCATCTTCTGACATCGGTACCGGCACCTTTTTTTCTTCTACTACTTCACCTGTTTGGTCTTCTGTCGTTGTAGAAAATCCAATGGTGATTTCCGCATCATACGTTTTCGATTTATCTGTTAAGTACTCCACAATTTTTGTCGCTCGTCCAATACAAATAGGCAGAACACCTGAAACCTCTGGATCGAGTGTCCCTGTATGTCCCACTTTTTTTGTGTGTAATATCTTTCTCACTTTAAACACACAGTCGTGAGAGGTCATGCCTCTTTCTTTATGTAATAAAAGAACACCGTTTTGCACCTGCGTTCTCTCCTTTCATAAACGATGAAAAAGGACAGACGATCATCGCCTATCCTTATTTCAACGTCTTATTCGTGATCTTTTGTGTTTAGTTCAGCAATCAGGCTTTCAATTCGGTTACCGTAATCTACAGACTCATCGAATTCAAAGTGAAGCTCTGGTGTTTTGCGAAGTCTGATTCGATTGCCAATTTCAGAGCGGATATACCCTTTTGCCTTTGCAAGGCCTTTTAAGGTTTCCTCTCTTTTCTTCTCGTCGCCAAGAACAGAAATGTAGACTTTGGCAATTTGTAAATCACCGGATACTTCAACATCCGTTACAGTCAAAAAGCCGATTCTTGGATCTTTTAGCTTTCTGCCAAGGATGTCGCCTAATTCTTTTTTCATTTGCTCACCCACACGGGTTGCTCTCATACTCATGATCTTATCACCTCTAGTTAAAACCACTCAGTTTTCGTGATCGTTCGTTCAATTTCCGGAAAAGAATCAATAAAGCTTAACACACGCTGAAGTTCCTTTTCCACTTGAACCCGGGAGGAGGAAATGACGGCGATTCCGATCGAAGTACGCTGCCATGTATCCTGATAGTCCATTTCAGCAATGGTCACATTGAATTTATGGCGCGTTCTTGTCATGATACGCTGCAGAACCGCACGTTTTTCCTTCAGTGAGGATGCATCATAGATCATACACTCACACTCGGTATAACCGATCATTTTCTTTCGATTTCTTGCATAACGAATGATTCCATGACATCACCTTCACGGATATCATTGTATTTCTTAATGGTAATACCACATTCATAGCCTTGTGAAACTTCTTTCACATCGTCTTTGAATCGTTTTAATACGTCGACTTCACCTTCAAAGATGACGACGCCATCACGAATTAAGCGGATACCACTGTCTCTAGTAATGGTACCTTCAGTGACATAGCCACCAGCAATTGTACCGATTTTTGATACTTTGAACGTTTGACGAACTTCAACTTGACCGATGACTTTTTCTTCATATTCAGGGTCAAGCATCCCTTTCATTGCAGCTTCAATTTCATCGATGACTTTGTAGATGATGCGGTGTAAGCGAATATCTACGTTTTCTGTTTCAGCTGTGCTCTTCGCATTGCCATCAGGACGTACGTTAAATCCGATCACAATCGCATTAGAAGCACTTGCTAAAATGATATCAGATTCTGTAATCGCTCCAACACCCGTATGGATGATTTTCACTTTGACGCCTTCTACTTCAATTTTTTGAAGAGCTGCCGTCAGTGCTTCAGCAGAACCTTGTACGTCTGCTTTTACGATTAAGTTGATATCTTTCACATCACCTTGTTTGATTTGCTCAAATAGGTCATCGAGAGATAATTTCGCTTTGTCTGAACGCTGTTCATCAAGTTGTTTAGACGCACGCGCCTCACCGACTTGACGAGCTGTTTTTTCATCTTTGAATACGAGGAACTGATCCCCTGCATGCGGTACATCATTTAAACCAGTGATTTCAACAGGTGTAGATGGTCCTGCTGTTTTCACGCGGCGTCCGATGTCATTGACCATTGCACGTACACGGCCAAATGTATTTCCGACAACGATTGGGTCACCTACTTGAAGTGTACCAGTTTGAACGAGAAGGGTTGCAACAGAACCTCTTCCTTTATCAAGCTCAGCCTCGATCACAGTTCCTTTTGCCGCACGATTTGGGTTGGCTTTTAGTTCTGCTACTTCGCTGACAAGAAGGATCATTTCGATCAATTCGTCAATGCCTTCACCTGTTTTTGCAGATAAAGGAACGAAAATGGTTTCGCCGCCCCAAGCCTCAGGTACAAGACCATGCTCAGTTAATTCCTGCATCACGCGGTCAGGGTTCGCTGTTGGTTTGTCAATTTTATTGACAGCCACAATGATTGGCACCTCTGCCGCTTTTGCGTGGTTGATCGCTTCAATCGTTTGCGGCATGACACCGTCATCTGCTGCAACGACCAAGATCGTCGTATCTGTTACTTCAGCACCGCGTGCTCGCATCGTAGTGAAAGCTGCGTGTCCTGGTGTATCAAGGAACGTGATTTTCTTGCCGTTTTCTTCAATTTGGTATGCACCAATATGCTGCGTAATTCCACCCGCTTCGCCTTCAACAACTTTCGTTTTACGAATGCTGTCAAGAAGCGTTGTTTTCCCGTGGTCAACGTGTCCCATGATCGTTACTACTGGAGGGCGTACTTGCATATCTTCTTCTTTATCTTCAACTTCATACTTTTCAAGTTCAGTTTCTTCTAAAATGATTACTTCTTCTACTGGAACACCATATTCAGAAGCAATTAATTCGACTGTATCTTTGTCGAGCTCTTGGTTGATCGTAGCCATGACACCAAGCATCATCAGTTTTTTGATGATTTCAGCAGTTTCTTTGCCAAGCTCGTCAGCAAGCTGGCCGACTGTCATTGAATTTGTAAATTCAATTTTTTCAGGAAGCTCTTTTTTCGGCTTCACAGGTCTTGCTTGCTGATGCTGCGCCTTGTTGTTGCCGCCGCGTTTATTTTTGTTTTTGTTTTGGTTGTTGTTTTTTTTGTTTTTATTAAATTGATTATTCTGCACGTCATTCTTCTTTCTATCATTGTTTTTGTTAGATGATTGTTTTTTTTGTTCTGCGGGTTTCTCGTTAGCTGTCTCTTTTGCTTTGGCTTTTTTATAGATAGCGTCTAGCTTTTTCACAGTGTCGTCTTCAAGCGTCGCCATGTGGTTGTTCACTTCCACGTTCATATCCTTAAGCGCTGCTATAATATCTTTACTTGAAACATCTATGGCTTTTGCGTATTCATATACTCTCACTTTAGCCATTCGTTCACCCCCAAATAAATTAATCGAGCAAGCTTATGAGCTTCTTAGCGAAGCCTTGGTCAGTGACAGCGACAACTACGCGAGCTTCCTTCCCTATAGAACGTCCGAGAACGGAACGGTCTTCAACTTTTCTAACCGGAACATTGTAAAATTTGCATTTGTCAGATACCTTTTTCTCTGTGTTGGATGAGGCATCTGCTGCAAGAAGAACCAGCTTAGCACGCGCATGTCTAATTTCTTTGATCACCAGATCTTCTCCTGACACGACTTTACGAGCTCGATTTGCTAGACCAAGCAAAGGATACCATTCAGATTCAGTCATTCGGTTTTTTCACCTTTTCAGCTAGTTCTAGTAATTCTTCAAAAATGTGTTCGTCAATCTGTGTCTGAAATTGCTGCTGTAAACTACGTTTGTTCTTCGCCGCAAGAATGGTTTCTTTATCGAGAGAAAGGTAAGCGCCGCGCCCGTTCATTTTTCCGGTTGCGTCAACAGACACTTCACCTTCTTTTGAACGAACAACGCGAATCAGTTCTTTCTTTGGTTTCATTTCTCCCGTCACGACGCATTTTCTAAGCGGGATTTTTTTTCGGCTTTTCACCTTTTATATCACCTCTTATTCGTCAGATTCCTCAGCTACTGGTTCAGCCTCTAAGAAAAGAGATTCAGAGTCTTCAGTTCTTGGGAAAATACCGAGTTCTCTTGCATCTGTTTCGCTTTTAATGTCAATCTTCCAGCTCGTTAATTTCGCTGCTAGACGCGCATTTTGACCTCTTTTACCAATGGCTAATGACAGCTGATAATCAGGGACAATGACAGTTGTCGCCTTATCTTCTTCATTTACAATGACATCAAGAACTTTTGATGGACTTAACGCATTGGCAACAAATTCAACAGGGTCATTCGACCAATGAACAATGTCAATTTTTTCGCCTTTCAGCTCATTGACAATTGCTTGTACACGCTGACCTTTAGGTCCTACACAAGAACCAACTGGATCAACATCAGGATCATCTGTACGAACAGATATTTTAGAACGGTCCCCTGCTTCTCTAGCGACAGATTTAAGCTCTACAGTACCATCATAAATTTCTGGCACTTCGATTTCAAATAAACGCTTTAAAAGACCTGGGTGTGTTCTTGATACATAAATTTGTGGTCCTTTTGTTGTTTTTTCTACTTTCGTAATGAACACTTTAATGCGGTCATGTGGTTTGTAGTCCTCATTTGGCATTTGTTCATTGACCGGAAGAAGGGCTTCGATTTTGCCAAGTGACACGTAAATGAATTTACTGTCAATTCGCTGAACGATTCCCGTCATGATGTCTTCCTCACGATCGATAAACTCAGTGTAAATCACACCTCGCTCTGCTTCTCTCACTCGCTGCGTCACGACTTGTTTCGCTGTCTGAGCTGCAATGCGTCCGAAATCTTTTGGTGTGACTTCAATTTCAACCACGTCACCAACCATGTAATTCGGGTTGATATTTGCTGCATCATCTACAGAAATTTCAAGGCGAGAATCATACACTTCATCTACAACATCTTTTCTTGCGAATACGCGAATCGTTCCCGTTTCACGGTTTAAATCAACACGCACATTTTGTGCTTGATTAAAATTACGCTTGTATGCAGAAATGAGTGCAGCTTCTATCGCTTCAATAATAATTTCTTTACTAATGCCCTTCTCTTTCTCAAGAACAGTCAGGGCATCTAACAACTCACTACTCATTTTTATGGTTCCCCCTTATATCAATGAAAAGGTTAATTGAACGAAACTGCTAATCTTGCGTTAGCAATTTTTTCGTATGGAATATTGATCTCTTTCTTTCTTGTCTTGATCTTCACTGTCACTGTTGCAATCTCACCATCAAAGCTTGTAAGCTCACCTTCAAATGCCTTTTCACCATCAATTGGTTCGTATGTTTTCATGAAAACATTTTTTCCAAGTGCTTTTTCAAAATCAGCTTTTTTCTTTAATGGGCGCTCCGCTCCAGGAGAGGACACTTCAAGAAAGTAGTTTTGGCTAATTGGATCTGCCTCATCAAGCTTTTCGCTCAAGGCTTCGCTCACTTTGGCACACTCCTCGATATCGACGCCTTTGTCAGAGTCAATAAATACGCGAAGGAACCAGTTTTGACCCTCTTTGACAAATTCAACATCAACGAGTTCAAGCTGTAAGCCATCTAAAATTGGCTGCACCATGTCGCTTACGATATCCACTACTTTTTTGCTCATTCTCTTCCTCCTTGTGCTTTCGATAAACGCTCTTATCAATCATTCTGCATAAAAACCCTGCTTTATTGTGAGCAGGGGGAGCAGAAAACGGATGAATAATGTCGAGACAAAAATTGCCTGTTCAATACAAAAGAGCGGGTTTCCCCACTCTTGTCTCGGTAATCGTTAGCATTTCCATAAAAACTATACCATATCCAATTTTTTTATGCAAATGAAGTTCCTTATAAACAGGCATTCTTCATCAGTTCTTTTCATTCATTCTTTTGGCGTGTTCACGAATGATTCCTGCCTCCCGGCTCTCCTTTAAAACTCGAAAACCGTCATAATCCGGGTAGAGGGAATCATCGTCTTGAATGCTTGTTAAAATCCAAAATTGGCTACCTGCGCCTCCGAGCTGTTCAATTGTCTTCAGCCAGCTATCATATACATCAGGACGGGCTGCTTGATTTTGATAGCCAAACTCTTCTAATACAACAGGTTTGCCAATTGCGTTTCCTCGGGTGATATGATCTTTGATCCATTTCACTCCCCATACAGCAGACTGATTCCAGTGATCCGGGTATAAATGATAGGTTCCATAATCAATATGAGGGAGAGCAGTCAAACGATCCCAATCAACACCTTCTCCCCCACTGTAAAACCAATCGTCATGACCTGTCATGCGAAAGAACCCTTCGTCTCCTACTGCAACAAGGTGATTCGAGTCAATTGATTTGATCCATGCACTCATTTCATCTGCCCAGTTTACTAGTATATTTCCCGAAGGGTCTGACTGAGCGCGCGGCTCATTGGCGAGCTCCCATGTCATAATAGCAGGATCATCTTTATATTGAACACCTGAGTACGTATTGGTTCTCTCTAATACATAGCGCACATAGTTTTTGTAAGCTGTTTTAATCCGAGGATCTGTATAAAAGTGATCATGTGATCCTGCCTGAAACCACTTCACATATTGATTCATCCCGCCAAAGTCATCCCAATTGTTCACGAGTGGGATGACCAGCTTGATTCCTTCCTGCCCTGCTTTATAAATCGCATAGTCTAGTTTTTGAAAACCGGATTCTTCATAAACACCTGGACGAGATTGTAAGACTGAGTTTTCTTGAGGGGTACCATCGTGAAATCCCCAAATACGAATAACCTTTAAATCCATTGCCTTCATATCGTCAAAAACAGCATCTACCATCTTTTTTGATTTGTAATGGAAATAATAATTATTTGTGCCAGCAAAGTAAAATGGGTGGTTGTTCAATACAAAATGTGTACCAGATGTTTGCACATAGGAGGAGGCCTTTACGGTCAGAGTGAACCAACCCGCCCATAAAGTGATCAGCAGCATAAAACAAGCCACCCGTTGAACCCATTTTTTCATTCCATTCTCCTCACAATCTCTTATTCTACTGGTACGATGATATCTAGTTGAAGTGGTGTTTGTTTAGCTGAGTCAAGTTCAATCGTCTGCTGCTGCAACATTTTACTTTCTTCACCAATTCGAACCTCATACGTCCCGTGAAACGCTGGACATGTCACTTGGCCATTCGCATCTGTTTTTTCCACTCTTTGTGTCGTCCACTCCTGTAGAAGCTTTTCATAACGCCTGCCTGCTTCATTTAACGACCAATCATGATTCACGATGGCTGCGTGCTCACCTCTCCAATGAGCACCTGCCCAAAATCCCCACATCAGCACACCTTTTACGGCTGGGTGACTAAAGGCTACCCGATATAAAGCTTCTAAGTTATCCGCTCGTCTATTGGCATCCGGATGAACAGAGTCATACTCTGTCACCCATATCGGTAGACCAAGCTCAGCAAGCACATCTAGTCTTTCTTTTACAACGACTGGATCCACTCGATCTGCAAAGTGACCTTGAACTCCAATGGCCTCAACTGGTGCCCCCAACTGACGAAGTTCATTGATATGTGCTTTATATGCGTGATGTTCGCCGTATGAGATTACATTATAATCATTGACAAACAGCAAGGCTTGAGGGTCAATTTTCTTCGTTTCTTCATACATCCATTTCCAAATCTGTTTCCCAAACCGGTCTTTAAAAAATGAGCCATGCATCATTTCGTTGTTTACATCCCAATGACGGAATTTTCCTTTAAAATGATTCCCTGCATGTTCAAGCCGCCTTTTCATGGCTTCATATACTTCATGATTCGGTAATGATTTCAGCCAGTTTGGATTGGCATCCTCTACTTCCCAAAATAAGGCGTGCCCCCTCACTGGAATTTGGTGTCTATTGGCAAAATTCAGCATGGTATCTGCTTTTTCGTAGGTTATTTTCCCTCTTTCAGGCTCATTAGCATACCATTTTGCCTCATTTTCAAACACAGCCCAATTAAAATGTTGGACAAAAAAATCAGCATACGTTTGATTGAATAGTACTTGGTCATTCATTGCTGAACCAAATGCAAATTCATGTCTGATTTGTTTTATTTCCACCTCTACTCCGGCAACTGGCTTTTTTTCCTTATTGATGACGTTTATGACAAGCTCTCTTTGTCTATGTTGTAAGATTCGATCATTTGCTTCTTTTCTCCAGCTTTGATTTTCTTGTTCCTGTGATCCGCCATTCGATGAATGATTCATAAATTCTTTCTTTTTAACCATAATGACATCACCTTTGCTTTCACTTCATTTATCTTATGAGAAGACCGCCGACTAAAAAAGCCGGCAGCTGCACTACGTTCTATTCGTTTATGAGACGATGGTATTCTGCATAAGCTGTAGCCATATCAACTTGCGACCAGAAACGGTGATAGGTGAAACTTGGCGCTCCGTTTTCCCATTTGCCTGTTGCTTCATTAAAAGATGATTGATATTTACTCTCCAGGGCTGACCAAGCTGGGTCTTGCTTGATTTTCGGACGAAGATCTGCAAAGCTCGTATACACTCCGTTACCTCCTCGCTGCGGGTCAGAAGGAATGGTGCTGGAACCAGGGATCTGATTTCCTTGACCAAATGTTCCGTTCCAGCCATTTGGGAAGTACACTTCTTTTTTAAAGAAACGGTGGTAGTCTTCTCTGTCTTCCTCTGTCACAATCCCTACACCATCATTGTAATTCCAAGCAACCTCAAGGAGCTGTGCCGCTGTCTCTTTTGCTCTTATGCCAAGTGCTGTGTAGTTCCCTGTCTCTTTCTGTGTTGCAGCAGCAAAGAATGTGAGCGCTTTGATGAGACTGCCCAGTACACCAGTATCTTGAGTAGGATCTTTTGTAACTGCCGTTAAATTTGGATTACCTGTTGCAGATTGGAATCCGCTCCAAGTGTCAGGCTGACCGCTCCATTCTATATTCCCAGGAATCCAAAACTCTCCGGGTGCACTCGTCGTAGCAACAGCCACATTTGCCCCCCCTAGAATCCTTTGACCCTGACCATCTAAAAAATACCCATCTTGATCCGACACAGGACGCGTGCCAATAAAAATATAATCTAGTGAATAGTTGACCCATTTTGTGATGACAGATTTAGCCATTTGGAAATTTTCAGATGTTTTGTCGCCATCTTTTGCAAAGATATAATAAAGCTCTGCTACACGCTCAATCGGCCATGCTTGCATTCCAAACCAGTTATTGGACGGAGGATCATGGTAAACAGGCGCATCTTCATAAGCCATATCATAAAATGTGCTTCTTCCTGCTGGATAAGCGCTATAGTCTCCATTCCAGCTGTTGGTAGCACCTCCTGCAATCGCTCCCTCTTTTGATTGAAGCCAGACGTAAAATTCAAGCTGTCTCTTTAACGTCTTTTCCCAATCACTTGCACCAGTCGGTGACGATGGCTTTAAGCCTCCCTTATCTGAGGATAAAGCGTAGGCAGCGACTGGGTTTTGATACCCTTGATGACAATGGCTCGCTCCGATACGCCATGACCAATTCGCATATTCTCCAAGTCCCCCGCCCCAAGAGGTATACCATGCCATTAAGTGATGACATGCACTTTTTCCATTTCCAGGATACGGATTACCTTGCTTGCCGCTTCCAATTGTTTGAAAATATTTATCGTACATTCCGTAACGAAGGAAATCCCCCATCTTTTTCGCTTTATCAAGATAGGCTGAACCATTATAGCCAAGTTCCTTTGCCCAATACATTGCCTGTATCGCACGTGCATCAGCGTCCGTCGCATTTGTGTAGCGCCACTGGGCGGCTGGCGCTTGATTTTCTTTTGTGAACAAGCTCATGAAACCTTCATTGGGCTTTCCGGCCGTTTTATCATCTTGTGATGGATGAGGGATGGCCTCCCATACGGATTCTTGTGGACCCCGCTGGAATGTGTTTACATATGCGGCTGTATGTGATGGGTTGAGCAAATTCCCATATTCATACCAGTTGTCTACATCAAGAAGCCAGTGCATTAAATACGTTTCATTCGTTCCGTAAGTTGACCTCAGTTCATGATCAATTGGATCTTGACCAGCAGGGCGAGCACCCGTCAACTGGCTCGGATATTGATCTGGATATGGTTTCTCTGAAGCGTATGTGGCTGGGCTAGATGGATTGTAAGAACTCATATGCGGCTGTTCGTCATGTCCATCTTCGTTTACTGGAATGATAAACTTCTCCATATTATCCCAAGCCGCTTCTAGTTTGCTCCAATCGCCTGTGTAGTGACCATACAATGCTTCAAGCCATAACCAATAGCTGTAAGCTTCTGAAGTGGTCATATGCCCGTAATCAGGTGCCTCACAAATGAGTGTCTCAACGGAATGATACGGAATGCCTTCTTTTGAAAAATATCCATTCGCATCGTTTTTCATTTGATGATAAAGCGTTAAAAACCGTTCTTTATTTGTCATGTCCTCACCCTTTATATTTATTTATTCGGAAGCGTACCAAATTCTAAAATACCTTGATCAAAAACAGGAATTCTCGCTGTTTTCTGCATATTGGATGTTAATCCTTGAAAGGAATAATCATTTGAGGCATCCCATATATTCGCACCATTTGGCGCAGATAACCGGAACTGTATTTCCTTCTTATGAAGCGATTCACCTCCTGGAAAAATAGCTACGCCAGTAAAATCGATTTCTGTAAAATAGATATGGGATGATGCGTCATACACCGTTAACGGAGTTAAGGAAGCGCCTTCATTGTAAACAGCTGTCACTTGAATATCTTTATCAGTGAATCCCTTCGCAAATATCTCACTTAGATTGACATAATATCTAAAAGAAAGTGATTGACTACTTCTTGCCGGCCAGCCTGATCGATTGTATAGAATGGCTTTGATCTGAGTAGATGTTGTATCGTTACTCATGACAGCTGCCTCTACAAAAAACTCATCTTCCACTTTTTCTTTAGGCGGAAAATTCGGCAGCTTTGACTGCCCCTGACCAAACAACTGCACCATTTTGGCTACATTTCCAGTAAAGGCGGCATTATAGTCTGTTGCTACCTCGTTTGATACATAGTCAGAGATGTCATCGGTATACTGATCCTGTGCATTAGGCCCCCCAACAAGCGCTCCATAAAGCGTGTGCCGATGAGAAGAAGGAGTTGTCAGCTGATTAGACCATGAGCCATGTGCAGTTCGATGGTGTGGATGCATCGGCGGATTTTTGCCAAACCCAACGACATAGCTTCTATTTTGCGGATTATCCCCTAACATATAGTGTGTTTGCCTGATCGCAAACGTTTGGTATCGATTCTTTTTTTCTTGATCAGAGACCCAATCTGCGTACACAAACGCTAAAAATGCAGCATTTGCTGTATAACGAAGTGAACCCCATTGATCTAACCACGCTAGTCCGCCAGGCGTATAAGTGATTCTTTCTACTTTTCCATTTTGAACAAAACCCGTCGACCAGTAATCGAGATTACGCTCCGTCGATTCGATAAACCTTTTCTCCTTTGTGATTCTCGCAAGTAAAATTTGCGAAGCAAAAAAGGTATTGTCCCACGACATCGTAAACGTATAATCCCAATCCTTCGGCCATTCTTCTACTGCTTTTAGTGCTTTGTTTAAATAGGTCTGGTCATTTGTCGCCAAGTACAGCCATATTCCACCCCAAATGAGCTCATCAATATAGCCGCTCCAGGAATTATAAAATGGCTGAGCATTGGTGACACAATCTGTATACTCACCGCGATATTGGTCAGCAAATGCATAAAGCTGCTTTGCATGGGTGAGAAGCTTTGCTGCATAAGGCGCGTCTGTTTCTTTAAAAATAATTGAACCTGCTGCTAAAGCGGCTGCCGTTTGGGCGGCTACTTCTGTTCCTGGACAATGTTCATCAATTTTAAATGCTGGCCGGTTCATCGGCATCACTTCTGCTGGACCCCACCAGCCATGATCCGCGTTCCCATCGCCTACTTGTGCCCAAAATTCATTTGGACCTGTATGGGCTTTCAAAAAATAATCGGTTGCCCACTTGATTTGATCTAACATATCATCAAGCAGCTCTGCTTCTTCGTAAGCTTCTCGGTACTCATAGACTGTCCATGCAAGCACGGCTGCCGAGTAAGCCATCGGAAGCCCGAACTTCACATGATCACCAGCATCGTACCAGCCGCCTGTTAAATCATGACCAACATCTTTCCCATCCTCTAGTCCAGAATCCCCTCGCCAGTTAAGACGATTGCTTTCAGGAAGCTTTCCGGAACGCTGGGCTTCGTAAAACAAAATGGATTTTTGAAGCACCTCTACATAGTTGTAATCTGACATGTACCTACTTCTCACCCCTTCTTTTTTTAAAACGTGAAACATTGAACAAGAAATGACCACCTCCTTGTCATTCCGTACGTGTTTTGTACAGTGTTGAAAAGAATCAAGCGTGTTTCAAAAATGTGCATAGTAAACAGCCATCAGCTTGACGCTCACCGAGGGTTTTCTCCTGATTCTTCATGTGACTGTACCCAAAATGATCATATGTCGTATGAGAACATTTCAGACGGCTAAATTCTCTTTTTTGCTCTATTTGGGTAGAAAGAATGACATACAATCTCTTCTCTCAAAACACGACGTTAAATCAAGATATATGAACCAACAAGAAAATAATTCCAGTTAAAATATTTTAGTTTACATAATAATTTTATTGTATATATAAAAAGAACGCCCTTTAAGGGCGCTCCAGATTGTTGACAAAGGGCTAAAATGAACTTTATTTTAGCCCTTTGTCTTCTTTTCAGCGTGATAGAAAACCTTTGCAGTCTAGGAAGGACGAGCACCGGAGCAGAGCGAATTTGACATTCGTGAGCACCGGAGCGCAGGACTGACAAAGAATGCGAGGGTTTGTCTACATGCTGAAACGCCCTTTAAGGGCGCTCTTCATTTTTCACATTAGAACAAAGAAAGCTGGTTTTGATCAGGAAGTGCTTCTAAGCAGCCTTGACGATCCAAATACTCAAGGATGGTCTTAGACACTTTTCCTCGTTTTTGTAAATCTTCTTTTGAAAGGAATTCACCATCTTGGCGTGCGCGTACAATATTTAACGCAACGTTTGTTCCGAGTCCAGGGATGGAGTTGAATGGCGGGATTAGCCCGTCTCCATCAATGATAAACTCAGTGGCACTTGATCGGTATAGGTCTACTTTTTTAAAGTGATAGCCTCTTTCACACATTTCAAGTGCAAGCTCTAGTACAGTTAATAGGTTCTTCTCTTTCGGTGATGCATCAAGACCTTTTGAGTTAATATCGTCCATGACCGCTCGAATCGCATTCGATCCTTTTGTCATCGTTTCGATATCAAAATCATCAGCACGAACGGTAAAATAAGCCGCATAGTACAGAAGTGCATGGTGCACCTTGAAATAAGCAATTCGAACGGCCATTAATACATAAGCAGCCGCGTGGGCTTTAGGGAACATGTATTTAATCTTTTTACAAGAATCAATGTACCAGTTCGGTACGTTATTATTCTTCATTTCTTCTTCCCATTCAGGAGGAAGTCCCTTCCCTTTACGAACAGATTCCATGATTTTAAAGGCAAGTGACGGCTCTAAACCTTGATAAATCAGATAGACCATAATATCATCACGACAGCCAATCACTTCGCTTAGTTCACACGTTTTATTATGAATCAGCTCTTGGGCGTTGCCGAGCCATACATCTGTACCGTGAGATAGACCAGAGATCTGAACAAGTTCCGAGAAGGTGGTCGGTTTTGTATCCTCAAGCATCTGACGAACAAACCTTGTGCCAAACTCTGGGATCCCAAGTGTTCCCGTTTTACATCCAATTTGTTCTTCTGTGACACCGAGAGGTTCCGTTCCTTGGAAGATTTTCATGACCTCAGGATCATCTGTCGGAATCGTTTTTGGATCAATTCCGCTCAAGTCCTGAAGCATCCGAATGACCGTTGGATCATCGTGTCCAAGAATATCTAGTTTCAGCAAGTTATCATGGATTGAATGGAAATCAAAATGTGTCGTTTTCCAATCAGAACCTGTCGCATCTGCTGGATATTGAATTGGTGAGAAATCGTAAATGTCCATATAATCCGGCACTACGATAATACCGCCTGGATGTTGGCCCGTTGTCCGTTTGACGCCCGTACAGCCCTGTACAAGCCGGTCAATTTCAGCACCTCTCATATGAAGGTTATGATCTCCTGCGTAGCCTTTCACATAACCATATGCCGTTTTTTCTGCAACGGTACCGATTGTACCTGCGCGGTATACATACTCTTCACCAAACAGCTCTTTCGTATAGTTATGGGCAATCGGCTGATATTCTCCTGAGAAGTTTAAGTCGATATCGGGCACTTTATCTCCTTTAAAACCTAAGAACGTTTCAAACGGAATATCGTGTCCGTCTTTTTTATACGGCGTCCCGCATTCAGGACAGTCTTTATCAGGAAGGTCAAATCCTGAGCCAACCGATCCATCATTAAAGAACTCAGAGTGCTTGCAACTTGGACATACATAGTGCGGCGCAAGCGGGTTCACTTCTGTAATCTCTGTTAATGTCGCAACGAGAGATGAACCAACTGACCCCCTTGAACCAACTAGATATCCATCATCAAGTGATTTCTTAACAAGCTTATGAGAAATTAAATAAATAACAGCGAAACCGTGACCAATAATACTCTTTAATTCTTTCTCAATCCGGTCTTCTACAATTTTCGGTAAATCGTCACCGTAGATGCCGCGAGCCATGTTATAGCTCATTTCCCGAATTTCTTCATCTGCACCTTCGATTTTTGGTGTATAAAGATCGTCTTTGATTGGTTTAATACTTTCGACCATCTCAGATACTTTTTGCGTATTCGTCACGACAATCTCTTTCGCCTTCTCGTCTCCAAGGAAAGAGAAGGCTTCTAGCATTTCATCAGTTGTTCTAAAATGAACTTTTGGCAGTTCATGACGATTGAGTGGATTCGCCCCGCCTTGTGATGAAATTAAGATTTTGCGATAAATTTTGTCTTCTGGATGCAGGTAGTGCACATTTCCAGTCGCCACGACTGGTTTATTCAGTTTTTCACCAAGTTTTACAATGTTTGTGATGATCTCTTTTAATGCACGTTCATCCCGAACAAGCTCCAGCTGGAGTAAATGCTGATACACTTCTGGCGGATGAACTTCTAAATAGTCGTAAAATGCAGCAATGTCTTCTACCTCATCAGGTGACTTCTGCATCATCCCTTCAAACACTTCACCCTTATCACAAGCAGACCCAACAATTAAACCTTCTCGATATTTCTCAAGCTGTGAGCGCGGGATACGCGGCACGCGGTAGAAATAATGAATATGAGAAAGTGAAACAAGCTTAAATAAATTCTTTAGACCCGTCTCATTTTGTGCAATCACCGTTGCATGGTAAGGACGTGAGCGCTGATACGCATTGGACTGCCCCATGTTTTCGTTCAATTGATCGTGGTAGGCAATCTCTTTTTCAGCCGCATCTTTTAGCATCTTCAGCATGAGGTACCCAGTTGCTTCTGCATCATAAATCGCCCGGTGATGCTGCGTGAGTTCAATATCGAACTTTTTACACAGCGTGTTCAGCCGGTGATTTTTAAATTCAGGATAAAGGAATCGGCCGAGTTCTAGTGTATCAATGACAGGGTTTGACGCTTTATCTGTTTTTAACAGTCGCTTATATGCTGCATTTAAAAAGCCCATATCAAAGCTCGCATTGTGAGCAACAAGGATATCTTGTCCAATCCACTCTTTGAAATCCCGAACAACATCGACCACATCTGGTGCATCTCTCACCATATCATCCGTGATACCGGTTAGTTCAATGGTTGTGGCTGATAACGGATGATGAGGGTTTGCAAATGCCTCAAAGCGGTCAATGATTTCCCCGCCTTTGATTTTCACGGCTGCAAGCTCAATGATCGTATCATACACAGCAGAGAGTCCTGTTGTCTCAACATCAAATACGACAAACGTCGCATCTTCTAACAAGCGGTGCTCTGGATTATACGCAATCGGTACCCCGTCATCGACTAAATTGATTTCCACCCCGTACATCATTTTGATGCCATGCTTTTTACTTGCTGCATACGCATCTGGAAAGGATTGTACAACGGCGTGATCTGTCAGGGCAATGGCCTCATGCCCCCATTTTTTTGCTTGTTCAACAAGTTTACCGATGCCAGTGACAGCATCCATCTGGCTCATTGGCGAATGCAAATGAAGCTCAACACGCTTTTCTCCCTCTGGTGCAGTATCTTCTTTCAGCTGAGGTTTCATTTCATTGACGTCATTTGCGATCATGACAAGATCTCTCACAAACGTATCGTTTTGAATGCTTCCTCTTGCTTTGACCCACATCCCTTTTTTCAAGGATTTCATGAGCTGAGCATCTTCTTTTTCTCTCGCAAACATTTTGATCAAAATACTATTCGTATAATCGGTAATTTTAAAGATACAAAGGGTTCTGCCGCTTTTTAGTTCGCGCGTTTCTGCATCGAACACATACCCTTGGACGGTGATTCGTCTTTCTTCGTCCATAATACTATCAAGCGTACGTATTTCTTCATTGTCTTTGATTTGATAGCCAATCATCAGAGGGCCAGAAGGAGCTTCCTCTTGATCCTCACTTTCCTTCTTCTCCATCTCAACAAGGGCTTGCATGGCTCTTTCTTGATCTTCAGCAAGTTTTTGTTCTCTGAACTTCTGAATCTCTTGATCTGATACAAAAATTTCTGTATCAAATTGAAGTTCTGGAAAACCAACTTGTTTAAATGCAGCCTGAAGCATTGGGCTATATTTCTTCTTGATGGCTAGAGCCTCAGTTTCGCTTTTTGTTTTGATGATGATCTTATGTCCAGACAGGGCTGGTTTTTGCTGTTGAAGCAAGCTGATGATTGGGGGAGAAATCCCTTGAAGCTCTTCCACACAATGGGACCAATACGATTGAACGAGCTCTTCAGATATGTGCGGATCATTGACTTCAATCGTACAAGTAACTTGTGCAATATGAGAAAATGCATTTGTCAGCCTGCTTAAAAACATTGCATATACTTGGTAAGGCAAAAGCGCCTTAAATTTAAAATGGAAATGCCACGTTTTTGCCGCCTTATGCACCGTCAATTTGACGATCTCGCCTTCTTCAAAGTAACGACTGAGGTCATCATCTGTCATTTGAATCTGATTGAGTAATATATGAAATTGCCGCCGGGTAATCGGTAATTGTTCATCCAAGACAGGACCCTCCTTTTGCAAATCAGAAAGGTACCTCTTTTTTGCAGGAGGTACCTTCATTTTTTTGTTCGTTTTTTATGCTTGGCGTATAAATGAAATCAGTTCATCAACAGATACTTCGTGTGATTCACCTGATTTTCTGAATTTCACTTCGACAATACCTTCTTCTGAACGTTTCCCGCAGCTAATGCGAATTGGCAGTCCAATTAAGTCACTGTCGGCAAATTTAACGCCTGCACGCTCTTGGCGGTCATCGAAAAGGACATCATAGCCCTCTTCCTGTAAACGCTCATACAGCGTTTCAGCCAGTTCCTTTTGTGCATCGTTTTTCATATTTAAGGCAAGTAGATGAAGATCATATGGCGCAACTGTTTCTGGCCAAATAATCCCCTTGTCATCATGATGCTGTTCAACAATCGCAGAAAGAGTTCTAGAAATTCCGATGCCATAGCAGCCCATGATCATTGGCTGCGCACGTCCATTTTCATCGAGGTATGTTGCATCCATTGCCTCTGAATAACGCGTGCCTAGTTTAAAGACTTGTCCTACTTCAATTCCTTTTGCGAACTGGATTGTGCCTTCACCATCTGGAGAAACGTCTCCTTCTTGAATCAAGCGAAGATCTGTATATTCCTTCACTGACAGATCACGAGCAGGATTAACATTGACATAGTGATAATCCGATTCATTTGCACCTACAACTGCGTTTGTCATTCCTTTTACAGCGTGGTCTGCATAAATCGTTACTTCCGCTTCAAGCTTCACTGGTCCAACAAATCCTGGTTCTGTTCCGATCACGTCTAGTACTTCCTCACGTGAAGCAAGCTCAACAAGCTGTGCTCCAACTAAGTTTTTCACTTTCACATCATTTACTTCATGATCGCCTCTTGTCAGGACAAGTACATACGCATCGTCCGCTTTAAACAAGACAGATTTGATACATGTAGAAGGAGCGACTTCTAAGAATGCCGCAACATCTTGTATCGTCTTTACCTGCGGCGTGTGTACTTTCTCAAGTTCTTTGAAGTCCGCAGGGTTTGCTTCTTCTCCGTGATACACAGCCTCAGCCATTTCAATGTTCGCAGCGTAGGAAGATGTGTCAGAGTATGCGATTGTATCTTCTCCTACTTCTGACAGCGCCATAAACTCATGTGTATCTTTTCCTCCCATTGCCCCAGAATCGGCAATGACGGGTCTAAAGTTAAGACCTACTTTTGAAAAGACATTCGAGTAAGCTGTAAACATCTTGTTGTATGTGTCATCAAGGCTCTCTGGTGAAGAGTGGAATGAATAGGCGTCCTTCATAATAAATTCACGTCCGCGCAATAACCCAAAGCGAGGTCTTTGTTCATCACGGAATTTAGATTGGATTTGATACAGTGTCAAAGGAAGCTTTTTATACGATTTGACTTCACTGCGTACGAGTGATGTGATCACTTCTTCGTGTGTTGGGCCAAGTGCAAACTCGCGGCCGTGGCGATCTTTCATACGCATGAGTTCTGGACCGTATGTATACCATCTTCCTGACTCTTGCCACATTTCTGCTTGCTGCAGCACTGGCATTAACAGCTCAGCTGCTCCCGCCTTTTCCATTTCCTTGCGAACAATGGCTTGAATGTGCTGAATCACTTTATGTGCTAAAGGCAGGTAATGATAGATACCGCTCGTGTTTTGTCTAATAAATCCAGCTCTTACTAATAGCTGATGACTTTTTGCCTCAGCATCTGCCGGCACCTCTCGAAGAGTTGGAATGAAAGTCAGGGATTGTCTCATGTCGTTACACCTCATTTAAGAAATAGGACTTCTCACAAAAACTCTTGTTTCCCAGAATGAGAAACAAGAGACAATGGTTTTTATAAAAATAATCGCTGGATGTCATTCCATGTCACTACTAGCATTAATAGCATGAGGAACGCAACACCAATGAAGACAACAAGTGCCTCTTTCTCACGATTAATTGGTTTGCCGCGAATGGCTTCAACGAATAGGAAAAGTAATCTTCCTCCGTCTAATGCAGGAATCGGTAATAAATTCACGATCCCTAAGTTGATACTAAGAAACGCAGCAAACTGCATTAATGTTAACACACCTTGTTTCGCTACTTCTCCTGTCATGTCATATATTCCAACAGGACCTGCAAGCATATCTAATGAAAATTGTCCTGTGACAATCTTTTGCAAGTTCGTTAAGATGAGACCTGCTGTAGATATCACTGTAGTGCCTGAGGATGAAATGACTTTGAGAAAGCCATTTTCCGTTGGCGGATAAGAGCCAAAACGGCCAATGGTTTTTCCTTCGGCCTTCACAGCTTCCGGTACAACTTGAATGGTGCTTTCTTTGCCATCTCGGTCAATGACGACATTCATTTTTTTATCTGGGTTCTTTTGAACCGTTTGAACAACATCTGTCCAAGAATTCATTTTATCCCCATTAATTGAAACGATATGATCTCCCTGCATAAGCCCAGCTTGCGCTGCCTGGCCGTCTTTTGTCAGCTTACCAAGTACAGGATCATCCACGGTTACACCTTGAATAAATCCTAAAGCCACTAGAATCACATATGCCAAGATAAAGTTCATAATCGGTCCAGCTGCAATGGCTTTAATACGCTGCCATACTGTTTTTGAACCAAACTGACGGTTGTATGGCGCAATTTGAATTTCTTCACCATCTGCAATATAGAAGCTTGTTTGGCTTACATTGTAGCCAGTCAGGATGTCTTCATTTCCAGCCTCATATCCTGAAATTCTCATCGCATGATCTAAATCAATTTGTTCAACTTCAATGACAAGTGCATCAGGATATTTCTCTTTATCATTTAAAATGATTTTTTCTACTTCATTTTGCTCATTGAATAAGAGCCCCACTGTATGACCCGGTTTAATTTCAATGACTTCAGGATCTTCTCCAGCCATTTTAACAAATCCGCCGATTGGCAGAAGTCTGATGGTATAGACGGTTTCTTTTCGTTTAAAGGAGAAAATCTTCGGTCCAAAACCAATTGCGAACTCGCGGCATAAAATGCCTGCGCGCTGCGCCATAATTAAATGGCCAAGCTCGTGGAAAAAAACGAGCGTTCCAAAAATAATAATAAACGCAATCACTGTATTCACGAACATACCACCTTATGCGAGGATTGATTGAACAAAGTCTCGTGTATCTTTGTCCACTTCATGGATATCTTGCAAACTAGGCGTTGAAATCACATGATGTCTGTTCAGTGCCTTTTCAATCAATTCTTCAATTTGCAGGAACGTTACTTTGCCTTTTAAAAATGCATCAACAGCTATTTCATTGGCTGCATTAAGCACAGTAGGCATTGTCCCTCCTATTTTACCTGATTCATAAGCAAAATGTAAGCAGCGATACCTGTCAAAATCCGCTTTTTGGAAATTTAATTGTCCAATCTCCCAAAGGTTTAATGATTTCGCTTCTTTTAATGGCGCTCTATCAGGGTAAGTGAGCGCGTATTGAATCGGAACCCTCATGTCAGGTGTACCTAACTGAGCCATGACACTTTTGTCATGGAATTCCACCATGGAATGGATGATGCTCTCTTTATGTAACAGCACATCAATTTGATCGTATGGGATATCAAACAGCCAATGCGCCTCAATCACCTCAAGCCCCTTATTCATCATGGTCGCTGAATCGATCGTGATTTTTGCGCCCATAGACCAGTTCGGATGATTCAGCGCTTCTTCAACCGTTACACCTTCAAGCTCCGTGCGTTTTTTATCTCGGAAACTGCCGCCTGAAGCTGTGACGATTAAGCGTTCAATGTTTTTAGCTTGTTCACCTTGCAGGGATTGAAAAATAGCGGAGTGTTCACTATCGACAGGAAGTAAAGGCACGTCATACTTTTTGGCGTACTCTTTTACTATATGACCAGCTGTCACAAGTGTTTCCTTATTTGCAAGTGCGATCGTCTTTTTTTGTTCAATGGCTTTTAATGTCGGCACAAGTCCGACACTCCCTACCAGTGCATTGACCACAACATCCACTGCATCATAGGTCGCTGCTTCGATGTTCGCTTCATCACCCGCAGCAATTTTAACATCGTATTGAAATGAATGACCTTTTAACGTGCGATAGGTCGCTTCGTCTACACATCCAACAAATTCAGGCTGAAATTGTTCAATGATAGGGATGGCCTTGTCTATATTTCTGCCAAACGTCATCGCTTTCAACTTGAATTTGTCTGGATGCTGCCTGATCACATCTAATGTTTGTTCTCCGATTGATCCTGTTGCGCCTAATAGCGAAATATATTTCAAATTGCCACTCCTTCTCTCGTTCAATTAGTTTCTATGAGGTTAGCTAGCAAACGTGGCCAGCAATAAATATAAAAACGGCAGAACGAATAAAAAGCTGTCAAACCTGTCCAAAATTCCGCCATGACCTGGGAGTATTGTCCCTGAATCCTTCACATGGTAATGACGCTTTAAAGCAGATTCCACAAGGTCGCCAAGCTGTCCAAAAATACTGAGCAAAAGAGTAATAAACATAACAAGCAGATATGATGGCAAAAATCCTGTAACCGCCTGGAACACAAGTGACAGCACGACCGCTGTGACGATTCCGCCGATAAATCCTTCTACTGTTTTGTTTGGGCTGATCTCTGGCCAAAGCTTTCGTTTCCCCATAGATTTCCCAATAAAATAGGCACCTGAGTCAGTGGACCAAATAATCACCGCTGCGAAGAAGATCGCACTCATGCCATACAAGCCTCTAATTTGAATAAAATAATAGAAACTAACGCCAATATATAATGTGGCTAATATAACAAAAGCAACCTCATCGAATGTGAAAGAGTTTTTGCTCAGAACTGTATAAGTTAAAAGGATTAAGACTGCAAATAAAGCAATCTGCATTTTTGATGCGTCTACGTTCGGGAAGAAGCTATTTTCTCCGCCCATTAAAAGCCAAAGCAATATTAAGCTGACAATGCCAGGAAAGCTGAAAATCGAAATCTTTTTCATTCTAAGGAGCTCAAAGAGAGCGACACTTCCCATTAAATAAATCAGCAGGGTAAATGGCATTTGTCCATAAATCACTGCAAGTAAAAACACTGCAGCTGCCAGAACACCCGTCAAAATTCTTTGTTTCATCTGCACCACCCTCTAAATTCCACCGAACCTCCGGCCGCGGCGCTGGTACTCTCCGATAGCGCCTATGAGATGCTCATCAGAAAAGTCAGGCCAAAGCACATCCGTAAAGACAAACTCGCTGTATGCAATTTGCCAAAGCATAAAGTTGCTTAATCTAATTTCTCCACTCGTACGAATAAGCAAATCCGGATCTTGAAGAGATTCTGTCATTAAATAAGCTGAAAACATCTCTTCTGTGATGTCTTCTGCTCGAAGCTTGCCTTCTTTGACTTTTTCAGAAATTTGTCTGCATGCAGAAATAATTTCTGTCCGTCCTCCATAATTGAGCGCAAAATTTAAAATGAGTCCGTCATTATTCGCCGTACTCTTCACTGCGTTCTCTACCGCTTTTTTCGTATGCTGCGGGAGGCCGTCTGGATCACCTGTTAAACGTACACGGACATTTTCCTCGATGAGTTCAGGCAGATAGATGTTTAGAAACTCTTCAGGAAGCTTCATTAAAAAGTCTACTTCTAGTTTTGGACGTTTCCAATTTTCTGTAGAGAAAGCATACAAAGTCAGCACTTTGACATTCAGCTCATTTGCAAGCTTGGTCATGCGCTTGACAACTTTCATACCTTCATGATGTCCTGCTACCCGTGGAAGCGCACGTTTCTTCGCCCATCTTCCATTCCCATCCATGATAATGGCGATATGTTCAGGAATTTCTCCATTTAATATGTCTTCTTTTGTCAGGCTTTCTAAGTTGGAAGCTGCTGTTTGCTGATTCTTCCAATTTTTGAGTATATTGAGCATGAGATTCCTCCATCACCCAAAAAGGTTGCGTTCCCGCTAATAATATAGTCCTCAACAGTATTAACAAAAAAACCCCCTGTAAACATGAAGAGGGTCTTTTCACTATTATCTATTGTACATAGTTTTTTCTTAAACTTCCATGATTTCTTTTTCTTTATCTTTTGTCACTTCATCAATTTTAGCGACATATTCATCTGTCAATTTTTGAACATCCTCTGTAGATGATCTTAATTCATCTTCAGTGATCTCCCCATTTTTCTCTAGCTTTTTCAATTCATCGTTTGCATCACGACGAACGTTACGAACAGCTACTTTTGCTTCTTCTGAGTATTTTCTCACAACTTTTACAAGTTCTTTACGTCTTTCTTCTGTTAGTGCTGGGATCGCAATACGGATCACGTTTCCGTCACTTGTTGGTGTGATACCAAGATCAGACTTTTGGATCGCCTTTTCGATATCACCGATCGCTGTTTTATCGTAAGGTGTGATAATCAGCATACGTGCTTCTGGCACTGTAATTGACGCAATTTGGTTTAGTGGTGTTTGCGCACCATAGTAATCCACTGTTACTTTGTCTAAAAGGGAAGCATTAGCTCTGCCCGCACGGACAGTTGCTAGTTCACGTCCGTATGCTTGAACGGCTTTTTCCATTTTTTCTTTTGTTTGGTTCAACACTTCTTTTGACACGTTATTTCCCCCTCACGATCGTTCCGATTGATTCGCCATTGACGGCACGTTTAATATTTCCTTCTTCCATAATAGAGAAGACGATTAATGGAATGTCATTGTCCATACATAATGAGGACGCAGTAGAATCCATTACAGCAAGCCCTTCTTTTAGTACATCAAGATATGAAAGCTTATCATATTTTACTGCATCCGCATCTGTACGAGGATCAGCACTGTAGACACCGTCTACATTGTTTTTCGCCATTAAAATGACATCTGCTTCAATTTCAGCTGCACGAAGTGCTGCTGTTGTATCAGTAGAGAAATAAGGGTTACCAGTACCTGCAGCAAAAATCACGACACGTTTCTTCTCAAGGTGGCGGATCGCTTTTCTTCTTATGTATGGCTCTGCAACCTGTCTCATTTCGATAGAGGTTTGTACTCTAGACTGAATGCCAAGCGTTTCTAGGCTGTCTTGTAATGCCAATGAATTCATCACTGTTGCAAGCATCCCCATATAGTCTGCTGTTGCCCGGTCCATTCCTAAGTCACTGCCTGTCTTACCACGCCAAAGGTTTCCTCCACCTACAACGACTGCAACTTCAACATCAAGTTCTGCAATTTCTTTTACTTGCTTTGCAATTGATTGAATGACAGTTGGGTTAATTCCATTTCCAGCATCACCAGCTAGTGCTTCTCCACTTAGCTTCAGTACAATGCGATTATATTTCGGTTTGCTCATGATAACCTCCAAGTGTAAACTATACCGTCTCTTATTATGCGTAAGAAACCGTCTTTTGTAAATCAATATCCTCTAAAAAATAGGGAACACAGTGCTTGTGCTCCCTAAAAAAGCCCCAGAGAGCTTTTCAAACATTATTTTTTCACTTGGCTCATAACTTCTTCAGCAAAGTTGTCTTGACGCTTTTCGATACCTTCGCCCACTTCATAGCGAACATAAGTTTGAACAGTTGCGTTTTTCGCACCTACAACTTGTTTCACTTTTTCATCTGGGTTTTTAACGAATGCTTGGTCAAGTAAGCAAATTTCTTCGAAGAATTTGTTTAGACGGCCTTCTACCATTTTAGCAACGATATTTTCAGGCTTTCCTTCTTGAAGCGCTTGTTGTGTTAATACTTCACGCTCACGGTTTGCTTCTTCTTCAGACACTTGGTCACGAGAAATGTATTTAGGGTTTACAGCAGCAACGTGCATTGCGATGTCTCTCGCAAGCTCTTCATCAGTTGTTCCGTTAAGAACCGCTAATACACCGATGCGTCCGCCCATGTGTAAGTAAGAACCGAATGCAGCGTTATCTTCTTTTGTGATGACTGAGAAACGGCGCAGCGTAATTTTTTCTCCGATTTTCGCAATTGCAGAAGTAATATGTTCTTCAACTGTTGAACCATTTTCCATTTTAGAAGCATGTGCTTCTTCAATTGTTGCAGGTTTCGCAGCAAGTAAATGATCAGCAAGTTCGTTAAGAAGATTTTGGAATCCTTCGTTTTTCGCAACGAAATCAGTCTCAGAGTTCACTTCTAGGATAACGCCAGTGTTGCCGTCAGTTTTAATAAGAGTTAATCCTTCTGCCGCAATACGGTCTGCTTTTTTCGCAGCTTTTGCGATCCCTTTTTCTCTTAGAAGATCGATTGCTTTATCGATGTCACCATCAGTTTCTGTTAACGCTTTTTTACAGTCCATCATACCTGCACCAGTTTTTTGACGCAGTTCTTTTACTAATTGAGCAGTAATTGCCATTTTACATTTCCTCCTTCTATGTTAAAACACGGATTACTAGGTGAAAAAAAGGTGATAAAAGGCAGTTCCCTCTTATCACCTTTTGAATAGGTTACGCAGTTGTTGTTTCAGTTTCTGTCGTTTCTTCTACAACAGCTTCTTCTTCGCCTTGTTTAGACTCAAGAATCGCATCTGCCATTTTAGCAGTTAGAAGTTTTACAGCACGGATTGCATCATCGTTTGCAGGGATCACAACATCAATTTCGTCTGGATCACAGTTTGTGTCAACGATACCGATAATTGGGATATTCAATTTACGAGCTTCTGCAACTGCAATACGCTCTTTACGAGGGTCGATAATGAAAAGTGCATCTGGAAGACCCTTCATGTCTTTGATTCCGCCTAGGAATTTTTCAAGACGTTCTAATTCTTTTTTCAGTTGAACGACTTCTTTCTTAGGAAGAACTTCGAACGTACCGTTTTCTTGCATTTTTTCAATATCTTTTAAACGTTTGATACGTTTTTGGATTGTTTCAAAGTTTGTTAACGTTCCACCAAGCCAGCGTTGGTTTACATAGAACATACCAGAACGGATTGCTTCTTCTTTCACTGAATCTTGTGCTTGCTTTTTCGTACCAACGAAAAGAATTTTTCCTCCGTCAGCAGCAAGGTTTTTCGTGAAGTTGTAAGCTTCCTCTACTTTTTTCACCGTTTTTTGAAGATCGATGATGTAGATACCGTTACGCTCTGTAAAGATGTAACGCTTCATTTTTGGGTTCCAACGGCGTGTTTGGTGACCGAAGTGAACACCAGCTTCTAGCAATTGTTTCATAGAAATAACTGACATGTTGTTGCCTCCTAATATAATGGTTTTTTTTCCTCCGCTTAAGTCATGTTCACATAAAACTGCGCCACGGCAGCACCTTCATACGAATCATTAAGCGTGTGTATTTAACACCAAGAAATAATATAACACATGATGGACTGACAATCAAGAATCCTTTACAGCTTTCCGCTAAATTTTAATAAAAGCTCGATTTCTGTCTTGCCCGTTTTTAATTCTTTCGCTATTTCTTCTAATGATAGCCCTTGATCATATAAGGCCTTTACTTGATCCTCAAATGTTTCTTCTATTTCACTTTCAGAAGGCACAGAAGCTTCTGTTTCAAGACTTGAAACGGGTTCGTTTACCTTCTCTTCCTGCACCTCAACTTCGCTAAGGAGAGCCGACAGGTGCTCTGGAACTGGATCTTCACTTTCTACCGATTGCTGGGATTCAATTGGTGGTTGTGGTTGCTTTGGTGTCTGAAGATCCGATTTCAGCTCTTCAGCAGAAAAATCAGGGGAAGTGGCTGCAGCTTTTGATAGTTTTTCATTCTCTTCTTTGACTTCCATCAAAAATGCAGCCAGGGTATTTTCCGTTTCTTCTAAAAGCTCTCGCTGCTTTTGTTCTGTTGCCTTCAGCGAATTCATTCTCGTGTATAAAATGATCACAAAATAAATAAGTGCAGCATGAAGCATAAAGCTAATCAGCCATAGCATATTTTTTCACTCACTAACTCTTTAAGATTGAATGGCTTTATCAAGCAGATGCTTAAGCTTGAACAATGCCTTTGAATGAATTTGCGAAATGCGAGAGGTCGATAAATTAAGCACTTGACCGATTTCCGTTAACGTCAATTCCTCTTTATAGAAAAGACTAATCACAAGCTTTTCTTTTTCCGAAAGCTCTGTCATTTTTTCGGCAAGCTGTTCAATTAATTCATCTTTCAGCATTTTTTCTTCAGGTGTCACAGTCTTTTCGTCACGAATCATGACTTGAACGTTTTCTCCGTCTTCTTGATCATGCAGCTTCTCATCAATCGAGAGCAAATTCGCAAAGAACCCTTCATTCATCGTTGTGACCACATCTTGTTCACTCATGCCGAGTTCTTCAGCAACCTCTGTTGGTGTCACATTTCGCAAATATCGCTGTTCAAGCTTTTCAATTGCCGCTTCTACTTTTTTTGTTTTTTCTCTTGATGTACGAGGCAGCCAGTCCTCTTTACGAAGACCGTCGATGATGGCCCCACGAATTCTGAAGGATGCATATGTATCAAACTTCAGATCTCTTCCGGGGTCAAATTTTTCAAGGGCATCATATAAACCGAGCATCCCTAGACTGATCAAGTCTTCTTTGTGCACTGACTTCGGGAGACCGATGGAAATTCTTCCAACATGATATGTGACGAGCGGCATATAGCGGCGCATAAGATCATCTCCAGCAGCTGGGTCCTTCCACTCTTTCCATCTAGCCCATAGCGCCTGATCTTCGTAATTTAAGGATTGCATCTTTCTCCCCCTATACTTCCTTAGTTATATCTTCATAATGCCTTGTTTCACAGTGCGGATCTCAAGTTCTGTTGTAAGCGGATCGAATTCAATCGTGCGTCCATTGTTCCCGCCCGTGTCCTCACTAATGATCGGGATATGATGAAGAGACAGATGTTCTTTCACAGCTGATACATTTCTAGGTCCAATTCTCATCAGATCATTGGTTGACTTAAATTTAAACATTTCTGCGCCGCCAGCAAGCTTCGCTTTTAGCGCATGTTTGCGTGCTCCTTCTTTTAAGAGCAGATCAATTGTATGCTTGACACCTGTATCTGCATACTTAGCCAAGTTCTCTACCGCTCCTTTTGAAAGAGAGGAGTCTGGAAGCATGACATGGACAAGTCCTGCCAGTTTTTTTTCTTGGTCAAAAAGGACAAGTCCTACGCAAGAACCAAGACCGGATGTCCGAATACGGTCCGGTGTTTTCACAAGCTGAACATCCGCTATACCAACCTTTACAACTGCCGGAATCTGCACGTTCATTATAGGTTACCTAATGCTTTGAACAGTTTTTCAAACGATTCAAAGTCTGGTAATAGAAACATATTTCCTTTCAGCTCTTGCTTATTTTGATCATCAAAAATCGATGTATCAATCACAATTGCCTGATCGCCGAGAGGACTAAACTGCATTAACCCTTCACTAATGACAGCCCCGAACATATCGAGCGTGACATCTGGAACACTTGGGTGAAGCTGCAGTTTTGTTAAATCGGCAAGTGCTGATAAATAAGAACCTGCTAAAATATTTCCTAGCTCATGAAGCGCTGATGTTCCTAGCATGTGTTCATGAATCGTATCAATATCAAATGCTGGGTCCTGAACAAGCTCCCTTACAAATTGTTCAGCTTGTTCAAACGGCATAATGAAAAAGATTGAACCGGTAAGATCACCCTCCATTCGCAAAAAGATACTGGCAACTGGAAGGTCTGCTCCACCAAAGAAATCCATTAAATCTTCAAACGAGAGAACTTTGACAAAAGGAACAGCCATATCAATTTTGCGATTCAATAGGCTGGCAAGAGCAGACGCTGCATGGCCTGCTCCGATATTCCCAACCTCACTTAATATATCTAGCTGTTCATCTTTAATTTCATTGAAAATGCTCATTTCACATCCCCCTTAATGAACAGGTGCATCTTGCACGCTCTTGTCGAGGACCGCACCAGCATGAATGATATTGAATAGACGCTGATCATGCTTAATAATTCCTGTCACCCATGACAGTCCTTCTTTTTCAGCTGAATCAGTAGAAGATTCTACCTCTTCCTGATGGACAGTAATGACATCATTTGCTTCATCAACAATCCAGCCGACTTCAATGTCACCAACTTGTACAATAATCATTCTTGTTTCGTCTGTAATCTCGTTGTCAGTTGATCCAAGTCTCACTCTAAGGTCAATGACAGGTGTCACGACACCGCGTAGATTAATGACACCGCATATATAAGGGGCAACGCCAGGAACTCTTGTCGGCTGCTGCCATTTTTCAATGGACTTTACTTCTGATACTGAAATGGCGTATTCTTTTTTGTTTACGATAAACACAATCATCTTTTCGCCAGTTTTGATATCTGTACTCATTTCAGACCGCTCCTCTATTGTTTTTTACTTGATCAGTGCATTACAGTCAACGATGAGTGCAACCTGACCGTCACCTAAGATTGTTGCGCCTGATATCGCAAATACGTTTGGTAGGTAATCTCCAAGTGATTTTAATACGACCTCTTGCTGACCGATAAACGAATCGACCACAAATGCTGTTAGCTTGTCTCCTTTACGGACAACAATAATGTGCAGTTCTTCTTCTAAATCATTCGCATTTGGTACGTTGAACTGTTTCTTCAAGTACACAACCGGTACGATAAATCCGCGGAAATCAATGACTTCACGATCATGCGTTTGAAGGATGTCACTCTTCTTAATGACAGCCGTTTCTATAATAGAAGAAATCGGAATAGCAAATGTTTCTTCCTCTAGTTTCACAAGAAGTACGGAAATGATCGATAATGTGAGTGGAAGCTGAATTGAGAAAAGTGAGCCTTGACCTTCTGTTGAGTTAATACTCACAGAACCACCTAATGATTCCAGCTTGTTTTTCACAACGTCAAGACCTACACCTCGGCCCGAGATATCAGAAATCGTATCAGCTGTAGAGAACCCTGCTGCAAAGATCAATGAATCAATTTGGTGATCTTCAAGTGTTTCCGCTTCTCTTTCCGTAATAACTCCGCGCTCTAATGCTTTTTCAAGGACCTTTTTACGGTTAATCCCGCCGCCATCATCTTCTACTTCAATGAAGACATGGTTTCCGCTATGATACGCTTTTAATAGAACGGTTCCTTTTTCTGGTTTGCCTTTTTTCACACGTTCTTCTGGTGATTCAATCCCGTGATCGAGACTGTTTCTAAGTAAGTGTAAGAGCGGATCGCCAATTTCATCGATCACTGTTCGATCAAGCTCTGTCTCAGCACCTTCAATGATCAGTTCAATTTTCTTATTGAGCTCTTTCGTCAATTGACGAATCATACGTGGGAATCTGTTAAACACCGTTTCTACAGGTACCATTCTCATGTTCAAGATGATCGATTGCAGGTCGCCAGAAATACGGGACATTCTTTCCACTGTATCCGTGAGTTCGTTGTTTTCAAGTTCTTTGGCAATCTGTTCTAAACGTCCTCTATCTATGACAAGCTCTTCAAACAGGTTCATAAGTGAATCTAGACGATCGATGTTGACACGGATCGTTTTCGTTCCGCCGGCAGCTGCACCGTTATTGCCATTTGCTTTTGGCGCATCGTTTGCTGGCGCTTTAGTGGCAGGAACTGTGGCTTCTTCATTTTTCTGCTCAGGTTTCGCTGCTTTTGTTTCAGCCGGAGCCGCTTCTTCAAAGGCAGAGACTTCAGAAATCTCCACTTGTTCAACCTCTGAGATCGCTGTCACGATTTTTTTCACTTCTTCCATCGGCTGTTTCGATAAGTAAGAAATGCTGAATTCAGATTCAAAATCTTCTGATTCTAAAAGTTCTGCATTCGGAACCGTTTTGACAACTTCTCCTGCTTCGTTCAGTCTTTCAAAAATCATATAGACACGAACGGCTTTTAATAAGCATGCGTCGCTTAATGTCACGGTCAGCTCATAACATTTAAAGCCTTGTTCTCTTGCTTCATCAAGAACTGTACGCTCAAATTCGTTATAATTTAGGTCGCTTGCAGCTGATGATGCTTCAGCTGTCTCAACGGCAGATGCTGTTTCTGCATGGCTTCCTGTCACATCTAGTTTTTTACTAATCTCCGTGACATCACGTTTTCCATCCCCGCCCTCTGCAATCGATTGAACCATTGCTTCAAGGTGATCGAGTGCTTCAAACATCGTATCCATTGATTCAGGAGTGACAATCATTTGTTCGTTTCTGATGGCATCAAACATGTTTTCTAAATGATGTGTTAATTGAGCCATATCATCATAGCCCATCGTTGCACTCATGCCTTTCAGTGTATGAGCGGCTCTGAATATATCATTCACTAGCTGCAAGTCTGTTGGGTTCTTTTCTAATTCAAGAAGTTTTTCATTACAAGTTTGTAAGTGTTCTCTGCTTTCATCTAAAAAGATATCTAAGTATTGGTTTACATCCAACGTGTTCACGCCCTCTCTTTTTTCATGGAGCTTATAATTGCATGTGCGATGTCATCCACATGCCTTGTTTCATGTGCAAGGCCTGCTTTAATGACTGATTTAGGCATTCCGAAAACAACACATGATTCTTCTTTTTCTGCAATGACTTTTGTATGACCGCTTGCGACCATTTTTTTGACACCTTCTGTGCCGTCACTACCCATTCCTGTCATAATGACAGCGATTTTCTCGTAACCTTTTATGTTGCTGATGGATTCAAATAAATAGTTAACAGAAGGTTTGTGACGGCTGTCAGTGTCTTCTGGGGACAGCCTGATCACTAAAGCTGCCCCTTGTTCATGAAGTGACATATTCAATCCACCAGGAGCTATGTAAGCCACTCCATTTTTAGCGATGTCTCCATCTTGAGCTTCTTTGATTGTAATTTGTGATAAATGATCTAATCTAGTAGCCAGCGATGCCGTAAATCCTGCCGGCATATGCTGCACAATCAAAATCGGCGCCTCTATGTCTTTTGGCAGCTTCGTGACGACTCGTTGAAGCGCCCTAGGCCCTCCCGTAGAAGTTCCGATTGAAATAATCTTTCGGAGTGATGAGCCGCTTCTTACTTCTTGCAGGCGGGGAGCGGCCGCTGGAATTGGACTTGGCGGCTTCATGAACGGCTTAGGAGAAACTTGTTTCTCAGTACGTTTTCTAGACAGGCCTGCCGCAAGTACCCGCTCTACAATTTGACCTCTTACTTTGTGTAAATCGAGCGAAATACTTCCTGAAGGCTTTGTCACAAAGTCAAAAGCACCGAGTTCTAAGCAATGGATGGTTAATTCCTTCCCTTGCTTCGTCTGGCTTGACACCATAATCACAGCAAGGTCGTGTTCAGCCAGAATTTGTTTTAATGCTTCTGTTCCATTTAGAACAGGCATTTCCACATCAAGTGTGACAACATCTGGATTCAATTCCTTAATCCGTTTTAAGGCATCTTCTCCATTTCGCGCCGTTCCGACGACTTCAATTTCTTGCTCGGCACTTAGGAAATCACTGATGAGTTTTCTCATAAAAGCCGAGTCATCTACTACAAGCACTCTAATCATAAGTCCACTTTCCTCCTTTTAAAAAAAGAGGACAACTTATCTATAAACGTATGCTGCTCTCTCTGTGCCTCTCTTATCTGCTGATGATAAAGTGTTTCAGCCAACATTTTAATGGTTTTACTTAGCCTTGAATGAGGCTGTTTCATATAAAATGGTATTTGTTCAGTGACTGCTTTAGGAACAGCAGGATCATCAGGTACCGCACCAGCAAACACAAGCTTTCGGTGTAGAAATGACGTCACCACTCCCGCTAATTTCCGGTACGTTTCAGATCCTTCCGAAGGGGTTTTACACCGGTTGACAATGATTTGAACAGACTGTTCAAACTGATGAATGGCTAAGTGCTTAATTGCGCTGTATGCATCCATGATGGATGTTGGTTCTGGCGTTGTCACAACGACCACCTCACCTGCCGATAAGACAAAAGGGAGTTGATCTTTTGACAAGCCTGCACCCATATCAAAGAATATACAGTCAAAGTCATTCAATATTTTCTCCATCTCTTCTAAAAAGAACGACCATTGATCTTTGTCTAAAGAAAACAGCTGTTCAAGCCCGCTTCCGCCAGAAATGTAATACAGATTGTCCGTTCCTTTTGTCATAGCCGCTTGGAAGGATTTTTTTCTAACAAGCACGTCTAATATAGAGCTGGTCGATGTTTTCCCTAGTAAAATATCAATATTCCCCATGCCAAAGTCGAGGTCGATGATGAGCACTTGCTTGCCCGTACTTGCGATAGACAGTGCCATATTCAGCGTCAAATTCGATTTACCTACTCCGCCTTTACCGCTCATGACAGCAATGGTTTTCGCCTGTCCATTCGCACGAAGAGAGTTCGGTACAATCAGTTGATTCTGCTGAACAAGCTTTCTTAAACCTTCGGCTTGGTCAGGCTTCATCATTGTAAGACCATCCTTGTCAAATCAAGGGGGGAACTCTCAAGAATATCCTCAGGCACATTTTGGCCATTTGTTAAAAACCCTAGCCCGATTTGAGATTCTGCAATGATTTGAAAGATCGTTCCCATCGTGTCTGTTTCATCAACTTTTGTGAAAATAAATTGATCGATTGGAACATGTTCAAATCGATTGACCATAGCTCTCATATCCTGATACTTCGACGTCGCACTCATGACAAGAAAGCTTTGAATGCTTTCATCAAATGGAATGATATCCGTCAGCTCTTTGATGTACGCCTCTTCTTTAAAGTTACGGCCTGCTGTATCAATGAAAATATGATCATAGTCTTTAAAGGTCTGCTGTGCTTTCACAAAGTCCTCTCTTGAATAACAAACTTCAAGAGGTGCATTCAGCAGTTCAGCATATGTTTTTAGTTGTTCAATCGCTGCAATCCGGTACGTATCTGTTGTGATAAAAGCAATTTTCTTTTGCTGCTGAATGGCTGTTTTCGCAGCAAGCTTTGCAATCGTTGTGGTTTTACCAGCACCAGTTGAACCAAACAACACAATGTATGTTGAACGAATCATCGGCTCATCAGAAGTGTGAGCTGGTAGCATACCTGTGAGCAGTTTTTCAAGTTCTTTTTCAATCTGATCTTCTTTCACAGCACCCTTTGTTAAAAGACCCTTTAAGCATTCATCTCGAATCTCATCATCAAGACCTTGATCTTTTAGCTTTTGATCAATCTTCATGAGAGAATCCGGCAAGATCCCAGCATGTCGCTCGTTTCTTGCATATTCTAAAGGCTGAGAATGAGAAGGCGCTGCTTTAACTGCTTGAGTGGCAGCCGACAGCTCTTGCGTAAGATGTTGAATCTGCTCCTTTTTCGGTAAAACCGGGATAGGCGCAGCTGCTGGTTGTAATCCTTTACCGGCTCTTTCTTCAAAATCTTGATCCAGCACTGCAATCACTTCGACCATTTGCTGTTTCTTTAAACCGAACAGCTTTCGTTTGACAACGGTTTTCGAATTTAATATGACGGCATCCTTCCCAAGCTGCTGCCTGATTTGGATCGTTGCCTCCTGCATAGAATTCGCTGTGATTTTTTTCATTTTCATTAGATATCCACCACTCCGATGCTCTGTACTTCCACATTTGCTTCTAGTTCGTTATAAGATAGTACCGGTAAATCTGGGAAATATCTTTCTAACAACTGTTTGACGTACATTCTTATAGGAGGTGAGCATAATAGAACCGGCGTTTCCTGACGAAGCGAAAGCTGTTCAATTTCTCTCGCCACTGATTGAATCACACTTTCAGAGGATTCTGGATCTAACGATAAGTAGTTCCCATGCTCTGTTTGCTGCACGCTGTCTGCAATCACCTTTTCGACTCGGCCTGAGCATGTCACGACTTTCAGTGATTCATTTTCTCTTGCATACTGTGCAGTAATCTGTCTTGCAAGTGCCTGTCTAACATACTCTGTTAGCAAGTCTGTATCAGTCGTTAATTTTCCGTAGTCTGCAAGGGTCTCAAAAATGGTCACAAGGTTTCGAATGGAGACCTTTTCTTTCAGAAGTTTTGCAAGTACTTTTTGGATATCCCCGACTGCTAGTGGATTCGGTGTTACCTCATCTACTAGAACTGGATAACTTTCTTTCAGATGATCGATTAATTGCTTCGTTTCTTGGCGTCCAAGCAGTTCGTGGGTATTTTGTCTAATCTTCTCTGTGATGTGTGTAGACACAACAGATGCTGGATCGACCACTGTATACCCAAGCATTTCAGCCTGATCTTTTTCTGCTTCTGATATCCATTTTGCCGGCAGACCAAAGGATGGTTCGATTGTTTCAATTCCTTCAATCGGATCATCATCAGGCGTTGGGGACATCGCTAAGTAATGATCAAGCAGCAGCTCTCCTTTTGCCACTTCGTTCCCTTTTATTTTGAGCCTGTATTCATTCGGGTTCAGCGCAATGTTGTCTCGAATACGGACAACTGGAATGACAAGACCTAGTTCAAGAGCAAGCTGCCTTCTGATCATCACAATTCGGTCTAGCAGGTCTCCGCCTTGATTGGCATCTGCAAGTGGAATCAACCCGTAGCCAAATTCAAATTCAATGGCATCCATTTGCAGGAGATGAATGACACTTTCTGGACTTTTCATCTCTTCTACCTCTGCCTGTTCTTCCAGTACTTCTTCAATCTCTTCTTGATCCTGTTTGTTTTTCGACATCATGTACGCACCGAGTGCAAGTAAACCTGCGATCGGCCCTGTCAAAAGTACGCCAATTGGCGTAAACAATCCAAGCAGGAAGATCGTGCCTGCTGTGACGTAAAGCATGGCAGGGAAGGCAAAGAGCTGACCCGTAATGTCTGAACCAAGGTTTCCGTTAGAAGCCGCTCTCGTGACAACAATCCCTGTCGCTGTTGAGATGAGAAGTGCAGGGATTTGCGACACAATTCCGTCCCCTACTGTTAAAAGAGTAAAGTGGGAAGCTGATTCTTGAATCGACATTCCTTGCTGAATCATCCCAATAATGATGCCAAAAATAATATTGATAATAACGATGATAATACCTGCGATGGCATCCCCTTTAACGAACTTACTTGCACCATCCATCGCACCATAAAAGTCTGCTTCTCTTGCTACTTTTTCACGGCGGTTTCTAGCTTCACTTTCTGTCAGCATTCCTGCATTCAAATCTGCGTCAATACTCATTTGTTTACCTGGCATCGCGTCGAGTGTAAATCTGGCCGCAACCTCTGATACACGCTCCGCCCCTTTGGTGATGACAATAAATTGAATAATGATCAGAATAAGGAAGACAACCAGACCAACGAGTATATTGCCCCCAACAACAAATGATCCAAACGTTTCTACAACCTTACCAGCATCTCCAGTTGATAAAATAGAACGGGTTGTAGAGATGTTAAGCCCTAAACGAAACAGTGTTAAGAGCAAAAGCAAAGACGGAAAAATGGAAAATTGCAGTGGTTCTTGCATGTTCATTGTGGTGAGAAGCACGATAAGCGCAAGAGAAATATTAATAATGATTAAAATACTTAATAGGATGGGCGGAAACGGTATGACCAGCATCGCCACGATTAAAATAACACTGAATAAAACAGATAAATCTCTTGCTGACATGCCTGTTCTCTCCTTTTAAAACCAAAAATTCATAAAATCTTTTGTTTCGTTTTATATACGTAAGCCAAAATTTCTGCGATCGCCTTAAAATACTCTTCCGGCACCGCTTGGTCGATATCCACTTGATCATAGAGGGCGCGGGCGAGTGGCCGGTTCTCTACAGTCATGACATCATGTTCTTTCGCAATTGTTCTAATTTTCAAAGCCAAAATATCCGTTCCCTTTGCCACAACATAGGGTGCGTCCATCTTTTCTTCGTCATATTTCAGGGCAATTGCGTAGTGGGTCGGGTTTGTAATGATGACGTCCGCTTTTGGGACTTCCTGCATCATCCGTCTCATGGCCATTTCCCTTTGCCGCTGTTTAATTTTTGATTTTATGAGCGGGTCACCCTCTGATTTTTTATACTCATCTTTGATGTCTTGTTTAGACATCCGTAAGTTTTTTTCATAATCAAATTTCTGATACATGTAGTCAAGCCCGGCTAAGATCAGAAGAGCACCTGCTGCATATAGCCCCATAATCAAGGTCATATTTGCCACGAAATGAAGGGTTTCCTCTGCAGTGAGTAGAGGGAGCCGCAAGATTTCGTCAAAGTGCATCCATAGAGCGATAAATGTCGCAAAACCAACAAAACCAATTTTTAAAATGGATTTTAATAGCTCAACGAGTGCTCGAATACTGTATATTCGTTTAAACCCTTTGATTGGATCAAGCTTTTCTAATTTGGGCTTGATCACTTCAGTTGAAAAGAGAAATCCAACTTGTAAATAGTTACTGATGATCCCTGCCAGCATCCCAACACCAAGAATTGGCATGAGGAGGAGACCTGTCTCTTGAAGCAATTCCAAGAATAACTGGTGAATATTAGATGTGCTAACCTTCATTAGCATCGTTGTTGAATAAAAACGTTCAATGAGCGCAATAATACGCTCTTTCATAAAAGGCCCAATAAAAAAGAATGATAAAAAGATTAGTAGAAATGAGATGGCTGTATTGACGTCGGTACTTTTGGCAACCTGCCCTTTTTTACGTGAATCCCGTCTCTTTTTCGGTGTTGCTTTTTCTGTTTTTTCACCTGCGAAAAATTGCAAGTCGAGTCTAAGTCTTGTCGTCATGACGAACCACCGACCAATGCTAAGAAATTCCTCATGGTGAGCACAATCGTTTCAAATGTATTTTGGACGACCCCGAAGATGACACCCATACAAATGATGATCATAATAAAACTCACGCCCATTTTAATGGGAAGTCCAACGACAAATACGTTCATTTGCGGAACTGTACGTGCCACAATTCCTAATGCCAAATCGACTAAAAACAAACTAGCCACAACAGGTGCTGAGATTTGAAAGGCTATGATGAACATTTGGTTGAAGCTCTTTGCAATAAAGTAAGCAAAGGATTCACTACCGAAGTTCAGTGCATACTGATCAACTTGAATATATTGAAAACTGTAATAGATTCCATCAAGCAGCAAATGATGTGCATTTGTTGCCAGCATCAGCAGCAAGGTCACCGTATAAAAAAACTGCCCCATCAGCGGCGTTTGCGCCCCTGTTTGTGGATCAATAATATTGGCGATCGCAAAACCCATTTGAAAATCGATCAATGAGCCGGCAATTTGAACTGCGGACACCATGATATATGCAATCAGTCCAAGAAGAAGTCCGACCATTGCTTCTTTCACGGCAAGCATCATGTAAAGACCGTCGATATCGAGTGCTGGCGGTTCTTTAATGGTGCTAAAACTAATGACAGCCAAAAACAGTGAAAAACCAACTCTGTGAACTGCTGGTATCGTTCGATGCGCTAATAGCGGCACTGTCACAAAAAAAGCGGTGATCCGAATGAAAACGAGAAGAAAGGCAGGAAATAATTCTATGATTGACATCTCTGATTAACCTGCAAATCGATCTAAATTCGAGAACAGCTCTGTTGTAAATGACACAATTGTTGAAAGCATCCACGGACCAAACACAACAAGTCCAATGAGCACTGCAACAATTTTTGGAATGAACGCAAGCGTCTGTTCTTGGATTTGGGTTGTCGCCTGAAACACACTGACAATTAGTCCCACGATTAGTGCGAGCGCAAGAAGCGGCCCGCTGACAAGTAAAACAACATACACTGATCTTTCAGCCATCGTAATGACAAATTCTGAACTCATGTTTTAAGCACCTACTCTAAAAGCTTTGCAGCAAAGATTTAACAATCAAATACCATCCATCAACTAATACAAATAACAATATTTTGAAAGGGAGCGATATCATAACCGGCGGAAGCATCATCATCCCCATCGACATCAGGACACTTGCGACCACCATGTCAATAATTAAAAATGGAATAAAAATCATAAAACCAATTTGAAATGCCGTCTTTAATTCTGAAATTGCAAATGCTGGTACCATCGCCGTTAAGGGAATATCTTTAATCGATTCAGGGGTATCCATTTTTGCGTAACTAAGAAATAAAGCCAAATCTTTCTGTCTCGTATGTTTACTCATAAACTCTTTAATTGGCACTTCGGCTTTTTCATAGGCCTGATTTAACGTAATATCATCATTTAAAAGCGGCGTGAGTGCCTCTTTATTAATCTCTGAGAACGTGGGTGCCATAATAAAAAATGTGAGAAACAAAGCAAGTCCTACAAGCACTTGGTTTGGCGGCATTGAGTTGGTTGCAAGTGATGTTCTGACGAACGAAAGAACAATCACAATCCGTGTAAAACAGGTCATTAAAATAAGAATGCCTGGTGCAACTGAAAATACAGTTAACAATAAAAGAAGACGGACAGATGTGCTAATATTCCCTGCGCCACTGGAATTAAATAAATCGATAAACTCATTCATTTTGTTTCGGGCCTTTCTTTCTGACTTCTGATTGGGTCTTTTTCAATTCGGCTAGCTGCGCCTTTAAATTGGCTGAAAAAGAAGAAGTGGTCGGCTGATCGTGTTTCTTCACTTGCGATGTCAATTTTTGCATCATTTTCGGTAAGTCAGTCTTACTTTCCATCGCTTCTTCGTATTGTTTCACAATCGCTTCGCATTCTTGTTCATCATCGATTTCTTTTAGCAGATGGATTGAGTCTGCTACACCAACAACTAACACTCGTTTGCCCACTTTGATTAGCTGAACTGAACGATTTTGACCAACCGTCGTTCCGCCAATATTTTCAACATAGCGAAATGGCTTGAGTAAGCGGTTTTGCTTTCCAACAAATCTCACCAATCCGTAAATGAGCAGGATGACAAAAAGTAAGGCACCAATCATTTTGACAAAATCCATAATGGAGACAGAAGAAGAGGGAACTTCTTCTGCCGGATTCGTTTGATTGTCAGTGGTTTTCTTTTCTGTATCCTTTTTGCTTTCTTTCTCATCTTTGATCCAATCATTCACCATGCCATTTTCAGGATCTTTTGTTTCAGCAAACAGTGAGGCGGGCTGCGCTGTCAAGAAAAGCATAAAACTGATCATTGCTATAAATATCAAACGTTTTTTCAACAAGTCTTACACCCTTTTTTAGCCTAACGTTTTATTAATTGCTTCAAGTACACGGTCTGCCTGGAATGGCTTCACGATAAAGTCTTTTGCACCTGCTTGAATGGCATCTATAACCATTGATTGTTGTCCCATCGCTGAGCACATAATGATTTTTGCAGAAGCATCGATTTGTTTAATTTCTTTTAATGCTGTGATCCCGTCCATTTCTGGCATTGTGATATCCATTGTGACTAGATCAGGAGATGTTTCTTTATATTTTTCAACAGCTTGTGCGCCGTTTTCTGCTTCTCCTACTACATCAAATCCATTTTTTACAAGAATATCCTTAATCATCATTCTCATGAATGCTGCATCATCTACGATTAATACCTTAGTAGCCATTTACTTATTCTCTCCCTATATGTTTGTTTATTTTAAATTAGAAAGTCTTTCAGACTGACTTAAAATGTCAGTCACACGTACACCAAAGTTCTCATCAATGACAACAACTTCTCCTTTGGCGACGATTCGTTTGTTGACCAGAATGTCGACTGGCTCACCTGCAAGTTTGTCCAGTTCAATGATACTTCCAGCGGAAAGTTCAAGTACTTCTTTCACACTGCGCTGCGTTCTTCCAAGCTCCACTGTAATGGAAAGTGGAATATCCATCAGCATATCAAGATTACCGAGCTGACTTGTTGTATGCTGAGGCTCACTAAATGCCTCAAATTCAACTGGCGCCACATTGACAGGTTCTGCCGGCTTTGGCTTCGCCTGTCTTTTCGGCGGTGCCGATTGCTGCATAGGAGCAGATTGTGCTTGCGGAGCAGCCTGCTGTGGTTCAGGTGCACTCTGAGGTGCTTCTTGAACCGGCTCTTCTTCCGCTGGGTCTGTTAATTCTGCAATCAAATCTTTCGCAAACGTAATAGGGTAAAGCTGCATAATATTTGAATCTATGAGTTCACCTATCGTTAATCTAAAGGACACTTTGACAAGCATCTCTTCAGCTGGAATGCGGTCTGTGCCTTCTCCTTCTTTCACATCAAGCAGCTCAACGCGAGGCGGAGAAATATCAATCTTTTTATTAAAGACTGTTGACATGGACGTCGCTGCTGAACCCATCATTTGGTTCATCGCTTCTTGTACTGCACTTAAGTGAATTTCACTTAACGACGGGTCAGCATTTGTTCCATCTCCGCCCATCATTAAATCCGCAATGACTGCCGCATCGGTTTGCTGGATGACAAGCAAGTTACTAGCGCTGAAGCCTTCCGTATAATTCACTTCAATTGCGACATACGGATGAGGAAATTCCTCATTCAGCTTGCTTTTTTGAATCACTGTGACAGTTGGAGTTGTAATCTCCACTTTTTGACTTAATAGGGTTGAAAGTGCTGTTGCAGAGCTTCCAAATGATATATTTCCGATTTCCCCAATGGCATCTTGTTCCATTGCAGAAAGGAGTGTATCAGGCTCTATATCGTCATTGCTGCCTCCTTTAAGGAGCGCATCGATTTCATCTTGTGATAATTTACTTCCGTTATTCTCCATCTTCTTCACCTCTTATGTCGTGATCTAGAATTTGAATCGCCTGTTTCCGATTCACGCGGCCGGCCTGTCCCAAGAATTTCGGTTTATTTCCGACCATAACAGTAAGAGGCGCATTTACTGGTTTGTCCAAGGCAATACAATCACCAATTTCCAAATTCAAAAACTCTTCCACCGTCATTTCCGATTGTCCAAGCTCTGCGACTACCGGTATTTTCGCCGTCATAATCCGTTTTTCAATGGCCTTTGTTTCTTCTTGTTTCGGTTCATTTCGTTCCGATTGCATCCAGTAGTGTACAGACAGCTTCGGAATAATAGGCTCTAATACTACGTGAGGAATACAGAGGTTAATAACCCCGCTTACCTCACCAATTTGTGTATTAAGAGAAATGACGACAACTGTTTCGTTTGGTGACACCATTTGAACAAACTGGGGATTTACCTCGAAATCTGCCATTTCTGGCTCGATGTCGGTTATGGACTGCCACGCTTCTCTGTAGTTTTCCAAAGCTCCCTCAAACATGTTTGAGATAATCTTTGTTTCGATTTCTGTCAGTGATTCTGTCTTATTATGACTAATGCCAATCCCACCCATCAGCCTATCCATCATGGCATAGCCAATCGTTGGGTTCACTTCAAGCATGATTCTTCCTTCAAGCGGGCTGACGTAAAATAAGTTTAATAATGTCATATTAGGAATCGAACGAATAAATTCTTCATATGGCACTTGGTCAACCGAGCTGACAGAAATTTGAATATATGATCTTAGCTGCGCTGAAAAGTGTGTGGTAAGCAGTCTAGCGAAGTTATCATGAATTCTTGTTAAACTTCGAATCTGGTCTTTTGAAAAGCGCAGTGCACGTTTAAAGTCATACACTTTCACTTTTTTCGTCGTTTCTTCTTTTTTCAGCTCTTCTGCATCCATTTCGCCTGTTGATATGGCGGATAATAATGCATCGATCTCATTCTGGGAAAGCACTTCTCCTGACATTTCTTCACCTCCATCGTGTCAATTAATCGCCTCTATTGCAGATTAAAGGAGGTTATATAAACTTCTTTCACCTTGCCATCTTGCAAATAGTTATTCACTTTGTTTTTGACCTGTGTTTTAAAATGTTCTCTGCCTTTTTTGCCATCAAGTTCATCTGCATTCGTGTCTGATAAAATGTCGATCACAGCATCCTTCACTTGGAAGCTTCTTTTTTCAAGCTCTTCTTTGGCTTTTTCTGAATCTGTTTCAATATTTAGTACAAGTTTGACCGCATTTCCTTCAGATTTTAAATTGGTCACAATCTCAGGAATTTCAACAGAAGCTTTTACGACTTCATCTGCTGTTGGCTCTTTTTCTGCTTTTGCTTCGTCTGACCCATTCACCAGAAAGACAATACCTGCTCCAATTCCGACGATAGCAATAATCATGATTAGCATTACTACGACTAATTTCTTCTTCATTCAAACTCCTCTATTCCTTGATTCAATGAAATGACTTGGATTTTTCTATAGAAAGAAATGATTTTCTCCTGAAGCTGCTCTTCATCTTCTTTCACAACGAATTTCTTTCCATTGGCGAGTGTAATGGTCGTGTCTGGAAAGCTTTCGATTTGCTCGATATGGAGAGCGTTGAGCATAAATCCTTTGCCATTTAATCTTGTCACTTCAATCATATTAAGCAGAGAAGCGATAAACCGCTCCTCCTACCTCCTATCGTTTCAGATTCACAAGTTCTTGCAGAATTTCATCAGATGTTGTGATCGTCTTTGCATTCGATTGGAATCCACGCTGTGCGATAATCATTTCTGTAAACTCATCTGTTAAATCAACGTTTGACATTTCAAGTTTACCTGTTTGGACGACGCCCGTTCCTTGTTCACCTGGTACGATTGGATTACTTGGAGCACCTGAGCTTAACGTTTGGCGGTAAAGGTTGTCACCAACTTTGTCTAGCCCTCCTGCGTTACGGAAAGATACGAGTGATATTTGACCAACGGTTCTTGATACATTGTTTTCAACAACCGAAATCGTTCCATCTGGACCAACACTTACACTTGAAACACCGTCTGGAATCGTTATCTTTTGTCCATTCATTCCAAGTAGATAATTTCCATCAGGGGTGACTAAGCTTCCCTCTGAATCAGTGTCGAAATTTCCTGTTCTTGTATAAAGAACTTCTCCTTGAACTTCAATACGGAAAAACCCATCTCCATTGATATAGAAGTCGTAAGGTTCATTTGTATTTTGAGAAGATCCCGCTGACATGATTTTATCGATTGAAGATAAAGATGACCCTAAACCAATTTGCTTTGAGTTGATTGAACCAGAGTTGTTCGTTGGCCCACCAGAACTTCCAATGGTTTGGCTGACCATATCTTTAAACGTGATACGGCTTTTTTTGTATCCGTGTGTGTTGACGTTGGCTACGTTGTTGGCTACAACATCTAATTTTGATTGGAAGTTTTTCATTCCACTAATTCCTGAGTAAAGTGAGCGTAACATTTATTTTCCTCCTCGATTTGCTTACGATTTTTCTCCAACAGTTGTAACGTCCCAAGGGCTGATTTTCGTTCCATCTTCTAAATATAGGAAGTATTCATTGTTTATGTTTTTCACAGACTTCACAGTGCCAGATATGTCTTTATCATCTTGTTTACCCGCTACTTCTTTACCAATCCAGCCTACATATGTCGTAAATGGATCTTGGTGTGCAACAAATGTAGACATGATCTGATTCATTTTGGTGATTGATTCATTCATATTCATTTGCTGTTCTAAAGAAGAAAATGTTGCAAGCTGTGTGACAAACTCACGGTCATCAATCGGGTTTGTCGGATCTTGGTTTTGAAGCTGCGTAAGCAAGATTTTCAAGAACTGATCTCGGCCAAGTGTATCTGTTTTCTTTGCTGCGTTTGAAGAAGTGTCCGCTTGTGCGGCTGTTCTATTCGTCGCATCAACAGTTGCCATTAGATCTCCTCCTCTTCTTCTTCTTCTGATCCAACAAGCGCATCTAGTACATCTTGGAATTCAGCTTCCTGTTCATCAGGCTGCTGGAAACTTTGTCCTTTTGATGGCTGCTGCTTGCCTTCCTCATTAAATTGTCCAAAAGACGGCTGCTCATTTGACTGAAGCGGTATATGGAAACGGTCAACTTGAACCGACATATTCGGTAGCGCCTGCTTGAGTTGCGGCAGATGATGCTCGAGCAGCTCTTTAGCTGCTTGCGTTGAAGCTGTAATTTTACTCGCATACATCCCGTTTTGTTTCGTTAGCTGGATGGTAATAAACCCGAGATTTTCTGGATTTAATCGTACGGTAAACCGTCCGCTTGAATTGCCAAATGGTGTGAACTTCATTTGTTTCCACGTATTTAAAATCTGCTGATCAACCGTGCCTGGCTTTTCGTCAGTTGTTTGCGTCTGCTGCATAGGAGCAGCTGATTGCAGTTGGAAAAACTGTTTATGCCCTGGAAGCAGCGTATGGGTGATTGTTTTTTCAGAAGCAGGTGCCGCAGTGCCTTGACCTTTGATGACTTCTTTCTTCATAAGCCATTCAAGTGAGGCAGCACCTTTTGCTGGAGATGAGAAGGAAGATTCTTGCCTTGGAGCAACCATTTCTTTTAACTCTCCTAAGGAAATTTTCCATTCTTTATCTGACCCTTTCGCATTCGCCATCATATGATCGATTAACTGATTAAAGTGTTTCAGCTCGCTTTGCGACATATTATTCAGCTTAGGTGCCGATCCTTGCGAGAAGAACTGCTCTTTTACTTGTTGAATGAGCTTTTCATCTGCTCCGTTTTTCGTTAGAAACTTGATGAAATCTTCACCTTTTGCTTGAATATCCTGTACAAGTTTTGCATCAAAGCTCACCGGCTGCTGATTCAGTATTTGATATAAGAAAAAGTGGACTTGTATGAGCTGTTCACTATGTTCAGCAACTGGCTTCTCATCCTGATCGCCATAGATAACCGATTCCATCTTTTGAAATAGCTCTTCAAGTGACTTTAAGTCAGCCCCTTCAAGCTTTTGACCTTGCAGCGCCTGAAGTGCCGCAAGAAGATCTCCATCTATTCCTTCTTCAGGTGATTGCATCCATCTTTCAATGATTTGCATCGCATCATTCATGGATAGAGTGATTTCCGCTGGCTGAGAAATAGCTGGACCACTTTGAATACCTGCGCCATTTAACAATTGTTTAAACAGGCCGCGAGCAGATACTGCCCCCTCTCCCTTTAGTCCCGAGAGACTTTGGGAAGATTGCTGTAAGGCTCCAATGTCCAATAGCTTCACTTATTGTCCACCCCCATTTTCACTTTCTTCTTTTTTGGCAAGCTCCTTCGTGAACGTTGCTGCCTTCTGAGGTGTCAGTTTTGCTAATATGTCCGTCAGCTTATTTTTACTCAGCTCTTCAAGGATCTTCAAAGCTTCTTTATCACTTAGCTCTGATAAAATTTTGGCAGATTTCCCTGCATCCATGCTTTCATAAATGCTGGCGACCTTTCCTTTTGATTGCTGATTAGAAGATGCTGACGAATCAGAGGAAGATCCTGATGCGTTATTACTTGATGATGTACTGTTTGATGAACTGTCACTTGCTGACGTGTTCTCTTTATCAGATGTTTTTTCAAGTGAATTGATTTTTTGATTCAATCGTTTAATCTCTTCATCACTTGTCTTCAAGTCTTTTTGAGCAATTTCAAGTTCATTCTCTTGTTCTTTAATCGTCTTTTTCAACGCTTTCAACTCTGTATCACGTTGATCGTTATTTGAAGATGACGTTTTTGATGTGTCATCTGATCCAACCAAGCTGCTAATCCCCGGAATGTTTTGGAGCGGTTTCTTTAGATCATAACCCGCCATATAAAGGATTGTGCCCGTCACGATCACAAGCACAACCAATGGGATAATGACAATAAACAAGATCCATTGAAATTTACCGCCGCCACTTGATTCCTTTGTTTTTTCCTTCTTAGGCATTCATCTCGACTCCTAATGTCCTTGAAACATGAATTGGCTGATAGAGATATCATCCATTTCTTTCATTTCAATTGCCTTATGTTCAAGGGAGAACTTTTCAAATTGCTTTTCTTTCATTTTTTCAAACTTTTTAAACTCAATATTTTTTTCTGTTAAATCAGATTGTTTTTCATTCATTTGATGGCGTTTCATGATCACAAGCTGCTGATAATGATGAATGGTGTTATCTAAGTTCGTCACAAATTGCTGGTAATGACGCATTTCTTGAACACTCATCCCACTTCTCAGCTTTTCTTCTTTGCTCTTTTCCATTAGCTCTTTTTTACTCATATTTTCATAGAGTTTTTCAGCGGCTTGCTCAAATGCCGAAACGGATTGTTGATACGCTGCGAGTGATTTGTCTTTTTCACTTTCTTTCAATTCTAAGAGCTTTTGAAATTTGTATTGATATCTCACTGTTTTTGTCAATCCTCTCTATTCATCAAACTGAGCAATATCCTCACGCTGTCTTCAATCGATACAGCCTCTTCAACGTCCTGCTTCAAAAATGAAATCAGTTGTGGGTAAGCTTGCATAGCCTCATCAATATCTTTAGAGGAGCCTTTTTTATATGCTCCAATGTTAATGAGGTCTTCAGCGTTTTGATATGTGGATAAAAGCTGGCGGAACCGGTTAGCCGCTTCCTTATGATCATGACTTGCGATATTACTCATGACACGACTGATACTTTTCAGAATATTGACAGCTGGAAACTGTCCTTTGTTGGCCAATGCACGATCAAGTACTATGTGGCCATCTAAAATCCCCCGCACTGTATCAGCGATCGGCTCATTCATATCGTCACCATCAACAAGCACTGTGTAAAACGCTGTGATGGAACCAAGTTGATTTGTACCAGTTCGTTCTAGCAATTTTGGCAGTATAGCGAACACTGAAGGCGTATATCCTTTTGTTGTTGGCGGTTCACCGGTTGCAAGTCCTATTTCCCGCTGTGCCATGGCGACCCTTGTGACAGAATCCATCATAAACATGACATTTTTTCCTCTGTCTCTGAAATATTCGGCAATAGCTGTTGCTGTATAGGCTGCTTTTAATCTTGTCAGTGCGGGCTGATCTGAAGTTGCGACAACAACAATCGAACGCTTCAGTCCTTCAGCTCCTAAATCTTTTTCGATAAACTCGCGAACTTCACGTCCACGCTCTCCAACAAGTGCAATGACATTGAGATCCGCTTCTGTCTGCTTGGCAATCATCCCCATCAAGGTACTTTTACCAACACCGCTTCCCGCGAATATGCCAATTCTTTGACCAGTGCCGACTGTGAGCAAGCTGTCGATCACTCTGACACCAACGCCCATTTTTTCACGAATAGGCGGTCTGTCCATCGGGTTTGGAGGAGATTGTTCTGTTGAGACAGGTGCAAGTCCTTTAGGAAGCATGCTGCCGTCCAGTGGATCACCGAAGGCATCAACAACCTGCCCGATTAAACCAGTTCCTACTTTGACCTTTAACGACTCACCTGTTGCTTCAACAAGACTGCCTGGTGAGATGTTAGAGGCTTCTACATAGGGCATGAGCAGAATGTTTTCATCTTTAAAACCAACGACTTCTGCTTTGATCGGATGATTCTTACTCCCTTTTTTGTGAATAAGACATACATCACCGATTGAGCTTTCTGGCCCCTTGGACTCGATCATCAGTCCAACAACTCGATTGACTTTACCAAAACGTTTATAAGGATCGGCGGTTTCAATCGTTTCTTTTAGCACATCTATGTTCATTTGTGATCACCTGAATCAATGACTTCTAATAACTTTTCTTTTAACTGATTCATTTGGGTATCAACACTCGCTTCCACTTTTCCAAAGCTTGTTTCGACGTAACAAGTACCTTTTGGTGCTTTTTCATCCGAGTAAATGGCAAGATGTGTATTCTTTTGAAGGATTCTATTTAATTCGTCTTTATATTCCATCACATGTTCGTAATGTGCAGGGTCGACATAGATGGAAATATCGTCATATTCTTTCACTTCTGAAATGACCTGCTTCACTAGCGTTAAAAATTGTTCTTTTGTATCCTCAGCTGCATTCCATACTCGTTTAGCGAGCTCAAAGGCAAGTTCGACAATTTCTTCAGCAGAGCTTTCAATTTTTGCTTCATAGTCCTGCTTTGCAAGGCTGACAATGTCATTCGCTTGATCAAGAATCGATTGATACTGTAAAGTCGCATCTGCTTCGCCCTTTTGAAAACCATCTTGATATCCTGTTTGTTTCGCTTCTTCAATGAGCTGTACTCTTTCTGCTTCAAAATCAGCTCGCCGCTGATTGATTTCAGCCATTGTTTGTTCCAGCTCACGATTTGCTTGTTCTAAAATACGGCTTGCTTCATCTTGTGCATCACTTAATACAAGTTGAGATGCTTCTGTTTCGTTGACAAGCTCTTCTTCGTGATGTTCTCTTTTGAATTCCACTTGCTGCAAGGGAATGGTTTGACGGCCTTGTTCAGGAATAACAGATGTTTCATGTTTGATAATCCTAGACAATGATATCGTCTCCTCCACCTCGAGCTATGACGATTTCTCCAGCCTCTTCAAGTCGTCTTACGATGCTGACAATACGAGTCTGTGCTTCCTCGACATCTCTAAGCCGGACAGGTCCCATAAACTCCATTTCTTCTTTGAACGTTTCGACCATACGCTGCGACATGTTGCGGAAGACAATTTCTTTGACTTCTTCGCTTGCCACTTTGAGTGCAAGTAGTAAATCGTCATTTTCAACATCTCGAATCACGCGCTGAATGGCTCTGCTATCAAGAGTGACAATGTCTTCAAAGACAAACATACGTTTCTTAATTTCATCAGCAAGCTCAGGATCTTGAATTTCCAGTGTATCTAAAATGGTTTTCTCCGTTGCACGGTCTACACCATTCAGGACTTCGACTACCGCTTCGACTCCGCCCGTTTGGGTATAATCTTGCGTAAAGGTTGAAGAGAGCTTTTGTTCAAGAATACGTTCCACCTCATTGATGATCTCTGGAGATGTGCGGTCCATTAAAGCAATTCTTCTTGCAACCTCGGTTTGTACTTCCTCGCCTAACTCAGATAAAATCTGTCCAGCCTGTACTGGATCTAGGTAGGAAAGAATGAGCGCAATGGTTTGTGGATGCTCATGCTGGATAAAGTTTAAAATTTGCTCTGGGTCAGCCTTTCTAGCAAAATCAAATGGTTTCACTTGAAGTGAGGATGTTAAGCGATTTAAGATGCTGTCCGCTTTGTCCTCACCAAGCGCTTTTTCAAGCACTTGTCTTGCGTACATAAGGCCGCCTTGTGATATGTAGTCCTGCGCGATGGCAATGCTGTGAAATTCTTCGATGATCTCATCTTTTTTAGCAGTATCTACACTTCTTACATTTGAAATTTCTAATGTTAATTTTTCTATTTCGTCTTCAGACAGATGTTTGTATACAGATGCTGACACGTCTAGCCCTAAGGAAATCATTAGGATTGCTGCTTTTTGTCTGCCTGTTAGTCGATTTGGATCTTTTCTCGACATGTGTATTCCTCCTAATCCTCGGACAGCCAGCTGCGTAGCAATTTAGCAAAGTCTTCTGGTTTATCTTTTGCCATTTTTTCAAGCTGATTTTTTCTCACCATTTCTTCTGTTTCTGGCTCAGTATCGATATCAGGAACATGGATTGGTGTACGTTCATCAAACTCAAACTCTTCTTCCTCTTCTTTTCTTCGCTTACGTACGAGAAGAATGATGAGAGCGATAATGGCGAGTAGTAGCACACCGCCAACAATATAAACCCAAATCGGAATATTGTTTGAAGGGTTTTCTGCTGCCGTTTGCTGTTTACCGTCTAATTTTGATACAGATAAAACGATTTTGTTATCTAAGTCAGCTTGAGTGAGTGCTTGACCGTTTGTGTATTCTTTATCAATCGATGTACTGATGATGGTTGAAAGAATTTTTTTGATATCATCCTGCCTTTCAGCAGTTAATGAGTTCGGATCGTTTGCAGTAGGCGGTTCAACTAGTGCCTGAATGCCAACGTCTCTGATTTTATAAGGACTTTCTTTGATATCTTTATGAATGCGGTTGACTTCATAATTGATACGATCTTCGCTCTTTTCGTAATCTCCGCTTCCATTCGTTCCATCGGCACCTTGATAATTTGTGACATCATCGTCACCTGTTCCAGCGGTGCCTCCAGCTGCTGCGCCATTACCTGAATAAGTTTCAGCAATCTTTTCAGCGCTGACAGCAATTCCTTGCATGTTTTCTTGATCAACTGGTTCGACAAGATCTTCTTTTCTTTTTTCTTCAGTAAAATCAATGTCTGTAGTGACCGATACGGCAACTTTCTCTTGACCCATCATCGTTCCAAGCAGCTGTTGAATTTTTCGTTGAAGATTCTTTTCAATCTCCTCTTTTTTCTGCTGCTGTGCATCCATTCCACTTGCATAGGAATCTGAGCTACTGTTTAAGTCATAGTAGTTGGAATCTTGGTCCATAATGACAATGTTTTCTGTTTTTAAATTCGGCACACTTTTTGAAATAAGATGATAAAGGCCTTTTACTTGTTGCTGAGTAAGCGTGTAGCCTGGTTGAACTTGCAGCACAATTGATGCTGATGCATTACTTTGCTCTTCTCCAACAAAAACGGAATCTTTTGGCAGGTTAATCATAACCTTTGAATCTTTAATCCCATCAATCGTGTTGATCAGATTGGATAGTTCTGTCTGAGTTGCGTCTACTTTCAGAACATCAAATTCATTATCTGTTAAACCGAAGCCGGAATTGTTCGCAAAGAAGGAGTAGTCAATATTCCCCGTTTTAGGAAGTCCTTCTGATGCGAGTGTGACTTTTAAAGTGTCTGCTTGCTTTTCTGGAACTAAAATCGTCGTTCCGTTATTTGCAAGTTCCGATTTAACGTTTTTGCCATCCAGTTCCTGTTTGATTTGTCCTGCTTCTGCCTCAGACAAATCTCTAAACAACGGAACCATTTTTTCAGAAGAAGCAAAGATGCTAACAACCGTAATAATGATTGCTAGGGCAGCTACGCCGCCAATCATGAGTATTTTTTGTAATTTTGATCGATTTCGCCAAAACTCAACTGTTTTTGTTCTTAATTGCATTAAAGTACGATTCATCTTAACCCCCGGTCATTCCATTCAGTCTATTTTTTGTCCACCAGCACCTCCTACATCTGCATTCTCATAATCTCTTGGTACGCTTCGACTGCTTTATTCCGAAACTCGGTTGCAGCTGTGAGTGTCACACTCGCTTTTTGTGAAGCAATCATGACTTCATCGAGATTGACATCTTTCCCTTGTGCGAGAGCATTCGTATACTGGTCTGATTTCAGCTGTGATTGATTTAATGCCTCAATGGAATTCTTCAGCACATCAGAGAAATTCGTTTGACTTTTAGGTGCAGCCGCCTGCACAGACGACGCATTCGTCAATTCACTTGCTTGCTGAGCGGTTTGAAGCTGGAAAGGAGATATTGCGTTAACCAATTCTTTTCACCTTACTTTCCTATTTCTAAAGCTTTCATCAGCATGCTTTTATTCGCATTCAGCGCAGTCACGTTTGCTTCATATGACCTTGAGCTGCTGATGAGATCAACCATTTCCTTTAATGGATCAACGTTTGGTGTTTGAACATATCCATTTTCATTGGCATCGGGATTTGTAGGATCATATTGAAGGTTGAATGGAGTTTCGTCTTCAGTAATTTTTGTTACTTTGACGCCGTTTCCTAATTTGCCGCTCGAATTCATGCTTGAGTTCAATATAGATGAAAATGATTCACCTGACGGCTGTAATGTGACGAGCTTGCGTCTATAAGGCTCCCACTTGCCATCAACCTGTTTAGCTCTTGTTGTATCCATATTCGCAAGGTTCGAGGATACAACGTCCATTCTGAGCCTCTGTGCTGTTAATGCTGAGGCCGAAGCGTTAACGCCTGAAAAAATTGACATCACTTACCTCCTGTCAAAACTGTTTTAAGAGAATTGAACTTTCCGCTCATTCTTTCAACCAACGCATTATACTGAATTTGGTTTTTAGCGAGTTCACTCATCTCTTGATCAATATCGACATTATTTCCGTTTTCTTGATAAGAAGTACGGTTACTCGAAACAACTGAATAATTAGACCCTGTTTTAGAAAAATCAATGTGACCTTGGTATGTTTTTTTAGCATCTAATTTGATTGACGCATCATTTAGCATGTCGTGGAATGCAACTTTTTTAGACTTGTAGTTCGGTGTGTCTATATTCGCGATATTATTGCTTATGACTTTTTGCTTAACATTCGCTCTGCCCAAGGCATTCTCAAGGTTGCTTATCGTTCCAGAAAATATATCCAAAACCATATACCTCCAATCATATGTATTTCATTCCATTTAATCATGTCGAGATTTGTAAAACCATATGTTCATTGTAAGAAATAATAGGATTAAAGTCTATGATGTAATTGTAAAAAAAACTCGTAATATATATCTATTTTACGAATAGGTATAAAGACCTAGATTCAAAGCACTACAGAATTGTAAGGGGTTTCTTGGAAAAAAGAGTGTCATTTTTCGGACAAATCCTCTTTTTTTATACAAAAAAACCCTTTTCAGCGTTTATTTCGGCCGAAAAGGGTTTTTTGATTAGTGAGATTTTAAATTTTCAAGTTCAATTAAAAATTTGTTGTTTAATACTTTGATGTATGTTCCCTTCATTCCAAGAGAACGAGATTCAATAACGCCTGCACTTTCTAATTTACGAAGTGCGTTTACGATCACTGAACGAGTGATTCCTACACGGTCAGCAATCTTGCTTGCCACAAGCAGCCCTTCGTTTCCATCAAGTTCTTCAAAGATATGCTCAATCGCTTCAAGCTCACTATATGAAAGAGAGCTGATCGCCATTTGAACAACCGCTTTACTTCTTGCTTCTTCTTCAATTTCTTCCGCTTTCTCGCGAAGAATCTCCATTCCAACAACTGTTGCGCCGTATTCAGCAAGAATTAAATCATCATCTGTGAATGTATCTTGCAAACGAGAAAGGATTAACGTCCCTAAGCGGTCTCCGCCTCCGATGATTGGCACAATCGTTGTCAAACCTGATTGGAATAAATCACGGTTCTCAATCGGGAAAGCTGTGTACTCACTGTTGATGTCAAGGTTTGAAGATGTTTCAGGGACATTGAATAAGCTTTTTGTATATTCTTCAGGGAACTGACGATCTTCCAGCATTTTTTTCATACGTGCATTTTCAATCTGCTGGTTAATGGAGTAGCCAAGAAGCTTCCCTCTTCTGCTTAATACGAAAATGTTTGAATCAATGACATCTCTCAGTGTTTCTGCCATTTCTTTAAAATTAACCGGTTTCCCCGCTGCATCTTGCAGCATCGAGTTAATAATCCTTGTTTTTTGTAGTAACGCCATAATAATGATCCTCCTAGATTACTTTATTCATTTGTTAAAGTATAAATTGACTTAAGTCTTTGTTATTTGCAATCTTTCCTAGCTTCTCTTCTACATACTGAGGGGTAATAGTCACTGTTTCCATTGTAATATCAGGCGCCTCAAATGAGAGCTCTTCTAGCAGCTTCTCAAGTATGGTGTGAAGCCTTCTTGCACCGATGTTATCCGTCTCCTGATTGACGTGATAAGCCACTTCGGCAATCTTATGAATAGCATCGTCAGAAAATTCAAGAGATATACCTTCTGTTTCAAGTAAAGCCTTATATTGCTTTAATAACGCGTTATCTGGTTCCGTTAAGATTTTCACAAAGTCTTCTATACTTAATTTATCTAATTCTACACGGATTGGGAAGCGCCCTTGAAGCTCTGGAATCAAATCCGAGGGTTTCGCCATATGAAAAGCGCCTGCTGCTACAAATAGAACATGATCTGTTTTCACAGCCCCATACTTCGTCATCACAGTGGAACCTTCTACAATCGGTAAAATATCACGTTGAACCCCTTCACGAGAAACATCTGCAGACGATGCACCACCGCTTTTGGCAATTTTATCGATTTCATCGATAAAGATGATTCCTTGCTGCTCTGCTTTTTGCACGGCTTCCTGACCGACTTCATCCATATCAATCAGTTTTGAAGCTTCCTCAGCAGTTAACGCTTTTCTCGCTTCTCTGACGGTCAGCTTTCTGCGTTTTTTCTTTTTAGGCATGAGATTGCTAAGCGCATCCTGCATGTTCATACCCATTTGCTCCATACCCGAGCCTTGAAGCATATCAAACATGGAAGGCTGCTGCTCTTCAACTTCAATCGTGACGTAATGGTCTTCAAGTTCACCCATCGCCAGCTGGTGCGCAATGCGTTTTCTCGTCGACTCAAGCTCTACTTCTTCACTTGAGTGATCTCGATCACTTTCATCAGCATCAGAACCACCAAACAGCATCTCAAAAGGATTTTTCACAGACTGACTTTTTTTCTTTCCAGGAACAAGTAGATGAACAAGCCGTTTGTTTGCTTGTTTTTCCGCTTCTTCTTGAACATCCTTCATTTTTTCTTCTTTGACTAGTCTGATTGCTGTTTCCACTAAATCTCTGACCATTGATTCTACGTCACGTCCGACATATCCAACTTCAGTAAACTTCGTCGCTTCCACTTTAATGAAAGGTGCACCAGAAATCCTTGCAATTCTGCGGGCAATTTCTGTTTTCCCCACACCTGTCGGACCAATCATTAAGATGTTTTTAGGAACGACTTCATCCTTTAGCTTATCATGTAAAAGACTTCTTCTGTAACGGTTTCTTAAAGCCACCGCCACTGCTTTTTTCGCATCAAGCTGACCAATAATGTACTGATCGAGCTTTTCAACTATCTCTCTTGGGGTGAACGGCTTTTTCTCCATACGTCTCATGTCCTTTCTATTCAAGCTCTTCTAAAGTGATTTGATCGTTCGTGTAGACACAGATTTCTCCGGCCGTTTCAAGAGCCGCCTTTGCAATCTCTCGAGCTGAGAGATGGTCACCTGCATGTTTTTTGAGTGCTCTCCCGGCGCTAAGCGCGTAGTTGCCGCCTGACCCGATAGCCAAAATGCCATCGTCTGGCTCGATGACCTCTCCTGTTCCAGATACGAGCAGGATGCTTTCTTTATTCATGACGATAAGCATGGCCTCAAGCTGTCTGAGCATCTTGTCACTCCGCCATTCTTTCGCCAGTTCTACAGCTGCTCGTTTTAGGTTACCACCGTATTCTTCAAGCTTCGTTTCAAACTTCTCAAAGAGTGTAAATGCATCTGCAACTGAACCAGCAAAACCTGCGAGTACTTTGCCTCCGAAAAGACGGCGCACTTTTTTTGCTGTGTGTTTCATGACGACAGCCTGCCCAAAAGTGACTTGACCGTCTCCAGCCATCGCACTTTTTCCTTTATGTTGAACGGCAAAGATTGTGGTTGCATGAAATGATGACATGAAAAAACCTCCTTTTAGGATCGTTTAAAAGCCCTTGGGTGATGAGACATGTACGTTTTTCTTAAAGAATCTTTTGATACATGCGTGTACACCTGTGTTGATGATAAATTTGAGTGACCGAGAAGTTCTTGAACACTTCTTAAATCCGCTCCCTCGTTTAAAAGATGCGTAGCAAAGGTGTGCCTTAACATGTGTGGATGGATATGTAATGTGCCAGACGCCTTTTTCATTAATTCAGTTAGAATGAATCGAACGCCTCTATCTGTAAGAGGAGCTCCGCGCTGATTCAAAAACACATGTGAATCAGCACGATCCTTTCCCTTCACTTTCAGCTTCTGCCTTCCATCCTCTAAATATGTGGAGAGCGCTTCATATGCATAAGATCCGAAAGGTACATACCGCTGTTTGCTGCCTTTCCCATGTACAAGCACTGTATCCATCGATAAATCAAGATCAGATTCTTTTAATGAACATAACTCACTGACCCTCATACCTGTTGCATAAAGTAGTTCTAAAATGGCTTGATTTCTTTGACCAAGCGGTGTATTTACATCAGAAACTGTAAATAGCTCTTTTAGTTCCTCTTCATACAAAAATGAAGGAATTCGCTTATCCTGCTTTGGTAAGCTAACGAGTAAAAAAGGATTTTCTTTCACAAGCTGTTCTCTTAATAAAAATTTATAAAAGCTGCGAAGTGCAGAGACTTTCTTACTAATCGTTCTTCTTGTAAGGCCTTTTTCATAAGCTTCTGTTAAATAAATTCTCGTATCTTGATAGGATACCTCTTCAAAACCGTCTATTCCTTGAATGTTCATAAATCTGACAAACTCTTCAATCGCCTCAGTATAACCTGAGATCGTTAAAGCTGAATAGTTCTTTTCAATCTGCAAATATTCAATGAATAAGTGGACAAGACGCTGTTTATCTGTCATTTTTACACCTCTTTAAGGCTTTTAAATGGTATCACATATCTTGCTTTCCGTGCAATGTTTTACTACAGAGATTTCGAAATAGTTTGAATAGTTTCGATTGCGCGTTTAGCGTACTCTGCATAGCGCTCTTGTTTGTTTTTAATTCGAACGCCAAGATCTTTCAGCAATCCAAAGTTTGCATTCATCGGCTGGAAGCTTTTCTTGTTTGTTGATGTGATGTAGTAAGCCATACTGCCAATCGCTGTTTCTTCTGGAAGTGTCACAAGCTCTTCTCCTTTAACAAAACGAGCTGCATTGATTCCAGCCACTAGTCCTGAAGCCGCGGACTCAACATATCCTTCAACACCAGTCATTTGTCCGGCAAAGAATAAGTCATCTCTATTTTTAAATTGATACGTCGGTTTTAGAAGGCTTGGCGAGTTAATAAATGTATTACGGTGCATCACACCATAGCGAACAATCTCTGCCTCTTCAAGACCTGGAATCAAACGGAATACTTCCTTTTGATCGCCCCACTTTAGATGTGTTTGGAAACCAACAATATTATATAAAGTACCTGCTGCATCATCCTGTCTTAATTGAACAACAGCGTAAGGTCTTTTTCCTGTTTTTGGATCTTCAAGTCCAACTGGTTTCATCGGGCCAAAGAGCATGGTTTTTTTTCCTCTTTTGGCCATGACTTCAATGGGCATACAGCCTTCGAAGAAGATTTCTTTTTCGAACTCTTTTAACGGCACAGTTTCAGCAGAAATGAGCGCCTCATAAAAACGATCGAATTCTTCTTCTGTCATCGGACAGTTTAAATAAGCCGCTTCCCCTTTATCATAACGTGATTTCAAGTACACTTTATCCATATCGATGCTGTCTTTCTCGAGGATAGGCGCTGCTGCATCGTAGAAATATAAATACTCTTCACCTGTTAAAGATTTTAATTCTTTTGAAAGTGCTTCTGATGTAAGAGGACCCGTTGCGATAATCGTCGGACCTTCTGGAATGCTTTGCACTTCTTCTTGAAAGACCGTCACATTCGGGTGATTTTTCACGCGGTCTGTGACGTTAGCTGCAAATTCATGACGATCTACTGCAAGCGCTCCACCAGCAGGAACCGAGCTTTCATCTGCTGCTGCGATGATTGCTGAATCTAAATGACGCATTTCTTCCTTTAAAACACCGACTGCGTTCGTTAAAGCATTCGCACGCAATGAGTTACTGCATACGAGCTCCGCAAATTTATCTGTGTGGTGAGCTGGTGTTTGTTTGACAGGTCTCATTTCATACAGATGGACTTTAATTCCGCGCTTGGCAATTTGCCATGCCGCTTCACTTCCTGCTAAACCTGCTCCGATCACATTTACAAATTGACTCATTGTACAACTCTCCTATTTCGTAAGTTCTATTTGATGACATAAAAAAGCAGGTGAACAAGGCTGCTCACCGCTATTTTTGTTGTTCCTCTTTATAATCACAGTTCACACATTGAACTTGAATGCCTTTTTTCAGCTTTTTCTCTACAAGCATATTTTCGCATTTTGGACACTTTCTTTCAATTGGTTTGTCCCAAGAAACGAATTCACACTCTGGAAAACGATCGCAACCGTAAAAAATGCGGCGCTTCTTAGATTTCCGTTCAACGATATTTCCTTCGTGACAAGTCGGGCATTTGACACCAATATCTTTGACAATTGGTTTTGTGTTACGGCAGTCAGGGAAATTAGAGCATGCCATGAACTTACCGTATCTCCCCATTTTGTACACCATTGGATGACCACACTCTTCGCAATCAACTCCGGCGTATTCAGGCTCAATCTCAACTTCCTGCATCTCTGCTTCTGCTTTTTCTACCCGTTTTGCAAAATCTTGATAGAAACTGTCGATAATGCGTACCCATTCAATCGTACCTTCTTCAACGCTATCAAGTTCTTTTTCCATTTTCGCAGTAAATTCTACGTTAATGATTTCAGGGAAGAATTCAATAATTAAGTTGAGCACAATCTCTCCAAGCTCTGTTGGAATAAACCGTTTGTTATCAAGTGCCACGTAGCCGCGCTTTTGAATGGTATCTAATGTTGGTGCATACGTCGATGGGCGGCCGATACCTAGCTCTTCAAGGGTTTTGACAAGTCTTGCCTCAGTGTAACGTGGAGGCGGCTGCGTGAAGTGCTGCTCTGGTTCAATATCTTTTGAAAGAACGGTATCCCCCTCTTTCAGATCAGGAAGCATTTTGTCCTTTTCTTCTAACTGGTCGTCCTTCCCTTCAACATATACTTTCATAAATCCAGGGAATTTCACCTTACTTCCATTTGCACGGAAAGTAAGCCCGTTATTTTCAAGATCCACACTCATTGTATCAAGAACAGCTGGTGCCATTTGGCTTGCCACAAAACGTTCCCAAATCAATTTATAAAGACGAAGCTGATCTCTACTTAGCACGTGTTTGACATCTGCTGGTTTTCTTAGCGTAGAAGTCGGACGGATGGCTTCGTGAGCATCCTGTGCATTTTCGTTCTTTTTGGCAGTACGTTTTGTTGTATTCAAGAAATTCTTGCCGTACGTTTGATCAATGAAAGCAGATACTTCTTCAATTGCCGTATTGGAAATACGTGTTGAGTCCGTTCTCATATATGTAATGAGACCTACTGTACCTTCTTTACCAAGATCAATTCCTTCATATAATTGCTGTGCAATCATCATCGTTTTCTTCGCACGGAAGTTTAGTTTTCTCGCTGCCTCTTGTTGTAAGGTAGATGTTGTAAACGGAACAGCTGGGTTGCGTTTACGTTCTTTTTTCGTCACTTTTTCAACAGAAAACTTGCTTCCTTTTAATTTCGCAAGGATTTCTTTTACATCTTCTTTTGTTTTTAGCGGATGTTTTTTGCCATTTACGCCAAAGAAACTCGCTTCAAAACTTTCTTTCCCTTTTAGGAAGGTGCCATCAATTGTCCAGTATTCTTCTGGTTTGAATTCATTAATTTCATTCTCGCGGTCAATAATCAGGCGGAGTGCAACTGATTGAACACGACCGGCGCTTAAACCCTTTTTGACTTTCTTCCATAAAATCGGGCTGATTTTATATCCAACGAGACGATCTAAAATCCGTCTTGCCTGCTGCGCATCAACCAAGTCCATATCGATCATACGTGGATGTTTAAAGGAATCTTTAATTGCATCTTTTGTAATCTCGTTAAAGACAACGCGGCAATCTGAAGAGAGGTCAAGGTCAAGGCTGTGGGCTAAATGCCAAGCAATCGCTTCTCCCTCTCTGTCGGGGTCAGCTGCGAGATATACTTTTTTTGCTTTCTTCGCTGCTGTTTTTAATTCTTTTAAGACTGGACCTTTTCCTCGAATCGTAATATATCTCGGTTCGAAGTCATGCTCAGTGTCAACACCAAGCTGACTTTTCGGTAAATCCCTTACATGCCCCATTGAAGCCTTTACTTTATACTTTTTTCCTAAATAACGCTCAATCGTTTTCGCCTTTGCTGGCGACTCAACGATGACTAAATAATCAGCCATACTCAAAATCCCCCTTAAGAGGTGTTCTCTCTTTATCCATTTCACAAATTTATATTTATGTTAATTGCACCTATCTAACAGGCAATCGTTAAAATTCTTTATGATGAACATCATTATAAACACGAAAAACAAAGTGTAAACTTAAATCCTCACTATTATTAAATATTCCGATGTCTTTTGTCAAACGATATTTTTATGTGAGTTCAGTATATTGAACACCGCTCAAGGAGAATTCCTCTAAAATATCCTTCGTTGAATGAACAAGCTTGGCACCTTGCTGAATCAATCTAGCTGGACCTATAGAATTAGAATCAAAGATCGATCCTGCAACAGCAAACACTTCTTTTCCTTGCTCTAATGCCTGGTAGGCTGTAATAAGCGAACCGCTCTTTTCTTTGCACTGGACCACGATGGTTCCTCTTGTCAGGGCACTAATTAATCGGTTTCTCATTGGAAAATGCCATTTTTCTGGTTTGATATAAGGCGGGTGCTCTGACAACAGTAAATGATGTTCTCCCATATATTGAGCCATTTGCACATGTTCTTTTGGATATACATGTTGAAAGCCGCCAGCTACAACACCAATCGTTTTTCCTTTTTTTCTTATGCACTCTTTGTGTGCAAGTCCATCAATTCCTTTTGCTAAACCGCTCACAATCATCCAATCTTCCTCTACAAGTTCTCCAACAATTTTCTTCACGCACGCTTCTCCATAAGAGGATGGCACTCGTGTACCTACTACACCTAAACTTTTTTCTTCATTTAAATAGGTAACGTTTCCTTTTAGGAATAATACTGGGGGAGGATCATAAATGTGTTTTAGTGAGCTGGGATATAAAGGTGATGTGATGGGAATCATGTGAATATTTTGCTTTAAATAGGCTTGAACGATGTGTTGAAAAATGGGGAATTCATTTTCTTCAGCTTGTTGTAAGCGGGTAAAGTCGATCTTTTGTAATGATCGATCCTGTTTGAAATGATGTGTTTCTTCATTTATATATAGCTCAGGATCGACTTTCCACCATTTTGTTAACAAAGAGGGTGAGATGAGGCCTTTTAAGCGGTGAAAAATCATTCTTTCGGACACGTTGTACATACCATTCCTCCAGTTTAAGATAGAAAGAAGAAGACTTGTCAAAGAACAAGTCTTCTTGTGTCATTAATGCGTTTTACAAGCTTCGAAGAGATTCTTCTCTTTTAACACTTTAATTAAGGTTTCTCCCATGACAGATGGTGTCTCTGCCACTTCAATTCCACATTCACGCATTGTTTTTACTTTTTCATCAGCAGTTCCTTTACCACCAGAAATAATGGCACCAGCATGTCCCATACGTTTTCCTGGAGGCGCTGTTTTACCGCCAATAAAGCCAACAACCGGCTTGGTCATATTTGCTTTTACCCATTCAGCTGCTTCTTCTTCAGCAGTACCGCCGATTTCACCAATCATGATCACAGCATGCGTTTCAGGATCTTCATTGAAGGCTTTTAATACATCAATAAAGTTCGTACCATTGACAGGGTCGCCGCCAATTCCTACAGCTGTTGATTGACCAACACCAGCCTCTGAAAGCTGATGTACCGCTTCATATGTAAGCGTTCCAGAACGAGACACAACACCAACATGACCTTTTTTATGAATGTAGCCAGGCATGATGCCAATTTTACATTCTTCAGGTGTAATCACACCAGGACAGTTCGGTCCAACAAGTCTTGTCTTCTTACCTTCCATATAGCGTTTCACTTTAACCATATCCAGAACTGGAATGTGTTCTGTGATACAAATCACTAGATCCACTTCTGCATCAACAGCCTCTAAAATGGCGTCTGCTGCAAATGGTGCTGGTACATAGATAACAGAAGCATTTGCTCCAGTTGTCTGTACTGCTTCAGATACAGTATTAAATACAGGAACTCCCTCTACTTCAGTTCCACCTTTTCCAGGTGTGACACCGCCAACGATATTTGTTCCATACTCAATCATTTGTTTTGTATGGAATAATGCGGTTGAACCGGTAATCCCCTGAACAATTACTCTCGTATTTTTATTAATAAATACACTCATTTAGGTTCCCTGCCTTTCTGCTCTACTTGACTAAAGATACAATCTTTTCTGCCCCGTCAGCCATAGACTCAGCAGAAGTGATATTTAAGCCTGAATCACTCAGGATTTTCTTCCCTAATTCAACGTTTGTTCCTTCAAGACGTACAACGAGTGGTAATGTTAAGCCGACTTGTTTCGTCGCTTCAACAACACCTTCTGCAATGACATCACATTTCATGATGCCGCCAAAAATGTTCACGAAAATCCCTTTGACATTTTGATCAGATAAGATGATTTTAAATGCTTCCGTTACTTTTTCAGCAGTTGCACCGCCGCCAACATCAAGGAAGTTTGCAGGGTCCCCGCCGTAATGCTTGATGATATCCATTGTAGACATCGCAAGGCCTGCTCCATTCACCATACAGCCAATATTCCCATCTAGTGAAATGTAGCTTAGGTCATATTTAGATGCTTCAATCTCCTTTGGATCTTCTTCATCAAGGTCACGGTATTCTAATATATCTTTTTGTCTATATAAGGCATTGCTATCAAAGTTTAATTTTGCATCAAGTGCCATGACTTTTCCATCACCTGTTACAACAAGAGGATTTATCTCGGCAATTGAACAATCCTTTTCAATAAACGCATTGTAAAGGCTTGTCATAAACTTAACAGCTTGACCAACTAATTTTGTTGGAATATTAATTTTAAACGCAACTTCTCTCGCCTGATAGGCTTGGAGACCAATCGCTGGGTCGATGACCACTTTCACGATTTTTTCTGGCGTTTTTTCTGCTACTTCTTCAATTTCAGTACCGCCTTCTTCAGAAGCCATCAAAACAATTCTTGATGTCGCTCTATCCAAAACGAGTCCTACATAGTACTCTTTTTGAATATCGCAGCCTTCTTCAATAAGTAAGCGTTTTATTTCGCGCCCTTCAGGCCCTGTTTGATGTGTGACAAGTGTCTTGCCGAGCAATTCCTCTGCAAACCCTTTCACTTCATCTTTTGTTTTTGCAATTTTTACCCCACCTGCTTTACCACGGCCGCCTGCATGAATCTGTGCTTTTACGACATATACAGAGCTTCCAAGCTCTTCTGATGCTTTCACTGCTTCATCAGGTGTAAATGCTACTTTACCATTTGGAACTGAAACCCCATATTTTCTTAGGATTTCTTTTCCTTGGTACTCATGGATATTCATTTCCCATCCTCCCAACATATGTAGAAACAAAAATTATAAAATAGACTGCGCTTTCATTTTAAAGAATAAAAAAGAGAATGTCTAGGGTTCTATGTAAAATCGTAAAATCCTTCTAAACATTCAAACTTTTATTTTATTAAAAATATAAATTTTTCAGTCAAAACACTTATTTTACCTTATTTTTTCATTTTTTGATCCAATCGATAGATAAATGAAAATATTTCTGCTACAGTATCGTATAACGCTTCTGGGATTTCCTCATCGAGCGTTAAGTGGCGCATCAGTTCTACTAAATTACGGTCTTCTTGAATAGGGACTCCAGCTTTTTGAGCTTCTTCAATAATATGATCAGCCACATAGCCACTGCCTGTTGCAACGACTTTTGGCGCTTTTTGTTTTTCTTCATCATAGTGTAGAGCGATCGCTCTTCTAAGCGGTTTTGAATCTTTCATACTCGTAAGTCCAGCCCTTTCTCGCTGATTTTATGAAAGTGTTCATCTAGAAAGTCAGACGGATCAATTGGCTCTTCTCTCTTTTTCGCTGTAATCCCCGTCAAACTATACCCTAGGGCATTTAAATTCTCTCGAACAGCTGGAATCATTGGATTAATGGTCCCTTGCAGTTCGTGAGCCGTCTCGACTGTAATTGACATCACTTTTTGCTGAATCGTACAGTCTATTAACGTTTCTTCTAAGTTTTCCATGTTTAAATAAAACATTAAACGGCACTGAGAAATATCAATAGAGCCATCTTTTTTCTTATGCCCTTTTAGAATAAAGGTTAAATCTTGAACACTATGTTTTGAGAAAAGAGGGTAAGAAACCATCATTTGACTAACTGTTTGGTTTTCCTGATGCACTAGTAACTGCCCATTTAATCTATGGAATAATTGATCCACTTCTTTTTTTACGGGCTCGGGAACATCAGCTTGCCTTGCATCATTTAAAACCATCTTTAATTGGTGAAGCTCTTGGCTTTTGACATCTTGGCTGCCCTTTTCCAGTAATTTCAGCATCCCAATTTCATCTCGTACACCTATCGCTTTTTTCATCGTCATCAGTAAATTGAGTACATCGGTTTTATTGCCTAATGCTGGTTCAGTCTGCTGAATGACCTTTACCAATGCGTTCGCCTCTGTTTTTGAAAGAAACGGAAATTCCCTTTGAAGCACGGCTGCCTTTGCGTCAGCCTGTGGCCCTGCCTGCTGGACTGCTTGAACCAGTGATGTGAGTTGTTTTACATCAAGCTGCTGCTGTCCGTCTGTACCTTGCTTTGTGATGCTCGTCAGAATGCGTTCTATTTGCTGAAGCGGGAGCTGTTTTGGACTTAATAATTGCTGCACGCTGTTCTGATTCACTGTATCCGCCTGTCGCCCTTGTTGTATAGCGGTGGGCTGGCTCTGCTTTGTTTGCTGAGCCGGATTGACATGAGGCTGCACTTGCTGCAAGCTTTCTCCTTGCTTCGTTTGACCTTCTTTTGCTCCTAGAAGCACCGATAAGAGCTTTTCTGCATGAACGGTTGTCTCAGCATTTACAACCGTACGAACGGCCTGTGTAAGAGCCTGTGTGGCTTCTGATTGCTTCGGAAGCTGTGTTAATCGATCTAGCAGTGCTGTCACATCCTGATGAAGTGCAGAGGGGGATTTCATCGCTAATATTGATTGGAGCACTCCTTGTTGAATCGGCAAATCTTTCTTTAAAGCAAAAAGAAGTGCTTGCAGACCTTTTTTGATATCCGCACCTTGAAGTTGTTCAATCCATTTTACTGCCGTTTTTAACTCTGCTTCGTTGATGACCGGTTTTTCTTTTAAAAAAGCTGTAGCTGTTAACATTTGTTCAAGTCCATTTTTAAGCGACAGACCTTCTAGTAGTTTAGCTGCGGCATCCTTTAATGTTTTAGGATCTTGGTCAAATTGCTGAACAGGTCTTAATTTACTCAGACTGCCTCCACCTTCTTGTTCTAATTGGAACCAGTAGAAAGAATCGGCTTTGAGCTGAGCCGCTAGCTGCGCTTTGATTTTGGTCGAACCTATTTGAACAAGTGCTGTATCATCCCCGAGCATTTTCAGTACTTTGCCGAGAATGAGCCGGTGAATATTTTCCTTTCCTTCCGTGTTAAGCGGAACAGATTCTGCCGTATTCAGCCGACTATTCAGTGCAGTATGTATATCTTCAACTCTTGTCATCACAGGCAGCCTCCTTGTGTCAAAATATTTATGAAATAACAGATTTCACTGGTGCAAATGATAACCGGTGGATAGGTGTGGCGCCATGTGTTTGAATGGCAGCAAGGTGCTCTTTCGTTCCATACCCTTTATGTTTTTCAAATTGATACTCAGGGTACTGGCGTCCATACTCTTCCATCATTTGGTCCCTTGTCACTTTGGCAATACATGCACCAGCTGCGATGGATGCGCTTTTAGCATCTCCTTTGATGATATTCTCCTGTTGAGTAGGAAGCGGGAGCGTCATCGCATCTATGAGTAGATAATCAGGTGTGTGAGTGAGCTGCTTTACAGCCCTCACCATCGCCAGTCTTGATGCTTCGTATATATTGATTTCGTCAATCGTTGCCGCATCAACAATGCCGATGCCGATGTCGAGCGCTTCCTTTTGAATGAGCTCATAATAGGTCATTCTTTTTTTCTCAGATAGCTGTTTTGAATCATTTAAACCGAGTAGGACGGTATCTTCTTTTAATATCACAGCTGCCGCAACCACTGGGCCAGCGAGTGGTCCTCTTCCTGCTTCATCTATGCCTGCAATATAAGTGTATCCTTGCGCTTTTGCTTTGGTTTCAAATTGCAGCATTTGCTTCCATGCTGCATGTAGTTCTTGCTGCTTTTCTCTCTCTTTGTTCCATTTGTCCATCAGCTTCTGGACACTTTTTCTTGTATCGTCTTTCAATAGTTCACGAATGTATGACTCGTCGTCAGCATGTTGTTCTATTAATGCTTTTATTTGTTTGACCGTGTACATTGGCTTTTCCGCAGCCTCCTTCTTTATATCGGCAGTTTTTCGCAAAAAATAAAGACCCGCATGAGCTGCGTGTCTTTTAGCTTTCAGGCTTCTCAAAAGTGAGGGGACCAAATTTTTCCGTTCGAATATCCCGAATGATGATTTCGGTCGTTTTGTCGTAATTAATGAATCCTCCACTCATCAGACAGCCGCGTTTTGTGCCAATGGCATCAAACAGCTCAACTGTATCTTCAGGTATTTCTGCTAGATCATAGCGTTTTTTTAATCGCTCTGGATAGTGCTCTTCTAAAAAGCGTAGCGCATAAACGGCGACATCCTGCAAGTTGATGATTGAGTCTTTAATCGCTCCGGTGACGGCCAGCCTAAGACCTACTTGTTCATCTTCAAATTTCGGCCAGAGAATTCCGGGGGTATCGAGCAGTTCAAGTTCTTTTCCTACCTTCACCCATTGCTGTGACGTCGTAATACCAGGTCGATCTCCTGTTTTCGCAATATTTTTCTTTGCCAACCGATTGATCAGCGTTGATTTGCCGACATTGGGAATTCCGATAATCAAAGCTCGAATGGCACGCGGCTTAACACCTTTTGCTTTCATTCGATCGAACTTTTCTTTTAATATTTCTTTTGATGTCGTAATGATTTGATTTAACCCTTGTCCATCGACAGAATTAATGGCAAGCGACCGTACACCTTGCGCTTCAAAGTGTGCCTGCCACTCTTTTGTCATACGAGGATCTGCTTTATCTGCTTTGTTCAAAAGCATAATTTTCGGTTTGTTTTGGAGGATTTCTTCAATCATTGGGTTTCTAGAGGACATCGGAATCCTTGCATCGGTTAATTCAAATACGATGTCGATGAGCTTTAATTTTTCTGTGACTTCCCGTCTTGCTTTTGCCATATGGCCTGGAAACCATTGAATTGTCATATGTGCACCTTCTCTCTTCTAACGGTTGTCTCTATACATTGTACAAAAAAAGAGCCTGTTACAGGTAACAAGCTCTTTCCTTTGATATCATTATCGTCTGATTTCTTTGATACGAGCCGCTTTACCGCGAAGTTCACGTAGGTAGTAAAGTTTCGCACGACGTACCTTACCGTGACGTACAACTTCGATCTTAGCGATTTTTGGTGTGTGTACAGGGAATGTACGCTCAACGCCTACACCGTAAGAGATCTTACGAACTGTGAAAGTTTCGCTGATTCCACCACCACGACGCTTAATTACAACACCTTCAAAGATCTGGATACGCTCACGAGTACCCTCGACAACTTTCACGTGTACACGTAAAGTGTCACCAGGACGGAACGCAGGAAGATCAGTGCGTAATTGTTCTTTTGTGATTTCTTCAATCAATTGTTGCATCGTTTTCAACTCCTTCCAACAGATGCTCATGTCCTCTTTCTTCATTGCAGCGGAACATCGTTTTCAAACTTGAATCGGCAAGCCGTCCAAGTCACAAGTAGTATCATACCACACCTGTATACCTTGTGCAATACAATCTAGTCATTATGAAGCTGCCAAAGCCATCTTTTTTCTTCATCCGTTAATGTTTTGCAAGAATCGATCAAATCTGGCCGTCTTGTATAGGTTCGCTTCAACGATTCTTTACGCCGCCACTCTTCAATTTTGGCATGATTTCCAGAGAGAAGCACATCTGGTACTTTCAATCCTTTATAATCAGCTGGTCTTGTATAGTGCGGATGCTCAAGCAGACCTGTACTAAATGAATCTTCGATATGAGACGCTTCTTTTCCAAGCACATGAGGCAAAAGCCTGACCACACTGTCTGCAATCATCATCGCCGGCAGCTCTCCGCCTGTGAGAACGAAATCTCCGATTGAGATTTCATCTGTGACAAGATGCTCCCTGATGCGCTCATCGTAGCCTTCATAGTGGCCGCAAATGAACATAAGATGCTCTTCTTTTGCAAGCTCTTCTGCTTTCTTTTGTGTATATCTTTCTCCTTGAGGACAGACAAGAATAATGCGGGGCTTCTTGTTTGCTTTTTTCGTTAAATCTTCTACCGCATCAAATACAGGCTGTGCTTTCAGAACCATGCCAGCACCGCCGCCATACGGATAGTCATCCACTGTTTTATGTTTATGATCGGAATACTCCCTAAAATTCACGACATCAAATGAGACCGCATCTTTTTCCTGAGCTTTTTTTAAGATCGATGAGTGAAGCACCCCTTCAAACATTTCAGGAAACAGTGTTAAGAAGTCAATTTTCATTCGTCAATGAGTCCTTCCATCACTTCAATGTGTACTTTCTTGGATGAAATATCAACTGTTTTGACGACAGATGGAATATAAGGGATGAGGGCATCTTTTTTGCCTTTTCTTCCAACCACCCATACATCATTTGCCCCTGGCGTTAAAACTTCTTTGATTTGACCAATCAGTTTGTCCTCTTCATCATATACTTCACAGCCGATGATTTCGTGGAAATAGAATTCCCCTTCATCTAATGAACCAAGATGTTCTTTTTCTACTTTTAAAATCGACTCTTTTAATTGCTCAGCTTCATTTAACGAGCCGACTTCTTCAAATGTCAGTAAATCAAATTGTTTGTGCTGTCTATGTGATGCGACAGTCACTTTTAGCGGTTCTTTTTGATTTTGTTTGAAAATATAAAGGACGCTGCCTTTTTTGTAGCGTTCTTCTGGGAAATCAGTCTTTGACACAACACGTACTTCTCCGCGCACTCCATGTGTATTGACGATCTTTCCGACATTCAACCATTCTAGCTCCATGTTCTCAATCACCCCTGACGTATTTCCACAATGGTGCCGTCTTTCACGACGATGACATTGTCTTGCATTTTGTCATCCCATTTATCACCTATTTTTACTTCAATCAGCGCATCCACTTCTGTTTCTTTCATTTCACTGCCAAGAGGCAAGATATGAAGCTGCTCGACTTGAAAATCAATTTGCCTCATTTTCTCTTGTCTTTTTTCAATGGCTTTTTGAAATTGAGGGATGGCTTCTTGCTGATGTGGTTCTTTTTCATGCTTTTTTAGTTGAAAATATAGTTGATTGCACTCACGTTCTAGTCTTTCTTTTTTCTCCAAAAAAGTCGTTAACAGTTTGTCCTTACTGCTTTCAGTTAATACTTGCATGACGGTGACATGTTGAATGATCTGCATCTTCCTTTTTGTCCCCCTATCCGAAGGCATTTGTCCTCTACAGTATAACGAAAAATAGATTTAAACGTGTAAAAAAAGGGGAGGTCCTAAGCCCTCTCCCTTTTTAGTCAGCAATCTCAAGTTGAACTTTCTTAGAAGACTCTGCACTTGCTGCAAACATGACTGTTCGTATCGCTTTAGCTGTACGTCCCTGCTTACCGATCACTTTTCCGGTATCTTCAGCATTGACAGACAGTGTGTAAATGACCTGCTCATCTTTTTCTAATGAAGATACGTGAATATCTTCAGGGAAATCAACAAGTGGCTCGACGATGGACACAATCAATTCTTCCAAGGACAGCTCATTCATTATTTGCTGTTTTTCGCATTATGAAATTTTTCAAGAATTCCTTGGCTTGAGAAAAGGTTACGAACTGTATCAGATGGTTTCGCACCATTTTGAAGCCATTTAAGCGCTAATTCTTCGTTGATTTTCACCTCAGCTGGTGATACCACTGGGTTGTAAGTTCCAACTGTTTCGATGAAACGACCGTCACGTGGTGAACGAGAATCTGCTACAACAATACGATAGAAAGGAGATTTTTTTGCTCCCATACGTTTTAAACGAATTTTTACTGCCATTTTACTAGCACCTCCGAAAATATTTCAACAAGATAGTATATTAACAATGATAAAAGGGTTTGTAAAGTGTTTTTTCTTAACAACGGTTTTATCATGTATAACCAATTACATAAATGGTAATTTAAAGCCGCCTTTTTTCTTTCCTTTGGACATATTGGTCATTTGCTTCATCATCTTTTTCATTTCGTCAAATTGTTTTAAAAGGCGATTGACTTCCTGTACAGATGTTCCGCTTCCTTTTGCAATCCGTTTTCTGCGGCTTGCATTGATGACCTCTGGCTGTTCTTTTTCTTCGGTCGTCATTGATTTAATGATCGCTTCGATGTGATTGAGCTGCTTTTCGTCTACTTGGACGTTTTTGAGCCCTTTCATTTTACCGGCTCCCGGCATCATTTGGATCAGTTCATCAAGTGGACCCATGTTGCGAACCTGCCCAAGCTGCTCGAGGAAATCATCGAGCGTGAAGCTCATTGTCCGCATTTTTTGTTCAAGCTCTTTCGCTTTATCTTGGTCAACGTTTGCTTGTGCTTTTTCAATAAGCGTGAGCACATCTCCCATGCCAAGAATTCTCGATGCCATACGCTCTGGATGGAATGGTTCAATTGCATCAAGCTTTTCACCTAGTGCGGCGAATTTAATCGGCGTATTTGTGACTGCACGAATTGAAAGTGCTGCCCCGCCTCGCGTATCACCGTCTAGTTTTGTCAGAACGACACCTGTTAAACCAAGCTGTTCATTAAAGCTTTTTGCGACATTGACAGCATCTTGACCAGTCATCGAGTCAACAACGAGGAAAATCTCTTCTGGATTTGCGACTTCTTTTACTTTCTGAAGTTCATCCATTAAGTCTTCATCAATATGAAGACGTCCTGCTGTATCTAAAATGACATAATCATGATGTTCTTCTTTCGCTTTTTCAATTGCCTGTTTGGCAATTTCGACAGGACTAACTTGATCACCTAATGAGAATACGGGCATATCAAGCTGTTTCCCAAGCGTTTGAAGCTGCTGGATCGCTGCTGGTCTGTAAATATCAGCAGCCACCATCATCGGCTTGCGATTATGTTTTTTGCGAAGTAAGTTGGCAAGCTTTCCAGTTGTGGTCGTTTTACCTGCCCCTTGAAGACCAACCATCATAATGACAGTTGGAGATTTTTTTGCTACAGCGATTTTACTCTCTTCCCCGCCCATTAATTCAGTGAGTTCTTCTTTTACAACTTTAATGACCTGTTGTCCTGGGGTAAGACTTTGCATGACCTCTTGTCCAACTGCCCGCTCGCTTACTTTTTTCACAAAGTCTTTGACTACTTTAAAATTGACGTCAGCTTCAAGAAGGGCAAGGCGTACCTCGCGCATCATTTCTTTTACATCTTGCTCTGACACTTTTCCTTTGCCGCGGATTTTTGAAATCGTCTGCTGCAGTCGGTCGGCTAATCCTTCAAATGCCATACTGTGCCGCCTCCTAATCTAATTTCTCAAGCGATTCAATTAAAGCTTCTGCTTCTTCCTTTTGCGCGGAATCTGCTACAAGCTCTCTCATTTTTGTGAGAAGTTCTTTACGCTCTTTAAATTTCTTAAACAAGAGCAGCTTTTCTTCATATTGTTCAAGCATCGCTTCAGTCCGTTTAATATTATCATAAACAGCCTGTCTTGATACTTCATATTCATCCGCAATTTCACCGAGGGAAAAATCGTCTAGGTAGTAAAGCGACATGTAGCTCTTTTGTTTTGCGGTCAACAACGATTGATAGAAATCAAACAAGTAGTTCATTCTCGTTGTTTTTTCAAGCGTCATGGGCTCTCTCCCCTTTGTTAAGTTCATTCCCTTTACAACAACTAAGTTTACACGGTTCTAATCTATGTGTCAAGTTTTTATCTTGTCACTTCCTGCGGCGATATATAAATAAAAATGCCGGCAGTTTTGCCGGCATCCCCAGATTGTTGACAAAGGGCTAAAATGAACTTGATTTTAGCACTTTGTCTTCTTTTCAGCGTGATAGAAAACCTTTGCAGTCTAGGAAGGACGAGTACTGGCGCGGAGCGAATTTATCATTCGTGAGCACCAGCACGCAGGACTGACAAAGAATGCGAGGGTTTGTCTACACGCTGAATGCCGGCAGTTTTGCCGACATCTTGATTAGTCTTCTTGATCAATCATGTCTGAGAATAATCCGTACACATACGATTCAGCATCGAACTCTTGCAGATCGTCTACTTTTTCACCTAATCCGACAAGTTTTACAGGGATGTTGAGCTCATTGCGAATGGCAAGAACAATCCCGCCTTTTGCAGTACCGTCAAGCTTTGTTAAAGCGATACCTGTCACGTTTGTTGCTTTAGAAAATTCCTTCGCTTGCGCCATCGCATTTTGACCCGTTGTCGCATCAAGGGCAAGCAGTACTTCATGCGGTGCATCGGGCACTTCGCGTTCAATGACTCTCTTGACCTTCTCCAGCTCTTTCATCAAGTTGACTTTATTTTGCAGTCTGCCTGCTGTATCACAGATCAGGACATCTGCTTTTTTGGCTTTAGCTGATTGAACGGCATCATAGATGACCGCTGCCGGGTCAGAGCCTGCTGTTTGTTTAACGACAGGAACACCAGAGCGCTCGCCCCATACTTCAAGCTGCTCAATCGCCCCCGCACGGAACGTATCACCTGCTGCTAAAATGACGGATTTCCCTTCATTTTTCAGCTTGTTTGCCAGCTTACCAATGGTTGTGGTTTTACCGACACCGTTCACGCCTACAAATAAAATAATATTTAAACGGCCGTCTTCAATGTTCAGTTCAGAGATTTGTTCCTCACCGCTATTGTAAATCTCCACGAGTTTTTCAGAGATGACTGCTTGTACTTCACTTGGGTCTTGAATGTTTCTTAATTTCACTTCTTTTTTCAGCTCATCAATCAGTTCCATCACAGTCGTGAAACCAACATCAGCACCGATTAACACTTCTTCTAGTTCTTCAAAAAAGTCTTCATCCACTTTACGATAGCGAGAAATGAGTTCATTTACTTTTCCCTGAAACGAATTTCTCGTTTTTTCAAGTCCATCTTTAAACTTTTCTGATACTGAATCGGTTTGCTGCGTAAATTTTTCTTTTAATTTCTTAAAAAAGCTCATTGGTTCAAAAACCTCCTTTAATTACTGGACAAGCTCTTTCGTTTCCTCTAGTTTGACAGATACCAGTTTTGAGACACCTGACTCCTGCATCGTGACACCGTACAGAACATCTGCTTCTTCCATGGTTCCTTTTCGGTGTGTAATAACAATGAACTGTGTTTCTTGGCTATATTTCTTTAAATACTGGGCAAAGCGGAACACATTCGCTTCATCAAGCGCTGCTTCTACCTCATCTAGCACACAGAATGGAACAGGTCTCACTTTTAAGATCGAGAATAATAAAGCGATGGCTGTTAATGCTCTTTCTCCGCCTGAAAGCAGGCTTAGATTTTGCAGCTTTTTCCCCGGCGGCTGCGCCACAATATCGACGCCTGAGTTTAGTAAATCGTTTGGATCTGTGAGCTTAAGGTCTGCTCTTCCTCCGCCAAATAATGCTTGGAAAACAGATTCAAAATGCCCGCGGATTTGAGAGAATGTCTCAGAGAAACGTTTCGTCATCTCCTGATCCATTTCTTCAATGACTTGGAATAACGTATTTTTCGCTTCTGTCAGATCATTGCGCTGTTCAGTTAAGAAGAGAAAACGTTCATTAACACGTTCATACTCGTCAATACTGCCTAAGTTCACTGTTCCAAGCTCTTCAATGGCTAGTTTGATCAATTTCACGCGTTTTCTTGCTTCATCCGGCGATAGCGTCAGATGATACATTTCTTTTGCTCCTTCAAACGAAAGGGCATACTCTTCGTTTAAATAGGCGATGAGGTTATCAAGTTCAACTTCCATGCGGCCAAGCTTGATTTCTTCATCTTTTAAGCTTGTCGTGAGCTGTTTATACAGGCGTTTTTGCTCTTTTAGTTCACGTTCTGCGAATTCTAATGTTTCAGAAAGAGCCAGGCGCTGTTTGCGTCGCTCTGAGATAAGCGCTGTCGTTTTGTTTTTATGTTCCAGTTTCTCTTTTGCCGCTTCTTCCAGTTGTTCGGCGCCGCTTGAGCTGGATGACATTTCACTTGTTAAGAGGGACAAATCTTCTTTTGTTTCCGTCAGCGTCTTTTCAGCCTCTTCTAATTCAGCCGTTAAGCTCGATAGTTTTTCTTGTTCATTCGCTAAAGACTGCTCTTTTTTGGCAAGCGAGATTTTCAGCTCTGTTAATTCGGAAGAAATGGTTTCTTTCGTTGAGCTTTGGGTCTGCTTCCGTTTTGTTAACGTGTTGATCTCTTCGTCAAGAGAGGTCAGTTTCTCACCTATAGATGTTTCAAGGGCTGCCTGCTCTTTGTCCTTGCTCGCAAGTTCGCTAGAGCGCTGCTGCAACTCTTCTTTTTCTTGATCATAGAGCTCTAGATGAGCGTTAATATTTTTTTCCGCTACTTGCAGTTCATATAATGTCCCTTTTAACTCTTGCTGCTTTTCTCGAAGCATTTCGCCGCGCTGACGCAGTTCATTTAATTGGACTTCGCTTGCGGCAATCGATTGCTTCGTTTCTTTTGTTTCTTTTTCAAGGATCGTTGTTTTTTCTTCCATTTCAACGAGCTGCTTTGTTAATGTTTCAATCTCTCGGGTTCTGGAGAGGAGGGAATTGTTCTTTTTCTTTACGCCGCCCCCAGTCATTGAACCGCCTGGGTTCACCACGTCCCCATCAAGGGTCACGATGCGATAACGATGTCCAAGCATTTTCGCCAGCTCATTGGCACCTTTTAAGTCTTGAACAATCAGGACCGTTCCAAGCAAATTCTGTATGACTTTTTCATACTTTTCGTCAAAGGAAACGAGCTGACTCGCTACGCCGATAAATGAGTCATGCTGCTCAGCTGTTTGAATATCTCTAAACTGAATGGTTCGTTCTTTGATGACGTTCATCGGCAGGAAGGTCGCACGCCCAAAGGAATGCTGCTTTAAGTATCCAATGGCCTGTCTGGCAGCCGCTTCATTTTCAGTAACGACATGCTGCGTGGCTGCGCCAAGTGCAATTTCAATCGCTGTTTCATGTTGCTGCTCTGTTTGAATCAGCTCTGCAATCGCCCCGTGAATACCGCCTAACCGGTCCTTTGCCTTTAAAACCTCTTTCACTCCTTGGAAAAATCCTGAGAAGTCTTCCTGCATGGATTCAAGCATTTCTTTTTTAGATTTTGCCTGCTGTACATATTGATAGGCTTGGTAAAGAGCCGTTTCTTTTTTCTCGTATTGACGTTTCATCTGCTCTAGCTTTTGTTCCGCTTCTCTAAAGCGTTTCACCTGAGCCAAAATGTCTTCTTCTCGTTCTGAAAGTTGCTTCTCGGCTTCTGTTTTCTTTTCCTTCACAGACACCCGTTCTTCGATATGTTTCTGATTATTTTGCGTTAACCGCTCTAGCTGCAAGGCTGCTTGGCGCTGCTGTTCTTCTAGTAATGTGCGTTCGTTTCGGATAGAAGCTTGCTCGTTTAACAGGTCAAAATAATCGCTTTTTAGCTGTTCAATTTGCCCTTCCACATCTTCACTATGAAGAGACAGCTGATGTTGTTTTGTTTTCACTTCATCTTTTAGCTGCTGCACTTCTGTTTGCAGGCTGTCACGTGTGACTTTCTGCTGTTCAATCTTTTCCGTTAACAACGCCTGTTTTTCGGTTAAACGCACGAGCGTGTCTTCTAGCTGCCCTTGGTTAGCGGCCGCATTTTTTTTCCGTTCTTTTAGAACTTCTTTTTTCCCTTCAAGCTTTTCTAGTTCTTCACTTGTGAAAAGGAGGACTTCTTGGAGGTCATGAATCGAATCGTCAAGCGCCTGAATACGGTCTCTCGATTCTTCGATTTTGGCTTCCTTCGCTTGAATGTCTGTGGACTGCTTCATTTCATCTTGTTTGAACCGCTCGACAGCTTCACCAAGTGTTGTCCATTTTTTGTGCAGTGCTTCAATATCATGGACGGTGAGAGCAATTTCTACATTTTCAAGTTCTTCTTTCTTTTGCAGATAGTCTTTTGCAATAGATGCCTGCATTCTTAGTGGTTCTACTTGATCTTCTAGTTCATGCAGAATATCTTCTACCCGGTTTAAGTTGTCCTGCGTTTCAAACAGTTTATTCTCGGCTTTTTTCTTTCTTGTTTTATATTTCAGGACACCAGCTGCTTCTTCAAAGATGCTACGTCTTTCTTCAGCTTTACTCGATAGAATCTCTTCTACCTTACCTTGGCTGATGATCGAAAAAGCTTCTTTTCCAAGACCTGAATCCATGAAAAGATCAATAATATCCTTTAAGCGGACAGATTGATTGTTAATGAGAAATTCACTTTCTCCAGAACGATAGACTCTTCTTGTCACACTGACTTCGTGAAAATCGATCGGCAAAAAGTGATCTTCGTTATCGAGCGTTAATGTCACTTCTGCTAAGTTGACTCGTTTTCTTGAGTCACTTCCTGCAAAAATGATGTCTTCCATTTTTCCTCCGCGGAGGCTTTTTGCTGATTGCTCTCCAAGTACCCAGCGGATCGCATCAGTAATATTACTTTTGCCGCTTCCGTTTGGTCCAACAACAGCTGTAACCCCTTTGACAAAGTCTACAGTCACACGCTGTGCGAAAGATTTGAATCCTATCACGTCTAAACGTTTGAGGAACATGAGAGTGATCCTCCTTATGTATTTAAAGTACTATTATCTTACCATATGAACTGAAAAAAGATGATGGAAAACAGAGTGAAATCCCCCTGAATCACGAGGGGGATTTTATTGGTTCATATGATGTTTCTGTAATTTAGCAAGTGCTTCCTGTGCAGCATGCTGTTCCGCTTCTTTTTTTGAACGACCATTTCCAATTCCGAGCACTTCTCCCCTAAGGGATACATTTGCTTCAAATTCCCGGTTATGTGCTGGGCCTTTTTCATGCAGGATTCGGTATTCAAGTACACCTTTTCCATCTCGCTGAACAAATTCTTGAAGCTGGCTTTTAAAGTCCATGACATGTGAGAATGCCCCGTCATTAATTTTCGGGTACACATAGGCTTCTAGGAATCGCTCAACAGGCTCAAGTCCTTGATCTAAATAAAGCGCTCCGATAAACGCCTCAAATACGTCTGCTAAGAGTGCCGGACGCTTTCTACCGCCTGTCATTTCTTCCCCTTTTCCTAAAAGAACAAGGTCTCCGAAGGACAGCTCATGCGCTAATGACACAAGTGATGGCTCACATACGATCGCCGCTCTCAGTTTTGTTAAATCTCCCTCGCTCATGGCTGGGTACTTTGCAAATAAGAACTGTGAGATCGTCAATTCTAAAACAGCGTCCCCTAAAAATTCAAGTCTTTCATTATCCTCATAAGGTTTTTTCCGATGCTCATTCACATAAGAGGAATGTGTAAAGGCTTGATAGAGTAGTTTCTCATTTTTAAAGTGTACAGAAATGCGCTGCTGAAATTCTCTGAATTGCTCTAGTTTTTTGCTCTGTTTCTGTTTGTCTTTATATTGTTTTGGCATAGCAACCTCCAGGTAGGCGTCATCGCCTTTAAGGATACTGATTATATGGAGTCTCTCTTTCTACATGCAAGGAAACCGTGCTCCTTAGCATCTGAAAAAGGCTGACAATTGATCAGCTGAATATGTTGAAACTAACATAAATTTTCAAAGTCCCGCCATGAAAATAGACGGGACTTTGTTACGCTTATTGCTGGCTATTTATGTAGTTCACAGCGTCACCGACTGTTGCAATTTTTTCAGCATCTTCGTCAGAAATTTCCATATCGAACTCATCTTCAAGTTCCATAACTAGCTCAACTACATCAAGGGAATCAGCGCCTAAATCTTCTTTAAATGAAGCCTCCATTTTCACGTCAGCCTCATCAACGCCAAGGCGGTCTACAATAATTTTTGATACACGCTCTAATACGTCTGCCATTGCCTTTCACCTCCCCTCAAAGTATTATAGTTGATTCGTTTTTAAAAAACTAGAGAAAACGTAACGAAATTTTGATATTTCTTAGGACATAACCATTCCGCCATCCACTTGGATGGTTTGGCCTGTAATATAACCTGCTCCTTCTGAAGCTAAAAAGACAACAACGTTGCTTATATCTTCAGGCGCACCAAAGCGTGCGAGCGGGATTTGCTTAAGCATTTCTGTTTGAACATTCTCATCAAGCTTGTCAGTCATATCAGTAGAAATAAAGCCTGGTGCTACGGCATTGACTGTAATATGACGGCTTGCCAGCTCTTTCGCTGTTGTTTTCGTTAAACCGATCACACCAGCTTTTGCTGCAACATAGTTTGCTTGTCCAGGGTTTCCACAAACGCCGACAACAGATGCTACATTGATGATTCTTCCGCTGCGCTGTTTCATCATTTGACGTGTCACAGCTTTTGTACAGTTGAAGACACCTTTTAAGTTTATGTTAATGACATCATCCCATTCATTTTCTTTCATTCTCATGAGCAGGTTGTCCTTTGTAATTCCAGCATTATTCACAAGAATGTCGATTGAACCAAATGTATCAACGGTTTGTTTCATTAATGCCTGTACATCTTCTGCATTTGACACATCCGCTTTGACAGCAAAAGCCTGCTGGCCAAGTGCTTTGATCTCATCGACGACTTCATTTGCTTTTGCTTCGTTGCCTGAATAGTTCACCACAACATTGGCACCTTTTTTCGCCAAATCGATCGCAATCGAACGGCCAATACCGCGTGATGCACCTGTGACAACGGCTGTTTTATTTGTAAGCATCAAGAATCCCCCTTGAGTGTTTGAATTGCTGCTTCAATTGTTTCTTGATCTGATACGGAAATGGTCGTCAGGCGGCGATTGACTTTTTTCACAAGACCTGAGAGCACTTTACCAGGACCAATTTCAATAAATGTTGTCACGCCTAAGTCAATCAGGCGTTCTACACTTTCTTCAAATCGAACAGGAGAATACAATTGTTCAATCAGCTTCGTTTCAATTTCATTACGTGATGTCACGATGTCTGCTGTTACGTTTGAAATCACTGGCGTCGCGGCATCAGAAATGTCTAATTTAGATAATACATCTGTGAATTTTTCAGCTGCTGGTTTCATTAATGCAGAATGGAAAGGTCCACTCACTTCAAGTGGAATTGCACGTTTTGCGCCCTTTTCTTTCGCTTTCTCTGATGCAAGTTCCACACCTTTTGCTGTACCAGAGATGACGATTTGGCCCGGACAGTTTAAGTTCGCAAGTTCTACAAGATGACCGCTTTCTGTCACTTCTCTTGTCACTTCTACAAGCGCCGCTTGGTCTAAGCCAAGAATCGCCGCCATTGCGCCTTCTCCTGCTGGAACGGCTTCATTCATTAATTCGCCACGCTTTCTCACTGCGAAAACGGCATCTTTAAACGAAAGAGCTCCCGCTGCAACAAGGGCTGTATATTCACCCAGACTGTGCCCTGCTGCATAATCTGCTTTGATTCCGCTCTCTTCAAATTTCTTTAAGATCGCGATGCTTGTCGTTAAAAGAGCTGGCTGTGCATTATATGTCAGCGTCAGTTCTTTTGCATCTCCTTCAAAAATCATTGAAGATAAATCAAAATCAAGGGTCTGATCTGCTTCTTCAAACACAGCTTTAGATGCTGCTTCTTGGTCAAATAAATCTTTTCCCATGCCAATTTTTTGAGAGCCTTGGCCTGGGAATAAAAAAGCAATTTTACTCATGCTGCTCTACCTCCATTACGACTCATTCGTGTCTTCTTTTTGAACTTCTTGATGAATGATAGCTGAAACGTCTTTTTTAACGATGTCGCGCGCCTGACGAATGGCATGAAAAATCGCATTTTCATCAGAGGAACCATGCGCTTTAATAACGGGTGCTTTTAAACCAAATAATGCGGCACCACCATATTCGGAGTAATCCATTTTAGATTTCATCTGCATTAATTTTGGCTTCATCATACCTGCTGCTATTTTAGCTGTGAAGCTGGATGTTAAGGTTTCTTTCAGCATTTTAAAAACAGAAAGAGCTGTGCCTTCGATCGTTTTAAGGGCGATATTCCCCGTGAAACCATCTGTGACAACGACATCAGCTACACCTTCTAATAAGTCACGCGATTCTACATTTCCTATGAAATTCAAATCTGATGCTTTTAATAATTCAAAGGTTTTTTTCGTTAAATCGTTGCCTTTTTTATCTTCTGTCCCGACATTTAAAAGTCCAACGCGTGGATTGCTCTTCGGGAAGACATGCTCTGCGTAAATAGATCCCATCATGGCATATTGCACAAGATGCTCTGGCTTTGCATCAACGTTTGCGCCGACATCCAATAATAAGAACCCGCTGCCATCAAGTGTTGGCAACGTCGGAGCAAGTGCTGGTCTGTCAATGCCATCAATTCTGCCTACGATAAACAGGCCTGCTGTCATGAGTGCCCCAGTATTTCCAGCTGAAATACAGGCATCTGCTCTTCCTTCTGAAACTTCCTGCGCCATTTTCACCATAGAAGAATCCTTTTTACGTCTCACTGCACGCACTGGCTCATCCGTTGGTTCAATGACTTCTTTTGCATCTAAGATCGTGATGCGTTCATGATTTGTTATGTATGATTTGATCTTGCTTTCATCGCCGACTAGTGTAATCTCGATATCTGAAAATGCTTCTAAGCTTTTTTGCACACCGTCAATAATGGCTTTAGGGGCATGATCTCCCCCCATTGCATCGACTGCAATTCTCATGTTATGTGCCACCTTTTACTTTTGTTTTGAGCGATACATGACGAAATCGCCTGAGAAGACAACTTCCTCACCTACATAGCTGTTTACTTCAACTACGGTTCTGCCTTTTTCTTTATCATGTGAGGCAACTTTGGCTTTTGAGACGACTCTTTCGCCTTGTTTGACCTGCCTTGTAAACTTAATATTTGCTTTTGCTGTCAAAGCCAGTTCATCGTCGATGACGGCTACTGCCAGCGAATTTGCCTGGGCAAAAAGATGATGTCCCCTGGCAATTTGGTTACGACTGAATACATGCTCTTTTCTTACTTCAAAAATGGAAATCGCTTGATCATCAAGCTCTACATCAATCATTTCTCCAATGACTTCATCCAGCGGAAGAGACTTCACTTCATCCTCTAATGTCTTTTCGGCCACGTGCTTAATTCGTTCGCGTAATTCAGGGATTGACAGCTCCAAACGGTCAAGACGAACCGTTTGAATGCTTACACCGAACTTACTTGCCAATTCTTCATCAGTAATGAACGGAGTCGAGCTGATCGTTTGCTGGAGAAGCTTTTGTCGTTCTTTTTTATTTAGTTTCATATGCAGACACCATCCGTACATTTATGACTAGGTACTAATAGTAGTATATAATCTCATAGATGATAAATCAATCCTTGTTTCAAAAAGACAAGAAAATTCCTCCAGCACTTGATCAGCTCAATTTATCTCCGCCAAGCACACCGCTGTCTACGAGTGTTTGCCTAAGTTCTTTGTATTCAGGGTCTGTCCAAAAGGCTTCAGACTGCACGAGCTCTGCCGCATCTTTTCTAGCGGTTTCAAGCGCTCTATAGTCATGAACCATATCTGCCACTTTAAATTCAGGCATTCCGCTTTGTTTCTTGCCAAAGAAGTCGCCAGGGCCTCTTAATTCTAAGTCCTTTTCAGACAGTTCAAAGCCATCCGTTGTTTCAGACATGATCCGCATGCGCTCTTTACCGGTCTCTGATTTAGGGTCCGCCATTAAAATACAAAAAGATTGATGCTCTCCGCGTCCGACCCGGCCTCTTAACTGATGAAGCTGTGACAGTCCAAAGCGGTCCGCATCATAAATGACCATGATGGTCGCATTTGGCACGTTGACGCCAACTTCAACAACTGTCGTTGACACAAGGATTTGTACTTCATTGGAAGTGAAATCTCTCATCACTTGATCTTTTTCATCACTTGCGAGTTTCCCATGCATTAAGCCGATCGACCATTTTCCGCGATACGCCTCTGTCAGCATGCTGTGAACATCTATCGCATTTTGGACATCCAGTTTGTCTGATTCTTCTATAAGTGGACAAATAATATACGCTTGTCTGCCTTTTCTCAGCTCTTTATCAACAAAAGCAAGAATCCTTTCAAGCATGTCATGCTTCACCCAATACGTTTCAATCTGCTTTCGGCCGGCTGGCAGCTCATCAATGACTGAGACGTCCATTTCTCCAAATACTGTGATGGCAAGCGTTCTTGGAATCGGCGTTGCGGTCATAAACAAAACATCTGGGTCCTGCCCTTTGCTTCGCAGTTTTTTCCGCTGTTCCACGCCGAACCTGTGCTGTTCATCTGTAATAACAAGACCAAGCTGCTGAAATTCCACTTCGTCCTGGATAAGGGCATGCGTGCCGACTAAAATATCAATATCTCCCTCTTTCAGACGTTCAAGCAGTTCTCTGCGGCGCTTTCCTTTCACTGAACTCGTCAAAAGAGCAATATTTAGCCCCCATTTTTCAACTAGCTGATACAGTGAATCAGCATGTTGTTCAGCCAAAATTTCAGTTGGCACCATCAGCGCACCTTGAAAGCCGGATAAATGAGCGGCATAAAGGGCAATTGCCGCTACAGCTGTTTTCCCCGATCCAACATCTCCTTGAAGAAGCCGGTTCATTCGGTACGGGGATGCCATATCTGCCATAATTTCATCCAGCACTCTTGATTGTGCTTTTGTCAGTGGGAACGGCAGGCTATGAACAAACTCAAAGACCGCCTCTTTTGCGAACGGATGCTGGATGCCTGATGTTTTTTCTCGTTCTTTTTTTCTGATCGCTTGCATCTTCAGTTGAAAGATGAGAAATTCCTCGTACACGAAGCGTCGTCTTGCATGCTTGAGCGAGTCTCTCGTTTCAGGGAGATGAATGGTTTTTAGTGCTTCTTGATAAGACATGAGTTTATAAGCAGCTACAAGCTGCTTTGGCAGTGGATCTTCAGCATGGTCTACATAGAGTGACAACGCTTGTTTTACAAATCGTCTCATCATCTTCACGGTTACATTTTCTTTGACTGAATAAACAGGTTCTATACTGCCATCTTGTTCGTGTGTTCCTTTTTTAAATTCCTGCACCATAATGGATTGCCGGTTTTTATCCCACTTCCCTGTGACGGATACCGTATCGCCTAAAACAAGACTTCGTTTTAAATAAGGGCGATTGAAGCATATGGCTGTAATCAAAAAACGACCGACAAGCAGCCTGAATGTCAGCCTGCTTCGTTTTTTTCCATAATAGGTGAGAACGGGCTCACTGTGCACTTTTCCTTCAACTGTGACACGTTCGTCATGTCTGACTTCTTCTAAATTGCGAAGCTCATAGTCGTCATATCGATAAGGAAAGTAGCCGAGTAAATCGGCTACTGTGTAGATTCCAAGTTCATTTAGTGTTTTTTCTGTTTCTTCTCCAATCCCTTTGAGGGCAGAGATCTTATCTTGCAATTTCTGTATCACGAGATGAGGTCACACCTCCGAAAATCTTCTTTTCAAGCTCCCTTGCTGTCGGTGTTGCAGCAAGTCCGCCTTGTGCAGTCTCACGAAGAGCGGTTGGCATCGTTTGACCAATTTTGTACATCGCATCAATGACTTCATCACAAGGGATACGGCTTGTAATGCCGGCAAGTGCCATATCTGCTGCAATCATCGCATTAGAAGCGCCCATTGCGTTTCGTTTCACACATGGCACTTCCACAAGTCCTGCGACTGGATCGCAAACAAGACCCAGCATATTTTTTAAGGTGATGGCCATGGCTTCAGCGGATTGCTGCGGCGTACCGCCTGCCATTTCTACAATGGCTGCTGCTGCCATACCTGATGCAGATCCTACTTCTGCCTGACAGCCGCCTGCTGCACCAGAGATACTTGCGTTATTGGCGACAACAAAACCAAATGCACCAGATGTAAATAGGAACCTGACCATTTGTTCCTTTGTTGGCTTTAATGTTTCTTTCACCGCAAAGAGCGTTCCTGGCACAACACCTGCTGAGCCAGCAGTAGGCGTTGCACAGATCGTTCCCATTGCTGCATTCACTTCATTTGTTGCCACTGCCTTACTCACGGCATCTAAAATGGTATGACCAGACAATGTTTTGCCTGATGCGATATATGCTTGAAGTTTCACAGCATCCCCGCCTGTTAAACCAGATAATGATTTCACACCTTTCAGTCCGTTTTCAACGGCCTGTTCCATCACTTCTAGGTTGCGGTACATCTGCGAGAAAATGTCTTCACGTGACTTCCCTGTCACTTCCATTTCTTGAGTAATCATAATTTCTGAAATGGAGGTATTCCGTTCTTCTGTTAGCTGCACGAGTTCTTTGACGTTTTTAAACATCATACATAACCTCCTTGTTGTTACTCTGCAATTTGTGTGACTTGAATAATGTTTGGCAGCGTCTCAAGCTCTGTTAAAACCGCTGGATCAATATTCTGATCCACTTCAATCGTCATGAGTGCTTCTTGCCCGACCTCTTTACGTGCCACTTCCATATGACCAATGTTGATGGCGAATTTCGCTAACACATTGGCAACTGCTGCAATCGTCCCGTAGCGGTCGTTATGAACCACAAGAATGGCCGGATGATTCCCTGAGAGTCTCAGTTCAAAGCCATTTAATTCTGTGATTTCAATTTTACCTCCGCCAATGGAAATCCCGATTAATTCAAGGCTTCCATTCGCATCTGAAATTTCTACTTTTGCTGTATTTGGATGCGCTGGCACCGCATCTTCTTCTTTAAACTCAATGTCGATTTCTTTGCTTTTTGCAATATCAATCGCTGTTTTAATTCGTTCATCAAATGTATCAAAATCAAGAACACCGCCGATAATGGCTACATCTGTCCCGTGTCCTTTATACGTATCTTTAAAAGAGCCATAAAACGACACAACAATTCGTTTCGGTTCCCTTCCGAACAAGCTGCGAGCCACTCTTCCAATACGAGCCGCACCCGCCGTGTGCGAACTTGATGGACCAATCATGACGGGTCCAATAATATCAAACACACTTCTAAATTTCATAGGTCTTCCCCTCTCATCACCAATCACAGATTGGTTTGTTACTCCCTTTAGACTAATGGATTCATTCGATTCCCGCAACTCATTTCACGAATGAACACATAGTAAAAAAATGCAAAAGAAGAAGAAGGGCTTCATGTGCCCTTCTTTCTTTATTCAACAGCCAAAATATATGAATAAAGCGGCTGTTTTCCATCGTGGACTTCAACTTCTACATCTTCAAATGTGTCTTCAATATATGCTTCTAAAGCTTCCATCTCATCAGATGATGCATCTTCCCCTTTGATGATTGTGACAATCTCATCATCTTCTGTCACCATTTGGGTCAAAAGCTCTTTTGCTGCATCTAATTGATTTTTAGCTGTTAAGGTGATTTTTCCATTGTATAGGCCCATATAGTCGCCTTTGGCAATGTCGATCCCATCAATTTGGGTATCTCTCACTGCAAAGGTAATTTGGCCGCTTTTCACATGATCAATCGCTTCTAACATCGCTGCTTCATTGTCTTCATTTGAAGCTGCTTCATTGAGAGAAAGAAGTGCCGACATTCCTTGAGGAACGGTCTTTGTCGGAATAACAACGACCTCACGACTTGAGACAGTTGCCGCCTGTTTAGCTGCCATGACAATATTAGAATTATTAGGTAAGATAAAGACGGTTTCGGCATGAATGCTATCAATTGCTTTGACAATGTCTTCTGTGCTCGGATTCATCGTCTGTCCGCCTTCAATGACGACGGATGCTCCGATACTTTTAAACAAGTCAGCAATCCCTTCTCCCATTGCGACACTCACTACTCCAAAACGCTGTTTTTCAGCAGCTGTTGCTTTTGGTGTAGCAGGCGAGTGATCTTTTTCTTCATTGACGATCGAGCTATGCTGCTCTCTCATGTTTTCAATTTTCATATTAATTAAGCTGCCATAGCGCTGTGCATATGATAAGACATCTCCTGGCTGCTCTGCATGAATATGAACTTTTGCAAGCGTATCATCAGATACCACAAGAAGTGAATCTCCGAATTCGCTTAATTCTTCTCTGAAGGCATTTTCGTCAAAGGACTGTTTGTCTTCTTCGAATTTCACCATAAATTCTGTACAATAGCCAAATTCAATATCTTCTGTGTTCATATGGCTTTGTGCACTTTTATGATGCTCTGCACTCACTAATTCTTTTAATGTTGGCAAAGAGGCCGTTTTAGGAGGAAGCTCTTCTCCTCTTAATGAAGCAAGGAAACCTTCATATACACAAAGAAGCCCTTTACCGCCGCTATCTACAACGCCGACTTCTTTTAAAACAGGAAGGAGATCTGGCGTGCGGTCAAGTGATGCTCTTGCTTCCTCAATCGTTAATTCAAGCACACGATCGATTTGGTCTTCTGTTGCTGAAACAGCAACCGCTTTCTTTGCAGCGTCTTTTGCAACCGTTAAGATGGTTCCTTCAATCGGTTTCATGACGGCTTTATATGCTGTATCAACGCCGGCCTGCAAGGCAAGCGCAAATTCTTTTGCGTCAATTGTTTCTTTTTGTTCTATATTTTTGCTGAAACCTCTGAAGAGCTGAGACAGGATCACACCTGAGTTTCCTCTTGCCCCCATTAACAGCCCTTTCGACAGAGCCACCCCGACCTTACCAATGTGATCGGTATTTGTTTCTTCAACTGCTTTTGCCCCTGAAGTCATTGACAAATTCATATTTGTCCCCGTGTCTCCGTCTGGCACTGGAAAAACATTTAACGCATCAACAATTTGTGCGTTTTGAGAAAGATGGTGAGCACCTGCAAGAATCATTTTTGCAAATGAGCGGCCACCCAGATTTCTAATAGACAATATATTTCCTCCTTACTACGGGTTCGTAACTTTTACTCCTTGTACATAAATGTTGACTGAGTCAACTGAAAGTCCAATCGTGTGATGAATCGTATATTTGACTTTCGTTTGAACATTATGTGCGACTTCTGATATTTTTGTACCGTAGCTGACGATGATGTACATATCAATATGAATGCGATCTTCTTTTTGACGCACAAGAACACCCCGGCTGAAGTTCTCTTTGCGGAGAATATCCGTCAAGCCGTCCTTTATTTGATTTTTGGACGCCATGCCAACAATACCATAGCAATCGATCGCAGCGCCTCCTGCCACCATTGCAATGACTTCATTTGATATATCAATTTGTCCGTATTTCGTTCTAAGTTCAATGGACACATTGGTTCCCCCTTTTTGAGAAATTGCCCTGAGTTATCACTATTTTACTATAAGACCCTTCTTTTTAAAAGAAATCATTCAATCCGACCCAATCCTACTTATACTATAGCCTTGATTTTTTATCAAGATGTCAAGGTATTTTTCTTGAAAGAGGAGCAAACAATCCTTGCAAACCCCTTGAAGCTGTGGTAAATTATTAAAGTATCTTGAGGCATCTCTAAGTACGTATATGAAGAATATGATGATGTTTTCGCAGTTAGGAGGGAAACAAATGGCACGTAAATGCGTTATTACAGGCAGAAAAACAAAAGCTGGGAACAACCGTTCTCACGCAATGAACTCTACAAAACGTACATGGGGCGCGAACCTTCAAAAAGTTCGTATTCTAGTGGACGGTAAGCCTAAAAGAGTATATGTATCAGCTCGAGCTTTGAAATCTGGTAAAGTTGAGCGTGTATAAGCAAGAGTAAACGCCTGCTACATTTAACTGTAGCAGGCGTTTTTATGTGGAAATAAAGGAGATTACTCATTAATCTTTCTTAAATGAACCAAGCATCGCACGGACAATGCCGCCAAGAAATCTAGGCAGTTTGATTGTATAAAATTTCATTTTGTCCCCCTCCTAAAAGTACCGCTTGCAGCACAATTGAGCTTAATCAGCCATCCACATTGATAGGTTGGTCAATCTTTGCTTCTTACCATTATTAATATGCCTTCATGAAAAGAAAAAGTACCATTTGAGTGGATGAGTTCGTTACTAATACATAGTGTGGAACCAGGCTCAATATGACAATTTTTCAGAGGATATTTGAAACCTTTTAATGTCAGCTTTTCAACCGATGTACCGAAGGGCAAAAACGACACATATTTTTTATCCGGGTCTTGTTTGATTTCGTATGTACCAGGTCCAAACATTTGAATAATATTTTGTTTATCTACAAGGTTCATGCTCTGTTTGTGCTGAATGCCTTTATAAAGGAGATGGATATTCCCAAGAAAATGATCTGCTCTTCCGCCTGTGATGCCGTAAATTTGAATATGGGCTGGATTCTGACGCAAAGACCAGTTCAGCGCAAGTTCTAAATCCGTTTCATCTTTCTCTGCCTGAAATAGATTGAGTGCAGGCAATTTCTTTTTCAGTTCATGAAGCTCCTCTTCTGTCACACTATCAAAATCACCAAATGCTCTGTCAGGTACAATGCCATGCTCTAGTAAGAAAAGGGTTCCCCGGTCTACGCCGATCCAGAGAATGTCCTCCTCAGATGCTTCATGATCAAGCGGCGGGATGTACACAAAAGGACCGCCGGCCACGATATGTATGTGCATGATTACGCTCCTCTCCATTGAAAAAGAACCAAAGATCACAATGACTTTGGTTCTTTTTGTTATGCTTCTCGAATGGCCTGAATGGCCGCCGTGCGGTCTTCTTTCCCATATACCGCTGAGCCGGCAACAAGTAGATTAGCGCCTGCTTCTTTGCAGCTCTTTGCTGTCTCTACATTGACACCGCCATCTATTTCAATGAGTAAATCAGTTAAGCCTTTTTGTTCACTAAGTGTCTTTACTTCTTTTACCTTTGAGAGAACAGCAGGAATAAACGCCTGTCCGCCAAAACCAGGGTTCACCGTCATGAATAAGACGAGGTCAACATCCTCTAATACATGCGCGATTTGAGAAACGGGTGTGTGCGGGTTTAAAACAACCCCTGCTTTGACACCTTGTTCTTTTATATGCTGAATCGTGCGATGTAAGTGTGGACACGCCTCGACATGAACAGAAATAATATCAGCGCCCGCTTTTGCAAATGCAGGGATATACTGGTCTGGCTGCTCAATCATTAAGTGAACATCGAGCGGCAGCTTTGTATGCGGCCTGATCGCCTCCACTACATTTGGTCCAAATGTCATATTCGGTACAAAATGACCGTCCATCACATCAATATGAATATAATCCGCTCCACCTTGTTCCACATCACGGATATCTTTCGCAAGATTGGCAAAATCGGCTGATAAAATGGATGGGGCAATATAAACCATGATTTAGTACCTCGGCTTTCTGTCTTTAATTTCAGTTAAAAACTCTAAATAATGCTGATAGCGATACTCTCTGATGCGATCGTGTTCTACTGCCTCTTTTACTGCACATCCAGGCTCTTTTACGTGCAAACAGCCCCTGAATTTACATTCTGCACTCTTCTCTCTGATTTCTAAGAAATAGAGCCCTAAATCTTCCGCTTCGATACCTGTAAATTCAAGCGAGCTAAATCCTGGTGTATCGGCAATGAGCCCTTCAGCCGTTCGAATGAGTTCCACATGTCTTGTTGTATGTTTCCCCCTGCCAAGATGGGAGGAAATATCATTTGTTTTCAGTGCTAAATCAGGACTCATCGCATTTAAGAGGGAAGACTTCCCTACACCCGATTGACCTGCAAAAACAGTAATCTTGTGATGGAAATACGGGGTCAGCTTTTCAATTCCATCCCCTTCGATTGTCGATGTTAAATGAACGTCGTATCCAATTTGGCGATAGTCTTCTGCATAGGCTTGAATCGTTTCTCGCTCTTGCTCTGTTTTCAGCAAGTCCATTTTTGTGATGCAGATAATCGGTTCAATCTGGCTCTCTTCAACAAGCACTAGGAATCTGTCTAACAGCGATGTACTAAAGGTCGGCTCTGCTGCTGAGAAAACGAGCACCGCTTGATCAACGTTGCTAATAGGCGGCCGAATCAGCTCATTGGTCCGCTCTTTTACTTCCAGCAAATAGCCTTCCTTATCGTTATCTGCTTGATAGACGACATAATCTCCAACAAGAGGGGTTATTTTGTTTTTACGAAAAATCCCTCTTGCTCTACACTGAATTACTTTGCCACTTTCTAAAGACTCATCCAGCACATAATAAAATCCGCTTAATGCTTTAATAATTTTGCCCTCAGGCATAAAGTCCCTCCTTTATTCATCATCAGGGTATTCAATCGTTTTGGAGCTTACTACTTTATCATCCACAGTCACCTGATAGTATCCTTTTTGACCAGGTTCTATCTTAAATTTAATCGTTCGCTCAGTGGGCGCAGTGATTTTAAAGGTTTCATATAAATCAGAAATGCTATGTTCTGCATCGTCAATGGATATTTGAACATTCATTTCTTGTCCTTCTGTTTCTGGTTCATATGGGATCGCAATCTTTTCAGTCACTGTTTTGGCTGGTTTCTCTTTTGGTCCAAGGGAGAACGTAATTTTAACCGTATCACCAGGTTTAACAGCTGTCCCCGCTCCCGGTTCCTGCTTCATGACCTCACCTTTTGGCACATCGTCAGAATATGCTTCTTTTTCATCTAGCTTTAGTCCATTATCCTCTAAATAATTTGATGCGGCCTGTTTACTATACGTCGTTAAATCCCGTAAGGTAATATCGGCAGGGCCTATACTGACGGTCAATGTGACTTCTTCATCTGCTGCGACAAGTTCTGTATTCGCGGAAGGTTTCTGTTCCATGACAATGCCTGATTCTGTGTCATTATCATTCACTTCCTCTACAACAACCTGTTTAAACCCTTTTTTCTCTAATAGTTCTTTTGCTTTCTCGACCTTTTCACCTGTTACATCAGGTAATTCGGTTTTTTCTTTACCTGTACTTTGATAAAGCTGAATTTCTGTCCCTTCTTTTACCTTTGTTCCAATTTTCGGGTCTGTTTTGACAACCAGCCCTTTTTCAATCTTCTCGTCGGCAATATCAATGGGTTCAGAAGCGACGGTAAATCCGGCTTTCTTCAAGGTGTCTTCCGCTTTTTCAACCGTCATGCCAGAAACATCGGTTACCTCTACGTCTTTTGGAAAGAGTAATCCTGGGAAGACCGTGATCGCTAAAATGGTCGCAGCCGTCAAAACAAATAAGATCGACGCTACAATCCACGGCCATTTTTTCCGTTTTTTCTTCGGCTTTTGTTTCTCTTTTTTCTTTGGTTTTTGAACCGGGTGGACGGCTGTTTTTTCATTGTCTTGATCGACTTGATGATCTTTTATAATAGGAATGGCTTTTGTTGCTTCATGATCTTCTTCAATGACAAAGCGCTTTTCTTTTAGTCTTGCAGGGTCAAAAACCGTTTTTAAGTCTTTTTGCATTTCAGATGCATCTTCGTATCGATAGAATGGATCTTTGGCCATCGCTTTTAAAATGATGTTCTCCACGCTTTGTGGTACAGAAGGATTCCACCTTCTCACAGATGGCGGCTCTGATTGCAAATGCTTCAGTGCGACACTGACAGCGGATTCTCCTTCAAATGGCATGCGTCCTGAAATCAGCTCATAAAGAACAATACCAAGTGAATAAATGTCTGACTTTTTCGTTGCAAGACCACCGCGCGCTTGCTCTGGGGACAAATAATGCACGGAGCCAAGAACAGAATTCGTATGGGTAATGGTCGCTGAGCTAAGCGCCATGGCGATGCCAAAATCAGTGACTTTGATATTCCCCAAGTTGTCTATTAATATATTGTGAGGCTTAATGTCTCGATGGACGAGCTGTTTCGCATGGGCTTCTTCCATCGCCGCAACGACTTGCTCCATAATGCGAACGGCTTCTTTTGGATGAAGCGGTCCATTGGCGTGTATGTATTCTTTCAGCGTCATCCCTTCGACATATTCCATGACAATATAATAAATGTCATCTTCTTCTCCTACATCGTAGATACTGACAATATTCGGATGATCTAAGCTGGCTGCTGATTGCGCTTCTCTCCGGAACCGTCTAATAAAATCATCATCGCTTGCAAAGTCAAACCGTAAAATTTTAATCGCCACTTCGCGATCTAAAATCATATCCTCCGCCAAATAAACGTTGGCCATTCCGCCTCCGCCTATGGCGCGAAGAATTTGATAACGGCCGCTGATCCTTTTTCCGATCAACACTTGCTGTCACCCTCCTCTGTTTGGGAGGAGATTTCTAACAGTACTGCTGTAATGTTATCTTCACCGCCGTTGTCATTCGCTGTTTGAACTAACTCTGTTACTTTTTCATCTGGTGCGGTTGTTTGCGATAAAATCTGAATCAAATGTTCTTCTTCTACTTTATTCGATAATCCGTCTGAGCAAAGCAAAATTTGATCTCCTGGATCCACTTCAAAAGTTCGTGCATCAATTTGAACGTGTTTATCCGTTCCTAACGCTTTGGTCAGCACATTTTTTCTTGGATGATATTCTGCATCCGCTTTTGAAATCTCTCCTGTTTTCACTAACTCATTCACTAGTGAGTGATCATCTGTTAATTGGGTCAGCGCACCTTCTCTTAGCAAATAGCAGCGGCTGTCACCAATATGGGCAATTGTGACCGTTTGCAAATGAACGAGCGCACAAACGATGGTCGTCCCCATTCCTTGGCATTCCTCATTGTTTTTCGCATGTTCGTATACTTGGTCATTAATGTCGCTAATTTTTGAGATTAACCAATTTTCTTGATCGGCTGGTTTATTTGGAATTGAAGATGTTTCCTGCCAGTATTCTTTTAAAGAAGAAACTGCCATCTTGCTGGCTACATCACCAGCAAGATGACCTCCCATTCCATCTGCTACAACAGCTAGAAGTGTGTCTTCTTTTGCTTCAAAAATACCTGCATCATCTTCATTATGCTGACGGACTTTTCCTGTATCGGTTTGAAAGGCTGCCCTTATCAACATTCGTCACCTCGTCTCTTCCTGACGCTCCTTCGCTCTTAGCTGACCGCAAGCAGCATCAATATCATGGCCTTGCTCTCGTCTAATCGTTACGTTTACGCCTCGTTCTTTCAGCGTTTTTTCAAATAGGAAGATTTGTTCTCTTGGTGTTCTCACGTAATCTCTTTCTGGTACATAGTTCACAGGGATGAGGTTTACATGGCATTTGATTCCTTTTAATAAATCAGCAAGTTCTTCTGCGTGATGGACTTGATCATTGACTCCGCCAAACAGACCGTATTCAAAGCTCACGCGTCTGCCTGTTTTTTGAATATAGTATTCAATAGCTTCCATTAATTTTGGCAGCTTGTATGCCTTATTGATTGGCATGAGGCGGCTTCGAATGTCAGTATTTGGTGCGTGCAGGGAGACAGCAAAGTTGATTTGCATTTGCTCATCCGCAAATTGATAAATCTTTGGAATGATCCCGCTCGTCGAAACGGTAATATGACGTGCACCAATATTTAAGCCGTTATCATGGTTAATGATTTTAAGGAATGCAAGCATTTCATCAAAGTTATCAAACGGTTCGCCAATTCCCATGATGACAACTGAGCTGACGCGTTCATCTGTTTCATCAAGCGCCTGTTGTACTTTCAATACTTGGGCCACAATTTCTCCCGCCTCAAGGTTACGTTTCAAACCGCCAAGTGTAGATGCACAGAATGTACAACCAATTCGACAGCCAACCTGTGTTGTGACGCAGACAGAGTTGCCATATTCGTGGCGCATCAGCACGGTTTCAATGGTATAGCCATCGTGTAATTCAAATAAGAACTTGATCGTTCCATCTTGAGATGTTTGTTTTATCACTGTTTTTAAAGTCGTGATGGCGAATTGATCTTTTAATTTTTCTCTTAATTCCTTTGAAAGGTTAGACATTTCATCAAAGGACGTGACGCGTTTTTCATAAAGCCACTCAAAAATTTGTGTTGCACGGAAAGGCTTCTCGCCTTGTTCCTTTAACCAGTCTTTGATTTCATTTAGCTCGAACGAGTAGATCGACGGCATGTCTGTTTTCAGTTCTTTTCTTACTTTTTGTTTTTGTTCTGTCATTTTTTATCCCTTCTTTCTCATGCTGCAAATAAAGAAACCATCTGTTCCGAAATAATGAGGAAGAATTTGTACACTTCCGTTTTGAACAAACGGAGCAACCTGCTCAGGCAGCCGTTCATTAAGAGATAGATCGGGGTCGAAGTCTTGGTGTTCTTGTAAAAACGCATGAATCACTTGTTGATTTTCTGTTGGATCCATTGTACATGTACTGTATACAAGGGTTCCGCCTGGCTTTAGCAGCTGGGCTGTTTCATGCAAGATCGATTGCTGAATTGTCGCAAGTCTTGCTGAGTCTTCCGAGGACTTTGTATATTTCATATCTGGTTTTCGTCTGATGACGCCAAAACCTGAACATGGTGCATCAATGAGAATACGGTCAAACGAAGCATCATCATAATGGTCGGATACTTTCCTTGCATCAAGCGCTTTTGCCTCAATATGCGTTAAGTTCAGACGTTTTGCTGCCTGATTGATCAGTTTTACTTTGTGCTCATGTAAATCAAGAGACACAATCTTCCCCTCATCGTTCATTCGCTCTGCGATATGTGTTGATTTACCACCAGGAGCGGCACAGGCATCAAGCACCATTTCTCCCGGCTGAGGATCCAGCGCTCTTGCGACAAGCATGGAGCTTTCATCTTGAATCGTGACAAAGCCCTCTTGAAAGAAAGGAGTAGATACGATAGATCCTTTCATGAGTTTGAGTGCATCCTCAGATAAGTCGCCGAGCTCTGTTTCAATTCCTGCATCCATGAGTTCTTGCTGCAGTGCAGGGCGGTCTTTTTTCATTCGATTGACACGCAATGTCTGCTTTGGCGGGACTAAATGAATACGGCACATGCTTTCTGTTGCTTCAAAACCGTACGCCTCCACCCATTCTTGTACGAGCCACAATGGATGGCTTGTCTCTATTGAAAGCCTTTTTACCGGATCTTTGATCGCATCAAATGCTGGCACGCCTTCTCTTTGCACAGAACGAAGAACGCCGTTGACTAGTGAAGAAATACCTTTATGTCCGCGCTTTTTCGTTAGTTCCACTGCTTCATGGATGGCTGCACGATCTGGAATTTTTTCAAGGTAAACCATCTGATAAAGAGACATCCGCAAAAGCTGCATCACCCATGGAGCCACTTTTTGCGGTTTTTTCACAAAGGGTGTGAGCATATAATCAAGTGCCAGCTTGTTTTGCAGTGTACCGTATACAAGTTCTGTTAATAGCGGTTTGTCTTGATCGGAAAGTTCTTTCTCTTTCATCACTGACTGCAAAAGCAAGTTACTGTAGGCTTGATTTTGTTCGAGTTTGATTAAAGCGTCTAGCGCTACTTCTCTCACATTACTTTTCTTCATTGATTAGCCCTAATTTCTGTCCAATTTCGATATTTGCGCCTCTTAAGAAGTCTTCACCGCTCATTTTTTTCTTTCCAGCGGGCTGTACACTCGTTAATAAAAGGCCTTGCTGATTTCCTGTTCCAACGACTGGTCCTTCTTTTTGAAGCTCAATCACTTTCCCAGGTTCTTCTGGTGCTTGAAGCGGAACTTTTTTCGCTTCCCATACTTTTAAGTTAGCACCGTTCCATTCAGTATAGGCAACTGGCCATGGATTTAAGCCGCGAACTTGGTTGTAAAGCTCTTCTCCTGGCTTGGTCCAGTCTAATCTTTCCTGCTCCCGCTTAATATTTGGTGCATACGTTGCTGCCTCTTCATTTTGCGGAATTGGCGAGATAGACCTGCTTAACACATTTGGAACTGTGTCTTTTAATAACGCCGCACCAGCCACACTTAATTTATCATGCAGTGTTCCGACGTTGTCTAATTCATCAATTTCTACTTCTACTTTGCTAATCATGTCACCTGCATCAAGCTTTTCTACCATATACATGATCGTCACGCCTGTTTTCTTTTTGCCTTGCAGGATCGCATAATGGATCGGTGCACCGCCTCTTAGTTCTGGCAGCAGTGAGGCATGAACGTTGATACAGCCAAATTCAGGTTCATCAAGTAATCTTTTTGGCAAAATTTGTCCGAACGCTGCTGTTACGATCAAATCTGGCTTTAACGCAAGCACTTTATCAATTTCTTCATCAAGACGTACCTTTTCAGGCTGTAAAACTGGAATGCCGTGTTTTAAGGCTTCTACTTTTACAGGAGGCGGCGTGAGCACTCGTTTTCTGCCTTTCGGGCGATCAGGCTGTGTGACGACCCCGACAACTTCATATCCTTCTGTTATAAGTGTTTGCAGCACAGGTACTGAGAAATCAGGGGTTCCCATAAATACGATACGTGCCATTTTCTTCACCCTTCCATTTCCGCAAGTTCTTTTTCTGTATACGTTTGAATGATTTTCGACGTGAATAATACGCCGTCTAAGTGATCAATTTCATGCAATAAAGCTCTTGCTAAAAATCCTTCTGCTTCTATTGTAAATGGTTTGCCTTTCTTATCAAAGGCTTTCACCTTCACATAATTTGGTCTTTCAACCGTTCCGTACAAAGATGGAAAGCTCAGGCAGCCTTCAATGTCTGTCTGGCTCCCTTCCACATCAAGAATCTCAGGATTTACTAAGTCAATCCTCCCAGAATCTTCTCCGATATCGACCACGGCGATTCTTTTTGAGATGCCGATTTGTGGTGCGGCTAGGCCGACTCCATCTAGTTCAAGCATTGTATCATACATATCATCCAGCAGTTTTTTCAGTTTTTTATCGAATGTATCAACAAGCTCTGTTTGTTGTTCAAGCACGTCTGCAGGATGTAAGACTATCGGTTTGATTGCCACGAAAAGACCTCCGTTTTACATCATCATATATGGATTCATATCGATTGATATCATCAACTGTTTTTGTTCCATTTCTTTTTGATAATGATCTTGTATTTTTCGTAATAAACTTGCCAGTTCATTTTCCCTTTTGTATTTTATCACGCATTGATATCGATATCTATCTTTGATCTTAGCGATTGGAGAAGCAGCAGGACCGAGAATTCTTGTATTCGGTGCACAATTCATTTTCAGGAACTGAACAATTTTGTCCGTGACATGCGCTGCCTTTGTCACTTCTTCATGTGATACAGTCACCATCGCCAAAAAATAAAATGGCGGATAGGACTGATGACGACGGTGCAACATCTCCTGCTCATAAAAGGCTTCATAATCATGCTGTTTGGTTAATTCAATACTATAATGCGAAGGTGTATATGATTGAATAATGACTGACCCCGCTTTTTCATGACGTCCCGCACGTCCGCTTACTTGTGTAAGAAGCTGAAACGTTTTTTCACTTGAACGAAAATCAGGGATATGAAGAGACGTATCCGCACTAAGGACACCGACAAGTGTAACATCTGGGAAGTCTAAGCCTTTTGCAATCATTTGCGTCCCAAGCAGTATATCCGCTTCTTTGTTGCCAAAGGACGTGAGAAGCTTTTCGTGCGCACCTTTTCGAGAGGTTGTATCTACATCCATTCGGATGACCCTTGCTTCTGGTAATACCTTCGTCAGCTCTTCTTCCACACGCTGCGTGCCTGTACCAAAATAGCGAATATGCTCACTATGGCATTCTGGACATTCTGCAGGTACAGGAGCTTCGTGACCGCAGTAATGGCACTTCAGCCGTTTTTGAAAGCGGTGATAAGTGAGAGAGATCTCACAATGAGGACATTGTTCCACATATCCGCAATCTCGGCACATCACAAAGGATGAATAACCTCTTTTATTGAGAAATAAAACCGCCTGCTCTTTCCTTTCAAGTACTTCTTTTAACCTGAGCATTAATTCTTCTGAGAACATGGAGCGGTTGCCGTTTCTTAATTCTTCTCTCATATCAATTAACGAAACGTGCGGCAGCTGCTGCTGATTGACGCGCCGTTTGAGCGTCAGCAGTGTATACACACCCTTTTTCGCACGAGCATATGACTCAAGTGAAGGCGTTGCACTGCCTAATACAACCGGACATTGGTGCCGCCCTGCTCGTTCAATGGCCACATCTTTCGCATGATACCGAGGCATTTCTTCTTGTTTATATGACGATTCGTGTTCTTCATCTATAATGATCATTCCTAGATTCTCAAACGGGGCAAAAACAGCCGATCTTGCGCCAACGACAAGCTTGACTTCCTTGCGGTGGATTTTCCGCCATTCATCGTATTTTTCCCCAGTCGATAAGCCGCTATGAAGGACAGCCACATTGGACCCGAAGCGCTCTTTAAAACGCTGGACCATTTGAGGCGTTAATGAAATTTCAGGAACTAGGACGATCGCTTCTTTTCCCTTTTGGAGGACATGATCAATCGTCTGTAAATAAATTTCGGTTTTACCGCTTCCTGTGACTCCGTGCAGTAAAAACGTTTCATGTTTGTCATCGCTCACTGCTTGATGAATGGGTTTTGCCGCTTCTGCTTGCTCTGTTGTGAGATCAAGAGGAGTAGATGGTGTAAACTCCCTATCCCGATAAGGATCTCGATAAATCTCTTCATAGCTTTCTGTTAACAGACCTTCTTGAATCAAGGCTTTTATCGTTTGAGAACTAGCACCTGTTTGTTGCTGCAAATCTTTTGCTAAAAACGTCGTTTCATTCGCTTGAAATAAAAAGGTAAGCAGCGCCTTCTGTTTCACCGCATTTTTCTTTAACTGCTTCTGTTTTTCTTCAAGTTTTTCTTTCGTAACTGCTATCTGAAGTGTCCGCACCTTTTTCTTTCCGGATTTTTGTGAGACGTGATATCTGACTTCTAGATGGCCTTTTTGGACATGCTTTTGAATAGGCTTCAGCTGTTCAGGCGGAATGTCAGCGTAAAGGATGCTCTCTTGCTGACCGAAAAGCTCTTTCAATGACTGCGGAAGTTCCTCAGCTGATAACACCTGAATTTCTTTTTCATATTTGGCTTTCATCGCTGCTGGGAGCATCGATTGAAGCGCCGTAATATGATAGGACAATGTTTTTTCCGTCAGCCAGTGGGAAAGCTCCAATAGCTCATCTGTCAGAACAGGAGATAAATCAAATAAATCGACAATGTCCTTGATGTTTCCTGACTGTACGTCTGTTTCTTCTTTGATTTTTGTCACAAACCCTTGAATCTTCCTTGGGCCAAAAGGAACCACTACCCTCATACCAGCCTTGACAAGGCCTTTAAAGCGGTCTGGCACACGATAGTCAAATGGCCTGTCAATGGCTTTCGTTGTGACATCGACGATCACTTCAGCAATCATGCTCGATCACGCTCTTTTGGCAGCAGTTGCTTTGCCTCCTGTAAGATTTCAAAGGCAAGGTCTTTTTTGCTCATCATTGGCAGCTCTTTTTTTGTTCCGTCTGCTTTGATCAATGCTGCGACATTTGTATCTGTGCCAAAGCCTGCGCCCTCTGCTGCAACATTGTTCGCGACAATCATATCTAAATGCTTGGATTCGATTTTCTTTTTCGCATAATATTCTACATCCTGCGTCTCAGCTGCAAAGCCGACTAGCACCTGATGTTCTTTTCTTTTCCCAAGCTCTTTTAAAATATCTTTCGTCCGCTTAAATTCAACCGCTAGTTCACCGTCTTGTTTTTTCATTTTATGAGAATACGTCGTGACAGGCGTATAATCGGCAACGGCTGCTGATTTAATCACTATATCTGCTTTCTCGTACACCTCTAACGCTGCTTGATACATCTCCTCAGCCGATTCCACTTGCACCACATCCACATGCTCAGGCGCAGTTAACGAAACAGGTCCTGAAATGAGCGTGACATCAGCCCCCATTTGCTCGGCAGCTTCTGCAATGGCATAGCCCATTTTCCCAGAAGATCGATTTGAAAGGAAACGAACAGGGTCGATCACTTCTCGTGTAGGGCCAGCTGTGACCACGACTTTTTTACCTGAAAGCGGCAAGCTGGCTGGCTCATCAAAAAACGCACGGATGTGTTCAACAATTTTTTCAGGCTCCTCTAAGCGTCCTTTTCCAATGTAGCCACATGCTAAATAGCCTTCACTTGGCTCTATAAACCGGTAGCCGTCTTCATATAAAGTGCGGATGTTCCGCTTGACAGCTGGATGGTCATACATGTGCACATTCATAGCCGGTGCAACCCATACAGGAGCTGTTGAAGCAAGCAAGGTGGTTGTGAGCATATCATCAGCAAGTCCTGCGGCCATTTTACCAATGGTATGTGCTGTTGCAGGGGCAACAAGAATGAGATCGGCCCAGTCAGCTACATCAATATGCGCAATGACTTTTGGATTGTTTTCTTTAAATGTATCCACATACACCTCATGCCGAGATAGGGCTTGGAAGGTGAGCGGAGACACAAACTCACGGGCAGATTCTGTCATAATCACTCTTACGTTTGCGCCTGCCTGTACGAGTTTACTAGTGAGTGCAGCTGCTTTATATACGGCGATTCCTCCGCTGACGCCGAGTAAAATATTTTTCGACTGTAACATTTGTTTGTCCCCCTTAACGGCCTTTTTCACAAATTCGTCTACAATTCAAAAAAGTCAAAACCAATCATAGTTTTGACTTTTTTGAACGTATCGTATCTGCATGGCAGAAGCGATGTTATTCTTGCTCTTCTTTTTCAAATGTCAAAAGACCAGCATCGATTTCTTCAAGAGCTTTCCCTACAAATTTATAGGATTTTGTGTTTTCGATTTGTTGATCTTGATGGATTTGCATTTCACGTGCACGGCGTGCAGACACTGTGACAAGTGTATATTTTGAGTCAAGTTTGTTCATCAATGAGTCAATTGAAGGATCTAACATGGTTTATTCTACCCCCAGCATTTTTTTATATCTTGGTGCGACTCTGTCTCTTCGCAGGTGCTCTGCAAGGACGATCGCTTTAATTCTTTCACATGCAAGCTCGACATCGTCGTTTTCAACGACATAGTCATAAGCATCCATCATTTCAATTTCTTCTTTTGCAGCAGCCATTCGGTTACGGATGAGATCCTCAGATTCTGTCCCGCGTGTAATAATGCGGTTTTGAAGTTCTGAAAGACTTGGCGGTGCAAGGAAAATAAAGAGACCTTCCGGGAATGCTTCTCTTACTTGAAGTGCACCTTGCACTTCGATTTCAAGGAAAACATCTTTTCCTTCGCTCAATGTTTGTTCTACATAGTCAACAGGCGTGCCGTAGTAATTCCCGACATATTCTGCCCATTCTAACAGCTTTTTGTTTTCAATCATATGTTCAAATTCTTCCCTGGTTTTAAAGAAATAATCAACACCATTTCTTTCACCTTCACGCGGTTTGCGGGTTGTCACAGAAATAGAGTATTCAAATTTCGTATCTTCCTGGGAGAAAATGGCTTGTCTGACCGTTCCTTTTCCAACTCCCGAAGGTCCAGAGAGAACGATTAAAAGTCCTCTTTCTTTCATAATGGCGTATTACCCCTGCCCTTCATCTATGATTTCTTCTTTTACAGAAAGTCTTTGCGCGACAGTCTCAGGCTGAACGGCAGATAAGATGACATGGTCACTGTCCATAATGACAACAGCACGGGTTCTTCTTCCGTATGTCGCATCAATGAGCATGCCTCGATCTCTTGCGTCTTGTATCATTCGTTTAATCGGTGCTGATTCCGGACTGACGATCGAAATCATCCGATTCGCTGAAATGATGTTTCCAAATCCGATATTGATCAACTTTATGGTCATCTTCTTTCGTCCCCCTGTAATATAAACGTCTCTAGTCTCGCCGAAAGAGACGCACTGTAAACAGCATACACAATGACTATTCTATATTTTGCACTTGTTCTTTTATTTTTTCAATAGCGCTTTTCATTTCAACCACCAGCTTTGTTAAATGGTGATGGTTTGCTTTTGATCCAATCGTGTTCACTTCACGGTTGAGCTCCTGTACAAGAAAGTCAAGCTTTCGTCCGGCAGCGCCACCTTGCGTCAAAATTTGCTGGAACTGCTGAAAATGACTTTTCAGCCTGGTAATCTCTTCTGTAATGTCACAGCGATCAGCAAAAATGGCCGCCTCTGTGGTCAGTCTGCTCTCTTCAAGCGCCTCTCCGATCCATTCTTGCAATCTTTGATTCAATCGTTCTTTGTACTGACTCACAACCTCTGGTGCAAACACTTTGATTTCTTCTGTAAATGCCTCGAGTTCAGACAGCCTGAGTTCACAGTCTTTTTGAAGTGATGTTCCCTCCTGCTCTCTCATAAAGCAAAGCTCCTTGACAGCTTCTTCACAAGTGTCTATCAGCAAATGCTCCAGCTGCTCATTACGGCTGACTGACTCTTCCACCTGAACAGCCTGTTCCAGCTTCAGTAAGTCATGTGCATGCTGAATACCTGAAATATGATAGCGGTCCTCAAGGTCTTTTGCGGCTTTCATATATTCATCAAGCAGCGGCCAGTCAATCTGCAAAGACCGGCTTGCAAGTTTACCGCCTTCAATCGTAACAAACAGCTCAATTCGACCGCGCTGCACGTGACGAAGAATAATTTTTTTTAATGTATCTTCGAAATATAAAAGCGGCCTCGGCAAACGGGCATGAACCTCTTTAAAACGGTGATTGACCGATTTTAGCTCAACTGACACTGTCAGTTCACCATCCGTTTTACTCGCTTGGCCGAATCCCGTCATACTGCGTATCATGTGAAAACACCCAATTCTTTCATATTAATAAAATGAAAAAGGTAATAGCAGACACTATTACCTCAAAATTATACCATAACCAATTATTTTTTTCTTGTCAAAAGTGATCCTGCCAGTAAAAAAGTTGGCAATGCAGACATACCGATGATCAGAAGCCAATCGACTGGTGCGACTGCCACCGTTTTGAAAATCGGCTGAAGCGGCGGATAATAAATGACCACAAGCATCAGCAGAAGGGAAGACACAACGGCGCCGATCAAGTACATATTCCCGAATGGATTGCGTTCAAAAATAGACCGTTCACTGCGGCAGTCAAACACATGAATGAGCTGCGCCAAAACGAGTGTGCTGAATGCAACCGTCTGCGCATATTGAAGATTGTTCGGATCACGGTGATACACAAACATAAAGGCTAACAAAGTGGCAATCCCGATCAGAAACCCTCTTGATATGACCTTCCAGCCAAGCCCTCTTGCAAAAATCCCCTCTTTCATGTTGCGCGGCTTTCTCTTCATGACATCGCCTTCTGGTTTATCCATTCCAAGTGCCATAGCCGGCAAGCCGTCTGTGACAAGGTTTACCCACAAAATTTGAATTGGAACGAGAGGCAATGGAAGCGCAAGAAGCATCGCAAACAGCATGACCAAAATCTCTCCCACATTCGATGCCAGCAAATAGCGGACAAATTTGCGAATGTTTTCATAAATATTCCGGCCCTCTTTAATAGCGGATTTAATGGTCGCAAAGTTGTCATCAAGCAAAATAAGAGAAGAAGCTTCTTTGGCAACGTCTGTTCCGGTAATCCCCATGGATATACCGATATCCGCCTGTTTAATCGCTGGCGCATCATTCACCCCATCACCTGTCATCGCGACAATATGGCCATTTTTTTGATAGGCCTTCACAATTCTCAGTTTATGCTCAGGTGATACACGGGCAAAGACGTACACATCTTCTGCTGTTTGCTCCAGCTCTTTGTCGCTTAGCTGATCCAGAGCTTTTCCATCAAGCACCTTTCCTTGCTTCGGTAAGAGACTTAAATCTTTAGCGATCGCTTTAGCCGTTTCTACGTGATCGCCTGTAATCATCACTGTTTTAATGCCAGCATCCCGGCATTCTTTAATCGCTCGTCTCACTTCAGGACGAGGTGGATCAATCATGCCCTCTAGACCGATAAATGTGAGGCCAGTTTCTGCCTGCTGAACAGATGTGATTTTTTCTGTCAGGCTTACTTTTTTATATGCAATCGCAATGGTTCTAAGCGCTTGTCTTGCTAAACCTTGAATGGCAGCTTCTGTTTCTTGCCGGTGGGCCTTTGAAAATGAGGCGGTGCGTCCGCCGTGCATCATATGACTTGAACGGTTCATCAGCACATCTGGCGCCCCTTTGGCAATGACATACCGCTCCTTCTGATTCGTTTCCACGACGACTGACATCATTTTTCTTTCAGAGTCAAAAGGGAATTCCTCCACCACTCGAAATCCCGCTTCGATGAATTGCTCTGTAAAACCCGCTTTACGCGCAGCGGTTAGAAGTGCTCCTTCTGTCGGATCGCCATCAAGTCTCATCTCACCGTCTTTTTCAACAATGGTCGATGTATTACAAAGTGCTCCGTATAATAGCACCTTTTGCAGGCTTGGATGTTTGTCTACATGGACAAGTTCTCCGTTTAAGGTAAAATCACCTGACGGCTCGTACCCAGTGCCAGAAATATTCCACGTTTTCCCCTCTGCCCATACATGTGTCACTGTCATTTTATTTTGTGTCATTGTGCCTGTTTTATCTGAGCAAATAATCGAGGCGCAGCCGAGTGTTTCCACAGCCGGCAGCTTTCTGACAATGGATTTTTGTTTAATCATCCGCTGCACACCTAGGGAAAGTGCGACAGTGACGATCGCCGGCAGTCCTTCTGGAATCGCAGCAACAGCGAGAGATACACCCGCTAAGAACATATGATACAAATCATGTCCTTGCACCACACCAAGAACAACCACAAGCACAGTTAAAAATAATGCAGCCACAATTAAAATTTTCCCCAGCTGCTCAAGGCGTCTTTGCAGCGGTGTTTCCATATTACCTGCTGAATCCAGCATACCGGCAATTTGTCCCATCGCCGTATTCATCCCTGTACCAATGACAACCCCTACACCGCTTCCTCTTGTGACAAGCGTCCCCATAAAGGCCATGTTCGTCAAATCTCCAAGTGAGACATGATCTCGCGAGAGCGGACTCGCATGTTTGACCGCTGGGATGGACTCTCCAGTGAGGGCAGATTCTTCGATTTCCAAACTCTTTGTTTCTAGTAATCTGATATCTGCCCCAATTCGATCCCCACTTGAAAATTTCACAATATCTCCCGGCACGAGGTGCTTCGACGGGATCTTGACCCATTCATTGTTTCTCCTTGCATAGACATGAGGCGTTGATAATTCCTTTAGTGCTTGGAGGGACTTTTCCGCACGGCGTTCCTGATAAAAGCCAAGCACACCATTTATCAGCACAATCGCCACAATCGCCACAGCATCAATATATTCACCTAAAAAGGCAGAAATAATCGTTGCCGCAAGCAGGATTAACACCATAAAGTCTTTAAATTGCGCTAAAAAAATAACGAACGCCGACGCCTTTTTCCCTTCCTGTAATTCATTTGGCCCATGCTTTTCAAGCCGCTTTTGCACATCTTTTTCTGACAGTCCGTCACCTATCGATGTATTCATTGTTTTTAATAAATCGGTTTGGTTCAGTTCATGCCAATTCATTTGACCTCGTCCACTCCTCTTTTGTTCTCTCTCTTATGCAGTGTTCTATAAGCCAGTTTATTCAGACTCGTCCTAAATCATGCTATAATAATAAGACTGCCTAAAGAACGAGAAAACGTAAGGTTCTTTCAGTAGATTTGTGTGAAAGAAGAGGGTGTATCCAACATGTCATTTGACGGCATTTTTACATACGGTATGACTAATGAATTGCAAGAAACATTAACTGGCGGAAGAATTTCGAAAATACATCAGCCATACAAGCATGAGCTGATTTTTCATATCCGGTCAAAGGGGAAGAATCATAAGCTGCTTTTATCCGCTCACCCGAGCTATGCAAGAGTACAGCTCACTGAGCACCATGATGATAATCCGAGCGAACCGCCAATGTTTTGTATGCTTCTCAGAAAACATCTTGAGGGTGGGTTCATTGAACGTTTTGAACAAATTGGGTTAGATCGGGTGATCGTGCTGCACGTGCGAAGCCGAAATGAAATTGGCGATGAACAAACCCGTAAGCTGTATATTGAAATTATGGGCAGGCACAGCAACTTAATTCTCGTGGAGGACGAAACGGAGCAGATCATTGACGGACTGAAACATCTTTCTCCATCTGTGAACAGCTATCGAACGGTGCTGCCCGGACATCAATATCTTCTGCCGCCGGCACAGCAAAAGCTGAATCCTTTTGACGTGACGAAGGAAGATATTTTAAAGCATTTACGTTTTCAAGAAGGGAAAATTGCCAATCAAATTGTCGATACATTCTCCGGGGTTTCTCCGCTGTTTGCTAAGGAAGCTGTCCACAGGGCCGGTCTTGCCAATCAGGAAACGATTCCAAGTACATTGCTCGAGATGTTTCAGCTCATTCAGGCGCATTCTTTTACCCCTCAGCTCACGAGAAAAGACGGGAAAGAGTATTTTTATTTATTAGAACTTCAGCACGTCCATGGTGACATGAAGACATTTGATTCTCTAAGCGAGCTGCTTGACCGCTTTTATTTCGGAAAAGCTGAAAGAGACAGAGTCAAACAGCAGGCGGCTGATCTTGAACGTTTTGTTGTGAATGAAAAAAAGAAAAATGAAAACAAGCTAAAAAAACTAAAAAGAACGCTTGAAGAATCTCAAAATGCGCATAAGTACCAGCTTTATGGTGAATTGCTTACTGCCAATATATATGCAATTAAAAAAGGGGATAAAGAAGCGACTGTCATCAATTATTATGATGAAGAAGGCGGAGAGATCACGATCCCGCTCAAAACAAACAAAACCCCTTCTGAAAATGCACAAGCGTATTTTACAAAATACCAAAAGGCAAAAAATGCAGTAGAGGCCGTAAATGAACAAATCGAACGAACACATGAAGAAATTGTTTATTTTGATGAGCTGATCCAGCAGCTGTCCTCTGCCTCACCAAAAGATTTAGAGGAAATAAGAGAAGAACTGGTGGAAGGAAAATATTTGCGTCCCAAACAAAAACGCAACGCCAAAAAGAAAAAGTCATCGGCCATTCAGCTTGAAGCATATGAATCTTCTCAAGGTGTTCCGATTCTCGTTGGAAAAAACAACAAGCAAAACGAATATTTGACCACAAAGGCGGCAGCTCGTGATGACATTTGGCTGCACACAAAGGATATTCCTGGATCACATGTCGTCATTCGTCACAAAGCGCCTGATGAACAAACCTTGCTTGAAGCGGCACAAATTGCTGCCTACTTCTCGAAGGCAAAAGAATCAAGCTCCGTCCCTGTCGATTATACGAAAATCCGGCATGTGAAAAAACCAAACGGAGCAAAACCGGGCTTTGTCACGTATGATCAGCAGCAAACATTATTTGTGACGCCTGATGAGGATGTTGTCCTAAAGCTGAGAAAATAAAAAAGAGCCGATTAAATCTTTAGATGAGATTTTATCGGCTCTTTCTTTGTCGTTTTTTTCTTTCTATATAGAGCTCATCCAGTGCATCTACATTCTCTTGTTCAAGCAAGGTCTCAATGGCCGCAGCCAGCTGTTTAGTGCGGGCTGGGCTTGCACCACTCGTAGATATGGAGATTGTCACTTTTCCTGCCCTCACAACCTTTGGCACAATCACATTGCCAAGCTCTGACTGGCTCACACAGTTGACGAGCTGATGAGGAAGCGCTGATTGCGTCATCCACTCGTTTACTGAAGGGTCGTCTGTAGCAGCGACAATCAAAAATGCATCCTTTACATCTTCCGCATCAACTTTCTTTTTCTTCCAAGTCAGCTGATATGTCTCAATGAGATTCGCCATTTCATCACAAATGTCAGGGCTCACAATGGTTATGCTGCATGGCTCCATGCATAGCGCACTCGTCCTTCTAGCCGCAACCCTTCCACCGCCGGCAATCAGCACATGTTTATTGGTTAGATCAAGATGAACTGGAAGCATGGCTTTCTCCTTGAAAACGAAACGCATCCTCTTTGTTTAAGATGGTTTCCTGCACACGTTCAATATAAGCTGCTTTTACATGGGGATGAAACCCAATATATCGGCAGACACGGACATCTCGCAGCCGCTCTCTCGCCTGATTCGCTTCACTCTCAATCTCTTTCATTAAAATGCCGGTAAATAAAAGATAAGGCACGAGATAGACAGGCGTATCGTCATCTACTGTTAACTGTGCTAAGACAACACGATAATTCGGTTCACACGCTGTAATAAAACACGGAAAAACCTCTGCACAAGGCAACATGCTTCGGACATCATCTGCAATGCCAAACACATCCCGCTTTACATCTGGATCAGAGCTTCCACGGCCAATTAAGAGAATTTTTGCACGCTCTCCCTTGTATCCAGCTTCTTCAATCCTTGCGATAACCGCTTTCGTGACTTCTTGGTTCACGCCTATAGGTCTTCCATATGTCACCTTCACTTGTGGGAAACGTTTTTGTACTTTCACAATCTCATCTGGAATATCTGATTTGGCATGCATGGCAGTTAAAAGGAGGAGCGGGACGATCGCAATGTGGGTTGCTCCTTTTTGTACACAAGTCTCAAACCCTTCTTCGATTGAAGGGTCCGTCAACTCTAAAAAACAAATTTCTTGGATATCTGCTTCCACTAACGGCATACAGCTTTTCATAAAAGAAATGGCTTTATCCTGTGCTTCTTTTACCCTGCTTCCATGCCCAACATAAAGGACAGCTTGTTTCATTTGACTCCTCCTTGCGACCTTAGTTTTATTCAGACGAAAAGACACGATGTCCACACGTGTCTTTTCATCTTTGTTTTCATTTCTCAATCAGTGCTGGTTCAAACCAGTTCAACTTTTGATGAAAGTGAACGACATCTCCTACTACGATTAAACTCGGATGCTCGATCCCTTCTTTTTCAACCGTTTCAGATAGTGTCGCCACCGTGCAGCAAGTCGTGTTTTGCCTTGTGGTCGTTCCCCAGTGAATAAACGCAGCTGGGGTTTCAGGATTCCGCCCATTTTTCAAAAGCAGCCGCTGGACTCTTTCCACGTTTTTGACGCCCATGTAAATGACAAGGGTATCAATCCCCGTCGCCAGCGCTTCCCACTTTTCTTCAAAATGTTCATCCTTTTGATAATGCCCTGTTACAAACGCAACATTTGAGCTGAATTCTCGGTGCGTGACTGGAATGCCTGCATAAGCAGCGGCTGCAATGCCAGAAGTAATCCCTGGGACAACTTCATACGGAATACCGTGCTCAGCTAAGCATTCGATTTCTTCACCGCCGCGGCCAAATACAAAGGGATCACCGCCTTTTAGACGAACGACTATGTTCCCTTCCTTCGCATAAGCAACAAGCGCTTCATTAATCGCTTCCTGTCTCATCGTATGATGATTCGGCAGTTTGCCGCAATAGATCAACTCCGCCTCCGGTTTGGCATGGGCAAGAATCTCTTGATTGACAAGACGATCATATAAAATGACATCTGCCTGCTGTATTGCCTTATGGGCCTTTAGCGTAATTAAGTCTGGATCACCCGGTCCGGCACCAACAATGTATACTTTCCCCATCTTGCTTTCTCCCCCTGCCATCAGGCGATTATTTCGTTTTACCTTTTACATATTCAACAAGCCGCTGTTTTGACTCCTCGCGTGATAATTCACCTGTATCTAGAACAAGCTCAGGCGCAGCTGGCTCTTCGTATGGTGAATCGATTCCCGTGAAAAATGGAATTTCGCCGTTTCTTGCTTTTTTATATAATCCCTTTGGATCACGCTCTTCACACACGTTCAGATCACATTTCACAAACACTTCGTGAAATTCTCCGTCTTCGACTAACTGTCTTACGATTTGGCGGTCTTCTTGAAATGGTGAAATAAAAGCAGTAATGACAATCGTTCCTTGCTCAACAAATAATTTCGCCACTTCACCGATGCGCCGAATGTTCTCTTTTCTGTCGTCATCTGAAAAGCCTAAGTCTTTATTGAGTCCATGGCGTACGTTATCGCCGTCAAGGACTGTCACTTGGTACCCCTGTTCAAAGAGCTCTCGAGCCGCTGCGTTGGCGATCGTCGATTTACCTGAACCGCTTAGACCTGTCAGCCAAATGATCCCGCTTGTATGGTTGTTTTTCTGTTGATATTCTTTTTTAGTAATAGATGAATCATGCCACACGATATGTTCGTTGCTCATGTCATATCCTCCTTTAAGATACCGTCGTTTTTAATCCTTCGATTAATGTTTCAATGACTTCTTTTCGGCTGAACGTGCTCGGTGGTAATTCACCATTTCTCAGCATCGTTCTGACCTTTGTACCTGAAAGAATGACATGTTCGCTTTTATCATGTGGGCATGTTTTTGGTGTTGCCATGGCTTCACATGTATTGCAGTAAAAGCTGTGCTCAAATTTTAATGGTGTAATTCCAATTTCTTCGCTTGTAAATTGTTCAAATAGCTCCTGCGCTTCGTATGTGCCGTAATAATCACCAACACCCGCATGATCTCTGCCGACAATAAAATGTGTACAGCCATAATTTTTACGCACAAGCGCATGAAAAATCGCTTCCTTTGGTCCAGCATAACGCATGGCAGCAGGAAAAACACCTAAAAAGACGCGGTCTTTCGGGTAATAACCGTTCAGTAACACTTGATAGCTTTTCATTCTTACATCTGCTGGAATATCATCAGATTTTGTTTCACCAACAAGTGGATTTAGAAATAGACCATCTACTGTTTCCAGTGCTGTCTTTTGAATGTATTCATGCGCACGATGGACTGGGTTTCTCGTTTGGAAACCGACAATGGTTTTCCAGCCGTTTTCTTTAAAATGTTTTCTTGTTTCTTCTGGCTCATACGTAAATTGCGGGAAAGGTTTTTCACTGCGTTTCGTCAGTGTAATTTTACCACCAATATACGTATCACCGCGTTCAAATAATTTTTTCACGCCTGGGTGATTGCGGTCATCTGTTTTATACACATTCACTGCTTCTTTTTCCTTATCAGGTGTGTATTGATCTTCCACCTCAATGACCCCGTATACTGTTCCATTATACGATAGACGAACAATGTCACCTTGATTGATCTCCGCTGCTTTTTCCTTTGTGACAGGCAAAGTAATCGGAAGAGACCAAACGACACCACTTGCTAGTCGCATACTGCTGACAACTGCTTCATAATCAGCTTTCGTTAAAAACCCTTCAATTGGACTATACCCGCCAATTGCGATGAGTTCAAGGTCTGCAAAAGAGATGGCATCCAGCTCAATTTCTTTCGCAGCTGTGCTTAGATCAAATTCTTCATTTACTCGATTAATTAATACGCCACCATGTGGTGTTAAACTCATTTGTTCATCTTCCTCTCAATGTTCATATTTATTAGATGTTAATAGTCGGATTTATATTTAAATCCCGCCGCCCTGTTCATGAATCGAGCTGCTCTCATTTTTAACTGCCTTCATAAGACTCAGTGCACCTAGTGAAGCTAGCAGTACACTCATCATGATAAAGATAGAGTAATAGTCTCCTTTTAAGAAAAGGCTTACTAGCAAATAAGATAGACTAAGTGATAAGAAAGGTGACACAACCCATACCTTCAGCATTTTTTTCACAACATGTTTATGGAATATGTTCGGTCCACCCTTTGCCATACCTAGCCCAATAATGGACGAGGAGGTAATTTGAGTAAGGGGAACAGGGAGTCCGAATATAGAGCTGACGATGACAAGTCCTGCACCGGTGCTCGATAATAGAATGCCTTCACCCGTTTGATAGCGTGTAATTTTCTTTCCGTTTGTTTCTAGTACCCTTCTTCCTAGAAGCAGCGCCCCAATGGCCACAAAGATTCCGCCGTAAAGGGTTCCTTGCCCGACTGTTAAAACACCTGACGCGACAAGCGGGCCGACCGCATTGGCGACATTGTTCATGCCGGCTGAAAATGCTTCTAAAAACCCACTGATAATCAAAACAACAGACAAGATCAATGTACCTTTTTTGGATAACGTCCGTTTAGGGAACAATCTGATGATTTTGACAACAGCAAAGGTAAAAACAAAGGCAACAATCGGAATAATCACCCAAAAAGAGACAATGACTAAGATCGATTTCACATACAGCACTTTATATGCGGCTGCCACACCGACCACAGCTCCTACCGTGACCTCACTTGTGGATAAAGGAATGGCCAAGAGATTCGCTATGAAAAGTGATAATGCGGCCGAGCCAATGATGATACACACAATTTCAAGTGTGATGACAGATTCCGGCATAATCCCGGAGCTGATCGTTTTGACGACCTCACCGCCGCCAATCACTGAACCTGCTAATATTCCAACCGCACAAACGCTGAGCGCGTATATTGGCTTTTTGATCGCACCTGAACCATATGCGATGCCCATCGAAGCGGCTGCTCCGCTTGCGCCAATATTTAAAGCAAAGAATAAGCTAAATAAAATTGCGGCGATTTCCATACATTATGCTCCCTTACTCATGTAATCCGCACTCAGTCTTTGCTGTCCCTGACCATCTTCCAGAACGCAAATCATCAGCAGTAAATGCCGGCTGTGTACACGGTGCACACCCGATGCTCGGATATCCTTGGTCATGCAGCGGATTATAAGTAAGATCCTCTCTAGACGCATATCTCCATATGTCCTTCCACGTCCAGTGGATGAGCGGACATACTTTGACTGATTGGAATTTTTCATCCTTATTTAAGAAGTTCGTACCTGCTCGTTTAGGCGACTGCTCTCTTCTTAAACCAGACAGCCATGCCGGATAGCCAGATAGTGCCTCTTGCAATGGAATGACCTTTCTCATATGGCAGCAGCTTTGAGGATTCGTTTCCCATAATTTATCACCATGCTGCTCATTCTGCTCTTCCACCGTCAGCTCAGGTGTTTTCAGCACGATGTCTAACCCGGGATATCTTTCCCTAACTGCATCAATGGTGTCGTATGTTTCCTTGAAATGCAGACCTGTATCTAAAAAGACAATTCTTGCATCTTTTTTTACTTTCGCAATAAGATCGATCAAGACAATGCCCTCAATGCCAAAACTGCATGCATAAACGAGCTGATCACCATAGTGGCCGTACGCCCATTTCAGCACAGATAGGGCCCCTTTATACAAATCGTCCTCTTGAAATGTAATGGACGGCTCTTGCCAATTTTCATAAGTTAACATTGTTTCTCCCCTTCCGGAGTACTGCTTCTATTGCTATTCTCCGCACTACTTTAATCTGATTTTTTCATTTTTTTCCACTTGAATCACTTGACCGTCCTGAACGATCAACGTAATTGAACCGAATTTCATATCCCCAATCAGCTCTTGCATGTGCTTCACTAAGTCCTCATCCTGGTTTTGTTTCAGTTCCATCTCCTCTTCCTCCTCACCGTTAAAATAAAAAAACTTTCTTTCAGTCCGAAAGAAAGATGAGGAAGCTCACGATTTCCTTATCTTTCAAAATAGAATCATTTTGCAGGAAGTAGCACCTTGCAAATCGCAGGTTGCCGGGCTTCATCGGGCCAGTCCCTCCACCTCTCTGGATAAGAGTTTTAATTTGTATTAAATATTAACACAATTCAAACAAAAGTCAACCCGACTTTATTGATAGGATTAGTTTTTATTTAAATTTGAGTCTATTTTACTATTTTTAACCAAATAAAAAACTGTGCAGCGCAGCACAGCTTTTTTTAAAACAAAACAAGCTTTTTAGACCGTTTCTTCCATCCAAGATTCAGACGAAGGATCCTGTCTCCAGCGTTTTAGTTTATTCATAGCAGAAGACTCGATTGCTTTTAGCTCAAGTGCCACTTCTGTCAGTGTGTCATAGTCTGTCAGCGTGACATAGGGAATGTTTTTCTCTTGAAAAGCCGCAGTTGCTTTTGGCAGTCCATAAGTGAAGATCGCAACAACTCCGAGTACGTCACAGCCTTCTTCTTCTAGAGCAGCCACAACTTCAAGAACGCTGCCTCCAGTTGAGATGAGGTCTTCTACGACAACCACCTTTTGGCCAGGTGATACGGCTCCTTCAATTTGATTTCCTTTTCCGTGTGCTTTTGGTTTACTTCTTACATAACACATCGGTACGTTCAGACGATCAGCTGCTAATGCCGCATGAGGAATGCCAGCTGTAGCTGTACCTGCGACAACTTCCGCTCCTTCAAAATGAGTGAGAATCAAGTCTTTTAAACCTTCCGCAATGTCCCCTCTGACCTCAGGATAAGACAAGGTGAGGCGATTGTCACAGTAAATCGGTGATTTGATACCGCTCGCCCATGTAAATGGTTCGTCTGGTTTTAAAGAGACAGCTTTGATTTGTAATAAATGCTTCGCGATTTTCGTTTTCATCCGGCAGTCACTCCCACTCTTTCAAAATTTGTTGATAAGCTTCCACTGGGTTTGTGGCTTTTGTGATCGATCTTCCCACAACAATCTGTGAAACACCCTGTTCTTTGGCAAAGGCAGGTGTCGCCACACGCTTTTGGTCATCCGTTTGATCATTTGGTAAGCGAATTCCTGGCGTCACAGTGAGAAAGGAAGGAGAGATTTGTTCATGAAGCTGTTTTGATTCATGAACAGAGCACACCACACCATCAAGTCCACTTTCATATGCCAATTGTCCATAATGAAGCACCGCCTCTTGCAATGGGCGGTCAATTAGTAATTCTTTTTTCATCATATCTTCTGACGTGCTTGTCAGCTGGGTCACTGCAATAATGCCTGGGCGATTTTGGCCGGCAGGGGTTCCGCTTTCAAGCCCCTCTATGGCCGCCTGCATCATTCTTTTCCCGCCGGCTGCATGCACATTCACCAAATCAACACCAAGTGCAGCAAGCCGGTTCATCGCTTTTTGCACGGTTGTTGGAATGTCATGAAGCTTCAGATCAAGGAAAATACGGCAATTTTTTTCTTTCAGTGCGTCAATAATGGCAGGACCTTCTTGGTAAAACAGCTCCATGCCAACCTTTACGAATAATGGAGTACCTTCAAAACGATCTAAAAAGGCGTGCGCCTCCTGTCCTGATGGAAAATCAAGCGCGATGATGGGCAAGTGCTTCATGTTTCCAGCTCCTTCCGATGCATTCCTCTACAGATGAATACCCATAAGCCGCTAACACATTCGGCAGTTCATCAATGATTTCCGGGCAAATAAATGGGTTCACAAAATTGGCTGTCCCAACAGCTACCGCACTTGCACCAGCTAGTAAAAATTCAAGTACATCTTCAGCGCTTTGCACCCCGCCCATCCCAATAATCGGAATAGAAACGGCCTGACTGACCTCATGCACCATTCGGATGGCAACAGGTTTTACAGCAGGACCTGATAATCCGCCTGTTTTATTGGCAAGAATGGGTTTGCCTGTTTTTAAATCTAAACGCATCCCAATCAAGGTATTGATCATGGTGAGTCCATCCGCTCCAGCCGATTCAATCGCTTTAGCAATCTCAACGATATTGGCTACATTAGGTGACAGCTTCACATAAACAGGAACGGAGGAAACTTCCTTGACAGCTTTTGTCAATGTGGCCGCCATTTCTGGATCGGTCCCAAAGGCAATTCCGCCTGTTTTCACATTCGGACACGAGATATTCAGTTCAAGGGCGTGAACATTGCTTGCTTGACTAATTTGCTTTGCTACTTCAACATAATCATCAACTTGTGATCCAGCAACATTGGCAATAATAGGGGTATCGAACTGCTCAAGCCAAGGTAATTCATGTTCAAGCACGCCTTTTAGACCTGGATTTTGGAGACCAATCGCATTCAGCATACCGGCTCCTGTCTCAGCTACCCTAGGTGTCGGGTTGCCAAATCTCGGTTCAAGGGTCGTGGCTTTAATCATGATGCCGCCCAGCAAGGAAAGGTCATATAATGATGCGAATTCTTTTCCAAATCCAAAACAGCCTGATGCAGGAATGATTGGATTTTTTAAAGATAAGCCGGGTAATTCGATGTTTAGCATGATAGCGCCACCTCCTCCGCTTTAAAAACAGGTCCATCCAGACAAACTTTAACGTACGGTTTCTCGTGCTGATCGGTATGACAGACACAAGCAAAGCATGCACCGATTCCGCAGCCCATTCGTTCTTCCATTGAAATATAGACAGGCTTATCGGGATAAGAGTCTTTTAGTGCTTTTAACATAGGTGTCGGTCCACAGGAAAGCAAGACATCAAAGTCCAGCTCATTCTCTTCAATGACATTTGTCACGAAACCTTTCGAACCATATGTCCCATCAACGGTTGCGATAAACGTATCTCCGAGTGCTTGAAACTTCTCCTCATAAAATACATCCTTTTTCGATTGAAAACCGAGAACATGTTTTACGATGACGCCTTTTTTCGTTAACCGCTTAGACAGTTCATATAACGGAGGCACACCGATTCCTCCACCGACTAATAATGCGGTCTGTCCGGCCTGAACGACTGAAGGGTCATAGCCGTTTCCAAGCGGTCCTAACACATCGACTGACTCTCCCGCCCGCTTTTGGGAAAGGAGCTTTGTGCCCTCTCCCTCTGCGCGGTAAATGATGGTTGCTTCTTGCTTTTCGGCATGAATGTTGGCAATACTGATCGGTCTTCTCAGCAGCGGTGTCATGGATTCACTGACCTTAATATGAAGAAACTGTCCAGCTGTTTGAAAGGATTCAACAAGATCACCTTTTAATGTCATTTCGTAAATATGATCAGCGATCTCTCGGTTTGAGACGACCGTCAAGTATGCTTTTTTCATATCGTTACTGTCACCTCAGCATTCGTTTTCACTTCTGGCATTTCATCTGCTCTAAATGTCATGCTCTCTAGCACTCTTAAAATCGCTTCCGCTGTATCTAGTGACGTTAAGCAAGCGACACCATTTTCAACAGATTCACGTCTAATTCTAAAGCCGTCTCTTGCCGGCTGTTTTCCTTTTGTTAAGGTGTTGATGACAAATTGGGCTTCACCATTTCGAATGACATCCAGCAGATTCTTTCCTTCTTCTCCTATTTTGCCGACAACACTTGATGGAATGGAAGCTTGTTTTAAGTAATTCGCTGTTCCTTCTGTTGCTAAAATATGATAGCCGATGGAATGGAATCTTCTTGCAATCTCAAGTCCTTCTTCTTTATCTTTATCAGCCACTGTCAGGAGAACCGTTCCGTCTTTTGGAATTTGAATGCCTGATGCAATCAACCCTTTATAGAGGGCTTTTTCGATTGTGACATCTTTCCCCATGACTTCACCTGTTGATTTCATTTCAGGGCCTAGTGTAATATCTACTCTTCTCAGTTTTGCAAAAGAGAAGACTGGAACTTTAACATATACGCCTTCTTGCTCAACATGAAGCCCTTCTTGGTAGCCATAGTTTTTCAGTTTTTCTCCTAAAATAACCTTTGTAGCTAAGTTCGCCATTGGAATGCCTGTAATTTTACTTAAGAATGGGACAGTCCGGCTTGAGCGCGGATTCACTTCAAGTACGTACACTTCTCCTTTTGATAGAACAAATTGAATGTTCAAAAGCCCAATGATGTTAAGGCCTTTTGCGAGTTTAATCGTGTATTCTGCGATTTTCGCTTTGATGTCCTCAGACAAAGTTTGCGGCGGGTAGACCGCAATGGAGTCTCCAGAGTGAACTCCGGCTCTTTCAATGTGTTCCATAATGCCCGGTATGACAACCGTTTCTCCGTCAGACACAGCATCTACTTCAATTTCTTTTCCTGTCAAATACTTGTCAATGAGCACTGGGTGCTGCGGATTGACTTTCACCGCATTCTCCATGTAGTGAAGGAGCTCAGCTTCTTGATACACAATTTCCATTGCACGGCCGCCTAATACATAGGAAGGACGGACAAGCACGGGGTAACCGATTTGATTCGCAATCGCTACTGCCTCTTGCACAGACGTTGCTGTCTTACCTTTTGGCTGCGGCACGCCGAGAGTTTCTAATGTTTGTTCAAACTTGTCACGGTTTTCCGCGCGGTCAAGGTCTTCAAGCGATGTTCCAAGTATCTTAACCCCTCTATTTGATAATTCATCTGCTAAGTTAATCGCTGTTTGTCCGCCAAACTGAACAACGACACCTTCTGGTTGTTCAAGGTCGATGATGTGCATCACATCTTCTACAGTGAGTGGTTCAAAGTAGAGCTTATCTGAAATACTAAAGTCTGTTGAGACGGTTTCAGGGTTGTTGTTAATAATAATGGCTTCATAGCCTGCTTGTTTGATTGCCCACACTGAATGAACGGTCGCATAATCAAATTCAACCCCTTGTCCGATTCTGATTGGACCTGAGCCTAGCACGATGACACTTTTCTTATCTGTTCGTTCGGATTCATTTTCATCTTCATATGTGCTGTAGAAATACGGTGTTTCTGATTCAAATTCTGCCGCACATGTGTCCACCATCTTATACACAGGAACGATGCCTGCTTCTGTTCTTAGGTTATAGACATCTGCCTCATTCATATTCCATTCGCGGCTAATATAAATATCTGAGAAACCTTTTTCTTTCGCTTCTTTTAAAACGTCTACATTGCCTTTGTTTTCTTTTAGTGTCTTTTCAAATGCGATGATGCCTTCCAGCTTATGAAGGAAGAAATAATCAATTTTCGAGAATTCATGAATCTGTTCGACGGTATAGCCTCTTCTTAGCGCCTCAGCGATATAAAACAGACGCTCATCTCCTGCTTTGATAATCCGCTTTTCAAGCACTTCGTTTGTAATGTCCGCTTCGTCTTTTAATTCAATGTGATGCACATCCGCTTCAAGTGAACGAACAGCCTTTAAAAGAGACTCTTCTAATGTGCGGCCAATCGCCATGACTTCACCCGTTGCTTTCATTTGTGTTCCAAGTCGTCTGTTGGCAGATTCAAACTTATCAAACGGCCAGCGCGGGATTTTTGAAACGATATAGTCGAGTGCTGGTTCGAACGCTGCATATGTTTTACCTGTGACTGGGTTCATCATTTCATCAAGTGTTAGGCCGACTGCGATTTTCGCTGCAAGTTTTGCAATTGGATATCCAGTTGCTTTAGACGCAAGAGCAGAAGAACGGCTCACGCGCGGGTTTACTTCGATAATATAGTATTGGAAGCTGTCTGGATCAATCGCCAGCTGTACGTTACATCCGCCTTCAATGCCAAGTGCACGAATCAGCTTGAGTGACACATTACGAAGCAGCTGATATTCACGATCACTTAGCGTTTGACTTGGTGCCACAACGATACTGTCACCTGTGTGGATGCCGACAGGATCAAAGTTTTCCATGTTACAAACCACAATGGCATGATCTCCGCTGTCACGCATAACCTCATATTCAATTTCTTTAAAACCTGCGATACTTTTTTCAAGCAAACATTGTGTCACCGGACTTAACTTCAGTCCATTCTCGACGATTTCTTTTAATTCTTGTTCATTTGTACAAATTCCGCCGCCTGTTCCGCCTAGTGTATAGGCTGGTCTAACAATGACCGGGAAACCGATTTGATCTGTGAATGCCATCGCTTCTTCAAGGTTATGGATGATTTCACTTTCTGGTACAGGTTCATTTAATTCATTCATTAGATTACGGAATAAATCTCTGTCCTCTGCTTTTTGAATAGCTGACAGCTTGGTGCCTAGTACTTCAACACCGCATTCAGCGAGTACACCAAGATCTGATAATTCAACAGCAAGGTTCAATCCAGTTTGTCCGCCAAGTGTCGGCAGAATCGCATCAGGACGTTCTTTTCGAATGATTCGTGTTAAAAATTCTGGTGTCAGTGGTTCGATGTATACCTTATCGGCCATTTCTGTATCTGTCATGATCGTCGCAGGGTTAGAGTTCACAAGAACGACTTCATAGCCCTCTTCTTTTAGCGCTAAACAAGCCTGTGTGCCTGCATAGTCAAACTCCGCTGCCTGACCGATGATGATTGGACCTGAACCGATCACTAAAATCTTTTTGATATCTACGCGTTTTGGCATACTTCTTCCCCTTCTTTCTCAGTTGTATGAATCATGTCCATGAACTCGTCAAATAAATAGTTCGCATCTTCTGGACCCGGTGATGCTTCTGGGTGATACTGGACAGTAAATGCTGGTGCTTCTTTATGTTTTAATCCTTCAATGGTGTTGTCATTTAGCGCAATATGTGTGACTTCAAGCACGTCTTCATTAATGGCGCTAACCGTGTAGCCATGGTTTTGAGACGTCAAGGTTACCTTGCCAGTTGCTAGTTCTTTGACTGGATGGTTGGATCCTCTATGCCCAAATTTCATTTTTTCTGTACTTGCGCCGCACGCAAGCGCGAATAACTGGTGTCCTAGGCAGATACCAAAGAGTGGTACCTTTCCAATCAGCTGCTGAATCATTTCAACCGCTTCTGGCACATCGACTGGATCCCCAGGTCCGTTTGAAAGCATGATGCCATCTGGTTTTAACTGTAATACTTCATCTGCCGTGATATTGTATGGCACCACAATGACATCACAATCTCGCTTATTGAGCTCGCGCAAAATGCCGTGCTTCATGCCGAAATCGACAAGCACAATTCTTTTGCCTCTTCCTGGGCTTGGATACGCATTTTTCACAGATACTTGGCTTACTTGATCTGTTGGCAGCTGCATCGTTTGAAGGCGGCTCAAAACGTCTTCTACTTGTTCATCCGGTCCTGCAAATGCTCCTCTTAATGTACCTGCACTTCGAATCATGCGCGTGAGCTTGCGTGTATCAATGCCGCTGAGACCCGGAATATTTTTCATTTTTAAATACTCATCAAGTGAGTATGAAGAGCGCCAGTTTGAAGGCTTTTCACAAAGCTCTTTCACGATCAGCCCTTTCACAAACGGTGTGATCGATTCAAAATCATCACGGTTAATGCCATAGTTGCCGATCAGCGGGTAAGTGAGTGTGACAATTTGTCCGCAGTACGACGGGTCAGACAAAATCTCTTGATAGCCTGTCATCCCTGTGTTAAAGACGACTTCTCCGACTGACGGTTCTAAGCTGCCAAAGCCTGTTCCTTCGAATACTGTTCCGTTTTCTAGCACTAAGCGTCTCTTCATTTTACTAGTCTCCCCTCTTCATAAACGACTTTCCCAGATGCAAGTGTCATGACCGGCCATCCTGATACAGTCAATTTGTCAAACGGTGTATTTTGTCCTTTAGATAAGAAGCTTTTTTTGTCAATTGCCATTTCTTTGTTTAAATCAATCAGTGTGATATCAGCGATTTGACCTTCTTCCAGCTTTCCGTATGGAAGAGCAAAGGCTTCTGCTGGTTTGATGGTCATATAATCAACAAGTTCTTTTAATGTCCATTCCCCTGTTTTCACAAAACGTGTGTAAAGAAGCGGGAACGCTGTTTCAAGTCCAACAATCCCAAAAGGTGCCCTCTGCATCGTTTCGTTCTTTTCTTCTTCTGTATGCGGTGCATGGTCTGTGGCGATAAAATCAATCGTGCCATCTAAAAGCCCCTCGATCAGTGCCTCGCGATCTTCTGCTCCTCTGAGTGGCGGATTCATTTTATAGTTTGTGTCAAGACCTGGGATGTCTGCATCACATAAGAGAAGGTGATGTGGCGAGACCTCAGCCGTCACACGAATGCCTGCTTTTTTTGCATCGCGTACCACTCGGACTGATTCCTTTGTGCTGATATGGCATACATGATAATGACAATTCGCTGCTTCTGCTAAGAGGACATCTCTTGCAATATGCACCGATTCACAAATTGACGGTATCCCGTTTAACCCATTTGCTTTTGAAAAGTCTCCTTCATGAACGCATCCTCCATAAATGAGTGAGTTATCTTCACAGTGCGCCACTATGGCTTGATCAAGGCTTGCTGCCTTTTTCATTGCTTCGTACATCATGCCTGCTGTTTGAATACCAACACCGTCATCCGTAAAGGCAAAAGCGCCCGCTTCTTTTAACGCTGCAAAGTCTGTCATCTCTTCACCAATTTGTCTCGTCGTGATGGAAGCGTATGGCAGTACTCTTACAGATGAGGTCTCTTTGATTCGATTCATCAGCCATTCCATTTGTTCTTTTGTATCTGGAACTGGCCGTGTATTCGGCATCGCTGCAATGGTCGTATACCCGCCTCTTGCTGCTGCCTTAGATCCTGTTTCAATGGTTTCTTTTTTCTCGCCGCCTGGCTCTCTTAAATGCACATGCAGATCAATCAAACCTGGTGATACAAATAGCCCTGCTGCATCAATGACTTCTTCTCCGTCTTCTCTTTCTAAGTGACCCATTGCTTGAATCACTTTTCCTTCTACCCTAATATCCTGCTGCACTCTTTCCCCTGTGCTTGATAAGATAAAACCGTTTTTAATGAGATATGACATAGACAGAATCTCTCCCTTTTTGATGTAGTCTGCTATTTTGAAAAGCCCTTTTTAACACAGCCATTCGGATATACACACCATTTTCCATTTGTTTAAAAATCCTTGACTGTTTTGACTCTACTAATGAATCATCTATTTCAACACCTCTATTTACTGGTGCTGGATGCATAATAATCGCTCTTTCTTTCATTTTGCTTGCCCTGTCTATTGTTAATCCATAAGTCGATAAGTAACCCTCGTTGCCCATCTTTTCTGAGTGTCTTTCATGCTGAATTCTCAGCAGCATCACCACGTCAGACCGCTTCATGGCTTCGTCCACTTCGACATACGTTCCATGAGGATTTTGTTCATCTTGGAAGGAAGCTGGTCCTGAAAAGAGCACTGTCGCTCCTAGTCTTGCGAGGACTTCAGCATTGGACCTTGCCACCCTGCTATGTTTGATATCACCATGAATCGAGATCGTTAATCCTTCAAAGCCGCCAAACTCTTCGAAGATCGTCATCAAATCCAGCAATGATTGTGTAGGGTGCTGTCCGCAGCCATCTCCCGCATTAATGATTGGAATCCCGACCTTCCCAATCAGCTCTTTGTAATATTCGTCGGTACTGTCTCTGATGACACATGCCTTGACTCCGATGGATTCAAGTGTTTTCACTGTATCGTAAAGGGTCTCTCCCTTTTGAACAGAGGTACTTGCTGCGTCTAGGTTCAGCACATTCATTCCAAGTTTCTTCTCTGCCACCTCAAAGCTAAAACGCGTTCTTGTACTTGGTTCAAAGAAGAGGTTCGCCACAAATTCACCTGCTAAACCATGTTCCTGTTTCCCTTTTTTCAATGCACATGCTTCTTCAATCAGCTGTAAAATTTCTTCCTTTGACAAGCTGCTCATTGTCGATAAATCATTCATTTTTTCTGCCCCCTCTAGTTTTTCATCACTTTCAGGTTCAAAAAAACCCTAAGCCTCGGCAGCTTAGGGTTCTCCAAAAGAAGCAGGGGTGCTTTCGCACGTTCTGCTCCGTTTAGAACCCTTGTCAGCCTCACTGGACTTCTTTTAAAAGGTTTTCGGTATTCGATTCATTTGACTCATCATCTTCTGCCTTCTGATGCGGCAGAATCATATTTAAAAGGACGCCAGTAATGGCAGCGAGTGCCATTCCTGACAGCGTCAGATTGATTTGTTTCACCTCAATGAATGCTCCGCCAATTCCAATGACTAAGATGACTGATGCGATAATGAGATTGCGCTTTTCTTCAAAGTTCACTTTATGATCAATCAGGATTCGCAGTCCGCTTGAGGCTATGATTCCAAAGAGCAGGAACGAAACGCCCCCCATAACCGCGGATGGTACTGTACTGATTAATGCTGAAATTTTCCCAACAAAGCCGAAGCAGATCGCAAACACCGCTGCTCCGCCGATGACGAAGATACTGAACACTCTTGTGATGGCAAGGACGCCAATGTTCTCTCCATAAGTCGTTGTTGGAGGTCCGCCGATGAGTGAAGCGAAGATTGTCGCCGCACTGTCTCCTAAAATGGAGCGATGAAGACCTGGCTTTTTAATAAAATCTTGTCCAACAACTTTGCTTAACACGACTTGATGGCCGATGTGCTCAGACATGGTCACAAAGGCAACCGGCACCATCACTGTGAGAATGCTTAAAGTCACAGCAGGTGTATAGTCGACAAATGGTACAACAAAGTCTGGTACAGCAAACCATTTTGCAGCAATGACCGGCTGGAAGTTCACAATGCCTTGTGTTAAGGCAAAGAGGTAGCCGCTGATAATGCCGATTAAGACTGGAATCAAGCTAAGGAATCCTCTTAGGAAGATCATACTAATAATGGTGACAGCGAGTGTGAAGCCTGCAACCATTAAGTGCTTCAGGCTGTAAACAAGCTCCTTTGCATTCGGATCCACGTACATCGCCATGTTAACAGCTGTTCCAGCGAGTCCGAGTCCGATGACCATAATGACGGGTCCTACAACGACAGGCGGCAGAAGCTTCATTAGCCAGCCTGTGCCAAGCCATTTGATAAATAATGCGATGAGTGCATATGCCACACCAGCCATAAAGGCACCTACCATTGCGGCTCCAGGGCCGCCGGTGGCTTTTACATTCAAGATAGGGGCGATAAAGGCAAAGGACGATCCAAGATACGCCGGAATCTGCCCTCTTGTGATGATTAAGTACACAATGGTTCCAACCCCGCTTGAGATGAGCGCGACGGCTGGGCTCATATCAATGATCTTTGGTACAAGAATGGTTGCACCAAACATGGCAAACAAGTGCTGTAGGCTGAGTGACAGCCATGTGAACGGTTTTGGGATATCTCGAATGCCTAAATTGGCTTTTTGCTGACTCATGATTTTCCTCCTAGATGTGTCCTTTTTCATTAAAAAAGCCTCTTTGCGAGTATGCGCAAAGAGGCCTAGAAAAACCGTACACGTCACTTTAGTCGTGTGCTCGGTGTCTCTGTTATTGCCCTCTTTGCAAACTCTCTGGAATGCATTTAAAAAGGTTATTTTTCATATATAGCGACAAGGTCGTTTTGATCTACTTCATTGAGCTGAACCATGACTGTCTCTGCTTTTGATGTCGGGATGTTTTTCCCGATATAATCTGCCCGAATCGGCAGCTCCCGGTGTCCCCGGTCGACTAGAACAGCTAGCTGAATGGAAGATGGTCTTCCTACATCCACAAGCGCATCCATAGCGGCTCTGACGGTTCTACCTGTGAACAGCACATCATCAACGACAATGAGTGTTTTGTCATTAATGTCAGCTGGGATGTCTGCACCCTTGACAAGCGGGTCTTGGTTCTCTGTCTTTTTTGTCAGGTCATCACGGTATAGCGTAATATCAAGTTCACCCACAGTCACTGGGTTTCCTTCAATTTGCTCGATGCGCTCTGCAAGGCGCTTTGCAAGATGAATACCTCTTGTCTTGATCCCGGCTAGGATGACATCCTTCATCCCTTTGTTGCGCTCAATCATTTCATGTGCAATACGGGTAAGCGCTCGTCTTATCGCTTGTTCATCAAGAATGACTGCTTTTTGTTCCATCTTTTACACCTCTTTTTGACAAATAAAAAGCCCCTTCTGCAAAGGGCAGAGAGGGGCGCTCATTTGTGCATACTCGTGCACAAATTGATCCGTTATCCTTCTCAGCCTCTCTGGACTGTTTTAAAGAATCTCAATTTCTTCGTTTATTATTTCAAAAAAAGAACGGCCTGTCAATCGTTATTTCTTAATGAATCGATAAAGCCCCGCATATCAGCTGGAATTGGAGCTGTAAACTCCATATATTCTCCTGTTCTAGGATGATCAAATCCTAACACGCCTGCATGCAGCAGTTGTCCATTGAAATCAACCGTTTTTCTCGGGCCGTATTTTGGATCTCCGGCAAGAGGATAACCAATGTATTTCATATGAACACGAATTTGGTGGGTTCTTCCTGTTTCAAGGCGGCATTCTACAACGGTAAAGTCTTTAAAGCGCTCCATCACATCAAAATGAGTGACTGCCTGCTTTGCATTTTCTTTTGTGACCGTCATGCTTTGGCGATCTTTTTTGTCTCGACCAATTGGTGCATCAATCGTTCCAGTATCATGCTGAATGATGCCATGAACAACGGCTGTGTATTTTCTAGTGACCGTTTTCGCCACCAGCTGATTGACGAGTGATTCATGCGCCATATCATTTTTTGCGACCATTAAAAGCCCTGACGTATCTTTATCAATCCGGTGGACAATTCCTGGTCTCATCACACCATTAATGCCTGACAAATCATTGCAATGAGCCATGAGGCCATTGACAAGAGTACCTGTCACATGTCCTGGTGCTGGATGAACGACCATTCCTCTTGGTTTATTGACCACTAGTACATCTTCATCCTCATAATAAATATCAAGATCCATTGATTCCGCTTCTACATCTAGTGCTTCTGGATCTGGAATCTCTACTTTGATTTGATCTCCAGCTTGTACTTTATAATTGGCCTTCACTTGTTTTCCATTTACTTCGATGAGCCCATCTTTCACCCACTGCTGGACTTGGGTTCTTGACCATTCTGGTTCAGTTGTGCTTAAAAATTTATCAAGCCGTTCACTCGTTTGTTCTTCTGAAACGGCAATGTTTACTTGATTCATGTAGTTGACTCCTTATTTTTCTTTCCATCTAAAAGCATTTGAATAAAGAGCAGAATGACCCCCACACATAGAGAGGAATCTGCGATATTAAAGATTGGATAATGATAATCCCCAAATACGAAATGAGCAAAATCAACCACTTCTTGACGGAAAATACGGTCAATAAAGTTTCCAATCGCTCCGCCAAGCATTAAGGCAAGCGCTACGCCAAGTAGCTTGTCCTTTTGTCCATGTTTTTGCAAATAATAAACAATTCCTGCAATAACAACGAGTGTGATCACATAGAAAAACCACATTTGTCCTTGGAGAATCCCCCATGCGGCTCCTGAATTTCGGTGGGATGTGATGTAAAAGAAGCCATCAATCACAGGAATAGAATCACCGAGCATCATATGTTTGACAATGAGCCATTTTGTTAATTGATCTAAACAAATTATCACGAATGCGATTATGTAATAGAACACACACGTTCCTCCATCTTCATACTTTGGTCTTTAAGCATTTTATCAAGAAAACAGGATGGAGTAAAGAAACTTTAGTTGACAGACAAAAACCTCCCTACATGTGGAAGGCTTCAAAATGAGAATCATTTGATTCATAAGGATAAGGGGTGAATGCTTTTTTCTCGTATTGCTTATGATATAAAAAGTCGTCAGTCGTACGAGCAGTCGGAAGAATACTCATTTGTTCAATGGGCATTGTATGCCCAGTCGCCTCACATATGCCATAAGTTCCTTGTTCAATTTTTGCAATCGCGAGCGAAACATCTTGCAGTTCTTCTTTGATGTGATAAAGAAGCGTGGTCGTTTTTGCTTGATCGAAAGTGACATGTTCAGCGGGTGAACGCAATGATGCATATTCAAACAGTTTCGATTGCAGTTCTTCTCTCATTTGAAGGAGTTCCATGTAAATCGTCTCTAGATCGCCATTCATGTCGCTGTTTCAACTCCTGCCCTGTCGTGATAATCATATTGTTGCCCCGCCTGTTCACTTTAAAGCCATAAGATTTTTCCTTTCGTTCTAAACGCTGTCATTTTCTCTATATCAAAAACGCCCCGCTTTATGCGGGGCGCTAGTTGGTGATATCTCGCTGTTAATTCTGGTAATATTTCTCCACGATTTCAGCATTTTTAAGCGACAATGTTGGGTATTTTGGATTTGCGCCAACATCTTTTGAAATAATGCGGGAACGTTCGCACAGTTCTCCTTCTGCTTTTTGAACGACAATTCGTCCTGATGTGTATTCAGGCGCTGATGCGTCTGCATGCTTCTCATCTTCTACTGTTAATTCAGAAATGATAAAGAGCTGTTTCACATCTTCTTTAATGGATGCAAGAAGGTTTTTCACTTCCTCTGTTGCATAAAGGGTCACACTTGCTTCAAGTGAACGTCCGATGACTTTCTCATTACGCGCAATTTCCAGCGCTTTTAGCACATCGTCACGTACTTCCATAAAGCGGTCAAACTTCACTTCTGTCGCTTCTGCTTGAGGAACAGCCACACCTTCTGGCATATCTGTTAACTGAACACTTGGCTCTTCAACAAAGCTTAAGTGGCTCCATAGTTCATCTGCTGTATGCGGAAGAATTGGTGCTGTCAGCTTCACTAACGCCATTAATGTTTCATAGAAGACCGTTTGCATGCTGCGGCGGTCTGGATGATCCGCATGCTCAATGTATACCACATCTTTTGCAAAATCGAGATAGAAAGAGCTAAGCTCAATCGTACAGAAGTTGTGGATGGCATGATAGACAACCGCAAATTCGTAATCATCATAAGCTTTTTTCACTTTATCAATCAATTTGTTTAATTTGATTAAGATATATTGATCCACTTCGCGAAGCTCTTCGACCGGTACTGCATTGACTGCTGGATCAAAGTCAAACAGGTTACCATGCAAGAAGCGGAACGTGTTACGGATTTTACGATAAACTTCTGCGACTTGTTTTAAAATGTCATCAGACACTGGATGATCGGCTTGATAGTTGACAGAAGATACCCAAAGTCTAAGAATCTCCGCACCAAGCTGCTTCGCCACTTTCGTCGGATCGATCGTATTGCCTAATGATTTACTCATCTTGCGTCCTTCTTTATCAAGCGTAAAGCCATGGCTGAGAACACCTTTATATGGCGCTTTTCCTGTAACAGCAACTGCTGTAGATAAAGATGAGTTAAACCAGCCGCGATATTGATCAGAACCTTCAAGGTAAAGGTCTGCTGGACGAACCAGGTCATCTCGTTCTTCTAATACCGCTTGGTGAGAAGAACCAGAATCAAACCATACATCCATGATATCTTGCTCTTTTGTAAATTCACCGTTCGGGCTGCCTGGATGTGTAAAGCCTTCAGGCAATAATTCTTTTGCTTCTTTTTCAAACCAAATATTCGAGCCATGTTCTCTAAATAATTGAGAGACGTGCTGAATCGTTTCATCTGTGATGATTGGCTCACCATTTTCAGCATAGAAGACTGGGATTGGAACGCCCCATACACGCTGTCTTGAAATGCACCAGTCACCTCTGTCACGCACCATATTGAACAGGCGCGTTTCGCCCCAAGCTGGAACCCATTTCGTTTCTTTAATATTATCTAATAGTGCTTCTCTGAAATCTTTAATGGAAGCAAACCACTGAGCAGTTGCACGATAAATCGTTGGTTTTTTCGTTCTCCAGTCATGCGGATAGGAGTGCGTGATAAAGTCGAGTTTTTTCAATGCGCCTTTTGCTTCAAGCTGTTCTGTGATGGCTTTATTGGCATCCTCGTAGAATAGTCCTTCAAAACCAGGTGCTTCTTCTGTCATCACACCTTTTTCATCTACTGGACATAGCACATCAAGACCGTACTTCATACTTACGATAAAGTCATCTTCCCCGTGACCTGGCGCTGTGTGAACACAGCCTGTTCCTGCATCTGTTGTGACGTGATCGCCAAGCATCACAAGAGAATCTCTATCGTAAATTGGATGTGCTGCAACGATCTTATCTAATTCTTTACCTTTTAAGGTTTTCACAACTTCGTACTCTTCAAAGCCAAGTGTTTTTGCCACTTGTTCAACTAGCTCAGATGCGATGACATATCGCTCAGCACCCACTTGAAGCACACTGTACTCTAGGTTTGGATGAACACAAATGCCAAGGTTTGCAGGAAGTGTCCAAGGTGTTGTTGTCCAGATGATGAACTGCTCGCCGTTTTCAAGTACGCCTTTGCCATCTTTCACTTTAAATGATACGTAAATCGATGGTGAACGTTTGTCCTTGTATTCAATTTCTGCTTCAGCAAGTGCTGATTCACTTGATGGAGACCAGTTAACAGGCTTAAGGCCTTTGTAAATATAGCCTCTTTTCGCCATTTCACCAAAGACAAGAATTTGCTGCGCTTCGTATTCAGGCTTTAATGTCACATATGGATTGTCCCAGTCTGCTCTTACGCCCAAACGCTTAAACTGATTGCGCTGACCTTCGATTTGTTTCCAAGCATACTCCTCACATAGTTTACGGAATTCTGCTGTCGACATTTCTTTGCGTTTGACTTTTTTATTTTTCGTAAGGGCTGTTTCAATCGGTAAGCCATGTGTATCCCAGCCCGGTACGTACGGTGCATGGAATCCATTCATTGATTTAAAACGGACAATAAAATCTTTGAGGATTTTATTGAGTGCGTGCCCCATATGAATGTCACCATTCGCATATGGAGGTCCATCATGCAAAATAAAGGTCGGGCGTCCTTTTGTCCGCTCTAAAACCATTTGATAGATGTCTTTTTCTGCCCACTCCTCTTGGATTTCAGGCTCTTTGTTCGGCAAGTTTCCTCTCATCGGGAATTCTGTTTTTGGCATTAATAAGGTGTCTTTGTAGTTCATACCTATTCCTCCACATGCAAATTCGTATTAAAAAACAATAAAAAAAGCCCTCTCATCCCATAAGGGACGAGAAGGCTTGTCTCGCGGTACCACCCTTTTAGACAAGCGCTTTGAAATTGCCGCTTATCCACTCTAAAATCGTAACGTGATCAGACGCCTTTTCTTACTCATTCATTTCAGAAAAGGAACTAAAGGGGTGATCTCATTGCAGCGTCCCGTAATGTCAGGCTTCCACCGTCCCTGATTCGCTTTATTACGCATTTGACAACTGCGAGTGTCCCTTTCAAACGTTTATCTCTTGTTAATTTATGATGGTATTATATGCAACATGAGCACGTCATGTCAAGGTGATGCACTTATTCTTTTTCGTCAAAGACAGCGTCAACTTCATATTCCAGCAAATGATCCCAATCATCATTTTTCAGAAGATCAAGCTGAGCTTCGATGAGCATTTGGAAACGAGTTCTAAAGACTTTCGACTGTTTCTTGAGCTCTTCGATTTCCATTGCAATCTTTCTTGATTTTGATAACGCTTCGTTGATAATACGGTCTGCATTTTTCTCAGCTTCACGAATGATCAATTTCGCTTCTTTATCAGAATGACGCTTCACGTCTTCTGCTGCTTCTTGCGCCACAAGAATGGATTTGTTTAATGTTTCTTCGATTGTTGCAAAATGGCCTAGTCTTTCATCAAGCTCGTTGACTTTGTCTTCAAGCTCGTTCTTTTTGCGAAGTACGATCTCGTAATCTTTACGTACTTGGCTTAAAAACTCATTTACTTCATCTTCGTCATAGCCGCGAAAACTTTTTGTGAACGTTTTATTATGAATATCATTAGGTGTTAATGGCAATCTTGCCACCTCCAGATTCAAATTCGTTATGTCAGAAGCTCAAATGTTACTTTGAATTTATCTTTTTTCGTCTTCCCATCAATTGTTTTTAAGCTAAAGCGGCCAAATCCCCTGACAGAGAGCTGATCACCTTCACCAATTGTAAAGGAAGGGTCTTCAGTGACTTTCCAGTTTACTTTGACAAGACCATTTTTGACCAAAAGCTGTGCTTTTTGCCGAGACTGACGGCTGACAGCAGCACATACAGCGTCAAGCCGCAGTGAAGAAATCGTATCTTCTTTGATATCGGTTTTGCTGATGACTGGCTGAAGATCTGCCTTGCTAATTTCCTCTAATGAAACAGATGCTCTGCCCACATGCGTCAGCTGAGCCCGAACAAAATCGGCAACATCGCTTGTACAAATAAATTGCACGTTGTCCTCTGAAAACAACAAATCACCGAATTTTTGACGCTTCAGGCCTGTCCCAATGAGCGAACCGAGAAGGTTGGGGTGTTCTATCGAAATAAACTTTTTCGCATAGTTCACCTGAAAATAAGTCAGTTCAAAATCCTGTATGGTAGGTGCTAAATAGTCAGGATAGATCAAAGCCCTTTTCCGCTCTGCTTCCTCATACCCGCCAAAAAACATGAGACCCAGTTCATCAGAATGCTGAATCACGGACTGGGTAATGAACTGCTCACGCGGATCAAGAAAGTCTGTTAATTTCATTCGATATTGATCGAGTGCGATGTTTTTCCAGCCTAATACTTGGTCGACAAATGGCTGTTCGTCTTTTCTAAAATGTTGATAAATATCGCTCATTTTGTTCCCCTTTTATGTAAAAGAGCCTGGCAGATGCCAAGCCCGGCAGCCTGTCTACATGAATCGTACAATCATATTATAAAGACCAGTTAGTCCATACAATGATGCGAAACGAATCACAAGCAATGCCACAATTGGCGAGATGTCAATCATGCCAATTGGCGGAATAATTTTACGGAATGGTTCTAAATACGGTTCGCAAATGTTTGTCAAGAAGCGGCCAATCGATGTTTCTCTTGCAGATGGCACCCATGACATAAAGATGTAAATAATGATCGCGAATGAGTAAATCGTTAATACCGTACCCAAAATATTAAAAATGAAATTTAGAATAACTATGATTTACCACCTCTGAGGTTCTTCCTCTGTCAATAGCTCTGATATTGTGCCAGATACATCCACATTATCAGGAGTGCAGAGGAATATATTCGAGCCAATACGCTGAATGTCTCCACCGATTGCATAAACCGTTCCGCTTAAGAAGTCGATGATTCGCTTTGCTTGATCGTGCTGAATGCGCTGCAAATTGACGACGACTGCACGCCGATTTTTAATATGATCTGCAATCTCTTGAGCCTCTGCATAAACACGTGGCTCACTTAACACCACTTTAGAGGATTTTTGCACGCTTTGCAAGCTGACGACATTTTGTTTTCCTGCCTGAGGACGCTCTTGAAATGCCGCTTTATCTTTTGTGTTTTTTTCTTCTTGTGCTGGTTCTCTTTCTTCATCAATGTATTCGTACTCATACTCTTCATCATCGAGTGTGAAGAAGCTTTTAAACTTATTTTTTATGCTCATGTCACGCACCTCCTGTTTCATTTCCAACAAGTGAAGAGCCAATCCGAACAAATGTCGCACCTTCTTCAATTGCGATTTCAAAATCGTTTGACATGCCCATCGATAAATGCTGACAAGGTGCATTTACTTGGTTCAGTTGTTTTACCTCTTGTTGAAGGCTTTTTAATGTTTTAAAACAGTTTCGTATCACAGTATGATCATCTGTAAATGGAGCCATCGTCATGAGTCCAGCAATTTCAATATGTTTGAAATGAGCGAGCTGTTTGACAAATGGAATCACGTCTTCGCTTTGTAAGCCGTGTTTTGACTCCTCAAGTGATGTGTTCACCTGTACAAAACAGCGAACCGTGTGTTCTGCTCTTTTTTCAATTTCATTCGCAAGGGACATTCTGTCTAGCGAATGTAAGTAGTCAATGGTCTGAATGACAGATTTCACTTTTCGCGTCTGTAAACTGCCGATGAAGTGCCAGCTAATGTTTTCATCGGTTATGGCTGCCTGTTTTTCAAGTAACCCTTGGTCACGATTTTCACCAAAGTGCAAAATTCCGGCATCCTTGGCTTCTAATGCTCGTTCAATCGAGACATATTTTGTGACAGCGACAACCGATACATCGTCTGGATGTCTACCTGCTCTTTTACATGCTTCGTTGATTTGTTCATTTATTTGTCTGAGATTCTCTCGTACATTCAATTGCACTTATGCCTCCTTAAACCCGACAAAAGACATCATACGTCCTGTTTTCCCTTGATCACGCCGGTGTGAGAAGAAATGCTGCTCATTGCAACTTGTGCACATCGAACTGACATGTATGTTTTCTTCTTTTAATCCTGCATGAAGTAATACGTTTTTGTTTAATGTTTTTAAGTCAATTTTGTATTGTCCTTGTGACATCTCGGAATACACATCCTCTGTTGTAAAAGGAAGCTGTTTCACTTGATCTATGACAACATCATCTACTATGTAGCAGCAGCTGCCAATGGATGGTCCAATGACGACTTGTATATGATCGGCATCAGCGCCTTCTTGGCGAACCCATGCATCAACCATGTTGGCGCCAATTTGCTTAACGGTTCCTTTCCAGCCGGCATGAGCCGTTCCAATCAGCCCAGATTGCGGCGCTAGAAAATAAAGCGGAACACAGTCAGCGAAACAAAGAGCGAGCATGATGTTTGGTTCAGAGGTGTATAAACCATCTGTTCTAGAGAGCGCCTCATCATACTGAAGACTTCCTCTTCCCTTTTGTTCCTTTGTGACTTTCATGATGCGATCCTCGTGTGTTTGGTCAGCAAACACCCAATTAGAGAGCGGCACAGCAGTAGCATCTGCAATGACTTGACGATTCATTTGGACACTAGAAGCATCATCTCCTACATGGAGTCCAGTGTTCATTGATTGATATGGAGAAAGACTAAAGCCGCCATTTTTTGTCGTAAAACCGGCCAATATCTCTTTTCCAGAACATGTCATGTTCGTCCAATCATGGATCAGCATTGCATAAGGTGATTTCTGCTGAAAGGGGTCATATTTGTCTATCAAAGCTGCCTCCCACCTTTCATTCATCTCTCTTTATATCGCTCCTATTTTACCACAAGACCTGCTAAGACAGTTAGTGGGATTCATTAAATATTACACTCAAATGTGCCCTTTCTACAGTTTTTTTTTCAAATTGATATGAAAACGTAATCTTTTTACCCGAAAAAGACATTGATTGCTGAGAATGGAGAGCTTATGTTAAGGATCATTGAATGATTCATTGAGGAGTTATACGAATTTTAAGAAGACAAACGGACAAGTATCACATCTTCGCCAATTTTTACTATATTTCGCCACGGGACAATCATTTCCTCTTCTTTTCCGAAAAATCCCATCATTTTACCTGTACCGCCAATGATAATCGCTTGTATTTTACCGCTCGTGACATTGATATCGATGTCTCCAATGGTACCTAATTTTTTTCCGCTGGACACATCGACAACATCTTTGATTTGGAATTCAGAAATACTGATCATCTGTCCTTCCCCGCCTTTCGTTTTCTACTATAATATGTATGATGGAAAAGCAGGGAAGCAGACCAATAGTTTCTCTTATCTACAATTTACTTAAGTGAGGGCGGCCGTTTTGCCACATGACTTCAACTGGACATTCAAAAAAGGAAGAAAGCAAGTCACTTGTCATCATCTGCTTTGTCTCCCCTTTATGAAAAACAGTACCTTCTTTTAATAATAAGGTATGCTGAAAAATCGGGAGAATCTCTTCTGCGTGGTGGGTCGTATAGAGCAATGTGGGCGCATCTGGTTTTGATGCAATCAATGAGATCGTCTCCAGAACTTGTTCTCTTGCTAAAAAATCAAGACCTGTCACAGGTTCATCTAATATTAGAAGCTTCGGATCATTCATTAAAGCTCTTGCGATCAGCACTTTTTGTTTCTCCCCTTGCGAGAGGGTTTCATACGTGCGATTGGCATATTGAAACGAGCCAAATGTTTTTAATAAATCAATCGCCTTCTCTCTTATCTCATCTGTCGGTGTTTCATAAAGTCCGATGGAAGCAAATGCCCCGCTCAAAACAATTTCAAATGCATTGTCATCTCTGTGCAGCTTCTTTTCAAGACCAGCAGAGATGAGACCAATTTTCTTCCTTAGTTTTTCACCAAGCGCTTCCTTGCCAAACACATGGCCTAACACCGTCATCTCACCTGACGTTGGAAAATAATATGAGCAAAGCATATTTAATAAAGCCGTTTTCCCAGCACCATTTAAACCATAAAGCACCCAGTGTTCCTGGTTTTTCACCTGCCAGTCAATAGAACGAAGCAGCCATTTTCCATTTCGTTTTAAAGAAACATCCTTCAAGTCAAGCGACACGATCTTTTCCCCCTGAATAAAAATTCTGAATATACAAATAATAACGTCTACAGCATATCGCAAATGTTTCAATCAGTAAACCTAACGCAAAAAAGCTGCTCCCTATAAGGAACAGCTTTTTCCATGGTTACGAAATTTCAATTCGTACGCCTTCTTTAATATCAGGAAACGTATGCGGGGATGCAAAGACAGCTCCCGGTAATACATCATCAAACGGCTCTTGGAAGTAGATCGAAATATGGCCGAGTTCCTTAAAGTTGTCATTTGCTTTATTGCCTAAAGCAGTAATGGTATAAGTTTGGTCGCCCACTTGAATCGTTCCGCCTAATTTCAGCGGCTCTTCTTCTAAGTGTTCAAACTCATGAATGACAGACATATCTCTTAATTCCTGCGGCGCTGCTGGTCCAAATAAAACAATCAGCTTATCTTCTTTAAACTGCGGGACTAAGATCCCAATTTCTTTTACGACAGATTGTGTTACCATGTATCTCGATTCCTCCTTTAATACGTTTAATACATACCGAAGCTGGCAACGTATGCGATCACAACAGATAGAACGCCTGTAATGAGACGGCTATACAAAACAGCTGGTACCCCATATTGTACCGTTTCCGGCTTCGCTTCACCAAGTGATAGCCCAACCGGGATAAAGTCACACCCTACTTGACCGTTGATCGCAAACAGTGCTGGAAGAGCAAATTGAGGCGGAATGTTTCCTAGTGCAATTTGACTACCAATCAGTACACCGATGACTTGTGCGATGACTGCCCCAGGTCCTAAGACAGGCGACAGGAACGGTAAGGTACAGACAACAACGAGCAGTAAGAGCCCCCATAAAGATCCTGCCAAAGGTGAAAGGAAATGGGCAATCAGATCACCGATTTTCGTATAATTGATAATTCCAATTAACATACTGACAAAGGCCATGAATGGAATAATGTTTTTAAGGAGCATATCAACAGAATCACGACCAGCTTGATAGAATGTGCCGGTTACTTTTCCGATTCCTCTTGAGAATCTCATGAGGAAATTCCCTTTTTCTTGACGCTCGATATTTTCCTCTTTCAGTTTTGAATAGGTTTCTTTGAAATTCTCTTTGTCAATTGGGCCGCTGCTTTCTTGACCTTCTACATTCCCTTCACTATCAGTTGCTTCCGCAAAGGAAATATCTTTTTCTGTGACACCTGATACGAAGATATCCTCTGTAATGTGTTTTGCAAGCGGTCCAGAAGGAGAGGATGCCAGCACATCGACAGTTGGAATGCGTTTCATTGGATAAAGTCCGATTCGCGCTGTTCCTCCGCAGTCAATGACAACACACATCATTTCATCTTCTGGTATAGAATTTTTAAAGCCATCACATGCTTCTGTCCCTGTCATTTCTGCAATTTTACGTGCAACTGGGTGAATGCCTCCTCCTGTAATGGAAACGACCTTTCTTCTTTTACCGGTTGGTTCAAGCTCTAATCCTTTTCCCCATCCGCCAGCACCTTTTGCAACAAATACTTTGTGGTTTGTCATGTCTAACCCTCCCCTATTGTGAATTCGCTTTCATTTTTCCTGCTAAGTACTTTGTGATCCATTCCGTAATGATTCCGCGAAGTAAAATGACAACGATCCCGACTAAGAAGTAACGAACAGCCAGCTCTGACATAGAGTATCCAGCTTCTTTAATCCCGTTCGCAATTCCTAAGTAGACAAACAGTTCTCCAGCGTTGGCATACGGGAACAGCGATGTCACCGGATGAACAAATGAAACAGCTGAATCATAGAATGCTGGTTTTTGTTTTTCAGGTAAGAAGCGGCCAAACGTATAAGCCATTGGGTTTGTCAAAATAAGAACGGATAAGATCGGCATTAACGTATAGCGCAAAATGGTATATTTCGCTGCAAACTGAATCGCTCTATTCACTCGCTCTTCTCCAATAAACTTCATGACAGCATAAGTGAAAGTAAGTAACACAACAAGCGTTGGAACGATACCTGTCACAAGACCCATGAACTGCTTTCCGCCGGCTTCAAACATCCCGATAAAGTGCTCTCCAAACCATTGAATCCATTCCATGTTTCATCTCCCCTTTCTTAGTTCACATTTGTTATATTTTTTTTAGAAATCGAGACAAGCGCCTGCTCCGCTGCCATGGAGAGTGCTTGCATGACAGCTGGTCCCCTTTTGCGCTTTTTCAATGTTTGTTTCATCATGTGATGCTCATCAAGCACAGCCCCCACATGTTTTCCTTCATAGGAAGGCAGTTCCTTAAATTTAGACAAAATCGAGACGCCACCCAGCACATGACACTTTTGAATGATGTATGATTCATCGACAATGATGAGCGCAATGGCTCCAGGACCAAATTTGCGCCGCTCCATTCCTGAAAACAAGTGATAGCCTTGTTTCCCTTTATAGTCGTCAATCAGTGAATCCATGCTCTTGCGGTAGTACTTGATTTGAATAAACGATAAACCATACTGCACAATCAGAATGATACAAAGTACGATTGCTAATTTTTCCATAGCCTCACGTCCTTATGATTGAAATAAGTGATCTTGTAATGAACGCAGCTTCCAGACCGTTGTGCTTGCATCAAGTTCTACATCATCATGAGATAGGAATTGCCCCAATTTGATATCTTTTTTCGCTACCACTTTTCCGCTGATTAAGCCAATTGGGATGTGGCCGTTCGCTTTCATGTCTTGATGTGTTTCAAGTACACCTCTTACGGAGTATCCGCCAATACCATCAAGTGTTTCTCCTGCTTTAATATCTCTTTTCGCCACAGCGACAGTTTCTGATACTGGTACACCAATTGGATGGATTGAAGAATCATGTTGTAAGACTGCTTTTGCGATCGTCACTGGTGTTTCAAGGCTTGCTAAGTGGAAAGGACGATACAGTGTGTAGTGAGGACCTTTTCCAACTTTTAAGTAACGAAGCTCTTCATCTACTGGCTCAAGATCACTCTTGACGATGACAAAGACACCTGGTGCCAGTCCGTTTACATATTCAACGACTCCGAAGTTATCCAGTACGCCGCCTTGCTGTTTTTGATTTAATTTATCTGCTACATTTTCTAAATTCGCTTCTACTCCGTGCATGCCGACTTTATCAGGCAAAAGTCCTGTTGCATTACTTAATAGGTTCATTTCTGCCATCGTTTTTGTTCCGTCTTGGAATGCTGCCAGCATGTGGGCACTCATATGTTTACTATCTGCTTCAGCTTTACACGTATCTGGGTTTGCTTCTGGGAAGAATGGGTTGTTCTTACCTTTCCCAGCAACCAATACTTCAAGCCCCATTGTTTTTGCAAATTCATATAGTTCTAGCGTTGCTGCTGGTTCATCTCCAGCTGATCCAGAGTAAACAAGTCCTGCATTCGTGAATAATTTATGCATGACCAAACCGATCGTAATATCGACTTCTACATTTAAAAGAACGAGATGTTTTTTTGAATTAAGCGCTTCCAAAGAAATGTTTGCTCCGACCTCTGGAACACCTGTTGCATCCACAACGACTTCCACGGAATCTGATTGAATCACTTCTCTGTAATCATTTGTGACGACCATTTGATGTGGTTTCGCATGTTGCTTGTAAAAATTCGCTGCTTTCTCAGCTGCACTAAGATGAATATCACAAACACCTGCGACAATCATGCCTGGAATTTTAGAAATTTGTGAAATGAGTCCAAACCCCATTTGGCCTGCCCCGATTATCCCAACTTTGATTGGATCTCCGCTGCGTTCTCGTGCTAACAATTGTTGATAAATTGACATCTAAATCATCCTTTCAGGTTTTCTTGCTTCACAATAGATTGCTAGAAAAATAATCTGAAACTTTTAACAAATGTTATAAAAATTAACAAAAATCTGTTTCTTGTAACATTTGTTATTTTATTTATCATTTGTTATGAACTTAGTTTATATGATGTGTCAACTTTGTGTCAAGATAAAATCGATAAAATTTTCAATCTTTTTGAGTCTAAAGACTCAAAAAAACTACCTAATCGGCTTAGGTAGTTACTTTAATAGGGCATCTCCGGTTTGTTCATCTGTAATTAACACATGAATTAATCCACCTTCTAACGCTGCCCTGATCGCTTCAATTTTTTCTTCTCCTCCAGCGACACCAATCACAAGCGGGATCTCTTTCAGTTTTTGAGGACTGATCCCCATCACCCGGTCGTTCCACGGATGCGGATACACTTCACCTTTATGATCAATAAAGTTATAACAAATGTCACCCGCGACATCTTTCGCTTGCAGGATATCTTCCTCACCACTTGTCATATAGGATTTCACCATCGTTGAATGTTGCGGAACCCCGCCTATTCCTACGACCGCGATATTTGATGATTCTCCTAATTCAATGACTTTTTTGATCGACGGCTGTCTAATGAGTACATCTTTCGCTTCTTTCGTATCAAGCATGACAGGCACATGTAAAAACTCACATTTGGATTTGAGTGCTTCTGAGCATCTTCCAATAATATAGTTGGCATGAATATCAACATCTTCATTTCCGACGCCTCCGACTAGCGGAACAAATGTCACAGACGGAAAATGCTGAACAGACGTAAGCGCTTTCGCCATTTCATGCAAGGTTGTCCCTGATGAAAAACCGATGACTTGTCCATCCTTCATGACTTTTAATAAAAAGCCCGCAGCCGCAGCTCCTATTCGACTTTTTGTTGTTTCTTGACTGAGAGATTCCACACACACGACTTCTCGCAGCCCGTATTTTCGCTCTATTTTTCTTTCTAACGAACCATATTGTTGATTCACTTCATCATGAATAATGATTTCCACGATTCCTGCTTCACGTGCTTTTGCCAAATATTTCGATATGAGCGAACGGCTAACCCCAACAGCTTCTGCAATTTTAGATTGAGTGGCGCCTTCTTCATAGTACATATGCGCAACCTTAATGAGCAGCCTTCTTTCATCATGGAATGTCATAATAACCCTTCTTTCCGCTTCTCTATTCCCTCACAAATGATATTTCAAATAACATTTGTTAAAAACAGATTAAATGAAAAAAATAACAGAGTCAATACTAGAGATGGGTTCTCTAAAAAGAATGAAAAAAGCCGCACATTAGCGGCGGCTTTAAAAAATATTTTTATTCATTTGTTTGATTGCTGCTTTTTCAAGCCTTGATACTTGTGCTTGAGAAATGCCGATTTCTTCTGCCACTTCCATTTGTGTTTTGCCTTGGAAGAAGCGTTTGCGAAGGATCATTTTTTCTCGATCATTCAATCTGCGCATTCCCTCTTTTAAGGCCAATTCTTCTACCCATTGTGTATCTTTGTTCCGTTCATCACTAATTTGATCCATCACATAAATCGGATCTCCTCCGTCATTATAAATCGGTTCAAACAAAGAAACAGGATCTTGAATGGCATCTAGGGCAAAAACAATTTCCTCATGAGGGACTTCTAACACTTTGGCAATGTCTTCTGCCGTTGGTTCCTTGCTTGTCTCACTAATCAGTCTCTCACGGACTTGAAGCGCCTTATAGGCAATATCTCTTAGTGAACGAGACACCCGGATAGGGTTGTTATCGCGCAAGTATCGACGGATTTCTCCTATGATCATAGGAACCGCATAAGTTGAAAATCTGACATTGTGGCTTAAATCAAAATTATCAATTGATTTCATTAATCCGATACAGCCTACTTGGAAGAGATCATCAACATACTCGCCTCTGTTGTTAAAACGCTGGATCACACTTAAAACCAACCGCAAATTGCCATTAACTAGCTTTTCTCTTGCTGTATCGTCACCTTCATCTTGCAGCTGTCTGAATAATTTTCTCATCTCGTCGTTTTTCAGAACAGGCAGTTTGGAGGTGTCGACTCCGCAGATTTCCACTTTATTTCTGGACACTTTTTTCCCTCCCTACAGGAGCTGTTGTACAAAGTTCAGTATCTCCGTGGGATGGAAAAATATGCACGGTCTACGACGTGAAAGATGTGAAAAAATGGTGATCCCTTTGACAGTGCAGGGATAAAGCTTTCAAAAAAATTTTTTTAGACCATCTTATTAAATTCTTTTTGCAATCGTTTAATAATTCTTTTTTCGAGCCTTGAAATATAGGACTGAGAAATACCAAGCATGTCGGCAACATCTTTTTGTGTTTTTTCTTCACCGCCAACTAAACCGAACCTCAGTTCCATGATCTGTTTTTCACGATCGTTTAATTGTTCTAACGCTTTTTTCAGTAATTTTTTATCGACATTTGCTTCAATATCGCGGGTGATAATATCATCATCTGTCCCAAGTACATCTGATAAAAGCAGTTCATTACCGTCCCAGTCGATGTTAAGCGGTTCATCAAAGGATACTTCTGAACGGATTTTATTATTTCGGCGCAAATACATCAAAATTTCATTTTCAATACATCTAGACGCATATGTGGCCAGTTTGATCTTTTTTTCTGGATTGAACGTATTTACTGCCTTGATGAGGCCTATCGTTCCGATACTAATCAAATCCTCAATGTTAATCCCTGTGTTTTCAAATTTTCTTGCGATATAAACGACCAATCGCAAATTTCTTTCGATCAAAATGGCTCTTGCTGTTTGATCACCTTTAGGTAATTTAACGAGCAATTCTTGTTCTTCATCCTTTGATAATGGCGGAGGCAGTGCCTCACTTCCACCAATATAATAAATCTCATCACTCTTTAGCCCTAGCTTCATGAGGAGTTTATACCAGTAGTAAGTGAGTTTAAATTTTAATTTTTTCATCTTCTTCTCCCTTCTAAATGTCCAGTTGACTTCGTAAGATAAAAGACATCACAAAAAAACTACGACACCCCTTGTATCATTTTTCCGTCTAACATCTCTGGATGAATGATGGCTTGAAATTCCTGATCTGCTGATAATCCACTCAGACTCATCCCAACAAAACACTTCGCTGGCTGGATCATATGCGTTTTTGTATAAAGGACGACCGTATCTGGTTTAAAGCATAGTAGAAACCCGTGATCATGACCGACTGCGCGATACGGAACGAGTCTTAAACGATCAAGCAGCGGAAAATGGTCATCGAGCTTTTGCATCAATTCAACAGGATGAAACTGTTTCATTTTTTCTATAAATGGCTCTCCGAAAATAGATGTGAGCTGATCGAGCTGGACGATCATGACAGGTGTTTTCGTCAATGGATCATACAGCTGATTTCCAGAATCGACCAGACCATTTAAGCGGATCGTTTCTCCTTGAATGTGTATCTCCACAAGTACTTGTTCGTCATATTGTCTTTTTTTCGCACCAACCTCTCCTAATCGTTTCTTTGAAAACAGCCAAATGGCCGGAAAGCCAGTGAGAACAAAAAGCCAGCTAATGGGATCACCAAATCCATCATTTTGTGAAATAAGCAGTCCATCTTGAATGACTGTATTTGTCTGCAAAAACGAATGAACCCCGATCATGCCCCCTCCCATCAAAAATGTGACAAAGTAAAAAGCAAACAGGTTTTGAAAAAAGGAACGAAATCTTTGAAAGCCAAAGGTTCCAAGCACGATCAAGACAGAAAAAAGCAGTTTGCCTAAAGGGTGCGACACAATCATTGCAAATGGCGTAAAGAGCAAGAGAACAATGCTCGATCCAATGAGAGCTCCTAACATATATCGCCTTTTTTTCACTTGTCGTTTGAGAATAAATGCCGTGAGTAAGAGCAGCAATAGATCAAAACAAAAGTTTAACAGCCAAATGACATCTAAATAAATGACCACCTTCTGCTCCTTTCATCTGAAACAAAGAATCAAAAGCAGTACTTGCACTTGTTTGTACCAGTATAAAACAGTCATCGGATGGAAGTCTGTCAATTCTTGTAGGGGATGATAGAGAACTTTTGGTGGATTGTTATCGTTTTTGTCGACGTATGAAACAGAAAGAACATCGGAATGATTTGTTGGACAAGTGTCTCCTCTATCAATTGCACAAAAAAAGACACGCTCCGAAGAGTCGTGTCTTTTTCGCTGTCATTCTTTCTCATTGATGGTGAGTGTTCCTTCTGCCTTCTGTCTTGTGACATTTCCATAATCATCTTTGACAATGACTTCAATCACTGCACCTTTTGCTTTTGCAATAGATGTCGCCGTCCAGTAGCCTTCATACGTTCCCGGTGCTACTTCACGAATCGGCAGTTCGGTTGTGTTTTGAAGTTTTGATCTAGCATTTGTCAGCGGCATATGAAGAACAAAGGTGGCATCTAGCTTTTCCCTGCTTTTAAATGAAATCTTAACCGATTCACCTGATGATAGATTCATATTGTCTTTTGGCGCTAATTCAGAAATGACAGGTGCATCATATTGTACATCGATGTCGACCTTTTTAGTCGTTTTGTTTCCAGCCGCATCTTTTGCTGTCACTTTGATTGTATTTTTCCCGTTCTCAAGCAGCACCCTTGCAGAATATGCCCCATCCTTTACGGTCGCTTTTTTTCCATTGACTGTGACTTGATCTAGATAATCATCCGCTACTTTCCCTTCCACCGTGAGTGATTCTCTATTAGACTTGTCGCCTTTTTTCGGTGTATCAATGGTCAATGTCGGTGCTGTTTGATCGATGATCACCTTGACTGGCTTGGAATGTTTTGTTGAGCCTTTATCCGTTACAGTCGCCGCCGTGAAGACATGCTCTCCACTTGGAACAGATACATTTTCTTTGAAAGTACCCGACTCATCTGATTTGACGTTGGCCACCTCTTCATCATTCTGATAAATGGCCACATCGAGACCCGGAGAGGCCGTGCCTTCAATCGTCAATTCACCTTGATTTGTAATGGTTCCTGCCTTTGGAGAAGTGATTTCTGGTATATCTGCTTCATAGTTTACGAGCGCACGTATCATATAATTCCCCTCTTCTTTCGGAGAAGGAGAAAAAGCACCGCTCGTCAGCTGCCAACTTCTTTCAGCATTAGGGCCATCTTCATCTGTGGCAAGTCCCGGAGATTCGGTATTCTTTTTCGTTTGAATATAAACAAGATAGAAATCTCCATCCACTGTAATGGCTTGATCTTCTAAATCTACTTTTGTCCATTCACCATTACGCAGCGCATTTGCTTTTAAAGGTCCTGCGATTTTCTCACCTGGTGCGCCACCCTTCCCAGAAGCATCATATACTTCAACAGCAAATTCATCGCCTCCAGGAGCTGGCCATTCTGATGTCCAAAACCGGAAAAGACCACCTGTGACTTGTGCTTGTTTTTTTCCTTTTTCTAATGAAAACTTCACAGCCCACCCATTGCCAGGATCGTAGAAAGCCCGTGCATTTTCAGCCGTTCCATCATCGTAGCCAATCTCTCCCGGAAAACCGATAAAGGGCTCAAGTTTCACTGACTTTTCAAGTGGCTTTTCCGTCACATCCGCTGAAAACGTATAGCCTTTAAACCCCTTTGCAAAAATTTTGACTGTATAGACACCGCTTAATGCCTCTAGAGAAAATTCACCGGATTCATCTGTTTTCACCGGCTCAATTTTTGCGTCTTCCACAAGATAAACAGTTGCATTCTTCACCTTTTCACCAGTTGTTTCATTGACGACCGTGCCGGAGATCGTTCGTTTCTCTAGCGGCTGTAAGGAGAAATTCGCTTCTGCTGTTTCTTTTGATGCCACTTTGACTTTTTGGGACCGTGATTCAAAGCCGTAAGCTTCCGCTTTCACTGTCCATTCTCCTGCTCCTTGAGACAGCTGATATTTCCCTGTCGCTTCATCGGTGGAAGTTGATTTTCCGCTTTCTAGAACACTGATTTGCGCTCTCATTGGAAGAGCTTGAATAGACGGAGCATCATGACTGTTTTGCTTTTGAATTTGTACATGTTTATTTTTTACTTTAGCAGGCTTTGCCTTTTTTGGATCAACTGATTTTTTATTCTGGCTTGTGGATTTTTCTTTTTTGATCACACCTAGCTGGTTCTTGGCTTGTTGAGACAAAGCCTCATCTGTGATTTTCACATCATCTAAATAAAAGCCATCTTTTGTGACACTGCCATCTGTTCTTATCTGAAACAAGACTCTCACTTTTTGACCTTTATAAGCAGATAAATCAACTTCGCCTGCTGTCCACGCATTTGTTTTCCCCGTATAAGCTGTCGCTTGAACAGCGTCTTCACCCTCTGGCTGTACATAGACATGCACATAATCATAATTGGCTTCGAGATCATGCCAGTATTGATATTGCAGGTAGGAAGAACCTGAATCTGGTACAGCAATGAGCGGCATAGACAAATTGGCGTCCGTTTTATTTTCATAAGGACTGTCTAAATTGGTGGCATAGACATGTTCCCCGCTAAATGCTTGTTTTGGACCTGTGGACGGTTTTCCCCACTGCCACGGATCTTTTGTTCCACCACTGAACCATCCACTTGGCCATGCTTCAAAATCTTGTGAGTAGCCAGTGGTGATGGATGTTTTAATTGGAAGTGTATAAGAATCTGATGCCGCTTCATTTCCTCCAAAATCTTTCACAATCCATCGGTATGTCACGTTTTCCCCCTCAAGTTCAGGGAGCTGCACCGTATAGGTTCCTTTTAAATGATTTCCATCCGTGCGGTTGGCTTTCAGCGTCTCCCACTCACCTTGATCTACTCGGTAAGTCAAAGAAACATTTGTCACTGCTATCCCATCTTCTGCAGTGATGGTCAATGGGGTTGGCGTTGCAGCAAAAATTTCATTCGGACCTTTATGTGAAAAAACAGGTGGTTCTGTATCTTCTCCCTCTTTTGTCACCTGACCTTCAATCGTACCGATTCCATTGGTTAAAGCCGTAATCGCCTCTCTTGCATCAACCAACCCTGCCCCATAACCGTTGTTAGGGGATTCAGGAAATTGCTGATCTGTCAGTGGTTTCGCTGTCTCAATGAGAATTTGCTGTATTTCATCAACAGAAAGGTCTGATTGCACTTGGCGAAGAAGAAGAACAACAGCTGAGACATGCGGACCTGCCATCGATGTACCATTCCACCCATCCTCATATCCTTTTCCCGGGATCGAAGAACGAATGTTTACTCCTGGAGCCGCAATATCTGGTTTCATTACGCCATATGGAGAAGGACCCTGAAGGGAGAAAGACCCTAACTTGTTGTCATGATCTGTTGCGCCTGTAGCAAAGGCTTCTTGATAGTTAGCAGGATTTGCAATCGAACCCGCACCGCCTGGATTGAATAAATCGGTATTACCGGCTGAAAATTCTGGAAAGATGTCTGCTGCTCTCCAAGCATTCACTACATCTTTATACCAATCATCAAGACCTGGCCCACCGCCCCACGAATTATTCACAACATCAGGTGCCTTTTCTGGGTGAGGATTTCCGTTACGATCTTTCGGTGCTAAAATCCACTCACCGGCATCTAACAGATCAGCATCTGTACCGCCATCTTCTGAAAAAGCTTTCACTGCAATCCATTCTGCTCCCGGTGCGACCCCAATTTGATTCTGTCCATCTGGCTCAGAACCAACCATTGTGCCTGTCACATGGGTCCCGTGCTCCAAGTCATCATAAGGGACTTCAGAGCCTGTTGTGGCATCATACCAATTCAGTTCATGAGATGGTTCGTTCGGACGAGCAGGATCAAACCCGCGGTATTTTTCTTTTAGCGCAGGGTGATCCCATTCGACACCTGTATCAATACTTGCCACAACGGTTCCGGTCCCGTCATAGCCTAAATCCCACGCTTCTGGTGCATTCACCTGAGCAATATTCCATTCAACTCCATCTACTGCTTTGATTTGTTTGTTTGGCTTAGCATGCTTCAAATCAACAGGACGATGAAGTTGACGTGTTTCATTCGGCAGCACTTGAGCTACTTCTGGAAAAGAAGCAACCTTTTCCATCACTTCTTTTGTTGCCGTCACAGCTAGACCATTCACAATATAGTAGGAATGAATATCTTTCACTTGCTTATTCTTTTTTTCCTTTTGTAAATACGCTAGGAGCGCTTGCTGCGTTTCATCAGATGTTGCTCTCAGCTCAGATACAACGGCTGATCTTTTTGTGTACTGCGTTTTAGCCGCGGTTAATTTTTGTTTTTTTGCTTTTGATACAGCTTCTTTTGCTACTTTTTGTACATTCGTTTGTTCCTTCATTTTGACTAAGAAGGTCACCTTATCTTCCTTTTGAAACTGCTTCTTTAATCTCGAAGAAATCTTGGCTTTTGTTGTCTGAGAGGAAACGGCTTCCTCCTGATATGAGGTAGAAGTCGATTTTGCTTGAACCATCCCAAAGCTTGTCATCGTTAAAGTACCAATCACCAAAAGACTTATGAAACGATAGACGGCGGTTTTGCGAAACTTCACTTTCAATAAAATCCCTCCTCCTCAAATGGTCAAACAGTGTGTATCCTGCCCTCCCCCTTCTTTTTGATCATGACAAGATTCATGGTGTTCTCATTAATGTAGTCAAATAAAGTTCAACATTTTGTCGTTTTTTGTAAAGGAAATTAAAAATGATTCTTTTGACTTAAGAGACTCAAGCCAAAACACATACGATAGATCCAAATAACACACAGAAACAAGACTTTTATATCAATCAGGTTCAGGATCTTCTCACCATGCATACATAAAAAACCCCTTCCAAAGGAAGGGGTTGAATCGTGCTTGCTTATCGTTTATTGCGGTTACGTAAGAACGTTGGGATATCCAATGTATCATCACTTGACTGTGTATTTTGTCTTGGTTGTGATGATGTTTGCTGATGTTCCTCACGTTTTACTTCACGCTTTTGTGGAATGGATTGATTTTGCTTTAATCCTTGTCCTAATGGATTTCTTTGAGGTTTTGTCACTTCCGGCTCTTGCTCAATAAAACCGGTTGCGATGACTGTGACCACAATTTCATCCTTCAAGTTATCATTAATGACAGATCCAAAGATCATGTTGACATCTTCATCAGAGGCTGATGCGACAATATCCGCTGCTTCTTGTACCTCATAAAGACTAAGGTTCGTACCACCAGTAATATTCATGATAACACCTTGTGCTCCATCAATCGCTGTTTCAAGAAGTGGTGAAGAAATGGCTTTTTTCGCTGCTTCAGCAGCACGGTTTTCGCCTGTTGCGACACCAATTCCCATAAGAGCTGAACCTTTGTTAGACATGATCGTTTTCACGTCAGCAAAGTCAAGGTTAATTAAACCTGGTGTTGCAATGAGATCTGAGATCCCTTGAACACCTTGTCTTAACACGTTATCTGCTGCACGGAATGCTTCAAGCATTGGCGTATTTTTATCGACAATTTCAAGCAGGCGATCGTTTGGAATCACGATTAACGTATCAACTGCTTCTTTCATAGAAGCAATCCCTTCAACTGCTTGAAGCTGACGCTTTCTTCCTTCAAATGTGAAAGGACGAGTCACAACTCCAACTGTCAAGGCTCCTGAATCTTTTGCGATTTTCGCAATGACAGGTGCAGCACCCGTACCAGTTCCACCGCCCATACCGGCTGTCACAAAGACCATGTCAGCGCCTTTTAGGACTTCTTCAATTTGTTCTTTGCTTTCTTCAGCAGCTTTTTTACCGACTTCAGGATTCGCACCTGCTCCAAGCCCTCTTGTCAGCTTAGCACCGATTTGCATTTTTGTTTCTGCTTTTGATAAGTTTAACGCCTGTGCATCTGTATTCACTGCAATAAAATCGACACCCTGTACGTCATTTTCAATCATTCGGTTGACAGCGTTATTTCCGCCGCCACCTACACCGATTACTTTAATTGATGCTAGGCCATCTATATTTGTTTCAAACTCCAACATGCTGAATCCTCCTAATCCGTCGAAAATCTAGTTCTATTCCCAGAACATATTAAATAGTTTTTTCATTTTGCCCGGTTTTTTATTTGTCTCTTGTTGCGCTTTTTGTTTCACTTTCGGTCTTGGCTGAGCTTCTTTTACTTGTGGTGTAGAAGAAACCGGCTCCATGGACGCGCCTACTTCATGAAATGCTTCATCCGGCATTTGGAATCCAACCTGTCTGCCCTGAATCTTTGCATTGCGATAAGCAAAATGGATCAAGCCCACTCCTGTCATATATTGAGGTTCCCGGACCCCAATATAATTAGGACTTGCGATTCTTACATTGTTTTGTAAGACCGTTTGTGCCAGAGAAAGAATACCTGGTATAGCTGCCTGTCCACCTGTTAGAACGAATCCGCCAGGCAAATCATGGACACCCATATTGCGTAATTCCTCTGCCACAAAAAGCAGAATCTCTTCCAATCGCGCTTCGATGATATTGGCTGCTTCAAGTTGTGTATACGTCTGTTTTTGGTCCGTACCGATGACGGAAACTTCAAATGTCTCCTCAGACGATGCTTCATCATAGAATGCATGCCCAAATTGCTTTTTGATTCGTTCAGCTTCTTCAGTGGAAGTTCTAAGTCCTATAGACAAATCTTTTGTAATGTTCTCTCCGCCCAATGGGATACTGTGAGTAGAATAGAGATGCCCGTTTTCAAATACGGATATCGTAGTAGAGCCGCCGCCAATATCGACAAGAGCTACCCCTAGATTTTTTTCATCTTTCGATAACGCTGCTGAACCCGATGCAAGTGGCTGCAAGCAAATATCCATAATTTCAATACCAGCCCGCTCTACACATCGGAGCCAGTTATGTAGAATCGTTTTAGAACCTGTGATTAACGATCCATCCACTTCTAGCCGTACACCTAGCATTTTTTTCGGATCTGTGATCTCATCTCTTCCGTCGACGATAAATTGTCTCGGAATGACGTCTACTACGAGATGTTCTTGCGGAATAGATACTACCTGTGCAGCATCCAAGACACGTCTCACATCTTCAGCATGTATTTCTTTATTTTCACTAGACACTGCGACAACGCCGCTCGTATTCTGAATATGAATGTGGTTTCCGTTAATTCCGACTATCGCCTTTTGTAAAGGAAAACCTACCATTCTCTCAGCCTGTTCAAATGCTTGTCTAATAGAATGAACTGTTTCATCTATATCAACAATCGATCCTTTTTTTAACCCCTCTGAAGGGACATTTCCAACACCTATAATGTTAAGCGAATCATCCGCCATTTCTCCGACGATGACTTTTATATTGGATGTACCGATGTCAAGGCTGACGTAAATTTCATTGTTGTTCATTCTATGGCACCTCCTCACATATCAATACTTTCTATTCTATTATTTGCTGAACAACAATACAATGAATGTGTTTTTACAAGTGTGTAACAAAACTTAAAAAATCAACATTTTTTATTAGGATTACTGAAAATATTCGTTACATCATATGTATATCCTTTTTTATGACTCACTTTTTTTCTTTTTTTCTCTAGAAATTGTCCATTTTGTTAGTAGAATTCTTCGAATAACGGCGATATTTTGAAACAATCTAACACCGAATGCAAACATTCCGACTAAATACAAGTCTACACCAAGATGGACGCCCAGAAAAGCTAAACTTATTGCGAGTATAATATTAAAGAAGAAACCTGATACAAACACTAGTTCATCGTATGCCCCTTGCAGATGTGCTCTGATTCCACCAATCAATGTATCAAGCGCAGCAAGTACAGCGAGGGAAAGATAGTTAGAATACTCATTCGGTATCGTAAAATTCGTTAAGAAACCGATCGCAACTCCTATGATTAAACCAAGTACAGGAAGCCACATTAAGATTTTCCCTCCTTTACATCGTCAAGAGGCTTCAATTCATTTAATTGAATTGTACCGTCAAATGCTTTTAAATGAATTTTTTTCTTCGGCGGTCTAATACTCAAACTGAAATTTTCCTGAGCAAACAAATCACCAATATCTGATACATTTAAACGGCTGTATAATTTATCGGCCTGCTCGCTGACCATCTTAATCGTGACTGTATCACCATCTATGCTGTAACCATCCATTTTCGTCGTACCATTAATATCTCGAATAACACTGGTGTTAATCACCCGGTGTTCATTAATGGAAATATGTTTTGCCCCAAACATATTGGCTTCGTTGATTAATTTTTTCAGAAGATCAGGTGGTATATTTTTGACTTCTTCTCCGGTAAGTTCCTTAGAAAAAAGCTGAGTAATTTCTATTTCAACTCCTTCACCCGTTACCTCTGTAAAACCAGCCTTTTCTTTCAAATCCTTCAACGTTTTTGTTAATTGTGCTTCTTTGGATTGATCTTCTTGGTTGCCATACTTTTTTAGCATTTCATCATATTTATCAATTTCTTTCAATAAATCCAGTTCCTTACTTTTAGATGCAGATAAATCCTCTCTTAATTCCCAAACGTCTCGAGTATCGCGAACTTTAGGCTTTTGTAGAGAGTTAAACTGGATCGAGACCATGATGCCAAATATGACCATCAGGACTGTCAAACTAAGTAATGGCTTCTTTTTCCTCAACACCACTCACCTTTTCACATTTAATCTTTGTTTCTTAGAAGAGGATTCATACGAATATCCTTCTTTTCAATCGTCATGGAAATATGATCACTTGTCAGCTGATCAACCACCCCGCCTGCAATGTTTAATGCAGGAATCAAAACAGCTGGATCTCCAATAGCAGATATGACAAATGGTGCTGGATGTTGAACACCATCAACCGTGACGACTGGACCGTTACAATGTATGTATGATTGGTGTGTGATTCTTTGTCCGTTTATAGCTACAGCAGATGCCCCTGATATAAATAGTTCGTTTATCACATGGAAAATGTGGCTCTCATGCACAATGTAATTATTGACATTTTGTCCACTCGGGATATAAGATGCATCTTCAAGAGATACTTTTACCCCTTTCCCTTTTACACCTATTTCTCCTGTAAACATTCTGTATTTCTCAACATCTTCCAAAACATTAAAATACTGCTCTTTTTCATTTTTCAAACCAAACTCTGTTTCTTGGACTTTTGATTGAAGACGATAAAGTTCTTTTTCAAGTTTTTGATTCGCCTTTTCTTGCTTTGTTAGCTGACTTTTCAAAGAATATTCTTTTTTCCATTGTTCTGTTCGATTGACATCTGCTCGATGCTGCTTCGTATATTGGTATGAAAAAGAAATCAGAAATCCAAGAACAAGCATTACAATTGAGAATATGACGGTTTTGCCTCTCAACGTTCATCTTCCTTTTTCTTAGATTTAAAAGCTTCAAAATACGTAGCTACTTCCATATGAATCGTACCTTTCTCAGAAGACGAAAGCTCTTTGACAATGGCAGGGTACGTCGTCATTTTATCTGCGAATGTTTTAATTGATGCAATAACGGTGTTTCCATCATTCATATAAAATTTAACGAGCCACTGATTGGAGCTAGTCGGTACGTAATATACTTCTGAGATTAGTTCCTGAATAGAAGCCGGCAGTTGATTTAGAGCTTTCACTGTTTGCTTCAATTTCTCTTTATTGTCCCAATCGACAAAAATAGGTCCTGCGTGACTTGGTGTTACTTCATCTGGCAAAGCCGTCCCGTTTTCAAGAAGCTCATAATAAAAATGTCCCTTTTGCAGATACGCAATATTTGCATACTCTTTGACAGCAATACTGACCTTATTAGGGAAATGTTTTTTGATACTGACACTTTTAATCAATTTATTTTGCTTTATATGGTCTGCTGTCATATCTTTATTTAAATTCCAAAACTCTGTCTCGCCTTCTTTAATTTGCGAAAGTTTAACGAGCTGTTTTGTTGGTACATGTTCATTACCGGTAATGGTTAAAGAAGAAATTTTACTGATTGGTGTTTGCAAATAGACAATAATTAAAACCATGATAAAAAACAGCAAAATAAAAGAGATTAATCTCCGATTCGCTTTCTGCTTCCTTTGTTCTTTAATTTTAGGGATTCGCTCTTCTATATTGACGATCTTTTCATTTTCATGATCAGGCCGCATATATACTCTTCACCTCATTCAAAGCTGCTTGTCCGCACCTTTGGATCATTCTTTATCTCATATTGATTAGAAAACAAACGGCATGAAAAAATGCCGTTTGTTTTCCTGTAATACCATCATTCATAAGTAGTAGCCTTTAATTTGCTTCACCAATAATTTCTACTTCTGTATGCATCTCTACATTGTAGTCATCTTTGATTTTCTTTTGAATGTACTGAATTAAGTCGAGCACATCTTGAGCCTTCGCCCCACCAGCATTGACAATAAAGTTTCCGTGCATATCAGAAATTCTAGCGCCGCCAATCTGATATCCTTTTAAATTCGCCTTTTCTACAAGCTGTCCTGCATATTTAGGTAATGGATTTCGGAAAATACTGCCGGCGCATGGTTTATTATACGGTTGTGTTTCCTTGCGGTAATCTTTATTTTGCTGCATTTTCTTTGTGATTTTCTCACGTTCGTCCTGTTTAAGCTTGAACACTGCTTCGAGAACAATTCCAGGGCGTTCCTTTTGAAGCACAGAAGTTCGATAGCTAAAGTTCATTTGCTCATTAGTTAACCACTCGATCGTTCCATCTTCAAATAAGACTCTCGCTTTCACAAGAATCTTGCTGATGTCAGATCCATGTGCTCCTGCGTTCATATAAACAGCGCCACCAATAGATCCTGGAATACCAGCTGCGAATTCCAATCCTGACAACCCCTGCTTACTAAGAGACGTCGCGAGTCTTACAACTGAATAGCCTCCGCCAACTGTAATTTCTTCATCATTGACAGTTAAGTGATCAAGCCCAGCACCCAGCTTTAAAACGACCCCGCGAATTCCTTTATCAAGAACAAGTAAATTGGACCCTCTCCCAATGACCGTCCATTGAGTATCATGTTTTTTCACCTGATCCATAATTGTTTTGACAGCATCGACATCTTTAGGGATGACTAATAGATCGGCCGGTCCGCCTATTTTCATTGTCGTATGATTTGCAAGCGATTCATTTTCAAGTACTTTACCAACTTGCGCTTCTAATAATTCATTCTTCAAGTTCTCCATATTACCCTCCGCCTTACCTCATATCATTCATCATGAAGTCGTAATTTCTTTTAACACATTATATAAACGTGTGGCCGCATCTGGTACTCCGAGTTCTTTTGTTAAACGGCTCATTTGATGTAGTTTCTCGTCATTACCAGCAATTTCATCAATTGCATGAAGCAAGCGATCTCCAGAAAGCTCTGATTCTCTTAAAACGATCGCAGCATCATGTTTTTCAAGTGATCTAGCGTTAATTTCCTGATGATTTGCGGTCACGTATGGACTTGGAATGAAGATGGTCGGAATTCCAAGTGCCGTCACTTCAGCAATCGTTGTGGCTCCCGCTCTTGCAACAATGACATCAATTGATTTTAAATACTCCGGCATTTGATGCAAGAAAGGCTTTGTGATCATATTCGGTGCTTCACCTTTTTCTTTTAATTCGTTCAGCACTTTTTCATAATGAACCTCACCTGTAATATATAAAAGCTGATAGTTCTTTGCCTTTAATTCATCTTGCATGTCAATCACTGCTCGATTGATTGGAGCTGCACCTCTGCTCCCGCCAAAAATAAGAACCGTTTTTTTCTTCTCATCCAGCCCAAACTCTTTAAGAGATTTTCCCTCTTTAATAGAGACGACTTCAGAGGCTCTTGGGTTTCCCGTAAAAACAACCTTTTCTGAAGGAAAGTGTTCCTTTGCTTCTTCAAAACAGATGGCTACTTTATTCACATACCGTGCCAGAAACTTATTTGTGATGCCTGGCAGGCTATTTTGTTCGTGAATGATCGTTGGGATTTTTAGCTTAGACGCAGCATAAACAACTGGACCACACACATAACCACCTGTTCCAATAACAGCATCCGGCTTAAATTCTTTTAAATAAGATTTACTTTTTTGGACGCCCTTTAGAAACCTCATCACTGTTTTTACATTATCAAAGGAAAGCTTTCTTTTAAAACCTGAAATTTCAATTGATTTAAAAGGGATATTTTCTCTTTCTACAATTTTCTTTTCAAGCCCATTCTCAGTGCCAATATATAAAAATTCCACATCAGGATGCAGTCTTTTCACTTCTTTAATAAAAGCTAGAGCAGGATAAATATGCCCGCCTGTTCCGCCTCCACTAATAACTATACGCATTATACCATTTCCCCTCAATTTTTTTCTGCTCTGAACAAAGTATAAACCCTGTTTTAAACAACAGGGCTCCGTCAAAACCTGTAAAGAAGAGTCAATCATCATGTTTTCGAAACAGAAACTGCCATTTTCACTCTTCAAATCATTTTTTCATACTTTTGCAAAATAAAAGTCTATATGGTTTCATGAACTATCAGCACATTAATATCTAGCATATCTGCTTACATTCAAAAGTACGCCAATTGCCATCAGCATTAATGTCAGTGATGAACCGCCATAACTTAAGAATGGGAGTGTGATGCCCGTCACAGGGATGAGACCAGTGACAACTGCGATATTAATCATTACTTGAATGGCAACCATTGAGATGATACCCACTGCCAAGAAACTTCCATATAAATCTGGTGCCCCGAGGGCTATTCTAATGCCTCTCCACAATAGAACACTAAAGAGAAGCAAAATGAGTGATCCACCTATAAATCCAAGTTCTTCAGACAATATAGCAAAGATAAAGTCTGTTTGAGGCTCAGGCAAATAGAAGAATTTTTGTCTACTCTGACCTAGCCCCATTCCAAACAGGCCGCCTGGACCGACAGCGTATAAGGATTGAATAATTTGAAACCCGCTGCCAAGTGGATCCTCCCAAGGATTTAAATAAGATGTAATTCGTTTTATTCGATAGGGTGCTGATAAGACAAGTGCGGCAAATCCGCTAAGCCCTAAAAGACCGAGAAAGATAAAGTGAGCGATTCTCGCACCTGAAACAAATATCATAATAATACAGGTTCCAACCATAACCGTTCCTGTACCTAGGTCCGGCTGTAGCATAATGATGGCAAATGCAGAAAACACAATGCCTAGTGCTGGGGCGAATCCTTTACGAAAGGATGTGATATTCTTTTGCTTTTCAGATAAGAATTTTGCAAGAAACGCAATCATCGCAAGCTTCATAAATTCAGAGGGCTGAATACTAAACGCACCGACACCAATCCAGCTTCTTGAACCATTTCTCTCCATACCGATACCAGGAATCAAGACAAGCACGAGGAGGAGAAAACACACTGCAATCAGTATCTTTGACCAAGTCCGCCACGTCCAATAATCGACCCGCATAATGAAAAACATTGCGATAACTCCGATTCCGGCAAACAAAAGCTGTCTTTTTGCAAAATAAAATGAATCATCAAATTTATACGATGCCCACACAGCACTTGCGCTGTACACCATAATTAAACCAATCGTCAATAAAAGTAACGTAATGACAACAAGCAAAAAATCCGGAGAAGTTTTCTTATTCGTCAAGAGACCGACACCCCAAGCATAATTTCATTTGGGCTGTCAGTCATATGAGAGACAAGCCCTTATTTAAGCATATGCACGGCGTTTACAAACATGTCTCCACGTTCTTCAAATGTTTTATGCTGATCCCAACTTGCACAAGCCGGAGACAATAAAATCACGTCTTCTTCTTCAGATATGCTAAACGCCGCAGGTACTGCTTGTTCAACATTATCGACATGTTTTACGTGATGTATTCCCAGCTCTTCACCAAGCTTCACAAACTTAGGCGCAGTCTCACCAAATGTAATCATTCCTTTTACATTCTTCATAAAAGGTTTTAATTCATCAAATTCATTGCCACGATCCAGTCCACCTGCTAGTAAAATGGTCGGCTGCTTGAAGGCAGACAAAGCTTTACTTGTTGCCAGTATATTGGTCGCTTTACTGTCATTATAAAATTTTCTATTTTGAATCGTCTCCACAAATTGCAAACGATGCTTCACTCCACTAAATGTAGTAAGAACTTGTGCAATCGCTTCGTTTGAGCAGCCTGCATTTTTTACAACACAAATAGCTGCTAGAATATTTTCTTGGTTATGCTCACCAGGAAGAACAACATCCTTTAGGTCAATGACATGTTCATTCATATAGTAGATGGCACCATCTTTAATAAACGCTCCATGTGCTACCGGCTCTTTAACTGAGAAAAACACTTTTTGCGCTTTCGAATCTTCTGCTAGTTTGACAACAGATGGATCATCTAGGTTAACCACAGCTATGTCATCTTCCAGTTGATGTGCATACACTTTCTGTTTTGCTTTTTCGTATTCTTCACGCGTGTGATGATAGTCTAAATGTGCGTCAAAAATATTTAATATTAAGCTGATTTTAGGTCTGAATTCAACGGTTCCCATTAACTGAAATGAAGAGAGCTCAGTTACGATCCATTCATCGCCCGCTGCACGCGCGGCAACTTCACTTGCGACCGTTCCGATATTACCTGCTACCAATGTTTTTTGGCTGTCTTTTTTCAACATTTCATAAATCAAAGTAGTCGTGGTCGTTTTTCCATTTGATCCGGTAATCCCAATAAAAGGAGATGAGGTCAAATGATACGCCAATTCTATTTCAGTCCAAACTGGAATTTTTCGGCGAAGCGCCTCTTGGACCATCACATTCTCATAAGGAATTCCAGGGTTCTTAATTAAAATCGTAATTTCTTTATCGTCGAACACACGAAGAGGATGACTGCCACAAATGACATCAATCCCCTTTTCAGAAAGTAACTGAGCAGGCTCGTTTTCTTCAAAAGCTTTTTGGTCATTGACCGTCACGTTTATTCCGTGCTCGTGAAGAATTGAGGCTGCCGCATATCCGCTTTTTGCAAGGCCTAGTACTAGTACATGTTCGTCTTTTAACATTTGCATCCTATTCAATTATAACCACACCTCGATGTAAATTCCTAAAACAGCAAGCAATAAACCAGCTGTCCAGAAGGTGACAACTACTCTCCACTCAGACCAGCCAACTAACTCATAGTGGTGGTGAAGCGGGCTCATCTTAAAGATTCTTTTTCCAGTTGTTTTGAAGGAGATGACTTGAAGGATAACGGATAACGTTTCAACAACAAATACTCCTCCAATAATGACGAGTAAAATCTCAAGTTTCGTTAAAATGGCAATGGCCACTATGGCACCGCCTAAAGCAAGCGATCCCGTATCACCCATAAATACTTTTGCAGGATGCGCATTAAAGACAAGGAACCCAAGGACAGCGCCTGCTACTGCTACCGAAAAGATCGCAACATCATACTGAGATTGATTCCAAGCCAATATAGCAAAAGCTCCGAATGCAATAGCAGCTGTTCCAGATAATAAACCATCAAGTCCATCCGTAAGGTTTACCGCATTAGAACCACCGACAAGCATGAAAACGACGAGGATAAAGTATGCCCATCCTAAGTCAAAGCTGACATCTGTTCCTGGAATGCGAATAGTCGTTGCAAACTCATAATAATGGAAGACTGCATAGAAAATCACAGCAATCACAATTTGCCCGATCAGTTTTTGTTTCGATGTTAAGCCAAGATTTCGCTTCATCGCTACTTTAATATAATCATCTAAAAATCCTAATAATCCGTAGCCAAGGGTGACAAATAACAATAAAAACATTTCTGGACTAATCTCAGAGAATTTGTTAATCATCACGATCGTTGTAATTGTAATAGAAAAGATAATCATAATTCCACCCATTGTTGGGGTACCAGATTTCTTTTGGTGAGACTGAGGTCCTTCTTCTCTAATACTTTGACCAAATTTAAGTCTTCTTAAAAACGGAATAAAAATCGGGGATAAAAGAACACTGATTAAAAATCCCATTATGATTGTAAACAATATCACCTGTTCAAGCATTGTTCTTTACTCCTTCCGAATTTCCAAAGCCGTTTTCCATTAGAAAATAGCATTCATTATTATGATATTCATTCGTGTCTTTCGTATGTTGTTTTTGTACAAAATGCTTCATTTCATTACACTCTTTTCATCATTTTTAAGATTTGTTTAGATCTAAAATAGCGTCCGCTGCCACCTTGGCATCATCAAAGTCATAGACTTGATCACCAATGATTTGGTACGTCTCATGCCCTTTTCCAGCTATTAAGACTGTATCGCCCTTTTTTGCATTGGCAATGGCAAAAAAGATGGCCTGTTTCCGGTTCACAAAGCTGTGATAATAGGCGTTTGGCACGCCATTTTCCATGTCTTTCAAAATGGCTGATGGATCTTCACTTCTTGGATTATCTGATGTGAAAACAGGCTCATCTGCATATTTCACAGCGATTTGGGCCATCTGAGGGCGCTTGGTTTTATCACGGTCGCCCCCGCAGCCAACTACACAGAAAATTCTACCTTCTGTTAATTCTCTGCACGTAGTCAGTACATTTTCTAAACTGTCAGGTGTGTGCGCATAATCAACGATGACTGGGAAGTCTTGATCAAAATTCACAAGTTCGAATCTTCCTTTGACTCCCTCAAGTTCTTCAATGGCACTAACGATCGTTTCAAACGTTAAGCCTGATACAATTCCTACTGATACAGCTGCTAAAATGTTATACACATTGAATTTCCCAATAAGGGCAACCGTCACATTTTTTGTGCCGATTGGGGTGATCAAATCAAATTGTGTTCCCTTTGGTTTGATTTGAATGTTCTTTGCCATTACATCTGCTTCTTGCTCTAAGCCATACGTCATAATCTCAGCAGCTGTGACTTTTTCAAAATAACTAGACGCTTCATCATCTGCATTTAAAATGGCATGCTTCGGCTTATCGTGCTGAAAGGCACTTCCGAGCTGGGAAAAGAGCAAGCTTTTTGCATGTTTATATTCTTCCATTGTGTTGTGGTAGTCCAAATGATCTTGGGTAAGATTTGTAAAGACGGCAATATCATAATCACATCCATGAACACGCCCAAGATGCAAAGCATGTGATGATACTTCCATAATGGCCGTATCTACGTCTTGATCAAGCATCTGCTTAAAGGTCTTCTGAAGGGTGACACTCTCAGGTGTTGTGTTTTTCACTTCGAGAATTTCATCGTTTACCTTCATATACATCGTACCGATTAAACCTGTTTTTTTATCGGCTTTTCTCATGATTTGCTCAATCATGTGTGTTGTGGACGTTTTCCCGTTCGTTCCTGTAATACCAATTAGATTGAGTTGATGAGTTGGCTGTTCGTAAAAAGCATCTGCTATTCTTGCAAGTGCTCTTTGAGAGTGTTTTACAATAATGACTGGTACATCTGTTATGTGAAGTGGGTGTTCTGCTACAATCGCTGCAGCCCCGCTTTTCACTGCTTTTTCAGCGTAATCATGTCCATCTACTGTATAGCCTTTTATACAGACAAAAAGACTCCCTTTTTTCACTTCTCTTGAATCCATTTCAATGGAAGTAATCTCCGGATTTTCGTTTATCAGTTCATTGTTTTCACTTTTAAAGTATGTAAGGAGTTCTTGTAATTTCATTTCATATCAAACCTCTCAAATTCGTTCACGTGCATGTCTTGTGAAAAAAACACACAGTCTATATTTTATCGTAAAAAAAAGGATACATCCAGCGTATTCCTTAAGTTTCTCTTGGAAAAAGCACACTTTATGCTCTTTTTTTAAAGCGACCCTTCTGTTTCAACAAAAAGAGGCAGCCGAATGAGTGCGGCTACCCTCTGTTCATTCTTTATTATTCATCATTTAAGTATAATCGGATCGTGGAACCTTCTTTGACCTTTGTGCCGGCAGCAGGCGATTGCTTCACCACTTTACTGCCAGTTCCTGAAGCATCAATCTTTAGATTAATCAGGAGTGATTCAAGGTCAGAAACAGATCCTCCTACAAGATTCGGTACCTCAATGGTTTTTGTGTCCAGCCATTGATACTTCTTTTCAATTTGTCCTTTTCTTTTTTTCACGCCCATTTCAGGCAGACTGTCTCGCATAATATGGCCCACAATAGGTGCTGCTACTGTCCCACCAAATTGAATCGTGCCTTTTGGGTTATCTACTGCTACATATACAACAATGCTTGGATCATCCGCAGGTGCAAACCCGATAAATGACACAATGTGGTTATTTTCCATGTACTTTCCGTCTTTTACTTTCTGTGCTGTTCCTGTTTTTCCGCCCACCCGATATCCTTCAACGAATGCATTCCGACCAGTTCCTTGAGCGACTACACTTTCAAGGGCATACCTGATTTCTTTAGACGTCTCCGCTGAAATGACTTTCTTCTTGGCAATTGGTGATTGCTTTTTCACTACCTCTTTTGTAATTGGATCGATCCATTCTTTTGCAATATAAGGGGTGTAAAGCGTTCCTCCATTTACTGCGGCTGCCACTGCAGCTACTTGTTGAATCGGCGTAACAGATACACCTTGACCAAAGGCTGTTGTTGCCTGTTCTACAGGACCAACACGATCAAGCGGGAACAAAATTCCTCTACCTTCTCCTTGAAGGTCGATTCCTGTCTTTTGACCAAAGCCGAAATTTTTAATATAAGAAAATAGTTTATCTTTCCCAAGACGGTCGCCTAGCTCGACGAATCCTGGGTTACAAGAGTTTTGTACCACTTCTAGAAACGACTGTGATCCATGTCCTCCCTTTTTCCAGCATCTGAGTCTTGCGCCATCCACTGTCACAGATCCGCTGTCAAAAAAATGATCACGTTTTAAATTTACTTTATTTTCTTCCAGGGCAGCTGCCAGTGTAATGATTTTAAACGTCGATCCTGGCTCATATGTGCTCCACACCGGTAAGTTTCGGTTAAATACTTTTGAATCAACTGATTGGTAGTCAGCCGGATCAAAGTCAGGTCTGCTCGACATTCCCAGAACCTCACCATTTTTCGGATTCATAGCAATGGCAATCATGCCATCTGGGTTATATTTTGCCTGGGCATTGTCTAATTCTCGTTCGATGATGGTTTGCACTTTTGAATCAACGGTTAATTTCATATCAAGCCCATCTTTAGGCGGTGTATAATCATCTGCTTCATCTGGCATTTTCTGCCCTTTTGCATCAGAATAAAATTTCACAGAGCCTTTTTCACCTTTTAGGTCATCATCATAGTACGCTTCTAGCCCAAGTAAGCCTTGATTATCAATTCCAGCAAAACCTAATACATGAGATAAGAAACTTCCAAACGGGTAATGTCTAATGCTGTCCTCTGCTACATAGACTCCATCTAAATCAAGCTCTCTGACTTCTTTTGCTTTTTCATGAGATACTTTTCTCCCCTCTGGGGAAATTCGTTCTATAGACGTTTTCTTGGTGACATGCTTGTACGCTTTCTCCTCAGACATATTCAGCACTGCTGCTAATTTTTTGCTTGTTTCTGCTGGGTCTTTCACCTGCCGCGGCACGACTAAAATAGAGGGAGCACTTTTGTTCGTCGCCAGCTCCACTCCATTTCGATCCAAAATATCTCCTCGTTCTGGTTCAAATGGAAGGTTACGGCTCCATGAATCTTTCGCTAAACTTGTCAGCTTCTCGCCCATAATAAACTGCACATATCCTAATCTAGTATCTATGATGAAAAAAATGATCACCCCAAACAGCAGCACGAAAAGCAATCGTTTTCTCACTGTTACACTTGACACTCGCACGCCCGGTTCACTCCTTACATATGGCTTGTTTTCATCATATGCAGGCTCGTCTTTTTATAGAACGATCTCGTCCATCGCTCAAGCAGAAGAAAAAAACCTAGCAAATGATTTGCTAGGTTTTCAAGTTAATTTGGACTTTTGAAGGTCACTGTGACGACTTTATCTGAAATCTCCGCTCCACTTTTCACGCTTTGTTTGACAGCATATCCTTGTCCATTTGTTTCAATATGCACACCTGAAATAGACGCATATTGAAGAACTTCCCTTCTGGACCAGCCTGTCATATCAGGCATTTTAATGGTTTTCCCTGCTGTTTTCAAAAAGACTTTCTGGCTTTCAGAGAATTCAGAGCCCGCATTTGGCCATTGGCGTTTAATGGATAGACCGTCACCAATGACAACAGGTGATAACTTTTTGTTTTTTGCTTCTGTTTCTGCCTGTTTCACTTCTAAATCTAGGAATGACGGCATTGTTTCTTGTTTTATTTTCTGTTTGCCAGATTTTTTATCATCTGTTTTTGTTGGTGCGATATTTAAATAGAGCAAACTATTTTTCATCACAGGGTTAAAGATTTCTGAAACAGGGGCAGAGCCTGTTTGTGTTTCAGATAGCTGAGGCTGTTGGACAGCCACATAAACGAGCAGCTTCGGATCATCTTTTGGTGCCATTCCCATAAATGAAAAGACGTAATCGTTTCTCCCTTGAAGGTAGCCGCCAGCACCGCCAATTTGTCCTGTACCTGTTTTCCCAGCGACATCAAAACCTTTGATTTGATATGGCTGTCCTGTGCCAATTTTTGAGGAAACGACCTCACCTAAAATGTCACGGACTTGCTTCGCTGTATCAGAAGAAATTGGTTTTCCAGCTACTGTTGGTTCGTGCTGTAAAATTGTTTTGTTTGTGTTCGGGTCTGTAATATGATCAATTACATATGGCTTCATCATCGTTCCACCGTTGGCAATGGCTGTCGCCGCTTCAATTTGCTGAATTGGGGTAATCGCGGACGCCTGACCATAAGCAGTCGATGCTTTGTCATATTCGTATCTGAAATTGATTTTACTAGACGCTTCGTTCGGCAAATCTATGCCTGTTTTGTCATAGAAATGGAATTTTTGTAAGTATTGTTCGTAGCGTGTGAAACCTAACTTTTCTTTTGCCAGTTTCGCAAAAGCTACGTTTGAAGAACGTAGAACACCTTCATGAAAATCAATTTTTCCCCAGCCATTTCCGTTGTTATGGTCTCTTACAAGACCACCGCCTACTTTATAAGTACCAGACTGATACTTGTCACTGCCTTGGTACACTCCTTCTTGGATAGCAGCAGCAAGTGTAAAAATTTTCATCGTTGAACCTGGTTCAAATGCGTAGGAAATGACATCGTTGTTATAATTCGTAATGTCGAGTTCATTTAAATTAAAGCTTGGCCGCTGTCCCATTGCAAGAACTCTTCCAGTTTTCGGATCAACGACTGTCGCAATGATTTTCTTCGGCTTATATTTTTTAGCGACCTGCGTCATACTTTCTTCAAGAAATGCCTGAATTTTTTGGTCGATGGTCAGCGTGACGTTTTTCCCGTCTTTCGGGGCAACGATGTCTTCTTTACTATTCGGAAGTGCCCATCCGCTTCTGTCGCTGTTATACGTTACATAGCCATCTTTTTCTTTTAAATATTTATTCAGCGCCTTTTCTAGACCCATTGCGCCTGACATTTCCTTCGTCGCTTCATCTAATCTAGCATAACCGATTAAGTTCGAAGCAAACATGCCGTTTGGATAATACCTCTTTGTGTCTTTTTCAAAGGCGATCCCAGGAAGTTTTAGCTTTTCAATTTTTTCCTTAGTTGAAAAACTAATATCCTTTCCAGCTTTACCAAACTCGACTTGGAATGCATCTTTTGTATTCAGACGCTTTAAAATTTCACTCTCACTCATATCAATGACCTTTGACAGCTCTTTTGCTGTCTTTTCTTTGTCAACGACATGCATCGGATGCTTTGGATCGACCGTCATTTTCTTGCTCATGATCGCAATCAGCTTATACACAGATGTATCTTCTGCAATCACATTTCCGTTTCTGTCTAAAATGGACCCTCTTTTGGCTTCAAGTGTTTTTTTCGATTGATATTGTTCATTGGCTTTTGCAGCTAACACTTGTCCATCGACGGTTCCCGTAATCTGAATATAAATAAAACGTGCAAGGATGATAAAGAAAAACAGGGCGAAGCAAATACTCGCAATTGCCGCGCCTCTGTTCATCATTTTATTCTTTTTAGGCATCGCCATGTTAATCGACCTTCTTAACATCTTTCGACATGCTTAAGCCTGCTTTTTTAGCGGCTTCAATGATTCTCTCTGGTTCACTTAGTAAATCTTTTTGCTTTTGCAGTTCAGTGATCTTTTTCGATTCTAAAGACACTTGCTGTTCTAGCTTCTGCACTTCGATATTTGCGTGATAAACAGCAAAGGCTTTCGAAATGATGAGGATCGAGCTGCACATGAGAGCCATGACAAACATGACAAGTAAGATTTTTTCACCAAGTGTAATAGAACCTCTTCTTCTAATCACAACCGATTGACCTTGTTGCTCGGTTTGATGTTGCTTTACTTCTCTTTGGTAAGCCAAATTACTCATAAGAAACCTCCTTTTTATCATCATCTATGGTGTCGTTTACTTTTTTTCTGCAATTCGGAGCTTCGCTGAACGGGCACGGTTGTTATATTCCAGCTCTTGTTCTGATGCAACGATTGGTTTTCTCGTGATCAGCTTCAGTTTTGGTTCAAGTCCTTCTGGAATCACTGGTAGTCCGTGCGGAAGTTCTGGAAGAGAAGACATTTCTTTAAATGTACTTTTACAAATCCGATCTTCAAGTGAATGGAATGTAATGACAGAAATTCTCCCCTTCGGATTGAGTAACTCTATTGCTTGTTCTAGTGCTTCTTCAAATACTTTCAATTCGTCATTTACGGCAATTCGGATCGCTTGAAACACTCTTTTCGCTGGATGTCCGCCTTTTCGCCTTGCAGGTGCGGGAATTCCTTCTTTAATAATGTCGACAAGCTCACCTGTTGTTTCAATTGGCGCTTTTTTTCTAGCTTCTTCAATTTTGCGTGCGATTTGCTTGCTGAATTTTTCTTCCCCATATTTGTAGAAAATCCGAACTAGATCTTCAAATGGCCATTCATTCACCACTTGTTTTGCCGACAAAGCAGCGGTTTGATCCATTCGCATGTCAAGAGGTGCATCATGGTGATAACTAAAGCCTCTCTCTGGTGTGTCAAGCTGAGGTGATGAAACCCCAAGATCAAAAATCACACCGTCTACGCTTGTAATTCCTTGTTCATTCAGACGTTCTTTTAAATATCGGAAGTTGCTTTTTATGAAAAGAATGTTCGCTTTAACATGTGCGAGCTTCTCTCGTGCATGATCCAGTGCAGCATCGTCTTGGTCAAACCCAATCAATGTACCTTTTTCTGTTAATTGAGATAGTAAATATGAGCTATGACCTGCGCCGCCTAGCGTGCAGTCCACATATGTACCGTCTTCTTTGACGTTTAAACCGTCAACTGTTTCTTTTAATAATACTGTCTCATGTTGAAACATGATGATATGGTCCCACCTTTTTCAAATAGAAATGAATGTGTAGAAAGCTTGCTGCACAAGGGATTATTATATATCAAATCCAATCATGTTTTCAGCAATTTCAGCAAAAGAATCTTCTTGCTCTTCTGTATATTGTTCCCAGATCGACTTACTCCACAACTCAATTCGATTTGAAACGCCGATGACCACACATTCTTTTTCGAGTTTTGCATATTGGAGTAGGTTGGATGCGATGTTAATGCGCCCCTGCTTGTCCAGATCACATTCAACTGCGCCGGAGAAGAAGAACCGGGTAAACGCACGTGCATCTTTTTTCGTTAGCGGCAGTGCTTTGAGTTTCTCTTCAATTAGTTTCCACTCACTCATAGGGTAGCCAAATAAACATTGATCAAGCCCTCTCGTCAGCACAAACTGTTCTCCGAGACCGTCTCTAAATTTAGCAGGGATGATCATGCGCCCTTTTGTATCAATCGTATGTTGGTATTCACCCATGAACATGATATTAGAGCCCCACTTTCTCACCCATACTCTCCACTATCCACCACTTCTCTCCACAAAACTTATTTTACACTGTTTCCACATAAAAAAAAACCCTGAACTAGTCAGGGTTCATTAAAACTTTATTTCAAAGTTTGACAATTTGTTGCTTGTTTTGAAATGAAAATGGCAGATTTTTGAACGTTTTGAAGAATTCTGGACCATATTTGTTTAAAAAGTACATGATATTCCAAATTCTTTCTTGTGGTGCTTCGAGTGGTTTTAAACTATTTTCAATCCTTTCAAAATCTCGAAGGATGTATCCTTCCTTCTCTTCCACACGCTTTGCAACCTTTTGATAAACAAATTGAAGCTGGTCTTCTATAAATTTGGCATTTTTATCTAATAGCTGTTCAAAGCTTGGTTCGATCTCTAGCGCTTCTTGTCTCATTGCCTCGTGAACATTCGCTAATTCACGTTTGGCATGTTGAACTGATTGAACGAAGCTGTCTGGAAGACTTTGCTGAAAGTGCGCATCCTTCTTTTCTTTCACGCCTTTTGTCAGCACCTCTTCAACCGACAATTCTCTTATTGGCAGCTTCTTATCAATATGCCTTTCAAGAATGGTGACGTGCAGTCTTGGAAGAACGGGTGCCATTTTGACATCGAAGTACTCGAAGATGCCTTTCAGCTCACCCCAATAGTTCACTTCACCGTGTCCAGCCATAAAAGCAAGCGTTGGAAGAAGGGCTTCCTGCATCAATGGACGGGTCACCACATTATTGCTAAACCGCTCTGGGTGCTCCTCGACTTCCTGCAAAAGCTCATCTTTTGTCCAAGTAAGCCCCACTTCAGATATAGAAAATTGGCCATTCTCTTGTTCAATGAGGAAACGTTCATCATCATATTCGTAAAACAAGTTGGCTTGATGGTCACCAGCTTCAATAATCGGCTGATACCCCGCTTGTTTCATGGCAGCCTGCGTGTTATTTAAGCGAGCCACGATCGCATCACTCGACTCCACAATTTGCTTGAATAACGTACGTTCAAGTGGCTTCACGCCGAAGTCTCCTGAATTCAATAACAGCAGTCCATCTTCTTCAAATAGATCGCAAACAATCCACTCAAAGAAATCAGTAAACGTTTCTGATTTGCGTAAACATCGAAGAAGCTGATCAAACAAGTCATTGGTGTAAGCAGATTCCTCATAGGTTGAAAATACATCACGAAGCCATCTCTCTGTTTTCTCTTGGTGGAGAGGTGTTCTTTTCGCAGCTGTTTTTTTCACATGATGTAATGGAAGCTTTTGTTTGACTGGGCCTTTTTCGCCAGACGTGTACACAAAGTTAATTTCGTCTACGTCGTGATCTTCACCCGCTACCCAAAAGACCGGAATAACAGGAACGCCAAGCGCTGATTCTTTTTCTTTGGCAAACTGAATAATGGAAATGATTTTATGTATGGTATAAAGCGGACCTGCCAGTAAGCCTGCCTGCTGTCCTCCAACCACCATGACGCTCCGTTCATCACGGATCTTCTCAATATTCTCACGCATCGCAGCCGAATCAAATTTCGCATGATATGCGCTCATATAATCCGCTAAAGCCTCGCGCGGGAAGCTCCTTTCCATGAGATCGTCGTATCTCTTTTTCCATGTGTGCTCAGAATGTATATCATAATCAAAAAAAGCAGTCATCTCTTTTTTTTCTTCTATATAATCACGTATGAATAAATTCTGACTTCGGATGGAAAGTTCAGTCAATTGCATGTTTAGAACTTCCTTTCTTCAATAAATAGTTAGTTTCCCGAAAAAAGTATAGCATGTAAATGAGCTCACTCAAAAGATTTTGTTTGCTTTTTTTCCAATACTTCCAAGCTTCTATTCAAGAAAGTGAGGAACGGCGGCGTCATCCCTTGACCTTGAGCTTTTTTTAAAAGGTAGCCAATGATTGCTTTTCTTTCAGTTTGGCGGCCTTTGACGATATCTTGCAGCATCGACGATTGATTGGCAGCCGTTTGATGACAAATTGATTTCACATGAGCCCATAGACGATCTTTCTCAAGCAACCCTAGAATGGAAACCGCTTCTTCAAATGCACATGTCATCATATGTTCATATGACGGGTTCGATACCAATTCCCCATTATTCACATGTAATAAAGCCGTCAAAGGATTAATACACACATTGACGAGCAGTTTTTCCTCCAGTACTTTCTTCCATTCATCTGTATAAACCATTTGAAAATCGCCCGTTGACAGTTCACTACTCATAGGTCCTTTTTCCTCATGCAGAAATGCTCCCCACTTGATGACACCAATTCCTGTATGATTTACTGCGCGATCAGACACCTTCATTGCGCCATGCTCTACTACACCAATATATAACTGATGTGCCGCTTTCCAGTTCTTTAAATCGAATAAGTGGGCCATTCCGTTCTGCAAAAATAAGATCCGCTGACGAGGCAGTCCTGATAATTCACTTAGAACATCTTGCAGGTGATGATACTTCACTGTCACAATCAGCAAATCAAATATTCCTTTGACTCCCGTATCGGCTCCAACAGCTGATTGAATGGTTTCCCCTCTTACCATTCGTTCAATGCCTAATGCTCGAATTTCTTCTGCCTGCTGTTTTCTTCTTGTAAAGAGGGTGATGTCATGATGCTCTGATAAATAACTGGCACAAAGCAGACCAATCGCACCACCGCCAATGATTCCAATTTTCAATTGCCGCACTTCCCTTTTTCTGTTTACTTCATGTTATCAACTATTTTACCAGTTTCGTGCTACGATGCAAAAAGCAGATAACGCGCTATGATTGAATTTTTTTAATTAAAAAACTATAATAATAAGTGTAAAAACTTTTTTTAGGCGGATGGGATGAAAACGCCTTCAATGACATCACTGTCGACATTATGTGTGTAAGGGGGAAGATCACATGACACAAGTAAAACGTCTTCTGATTAACTACAAAACATTAGAGGAATTTAAACAATTTAAGGAATATGGCATACAAGAACTTTCCATGCTTGAAGACCTAGAAAGTAATATGATTGAAAATGACAGCAACTCTCCATTTTATGGGATTTACTTTGGAGATAAGCTTGTGGCACGTATGAGCCTCTATCAAGTAGATGGCTCGACGACGACGTATTTTGACCATAATCATGATTATCTAGAGCTGTGGAAACTAGAAGTGCTGCCAGGATATCAGCGTAAAGGATACGGCGAAGCGCTTGTTGATTTCGCAAAATCTTTCGGCCTTCCAATTCGAACGAATCCACGCGTCAAATCTGCCGGTTTTTGGGATAAAATGGGCTTTGAAGCGGTGAAATATGATATGGAACGCGATAAAGGAGAAAACCCACTCATTTGGGAGCCTGCACATATACAAAAGAACACAGGTGAGTCCGCTTAATCATTAAGAAAACGCCCCTCTTTCCATCTGTGAGGGGCGTTTTCTTATTTTGCGTAATCTTTTAAGCTGATATTCTGTTTGACTCTTTCAACAATACCAATAAGTGCCCGGTAATCTTCTTCTGTCATTTTTAATTGACGTTTCAGCTGTTCATTTTCTTCGGTGAGTGATTTTAATTGATGCTGTGCATCTTTAAGCTCCTCCCGTAAATAAGCTGGACCAGATGGTTCTTTCTCAAGCTGCTCTAGAAACCGAATTACTTCTCGAAGCGTCAGTTCAGTCTGATCAGAAGATGCCTTCTCTTCTATGGTGAACGCATGCTGCGGTAAACCCGAAGAATGGATACCAATTTTTTTACGCAGTTCTTTTCGCTGTTTTTTGGCAAGCTCAATGCCTGCCTGGTACTGCTTTCTGACGTAAGAATTCCACCTGAATCCACATGCTGCTGCTGTTCTTGACAATGCTTTTCCAACCTCTTCAAATGCTGAAAGCTGGGTACCTCCATCTCGGATATGCCTTAAGACAACTTCTGCTAAAAGTAAATCTTCATCTTGTGTCCATGCGTCCTGCCGTGTAATCGTCAACTCATCATCCCCCCTGAATCTGAATACCACATCATATGCGCTTACTAGAGTAGATAGACTATTTGCAGGAGAGAAACCTAAAAAATAGATCAATAAAAAAACGCAAGGGAAGATTCCCTCACGTTTTTTTATCAAGCATTAGTTGCTTTTTACGTCTTTGCCTTTGTATGTTCCGCAAGATTTGCAGACACGATGAGAAATTTTCATTTCACCGCATTCTGGGCAAGCTACCATACCAGGTACTTGTAGTTTGAAATGCGTACGACGCAATCTTTTTTTCATTTTAGAAGTTCTTCTAAAAGGTACAGCCATTATTCCCACCTCCTTAAAGAGTTAAGATTCATTATTTTCTTCTAAGAGCTTCTTCAAGCCTTCCAGACGAGGATCAATTCGGTTTTGATGTGCATCTTCCGAAATGACCGCCCAGTCATTCCCTTCCTGTGGTGCAGCACCTTTTACATCAGCTTGGTCGCAAAAGATTTGCATGGGCACTTCAAGAAGAATTTCTTCCTTGACTATAGGCGTTAAGTCGATGATATCGTCTTCTACAACAGATACGTCTTCATCTTCTATATCGTCTGTCTTATGAAGTACAAATAGTTCTTTTGTTGAAATCGCAAATGGATAATTTACATCAACAAGCGTTCTTGAACAAGGCAATGTCATTTCACCTGTGATGGTTAAATCAAATGCGACTTGCTTTGATTCGATCACTCCAGTCCCTTTCACCTCTACTGGTGAAATACGACGTATATCTGAATGAAGGCTAGTAAGTTCATTTAAGTCAACCGTCTCATGAAAATCGAAGCTGTTTTTAGCTTTTTGATGTAACTGATAAACTGTCCATTTCAATTGTATCACCTCTAAGAGCAACAAACATGATTATAGCTTTCATCATGCTATTTGTCAATATTTTTTCTTTACAGTCCTTCATGACGTCAAAGGGCTGTTTGACATCAGTTCTCGGAATGCCTAAACTGAAAAAAATGGTCTTCATTTTTCCCTTATGCTACTGTAGCACAGACCATTTAACCATAGCAAGAAAGGCGGAACATCTATTGAAAGCAGTGGGAGTCGTTGTCGAGTACAATCCATTTCATTATGGGCATGCCTATCATGTGAATCAGGCGAAAAAACAAACCTCCTCAGATGTTGCCATTGCCGTCATGAGCGGTTCTTTCCTCCAGCGCGGGGAGCCTGCCATCGTCTCAAAATGGGCACGCACAAAAATGGCACTGCAAAACGGCGTAGACATTGTGTGTGAGCTTCCATACATATATGCCGTACAAAAGGCAGAAACCTTCGCCAATGGCGCTGTGTCCATCCTTGATGCATTAAAATGCCATTCTCTTTTTTTCGGCAGTGAGGATGGAGAGATCAACGCATTTGAGCGCACAGCACACGCTTGGTATGAAAAAAAGGCAGAGATTGACCTTTTCACAAAAGAAAAGGTGAAAGAAGGTCTTAGTTATCCCGCAGCAGCAGCAGGTGCGTTTCAAGAAGTCATTCATTCTGAACACTTACTGGATTTGTCCAAACCAAATAACATTTTAGGCTTTCATTATGTTAAAGCCATCTTAGAGAGAGCTCCTCACATGCAGCCTTTTACGTCTCAAAGAATTGCATCTGATTATCATGATGAAGAACTACCTGACAACCAAAAAATCGCAAGCGCCACAAGTATCCGAAAAGCTTTAAAAGAACAGAGCTCATTTCAAGCAGTCACGCCCTACCTCCCGGACGCTACTTTAAAGCAATTACACGACTATCATTCTTCATATGGTCTTTTACATACGCAAGAAGCCTATTTTCGCTTTCTGAAACATGTCTTTCATACAATGGATACGAGTGAACTAGAGGGCATCTATGAAATTGAAGAAGGCATTGAACACCGCATGCAAAAAGCCATGACACATGCGTCTTCCTACGAGGAGTATCTATCACTTGTCAAAACAAAACGATATACGTGGACAAGGTTACAGCGGATGAATACGCATCTATTAATGAACGTGAAGAAAAAGACGATGCACGAGCTGCTTGAAGAGAAAAAAGCGCCCTATATTCGTTTACTTGGAATGACAAGGAAAGGACAACAGTACCTGTCTCTTGTAAAAAAAGAGTTGGATGTACCACTTGTGAGTAAACTGTCTTCCTTTTCACATCCCGCCCTTGATCTTGATATTCGCGCTTCAAGGGTGTTCAGCCTTCCCATCTGTGAACCCATGCAAACAGAATTAACGAAAGCAGAGTTTAAAACATCACCGATTCGATATGATGAAGAGAGCGGACTCTTTTCATCTTGATAGAAAAAAGCAGCCTGATTTGCAGGCTGCTCTTTTTTATGATGCTTTCTCTTTTAATTTGTTTAAATAGTTTAGTGCGTCCTGCATGGTATCCACAGGAACGATTTTCATATCACTTTTAATATCTTTTGCTGTTTTGACTGCATTTTTGTAGTCAGAGTTTGGGTCACCTTTATCATTCGGTGCAAAGAAGATGTCTTTCCCTGCTTTGTCTGCTGCAACAACCTTTTGATCAATTCCGCCAATCGGTCCGACTGTACCATCTGCATCAATCGTTCCAGTTCCTGCGATCGCATAGCCATGTGTTTCATCTTCTTTTGTCAGCTGATTGTAAATTTCAAGTGACATCATTAAACCAGCCGATGGACCGCCGATGTTTTCAATATCCACTTTCACAGAAGGAGACACTTTCACATGACGGTCTGTAAATAGTGATACGCCAATTCCCACTCGTTTTGGCTCTTCTTTAAATGGTTTTAACGTCACGTTCTGCGTGATTTCTTTGCCATTACGTTCAAGTACAAAACGGACAGTCGTGCCTGCTTTTTTACTGCTGATATACGAAACCATTTTATCTGCTGACTCGTATGTATGGCCGTCGACACTTTTGATCTTATCACCAACTTCAATCTTCCCATATGCAGGCATTCCTTTCATCACATAGCTCGCATATACCCCATTAAACGTATAATCTACTTTTTTTCCCGCTTTTGTATAAGCGGCAATCATCGCATTTTCTTGAGAACTTTTCATGAGCTGCAGCTGCCGTTTCATATAATCCTCATCAGACTCTCCGTCCGCTTTAATATTTTCTTCTGGAACGATTTCGTCATACTTGTTCATTTTTGCAAGCAAATACGTATATGGATTGGCTGGACCTACTTTAATGGTCATAAGAGAAAAGCTGCCCTTCTCGCCATATCCTCCGTCTACTTGAATGTGTGGCGCAATTTCTGTGGCATCACCTGGCTTTGTGACGTAATAGGGCAGTTTCACAAAAGTTAAGCCAAATAAGACTAGAACAACAGCAAAAAAGCTGAGCCAGCGAATATTTAATTTTTTCATTCGATTAACACTCCCATTTATCAATGACATCTTTCAGTTTTCCTTTTAGTTGGTCGGCGGCGAGTTCACCTGCTTCAATCATTTCTTGAACCTGTGTAAACGCACTAGAGCTAAAGGTCTCGAGCTTCGGCCGAATCATGAGATCTGCATGAATGGTTTGGTGACGAACCAATTCATTTTGAAGGATGTCCAAACTTTGCATAATGACATCCGATAATCTCGTTGCCTTTTCTGTTTTTTTCACCCTTGATACATCAGAGGCGATAATGAGATCTGCCCCCATTTCTTTGAGAACAGAGACAGGAATGCGGTCCACTACCGCTCCATCCACCAATTGCCTGCCGCCTATTTCATGCGGAACAAACACACCCGGAATGCTAATGCTTGCCCTGACTGCTTGTGAGACAGACCCTTCTTTGAACACAACCTTCTCCCCTGTCTGAAGGTCACAGGCGACAATCGCAAGAGGCACGCGCATTTCTTCAATATTCTTCCCATATGTAAACGTGTGAATCAGCTGCAAAATTCGATTTCCTTTTAACAGACCGATTTTTGGCAGTGTATAGTCAGCATAATACTTTCTTCTGAAGACAAGTGCAAGTTTTTTCATTTTTTCTACGTCTTGTCCTGCCGCATAAAAGCTCCCCACAAGAGCACCAATACTGCTTCCTGCGATCATATCCACCTGAATTCCTTGTTTCTCAAGACTAGATAAAACCCCGATATGCGCCATCCCTCTGGCACCCCCGGAGCCCAGCGCAAGCCCGATAATCGGTCGTTTCATGAATCCACCCTCCTCTTTCTATGCATATATACGAATCTATAGGTCTAAACATGCCCCTTCTCATCGTATAGTAATAGAAGACAGGCTCGGCTAGCATCTCTTTTTCTTTAATCACGAGCTCGCCAATAGATTATAACGGCAAGGGGCGACATCTCCATGAAAAAATGGAACACTCTGTTCATCGCTGCTTTTTTTATCTTTTTAACAGCCACTGTGATAACACATCCACAAGCCTCTTTGCAAGCATCGAAAAATGGACTTGCAATGTGGTGGGAAGTGGTTTTTCCATCGCTGCTACCTTTTTTTATTTTGTCCGAGCTATTAATCAGTTTCGGGATTGTCAGATTTGTCGGCGTATTATTAGAGCCATTTATGCGGCCTATCTTTCGGGTGCCTGGTGTCGGCGGTTTTGTATTAGCGATGGGAATGGCCTCTGGTTTTCCTTCTGGCGCTAAATTGACGACAAGACTTCGGCAGGAAGGACAGCTGACAAGAATTGAAGCAGAACGCCTTGTGTCATTTACCAATTCTTCAAACCCTTTGTTCATTTTTGGAGCAGTGGCTGTAGGATTTTTTCATCACCCAGCTTTAGGCATTGTGTTAGCCTGTGCACATTATTTAGGAAATCTCGCGGTTGGGGTGACGATGCGCGGATATAAAGCACGTCATGATGCGCACCTCAGAAGCCGAAAAGGATTTTTATTGCCTCCAATTCGAGAAGCATTCAGCGCTCTTCATACGGCAAGACTCGCAGAAAAAAGACCACTTGGCCAAATATTAAGTGACGCTGTCATGTCATCTGTTCAAACGCTCTTTATGATTGGCGGCTTTATCATTTTATTTTCTGTCTTTAGTAAAATGCTCGCTGTCGTTCATGTAACAGATCTTCTCTCTATCGGGATCGGCTCTATACTGAAAACGCTGCACCTTCCGCCGGAATTAGATCTAGCCATGATTGCGGGTCTATTTGAAATCACATTAGGAAGTCAGCTCACAGGGTCACAAGAGGTTTCCCTGCTCGCTAAAACAATTGTGGTCAGCTTTATTTTAGGATTTAGCGGATTCTCCGTTCAAGCTCAGGTAGCTGGGATTTTGGCAGCAACCGATATACGCTTTAAACCGTTTTTCTTCGCCCGTTTGCTTCACGGTATTTACGCAGCCGTCTTTGCCTTTTTGTTATTCAAACCCCTTTATGTCTCTAAAGCAGACATGGCGCTTCCAGCAGGGGCATTTGAAACAAGCGAGCAAGTCGTGATGTTTAGCAGCGTGTTATGGAATCAGCTTGTATCTGCTGGTCCTCTCATCACCTTGTTCAGTCTGATCGTGTATATTGCACTCTATTATCAGAAATTAAAAAATGGATGAGTGCACAATGCACTCATCCATTAAATTTCTCTTTCAGCGCAGCTTCGACCTCTTGCGGTACAAGCTCTTTGACTGATCCATGATATTTCGCTACTTCTTTAACAATGCTTGAACTTAAGAAGGAGTATTGATTATTCGTCATCATAAAGAACGTTTCAATGTCATCATTCAACACTTTGTTCATTGATGTCCCTTGCATCTCGTATTCAAAGTCCGTCACCGCTCTAAGTCCGCGTAAAATGACTTTCGCCTCTTTTTGTTTCGCATAATCAACGAGCAGTCCATGAAAGGATTCCACTTTGATATTTGGTAGCTCCTTTGTTGCTTGACGAATGAGTTCACATCGCTCTTCAACAGTAAACAACGGCTTTTTTGACGAATTATTGAGGACGCACACATATACTTCATCAAAAATCTTCGCCCCTCTTTTGATAATATCCAAATGGCCCAATGTGACTGGATCGAAGCTACCCGGACAAACGGCTATATTCCCCATGCTTTAATTTCCCCGCTTTCTATAGATCGTAATGCCAGTCATTCCGTACATTTCCTGCCTTGAGATATGCAGCTGTCCTGCTTCCTCTGGCAGTGTCACATCTTTATCATGCTCACACACAATGACGCCATCATCTGCTAATAAGGAATGCTCATCAATCGTATCAAGAAGTGCTTTCAACTTTTGATCTTTATACGGCGGATCAAGGAAGATGGCTTGAAAAGATTCTTCTCGCTTCACTACAGCGGCGAGTGCACGGTTTGCATCATTTCGAAACACTTCACTTTGATCCATCAGCGACAATTGATTCAAGTTGCCTTTAATCGTCTGAATCGCCTTCATATCTCGATCCACAAATATACAATGATCGAATCCTCTAGAAAGCGCTTCAATTCCTAAACCACCACTTCCAGCAAATAAATCAAGGGCCCATCCCCCATCAAAATACGGTCCAATCATATTAAAAATGGATTCTTTTACTTTATCTGTTGTTGGTCTTGTTGATTGGCCGGGTACGGCTTTCAGCGTGCGGCCTTTTTTTGTTCCAGAAATCACTCTCATTTTTCCACCACTTTTTCTGCTTGCATCTATTGAATATTGTTTGATGACAAAAAATTCAACATTATCTTACCATATCCACTCCACATGGGACAATGCACTGAATTCCATTCATTTTCTATGTATAGATCACAAAAGAGAGGGTCATACTACTGTTAACAGCATCTGATGTGGTGCTGTTGCCAACCGCGGAGAAGACTTACGTTTCCCCATAAGTTCTTCCTCCGGTTTCTCCTCTCCCTTTGCCTTCTCCTTAATGAATCATTAAGAATAGAAGGACCCCGCGGGTGATGCCGCGGGGGTTTTTTTGTGTCTTTAAAAGCCCACCTTATAATCATACTCTTTTGCTTTGTCCAATTTCGATTCGTACTCTAATTTAATAAAAGGTTTATAGGAAGGCTCAACACGTTTTACAAATGGCAATGAACTGAGCTTTGCCATGTGGCGCTCAAGATCATTCATATCACAATAAATCACTGCATATTTCATTTTCCTTGAAATATAGTGAACATTCCCAAATTTCCTTAGCGCTTTTGACTGCTTTAACGAATGCAGCCAAACGACCATCCCTTGACGTTTGGTATCCATCTTTTCACCTGCCGCTTTTCAATTCTTTCCGTTCATTATGTAAAAGACGAGACGTTCAAGTCTCGTCAAGATACTTTACAGCCACAGCTGCCTCCTGATCCACAGCCACCGCCGCATGATGATAGACCATCAAAATATGGGTTCCCTGTTGGAACTTTAATATATGCTGATACAGCTTGCCCGATTTCAATACTAATCTCATCTAAGATGGATTGAATCGCTGTTTCTGCTTTTTTGAAATCAACCACTGTATCGTGAAGATCTAGCTTTCTTTTGACCTCACGCATTTCTTTTGAGATCGTTCTATAGTCCGGATGGTATTTGCCGAACCGCTGCACATCTTCATATTGCTCTTTTACTTTTGTAAAATGGGCAATAATTTGTTGGGCTTCTTCGTCTTGCTGGAGACGCTTAAAGCAGTTGCGGTAATGTTCAGCCTCCTCCGACTGAAGAATCATGGCAGCCAATTGATTTGCTTCCTCTTGGAGCTCCACGAATTCGATTGTCGCATACATAAATGTTGCACCTCCAATTCATAGTTTACCACGAAACCTATGGATCAGAAAATGCTTTTACGTGACAAATACATCCCACGTCTCTCTTTTCTGCTTATATTCAGGGTGACGAGAATTTAGCACAACGGTCATTTTATGCTTTCCTTTTGAAAGGTGCTTGACCACAAACGCCGCAGTATACTCATTGCCTGCCCGTTTCCCGTCTACATACACAGTAAAATACCCCGCCTTCTTATCCTTTTTCAGGGGTGAAGGTTCAAGGTGAAAATCTTGAAGTGTACTTTCTATATACACAACAGATCCCTGCACTTTGTATTTTAAAAAGCCTTGCTGCTTCATTTCACTTTGCGTCTGCTGCATGACTGGTACTGCTGGTTCTTGCCTAGTTACTTGCTCTTGATCATGTTGACTTTGACATCCGGTGAGAAGAAAAAGCAATGCGCATATTGACAGCATCCATTTCATGTTCTGATTCTCCTTTCGTCTACTTTCATAGGATGCTCATGAAATAGACATCTTAATCAACTCAAAAAAAGCCTCACCCGGCTCCATTTTGATTGCGCATTGCTTGGAACATCTGAATCATCATTTCAGCCATTTGGACACTATTGCTCAACTGGCTCACACGATGAGGAATGGTTTTTTCGTAAAAGTTCATTTTATCTAATTCAAACGAAGTGACATTTTCAGGATGCCGCGTTAACTGTCTATACCAGAGTGGGCGCTGCCTGATGAATTTGATTCGATCCTCTTCGGCCATGACAAACTCTTGTACTTCTCTCCGCACCAAAAGCATCCCCTTTCAATTAATCTTTCCTGAAGGAGAATGGGTGCTGGCTGCCTCCAGATGAACCCTTCTTTGAGCCATTTGATGAAAATTGACCGAGTAAGCTTTGTAAAGAGGAAATAGACTGGCTCATTTTATTAATTTGTTCATTCATTTGATCAGCGTCCATTTTTTTCACTGCAGAAACCATTTTAGACATAAAATCTGCTTTTCCCGGTTCACTTTGCTTAGCGGCTTTTTCTTCTTTTGCTTCTTCCTTTTGTGTTTGCCGGTAAGGAGACCACATATCATCTTCCTCACCAAACATGACCCAATTCTCGTATAAACTTTGCCAGCTTTTTTCTTGCGTCTGCACTTCTTGGATTAATTTCGGATGGCGTCTGACGAACTGTTTAAATTCATCAATGGATGTTTGCTTTTGCTTATTTGTCATATCCTCACCCCCCATACAAATGCCTACTATACTATATACATCTGGATCTATTTTGGTGAGCCCTTTTCATAAAAAAACAGCCGCCATCTGTGCGCAGCTGTTTAGAGGATTAAGACGTTTTCTTAATGAAGTTTTGTGTATAGTACTTTTCTTTCACACCAACGCCAAGGTGCGTGTAATCTTGATTTAACAATGCCTTCCGGTGACCTTCGCTATTCAGCCAGCCTTCTACAGCTGCAGGGCCATCAACATAATTATACGCAATGTTTTCCCCCGCAAGTTGAAATGCGACCTCTCCTCTTTCTAACCGGTCTTTCAGCGTGCCGTATTTTTTAGATTCATGGGAGAAATAATGATGATCTTTCATGTCCTCACTATGCATGAATGCCACTTCAGAGGTTTCATCGTCCCACTTTAAGGTCGGCAGTTTGTACTTATGGCGGATAATATTGGTCATATCAAAAATTTGTTTTTGACTCGACGCTTCAATATCCTTCCATTTTTCACCTGATATCGCCTCAGGTTCAATTAATTGGCCTCGATAGACGACTTCATACGGCTTTTGTTTGACAAATGTATCTGCGTTAAAGGCTCTAATGCTCGAAAGAGTGCTTTCAAACTTATCCATGTAGAGCTGGACATACACATCATCTCCCACTTTCACCGTCGGCCTGGTATTCATATCATCTTCTGAGAATTCAAAGCGATATGAATTTCCCTCGTCCTCTACATGAATGTAAGGAGCGATTTGTGTTTTTTTAAATACTTCACTTGTGGCTTGACCGATTTTAAACGGCTCAACATTCAGCCCATCCCCTGTCGCAAACAAGGTCACCACTTTACTGTCCTTTACCCCTACTTGAATATAGTGTTTCTTCGATTGATTGTATATCCACCAGTCATAATCATATGCGGAAGGATCAATGCGATCTGGTTCCCCTAGCTGTTTAAGCACTTCGTTTGAAGACTTCCCCATAAAGGACATGAGACCTTTTTTCGGAATGTTGATCGGCTTATCGCTAGATGTTTCTTCATTAGACACCTTCGGCTCATTGCTGTTTTCTTTTTCTGGTGAAGATCCATATTGAATAAACAGAACGTACGTTCCAGATATAATCAGGAGGATGAAGAGTGTTTTCAGCACAGTTTTCAAATAAACACCTCCGTTAAATTGACAAGGTACAAAAAGTACCTTCTACTGTCATTTAAACAAAACTTGCTCCATTTATCAACGACAATACAGCCTATTTAACACGAATTTAAAATATGCCCCTCCTAATGAAGAAATCCTTGGCCATGATCCTGGTCTTGTTGAGAGATTTCCGTCAGAGCATCACCTGCACGATCGTTTGATAAATCTTCAACTGATAAATCCCCAAGGGCTACGATTCCTGTGAGTGCCCCGTTTTTGACAACCGGGATACGGCGGAGCTGATGTTCTGACATCAACCGGACAATTTCTTCTAGGGTTGCATCTTCTTCAGCTGTCAATACTTCCTTCGTCATGATGGCACCAACCTCTTGTGAGTTCGGCTTTTTCTCAGCAATACCTCTAAGTACAAGGTCGCGGTCTGTGACAATACCAACAAGCTGATCCCCATCGACTACTGGAATGGCACCAATGTCAGCATCTTTCATTTTGACTGCGGCTTCATACGCATTGTCGTCCTTTTGCAACGTCACTACTTTTTTCGTCATGATATCTTTGATTTTTTTCGTTTTCACGTTGATTCCTCCATCCGTTATTTTCTTTATTACTGTAACCAGCTTATAAAAGAACATACCTTTCACAGTTGAAAGTTTAACGCTTTCATACTATGATTGTCAGTAAAGGGAATTTTTATAAGGAGGGGTTTTGGGTGAAGTTTGAAGGTACGGGGATTGAAAAGGTATCAGCTGACTTAAATAAATTGGATTTCATTATGGAAAGTGAAGGATTTGTACGAGCCGATCAATGGGATTATGAGCGTGTGACGTACGACAGGAAGTATAACATGGTAGAGGGGACGTTTTACTTACGGATCTCTGGCTACGCCACTGAGGGAGATGTCGGCTCCAAAAAAGCCCACATCCAGCTGCTGACACCTTTACTTGGAAAACACTATTATCCGCATGGTGTTGAATATGGAGAAGGCGAAGATTTCCCTAAATCTCTTATTCAATCCAGCAAAAAAACGCTGAACCTATTGAAAGAAAAACTAGAAGCGATAACTGCTGAAGCATAAAAGAAGCACAGCCCCTACGGCTGTGCTTTCAGCGTGTAGACAAACCCTCGCATTCGTTGTCAGTCCTGTGCGCTGGTGCTCACGAATGCCAAATTCGATCCGCTCCAGTGCTCGTCCTTCCTAGGGCTGCAAAGGTTTTCTATCACGCTGAAAAGAAGACAAAGGGCTAAAATAAAGTTCATTTTAGCCCTTTGCCAACAATCTGGAAGCACAGCCCCTGCGGCTGTGTTTTTCATTTATTCATATTTCGGAATGAGCGCATCTGGTACGGCATCTTTCGCTCTTTCTTTTCTTGCCCAGTCAAAGAAGACAACAGCAAGAATCGATCCGTATACAATCTCTTGAATGATTTTCATCAAAATAGCACCTAGTTGCTGATCTTCTAGCAGCGGCAATGTATGAAACATGTCAGGTCCCGTAAGCGCAAGACCAGCAAGCATATCACTCGGTACGCATAGGTGCAGTGCTTGTATCCATGCGCCGGCATCTGAATAAGTGGCATAGATAGGCGCTTCACTAAACATAATGAGTGCGCAGGCAGGTGTCATTAAAATCCCATCTGCCATAATATATCCAAGCTTTAAAATGCCCGTAATCTGCGGCTGACTTTGCACTTTATGGACAAGCGGCCACCACATGAAAAAGGCAGCGATAAAAATGACAACCGTCATCAATGCGTGATAAAACGGATCTGTTTTGACAAAATCGAACACAAGCGGAATATGATACAGCGAAAACAACCCGTTAAATCCGAGCAAGGCAATCAACGGCTTAGAAAACAAGCGGAAAATCGGCTGAATACCCCGTGTTTGAATGATCCGCTCCCAAATCGCCGCAGGTAAACCTGTAATAAGAAGCGGCGGGATGACCAAATAGAGCACTGCCATTTGCGCCATATGCGCACTGAACATAATATGCCCCATTAAATCAATCGGGCTCCCCTTCACTGCATAAAGCAACACAAGCCCCGTGAGAAACAGCGTTTTCTCTTTCACCGTCGCACGGTGCTTTCCCTTCGTCACGAGAAGCAGATAAAAAGTGGCTGCTACTACAATACATGTCAAATAGTAAGGACTCCATAATGCACGAAATCCAAATATCTCTAAGTTTTCCATTGCTGCGCCTCCTTCAAGGGCAAAGCGAGCTTACCACCAAATAATGGTCAAAAAGGCTAAAACGGTAATAAACGCGACAAACACACCTGAGTAAAGAAACAACGCGGGTGTTTCATGCCCTTTTTGGTTCATGTGCATAAAATAATAAAGCTGAAAAGCCACCTGAATCACTGCAAGCAGTAAAATAAAAGGGACAGCGAACCAATTTCCGACGTCTTCAGAGGCGATTGTTAAAAAGGCAACAAACGTTAAACCAATCATCAAGCCGAAAGAAATGAGCTGATGCTTCATTTCTTCGGCATTTTTCTTTTTCCGATAGACAAGATCGACTTTGGACTGATTTGTGTTTTTATTTCCCATTCTTATCCCACCATTCCCATTAAATATACAACGGTAAAGATGAAGACCCACACAACATCAATGAAATGCCAATAAAGGCTCGCCACATAATATTTTGGTGCATTGTATAAATCTAGACCGCGTCTCATATTCCGAATCATCAGAGCGGTGATCCAGCAGAGTCCAAATGCGACGTGAGCCCCGTGTGTTCCAACAAGCGTATAGAAGGAAGAGCCAAGTGCAGAGCTCGTAATTGTAAATTCATACGCATGCACATAATGATAAAACTCATAAATTTCTACCCCTAAAAATCCAGCACCTAAAAGAACGGTTACACCTAGCCAAAGCTGCATTTTTTTAAAGGCAAAGTTTTTCATATGATACATAGCATACACACTCGTTAAACTGCTCGTTAACAGAAGCATTGTGGCAATAAAGACAAGTGTGAGGTCAAACATTTCAGTTGTTGTTGCGCCGCCTGCATTTGAATTTTTCAGCGCCAAATAAGTGGCAAACAAAGATGCAAACAGGACCGTTTCTCCCCCAAGAAACAACCAGAACCCGACGAACTTATTCTTTCCTTCTAACGTGGCTTTCTCAGGAGAAGCCGGAAAGGTTTCCGCTGTCATTTTTTGTGGTTCCATTATGCTTTCACCCCTTTGTCATCGTCATCCGTCAAATCTTCTTTGTGAATATGGTATCCATGATCATCTTTAAGAGAGCGAACGAGCATGGTCGCAAACGTGATGCCAAGACCAATGAAGATCACCGGTAGACCCCAGCTGTGTTCTTGACGATACATAAAACCAAACGCTGACACAAATAGACCGAATGAGATAATGATAGGCAAGATGGAATTATTCGGCATGTGAATATCATCGAGCGGTTCAGATGCTGTCATTCCTTTTTTACCATCCATTTTCTCAATCCATAATGGATCAAGTCCCCGTACAAGAGGCAGCTGCTTAAAGTTATATTCTGGCGGAGGTGAAGATACTGCCCATTCAAGCGTTCTTCCATCTCCCCAAGGATCGCCCGATACACGCTCCCCTTTTGCTGTCGTCCAGATGATATTAATCAGCATGATGACAACTGCTACAAACATGAACAGTGCCCCAATCGTACTGACCAAGTTCCCAAGGTCTAGACCCTGACCTGGCAAGAATGTAAAGACTCGGCGCGGCATGCCCCAAAGACCGAGAAAATGCTGGATAAAGAACGTTAAATGGAAACCGACGAAAAACAGCACAAAGCCAATTTTCCCAAGCTTCTCATTCAGTATTTTCCCAAACATCTTCGGCCACCAATAATGCACACCTGCTAAAATACCGAAGACCACACCACCGATAATGACATAGTGGAAATGCGCCACAACGAAGTACGTGTCATGGAACTGATAATCCGCTGCTGCTGCTGCAAGCATGACGCCGGTTACACCGCCAAGTAAGAATGACGGAATGAACGCAACTGAATATAGCATCGGCGTTGTAAACTTCACATTACCGCCCCATATGGTGAGCAACCAGTTAAATACTTTAATTCCAGTTGGCACCGCAATCGCCATTGTGGCTACGGCAAAGATCGCATTGGCAATTGGACCAAGTCCTGTTGTGAACATGTGATGCGCCCACACCATGAATCCAAGGAAACCAATTAATACAGTCGCAAACACCATGGACGAATAACCAAACAATCTTTTTCTTGCAAACACTGGAATGATCTCAGAGAAAATCCCAAATGCCGGCAAAATCAAGATATACACTTCTGGGTGTCCAAAAATCCAGAACAAATGCTCCCAGATGATTGTATTTCCGCCAAGCTCTGGATTAAAAAAGCTCGTATCAAACATTCGATCAAGCATCAGCATCGCAAGTCCTGCTGTTAGCGGCGGGAATGCGAATAAAATTAGTGCAGATGCCACAAACGTCGTCCAGGTAAAGAGCGGCATTCTCATATACGTCATACCTGGCGCTCTCATATTAATAATCGTTGCAAGAAAGTTGATTCCGGCAATTAGCGTACCAATACCCGCTATCTGCAACCCTAAAATATAGAAATCCATGCCGTGCCCTTCTGAATTCAGCGTGAGCGACGCATAGGCAGTCCAGCCTGCATCAGGTGCCCCGCCCATAAACCATCCAAGGTTTAAGAAAATACCACCGAAAAAGAACAGCCAAAAACCAAGTGAATTCACAAATGGAAACGCTACGTCACGTGCACCAATTTGAATGGGAACAACCGCATTCATTAATGCAAATAAAAGCGGCATTGCTGCAAGGAAAATCATCGTTGTTCCATGCATCGTCATGACTTCATTGTAAAACCCTGCACTCACAAAATCATTTTCAGGGATGGCTAGCTGAATACGGATAATCATCGCTTCCAGGCCACCAATTAAAAAGAAAAATCCCCCTGCCACTAAATATAGTATGGCAATTTTTTTGTGGTCAACCGTCGTTAAGTAATCCCATAAGACAGCGCCAAACCCCCGCTTTTTAGCTATTGTACTCACCATGAAATCCCCCTCTTATCTCCCATTTGCCCCTTTTCATATCAATGTCTATCTTCACGTTCTAAAAACAGACTATATCTGACAGATGACTTATTCTTGGATGTAGAGACTTATTCGGGAGCTCTTAACAAAAACTTCACATAGATCGTATACCCTTTTGAATGTGCGCAACTTCAAGCTGCTCAAGGCATTTACTGTATTTTAAGACCTTTTAAATACTCGTAGAGTGCATCTGCTTCTGAGTCATTTAGTTTAGGGTACGTCCCTGTCATCTTATTACCTGGTTTAAAGCTCTCTGGATCTTTCAGCCATGCTTTGACATTTTCTTTGTTCATGTCTTTAATTCCAGCTACTTTTGTCCGCTCTCCGAAGGTTGCAAGGTTTGGAGCAGTCCTTGCCGCCTCTGGCCGTTCATCTCCAGGCTCTACCGCGTGACAGCTTAAACAGTTTTTCTCTTTAAAAAGTTTTTCACCCTCAAGGGCTAGATCTGACGTAGATGCAGGCTTCTTATAATCTGCCATCTTTTTCGTCCAGCCTAAAAACTCATCTTGAGAAAGCGTTTTAACTTTAAAGTCCATTAAAGCATGTGATGGACCACAAAGCTCCGCACATTTCCCATAGAAATATTCTCCAGCATCTTTCGTTCGTTTTGAGTCAAATGTTAAATAAAACTTGTTCTCGTTGTCTGTATTTGTATCAATTTTACCCCCAGCCGATGGAACCCAGAAAGAGTGTTTCACATCGGATGCTTTCAGCTTAAAATAAACCTTTTGGTCAGTTGGAACAATCAATTCCTGACTTGTCACAATCCCATAATCAGGGTATTCAAATTCCCACCAATATAAGCTGGCTCTTACATTCACAACAAGTGTTTTTTCAGGATCTCGTTTTTTCTTATCCATAGCGCTTGTATCCCCTAGCTCAAGCGTGTATGCCACAACAGGTACAACGAGAATAATGAGTAGAAGTATCGGAATCGCTGTCCACGTAATTTCGAGGTTACGGTTCCCTTCTACCTGTTTAGGAATCGTATCTTCTCCCACTTTAGAACGTTTGAATTTAATGATGACGTAAAAGAAAATGATCGATACAACAATAACGACAAGAACCATAATAAGTGTACTCAGTACCGTTAGGAAAAACTGTTTATCTGCTACTTCCCCAACTGGCTTGAGTGTTGATAAGTATGGTTCACCGCAGCCCGCCAAAACGAGCGTCAGTAAAAGAAACAGTGAATAAACACGCCATTTTCTTATCATAATTTGTCCCAACCCCTTTTGCTTGATCTCCTTTGCCTTTCGCTTTTTACCTCTTATTTATAAAATCACCTTTCACCCATCCATAACCCCCGCCTCTTATAAAAGCACTTACATTTCCTCTTTTCATAAAAAAATGATGTTTTTACTCAAAATACCATCTATGTATAAACAGAAAGCCGCCTAAATAGAACTGAATATCAGGCGGCTTTCATAGTTGTAAGAAAATGTTGTGTTATAAGATATAGCCATTGTTTTGATGTGATCAAAGTGTATTTCACTCTAGAATAGTGTAATAATAATCATCGCAACGAAAAAGATCGTTAAGTAGTTTAATGAATAAACGAACATGAGTGTTGACCACTTCATGATATCTTTCATTTTAAAGCCCATAAGACCAATGACGAGCCATCCAATGTTCAGCAATGTGCCAAGTGCGACAATCGGCCATCCTAATCCACCTAAGAAAAATGGAAGCGGGAGAAGACATGCTGTCCAAATGATGATTTGGCGTTTTGTGACTTCAAAGCCGTAAACAACTGGCAGCATTGGAATACCTGCTTTGCGGTAATCTTCCGTTTTCTTAATCGCAAGTGATAAGAAATGCGGAATTTGCCAGATGAACATAATCATAAACAGGACCCAAGCCGTTGTGTCGATGGTGCCTGTAACAGCTGTCCAGCCAATTAATGGCGGAACCGCACCAGATACACTCCCAATGACTGTATTAATGGTGTAATGGCGTTTAGACCACATCGTGTATAGAACTGCATAAGTAAAGACACCGATAAATCCAATCACTGCTGATGTAACAGTTGTCATCAAAAGCATAATCAGTCCAAGTACAACAAGCAGAATACCAAATGCATACGCTTGACCCGGCTGAACTTTACCTGTCACCGTCGGTCTTGTTTTTGTTCTTTCCATTAGTATATCAATATCACGGTCAAACGCATTATTAATGGCGCATGAACCGGCAATAATAAGAGAAGAACCAATCATTGTTAACAGAACAATATCAAGATTTCCAAGGAAACTCATATCTGTAAAATAAAAAGCAAGCCACATTCCAGTAAATGTTGTAATGAAATTGGAATTGACGATGCCCATTTTAATAAGAGCAAGAAAATCTTTTAAAGCGGTTGTTTCTTCTATTTGTCCATGAATAGCTGCTTCCGCGGCTGTTTTGGAATTTGCCAATGTGTATAACCTCCCTTGCCCAAACCTTCAAACGAACGAATAAAACGTAAAATCGTTACAACTCTATCATACAAGATAAAGAGCTGTAAAAAAACATCCTATTAAATAATAAACGACAAACTTGAAGTTATTTGTGAACTTTTCGTGAATTTATTAGGATGTGCGTTTCAGAAGGCGGTGCAAAATGAAATATTCTCTCCTCTATTTCTATCAGACTGTCAAAGAAAGATCAAGCACTCTAAATCTGTAAACTTTGTGAACTAACATATCATTTTTTTGTGAACTTTGGTCATTATGAATTGCAACAGAACACGCATTTGGCTTAAACTTGAGAACATGTGAGGTTTTCATTTAGATCAGAAGTTATTTAGAGAAGGTGAAATCATTTGATGAAATTTGCTTTAAGGTTATTGAGCGTTGTCACAACATTTGTGATGCTGATCGTTCTGATTGGCGGTGCGCTTGTGACGAAAACTGGCTCCGGTCTTGGCTGCGGCAGACAGTGGCCCCTTTGCCACGGTCGTTTCTTTCCAGAAATGAACCCTGCTTCCATTATCGAATGGAGCCACCGCATGTCAACAGGAGTTTCCACCATTCTTGTATTGGCACTGGCGGTCTTATGCTGGAAAAAAATCAGTCCAGTATTCCGTGAAACCAAATTTTTGGTCATCATGTCCATTATATTCTTACTGCTTCAAGCGCTGTTAGGGGCACTCGCCGTTGTGTTTGGTTCTAACGCACTTGTCATGGCACTGCACTTCGGTATTTCACTGATTTCTTTTGCTTCCATTTTACTACTGGCACTGCTTGTGTTTGAAGCCACCAGATCTGAAACAAAGCTTGTGAAGCCGCTTCATATCGGCAAAAGAATGCAGTTCCATATTTATGGGTTGATCACATATACGTATATTGTGGTGTATACGGGCGCCTATGTGAGACATACAAAATCAAGTCTTGCATGCTCTGTCTTCCCATTTTGTTCAAAAGACGGCGCACTTCCAGCGTATTTTAATCAATGGGTTCAAATGTCTCACCGAGCAGCAGCCCTTCTTTTATTCGTTTGGATATTTGTTGCGATGTTCCATGCCCTTAAACATTATAAAGAACAAAAGCAGCTGTATTATGGATGGATCATTTCAGCCATTCTGATTACACTTCAAGCGATTTCTGGTGTCATGTCTGTTTATTCTCAGCTCGCACTCGGTTATGCGCTTGCTCATTCATTCTTTATTTCTTGTTTGTTTGGGGTACTATGCTACTTCTGCTTACTCATTGCCCGGTTTAAATATGAAAATAGAGAGCCTTTCAGATAAACATACAATCCCCCTTTCATCCGAAAAGGGGGATTTCTTTTATGTTTGTTTCGCTTCTTCAAATAGCGAAATGGCTTTTTTCCGTCTTTCTTGATGATCGACTGTAGGCAGAGGATATGTATCCCCCAGCACACATCCCGATTTCATTTGATCATCTATCGGCATTTTACTCGGTTCATGAATCCATTTTTCATTCACATGCTTAAGTTCTGGCACATACCTTCTAATATATTCTCCGCTTGGATCAAATCGTTTCGACTGGGTCGTTGGGTTAAAAATACGGAAGTAAGGAACAGCATCCGTTCCGACGGAGGCTGCCCACTGAAATCCTCCAATATTCGAAGCCTCATCATAGTCGACAAGTTTTCTCGCAAAATACGCTTCGCCCATTCTCCAATCGATGAGATAATCTTTTGTCAGGAATGAAGCCGTCACCATTCTCAAACGGTTATGCATCCACCCTTCTTCATTTAACTGTCTCATCCCAGCGTCAACGAGCGGGAAGCCTGTTTGTCCTTTACACCAAGCTTCAAAAAGTGTCTCATCATCATTCCATTTTATATGTTGAAAGGAGGCGTTGATTTCTTTTTCTTTCATCTCTGGATAATGCGCAAAGATCATATGATAAAAATCACGCCATGCCAGCTCTTTGATAAATGTTTCCTTGCCCTCATCTTTAACAAGTTCTTCCTCATTGACCGCATGAAAGATTGTGCGAATAGAAATGGTCCCGGTTTTTAAGAACCGAGACAGCTTGCTCGTCCCAAAAACAGACGGAATATCTCGTTTCTCATGATAACGCGTCAATCTTTCTTGAATAAAGCCGCCTAGCGTGCTTCTCGCTTTGTCTGACCCAATCTGATCGAATTTCCTTGTACATTTCTTAATGATGTCCCTTAGTTTCGCATCTCCCTTTTCAGAAAGTGACTCATCACAAATCGTATGCTTGCTGCTCAGAAATGATTTGTCAACTTTTATCACAGACTGCTTCTCCTGCTTCCTCCAAGCTTGATAGTATGGAGTAAACACTTGATAATGAGACCCATCCGCTTTTAAAATATCTCTCGCCCCATGCAGATGCGTATCTTGCCACTTTGACACATGAATGCCCTTTTCTTCTAAGAAACGGGTCACTTGCTCATCACGTATTCGACCATTTCCTACTTCGTCCTCATTAAAAAAGACCGCATTGATGTCATAAGCATCCAGGAGCTTTTGAAAAGCGAACAAAATATCATCATGAATGAGATGAACATACATGTGAGATTCTCTCGCTTCCTTGACGAAATTGGCCAAGTTTTGAAAGAAATGTTCGTTGTTCAAATCCAGTTCCATTTCTGTAAAAAACGGATCTAGATGATAAAAAGCAAATAATCGGTACTGATGTTTTTTTGCATATGTGATCGCTTTTGATAAGGCGATATGATCATCCAATCGCATATCTCGGCGAAACCAAATCACGACAATTTCCACTCTTTCTTCACCTCATTCTATAGTGTAATCACTCTATCGGCCGGCTGCACATTTTAATGCGCTCAAAAAAAGACACATCCAAATGGATGTGTCTCACTCATTATTCAGGCTTTAAGACAATCAACAGATCTCCAGTTTGAATCCCTTCTCCATTCGTGACATGAATTTCATCCACGACTGCTGAGAACGGTGCTTGTACCGTCGTTTCCATTTTCATCGCTTCATTGATCATCAAATGCTCACCTTGGGAAATTTTCTGTCCTTTTTCAACAAGTACTTTGATGACAGTGCCTGGCATTGATGCCGCAATGTGATTTGGATTTGAGCGATCTGCCTTCATTTTTTCTTGAACGGAGGATTTGATGCTTTCATCCTTAATGACCACTTCACGCGGCTGTCCATTCAGTTCAAAGTAAAGCACTCTTGTAGCGTCCGGATTCGGTTCTCCAATGGACACGAGTTTGACAATGAGGGTTTTCCCTTTCTCAATTTCTACCTCAATTTCTTCACCAAGTCTCATGCCGTAGAAGAAGGTAGGTGTGTCAAGAACAGAGATATCTCCATAGCTTTCTGCTGTTTGAACAAATTCAGAAAAGACTTTCGGGTATAAAGCATATGCAATGGCATCTTGTTCTGTTAACGTCAAGTCATGTGATTCTTTGAACTGCTTTTTGATTTCTTCAAAGTCCACTGGTTTCAGTTTCTCACCTGGTCTGACAGTAAGCGGCTCCTCCCCTTTTAAAATCAGCTTTTGCAATTTTTCTGGGAATCCGCCATGAGGCTGTCCTAAATAGCCTTTAAACAATTCAACAACCGAATCTGGGAAATCCAGTGTTGCTCCTTTTTCATAAACATCCTCTTCTGTCAGATCGTTTTGCACCATATAAAGTGCCATATCTCCGACCACTTTAGAAGACGGTGTCACTTTCACAATGTCACCAAACATGTCATTTACACGTCTGTACATTTCTTTTACTTCATTCCAGCGGTCGCCAAGGCCGACCCCTTTCGCCTGCTGTTGCAGGTTACTATACTGGCCACCAGGCATTTCATGCTCATAAATTTCTGTATGCGGTGAATTCATTCCGCTTTCAAACTCATGGTAATATTTTCTGACGGAATCCCAATATTGAGAAAGACGTTCAACCGCTTGAACATTCATTTCGGGCTTTCTTTCATGTCCGTCTAAAGCATAATATAATGAGCTCGCACTTGGTTGTGATGTGAGCCCCGCCATAGAGCTGACTGCAACATCAACAATATCAACACCTGCATCAATCGCTCTTGCATAGGTGAAGAGTCCATTTCCACTCGTATCGTGTGTATGAAGATGGATTGGAATCGTGAGCTCGTCTTTTAGAGCAGATACAAGTTCATAAGCCGCCTGCGGTTTTAATAATCCCGCCATATCTTTAATGCCTAAAATATGAGCGCCTGCGGATTCAAGCTCCTTCGCAAGAGAGACATAATATTTCAAATCATATTTCGGACGTGATGGATCAAGAATATCACCTGTATAACAAATCGCTGCCTCTGCCACTTTGCCTGATTCACGAACAGAATCAATGGCAAGCGTCATGCCTTTGACCCAGTTTAGGCTGTCAAAAATACGGAAGACGTCAATGCCTGCCTCTGCCGATTCCTTTACAAATGCTTTAATCACATTATCCGCATAGTTTGTATATCCGACAGCGTTTGATGATCTTAATAGCATTTGGAACAAAGTGTTTGGCACTTCTTGACGAAGCTCTTTCAATCTTTCCCAAGGATCTTCTTTCAAGAAACGATATGCCACATCAAATGTAGCGCCGCCCCACATTTCCATACTGAATAACTCTGGCCATAAACCTGCTGTTGGCTGCGCAACTTTCTTTAAGTCGTGTGTTCTAAAGCGTGTTGCAAGCAGGGATTGATGTGCGTCTCTAAAGGTTGTATCCGTTAAAAGTACACCGCTTTGCTCTTTCACCCAATTGGCGAGCCCCTCAGGTCCATGCTTGTCTAACAATTGTTTTGTTCCAGAAGGAATCGTTTCATGGACAGCAAGTTTCGGCACATTTGGTTTATCAAAATGAGGCTTCTTATTTTCCGAAATACCAGGGAACCCATTAATGGTAACGTTACCAATATAAGTAAGCATTTTCGTTCCACGGTCTTTTTGCTTAGGGAAGTTAAATAGCTCAGGTGTTGAATCAATAAACGATGTATCATATTCCCCTCTTAGAAACTTCTCGTGCTTTGCGACGTTTTCAAGAAACGGGATATTTGTTTTAATGCCGCGAATCCTGAATTCTTGTAAATTTCGGACCATTTTAGCCGCAGCTTGATCAAATGTAAGTGCCCAAGTAGACAGCTTGACCAACAGTGAATCGTAATAAGGTGTAATCACCGCACCTTGGAAGCTGTTCCCTGTATCAAGACGTACACCAAAACCACCGCCTGAACGGTAAGCCATGATTTTTCCTGTATCTGGCATGAAGTCATTCAAAGGATCTTCTGTTGTGACCCTTGATTGAATGGCAAATCCATGTGTAAAGATATCTTCTTGTTTTGGTATCCCGACTTCTTTGCTGTGAAGGTCATGTCCTTTTGCGACAAGAATTTGGGTTTGGACGATATCGACACCTGTGATCATTTCTGTGATCGTGTGTTCCACTTGGACCCTAGGATTGACTTCAATAAAATAAAACTCCCCATTTGCCACTAGGAATTCTACAGTCCCTGCATTGATATACGATACATTCTGCGCCAGCTGAACAGCCGCTTCACAGATGTCTTCACGCAATTGATTAGAAAGAGACACACTTGGTGCAACCTCAATGACTTTTTGATGACGCCTTTGAACAGAGCAGTCACGCTCATATAAATGAATGATATTGCCGTGATTGTCTCCAATCACCTGCACTTCAATATGTTTCGGATTTTCAATCAGCTTTTCAACGTATACTTCGTCATTTCCAAAAGCCGCTTTCGCCTCTGACTTTGCACGGTCATAGGCTTCGTTCAGCTCCTCTTTTGATCTGACAATCCGCATACCTCGGCCGCCGCCTCCAAGTGAAGCTTTAATAATAAACGGGTAACCATATTCTTCACCGAATTTTTCGACTTCTTTGACCGAATCAACTGGCCCGTCACTTCCTGGAATGACTGGAATTCCAGCTTTTTTCGCTTCATCTCTCGCTTTTACTTTATCTCCAAACATATCTAAATGTTGAGAAGTTGGGCCGATGAATTGGATGCCTTCCTCTTCGCATCGTCTTGCAAAATGAATGTTTTCAGATAAAAATCCGTATCCTGGATGAATCGCATCCACGTCATTTCGTTTTGCAATTTCGATGATCCCCTCGATATCAAGGTAGGCATCAATCGGCTTTTTACCTTCTCCAACTAGATATGCTTCATCGGCTTTATAGCGATGATAAGAGCCCGAGTCTTCTTTGGAGTAAATGGCCACTGTACGTAAGTTGAGCTCCGTACAGGCCCTAAAGACTCTGATAGCGATTTCCCCTCTGTTTGCAACTAGAACCTTTTGAATTGTTCTCTGTGACATTCTCACTCCTCCATATCCCTTAAAATTTTATATGTACTCTATAATAAAGGAAGAAATGAAAACTGTACACTTTTGTTTTCTAAAGATTCAAAGTTTTCTGCAATCCATTTTTTTGAATCGATGGTTTGCTGATTGATTTTTTCTTTTTATAACGCTCTTTATATTCAGTGAACATGCTGATATTCAGCAATATTCCCATACATCCACTCAGTAAAATGATAGAGGATCCCCCGTAGCTGATAAACGGAAGTGTAACCCCAGTGATCGGAATGAGCCCTGAAACACCGCCCAAATTAATACACGTTTGGATGGCAATCATTGAAGAAATTCCTATTGCAAGCAAACTTCCAAACGGATCTTCACACTTTCTCGCAATGTAAAAACCTTTCACGACAATAAAGCCAAGGAGAGCAAGGACAAAAAATACACCGAAAAAACCAAGCTCTTCCGAGATAATTGCCATGATAAAATCTGTATGCGGTTCTGGAAGGTATCCATACTTTTGTACACTCTCTCCAAGACCAAGACCAAAAAAGCCGCCTGATCCAATCGCATAATATGAATTAATCAATTGATGCCCAGAAGCGCCTGCGTCTTTAAATGGATCTTGGAAACTCTCAAAACGTCCAAGACGATTCTGCGTGAAAATTTTATCCCAAAAAAGAATAATAAACGGTGTCACAACAACCATCACCGCACTAAATAAAGCGAGCAGCTTGGCCAGCGTTTTACCGCTAAACCCTGAGCATAAAATCATCGCAAGGGCAATCATACCAATGATAAAAGCTGTCCCATAGTCTGGCTGCAAAATAATAAATCCGCATAGGATGGAGACAACCACAATTGGAGGTGTAACCCCTCTTAAAATATGGTCAATATAATGCTGCTTCTTTGCATAGACAGCAGCAAGATAAATGATGACAACGATCTTCACGAATTCCGCTGGCTGAAGACTAAAAGGCCCAAATTTGATCCAACTTCTAGCATTCCCTGCAATGTGACCGCCAAAGTACACATAAATGAGAGAAAACACAGATAGCAAAAGCATCACAATTTGGAATCTTTTATTTAAGAGCAGCTGATACGGAATGAGGGCTGTAAAAATCAAGATGACCGCCCCGACAATCATAAATAAAAGCTGTTTCTTGAAAAAATTATCTGGCGCAGCATCATATCTGATCACAGATGTAATCATACTTGAGCTATACACCATCACCAAGCCGAATGCGCTAATTAATATAATGGCGAACAATAATGAGTAGTCATACGATTTTAGCATTCTCTTTAACATATAATCCTCTTCCTAACGTCTATTTCTACTGCTTGATATTCTCTTCTCTTAGCTGTTCTTATTCTACTACATTTTCTCCGTTTGATCCCGTTTTACCTCTTTATATTGTTCGTCTTTCATGAGACAATCAAGTCCGTTTGGCATCAATCAAAATAAAAAGGCGGACAAAAAAACTCAAACTTATGTTGTGGAAGTTTGAGTTTTCAATCATTATTTTTTTGTGAACGCATCATGAAGTGCGGATAGTTCTCTCTCAAGTTTATCGAGTAGTTTTTTGCCTTCATGTTGATCAACTAATCCAAGCCGGACAGCGAAATCAATTTCTCTCGATAATCCGAACATTTGAGTATCTAAAACCTCTTCATAAAGAGGACATTGCGGCATCGTTAAGTTGTCCATTTGCACTTGGATCAATTTTAAAATTTTATCTGCATCCAATTTTAATAAAGCCAGTGCTTTTTGCCGATGATCGACTAAAATTTCTGACGCCAAAAGTATCCCTCCGTTCCCCAGGCGAGTACCTAATTCTTCTATTTATCATAAAGCGAAACGCCCAAAATTGCAAGCAGATTTGTACAGTTCGCTCTGTAAAAATAAAAAGAAGCCATTCGTTATTAAAAGATACTCATCTCATATTTTTCACTCATGAGCTCAAGCAGCTTAATACCCGCAATACTATTCCCTTTTTCATCCAAAGCAGGCCCGAATATACCTATCCCAAAGTCGTATGGCGCCGCCCCCATAATTCCGCCTGAAACACCACTTTTAGCAGGGATTCCGATATTGATCGCAAATTCCCCGCTCGCATTGTACATACCGCATGTGACCATAAACGTTTTACAAATTCTAGCGACATCTTTCGAAAGGATTTGCTTTCCTGTCTCTGGATGCCTGCCATCTAATGAAAAAACACACGCGATCTTCGCCAAATCCAGGCTGTTCATCATGACGGCGCACTGCTTCGTATAGACATCCATCACCTCTTCTACATTCCCTTTAATGATATGATATTGCTTCATATAATAGCACATTGCGCGGTTAATCATTGATGTTTCAAATTCGGATGCAGCGGTTTCTTTGCAATATGTAATGGTGGTGTCATTCGCAAGCTCTCTAATAAAACCAAGCAATCGGTTCAGCTGATCTTGCGGCGTTGCCCCTCTTATTAAACTTGTAACGGCAAGCGCTCCTGCATTAATCATTGGGTTAAGCGGCTTATTTGGGCTTGCTGTCTCTAGTTTAATCATCGAATTAAACGGGTCGCCAGTCGGTTCTTGTCCAACATATTGAAACACTTTTTTCGGTCCTTCTTCTGAGAGCACGAGTGCCAGTGCTAATACTTTTGAAATACTTTGCAGGGTGAATCGTTTATCAACATCTCCCGCTGAGTGGCACGTATTACTCACATGATAAACAGCGACAGATAAATCCGATTGATCCGCTTTACCGAGTGCCGGAATATAGGATGCTACCTTTCCATTTTTGGCCACCTTTTTTGCCTCTTCTACAAATCGCTGAAGCTCTTCATTGTCACGACATGCCATGCCCAAAATCCTCCCTATTTTTCGTCTAATCGTAGTTTGTACAAGGAGGTGCATGTTTATGAAAGTGACAAAGCGGGCGAAAACTTCTATAATTTATGTTGGAAAGGGGTTGTCTTGAACATGAGCATTATTCAAATCAAGGGGAACGTACAATACAAGATCACCATTGATCCGAGTGTATGGATTTTTGATGACCGTAAATTTTTAATGGATTCATTTTTTGAGAAAAGTGCAGCAAGCGAAGAGCAGCAGCTAGATCAAGAACTCGATCAAGAGCGGGTCATAAGAGAAGGTCAAACACTTCCACCCACATTAAAAACAGAGAAAAAGTACGAAAAAGAAAGACTTGTCACAGGCAGCTTCGGGATGAAACTTGGCGACATGATAAAAAATGCAGAACCGCTCGAACAAGCGGAGACGTGTGAATTTGTCACAGAAACAGAAACAATTGCTGTTCCGCTCTCTAAGGCGATGGATAGCATTGCCCATTTCAGCCAAAATGGAAAACCTATAACAGAAGAAGGACCAATCCACGTTTATTTCGAGGATCAGTCCAACATCACTCAGCCGATTAAAGGCGTCAAAGAGTTAATCATTACATAAGATGACGGGTCTGGACTATAATAAATCAGCTGCAAGCTGTGCAAGTCCAGACCTTTCTCCTTTGACAAGCTTGACATGTCCAGATATTTGCTGCCCTTTGAAACGCTCAATGACATATGTGAGCCCATTATTTAAGCTGTCTAAATAAGGGTGATCAATCTGCTCTGGGTCTCCCATGAGCACAATTTTACTTCCCTCACCAACCCGCGTTAATAATGTTTTTACTTCGTGTTTTGTTAAGTTTTGCGCCTCATCGATAATGATAAATTGATCAGGGATACTTCTCCCGCGAATATACGTTAAAGCTTCCACTTGAATTGAACCGATGCCCGCTAGTATCGCATCGAGTTCACCGGGTTTTTTTGTGTTAAATAAAAATTCTAGGTTGTCATAGATCGGCTGCATCCACGGTCTGAGCTTCTCTTCTTTTTCGCCTGGCAAATACCCTAAGTCCTTACCAACAGGAACAATAGAGCGTGCCACGATGAGCTTTTTAAACATGCCGAGGTCCTCTGTCTGCATTAATCCAGCAGCAAGTGCAAGCAGTGTCTTGCCTGTTCCCGCTTTTCCGATAAGTGTCACAAGCGGAATATCGCGGCGTAAAAGTAACTCAAGCGCCATCGTTTGCTGGACATTTTTTGGGCGAATTCCCCAAATATGTTCTTGGTCATAAATAAGCCGTTTCACATGCTCTGCTTTTTGATCAAGCATCCCCAAAGCAGAACCACCTTCATTTCCCTTCATAATAATAAATTGATGAGGGTTTAATGGCGTTTGGGTGACGTCTTTTATTGGTAACTGATTTTGCTTATAAAATGTATTCAGCTGCTCAGTCGGAATATAGAGCTCGTGATAGCCGTTATCAATGTCTTCATTTTGTAGCACTCGATCGCTTAAGAAATCCTCTGCTTGCAGACCAATGGCATCCGCCTTTACTCGCACCAGGACATCTTTGCTGACCAAAATAACAGGCCGGCCATCCGGTTTTGTTTCTTCCTCTAAGCTCAAATTCTTCGCAACAGCCAAAATCCGGTTATCGTTTGTTTTTTCGATGAAAATTTCTTGAAGTTCATGGAAAGAGCGATGATTCAGCTCAATACGCAGCGTTCCTTTTGACTCCAGCGTAATTTTTTCATGCAGTTTGCCTTTCGATCTCAAGCCGTCGATTAAACGTGAGACACGTCGTGCGTTTTGCCCAACCTCGTCCATATATCTTTTTTTCGAGTCTACTTCTTCTAACACTACGGCCGGAATCACGACCTCGTTGTCTTCAAATGAAAAGATTGAATTCGGATCCTGTAATAACACATTTGTGTCTAATACATAAATTTTACTCAGGTCCTTCGCCTCCTGATCGGGGTTTCATTCATCCTTGTCTTTCCAAAAACGATTGTTAAAATATATGTTTTCATGAATAAAGTTAGAAGGTTAATTCAACAATAAAATAAATCATGCAGTTTGTGAAGGAGGGAATACACATGCGACTATTTTTGACGTTATTCATGGTTCAAACCATTCTTTTATTAGGCGCTTGCCAACATCAAGAGAAGCCTTTGGCACAAGAACATCAAGACGGAAACAAGCATTTAGTAAGAGTATCAGACTCATCCAAGAAAAACACTGACAAAGCCCGCCCATCAACAGATGTGGCGCAGCACCTAGTGAATGTAACTGAGCATGTAGCAGATGTAAATGACGCAACAGCGATCGTCATCGGCAAGTATGCTGTCGTCGGCATTGATGTAAAAGATGATTTAGATAGAAGCAAAGTTGAAACCATTAAATATTCAGTCGCCAAAGCACTGAAAAATGACCCAGAAGGTGCGAATGCTGTTGTCGTCGCTGATCCAGATACAGTGAGCCGTTTAAAGGAAATGGGCAAAGAAATACAAGCTGGCAGACCAGTAAGCGGAATTATGGACGAACTAGCAGCCATTGTGGGCCGTGTTATGCCAGAAATGCCTCGAAATGAAATCGACCGTAACGAAACAGATCCGACGAATGATCCGAATCATCAGCTCAAACAACAAGATCAAAAGCAATTAGAAAAAAACCAAAACGATCAATCAAACCATCATATGAATCAGAAGAAATAATGAGAACGGCTTATATCTCTTGTGATATAAGCCTTTTTTATGCTGATTTTAAGTAGCTCAAAAAACATGCTATAATCAAGGCATGACCAAAGTGAGGTGAAAATGATGAGAGTGAAGTGCTCATTATGTGAAAAGCTTGAAACCATTAATGATGATACACTTGTTGCTAAACGGTTAAGAAATCGACCGATTCATACATATATGTGCGATGACTGCCAAGAAAGAATTAAAGTAAAGACAGAGGCACGCATCAAAACTGGCAGATTCTCTCTTTATCAAGATCCTGCGACGAAAGAGAAAAAGAAGAAAAAAGGAAAAAAAGAACAGAAGACATAAAAAAGACCTGACACAAGTTCAGGTCTTTTTTACGTACTCACTGTTCCTTCTTTTTTCGCACGATGCAGCCGTATTTTATAAATAATCAAAATGACAGCTGCCACAACCAGGCCTTCTGCTACTGGCAAGAAGATTCCTAGAAATGTGAGAAACGTGCAGCCAAAAATCAAAAACAAATAAATGACAAGTGCTTTTAAAATCGGTAAACGTCTAGCAAAGCCGAGTTTAAAAACAATAATCGCTAAAACAAGGATGGTGCCATATAGGAGCCACATCCCTGTTTGCGGATTTTCATCGACACGAAACAGCATCGCGAAAAAGGATAGATTCTCACTTACTTCCTGATCATTCAAAAAGATTCCCTCCCCTTATCTTTCAGGGTTCTATCTTTTTAATTCTTCATGGAATTAAGATAATCCTGCTAGCTTTTTCTTCTTTGCAGCTTTCTCACGTTCGTTTTTATCTAAAATTTTCTTTCTTAAACGGATCGATTCCGGTGTAACCTCACAGTATTCGTCTTCATTTAAGTACTCAAGAGATTCCTCAAGTGACATAATACGTGGTTTTTTCATGCTAACCGTTTGATCTTTTGTCGCTGAACGTACGTTTGTTTGTTGTTTCATACGGCTCACGTTGACAACAAGATCGTTTTCACGGTTATGCTCACCAACAATCATTCCTTGGTATACTTCAACACCCGGCTCAACGAAAATCACACCGCGCTCTTCAACGCCTTGGATTCCGTAAGCAGTTGCTTTACCTGTTTCCATTGAAACAAGTACACCTTGACGGCGTCCGCCAACTTGACCAGACTGCATCGGCTGGTAGCTGTCAAATGTATGGTTCAAAATACCAAAACCACGAGTTAATGAAAGAAATTCAGTTGTATATCCGATTAAACCACGTGATGGAACTGTAAAGATCAGGCGAACTTGACCGTTACCATTATTGATCATGTCAATCATTTCACCTTTTCTTGCACCCATTGATTCCATAACAGAGCCAGTATGCTCTTCAGGTACATCAATTTGAACACGCTCTACAGGCTCACATCGAACACCATCTACTTCTTTTACAATAACTTCTGGCTTCGATACTTGCAGTTCAAATCCTTCACGTCTCATATTCTCAATCAGAATTGATAAATGAAGCTCACCGCGTCCTGATACGACCCAAGCATCAGGTGAATCCGTTGGATCTACACGAAGACTTACGTCTGTTTGAAGCTGCTGTTCTAAACGCTCTTCAATTTTACGTGATGTCACGTACTTTCCTTCACGGCCTGCAAATGGGCTGTTATTGACAACAAATGTCATTTGAAGTGTCGGCTCATCAATACGAAGGATCGGCAAAGCCTCTTGGTGTTCTACCGGGCAGACTGTTTCTCCTACGTTGATGTCTTCCATACCAGATACTGCGACAAGATCTCCAGCTTTCGCTTCATTGATTTCCACTCGTTTTAACCCTTGGAAACCAAAAATCTTCGTCACGCGGAATTGTTTTACACTGCCATCCACTTTCATTAGAGCAACTTGCTGTCCTACTTGCATCGTTCCTCTAAATACACGGCCAATTCCAATTCTTCCAACATAATCATTGTAATCAAGTAGCGCCACTTGGAATTGAAGCGGTTCTTCATGGTTGTCGACTGGGCATGGGATATGGTTGACAATCGCTTCAAACAACGATTCCATGTTTTCATCTTGCTTACTAGCATCGTTACTTGCTGTACCATTGATTGCTGATGCATATACAACTGGGAATTCAAGCTGTTCTTCTGTTGCATCCAATTCAATGAACAAGTCAATGACTTCATCGACTACTTCAGCTGGACGAGCAAAGTCACGGTCAATTTTATTGACAACAACAATTGGTGTTAAGTTTTGCTCAAGTGCTTTTTTTAGCACGAATCGTGTTTGAGGCATACAACCTTCATATGCATCCACAACGAGAAGTACACCATCTACCATTTTCATGATACGCTCAACTTCACCACCGAAATCGGCGTGTCCTGGTGTATCTAAAATATTAATGCGTGTATCTTTATAATGGATCGCAGTATTTTTAGCTAAGATCGTAATACCGCGCTCTCGCTCTAAATCATTTGAATCCATGGCTCTCTCAGCGATATTTTCATTCGCACGGAAAGTACCAGCTTGATGGAGCAATTGGTCAACAAGCGTCGTTTTACCATGGTCAACGTGGGCAATAATTGCGATGTTGCGAAGGTCTTTTCGAAGTTTCACATTTTCATCTCCTAAAATAATTAGATAACTTTCATATTATATCACAATCCCCTTTAAATGCCGATCGTTTTTCTGTAAACTTATATTAACTCTAAAAAAAGGGATGGAGACAAATGAAACAAATCAAATGGCTTCTATTATTATGTGCATTACTTGCCGTCGTCAGTATGGCGTTTATTGGAGTGTCTGTTGCAGAAAAAAGCATACTGGGAACATGCTTAAGTATTGTGTTCGCCATGATTTTCATGGGTACAGGATTTACATTAAAACGAAAATTAAACGTACAATCATAAAATTTATGAAAAGCCTTTTACATTTTACATGTAGAAGGCTTTTATTTTGGGTAAAAACAAGACTAACCACCTATGTAACCCTAGTGATTCAACTAAAAACTTCATATAGAGTTGGCAAATATAAGCAATCTGAACTCTTCCATTTTTCGACAAGAACTTTTATAGTTCTCCAAAAACAAACACAAAGTTACATTTTTCCTATTCTTCCACAAAGTTTCTCATGGTATGCTGTTCTTGCAACAAAATTTAACAGAAAAGGGAGAGAAAAGAAGCATGAAGAAGTTTTTGAGCAAATCGCTCAGCTCTGTTGTATTTTTCGCTTTAGCTATCATTTTTACTTTCACAACAGTAGCTCCTGGGCAAGCAAGTGCTGCAACTTTCAAAGGGATTCCTTTTGAGCAGCAACAAATTATTAAAGATTTATTGGAGAAAAACGAGCGTGTTATCAGCATTCTCATCAATTCATTTGTTGAGGAAGACAACAACTACACATTTGATGTGAAAAAAGCTGTTGAGCTCGGTCTTACTGAAGAAGAAGCGGCGACTGCTGAGAAATTCTTAGATCGCGCAGCTGTTCTTACAATCGTTTTCAGTGAAAGCATCACTAAAAACGAAAAAGGAAAATTAGTTTTTGATGCAGAAAAAGCTGTTGAACTTGGTCTTACTAAAGAAGAAGCAACTAAATTCGAAAAGCTTTTCAAATCAGTGATCAGAATTGTTGATCTTGCTGGTGATGCACTTGTTCTAGACAAAAAAGGAAACGTTGTAATTGATTCTAAAATCGCTAAAGGTCTTGGATTCAGCTCTACTGAATTACTTGTTTTCAACCAATTGCTTAAGAAAATTCCTCAAGAGCAATTAAAAACGTTCTATGATGCAGTTCAAATTGCTAAAGAAAAATTGAACTAAGCTCAAAAAACCCCCATCCGGTTCATCCAGATGGGGGTTCTTTCTTATATCCAATAGATCAAGAGCATGATGAGATAGACGATACTAAAAACGATACTTGCCCGTAATAACAGTTTTCCATAGTAGCGCCTTTCAAACTTTCTTTTTTCTTCTTTTTCATCTATGAACGGTATGAAATCTGTTGACTTTGCAATAGAGACTGGTTCTTTCATTTCTTCATATAGATAACGGCATTTTTTGCATGAACGTAAATGCTCATCCACTAATTGATTTGTTTCTTCACTCGTGTCCCCTTCTATATAAAGTGGTAATAGTTCTTCAATCAAATAACAGCTCATTTGTTGAACTCCTCACAATGTAGCTTTCGTTTCAGCTCTAATCTAGCTCGATGAAGGGTTGTCTTTACTTTAGATAAGGTCCAATTCAAAATTTCCGCTACTTCTTCATACGATAATTCCTGAATATCTCTTAAAATGAGGACTTCTCGGTAAGAATCCTTCAATTGATTGATCTGGCTCCACAGCCTTTGAATATCAGCTTGAGTTTCTAAATGGTCTTCAGGTGTCATGAATATCTGCTGCTCTAAAAAATCAGCTTTTTCTACATCCGTAAAAGTTCGTTTTACTTTTCGGCGATAGTCGTTGACAAACGTATGATAAGCAATGGTGTAAAGCCATGTTTTAATGCTTGAATGTCCTTTAAAAGAGGATAATCCATGCAGTGCCTTGATAAATACATCCTGCGCAAGGTCCTTGGCTGTTTCGACATTTCCCGTTCTGCGATATAAATATTTGGTGATTTCCTGAAAATATTCTTCATATATTTTTTCAATTTGATTGGTCGGTCTAGACATCAAAAATAAAACCACACAGTCATCCAAATTGATAATACGATAAAAAAGAAGTATAACGAAGAAATAAACCACTTCATGCGTTTTAATTCGAGATAATCACTCTGATCCTCAGTGTGGGCAGGAGCAAACTCGTTTCCCTTAAAAGAATGCTGAAACTGCTTTTCATGCGTCTTCATCCAGTTAGAAGCCTCTTCTCCAAGCTCCCCTTCCTGATACAATTCATATAAGTCTTGAAAGATGGCTTGTTTTTCTTTATCTGTCAAAACGTTGCACCTCTTTTGTTCGTCCGTTTACTTCATATATTTTCCGCTCATTCGATCCGAAGGTTTGAATGATCACAAACCACGAAATGCTCATTTTTCCCTCTTTGTCGATCATTCTCACCGGCTTGATTTGTTTTTTATAGATGGCATAAGGTTCATACTTTTTGAGGATTTGCTGATAGACTTCATCACGTTCTTGATTCGATACCGTATGCGGTAAAGAAGAGTCTGATTGCCAATTCAACGCAATTCCATCGGCATCTCTCGTCACATGAAGTAAATGGGATGACCCGTGAAAAGTATATTGTTTGTGTTCACGAGATCCTGTTTCTGTCTTCACGTCTTTTGACTGTTTCCCTATCATTTCCAACAAATCTTCGTCACTGATATTTCCTTTTTTCTGTTGAAGAATCGCTTTTGATAGCTGTATTTTCAGCAATTCTTTCGTTGAACCATTAAACACAAATGTAGATTGATCGGCTGTCTTTACCTCCACTTCATGCTGCCACTGAAAATAAAAGCCATCAACGTCTGTAATCTGATAATCTGTTGGCTGTAAATTTAGCTTTTTATAAATACGATTTATTTTCGTTTTCATTTCTTTGTTTGATAAATTGATCCCGTCTATATCCTTTAATTGAAAGATGGCGTTCCCATATTGCGCTTGTCGAAGCGTCTCTTTTTTCCATGTGGCAAACGCTAGGCTCTCATCTTTATTCTGAGACATTTTTGGCAAAAGAAGAACGCTTGTCTCCCCGTCTTCTTTTTCAATCACTACATGAATGCGGTCTAGATCAACGGATCGGCCGCTTCTTTCAAAAAATTCAATGGTTTTTTCCCTATATTCTTTATCGGTCAAATGCTGACCCTTTGCGCGACCATTATAAAAATAGCTGTTTAATTCACCTGTAAACGCAGAAACATTCACTTCATATTGATCGGCTGCAAACACGTAGTTATCAGAGATCGGCTGTTTACTAGTCGTTGAATATAATGTAGTGTCCGATGGTACAAACTTTGAAGCGAATGCTTTTGCACTTGCTTCAGATAAAGGGCGATATTCTTCTGAGAAAGTATCTGTCAGTTCCGTTTTAGTAAATTGAAACATGATATGTGGGAGATTTAGGATCGGGTTCAGCATTAGCGTAAAAAAGACGACAATTCCCCAAGCACCCCACTGTCTCAACTTCCCCTTGTTTTGTAGTAACACACATAACAAATGTAATGTCATAAAGCTTCCTGCAGCCGCTGCTAAAATCACAATGGATTTAAACGAAGATTGTAGCTCATACTTCGAGATAGAAGGATAAAAAATATACAGCAGCGCAGCGAAAATCAGGCCATAGAAAAACAGCAATTCTTTCCACTTCTGATGCCAAAACAAACGAAAGAATAGGTGAAGTACCAAAGCGGCAAAGCCAATCATAAGCAAAATGATGATCAAATCTCTCCATATCAGCTCCGCATCACCGCTGAGAAAGAACTTTTTGCTCTCAACTAACACAATAAATACCGTTTGACATAAAGGCAGAAGTAACACAGATAAATCAAATGCAAAAAACATGCCCCTATTTTTTAAATAAGGAAGAGAAATCACATAGAAAAGTGATGCAAGCAAGACATATCCATAGATGAGAAATTGCATGAAATCTGTCAGCACTTCAAATGTTTCGATCGTATACTGTCTAGCTAGAACTTGGTGAATCATCTCAAGTGTCATACTCCCTAGCAGAACTACTCTTAATACGATTCCAGCATAAAATACATAACTACTCTTCTTTTCTTTCCATATGGGAAGTGTAATGAAAAGGACAAATAGTCCAAGCACACACCATTGAATCATGTGGATACTGTACTCATTTAAAATAAAAAACCTTTCAAAATGGAGGGATAAATCACTAAACAAATCAAACATTGCTACACAATCCTTTACATCAAATTAAGGCCTCATTCGTTTAGACATCTGCCTTACCAAAAAGTTTCAGGAAAAACAAAAAATCACTTCATTCTCATGAAGTGATGTTGTTTATTTTTTATTTCCGCTTCCTTTTATGTAATCATGCAAGATTTTCTCACAGACGGATCGATTTCCGGCAACAATGCTATTTTTCTCTAGAAACGTTAAGCGTTCTCCGTGAATATTCGAGTAAACAGCGCCTACCTCATCAAGCAACACACATCCAGCAGCATAATCCCATGGCGCTAGCCTTAACGTGACATATGCGTCGCTTCTTCCGCTTGCAATATAAGCCAGTTCAAGTGCAGCTGATCCAATCGTTCTTGTTCCTCTCACATCGCGTACGAGACGGGCAAACGGCTTAGCGTCAAAATGGGGGCTTTCAATCGCCCATGTTGGGTTAATGCCGACAATGGCTTTTTCAATGGCGACATCTTTTAAAGGCGGGAGTAAGGTATCGTTCATATACGCCCCTTCTCCTTTGACTGCATGATAGAGCTCGTCATGAATGACGTCATAAATAAGACCGATTTTCCCCACACCATGTTCAAATATCCCAATTGAAATGGCAAAATTTCGTTTTTGATGGACAAAGTTCATGGTGCCATCAATTGGATCAATGATCCATACTATCCCGTCAAGAGAGGTCACTTCTTCCCCTTGGCCCTCTTCTCCTAAAATATGATGATCTGAAAATGTCGACTGTATCTTTTCAATGAAGAAACGTTCTGTTTCTTTATCGATGTTTGTGACAAGATCATTTGGATTTGATTTTGTTTCAATTGATAGACCTTCCTGCATGGATTCTTTAATGCGGCTACCCGCTTCTTTTACCCAAAGCTTTGCAAGTCGGTCAATTTCCACCCAGTTTGTCATCGGACTGTAAACCTCTTTTCTATGTAGTACCTATTTGTATTAGCATACTGATATTATGTACGTAAAAGCAAGAAAAAAGCAGCTTCATACAAAAACGAACCGATGAATTGGTTCGTTTTTACCTCACCTTGTTTTACCCTTGAAGCTGCTCCCATTCTTTTCTTAGGCGCTCAAGCTTTCGTTTGCTGCGTTCTACTTGGATATCGTCTTTTTGCTCGATGGCTTCATGAAGCGTAGAAAGCTCATAATCAACCTCTAATCTCCACACAGCGATGCGATTCTTCTTCTCTTGTCTATACCCATGCTTCACGATTTGCTTCATTGGTCAACGCCCCTTCCAGAGAATGATTCATTCCTTGTCAGTTTTCATTGATAAAAAATACAATCGATAAGAGAAATGGTTCTTGCTTATATCGTATGAAGCGATCGCATAACCGCAACGACATTCTGAAAATTGTGTTTTTACCTATTTGTTATGTACCACAAAATCGATGTTTTTAAACGCCGAACCAAGATCCCTGCTATCTTTCTCTTTAAAGTGCATCTTTTTTTGAGCTTGACCCAAGCTATGATAAAATATGATCAGCGAAAAGATACAGGAGGCATAACATGAGTGAAATGCGTTTTAGAGATGAAGATTTTGAAACATTCACAGTAGACGGTTTAGATGAACGTATGGCCGTATTAAAAGAGAGAGTCCGTCCAAAGCTTGAAGCACTTGGTGAACATTTTGCACCGCTTCTTTCTTCTATTACAGGAGACGAAATGTTTGTCCACGTGGCAAAACATGCAAGAAGATCAGTCAACCCGCCAAATGACACTTGGGTGGCTTTCGCTAACAGTAAGCGTGGGTATAAAAAGCTCCCTCATTTTCAAATTGGGCTTTGGAAAACTCATGTATTTGTATGGTTTGCGCTCATTTATGAATCTCCAGTAAAAGGTGAATATGGACAATTATTTGAAAAAGAGCTGGACACGATCCAAAAGAAAATACCGCAAGACTTTGTTTGGTCTAAGGATCATATGAAACCGGACGTCCTCCGCCACAGCGAACTTGATGCTGAACAGCTGAGAACACTATTTGAACGTGTTCAAACAGTCAAAAAGGCCGAACTCCTTTGCGGCATCCAGCTTCCTAGAGAAGAAGTTGTTCAAATGAATAATGAAGAATTCTTATCAAAAATTGAAGATGCCTTCCGCACAGTAACTTATCTATACCGCTTTACACAAAAAGAATCTGTATAAAAAAACGAGCCTATGTTGGCTCGTTTCAGATTGTTGACAAAGGGCTAAAATGAACTTTATTTTAGCCCTTTGTCTTCTTTTCAGCGTGATAGAAAACCTTTGCAGTCTAGGAAGGACGAGCACTGGCGCGGAGCGAATTTGGCATTCGTGAGCACCAGCGCGCAGGACTGACAACGAATGCGAGGGTTTGTCTACACGCTGAAACGAGCCTATATTGGCTCGTTTTTTACATCCGTATCATAGCTGTTTCTTCAGCCTCTCTTGCACTTTTTACTGTGCGATAAGGGGAATACCCACTTCCCTTTTCAAACGCCGCACAATGCGTCTTTTCTTCTGCTTTTGATGGTACAACTTCTTTAAATCGTTTATAAGCCTCTAGTAACGCTTGTTTCGCAATTCCTGTTTCATAGGCTTTTTCAACGGCTTGAAAAAATGAAATGACCGCCATCTTTTCTTCAGTTGTCCAGTCGACGTCCATTGGATATTGATATTCCATTTACTTGTCCCTCACTTTAATCCACATTTCTTATTTGAACTTTTATTATAGCATCTGTTTGATCAGAATCCGATTGATTTTATGCTTTACATTCCGATCAGTTCATAATATAATTCTTTTGTTTTATGCAATGAAATCTGCTGTTATTGGGATAATAATAGCAGGTATTTCGATGAAGGTGGGAAAGCAATTGTCACAACATGATACACCCTTATACACTGGACTAAAAAAACACGCTTCAACTAATCCAGTCCAATTTCACATTCCAGGCCATAAAAAAGGAGCCGGAATGGACCCTGAATTTAGAGCATTCATTGGAGACAATGCATTAAGCATTGACCTTATTAATATAGAACCTCTTGATGATTTACATTCGCCTCGAGGAATGATCAAAGAAGCACAGGAGCTTGCAGCAGAAGCATTTGGTGCCGACCATACGTTTTTCTCTATACAAGGAACAAGCGGCGCGATCATGACAATGGTGATGACCGTCTGTGGCCCTGGAGACAAAATTATTGTTCCACGTAATGTCCATAAGTCGATTATGTCTGCTATTGTATTTTCTGGTGCAGTACCTGTTTTTATTCACCCGGAAATTGACAAAGAGCTTGGCATCTCTCATGGCATCACGCCAGAGTCAGCTAAAAAAGCGCTGACTAAACACCCAGATGCGAAAGGGCTGCTTGTGATTAACCCAACGTATTTTGGCATTTCAGCTGATTTAAAAACCATTGTAGAGATTGCTCATTCGTATGACGTACCTGTTCTTGTAGATGAGGCACATGGTGTGCATATTCATTTTCACGATGAGCTTCCATTGTCTGCGATGCAGGCGGGAGCTGATATGGCAGCAACAAGTGTGCATAAACTTGGCGGCTCTCTCACCCAAAGCTCGATTTTAAATATAAAAGAAGGGCTTGTTTCAAAGGATCGAGTACAATCTATTTTAAGCATGCTGACAACTACGTCTACTTCTTATTTGCTTTTAGCCTCCCTGGATGTCGCTAGAAAGCGATTAGCGACTGAAGGAAAGGCGCTTGCAGATGAAGCCATTCGATTAGCTGAATCAGCAAGAACTCGTTTAAACGAAATTGAAGGTATTACTTGTATTGGTCAAGAAATTCTCGGTTCACCTTCTACTTACGATTATGACCCAACAAAATTAATCATCTCCATTAAAGACCTTGGACTGAATGGCCATGATGTGGAGAAATGGCTGAGAGAAAGCTACCGAATTGAAGTAGAGCTCTCTGACCTATACAACATTTTATGTATCGTGACGCCTGGCGATTGTGATGAGACGATTGATACGCTTGTAACGGCTATGAAGGAAATTGCGGCCACCTCTGCACGTCAAGGCGGCAAACAAGCCGTGACAGAAGTGTTACTGCCTGAGATCCCTTCGCTTGCGATGACGCCGCGTGACGCTTTTTACGCAACAACGGAAGTCATTCCATTTAAAGAAGCGGCTGGCCGTATCATTGCAGAATTTGTCATGGTTTATCCGCCTGGTATTCCTATTTTTATACCAGGAGAAATCATCACAGAAGAAAATATCTCCTATATCTTTAAAAATATCGAAATCGGTCTTCCTGTTCAAGGACCAGAAGATTCCACACTAGATATGATTCGTGTCATTAAAGAACAAAAAGCCATTTTATAAAAAAGAAACATGCAGCCCCAATTGGAGCTGCATGCTTTTTTATTTATTCAGAGGCTTCATCACAGCAATGACAGTGACCACATGTTCCATAAAGTGTTGTCACTTTTTCATTTTCAAATTGATCAATGGTTTCATTGCAATCTTGACAAATAATTGTACCCACGTACATTCCCCTTTTCTTTACTCAAAGTTTGAAAGCGTTTAATCTATTTCATACCTCTATAATATGATGTCACATTTAAGTTGTCAACGGTTAATTGTATGACACATTTAATTATTTTTTATAAATATATGCTTTTTTCTCATCATATTGAGGAAACGTTTCAAATGTATTTTCCTTCATATCAATTCTGTAACAATTGAGTAACAATCGAAAATTGTCAAAAAGGACGTGATACACTAGAGTGACTAACAGGGAACTAGCTCCTAAAAATGTTGGTACAACCCCAAAGGATTTTGAGGTGAATAGATTGAATTTTATGAGGACCCTTCTCATTATATTCCCTATGCTCTTTGTACTTAGTTCATGCTCATTTGCGTATATCATACCGAATCAGACAGACCAGGTCAGTCATATTCAAAAGCCGAGAATTCTCTTTTTTACTGATGCAGAAAATCTTGATAAAGAAAGTCCTTATTATGACGCAGTGCTCGATTTAAAAAATGAATATCCGAAGGAAATGTCCAAGATGATTGTCAAAGAAGATCGTAAAGGCTGGAAAAATGAAGTAGACGAACTGCCGGCTATTTTACTTGTCAATAATGAAAAAGTCATTGTGAAGGTGGAAGGTAATGTCCGAAGTAAAGAGGATATCTTATCACCCATATGCCAAGCATTAGATCGAGTGAATACAAATTAACGGTTCGACTTTGCACTTATATATCCATATGAAAAAAGCCCTCAGCTCATGAGGGCTTTTCGTTTTCAGCGAGGTTTCACATACATAAAAAAACCCTCTCCGTGTGGAGAGGATTTCAACGTTCATTATTTTATGATATGGATTGGGCTTCCGATTGCTACTTCAGCCGTTTCCATTGTGATTTCACCTAAAGTTGGGTGAGCGTGAATTGTCATTGCGATATCTTCAGCTGTCACTCCAGCTTCAATTGCAAGGCTAAGCTCTGAAATCATATCAGAAGCGCCAACACCTGCGATTTGTGCACCGATCACTAGACCATCCTCTTTACGAGTGATCATTTTCATGAAGCCATCAGTTGCATCAAGAGAAAGTGCACGTCCGTTCGCTGCGAATGGGAATTTCGCTGCAACGATGTCGATTCCTTCTTCTTTCGCTTCTGCTTCAGTGTATCCAACAGTTGCAAGTTCTGGCTCAGAGAATACAACAGCAGGAATACCAAGGTAATCAATTTCAGCTGGCTCTCCAGCGATTGCTTCAGCAGCAATTTTACCTTCGTAAGAAGCTTTGTGTGCAAGTGGTGGTCCATCAACGATGTCACCAATTGCATAGATGTTTGAAACGCTTGTACGGCATTGTTTGTCAGTTTTGACAACTCCGCGGTCTGTCAATTCAACACCAACTTGCTCAAGACCAAGCTCATCTGTGTTTGGACGACGACCAACAGTCACAAGTACGTAGTCAGCATCGACAGTTTTTTCTTCACCTTTTACTTCGAAAGTAACAGTGACACCGTCAGATTTTTCTTCAACGCCTTTTGCAAGAGCGTTTGTATGAATTTCAACGTTTCCTTTTTTCTTCAGGTTACGTTTCACTAAAGAGCTCATTTGCTTTTCAAAACCTGGAAGGATTTCGTCTCCACCTTCAAGGATGACAACTTCTGTTCCAAAGTTCGCATAAGCAGTACCAAGCTCAGTACCGATGTATCCACCACCGATGACAACTAACTTTTTAGGTACTTCTTTAAGCGCTAAAGCACCAGTTGAGTTGATCACGCGGTCTGTGTATTTAAATGTAGGCAATTCGATTGGACGAGATCCAGTTGCAAGAATTGCATTTTTAAATGTATAAGTCTGCGCTGAATTTTCATCCATGACACGTACAGAGTTGCTGTCTACGAAATAAGCTTCACCTTTGACGATGTCTACTTTATTTCCTTTTAGAAGACCTTGAACTCCACCTGTTAATTTGTTTACAACAGAAGCTTTCCACTCTTGAACTTTTGTGAAATCAACTGTTACGTTTTCAGCTTTGATACCCATGTCTTCAGAATGCTTTGCATTCTCGAAACGATGTCCAGCATTGATCAATGCTTTTGAAGGGATACAGCCGACGTTTAGACATACGCCGCCAAGTGTTCCTTTTTCAACGATTGTTACTTTTTGTCCTAGCTGTGCAGCACGAATAGCAGCTACATATCCACCAGGACCTGCACCGATGACAAGAGTATCTGTTTCGATTGGGAAATCTCCTACTACCATGAATTTACGCCTCCATTAAAATTAATTGTGGATCATTCAATAAACGCTTGATGTGGTTAAGGGCATTTTGCGCAGTAGCTCCATCAATCATACGGTGGTCAAAGCTTAGGGAAAGAGCTAAGACTGGAGCTGCAACGATTTCGCCATCACGAACAACCGCTTTTTCAGCGATACGGCCAATACCAAGGATCGCTACTTCTGGGTGGTTGATGACTGGAGTAAACCATTGTCCACCAGCAGAACCGATGTTTGTGATTGTGCAAGATGCACCCTTCATTTCAGCTGGAGCCAATTTACCATCACGTGCTTTTGTTGCAAGCTCGTTGATTTCATTAGATACTTCGAAAATCGCTTTGCGATCTGCATTTTTCACAACTGGAACGAGCAAGCCTTTTTCAGTATCAGCTGCAATTCCGATGTTGTAGTAATGCTTTTGAACAACTTCATCTGTTTTATCATCGATAGAAGTGTTAAGTACTGGGTACTTTTTCAAAGCAGAAGTTAGAGCTTTTACAACGTAAGGCAAGTAAGTTAACTTGATTCCTTGATCAGCTGCAACTTGTTTGAATTGTTTACGATGTGCAACAAGGTTTGTTACATCAACTTCATCCATTAATGTTACGTGAGGAGCTGTGTGCTTAGAGTTCACCATTGCTTTTGCGATCGCTTTGCGGATTCCGCTCATTTTCTCGCGAGTTTCTGGGAATTCTCCTTCTAGAACTGGAGCTGCTGCCGCTTTTGGAGCTGCTTCTTCTTTCGCACTTTCAGCTGCTTGAGGTGCTGCTTCTTGAGTTGCTGCAGAACCGCCATTAAGGAAGCTGTCGATATCTTCTTTTAGCACGCGGCCATTTTTACCAGTACCTGCAACTTTGTAAATTTCAACGCCTTTTTCACGCGCATATTTACGTACAGATGGCATAGCAATAACGCGTTTGTTAGGATCAGCATCTACTTGCTCTTGTGCGCCAGCACCAGTTGCTGCTGCCGCTTCTTCTTGAGCAACTTCTTTCTTTTCAGGCTCGTTACCAGCTTCAGCAGTACCTTGTACTTGAGCTTCAGTTTTCGCTTCGCCTTCTTCTTCGCTGCCTTTAAATTGAAGATTTTCGTAACCAGGTGCATCAAACGTAATGATTGTTTGTCCTACAGTTGCAACTGTTCCCTCTTCAACTTTTAATTCTAATACTTTTCCTTTAACAGGTGAAGGAATTTCTACAACTGCTTTATCATTTTGTACCTCTGCTAAAACGTCATCTTCATTGATTTCGTCGTTTGGTTTTACAAACCACTTAACGATCTCACCTTCGTGGATACCTTCTCCGATGTCCGGAAGTTTAAATTCAAATGCCACTGTTTTTCGCCTCCTAGATTATGTTAAACCATTGTTCTGTCAACATTACACGGTCATGTAATTGATAAAGGGGAAGAGAAATAAATTCTTTTCCCCTCTGTCATTTAATTAAAATTCAAGAACTTTCTTAGCTGTTTCAAGCACGTCTTTATGGTTTGGAAGCCATACGCTCTCAGCTTGAGAGAAAGCAAATACAGTATCAGGTGCAGCTACACGAAGTACTGGTGCTTCTAGGCTAAGGATTGCTCTATCATTGATTTCAGCTACTACGTTTGCTGCAATACCAGCTTGTTTTTGTGCTTCTTGAACAACGATCGCGCGGCCTGTTTTTTCAACAGAAGCGATGATTGTTTCAATATCAAGTGGGCTCACTGTACGAAGGTCGACGACCTCAGCAGAAACGCCTTCTTTTTCAAGTTCTTCAGCAGCTTTAAGTGATTCGTGAACCATTGCACCGTAAGTGATGATTGAAAGGTCAGAACCTTCACGTTTCACGTCAGCTTTACCGATTTCAATTGTGTACTCTTCTTCAGGAACTTCCTGACGGAAAGAACGATAAAGTTTCATATGCTCAAGGAATACAACCGGATCGTTGTCACGGATTGCAGAAATTAATAGTCCTTTTGCATCGTAAGGTGTTGAAGGAATAACAACCTTGATACCAGGCTGTTGTGCAATAAGACCTTCTAAGCTGTCAGCGTGAAGCTCAGGTGTGTGAACTCCTCCACCAAATGGAGAACGGATTGTCACTGGAGAATGCCAGCGTCCACCAGAACGGTAACGCATACGAGCCATTTGTCCAGAAACAGAATCTAATACTTCGTAAACGAATCCGAAGAATTGAATTTCCATTACTGGGCGGAATTCTTGTAGTCCAAGGCCAATTGCAAGACCGCCAATACCAGATTCAGCAAGTGGAGTATCGAATACACGATCCTCACCAAACTCTTTTTGCAATCCTTCAGTCGCACGGAATACGCCGCCGTTTTTACCAACGTCTTCTCCGAAAACGAGAACGTTTTCGTCATTTTTCAGTTCTGTGCGTAACGCATCAGTGATCGCTTGAATCAATGTCATTTGCGCCATGGCTTACTTCGACTCCTTCTGTTTGTAGATTTCAAGCTGTTCAACCAAGTTAAATGGTTTCACATCGTACATGTTTTCAATCAAATCAGTGACTTTCTGCTTAGGCTGTTCGTCAGCTTCTTTGATTGCTTGTTTGATTTGTTCTTTTGCATCTTCGATGACTTTATTCTCTTCTTCTTCAGACCAAAGGCCTTTGTTTTCCAAGAATTTGCGGTAGCGTACCAATGGATCTTTTTGCTCCCACTCATTTTCATCTTCTTTTGTACGATATCTTGTTGGATCGTCACCAGCCATTGTATGTGGGCCGTAACGGAATGTAAGAGTTTCAATTAATGTTGGACCTTCACCATTTACAGCACGCTCACGAGCTTCAGCAGTCGCTGCGTATACAGCTAATGCATCCATACCGTCAACTTGTACGCCTACGATACCAGCTGCAGCTGCTTTTTGTGCAATCGTTTGTGCAGCAGATTGCTTTTCAACAGGTGTAGAGATCGCATATCTGTTGTTTTGGACAACAAAAATCGCTGGCGCTTTGTAAGCCCCTGCAAAGTTAATACCTTCGTAGAAATCACCTTGTGAAGCTCCACCATCACCAGTGTAAGTGATTGCAACAGCATTTTTACCGCGCTTTTTCAAACCAAGAGCTACACCAGCAGCTTGAATGATTTGTGCACCGATAATGATTTGCGGAGAAAGTGCATTCACATCTTCAGGCATTTGGTTCCCAACAAAGTGTCCACGAGAGAACAAGAATGCTTTTGTTAGTGGAAGACCATGCCAGATTAATTGTGGTACATCACGATATCCTGGAAGAATGAAATCTTCTTTCTCAAGTGCAAAGTGAGTTGCAAGCTGAGAAGCTTCTTGTCCAGCTGTTGGCGCATAGAAGCCAAGACGTCCTTGACGGTTCAATGAAATTGAACGTTGATCTAATACACGTGTAAACACCATACGGCGCATTAATTCTTTTAATTGGTCATCTGAAAGATCTGGCATTGCCGCTTCGTTTACGACTTCGCCTTTTTCGTTTAAAATTTGGAACGTTTCAAACTGCTTTTTGATGGCATCGAATTGCTTTTTGCTATCAACAATTGCTTTTTTTGTTTTTGCAGCCATTCTAAAGTCACCTCTTCCTTTCTTTTAACAGTCAATTTGTCGTGAATCCATTTATACATACAGATATAGGATAACCCAAAATGCTCATATGACTCCTGTATATAATAGCCACAAAGATCATTGTCGAAACATTGGATGATCGCTTGCTTTTGAGTTTTTCTAACTGTATTAACGATAGTTCACAAAAAACTAATACAACTTCTGTTAACAAGGAATAGTTTACAACAAGAAAAATAGTCCGTCAATTGATTTAACGGCTTTATTTAAATAAATGTATTCGCTTTACTTTTTATGGTGACCTGTATCAATCTGTTTAATCAACAGCACAAACTGTACTAGTATAGAGTGGATCACTGTACTACAATAGCACATGTTTGTTTTTGTCGAAAAATAAAAAAAGAGCTATTTTTAGCTCTTTTGATCATGATGGACAAAGGGCTAAAATGAACTTCATTTTAACCCTTTCTCTTCTTTTCAGTTTGACATCTTGGAAAAACGAGTAACGACACGCAGGCACTTTGTGAGTAGCAGCGATAAACAAAACTAGCAGCAAATATGCAAGTACTGTTTTTAACTGTTTTGTGATTCTTTCTGAGCTGTTTTGTATAAAGCTTGTTTATATTCGTTCAATTGATCTGTATATTGATTGAACTTCTTGCTTTCTTTTCTCACTTTACTATAGGAACGATTGACTGTTTTCAGTTTGGATTTCAGCTCAGCGTATCCTAAGTCTTTTCTTTTTAAAGATTCATACAAGTGCTTGTCTTGTTTCAGCGCCTTTTGATACTCACGGTAAAGCTGATCATACGATGCATATCTTTTTTCAATTGATTTGACTGTTTGTTCTGCTTTGTCTTTTACTTCCGTATCTTTTATCTGTCCAGCGAATTCTTTTACAGATTGAAATTCTTTTTTCGATTGATCCATGCTGTCTTTTTCTGTTTTTAAATGTTCTTCACGCTTTTCTGCCGATGCTAATGCTTGATCAGACAAGCTTGAGACTGTTTTTGTGTGGTCTTTTGTTGTTTGAATCATTTTTTTATACAACTGCTGCTCTTTTTTCTCATAGCTTTGCAGTGCGCCTTGTTCTTTTTCAAAGGATGCTTCTTTTTCGCTCATTTTCGTCATGGCATCTTGCATCTCATACAGCGGATTTTGACCTCCGCAGCCCGCAAGCAAGAGGGTACATATCCCCGCTAAAGCTGCACCTGCTTTTATTCTTCTTTTCATCTGTTTCAATTACAAGGTCCCCCTTTACATCTCCACATACCACTATAATTTTTCAGGGCGGTTGTGACAAGGAAAGAGGCTGGTTTTTTAAGGGGAAAGAAGATTTTTTTCATGCTCTAGGCTCATGACTATACAAATAGTGCATTCATACATAGTTTATATTACACGCTTCGCCTTCACTTATGAGAGGCCGAGTGTATTTCCAAAGGAGGTCAAAAGTATGTCTAATTATAGTCATGGAAGTATGTATGGTGGATACGGCGGTTACGGTTATGGATACGGCGGCGGTTGTTGCTATCCAAGTTATGGTGGTGGATACGGTTGCGGTTACGGTGGTGGACGTACATTCGCTTTAATCGTCGTCCTATTCATTCTATTGATCATTGTTGGCGCAGCATTCTTAGGCGGCGGTGGCTGCTGCTAATGGCTGAATAAGCCTCTGACCGGTCTCATACGACCGGTCTTCTTTATTTCATTGCATATGTTGTGTATCATTTTATATACTTTACATACAAAGGAAATAGGAGTGAAGTTTTGTGATTACCATGGATGATATCGTACGAGACGGGCATCCCGTCTTAAGACAAACAGCTGAAGCGGTCGAACTCCCGCCAACAGAAGAAGAAAAACAGCAATTAGCTGACATGATTGAATTTGTCAAAAACAGTCAGGATGCAGACATTGCTGAAAAATATGAACTTAGACCCGGTGTTGGCCTAGCAGCTCCGCAAATCAATATCAGTAAACGAATGATCGCTGTTCACTGTGAAGACGAGGGCGGAGAACTTTACAGCTATGCATTATTCAATCCTCGCATTGTTAGCCATTCAGTCAAAAGAGCTTATTTAGCTACTGGAGAAGGCTGTTTATCTGTTGATGAAGCCATCCCTGGATTCGTCCCGCGCTATGAAAAAATCAGGGTGAAAGGTACAACGCTTGAAGGTGAAGACATTGATATTCGCCTCAAAGGGTTTCCGGCCATCGTTTTTCAGCATGAAATTGACCACTTAAATGGCATTATGTTTTATGATCATATTCAAAAAGATCATCCATTCGCCGAGCCAGACAACGCGGTTGCGATCGGCAGATCATAGAATAAAAACAAGACCCGTCCATCAGCGGGTCTTGTTTTTTATTCTTCAATAAGGCCTAATTCAGTCACAGCGTGGAATATGCCATCCTCATCTACAGGTTTGGTGACAAAGTCAGCTAATGTTTTTAATTCATTGACTGCATTCCCCATCGCAACGCCTGTTCCAACAAACGAAATCATTTCTCGATCGTTCAGCCCGTCACCGAAGGCAATTGTGTCCTTTTGATCGTACGGAAGTCTTTCAATGACTCGTTTAATTCCTTCAGCCTTTGATCCACCTTTTGGCAGGACATCAGTAGACAGCTCATGCCACCTGACGAGATCAATTTCTTCACGGAACGCTTCATATTGGTGTTCCTCTTCTGCTTTACAAAATAGCAGCATTTGATAAATGACGTTTTCTTTAAAGAATGACAAATCATGCTCGGGATGCTCTGTTTTTAAAGTGCCAATCCCTTCGTGGATAAATGGATGGTTCGGCACAGACGCCTTCATCGTCTTCTCTCCCATGAAAACAAGCGGATGATCATGTTGATCCGCTGTTTCATAAATTTTATCCATTAGCTCTTGCTTAAGCGGATTGCCGTAAATGACTTCTCCTTCGTACATGACATACTGACCGTTATAAGCAATAAATGAGTCAAGCCCTATTTCTTCTAAAATAGGCTGGATGAGAAAAGGCGAACGGCCAGATGCAATGAAGAGATGATGCCCTTTTTCTTTTAATAAACGAACAGCTCGCTTCGTTGATTCAGGTATTTTTTTATCATGGTCATATAAAGTACCGTCGATATCAAAGAAGATGACTTTTTTATTCATATCTCGTCTCCTGTCTCTTGTTATGTATACCCTCTCCCCTTCATCATACAGAAAGATCTTCACTGACGAAACCACTTCCTCTTAAAACGCCCATTTCCCACATATAACCATGTAACATTAAGTGGAAACATCATATAATACAAGTATATAGAGAGAACGGAACAAATGGCTGAATGAGACTCATACCGAAAGGAGGCGATCCGCGATGCTTCGTCGTCTGCGCAAGAAAATTCGAAGACAATGGAAGGACATGCTTCGTAAAAAATCGATTGCTTAAAAGGATCTTCCGCACATTTGCTGAAGGTCCTTTTTTCTCTGAGACTTTTCTTATGCGCGTTTTTTTAATATAATAGAATAAGCGAGTGTAACATACGGTATTTAAGGAGAGATTTGGATGATATATAAGGTATTTTTTCAGGCAAGTACGACTGAGGTACCTGTGAGAGAACACACAGATTCACTATACGTTGAAGCGGTTTCTGAAAGAGACGTACGCGATAAGTTGAAAAAACATAACTACAATATTGAATTCATTCAGCCTGTAGACGGTGCTTTTTTAGACTATGAACGAGAAAGTGAAAATTTTAAAGTATTGGAGCTATGAGAGGAATGAAATTTGTAAAAAACGATCAGGCGGCAGTTTTTGCGCTCGGCGGATTAGGCGAGATCGGTAAAAACACGTATGGCGTTCAATTTCAAGATGAAATCATTTTGATTGATGCTGGTATTAAGTTCCCTGAAGATGAACTTCTTGGAATTGATTACGTCATCCCTGACTATACGTATTTAGTTAAAAACGAAGATAAAATCAAAGGTCTTTTTATTACTCATGGACATGAAGACCACATCGGCGGTATCCCTTACCTTCTCAAGCAAGTGAATATTCCAGTTTACGGAGGCAAACTCGCAATCGGCCTACTTCGTAACAAATTGGAAGAGCATGGTCTATTAAGACAGACCAAACTTCACATCTTTGAAGAAGAAGATACGATCAAATTTAGAAAAACAGCTGTGTCTTTCTTTAGAACGACGCACAGTATCCCAGATTCTTATGGAATTGTCGTGAAGACACCTCCTGGTAACATCGTACATACAGGCGATTTCAAGTTTGACTTTACTCCTGTTGGCGAGCCTGCCAATTTAACGAAAATGGCTGAGATCGGGAAAGAAGGCGTTCTTTGTCTTCTATCTGACAGTACAAATAGTGAAATTCCAGAATTTACGATGTCCGAAAGACGTGTAGGTGAAAGCATTGATGACATCTTCAGAAAAGTAGATGGACGTATTATCTTTGCTACATTTGCATCTAACATTCACAGACTTCAGCAAGTGATCGAGTCAGCTGTTGCCAACGGCCGAAAAGTCGCTGTGTTTGGGCGCAGCATGGAGTCTGCCATTGATATTGGACAAGAGCTCGGATATATCAAATGTCCAAAAAACACATTCATTGAACACAATGAAATCAACCGCCTTCCAGCAAACAAAGTAACCATTCTTTGTACTGGTAGTCAGGGTGAACCGATGGCCGCTCTTTCTCGTATTGCCAACGGTACGCACCGCCAGATTTCAATTAACCCTGGAGACACTGTTGTCTTCTCATCTTCACCGATCCCAGGTAACAATATTAGCGTAAGCCGTACTATTAACCAGCTTTATCGTGCTGGTGCTGAAGTCATTCATGGCTCACTCAATAATATTCATACCTCTGGACACGGCGGGCAGGAAGAACAAAAGCTAATGCTCCGTTTAATTAAACCAAAATTCTTCATGCCGATTCACGGTGAGTACCGCATGCAAAAAACGCATATTAAACTTGCGAATGATTGCGGAATCCCTGAGGAAAACTGCTTTATCATGGATAACGGTGAAGTTCTTGCACTGAAAGGTGACGAAGCAAGTGTCGCTGGCAAAATTCCATCAGGCAACGTGTATATCGACGGTAGCGGTATTGGTGATATTGGTAACATCGTGTTAAGAGACCGCCGCATTCTTTCAGAAGAAGGTCTTGTCATTGTTGTTGTCAGCATGGATATGAAAGAATTCAAAATTTCTGCAGGGCCTGATTTAATCTCAAGAGGTTTTGTCTACATGAGAGAATCTGGAGACCTCATTAATGACGCGCAAGATCTCATTTCAAAGCATCTTGAAAAAGTAATGGAACGCAAGACGACTCAATGGTCAGAAATTAAGAACGAGATTACTGACACTCTTGCTCCTTTCCTTTATGAAAAAACAAGACGCCGCCCAATGATCTTACCGATTATTATGGAAGTGTAATGACGTACAAGGAGACACAGTCAATTGGCTGTGTCTCTTTTTTATGCGCAATAAAAAACCCGCATATCTGTACGATACGTGCGGGTTCAGTCATTGTTTTACGATTGAATCGGGAGATGCTGAAAACTTCTCACATCAAACAATCCTTGTGTTGTCATTTTCACATCAGGAATGACTGGCAGTGCCAAAAAGGATAATGTCAAAAACGGATTAAAGTCTAAGACAAAGCCTGTTTCCTTTAAAGCATCATGGAGTGCATGAAGGCTTTCATTGACCGTATGTGCAGGTTGATCTGATAATAAACCGGAAATCGGTAATGGAAGCGTATGAAGAACTTCTCCGTCTTTTACAACGGTCAAACCACCCCCTGCTTCTTTTAACGTTTCAATGGCTTTGATCATATCAGCATCATTTGTTCCAACGGCAATTAGGTTATGCGAGTCATGGGCAACTGTTGTTGCAATTGCCCCCTCTTTTAAGCCGAATCCGCTGACAACCCCTATCCCAATTTCAGATAGACCTTTGTGGCGTTCGACAAGCACTATTTTTAATACATCTCGATCAATATCACTCGTAAATTGTCCATCGCTTCCAGATGGAGATATTTGTTCTAATTTCGTTTCAAGCTGATTCGGTATAATGCGAATGACATTCATCTTTTGATGATCTGTTATAGGCAGCGTTAAATCTTTCTCTTGAACGTCCACTGCATGTACCGATTGCATGAGCGAAGAACTTGGCGTGATCTTGTCGACACTTGGCAAATATTCTCCATGTTCAGAGACCAATTCTCCTGCGATAAAGACGCTTGTAATTCCTACCTCATGTAAGTCAGAAATGAGCATAAAGTCCGCGTCAAAGCCTGGTGCAATCGCTCCCTTTGTTTTGAGACCGAAGCACTCCGCTGCGTTTAAACTTCCCATTTGATATGCTAAAAAGGGGTCCAATCCTTCCTGTATCGACATCCGTACTTGTTCATCAATACTTCCTTGAGCCATTAAATCATCTAAATGTTTATCATCCGTACAAAAGAAAAAGCGTCTCGCATTCTTCTCATTGACAGCAGGTAATACGTTTTTCACGTTTTTAGCAACAGAGCCTTCTCTGAGCATGACATACATCCCTCTTTTGACACGTTCAAGGGCCTCTTGAGCTGTTGTCACCTCATGATCTGTTTGGACATTAGCTGTTCGGTACACATTAATTAATCGGTCCGTTAATCCTGCTAGATGGCCATCAATGAGTTTATGTTCATGTTGAGCATCAAGCAGTTTTTGAAGCATATCTTCTTCCGCTTGTTCCACCGCGACATAATCCATCACTTCGGCAAGACCAAGCACTTCTTTCTCCTGATAAAGAGGCTTTAAATCTTTTGCTTTTAGTGTAGCACCTGATCGTTCAAAGCTGACTGCCGGTACACAGGATGGCAGCATGAAATATATATTTAGAGCAGCTTTTCTCGCTTCTTCGAGCATAAAACGGATACCTGCAACACCGGATACATTGGCAATTTCATGCGGGTCTGTTACAACAGTTGTCACGCCGTGAGGAACGACAGCTTTGGAAAATTCAGCAGGAGTCACCATCGAGGATTCGATATGAACGTGGCCGTCAATGAAACCGGGAACAAGTATTTGACCTGTTGCATCCAGCTCCTGTTCCCCCTCATACTCCCCAATTCCTACTATTTTTCCATTTTCAACAGCGACATCAGCGTCTATCCATTCCTGGTTAAACACGTCCATAACCTTCGCATGTTTAATCACTAGGGCTGCTTTTTTTCTCTTTGCAGCTACCTCAATTTGATGTCTGAAAAGCTCCTTATCCAACGACACTGCCTCCTCCGAGTAAACAATATAATGTTTCTTATCGTAAACGAATCTGTTTGTCCAGTCAATGACATTTAGAGAAAATCAACCATATCAAAAGATTGATTTTTATTTCTGAATAGTGATAATTGGCTGAAAAATAACCATGTTCTATTTTGCTGTTCTTTTAGAAAGTAAACGGCTCTTTTCCACTTTGTTCTCTCCCACAATGTCCGCCCCATATGTACACTTCTAAAGCAAAAAACACCCCTTCTCGGAGTGTTTAATAGTCGTTCTGCATTTCCCGTTTTTCAAAGCGCCCGATATCTGCTACTGCCCCAATGACAATGAGAATATCTTCTTTTTGAATCATTTCATCTGCGAGCGGTGAAACGATCACTTCTTTCCCTCGCTTAATTGCCACGATATTGATCCCGTACCTTGCACGAATGTCGAGATCTAACAAAGAGTGCCCAGCAAGTCTGCTGTTGGCTACGATTTCAATAAGGCTGTACTCATCTGACAGCTCTAAATAATCAAGCACGTTGTTAGAAATAATTTTATGTGCAATCCGTCTGCCCATGTCTCGTTCTGGATGGACAATACGGTCCGCACCAATTTTATTCAAAACCTTTTCATGGTAGTCATTTTGAGCTTTCACTGTGACCATTTTGACACCAAGTTCTTTCAGCATAATCGTTGTTAAAATACTCGCCTGAATGTTTTCACCTATCGCCACGATCACATGATCAAAATTGCGAATGCCTAGGTTCTTTAAAACAGATTCGTCCGTCGAATCACCAATCACGGCATGTGATGCAATTTTAGCATATTCGTTCACACGATCTTCATTCATATCCATGGCCATGACTTCAAGTCCTTCTTCGCTTAGCGCCTTGCAGATACTTCCGCCGAAGCGTCCAAGACCAATGACTGCATATTCCTTTTTCATGTTCAGACTCCTTTTATATCACTTACCATGCATTTTACTACGGTTTGATTAATGAATCCATATGCGACCGTATTTTTTTGCGGAACGCTTCACTTAAGTAAAGGTCTGCTCCTTTTTCGATTTCACTGCGATAATGACCAGGAGGCGCAATTTCTTCGCTCTTTTTTAAAACGAGAAACGTTAAGCAGTCCTCATACACTTGATCACCTACTGTGACATCGACAAATGCTGGACGATAAGTCCCTTCATTTACACCTTCTCGTTTGTACAAATAACGAATGGCATCAAAAGGCACTTCATATAGAACACCCTCTGTTTCTCCGCCGTCTTCTACCATATCTGCTCTTGATCCATCAGGACGCACCAATGTAAACCTTGTGGTAAAACGATCAAGTGTGCCGCCGCCGATGATTTGTTTAAAATAATGATCCACTTTCGCAAGCTTAAACCTTGCATCATCCATGCAGGACCCATAGGCAAAATAATAGAAGGAAGACGGTTTGCGCTCCCATAGTTGATATGACTTCCAGCAGCCGCTTTCAATCTCCTTTAGGCTCGAAGCCTTCTGCTTACATATTGTATAAGCAACGGCTGACCTTGGTCCCTGGTCTGTCATAACCTCTATTTCCTGCTGGTCATACCCTTCCTCTAGCTCATCTATCTTATGCAACGTTTCATCACTGACCTCATACAATTCTCCGTATACTGTGTTTTGTTCCGAGACAACACACACAGGGTAACCCTCACCTGTATCGTACAGTCTCCCTTTTATCCAAGCAGATGCTGCTAATGGACTGCTTTCTTTCATCAATGTCTCGTGATACTTTTCGTGCTTTAAAAGTGTCCCATACACAAATAACGTTTTTGTCTCCTTCGTCATCACACATCACACCCTCTCACCTTGCTACTATCTGCTTTTTTGATACACAGGTAAGTAAATATCAAAAGCCGTCCCTTTGCTGAGCTCGCTCTTTACATCCATTCTTCCATGGTGATCTTTTAAGATCGTCGCACAGATCGTTAAACCAAGTCCTGTACCTTCTTTTTTAGTCGAAAAGAAAGGATCATATATTTTCAGAATGTCCTCTTCGGACATTCCTTTTCCTTCATCTTGGATCGTGATTTTCCATTCATTCATCACTTTTTCTGTTGATATGTATATATTGCCGCCTTCAGGCATCGCCTCGATCGCATTTTTGATTAAGTTAATGAACAGCTGCTTCATTTGATTGGCGTCTGCTAATATCGTGCCAGCATCCTGCTTTTTAAATGGCTGTTTGAGATCAATATTTGAAAGAACGGCATTTGTCTTTAATAAGGTAATCACCTGCTCTAGCAAATCATGGAGCTGTACTTCTTGAAATTGAACCGATTGAGGTTTTGCTAAGACAAGCAGTTCACTTAAAACAAAATCAATGCGTTTAATTTCAGAAAAGATGATATCAAAATAATCGGTTCTTTCAGGATATTGCGTTTTCATCAGCTGCAAAAATCCATTGACTGAGGTGAGCGGATTTCTGACTTCATGGGCAATGCCAGCGGCTATTTGTCCTGCAACAGCCAGCTTTTGTGCCTGCATTTGCAATTGCTGATTTGATCTTTCAAGTTCAAGCTTTGCCTGCTTTTGTTTCGTGATATCTGCAACCGTTCCAATACCTCCAGTAAACTGGTGCTGTTCATCGAAATAAAGCTTATAATGCACATCTCCCCATACCTTTTTTCCTTCTTTATGGAGAAGCTGCAGCTCCACCCGCCCCTCATCCTTATGCTCTTTGATCACAGACAACAAATGCTGAACGACATGCTCTTCTTGATCAAAGTACTGATTGTACATCGTACCTAGACACTCCTCTATGTCGTAACCCGTCATTTGTTTCCATGCTTGATTTAAAAAAATGATTTCCCCTTTTTCATTGGTTTCAAAAACGATTTCTTGCAAGTTATCTGTGATTCGATTCAGCCGCTCTGTCAGTTCGTGTGCTTCTTTTTCTCGTTTATTTAAATCTGATACAAGCAAATTCAACCGGTCCACATAGCCTGAGATGGTCCAAATACCGGCCAAAACAACGACTGTAAAGGCTAGATCGAGCGGCCAATTAATGTGATAGCCGCTAAGATAATAAAAGAAATCCCAGCTCAAAATTAATATAAATGCAAGAACGGATAACAGGATCCGTACTTGATATGTTTTGTTCAAATAATTCCACCTGCCGCCCTGAGATTCTTTGTCAATTGTACCATTTTCCACTTATTTTTTGAGGGAGATGCGGCATTTTTAAGGAACTTTTTTAGAAAAAATAGCCTGCTCTCAGCACAATGGGAGAGAACAGGCTATTTTTATTTACTGCTGAAGGACTTCTTGAAGCTCTTTTAGCAGTAGTTCTGCGCCTTCAGCGCTTAATGTAATTTGACCATTTCCATACTCGTGGTTCTCAGAAGTAATCTCACCAGTCATCAGGCAGACGCCCTCTGGCTGATATTTTTTCAAGACGATTTTATCTCCATCTATAAAAAATTCCATACTGTCTTTAATAGCGATATCAAGTGCTCTTCTCAATTCGATTGGCATCACAATACGCCCTAGTTCATCTACTTTTCTTACAACTCCGATAGATTTCAATTTCGTTCCCTCTTTCTTTCATTAGCTCAAGATCAATCTGTTTTTCACCAATTGATATATCGTAGACGTAAGAGATTCTTAAAAGGTTTCTCCTGCATAAAAATTTTTTTCAAAATCGAAAAACCAAAGGGAAAATTTATTGTGAATGTCAAAATGAGACTTGAATTTTACAGATTCATTTCAAGGTGATCACACACCCCCACAAATGACCTCAACCCTCTGAACTTTTAAATGTAAAATTGTTTAAAACAGCAAAAATAGAGATTGGGTGAAAACATGTTTCAAAATGCCGAAATTGGAATTGATTTAGGAACAGCTAACATATTGGTTTACAGTAAAAATAAAGGAATTATTCTCAATGAACCATCCGTTGTGGCAGTAGATACGGAAACAAAAACTGTCCTTGCAGTGGGGTCAGAAGCAAAAGAGATGATTGGGAAAACACCTGGAAAAATTGTAGCGATCCGTCCGATGAAAGATGGTGTCATCGCTGATTACGATATGACAACCGATTTACTTAAACAAATTATGAAAAAAGCAGGAAAAAATATTGGGTTTACCTTTAGAAAGCCGACTGTGGTTGTTTGTACACCATCAGGTTCAACAGCTGTCGAACGCCGCGCGATCAGCGATGCTGTCAAAAATTGCGGGGCAAAGCATGTGCATTTAATTGAAGAACCCGTCGCAGCTGCAATCGGTGCTGATCTCCCGGTGGACGAGCCTGTTGCCAACGTCGTTGTAGACATTGGCGGAGGAACGACAGAGGTAGCGATCATTTCATTTGGCGGAGTTGTCTCTTGCCACTCGATCCGAATTGGCGGAGATCAACTGGATGAAGATATCATTACTTTTGTGAGAAAGAAATACAATTTACTGATTGGTGAACGGACAGCTGAGCAGGTAAAAATGGAAATTGGTTATGGACTCATTGAACACGAACCTGAGTCATTAGAAGTTCGTGGACGCGACCTTGTCACAGGTCTTCCAAAAACAATTACACTTGAATCAACAGAAATTCAAGGTGCTATGCGTGAATCACTTCTTCATATTTTAGAGGCGATTCGGGCTACATTAGAAGACAGCCCTCCAGAACTGAGTGGTGATATCGTAGATCGAGGTGTCATTCTAACTGGCGGTGGTGCACTATTAAACGGCATTCAAGAATGGCTCTCTCAAGAAATTGTCGTCCCAGTTCATATCGCAGCAAATCCTCTTGAATCTGTCGCAATTGGAACAGGTCGTTCATTAGAAGTCATCGACAAATTGCAAAAAACATTAAAATAATCTTCATGTTCTACTTCTTTTTTCATCATTTCGATCATATCGTGATGAATGGATAAACGTGAAGGAGGAAGAACATGTTGCTTGATTTAGGTAAACGGGTCGTTGTCACAGTCATTTTAACCGGTATTATTTTAGGAGGAATGAGCCTATCGTTTTCACATATGCCCCCTTCTAATGCACAGCCTGTGAAACAACTGAACCGCTAAAAAAGCCGCACGAAAGCGGCTTTTTTATTTTGCTTCGGGACGGCTCCCCATTTTCCTTTTCGGTCTTAAATCTGATATGATGAACATGACTAAAGGAGGGTTTTTATGAGTTCATTCGAAAAACAACTAGATCAATATGCAAAAACCATCGTTGAAGTAGGTGTAAATGTTCAAAGTGGTCAAGAAGTGGTCGTATCTGCGTTCACTGAATCTGTAGACCTTGTCCGCCTTGTGGCAAAACACGCATATGAGCGCGGAGCGAAAAACGTACATATCCGCTGGAGTGATGGTGTTCTGACCCGTTTAAAATATGAACATGCCCCACAAGATGTGTTTGAGCAATTTCCAGAATGGGAAGCACAGATGATGGAAACCATCGCAAAACGTGGCGGTGCTTTTATTACGATCTTGTCAGAAAGCCCTGATCTTCTAAGTGGCATTGACTCGAAAAAAATTGCTTCACAGCAAAAAGCTGCAGGTTCAGCACTTCATACATATCGTCAATACGTTCAATCTGACAAAGTTGCATGGACAGTCGTCGGTGCTGCATCAAAAGATTGGGCGAAAAAGATTTTCCCTGAGCATGCAGATGAAGAAGCTGTTGCATTATTATGGGACCAAATCTTTAAAGTCGCCCGTGCTAACCAGCCAGATCCTGTTGAAGCGTGGAAAAAGCATGATGAATCACTAAATGAAAAAGTAAAAGTATTAAATGAACGTCACTACCACAAGCTGCACTATGAAGCACCAGGTACAGATTTAACGATTGAACTTCCAGAGCAGCATATTTGGGTAGGTGCTGGCAGCGTAAGTGAACGCGGCGTATCATTCATGGCCAATATGCCAACAGAAGAGGTCTTTACCGTACCTAAAAAAGATGGTGTAAACGGGACTGTCTCTAGCACTAAGCCACTTAGTTATGCAGGAAACATTATCGATGAATTTACGTTAACCTTTGAAAATGGGCGTATTGTAGATGTGAAAGCCAAAGAGGGCGAAGACATTTTAACCTCTCTCGTTGAAACAGATGAAGGCTCACATTATCTAGGTGAGGTTGCCCTTGTACCAGACGATTCACCAATTTCTAACTCAAATATCCTCTATTACAATACACTTTACGATGAAAATGCATCCAATCACCTTGCCATTGGCAGCGGTTATGCATTTAATATCGAAGGCGGTAAAGAGATGAAACGTGAGGAACTAGACGCAGCTGGTGTGAACAGCAGTATTACACACGTCGATTTCATGATTGGTTCAAAGGAAATGAATATTGATGGAATCACAAAAGATGGTAAACGTGAACCGATTTTCCGAAATGGAAATTGGGCTTTTTAAGAAGTAACTTGATATAGAGACGTTTTGAAGCCTTTAAACCCTGAGTTGTCACATTTCTTTAGATTTGAACAAATTATCAAGTTCATCAGCCACGTGTTTCTGCATACTTGGAAGCACGTGGCTATATTTATCTAATGTAATTTGGATTAAGGGAGTGTCCATATAAAAAGAAAAGACAAAAATAGTAAACCATTATTCTTTTATTTTTGAAAAACTTACTGTTAAGGATACAGATGTAGAAGGATTTCGGAATATTCAAAGTGTGAGTGTCAAAGTCTATGAGGAATTTGGAAAGTTAATAGAATAGATGAAAGATAATTATAAAAAACATAATAAACAAATTATTGCTTATAGTCTTAATCCTTATGTAAAAGTGGACCCTACATCAGATAACACTGCAAAATTTCATAATATTTCAATTTGGATTAAATGAACAGTTCAAATTCATTTATTTAATGATGTTTATGTAAATTTATTAGGAGAATAAAAAAGCCATCCTTATTGGTGGCTTTTGCTCATAAATAAAACTCCACTTCATTTCATAGTGGCTAAACTATTTTGATTGTATGTTTTGTCAAATTCCATATCTACAGTATTAAACCATCTTTCTTGATAATCAAAGAAGACATAATTTAATGCAGCCGGATTAACTACACTCTCATAAATAATTCCATATACTCCATGATACTTTGCACATTGCGCTAAAAAGTTAGGAAGTAAGTACTCTTGACCGTTTTGAGTCGACTTTTCAAAACTGCAGTATTGCACTAAAGGAGATCCAGAGTCTGATAAATCTAATAACTTTACAGGTTCCGTTAATTTCCATTCAATTATGTCGTATCTTAAATTAGGATCATCTGATACAATCTCGTTTAGAGCCACTTCTTTTACATTACAAGTATATAATTCTCCGTGACCTCCAAAATTATATCTGCCTTGTCCAGATACTCCGTGTGGGGCTTTAAACATCTCTTTATCGGTAAAAGGTAGCTTTCTTATTTTGATATCTCGACTTCTTACACGGAATAAGTTTAAGTTCTCAACTATAATTAAGTTCATGTTAATTTCATCGAAAATTCTTCGTCCCACTGGATGCTCCAAACCGAGCATTGGGAATTCAACTAAATGTCTATAAAGATTAAAAACATCCTTAGTACTAAGGCTTGTTACAATATCTGTAACTGCCAATACTTTTGGTATGCCTCTCACAGGTATAGATTCGGTGTTTTCTTTATTTTCGAGAACAAACTCCAATTTTTCACTATCATCATCAAAACTTTGAAGTATTTGATAGTCATCTTTGGGTATTTTACTAAATATGTATTTGGCATCCGTTTCATTGTTTACTAAAGACATTTCATTAACCACCGAATCTGATAAAACCCAATTTGAACTGACTGATGAGAATGCACTTGTTGTTAATTTCAATGCATTCGTATTTAATCCTGACAGTGCACCTGTTGCTGACCTCAATGCACTCGTATTTAATCCTGATATTGAACCTGTTGCTGATTTCAATGCACTCGTATTTAATCCTAATATTGAACCTGTTGCTGATTTCAATGCATTCGTATTTAATCCTAATATTGAACCTGTTGCTGATTTCAATGCATTCGTATTTAATCCTGATATTGAACCTGTTGCTGGTTTCAATGCACTCGTATTAAACCCTGACAGTGCACCTGTTGCTGACTTCAATGCATTCGTATTTAATCCTGATATTGAACCTGTTGCTGATTTCAATGCATTCGTATTTAATCCTGATATTGAACCTGTTGCTGATTTCAATGCATTCGTATTTAATCCTGACAGTGCACCTGTTGCTAATTTCAATGCATTCGTATTTAATCCTGATATTGAACCTGTTACTAATTTATAGTTATTCACTGGAATTTCATTCCGTGAATTATCTACCTTTAAATCTTCTTTTTCATTCTCTTCTTCCACGATGAACACCTCTCTTCTACCAATATGTCTAATAAAAATAATATCAGAATTTTAGAGGGAGTTTGAAACACTCTTTAACCTCCAATTTTACAGGAGCTCTTCAGTAGCATGTTGTGTAATGTGTATTCCCCTGTTTTTAGCTGCAATAGGATATATAAACTGTGGTAATATGATTCACTTCCAACAAAAAAGAGTAGCTCCCATAGCCGTCCTAAATAGCTCTTATTTAAATACTTTCATACTGGTAACAGCTTATTATGTTGTGTATCGCTTAATCATTCTTCATATACAAATGCCTACAAGCAATTTACAAAACAACTAATATTCAACTAGTGTAAAAGCTTTTACAGTCAACACTTACCTCTACATATTTTAGCTACATTGGCACTCAAAGTAACTAGTCATTGATTTCTAGCGTTGTGTAATAGCTTACTTCTTCTTATAACAAAAGTATCTCCCCCTTTCCTTATCCACAATCTTCAAAGGAAGGAGAAGCGTTTTAATTTAAGATCAGCAAGCAAGCTTCAGAGTACCCACTTCATTCACAAAACAAACTCCCTTGATAATTTAAAGAAAGGCTGATTCTAAGGGAAACTTTATTAACTGTTAAGGTTAATTATACTATACTTTTCTGGTCACGCATTGATAATCACATTTGGTTACAAAAAAGCTCTTTTCTAGATCGTATCCATTTTATTACTCTTTTTTAAAGCATAAAACCTCTATATATCAATGTTTTCAACCTACTTTGACAATATTACTGCGGGGGATAAAGTTGAACCTGTAATCTGTAATGGAAATTGGGCTTTTTAAAGAAAAAAGACATCCTCATGTGGATGTCTTTTTTCTTTATGTTTATGCATACAGTTCTTGTAGTCTTTTTTGAATCTCTTGATCTGATAAGAACTCATCATAAGTTGTTTGCTTATCAACGATGCCATTTGGCGTCACTTCGATAATACGGTTTGCAACTGTTTCAACAAACTGATGGTCATGAGATGAGAAGAGCATAGCCCCTTTAAAGCTCATTAGACCGTTATTTAGCGCTGTGATGGACTCTAGGTCTAAATGGTTCGTCGGCTCGTCTAACAGCAAAATATTCGCTCCAGACAGCATCATTTTTGATAACATACAACGAACCTTTTCTCCACCTGATAAGACGCTTGCTTTTTTCTTCACTTCTTCCCCAGAGAAAAGCATACGGCCTAAGAAACCACGCAGGAAGCTTTCACTTTGATCATTAGGAGAATATTGACGAAGCCAATCAACAAGATCTAAATCGCTTCCTTCAAAATATTCACTGTTGTCTTTAGGGAAGAATGCTTGAGATGTTGTCACGCCCCATTTAAATGTCCCGCTGTCTGGCTCCATTTCACCAGCAAGGATTTTAAATAAAGTAGAGACAGCAAGTTCATTACGGCTTAAGAACGCAATTTTATCCTCACGATTCATAATAAAGCTGACGTTATCAAGTACTTTTACACCGTCAATCGTTTTTGATAGACCTTCTACTTGAAGGACATCATTTCCGATTTCACGCTCTGGCGCAAAATGAACATAAGGATATTTACGAGAAGATGGTTTAATGTCATCTAGCGAAATCTTATCAAGCAATTTCTTTCTTGATGTCGCTTGCTTCGATTTAGATGCGTTCGCACTGAACCGAGCAACGAATTCTTGAAGCTGCTTAATTTGTTCTTCTTTTTTCTTGTTGGCATCCTGGCTGAGTTTTAATGCCAGCTGGCTTGATTCATACCAGAAATCATAGTTACCGACATACACTTGAATTTTTCCAAAGTCAAGGTCTGCAATATGCGTACATACTTTGTTTAAGAAATGACGATCATGCGATACGACGATGACGGTATTTTCAAAGTTAATGAGGAACTCTTCTAGCCACTGGATCGCTTGTAAGTCCAAGTGGTTCGTTGGCTCATCGAGAAGGAGAACGTCAGGTTTACCGAATAAAGCTTGTGCTAAAAGCACTTTTACCTTTTCAGATCCGCCAAGCTCAGACATTTTCTTCGATTGCAGGCTCTCTGGAATGCCAAGACCTTTTAATAGGATCGCAGCTTCACTTTCCGCTTCCCATCCGTTTAACTCAGCAAACTCACCTTCAAGCTCTGCTGCACGAATCCCGTCTTCATCTGAGAAATCAGGTTTCATATAAATCGCATCTTTTTCCTGCATCACATCATATAGACGTTTGTGACCCATGATGACGACTTTTAACACTTCAAACTCTTCGTATTCAAAGTGGTTCTGTTTTAAAATCGCTAAACGTTCACCAGGACTCATATGAACATCGCCCGTTTGAGCTTCAATTTCTCCAGAAAGAATCTTTAAGAACGTTGATTTACCAGCTCCATTGGCACCAATTAGTCCGTAGCAGTTGCCAGGAGTGAACTTAATATTTACTTCTTCAAATAATTTACGATCAGCAAATCGCAAACTAACATTATTCACTGCAATCATTTATTAATCCTCCATCACTCATTCATCAATATGAAGTATAACATGAATAACGATTGATAGAAACGTCTCTCGCTAAGAACAAAGGCTTTTTGTCCAATATGGTATAATAAGTGGGAATGTTTTTGTTGAAGGAGTTCGGGCGATTTGAGATTACTCACACTCATGGAATACTGTTTATTAATTTTCTTTATGGGCATTTATTTATCGGCAACAGGCTTTAATGCAAGAGACTTTGGCCTTTATATTGGGCTTGTCCTCATTTACACACTGGTCCACATCTTTTCAAAACGCTTTTTACAAAAGCGCGGAAAAGACAATGTGAAAATTGGATTATTCCGTTCTGTTTTGGCGATTACTGGGTCCGTTTTCGCTTCTGTTTTGGCCATTGTCATCATTGTCACGATGCTCACACCAAATTAAAAACGACCCTACAGGAAGGGTCGTCCATTCAAGCACCTTTCTTACGCAATGAGAAAGGTGTATTTATTGTGTTTGTCGAATATCGCCAAATGGGAAGAAAACAAATTCTGATGTGCCGACAATCCGATCCTTTTCAATGAGTCCGAGTCCATTTCGACTGTCCATAGAATTCAGTCTGTTGTCACCCATAACAAAGTAATCGTTTTTCGGTACTTTCACTGGACCAAAATCTCCTGTTAAATGTACCTCATACTCTTTGGCATGCGCCTTGTTCTCTTTTAAATAAGGCTCATCTACTTTTTTACCATTAATGTAAAGCGTATCATCCTTCATTTCAATCGTGTCGCCTGGAAGGCCGATCAATCGTTTGACATAATGAATTTTCTGACCGTCTTTTCCATTAATAATCACGATGTCACCACGTTTGACTCCACCGAGATAGTTGATGGTTTTGTTGACAAACAGCTTTTCTCCATCATGAAGGGTTGGTTCCATTGACTCTCCTTCCACCACATACGGCTCAAAAATAAACGTACGGATGATGAGGACGAGGGCAAGTGCAATTAAAATAGCTTTGATCCATTCAAACAGAGAACTTTTCTTCTCTTTTTTGGCTTGTTTCCCATCAGATTGAATGTCATTTTCGTTTTGTTTGTTTTCTTCGTTCAAAATACTGCTTCCTCCTAAGACTTTCTGCTAAAAGACTTGAAACGCGAATTGAATAACTTTACTTTATCACATGTCATTTAAAAATTCACAAGACAACCATTCAATTAGATATTTTTTCCTAATTTGCTGATGATTAAACAAAAAGAAGCACCGCTCTTCACGATGCTTCTTTTCAAATTAAGCTTCTTGTCGGACTGGTTTTTTTAGAATTCCGAGAAGTAGCGCTGTAACGATGGCACCGATTAAGATGCTGATGATGTAAAGAACTGGATGGTTTGTTACCCAGAAAACGAATAGTCCGCCGTGCGGTGCAGGAAGCGTCACTCTAAAGAATTCTGTTAATCCACCTGCAACTGCTGCACCAATCACAGCTGAAGGAATGACGCGCAGAGGATCTGCCGCTGCAAACGGGATAGCCCCTTCCGTAATGAACGCAGCTCCCATGAAGTAACATGTAATACCTGCTTCACGGTCACGTTTAGAGAATTTGTTTCTAAAGATCGTTGTCGCTAGGGCAATTCCTAGCGGCGGCACCATTCCGCCTGCCATAATCGCAGCATGCGGTGCATAGTTGCCAGCAGCAATCATCGCAAGACCAAATGTGTAGGCAGCTTTGTTAATCGGACCACCCATATCAATGGCCATCATACCAGCTAAAATAATCCCCATTAATACAAGGTTTCCAGTACCAAGTGATTCAAGCCAGTGTGTTAATCCGTCCATTACCATTTTAACAGGTGTGTTGACGATGTAATGCATGATAATTCCTGTAAAGAAAATACCGAACAATGGATAGAGCAGAACTGGTTTAATACCATCGAGCGACTGTGGTACAAAAGTGAATACTTTTTTGAGCAGCACCACAATGTAACCAGCAAGGAAACCAGCAATCAATCCGCCTAAGAATCCAGCACCTGCTGCAGAGGCCATGAATCCGCCAACCATACCTGGTGCGAAACCTGGACGGTCTGCAATACTCATTGCGATAAATCCAGCTAATACAGCAACGATTAAGGCAAGTGCATTATCTCCGCCAATCCCTTTTAATACAGCTGCAAATGAATTGAAAGAAGGATCTTTAGGGTCAGCTGAGTTAATTCCCCAGAAGAATGAAATCGCAACGAGGATACCGCCCCCAACAACAAACGGAAGCATGTTGCTTACACCGCTCATTAAGTGCTTATAGAATCCACTTCTTCCCTTGCCTGACGATTCATTTTCATCTTTTGAAGAACTGCCGCCTGAACCTTTATAAATCGGCGCATCTTGATTGATGGCTTTTTCGATCAATTCTTGCGGACGGCGAATTCCAGCTGTCACAGGTACTTCAATGACATGTTTGCCTTTAAAGCGTTCCATTTCAACTTGTTTATCAGCTGCCACAATAATAGCTGGCGCTTCTTCAATTTCTTTTGCTGTCAGGGCATGTTTAATTCCACTAGAGCCGTTTGTCTCAACTTTAATGTCAACGCCCATTTCTTTTGCTTTTTCTTTCAAAGCATCTGCGGCCATAAATGTATGCGCGATGCCTGTTGGACAAGCTGTCACCGCTAAAATTTTAGCAGGTTTTCCCGGTGCAGCCGGTTCCTCTTTGACTTCCTCTTCTTCTTCATCGTCTTTATCATGTGTATTGATAATTTCAATGATTTCATCTTCAGTAGCCGCTTCAAGAAGCTGCTTTCGGATCTCTTCACGCATGAGAAGTGTGGATAAACGAGAAAGTGCTTCTAAATGCGTGTTGTTTGCGCCTTCAGTTGCTGCAATCATAAAGACAAGATGACTTGGCTGTCCGTCTAATGATTCATAATCTACACCGGCTGTTGAACGGCCAAATGCAATAGCAGGTTCTTTCACACTTGCTGTTTTCGCATGAGGAATCGCAATTCCTTCTCCGATTCCCGTAGAGCTTTGTTTTTCACGATTAACAACAGCTGCTTTGTAGCCTTCTTTATCATTTAATTTACCAGCTGTATCTAATACAGTGACCAGTTCTTCAATAACGGCTTCTTTTTGCTGGCTGTCTAATTGAAGCTTAATCGTATGCTTCGTGAGTAGTTCTGTAATTTTCATGATGACTCCTCCTTTAAATGCGTGTGACTTTTACTTGTGGTAATAATGTATCGACAAGCTCTTTTGTTCCAAGTTCCTCAGAAAATGCTGTAGCACTTCCTGATGTGACGCCAAGCTTAAATGATTCTTCTCTGGAAAGGCCTTTAGAAACGCCAGCTAAGAATCCTGCAACGACTGAATCCCCTGCACCAACTGAGTTGATCAGCTTGCCTTTTGGAACATTAGATTGAAAGATCCCTTCCTTACTGAATAAGAGAGCGCCGTCTCCAGCCATAGATACAATGACATGTTCAGCACCTTGTTCCAACAGCTTTTTCCCATAAGGAATGGCTTCTTCTGCAGATGAAATACTGGTTTCAAACATTTCACCTAACTCATGATGGTTTGGTTTCATTAAGAATGGTTTCAGATCTGCTGCTTTTTTTAAGGCTTCTCCAGAAATATCAAGTACTACTCTTACCCCTTGCTTCGCACATACCTCAGCAATGCGCTCATATGTGTTATGAGGCAGTGAAGAAGGAATGCTACCTGCTAATACAACGACATCGCCTTCTGTTAATGAAGTGAATTGGGATAAAAACGAATCGAACTGTGCTTCAGTAATACTTGGACCGAGCCCGTTGATTTCTGTTTCTTCGCCTGTTTTTAGTTTCACATTGATACGTGTATCTTCTGACACCTCATGAAAGGCTGTTTGTAATTGTTCGTTTTGTAAAAAGTCTTGAATATATTTGCCTGTAAAACCGCCAATGAATCCAAGTGCTTTTGATTCAACACCGTGCCGTTTTAAAAGCCTTGAGACATTGATTCCTTTACCACCTGGATATTTTTTGTCATAGGTTGAACGATTTAAACCGCCGACCGCAAAATCCTCCACGTGTACGATGTAATCAACTGATGGGTTTAAAGTAACTGTATAAATCATGTTTTCACTACCTTTATAACCGTTTTTTCATGGTAATTATCGAATGAATCCTCTTTTGCGTCGTTTGTGATAATGGTGGCTTCCTGTAAACTAGCAAAGGCTGAAAACGATATTTCGCCAAACTTTGAGGCATCTGTTAAGATGTAGGTTTTTTTCGCCTGCTTTATAGCTCTTTTTTTAATGAGCGCTTCTTCTGGATCAGGTGTTGTAAACCCTGCCTCGGGATGAATGCCGTTCGTCCCAACAAAGCTCTTGTCAAAACGGTAATTTTCCATAGCTGTCAAAGCTGCGGCTCCCACCATGGCTCCTGTTCGATGTTTCACTGATCCGCCTATCAGGTAAAAAGAAATGCCTTTTCTCATGAGTGCTTCAATGTGCATGACACCATTTGTCACCACCACGATATCTTGATCTGGATCGATAAAGTCAATCATTTGCTGTGTTGTCGTACCAGCATCTAAGTAAATACAATCGCCTTGTTTTAAAAGTGATGCAGCTGCCTCTGCAATCAATGACTTTTCATGAAGGTTTTTGGCAGATTTCTCAAACACATCTGGTTCAAGACGAATACTAGATATTTTAGCAGCTCCTCCGTGAACTCTTTTAAGAAAGCCTTTTTCTTCGAGGGCTGATAAATCTCTTCTAATTGTAGATTCAGACGCATCCGTCATAATCGTTAAGTCCTGTATTTTGATGACATCGTTTTCTTCTAAATAGTCGATAATGAGTTGATGTCTTTCTGGTGTGAGCATTGAAAACACCCCCTTTTGAAAACGTATTCATTTTGCGCGCACCTTTATTGTAATCGCTTTTTTCAACATTATCAATACAAAACAATCAAATACATTCAATAACTATCAAAATCTTTCACAATGGTCATCTTACCTTTATATGTACCATTTGTAAACTGAAAAATATGTGACATTGAGAAGAAAGTCATGATATTAGCATTTCTATCATTTTTCATTTCATTCAATTGAACGAAAAAAAGCCTTTATGCGTTTTGCATAAAAGCTTCAGGTGTGGAGCAGCAGGCAATATATCTCGTTCTACCTTCTTGTCAGCACTTTGAAAGTTAACTTTAGGATTATTCATATCTAAGTGATTCAATCGGATCGAGCCTCGCTGCTTTATTGGCAGGAATCAGTCCAAAAATAATACCAATGAGCATACTAAATAGGACGCCTCCACATACGATTTGCCACGATACAAGAGAAGGCCACCCTGCAAACAGTGACACAAGTGAAGCACCTCCGAAGCCAAGCGCAATTCCAAGTAACCCACCGATCAGTGTAAGGACGACAGACTCAATTAAAAACTGAACGAGTATTTGAGCCCTAGTTGCCCCAAGTGCCTTTCGAATTCCGATTTCTCTTGTTCTTTCTGTGACAGATACGAGCATAATATTCATGACACCAATGCCGCCAACAAGTAATGAGATTCCAGCAATTGAGCCAATGATTGTTGTCATGACAGACGTAATTTGACCAATGCCTGCTGCAATCTCTTCCAGATTGATCATTTCGTAAGCATCGTCTGTATGGTGATTTTCATTTAAGCGTGCAGCCGCACTCTTTCCCACTTCTTTCATTTGATCAGCATGTGCGACTTGAATAGACAACTTATCATATTCTTTCACACCAAATGCAGTTGTCAGCATTGCAAAAGGGACATATATTTCATTCATATCAAATGAAAACAGCCCTTCCTGTTTTGCTAAAACTCCGATCACCTCAACCGGCTGTCCATTCATCCAAATCAACTCGCCTACTGCCTTCTCTCCATTAAACAATTCTTTTTGTATCCCTTCTGAAATAACAGCTGCCCTTCTTCCGCTCCTAAAATCGATTTCACGTAAGTCCTGTCCTTCTGCTATATGTAAAGAATGTACATTCGTGTAGCCTTCATTAATCCCATTGACCGTTGCATCTATTGTTGTATCTTGGAATCTTAATTGCATGCCTTGTGCAGTGGAGGAGGCAACCTGTTTAACCCCATTCAATGCTTGAACACTTTGAATGTCTTCTTCAGTAAATGTGGCTTCAAATAACGCATTAGGATTCGCATTTAACTCCTCATCAGAGGGTGTATAGGTCATATCAATGGTATTGTTTGGCCCTGAAATTGATTCTTTCAGCATTTGCTCTCCGCCTTGACCGATGGCAACGACTGCAATCACTGATCCAACCCCAATAATAATGCCAAGCATTGTTAAAATAGACCGCAATTTATGAGCTAGGACAGAATTCAGCGCTATTTTGATATTTTCAAAGAGTTTCATTCATTGCGTCTCCTTGTATCAATCTATCTTGAACGAGGCGTCCATCTCTTACAACGACTATCCGGTTTGTATACGCAGCTATTTCTTCTTCATGAGTAACTAGCACAACCGTTGTTCCTTCCTCATTGAGCTTTGTAAACTGTTCCATAATCGAGCCGCTCGTTTTTGAATCAAGAGCGCCTGTTGGTTCATCTGCCAAGATGAGCTTCGGCTCATTGACAATCGCTCGTGCGATGGCTACTCTTTGCTTTTGACCCCCTGACAACTCGTTTGGCATATGCTTCATTCGATCTGCCAAACCAACCTTTTCAAGTGCCATTTCCGCACGTTCTTTTCTTTCCTTTTGACTGATACCAGCGTAAATCATCGGAAGTTCAACATTTCGCCTCGCATTTAATCTAGGCAGTAAATAAAATTGTTGAAAAACAAAACCAATGGATCGATTTCGAATCACTGCCAGTTCTTGATCCTTTGCTGCCGACAGCTCCATACCTTGAAAATGGTACTGTCCGGAGGTCGGGTGGTCCAAACAGCCAATGATATTCATTAACGTTGATTTTCCAGAGCCGGACGGGCCCATAATGGACATATACTCGCCTTTACCAATGACAAGGGCCACATCACTTAATACATCAAATGTCTCCTCAGCGACTTCGTAGCTTTTTGTCACGTTTGAAAGCTGAATCATTCAGCATTCACTTCCATTCCGTCATACATATCATCTGATGGCTCTGCAATGATTTGATCTTCTTTTGTTAAACCTTTCGTCACTTCAAGATCTTGACCTGACGTTTCACCTAATGTCACTTTTACTTTCTTCAGTGCATTCTTTTCAACAACATAAACGTATGATCCATCTTTCTCTTTTTTCACGGCTGTTTCAGGAATTGTGAGCACTTGACGCTTGTCCGTTTCAATTTCCATGATCATTTTAAAGCCTGGTTTTGCATCCGGCTTTTTCCCTTTTATTTCAATTTCGACTGGATATTGTACCGTTTGATCACTAGCAGCTGTTTCTGCTGTTGAATGGGCAGGCACAGCGCCCACTTTTTTCACCACTCCTTGCCAACTCTTTCCGCGAATGACATCAGACGTTACCTTTACTTTTTGTTTCTTTTTGACTTTCATAGCGTCATACTCAGTGATTAAGCCTCGTACGATCATTTTTTTCTCATTGCCAATATGGATCACCGGCTGTCTCTCTTCTAGCTTCCCTGCGCCAGCATCTTGCTCGATGGAGATGACTGTTCCTTCAATTTTGCTATGTATCGTTAAATCTTCTATTTGTGCCTTTATTTTTTCTTGGTTAAGCTCCGCTTGTTTTTGCTCTAATTCAGCGGCTTTGAGTTCGAGTTCAAGCTGATCTCGCTCGTTTTTCGAATCAGAGCCCGCCTTTTTTCCCTGATTTTCATCTAATGTATTGAGTCTATTTTGTAATTGTTCAAGCTTTAGTGTACTTGATTCAGCCGCAAGTGCTTGCTGCTGTTCTTCAAGCTCCAGTTCCTTATTTTCATATGTAAGGAGCGGTGTTCCAACTTTCACCTTTTCTCCTTCTTTCACAGCGATATGATTCAGTCTTCCCTTCTCCTCTTCTGTATAAATGAATTGCTCCTCCGAGAATGAAAGTGTTCCAGGCGTCATCACCGTAGAAGTTATTTCTTTTGATGCAAGTTGGACTGTTTTAAATGATGCCGTAGAGGCAGGCTTTGATTGGTTTTTTGCAATATTAAATCCAATGAATAGACCAATCACAATAATGATAATGGATCCGATAATGATTTTCTTTCTCATAAAAACATTCTACCCCCAGCTTACTGCATGTTGATGGTGATTGTGGTTCCTACATATTGAAAAATTAAAGATAATACATAAAAGACACTCACAATAATCCAAGATATTCTTGGCGAAATGCGGCCGACTTTGATCAATAAAAAGCCTGTTAAAACAAGATTCCAGATCACAAAAAGATCGATATTGGCTAACACGGCATGCCATGGACCAGACATTCGAATGAATGCGTTTAATGAGGTAACCGTGATATCTTTTGGCACATGAAAAAAAATGATCGCCAAATGAGAAATAATCGTACCAATGATCGTAATAGGTGTGATATACAGTACACCTGAAAACAGCTGATGAAATGTTGCATCACCTTTTGCTAAAAAGACGATGAACTTGTATACGGCAGTATTAATGACAATCCCAATGACCAGACCAATAAGCGTGATCACATAAACGAAAGGGATTGGTAAAATTAAATCTGCCCACAATCCTTCATTCACTAGCTGAGACAAATAAGTGACAACAACTGTTAATACAAGCACACATGATAAAGGCCACCAAACGAATGGCTGCTCCCACACTCTTTTTAAATGCTCTGATGGTCTTGTGCTTACTCCAATCATTGTGGGTTTTGGCGTTGTTTCTTTCATCAAATGTCATCCTCTCCATGTGCTGTAAGTATCGAAACGTTTTTTCATACTCTTGTTGTTTCTATTTTATCAAAAGATTGCCAATAAGTGATAGATCATTTGATTTTCTTATTTTCATAGTGATAGGATTGAATCTATTATTCTATTTTCATGAACGACATCCTTCAAATGATACCTTGATCCGACCATATTCATATGAAAAAATCATGATTTTACTGACTGAAAAACAGTTTATGAAGTAAACAACATGTCTTTCGGAATAAATATCCTTTTCCTTTGGATTCAGATGGTCTCAGTTAGACACAACAATTTTTTGTTAAAATATTCCTAGTAATTTCAATGAATCCCGGCTTTATAGGACTATGTTTAGCGCCTTTTATAGAACAGATGAGCCTTTAGTATCAATACTTTCATATTAAAAAAATAAAAATAAAAGGATTTTACTTGATCAAATGTTATTTTTTCATATAATGTAAAATAGAGGTAGGTTAAATGATAGTGGAAATGGAGTCAAGTGAATGTTAAGAGAAAAATTGAAAATGCAATTGATTTTACTTTATGAAAAGGAACAAGAAGCATGGCAATACTTTAGAAAGGAAAGAGAACTGATTTATCATGAGCTCAAATTACTTGATATGAAAGAGAGCAGACCTTCTAATGACAAAATATACTACGCAGCAAGGTGTGTAGATATTATTAAAGAAAAAAAGGGAAGCATCGTGAGCACAAAAGAACTAAAAGAACAGCTTCAAGCTCAAACAGATTTCAATGTGAGACGAATCAGCGAATTGTATGATCTCATTCAACAGCTCGATCCTCACATTTCTAAAGCACGCCGGGGATGTTTTATTTACGAAGATCATACCCAAGTACCTCTCCAAACTTTTCACACATAAAAAAATTGGTTACAGCCGCTGGCCATAACCAAATCCTCTAATATCTATTATCCACCACTTACAGGAGGAATGAGTGCAACAGTGTCCCCGCTACGCACTTCAGCATTTCCCCTCGTATATATTTCGTTGACTGCAACCATCACGTTTTGTGCAGTATCAACACCATATACCTCCTGTAATTCTATTTTAATCTCATCAACCGTTGTTTGATCTTTTTGAATGATGATTTGTTGTTTACCGGCCTTCTCAGCAAGGCCGGCGAACAATAATACGCTAATCATGCCGCTTCCCTTCTTTCTCGTTAAGTTGGAGAGTACTAGGTTTTCCTTCCGGGTATGAAACGGTTTCAAGCTGATCACCTATCCAAGCCTCTCCATCTTCCCAGTATTCCTTTTTCCATATAGGAACTATTTCCTTTATTCGTTCAATCGCATATTCATTGGCTTCGTATGCAGCTTTCCGATGAGGTGATGAAACAGCTATTGCCACTGCAATGTCACATATCTCAAGAGTGCCAATACGATGCACAATAGCAGCTTCTGTATCGGGCCAGCGTTTTTTAATTTCTTGTCCAATTTGACTCAACATATTTTCCGCCATTGGTATGTATGCTTCATATGTTAAACGCAGCGTTTTTTTGCCATTTGTCCATTCTCTTACCGTGCCTATGAATGTCGTAATGGCTCCCGCTTTGCGTCTTGTGACATGCTGAATCAATTCATTCACATCAATCGGCTCTTTTGTGATCTTAAAAAGTTCATTCATACGAGGCTTCCCCCTTCAATAAATTAAAAGCAAATGTGATCCCGCGCTTGTCAAATGCTGAAAACACAGGAAACGGGTATTTCTCAGTGAATTGTATTTCTTTATTGAAATAAATGGCTGCTTGTATATGAGAAAGTGTTGAAAGATCAATGAGTTCCTGTTCGTCTTTGACACACAGGATTTTGCGATAAGGCGCCTGTTTGTATCCTTCGATCAAGACGGCATCTAAAGGAAGATGCTGACACATGTTGATTAGTTGTGTGAATGTCATGTGCCGTATGAAAAAGTGACATTCACCTTCTCCCTCCACACCTGCGGCAAATGCACCCGCTTGAACATATCGATCCGTATCTTTTTGTTTGAACAGACGGTCTGGCTTTCCGCCATGTCCGTGATGTTTGAAGCAGCCTAGCTGCATTTCTTCTTCATCCGCCAGCTGACATAATTTTTCGATCAGCGTCGTTTTACCACTATTTTGATAGCCCACGACTTGTAGAATGTTTAATTTGTCATCCAACATGGAGCACCGCCTTCGTGGTGAAATAGCAGAACGCTGACCTGGTCACCTGCACTAAACCCTCTTGTTCCTCCAGGCAAAACAATGAAACAATCAGCATGAGCAATAGATGTCACCGCACTAGATTTATCAAGACCGGTTGGCGTCACACTCAGCTGGCTGCCAGCGAAATCAAGTGATGCTCTAACAAATCGTGTGAATGGATTGGCTTTTGGAAAATCATGTGTCAGCTTCGCCTCAGCAAAAACGGGAAATGGATTTTCTTTCAAACACCATTTATAAATGATCGGTTTGACAAATAGTTCAAAGCCAACAAAACAGGCAGCCGGATTTCCTGACAGCCCATAAAGCAATTGACCATTTGACAACGCAGCAACGGTCGTCACACTTCCAGGTCTCATGGCGACTTTATTAAACAACACCTCTGCACCTAGTTTTTCATAAATAGCAGGTAAAAAGTCAAAATCACCTACCGATACACCACCTGTTGTGATGAGCATATCAACTTTGCTTAAGGCTGCTTTTACGGCTTCATAGCTTTGATCAAAATCATCGGATACACCGCCTAAATCAAGCGGTTCTCCTCCAGCTTCAAGAACCTGAGCGTATACCATGCTTAGGTTACTATTTCTAATTTTACCGTCCACCATGGCATCACTTACTTGTAGGAGCTCGGTACCTGTTGAGATGATACCGATCACCGGTTTTTTGACGACTGGCACAACCGCATACCCGAACGTTGCCAATATCGCCGTCACGCCTGGGGTAACTTTTGAGCCTTTTTTGATCATGACGTTCCCTTTGAGGGTCTCTTCTCCTTGCCGAGAAATATTGTCCCCCTTTTTCAGCCGTCTTTTAAGTGACATCATTGATTTACCGTCTTTTTCAAACGTTTTCGTCAATTCGAGCATGATCACAACATTTGCTCCTTTTGGAATCTTCGCTCCTGTCATGATGCGAATCGCTTGAAAAGGACCGATCGTTTTTGCAGAAACAATACCTGCCCCTATATGATCAATGACCTCAAATTCAATCGGATGCTCGCTCGATGCTTCCTTTGTATCTTCTGCTCGAAGTGCAAAACCATCATACGGAGAACGATCAAAGGCAGGAACATCGTGATCTGCTAAAATATCCTCTGCAATCCATCTTCCAAGGCTGTTCTTTAAAGGAACCCATTCGACTTGTCCATGTTTTTGAAATTGGTGGACTTTCTTTACTGCCTCTTCTACTGGAATTGGCTGTCGTCTTTCCATCACTTCTCACTCCTATATGCCTAGCAGTCTTGCTAGTAATGAATTGGCTACTCTTTCATCATTTGTCCCATGGATTAATACACGTCCTCCTTTAAAACAAACGATACGGTGTCTTTCATAGCGTATATGAATTAAAAAATCGTTCACTTCCACCTCACAAATAGAGGACAGACGCTCTTTTACATGCTGAAATGAAAGGTTTTCTAAATCCTTCGATATGATCTGAATGGTGTCACGCCCGCAAAGAATCGCTGTTTTTTTTCGCTGTTCCTGTAAATATGGATACGTTCTATTTATGCCGCAAGATGGACAGCTCTCCTGCTTCGTACGAGATACATCCATTTTAAACGAAGACGACTGCCACAAATCAAACGTGACAAACTTTCGCTCCATTTGCTCTTCATGCCCTGTTAAATATTTTAATGCCTCTGTTTGCTGATAAGCCGACACCATTTGGACAGCAGGAGAAATAATACCAGCTGTATCACATGTCAAACCCCCAATAGGCACTGAGGTAAATACACATGATAAGCAAGGTGTTTTGCCCGGCAAAATGGTCATATACATTCCCTGACTGCTCACACAGGCACCGTAAATCCAAGGCGTATTTGTTTCTAAAGATAAGTCATTCATCACCATTCTTGTCTCAAAATTATCAGTCGCATCAATGACGATATTTGCTTTTCGGAATAAAGGTCTTAACAGCTCTACTCCTGCATCTTCAATAAGAGCGTGTATGGTCACTTCATGGTTGATCTCTTGGAGACGTTTTTTCGCCGCTGCCGCTTTTGGCACATGCATCTTTGCATCGTGTTCAGTGTACAGCTGCTGCCGTTGTAAATTTGAGAATTCGACATAATCACGATCTACAATCGTCAAAGTACCAATTCCAGATCGGACAAGCCCTTCAGCAGATGCTGTTCCAAGTGCACCAGCTCCAACAATAAGGACATGACTTTCGGCAAGCGCAGACTGCCCTTTTTCGCCTACCGGAGGGAACAAGATTTGCCTTGAATATCGCTCGTTCAATATTGTTCTCTCCTTCTCGTTTTTATGTATCATATCATACCGTTTTCAGGTAAATCGCTTCTTTTATTGATATTATGAAATTCATTTGGTGCCACGTTCAGTTCGTCGGCTGGAACAACCTGGACGTGAAGTTTTTGTAATAAGTCTTTGATAGCTAATTGATTCTCTTTTAAACACGCAGAAATAAACGGAAGACTGCGGCGGTGATAAAGCGCAAATAACGGCTGTAATCTTCCCTGCACCATCGGAACCACAGCATCTACATGCTTATGGCAATAAGAAGATAAAGCGACGGCTGTCTCTTTTCGTATGAATGGCATATCACATGCCGTCACTAAATACCACTCTGCTTCTTGCTTTTGCATAGCGGTATATATACCTGCAAGCGGGCCATACCCACGCACCTGTTCATCATCTAACCAAACAGCTTGTTCCCCTCTTGCTTTGAAAAAAGGCAGAAGCTTCGGGTGACTGATGATGACGGTTTCCCCTTTCAAAAGTTGCTCTTTCACATGTTCATATAGTGGTTTCCCCTGATAGACATGACTTGCCTTTGGCTCTCCAAAACGCCTAGAAGCACCTCCGGCTAGTATCACATTCACTATTCTCATCATCTCATCCCCTTTGATATGGTTGTTCTAATCGCACTCATTTCGCATACTTTATTGATAACATGAATAAGGAGGGTCTACCTATGAACCGGCGCCATGCTTCTCCCCTATTCCATGATCTGTCTCAAGAAAATCTATTTTTAAAAGCTGAAACGGCCAAATATCAACAGATAATTTCAGATTTACAGTCCACGTATACCTATGCTAAAAACAAGAAGCTATCTCAAGAATATCATGAGATGAAAAAGGATTTCACTCAATTAAAACAACAATTGGATGAAATGACCATTGACCAAGACGAAGCATCATCTAAAATACAAGATCTCTCTTATAGCAAATCGGAATTATTACATAAAATCGTCCTTCTTCATGAAATGCTGCAAAAGGAAACCTATCATAGACGAAAAGAAACAGAGGAAAAGCACCGATTGCATTTGAAGGTTGTAAAATATAAGGAAATGTCTCAGCAACTACAGGAGCGATTACTAGACCAAGATAAACAGCTTGCAAAAGAGGAGAAAAAAGGAAATACTTTATCCGCTGTGATTGAAAAACTGCAGCAAACTCTAGGCGATAAAAACGCAGAGCTTCATTTATTACAAGAAGGCGTCCGGCATCTACAGGAGCGTTTTTATGAAACACAAGAAAAATTACTGCAAATCGAAAAAGCAAAAGAAGCCATTTTTTATGAAACGCTCACGAGCTACCAAAAACAGTTGGCCGAAAGCGAGGAATGGATCGCTTCTCATTTTGCTGATATCGACCAGTCAGCCCAAACAAATGCCGAGCCGTTCTCACAAGACCCTATTTTACAAACAACCGAAGAAATAGGACCGATTTTGAAGAAACTAAACGAACAAGTAGAAACGCTCCAGGCAAAAGTTGATGCGGTGCAGCGGAGTGGAGAGGTCATGACAGTGAAGATCGATGGATTTAAAAAACAGCGCGACAACATGCCCAAAGAACGAAAGATTGTCTATACAGTTGATCAAAAAAAGTGATTCATTCATCACGTACGCAAGAAAAAACTGCTGGCATTTACGCCCAGCAGTTTCTTTTTTATTTATTCGTCTTCTGTTTGAATGTCGCCTTCTAAAATATACTGTCCGCGATAAGGTTTCTTCACTTCTGGGTACATTTTAATTAAGCTTTGCATAAACGTTGTCATATTTGGAATTTCAAGACCACTCTCTTTTTCAATCTCTTTTTGAAGTTCAGAGCTTTTAATCGCCGCATTATGACGCTTTAATGTTTTGATTGCAGCTTCACGAAGCTTAGCTGCCTTTGATCCAGGTCTAGCTGTGCCTCTTCTGCGTCTTGTAGATCCTTCAGGAATACCTACAGGTGCACCATTTAGCTGACCTGTTCCTAAAGATGATGTAACGTTTGACTGCGTTTGCGCAGGCTGATTGTAGCTTCTCATTTCTTGTGCAGCCAGCTCAGCTAATACAGGCAGTGAATCTGTTTTTCTCTCTGTACGTACTTCTTTTTTTGTATCTGTGACGAGACCTGTACCTTGACGGTCTAATTCTCTTAGTTTTGCGTAAATCGCATCTCGTTCAATTTGATATTCACGGATGACCTTTACTTCTGCTTCATTTAATTGTTCCAATCGTAAACGTAACGCTTCCCTCTCATTAAACAATGGATTTCCCCCTCATCATATAAAAAATATTCTATAGTAAATATTAGATTAGAAAACTAATTTTATCAACTATTTTTTTATCATTTTACAGTTTGCTATCAGATAGGTATTTCCAACTAAAATTTTGCCAAAGAAGAAAAATCGGCACCCATTTCATTGCCACTATAGGCTTTTGACCACCTTTAAAATATTGTAAAAATTTTGAATAAACGCTTATACTACTTGATTTATATAGTTATTTACCAAACTGAAATTTCTTTTGTGCAAAAACGTTCTGAATAGTAAAAAGTTAAAATCTTTACATTTTCATTTCAAAATAAAAATGTAAATAGGTCATAATACCTTTTTATTTTAGGAAATTTTTTTAATGAAATCCCTCATTTTCTCTTTTCTTAGGCATTCCACCTACAATCATATTCATCCAGTGCAATATGTCTCCTATTTTTCCCCATGAAAAAACCCCCATTCATGGGGGGAAAGCCTATTCTGCAGCCTTTTCAGACTCAGAAAGAACTCGATTGACACGTTTTTCAAGCATTTTCATACCGCTTCCGCCAGCTTGGAAGTGGCGTAAAGCACCTGTTTTATCGAATACATAGTAAGCTGGTACATATTCGTTCTCAAATGCTTCTGTTAATTTATGGTCGCTGTCTACAAAGATTGGCTGTGTGATTTCATGCTCATTTGCAACCTCTTTGATTTTTTCTAGATCAAGGTCATCCTCTGAACGTGGCATGTGAACTGCGATCACGTTTAGTTGATCTTTGTATTCATCACGGAATTGGTTCACTTGCGGCATCGCCTCTTTACAAAGGTGACAGCTAACTGACCAGAAGTGGATCAATGTTGGTTTATCACCAATTAATTCTTCTCTTGTTACTTCTCCATTTAACCATTCTTTTGCACCAGTTAGTTCCGGCATTGGTTGACGTAATTTCATTTTGAAGCGCCTCCATCCATTGTATGTCTCGAAACAAAAAAGTCTAACATCAGTTAGACCCCAGCATGTAGACAAACCCTCGCATTCTTTTTCGGTCCTGCGTGCTGGTACTCACGAATGTCACATTCGCTTCGCGCCAGTACTCGTTCTTCCTAGACTTCAAAGGTTTTCTATCACGCTGAAAAGAAGACAAAGGGCTAAAATCAAGTTCATTTTAGCCCTTTGTCAACAATCTGAAGGTCTAACACCCGTTAGACTGTTTCTTCAACTATCAATTAAAGTGTTTTTTGACCAGGTTTCCAGTTAGCTGGGCAAAGTCCACCAGTTTGTAATGCTTGAAGAACACGTAGTGTCTCATCTACATCACGACCGATATTGTTGTGGAATACTGTTTGATATTGAAGTTCGCCTTCTGGGTTAATGATGAATAGACCACGAAGTGCAATTCCTTCTTCTTCAATTAAAACACCGTATTCTCTAGATACTGTGTGGTTTGTGTCAGCAGCTAGTGGGTATTTTAATTCTCCAAGACCATTGTCTTTACGATCTGTGTTGATCCAAGCAAGATGTGTATGGATTGTATCAGTAGATACACCGATGATTTCTGCATCTAAATCTTCAAACTCATCATAACGATCGCTCATTGCTGTAATTTCAGTTGGACAAACAAAAGTGAAATCCATTGGATAGAAGAAAAGAACTGTCCATTTGTCATTCTTGATGTTTTCCTCTAAACTCACTTTACCAAATTCCTTATTAGCAAGTACTGCTTCCATTTCAAAACGTGGAGCTTGTTTTCCTACAAAACGCTCTGCCATATGTAAATCCCTCCAAAAATAATATCTTTATACAGGCTTCTTAGCTGTATATAAAATGAGAATCAACAGGTTGAATTCTCATTTAGTTAATAACTTCACAAATATAATTATAATACTTAAGCGATTTTTAGTCAATATTAATTAATAATAAATTTAATTAACGATTTGTCACAATCTCTCGCTCCAACTATTAAAAGTTTAACATGACTTGCATAAGGGAACAAATGATTAGCTTCTCATTTCGCACATACATAGAAAGGTTTTGAAGATCATGAAAGCACTTGAACAAGTAGATTGGGTTTCCATCATCATGAATATCAGTATGATTTTGCTAAAACTCATTGCTATTTTTGTGATTTATTTTATCATCAGAGCGATTGGAAATAAGATGATTAAGCGTGCCTATTCAGCATTCTCTGAAAAGCATGATGTCTCTTTATCACGAGCTCAGACGCTGCAAAGTCTTACCTTAAATATTTTCGCCTACTTGCTGATTTTTATTCTAGTTGTGATGATCCTCGACTTATTTCATTATAACCCAACCGCCTTGCTGGCTGGCGCAGGTGTTGTAGGACTTGCCATTGGATTTGGCGCTCAGGGATTAGTGAGTGATATTGTGACAGGCTTCTTCATACTGCTCGAAAAACAATTTGATGTCGGCGAGTATATAACGGTTGCTGGTTTCGATGGGATCGTTGAACAAATTGGACTGAGAACAACACAGCTTAGAAGCTTTGATGGCACTCTTCATTTCATTCCGAACCGAAGTATACTGAATGTAAGCAATCATTCACGAGGGACGATGCAGGCACTCGTTGATATCGAATTATCCCCAGATGAAAGTGTGGATCAGATGATCACCACTTTGCAAGCAGCCTGTGATGAAGTTCGTGAGAGCATGTCGCAAATCATCGAAGGTCCTCAAGTCGTTGGAGTGGAATCATTTGGCTCCTCATCCCTCGTCCTTCGCATCATTGCAAAAACTGAAACGATGGAGCAGTGGCGTGTCGAACGAATTCTACGCAAAAAAATGAAAGAAGCACTCGATCTAGCCAAAGAGCAAAAAGAACCAGGATCATAATATCCTGGTTCTTTTTTGTTAGTTTTATTGAACACGCTGTTCTACTTCTTGACAAATTTCATCAGCCGTCATACCTGACGCTGTAATGACAGATGCCTTTGTCGTTGTGTCTGAAATGCCAAGAACATTTGAATCTAGTCCTGTGACCACATAGCAGTCACACTGATCCATTTGCTGTTCATTTTGAATACGTACGACATCATACCCTTTTTGCTTCAAAAGCTCTTCTACATCGGATAAAGATGGTTCTACACCAATTCTTGTCATAATCAAGAACACCTCCTGTTCATAAGGTGTACAGGAGACCATTTGATTATTCATTCACCTGCTTGCTTTTTAAAATAAGCCGTCATGACGTTCACAGCTGTTTCAATCGCATTTTCGTCAGGCGTGAGTTTTGCATGGTGCAGACCATATTCTGAATCTACCCCTAGCCAAAACATGAACCCAGGGTATTTTTTCAGCATGTAGCCGAAATCTTCTCCTGTCATCGCTTCTCTGCATTCAATGACATTCGCAAGACCTTCTTCGGCTACATATGACATAAATTCCTCTGTCAAATCCTTTGAATTGTCCACTTCGTAATAAGATGAAGGGTATCGAACTGTCGCCTTGCATTCGTAGCCAATTTCAATTCCCTTTGCCAGTGCTTCAATTCGTTTTCTCACCTTTTCCATAGACTCTGGCGAGAGCGTGCGAATGGTTCCATCAAGCTTTGCGTGCTGCGCAATGATATTTTGAGCAGTGCCACCTGTAATCGTGCCAACTGTAATAACGGCACTATCAAGAGGGTCCACATTTCGTGAAATCACCGATTGCAGCTGCCCTACTAGTGCACTTGCAGCCACCACCATATCATTTGCTAAATGAGGGTATGCGGCATGCCCGCCTTTTCCTTCAAGATCGATCACAAGCTCACTCGTATTAGCAAATAATAGGCCCGGCTTTGTTGCAATCGTGCCGACTGGATATTCAGGTGCAATATGCAGCGCTGTAATAAAGTCTGGCGTCCACTTTTTTAGAACATCACTTGTAAGCATTGGTTCAGCTCCGCCTGGCCCTTCTTCTGCCGGTTGGAAAATAAATAGCAGATCTTCTTTGATTGGCTGATGCACGAAATGATCAATGATACCAAGAGCAATGGTCATATGAAGATCATGTCCACATGCATGCATGTGGCCTTCATGTACCGATTGAAATGGATAGCCCGTTTCTTCAGGGATAGATAATCCGTCCATATCTGCACGATACGCAAAGACGCGCGTAGGATTTGTCCCTTTTACTTTCACAAAAAGTCCAGTCCGCCATGTTTCCATCTCGATTCGATCTGTTGGGTACGATTCGAGATGCTTGATGAGGTAAGCTTGTGTTTTAAATTCCTTAAAACCAAGCTCAGGAATTTGGTGCAAATCTCTTCGAATGGATATTAATTGCTCACGATTTAACAAGTGAACTCGCTTCCTTTCCTCTATACGAATAAGACGTGGATATATCATCCACGTCTATGTCTTCAGCTGCGAATTGTGTCAATTAAAGCTGACGCAGTTCTTGTTTGATTTCAGTTTTACCTTTTGTTTTTTCATCAATGTCTTTGATTTTCTTTGCAGGTGTACCTGCTACAACCGTGTAAGGCTCGACATCGTTCACAACGATCGCTCCAGCTGCTACAACTGCACCTTTTCCAATTGTCACACCTTCTAAAACAACAGCGTTTGCACCAATGACAACATCATCTTCTACTACAACTGGCTTAGCAGAAGGCGGCTCAATGACACCTGCAAGAACAGATCCCGCACCGATATGACAGTTCTTACCTACTGTCGCACGGCCGCCAAGAACAACGTTCATATCAATCATCGTACCTTCACCGATGACTGAACCGATATTAATAGAAGCACCCATCATGATGACTGCATTATCGCCAATTTCCACTTGATCACGAATGATTGCACCTGGCTCAATACGTGCTTTGATGTTTTTCAAATCCAACATAGGAATCGCAGAGTTACGACGGTCATTTTCCACGACAACATCTTCAATTTTGTCTTTGTTTGATGCTAGAGCTTCTTGAATTTCGCTCCACTCACCGAAGACAACACCAGTGTTACCTGTGATAAATGTTTTTGCATGTTCACCAAATTCAATACCTTCTAAGTCCCCTTTAATGTAGACTTTCACAGGTGTTGATTTTGTACTATTTTGAATAAATGAAATAATTTCATTAGCGTCCATTTGTTTCATGTATGTATGTCCTCCTCTTAATTTATACTTCATTACTGTACCAAAGGAGAGTTTTAATGACAAGTGAAAGAATCGTCTGCGCCTTGGCAAATAAAACAAGCGGGCCTCTTTATCCCGCTTCTTGCTGGTGAAGATGAACAAATTGTCTACCAAAAGAAATCAATTCCTCTTCCTCGTTTCCTTCTGGATTCAGCTCAATTTTGATGGATGGCAGGACGATATCACCGCCCAGCTCCTTCACTTTTTCTTCAATTAAATCCACAGCTCCACAAAAATGTTCATAAGATGTATCTCCAGAACCGAATACAGCAAATGCTTTACCCGTCAAATCAAGCTCTTCCATTTCCTCATATAGATCAATAAAATCATCTGGAAGATCACCATCTCCCCAAGTATATGCACCTAACAGAATGTGCGAGTAATCATGAAGAAGTTCAGCATCAATATCCATCGCTTCATGCCGGTCCACGCTAGCCCCAGCTTCCTTTAACCCTTTTTCGATTAAATCAGCCATTGCTTCTGTATTTCCTGACATTGTGGCATACACCAATAAAACTTTTTTCGTCACTTTTTCTTCCTCCTTATTAATGAATCAGTGCAGGTTCCTCATAAGGCCTGACAAACTTACTTTCATATAAACCCGCACAGAAAAAATTCTCCTTTTGATTGGCGACACGAAAACCATGCCCTTTGATCGTATCAAACCACTTGAGCTCTTTTTGCTCTATATCAAGCTGATACACCTTAGAAAATCCATGCTCGTCCTGTGAGGTGGTCACGTACACAATGCCGTTATCCTCTGACACATCCAAAAATGATTCCTCTCGCGCAAAAGCTTGTGATTGAATATCATGCAGCATATTTGTATGTAAGTCTAAAATTTGAACAGATCCTCTTTTCCCTTTTTTAGAGCCCATCGCACAGACAAGGAGGTGTTCCCCGCAAAGCAACATAGAAGCAGTCATTCGGTGCTCTTCTCTGTTTAGGAGAAAAATCTGTTCACTTTGCAAGTCATACACCCATATTCCTCCATGCACCTCATGAATCTGTGTTCCAATATAAAGATAATCACCGGCTACACATAATGAGCGAATCACAGGGGGCTGATTTACATGAGCAAATGGCTTCATAATTTCCCAGGAAATTCCGAAATCGGTTGACACATAAATACTATGCTTTCCATGTGCGCATACAAACCCATCTTTGCGTCCTGTAATAGACCAAACAACTGCATTTGTCGGAAAAGATGATAGCGCCCATGTGTGGCCCTCATCTCCTGATCGTATGACAGTTCCATTTTCACCAACACCGAACAAATACGGACCAATATAACTGATAGCGTGGATTTTATGCTTAAGCTTAAAAAGCTGCTGCCATCCGCCCTCCACACTGTAATGAAAAATACCTTCTCGTTTGACAGCAACAAAGTAGCCGCCACTTTTAGACGCAGCAACAGCTGTCGCACCTTTATGAAACATGATTTTCAACTCTTTTCTCAGACAATGATGCCCACGTTAAAAAGCTCGTTGCAAACTCCTCACAGCACGCCACATCTTCATCTGTATCTGGCGCAAGTTCCATTTTCAATGTTTCAGGAAATACGGATGCACCTGTCGATTTCAGCATGTCATGAAAGGTATGAACAGCCTCGCAAAACTTCGGATAACTGTAATCGCCTGATCCAAATACCGCCGCTTTGATGTGAGAAAGTTCAAGGGATGAGACCTCTTCATAAAAATCTTCAGCTTCATAAGGTAAATCACCGTCACCCCATGTATAAGAGCCGATCATGACATAATCGTATGAAGAAAGATCTTCTGCACTTGTGTCGTCAAATTCCATCATCTCTGTCTCTATCCCTTTTCCTTCAAGCGTTTGTTTTAAGATCGCTGCCATATCTTCCGTATTGCCAGACATACTCGCAAATGCAATTAGTGCTTTCATCTATTGGTCACCTCATCTAAATGATAATCATTTTCAATTATTATATGTACACTTTAAATGATAATGATTTTCATTGTCAAATGTTTTATGAAAAGGTGCTGTTCAAAATACACATGGCGTACATCAAAAAACCGCTCATTCCAATTGGAAGGCGGCTTTAACTGATCATCACTCTATCTCTTTGTGATTTACTCTTTTTTTATTTCTGAATAAAATATGGACCGCAATCGGTTTCGTGCGTCATCACAAATGTCCAATTTTCTTCCCAATCCATGACATACAGATCACTATAGTCCATGTGTCCGTCTGTATACGGCAATTCCTTTACTGACAGGTCAGCGGCGTTTTCAAACAGATACGCTTCTTGAGCAAATTGATAAAAAAGAGTACATGTATGCTTTGATTGCTGATGAAAGGCGTTAATCGCTGCCTCTTTTTCAAGGCATTCAACTTTTCCCCAGCTACATAAGTGCCATAGGAAGCCATCCATCCCAATCTCTTTTTGTTCTTCTAAAGAAAGATGACTTGCAAAACGTCCACGCCATCTCTCGCGTAAATAAGTTCCCCACTTCGGTATATCCATCTTCTTTTTTTGTTGATTTCTCATCATTTCTTCCAGCTTTCTGCTTTTTCAGTAGATAAATCTATTAGAAACCTATCAAACCACTTATCCTAAAAAGCACCTCCTCTTCCAGAAGTACTTACACTGCCTCACTTTCAAGCATTTCTTTCACCACACCAACAAATGCTTGAACTTGTTTTAACTGAAAAGAGGCTTCATATCCTAACAGCCACGTGTCACGTCCGATTTGCTCTCCATTTGCGTCTACGAGCGGGGTTTTGTGTACGCTTTTCTCATGATCATATAGGGTGACCGAAGGCAAAATGGCGTAGCCGATACCGTGATAGGCCATTTGTTTACATGTCTCAATCTGGTCCACAAGAATCGTCTGTTTTGGCGACACTTTAAACTTTTGATGCCACCAGTGCTGAATTTCTTGATAATAGGTGCTATCACTTTTAAATTGAATAAACGGGCGTTCTGTCTCAATTAACTCATCCACGTCCTTGATGACAGAATCGACTAAATATAAATGATCGGTCATTAAGTATTCCTTTGTGCCCTTCCAATCAGGATTCCCGCGAATGATGCCAATGTGGACATGGTCTTCATACAGACTTTTAAGCATCTCACTGCTCCAGCCGGTCACAAGAGATACCTTGGCATTTGGGTATTTCTCGACATACCGCTTCAGCACCTTTGGCAGCCAGTGCTGACCAATAATGGACGCAACTGCAAGCTTGAGTGTACCGTGTATGTCTCCTTCAAGCTCATCAATTCTCTCTCGCACTCGATCCTGCTCAGTCGTAACCTCTTTGGCAAATTGAATAATCTGTTCACCTGCTGAAGTCACTGTCAAGCCTTTTTGTGAACGAAAAAAGATTTTGGTTCCCCACTCTTTTTCAATCGTTTGCAGCCTTTGAGATAAGGCAGGCTGAGAGACAAAGAGCCGCTCTGAAGCCTTTCTCATATTCAATTCCTCACTAAGTACAACAAGCATATGTAACTCTTGAAGCTGCATGGGCGCCCTCCTTCTCTTGATAAGTTTTTCTTATTTTATATAGTCATTATATAAATAATAGCTTATGAAGGCAAAAAAAATAAGCTGGGCTGCAGCTCATTTTTTTGCGGAATGAATGACCTCATTTAAGCGCTTTAATACAACACGCCGAGTGAAAATCCCTTCGAATACTTGCTCTTCATTTTCCACACAAACAAATCCATTATTCGTCACAGCGTGAACGCCTTTTAAAACAGGATCGGTCGTTTTCAGTCTTGGAATATCTGATAGCATGACCTCTTCTACCTTCAATTGGTCGAGCTTTTCAAATTCAATTCGTTCTAAGCCAAAGATTTTATCCATGATCATATTAGTTCCAATTAATCCATGAAGGTGATAAGAAGCATCCAGAACAGGTATGGCTGTATATCCTGTTTTTGTCAGGACCAATAGGGCGTGCTCAAGATTATTTCCAATTTGAACGTGTGCCACTTTATCTGCATCAATCATATGCTCAGCTACTGTTGACTCAAGTAATTGAGCCGGTTCTATCTCTATCATGTTTCTTCGACCCCTTTTCTCTCAATCATCAATCATACATTCCCCTTTAACATTAAGCATAAACTAAAACGAATTTTGTCGAAAGATTTTTTTCTGCATAAAAAAGATACTCAGCGTAGAGTATCTAATAGAATGTTCAATCGATATTAATTCTCAAACCTTACTCTGTCATACAATGTGATCAATTTCTTATACGTATTGTCGTCGACATTTTTTGTTCCACATTCTATATCATTGATCTCACTGCTTAGTAATTCGACAGCATATTCCTGATTCAGTAATACGTTTAATAATAGCTTTTTCTCTTCTTCATTAAAACGATTTTCGATGACGCTCATTCAACATCAGGCCCCCTGTTTCATATATGCTTTTATATTGATTAGCAGGCGTTTGAATGTCTGCTTCCTCTCTATACAGCTAGAATAAGGAACTAGAATCGAATCGTCAACCGCACGTTTCGACAACGTTTGGAGAAAAATGACGGAATTTATTTTGTGTATCGATTGGCGTAGCAAAATGCTGCGTATGAGTCGGGTTTTATTTTTGCTTCAATTCCCATGGCTGTGATCATTCCGGTCATTTCCTGGATCAGCTCTTTTGTACTTCCTTTTTTGCCAATATCTAGATGGACTTCAAAACGAAGGTCTGCCCCTTCCTCAGCAAACGGAAGAAGCAAATCCATCAGTTCTGTTAAAGGTCCCTCAAGGATGTCTGCACATACCTTTTGGCTAAACGCTGTCTCTAATGAAATTTTTTCTCTAAGACTTTGTACAGGCCGATTCAACACTTGCTGCGTGAGACAGCCCCAAGCTCCTTTGCCGATCCGGTGAAGATGAATTGCAGTCATAAATGTTGTGACATTCTGATTGACCTGAGAGTCCGTACCAATTGATAGTACATAAACAGATCTCGGGTCTTTTTGAATAAAGTCTTTCATTCTCATGACAACATCAGAAAACGCTAAATGCTCTTCAGAAAGATTAAAGAAAAAAGAATCACTCACAGAAAGGAACTCCTTTTCAATGGTCTCTTATCCGAATATTGCACTGAATGATCATCTTCCATTTGTTCATCACTTATGAAGTGTATGCTTCCGCAATCAACGAAGGAATTCTTAGAAAAAACATTTCATACGATTCAGCTTAGGATTGTAGAAGCTCAAAAATCTCAATCGAAATCATATCAATGTTGTCAAATGGGAAAGTGTTTGGCTTATCCCCTTGTTGAAAAACAGTCAATTCAAACGTTTGATTCTTTTCGAAATACTTAACACTACAGATTTTCTCACCGTTCACTTCGAAATAACGCTGTGCCGGCTCGTTTGCAGCTTCTGCTGTCTCTTGAAGACTTTGCAGCCTTGTAATGATACCCATTAATTGTGACATTCTAAAAAAAGACTCCTTTCAAAAAAACAACTCAAGATGAACCCGTATTGATTATACACAAGTCCTACAAAGCATCATACCATAAAGTGTTCTCAGATGATATTTTTCCTCTTGAATTCAAAAAAAGAAAAAGAATCTGTTTTTTTATTTTGAGTCTTTTTTCTTATCTCATGCATCTTGTTTTTTATAAACCGGCCGATCTCATCAAGCGTTTCGCAATTTCGTCAAAATCTTCTTTTGAAATACCTGGAGCAAACTCTTCCGGCAAATCTCTATAATCTGGCACGGGTGCACCTTTTGGTGTGCCCTCAATAACTGTCAGCGGCTTTCCATCAATTGGATGGTTTCCTTTCCAAATTTGATTGATATCCTTATAATCCGTGTCACTAAATGTATACAGCTTTGTATGAACATTTTGATCTTCAAACTTTCTTGCAGAATCAAAGTATTTATTGTCGAGATTTGGAATCGGCAGCATCTTCCCAACATCTACTCCTGTCGCTACCTCAAGGGCTTTTGCATACGCCACAACATGTACGCCGCCTCTGACAAGTAAATAACCGATCATTTCTCTTGCCGTAGGGTGATCCGTCATTTCATATACGCGCATTTTATGCGTACGAGCTCCGCACTCTAGGAAGAAGTTATGAAGAAGATCCAGAATCAGATTACCACTTGAGAACACATTCTCACCTGTCCACGGCTTTGCCATGGAGTCAAACGGATAGCCTGTTTGTGCCGTTTGGATAAAATGCTGCGTATTTCGTTTATCAACAGCCGCTTTCATCGGGGTCGTATCTGGATCGCCCCCATGGGTGGTTCCCGTAATCATGAGATTGACTGCAGTTGTCACAAGCTCTACATGACCGAATTCTTCAGCTGTAATACTTGATACAAGATCATAAAATGGTTTGAGCTTTCGTTTCCCTCTAAAGTTAAACGATTGAAACATGTAGTTGTTTAATGTGGACATTTCACCAAATTTTCCGCCGAGTAATTCTTGCACAGCCGCTGCACCATTTGCATCTGGGTGATCTGGCATTGGTAAATCAATCAGCAGCCGTTTGTCACGTTTGATCATGACTTTTCCCTCCTACTGTCTAACTATCATCATTTAAGGTGTATGGATGAATTGGGATGTCCTATGCATGAAGGGAATGATTGGCGCACAAAAAAAACTTGGCGGGGGTAGCGCCAAGTTTTTTGGATCTTGATCTGATAGAGGGGTTGGGGAACAGAGAGTAGCTTCTCTCTATAACTAAATGATAATGATTATCAGTTTCATTGTCAACCATTTTTTCTATCTTTTTTCTAATAAAAAAACAGCCATGTCGGCTGCTTTTAAATTAATCCTTCCTGCTCATATAGATAAGCATACGGAAGATCTACAAACAAATACACGTCTCCCTCTAACGGATAAGAAAACGTACGTATTCGTTCTCCAGTTTCTAAATCACTGTAGATATCGCTGAAAAATCCTTTTCCGCTAATTCTCATTTGAAGAATATTCGCTAGAAAATAAGGGCGCCAGCTCCAGTTTTTCTCTATATACTCTGGCTGAAACAGCCATTCTTTCTCTTTCTTAAACACATTCCCAGTGATTTGAAACCCTTCTTCATTACACATATAAATGCGAAAGCTGCAATCGGTTAGTTCATGTGCCAGTTTTTGTATAAGTTCATCATTTGTGCTGCATGATTTTTTTAACGTACTGACGGCTTGATGTATTCGCTTATAAAAGGTTTCAGAATGTTCATAGACAGCTTGGAGTTTCTTTTTCTCATGGGCAATGAATTGCTGAAATTCTTCTTTAAGCCGCTCTTTTCGTTTGTTCCGGTCAATTAATTGTGCCGCAGGCTCGTGAAGGTAGAAGCCTTGAAAATATCTTCCGCCATTTCTCCATGCATATTGCAGCTGAAAATTCGCTTCAATATCTTCATAGATTAAAGCCGCTCCTATTTTTCTTGCAAGAAGTGAAATGCTGTATAACACATATTCATAGGAAGGAGATGGAGACGAAGCTCTTAAAGCCTGTAGATCTATTTTTAATAGATCAGGTGAAAGCAGAGCAATCCGGTCAAGATTGCTGCTTTCTTTTCCTATATTAGATACGGCGATTTTGATCCCATATGTACGATAATACGTTAACGTATGGTAAAGCTGTTCAATGTCGCCGCTAAACGTATGTTCAGTAATTTCAATGACAAACCGGCTAAGCTGAATACCCTTTGCTTCATATTCTTTTAAAAGTTCTAAAAAACTTTCGCCATGATCAAGCATGAGGACATTCGCATCATGATTAATAAAGATGAGCAAATCTTCATCTGCGGTTGTGAAGAGATCAAGCGCTTGACTTAATACTTTGTGATCTACTTCCAATTTATATTCGTCAGGAATAGATGAATCCGTAAAGAAGGAGCCTAGACTAACTGTTCCCGACTCAAGCTTCATTCTTCCAAGAATCTCATAGCCTATCACTTTTTGTTCCTCCGCACTGAAGATCGCTTGATAGTGCGGGAAAACATCTTCAATATTCGTTAAAATATCCAATGGATCGACCATTTTCATCACCTGCTTCTCTCTTTGTGTGATTATACCATATCAAAAGCAGGTCTTACACGGTCATTCAAAATGGTGATTGGTTGAGCCATTGCCCCCCATCCATCGTGATACAATCTCCATTAATATAAGATGCATGCTCAGATAATAAGAAACTCGCAAGTTCTGCAATTTCTTCTGGTGTACCAAGTCTACCGAGCGGAACACTATCTAATGTTCTTTGGGCAGCCTCTTCAGATTCCCACAGTTTATCAGCACCACCTGTTCTTTCAATGGGCCCCGGCGCAATGGCATTTACGCGAATGCGATATTGCTTTCCCCATTCGACTGCAAGCGTTCGGGTAAGTGATAGTACGCCTGCTTTTGCGGCTGCTGAATGCGCTACACCAACACCAGCCCCCCATGCATATGTGGCGACCATGTTGATCATACTTCCGCTTTTCTTTTGACGAATCCAATAGTTGCCCACTGCATGGCTGCAAAAAAAGGTGCCATTTAGCACAATATCAATGACCGCTTTCCAGCCGTTAGGAGACAGTTTTTCTGCTGGAACTAAAAAGTTGCCTGCTGCGTTATTGATGAGTGCATCCACATCACCAAATGTATCTACTGCAAACTTCACCATTTGATCAGCATCTTCTGGATGTCGCACGTCCATTTGAAAATAAGCGATCGAACCACCTTGCTGTTTGATTTCATTTGCCGTTGTTTCAAGGGTCTCTTCTGTTCTTCCAGTAATCAAAACATTCCAGCCCCCGAGTGCCAAATGAGTCGCCATCGCCTTTCCCATTCCGCTTGATCCCCCTGTGACAATCACTGTTTGCTTCGTCATTTGTTCTCCCCCTTTGTGTGTTTTGAATGACTATTCATTCATTATCCATCTATCATATCATGATTTCCCCTCCATACACCATATGGGAGATTCATCAAAAATCATGCTATACTTAATTTTATTTTTAAAGGAGTCTTATATGAAGCAACTTTCCCGTAGGCAATTTTTAAAAGGAGCAGCTGGTGCGAGTATTCTCGGACTTTTGGCGACCACATCCGGTTATGGCTATGCTCGGTACATTGAGCCGCGCATGATCGACACCGTATCACTCACCATTCATGATGCTCAGCTACCGGCTTCTTTTGACCAGTTTAAAATTGCGCAATTTAGTGATGTTCATTTAAGTGATACATTTTCGGCAAAAGATTTAGAGACTGTTGTCCAAAAGATCAACGCTGCATCTCCCGATCTCATTGTGTTTACAGGTGATCTTGTTGATTTTGAATCATCGATTGAAGAACATGAAAAAGCCAAAGCCTCTTTGTCTAAGCTTGATGCTCCGTTTGGAAAGTTTGCCATATGCGGAAATCATGACTACGGACCATTTGGCATTGATCTATATGAGGAAACGATGAAAGCTTGTGGTTTTACATTATGTAAAAATGAAGTGTTTCACTTAGAAAAAGAAGGCGGACGCATACAGATCGCTACACTGGATGATCTCATGATGAGTATGCCTGATTACCATTTCATCAAACGAGAAGTCTCTTCTGATCTCTTTACGTTATTGCTTGTGCATGAGCCTGATGCGGCACTAGAGCTTGAAACAACACCTATTAACTTGCAGCTTTCTGGGCATACGCATGGTGGTCAAATACAGCTTCCTTTCTATGGACCGATTCTCACAGCACCTTTTGGGCGTACATATGTCGAAGGCTTATACGGTAGCTATCAGCACCGTATCTATGTCAACCGCGGGCTTGGGACAACTAGACTGCCGCTTCGGTTTTTAGCCAAACCTGAAATCACTTTTTTCACCTTAACATCTCACGTGTAAAGAGAAGCCAAATCACCTTTTCCTGCATATGTATAAACAAAGATCATTCTCATGACAAATGTTAGGAGAAACCTTATCGGTCCTGATCCCGTCCATATAGTATATGTGAGGCGGGGATCATGGCTTCTTTTATTTGAGTAAAAGGAGTGTGCTTTCGTGCTGCGATACACGGTAAAAAGTGGAGAAACACTTGCTTCTATAGCACTTGATTTTCGAACAACGACAGATGCTTTAAAGGCTGCAAATCCGTCACTTCAAACCCGCGAGCCAGAACAAAATGAAGTCATCATCATCCCTGGGTTACCGGATCCTAACACGATCCCTTACCGCATATCTGTGTCAATTTCAGCGAAACGTCTCGTACTGTTTTCTGGATCACAGCTCTTGCGCTCATACCCGATCGCAACTGGCAGAATATTAAACATGACACCGACAGGTTCTTATTATATTGTCAACAGACAGCCAAACCCAGGAGGTCCCTTTGGCGCCTATTGGCTGAGCCTTTCAAAAGTTCATTACGGCATCCATGGAACGAATAACCCGTCTTCAATTGGTAAAGCTGTGTCTAGAGGGTGCATTCGCATGTACAATCAGAATGTCATCGAACTTGCTTCAATAGTTCCAAATGGAACACCTGTGACCATTAGCCAGTAGGAGAAATCAATTGTACGAATGGTTAAAATTTTATATGATAGAAAGTGGGATCTTCAGGTTAAGGAGCGTATTTATGGATATTTTTAAAAACAGAAATTTTGTTCGTCTCTTTTTTGCAGCACTTGCCTCGCAAATGGGGACAACAGTAGGCAATATGGCGTTTGCCTTTTATTTGCTCGACCATTTTAGTCATCAGCCCGCTTACGCCACTTTAGCAGAGTTAATGTATTCACTGCCTACAATCTTTGTCTTTTTTATGGTCGGTGTGGTCGCAGACCGTTTTGATCGTAAAAAAGTCGCAGAGAATTGTGATTGGATACGAGCTGGGCTGACAATCGTTTTATTTATCGTCATTTATTTTAATTCACTGCCGCTTATTTTCTTGATCTTGTTTATACGAAGTGCCATTACGAAGTTCTTCTATCCAGCTGAAGCCTCTCTCGTTCAGGCCATTTTAAATAAAGATCAATATGCAAAAGCGGCTGGTTTAAATCAAATGCTGTTTAGTTTATTTATGGTATTTGGTGTTGGAATTGGTGCCATTATGTATAAAACGATTGGACTTCACGGTGCCATTACCATTGATTTGGTCAGTTTTATTATTTCCGGTATTCTCATTCGATCATGCAATATTCCAATTGAAGCACGACAGCCAAATGGACAAGCAGGCTGGAAAGGCATGACCGTTAAGACGTCTCTAAAAGATTTTAAAGAAGGCATTCTCTATATTTTAAAAAATAAATTATTGGCTTCTTTAATTTTCGGCTTTTTTGTTTTTGGTCTTGTGAATGGCGCATTTGCCGTTCTTCCGATGTTTACAATGAAATACGGTCTTTCACCGGACCATTTTGAACTGCATACATCCTTTTTTACGATCGCAATCGGTGCCGGCCTTCTAGTTGGAAGCTTACTTGGCTCTATTCTTGCGAAAAAGGTAAAGATGCAATATCTCATGTCGATTCCAATTCTAGTTGCAGGTATTTTAATTTTTGTCCTTGGTTCTACCCATACATTATGGTTATTTTATGTCACATCATTTGTCATTGGTACATGTATTGGTCCAGTCAACATTGTCATTGGAGGCTGGCTCCCAAGAATTGTTCACCCTCGTCTGATGGGACGCGTATCAGGGTGGGTTGATCCGCTCACCATGTTTGCACAATCAATGACGCTAGGTTTAATTGCCGTGTTATTTCCAAAGCTCATCACCAATGTTTCTTACATTTATTACGGAATGGGTATTATTATTTTACTCGTTTTCCTTTTTTACTTCATTACACTGCCAAAGTTCAGCAGAGAAGCTGCCGACTTAGATGTACAGCGTGAATTAAAAGGGCAGGGAGTACAATAGATGAAGCAAAAAGGGCTAAAATAATGTTTATTTTAGCCCTTTTTCTTCTTTTCAGCGTGATAGAAAACCTTTGCAGTCTAGGAAGGGCGAGTAATGGAGCGGAGCGAATTTCACATTCGTGAGCACCAGCACGCAGGACTGACAAAGATTGCGAGGGTTTGTCTACACGCTGAAAGGACTTTCTTCTATAGAAAGTCCTTTTTTCATGGGTGTAACATAAACGACGATTATTTTTTCTGCTCATGGAAATGATTCGAAGCAAAATGAACGATTCTATCGACTGTATAAATGCTAATAAATAAGATGAGAAAAAGAAGAAAAGGATGAATCGGCCGATCATCTATCACGTACACAATGCCTCCAACCACAAAAGCGACCAATAAAGGCGTTAAAATATCTTTCAATCTAAACCATCCTTTCTGTTCTCATTGACTTTGATCTTCATATTTTATAATATATTTTCCTTTTTATAAAATAAAAGGAATGTGCATAAAATTGCAACAATTTTAATAAAAAACCTTTACATTATTGGAAGTTTTATAGTAGGATAGTCAGGTTGGAGGTGAGGGGTATGCTAAAAAGCTATTATTTTATTCATTCAAAAAATGATCAAGGACAATATGTTGTACATACAGAAGACTGCGCATTTTTAGGTGATGCAGCAAGCCGTACATTGATTGGTCTGCACATGAACAGTGAAAGCGCCATGGATGAAGCCAAAAAAATGACGAGTGAAACTGATTTTAACGGCTGTTTTTACTGTGCTTATTCTAGCCATACGAAATAGTCCATGTTTTTAAGCCATATGTTCGACTTTGATTGTCTTGCATATGGTAGATTTTACACGATGAACCATCTATACATTGATAAACTACCCATTGATTCAAATAGGTAGTTATCTTGTTATGATAGTTCACTTTGTATACATTTCACTAAATCCTCTAATGATCGAAAACAAACGATCTTTTAACTTATGCACCCTACTGCATCTTTTACCAATGCTCAGCCAATTCCTACCACTTGAATATTTAACATAATGGTATGCTTTTCATCTAAAACAGCGAGACATTCATCATAAAAGTGATAGAAAGATGTGTCGACCTCTTCAAATTTCAGCAAGGTTTCAACATCATGATTTTTGGCTATTTTAAATAATAACCATGTAATCTTATTGCTTTTTACAATAACTCTATTTGCAATTTACTAATAAAATCGTATAATTTATACTAAGCACAGGAAGACGAAAGACAAAGGAGAGAAAAAATGGACGATTATGCTCATACTAAAGACATAGAACCTACAGCAGAAAACATCGCAAAAGCCATTTATACTGTTAACCGCCATGCTAAAACCGCACCAAATCCCAAGTTTCTTTATCTTTTGAAAAAACGTGCGCTGCAAAAACTATTGCAAGAAGGTAAAGGAAGAAAAGTGGGCCTACATTTCTCTAACAATCCCAAATATAGTCAACAACAGTCCGACGTGCTGATTGAAATTGGAGATTATTATTTTCATCTGCCACCAACTAAAGAAGACTTCGAATTTTTGCCACACTTAGGAAATTTAAATCAATCATATCGCAATCCAAAAGCGAATATGTCATTAAATCGAGCGAAACAAATACTTCAAACGTATGTCGGTTTAAAAGAAAAACCTGCCGCCACAAAACAAAAATCACATTATACAAAACCCGTCTTCAAACGGCTCGGGGAAAGTTATTTTTAAACAGAAAAACCACTCAAAGCGAGTGGTTTTTCAGATTATGGACAAAGGGCTAAAATGTTGTTTATTTTAGCTCTTTGTCTTCTTTTCAGCGTGATAGAAAACCTTTGCAGCTCTAGGAAGGACGAGTACTGGCGCGGAGCGAATTTGACATTCGTGAGCACCAGCACGCAGGACTGACAAAGAATGCGAGGGTTTGTCTACACGCTGAAAAACCACTCAAAGCGAGTGGTTTTTTCTTTAGATAATAAAATGATCTACTTTTTCAATCAACTGATGAATTTCTGGTTTACTAATTTGATCATCTGCACCGATGGTTTCCCCTTTATGACGCAGATCGTCCGTAATTAATGAAGAGAAAATGAGAATTGGAATGGACTGTGTTAAAGGATTGTCCTTCAGCAGCTTTGTTAATCGATGTCCATCCATTTTTGGCATTTCTATATCCGTAATAATCATATCAATTTCTTCTGTCACACTAATGCCTTTACTGACAAGATCCATGACATGGTCATATGCTTGTTTCCCATCTTCAAAGGTCACAATGTTTTTATAGCCTGCCTCGGTTAATTCATTTGTTAATAAGCGCATAAGAAGCGGAGAATCTTCAACAACATACAGCTTCTTCCCTGTTCTTCTCTCGTCTTTCTCACCGTCAAACATATGATATGTGTCTACACCAGATGCGGATTCAATATCATAGATGATTTTTTCGTAATCTGGAAGGAAAATCATTTTCTCGTCAAGCTTGATGATCCCTGTTAAATGACGATCCATTCCTTGATTGAGTGCAGTTGGTTTTTCAATCTCTTCCCAGCTGACGCGGTGAATTTGTGATACCGTTCCTGTATGGAACACAAATTTCCGTTGGTTGAATTCAGTCACAATGTATTTCTCTTGTTCTGACTGATCTGACTCGACATTAAAAAAGGAAAATAGATTGATGACTGGTAAAATCTCGCCTCGTAAACTAATCATTCCTTCTACATCTTGGTGAGAGTGCGGTACAACTGTCACCTCAACTGGCTGAATAATTTCTCTTACTTTCATGACGTTAATGCCGAATTGATTTGAACCAATTTCAAACTTCACAATTTCCAATTCATTAGTACCAGAGTCAAGTAAAATTTCTTGTTTGTTTAAAGCCACGGAAATCCCTCTATTCTTCAATATAAGATTGTACTTTTTATATCGGCAGCATGGGTAAAAAGTTGACGTTTCTTTACGCTTTCTCTCGCACGAATTGATGAATCACAAGTCCTATGGCTGCAAGGATGAGCAAAGACCCTAATGCAAGACGGCTTGCGAGATTCCCATGTGCTGCAAATAGCAGTGTGACGGAGCCATAAATGATGGGACCGACGATTGAAGACACCTTTCCCGAAAACGCAAAGAGCCCAAAAAATTGTCCTCGTTTTTCTTTAGGCGTCAGCTCAATAATGAGGATTCGTGATGATCCCCAGCTCGCGCCAAGTGAAATTCCAAATAAACTGCCTGCTACCCAGAAGACCCATTCAGTTGTCGCTGTCACAGCTAGAATGAGCGCCACAATTAAAATGACATACACGACTGTAATCGAGCGCTTTGCCCCGATGGCCTTTGTGACATATCCGAATAGAAACGAGCCAATGATACTTGAAATCGTGGACACAAGATAAAGCAAAATAAATTGACCTGCCGTAAAACCAATGATAATTTTTGCATAAACAGCCATCATCGCAATCGCTGTCTGCAACGCATCATTCATAAAAAAGAAAGCGATCATAAAAATAAAGGCCGGTTTGTACTGCTTCATCTCTTTAAACGTACGAATAATCTCTTTATACCCGCTGAAAAAAGACGACTTTTTCTCTTGCTGCGGGAGAGGTTGAGGATCTTTTATAATAAAGAGAAAGGGCAGAAAAAAGAGAAAGAATAAAAGGGCTGTCGGAATAAATGCTTCATGAAACTGGTCATTTCCTACAAGTAAATAAACAGAAAGGCCGACAAGTGTACCTAAATAGCCGACAGCAATACCGAATCCAGAAATGAGGGGGATTTCATCCTTTGTCCCAAGATCGGGCAAAATGGTGTCATAAAAAACAAGACTAGAGTGATAGAAAAATTTGGCGATGACGAACAAGGTAACCACCACCAATAAGGAGACAGGAAGACCAAACCATTCGCTTGAGAAATCAATCCCAGCAAAGATCCCCATCATAAAGGTACAGGCAATACAAATCAGGGTAAACACCGTGATATACCGCTTCTTTTTCCCTGTACGATCAATCAGCACACCATATAAAGGCGTAAAAATGACGAGGAAAAAGCTTGCAAGTGCGTTCGCATAAGAAATAAATGTACTGGCGATTTGATCCATCCTCGCACTGTCGCCTATCGTCTCCTGCAAGTAAAATGGGAAGAAAATGGTGATCATATTCGATGAAAATATCGTATTTGCAAAATCATACAATGCCCAGGCCAAAACAGGTGCTGTGAAAAAGAGCCCGAAGCTTGCCCCTTTTTTCTGAACGGTCATTTTCCCTCTTTTCAATAGATTGACTCCCTTCTCTGCTTTATTTTCACTATCATTCTACTTTATGTGACGTTTCCCTCTTCCATACAAGCAATCTATACAAAAAGCACCCCGTACTATTTAGCAGAGGTGCTTCTTTTCATTATTTCTTTACGACAATGGTACTTGCAATCAAGTCGTGAAGTGCTTGTTTTTTTTCTGTGAAAAACGCAATGATGTAGCCAATGAATAAGATTGGAGACAAAAAGCCTTTTGCAAAAAAGCGGCCTGTCGCGCGCCCGAATGTTATTTTTCCACCCGTTACTTTTGTCACTTTGATGCCAAGAGCCATCTTGCCAAGAGTTCCTTGCAACTTTGATGATTCCATGATCGCATAATAAAGCCAAGTCACCGCGATACCGATTAAGGTCGTTACGCCATAGAAAAAGAGAAGGCCCACAATGACTGCCCATTCTTCATCCGTGATCACCGTTGAAGAATAGTAATAGCTATCATCATACATTAAAAATGCCGCCTCAGGGCTTGAGACAAAAAAGAGTGTTGCGAGAATAAATACAATGATTGAAAATGGTACACTAATAATGACACCGTCTAAAAGATGAGCAAGAAAACGATAACCTACTCCAGCTAGTTCAGGATGTTTTTCTTCTTGAATAGGTGCTTCTGACATGTTTGTTTCCATCCTATTTCTCCTTTATTATGTATGTTTTCTATAAATTTCTTATAATCATTCGTTATTATATCTTATGAATATCGCAAGATCAATGGAGCTTTACATTTTTACATGAATTTTAGATCATTTTTCAATGATGATTTATGTGAATAAATACTGAAAATTCACGAAAATTATGGCACATCTAGTTCTTTCAACGCCTGATTTTTTAACATTTTGTGATATTTTCCTCTCATTTCGATTCTTCTGTTGACAATCACGTTTCACATGGTACAATAGTCAAGGATTTTTTAAAGAAAGGTGTTCATTATGGGAACTGTCGTACTATTAAAGAACAACGAAATGACTGTGATTGAAGATATTTGCGAAGCTGATTTTTTAGATATGAAACATGGTTTATCTAATGAAGATACTGCTTATATCTCTTGGTATGAAGATTACGATACTGCTTATGGATATTAATTTCATTTCATAGATGAAGCGTAAAAAAAGGCGATACAACCTTCAAAGAGGTGGTATCGCCTTTTTACGTTTGTGTGCTTCTTTCACTTTCAGGTTCTACATGAATAAAGATTTGTGCATGCGGAAACGCCTGCTGGATGTTCTCTTCAATTCTATCACATAATTGGTGAACATCTTCAATGGTTGTTTTTCCATGAACAATCAAATGGAAGTCAATATATTCTTCAGCACCGGATCGTCTTGTTCGAAAGTCATGATATTCAATGAATTCTTGGCTGAATGTTTGAATGATGGCCTCTATCGCTTGTTCTTCTTCCGGGGTTAACCGGGCGTCGACAAGCGGCGGGAAGGCTTCCTTCATGAGTTTAAACGCTTCACGCATAATATAGAGCGCTAGCACCATTCCAATAATCGGATCGAGGAAATACCAGTCCGTTAATGCAACAAGCAATAAACTAATGGCAACCCCTAGTGACGTAAACACATCTGTTAAAAGATGCAGTGCATTCGATTTCATAGCAACAGAATGTACTCGCTCTGCCTCTTTGTTCACAACTCTCGACACAGCAAAATTGATAAGTGCCCCGATCAGCATGACCACAATACCAAGTACCGGCAGTTTAACAGGCTCTGGATGCATTAATTTATGAACACATTCATAAATGATCCAAATCCCAGCAACAAAAATCAACAAAGTTTCAATCGTTCCAGAAATATTCTCAACTTTCCCATGTCCATAAGGATGTTTTGAATCTGCCGGCTTTCTTGAAATACGAACAGAGATAAATGCAATAAAAGAGGCCATTAAATCGAGAAAAGAGTGAATGGCTTCTGATAAAACCGCAACAGATCCAGTTAACACCCCTACAATGATTTTAAGGACCACAACAAACGTATTACTCATGACGGATAAAAAGGCTATTTTCGATGTCTTTGCTGATTGATCCATCTATTATCGTCCTCCTTCAGGAGATCGTATGCCTGTGAAAGCAATTCCCATGACTCGATTCTCTCGTTCTTTCAGTTTATACCGTTTTGCCTTATTCTAATCATCTTAAGCAGAGCTGTATTTTCCGAGCAGGTTACGCTATAATAAATGTTGCTCTTTCTTCATATATCACTCATGCTGTGATGGATAGGAGAATAGACTACATATAACGATATCCGAAGCCTTTCCGCAGGTGACATTTATGCAGTGAATGGTAAAATAGGATAAAAACATAAATTTTTAAGGTGATGAGAAATGGAGCATTTGCTGAATCCAAGAGTAAAGGATATTGAAATTTCAGGCATTCGAACATTTTCAAATCTCGTATCTTCATATGAGGATGTCGTTTCATTGACCATAGGTCAGCCCGATTTTTATACGCCGCATCATGTCAAAACAGCTGCCAAAACAGCCATTGACGAGAATTTCACCTCGTATACTCATAATGCTGGATTTTTAGAGCTAAGACAAGCGATCCAGCAGTACATCAAAAAGAAAGTCCATCTTGATTATGATGCAGAGACAGAAATCATTGTGACAACAGGTGCGAGTCAAGCAATTGATGCTGCGTTTCGAACCATTTTGACTGAAGGCGATGAGGTCATCCTGCCCGGCCCTGTGTACCCTGGCTATGAACCGATCATTCGGATGTGCGGTGCGGTGCCTGTGCATATCGACACAACAAATGCCGGTTTTAAATTAAACGCCAAGCTGATTGAAGATGCATTAACGGAAAAGACAAAGTGTGTTGTCCTTCCATACCCTTCAAATCCAACTGGGGTCACGCTATTAGAAGAAGAATTGAAAGAAATTGCACAGCTTCTTGAAGGAAAGGATATTTTTATTCTATCTGATGAAATTTATAGTGAGCTGACATTTGATCGTCCACATCATTCCATTGCTTCTTTCTTAAAGGAACAGACGATTGTCATCAATGGATTGTCAAAATCTCATAGCATGACCGGATGGAGAATCGGCTTTTTATTTGCTTCCGCTCCTATTGCTAAACATGTATTAAAAGTACATCAATATAACGTGTCTTGTGCCTCGGCTATCTCACAAAAGGCGGCACTTGAAGCAGTGACAAATGGTGTGGATGATGCACTGATCATGAGAGAGCAATATAAGAAAAGACTCGACTATGTATATGATCGACTCATTTCTATGGGGCTTCCGGTCATTAAGCCTTCCGGCGCTTTTTATATTTTCCCTTCCATTGAATCGTTTGGGATGAGTTCATTTGATTTTTGCATGGAGTTGTTAGAAAGTACAAGACTTGCGGTCGTACCTGGTTCTGCTTTCTCTTCACTCGGAGAAGGATATGTGCGCCTTTCCTATGCATATTCACTTGAAACGTTAAAAGAAGGACTTGACCGTCTCGAACAATTTGTTCTTGAAAAGCGTTCCATACAATCAATAGACGGATGAAACAACGGCTCTCTTGCCGTTGTTTTTATTTTGCGGGAAACATGATGTGAAACACAGTCCCTTTCTCTGGGTGGCTATCTACCCGGATGGTTCCGTTGTGATTTTCTAAAATATTAAATGTCACCATGAGCCCAAGTCCTGTTCCCTTTTCTTTTGTTGTTAAAAAAGGTTCACCGATCCGCTTCATGACCGATTCAGGAATACCAATTCCTTCATCTCTAATCGTGACAAGTATCCCTTCTTTTTCGGCTTTGGCGGTAATGTCTACCTTCCCTCCGTCCGGCATGGATTCGACGGCATTTTTGATTAAATTGATAAACACCTGCTTCAGCTGGTTTTGATCCCCATTCATCAGAAGATCCTCCTCGATATCACTTGTGTTCATCAAAATTCCATTTAAGTTGGCCTGTGTCTCTAACAGAGCGGTGACTTCGCTAATGATTTTTTTCAAATCAAGCGTCTGCATGGATGCTGTTTGCTGCGGCTTCGCAAGCATTAGTAGCTCACTTAAGATGATTTCAATCCGGCTCAGCTCAGAGAAGACAATTTCAAAATATTGATCACGGTCTTTTGTTTTTGGTTTAATGAGCTGTAAAAAGCCCTTAATCGCCGTCAGTGGATTCCTTATTTCGTGTGCAATACCTGCTGCCAATTGACCTGCGATTGATAATTTTTCAGAGCGCAGCATGAGTTCTTCTGTCTGTTTTCGTTCAGATATATCTCTTAAAATAATTTGAACGGCTGTTTCACCAAAAAATGTGGTAGGGATACAAACCATTTCTGTATAAATCAACCGGTGTTTAAACGTATGGCAGCTCATCGTCACAATCTCAGAATCTGATGCTCTTTCGATTATACGTGATAAGCTCTTTTTGACTTTTTGTTGATCACATGAATGGATTTGATGAAAGATATCTTTTCCGATTAATTTATCGTAATGTTCGGCTTCAAATAATTTAATACCTGATTCATTCATAAATACCCATTTATGATCGTGGATGACGGCAATGGTATCAATAGAATTTTGGATAAGCAGCTGATACCGCTCTCTACTTTTTTGAAGAACGGTTTGAAATTTTTTACGGGAAGAGATGTCCACTAATAGTAAAAGTTCTGCCCGTTGATTTTGATAAATTGCCGGAGATGACTTCACTTCAATATGAATCATGCTCCCGTCTTTCCTTTTCCATATTTGTTCAATCATTCCGACTGGAAGGCCTTGCTGCAGTCTTTTGATTCGGCTTCTCACAATGTCATGGTACTCCTCGGCAATAAAATCAAACGCAGACTTGCCGATCATTTCATCTTTTGTACATACACCCATTAATTGCAGCATCGCATCGTTGGCATACACAATTTTCCCAAGCGCCGTAATACATAACGGATTTGGCAGCATGGCAATCAGATTTTCAGCTTCACTGACATCTTGGAAAGCCGGTAGACTGCCTAACGACTGTTCTGACACTTCTGTTGGTTGAAATGCTGCTTTTTGAGGCTCTGTATTCATTACCCTCATTTTCAGGATCATTTCTCTACTTAAATCGTTGTCTAACCCATCACAAGCAACAAAATCAATGCTTGCTTCTACCCATACAGCTGTAAGATCACTTCTAAGCAGTCTAAAGTGGCAAATCTCTAGCATGTGCTGATTATAGAAATAACTTTCGACGAGAAATTGATCTTCGGTATGAACAAAGTCTTTCAAAAAACACCCTAGTAAATCCTTTTGTTCATAGAGCAAAAGCTGCTTACAATTGGAAGAAATGTAGAGAAAGCGGCCATTAGAAGAAAGAACGGCATGTAAATCAATATTCGAGTACAGCTGATTCGAATCTTTCATTTTTTGTTCCATCGTCGTCCGACCCTCCTTTAATTTTTTTAGGGCTGTCCTTAGTTTGATGTATAAAAAGGATTCGCTAGAAAAACCGTATTTTCCTCCCAATCTCGTGTGAAACGTCCATATTTTCAGCAAAAAGGGAGCACTTTCTCTTGCTGTGCTCCCTGCTGTTTATTGCTTTTCATATTTCTTTTGTAATTCAACGTACTTATCAACAATTTTACTTGGAATGGTTTTAATGACAGGATCTTTATCTGATACATACGGTGTGACGACACTAAATGCCACTTTCGGATTGGAAGAAGGATAATATCCTCCAAAGGTTAAGTTGTACGTGGCATTCCCCCACCAGCTCCGGTTGGCACCATAGTAGAAGGTTTGGGCTGTACCCGTTTTCCCTGCGACATCATGCTGACCGAACCGGCCAGCGGCAGTCCCGCCTGTTGATGTGACCATTTTTAGTCCCATTTTGACGCGGTCGATATCTGCTTTCGAGTTGTTAATGGTGTTTAGCACCTTCGGCTCATATTTCTTCACAACAGGACCTACTTCTTCCTTATTCGTTGGAAAGTGAACACTTTTCACCACTCTTGGCTGAATACGGTTACCTCCATTTGCGATGGTCGACATGTATTGTGCGACTTGAAGTGGTGTATACGTGTCATACTGACCAATCGCTTCATCAAGCAAGAGTCCGCCGACTGTCTGAGGATGCGTCTGCATTCCGCTTGATTCCTGCGGCAAGTCGATGCCTGTTTTCACGCCAAGACCGAATTGCGCATAGTAGTTTCTCATTTTTTGTAAGTGTTCAGGTCTTGCCCGTAACGGGCCATCTTTTTGATAGGTGATCCCTGCCATTCTCATCGCCACTTGGAACATGTAAACGTTGGAACTTTTTTGGAGTGCCTGAAGGTCGTTAACCCATCCAAGAACTTTGTAAGACTGTTTAGGCTTTCCTCCACTTCCCGCAAAATACAGCGGTGTATCCAAATAGGATTGATTGTGTGACATACCATCTTGATAACCAGAGAGGACAGTAGCTCCTTTGACAACAGAGCCCATTTCATACTGTGTCGTAAATGTTCCGATCGCATAATCTGTGACGTCCCTGCCGTCCATTTTCTTCCCTGACATCGCGAGAACATCACCTGTGTTAGGGTCCATCATCACAACAAAGGCACGGTCCATCATATAGTTTCTTGCACTAGCGGATCTTAGCTCTGATTCAACGATTTTGTCGACTTCCTTTTGCAGCTCCATATCAAATGTGAGTGCAAGGTCAAGTCCTCTTCGTCCTTCTGTCCGCTTGATTTCATCAAGCAGTTTTCCGCCGACCTGTGTATATTGAACAGTTGCTTTTTCTGGATTGAGAAAATCCTCATATTGATATTCTAAATAACTTTTTCCTACTCGGTCATTTCGCGAGTAACCTCTTGCCATATAGTAATCTTCACGCTCTTTTATAATGCCTTGCTCTGGGGTGGTGACACCGCCAAGGACATTATAGAGGGTTTTTTCATATGGATATTTCCTTGTCCAGTCATTGATGACATTTACACCAGGCAGTTCATCAAGATGCTCTGATACAAGTGAGATCTCTTCGTATGTCAAACTTACGGATGATGTCTGTTTTGATTCTTTTGTTTCATCAAGCAGCGCAACTTTTTCGTCCCCTTTTTTCTCTTCGTTCGGGTCCATCGCTTTCACGATTTGAGGTTCAAAGGCATATCCGCCTGTAAACCTGCGATAGATCGCTGCAACTGCTTTTTCCTCTGCATCTTTTTCGATCGCCTTGACTTCTTTCTTAGGCACACGCTCTACTTGAAGTGGATAGACATCTTTTGATTTAAGATTCTTTTGCTCTGCTTTTGAAATGAGCTTATCCGCTTCTTCCGGGTGGCTTGCCAGCCAAAAATCTCGAATGTCACGCTCTCTCAAAAAATCTGTATCCATTTTTATATAAGTCGCAAGTTTTCTTGCTACTTTAATCTTATCCTCCGCTTTCACACCGCTTTCTGATGTATAAACGATGGCAGGAACACTTTCGTTATCAACAACGACTCTTCCTCTCGCGTCATACATTTTTCCTCTTGGAGACGGGTATGATGCTGTTTTGACTTCAGTTCGGTTGGCTTGCTTTTTATAATCCTCACCATTGACGATTTGCAGCACGCCGAGCTTGATGACAAGTCCAGCAAATAAACTAAATACAGCGAAGAAAAAGAGATTAATTCTCCAGGCGTTCCGGCGCTTCATTTTTTTCTGCTCGGCAGCACCTTGATGCTGTTTCTCTCCCACTTATGTAGCTCCTCTCATCCTTTCAATCTTTTACAATTACCACTCATTATTGTAACACTTTTGTAATAGTTGTTACAGCGAAACAAGTGAAAAAAAGCTGTCAATCCCTATTCTGCAAAAAAATATACTAACACTTTAAAATATTGGTATGTTTATGTCGTTTTCTTTAAATAGAAAGATTCTCCATTCATTGATATAAGGAGACTCTTTCTATGACTTTAACAAAAATGACAAATGGGCGTTGTCAATGGAGGATGCTGGTACGTTTATAACAAAAAGTCCATGTTATGATTTTCTGTGAGAAAACAAAACAAAGATTTTAGGAGGAGTTACAAAATGAAAAAGAAATCATTCATTTTTTCAGCGCTGACAGCTGCTGCATTGATCACGTTCACTGGAGGGCATTCAGCTGATGCGAAAGAGCTTAACCTGAAACAAGTCATAAACGTACAGCATCAAGCCATTGATCTTCATACATTAGCTGCAAAATTACATATCTCTTCAGATGTAAACAAGCTAAGCACTTCAAATCAAAAAGAGATCGAAGCTCTATTAAACAAGCTGATCAAAAGTGGTCAACCTGTTACTGGTACAAAAGTGGTGAAAGAAGTAAACAAAGCAAAAAATGAGCAAAAACAAGAATCAGTGAAAAAACCAGCTACTTCTAAACCAAGCACACCAGCAAAAGAAAACACAACGAACAACAGCTCAAAATCTGATCAAAAAGACACAACTGCAACAAAAGCAGACAGCAGCTTAAATGCATTTGAACAAGAAGTGGTTGAGCTGACAAATAAAGAGCGTGCAAAACAAGGCTTAAAAGCTCTTTCTGTTGATTCTAAATTAAGCAAATCTGCTCGCGCTAAATCACAAGATATGAAAGATAAAAACTATTTCTCTCATACAAGCCCAACTTACGGATCTCCATTTGATCAAATGAAGCAATTTGGTATCACGTACAAAACAGCAGGTGAAAACATTGCGCAAGGTCAAAGATCACCTCAAGAAGTAGTAACAGCTTGGATGAACAGTGAAGGTCACAGAGCGAACATTTTAAACAAAAACTATACACATATCGGTGTAGGTTATGTAAAATCTGGTAACTACTGGACGCAGCAATTCATCGGAAAATAAGATCAAAAAAACCTGTCTCTTTTCGGGACAGGTTTTTAGTTTGTTTTCTTTTTTCAGCCATGTGAGGGCTTGTTTACACGCTACAAACTGTTCCACCTAGGCGGGGCAGTTTTTTTATTTCACCCATAATTTATAGATGCTTTGTGTTCCGCTGTTTTCTTCGCCCTGTTCGCTGAGCTTTTCATATAATGACTTCGCTAGTGAAAGGCCTGGCATCTCTTCTCCCATCAGCTCTGCCTCTTCAAGTGCAATGCCCATATCCTTAATAAAATGCTTCACATAAAATCCTGGCTCGAAATCACCTTTCAGCATTCTTGGCGCAAGGTTTGACAAAGACCAGCTGCCGGCTGCTCCTGTTGTGATGCTTTTAAGTACCTGCTCTGGATCAAGTCCTGATTTTTCAGCATAGGCCATTGCCTCAGCCACACCTACCATCCCTGCTGCGATAGCAATTTGGTTACACATTTTTGTATGCTGACCACTTCCTGCAGGTCCTTGATATTGAATATTTTCTCCCATTTGCTGAAATAGCGGCAGGCACGCTTCATAGGCTGCTTTTTCTCCACCAATCATAATGGCCAGCGTGCCGTTTTGGGCTCCAACGTCTCCGCCAGAGACCGGCGCATCTAATGCAAATAGTCCTTTTCCCTTCGCTTTCGATTCAATTTCTTTTGCCAGCTGAGGTTTCGATGTGGTCATATCAATGAGGTATGTACCAGGCGCAGCATGTGCCACGAGTCCATCTTCTCCTAAATAGACTTCTTCTACATCTGATGGATACCCGACCATTGTGATGACGGCATCTGCCTCCTTTGCGATCTCCTTTACGGTCGATTTCCAAAGAGCACCTTTTTGAATCAATGTGTCTGCCTTTGCTTTTGTTCTTGTATAAACGAGAACTTCGTAGCCAGCATTCATTAAATGCCCTGCCATACTACGCCCCATTACACCGATTCCAATAAAACCAACTGTTTTGATTTGTGCCATCAAGAATTCCTCCTTATAGAGACTTTGTCAATCCACCATCAATGATGAGGGTTTGACCTGTCATATATGTATTGGCTTCAGATAAAAGAAAAGCCGCATATGCTGCAAATTCCTCTGGCTGCCCGTAACGGCCCAGCGGAATCATACGTTCAGCTTGTGCTTTGATCTCTTCAACCGATTGTTGCTCCTCTTGTGCACGGTGTTTGTCTAACTGTTTCACGCGCTCTGTTTCAATTTTCCCAGGGGCTAAGGTATTGATCAAAATGCCATCTTTGGCAAGCTCCTGAGCAGCTGTTTTTGTCCAGCCGGTAATGGCCGGTCTAAATGTATTCGACAGCATCAAGCCTGGGATCGGTTCTTTGACCGACATAGATGCAATATTTAACACGCGTGCACCTTGTTTTTTTAAATACGGCAAGGCTTCTTTTAATAACCGAATATAGCTGAGTAAATGAAGCTGAAATGATTCCATCCAATCTTCATCTGTTAAGGTTTCAAGTGTTCCTGTTTGAGGACCGCCTGTATTGTTCACGAGTATATCAAGACGTTTTTCATCACCTGCTGCTGCGACGACAAGCGCTTTAATTTGCTCGGCGTCAGATACATCACATACTTGATACGTCAGCTTCCCTTTTACAAGCGGGGATAATTCTTTGACCGCTTCTTGCAGCGTTTGCTCATGTCTTCCCGAGAGCATCACATCTGCTCCCTCTTTTGCAAGATGAAAGGCAATGGCTTTACCGATACCTTGACTGCTTGCTGCGACCAATGCTTTTTTGCCAGATAGATTAACATGCATGTTGGCACCCTCCTCTGTTCATATTTTATCATACAAAAAGAACCTTGCTCACATGGCAAGGTTCTTTTCTGCAAGATTATAGTTTAAACCGATTGACTGCCTGACGCAGTGCCTGACTTGATTCGTTCAACATTTCTGTTGATGTTTTCGTTCTTTCTAAAGCTTGTACTTGTTCGTCTGTGGAAGCATGTACTTCCTCAGCTGAAGCGGCGGATTCTTGTGAAATGGCCGCAATACTTTGAATGGAATCATTCATTTTCTGCTGTTCTTCAGTCATTTCATTGATTTGTGTATGAATGCTGTCAATGGAGCCGACAAGTGCCTGCATTTCCATTGTGATACTGCTGAGTGCCTCTCCTGTTGAATTGATGGCATCACCTTGTTCTTCATTCATTTTGCTTGCTGCTGTCATCGCTTCAGCTGCCTTTTTCGATTCATCTTGAATGAGTTTTACGGTTTCACTAATATGTTTCGTTGATTCCGCAGATTGTTCAGCCAGCTTTCTGACTTCTTCTGCAACAACAGCAAATCCTCTTCCGCTTTCTCCTGCTCTCGCTGCTTCAATACTTGCATTCAGTGCGAGTAAATTCGTTTGATCTGAGATTTCAGAGATCGCTGTTACGACGTTTTCAATATTTTTCGTTTTATGCTCAAGGTCAAGCAGCATTTGCTCTACCTTCTTCGATTCTTCATTCGCTTGTGTTGATTTTTGGACGAGCAGACCAAGAGCATCAAGTCCTCTATAGCTTGCATCTTCCGATGATTTTGAGTTGGTTTGCATTTGCGTGGCAAGCTCACCCATATGACGAACTTTTTCATACAAATGCTCTGATTTTTCATTAATGGTTTCCGCTTCTGATGCTTGTTTCGTCGCTCCTACAGCGACCTCTTGAATAGCCGTTGCAATCTGTTCACTAGATAGCAAGGTCTCGTTTGAAATTTGTGTCACTTCATCCGTTGATTTCACAACCTGATCTGAAGACTCTTTCACTTTTTCAATTAAATCCCTGATGCCTTCAGTCATTTGATTAAAGCTTTTCGTGAGGAAACCTATCTCATCCTGAGACTTCGACTCAAGCGAGCTGGTTAAATCGCCTTCAGACACTTTACGAACATGCTCGATGAGGCGTTTAATTGGTGTTGTAATGCTTCTAGCCAATAAGTAGCTTAGAATCATGGCAAGTATAATGGCAATGACAGAAATAATGATACTTGTCTGATTCATTTGTTCAGTGATCCAAAGAAGTTTCTTTTTCTCGAAGCTCACACCGATCGTCCAGTTTGCCTCTTTAATTTTTGAGATGACGGTCAGTTGTTTGTCATCATCAATACCCGAGTTGTCGATCGCTTTTTTCACAGAAGCGACTTTTGAGATATTTTTTCCTTGCTCTGTTGGGTGTGCCAAAATGGTCCCTGTGCCGTCAACTAAGAAAGCCGTTCCCATATAAGGAATCTTTTGTTCTTTTATATAAGACTGAATGGAAGCCAGTTTCAAGTCAAGTCCAGCGACACCGACTACTTTCCCGTTTCGTACGATCGCCTTCGTGGCTGAAACGACCATTTCATTTGTTGCTTTATCAATGTACGGATCTGTCCATAGGACTTCGTCAGGCTTTTCAGCTGCTTGAATATACCAGTCTCGTTTAGACGGATCATACCCTTCACCAAAATCGGACTCCGGGAAAGCGAACATTTTACCATCACTTGTTCCTATATAGGCAAGCGAGATGAGTTCATCCTGCTCCTGCAATCCTTTTAATTCATCGTTTTCAAATGCCAATGTCTGCTTTGTTTGTTTCTGTGCAAAATCTTCAGTAAGTGTACTTGTTGCCAATTTGTTAATCGTATCACCGTAATTCTCAAGCTTTAGTGCTATGATGTCTCTCATGCTTTCTGCCGTTGCTGCTGTCGTTGTTTTCGCATCTCGTTCAATCAATGGTCTTAATACTAAATTGGAACCCACTTGAACTGCGACAACGGTTAAAATTAAAATAACTGAGATGAAAACAGCTATTCTCACTTGAAGTTTCTTAAACATCTCATCACCCCTACATCCTACTTTCGCATCTTAATGTGTATATCGGCAAAATTGGTACCGCATTCAATAGTTGTAAGAAAATTTAAATAGAAAAAACAAGCCATAATGACTTGTTTTAAGTAAAATATTCAATTTTTGCAGACGGAAAGTACTGTTCGATATATGATTCTAATGTCTGTCTAAGTTCTTGTTCTTCATCTTTTTGATAGATATATTTTCCAATTCCATATCTACCCCACTTATATCTTCTCTTTTCTTCATCTAGTTCTAGTTTTGTTTTCGGATAGTTTTTTTGGATGACACGCTTCGCCGGTTTTGTAAAACGGTGCTGAATCATTTCAAAGGTGATATCTTGTCTCACTTCTTCAGGGAGAGCTGCATCGAGTTTTTCAAATAGGACTTTATAGCCCTCTTGCCACCCTTCATGAATGTAAATAGGGGCAATAATAAAGCCAAGTGGATAGCCTGCTTTTGCTACCTTTACAGCCGCTTCAATCCGCTGATCGAGTGGTGATGTTCCAGGTTCGAAATATTTAATGACATAATCGGCATTGATACTAAAGCGGAATCTTGTCCGCCCATTGTGTTTTGCATCTAACAAATGGTCTACATGATGAAATTTCGTAACAAAGCGCAGTTTGCCAAGATCGGTTTGACCAAAGTATTCAATCGCTCGTTTGAGTGTGTGAGTCAAATGGTCAATTCCTACGATATCGGATGTACATGAAGCTTCAAATCGCGTGATATCAGGTGCACGCTCGTTCATGTACTGTTCAGCCTGATCTAATATCTCTTCTACATTGACATATGTGCGAATGTACGGCTTACTCCCCATCGTCGTTTGTAGGTAGCAATAATGGCAATGCCCCATGCATCCTGTCGCAAACGGAATGGCATACTCTGCAGATGGTTTAGATGTATCAAATTTCAAGGTTTTTCTCACGCCGATAACGAGCGTCGATTTTGCATTACGGTACTTTTGCAAGTCATTTTTCCCCGGAATATTTCTCACTTGGTTGTGTGACGTTGTTTCTCTAATTTCAATTCCCATACCTTCAAACTTTTCTTTCAGCTCTTGTCCTAATGGGTACTCTAGCGCCCGAGGTTCAATATACACAAGCTGGGGAACGAACGGTTTGATCATATTTAGCACATCCTTACCTTATAGGTTCATACCGTTACTTTAACCTCTCAGGATGGCTTCTATCCTTTCTAAAATCTCCCTTATTCAAACAGATCTTGATAAAGGGCTTCTGCTTCTTCGTATGTTGGAAATACGGCATCATCAGGGGCTAATGGGTGATATGTTTCAAGTAGAAATAGTGCAAGCTCTTGTTCATTATAAGGGTGTGAAACGATTTCCGCTTCTTTAATTTGTGCGACATTGGCTGCATGTGGATTTCGATAAATCACATATACTTGATCACCTGGCTTATAGTCAGAGAAAGACAAACTGGTCACCTCCATTTTTTATGTTAGGATGCCCTTCTCTGCAATCGATATGACTGATTATGATAAAATTCGACAAAAAAACCAGACAGTTTGACCTGTCTGGTTTACATCACCTAGTTATGTTGAAACGTTTTTTTCACGAAATCAACCACTTCTTCAGTTGTGCTCAGTGATAAAATATGCTCTTTAAATGATGCAGCTTCTTCCTTAGAAATCTTGCTTAACTGCGTTCTTGCTGGAAGAATCGATGTTGCGCTCATTGAAAATTCATCTAATCCTAATCCAAGTAGGAGCGGGATTGCGATTTCATCTCCTGCCATCTCACCGCACATGCCAACCCATTTACCTTCTTTATGCGCTGCTTCAATCACAAGCGTTATGAGGCGTAAAATAGCTGGATTGTATGGCTGGTAAAGATAAGACACTCGTTCGTTCATTCGATCAGCAGCCATTGTGTATTGAATCAAATCATTTGTTCCAATACTGAAGAAATCTACTTCTTTTGCAAATTGATCTGCGATAACAGCTGTTGATGGAATTTCTACCATCATTCCGATTTCAATGGAATCAGATACTTCTGTACCAGCAGCAACCAATGCTTCTTTTTCTTCAAGTAAAATAGCTTTTGCTTCTCTAAATTCTGATAACGTCGCGATCATAGGGAACATGATTTTCAAGTTTCCGTATGTACTTGCACGAAGTAACGCGCGTAACTGTGTTCTGAAAATCTCCTGCTCTTCAAGGCAAAGGCGGATCGCTCTATAGCCAAGGAACGGGTTCATTTCTTTTGGAAGCTGCAAGTAAGGAAGTTCTTTATCGCCACCAATATCTAGTGTGCGGACAACCACAGCTTTGCCTTCCATCTTCTCTAAAACGGTTTTATACGCATCGAACTGCTCTTCTTCTGTTGGGAGCTGATCTCTGCCCATGTATAAAAATTCTGTACGGTACAATCCAACTGCTTCGCCGCCATTTTCAAGTACACCTTTCACATCTTCAGGTGTTCCAATATTCGCAGCTAACTCTACGTGAACGCCGTCTTTTGTGACCGTTGGCTGGTCAACAAGTTTCGCCCATTCCGCTTTTTGAGCTAAGTAGTCTTCATGCTTTTTTTGATACGCTTTCACTTCATTTTCAGAAGGCTGAATGATGACGTCTCCGCTAATACCATCAACAATGATCAGATCATTGTTTTTCACCGTTTTTGTTGCTTCTTTTGTCCCAACAACTGCTGGAATTTCCATTGATCTTGCCATAATCGCTGAGTGAGAAGTACGACCACCGATATCTGTCGCAAAACCTTTGACGAATTGTCTGTTCAGCTGAGCTGTATCAGAAGGTGTTAAATCTTCAGCAATGATAATGACTTCTTCAGAAATCATACTTGGGTTTGGAATGTCAACGCCTAGCAAATGACCAGTGACACGTTTTGTAACGTCGCGAATATCCGCTGCACGCTCCTTCATGTATTCATTGTCCATTGCTTCAAACATTGTAACAAACATTGTTGCTGTTTCTTTTAAAGCAAATTCAGCATTTACTTTATCCGATGTGATTTTATCCTTCACTGGGTTGAGCAGCTCTGGATCACTTAACACAAGAAGGTGTGCAGAAAAAATATCCGCTTTATCTTGGCCAAGTTCTTTTAGCGCATGCTCTTTAATTGCTTCAAGTTCTTGCTTTGAAACATGAATTGCTTCTTCAAAGCGTTTCACTTCTGTCTCTGGATCATTGATGTCTTTTTGGTGAACTGTTAAATCTGGTTCTTCTAGACGATATGCTTTTGCAATCGCAACGCCTGCTGAAGCACCGATTCCTTTCAGTTGTTGCATTACTCGCCTAGGCCTTCACTTTTCATTGTGTCTTTTAGCGCAGCAAGTGCATCATTTTCATCAGAACCAGAAGCAGAGATTGTGATTGTAGCACCTTTCGCAATTCCTAGAGACATTACACCCATAATAGATTTCAGGTTCACTGTTTTACCATTATATTCTAAGTTGATATCAGCATCATATTTACTAGCAGTTTGTACAAGAACTGTTGCAGGACGTGCGTGAATTCCAGAATCTGCAGTTACTTTGAATGTTTGTTGAGCCATTTTTATCAATCTCCTTTTTATACATTTCATACATCCACAATATTATATCATACTGCCGAGCTTGTCATCTAACAAGAACGGCAGTTATGAAAATTATTTTGAAATTTTCATGATGTTTTCTTGGCCAGCTTTGATTTCACCGGATTCTTGAAGGTCAATAAATTGTCCTTCACTTAAGTTTGTAAATACAATTGGTGTCATTAAAGATGGTACTTCTGACTTAATTTTATCAATATCAACCTCTAAAAGTTTCTGACCGATTTCTACTTGATCTCCCTCTTGTACAAATGCTTCAAATCCTTCTCCTTTGAGGCTGACTGTATCAATCCCGAAGTGAATCAAGATTTCAAGTCCACCATCAGACTGGAGGCCGATGGCGTGTTTTGTTGGGAACACATTTAAGATTTTTCCTCTTACTGGTGAAACCACTGTTCCCTCTTTTGGCAAGATAGCAAAACCGTCACCCATCATTTTCCCTGAGAATACTTGATCTGGCACATCTGTAATTGGATGCAGCTCCCCTGTAATTGGTGAAGCAAACATTTCTTCCCCTTGTTCGTTTTGAAGCGGTTTTGCAATGACTTCTTCAACCTGCTGGCTAACTTCTTCTTTTGCAGAAGGGTCTTTCGCTGGTCGAGGTGTGCGCCCTGCAATAATGTCTTGCATTTGTGTTTTTAAATTATCAGAGCGTGGACCAAAGATGGCCTGGATGTTATTCCCTACTTCAAGGACACCTGAAGCGCCAAGCTTTTTCAAACGGTCTTTATCCACTTTTTTCTGATCATTTACAGTGACACGTAAACGCGTAATACAAGCATCTAGGTGTTTAATGTTTTCTTGGTCACCCATTGCTTCAAGAATTTCATAAGGTAAGTCATCGCCTTTTCCAGATTGAGCGCTGCTTGCACCGTCAGCTGCTTCATCTTCGCGTCCTGGCGTTTTCAGATTAAACTTGCGAATCGCAAATCTGAATCCGAAGTAGTAAATGACAGCCAGTACGAGACCGACTGGAATGACAAGCCACCAAGCGGTTCTATTCGGCAGGATACCAAATAGGAAGAAGTCAATTAACCCTCCTGAGAAGGTCATCCCGATTTTCACGTTTAGAATATCCATTATCATAAAGGATAATCCAGCAAATACACAGTGAATCGCAAATAATATCGGTGCAACAAACAAGAATGAGAATTCAAGCGGTTCAGTGATCCCTGTTAGGAAAGAAGTAAGGGCCGCTGATCCCATAATTCCTGCTACAAGCTTTTTATTCTTAGGTTTGGCTTCATGGTAAATCGCAAGTGCTGCTGCTGGAAGTCCAAACATCATGAACGGATATTTCCCTGTCATGAATGTCCCAGCTGTCAGCTGAACACCATCTTTGATTTGCGCCATGAAAATACGCTGGTCACCACGGATAATATCTCCTGATAAGCTCTTATAGCTAAAAAATTCATACCAGAATGGTGCGTAGAATATGTGGTGCAGACCAAACGGAATTAATGACCGTTCAATGACACCGAATACAAAGGCAGCCAGCGGCTCATTCGCTGCAAGCAGTCCTGTTGAAAATGAGTTCAATGCACCTTGGATTGGCGGCCAAATGACGAGCATCAAAAGCCCTAAAATAAGTGCTGAAATCGACGTAACGATTGGAACAAAACGCTTACCAGCAAAGAAGCCAAGATATTGCGGGAGCTCAATTTTGTAAAATTTATTAAACATATAAGCCGCTAATACCCCGACAATAATTCCGCCAAAAACGCCGGTAGACAAGGTCGGTATGCCGAGCATATTCACATATGCTGGATGACTTTCCTTAAAGAACTTAGCCAATTTGACTGAATCGGATGGAATAGAACCGTTGGCCATTAATACGGCACTCATCGTTACGTTCATGACAAGGTAACCGATGATCGCGGCAATCCCTGCCACACCGTCTCCATTGGCAAGACCGATGGCAACCCCTACAGCAAATAGGAGTGGAAGATTCGAGAAGACAATATTCCCCGCATTCTCCATAACACTAGCAACAAGCTGAATTGTATCATTGCTTAAAAATTGAGCGACATCAATCAGCTGCGGATTTTGCATCGCATTTCCGAGTGCTAGTAAAATACCAGCAGCAGGAAGGATCGCAACTGGAAGCATAAGTGCTCGTCCAATTTTTTGCAACACACCAAAAAGTGATTTAAACACTGGTTGAACCTCCTTTTGTTTTCGCTTACAACATACATTTCAATCACATATTGACGTACATTTCATAATTAACCGTTTACATTTCACTTTCAGAACACAAAAAAGGCATGGTGATATAAGGTTGCGCAAATAACAGGATCTTATCCTGTATTTACCTTAAGTCACTCATGCCTGATCGAATCAGTTACACGTTTCAAGGAAACTATGAAATTTTATTCGTCAATCTGTACAGGTGTAGTGTCAAGTAGACAGCTTCGGCATCTTGTACAGGCTTTTTCAATGCATGTTGCAAAATTTTGATCATTTTCCAAGCAGTATTGTAGCATAAAGGATATTCATTTTTCAATAGATGAAGCAACTTTTCTGGCTCCTCTAATGATTCTTCCCGTTTAATACGCTCAATCGAAAACGTAATATGGCGCAGTAAGCGTAAATAATGAATACTTTCTCTATCTACTTTCATATGAAATGCATCTTCTATGACTTGGACCATTTGTGTCATGAGCTGCGAATGACGGTTGACCTCGGATAAAGGCCGGTTCGTTAAAGCAGAGTGAATGTGGAGCGCAATAAACCCAATTTCTCCTTCGGGCAGCTTCGTTTCAACATCTGGCCGCGCATTTATCAGTTCCACGACTTCCTTTGCGACCTCGTATTCTTTCGGGTATAAGGATTTCGTTTCAAGCATAAAAGGATTGGTGATATCATAGCCTTGCTTAACTCGCTTAAAGCTAAAGGCAATATGATCTGTCAGTGCAATATGAATATGCTCATTTAAACGATGCCCCATTTTTTCTCGTATATGATAAATGACGTCATTGGCAAGCTCAATCATGTCCTCATTAATGTGGTGCAGCAATTGTTTGTATTCTGTTTGCTCTTTTGTATTCTTTAACACAAACATTTTCTCAAATGCCGCTTGATCGAGAACGTCACCCGATTTTTTCCCAAAGCCGATCCCTTTATCAATCAGGACCACTTCACCTAAAGAAGGGTGTTTTGCGATGATGACATTATTATTTAACGCTTTATCAACGGTGAAGGATTCCATGAACATCCCCACCTCCTTCTTATTCAATCCTTCTTATCGTACAAAACAGATGAAACGTGCGTCAACGATTGTTTTTTAAAATAGTCGTTGTGCGCTCAACGAGTCGATATGACAGCACTCTTTTTTCTGGTGCCTCACCTTGTAATGCTTGCTTGAACAAGTCAAATGCTTCCTGCCCCATTTGTTTGAGGGGAATGTCTATACTAGAAATCCCCAATGCTTCACTCAATTGATCGTTTTGAAAGCCAAGTATGGCTGGTGATTCTCCAACGTTTATTTGGTGACGCTGTGCCTCTAGTAAAAAACCTGCTGAGACATCATCGTTTGTAATCAGTAAGGCTGTCGGACGATTTTTCATCTCTTTCCATTCTGTAAATAATTGCTTGCCATCAAAAATGGTCAGTTTTCCTTCAATGACCCATTCATCATCAATGTCCTGCCCAAGCGACCGCATCATTTCTTGATAAGTCTGAATGCGAACTTGGCTATTCTCCCCTTCTGTTCTAGCAAGAACGATTGCGATTCGCTCATGACCGCATGCCGCTAAGTGTTCAAGCCCTGCCTTAAAAGCCTGATCATGCGCAATCGATACCGATGAACATGGGACATGCGGAGTAGGATGACAAAAAATAATAGGGCCAGATTCCTGCCACTTTAAAATGTCTCGATCACTTAACGCATTTGAGCAAAAGATTAAACCATCCACACGTTGCTCTTTTAAGCTCATTAATGCTTCTTTTTCCTTTACTGGGTCATATCCTGTTTGAAACAAGGCAAAATGCATTCCGCACTCCTGTGCTTTCTCTGCAATCCCTGTGACAATTCCGCTGAAATAGGAGTGATCAATTGTCGGAAGTACAATTCCAAGCATATTGGAATATCCCTTTGCTAAATGCACTGCCTGAATATTCCGTGTATATTTGAGCTCTTTCATCGCACTAAGTACGCGCTCTCGCTTTTCTTCTTTGACATAAGGATGATCATTCATCACTCGTGAAACGGTGGTAACAGATACACCCGCTCTTTTCGCAATATCCCTTATGTTAGGCATTTTTTCTCCTACTTTCTCTTGATATGGTAAGCGTTTCATACTTTAAGATGTATGTGAGCTGAACAAATCACTGGGTGGAAAGGGGAATTCAAGATGGGTATTATCATATGGATCATATTATGTTTGACTATTTTGTTTTCTGCTCGATTCGCACTACATCCTTTAGGAAAAGAACATAAAATCAAGCCGTTTCAATCAATTGATGATTTTTTTGTTGATAAGGATCGCAAAGAGTGACAAAAAAATCACGATGACGCTCCCAATACTTGGACGTTCATCGTGATTTTTTTCATTACTTGATGATCGTCAACTCTTTTGGATAATTGGTTAAGGTGACTGGGCCATCTTTTGTAATGAGAACATCGTCTTCAATTCTAACCCCGCCGACTCCTGGTACATAAATACCCGGCTCGATCGTATAGACCATCCCTTCTTTTAGAAGGTCATCATTTGCTTGACTCATAGAAGGGAACTCATGAACAGAAACCCCGAGTCCATGCCCTAGACGATGCGGGAAGTATTCGCCATACCCTGCTTCTGCGATCAGCCCTCTTGCTTTTAAATCAAGGTCACCAATTCTCACACCCGGCTGGCTCATATCAAGTGCTGCCAATTCGGCTTTCAAGACGGTGTTGTAAATATCCTTTTGTTGTTCAGACGCTTCTTGATAGATGAAGGTTCTTGTAATATCTGAACAATAGCCATCCACAATCACGCCAAGGTCAAATAAAACAAAATCACCTTTTTTCAAGGCTGCCTGTCCCGGATTTCCATGAGGTTCTCCTGATTTTTCTCCGAATAGTACCATGGTTGAAAAGGACATGCCCTGAATGCCTTTTTTCTTCAGTTCATATTCGATGACAGCAAGAACTTCGGTTTCCGTCACCCCTTCTTTTAGGGCATGAACCCCAATTTTGACGCCTTCGTCTGCCAATTGAGCAGCTTTTTTCAATGTTTCAATTTCAGCTTCGTCTTTAATTAGTCTTAGCTGATTGAGCACATCTTCTGCCCGGACGAATGTTTCTGCCCCAGTGACAGCTTGAAGCTGCTCTGCTCTTTGCAAAGGAATGGATTCTTTTTCAATCGCTAGGCGAGTCGCTTTTACTCCTCGTTTTTCTAGTGCCTTTTGTATGAAATCAAAGGGGTTTTCATGGTCTTCATATCCAATGAGATCTCCAGCCCATCCCGCATTTTTTGCTTGCTCAACTTCCATCTTAGGCAAAATGAAAAATGGATCTGCTTCTTGAAAAACAAACAGCCCCATCACTCTTTCATGCGGCTCTGTAAAGTATCCAGATAGATAGAATACATTCTCCTTTGTATGTATAAATGCACCTTGAATGTCTTTTTTCTTAAGCCAAGAAGACAAGTTTTTCATTCGATTCATCGTGATCCTCCTCACACGTTTGACTACTGATCTATTGTATCAGTTTTCACTGTATTTCGCACAAAAGCGCACTGACCTAAAGCCAGTGCGCTTTTGTGATTTGCTTAAGAAGCACGAAGCAAACGAAGTCCGTTTAAAATAACCAAAATCGTACTGCCTTCATGCCCAATGACACCAAAAGGTAAATCAAGAACTTGTAAGAAATTCGCACAGATTAACAAACAAATAACAGTTAATGAAAAGATGATGTTTTGTTTAATGATTCGGTTCATCTTTCTTGAAAGACGGATCATCTTTGTCAGGTTGTTTAAGTTATTTTTCATTAAGATGAGATCTGCTGTTTCTAAAGCAACATCTGTGCCTCCGCCCATTGCGACGCCAACATCTGCTGTGGCGAGTGCAGGTGCATCATTGATTCCATCTCCGACCATAATGATCGAATCACCTTGTTTTTTCAGTTGATTGACTTCGTGTAACTTTTCATCTGGAAGACATTCAGCGACAACGGTTTGGATGCCTGCTTCCTCTGCAATCGCTTCAGCTGTTTTTTGCTGATCCCCTGTGAGCATGACGGTTTGGATGCCTAAATCATTCAGCTCCTGAATCATTTTTTTGGCTTCAGGTCTGATTTGATCCTTCAAACCGAGACAGCCGACGACTTCTTGATTTTTTTGAACATAGACAACTGTATATCCTTTGGATGAAAGAACATCACCATTCTCTTCAATGTCACGATCCATTGAAGCTTTTCCGGCAAAATCTTTCTTCCCAATCCGCCATGTGTCCTCATTTAATTGTGCTTCCACACCAAAACCTGATGTTTCTTCAATGGTTATGTGGGCTGCCCGATCTGTATGATGCTCTTTTGCCATATCAGAAATGGCTTTAGCTAATGGATGGTTTGACTGACTTTCAATTTGATAGAGCGCTTGATAAAAGGACGATTCATCTTGCCCTTTTGCTAAGACCACTTTTTCAACAGCTGGTTTTCCACTTGTAATCGTACCCGTTTTATCAAATGCAATCATCGTACTTGTGCCCAGTTTTTCTAAAAAGACACTTCCTTTTACAAGCATACCGTTTCTTGCACCGTTTGAGATGAGTGAAAGAGCTGCTGGCATAATTGAGGCAACAAGTGCACAAGGCGAGGCAACTACCATAAACACCATCGCACGGTAGAACGTTTCACTCATGCTCCAGCCAAGTACAAAATGAGGCAGAAACATTAAAATTGCCACAGTGATGAGCACACCTTTTACATAGGCACCTTCAAATTTTTCAATAAATGCTTGGCTTGGCGATACACTTTCTTGTGCAGATTCCACAAGCTTAATGATTTTATGAAAAAGTGTTTCTTCATTATGTTTTGTTACTTCTACTGTTAATGAACCATTTAAATTCACTGTTCCTGCAAACACATCTTCCCCTTGCCCTTTTTCCTGAGGCACCGATTCACCCGTTAAGGCAGATTCGTCTACACTTGTTCTTCCGCTCATGATCACACCATCTGCTGCAATTCGTTCGCCCGCTTTGATTAAAATACGGTCGCCTGGCGTAAGTGAAGAAGCAGCGATTTGGATGGTGGTGCCATCTTCTTCAATTAAAGCGGCTTCATCTGGAGCGATACTCATTAAAGCCGTTAAGTCTTTTTTACTTTTATTTGACGTATACGTTTCTAGCGCACCGCTAAGCGAAAAAATAAAAATTAAAATGGCGCCCTCTGCCCAGTAGCCAATGATCGCTGAGCCTATCGCAGCAAATATCATTAAAAGTTCTACATTTAATGTCTTGGATGAAATGGTTTCTTCAATTCCTTCCTTTGCCTTTGCAAAACCACCAATAACAAAAGCAAGAATGAAAAGAGGAATACTCCACATCGTTTCATCCTTTAGAAACCATCCAATCAAGATGAGAATCCCCGAAATGCCTGCTGCGATTAATTCTCCGTGCTGTGCCCATTTTTGAAAGAGCGAGTTGGATCCTTTTTGATCTGTCGTTTGATAAAGTGCTGTATTCTCATTCATGATTACTTTCTCCTCTCTAATTGATAATGATTTTCACATTATCAATCGTTGCCCGTTCCGTTTATCATCTATATTTTCTGCTATTTCAAGCTTTTTATAGGTCTGTAACTCATTATAACAGGTTCTGATCAATTTTCAATTAATAATTATTATAATTTCTTTTTGATAATAATTATCATTATTAGTGTCCGACATTTCTTCCTCTTTCTGAGCACATTTTATTCATCTGAAAGGTAATTGAACACAAAAAAGAACCAACGGATCGCCCATTGGTTCTTTACAGAAAGCTTGTGTTCTACGAATTTGTCCACTCTTTGATTTGTTTTTTCGTCAGCGGACCTACATGGTTTTTGACCACTTCACCCTTTTCATTGATGAAAAAGGTCGTCGGGATCGTCATGATTTGGTATTTCTTCATCATTTCTCCGTGTTCATCGAGAACGATCGGAAATGTGAACTTTCTGTCTTTCACAAATTGGGCAACTGCCTGCTTGCTTTGCTCAGCACCAAGTAAATTCACAGTCAGTATGTCTACATCACTTTGATTTTCTTTCACAATCTGTTCAAAGGCTGGAAGCTCCATTTTGCAGGACGGGCACCACGTTGTCCAAAAATGCAGAATGGTCCGCTTCCCTTTCACCGGGATCACCTGAGTTTCACCTGTTAATGTAGGAGCTTCTATCCTCGGCGCCATGACAGGCTCTTTTGCTTCAGCCTCTATGTTCATCAGAAATAAAAGAAGGGTCATCATGAGAAGACTGGCGGGTAGATATTTACGATTCATCAGCATCTTCCTTCCTGATTTTCCTATAGCTTGCCCGCTAGCTGCACATGACATTCAAGCTTTTTTCAATGTAAGAAACATGGAGACGCCGAGTTCCTTGCAAATCGTCGCATAATGCAAAGCCGTTAATAGCAGCATCCCCGTGTTCATTCCTAAGATAACGCCCATCATATTTAAGGATTCGATGGATCCTAGAAAATACACCATAGAGAACGACACCACGTGCACCCATATATTATGTAGGAACACATCTTTAATGAGACCCATGCCAATTAAGCACGCTTGAAACGGCATCACGAACAAGTGGCATAAGAAGTAAGGCCATAGCAGCTGCAAGTAGACGGCTGCTTGAGGTGAGTCAAAAAAGAGCTGCGTGAGCGGATAAGCGAAATAATACATGATCATCACCGCTGGCACCCCGTATCCAAACGTAATGAGAATCGCTTGTCTGACACGTTTTTTCACGAGATCATACTGCCCCAAGGCATAGGCTTCTGATACATTCGGAATCATCACAATCATAATGGAATGAGCGATAAACGCCGGAAAAAAACCGATCGACATCGCTACGCCAGCAAGCATTCCGTAATGATCAACAGCAAGCGTACCAGAAATGCCCGCTGCAACGAGGGCTCCTTTGATTAAAAACGGTTCAATCGCATTGGCAATGGCATGAAAGATACGCATACCTGTTGTCGGAATGGAGACTGCTAACAAACGTTTTCTGACGTCAATCCCTCTTAACTCAACCGATCTGACATTCACAGCATTTTTTGCCATGACGTATTGGGAATATAAATAGATAAAGACGACGAGATCACTTGCAACAATCACGCCAATCGCGATAAGCACAGCTGTTTCAATATCAAACGAATACCAATGAAAAAACAAAAACAAACAGATAAGCTGGATCGTTTTCTTCAGCATATTGGCTAGAGCAATTCTGCCCATTTGCTGCTTGCCCATAAAATAGCCGCGTGCAATGGAAGTAAATGCGATGATTGGAATGAGTGACAGAACCAAGCCCTTCATCAGCGGATGATACGATTGAAATACAGGAATGAAAGGCAGTACAATGGCTGCTATTGCCGTTGTGGTGCATGTCACCACAAGCGTCATTTTAAATGCATGGCGAAGCATACTTTTATGAAGCCGCTCATGCGATTCTGCAATGAATTTAGAAATGGAGACTGGCAGCTCTAAGCTGGCGATCACAAGCACAAGCATGATGATGGGAAGGATGCTCATATATAAACCCATTCCATGTTCTCCAAGCTCTCTCGCTAAAATCATATTGACTAAAAACTCGATACACTCAGCAATGAAAGCTGCGACAGATAGCAGAATGACCCCTTTTACAAATCGATTCATGTAGCCTCCCCTTGTCTAAAAGCAAATTCTTTTCACATTCTATGAGACAAGTCCTGAAAATATTTTAATAATTGAAGACAAAAAAACAGCGACTGATTGATCGCTGCTTTTCTTTACACTGCAAACACATGACGACCAATGCGTTCTACAATTTTACGAGAACGAATCCAGTTATCTGTCGCCGTTTTTGGATTATAAAAATAAATCGCCTTTGTTGTTCTGTCATCTTCTTTGACAACCTGCTTCACAGCTTTTACGGAATCCTGGTCTGCCTTATCATTGATACTTCCATTTGATACGGGCTGGAAGGCATTTCGCTGATAAATCACGCCTCTGACACTGTCAGGAAAAGAGCGGTGTTCCACTCGGTTTAAGACGACGCTTGCTACCGCTTTTTTCCCGGCGTAAGATTCACCTTTTGCTTCGGCATGTACCAACCGAGAAAGCAAGTCCATTTCTTCATTAGAATAGTGTGATTGATTTCTTGAGCTTGCTGGCTTTGCCGTTTCCTTTTTCTTCGGCTTCGGCTTCGGTTTTGATGCCTTCTCCTCTGTTGACGTGCTTAGCATTTTCACTTTCGGCTGATGTTTCTCCTCTGAAAACGCTGGGATCACAGTATGCTTTTCATCTTGATCTATATATGAAAACTGATGCTTTACAGGTGCTTGTTCAAGTTTCTGACTTAATGTGCCTTCTTGCTCTTGTATATTGTCCATCTTGATCGCTGAGATGAGCATAAGGATGGCAAAAAGAGCTGTATGAATTTTGATCATTCGCCTCATTCCTCCTTTAATCAATGTAGGCTGTAAGATACTTGTCCACTCTAACAAGAGCTTCTTCTATTTTCACGCACAAAGATTTTCATGCCTGTCCAAATTCCGTCATTAAATGGCATGTCCTAGTTGAAATACGCATGAACTGGTAATGTAAGCGTTTAATATAGTCTCTTTTTAGCCTATAATCATCCTTATGCTCCTGATTATGGGTTATTACATTTTCTTTTCATATGTATCAAGCTGGTTTGAAGTGTGACAAAAGAACCAAAATAAAAAGCTTTTTCTCATGAATGAGAAAAAGCTTTAGCTTCTTGCTTCTTTAAGATATTCAAAAATAACATCTCCACCATGCTTGGCGATTCCGCGAAAATGTTTAAAATCATCTTGATTGACCAATACAGAACGAAATGTTAAAAAATCATCCTTTTGAATGGTCACTTGTTTTTCAGTACCATTCCGTAATGATTCTAGTATTGTGTTGATGTGTTCTTCAGTCAAAAAAATCGCTCCTTTTCAGCCTTGATCAAATATTAAATATACCATTCGTTTTCAAAGCGTACAACGAAAACGAAAGAAAAACGTCTTTATCCTTTACATTGGTATGAAAATATTGCAAAATACTTTTTAATAGGGAATGAAATCTGTTTTTAAAGGAGAGGGATCGGTTGAAGATTGCAAAAATTGGGAATGTGATCGAATTTAGAAATGGTTTAACAGGTGTAGTTGAAAAAGTGAATGAAAACTCTGTTATTGTGGATGTCACCATTATGGACAACTATAGAGATTTAGAACTGGATTCACTAACAGTCGTTAATCATAAAAACTATAAAATCATCAAAGACTCCGTACATTAATTTGCAATCCTCAATTCAGCCTACCGTTACATAAGGATATACGAAGCAGAGCTGATCACAATACCTTACTTTTTATGTTTTATGTAAAAAAAGTGATCTGATGCAATATTAGCTCTAGATAGGAGAAACTAATATGCAACATTCAAATGATATCATTGTACGTTTTGGAAAAATAGAAGATGCTGAAACTACTTTAGAAATTCAAAAATCAGTGATTGCTGAGTCAGATTATTTACTGACAACGCCGGAAGAATACAAAAAAACCTTGTTAGAACACAAGGAATGGATACAGAAAAGAATAGAAAACGAAAATGAGACGTACATAGTTGCCCAAACTGGCGATCAAGTCATTGGATGGATAGCCTTTGAACAATCATCAAATAGAAAAAGAACTTCTCACGTTGGTTCTTTCGGCTTGATGGTTGATAAGAGCTATAGAGGTTTAGGCATAGGGGAAATGTTACTAACAGCATTATTAAATTGGGCAGAAAAGAACCCTTCAATTGAAAAGGTTAGTTTAGCCGTTTTCTCCACAAACCAAAAAGCTATTTCTTTGTATAAAAAGATGGGCTTTTTAGAAGAAGGGCGTAAAATCAATGAATTTAAAATAAATGATCATGAATACTGGGATGATGTATTAATGTATAAGCTCGTTTAATACGATGAAAAAGAATTGCAGAAATAAAGACATAATAAATTGAATCATCAATTTATTATGTCTTTTTCTTATTTTCTCTTACATCATTTGATGAAGGCGTCAGTCTTTTTGCGCGTGAAAGGTTTGCATTTCCGCTTTTGTTTTGTACATATCAACTTCTTCAGGTGTTATCACGCCTTTATCAATTAAAAGGGCGATCACTCCAAGTAATGTGGAGGCACTCCATTTATATCGTTCTTTGTTTTGATGTTCAAGCATCTGAAGCTCTTCCCTTAATTCCATCAGCAGCTTCTCTGTTTTGTCTTCTTTGTTTGCCAACACAAACGCCCCCATTTTCATTCGCTCGTTTCAATTTTATCTTAAAGTAAATATATGAAGAATAAAAGCATGATACACCTTTACAAACATACGTTCTATCGTGTATACTATACATACGAGCTGGTAGCCCCCAGCCGTCCTAGCAAGTTCTATTCCTATTGGTATGAGAAGAGTGACATGACTCTTCTCTTTTTTTATATGCCATCATAATCTACTCCATAAAAAAAGACATGTCATCCGCATATCTTTTTTTATTTATTAGCGATTATCAATCGTTTCTGGATACATATCGTGATTCATCATACGATACGATGCCATCTCTTCATACTTTGTCCCAGGTTTTCCATAGTTCGTATACGGATCAATTGAAATACCGCCTCTTGGTGTAAATTTGCCCCATACTTCGATATATCTTGGGTCCATTAATTCAATGAGGTCGTTCATGATAATATTCATACAATCCTCATGGAAGTCACCGTGGTTACGGAAGCTGAACAAATATAATTTTAATGATTTACTTTCGACCATGATTTCATTTGGGATGTAGCTGATATACACGGTCGCAAAATCTGGCTGCCCTGTTTGCGGGCAAAGGGATGTGAATTCTGGGCAGTTGAATTTCACAAAATAATCTCTATTCGTATGTTTATTCGGGAACGTTTCAAGCACTTGTGGTGCATAGTCAAACAAGTAATTGGTCCCCTGATTTCCTAGTAAAGTGACACCTTCTAATTCTTCTGGTTTTCTTGTCGTCATTTTGTTTCTTCCTTTCTATACGCCTCGTTTATTTCCCCACAATAGCGTGTGCAGTTGCGGTAAGACTCTCACACGATTCAAATCAGGATCTTGCGCTACTTGATCTACAAGCATTTCGTATTTCTTTAATAAGTGCGTTAATAAGTACGCATCATCAGCTGTCGTCGTATCATCATTTCCAACTTGCAAATAAAAGGGGAGTTCTGGGTATTTCGCATGAACATCCTTTGCATAGGCTAGATCAAGATCATCAAAGATCACGACCTTCAGGCTTGCATGTTGCAATCTGTTTCCATTTTTCAATTCATCTATGATACGTGTAAGTTTCGTAAAATCTGTTTTCATATTTGAACTTGGTGGTTTTGGAGAAATGGTTAAATCATCTATCTTCAAAAACCAATCTTGATACATCGTTCCCTGCGTTTCAAGCGCCGTATCAATTCCTTCTTCATGCAATAAATCAATAAGTGATTCCATTTGTTTTAAAAGCGCAGGATTCCCACCTGAAATGGTGACATGAGAAAATGCCTTTCCACCTATTCTCTTCAGCTCTTTTACAATGTCCTCTGCCTGAAGCCACTGAATATCATGCTTAGCTGATCCATCCCATGTAAAAGATGAATCACACCAGCTGCAGGAGTAGTCACAGCCAGCCGTTCTGACAAACATGGTTTTTTGGCCAATGACCATTCCTTCTCCTTGAATGGTTGGACCAAAGATTTCTAAGACAGGAATCGCTTTAGTCATTGAGCTCAACTCGTTTCGGACGGTAAATGCAGTAGCTTGTTGGTGTCTCTCTGACAAAAACTTGAACACATACTGGTTTGTTCGCTAAAGTCGTTAAATATGCGGCCACTTTATCATACACAGTCTTTGCGACAACCTCAGTGGTTGGCATCGCATATGGATCATTCGATGAGAATTCTTCATGGTCATTGAGCAGTGTATGGTCGTACTGTCCATGAATGAGTTTTTTTAGCGTGCTAAAATTCACAAGGAAACCTGAATCATCTAGATGATCTCCTGCAATCGTAATGTTAATCGTATACGTATGACCATGTACGCGGCTACAAGCGCCAGCATCTTCTCTCGGGATAAAATGGGCTGCCGATACATGCATATCTTTATTTAATTCAAACGAAAAAGGGTGATTCGTCTGTGGATAGATTTGAGAAAGCATTTAGTTCGCCTCCTTCATGTCCATATAAGTGTCATAGCCATTTTTCCGAAGCTTACATGCAGGACATTCCCCGCAGCCATCAGAAATGATGCCATTATAGCAAGTGAGTGTTTCATTTTTCACAAAATCTAGCGCATTCAGTTCATCAGCCAGCTTCCACGTTTCAGCTTTATTCAGCCACATGAGCGGCGTATGGATGACAAATGGTTTTTCCATTGCCAAATTCACCGTGACGTTACAAGATTTCACAAACTCATCTCGGCAATCTGGGTAGCCGCTAAAGTCTGTCTCGCACACACCCGTGATAATATGACGTGCTCCAATTTGATACGCAAGAATGGATGCAAAGGATAAGAAAACTAAGTTTCTCCCCGGAACAAATGTGGAAGGCAGTTCTCCTTCTTTTTCTTCAATATCAATGTCATCTCTTGTTAAGGCATTTGGTGCAAGCTGATTTAAAAGAGACATATCTAATAGATGATTTTTCACACCTAGCTTGTCAGCAATTCTTTTGGCGACATCAATTTCTTCTTGATGACGCTGATTATAATGAAAGGTTACCGTTTCAACCTCTTTAAATTGTTGAAGTGCCCATAGTAAACATGTCGTACTGTCCTGTCCCCCGCTAAAGACAACGACCGCTTTTTCATTTTTCATTTTTCCTTTTCCTCCTTTTGCAGACCCGTACCACCGCACAAAGCTGCATCTGAAAGGTTCATGAAAACCCCTATTTTCTCAAAAGAAAAGACACCTTTACATGTGTATGAGGTGTCCCAGCCATAAAAAATAAAAAATGCCACATCCAAGGATACGGCAAGTCCTTAGTTTTTTATAGAGGGTTTTGCTAGAACCTCTCCCGTTTTCACGGATTTTTGTTCAATTTTCACAGAGGATAGTGTACCACATAATTGGTGTACAAGCTATCCCTTCTTTACTTATCACCTGATGCAGGCACTTTTTTCAGACAAAGGAAGAGGATAAAAAAGATACTGACATAGCCAAAAACAGGGTAAACCGTTGAAATGAGTGTGCCGTATCCAATTTTACTGATCACATAACAGCAAAGAAGAATAAAGGATATCGTATACGTACTGTTCAATCGGATATACACCCTCACTTGTCTTTCGAGACCGTATAAATTCCCTATAACGGATGTAAAGACTTCACCGAAGATCACGAATAAATAGATGAGATGAATGGAGTTTGCGACTTGATACACCACTTGAGCCATCGGGATATCATACGCCTCCAGCATTTCTAATGAAGAAAGGGATAAAAAGCAGGCGAGCAGAATGAGTGTCAACATCAGACCTCCAAGCACCGCTCCCTTTTTTATAACGGCTTCGGATGTCATTTCGTTTGCGACCGGCACTAATACGGCTTGAGACAGCGCTAAATTAAATGCACCATATGAAATCGCAGACAACATCCATTCGCCCTCTCCCATTTGCAGCCCCAGAACGTGGCTTTCACCGCTACTAAACACAAATGAGTCTAGAAACACAATCAGCGAAAAGAAAATCAGCATTGGAACGACAAGTACATTGACACCAAATAACCCTTTTGACCCTTTAAAAAGGACAATGACACTTAAAATAATCGTTAAAAAAATACCATATTCTTTTGAGATGCCAAGTTGTTCTTCAAAAATAGCGCCTGCTCCAGAAATCATCACTGACGTAACACCTAGTAATATAAAAAACATGACGATGTTAATATATCGACTCGCAGCAGCTCCAAATAAAAACCGATTCATATCTTGATAAGACTCCGCTTCAATTCGTTTGGAAATCAGCATCATTTTTGCGCCAAGGCCGGTAAAAATAACACCGCTAATCAAAATCCCGATCAATCCAATCCAGCCAAAACGAACAAAAAATTCTACGATTTCTTTTCCTGTCGCAAACCCAGCTCCAACCACTGTTCCTACATATACAAAGGCAAGCTGAAAAGCGGATTCATTTGAACGTTTCATATGACCCCTCCGCACCCATCACTTTCGATTGTCTCTTTTTTATCCTATGAGACAAGTTCCTTGAAAAGAAGGACAAACCATGATTAAATGCAAAAAAGGATTTTTCATTCAGCTATGAGCAAAACAGTTGAAAGTCAAAATAGGTCAGAGTATACTATAGTCAAAGATGGTCAAACAACAGACCATTTTATTTAACATTCATTGGTCAAATAAAGTCAAACTTTATTTTAAGGAGGTCATGGCTCATGCGTTGTCAACATTGTCAAGTGAATGAAGCAACGATTCGCCTGAATATGCAAGTAAATTCGTCCCGTAGCCAAATGGTTTTATGTGAAGACTGCTATACCTCTTTGATGGAACAGTCAAAAATGAAAATGGGTCCTAACCTTTTCGGAGGCAGCTCATTCTTCTCTGAGCAAGCAGGACATGCGACGAGCCAAGAGCGGCCTAAACAAAAAGGCTTGCTAGACGAGCTTGGCCGGAACTTAACGGATGGCGCACATGCTGGTTTAATCGATCCTGTCATTGGCCGTGATGAAGAAGTCACAAGAGTCATTGAGATTTTAAATAGAAGAAATAAAAACAATCCTGTCCTCATTGGTGAACCTGGTGTTGGTAAAACGGCCATAGCCGAAGGACTAGCACTAAAAATTGCAAATGGAGATGTACCAAATAAATTAAAGAACAAACAAGTTTATTTATTAGATGTCTCTTCACTTGTGGCAAACACAGGTGTACGTGGTCAATTTGAGGAACGGATGAAGCAATTAATCAAAGAATTGCAAAGCCGTAAAAATATCATCTTATTCGTTGATGAAATTCATCTTCTTGTAGGCGCAGGCTCTGCCGAAGGGTCAATGGATGCCGGAAACATTTTGAAACCAGCTCTAGCTCGAGGGGAACTGCAGCTAGTAGGTGCGACAACATTAAAAGAGTATCGTCAAATTGAAAAAGATGCTGCCCTTGAACGCAGGTTCCAGCCCGTCATCGTTGATGAGCCAACACAGGATGAAGCATTCGAGATATTAAAAGGCATTCAAGATAAGTATGAAGCCTATCATGGTGTCACCTATTCTGACGAAGCCATTAAAGCGTGTGTTCAATTATCTTCGCGGTATATTCAAGACCGCCACTTGCCAGATAAAGCCATTGATTTAATGGATGAAGCAGGTTCAAAAGCGAATCTCTCCATTGATGCAGTAAGTGAAGATGAATTAACAAACCGTCTTGCGCAAATTGCCGCTGAAAAACAAGCTGCTTTAAATGAAGAACGATATGAAAAAGCAGCGAAGCTTCGAGACGAAGAAGAAGCGATTGAAGCGAGATTGCAAAACAAAACAAATGTCAAAGAACATGTCGTCACAGCTGAGGACATTCAGTCGATTGTAGAACAAAAAACAGGTATCCCTGTCGGCAAACTGCAAGCAGACGAACAAACAAAAATGAAAGAAATTGATGTGCGCTTAAAAGCCCGCGTCATTGGTCAGGAACATGCGGTTGAAAAAGTGGCGAAAGCCGTAAAAAGAAGCAGAGCCGGCTTAAAATCAAAACACAGACCAACTGGCTCCTTCCTTTTCGTTGGGCCAACAGGCGTCGGGAAAACCGAATTGTCTAAAACATTAGCGGAAGAATTATTTGGCTCAAAAGAAGCGATCATTCGTTTAGATATGAGTGAGTACATGGAGAAACACTCCGTGTCCAAAATCATCGGTTCTCCTCCTGGTTACGTTGGACATGATGAAGCCGGCCAGCTCACGGAAAAAGTTCGCAGAAAACCATACAGCATCATTTTGCTCGATGAAATCGAAAAAGCGCACCCTGATGTCCAGCATATGTTCCTTCAAATCATGGAAGATGGCCGTCTAACAGACAGCCAAGGCAGAACCGTCAGCTTTAAAGACACAGTCATCATTATGACAAGTAACGCTGGCAGCACAGATAAAAAAGCGGTCAAAGTCGGATTCCAGTCTGAACAAAAAGAAGCCATCGAAGAACAATCATTGATTGATTCACTGAGCGCTTATTTCAAACCGGAATTCTTGAACCGTTTTGACAGCATCATTCAGTTTGATTCATTAGATAAAGACGATTTAGTCAAAATTGTGGATCTTCTGCTCAAAGATTTGTCAGAGCAGTTAAAAGAACAAAATCTAACTGTTCACGTCACAAACGAAGCGAAAGAAAAAATCGCTGAACTTGGTTATCATCCAGCATTTGGGGCTCGTCCGTTACGAAGAACGATTCAAGAGCATGTTGAGGATCAAATGACGGACATCTTGCTTGAAGAAGAACAACTTACTGGATTTACAGTCGATGTTGAACATGACGAAATTGTTGTGAAAAAGAGCTAAGTACATCCTAAGGAGGATCTTCAGCTCCATCATGTGGCAGTGTCTAAATTCCATCTGAGCGCCGACGCTCCCCCTCCTCTTTTCCTTTACGATAAAAGAAAAAGAGGTGGAACACATGGATCACATGATCAATTGGAACTACGATTTGATTAAAATCATACATGAAGAAAAATTAAAAGAATTGCTCTTAGATGAAACAGCTCAAAAAAGATGAAGTTTCCAGATTGTTGACACAGGGCTAAAATGAACTTGATTTTAGCCCTGTGTCTTCTTTTCAGCGTGATAGAAAACCTTTGCAGTCTAGGAAGGACGAGTACTGGCGCGGAGCGAATGTAACATTCGTGAGCACCAGCACGCAGGACTGACAAAGAATGCGAGGGTTTGGCTACACGCTGAAAACTCCCTTTTATATGAGGGAGTTTCTTTTTTTATGGCTTTCAGAAAGCGCTTTCGTCAAAATTTCTTCACATAAACTGTCTTAATTTTATATTCTGACTAAAACCCTTCTAGAAGACACCGATATTAACTATAGAAAAAGATAGTTAAAGGATTTGGTGAGATAATGGACAAAACATCGTTAATTGGTATTATTTTAGCATTTATTGCACTGAGTGTCGGTATGGTTTTGAAAGGTGTGAGTCTAACCGCTCTTATCAACCCGGCGGCTATATTGATCATTGTGGTTGGGACAATTTCAGCTGTTGTCATTGCCTTCCCATCTAGTGAAATTAAGAAAACACCAAAATTATTCGGCAAAATTTTCAAAGATAGCAAGCTTCCAACGATACAAGAAATGATTCCTCTATTTTCAAACTGGGCACAAATTGCTCGTCGTGAAGGTCTTTTGGCATTAGAGGCAAATCTTGAGGAAGTCGATGACGATTTTCTAAAGAACGGCTTAAGCATGGCGGTTGACGGTCAAAGTGCTGAATTTATTCGCGACGTCTTAACAGAAGAAGTCGATGCCATGTCGGAGAGACATCAGTCAGGCGCATTAATCTTTACACAAGCTGGTACATACGCTCCGACTCTAGGGGTACTTGGTGCCGTTGTCGGACTTATTGCCGCACTTGCAAACATGGGAGACATTGAAGCACTTGGACATGCGATCAGTGCTGCATTCGTCGCCACACTGCTAGGGATTTTTACAGGGTATGTGTTGTGGCATCCATTTGCCAACAAGCTGAAGCGTAAATCAAAAGAAGAAGTAAAGCTTCGTCTCATTATGATTGAAGGGATTCTTTCTGTCCTTGAAGGCCAGTCTCCAAAGGTCATTGAGCAAAAACTTCTGATGTACTTACCAGCAAAAGAACGTGCAAATCTTGTCATTGAAGAAGGAGAAAAACAGAATGGCTAGGAAACGTAAAAAACATGATCATGAAGACCATGTAGATGAGTCTTGGCTGATCCCTTACGCCGATCTTCTTACGCTTCTTCTCGCCCTCTTCATTGTGCTGTTTGCATCTAGCTCCATTGATGCGGCAAAATATGAACAGATGGCTAAATCGTTTAATGTTGTCTTTACTGGCGGCACTGGCGTAATGGACCAATCAAGCATGCAGAGCACCGAGGAAACAGAAAACAGCAATCAAACCAAAAAATCAGCAGAAGATGAAGAAGAAGCAAAAGCGAAAGCTCGTGACCAAGCGGTATTAACAAAGGTTAAAAAGCAAGTAGATTCATTCATTGCGGATAAAAAACTTGGTTCGAAGCTTGAAACAAAGCTGACGGATGAAGGTCTGCTTATTACAATTGAAGACAGCATCTTTTTTGATTCTGGGCGAGCGGTGATCCGCTCGCAGGATGTTCCGTTAGCCAAAGAAATATCCAAGCTGCTCGTCATTAACCCTGCTCGTGACATCGTCATTAGCGGACATACAGATAACGTTCCGATTCGGAATTCTGAATTTGAATCCAACTGGTATTTAAGCGCCATTCGTGCGGTCAACTTTTTAAATATTCTCCTTGAAAACAGCAACCTAGACCAAGAGAACTTTAGCACAAAAGGTTACGGTGAATTTAAACCGATTGCATCTAACGATACCGCAGAAGGCAGAAGTAAAAACAGACGCGTCGAAGTTCTTATTTTGCCAATTGAGAAAAAAGCAAAATAAATAGGAAGCCAGCAGCTTCCTTTCAGATCATGACAAAGGGCTAAAATAATGTTTATTTTAGTCCTTTGTCTTTCTTATGAGCGCGTTTGAAAGCTCTTGTCGTTTATCGGTGCGCAGGACTGACACCATATGCGAGGATTACTCTACATACTAAAAAGGAAGCCAACGGCTTCCTTTGTTTATTCTTTATGATCATATAAATGCTTGGCACGCAGCCCTACATGTTTGAGCATATCGATACAGGCATCCTTCTCCTCTTCACTAAGCACACTGATCATCTCGTGAATCTCTTTTGCATGATCTGGGAAGATGTCATCAAGCAAAGCTCTTCCCTGCTCCGTAATATGTGCAAATGTCACCCTGCGGTCTTCTGCACAAGCTTTCCGGCTAAGGAGTTCTTTTTTCTCCAATTTATCAACCACATACGTGATGCTTCCGCTTGCGAGTAAGATCTTATCACCTATTTGCTGAAGCGGCTGATCACCTTTATGATACAGCAATTCTAATACAGCAAATTCAGTCGGATTCAGACCGTGCTTCACAATATGTTTGTTCATGTGGTGATTAATGGAGCGATAGGCACGTGATAGTACAATAAATAATTTCAAAGATTTCTCAACATTATGATTTTCCATTTTTTATCATCCTTTATGAAATGCAACCCACTAATGTGACATTAATAAACAATAAGTAAAATGTCAACATGTTGAACCATTTTTAGCATGAAAAAGAGACCAGAACGAATCACCTAATTTTTTAAAAATCTCACAAGTCATCGTAATAAAGATAGGTTCAATGCTATAATAAGTCTATTAGGTAATACGTTGGAGCGATGAATCATGAGTATACTGAAAGGGTTTTGGAAGAAGATCAAGCTTTACCTTATTTTGGTCGTGATTCCAACCCTCATCATTAGTTATTTTATCTACGAAAAAGAAACTGAGAAAATTGATGTAAAAAACAAACAAACCGCTACACTTATGTTAAATATTCACAAAAACCAAATGAATTATTTAATCAGTGAAACAGAAGCAAGATTAACTTCCCTTGCCATGGGATTTGACCAGCCGCTTGAAACGAAAAGAGTACAAAACATCCTAGAGAAAATCTATAAACAAGAACCTCGTTTTTCAGGCCTGTATCTCCTAGACCAAAAAGGAAATGTCACAGCCAGCACCACACCATTAAAGGAAAAAATCAACCTGTCATTTAGAGATTACTTTAAACGTATTCAAGTCACAAAACAGACCGTCATCACAGATAACTATGTAAGCCGCATTACTAAGCAGCGGATTCTCTCCATTTGTGTCCCTGTTTTGAATGAAAACGACGAAGTCACGGATGTGCTAGTCGCTGCGATTCAAATTGATTATTTAAGAAATATTATGAATGTATTAAACCCAGAGCTTCATTTTAAGATGCTGAATCAAAATGGAGACGTTGTGTTTACAAGTGGTCCACAGCCAGCATCTGAAAGTGATAGTACCGTGTCTACATATTTAGATGAAAACAGCTGGAAGCTGGAGGTTTTTCCGCAGCGTGCGACAACAAGTGAAGTACTGTCTGTGATGCTGTTTCCTTTATCCAGTGCATTTATTCTCTTAAATATCTTATTCACACTCGTCCAATATATCATTTTAAGACGACAAACCCAGCAGGAACGCCACCAAAATGAAGCACAAAAACTTGAACTCATTGGAACACTCGCAGCAAGTACAGCGCATGAAATTCGCAATCCATTAACAGGCATTAGCGGGTTTATTCAACTTTTGCAAAAGAAGTATCGTTCAGAAGAGGATCAGCTTTATTTTTCTGTCATCGAGGAAGAAATTAAACGGATTAATCAAATCGTCAGTGAGTTTCTTGTGCTAGGAAAACCAACGGCTGAAAAGTGGCAAAATAATTCTGTGAAAGAAATTGTCAGTGAGATCATGCCAATTGTATTTTCTGAGGCGAACCTTTATAATGTCGAGGTTGATTTGCAAATCAATACCATTCAAGATGTTGGTGTGTATTGCACGAAGGATCACATTAAACAAGTGGTATTGAATGTAGCGAAAAACTCGTTAGAAGCGATGCCAAATGGCGGTCATTTGAAGATTGTCATTGAGGCTGAAAAAGAACAGGTCATCATAAAAGTGAAAGATACAGGTGAAGGTATACCAGAAGAGATGCTGAAACATATCTTCCTCCCTTTTATTACGTCGAAGGAAAAAGGAACAGGTCTTGGGCTTGTTGTGTGTAAACGAATCATTTCGATGTATGGGGGGACAATCGATATCGAGAGCGAAGTGAATAAAGGAACAACCGTGATCATCATGCTCCCTTCTGCACACTAATAGCTGAAGCATTCAGCCGGTTTTGCTAATGGCAAGACCGGTTTTTTGATGTCAATAAGAAGGGCGATTGACAGAAAGGAGACTCATTTGTGATACAAGATCATGAAAGGAAGCAACAGATTGTTGTTCATGAAAAAGAAGATACTGATACTCATTCATTAGGTTGTCCAGTTCTTGACTATATTTAATTGTCGTCTCACCTGTATAGCCTTCTACTTGAGCAGCTTCTACCATTTGTCTTCTCTTTTCATCAATTGACATTAATAGCTGTTCTTTCCGTACATAAATATTCATGATCTCAGCTCCCGCTATGAATTCGTCTGTCTACGCTCTAAATGATCCGACACCAAAATTATACTTTATTTGTAAATTAAATTAAATATGCTTATTTTATTTAATTTTTTACAGCCTAAAGACCTTTTACCCAATGAATTCTGGGGGTAAACTTCAAAATTGGACAGGACTGACACATTGATTAAACAGAATTTTATCCTATGCAGAAGACCAAAATCAACTATTTTCTCTCTCATTTTATGTCTATTTTCCTAAAAAAAGCTGATCTTCCGCCTCATGCGAAATGATCAGCTCCCACTATTAAACCGTTTCTTCTTCGTAAATTGGAACCCAGCCCTCAGTTGTGACAAATATGCGAACGGCGACGACTTGACGATCTTCTTGAAGTGTAAAGTAGTGACGAATATTCGGAGGCACAGAAATTAAATCACCTGGATTCAGTCTCACATCAAAAAAGACGCCGTCTTTGCCTTGAATGGCAAAGATTCCATGACCGCTCACGATAAATCTGACTTCATCATCCGTATGATGATGCTCACGTTTAAAGTTTTGAAGCAGTTCATCAAGGTTAGGGGTCGCATCTGATAATGAAATCACATCCTGCGCTTTGTATCCTCTTCGCTCGGAAATACTCTTTATTTCCTCTTGAAACACAGTTAAAATTTCTTCCTTTTCATCATCTGTTAAATCGTACTTTTCTGATAACTGTTTTGGTAGTTTTTCAATATCCCAATGTTCATAAATGACCCCTTGCTGTTCTAAATACGCCCGGACCTCTTGTTCGTTCTCAAGTAACGTGTTCTCTTCATTATGAATGTAAATGGTCGCCATGTGTGTTTCCTCCTTTTTATTTAACAAGCTGCTTTTGATAAAGCGCTACTTTCAAATGATAGGTAAATAAAAATTCATAAGCCTCTAAGACTCGTTTGGCTTCAAATGCGGTTTTCCCCCAAACGGTGATGCCATGATTACGAATGAGTACAGCACCAGCATCGTCCGTCAGGTGCACTGCAAATTGTTTTGCAAGGTGCGGAATATGAGCTGGGTTTTCAATAATAGGAACAGTGACTTCTGCATCCTCTTCCCAATAACCAAGCGCTTTAATAATTTCGTTGCCTTTAAAACGAACTTCTCCTTTATCGCCATACAGCTCAGAAATGACATTGTTATCGATCGTGTGGACGTGAAGACAACATCCTGCTTTCGTCCGCTCATAAACGTATGTGTGAAGCAGTGTTTCAGCTGATGGCCTGAGCGGCTCATTCGGATGAACCGGCTGACCTGCTGCATCAACAAGAACAAAATCTTCATCGGTTTCTTTTCGTTTATCTTTGCCACTTGCCGTCACCAAAAACGTGATGGGATCATCCGACACTTTTATCGATAAATTGCCGCTCGTTCCGTAAAACCAGTCTCTTTGTGCCAATTCACGTTTGACGTCTGCTAGTTCCTTCCAGCGTTTACTCTTCTCGTCTGCCATTCCTTCACTTCCTTTATTTGATCAAATTGCGCTTTTAGATCAACAAATGTTTCATACTCTTTATGTACGAGTCCTAGCTCTTTACATTCGTTCAGTAAATAGTCACGCGCAAACGTGAGATCCGCATGTTTCGCTGCCTCAATATCAGTCACTGAATCACCAATCATAATAATAAAGTCATCTTCCTGCGTCAGCTCTCGAATAATGGAAGGCTTGCAGCAGCCACAGCCATTTTGGCATTCTGAATCACAGGCATGCGGCCATTCAATTTGAATATGGTCTTCTTTAAATGATGCATGGTTACAATAAATATTCTCTTGTTCGACAATCCCTTCCAGGATGGGATAGACAAAAAAGTCCATACCGCCGCTGAGTACATAGAAAGGAATGTCTGCTTTTTTGACATCATCGACAAACTGTTCAAATCCTTCACGAATCTCTGTATCCTCTAAAATAAATGACCGAATGGCTTCTTTCTGATCACTCGTCAGTAACTGAAACATTTGCCCGACGCCTTCTTGGATCGTGATCTCTTTTGCTAGAACACCATCCTTCCATTTCGTCCATTCTTTTGGAGCAAACTGCTTCATGATACGAATGATATTATCATTTTTCGTAATCGTGCCATCAAAATCACAACATACAATTGGTTTTTTCATTTATTCTGCTACCCTTCCCCAAAGATCAAGTGCTGCTTGTAAGTCTTGACAAGTTGACGCTTTTTCTTCGATAGACTCTTTTTTGACTACCGCATCAATGATCGAACGAAAGGCTTTCCCTCCTCCGATTGCTCCCCGCGGATGTCCGTGAATTCCCCCGCCTGCATTAATGACATGATCAAGTCCAAAATCTTTGATTAAGACCGGCACCATTCCAGGGTGAATGCCTGCTGAAGGGACAGGAAATGTTTGTTGAACCGCATCCTCTTTCACACACGCTTCGTAAATGCCAAAGGCATCTTTTTTCGGAAGGGCAACTGACCCATAAGGAGAGGGAAAAAGACTTAAATCAGCGCCAGCATATCGATTTAATTTGCCTAAAAGAAGGGAATGCGAGAATCCATAGTCTGGAGAGGATGTCATTGCACCGCTCACTGCTGGATGTGCCATGATCGGCAATGGGATCTCTGGGTCTTCAGCCAAGCTTTGCATGACATCAAGTCCATAGGCAAAAACGTTGAATAAAAGCGCATCAGCCCCGAGTTCGGCTGCCTTTCTTGCTCGATCTTTCAAATCAAAAGTTCTACCAGTTAAATTAACAGCATAAAGCGTGCGATGTCCTGTCTCTTCATATGTTTCTTTTAATATCTTTTTTCCTTCCTTGATTCGATCTTCAAAAGGCGCTAATGGGCTTTCAAATAAAATCTCATCATCTTTGATGAAGTCTACTCCACCTAAAGCCTGTAAACGGAGCTGTTCTTTTAAATCCTCCATATCACGGCCGATCACGCCTTTAAAAATACTCATCAATAGCGGCCGATCAAACACGCCTACTTTCTTTCGTAGCCCCTCAATGCCAAATACCGGTCCTGGCAGACAGCGTTTAAACCTTTCCGAAAATTCGATATCGACGAGCTTTACTTTCCCATCCAGTGAAAGCTTTCCAAAAATCGTCGTAAACACCGCTGGTATATCAGCTGAAAAGTTAGCCTCAGGATAAGCAATGGTCACCTCTGATTGATACAGACCACCAATTGCGGGGGACTGTTCTTTTACGCTCACCACACGGCCTTTATGTTTTTTCAGCTGCTCCTTTTTGAGCTGCGGCAAGTCCGTCCATGACCCGACCGTTAACCCAAGTGCGATCTGCTCTGCTTTTCGGTCTATTTGTTCATCCTCTCGATGTGTTAGTACGTATGTTGCCAGTAGTTCACTCACTAGGAATCCCCTTTCGATTGCGTCCTGTATATGGTCAATAAAAAAACCTCTTTAAGTGCTTGATCAGCGCGTTAAAGAGGTTTCGTCTCATTCATCCGAATCTTATCTCTCAGCGCTTGCTGCAAGAATTAGCACCGTGCTTCATGGAAGTCGGTTGCCGGGCTTCATTGGGCTAGTCCCTCTGCCTACTCTTGATAAGAATATTCAATTTTCTTAAATATTGCCTGAATTATCGCACCATTTTTTTACGTTGTCAATGGCTTTTTTTCAAATAACTGCAAGGCAGCGATACGATCAGCGGCTTCCTTTAGCCGCTCCTCACTTGTTAAAAGACCGACTCTGACGTAGCCTTCACCGTGAGCACCAAAGCCATTCCCCGGTGCAACAACAACATGTGCTTTTTCTAATAATACATCAGAAAAAGTTTCAGATGTATACCCTTCAGGCACCTTTAACCAAGCAAAAAACGAGCCCTTTGGCGCACTGACGTCCCAGCCAATCTCTTTGCATGCAGCAATCCAAGTGTTTCGTCTATTTTCGTACCGATCATTTTGTACTTGGACGCACGTTTGATCGCTTAAAAGTGCTTCTGCTGCTGCATCTTGAGTTGCTTTAAACAGTGACACAAACAGGTGATCCTGATAAAGCTCAATGGCTTCGATAACAGAGGCATTCCCTGCTGCAAAACCGACTCTCCATCCAGCCATATTATACGTTTTGGACAAAGTATATATTTCAATACCTGTCTCTTTTGCTCCGTCTATTTGCAGGAAACTGAGGGGCTTTTCGCCGTCAAATCCTATGCCGCCATATGCAAAATCATGGACTACACACATATTATTTTCACTCGCAAACGCAACAGTATCTTCAAAAAATGTCCGGGTTGCAGTCGCACCAGTCGGATTATTTGGGTAATTTAAGTACATCAATTTTGCTTGATTCTTATCCTCTTCTGACAGTTGGTGGTAGTCAGGCAAAAAATCATTTTGTTCAAGAAGAGGCATTGTGACCATATGAGCTCCGGCAAGCACAGCGCCTGACCAGTAATCAGGATATCCTGGGTCTGGAACAAGCAGCGTATCACCTGGATTCAGTAAACATTGCGGCAATTCGACTAGTCCCGCTTTTCCTCCAAATAAGATAGCAATCTCTGTCTTTGGGTCAAGCGTGACGCCATATTCTCTTTCATAAAAAGCAGCTGCGGCCTTTTTTAGTTTCGCTGTCCCGCGGAATGAGGAGTATTGATGATTTTCAGGTTTTGCTACCGCTTCCTGCATCGCTTTCACAATATGTGGAGGAGTGGGCTGATCAGGATTTCCTTGACCTAAATTAATCACATCTGCCCCTTCCTGCATTTTTTTCTGCACTTTTTGAACAAGCGACGCAAAAAATTGTTTCGGTAAATGTTTCAATACATCTGATTGCTGGAATTCCATTTTTTCACCTTCTATTCAAGTTACGTGACAATACAATCACTGTAATGGATTGTTTTATGAATTGTAAAGCAATTTTGAAAAAAGATTGACATGTGAACTGCAGCTCTGATAATATCTAGAATTAAGAAATGCAAGCAGACATGAAACAATTACATATTGATTTCTCTTATCGAGAGTTGGGCGAGGGATTTGGCCTTTTGACCCCAACAGCAACCGACCGTTAATACCACTGTGAAGTGGGGCGCAGCAAGAACAGCGCCAAGACAATTCATTGTCTTATAGGGCACGGTGCTAATTCCATCAGACGTATGTGCTGAGAGATAAGAGAGGCTTCGAGCATACACGCCATCAAGCCTCTTTCTCTCAGGAGAAAGAGGCTTTTTTATATGATTTGGAGGGGAAGCAATTGGTTACACTTACGGCATCATATGAAGAATTAACAGAGAGTTCGGCAGTTGCATTAGCCATTAGACTTGGATTGATTCAAGAGAGCAGTCATTTGACCTGCACTGAAATTGGCGACGGAAATTTAAATTACGTCTTTCATATTTATGATCACAAACAAGCAAAAGGACTGATTATCAAGCAGGCTCTTCCTTATGCAAAGGTCGTTGGAGAAAGCTGGCCGCTGACATTAGACCGCGCAAGAATTGAAAGTGCAGCACTCATCAAGCAATCAGAGTATGCACCACATCTCGTACCAGCCGTCTATTATTCGGATACAGCTCTTGCAGTGACGGCAATGGAGGATCTATCACACCTTGAAATCGTCAGAAAAGGGCTAATTGCCGGAAAACATTATCCGTATTTATCAGATCATGTCGGAGAATTTTTAGGCAAAACACTATTTTACACGTCTGACTTTGCCACAAATCCTAAAATCAAAAAACAATTCGTGAAGCAGTTTACAAACCCTGATCTTTGTGACATTACAGAGAAACTCGTCTTCACAGATCCTTTCTTTGACAGCGAAACGAATGACTTCGAAGAGCAATTAAGAGAAGAGGCACAAGCACTATGGGCTGATCTTGAACTGCAAGCAAAAGCAGCCGAATTGAAACGGATCTTCTTAACCTCTGCTGAAACACTGGTACATGGAGATCTTCATACAGGCAGTATTTTTGCAAACGAAACGGAAACGAAAATCATTGATCCAGAGTTCGCTTTTTACGGTCCTTTCGGATTCGATATCGGTCACTTTATTGCCAATCTGTTCATCAATGCTTTATCTCATGAGAATGAGCAGGATCAGCAGCACCTTTTTGATCATGTCGTCAATGTGTGGGCAACATTCAAAGAAGTGTTCACAAAAGCATGGAAAGAAGACAGTATTGAAGCGTTTAGTGTATCGGACAGCTTTTTAGAAACAACGTTTGACCGTATTTTAAAAGAAGCCACCGGCTTTGCTGGCTGTGAGCTTGTTCGCCGAACCATCGGTCTTGCGCATGCGGCTGATCTTGATGCGATTCCATCACATTCTAGAAGGCTTCAGCAGAAAAAAGCAGCACTTACACTAGGAAAAACATTGATCAAACAATATCAAGCAGTGGAAACAGCGTCTGACCTCGTCGCATTATTCCAGCAAACTGTAAAGGAGTGACGAGTTTTGTCTAAAGAATTTGAAGTTCCCCGTTCCGTCGAATGGGAAGAAAACCGTATCAACATTTTGAATCAGCAAAAATTACCTGCTGAAACCGTGTTTGAGCATTTATATACAAAAGAAGATGTGTATGATGCCATTGTGACGCTAAAAGTGCGCGGAGCACCTGCTATTGGCATTACAGCGGCTTTTGGGCTCGCACTCAGTGCACAAGAGATTGATACAGAAGACATTGATCTCTTTAAGCGAGAAGTCGCTCGCCTGAAAGAATATTTAAACAGTGCTCGTCCAACCGCTGTGAATCTTGCCTGGGCATTAGACCGGCTTTATCAGCGCATTGAGCGTGCTGCTTCGGTGAATGCAGCCAAAACTGATCTTGTCCATGAAGCCATTCAAATTCAAATCGAAGATGAAGAAACATGTCGGCAAATCGGTCAAAATGCTCTTCAGCTCTTTAAATCTGGTGATCGAATTATGACCATTTGTAACGCAGGCTCGATTGCCACAAGCCGGTACGGAACAGCGCTTGCACCCTTTTATTTAGCGAAAAAGAAAAACCTCGATCTTCACATTTACGCATGTGAAACACGTCCTGTCCTTCAAGGCGCTCGTCTGACGACATGGGAATTGATGCAGGGCGGTGTAGATGTGACGCTTATCACGGATAATATGGCAGCCCATACGATGAAAGAAAAACAAATTTCTGCCGTTATTGTTGGTGCAGATCGAATCGCTAGAAACGGTGATACAGCAAATAAAATTGGAACGTTAAGTCTGGCTATTTTGGCTAAACACTTTCAAATTCCATTTTTTGTGGCAGCGCCTCTTTCGACCTTTGATGTGTCAACTCAGGATGGGTCAGATATTCCGATTGAAGAACGCGACCCGCAGGAAGTAAAGGAATTAAACGGCATCCAAATAGCGCCTCCTGACGTGCAGGTATTTAACCCTGCCTTTGATGTCACTCCTCACCATCTCATTTCCGGGATCATTACAGAAAAAGGCATTATCACTTCCAACTATACAGAAGAGATTGATGCACTATTTACTGAAAGCGTGTCACTTTAATCAAACAAAAGCGCGGGGTTCTTATCATTTAAGAGCACCGCGCTTTTTTGTTTCGTTCGTTTTTGCTAATATTTCTTTTTTCTGTTCTTCTGTCAACACGTTCATTTTGACACATAGTGATGTGACGGCGTACATTTTATCTTTTTTGCCCCATAACATGTTAGCAGCCTCCTTTTTCCCTAGACCAACTTTTTTAGCTTAATAAAAGGATATGTCGCTCACTAAACATTTGGAACAGGTCAATTCATTTATTTTTGAACAAATGGGATGCCTTCTAATTCTAACAGGATCGCTTTCATCCCTGTCTTCGTCCCTGCATAGCCAGTCAGAGTCCTGTCTTTTCCAATGACCCGGTGACACGGGATAAAAATTGGCAATGCATTGCGTCTATTAGCTTGTCCAATGGCTCTGACAGCCTTTGGATTACCGATCGCTTCTGCAATATCAGCATAGCTTTTTGATTCACCATACGGAATAGTAGAAAGTGCCTCCCACACTTGCTCTTGAAACGGAGAGCCTGCTTGCTTGAGCGGGAGATCGAACACTTTCCGATCGCCCTTAAAATATTCATCCAGCTGTTTTTTCGCTTCTTTTAATACAGGCGTGTCTTCTTGTTTAAAATGGTCTCTCTGTTCTTTGACCAAAAACGATTCATCATCAAACTTCACTTCAATGATGGCACCATCTTTCTCTAGTATGTATAATGCCCCGATTGGTGCGGTATAGACTGTATAATACACATTAAAGCTCCCCTTCTTGTTTCTGCTGCCGGAGTGGAAGCGTGAGATGGAACACTGTTCCGACCCCTTCTTCACTCTCTACTTCAATGGTTCCTTGATGCTCTTCAATAATTTTATAACTAACCATTAACCCAAGTCCAGTGCCTCTTTCTTTTGTTGTATAAAATGGTTCTCCGAGACGCTTTAGTTTATCCTCTGTCATGCCGCAGCCTTCATCACGAAGAGAAATCACAATGTGCTCCTCCCCCTTCCTTTGAATGCTCACGTAAACATTTCCTTTCTGAGGCATTACTTCAATCGCATTTTTTAAAATGTTAATAAAGACTTGCTTTAACTGATTTTGTTCACAGTAGATGAGCGGAATATCATCCAGCACATTTAAGTGCATTTGCACATTGCCAAGATTGGCTTGTGCGTGAAGAAGGTCCATCGTGTCTTTGACAATTTGCACGACATTTTTTTCTTCATAGATGATGGCCTGTGGTTTCGCTAAAATCAAAAATTCTGTAATGATGGATTCGATTCTTTTCAGCTCTGATGTGATGACATTAAAATAGAGCGAATACTCCCCTTCAATGTTTCCTTTGAGCAGCTGAATGAAGCCTTTTAAAGCCGTCATTGGATTTCTAATTTCATGGGCAATTCCAGCAGCAAGCTCTCCGACAACATGAAGCGTATCCGATTTTCTTACCCGCTCTTCTAATTCCTTGCGTTCAGTCACATCTCTAAAGATGGCCAAATTCATGTTATGAATAATATTTCGTTTAAAAGAAAACTCCAAAATACGTTGATCTGGATGGTTCAGCACAAATGGAACTTCATTGTCCATCTCGTCTAATGACATCGCCTGAGCTGGCTGCGCCAAATTTTCAATTTGATATGGCGCAAGGATATGAAAAAGGTTCATTTCCGTTAAGTGATCATCTTTGAGGCCAAGCAGTTCACTTGCGGAAGGATTCACATCAATAATCCGGTATTGATTATCGAAAAGAACAATGCCATCCATAGAGCCATTAAATACTTTACGGAATTTGAGCTCACTTTCTCGCAGCTCCTCTTCCATTCGCTTTCTGTCACTGACATTCCGTAAAATGGTTAAGTGCTGCCCTTCTAATACCGCATGCTTAGAGGTGAACTCAAGCTCTTTGAATTGGCCATTCGCCATTCTAAAGAGGAGTTCTTCTCTGATTTCAAGATTCCTGATATACCGTCTTCTTGTCGGCCGGTATCTGCGATCAGATTTGACTAGAAAATCCATGAGTTTCTTGCCAATCAGCTGCTGCATCGGTAATTCGAAAATTCGGCAGGCGGATTCATTTGCCCTGACAATCTCTCCATCATCCGCCCAAATGATGATGGCATCCATCGCATTTTCGAATATTTCTCTAAAACGTTCTTCACTTTTTAGCAGCTTTTCTTCCATTAATCTTTTTTCTGTAATATCACGCATGATGGACATGTAAAAACCACTCATCACATTGGATGTGATGGTCAGTTCGAATAATTTGTTCTGCCCAGATTGAAGGGTAACAGGAAGTTCTCCCTTTGCTTTCCCTGTTTCTTTCAATGAAGTTAAGAGCTGCTGGAGCGCTGGAAGATTTTCTTCTTCAACAAATTCATTTAAGTAGCGGTCTGTTAAATCTGTTTTTTGAAGTTCAAAGCTCTGGCAAAAAGAGTGATTGGCGTCAATCATACAACCATCCTGATCAAATATGACCATACCGTCAATCGCTCGATCAAATAAATCTTTAAACAGCTGCTCATTCATCGAACGTTCTCGCTCTAATATTTTCTTTGAAGAAATATCACGCATGACGACAATATATTGTTGATTCACCACGTCGTGCTCTGCTACAAATTCAATATATTTTGTCTCTCCATTTTCAAGTTGAATGGAGATCTCTCTTTTTAACGTTCCTTTTCGAAAAAAAATCTCAAGTGAGCAGTCAATTTTGTTTTTCGGGATGCCGTATAGGAAATCTAGAACGGATTTATTGAGGAGGTCTTCTTTCGGTGTTTGCACAAGCCTACATGTCGCTTCATTGGCTTGAATAATGTTGAGGTGCTGATCAAATATAAAAATGGCATCTAACGTCTTATTTAACAGCATTTTGTGCTGTATCAATTCATTTCGCAAATATTCGTTTTCTTTTTCTAATTTTCTGATATTTTTCGCACCATCGAGCGTTTCAGTCATTCTCTTACACTCCTTTTCCAGCCTCATTCCTCTACAATATTTCTACAAGATTTTCATTGTTCCTTCATTCGACTCATAAAAAAAGAGAACTTTTTACATGAGGCTTGCTTCATTTGTTTCATTTGGATGACACGATTGTATAACGATTCTCTTTTCTTACGCTTCTTTTACAACCGTTCTACAATTTCACATCAAATAGCGAAATGAGCCAATTTGTATTTTAAAATGGGGCAAATGAGGGAACAGTGCACTTAGAACGTTTATGTTCGAAATGAAGCAGGAAAGGTGATGTTATGACGTCAACGAGAGACAGTTATTTCGATAATGCAAAATTTCTTCTGATTTTTCTAGTTGTTTTTGGTCATTTGTTACGGTCATTCATACATGATAATGACTGGATACTCTACTTATATAAATTTATTTATACATTCCATATGCCCGCTTTTATATTGGTGTCTGGCTTCTTTGCCAAAGGTTTTAGAAAACCAGGTTTTATGAAAAAAGTCGCAGTTAAGCTGATCATCCCATATTTGATTTTTCAGGTCATCTATTCTGTGTATTATTATTTTTTACAGGATCAAAGCATCTCTAACTTAAATCCGATTGATCCACAATGGTCTTTATGGTTTTTAATCAGTTTATTCTTTTGGAACTTACTACTCATTCCTTTTTCAAAACTGCCATTCCACTGGGCAATGATTGTCAGTTTATCGATGGCGTTACTTGTCGGTTACGTGGACAGCATTAGCGATACGCTCAGCCTATCTCGTACGTTTGTCTTTTTGCCGATGTTTTTAGCTGGCTTTTATTTAAAAAAGCAGCACTTTGAATTTATCCGAACAAGCAAAGGGAAACTGACTGCACTTCTTGTACTGTGGGCCGTGTTCATGTTTTGCTATTTTTATGAATTCGATTATTCCTTTTTATTTGGGTCACAGTCTTACGCTTCTCTTGGAGATGAAGGACTCATTGCAGCTATGAAACGAATGGCATGGTATTTACTTGCATTTGCTGCTACCTTTAGTTTCTTTGCATTAGTCCCAACCCGCCGGTTCTTCTTTACCAAATGGGGCACAAGAACGCTTTATGTCTATTTACTTCATGGCTTTGTGATTAAGCTTTTAAGAACGACTTGGTTTGATGATTGGGCTCTAAATACGGCAAGTGTATTGATTCTATTGCTACTTACGGTCCTCTTAACCTTTACCCTATCTAGTACATTTGTTAAAACTGTTGCACAACCAGTCATCGAGCTCAAAATGACCAGTCTGATGCGAACCATTACTGGCAGACAAAACAGTTATATTAAATAGAAAAAACGATCTCTCTGGATCGTTTTTTTTTCTATTTATTTTTTGTTTTTCTGTTCAGTATGACATTCATCGTTTTTTTTAGGATTCATTAAGGTATCAATCCATTTACTGCTGTTTATATCTCCCAGCTCGCTGCCAAATTCCTCTTCCAAGATATCGGGGTTCATCGGTTTTTTATGGTCTTTCATATCTTTACTTTTCACATGTTTTTTAGTCACGAGATGCTCCCCCCTGTTTACCTTGATGAGAATTTCGGTTCGCCTGGCGGTCTTCTGATTGCTCGTCAAATTGTGTTTGTCCTTGATCGTGTGCCATGCTTTCTGTAGGCGTCATATTATTTGTGAGTGCTTCATTTTTTGCTGTTTTTCTTTTCATTTGTCATCATTCCTTTTTAACATGTTTAGTTCTTCGCTCAATTGATCAAATAGCTCTTTCATTTGTTTGACTGTCACTGGTTTTTCCTCAGGCTTTAACTCATATCCAATTTGCCCATTCGCTTCTAGTGTTGCTTTTTTGAGACTGCTAATGTCTGTGATGCCCTGCTGCTTTAAGCGCATTTTGAATTGGTCCCTTGTCAGCCGCGTTTTTTTCAGCTTGTGATCAAGCATTTCTCCATCCTCTAAAATCACCACAGACTTCCCTGAAACCAATTTTTCAAAAAAATCAAATTGGATCGACAGCTTTTCCATAATCACAAGCGCCAAAATAAAAATGGCGGCCGCATAAATGGTTTCAAGTAAATTATGCTCAATAAAGGGTTGGATAATAATCGATCCAATCGAAATCATGATGACCGTCTGTTGAACCGTTAATTGACTAATGGATTTAGGCCCTGCTATTCTCAGCAGCAAAGTACCAACGAGCAGCATTACAATTGCTTTCCATAACACATCCAGCACGTCTCTTTCACCTCTTACCTATAGATTGCGAACATCCTTTGTGATTTAGCCAGTTATATAATGGAAATAAAAAAAACCAGCATTCAGTAGGAATGCTGGTTAGCCGATGATCACACGCTCTTTCGGATAATGATAATTCGCTTCACTTTCCCGGCGGCCAATTAAATACAAGAAGCTTGGAATTCCAATCCGTCCTATAAACATGACGACCATAATAATACACTTACCAAATACGGACAAGTCAGACGTAATTCCGAGCGACAGTCCTGTTGTTCCGAAGGCAGAACAAACTTCAAATAAAGTTTCAAGAAGTGTATGATGGTCTGATAAAGTTAACAGAAACGTAGCACCAAACACTAAAATAAAGGCCATCATCGTCACCATGAGGGATTTATTAATGTCCGCTTGATGAAGCTCTCTTTTAAAGATTTTAATGGACTTATTTCCTCTCGCAAAATGAAACAAAGCAAGTAAATTAAGGGCAAACGTGGTTGTCCGAATTCCGCCCCCTACCGAGCTTGGAGATGCCCCGATAAACATCAGCAAACATAAAAATAACAGTGTCGGCTCTGTCAATTGCGTAATATCTAATGTCGAAAGCCCGCCACTTCTAGTAGCTGTTGATTGAAACAAAGAATAAAACAAGATTTCATGCCAGCTCTTCCCTAGAAAAGTAAACCGGGCTTCAAGTGCATAAATCCCAATTGCCCCAACGACAACAAGAAGGCCAAACGTGATTGTTGTAATTTTCGTAAACAATGAAAACGATGCATGTTTTCGGTCTTGATTGAATAAATAATCCTTTACTTCGACAAGTACCGGAAAGCCAATAGCGCCAAAAATGATGAGCAGCATCGTAATAAATTGGACGAAATAGTCATCTTTATAAGGAATTAACGAATTCCCAGTAATATCAAATCCTCCATTGGTTGTGGCACTGATACTAGAGAAAAATCCGTGTAGAAAAGCACCTTGCACATCGTAATACTTGAGAAAATACATACTTAAAATCAGACCGCCTACAAACTCAATCAGTAAGATTAAATATAAGACCTGCTTCATGAGTTTTACAATTCCTGATAAGTTGCTTTGGTTTTGGTCTGCCATAATTAATTTTCTTTCTTTAATGCCGATCCTTTTTCGCATAACCAGCCAGACGAATGTACCAAGGGTCATAATGCCGATACCCCCGATTTGCAAAACAAATGCAAGGATCCACATCCCGGTCACACTAAATGTTTGTGACGTATCGACAACAGTCAGACCCGTGACACTGACAGCACTCACAGCTGTAAACAGCGCATCAATAAATGTCCATTTGACTCCTTCTTGGTGAGCCACTGGCAGACTGAGTAGAATGAACGACACGGTCACAGCAAGAAAATAATAAAGGGCAATCAACTGAAAAGCCGACAGCCGGTCGATTAGTTTTTTCATTGGATTCATGGTTATTCCTTCTTTTATCTTTCTTTTCGAATACTATATCATTTTAATGAAAAGAAAGAAGATTTTAAAGGTATTTTGTGCTTTATTTACTTTTTCATCAAAAAGAAAAAGACATCCTTACGCAGAATGTCTTTTGATCTTTCTTATTTTGCTTCGAGTCTTCTAATTCTTTCGTTTAAATCAGGGTGTGTTGAGAAAAGAGAAGCTTTTCTTTTACCACTGATTTTCAGTGTAGCAACAGCTGTTTGATCATCATCTTTAATTCTTGATGTATACGCCTCTAGTGAACGGAGCGCATGAATCATTTTATCTTTTCCTGCAAGGTCCGCACCGCCGCGGTCTGCATGGAATTCGCGATGTCTAGAGTAAGCAAATACGACAAGGCTTCCTAAGATAGAGAAAATAATTTGGAAGACGATCACAGCGATAAAGTGAACAATCGGCACAAGCTCTTCACGTGGAACGAAACGGCTTGCAATCCATGCCGCAATTCTTGAAAGGAAGACAACAAACGTGTTGACGATTCCTTGAAGTAACGTCATTGTAACCATGTCACCGTTCGCTACGTGAGCGACTTCGTGAGCGATAACCCCTTCAACTGCTGCATCATCCATTTCATGAAGCAATCCAGTTGATACGGCAACAAGCGATCTTCTTTTAGAAGGACCTGTCGCAAATGCATTTACTTCAGATGATTGGTAAATACCGACCTCAGGCATTTTAGAAAGGCCTGCTGCTCTTGATAGTCTGTGAACGCGGTCAACAAGCTGCTGCTCATCATATGTTAAAGAATCCTTTTCTGGATTTAACACACGCACACCCATCATCATTTTTGCCATCCAGCGAGACATCGCTAGTGACATAAACGAGCCTACAAAACCAACAACTGCACTGAATACAAGAAGATAAAGGATATTAAGTCTTCCGTCTGCTCCTATATAAGAACCAACACCAGTTGCTGCACTAATAACCGATAGGACAATACCAATCGTAGTGATAACAAGAATGTTCGTTAATATAAACAGAAATATTCTTTTACCCATACATAACCTCCGCTGTCATATTAAGTTCATTTGAACTTATTAATAAAATTATAAAAATAAACGTCTCAAATTGCAAGGAAAAAGGAATCGTTTTCTATGTTTATCATACTGGCTCAAACCTCGTCATTTCAATGATTACGCTACTTGCATCCGCTAAAAAGTGAACAAATTGTGACGCAGCGGTCCTATTTTAGTTTATTTTGCATTTTCATTAAAAAGAGATTATGATGTTGAATTAGATCAATAATCACGTTTTTGACGTACAAATGAGGTGGAACATGGTGACTTTTAAATTAACGAGAATTGACATGACGAGACTTCTGTATTCTCTAAAAGGCGAGGGAGATCTGACTCCGCTTCAGCTTTTGAATTTATCTGTAAAAAGCGATAAGGAACATGAATATGATGGATTAAAAATCCCTTCGTTTTTTGAAAAACTCGAACGGCGGAAGCAAAAATCAGAGCACGGGCTTTCAACGAACGAAATCGTTGAGCTTGGCAACTTGTGTGAGCTGACTTCTCTTAAATCGACAGCCATTCAAAACTGGATCAAGCGCGATATTAAAGATATGATCGGCCATCCAGAGCTTGGCAAGAAGTACTCCATTGATCAGGTCGTTATTTTATTAATTGTCCGGGATTTAAAATCAGTATTTGATTTTGATTCTATTCGTATGATCTTATCTGCCTTATTTAATACGATCACAGATCGAACGGATGATATTATCAGCCCCATCCGTTTTTATGAAGCATATGCGCACGTCCTTGATTTTATTTATCACCATACACATTTTCCATTAAAGGAAACGAATTTACGAGAAATGACAGAAGAGCAGACGGACAAGCTCCACGAAGAGTTTACAGAATTGACGAAGCCGCAATGGCAATTGATTAAAGGCATTATCAGTTCCACAGTTTTCTCCGTTTTCACTTCTCACTTGCAAAGCACAGCGCAAGAAATGATGTTTAATACGCTTCAGCTGAAAAAGGCTTAAAACTGAGCCCGAGGTGACCTTCATCACCTCGGCTTTTTTGTGCAGCAATTGCCAGCATAATTGCAGGCTGTTTTTTTCAAAATAAGAAGGCGCAACAAACATGAGGTGAAAGGAGGAATATGTGATGGCAAATCGAAATCAACTTCTTGTTCCTGGAGTAGAACAAGCTTTAGATCAATTTAAATACGAGATCGCTCAAGAATTTGGCGTGAATCTCGGTTCAGATACAGTCGCACGTTCAAACGGTTCTGTTGGCGGCGAGATGACAAAAAGACTCGTACAGCAGGCGCAATCTCAAATGGGCCATTCAACTAAATAAAGACATGGTGAAATACGCCGGATCTATTCTGGCGTTTTTTTACTGTTCATATGTAGGCTCATCCCGGTTTTCACGGTATGAGGGCGGTGTGTTTTTTCCTTTTTGTTTGACGCCATCTCTGTTACGTTCACCGTACGGACGATTCTGACCACTGTCGTTTTTTTTTACATGCTTTTCAGTATCACCACGTGATGTGCCGTTTGGATGTTTTTTTTCATCTGGATCAGTTGAGTGATTTTTTTTTTGCTCTTTGTCTTTTTCAAAAGGGCGGTCCTTTTCTTCTTTTCCCTTTTTCTCTTTTTTGTCAAGATTAGGGCTTGTTTGGTGAGGCTTTTGAACAGCTCCTTGCTCTTCCCTCTCAACTTCCTTCTGCTCTTTGTCTTCGCCTTCAGGAGCCTCTTTATCCGGCTGCATCTCATCGCTACCGTCTGTCTTGATGTCTTCTTTTTTGTCTTCGTCTTTTTGATCTTCATCAGCATTTTTCGGCTCTTCTTCTTTGACAGCCTCGTCATCTGCTGGATCTTCATCTTCTTTTTTAACGTCCTCTTGTTCGTTTTCTTGCATTTCTTGATTTCTAATATAAGTTCCTGTTGAAATGCCTGCTTTTTGTGCCTTTTCTCTTGTTTCCAGGTCACCTTCCACAGTTTCTAGCTTATAATTGCGCTTTTGATATTCCCCCGAGATGGTGCTGATTTTACTTTTTACGTTTGTTTTGTATGTATGATCCTGCTTGTTTTCATAAACAGTTGAAATATAAATGCTTTTAGAGTGGTTCACGTATCCTTTTTTATCACAATCATCGATGATTTCCTGCACGACTTTGGTCATGTCGTTTTTTTCTAAATCTTTCATACTGGCCAGTACTTGCTTCGCATCTTTATTCAGCGGAGTGACACCGATCACTTGATAATTGTGATCGAGTTTCAGCTCAAAACTTGGGTTAATGTCAATCGTCATATATGCATATGCTTTTTGACTTGAGAAAGATGGCATCATAGTGAAGATCACGACAATAATTGCTGCAATTGATAGAATTCCTGCATTTAACGGACGTAAACGAAGCAGGTCAAAAAAACCGGCTCTTTTTCTTTCGAGACGTGATTCATTCGGAAACGTCACTTCTTGACCGATTTCATAGTCTTGCTGTTCATACTTTGTCCGCAGAAATTGTCCATCAGGGGTCAGCAGTGTGACATATTTTTTGTTTTTCTCTACTATAATGCCTCTTCTCATGAATTAAGCACCCCTTTAAGGTAATCTTTCAAATACACATAATCACCTGTCATAATGATCGCCATCGCAATAATATATTTTCTATTTCTCTCAATCGTTTTGCGGCTGACTTCCACTAGCTTTTCCAGCTGTTTGACTGGCAATTGTTTTTTCTGAAATAAAATGGTTCTCAGTTCATCGTGCTTAACGAGTGTATGGGCCACTTTAATGGCATTTTGTCTCGCATCCGCATGCTTTGGTGAATGCTCAAGCAGTTCTTGAAACGTAAGACCATATACTTTCAATCGTTCTTTAAAATGTTCAATCTCTTCTCTTCTATGTTCTTGTTCAATTAAACGCCTATATTCATTTGCAGAAAGCTCTGCTTCAATCATGCTTTGCGAGTACTCGCCATTCTCACTTTCTTGAAGGTCCATTTGAACCGTTGGCGCGTTTCTTGCTTCTTTTCGAATATAGTCGATTACTTTTCTTTTAATAATTAACTCCGCAAATGCAAGGAGTGAGTTGCCTTTTTCGGCAGAGTATTTTTCTATCGCTTCATTAAAGGCAATTAAGCCTACGCTGAATTCATCATCTTTTTCATCTATATATCGTTTACAAACGGATGAAACCGTCTTAGCGACAAATGGTTTGTATTGCTCGATTAATGCATTTTGCAGCTCGGTATCACCCTGTTGGATGTTGATTGCCGACTGCTCTAATGTTTGCTTTTTCTTTCCCTTTTTAAACAAAAGGCTAAGCAATGGTTTCACCTCAGTTCTCCCTATATTACTCATTTATGATAGCTAATTTATGAGGGAAGCGCAAAGGAAGAAATGAGGAATTCATTTCCTGTTACTCAATTGTGACATGTATTTCTTTATCTACTTTACAACGTTTCGTTTAAAAGCAAAGAAATAAGGGGGTATCCCCCCTTTTTTGTAATATACGTGTTATGAAAATGAAATGATATTTCTTTCAAAAAACCTACTCTTCCAGCCGCATCTCTTGTTTTTCCTCGTTTTGCTGGCCGCCTTTTCTTGATGGACTTGATAAAAACCAACCAAATGCTGCAATTGCGAGAAGAACCGTCCAGAAAATGACTTTCCATAATGTTGAATGAATGAAATGAGAGGACACGACCCCAATGGCTGGATGAGAAAGTGTATAGAGCGTCAGCTTCACGCCAACCCATCCGACAATGACAAATGCTGCTGTTTCTAGGCTTGGTCTCGTTTTAAGCAGTTTCACAAATACAGTCGCCGCAAACCTCATGATCACTAGACCAATGATACCGCCCAATAGAATGACAATAAATTGACCGCCATCAAGCCCGCCAATTTGTGGAAGGTTTGTTGCTGGCAGAGTCACAGCTAATGCAACAGCTGCTAAAATAGAATCTACTGCAAATGCAATGTCAGCAAGCTCAACTTTCACGACGGTTGCCCAAAAGCCGCTTTGTTTCATGTTTGTGTCTGCTTCCTTTTTCTTAAATACGTGCGATTTTAAAATATGGTGAATCGAAATATATAGAAGATAAATTGCGCCAATGGCTTGAACTTGCCACACATCTACTAAAAACGAAATAAGAAAAAGAGAACCAAATCGCATGACAAATGCTCCCGCAAGTCCGTAAAACAATGCCTTTTTTCTTTGTTTTTCAGGAAGGTGTTTGACCATCACAGCCATAACCAGCGCATTATCAGCTGCTAAAATCCCTTCTAATCCAATCAATACGAGAAGAACCCACCCGTACTCTAAAATAATTGCTGCATCCATCATCATTCCTCCTTATTTTTTATCTATTGTCCCACAACAGACAAAGGCTTATGAATGCAAAAAAGACCTTTGCCTGTAATGGCAAAGGTCTTGCTAGACATGTGATATGTAAATCATGCCAACAAAGCCGATGGAATGAGGTTCCATGTAATGACGACTTTGTTTCCGGTGATAACCGGACGCTACTCCCCTTTGGTGGGATTAAGAATATTTAGATTACTTATATCATAATCAACAGACCCCGGATTGTCAACAGGTGACTTTTTATCTACACCCACTGATTAAGCCGTTGGTGTTTCTGTTTTTCTTTTTCTTCGTTTCAGCCACACGTAGAGAACAAACAATAAGAGCATACCAATTCCAATCGGCAATACATATGGTTCTAAAATGGTTCCAACCTCTTGCCAGTTCTCCCCAAGGACAAATCCTAGATACACATATACAAATGTAATTGGCGTAATCGCCAAAAACGTATACAGGCAAAAAACCCACACATTCATCTTCGCAATACCACACGGAATGGAAATAAGGGTTCTGACCCCTGGAATAAATCGGCCGCTAAACGCAACAAATCCGCCATGCTTTTCAAAAAATGCATCCGATTTATCAAGTGACTCAGGTTTCACAAAGAAATATTTCCCATATTTATTTAAAAAGGGTCTCCCTCCATAACGTCCTAACCAGTACAAGGTCAAGGGGCCTGCCACACCACCAATAGAACCGGCAGCCACAACACCAATGAAGGCCATGTCCCCTTTTGAAACCCAGTAACCTGCAAGAGGCAACACCACTTCAGCAGGAACAAATTCAATGCATAATGCAAGAAAGATGCCGAAGTACGACAAATTCTTAAAGGCATCAGCTAATGAAATAATAAAATCTTCGATGTTTATCAATCCCTTTCACACATAATCAGTTTGACAGGCTATGCTTGCAAATCGTACCGTGCCACCTATTAAACGAATAAAAAACCAAAAATGATTCACTTTTCTTCGTTTTTTTACATTAAATTTGATTTTACTATAAAAAATGTTCAAAAAAAATGCTAAATGCCCTTTTTAAGTAAAGGAAAAGTGAACACAGGCGCCACTTGATCCGATATATTAAGTATATGTCTGTTTTTAGATACAGGAGGTTTTCTTACATGACACATTTAACAGGAAGCTACAACGGATGGCTTGTCTTTCTGTCAGTCGCTGTCGCCGCTGTCGCCTCCTACTCAGCTCTTCAATTAGCCAGCCGGGTGATCCAGTCGAGCGGCGCAAAGAAAAGAGTATGGTTGATCATTGGTGCGATGATCATGGGGATGGGAATATGGTCAATGCATTTTATTGGCATGATGGCGTTTCACCTACGCTCTGGTATCACATATGAAACACCCTTACTCATTTTATCGATTTTGGCCTCTTTTATCGGTTCTTTCATTGCATTTTCAATATGTATTCAGCAACAACTTTCTACAAGACGACTTTTGATTAGTTCGATCACGATGGGCTCAGCTATTTGCAGCATGCACTACCTCGGATTGGAATCAATGGCGAATGTCACCATCAGCTATGACCCTGTTCTCTTTTTTCTTTCGTTTTTTATTGGTGCGCTCGCTTCATTCTTTTCATTACACCTTTTTTTCCGGCTCCATCGCTCTGAGAAAAGGCGGGGAGATCAGCTGTTAAAAATAGCGGGTGCACTGATGATGGGCGGTGCTGTTGCGGGCATGCATTACACAGGCATGGCGTCTTCGACGATGTTTTTTCATTCAGATGGTCAGGTCGCTGCGGGTGGTTCTCTTGAAATGTCACCATTTAGCCTGTCCATTTTCATCGGCCTGATGACGCTTATCGTCCAATCACTTATGATTTTCGGCGCATATATTGATCACCGGATTATGTCACAATCCGATCAGCTAAAAGAAAATGAACAGCGGTTCCAATCACTGATCAAACATAATATAGATGGGATTATCGTGTTATCTGTTGATCGAAAAGTGATATCTGCGAATGATCCAGGCAAACACATTTTGAAAATGTGCAATTCCTGGATTGGTGATGATGTGAGTCAATATGTCATGCCGACTGAGATGTGGGAAGACTTTATTGATCAATCTAAAAAAGCAATTACGCGTGAAGCAGAACTGAAAGCAGCAGATCGTTTTTATTATTATCATGTTACATACATACCCGTACACGTCAACCATACACTTGACAGCATTTATCTCGTTTTAAAGGATTTAACCCAGCAGAAGATTGCTGAAAAAGAAATTCATGTGATGGCACATTATGATGCATTAACTGAACTTCCGAACCGTCGTCACGGAATTAATCATTTAAATGATGTTTTATCCGCTCAAGAAGAGACAAAAACGTCAACGGCAGTTCTTTTTCTTGATTTAAATCGGTTTAAAATTATTAATGATGCCCTTGGTCATAACATAGGCGATCTGCTGTTGAAAGCCGCCGCAAACAGACTAACCAAATGTTTGCCTGACAATGGTTTTATTGCAAGAATTGGCGGTGATGAATTTTTAATGATCTTCCCTCACCTGGAGCATGGTACACATAAAATTGAACAGCTTTCGAAAAACATCATTCGCCAATTTGAACGACCTTTTTTCATTCAAAACCATCAGCTCATTACATCCATTAGTATTGGAATCGCCATCTCTCCGCAAAACGGAAAGAATGGCATGGAATTGATGAGAAAAGCAGATATGGCCATGTATTTATCAAAGAAACATAAACAAAGCCGCTATGAATTCTTTACTGAATCTATGGAGAGATTGAGTGAGGACAGACTCAATCGCGAACTGGAGCTACGAGATGCCATTCAAAGAAAGCAGTTTGTGCTTCATTATCAGCCGCAAATCAGCGCCAAAACAAGACAAATGACAGGTGTTGAAGCCCTTTTAAGAATGAAAGCACCAGACGGTTCTCTAAAATCACCCGAGGCTTTCATTGAACTTGCTGAAGAATCCGGCCTGATTATCGATATTGGAAGGTGGGTCATTGACACGGCATGTCAGCAGGCAAAATTGTGGTATGACAAGCAATTGAAAATCCCTGTAGCGGTCAATTTATCTGCTAAGCAGTTTAACTCTGAAGACTTAATTGATTTGATCAAACTAACGCTAAAAAAATACGACCTTCAACCATCACTTCTTGAGCTTGAAGTGACAGAAAGCATGACAATGGATAACATCAAGCAGTCAAAACAAGTACTGACATCTCTAAAACAACTTGGCGTCCGTATTAGTATTGATGATTTTGGTACAGGCCATAGCTCTTTAAGCTATTTGAAGGATTTGCCGATTCACCGTCTGAAAATTGATAAATCATTTATCGAGGATATTTTGAGTGATTCAAAGTCTGAGCAAATCACAGGGGCTATTATTGCAATGGGGCACCAGCTATCTCTAGAAGTCATTGCTGAAGGTGTTGAAACTTTTGCACAAGCGCAACTTTTATCTGCGCAGGGCTGTGACGATCTACAAGGCTTTTATTATGCCAAGCCACTTCCAGCTAGTGATATTGAAAAATTTATCGCCTATCCTGCTCATCAGCTGGATACATAAAAAAGGTGCCAACCATGGCACCTTTTCGTTTTATCTAAATAACAAATGCTGACTGTGAATACCTGCTTTTTTCAGCAGACTAATTAATTGCTCCTGTTCTTCACGCGAAAGACCAGAAAACGCCCGCGCAATTCGAAGAGAATGGATTGGATAAATTTTATCTAGATAACTGCGCCCTTTATCCGTTAAATGGGCATAAACTGACCGTTTATCCTTTGGGTCCTGTTCTCTTTCAATGAAACCATTTCGTTCTAACTTGTCAATTACGTACGTCACATTCCCGCTGACAAGCAGGAGTCTTGAGCCGATTTGCTGAAGTTTTTGAGCACCTCTCGTATACAGTAATTCGAGAACGGCAAATTCAGTTGGATTGAATCCATGCTCCTTGCTGTCTCTAATACTGTGTTCGGAAACGCTTTTAAATGCTCTTGCAAAAACTTTGTAAAGCGTCATTGAACGTTCTACTTCTTCTTCATTAAACGATAGTCTCATCACATATCTACCTCTTATAATATTTTTTTAACTTCAAGGCTTTCTTGCGGTGCAGTTGGAGCCTTTCGTAAAAAATAGAAGTACGTTTTTGAAAACCCTTTCAACCACATAAGTGACTCCATTCGTGTTATGTATAAGATTTCGATATAAACTTTTAAAATCCTTCTTATTTTTCACAATCATCTCGAAAAAAAGCTTTTCCAGCAAACCATCAAGTTACGACAAATTTTAACATAATCTGTAAAGGCTCTATATTTTCTTACATTTGATTCGTCAAATTTCTACAAAATTCAATATTGCTATAATATTAAACACGCAAAAAAAGAACCCTTCATGTGACAGTGCACATGATAAGGGATGTTAAAGATAGCGGTCTGTTTTGTTGAAAAAGAAATGATACTCTTTTTTTAAGTCACTAATTGTCATGTTCTTGGTCATATCAGGGCTATACACCCCAAGTGAGCAAAGCTGCTTCGTATAATAATGTCTTTCTTTCGCTAAAGCTTCTTTTAATATACGCCGCACGACATCTCCCCTCCTATCAATGGATATGGATCGGGTGCTTATGAGGACTTTTTATACAAATCATTTTGTACGGCTCTAAGAAGAGCATGTGCATTCTGACCCGCAGCCTGCATGAACTGCTCCAGCAGTTCATCCCTCTTCACATCTAATGCGATGATTTCTTTTGCCATACGGATGATCTGTGTTTTCTCCATCAAGTGCGCCTCCTCCTCATTTTTTCTTTTTCTTATCATATGTTCACGTGATATGATTTGCACTTTATATGTCAATTTTCCTTCCATTGTTTTTCACTTTATTCATTTCTGTGTTATATTATCTAACAAACGTTAGGTTTTTTTACTGACTGTTGGATATAATATGAAGAAAAGACTTGCAGGGGTGAGGATATGACGCAGGAAGATGTATCTTATAAAGATAAAAAAGTCATTTCAATCGGGATTGTCAGTGAATTAACAGGGCTTTCCGTCAGGCAAATCCGATATTATGAGGAACGGAAACTCATCTACCCCCAGCGCTCAACAAGAGGCACACGAAAATATTCTTTTTCTGATGTAGAACGTTTAATGGATATCGCCAATAAACGGGAAGATGGTGTGCAGACAGCGGAAATTTTAAAAGACATGAAGAAAAAAGAACAGGCATTAAAAAGCGGACAATATAAGAAAAAAATGCTGGAAGGTCAAATTAACGCACACTTCCGGTACAAAAATCGATGAACTAAATAAAAATCGCTTACTCGGCAAAATAGACTTAGCATCTGATCGACCTGAATATGAAACGATGAAAGCACGAACTTACCCAAAGACCGATTCTTGCAGAAGAGTCTATTTCAGACAACGAAAGCCAATGAATCATTGAAGCAGCAAAACGAGGCAGCAATTGCAGCCTCGTTATTAGCTAAAACAACCATTCAACTATTTATCACCTAAGATACTTGATCTTTAACGATTTAGTTTTTCAAATTTGTTCAGGAATCGAAACAGTTCGTTCATTGAGCACATTCCCCGTGTTTAGCGTCGTTTTGGGTTCAATTAAGAGCAAGTGAACTTCTTCTTCAGCAATTGGCTGATGTTCAACTCCTTTTGGAATCACAAGAAATTCTCCTTCATTAAGCGTTATTTCCCTATCCCTAAAACGGATGACTAGATTGCCTTTCCACACAAAGAACATTTCATCCTCATCATCATGGTGATGCCAAATGAATTCACCCTTAATTTTCACCATTTTCATGTATGAGTCGTTCAACTCTCCACTTATTCTAGGATTCCAATAATCATTTATTTGCGAAAATTTTTCTTCGATATTTACCTTTGAAATCAATCGATTCCCCTCCTTATTAAATGGAAACGTCTGTTTTAATTGCCACAGCTAAAAAATTCTCATTTTCTCCTCTCGATCAAATAAAAGGGACGCAATGAGCATCAACCTCTTCTATCATTCAGTTTACATACTTCATTGGATCACGTAAAATCAAAAAATAGCATATAGATCATCACAATTTGTGATGCAAAAAAGGAGAGTTAGTTTGGATATTAAATCTTTGGAAGTATTTAAAGCCGTTGCCATTGAACAAAGCATCACAAAAGCTGCTCAAAAATTAAATTATGTGCAGTCCAATGTCACCGCAAGAATCCAACGTCTTGAACAAGAGTTAGGTGTACCTCTTCTCTATCGATATCATAAGAAAATATCTTTAACGCCTGCAGGACGTGAATTGCTTCCCTATGTAAATAAATTACTATACGATTACGAAGAAGCGATAGAAGCAGTAAAGCTTTCCTCTACTCCGCGGGGATCTTTACACATTGGATCTATAGAGTCCACCGCATCTACAAGATTGCCCAGCATTTTCACAGAATATCACAAAAAATTTCCACAAGTAGAATTGAGCTTGTATATGGCACCTACAGTCGATCAAGTTAGCGCTATCCTCAACTACAAAGTAGACGGCGCCTTGGTAGATGGGCCAATTCTTCATCCAGAAATCATCGAGTATCCTGTATTGGAAGAATCCCTCGTTCTCATTACAAGCTACTCCACGGAGCAATTCCAGGTAGAATCTATTTTACATGAGCCGTTGCTCTCGTCATTCGCCCATTGTATTTATTTAGGACGATGGCAAAAGTGGCTAGAGAACAACGGCTATCCTCCTATGAAGGTCATGGAATATGGTACGTTAGAGGGCGTCCTTAAATGTGTTGAAAGCGGGCTGGGAGTGACCGTATTACCAAAATCTATGGTTGAATCTCGGGGGGAAGGCAAATTCACCTGTCATCCGTTACCAGAACCACATCGAATCGTACCCACTGTGTTGATCAGGCGACGTGATTCGTACATGACCAGTGCTCTGTCACAATTTATGGAGTTAATAGGCATTACGAATATGTGATCTGAGACAGATCATTGTTTTCATTAATAAGAACATGTGTGATAAAAAAGAGGATAGATAGAGCGACATTCTTTCAGCTCTTCTATCCTTTTACATTATCTCAACTTATGCCAAGCATATGAACGATTCTTTTTATTTAGATGAAGCGTCTGTTCCTTCAACAACCCCTACAAAGTCAATTCGTACGCCGCCTTTTTCAGGATCTTCTTTCACCCGAAAGGCAAGCGCCTTTTTTTCTCCAGTGTTTGCATCTTTATAATTCGCATGAAAGACGTGGATGCTGGCTTCTTCCAATTGAAAATCTTCATAAGAAAGCGTCTCAATTCCCCATTCCTTTTTCGATTTAAGAATGTCATTTGGGCTTGGGATTGCGCCTTCGACATAGACATTGTCCATTTTTCGTTTATTTCCTTCAGTTATCGCTTCAAGCATATGCTCTGATGCCACCAGTCTTCTGTCTTTCCCCTCGTCTTCTCTTGAACATGCACTTAGCAAAGCAATGCACATGAAAATGAATAAAAACTTCTTCATTTTTCTCTCCCACCTTCTCCTTAAAATGTAAAGGATGGAAGCGCTATATGCAATCTTTATTCAAAAAAGACTGTAAAACGTTACATTTTACAGTCTTTTGACTACATCAGTGTATGAAGAAATGCTGTTGCAATTCCAAAATAGATGAGTAAGGATAAAATATCATTCAATGTTGTGATCAGTGGTCCAGATGCAATGGCTGGGTCCACGTTTAATCTGTGTAAAATAATCGGCACGACCGTACCTGCCATTGTCCCAATAATCAGTGTTGCAAGAAGCGAGGAACCAACAACAAAACCTAAAATCATATTGCCCTGCCATACCATGGCAACGACCGTAATAATGATTGAACAAACAATCCCAATATAAATACTTGTTCTCAGCTCTCTGAAAATCAAGCGCATAATGGTTTTTTTCGTTAATTCTTCTTTTGACAATCCTCTAATGACAACCGCTAGAGACTGTGTCCCTGTATTCCCTGTCATACCTGCAATCATCGGCATGAAGAACGCTAAAGCAACGACTTGTTGCAAAGTATCTTCAAAATAATTTAAGATACTGCCTGAAATCAGCCCAATGAATAGGAGCAAAATGAGCCATGGAAGACGGCGGTATGCCGCCACAAATGCCGGTGTGTCGAACGTGATATCTTTACCAGAGGCAGCAAACTTTTCATAGTCTTCTCCTGCCTCTTGAATCACAACATCAATGATATCATCGACTGTCACAATTCCGACTAGGACATTGTTCTCTTCTACAACAGGGATGGCAAGGAAATCATATCGTTCAATGAGCTTTGCGATTTCTTCCTGGTCTTGAAAGGCACCAACGGCAATGACTCTTGTAAACATAAGATCCTGCACTTTTTCATCTGGCTCACCTAAAATAAGATCCCTGTATGAGAGTACCCCTACAAGCTGTTTTTGATCATTTATGACATATAAGTAGTTGATCGATTCGGCAATTTCAGCAAAGCTTTTCAGCTTCACCACGGCATCCTGAACCGTATAATGCTGCGGAATCCAAACGTACCGATTGGTCATGATCCGACCTGCTGTCTCAGCAGGATAATTCATGAGAAGCTGGACGGCCTTGGATTCCTCTGCTTCCATGTTAGATAAAAGCTGATCCTTCAGCTCATCCTCCATCTCATCAAACAAGTTGGCTAGATCATCGTTATCCATTTTGTTTGTGACGAAGGTGGCTTTGTCTTTCCCTACTTTTTCAAGAACAATCTCTTGATATTCCCGCTCCAGTTCACCCATCATTTCCGTCACGTCATCGACTGTTAAAAAGCTGAGAAAGCGGCCGCGGTGTTTTTCTGGAAGCTCCTTGAATAAGTAGGCCATATCATAAGGCTGCAGTTCTTCCATAATGTTTTTAAATTCTTTACGTTTTCCATCTCTTAGTAAAATAATGATGCGTAAAATGAGTTCATCGTACGTAATGTTCTGTATCATCGCTGTTACCTCCCCAAAATCAGGAGATACCCGAATCCCTTAGATTGTGCGGGGGTCAGGATCTCCTCTATCTGATGTGTCAATCTGATCTTTTGACATACTCTCTATGTGTCTCGAATCGGGATGATCCATCCCCACACCTCCTTTTCTCATAAAAAAGCACCTTCAACCGAATGAAGGCGCTTTGTAAGCATGACAAATAAACACTTGCTCCTTCAATCGTAGAGCTTTAGCACTGTATGGCATAGGATTCATCCAGCTGCATTAAAAATCACCTTATGTCGATGATTCCTGTTGACCCATTGGCGTCTTTGGACATTTTTGGGCAGCAGCGTATCTCCATACAGGAGCCTCACCTAACGAAGTCTCATATTGTTGACACACTGAGATTACAGAAAAAGCGCAATGATGTCAATAAGCAAGATGCCAAGTTTCCTGATGTATTCGCTTTCTTTTCAAAAAAAGAGCGATAGACAAGTTGACCATCGCCCTTTCATGTCTTTTATTCCTCTTCTGGCTGATTCATATCCTCTTGGGAGAGGAGATGAAAGGAATCATGCAAAAACAAAGCATATCCTTCTCCATCAGGATGGGGAACATATTCCGCACGATCCATCGTCTGTTCTTCTTCTTTTTTCTTCATCATATTCTCTCGCCTCCTTTCAAGTAGTTTGTCCCAATGAAAAAACCTTACACATAAAAGTGTAAGGTTCATTTATACCTTAATCGTCCCATTCTTGCTTGAGGATTTTGCCTGTTTTAGCGGAAATCTCAAAATCAACTTCTTCGCCGCTTGGTGTCGTAATTTCAATTTCATACAAGTACACACCATTTTCTTTATCTAATTCTGAATCTGTGACTGTTCCTTTTACTTTTGCAAGGGCAATTTGTTCAGCCTGTTTTTTGGTGATTTTTACATTTTGTTTCTTTTCTTTGACTGGATCATTGAGCGCTTTGCCTGTTTTGGCATCGACATATACTTTATATTCAAAGCCGCCTTTTTTAATCTCGACCTCATATACCCATTTTCCTTTTTTACGCTCAAGATCTACATCATCTACATAGCCTTTCACAACTTTTAATGCTGCTTTTTCAGCCTGTTTCTTTGAGACAAATGAAGATTTCTTTTGCACCACTTGTTCGGCATTTGCCGTTTGATTTGTATTTTGCGCTTGAAGGGTGAAACCACCTGCGACAAGGGCTCCTGTGAATGCTGTAGCTACTAGTACTTTTTTTATCATATTTCATTCCTCCTTGTTTGATTTCTCCTTTATCTTAAAAAAACAAGATGATAAAGGAAGGAAAGGAAGATGAGAAAATCATGAGAAAATGATTAGTTTTCGTACGTAATGCCTTCAATATCTCCTGTATAGGCATTCACTAACACCTCTGCCTCTCTTCCATCCGGCAAATCGAGCTCTACCTCAAACACGAGCATTCCGCTAAAAGTTTCAAGATCTGCATCATCCACTGTGCCGCCCACTTCTTTTACGGCAATCTGAATGGCTTCTTCTACCGTTATTTTTGTCAGCTTCTTTTCTTTAGAGGTTGGCTTTTTCTTTTCTGCTTCAATCACCTTGAACGTGTCTTTCTCAACATCCACTTGATACAGTTCTTTTTTTGATTGAATCGTAAAGATAAAGCGATCCGATTTTTCTTTCTTTTGAATCACGGTACCCTTCACTTTTTTCACTGCCACTTCTTCTGCTTGGAGTTCGGCATTTTTCTCATTTGGTTTTTGATAGCTCTTTAACTGTTTCATCTCTTTCATTTGACCGCTTGAGGAAGATGCAATGATTTGATAGATGCCATTTGAATTTTCAAGCGTCAATGTATAGTCCTGTTTATGGTTGATCAGATCAATATTTGTGATGTTTCCATTGTAGTCTTTTGCGATGATTTTTTTTATGTCTGCTTCGCTTAATATTTTTTTGTCAATGGTTTGAATCATGAGCATTGCAAAAGCCACAAGAATGAAAAGACATCCTGCGAGCGCAAGCAGCATTTTCAGTTTTCTAGACATGCAGCGCCTCCTTCCTATTTCCTATTTTATAAGGAGGAAATGAGAAATTGATGAGAAAAGACCTACTTATTTCTGAAAAAGAATGGTCATCACGGTTCCTTCACCGATACGGCTGTCTACCTTTAGCTCAGCCCCATGCTCTTCAGCAATTTGCTTCGCAATTGACAGACCAAGTCCAGTCCCGCCCGTCTCACTGTTTCTCGCTTCATCCACACGGAAAAAGCGGTCAAAGATTTTCGGCAGATCCTCTTCTTTTATGCCAATTCCTTTGTCAACAACCGAAATAAACGGTTTCTCTCCTGCTCGTCCGCAGTTCACATCAACTGGCTCTGCACTATATTTAACCGCATTATCAATCAAGATGGTCAAAAGCTGTTTGATCTTCTCTTCGTCCCCTTCAGCAATCACAGGCTGATCTGTTTGTATATGAGTAAGGATGGTTCGATTGGTTGCCACTTCAAGTGTATGGCCGACTTGGCTACACAATTGACCAAGATCAACCGGCTTCATGTCCAAGTAAAGCGGCTGCCCATTTTTCGCCAGTGTGAGTAGTTGATCTGTCAGCCTTTTCATTTTTTTCGCCTCATCATGAATGGCTTGAGAGGATTCTTCTACGACCTCTGGCCGGCTTTGCCCCCAGCGTTTTAGTAAATTGCTGTAGCTCATGATGACGGTAATGGGTGTTTTCAATTCATGAGAAGCATCGTGTAAAAATTGCTGCTCTTTCTCATAATGTTTCTCGAGAATTTCGGCCATTTCATTAAAGGTTTGACCCATTTGATACAGTTCATCCTTTGAATCGCCTGTTAATTCAATTCGTTTAAATGCCTTTTCTCTCATACTTGCTTTCATCGTATTGGTCATTCGACTAATTGGGCGGACAATTTGTTTTGTTAAAATGTGGCCTGCAAAATAAGAAAGCACAATAAACAAAACGCCAGTAGCGATTAAAATCATTTTTAATAACGCCAAGTTCTCTTCTGTATTTTCAATTTCTTCATATACTTGCAGCGACACAATGTCCCCATTTGTCCAAATGACAGGGATAGCCGCAAACGCAATCATCTGCTTATTGTATTCTTGAATTTCTACTGTCTGACCAGATTCGTATGTAAAAGGAAGTGAGCTAAACGTAGATTCCTTCGTGATGGTCAGCTTTGATTCGCCTTTCTCTGTGACGACACGGATCATACCATTTTGAGGCAGATACGCTTTCAGAAGCTCTGAAGATGGAAGGCCCTCTTCCTCTGACTTCTTTAGTGCAATCGCAATATTTTCAGCTACTTCCGACAGTCTGGACATATCTTTTTGCGTCAAGGTCATTGAAAAAATAAAATAAATCGCTGTATGAAACAGCAGCACCATTAAAAACAAGGACAACGATGTATAAAGCTGGATCTTATTTTTTAATCTCATGCTTTATCCTTTCATCACATAACCCACACCTCTCACTGTGTGAATCAATTGTTTTTCAAACGGGTAATCGATTTTTTTCCTTAAATAGCGAATATAGACATCAACCACGTTCGTGTCACCAAAATAATCAAAACCCCAGACAGCTGTTAAAAGCTGATCTCTTGTGAGCACTTGCTGCTGATGTTTCAATAAATGAACAAGCAGGTCATATTCTCTCGGTGTCAGCTCAAGCGTCTGACCGCCTCTTTGAATTTCTCTTGTTTTCTCATTCACCGTTAAATCTGCAATACTTAGCTCAATGTCCTTTTCCTCTTGCGCATTGTGATTGAACCTCAGCTGTGCACGAATTCGCGCTAATAATTCTTCTATGTCAAAGGGTTTTGTAATATAATCGTTTGCCCCAAGATCAAGACCACTGACCTTATCGGGAACACTTCCTCTTGCGGTAATCAAAATGATCGGTGTTGCCGTATTTGTCTTTCGAACCCTTCTAAGCACTTCAAGTCCGCTTAATTCTGGAAGCATGACATCTAGAAGCACTAAATCAAAACTCTCCTCCTCGAGCGCATGGAGTCCTTTCATCCCTGTATCTTGGACTGTGACCTCATATCCTTCATATTCAAGTTCTAATGACAGCACTCTTGCAATTTTCTTTTCATCTTCGACCACGAGTATCTTCCCTTTGTTCATCTCTATCTCTCCTATCTAAAAGGCAAGCTTGTCTTTCCATTATTATATGTTGCCTTTCTCCATTGGAACAGTCACAATCTTCATATCTTATTTTTCATGAATGAGGAATTGTTATGTAATATGGTTGATTTTTATTTTCAGCTGATCCTTTCACATTACACAAATCAACAAAAAAAGCCTCTTTTCTGAGGCTGGTTAGGCTGGTCCCTTACTTCTTTTTAGGTTGACTGACAAAAAGCTCATCTACAGTCGTATTCAAAACAGAGGCGATGTCAAAGGCTAATTGTAAAGTAGGGTCGTACTTATCGTTTTCAATGGCATTGATGGTTTGTCTCGAGACCTTACACCGTTTAGCAAGTTCTTCTTGGGATAATTTAATGGATTTCCTTAGTTCTCTTATATGATTTTCCAATTTAATCACCATATTTTTTTCTGTATATGAGTAATGTAACTAAATAAATGACCGAAATCACAGTTAGGAACATGATGGGAGAAATCCCAAACCCCTTATCAGAATTGTTCCCTTGGGTCGTTAAAAATATGGACTGTGCGACTTCTAATAAAAGCATACCAATGACCACCATAAATGCATACGATTGCGCTTTTGAGTAGATAAATCTCTTTCTTTCATCACCCTTTTGAATCATAGGCGCAATAAAAATGAACAGTCCGATCACTAATAAGATGACTGAATACACAACTTTTACAACATCCAACGGTTAGTCCCCTCCCAATCAAAATGTCAAATACTTTTTACATTTCAATCATATCATCCGCTTAAAAAATGTCAAATACTTTTTACATTCTATATTCTTTCGATCATTATAATGAAAAAACAATCATCTGCACATGGCATGTACCTTTTTCTTTTCTGTCATCCTCTATCTCTTTATATGATTGTTTTTTCGATCTGCCTTTTTTAGTTCTTTTCACCCATTTTCATCTGTACAGGTGCAAGCTCACTATGCAGCATTTCATTCTTTTTCATATGATACTAAGAGTTTTCTTCAAAAGGTGACTTCTTTCGGCAAGATATGAGGAGAACTGCACAATAAATAATTATTTGATTATTTGAAAAATTATTACAATTGACCCTTTCCGATCAAACATTTGTTTTATACAATAACATTACGCAACCTGAATCTACTTTGAAAACAAAATAAGGAGGGCTTTCTTATGAAAGGTGAAATTCGCTTAATTCCGTATGAAGTAAAAGCCAATGTGATGGAAGCGAAAGAGACGCCGGAAAGTATTCAGGAGATTAAAGCACCCGAACTTTGGTCAAGTGGCTTCAAAGGAAAAGGCATAACCATTGCTGTCCTTGATACAGGTTGCGACACGGAGCATCCCGATTTAAAAGATCAGATTATCGGAGGAAAAAACTTTACCGATGATGACAATGGAGATGCTGAGAATGTAAAAGACTACAACGGGCATGGTACCCATGTATCAGGAACGATTGCAGCAACGGATCAAAATGGCGGCATTTTAGGTGTTGCACCTGAAGCCAAGCTGTTGATCGTAAAAGTTCTTGGAGGGAAAAATGGCAGCGGGAAATACGAATGGATTATCAATGGCATTAACTATGCGGTTGAGCAGAAGGTTGATATCATTTCCATGTCTCTCGGTGGGCCAAGCAATGAACCAGCACTGCAAAAGGCCATCCAACATGCGGTAAGCAGCGGTGTGCTTGTTGTCTGCGCAGCAGGAAATGAAGGTGACGGAGACGAGCGTACTGAAGAGTTCTCCTACCCAGCTGCATACAATGAGGTCATTGCCGTCGGCTCTGTCTCTCTTGCAAGAGAATCCTCTGAATTCTCCAATGCGAATAAAGAAATCGACCTCGTCGCTCCAGGTGAAGACATTTTATCCACTCTCCCTAACCATAAATACGGAAGACTAACAGGCACTTCCATGGCTGCCCCTCATGTGAGCGGTGCACTCGCCATTATTAAAAATGCCGAAGAAGAAGCGTTCCAGCGTAAGCTGACAGAACCTGAGGTATATGCTCAGCTCGTACGGAGAACCCTTCCGCTAAAACAATCAAAAACCCTTGTAGGAAACGGGTTTTTATATTTAACTGCACCAGATGTGCTTCTTGAGAAAACATTGGAAGCAGAACTTTTGTCTCTATAGGTACATGTTAGGTCCTGAGAAAAGATAGAATTTTCTCAGGATTTTTTTAATTAAAATTATTCAAAATTTACTTTGACGAAATGAAGTGAACGTTATATAATCGAACACAATAAATTCATAGTTTGAGAGTCGGTAATTCGATCACACGTCGAATTTTAATTGGGAAGACCGGTGAAAATCCGGCGCGGTCCCGCCACTGTAAGTGAGGAGAGCTTTTCGTTAATCATCCACTGTCGTAAAGATGGGAAGGATGAAAAGCTTGCAGATTCACGAGCCAGGATACCAGCCGCTCTATCACATCAAACCCCCTACGGTTGATAGGAGATGTCGGAAAAGCGTTCGTCATTGATACTTACGCCTTCTTTCGCACACACATTTTGTCTTTTTAAACCAGACATTTGCCCTCATCAATCTTGACCATGAGTGTAAGTGTCTTTTTATATTTAGAGGAGGAATTGGAATTGACAATTGTTAAAACAAGTAATCTAGGTTTCCCGCGAATTGGTTTAAACAGAGAATGGAAAAAAGCACTTGAGTCTTATTGGAAAGGTCAAACTGACCGAGAAACCCTCTTAAGCACACTCGATGAACAATTTTTAGCCGCTATTAAAACTCAAATTGATCAACAAATTGACGTTGTTCCTTCTGGCGACTTCACCTTCTATGATCATGTGCTGGATACTGCCGTTATGTTCAATTGGATTCCAGAGCGCTTCCGCAGCTTGAAAGACCCGCTAGATACATACTTTGCGATAGCAAGAGGAACAAAAGATGCTGTCTCAAGTGAAATGACAAAATGGTTTAATACAAACTATCACTACATCGTTCCAGAATATGAAAAAAGCACAGAATTCAAACTCACACATAACAAACCGCTTGAAGCATACGAAAAGGTGAAAAAAGCGTTTGGTGTTGAAACAAAACCTGTCGTTCTCGGTCTTTATACATTTGTTTCTCTTTCTAAAGGCTATGAAGCCAATGAAGTGAAAGAGATTCAGCAACGCCTAGTGCCGCTTTATACTCAGTTGTTAAAAGAGCTTGAAGAAGCCGGTGTAAAATGGGTTCAAATTGATGAGCCTGCTTTAGTCACAGCTTCAAGTGAAGAGGTGAAAGCAGTAAAAGCCATCTATCAAACGATTAAAGAAGCTGTACCTGCCTTAAACGTTCTCCTTCAAACATACTTTGACTCAGTAGATGCCTATGAAGAGCTTGTGACGTATCCTGTTGAAGCCATCGGTCTTGATTTTGTCCATGATCAAGGACGAAACCTTGAACAATTGAAAAAACACGGCTTCCCAAAAGATAAAATTTTAGCAGCCGGTATCATCGACGGCAGAAATATTTGGAGATCAGATCTAGGAGAAAGATTATCGTTTATTTCTGAAGTGATTGCTGACGTGCAGCCAAAAGAAGTATGGCTGCAGCCTTCAAGCAGCCTGCTACATGTCCCAGTTGCAAAACATCCAAGCGAACAGCTTGAAGAAAAACTATTAAACGGACTTTCTTATGCCACTGAAAAACTGGCTGAATTAACGCTATTAAAAGAAGGCTTATCAAAAGGAGCGGCTGCCATTGATGCAGACATCCATGCAGCAAATGAAGCACTTCTGACGTTAAAAGAATTCGCGAAAGGAACGAATGCGGACCTGACAGCAGAACGCAATAATCTTTCATCAAAAGATTTTAAACGTCCAGTTGCTTTTGAAGAACGACTACGCATTCAAAATGAATCTCTTGAACTGCCGCTTCTTCCAACCACAACAATCGGAAGCTTCCCTCAGTCAGCTGAGGTGCGCAGTGCTCGTCAAAAATGGCGCAAAAATGAGTGGACAGATGCAGAGTATGATGAATTTATTAAAAAAGAAACAAAAAGATGGATTGATATTCAAGAAGAGATTGGCCTAGATGTACTCGTTCATGGAGAATTTGAACGTACAGACATGGTTGAATACTTCGGTGAAAAACTCGCTGGATTTGCCTTTACAAAATTCGCTTGGGTTCAATCTTATGGATCACGCTGCGTGAAGCCGCCGATCATTTATGGAGATGTAGAATTTACAGAGCCAATGACAGTGAAAGAGACGGTTTACGCTCAAAGCTTAACAGAGAAAAAAGTCAAAGGAATGCTGACAGGGCCTGTCACGATCTTAAACTGGTCTTTCCCAAGAACAGATATCTCTCGTAAAGACATTGCCTTCCAAATCGCTTTTGCTTTACGCAAAGAGGTAGAAGCGTTAGAAGCAGCGGGTATTCAAGTGATTCAAGTGGATGAACCTGCGCTAAGAGAAGGTCTTCCTTTAAAAGAGAGTGATTGGGCAGCATACTTAAACTGGGCAGCAGAGTCATTCCGTCTATCGACATCGTCTGTTCAAAATGAAACGCAAATTCATACACATATGTGCTACAGCAACTTCGAGGATATTGTTGATACGATTGAAGACCTTGATGCAGACGTGATTACGATTGAACATTCACGCAGTCATGGCGGGTTCCTCGATTATTTAGAAAAACACCCGTATTTGAAAGGTCTTGGACTTGGGGTATATGACATCCACAGCCCGCGCGTTCCATCTGTTGAAGAAATGAGTAAAATCATTGATGATGCACTGAACGTATGTCCGACAGATCGCTTCTGGGTCAACCCTGACTGTGGACTGAAAACAAGACAAGAGCCTGAAACCATTGCTGCTTTGAAAAACATGGTGACAGCTGCTGAAGTCGCTCGTAAAAAGCTAGCGCAGCACGCATAATGGACTCACTCTTCCCCTGCTGAACATTTGGCAGGGGTTTTTTATGCGTAAATTGTCCTGTTCGATCTCCTCCTACAATGATTCCTTTTCTATCATGATTCGTTTATACTAGAGAAGTCAGTCGAACAAAGGGAGGAAGACAATGAATCACGAAGCTTTTTTACAACGCGCAATTGATCTTGCAGTAGAAGGAGTAAATAGTGGCACAGGCGGCCCTTTTGGAGCGGTCATTGTCAAAGACGGTCAGATTATTGCAGAGGGAAGCAACAATGTCACAACGAGTAATGATCCAACTGCACATGCAGAAGTGACAGCTATTCGAAAGGCGTGCCAAACACTACATACATATCAATTAGAAGACTGTATTTTGTATACAAGCTGTGAGCCTTGTCCAATGTGTCTTGGTGCTATCTATTGGGCTAGACCAAAGGCCGTATATTTTGCCGCTGGACACAAGGATGCAGCGACTTCTGGTTTTGATGACTCCTTTATTTATGAAGAAATCAACAAAGAATACGAATCAAGAAACATTCCATTTTACCAGCTGACCCTTCAAAAAACCCATGCTCCATTTGAAGCATGGGACACATACGACAAAAAGAAAGAATATTAAAAAAAGACACCTGCTCCACAGCAGGTGTCAGTGAGAAAGGGCTAAATTTTAGCCCTTTTTTCTTTTCATGATTCCGCCACTTCAAGCTCTACTTCGATGTTTCCTCTTGTTGCTTTTGAATATGGACAGAATTCATGTGCAGCCTCAACAAGCTCTTTCGCTTTGTCATGGTCAAGCCCTTTAGCGGAAACAATCAGCTTCACGCCAAGTTTAAAACCGCCATCACTTTCATCTTTTAATAGACTAACATGTCCTTCTACTTCTGATTCAATTTCGACACCTTGCTTCTTAGCGACTTGTTCAAGCGCCCCTCCGAAGCAGGCCGCATAACCCGCTGCAAATAATTGTTCAGGATTCGTACCAGTTTCTCCATCTTTCTTTGCGTTTGGCATCACAATGTTGTGGTCAAGCACACCATCATCAGAACGAACATGTCCTGCTCTTCCGTGCTGTGCTTTTACTTTTGCAGTAAATAATGGTTTCATCTTGATCTCCTCCTTCTTCTACTTATACCTTTCACGTTCTATTCGTTGCTCAAACATTTATGGCACATTGAAGAATTTTTCATTTTTAGTCTGTATTTATTTTAAAAAGGAAGAAAATCTTATACAATGATAAGTATGACAAAAAATAGTTGGTGACAGATATGACAAATGAATTTGAACATATGAAGCTGGAAAATCAGCTTTGTTTCTTGTTATATGCAAGTTCAAGAGAAATGACAAAGCAGTATAAACCATTATTAGAAGAGTTAAATATCACATACCCGCAATATTTGGCACTGCTTTTGTTATGGGAGCATGGGACATTAAATGTGAAAACAATGGGAGAGCTTTTATATTTAGACTCCGGTACACTCACACCTATGCTAAAACGAATGGAACAAAATGGACTCATCATCCGTGAACGTTCGAAAGAGGATGAGCGTTCGGTCCAAATTCGTTTAACAGAATACGGAGAAGCTTTACAAGAGAAGGCCACTTCGATTCCATTTCAAATGCTGTCTGGAACAGGCAGATCAGAAGAAGAGCTGAAAACACTTCGCGCTTCTTTACATGAGCTTTTGCAAAAATTAACACAATCAAAAGGCTGAGGGAATATTCCCTCAGCCTTTTTTTGATGTCTATTATTGAGCGACAGCTACTAATTCTACTTCAATGTTTCCTTGCGTTGCTTTTGAGTATGGGCAAACGCCGTGTGCTTTATGAACAAGTTCATCAAGTGCAGATTGCTCAATTCCAGTTCCTTTTACTTCTAATTTGACACCTAGTTTGAAACCGCCGTCTGAACTGTCTTTGATTAAGCTTACATGTGCCGTTACTTCACTTTCAAAACGGATACGCTCTTGTCTTGCGACCATTTGAAGAGCTGAATCAAAACATGCAGAATAGCCCGCTGCGAATAATTGCTCTGGATTCGTTGCTTTCTCAAGCTTTTTCGCTCTTGGCGTTCCTGGCATTGCTACATCATGCTCTAGTACGCCATCTGTTGACACAACCTTACCTTCTCTTCCTCCTACAGCTGATACCGTTGCAGTAAATAAAACTTCTGACATGAATATAACCCTCTTTCGCTCTATTAATATTTTCTACAATTGAATTGTACACAATTTAAATTCAAGAGTCAATGAAAAACACTCACTTTCATCTTTCCTCCATTTTTTATTTTTATGAATGTGCAACCTCCGATGATTGAAGCGGTCAATAAAAAAAGCCCTTTAAAAAGGGCTTTTTAGATCGTGATATGTTGCGGATTCGGTTTTTCTAGCGTATGGTTTCTGTTATCGGGGTCGGCATTAGGTGATGTGATCCATAATGCCAAGATCGTGATGCTTGTACAGACGACTGCCCATTTTTTAAAATTCATATAAACAATCCCCTCTCTGAATATAGATACGAGCATGTTCCGCTTCCCCATAGAACATGGAAGATTTTTCATAATCCTCCATTTCATTATAATACTTTGCGGTGTCTAAAGCCAGCTCTTCTATATCTGGATATGCATAGGAAGATTCTAAAAAATGGAAAATTCGTTTAATATGCTCTGCATCTTGTCGTAAGTACAATGCTTCTAAAAAAATGGTCTTCTGAATATGAATGTCATCCTGCAGAGCTTCTGCTCGTTTCATACATTCTTCTCTGTAATATAATGCTTCATTGTTTTTACCTTGTTTGTATAAGATCTGAGCGGCTGTATAAAGAGGGTCTATCGATCGACGAAGATGATCAGATTGATTTTGATCAAATAATGAGATGGATTCTTTCATTAAGTCGAGTGCGCGGTTCAAGTCTCCCATTCTGTAATAGCTGTTGCCCATATTAAACAAAGAAGAAGCAATAAAACGCACATTCTGAAAGTCTCTTGATCTTGCAAGTGCTCTTTCGAGATGTGGCAATGCCTTTTCATGCCTTCTCATATCATCATAATTACCGGCTACAATAAATTCACACTGAATGGTACGAAGCCCATATAGTTCGTGCTGAATATAGACATCCAGCGCTAGTTTGGCATGGTGCATCGAAATGTGTGTTTGTTTCATGTGATAATATATTTCTGACATTTTAAAATGAAATTCTGCACGTTCAATATCGTCGGATACAAAAGAAAGCTTGTGCTCTGCCTTTTGATAGGACGATATGGCAGCAATGTACTCTCTCCGGCCGAACTCATACATGCCTCTGAAGAAATGATAGTAATATTCAAGCATGCCTGTGACATGCGTTTGATGCTCATCTATTTCTTTCGAAAGCTCGGAAAAGTTGGCGCGAAGCTTTCCTTCCTTTAATGGCTTTAAATAATCGAGCATGACCTCATGCCTGAATTCCATTAAAGAAAAATAGAGAAGCAAATTCTGATCTTCTTCCATTGAATCAAGAGAGGTGCGAATTTCCTGCTTTAACTGTTCTGCTTGTTCTGAATCAAATCTGCGGATTAATTCATACCACTTGTTGATTTTCACTCCAATATCCGAAGAGGGAATGATTTTCGCCATACGTTGCCTTCTCCAATCTTCTCAAAATATAAAACATTACCATATTTTATCATACTTGACCGAAGAAATACAAAAATGAAAGGAAAAAGAGAGCCTTGTGCGATAAGACTCTCTTTTTGAATCGGTTATTCTCTTATTTGTCCTTGCCCACGAATGACAAATTTTTCAGAGGTTAGGGCTGGCAGACCCATTGGTCCTCTAGCATGCAATTTTTGTGTGCTAATACCGATTTCCGCTCCGTAGCCAAATTCAAAGCCATCTGTAAACCGGGTAGATGCATTATGATACACAGCGGCAGCATCAACGGCTGTTAAGAAAAGTGCCGCATGCTGGTCGTTTTCCGTAATGATCGCTTCAGAATGCTTAGAGCTATACATTTGAATATGCTGTATCGCCTCTTCCATGGTCTTGACGGTTTTAATACTGACAATCGGCGCTAAAAATTCCGTTTCAAAATCAGTGGCCTTAGCTAATGTGGCACTCGGTGCAAGTGCACATACTGCTTCATCGCCCCGTATCTCTACACCATGTGTCTGAAGTGCTTCAAAGAGCGAAGCACCATGTTCTTTTGCCCATGTTTCATGAATGACAATGCTCTCAATGGCATTACAAACAGATGGTCTTTGTGTTTTCGCATTCAGAACAATTTGTTCAGCCATTTCTTTTTGGGCTGTTTCATCAATGTAAATATGACAATTCCCTGCACCCGTCTCAAGTACTGGAACAGTAGACTCTCTCACAACAAGATCAATTAAATGTTTCCCGCCACGTGGAATCAGGACATCTAGATAGTCATTTAAAGTGAACAGGGTTTTAGCTGTCTCACGGCCTGTATCTTCAATCAATTGTACACTGTCTACTGGAATATCCGTTGGTTGCAGCGCTTCGTGAATGACTTTCACAATCGCTTTATTACTATGAATGGCCGATGAACTTCCTCGAAGAATCACAGCATTTCCAGTTTTCAAGCAAAGAGTGGCCGCATCGACTGTCACGTTTGGTCTTGCTTCGTAAATCATCCCAACCGTTCCAAGAGGCACACGTACTTTTTCAATGAAAAGCCCGTTTTCTTTTTGAATGGTCTCTAATGTTTCACCAATTGGGTCTTTGAGCTGAATGAGTTGATGCGTAGCGTCTGCAATCGCTTCAATTCTCTCTTCTGTTAATGTAATTCTGTCGATCACAGATGGCGTGAACTCTTTGTCTATAGCCGCCTGAACATCTTTTTGGTTCTCGGCAATTAAATACGCTGAAGATGCTTTTAATGCTTTTGCAATAGCGTCTAATGCAGCATTCTTTTGTTCAGTTGTTTTTAATAGCAGCTGATCTTTGGCTGCGCTTGCCTTTTTTGCTTTTTCTAGAACTTCATTCATCGTTTTCCCTCCTCAGTTTTGTACGTGCTGAACCCAGTGATCTCGGTGAATGACTTCAGGTTTTTCATGAGAAAGCTCATGACTTCGCATCCCTTTAATGCCAAGAAGCTCATCTGAATCATACAATGTTTGCCCTTTACCGACTAACCCGTTTGGACCAACAACTTCGACGACCTCTCCTTTAGAAAATTCACCAGCTACATCAATGACACCAGCTGGAAGAAGACTTCTTCCATTATGCAAAATCGCCGCCTCTGCTCCCGCATCAATCATGATCTTCCCAGAGACTGGTGAGTGGAATTGAATCCATTGGCGACGGTTATTGACTGATGATAAGTCTTGTTCACCAATATATGTGCCGTCCCCTTGACCAGCGAGAATGTGAAGAAGCTTGTCTTCTCCTGCACCTGTGCCAATGAAGACTTTAACGCCAAGGGAGAGAGCTGTTTGTGCAGCTGAAAGCTTAGATTTCATCCCGCCTGTTCCAACCTTTGAACCCGTACTCTTCGCATATGAGAACAATTCATCTGAAATGTGAGTCAGCACATCAAACCGCTTCGCATCAGGATTCTCACTTGGATTGGCATCATAAATTCCGTTGATATCTGTTAAAATGATCAATTGGTCTGCATGAATTAAGCCACTCACCAGTGCTGATAACATGTCATTATCACCAAAGGTAAGCTCCTCGATGGACACAGAATCATTTTCATTAATGATCGGTAAAATTTTTCTTTCGAGCAGCTCCATCATCGTTGCGTAAGCATTTCGATATCTTGTACGATCTGAAAAGTCATTACGTGTTAAAAGCATTTGTGCAGGCGTCATCTGAAACTGTGAAAATAGTTCTGTATATTTCTGCATTAACAAGCCTTGACCAACAGCAGCAGCAGCCTGCTTCCCTTTTAAGGTCACAGGTCTTGACGGATATCCTAAACTGCCAAATCCCGCCGCAACGGCACCTGACGAAATGAGAATGATTTCATGTCCTGCCTCTTTTAGCTTTGCAATGGCTTTGACATGATCCTGCATTTTTTGTTCATCAATGGCTCCCTTTTGCTCTGTTAATGAACTGCTACCAATTTTTATGACGATCCTTTGCTTTTTCATCATTGATTCCCTCCGCTATACCTTTCACCACATAAAAAATCCCTTTTTCTCCTTATGTAAAGGACGAAAAAGGGATTTTCCGTGGTACCACCTTCATTGAATAAGCATACGTCTGCTTATTCCACTCAACTCCTGTAACGCCAGGCATGCGCTTAGATTTTTCCTCTAAGGCTCAAAGGGTAGGTTCAGCAGCTGTCTGCGGCAAATGTTTCAGCGTGTCATTTGCTCTCTTTACACAGCAGGTCCTGCTTACTATTCCTTCTCAACGCTCGTTAATTTTTTTATATTATCACCAATTGCTTCAGAAAAGTCAAGCGGTCAATTAAACACAATCGTTTTATTCTCATGGACAATGATTCGATCTTCTAGATGCCATTTGACAGCACGGGCAAGCACACTGCGCTCAATCGTGCGGCCAATATTTTTTAATGCCTCTGCATCATCTCTATGATCTACCCGCTCAATATCCTGTTCAATGATTGGCCCTTCGTCTAAATCATTGGTGACATAATGGGAAGTTGCGCCAATCAGTTTAACCCCTCGCTCATATGCACGCTTGTATGGGTTAGCCCCTATAAAAGCCGGCAAGAAGGAATGATGAATATTGATGATTTTGTTCGGATGCTGTTCAATAAAGGCTGGCGTTAAAATTTGCATGTATCTCGCAAGCACAACCGCATCAATATCATACTCTTCTAATAATGCAAGTTGCTGTTTTTCTGCATCTTGGCGAATGTCTTTATTTGCTTTCACGAAGTGGAATGGAATGCCGAGTGCTTCGACTGTATCTTTTGCCGTTTCATGATTGCTGATAACAACCGCTATTTCAGCCATTAAATTACCGCTTTGCCATTCCCATAAAAGTTCATGTAAACAATGAAGCTCTTTGGACACAAAGATCGCCAGCTTTTTCAGATCACTTGCACGCGACATGCTCCACGTCATATGAAATGATTGCGCAATTGGCTCAAAACTGCTTTTCAATTGATCTAAGTTGGCAGAAATGTCTTTCCAATCAAATTCAATTCTTAAAAAGAACCGGCCGCTCTCATGATCTGTTGTGTATTGACTAGATTCAATGATGTTTGCTCCATGTTCAAATAAAAAAGTAGAAACAGCTGACACAATACCAGGCTGATCCGGGCAACTGACTAAAAGCCTGCCTTTTTGTTCATGCTTTTGTCTGTGTAATTCAAGTTTCTCTGTAATCAATGTTCTCATGTCTTATGACCTCATTTACATTTTTCATTCTAATGAAATATTATACTGGACTGGAAACAGAAAAAGCAATTAAGCGTCGTATTTTTTATTGAATATTCATTCAATTCTGCACCTGGCGTGATATAATATGAATAGACCTTTTATCACAAAAGGAGTGATGGAGATGAAAAACATGACTTTGTTTGGTAAAGTGAGCTTTTGGCTCGGCATCGTATGTCTCATCACGGGCATTTATCTATTTATGACCGGAGAAAGACTCATTCCTTTACTTACATTTGGTGTGTGTTTTCTGCTTGTGAGTCAACTTTACCGCAAAAATGAAAACGATTCCAATCATCATTCGATGTAGCAAAAAGGCTGGCATATGATTGCCAGCCTTTTCTTATTCAATGATTTTTAACCCGACCGCTGCTGATAAAATCAGTGCGATAAATAAAATACGTTTTGCGTCTTTCGACTCACCATAAAACAGCATCCCAACAATCGCTCCTCCAGCTGCTCCGATTCCTGTCCAAATCGCATACGCCGTTCCCATCGGAATTGTATTCATCGCAAGAGACAGCATCAGAAAGGAAAGCGAAAATCCAGCTGCTATGAAGAAAATCCATTTGACATGGCGATCTTTCTGGAATTGATTCATCATGGTGACACAAAGCATTTCTAAGATGCCTGCCCCAATGAGTAAAAGCCAGCTCACGATTCAGCCTCCCCTTTCTTTTCACCTGTGGTCAATTTGAGTCCTAATACACCGCTTAAAAGGACCATGATCAAAAGTAATTTTACTAGCTGTACCGGCTCACCCATGACCATTCCTACTATGACCGTACCGGCTGTTCCAAGTCCGGTGAAAACGGCGTAAAGTGTGCCAACTGGAAGTACCGTCGTGGCTTTCAGGAGTAAATAAAAGCTGACGACAATACAAACGATGGTTGCACTCCATTCCAATATAGAGCCAGCATATTTCAACCCCATTACCCAGCCGACTTCAAATACGGCTGCAATCAAAACATTTCCCCATTTCATTCGATCTCTTCCTTTCTTACCGATTCCAAGCAATAAAAAAAGCCCGGAAATCGATCGTTTGATCAAATCTCCCGGGCTTTTATCCCTCCGTGTCCATACGGCCCATTCTTAGAGGACCCTATGTGTTTTCTCTCGGTCCAGACTGCGCTGCCCGCACGGAACCCTAGAAAACCAATTCATGATAAGCAGATCTAGCGTAAAGCCGATTCTGTATAAAAAAGTGTATCACACCCTGATATGCCGGTCTACCACTTTGCTTTTCCCCTTCAAATATACTTGTTCATTTTTCGAAAGAAAGTGGATGAAAGCGAAGTATACTAAATGTTAGAAAGAGGAACGACCACATCACTGATATAATAAAACAAGAGGTGGATCAAATGATGATGACCGACGAACAAAAACACGAATTTTATCAAGCACTTGTTGATAAGAATCCGCAATATGACGGCACGTTCTTTGCAGGTATTAAAACAACCGGCATCTTCTGTCATGCCACATGTACTGCTAGAAAACCAAAATATGAAAACTGCGAGTTTTTCTTTACAGCAGAGGAGGCGCTGCTTGCAGGGTATCGGCCGTGTAAGCGATGCACGCCTTTAACATATCCTAACAGCATTCCAGAAGAAGTCAAAACACTTGTATCAGCAGTTGAAGAGAGTCCTGAGAAACGATGGAAAGAAGAAGATTTTCGCCAATTAGGGATTCACTCTGCAACAGCTCGGAGAAAATTTAAAGAAATCTATGGAATGACCTTTGTTCAATATGCTAGATCACGCCGAATGGGACTAGCGTTTAAAGAGATTCTAAACGGAAAAAAAGTCATTGATCAGCAAGTCACCTTCGGTTACGAGTCTTCCAGTGCCTTCAATGATGCCTTTACGAAAATCATGGGAAATCCACCCAAAAAGGCGCAAGTCAATATTTTGCATGCGAATTTTATTTCCACTCCGATTGGGCGGATGATGAGCATTTCAGATGCAACCCATGTGTATTTGCTTGAATTTATGGAAAGGCGAGGATTAGAAAGAGAAATTGAGAACATCAGAAAAAAACATCATGCCCGTATTTTAGTTGGAGAAACAAACGTCCATCAGCAATTAGCAAAGGAATTGGCCTTATATTTTGAAAAGAAACTCACGCAGTTTACTGTGCCACTTGCTATACATGGCACCCCTTTTCAAAAAAGGGTATGGGATCTTCTCTTACAGATTCCACCAGGCGAAACGAGATCGTATCGAGATCTTGCCATCATGCTTGGCGATCCCCATTTGGTTCGGGCAGTTGGAAATGCAAATGGTGCCAATCAGTTGGCCATCATCATTCCTTGTCACCGAGTCATTCAAACAAGCGGTGAACTTGGCGGATATGGCGGGGGAATCGAACGAAAGAAATATTTACTTCAGTTAGAACAAAAGAAAAAGCGGCTCTCCTTATGATTCAAGCGAGCCGCTTTTTCCATCACGAGTAACACTGTAAACATCAATCATTTGATCCCATTTTGAAATGGTTTTTTCTTTTTTCATTCCCATTTTCATTGCGACCTTGACTGACGCTTCATTGTCAGGACGAATTAAGCTGACCATTCGCCTCACCTTCATTTCGTCAAAACCATACGCAAGACAGCCTTTTGCAGCCTCAACAGCATATCCTTTTCCCCATGCCGATCTCTTTAGCATATAACCAATTTCAAGCTCTGTTTGTCCTTCGACGTTTTGGAGAACAATTCCGCTTTGTCCAAGTGGTTCTTTCGTTTCTTTTTCTTCAATGATCCACAGGGATGTATGATACGTGCGGTCATTCTTTTGATTCCAAGCAATCCACTCTTTTGTCTGCTTTTCATCCTTTAGTGAAGGATAATACTTCATGACCTCTTCATCTTGGAACAGCTTTTCATATAAAAAAGGCGCATCGTCTTCATCCATTGTTCTCAGTCTGAGGCGCTCTGTTTCAAACACGATCCGTGTTTGATGTGTCATTTGTTATCCCCCCTGCTTACTTGCTAAAAATATCTCCGAACAACCCATTTGAATCTGGGGCAAAGTAATGGAACCCCGCACCCGTTAAACTAGCAGCTAATGCGGTCCACATGATTAAACTGACCGTCATCCACACAGTGACTTGTTTTCTTTTCGTACCGAAGCTCATACACATAAAAGCCGCTAAATGACTGCCAATAATAAAAGGACCGATAAGTGCCAAACCAGGGAGACCGTACCGTTCCCAAACCTTTCTGGCTTTCAGCTGTTTTTTCTCTCCTTTTTCATCATGTTTCTCCTCTTTCCTCTTCAGCCACCACGCTTTAAATCGGTCCACGAAGACGATGAGTAGCAAGACGGTAAGAAAGTTGCCGACGAATCCAATAACTGCCGTTGTCACAGGATGCAGACCACTTAAAATCCCCAGCGGAACGACACCAACCACTTCAAAGAAAGGTAAAGCAGCCAATATAAAAACGAGTACATACCCCCATACAATATCCAATCACAGAACCCCTTTTCATTTTTGTCCTCTTCTCATTGTAAAGAAAAATGTGATCCCATATCTACATTTTTTTAGAAAAAGAAAAGCACATCGCAAGTGATGTGCTCTATCTACATTAAATGTTCATTTTTCTTGTTTGTTTTCTGTAAAAAAGCGATTGTGAGCAAGACTAAAATCACAATGGATACCAGACTTGTGAAAAGAAGCATGAGAGGTGATGTCCATCCAAGCCATTCGAATAGGAGTTGCGGTCCAAAGAAGATCAACGGAATGAGCGACATCATATTCGCCTTTAATATAGCATTCAATAAGACAATACACAGCAGCAACAGAACAATGACGCCCCATCTTTGGCTCGAGGTCAGCACAAGTAAAGGAGTACCAAGTTTTTGGTCCAATAATTTCACTGTGATCAAGGCTGTCATCTGAAAAACACCTAATATCCAAAAGTAAAAGAATGCCCTCTTGCTTGTTTGAAAGGCAGAAGCTCTAAACATCACAATGGTCATGACCACATTGGCCACTATGATGAGCGGATAACCAATGAGTGCATACCAAGAATACGATAAACTTTGACTGATGGCATCTGCTAACATCATGTAAAAAAGAGATCCAATTAAAAAAGCACTGACAAACGGAACCCAGTCTTTATGATTTCTAGAGAGCTCTTTCGCTAGCTCGTCAGCAAAGCCCCGTGGATCTCCGCCAAATACATCTTCCCCTGTTTTCCCATCTTTCTCAGCTTCGACAGCGTGTGTCGTTAATTCATCCATCACTTCGTCGATCTCGTCCTGATTTTTCCCTTTTGATATGAGATAGAGTTGCAGCTCTAATAAGATGTGTCTCGTTTCTTTTGTTACCATCTTCTCACTTCCCTTTATGTAATAATCGCTCTACATTCCCTGACAGCTCATTCCATCGCATGGTAAAATCCGTCAGCGCTTCTTCACCTCTTTGTGTGAGCGTATAGTATTTCCTTTTCGGCCCACTCGCCGATGCTTTTGTGGACGTACTGACCAGCTGTTCTTTTTGCATGCGCAGCAAGATCGGATAAATACTGCCTTCACTAATTTGATCAAACCCATAGTGAGCAAGCTTCTTTGTCATTTCATAGCCATAAATTTCACCTTCAGAAATAATCGACAGCAGGCATCCCTCTAAAATTCCTTTTAGCATTTGTGTTGATTGTGTCATCATCGATCCTCCGCTTTCAGTACCTTGCATGACAAGATAGTTTGATCTTACCACACACTATCTTGCCATGCAAGATACCGACTCAAAAAAAAAATCACCGCTTAAAGGGTGATTTTTACGCCCAAGGCTTATCCGTCCCAAGTGCGTCAGCCAAAGCTTTACTATGCTTCCGACGGCTTTTTCTTTCCTCTGCCCGCTGCTTCGCTGTTTGATGAAGCATGATTTCTTCCTCTGTTTCCGGCATGACTTGTGGAACTCGTTTTGGCTTCCCGTTTTCATCAAGCGAGACAAAGGTAAGAAATGAAGTTGCTGCGAGTCTGCGCTCTCCAGACATCAAGTTTTCCTTAATGACTTTGACGAATACTTCCATAGAAGATGTGCCGACCCATGTCACATAAGATTCTAAGCAGACGGACTCTTTCTGTCCAATCGGCTCTAAAAAATCAACTGAATCCATTGATGCGGTGACTGTTTCACTACGGCTGTGTCTTGCTGCCGAGATGGAAGCAATGTCATCTATATAACTCATTAATTTCCCGCCAAATAACGTTTGGTGGTTATTCGTATCGAGGGGAAATACCCTGCTGGTTTTCACAACTTTCGATTCCTTGCAGTATTTGAAATTTTCTTCACTCATCGTCATAGCTCCTTCTTGCTGTTTTCGTTGATGCGGAACGACTTTTATTAAACACTATTCTATTAGGTTTGTCTAAACTTTTTGCTTTAGTCTCTCATGAGAGATTTTCTTTCGGAAATGTTTCAACATTTACTAGAAGGAGGAATAATATAACTATCGATAAACAAGGAGGCCCTTTGATGGATTCTATGAAATCAGAGAAAGTGTATAAAACGCCGCAATGTATGAGTGAATATGATGATTTACAAGAAGTCCTCTTATGCAGTCCAATTTATATGGAAATTAAACAGATCATCAATGAAACCCAAAAGCATTTTGCAAGAGAAAATATTTCTCAAATCAAAGCCCTCACGCAGCATAAGCAATTCATCCAAACGCTGAAAAACCATCATGTCCGGCCTGTCCTTCTTCCTGCAAATGAACGTTTCCCTGAACAAGTCTTCACTCGGGATATTGGATTTACAATTGGACAGACTTTATTTGTTTCAAATATGGCAGCCCCTGTCAGACAAGGAGAAGAACATTCCTTAAAAGAATGGGCACAGACAAAAGGATGGACAACCATCACGCTGGATGATGGAACGATTGAAGGCGGCGATGTGCTTGTAGACCAAACCCGGGTATTTGTGGGGATCAGCAAAAGAACAAATCTAGCCGCCATCCAGCAGCTCAAAAAAGAACTGCCGAATCACGACATCATTCCTATTCATCTTCCTTCTCACATTTTGCATCTTGATTGTGTGATGAATATTCTTTCTCATCATGAGATCTTGATTTACCCTGAAGCTTTTACGGAAAAGGATCTTCATATGCTCACAAAGCATTATGATCTCATTGAAATAAGTGAGCAAGAGCAGTTCACACTTGGACCAAATGTGTTGTCCATTGGTCAGAAAAAAGTCATCAGCTTACCAATCAACCAAGAAACAAATGCTGCATTAACAGCACGCGGCTACACCGTCATTGAAGTGGATTTTTCAGAAATCATTAAATCCGGCGGCTCTTTTAGATGCTGTACATTACCTATTAGGCGTTCATAAAAGCCAAAAAGCCAGCTTGTTTACTCGCTGGCTTTTTAAACGCTTGTCTTCTTCCCTCTATCTATTTCCTATCATATAAATGACAGGCCACTTCATGTCCTTCTTCGACTGCTTGTAATACTGGCTTTTTGTCCGCACATACATCCATTGCAGCAGGACATCTTGTCCGAAATACGCAGCCGCTTGGCGGATTCACTGGACTTGGAATTTCTCCCTTTAAAATAAAGCGCTTGCGTTTATCTTCCACATCAGGATCTGGAATCGGGATAGCAGACAGCAATGCTTGTGTATATGGATGAAGCGGTGTTTTATATAAAGCATCACTGCTAGTCATTTCCACGAGATGTCCTAAGTACATGACACCGATTCGATCGCTAATATATTTGACCATCGATAAATCATGGGCAATAAATAAAAACGTCAATCCTTCTTCCTTTTGCAGTTTTTTCAGCAAATTCACGACCTGAGCTTGAACGGATACATCTAGTGCAGAAATCGGCTCGTCTGCCACAATAAACTTTGGCGATAAGGCTAGTGCTCTAGCAATCCCTATTCTTTGCCTCTGTCCTCCGCTGAATTCGTGAGGATAGCGTGTAGCAAAATCATGACTTAGCCCCACCGCTTCAAGCAGTTCCTTCACACGTGCGAGCCTTTTCTTTTGACTGCCATACAATTGGTGGATCTCCATCGGTTCCAGAATAATATCTTTTACAGAGAGCCTAGGATTTAAAGAAGAATACGGATCTTGAAACACCATTTGAATTTGTCTATTGAAATCAAATGATTCTCGGTTCGATAAGTGATGGAGACTTTTCCCTTCATACAAAGCTTCACCTTCTGTCGGGTCATAAAGCCGCATGAGCACTTTTCCAAGTGTAGATTTACCGCAGCCTGACTCACCAACAAGACCAAAGGTTTCGCCTTGTTTCAGCTGAAAGGTGACACCATCTAATGCTTTTAACGTTCTTCCTTTCGATAGATGAAAATGCTTTTTTAAGTTGTTGACTTGCAGAAGTGGTTCACTTCCCATCACATCTCCCCCTCTCAGCTTTCAAATACCGCCTTGTTTCTGCCCATTCCTGTTCATATGAAGTACCAGAAAGAGAAAGAAGTTCAATCTGTCTGCCCGTTTTAGGCGAGTGAAGCATCATGCCATCTCCAGCATACATCCCTACATGGCGAACTGCTCCCTTCCCATTGTCATTGGCAAAAAACATGAGATCACCTGGCGCCAAATGATTTGATGCGACTGGAGTTCCTTGAACTGCTTGGTCACTTGCGTCTCTCGGTAATAAACATCCACACGCTTTGTACATGCTGTAAACAAAACCCGAACAGTCGTAGCCATAGCTGCTCATGCCGCCCCACAAATACGACAGTCCAATAAATTGTTTTCCTATGGCTAAGGCATCCTTACCGCTCATAGAAGAAGGTGATGAAGCGCGGCGCACATCTTCTTTTTTGATTTCTCTTCTTCCTACTGGAGTCAGAACATCAAAGGAATCGCTCATTTCTTCAACAGGTGCTAGTTCTGTTAAAAAACTAACCTCCATATCCGGTGTTCCATTTTGATATAAAACCGCTTTTTTCTGACAAACAATCAAGGGACTAGCAGCTGGTTCACTCTCTGATACTTCATTTAATTGCTCTACAGGGATATAACCTGGGTAGCCTTGCGGGTGTTTCCGGCTTGCCTGCTGCGGGATGACAACTTTCATCCAGCCATCTGTCTCCTCCAGCCCAATGACTCGTTCGCCAAGCAGTACTTGGGTTTGAATAAGGTTTTCTTCACATAAGGCCAATTTCTGTTCATATGTTTGCTGATCAATCCATTCTTTGATCTGGACGGAGCTTTGAAGAACGTGTCGATCCATATCTCTCGGCGACTGCGGTGCTGTCCATATATTTGCGACTGGAACCTTTGATTCATATAACATCATAAGACCCCTTTCACTCCTTGAATGCCTAATCCATGATGCGGTGGAAAGAGAATATCTTTTCCTTGATAGACAATTCCTCCGTCTATTAAGTCCTCTTTGAGCATAAGCGGCGCATCAAAATCATAACGGGTAATATTCGGCTGGCTTGCAGCAAGATGAGCGGCTGCGGTAATCCCTAGTTTTGATTCGATCATACTGCCAACCATGCACTTGACGCCGTATGCTTCTGCTAAACTATTGATTTTCAGCGCTTTTTTGATACCGCCTGTTTTCATTAATTTTAGGTTGATGAGATCACAGCTTCTCGTTTCTAACACCTTGATGGCATCATGGAGGCTAAAAATACTTTCATCTGCCATAATCAATGTGTCTGTTGCTTCCGTCACCCGGCGCAGACCCTCGATGTCTTCTTTAGGCACTGGCTGCTCGACTAGTTCAATATCGAATGCCTCCATTTTTCGAATGGCCACAACCGCTTCCTTCCATGTCCAGCCTTGGTTGGCGTCAAGCCTGATTTGAATATCCGGCCCGACTTTTTCTCGAATCCGTTTGATCCGCTGAATATCCGTCTCTATATCATCTTTTCCCACTTTGATCTTTAAGGTACGAAAGCCTTCAGCTGCATATTGCTTCGCATCCTCTGCCATTTCTAGCGGACGGTTGACACTGACCGTATAATCCGTTTCCAGCTGATCACGATAACCACCAAGATATTGATAAAGCGGCAGGCCAGCCTGCTTCGCTAAACCATCGTATATCGCCATATCTATTGCAGCCTTTGCACTCGTGTTTCCTACAAGTACACGGTAGATCGCTGAAAAGATTTGTTCATATTGTGACAATGAGGCCCCAATCAAGATCGGCCTCATCACAGCGCAAATAGCATAGTCGATGCTTTCCAGTGTTTCACCTGTAATGACCGATGTCGGCACTGCCTCTCCATAGCTGACATCACCTTGATCATAGGTGATGATCACAATAAGAGATGCGGCGTCATACACCGTTCTTAATGCTGTTTTGAAAGGCTTCTTTAGCGGTACATTCGTTCTGCATGTGCGAACATCTACGATTTTCATTTGATCGCCTCTTTCGCTGCAACACCTGGGGAAATATGAAGTTTTTTCCCTGTAGCATCTAATGTTGCGTGCACGCCGATTGGAATGGCGAAGTTTGGAGATGAATGACCGATCCGAAAACCACCAAGTGCAGGTTTCTGTTGCGGAACAATATACGTCTCCCATAACTGATCGAGCGTTAACGACTGCTCTTTCTTTTTCGGCTCACATTGATGAAAATCACCAATGATAAATCCAGCCGCATCACGTAATTTTCCTGCAGAGGCTAGGTGCTGCATCATTCGATCGATTTTATATGGTTCTTCGTCAATATCTTCTATCAATAAAAGCTTCCCCTTTGTATCAATTTCAAAAGGTGTACCAAGTGTCGTGACAATAAGGGCAAGATTTCCTCCGGTGATTTCGCCTGAAGCCGTGCCATGATAAAAAGTGTGAAGAGGTGACAGGTGGTTCGTATACGAAATGGCTTTCGGAGTGAATAGCTGTAAAAAGGTATCCTTTGTATACGGGTGAACCCCTTCAAGTCCCACATCAGAGGAGAGCATTGGACCATGAAAGGTCACAAGACCCGTCTGCTGCTGAATCGCTGTATGTAAAAACGTAATATCACTGTATCCCCAAAAGATTTTTGGGTTCCGGCGAATGAGGTCATAATCAATGGCTTCTGCAATTCTTCCTGTTCCGTATCCTCCGCAAGCACAAATCACTGCCTTCACGTCTGGATCTTGAAACATGTGATGAATATCTTCCACTCGTTCATGATCATGACCTGCTAAATAACCATACCGGGAGTCGATATACTTCCCCTTTTTCACCTTTAGCCCTAAGCTTTCTAAAAAAGAAATACCTCTTGCTAATTTCAGCTCATCAGGCGGGCTTGCTGGCGCAATGATTCCCACTGTATCTCCTGTTTGAAGTGCCACTGGCAGATGGTTCATGCCAATCCCCTCTTTCTCTTCGTTTCTTTCAATCTATGGGCATCTTCTTCATAAGATGAACAAATAAAGGAACAGACGCTTTTTTCAAAGCGTCCCAGATTGTTGACGAAGGGTTAAAATGAACTTTATTTTAACCCTTTGTCTTCTTTTCAGCGTGATAGAAAACCTTTGCAGCCCTAGGAAGGACGAGCATCGGCGCGGAGCGAATTTGACATTCGTGAGCACCGAAGCGCAGGACTGACACCGAATGCGAGGGTTTGTCTACACGCTGAGACGCTTTTTTCAAAGCGTCCCGTTCTCTCATTCTTTTCATTTACTCTCCATCTACCTGTGCCCATTTCAAATCAATGTAACCAACAGGATGACGGACAATGCCCTTTACGCCTTCTTTTTGTAAATAGACTTGGTTATAAAAATGAATGGGAATGATCGGTGCTTCTTCCATCAGAAGTGCCTCGGCATCATGCAGCATACGATTTCTCTTTTGTTCATCTGCTTCTTGACTCGCCTTTTTGATCAGCTGGTCATACGTATCATTTGACCAACCTGTCCGGTTCATCGCATTTCCTGTTTGGAAGCTCTCTAAGAAATTGATTGGGTCTGCATAGTCAGCTAGAAATGAACTTTGCGAGAATTGGAATTTGAGTGCCTTTTGATCTTCTGCAAACACATTTGCTTCCATGTTGGCAAGCTTCACATCTACCCCTAGCGCTTCTTTTAATTGCTGCTGAATGGCTTCTGCTTTTTTCTTATTTTCAGGCTTTGTACTATATGTTAATGTGACGGGCGGCAGCTTTGAATAGTTCTCTTCTTTCAACCCTTTTTCTAATAGTTTTACGGCTTCACTCGTATCATGTTTGACAAGGTCGCCGCCAGCTTCTCTGAAATCTTCACCCTTTGAATCTAAAATTCCTGGTGAAACGAAGGCACGTGCTGGCTTCTCTTCATTTTTCGTTACATACTCTACAATATCCTGAGGATTGATCGCCATTTGAAAGGCTTTGCGAATGTTCTTATTTTGAAAAGGCTCCATGTTGACATTTAGACGATAAAAAAACAGCCCTGCTTGATCTTCAATTTGCACATCTTTGCTTTTTAACAGGTCTTCACTTTGTTCTGCCGGAACGAAGGCCGTATCTAAATCTCCTGATTGATACATTTGGTAATCTGTGTTTCGATCACTGATCATGAGCCATTTCACTTGATCCAGCTTGACCGTTTGTTTGTCCCAATACGTGTCACTTTTTTCCATTGTAAAGCTTTCATCATGCTTCCACTCTGTCAGCTTAAACGGTCCATTACCGACAAAGGTTTTCGCATCCTTGGCCCAGTTCGGGTCCTTCTCCGCTACCTTCTCATTCACCGGGAAAAAGGCAGGGTTTGCGGTCATATTTAAGAAAGATTTCTGCGGGTATGCTAGCTTGACCTCTAGCGTTTGATCATTAACAGCCTTGACTTTTACATCTTCTTTCTTCCCTTTTCCGCTGTTAAACGCTTCGCCCCCTTCAATCATATAAGCTAAGAATGCCGCAGAAGAGCCCGTCTTTGGATCTAGCAGCCGCTTCCACGCATATTCAAAGTCACTTGCTTTGACTGGGTCACCATTTGACCACTTAATCCCATCCCTTAAATGGAACGTGTACGTTTTTCCGTCCTTTGAAATGTCCCATTTTTCCGCCATGGCAGCAGATGGTTCGTGCTTCTCATTCAGTCTCGTTAATCCTTCCATTAAGTTATTGAGCCCTTGCCAGGACACATTATTAAAACCAATGGGCGGATCAAATGATGTCGGTTCGTTTTCGTTATTTAATGTCAAAACTTTCTCTTCGCCCTTGCTTGAAGATCCTTTGCCTGCTTGCTCATTGGCTGTACATCCTGCAAGCAGCATCACTGCGATAAAGCACATACTGAGAATCCAACCTGTTTTTCTCATGAAAAACTCCCCCTTTGTGTTGAAGATAAAACCGTTTGCTTCGCTCGTTCATCTTGAAGCCAGCAATGTACTGCATGTGTAGGTGAACGCTGCGTTTCATGCGGCATGATATGATCACACACTTTCATCGCAGACGGGCATCGATCAGTATATGGACATCCTTTTGGCGGGGCAAATAAATCAGGCGGGCTTCCTTCAATAGGAATGAGCTCATCTTTCATATCCAGCCTTGGAACGGATTGCAGTAGCCCTTTTGTATAGGGATGCTGCGGACTGTAAAAGATATCTCGCCTTGTCCCAACTTCAACGATTTTCCCCCCGTACATGACAGCCACTCGATCAGCGACTTGTGCTACGACCCCTAGGTCATGTGTGATTAAAATAATCGTCACGCCTGTTTTTTTCTGAATCTCTTTAAATAGTTCTAAAATCTGCGCCTGTATGGTGACATCTAGTGCAGTTGTCGGTTCATCTGCAATCAGCACCTTCGGCTCACAAATAAGAGCCATTGCAATCATGAGCCGCTGCCTCATGCCACCGCTGAATTGATGCGGATATTGCTTCAGCCTCTCTTTCGGCTGCGGTATCCCCACCAAGTCAAGCATACGAAGCGCCTCTTCTTTCACTTCTTTTTTTGTCAGCTTCTGATGCACTTTTGCAGCTTCCATCAGCTGATCTCCAATTGTCAGCGTCGGGTTGAGTGCCGTCATAGGATCTTGAAAAATCATGGAGATATCGACACCACGTATGCTGCGCATGTCTTTTTCAGATAATGACAGCAAGTTGCGATCACGAAACCAAATTTCCCCTTGATCAACTTGTGCACTGTATGCAGGGAGAAGCCGCATGATACTTTGAGACGTCACACTTTTCCCGCAGCCTGATTCTCCTACAATGGCGAGGGTTTCTTTTTCATACACATCCACATTCACCCCGCGTACCGCTTGAACAGAACCGCCATATGTCCGAAAGCTAACATGCAGATCGATAATCCGAAGCATTTTTTTCATCACGCCATCACCTCTTCATCTTCGGATCAAGCGCATCTTGCAAGCCATCACCTAAATTATTAAAGCAAAACATCGTCAGCGAAATAAAAAATGCCGGAAAGAATAAACGCCACCAGTGACCATTATCTGACAGCACTGTCGGCAAGGCATCATTGGCCATCACACCCCAGCTTGCAAACGGCGCTTGAATCCCTAAACCAAGAAAACTTAAGAACGCTTCAGCAAATATCGCTGTCGGTACAGTCAGCGTCATCTGGACAATAATCGGTCCCATCGTATTCGGCAGTAAATTTCTGCGGATGATGCGCAAACTTTTTGCGCCAAAGGTTTTCGAGGCAAGGACATATTCTTGGCTTTTCAGCTGAAGGACTTGACCTCTCACGATTCTTGCCATCCCGATCCATCCTGTGACAGTGAGCGCCACAATAATAGTGACAAGGCCAGGCCCCATCAGAACCATCAATAAAATGACGACGAGTAAATACGGCAGACCGTAAAGCACCTCGACGATCCGCATCATGACATGGTCGTACTTCCCGCCTTTATAGCCTGCAATACCGCCATAGATGACACCGATTGCAAAATCAATGAGAGCGGCCATCACGCCCACAAATAATGAAATGCGTGCGCCGTACCAAGTACGTGTAAACACATCACGTCCAAGTTCATCTGTTCCAAACCAGTGAGCAGCTGATGGTGGCAAGTTTTGCATGGAAAGCCGCTGTTCTGTCACACTAATCGGTGCAAGGAGTGGGCCTAATACAGCCATGAAGAAAAGAAAAATCAGCACCGATAAACTAAACATAGCGAGTTTATTTTGTTTTAACCGTCGCCAAGTATCCGCCCAATACGAAAGTGAAGGTCTTTTAATGGCATGGACTTCAGATGTCTTTTGTTCTTTAGGAGCAAACCATTCATCTGGCACTTCATGCGCTTGATTCGTTTGATCATGCTGAAGGTGTATACTCATGCCTTTCCTCCTTTCTGATGCAGCTGGATCCTTGGATCAAGCAGACGATATGTCACATCTACAATGAAAAGAAGGGTAATTAAGATGATGCTGTAAAAAACAGTGGTTCCCATGATGACAGGATAGTCACGATTATTAATACTCTCAACAAAATATTTTCCCATTCCAGGGATCGCAAATATTTTTTCAATCACAAAACTGCCTGTTAAAATACTTGCGACAAGTGTGCCAAGGATCGTGACAACAGGTAAAAGTGCATTCCGCAGGGCATGTTTAAACACAATTTTATAAGGGGAAAGTCCTTTCGCTTTTGCAGTTCGAATATAGTCCTGCGACAGCACTTCTATCATGCTCGATCTCGTTAACCGGGCAATGATAGCCATTGGACCTACCGCCAGTGCAATGGTAGGAAGCACCATATGCATTGGACTTGTCCACATCGCTGTAGGAAAGAGCTTTACATTCACAGCAAGCTGCTGAATTAATAAGGTAGCAAAGATAAAGTTTGGTATGGATATACCGAAAACAGCAATCGTCATGGCGATATAATCAATCAAGCCATTATGCCGGAGGGCAGCCATGATTCCGAGCAAGATGCCGGAGATGACAGCAATCAAAATAGAGATAAGACCAAGTTCTAATGAGACTGGAAAACCTCTCGCCAATAAATCATTGACACTTTCAGAAGGCTTTTTAATGGAAGGACCAAAATCAAAAGTAACGATGGATTTTAAATAGATCATATATTGAACATAGAGTGGTTCGTCTAAGTGATAGTAGCTTTCGAGGTTTCGCTGGACAGTTTCGTTTGTATTTCGTTCTTCATTGAAGGGCGATCCTGGGATGACCTTCATTAAAATAAACGTTAACGTCGTAATCGTTAAAATCGTGGCAATCATCGCAATCAAACGCTTGAGCAAAAAGCTGGTCATCTGCCGTCTCCCCCTCGCTTAACAAAATGTTGTACGTGCGGCAAGCTCTGTCATGACAAGCATCGCTTGGTAGGCCTCTAATATATTCTCTGCTTGATACGTCACCGTTGTTGTCCCATCAATAATGGCAGTACCAGGCATTAAATTCGCCCATTCAGCTTGTCCATAATTGGCAAACTCAATCTTCAGCAGCGGCTGATCAGGTGGCGTCAGCGGCTTGATGTGATGAATCTCTTTCATTGCGACTTCCACTTGCTGAGAGATTAGTTGGTTGACTTTGGCAGGAGTAAGACATTTCACAGCAGATCTTGAAATGGTTTCTTTCACCGCCACTGTTTTCACGCCAGGCATTAACTTTTCTGCTTCAAGTGCCGCTTGATCGTCTCCGCATACAAGAATGACCGGAACACCATAATAGCCTGCGACATACGCATTAAAGCCCATTTCACCAACTGGATGATCATTTATGTAAAAATGTCTGACACCAAAAATCATACTGTGAGACATCACACCTTTCATTGATGCCCTCGCATGGTAGCCTAAAAAAACAGCGGCATCATACGTTTGATCTAATCCTTGAACCATTGAATAAGGCTTTACATCCCCTGATATGAGAGATGCTTCCTCATGCAAATCTTCAATCAACAGATTATTCATTTTAGAATGGCTATCATTCACTAAAATCTCGGTCGCCCCATGTGTAAGAAGAGCTTCTACACAGGCGTTCACTTCACCTGTCATGATTTTTCTCCCGCGCTCATAATTGTGCTGGCGGCTATCAACAAATGTATGATCAGCTAGACCAGTAATTCCCTCCATATCGACTGATACATAGAGCTTCATCCCCATCCCCCTTTAATTAAACTTAAAATTTGTGTATATTTTTCTAAATTTTCTAAAAAATTATATGAGAACTTGATTGATTTTTCAATACAATGTCTGAAAATAAGGAAATTAGACTCAGGTAATACAGGTCAAAAGCATTGATGCGAAAGGATTTATTTGACAGAAAAAACACCACTAGCTATGTCTTTAGTGGTGTTTGTCTGCTTCATCGATTTGCGATTTTAGCTGCGCATATTTTTTCATCGTTTGTGTAAACAAGTCATCGAACATTTGCGGTGCCTGCTGCTGGATGACTGCAGCGCCTTCTCCTGTAATCCCGCCTTTTGTTGCGACCCTATTCACCGTTTCAGCAAATGTCAGTCCGCGTTCAACAAGAACTTGTCCTGTACCGAGCAGCGCATATGTTAAAAATTCATAGGCTTCTTCTAAAGAAAGCTCACTATTCCGAACAGCGGCTCTCGCCATTTCTTCAAAGATTGCTGCAATAAAGCCCGGAGAAGAGCTTGTCAAATTACTCGCCGCATCAAACCGGTCCTCTTCTACTTCCCTGACGATACTAAAAGCTGAAAGCAGGCGGTGGAGTCGTTCTTGTGCCTCCTGTCCAGTGGTTTCACCATGCGCCACAAGGGATACACCCGTCCCTACGGCTGATGTCAAAGTGGGAATGTATCTAGAAACCGGCTGATTCGTATGTTGCATTAATTTGTCTAACGTGACAGCCGCTGCCACTGATACGATATGAAGAGATGTCTTTGCGGGGCTCAGCTGATCTAAGACATCAAGTACAGCAAGCGGTGGTACACAAACAAACACGACATCACATGATGCAGAGATGTCATCTAAAGAGCAAATGTTGACATGCTGGTTCTTCTCTTTCAGCTGTTGCAGACGCTCCGTTTCACTTCGTGTATGGATCATAAACTGACTGGCATGAAGTACTCCTTTATCCAGCCATTTTTGTACCATCATATCTGCCATGCTTCCATATCCAATGATTCCAATAGTCTCCACAGTTTAATCTCCTCTATTTTGCTTAGATTCACTACTTATTTTAACAATTTCCCACAATGTTTTCATTTTTATCCCACACTTTTTTCTTACGATAAAGTCAGTATCCACCACATACGGTCAATCACCTTAAACACATACATGTAAAAATCGATGAAAGAGAGTGATCTTGATGACACATCAAAAAGATGAAAAACGCACTTCTTATGAATTACAAACAATTGAACAGCCGAAAAAAACACAGAAGAAGCCAAGTGGCTGGCTGAAGCCATTTGTCAGCGGGATTGTGGGCGGTACGTTAGCGTTAGGTGTTTACGTTCTAACTCCATATGCTCAGCATTCAGAAAATCATTCAACTGATTCGTCAACGAAAACAGCCGCTGTATCGACAAATGATACAAGTACAAATTCGTCAAAAACAACAGCGTCACAAACATCCAATTCGACCAGCAGTATTTCCAGTATGGTCGAAAACGTATCACCAGCCATCGTCGGCATTACAAACTATCAAACACAAAGTCAAACAACCACAGATTTTGGTGATATGAACTCACCTTTTGATGGATCACAGCAAAATCAAAACAGCAGCAGTCAAGAGCAAGAAAGCGGTACCGGATCAGGGGTTATTTTCAAAAAATCGGGCAGTAAAGCCTATGTATTAACAAACAACCATGTGATTGAAGGAGCAAATAAATTAACAGTCTCCTTGCATAATGGCAAGACGGTGGAAGGAAAAGTGGTCGGTTCTGACCCGCTGACTGATCTTGCTGTCGTCGAAATTAGCAGCAACGGCGTTACAAAAGTCGCTGAACTTGGAGACTCCTCATCCCTTCGTGCAGGAGAAACCGTCATTGCAATCGGAAATCCGCTTGGTGAAGATTTATCAAGAACAGTGACACAAGGAATTGTCAGCGGTGTCGATCGAACAGTGTCTATGGATACATCAGCTGGCGAAAGCAGTATTAATGTCATTCAAACAGATGCCGCCATTAACCCCGGCAACAGCGGCGGGCCGCTTTTAACAACAGACGGAAAGGTTGTGGGGATCACCAGTATGAAAATTTCTGAAACAGGTGTGGAAGGTATCGGGTTTGCGCTCCCAATCAATGATGTCAAACCAATTGCAGAGCAGCTTCTCACAAAAGGAAAAATCGAACGACCTTATATCGGTATCAGCATGCTGGATCTCGAACAAGTACCAGATGCTTATCAGCAGGAAACGCTTGGACTGACAAGCAGTCAGCTGGATAAAGGCGTGTACGTAAAAGAAATCGCTGCTGGCTCACCTGCTGCCAAAGCTGGATTAAAGACAGAGGATGTCATCACCGCCATCAATGGTAAAAAAGTGACAACCGGCAGTGAATTACGTCACGAGCTTTACACGAATGCAAAAGTAGGAGATACCATCAGCATCACACTCGTTCGTAATGGAACAGAAGAAACAAAACAAGTGACATTAACACAATCTGAATCAAAGCAAGTCAGCTCTTAACGAAAAAAGCAGCTCAATTTTTATGAGCTGCTTTTTTCATGTTCACTTGATTGGGACTAATCTTTGTTCAATTTCTGCTCGTTTGTGCTCTAAAAATGGTGGAAGTGCTAATTGATCACCAAGCTCATCCACGCTTTCATCCACTGTAAATCCCGGACCGTCTGTTGAGATTTCAAACAAAATGCCGTTTGGCTCTCTAAAATATAGGGCTTTAAAATAAAAACGTTCTACAACACCAGAGTTGGTGAAACCGGCTTTAGCTATTTTATCATGCCATTTTTCAAGCTCTTCTGCGTCCGCTACACGAAAGGCTACGTGATGAACACTCCCTCTGCCAGATCGCTCAGCAGGTCCTTCTGCTTTTTCAATGACATGAATCTCTGTTCCAGCTCCGCCCTGTCCTGATTCAAAAATCGTCACGATTTCCCCATCATTTGATTGTTCACGTGCTTTTTCTGTGAAACCAAGGATGCTCGTTAACACACTGATCGTTTTATCTGCTTCTGCGACTGTTAATTCTACTGGTCCCAAACCTCTGATCGCAAAATCAGCAGGAATCTCATCATGCACTGGCGGCTTCGCTCCATCTTGCACGCTTGGTTCTACAGTCAAAAACAGCTGCTGTCCTTCTGGATCTGTAAATTTCAAGGCAGGTCTGCCGCCTCTTAAAGAAGCTGTTTCTTTCTTTACACCTTTTTCTTCAAAGCGCTTTTCCCAAAAGGTGAGTGCCTCCTCTGAAGTGACAATCAAACCTGTGCGTGAGATCGCATTTGTTCCGTCCAGCCGGCGGGCGAGCATCGGTATTTCAAAAAACGTCAGCTCTGTACCAGGTGAGGCGACCTCATCTCCATAAAATAGATGATACATCGATGGATCATCTTGATTGACTGTTTTTTTCACCAGTTTTAAGCCAAGGATTTGGCGGTAGAAATCAACGTTTTTCTGAGCATTTGCTGTTAGTGCTGATACGTGGTGAATCCCATTTATTTTCATTGTGTTCACTCCTATTATAAAATATCTCGAATTCAAGATAATATCCTTATGAATAAAATAGGTCATTTTAGAAGAAAAGTCAACCATTCGGCTGCATCTTTATTGGATGTTCGGCTTTCACCTATTAAATTAACATTAAATCGAAAATATTATTATATTGTTCGTTTTTAAGATAACATTCATCCTAATATCTCCAATAAACGAACACTTTTAAATACAAATACGAAAATCAGAAAATTTTTTTAATTCTTGTTTTCCTAAAATCGTATTACAATGAACAAAATACATGTCACAGTAACGTACGAAAGTGATGCAGGAGGTCGTGTGTAATGAACAAAGAACAACCAGCGTTAAAACAAGACATCGGCTTATTTTTTGCCCTATCTCTTGTCATCGGAACAATTATTGGATCTGGCGTTTTTATGAAGCCTGGCAACGTCCTTTCTTATTCAGGAAGCTCAGGCATCGCCTTATTCGCATGGCTGTTAGGCGGGATCTTAACCCTTGCAGGCGGACTCACAGTCGCTGAAATTGGTACACAAATCCCACGTACTGGCGGTTTATATGCCTATCTTGAAGAAATATACGGTGAATTTTGGGGCTACTTATGTGGCTGGGTGCAAATTATTATTTACGGGCCAGCGATTATTGGTGCTCTTGGTCTTTATTTTGGTTCATTATTAGCTAATTTATTTTCTCTTTCTTCTTTATGGGCTACAACGATTGGCATTATCACCGTTCTTTTTTTATGTGTGATCAACATCATGGGAACGAAATACGGTGGTTTTGTCCAAGGACTGACCACGATCGGAAAGCTTGTTCCAATTGCAGCAATTATTGTGTTTGGCTTATGGAAAGGAAATGAACATATTTTCACAGCCGTCAATGAGAGTATCGCTCAGATGAACTTCGGTGCAGCAATTTTGGCGACGTTATTCGCCTATGATGGCTGGATTTTGCTTGCAGCGCTTGGCGGTGAAATGAAAAATCCAGAGAAACTGCTTCCTCGCGCGATGGCAGGCGGTATTTTAATTGTCACAGCATGTTATCTCTTTATTAACATCGCCCTCTTGCATGTGTTACCAGCTGATCAAATCGTTCAACTAGGTGAAAATGCCACAAGCACAGCTGCTACAATGCTCTTTGGTCCCATTGGCGGTAAAATTATTAGTATCGGAATCATCATTAGTATCTTTGGCTGTTTGAATGGAAAGGTTCTTTCGTTCCCGCGTGTCATTTTTGCAATGGCAGAACGAAAACAAATTCCGTTTGCCAAAGCCATTTCACGCATTCATCCTACTTTTCAAACACCTTGGATCGCTGTATTTGTACAGATTTTGATTGCCATAGTGTTTATGATCGTCAGTAATCCTGAGAAGCTGTCAGAGGTTTCGATTTTCATGATTTACATCTTTTATGTGATGGCCTTTTTCGCTGTCTTTAAGCTAAGAAAACAAAACAAGGGAATGAAGCGCGCTTATAGCGTACCACTTTACCCGCTCACACCGATCATTGCGATTATCGGCTCTTTCTTTGTCTTAATCAGCACCATGATCACCGATTGGCAAAGCTGCCTGATCTCCATGCTGATCGGCATTGCCGGACTGCCGATTTATTACTACATGAAAAAAACACAAAATAAAGCAGAGCGCTAAGACAGCCTCTGCTTTATTTTTTATATTGCTTAATGACCTTATAAGATTCGTTTAAATATCTCATCAGCCGGTATGGCTTACTTAAAACCCGGATGGGGAGTCTTGAAATAAATCCATTCAGATTCGCCTTATACTCCTGCGTCATCCGCTTCGGCTTTGTGGCAATTTTTTCATATACTTCTTTGTAAAATTCCTTCATGATGTCGACTTGCACACTGATCTTCTGATGACACTCTGTACACTCAACGCTTTTCATCTGATCATTCACATAAACGATGCTGTGGAGGGTCTCTTCTTGGCACCGAGTACAGTGTAGGTTTGCTTCCATTTCGGTTTTCTTCAAGATACACAGCTCCTTTCTCGTTTGATGTTGCTCTTTTTATACAATACGATAGCTGTCAGCTGTTTATTGGACAGATGCTTCCTTTAAAATAGCTGCCGCAGTCAATTCATCGGTGACGAGCACCTGAATAAAGCCGCCGTTTAAGGCCCCTAAAATACTTTCAGCCTTATGGGTTCCTTCTACAACTGCGATGACTTTTTTCACGCTCTTTAATTGTTCTAACGATAATCCAATCACCTTTTGGTTCAGCTCATCTTGGACTGGTTTCCCTTCCCCGTCAAAGAAACGAAAACCAATATCACCAACAGCTCCTGATTGCCTTAAACCAGACAAATCCTCTTCTTTTAAATAACCGACTGTTTTCAATGTAGAGCCTTTATGCGGATTCCCAATACCGATCAGGGCAATATCAACATTTCTGCCTTCTTCAAGCACAGCTTCTATGTCCTGCATCGCCATCAGCCGCTCTTTTAATTCTTCTGTTTCTAAAATCGCAGGTGCATATAAATAGGAGCACGTACCATTCATCTTTTTTGCCAGCTCATATGCCAGCTGATTCGCATGAATGTCGACTGCCTGCCTGCCCATTCCGCCCTCTAAAGGAATGACTTTGACATCGTTTCTTCGTTCAAATGGATATTCCTTCACGAGCTCGGCAAGTGTGGTTCCCCATGAAATACCGATTTTCTCAGCGCCTTTCATGTTTTTAGAAAGATAATAGGCGCCCGCTTGACCGACTGCCCGTTTGACCATCTCAGACATTGTCCCGACACTTGGGACAACGACAGCATCCGTTAATTGAAAAGTCGTTTCCAGCTGTTTTTCAAGTTCCACTGTATGAATACTTTCGTCTTTAATGTACACTTCAACGATTCCCACATCTTTTGCTTTTTGTAAGAGCTTTGAAATGACTGGTCTTGAGACATTGAGTTTTTTTGCAATCTCCTGCTGCGTCCACCCGTCTGTATAATAAAGATGAGCAACCTTGACGAGCTGTCGTCTTTCTTCCCAATTCAGCATGTGACATCATCCTTTTAATATACTATGATTACCAGTATACCAAACATTCGTTTCTAATTGGAACAATTGTTATGAAAATGACAAAAAGAGCGATTAACGCTCCGCTCTTTTTCCCTCGCTATATTTAGGCTGATACGTTCTCCCGCCGTCTAATAACAGTATCTGTCCGTGCAAATAGCTTCCCTCGTCACTTGCGAGAAATAAAGTGACTCCAGCAATATCTTCTGGTTTTCCTAATCTCCCGATAGGAATAAGTGATCGAAGCTGACTTTTCTCAAGCTCAGTCGGATAGAGCGTATCAAGCATCTGAGATTCAATGACGCGCGGTGCAATGACATTGATGCGGACATGATGGGAACCCAATTCCTTTACGAGCGAACGCATGAGACCAAATGCCCCGGCTTTTGATGCGTAATACTGGATGCCGCCGCCAGAGCCTGTTATCGCAGATCCTGATCCAATAATGACGACGCTGCCTTCATTCCGCTCACATAGATAGGGTGCTAATGCTTTGATGCAGTAGAAAAGACCATATAGATTCACAGCCAGTGTCTTTTTCCAAAGTGAAAAATCAACCTCTAAAAAAGGAAGGGATTTCGTCATTCCTGCTGAATAGACAAGATGCCCAATGCCACCCAACTCCCTTTCAGCTGCTGACGCCATTTGCTGAACACTTTCCCACGATGAAACGTCAGCTTGGAACGTCAGCAGCTGAGGATGCTGTTGTTTTAAAAGCAAAAGTCCCTGTTCATCTATATCTGACACAGCTACACGATGCCCTTCTTTTAAAAAACGCTGAGCAATTTCTTTGCCGATCCCTTGGGCGCCACCTACGATGAGAACTGGTTTTTGTTGATTAGCCAGCGCTCTCACCCCCATCAAGCATAATCGCTGCTCCATCTGTAAATGCGCCGTACGATGTACTTAAGAAAACCGTCATATGAGCCACCGTCTCCTTGATTTGCTCTTTGTCAGGAAGCAAATGGAGAGGCGGCGGAAGTAGTGCCAATACCCGGATGCCTTTGTCTTTAAATTCGCGCGCTAATCCTTTTGTCATGGCATTCAACATACTATTTGATGTAGCATGTGAGATCCCGCCATCACCTGTTATGCTGCCTGATGAGGAAATATTAATGATACAGCCCTGCTTCTGATCCACCATATGCCACACTGCAGCTTGACTGGAAAGAAAGACTGTATTTACGGACCTTTCCACTTCATCGACCCATATCTCAGGACTTACGTCATCAATCTCCCCATCTGCTGTTTGCTCGGCTTGATTGACTAAAATATCAAGTTTGCCGCATGTATCGATGACTTGTCTTAGCATCAGCGTGGCATCACGCGGTGTCTCAAGCGGATTGATGACAACAGTCGATTGGCCGCCTAATTTTTCAATGTCTTCGCTTATCGACTTTGCTTTTGATTCATCACGAAAAGCGTGTATGAAAACATGTGCACCTGCCCGGGCCAAAGCCAGGCAGATGGCTTCTCCAAATCCATCTGTGCTATCTGTCACAAGTGCCACTTTCTGATGAAGCTGGACGTGCACACGGATCTCCTCCCTATCCCTTGTTTGGCATTTATTTTCTCAGCTTACTCACAATATCAAGAGCTGCTTCATAAAAGCCTTCTGAGATGGTTGGATGCGGATGAATCATTTTGGCCATCTCTTCAGCTGTTCCTTCTAAATACATAAATGAGGAAGCCTCTGATATCATCTCCGTTACGTGCGGACCAACCATTGTAGCGCCAATGACTTCACCATATACGGTATCGTACACGAGTTTAATAAAACCGGTTTGAACACCTGCTGCCAACGCTTTTCCGCTTGCAGCTAAATCAAATCGCTCTGCCCGCACGTTTAGCCCTTTGGCTTTTGCCTCTTTCTCTGTCAGTCCCACACTCGCTACTTCTGGCAATGTATAAATACATCTAGGAACGATGTCGTGATTCATTCTTTCAGGCTCGCCGCATATATTGCTAACCGCAACAGCTGCCTCTGCCATCGCCGCATGAGCGAGCTGATAGCCGCCGGCTACATCGCCAATTGCATATACACCTTCAGCACTTGTCTTCATCTCATCGTTTACTTTAATAAAAGGACCATCCAGCTGAAGGTCCAGCTGACTGACAGCAGAGACATTTGGTCTTCTTCCGACGCAAACTAGCAGTCTTTCAGCCGTAAAGATGTGCGTCTCTCCTTTATCGTCTGTCGCATGAATCGCTTTGACTCCTTCACTTTCTGTTACCTCTGTCACCGTCGTTTTCTTTGCGATATGGATGCCTTTTTTCTTCAATTCTTTTTCTAGTAATTTCGACGCTTCTTCATCTTCCTGCGGAATAATCGACGGAGCGGCTTCTATAATGGTGACTTTTGATTGGAGACTCTGGAAGATACATGCCAGCTCAAGACCAATTACACCCCCGCCAATAATGACGACAGATGCAGGAATATCTGGGATGTCAAAGATCGTATCACTTGTGTCAAATTGAATCTCTTTGAGCCCTGGAATAGGAGGAATAGCAGGTGATGAGCCAGTGGCAATGATCAGCTCTTTTGTTTCAATCGTTTCTGACCCATCTTGTTTTTCAATGTCAATGCGATTTTTTGTCACAGCTGTTCCTCTGCCGTTATATACATCAATCTTTCCTTGCTTTAATAAAAAGGCGATTCCACCCCTGAGTTTTTCGATGACATCATCTTTACGTTTTCTCATTTTATCGAAGGAAAGAACCATCTCACCTGTTTCGATTCCCCAGCTTTTTGCTTTCTCAATGGATTCAATGACTTCTGCATGTTTGAGCAGTGTCTTTGAAGGGATACAGCCTCGATTTAAACAAGTCCCCCCTAGAAAATCCTCTTCAATCAATGCAACCTTGTGTCCACGTTCAGCGGCTTGAAGGGCGGCAGTGTATCCGCCAGGCCCTCCGCCAATGACTGTCAGATCATACGTTTTTGTCATCCGATTCATCTCCTACATTAGCAATTCAAATGGTTGTTCAAGCACTTTTTTAAGGTCTGTTAAAAAGGCTGCTGCTGGTGCACCATCTACCACTCGATGATCAAATGATAAACTGACGCCCATCATTGGCCGCACCTGAATTTCTCCATCGATCACTACAGGTTTTTCTTGAATGCGTCCAACACCTAAAATCGCCACTTCCGGCTGATTAATAATTGGGGTAAACGTGTCAATGGCATACATCCCTAAGTTACTAATGGTAAATGTAGACCCTTTCAACTGGTCTGGTAGCAGCTTTTGATCGCGAGCATTTCGACCAATTTCTTTTGCTTCTTTTGTGAGCTGTTTCAGCCCTTTTTGATTTGCATGAGAGATGACCGGAACCATTAAGCCGTCTTTCACAGCAACCGCAAGACCAATGTGCACATCCTCATGGAAATGGAGCTCATTTTGTTCAAACGTCATATTGATTTGCGGATGGCGCGTGAGGACACTGCTGACCGCATGGATGATGATTTCTGTAAACGACAATCTGTAGCCTGTCTCTTTTTCAATCGCTGGGAGCAGCTGTTTGCGCACTTCTTTTGCTTTTGTCATATCAATTTCACTTGTTAATGTGACGTGCGGTGCTGTAAAGGCACTTTGTGACATGCGATCTGCGATCACTTTTCTCATCCCGGCTAGTTTTTGTGTTCTCACTGGAGCAGCCTCTGCCTTTTGTGCGCCTGCTGCTTTTACGTCACTCTTCATGATTTTTCCGTGGACGCCAGAACCAGCAACATTCGCTAAGTCGATCCCTTCACGAGCAGCCACTTTTCCTGCAAGTGGTGATATGCGCTGGCCTTCCTCGTTCGTATGAAGGGACGCTTCGACATCCCGTTTTTGAATTCTGCCTTTTGGTCCTGTACCAGATACTTCGTGAATGGCTACTTGGTGATCTTTTGCCGTTTTTCTCGCTGCAGGTGTTGCGCGTACTTTCTCACCCACCGTTGGTTCAACTTCAGTCGAAACAGATGGTTCAGATGGTGATGACGTTCCGCTGTCTTCAGAAGATGCTTCATCTGACTGCGCTGGCGGCTCGCTCGGTACCTGCTCATTTGCCTCTCCGATATATCCAATGACAGCATTGACTGGAATCTGATCATCTGCTTCGTAATATTTCTTTAGAAAAACGCCATCATCATAGGCTTCAACCTCGATATTGATTTTGTCTGTCATAATCTCAAATAGAGGCTCACCGATTTCAACCGAATCTCCTTCTTCTTTAAACCATTGAAGCAAGGTACCGATCTCCATCGTACTGCTTAGCTTCGGCATAAATATCTCTTTTGGCATGATCTTCTCCCCCTTTACTTAAGAGCGCACGAGCTCTTTTGCTGCTTCAATAATATCTGGCACTTGTGGAATGACTGCTTTTTCCAGCGTTGGGTTGTACGGTATTGGAACGGCAAGACCGCCAAGTCGTTTAATAGGTGCATCTAAATAGTCGAAGGCTTCACTTTCCGCTATCATACTCGCAATCTCTCCGCCGTAGCCGCCTCGTTTCACTGCCTCATGCACAACGATACATTTGCCTGTTTTTTTCACAGATTCAATAATGGTTTCTTCATCTAATGGGACGAGCGTTCTCGGATCAATGATCTCGACATCGATTCCTTCCGCTTCTAGTTCCTTCGCTGCTTCGAGCGCTTTGTGCACCATAATGGCTGTTGCGACAATTGTGACGTCCTTTCCGCTTCTCTTCACATCCGCTTTCCCTAAAGGAATCGAGTACTGCTCTTCTGGTACTTCACCAATTGTTTTATATAAAAGCTTGTGTTCATAGAAAATGACAGGGTTGTCATCATCCATTGCTGCTTTTAAAAGTCCTTTTGCATCATAAGCTGTTGAAGGCTGAACCACCTTTAGTCCAGGAATATGAGCCATCCACGCTTCTAAGCTTTGGGAGTGCTGCGCTGCGGCACCTGTCCCGGAACCTGCTGGTGTTCTGACAACAAGCGGCACTTTCCCTTTTCCGCCAAACATGTAACGTGTTTTCGCTGCTTGGTTTACAAGCTGATCCATTGCAATTGTAATAAAGTCAGAGAATTGTAGTTCTAAAATCGGACGCATCCCTGTCAAAGCCGCTCCGACTGCGCCTCCTGCGATGGCAGCCTCTGAAATCGGCGTATTGCGGACGCGTTCTGGACCGAATTCCTCGATCATCCCGCGCGTGACACCAAATGCGCCACCGTATACGCCGATATCTTCACCTAAAATGAAGACATCTTGATTTTTTCTCATTTCCTGACTCATTGCTTCTCGAACGGCTTCTAAATATGAAATCTCTCTCACTGTCGTGTTTGTCACGTGATTCCCCTCCTAATTAGGCGTATACATCCTCTAATAGTGTGTCAATTGATGGTTCTTTACTATTTTTCGCAAATTCAACAGATGCCTCGATCTCTTGCTTCGCTTCTTCTTGTAAACGAGCAGCCTGTTCTTCTGTCAGAACATCTAGCTCCATTAAGAGTGACTTAAAGCGTTTAATTCCGTCTTTTTGTCTCCATTCTGTCTCTTCTTCACGTGTACGGTATTTTTTCGCATCACTCTTTGAGTGACCCTTCCAGCGATACGTTTTCATTTCAATGAGTGATGGCCCTTCTCCAGCTCTTGCACGGCTTACCGCTTCATCTACTGTATTCATGATTTCAACCATGTCATTTCCATCAACTGTTTTCCCTGGCATTCCGTAGCTTTCTGCTCTTGTTGAGATGTCTTCAATGTTGATCATTTCTTTCACAGGACCAGACATACCGTATTGGTTGTTTTCACAAATAAACACAACAGGTAAATCCCAAATGGAAGCAAGATTCAGCGCTTCATGGAAGCTGCCTTCATTTGTAGCGCCGTCTCCGAAGAAACAAAGGACCACAAAGCCTTCCTTTTTCATCTTGGACGTGAGCGCCGCACCAGTTGCAAGCGGAATACCGCCGCCAACAATTCCATTTGCCCCAAGGTTTCCTTTTTCTAAGTCGGCAATATGCATGGAACCGCCTTTTCCTTTGCAGTAACCTGTTTCACGTCCGAATAGTTCAGCCATCATTTTATTGACCTCTGCACCTTTTGCAATACAGTGACCATGTCCGCGGTGTGTACTGACAATCTTATCTTCATCCTTTAACACAGCAATAGATCCAACAGCCGATGCTTCCTGTCCAACACATAAATGGGTCGTTCCATGGATTAATCCTTTAGCAAAGAATTGATCGACCTTTTCATCAAAATATCTTACTAACCACATTTGTTTATATAAATCTGCTAATTTCTCATGACTAATCTGTTCAGGCAAAGTGATTTGTTTTTGCATTTCTTCTCTCCCCTTTACATTTGTTCTTATGTGTTACATTTGTAATTATCATACGTTTAACTCTCATTGAAGTCAAGCATTTCCGTTTATTTTTTAAGCGTTTTCATCTTTTTTCAGAAAAAAAGAGAAAGGCAAAGCCCTTTTCCAAAGACCTTCTCTTTCTCTCCATCTCGTACATTCTCATTCATCTGGATACATCATGATTTTGACGCTTTCACCTTCTGGATGCCTAGCGCATTCTATCGCCTGACGAAGCTGACTCAATGGATATCGATGCGTCACCATTTTTTCTGTATGAACGGCCTTTGCTTTTAAGAGCTCCAGCGCTTCACGATAATGGTATGGATGCGACGAATAAGCTCCGACTACTTTCACTTCATCATGGAAAAAACGTTCTGCTGGAATGGAGACATCCCCTTTCGGAAAGTGAGCAAAGACCAAAATCGTTCCACCTCTTGCAACAGCTTGAAATGCTTCTTTTAAAAGCGCACTGCTCCCCACAGAAATAATGACAAGGTCCGCTCCCTTTCCATCTGTTTCTTTCATGACGCGGTTTTCTACTGGCTCAGATGCTGGATGAAAAGCGACGTCCGCCCCAAGATTTCTTGCTTGAAGGAGCCTGTTCTCATTTACGTCTGTGATCATCACTTTTCCAGCCAAATAATATTTGGCAAGCTGTAATTGAATGCAGCCTATTTGCCCCGCTCCAAGAATCAAGACTGAATCTCCAGGATGAACGGGCGCCCTTTCAAAGCCGTGAAGACAGCAGGCAACCGGTTCGACCATCGCTCCTTGTTCATATGAGACGTCATGTGGGAGCTTGCCCATTGTATGCTTCACATGTAAAGCAGGAACACGAATATATTCCGAAAAACCGCCCGGCTCTACATTTGTGGCTGCAAATTGCGGGCACATTGTATAAAATCCTCTTTGACAAAAGTCACAAGTAAAACAAGGGACATGATGCGCTACATACACCCTGTCTCCCGTTTGAACATGTGTGACGTGACGGCCTGTTTCGATAATGTCACCAGCGATTTCATGCCCTAGCACTGTGCCAGGAGGTACCGTCTCATGTGTCGCTTTATAAATATCCGTCCCGCATAACCCGCAGGCACGCATTTTTAATAACACTTCATCATCACCAATGGCTGGCCGCTTCCGCTCCTCGTAACGAATGTCCTCTGAAGAATAAAAGACAGCTGATTTCATTTAGCCGCATCCTCCTTTTCATCACATGTCGCAAGACTCTGCAAGGATTGAACGAGCTGCTTGTACTCACTCATCTCACTTGAAATCCAGTAGCGTCCGCCAAATATTCGCGCAGGTCCCACTCTGACATATACTTTCCCGATATGAGGATATGGTTTTAAAAACAATTTTCCTTTAATATCGGACACGGCATATGTGTGCCACCTGCCAAAAGCACCTATTTTCAGCTCATCTTCACTAATCATGATATTCGTTGGCTGATTCAGGCCAGTGATGCTAGAAAGCATAAGGATAGGCAGCGTATAGACACCTAACACAGCTAATGGCTCAGGTCCTGCCGACAGCAACGTATAAAGAGACCAGAGAAAAAACACACATATTAACAAGGCCGGAAGGAAAATAGAAAACATGGCAGACGTTCGGCTATAAGCATGCTGCTGCATGAGAGCTCCCCCTTTCAAATGACATGGAAGGAGCTTTCGCAGCTCCTCCACGCAATCATCGTTCACTTAATATGATCGATAATTTTTTCAATATCTTCTTCAATGCCAAATCCCGTTAAAAAAGATAACGTTTGAATCACAGGCGTTCCTTTTGTATCACTAACAGGCGTTGTCGTCACAATTAAATCAGCACCCTCCGCTTTCTGCGGAACCTCAGATGCCTTACATTGTTCAACGATGACATCGTATCCTTTTTCCTTTAATGTCTCTTCTACCTTTTTTGCCACAACCGTTGACGTCGCAACTGCCGTTCCGCAAGATACTAATATTTTTTTTGCCATGAGAATCCCTCCAGCTCGTTTATTGATCTTTCTGATCTAAGCCCATTTCTTTTGCATACTGCTTTTTAATATCATTTCGCACCCAGTACCAAAGAAGCGCATATGCCAGTGCACAGACAATCGCAGCAATGAAGTAAGGGTTGCTCGGATCAAGAAGTCTCACCATGATCCAAGGAATGACGTGTGAACCAAGATCAATACCAGAAATCATATTTGCCCCTTCTGGGAAGTCGAAACCAACTGCTTTCCCCATTGTTGTGGCGAGTGGTGCAAGGTTCGTTGCAATGAAGAAAACAATCATTAAAGTAAAAATACTGTTAATGAGGCCGCGAATAATATTCCCACGAGCGGCAGCTACTGCCCATACCACTGTAAATGGCAGAACCGATAAGTCTGCAAACGGCAGCATACCATTGTAGGGAAGAACGACAGCGAGCAAAATGGTGATTGGCACCATCAAAAGGGCTACAGCCATATTCGCTGGATGACCAATGACAATCGCTGTATCCAAACCAATATAGACATTTTTTCCAGGGAAACGCTTTTGAATATAAGAACGAGCACCCTCAGAGATTGGAATAAGTCCTTCCATTAATAAAGCAACCATTCTTGGCATTAACACAAGCACTGCAGCCATTTGAATTCCAAGGGTCATGACACCTTTTGCATCATAGCCACCAAGAAGACCAATAATGATACCAAGTATAAGACCCATCACAAGCGGTTCACCAAAGATGCCAAAACGTTTTTTCAAAGTTTCTGGATCCGCATGAATTTTGTTTAAACCAGGGATTTTATCAATCACGCGGTTTGACGCATACATCAGCGGAGCGAAGTTGACCGTTTCAGCATGAGCCATCGATACGCCTTTTAATCCGAAATGGTGTTCAATCGTCGGTGCCGTCCAATCGGCGAGTTTTAGTGTAATCGCAGAAACGATTAAACCAACGGCAAGGGCTAAGAACATATTATGATAAGCGTAGTAAGTAACAGAAGCAGCGAAAATCAAATGCCAGAAATTCCAAATATCCACATTCAATGTTTTCGTAAAGTTAACAGACAGCAAAATAACATTTAACAAGAGCACAAGAGGAATCATTAAAGGGGCAACAGGTGTACCAAATGAAATAGCGGCTCCAATCGGCCAGCCGACATCTAAAATATCAAGCTTTAATCCAAGAGAATTGACCATGGCTTTGGCTGCTGGTCCAAGACCGCTTACGAGTAAATTAATGACAAGATTGACCCCGACAAATCCAATTCCGATCGTAATACCTGCACGGAAGGATTTTTTAAATCCTTGCCTTAAAATCATACCGAATAACGTCATAATAATTGGGAGCATAATTGTTGGCCCTAAGTCTAAGATGAAATCGACGGCTTGCTTGATCATACATCCACCTCCTGATTTTAGATAAAGCGCTTACATTATGTCGTGAATAACTATTGGTTTAATTCTTTTTGAAGTACATCAACGGCTTCTTCATACGATGTCATCTGAGATAAACTTGTCATTACTTCTTCTTTTCTGAAAAGCGTCATCAGTTTCTCTAACATCACGAGCTGCTTACTAGGTTCAGAGATTGCCAGAACGAACACAATTTTGGCTTGAACTGTCTCATGAGGGCTTCCCATCTTATGAAAAATAACAGGTTCCTTTAATGTCGCTACACTGATCGCCGGTTTGTTTACATGTTCAGGATCTGTATGGGGAATGGCCACCCCAAAGGTCGCAAGAGGAAGACCGGTCGGATATGTTTTTTCTCTTTCAAGCACTGCTGGTAAAAAGCTCGATTTAATATATCCTCCAGTTTCTAACCTTTCTGCTAAATAGGCAGTCACCTCCTCACTTGAAGATGCTTCGTATTGCAGCTCAATCAGCTGTTGATCTAACTCAAACAAGCTGTTCAAACAACCACCCCTTTCATTTGGTTTAAATATGAACACATGTAACAAAAAGAATGAACATTTTAAAATAGAACCTTTTGTGAAGCGCTTACAAATAGATGTTTTATAAAATGTTCAATACTGTTACCTTTGTAAAGATATTATAATATTCGAAATTATAAGTCAATGTTCCTAGGAAAATTTTTATAAAAAAAGATGCAGCTTTTTGCCGCATCTCTTTCATTACATCACATCAACTTCTTGTTAAATATGGCTTCCTATATCTAAAAATTCAGCTACAAAAAGGTTGTCTGTCTGCTCTGTCATTTCTTTTTTTGTGCCGATTTTTTCGATTCTGCCCTCATTCATCACTACAACACGATCAGCGATATCAAACGCTTCTTCTTGATCATGCGTCACAAAGATTGTCGTCATTTGAAATTCTTGATGAACTTTTTTCAGCCAATGTCTTAATTCTTTTCTCACCTTTGAATCTAGTGCACCAAAAGGTTCATCTAAGAGAAGAGCTTTCGGTTTAACGGCTAGAGCACGTGCGAGTGCTACACGTTGCTTTTGTCCACCTGACAGCTGCTCTGGATAACGGTGTTCATACTGCGTTAATTGAACAACTTTCAGCAGCTCATGCACCCGCTCTTTGATGTCTTTTTTAGGCAGCCTTTCTCCTCTAGGTTTCATCTTCAATCCATAAGCCACATTATCAAATACCGTCATATTTCGAAAAAGCGCATATTGCTGAAAGACAAAACCAATTTGCCGTTTTCGCACTGGAATGTGAGTATAATCTTGTTCTCCAAATAAGATCTGCCCTGTATTCGCATCATCAAGCCCTGCAATAATTCTTAATAAAGTCGTCTTACCTGATCCAGATGGTCCTAGTAAGGATATTAATTCCCCATTTCCGATCGTCAAATCCACGTTTTGCAAAACCTTCGTCTGCCCAAATTGCTTTGATATTTGTTTCGCTGTAATCCCCAAGGCTGATCCCTCCATTTATTTTGAACGCTTGCCAAGCCTGTGATCTCTCTGCTGAATGATCTGCTTGATGATTAATGTGATGACCGCTACAAACGCCATGAGAGAGGCCACGGCAAAAGCCGCTTGGAATTGATACTCGTTGTATAGAATTTCTATATGAAGCGGCATTGTATTTGTCATTCCGCGGATATGACCGGATACAACTGACACTGCACCAAATTCACCAATCGCCCTTGCCCCTGCTAAAATGGCGCCGTAAAAAAGGGCCCATTTTATATTTGGAAGTGTCACAAGGAAAAAGGTCTTCCACCCACTGGCACCAAGCGTAAGCGATGCTTCTTCCTCATGAATGCCTTCATTTTGCATAAACGGAATTAATTCTCTCGCAACAAAAGGAAATGTCACAAAGATGGTCGCAAGAATCATCCCCGGTACAGAGTAAATCACTTTCCATCCATTTGCTAAAAGCCACGGTCCTAAAAGTCCATTTGAACCAAATAAAAGTACAAATACAAGTCCTGCAATGACAGGTGACACCGCAAACGGAAGATCAATGACAGTCGTTAACAAACGTTTTCCCGGGAAATGAAATTTTGTGATGAGCCAAGCAGCACTGACCCCAAAAATCATTTGAAGCGGCAATGTGATCATCACAATGAAAACAGTCAATTTGATTGCCGCAATCGTGTCTGGATGTGAGATGGCAAGAAGATAAGAACTCCATCCTTTCTCAAAGGCCTTTGAAAACACAGCAATCAACGGCATGAGTAAAAACAAAATCAAAAAAACATACACCACACCAATCAACATACTCTTCACCGCTTTTGATTCCGTCACAGGACTCCTGTACTTGATGCGGTGCTCTTTAAGAAGCTCCCTTTCCAATCGTCTCACCTCACTTCCACTTGTTTTTTCCGCTCGACAAACCACTGCAATCCGTGAATCAATAACAAAATGACAAATGATAAGAGCAGCATGAAACAAGCAATGGCTGCGGCACCTTGATAATCATACTGCTCAAGCTTAGACATGATCATCAGTGGTGTAATCTCTGTTTTAAACGGAATATTTCCCGCTATAAACACAACGGAGCCATATTCACCGAGTGCTCTTGCAAATGCAAGAGAAAATCCAGTCATTACCGCTGGAAACAAGGCAGGCAGCAGTACATGAAAAAAGGTCTGTTTTCTTGTAGCACCAAGTATGGCTGCAGCCTCTTCCACTTCCTGCTCAAGCCCCTCAATGACCGGTTGAACCGTTCTTATGACAAATGGAATGCCAATAAAAATCAGTGCCAAAATAATACCGAGCGGGGTGTAAGCCACCTTCACATGCAAAAATTGCCCAATCCACCCATTCGGAGAATATAGAGTCGTCAAAGCGATGCCAGCCACTGCCGTTGGAAGAGCAAACGGCAAATCGATGAGGGCATCCAGGATGTTCTTTCCTGGAAACGAGTACCGCGTGAGAACCCATGCGATCAGTACACCGAAACCTGCATTGATGATTGCAGCTGCAAAAGAAGTCGTAACCGTAAGCTGCAGCGACTTTAGCACCCGCGCATCACTAAAGACATTCCAAATTCCTTCTGCTCCTAATGAAGCCGTCCAAATAAATACCATAGATAAAGGAATCACGACAATCGCACTGACAAAAACAAGTGTCACTCCGAGACTCAGCCCGAATCCAGGCAATACACGTTTTCTTTTATTGGCGGCAGCATAGCCTTTCTTCATCACATCGCCCCCTATTTTTGTCCGCTATATATTTGATCAAATAATCCGCCATCATCAAAAAATCTTTTCTGCGCCTTTCGCCATCCGCCAAATGCATGATCAATGGTCACCATATCAATCTCTTTAAATTGATCTTTATATTTGTTTAGCACTTCTTGATTTCTTGGTCGATAATAGTTTTTCGCCGCAATTTCCTGTCCTTTTTTAGAATACAAATAATCTAAATAAGCCTTTGCCACTTTCTCTGTTCCTTTTCGTTTCACATTTTGGTCGACAACGGCAACGGGCGGCTCTGCTAAAATACTAATGGAGGGACTGACAATCTCAAATTTGTCTTTGCCTAATTCATGCAGTGTTAAATAGGCTTCATTTTCCCAAGCAATTAACACGTCACCAAGACCGCGCTCGACAAAAGTTGTTGTGGCGCCACGAGCACCTGAATCGAGTACCTCAACATGCTCATATAACTTTTTTACAAAATCCTTCGTTTTTTCTTCATCCCCATGAAAGGTTTTATCGGCATATGCCCATGCGGCTAAATAATTCCATCTTGCACCGCCTGACGTTTTTGGATTTGGTGTGATGATAGATACACCTGGCTGAAGCAAGTCATCCCAGTCTTTAATATTTTTGGGGTTCCCTTTCTTCACAAGAAACACAATCGTAGACGTGTAAGGTGTGGACTGATTCGGAAATTCTTTTTGCCAATCCTTTGAAAGTAGCCCTCTATCTGCAATGGCATCAATGTCGTACCCAAGAGCAAGTGTAGCCACGTCTGCTTCGAGTCCATCAATAATCGATCTCCCCTGCTTACCCGACCCTCCATGAGACTGCTGTATCGTCACATCTTCACCGGTTTTGTCTTTCCAATAAGTCTGGAAGGCTTGATTGTATTCCTGATACAATTCACGTGTAGGATCGTATGACACATTCAACAGCTCAACCTTTCCATTTTGATTTGAGGCTTCATTCGCATTTGAGCATGCGGCACTTGTGATGATGAAAAGTGTCATCGCAATAGACATCCATATCCAATTTTTCATGTTATCCGCTCCCTTTCACATTGAATAGTGACACCAACCTTGCCGTTTTCAGTTCTATACGCAAAAAAGGCCCTCAGCGATTGAAGTACAAAAAAGTCCTGTACGTCAATGCCAAGAGCCTTCGGTTGTCCGATCAGCTATGTATGATTGATGTTAGTCTATATATTATTCAAACTATTCACAGGTGTCAACTGTGTTTTTATTTTAATGAAAACTAAAAAGAAACGCCTTCTTGATGAGGCGCTTCTTTTCCCGGGAAATGCTATTGATCTGCAGCTACTTTTAGATTGACACCAACAGCAGTTCCATTTCTCGTAGAATCAGCTACTCCAGTGAATGTCCCTGCTTTTCGATCAATCAGTAAAGCTTGCACATTCCCTATATCAATAGGGGAACTGCCAAACTGGTGACCCATATCATTTAACTTTGTTCTTACATCTAGAGGGACACCTACTTCATAACGATACGAAGTTAAGCTGTTTGTGTAGATTCTTGGCTCTTCTACTGCATCCTGAAGCTCCATGTCATATTCAAGTAAATTGAGAATCGTCTGTGAAACAGAAGCAATGATCGTCGTTCCACCAGGAGACCCAACAGTCATGACAGGCTCTCCATCTTTAAAAATGATCGTCGGGGTCATGCTTGATAACGGACGTTTATTGGGCTGGACTTCATTTGCCCCGCCAGGTCTTGCATCAAAATCAGTCAGTTCATTATTTAAGAAAAATCCATACTCTGGAACAAGAATCCCTGTACCAAATAATTGTTCAATGGTCGTTGTAAATGACACAACATTTCCCCACTGATCTGCAACAGTAAAATGGGTCGTCTCACCAATGGTTTTATCTTCTGGCTGAGGAACAATTGGGGATGGATTTTTTTCATCCTCATATGCCCAAGGATCTCCTTCTTTCGGGCTGCGATTCATTTGATCTAATTGAATGAGAGAGGCTCTTTCTGAAATGTAATCATCGTCTAGTAGTCCTTTTAGTGGAACATCTACGAATTCGGGGTCGCCGGCATATGCGGCTCTGTCAGCATAGGAGAGGTGCATTGTTTCAGCAAGCAGCTGATATTTTTCGAATGATTTGGGGTCATACTGAGACAGGTTAAAATGGTCAAGTATTTTGAGAATTTGTAGCATAAACACCCCGCCTGAGCTTGGTGGAGGCATGCTTGCAAGCTGATATCCTTTATAGTCTCCCCAGATTGGCTTGTCAGTCTTGACTTCATAACGTTTGATATCTTTTGAAGTCATCGTCCCGCCAAAATCTTGAACTGTATTTGCAAGTGCCTTTGCTACTTTTCCTTCATAAAATGCTTTGCTTCCTTTTTTCGCAATGAGTTTAAATGTTTTTGCAAGACCTGGCTGGACAAGCAGATCTCCTTCTTCGAGCGGCTGATCATTTGGAAGAAAAATTGGCGCTGCGGCCGTTTTTTTCAATTTTCCTTGATGATCATCAATCGCTTTTGCCAAGACAGAATCAATTTCAAAACCATCTTCTGCAAGTTGAATGGAGGGCTCAATCAATTCCTTCATAGAACGAGTACCCCACTTATCTAATGCAGCTTCAAGACCTTTTACAGTCCCTGGAACACCTACCGCATTTCCATGTGTAGATCGCTCAGCAAATGGAATCACTTTTCCATCATCTGTTAAAAACATGTCAGGTGTTGCGCCCTGTGGTGCTCGCTCTCTGCTATTGATGATGGATGTTTCCTTTGTCTTCCCATCATAAACCATCATAAATCCGCCACCGCCAATTCCAGACATCATTGGCTCTGTTACGTTAAGTGCGTACTGAATGGCAACAGCAGCATCCACTGCGTTCCCACCTTTTTTTAATACGTCAGCACCAATCTCCGATGCAAGCGGATGTGCAGTAGCCACCATACCATCTTTGCCAACAGCTACTTTATTCCCATGAGTTTCGTTTGCAGTGACTTGGCTGACCGGCAGGAAAAACGAGAAAACAAACAGACATATGGACAAAACAGTTAGAGAAATGCGTTTCATGAACAACACCCCTTCCATATTCTTACTTTGACCTTACCGACTTCTTGACCAGAATACAATAGATTATTCTAAAATTTCAAAATTTTTCATTCTATCATCCTATATCTGCCAAACAAAACACATGTTTTCAAAACATATGACATGCACAGTTCGTAGTAATAAAGACATACGATTTCCAAGTTTGAAACTTCACGATATAATAAACTCATAACAAAGGGGGAAAAAGGATGAACCACAAAAGCACTTTATTTTGGGAATCTTATTGGGAAGAAAAATCAGGAAAAACTCCTGATCACGCCTCTGTTTCTGCTTGGGCATTTGGCGCAGATCCAGATCACTTGCTTGACCTTGTACAACAAGGAAAAAAAACAGCCACTTGTTCTGGATACCTTTTTTACGAAAAAGAACAAGAGCCGCTTCCAAAACCCGGTCAATATGCGGTCATTTTGGACAGCAGGGAGGAACCAAAAGCCATCATAGAGATCACACAAGTAGATATCATGCCAATGAATGAGGTTCCTGAATCATTTGCAAAAGCAGAAGGTGAAGGCGATCTTTCATATGACTATTGGTACAAAGAACATGAAGAATTTTTCACAGAAGCCCTGAAGCCGTACGGATTAACATTTAAGGAAGATATGCTTCTTGTTTGTGAGCGGTTTAAGCTTGTTTATTCAGCTTCTTAACGTTTAAGCGGTGCCAAAAATGGTCCGCTTTTTTGCTTTCTTTTCCCCTTTCTGAAAAAGGTGAGTTGAGATCACATCTTTAGGTCAGAATAAGATCAAATAGAAAAAGTGAAGAAATTTTCGACTACACCTGTTTTTTTTCGACAAAAGAATATATAATTATTTGATGTGTGCATTGTCTCATTTATACAATGGAGGGTTTTTACATGTTAAAAAGGAAAAAAGACAAGTTTTCCGTCTTGTTAACGGAAATTGCTAAAAATTTAGATGAAACTGCTGAGTATTTTGTTAGCTATAAAGTAACAAATCAAACCACTCTGAAAGAATTTTCTGACACATTGAAGGAATATGAGACAAAAGGTGATAATCATGTTCATACCATGATTAAAGAGCTGAACAAAGCCTTTATTACACCGATTGAACGTGAAGACATTCTTCAATTGACGAATAGCCTCGACGATGTTTTAGACGGAATTGAGCATTTTTCAGCAACTTTAGAAATTTATTCAATTACAAGCTCTGACGAACATATCGACAAATTCAGCCACTACATCAGAGAATGTGCGAAAGAAATTTTAACGACTATTGAATTACTGGCTGATAATCGCTTGAAAGATATTCATCCGCACGCAATCAAAATTAAAGAGATTGAGCATAATTGTGACAATCTTCACCGCAAATCACTAAAGAACTTGTTTGGAAAAGAAACAGATCCAATTAAGGTCATTCAATACAAAGAAATTTACGAAACACTTGAAGAAATCGCAGATTCCTGTCAAAGTGTTGCCAACAATCTAGAAACAATCATTATGAAGAATGCGTAACGGGGTTAGTTAAACATGGATACATTACTCATCCTTACCATACTTATTGTCATTTGTGCACTTGCTTTTGATTTCATTAACGGATTCCACGATACAGCAAATGCCATTGCTACTTCTGTTTCAACAAAGGCGTTAAAGCCTAGACATGCTATTATTATGGCAGCGTTTATGAACTTCTTAGGAGCAATGACATTTACAGGTGTGGCAAAGTCCATTACAAAAGACATCGCAGATCCTTTTACACTTCAAAACGGATCTGTCGTCATTTTGGCTGCTTTAATTGCAGCGATAACTTGGAACTTGCTTACTTGGTATTACGGGATTCCGAGTAGTTCTTCACACGCACTGATCGGATCAATTGCAGGAGCTGTTATTGCCTCTGCTGGTTTTGGCGCTTTAAACTATTCGGGATTCATTAAAATCATTCAAGCACTTTTGTTTTCACCTATCCTGGCTTTTGTTTTGGGATATATCGTGTATACCATTATCAAAATTGTATTCCGAAACAACAATCTCGCAAAAACAAATAAACAATTCCGACGTGTTCAAATTTTAACAGCTGCACTGCAATCGTATACTCACGGAACAAACGATGCGCAAAAAGCGATGGGAATTATTACGATGGCTTTAATTGCAGGTAATTTGCATACAACAGATGACATTCCTTTCTGGGTACAATTCTCTTGTGCGCTTGCAATGGGACTAGGTACGTCTATCGGCGGCTGGAAGATTATTAAAACAGTCGGCGGTAAAATCATGAAGATTCGTCCAGTAAACGGAGTATCTGCAGACTTAACGGGTGCAGCTATTATCTTCGGTGCGACATTTATTCACTTACCGGTTAGTACCACTCACGTGATCTCATCTTCTATTCTAGGTGTAGGTTCTGCACATAGAGTAAAAGGAGTCAACTGGGGTACGGCAAAACGTATGCTTGTCACTTGGGTGATCACATTACCGATTTCGGGAACTCTAGGGGCACTTATATACTTTGTGTTAAATGCGATTCTCTAATATCAAAGACCTGTCTAACAGGTCTTTTTTTATTTGTTTGCATGCTCAAATGCTCTTTTTCTGCAAGCCATTTTTTCATGAAGCAGGGTTTCCAATCATATCCATAGAAATAAATAAGTATCCATCTGTCTATGGGAGAGAAGAACATGCTATTATTTTTTCAATTGACTGTTTGGTTATTGCTAGGAGCTCTTGCTGTATATGTATTTTCGGTATGGCGCTTTGAACAAAAAGTAAAAGAAAAGATGTTTGCAATTCGTAAAACGTGGTATTGGATTTATGTAGCGGGTGCTGTTGTGTACTGGACAAATGACCCTGCTTCAATCTTCACCGATTGGATGCACTACCTGATTATTGCTGTTTTTTTCGCATTAACTGATGCCTTTATTTTCCTCAGCTCCTATATTAAAAAACTCGGAAATCATGAACTTGAAACCGACACCCATCAACTCCTAGAACAAAATAACGACCTTCTTCATTCTTACCTCAATAAACTAAAAACGTACCAATACCTATTGAAAAACGAACCGATCCATGTATATTATGGAAGTATAGAAGCTTATATAGAGGGAATTGAACGACTGATCTATTCTTTTGCAGAAAAAATGAATATTCAAGCAGTTCTTTGCCCTTATGATACGCAGGAGCAAAAAGATGACCTGCTGCGGACACTTGATCAGAGAGCGCTCATTCAAGCAAAGCTTGACAGGCAGGAAGTGTATTACGATGATTTCGGCAAATTGGTTCTCATCCCGTTTTCAGTAGCGGATGCACACTTTGTGATTAAGCTGACCTCTGAGGATATTGTCACTGAATTCGACTATTTATTAATGACTTCACTTACAACGATTTATGACCTAATCTTGCCTGACGAAGAGGAAGGTGATGAAGATGGAACACGCACTTCAAGGGGATAATAACAATCGCAAGAAAAACCCATTTAAGATTTTAAAGAAAAAGCGCCATATTAGTATGGCTGATTACAAAGTAAGTCCCCATACGGAGCGTATTTTCAAAAAGAATGAACAGCTCCTAGATGAGTATAAAAATAAAAAAGCTTGATTACACTAAAGGACGCGGAACTTCATCCGCGTCCTACTTCCATTTTCACATCTACTTGCATACAATAAAACCAACTGCTGCAACGATTGAGGTGCCAATATGAAAAAGAAACTTAAACAATTGAGATATGTTCAGTTTGCTGAATTTAAGCCATCCCCTTATGTCTGCCGATTACATGAAAAGAGTGAAGCCGTCATTCAAGCGGCCAAAAAGAAAGACTTACTGATTTAATAGTTGAAGCAGCTTCACTTTTGTTTTAGGACCGTATACCCCATCACTTGTTAGACCATTCATTAGTTGAAATCGCGCGACGGCATTGGCTGTTTTTTCCCCATAAACGCCATCAATGCCCTTATCTACAGCTGTTTTATCAGGATAAAAATACACAGCAGCAAGCGCTTTTTGGACGAGACGTACATGCTCTCCCTTTGTCAGAGGTGATGTCACCTTTAACACCCCATCCGGCAGTTCATAACTGAGCTTTTCTTCTGTTCGATAAATCTTGAGAACTTGTCCAACTCGAATCATGTTCGGGTCACTAATCTGATTCCATGTCTGTAAATCACTCACTGTGACACCATGGGCTTTGGCAATACTCGTTAGCGTATCCCCGCTTTTCACCACATATGTGATCACCGTTTCCGGATCACCTGCAGTCTCAATTCCTCTTTTAAATTCATCCCATGTAGCTAGCAGCAGACGTGGACATGTTTTTCCTGACCAATGCTGATGCGTCACCACATTTGCTAATGGAATGCCATGTTCTTTTAAAAGCTTTTGAATAAGCCACTGGGCATGTTTGACAGCTTGTTGAAAGTTTCCATCCTCATTTTCACAAATTTCAATGCCAATCGATTTTCGGTTGCCATCTCCATGTCCATCCCCAGCATGCCATCCATTTTCATTTAAAGGGAGATGCTGAAAAATTTCCTTGTCATCCACTGTGAAGTGCCAGCTTACCTCTGTTGTTGAGCGTTTGACATATGCCGCATGACTTTTTGCGTCAGCTCCCTTAGATGTATTGGCTGTGTTATGCACAGTTACATAAAGCGGCGTCATAGCATATCCTGGCCGATTTCCGTTTCCAACTGGAATAAAATCTTGATAAATTTGTACCATGTTTTGCACTCCTTTTTGTTAAATTGATGTTTGATCTTGCTCATCAATCGGTGGCAAACGTAAGACAAATTTGTTTGTTTTCGTCATAAGACTATGGTAAAATTTGAATTCAATCGCCGTTTTATCTTTGTAAAAAATAAAATAAAAAACAGGAAAAACTTCCAATTTTCTTTGATTTTATGTTAAAATTGTTAAAAATAAGCCGATATAAAAAGTAAGCGATAGCTTTATTAGCCATTTAGTCCTATATGGACTTTTCTTTTACGGCAAAAATAGAACATACGTTTGTATGGAGGTTTTGACATGACTTATTTTTTAACCCATTTAGAAGAAGATATTAAACGGTTATACACTCAACTGCAAATAAGCGGTCCTGCCTATGTAGACATGCATAGGATCGCCGCTGAATTTCATGTATGGGTACACTACGAGGATACTGGCAGCATGATGATCAAACATCAAGGTCTTTACAGTATTATTTTAAACAGGGCCTTATCGTCAGAAGAACAGTGGCAGGATTTCGCCCACGAGCTTTGTCATGTGCTGAAGCATACAGGCAACCACTTTAACATGCACAAGCTCTTTCGAGAACTGCAAGAGTTTCAAGCAAAACAATTCATGTATCACTTTTGTGTTCCGACTTTTATGCTGCTGCAAATGACGCTCCCAAACCTTAGGCAGCAAGCCATTTTACATATTGCTCAAACATTTCATGTCACTCGGGCTTTTGCTGAAAAACGGCTTGCTCTATTTGAACAGCGAAGAGCCGGCATTCAATTTCAAAAAGAATTCACTTCTTATTTAATGAGAGCAGGCAAGGTCGCAGAAAATGAAGCTGCGTATCAAACAAAAGCGTCTGCACACGTGACGTCAGAAGTTTATTCATAAAGGCTTAACACTTGTTTCAGTACATTTGTGTATTGATAAAATTGTTCGGTTTGTGTATCACGCCTACGGCTCCGCCTAAAGTCTTGAAAGAAAGCTCTTCTCTGAGCTTGGCTAATTTCAATTTGAACACTTTTTCCTGTGAGGCATTGATTATTAATATTTTGAGGATGTGTTCCAGCAAATTGATCCGATTCAGATAAAAGTAAGGCATGGAAGCCATTTTGTGTGAGACACTTCACTGTTTCAGCAGCTTTTTCCCTGTCGGTACCGCCAACTAAAGTTTGTAGGACGTCTGTTTCTCCATAGCCGTGGAGTGCAAACGTATAATGATGTGTATGCACTTGAGAAAGACAAATCGGCTCATCAAAACGTGTGCTCGTAATATGAAGAACATGATTGCCTTTCACTTTAAGGCCCTCAAATAAATACATAGAATAATCTGTTGCCACTTCATGGACCAGCTCGCTCACGCCAGATTCAATTCCTCCCGCATGAGGTGACAGGACGAGAAGCTGATCCCCTTTCCGCTGATGAAGAATCTGATAGTCGATCCCTTTTCTTTCATGAGCGGAAAGCTCTTCATAATTTTGATACGTATCTATGATTTGATTCATTCCATCTGCCCCATTTCTCTATATGAGCATAAGTCTACTGATCGCAAATTCTTTTGTAAAGTGTTTTCGATTCACCAGTGTGATCTGAATGCATCCTTAAATTTTCCTTATCTTTACGGGCTAACTGTTGAATGTTGAGAAAAAATGACCGATAATTGAAATGAATAGAACTTTTGAACTATATGAATCTTTTTGTAATCTCTCTCATATATTAGAATATTGCGATCTACACCTGGAGGAATTCATGTTTAAAAAGAAAACCACCATCATCCTTGCCATCTTATGTCTTAGCTTCGCCGGAATTATTTACTGGAAATGCTTCTCTCTTCAAGGCGTGTCTCACGGAACATTCATCCGCTCGATATCATCACCTGATGGAACCTATACCATTAACACGTATCGACATAGCGGAGGAAAGCTAAAAGAGAATGCGGTCAGAGCAGAAATTGAAAACAAACTCACCCATCACAAGAAAACAATCTACTGGAAGTACCCTGATAAAGATCCTCTGATCAAATGGGAAAATGCACAGCTCGTTCAAATTGGACATGAGTTTTTAAATGTGGTCAAAGGTGAAACATACGATTATCGCTTTGATCAGAAAAACAGAAAATAACGAGCCAACAAAAAAACGAACCCTTTCTGGATTCGTTTTTTACGTTAACATCGCCTTTTGCATAAATTCTTTCATTTCTTTACTAACCATCGTCAACCTATCTACAATTTCACTAAACTCCGTCACTAATAAAGCTTGTTCTGAAGATGACCCTTTCATATGGCCCATACTCTCAAGTAACGTATGTATATTAGAGGAAATCCCTTGCTTCGTTTTTTACGTTGACATCACCTTTTGCATAAATTCTTTCATTTCTTTGCTAACTGTCGTCAACCTGTCTACAATTTCACTAAACTCCGTCACAAGTTGGGCTTGTTCTGAAGATGACCCTTTCATATGGCCCATACTCTCAAGTAATGTATGTATATTAGAGGAAATCCCTTGCAATGAGCTTTCTATATTTTCCGTTGCACGTGAGGTTTCGCTTGAGAGCTTTTGAACCTCGCTCGCTACCACACTAAAACCCGCTCCCTCTTTCCCTGCCCTGGCCGCTTCAATTGAAGCATTCAATCCTAGCAAACTCGTTTGCTTAGAGATACCTTTGATCATTTTTGTAATATCTGAAGTTTTTTTCGAACTTTCAAGTGTTTGCTGTGTTTGGAATGTCATTTCCTCACTTGTCGCAGAGAGCTCTTCTGAATGAGCCGCCACCACATGTACTTTTTCTTGAATACTTTGAATGATGTCGTTCAATGACTCCATATACGCCTCAAGCTCTATTTGATTTTTAAGCGGAAAACCTAAAGCGATTGCACCAATGACTTGTTGATTTTCATCGAAAATCGGCAATCCCATTGCATTTAAAGGCGTCCCATACACCGATTCAGGTACGAATGTAGTTGATGTTTCTCCTCTAAGCGCATTTTTCATATTCTGATCATCTGGTTTAATAGGATCTCCTGTCCGTATTTGAAAATCCACATCTTTTGATGGCAAATACAGCAAGAATTTTTCTCGATCAATGACCCCCATCGTCACTTCATCTTTTAAAATCTTCATCATATAAGGTACTGCGGTTACAATACTCTGTAGTATATCCATTCTCTCTACCCCCTTAATATATTTATCGGTCATTCCTCTTAAATTTGATCATTATTTTTTAAAAATAATGATCAAGATTGAAGTTTTTTTCATATTTACGAGTAAAAAGTATGCCAATTCCTTTCTATATTCAAAAAAACGAGAATTTGCTATACTTAGAAAATCAACATATGATGAAATGGTCATGTAACCATTTTATATATTCACTGGAGGCGCATGTTGTGACACAACCCATGAAGTATGAGCGGGCGATCGTCATCGGAGGCGGAATAACGGGAATGCTCGCTGCAAAGGTTTTATCAAGTTTTTACCTTGAAGTATTGATTATTGAAAAGGACGAATTGCCAGACGCTCCTGAGAATCGTCTTGGCACGCCTCAAGCTTTTCATCCACATAGAATGCTGCCACTAGGCAAAAAAATAGTGGAACGTCTATTTCCTGGTTATACAAAAGAATTACTCGAATTGGGCGGGTACAACACATGGCATCAGACATCTCGATTTATGACAAAAGATGGCGAGTTAGTACTCACCGATACTGAAGAAACAGCTGTCACACGACGTGCCATGCTAGAGTGGGTGCTGATGCAAAGAATGTTATGCGAGGAACGTGTTCAATTTTTAGAAAAACATGAAGCGATCGCTCTTCTTTTTGAAGAAGAAACGACTAAAGTGAGTGGATTACAGGTCAAAGATCGGAGGATAAAGCCTGGAATCATCAACAAAATAAGTGCGGACTTAGTCATTGATACGTCTGGAAGAATGTCTAAATTGCCAAAATGGCTGAAAAGCGCAGGGCGAACCTTGCCGCAGACAGATGAGCTAATCGTGTCTCTTGGCTATAGCACAAGATACTACCAAATACCACCTGAGGCACCGAATCTGGAACCAATGGTCATCGTTGGACAGCCAAATAAGAAAATTCCTACAGGACTGTTTGAACGAGTAGATCATGATTTAGCAGCTGTTCTTCTCTCAGCAGCTGGCGGCTCTCATTATCCAACAACGGACGCTGATCAGTTTGATGTAGAGACCGCTAGGCTGACCAATCCCTCTATAGCAGAAGCCATCACTCATTTAATTCCCTATACGAAACCAAAAGGATTTAGAGTTCCGGCTTGTGTCAGAAACCACTATGAACAAATGGAAGATTGGCCAAGCGGCTTATTGGTCATGGGTGATGCCTTATGCACATTAGATCCAATACATGGTCAGGGAATGACAAAGGCCGCTCTTGAGGCACAGACACTTGAGCGTATGCTCAAACAAGCACAAGAAGATGGGCTTATTTCTTTTGAACGGCATACCTTACAACAAATGCAGCATGCCAATGAGCTTGGCTGGTGGCTCTGTGCAATTGCAGATATGGCATGGGAAGGCGTCGAGTTAAAAGGAACCCCCATTTCCCATCTGACATTTGTACAAGAATTTTTCAATTATTATGTACAATATGCCGTTCAAACAAAACAACCTAAATGCCTTGAGGCGTATCATCGTATGCATTCATTCTTAATAGAACCGAGAAAAATCATCAACCTAGAGCAGCTGCAAGACATGATTCAAGCTGACTCCACTGGTGAGGTCGGCCACTGGTGGCATAGGTGGGATCAAAAGAATGATGAATTAAATCGAGCTTTCTTCTATGAAGCTGTTCCTGACTTTCAATTACATCTGTTGCTAAAATCAACATAAAAAAAGCCCCTCAACGGGGGCTTTTAATTAACGTAATAATTGAAGTACGTTTTGTGGCTGTTGGTTCGCTTGTGCAAGCATTGCTTGTGAAGCTTGAGAAAGAATGTTGTTCTTAGTGAACTCACTCATTTCTTTCGCCATGTCAACGTCGCGAATACGAGACTCAGCAGCTGTTAAGTTTTCAGCAGAAGCACCAAGGTTGTTGATTGTGTGCTCTAGACGGTTTTGGACCGCCCCAAGTGATGAACGTTGTTTAGATACAGCGCCGATTGCCGCATCGATTTTTTCAATTTCAGTATCAAAATTGAAGCCATCAACACTTACATCAATATCTTTAACTGTTAATGTTTCTGCATCCATTTTACCAATTTCAACAATAATATGTTGTTCCTTGTTCGCACCAATTTGGAATTGGAATCCGTCTGTAACATCTCCATTTAAAAGGTTCTTTCCGTTAAATGCTGTGCGGCTTGAGATACCATCAATCTCTTCAACAAGTGCTTTAATCTCATCTTGAATCGCCGTTAAATCCTCAGTCTGCTGTGTACCTACGTTACCCGCTTGAACTGTCAACTCACGCATACGTTGGAGAATCGCATGTGTTTCAGTTAATGCACCTTCAGCTGTTTGAATAAGAGAAATACCATCTTGTGCGTTTTTAGACGCCATTTCTAACCCCCGGATTTGTCCACGCATTTTTTCAGAAATCGCAAGACCTGCTGCGTCATCTCCTGCACGGTTGATACGAAGACCAGAAGAAAGCTTCTCCATGTTCTTTTGCCCTGCTCCATTATTTGCAGACAAACGGTTCAGTGTGTTAAGTGCTGCGATATTGTGGTTAATTCTCATATTAAATGACCTCCATGTGTTTGAACCAATTAGACATCCATGTCCAAAAGTTCTAAATTAGAATTTTTTTGTAAGCCTTACAATCCATTTATCGAACTTTAATGGAATATGTTTAACAAAAAAGGAATAAATAAGGAAAAAGTCTTATTCATTATGATTGTTTCGCTAGAGTATGCCAAATTTAAAGGTCATTTTTCATGATTTATCATAGGGATTTAAGAATCATAATTAAGGAGAAAAAACGAAGAAAAAACGGCATTAAAAAAAGCCCCATCAAGGGGCCTTTCATTAACGTAGTAATTGAAGTACGTTTTGTGGCTGTTGGTTCGCTTGTGCAAGCATAGCTTGAGACGCTTGAGAAAGAATGTTGTTCTTAGTGAACTCACTCATTTCTTTCGCCATGTCAACGTCACGGATACGAGACTCAGCAGCTGTTAAGTTTTCACCAGAAGCACCAAGGTTGTTGATTGTGTGCTCTAGACGGTTTTGGACTGCACCAAGTTTAGAACGTTGTGCAGAAACAGCTGTAATTGCTTCATCAATTCCATCAAGTTGATTATCAAAAGATGTAGTAGCAAAATCAGTTACATCAATAGCACTAATTGCTACAGTAGTTCCTAAATCAGCGGATTTCATGCTGTCAATTGTGATTCCTAAAGACTGACCTTTGTTAGCACCGATTTGGAAAGTAAATGTTCCTCCAGTACCATCTAATAACTTTTTACCATTAAATTGAGTACGGTCACCAATTCCATCGATTTCTTCGATAAGCGCATCCATTTCCTCTTTAATAGCAGTTAAATCTTCAGTTTGTTGAGTACCAGTGTTACCTGCTTGAACAGTTAGTTCACGCATACGTTGAAGGATTGCATGAGTTTCAGTTAATGCACCTTCAGCTGTTTGGATAAGAGAGATACCGTCTTGTGCGTTTTTAGATGCCATTTCTAATCCGCGGATTTGTCCACGCATTTTTTCAGAGATTGCAAGACCTGCTGCGTCATCTCCAGCACGGTTGATTTTAAGACCAGAAGAAAGTTTCTCCATGTTCTTTTGGCTCGCACCGTTGTTTGCAGACAAACGGTTTAATGTGTTAAGTGCTGCGATATTGTGGTTAATTCTCATTTCCTATTACCTCCATGTATGTGGGACCTGACAGACGTCCTTGTCTGAAAAAAGTCCTTTATTCTAGGGCTTATCAACCCTGACAATTCTATTATCGGACGTAGTTATAGGATGTTTAGCAGATTTTTAAAAAAATATCTTGTTTGTTTATGATGTTCATCCTAATTTTAACAATGATGTAAAATATAAAAAGCTGCTAATCTATTATCAGCAGCTTTCATTTTATCAATATTGCTTGATATCAAACATTAAGATGTTTTGGTACACCACATAATCTTTCTTACTTGTGAAAGGTCCTTTATTGTGTTCATCATTGATCTCATAAAAGTTCATTCCGATTCCAAAGCTTCTTTCTTTATACCAATTAAGAAAATCGTTGATTTCTTTCATTGAGAGCAGATAATCCTTTTGTAACCCATTGATCATGGTAATAGAAAGTATACCTTTCGCAGTTTCTTCGCCTGGTTTTGTTCCATCTTGGTCTTTCGGCTCTTCTGTTGTATCATCACCTGGCTTTGTTCCGTCCTGATCTTTCGGTTCTTCTGTTGTACCATCACCTGGCTTTGTTCCGTCCTGATCTTTCGGTTCTTCTGTTGTACCATCACCTGGCTTTGTTCCATCCTGATCTTTCGGTTCTTCTATTGTATCATCACCGGGTTTTGTTCCATCTTGGTCTTTCGGTTCTTCTGTCGTCCCATCATCTGACTTTGCTTCATCTTCAGTCATTTGTAAGTCTTTTAATGGGATAGAAATCACTGATCTGTAATCACTTTTTACAGAAAGATTATTCATAGAATACGAGTAGTCACGTCCGCCAATGACATATAATTGATCATCAACAATTGCTGTAACAGCCGATACTCTTCCTTCTGGCAATTCATATGCTGAATTTTTAAATTGGCCATCTTTTGGATTAAAAATCTGAACTTCATTTAATAATTTACTTGAACGGTCACCAGAAAGTTGTCCACCAATTACAAAAAATTTCCCATTATACGTTTCATAGGCCGGTTCCACTGTATAAGAAGTTAAGTCGCCGCCTTTTAATATACTCCATTTATCTGTTGCAATTTCGTACTGAAACAAAGACTTTTCTCTACTATGCCCTATCGAATTTTCTCCACCTGCAACATAGACTTTCCCATCAATTGCAGATATAGCTCTCCCATTTCGAGGAGGTAAAACTGATGAATTCAGACTCTCCCATTCACCAGTAGTTGTATTGTAGCGATAGACATTATTCTTATAGGCGTTCTTTGATGATACAATATATATATTCTCATTTACCGCAACTGCTTGAAGAGTGCCCTTTCTATATGCTGAAAAAACAGGTTCCCTAGGTATCTGAATCGGCTCATCTGCCCATTGATCTAGTTTTGTATCATATATATCTATTGTATTATAAGCAACTTTTGTTTCTTCATTAATTCCACCTATTAAATAGATTTTGTTACCTACTGTAGCATAAGTACCCCCTGTTCTAAACCTTGGCATACTAGCTTTCTCTTCCCAAGCATCCTTTTTAGGATCATACATAAATGTTTGGTTGTTTAATGTATTTTTTTCACTTGCTCCACCAAACACATAAATCTTCCCATCAACGACTCCCACACCAGCATTAATACGTTCTTCTGGTAAATCAGCTCGTTTCGTCCAACCAGTTGAATTTGTCGCATGCGCTTTGAATGGACTAAGAGTACTCATTAATAAAAGTACCGTAATGAATAATAAAAACCTTTTTTTCATTTTTATTCCTCCAACTCTTTATATTCCCTCCTTTTATCGTTATATTTTTTACAAAGTTTACAATTTTAAGAGATTTTAAATTTAATATTTTTATAAAATCAAATGAATTAACATCTAAAGTCACCTATTATACCTACCAATAGATCTATCATAACTATCAGCTAAACATCACCTTTTCATAATCACTTCTTCATCTTTCAATTGAATCATAAGTGAGGATTGAATATATAATAAATTGATAATGCGGCGTGCCATTTCTGAGGGAGATGCATTATAGTCATTTCTGATCCATTCAATGATAAAACCGAAAATGCCGTATGAACGATATTGGACAAAATAACTGTCGTTGATTTCTGTATACTGATCACTCACAAACGACATTCTATTTTGGAAAATATATTGTATTTTCTTAAGCAATTTTTCTTGTATGTGGGGAATTCGGTCTTCCATCACTAATAAATCATAATAGTCGCGATTTTCAACGATATATTGAAATACATCGGTGCCCTCTGGTTTCATGCGAGTTAAATCCAACAGTGGATTTTCACGAGTCGGCTTACAAAATTCATATTCGAAATTGACCATTTCCCGGTGAATAACATCTGCTGCTAATTCATCTTTACTTTCATAATGCACATAAAACGTGGTCCGATTATAGTTTGCCTTTTCCACAATATCCTTCACTTTTACGTGCGAATATCCTTTTTCTTTTACTAGTATTTTGAATGTTTGACGAAGTGTTTCTTTTGTTCGCTCAACACGGCGATCCTCTTTTTTGATCATGGGGCCCCTCCTTTAGACACTTTTTAAAAAATGTTGATTAGAGATACATAAATTCATTTGTGTTGAAAACCTATACAAAAAAGATTTTTTGCTGATTGAAACGGAAAATCTTTCGTCCTACAATCAACTTAGTCATAAAGAAATGAATTTTTTGTGACATTTGATCTAACCTTTCTTCAGAATATCATACTATACAAAAAGTGAGGGCACATGATATGGAAATTCAAGCGATGGTCACAACAAATGAAAAAGATTTCGAGAAACAAACACTATTACTAGATGATCCAAAAGCAGATGAAGTGCTTGTCAAAATCGTTGCATCTGGCGTTTGTCATACGGATGCCACTGTATTAGATGGCACGCTCCCTGTCCCACGTCCTGCTTTATTAGGACATGAAGGCTCTGGCATTGTCGTAAAAGCAGGTTCTAATGTCACAACCGTTCAAGAAGGAGACCACGTTGTACTTGGTTTCGCTTATTGCGGTCATTGCCATAATTGTCTTGACGGGAACGCTGGTGGATGCGAAAACATGATTCCACTGAATTTTTCTGGTCGTAATAAACATAATGAAACGCCTATCCATACACATGATCATCAAGATGTATCACAATTTTTTGGTCAATCGTCATTTGGTACATATGCAACGGTTGATGAGAAAAATGTGGTGAAAGTAGACAAAGAAACTGATTTACGTTATTTAGGACCATTCGGTTGCGGCTTAATGACTGGGAGCGGTACTGTCTTAAATTCACTTGCTCCAGCTCCAGGTACAAGCTTTGTTGTGTTCGGTACAGGTGCTGTTGGTTTAAGTGGGTTAATGGCAGCAAAAATTGCAGGCTGTGATCCGATTATTGCCGTTGATATCCATGATAGCCGCCTTGAGCTAGCAAAAGAATTAGGTGCAACACATGTCATCAACAGTAAACATGAGAATCCAGCTGAAAAAGTGAAGGAAATCACAGAAGGAAAAGGAGCACATTACTCATTTGAAACAACTGGAGTACCAGAAGTCACGCTAGCTGCCCTTCACTGCCTGCGTGTCAAAGGAACTTGTGCAACAGTAGCAGTAGGAAAGCGCGATTTAACGTTTAATGTGACCAATGATCTCATGCTCAATGCGCTCACGTTAAAAGGTGTGATAGAAGGCGATGCCGTTCCTCAACTATTCATTCCTAAACTAGTCAAGTTCTTTAAAAATGGACAATTCCCAGTTGAGAAACTAGCAAAATTCTACGAATTAGAAGAGATTGAACAAGCTTTTGAAGATTCTAAAAATGGATCTACGATTAAACCCATTCTTATTTTAGATAAAGAGTATCGAGCTTAAGCCGAAATAAGACGTGAAACTCAAATCCATCATCATTACGATGAAAATAAAAAAGATTGTAGAAAAATATGAGTTTCTCTACAATCTGAATCCCCCTTTATAAAGGGGGATTTTTGCAATTTCATGCTGTCCTTACTTTCACACATACATCACCGGCGTCGATATTTTAATAATCTTCCCGCCTCGACGATAAAACCTTGGAACACGGCGGCTTAATGTTGCAATGACTTCATAGTTAATCGTATTGAGCATTTCAGCAATTTCATCAACAGAAATTTCTCCGCCCTTTTGACGGCCATAAATGACGACTTCCTCGCCTTGCTTTGCTTTCATCTCTCCTAAGCTGATCATCGTCATATCCATTGTGACTCGGCCAGCAATCGGCATTCTTTCTCCGCGGAAAAGCATAAACCCTCGATTGGATAAAGCACGTGAGTACCCATCTGCATAACCAATCGGTATGGTTGCAATGACTTCGTCAGGCTTTGCCACATAGGTTGCCCCATAGCTGACGGTTCTTGGCTTTGTCACCATTTTCTTCACGAACGCAATTCTTGCTTTTAAACTGAGAGCGGGCTCTAGCTGAACAGCGTCTAAGCTTTCAATGTATTGCGAGGGATACAATCCATAAAGTCCGATACCAAGCCGGATCATATCGGCACTAAATTCAGGAAACGCAATCGAAGCAGCTGTATTGTTCATATGTACGGTCGGCAGTTTGATCCCTTCTTCTTTCAAAAACCGAAGAAAATCAATGAAGATGCTGTGCTGCAGCAACGTGAAATCAGGGTCAGGCTCATCCGCAGTGGAGAAATGCGTAAATATTCCATCCCACCTCAGGTTTTCACTCTTTTCAAGCGCCTTCACCACCGCTAACAGCTCTTCCTTTGTCCGTACACCTAATCGCCCCATCCCCGTGTCAACATTGACATGAATCCCAAGCCGTCGCTTGCTTTCTTCTTTCGCTAAGATCTCGTTTGCTTGAGCAATCCAGTCTTCTCGAAGGCCGGAGAGGTCGATTCTCCAGGCTGCGGCCCTTTTCACACAGTCGAGCGGTGTAAATCCAAGAACCAAAATCGGCGCTTCAATTTTTGCTCTTCGCAGCACAATGCCTTCCTCTAAGCTAGCAACTGCGAGCTCCGTCGCACCGCTTTCTAGTGCCTGCCGCGCTACCTCCACTGAACCGTGTCCATAAGCATTCGCCTTCACGACAGCCATGATCTTACTCTTCTTTGGAATATGCGCTTGAATGGCTTCGATATTTCTTTTAATCGCATCAAGATTAACTTCGATCCAGACTTCCCGGCAAAGTTTTTTCATAATCGTTCCTCCTTTTAACATAAGTTTCTTCTGTAATTTGTGTTCGTTTTAACATATAGTCTATCTTTATTCATTTATACAAAAAACATTCAATAAGAACCAAGACCTGTTAATTCTTGAAAAAGCCTATATAGACTTGAATACTTACATTCACACTGAAATGACATTAATGATAGGACCTTACAAAACTGAAATAATTATGATGCTCTTGATAAAGCTTGGCTTTCACAATCTAGTTCAAAATAGAGTCCCGCAAACGGTCAATGCCGTGTCACTTCTTTAGTTGTAAATGATCTTTTAAGCGGCGAATGAATGAAGATAGAATTAGGAAATGGCTAGATTTTTTTCAATATCATCCATGGGAAAAGATTAGACTTTTCCTCTTCACAATTCTCTGAGGAAATTTCTTAAAATAGGTAGATATTCAAATCGAGAAGGAGCTTTAGCAATACGAGTAATGAGCAATATTCTTACTAAAAAATAATGTTTTAAATTTTTAATAGATAGATATTAAGTCGTTTTCTTCACAGAAAATTTCAATTCATCCCGAAAGGAAAATGTTCACAATTAATTAACACTTTTTAACAGGAATATCTCGATTTAATATCGAATTAATGACTTGTAAACTAATTTAAAAGGAGTGCTTTAGAATGAAAATGAAGAAATCTATGTATTCTCTTATTGCTGTTTCTGCATTGACTTTTACTATTGGAGGGGTTGCTTCTGCTCAAGAATCCGTTCAAACTAATCATCTTTCATCTATGCCTATTACGCTAAAATCTTTATCCGCGGATGCTCCAATTAAAACAAATGCAAGAAATATCACAATTAACGTAGGATCTAGTTATCCTATTGATGACATTGCCTCATATGCTGTTGTTGTGAAAGGATCACAGTATGTCTCTGTATCCGGTAGAGATATTAAAGGGTTAAAAGATTCAGGTAGTAACCAAGTAGAAGTATGGATGTATAAATCAAATGGCGCTCTATTAGGCGCTCTTTATATAACGGTTAGAAAGTAAATTAAAAAGCCTCTATTATGGAGGCTTTTTTTTAAGCAGGATCACCAATACCTAACGTGTGAGTCACATTAGATTATTTTACAATTTTATCCTTATTCATAAGCAAGCACCCAGTACTTCGCCCCAGGCTCCCCTTCCTCTACAACAGCCTTCCATCCTCTTTTTTGATAAAAAGACAAAGCTTTGTGATTTTCGGATACACATTTGAGGGTGACTGGTGTTCCGAGCACTTTGATCGCATGTTTCAGCAACAGATCGCCAGCCCCTTGACCAGCAGCTTCTGGATGTACAAACAAGAGATGAATAAAACGATCTGGTACATATAATGAGATGAATCCAAGGATTTTATTGTTCTCCTCAGTTAAGAAAATTTGCTCTTCCTGCGTATCTTGATCAAAATCTTGCAGTTTGATTTCTTCTGTATTGAGCCAGTGAAAGCTCTGACGTCGGGATTCTAAATAGATTTGTCTTAATTGTGGATAATCTTCTATGCTTGCTTCTCTAATCAACATCGCAACATCCCCTATGTTTTTTAATTTGAATTTAAAATGTGTTTTGCCTGTGTTCTACCTGCCATTAACAATTGATCACTGAACTGCGAATCATTGACAGCTCGTGCAAGAGCAATTGTACCAATCATGCTGCTTACTAGTGCGTAACTGGTAGAGAGATCTATGTTTCCCGTATCAGCTGTAAACGCCATAAACCGTTTCAATTCATCTGTATAGGTTTTACGTACCTCTTGCGATAATTGAGCAATCTCCCCTGCCAGTGCAGGCAATATACAGCCGATCTCCGTCTGATCACGGTGAACGGAACTTAAATAAAAGTCAATGATCGTCTGAATTCGAGGCTGGTCTGTTTTCTTGTCTGCAACACTTTGCAGCAGCTTGATCGTATCAGTAATAGCAAAATGAAAAGTCTCTATCACCAACTGATCCTTGTTCTTAAAGTGAGCGTAAAACCCTCCATGAGTTAGACCTGCCCCTTTCATAATGTATGGCAAACTGATACTACGGACGCCATTTGTTCGAAATGCTCGTGCAGCACTAGCGATGATCTGCTCTCTCACTTTTGACTTATGACCTTTCGGATAAGGCATCCTCTTTTCTCCTTCCTTTTAACTCATCTAAGTGTATTTATTAAAATATTATAATTATCATATTATCTTGTGTCAATTGACTAAAATCCATCTTTCCTCACTCAGATGGGATTGACTTCGCCAAAATATGATGACTATAATATATTATGATCATCATATTTTGAAATTGGAGGTGTAAGAAATGATTCATTTAGAAACAGTAGATACATTGGTGATTGGATCAGGTCCGGGAGGCTACGTGGCGGCGTTACGTTCAGCTCATCTCGGCATGAAGACTGCGATTGTAGAACGTGATCAGTTAGGTGGCGTATGCACCCATGTAGGCTGTATCCCTTCTAAAGCGCTAATAGCAGAAGCAGAGCGGTTCAAACTCCGCACACAATGGGGTGGTTTTCAAGAAAGCGGTTCTTTCAATGAAGCTCAAGCGTTCAAAAAAGCTGTTGTGGAAAAACAAGCTGGAGGCGTCCAATTTTTGTTAAAGTCAGCTGGAGTTACCATTTTGGAAGGCGATGCAAGCTTGTTCGATCAGCATACAGCGGTGATTCAACATGCCGAAAAAGGTGAAAAACGAATCAACTTCAAACACCTTATATTAGCAACCGGCTCTCGTCCAATTGAAATTAAATCACTCCCTTTCGGAGGTCGTATATTGTCTTCCACTGAAGCACTATCCCTTCCCGAAATCCCTAAAAGCCTTGTCGTAGTTGGGGGTGGATATATTGGTGTTGAACTCGGACAGATGTTTGCAAGGTTTGGATCAAAAGTCACCATTCTAGAAGGCGGCAATCAAGTATTGCCTGGTTTTGAAAGTGAACTTGTCTCACCTGTTGTTCGACAATTGAAAGAAGATAACATCACCGTGATTACAGGAGCAAACGTCATAGGTGCCGAGCAGCATATGAGCGGAATTGATCTTCATTATGAGAAACAGAAAGAAAGTTACACGGTGCAAGCGGAATATGCACTGATTACTGTCGGAAGAAAACCGAATACAGATGGAACATTAGGTCTCCATTCTATCGGTTTGTCCATTACCCCTAACGGACTAGTTAAAATTGATGAACAATGCAGAACTTCCATTCCGCACATTTATGCAATTGGTGATATCACCGAGGGTCCTGCTCTGGCTCATAAAGCTTCCTATGAAGCGAAGGTGGCAGCAGAGGCAATCGCCGGGAAACCTTCGATGATCGATTATAAAGCGATCCCACTTGTTGTGTTTTCTAGCCCAGAATTGACGAGTGTTGGACTGAGCGAAACGGATTGCAAGCAACAATCCATTCCGACTGTTACTGGAAAAACAATGTTCTCTATTAATGGTCGAGCACTGGCATTAAAAGAACCAGAAGGATTTGTGAAGATTGTGGCCCATGCTGAATCTGGCCTTATTTTAGGAGCACAGATCGTAGGTGCAGAGGCATCTACTCTTATATCAGAACTTTCTCTCTCTATTGAAATTGGTGCTACAGTAGAAGATTTAGCCATGACGATTCATCCTCACCCAACATTAGGTGAAATGATCATGGAGGCTGCAGAAATGGCCACTCGTAAAGTTGAAAAAAATCTGGCACGATAATTCATTCAGGTGCATCTTTTAAAAATTGAGTAAAATAATCGCCATAGCCTACTTAGGAATAGGCTATGGCGATTTCAATTGAGTCATGATATAAAAGCAGCGGTATATTGATCTTTAATTGGATACCTCATCACGTTTTTTCCCTAACTTCATCGATAACTGCACGCCAATCATCAGCATCACGATGGCGAGCATTGCGACAATAGCAGCTTGAAAATGTCCGCTGATATCGAAAATCAAACCGATTAAAAATGGACCAAATCCTCCCATGATGTACCCGCCCATCTGTGACATCGCTGACCATGTACCGGCTTCTTCTGGTGTACGCGTTTCAATAATAGGCAGCATAAGCGCTAAAGGAAATAATCCACCTGCTCCAATCCCCAGAAAAATAACAGCTGGCAGGATCGGCATTGGCAATAGAAGGAATATGAGTCCAATCAGCTCTGACAAACTGCATAAAATCAGAAATAATTTCGGCTTTCCTAGACGATTGACGATGTTTGGAACGAGTAATGCCACCGGAATCTGAATGAGCGTAAATATCGTAAGCAGCATGGCGGCATACTGCGGACTATTCCCAAAATCAAGCGCAATGGGTGAAATCCACGCTGTTAACGAATAGAACATGCTAGACATAAAGCCAAAGAACAAGGTGAATTGAATGGCTTTTTTGTTTCGCAGCGGTAATCTCAGCGGCACATCTGCATGATCCGCTTGTTGATTTTGACGAGCTAGACCGAGCCACAAAATCAGTGCAATAACGCCTAAAACCGCCCAGCAAGATAACGCAAGTGGAAGGTTATGCTCACTGCGAAGGTAAATCGGAATGGTCAAGCCCGAAGCAAGTGCAGCTCCAACTGTCATCGATATAGAGTACACACTGACAATCCCAGGACTTTTCGGGAAATACTTTTTAATAAAACTAGACAACAATGGTCCGGCAAAACTTATTCCAACTCCTCCTGCAAAAGCAGTCACGAGAAGGATCGTAACCGTTTGACTTGTACCACGCAGTCCAGTCGCAATTGTGATAAGAAAAATCGAGAAGAAAAGAGTTCTCTCTAATCCAAACCGGCGGCTTAGTTTCGTTGCTACAGGGGCAAACACTCCCATGCACAAGACCGGCAAAGTGGTTAAAAGACTTGCCGTGAGTGCACTAACGCCAAGGTCTGATTGAATCATGCTCATCATAGAAGCCACGGATGTAATGATTGGGCGCAAGTTTAAGGCAGCTAAAAATAAAGCAGCTAAATAAAATATTTTTTTTATCAATACTCTTCTTCCTCTCTCATCTTGTTGAGGTTACTATGAGTATAAATCCGCTTCATTCATTGATCAATACAATAATTCGTATTATGATGATAGGAAAATACTATCATTAATGAAAGGATGGCATATGGATACTCGTCACATTACCTATTTTATGGCTGTATTCGATCATTTACATTTCACAAAGGCTGCAGAGCAACTAGGTATATCACAGCCTACATTAAGCCAACAGATTCAGCTGCTTGAGGCTGAAGTTGGGATGCCGCTCTTTGACCGAATCGGTAAAAAAGTAGTTGCAACCGAAGCTGGTACGCTTCTTTATCAATATGGCATAAAAATGCTTCAGGCTGAACGAGATGCCAAAAATGCTATGAAAGAACTGTTATCTGAACAGCGGGGTACCGTTCGGCTTGCCGTCCTTCCCTCTGATCTTGACTTTCAGCTTGTTCCGCTTTTTGTAGAATTTAAAACGCTGTATCCAGAGATCAACCTAAAGGCTTTTTCGACCATCTTTGTTCGTGACGAGGTGCTCTCACATAAAGTCGATATCGGAATTGGGCTGCGCGGGCCTGCGGATAAACGACTGATTCAAATTCCACTTGGCGATGAGCCCTACGAATTGTTTGTTCATTCAGACAGTGAACTGGCAAAAAGGCGTGAAGTGACGCTAAAAGAGCTGACAAAGCATGCACTGGTCATGTATCCAAAAGGCTATCTAGGAAGAGATTTGGTCGATGACGTATGTAAAGAACACGGTTTTGAATTGGACACGGTCATGGATGTTGGGTCTGCCACTTCATTATTGCAGCTGGTTGAAGCCGGGATCGGCGCCACCATCCAGCCAAGAGGGCTGTTAAAGCAACATTCAGCATGGCCTAATATTGTCTCTATTCCTATTTCTGCCCCTGCTCCTGTTCGGCATCTTGAATTAACGTATTATGCCGATCGATTTGTGACCAAAGCGCAAAAACAGCTATCTGAATGGCTAATAGACTTTTTCAAATCAAGAACAAACTAAAAAGTGAGGGTAACACATGAAGAATGCAAACAGCATATTTACAAGAACAAACCGGGTCGTGATTCGTCAGGTTGATCAGCAGGATATTGAAGCATTTTATCAATACCGATCAAATCCCTCTATTGCCACATTTCAATCCTGGGAAAACTACACGTACGAAGACGCTGAATCATTTGTACAACACCAAATGACGCAACAACCTAATCAACCAGGGACGTGGTTTCAATACGCGATTGCCTTATCTGAATCCAATCAGTTGATAGGAGATTGCGCCATTCATACACTCGGCAGCGAGCCTAGAATCATTGAAATAGGATTTACACTTGCGCCTGAATTTCAAGGAAAGGGCTATATTCATGAAGCCTTGAATTCAATGATCGAATATATTTTCACTACACTGAACAAGCATAAAATCATTGCCTTTACAGATGTACGAAACGAAAAATCTATTCGAGTACTGGAACGTTTAGACATGAGACGCGAAGGACATTTGCTACAAAATTATATGTCAAAAGGACATTGGGTCGATGAGTATCAATATGCCATTCTTCAATCCGAGTGGGCCGCGAAGCGTCATTAATCATTTATTTCCTATTCAAAATCCCTAAATAAGCGCTCCATGGACCCACATCGGTTCGATATCGTTCCGCCATGACTCGAACAATTTGGGAGATATGGGTGAAATCATGGACAACCCACGCAGAAAGTAATTCGCTCACTTGCACGACGCCGAATTCTGGATGGACGCCCTTTTTCTCTAGATCAAGATTTGAATGTGTCATACGCTGAATGTATGCCACATTCTCCATCCGCACATGATGAAACTCCGCTAGTGCCTGTTCTATCTGTCTTTCAGTTTGATTCAAATGGGCGTAGCGGTCAAATGCAGGAAATGGGGTATTCTCTCCATCAGCAAGAATGACATTTAATCGGGGAATCCAGTTGAATTTCTCTGCTTCAATCAAATGTTCAATGACTTCAACGGGATTCCACGTTCCCTCCCCTTCACGACTGTAAAGCCAATCCTTCGATAAACCTGACAAAAGACTTTCTAATGTACGAGGAGTTCGACTCAACATATCTAAAGCTTCATCCAAATTGAAATTCATATGGTAGCTCCTTTATCAATTTTTCTTTATTCTAATGTTTTTTGATTAGATTGCAACTCATACCGCAAAACAGATAAAGAAGAAAATAAAAGGTGCTTTTAATCAACCTTCTATATACAAATAGAACTTTTCTATAACACTCACCATCCTTTCTTTTTTTATAATAGAAAAAAATGAAATGTGGTGATATGCATGTCTACAACAATTGGTATTATGGGTGGTATGGGCCCTTTAGCGACGATTGATCTGATGAAAAAAATCATTTCTCATACACCAGCGATAAAAGATCAGGATCATCTCCATGTGATTGCTGATAATGATCCGCAAATCCCTGATAGAACCAATGCCATATTTGGGAAAGGCGAAGATCCTACAGAATATATGATTGCATCAGCTAAAAGATTAGAGCGCGCAGGAGCGGACTTTATTCTGATTGCATGCAATACCGCTCACTTCTTTTTAGAAAACGTACAACAATCCACTCATATCCCTATCATGAATATGCCATTAGAAACCGCAAAGCACCTGAACAAACATCACTATACGTCTGTGGGCTTACTATGTACTGATGGCACATTAAAAACCCAGCTCTATCAAAAAGCTTGTGCCCATCACAAGATTGATGTCATGACTCCTAGTGAAAATCTTCAGAAAAGTGTGATGAATGGGATTTATGCCGTGAAAGCAGGGAAATTGAGTAAAGGCGAAAGTGAACTGGCGTTAGCTGCAGAAATTTTAATCAATCAAGGAGCAGAAGCCATCATTGCCGGCTGTACAGAAATTCCTTTAGTTCTAAGGTCAACCAAAGCTGTGAAAGTGATTGACCCTACTGTCATTTTGGCGAAAGAAGCTGTAAAATTAGTGTATGAGCTTGAAAAACTAAACATTTAAAGAACGTCATATAAGGGGATAACATGAATATTGAGAATATAGAAGCGTTTATTTATGTATGCCAGCTAGGCAGTATCAATAAAGCTGCAGAAGCATTGTATTTAACCCAGCCTTCTGTATCGGCACGTATTCAATCGTTAGAAAAAGAATTAGACCTGAAATTATTTGATAGACAGAGAAATAAACTATCTCTGACGGAAAAAGGTGAACAGTTTTACCCGCATGCCAAAAAGATTCTCCATTCTTATCAAGAAGCAAAGCATAGTCTCAAACAAACGATGCTCCCTTATGAATTGACGATTGGATGCGCATCCTCTATTTCCAATAATCTATTGCCTAACATATTGCCCGCCCTAAAAGAAAAATACGAAAATCTGAAAGTGAAAATTGTAACAGGACATTCAAAGGATGTTGTCCAAAAAGTGATTAACAACCAAGTAGACTTTGGCATTGTCAGGACTGAAACACATCCTCAAATTGAATCAATCCCGATTTTCAGCGATCCAATCGGGCTGTTCGTCCCAACTCATCACCCGCTTGCCAGCCTAGGCAACATCAATATGAATGAACTAGAAGAACAACCTTTTATTTTCTTTGACTATGGGTCATTTGATTGGTTGATGCTCCACCGATTATTTCAAAAAAACAACATCACACCGAACATTTCCATTGAGGTTGATCATATGGAAACTGCAAAAAATTTAGTGCTACAAGGAATGGGACTATCGTTTCTTCCTCATCATTGTGTTAGAAATGAAGTAGAACAAGGAACACTAAAACAAATTTCAATTGAGCCATCTATCAATTTCAACATCAATATTGAGTTCATTTATAAAAAAGGAAAATCCAAATCCGTTTTCATTGATCAACTCAAACAGTTTTTTCATGAATTAGATTAAAAAAAGCCCTTTTTAGGGGCTTTTTTTGGATTTGTTCTGATTGATTAGCTTTCGTTTGCCAACATGTATGCTGCCGTTTCATACATATCTTTCAATCCTGATCTCTGTGCGTACTCGGCCACAGTGATCGCACTTGTCGTCAGAAGTTCTATTATATGTTCATCCATTCCTGACCAAGTTCTCCCGCCTGCTTTTTCATACGCATGGATAAGTTTCGTTAATCCTTCTTTCCCAAAGAGAAGTTGATGCGACAAAAAGTCTGCAGATACATCACCAACCCCCACTTCAGACCAATCAATCACACCGGTAACACATTGATTTTCATCAATCAGAATGTGACCAGGATGCAAATCTCCATGCTTCACTCCTACAAAAGGCGGCCATAAAGAATCTTTAGCTAGCCATTCTTGCCAGCGCTCCCATAAACCGCTGTTAATGGTGTATTGCGATTTGACACGTTCCATTCGCTGTTTCATTGATCCTCTTAATTCATGAGCACTGAGCATGTCCACACCGATCGTTTTAAAAGGCTGTTGATCTAAGGAATGTACATTCGCTAAAACTCTTCCTAATGATTCATAATAAGCTTGCGGTACATTCGTTTGGTCAAATCTCCACTCATAAGATTGCTGTTCCACATCAATACTAGCCGCCGGTACCCCCTCTAATTGTTTATAAGCAATCAGACTTTCTGTAAAGATAGACCACTTAGGAACCTGAAAGTGAACCTGATTACTAATGTAATCTAATGTCTTTTTTTCTTGTAAGGTATGTTTCATTGATTCAGGTCTGCGAGGCATTCTTATTATCCATTGATCACCATGTAAATCTTCGACGTGAGCGACACGGAAATCCACACCTGATTCATTTATTTTGATGGTATTCTCTAAAATCTCTAATCCGTGATGTTTGACTAACTGCTTTAATTCCAGTCTATTCATATCCAATCCTCCAATTGTTCATTTAGTCATGATCAATAGGCATCAAGAATATCATCACAAAACCCACAAACAGGCTACTTTATGTGGTCAGAGTAAACAAAGCTAGACATATGCCTTTCTTTGCATCATAAAAAACATACAAAAAAAGACAGACCGATTAGCTGCCTCTTTTCTAGTGAAATTGCATACTTTCCCGCTGAAGATCATTAAAAATGTGCAGACTACCCCGTTTACTCCGTTTGATGAAAACAGAGCCTTTGAACATATGAAATTACTGATTCAAAGTTTTCTGGCGTAATCTTCCTGCATGCATCATTTTTAACCATCCTCCTCTATATCATATAAATTTACTATACTTTATTTAAATATGACTTTCAATAAGATGACAAAAAGAAAGATTTAAAATCATCAAAAACCCTTTAAATTACATAAAATGAAATAATTTCATTTTTATGTGTTATGATATGGTTATTGATTCTTCTGTCTAATATAATTTATTAAACTCAAAAACCCGATGTACTATGAATTTTGAGTGTAAGAGAGACAATGAGAACAAATCAAATGTAGCTAAGTCATTTAAAAGGAGAATGGATATGACTCATTTAGAATTCGCATTCGGCTTGCTTCCAGTCAGTATGATCATCGCTTCTTTTATCGTCACATTGTTTGTACAAAAGGTTTATTTCATGCCAATTGTGAGCTTTATCATTTTGCTCATTCTGACATTTACACTTTTCAATGTCTCTTTCTTTGGCTGGGCTGTTGTTTACACTTTAGGCTCATTCATTGCTTCATATATAGCATTATTCATTATGAAAATTTTAAATAAAAAGAGATCATAAACTACTTTCGAAAAGCCCTAGAAAGGGCTTTTCATCTTTCACTATCGTTTTTTCACTGGATGAATGTCCTCTCCCAAAAAGGCGGTATTCGGATCTTCACTATTTTCTAGAAATTCAGCAATTTCTTGCAGCTCTTGATTAATACGGTCATTCCTTGGCATATCTGGGTTTAACAGAAGGTTGGAGTGAATAGCAGTAGCTGTTTCATACAAGACATGTTGATCTTTTATCTGTTGAATGCACTGTTTCATGCGCGAGAAAAACCATGCGATCTCTTCAATGTCTTCCATCGGATAATGTGCCATTTTGAAGAGATTCTGCTGACGAAGGTCTCCTCTCTCAAAAATGTGTTCAAGCTCTTCTTTACTGATATATAAATCCGAAGCTTCCTCCTCAATCTCTATTACTTCAACCATGGCATCGTCAGCTGTATATAACCGCTCAACAAATTCATCGAAAGTATCTGCCAGCTTAAAATTTACTTCCAGCTCTAAATCGAAATAGTGAATAGGAGGATGTTCCTTCGTTTCTCGATAATCCATGGCGATCCATGTATCTTCTTCCCCGCTGATGAAAACAAGTCCCTCGGGCAGCTCCAATTCATCACTTAACTGAGCGCTATTCATAATTCCATCATCTTTGGCGATTCCTCTTAGATGGTCGAATTGAACATGATCCTCTGCCCATGAATTCGGCCGTTCGGTTGGAAAAGCATTACGAACTGTAAAACCACCATTCCATTCTAAAATGAGTTTTTTGTATGTATCAGGTAAAGTGACACCAAGCGTTCCCTCTGCTTCACGAATTTGTTCCTCATCTATCTTTTCTAACGTAAAAGGACTCTCTTCTTCTTTCTCCCAGAATGATTTCAAGGGGCATACCTCCCAATATTAATTGATATAAGTATATCATTCGTATTTTTAACATGGCGGGTCACCACCAGATACCCAGGACAATGATGGTTAGATCATAAAAAACACCTTTTTGTACTCTTAAAGAGGTCATAAATTTGACCATAAAACCAAATGATAAAACACAATAATATCCTTCCTTTACAATTGACTAACAGTCATTTATAATTGACCTCAAGTCATTTATAAATGACCCGAGGTCACCAAAAGGAGGAATTACAAATGAGTAAAAAAGTCGCTCTTATCACAGGTGCATCAGCAGGAATTGGAAAGTCCACAGCAATTGAATTAAATAAGAAAGGTTTCATTGTTTATGGTGCTGCTCGTCGAAAAGAAATGATGAAAGACCTCACCAATCAAGGAATTAACACCATGTCACTTGATGTCACTGATGAAGAGTCTATGGTAAACTGTGTACGTGAGATTTTGGACAAAGAAGGAAGAATCGACGTGCTTGTCAATAATGCGGGCTACGGCTCATATGGTGCGGTTGAAGATGTATCTATGGAAGAAGCTCGAAGACAAGTAGAAGTAAACCTGTTTGGACTTGCCAGAATGACGCAGCTTGTTCTGCCAAGTATGAGACAAAACAAATATGGAAAGATCGTCAATATCTCTTCTATGGGTGGTAAAGTGTGGACATCATTTGGCGCATGGTATCACGCTACAAAATTTGCAGTAGAAGGTTTTTCTGATTGCTTACGGTTAGAAGTTGAACCATTTGGTATTGATGTCATAGTTGTGGAACCTGGCGGGATTGCAACCGACTGGGGAGTCATTGCAGCAGAAAAACTTAGAACCGCTTCTGCAAAAGGAGCTTATAAAGAAGCTGCCAACAAATCAGCAGACAACATGGTAAAAACTTATTCAGGAAGTAATTTAACAAAACCAGAAGTCATTGCAAATACAATTGTAAAAGCTGTCACTGTAACGAAACCTAAAACGCGCTATTTGGTTGGGTTTGGTGCTAAACCTATGGTGTTTATGAAGAATCTTCTTGGTGATCGTACGTTTGACAAGATCATTAAAAGATTCAGCTAATCACATGCTTCCTTATATATCACTTTGTCTGACTCCAAATCAAAATGATCCTTTGAAATGGAGGTTGAAAAATAATGAAAAGAGCGATGACAGATGAAGCTAAGGCTCTAAGAGCTCAAGCGATTTTAGATAAAGCAGCAGAGCTTTTTGAAACACATGAATATAACCAAATCAAAATGTCAGATATCGCCAAAGAAACGAAGCTGTCTAAAGGCATATTGTTTGTTTATTTCAAAACGAAAGAAGCTCTGTTCTTCCAGCTATTATGCCGAGAATATGTAAAGAGACTAGAGCGATTCATTGAGATTATTTCTGAAACACAAATTAAAAACCTTCAGGATATCAAACATCTTTTTCTGAAGGAATTGGAAGAAATCATTGATAAAAATCCTATGTACATCAGATTAGAAGCAATTCGCACTTCTGTTTTGGAAAGAAACGTAGACTCTGACACCATGCTTCAATCAAAAATGATGTTATTTCAAAAGCTAACGGAAATGACAGACTTACTTTGTCAAAATGATGTGATCAATGAGGCGCAAGTGATGGATATTTTTCAAGCTGAAGCAGCAATTATCACAGGATGCAAACTCACTGCCACCTTACCTGATGAAGTCATCACTATTATTGAAAATCATAATATGCATGAATTTAAACGAGATTTTAAAACAGATGTGATGAATACAATGTCTTTTTATCTTGATGGTTATTTACACAACCTTGAGGCTTAACATAGATTGTTGTGCACAACAAAAATGAATACAACACTTACTTCTTCCCTATGTTAATGATGCTTTCGACAGATTCCAATATGAAAACAGACCTCCTTAAGGTCTGTTTTCATATGTTTTACACATTTTAAGATGCTGTGCCTCAATCAATCATCGTCGTGTTTCGACATGATTTTTGTAGTTCATTTTTACAAAACGCCGAAAAGAAACCGCAAAAATAATTGAGAAACAAAACATGATTGCCTTGTTTGCAAACTAATAGCTCCTTCATCACACAACAAATAAGCAGACTCGTTAAAGTCTGCTTAAACCTCTTGCAAATCACTCCTGACATTCAGGACTTACCCAATGACTCGTTTAACCACTCTTCACAATGTTCAATAAGCCACCTCAAATATTCCACATACTGACCGACGTGATAGCCATCACAAACAGCATGATGTACTTGAATGGCGACTGGCAAGATGATTTTTCCTTCTTCCACCTTAAATTTGCCTAACGTAAATATCGGCAGTAAATAAGTTTCATCTGTAGATACATTAAGGTTAAAAGAAGTAAAATCAATCCAAGGTAGACTTGAAATATTGAATATGTTTTCTGGCATATGAGGTTTCGGAAATAGGTTGCTGTTTTTGCTAAATGTTTCAATGTCCGCCACACAGCTTTTATAAAACTGAGCAAAGTTTTCGTCATAAGGCGTCCAAATACTTGAAAATGTCTTTGTTTCTTTATTTAGAATCGTATAACTAGGATGGAGAAGTTCCCAATGACCAAGTTCATCGTTCACTAGATCCATCCGAAACTCCGGTATTTTTTGCACAGCCCTTGCTAACAAATAAATTTGCACAGGATATACTTTTAACTTTTTTTCTTTTAATATTGAATGCGATTTCGTGATGTCTAGATCGATCACCAGGCTATATGAGCATCGGGTTGACTTTGTATAATGATGGAAGTGCTCTTTTCTCGGATAATTTTCATCTATTTGTTTAAACATTTTTTATCTCCTCCTGAATGTGATTTCTTGTATTCAGGAGGAGACTTTATCTGTTTTCACCACCACAATCATCCTTTCAAGAGATATGTCATGTTTCTGTCCAATCAAAGTCTACCATGAGTTTTGCCTACGATAAACCCTGCAGCAACTCTTCGTAAGTGAGCTTGGCTGAAGTATTCATTCTATTAGTATATTTAAAGAAGAGGAACTCGAATAAAAAAGCACCTTCTATCGTAGAAGGTACTTATCTTATATTCTAGCACTTGCTTTTTTATAATTTTGAAGAAAATGATGACCTTCATTTAAAAAAACTAGAAAACGCTTATTCATAGTTTCAATAACGATTCTATCTGGTTGACCATATGGAGCACCAATTCTATAATCAATATTATCTGCAACTCCATACTTGTCCGACTCTTTAATACTAACGATTTGATCAATTGGTATTTCTGTTTTAGATAAACCAAATTTTAAGACTAAGTATTTTTCACCAAAACTGTAACGGGTTTTTAGGAAAACAGTAAAAATAAAGAAAAGTGATAATAAAAAGATTAACATAATTACATATTCCATAGAATCACTCTTTCTTATACTTTTATCTAATTTTACCATGTTTTTTACTTTTTAAAACCAACAACTTTAATAGAAGTATTATATATGTTTTAATTCACGCTAGTAAGGCAAGTTCTATGAAGGTTGGTCAGTTGGATAGTAATATTCTTTGTCGTATTTATTGGCGTTGAAGCATCTTTTAGAACGATCAATAAAATGAGGCATCGAACCGAATAAAGACTAACAAAAAAAGCCCCTATATAAAGGGGCTTTCAGCCTTTGTCTACAAGCTTTTTTGTATAATAAGGGTAATAACACAATTCTGTGGGGGATGAACATGTTATCGAAACGTGAAGAAGAAAGAAGAAATCAATTAGAAGTAGTGGCCTTAGATGAATTAGTGCCTGAAGATCATCTTGTACGAAAAATTGATCAAGCGATCGACTTTGATTTCGTTTATGATCTTGTCAAAGATCATTATAGTTCTGACAACGGTAGACCAAGTGTTGATCCCGTTGTTCTCATTAAGATGGTCTTAATTCAATATCTATTTGGCATTCGCTCTATGCGGCAAACCATTAGAGAAATTGAAACCAACGTGGCTTATCGTTGGTTTATTGGATATGGATTTTCTGAGAAAATCCCGCACTTTTCTACCTTCGGTAAAAACTACGTGAGACGCTTCCATGATACAGATTTATTCGAACAAATTTTTTACCGAATCTTAAGAGAAGCGATGAAAAAAGGACTCGTTGACCCTTCTATTGCCTTCATTGACTCCACTCATGTAAAAGCGAATGCCAATAAGAAAAAACTTGAAAAGAAAATCGTTCGAGTAGAGACGAGAAGTTATCAAAATCAGCTTCATGAGGAGATCAATATTGACCGTGAAGAACATGGAAAAAAGCCTTTACCCCTACAGACTAAAGAAGAGACAAAAGAAATCAAGGTAAGTACGACTGATCCAGAGAGTGGTTACTATGTGAAGGATGAGCGAGAAAAATCATTTGCCTATTCATTTCATACGGCTTGTGATACTAAAGGATTTATTTTAGGATCACTGGTCACTGGTGGAAATGTTCATGATAGTCGTATGTTGGATTCACTCGTATTAAAGGTGACAGAAAAAGTCGGAAAACCATTTGTAGTCGCAGTAGATGCAGGATATAAAACACCTTACATCGCTAAGTTTTTAATGGATCAAGAGATAAGACCTGTCATGCCTTACACTCGCCCAAGAACAAAAGCTGGTTATTTGAAAAAGAATGAATACGTGTATGATGCATATTTTGATTGTTACATTTGCCCCAACGGGCAAATTCTCTCTTATCGTACAACGACTAGAGAAGGCTATAAGCAATATGCGTCTGATTCAGAGGTATGTAAATCCTGCTCGTTTTTAAATAACTGTACACAAAGTCAAAATCACACTAAACAAATTCATCGGCATATTTGGCAGGACTATCTAGATGAAGCAGACCATCTGAGGCTGACACAAATGAATAAAGACATCTATGTAAAACGGAAAGAAACAATAGAACGCGTTTTTGCGGATGCAAAAGAAAAGCATGGTATGCGTTGGACGAAACTTCGAGGACTGAAAAAAGTTTCAATGCAGGCGATGCTTACTTTCGCTGCCATGAATCTTAAAAAGCTAGCAAACTGGACATGGAAAGAGCCATGTCCAGCGTAAAACACATAATGTTTTTATCAAAAAATGTGAAAACCCCACTTTTACTTGAAGTAAAGGTGGGGTTTGTCTACGGTCTGAAAGCCCCTATATAAAGGGGCTTTTGATTTATTAACGTAATAATTGAAGTACGTTTTGTGGCTGTTGATTCGCTTGTGCAAGCATAGCTTGAGAAGCTTGAGAAAGAATGTTGTTCTTAGTGAATTCACTCATTTCTTTTGCCATGTCAACATCACGAATACGAGATTCAGCAGCCGTTAAGTTTTCACCAGAAGCACCAAGGTTGTTGATTGTGTGCTCTAGACGATTTTGAACTGCACCAAGTTTAGAACGTTGTGCAGAAACTTGTGTAATAGCTCCGTCAACGATTGCTAACTGATCATCAAATCCACCATCGTCACCAGCTGCAATTGTTTCAAATTTAGATATATCGATATCTTTAACAGATTTACCTGTCTCAACTGCACCATCGTCGTCTGTAACGCCTAAAGCAGCAGCGCTCATATCTTGAATGTTTACCTTAATTTGTTGTGTAGCATTTGCACCAATTTGGAAAACTAAAGCATCGCCATCAGTTGCTGGTGTACCTGTACTTGGGTCATCTGGATCTGTCGGCGGAACTTCTGGTGTGCCTACTCCATTAAACGTACCATTTAATAATTTTTTTCCGTTAAACTCAGTACGATTAGAAATACCATCGACCTCTTCAACAAGCGCTGTGATCTCATCTTTAATTGCAGCTAAGTCTTCACCTTGCTGTGTACCAGTATTTCCAGCTTGAACGACTAGTTCACGAACACGTTGAAGGATGGAGTGAGTTTCAGTCAATGCACCTTCAGCTGTTTGGATAAGAGAGATACCGTCTTGTGCGTTTTTAGACGCCATTTCTAATCCTCGGATTTGTCCACGCATTTTTTCAGAGATTGCAAGACCTGCTGCGTCATCTCCTGCACGGTTGATTTTAAGACCAGAAGAAAGTTTCTCCATGTTCTTTTGGCTTGCACCATTGTTTGCTGATAAACGGTTTAATGTGTTAAGTGCTGCGATATTGTGGTTAATTCTCATTTCCTATTACCTCCGTGTAATTTTTTTTAGAGAGCTTATCTGTAAAGTCCATTTGGATGAGAAGCTCTTCCTTAGAATTTTCGATTTCTAAGGCATGTGTATAGTAGTAACGCAGAGCACCTTTTGGCTCTCTTACTTTACTACCGTATGTAACATCAGTTATGGCAATAATCATGAAACCTCCTTCTATTCATTCAAAATGATTAGTCTTGTCACTTTTACGAGACTAGATACCCGCCATAACAATGAGTATTATGTTACCTACTATAGACTGAACTTCCATATATTTTAGTTTGTGGAATTTGTTAAATTCACAAATTAGACACATTTAACAAGAAGAAATATCTCGTCCATGTTGTCATATTGGCTTATGTTAAGCTTGTGAAAAAATCATATTCATGTATAATACAATTGATGTATGATGCATGAATTGTAGGAGGTTGACCTTTTGAAAAGAGAAGATGCCTTAAAACTAAGATCAGATATTAAGAAAATGATTATAATAACAGGGGTTTTTGAATCTCAAAATTTGCCCAATGGACCATTTGAAAAACCTCTACCAACTTCTCAAATGATGGCGTTAGAGGAACTAGAGGTGGAAAAATTAACTGTTTGGCAACTTTCCAATAAACTTAGATTAGAGACTTCAACTGTAAGTAGATTGGTAGATAAGTTAGTAAAAATGGGGCTTGTTTATCGTGAAGTAAATGAAAAAAACAGAAGAGAACTTTTTCTGCACCTCACAGAAAAAGGTCACATTACTGTTAATCGCTTAAGAGAACAATCCCTTACATTTTATCAACGTATCCTCAATAATTTATCAGAATCAGAACAAAAAATAGTTGTGGATGGTTTTGAATTATTTATTGATTCTATTTCTAAGTCTTTTGATTAGAGTGAGGTAAATCATACCCTTTGGAGGATAAAATGAGTTTGGATTTTGAACGTCCTATTATTGAACTAAAAGAGAAATTTGATGAATTAAAGAAAATGATGAAAGAACATAATGTAGATTTATCAACAGAAATTCAAGAATTAGAAAAACGTTTAAATAAAATGCAAGATGAAATTTATTCTAATCTTACACCTTTTCAACGAGTTCAAATTGCAAGGCTACGTAACCGGCCCACGACATTGGATTATATACCTTTATTGTTTACAAACTTTTTCGAACTTCATGGTGATCGATTATATGGTGATGATCAAGCAATGATAGGTGGTATTGCAAAATTTAAAGGGATGCCCGTTACGGTTATTGGTCATCAAAGAGGGAGAAGTACAAAGGAAAATATAGAAAGAAATTTTGGAATGTCACATCCAGAAGGATATAGAAAAGCGCTAAGACTGATGAAACAAGCTGATAAATTTAATCGCCCTATTATTACATTTATTGATACAATTGGCGCCTATCCAGGGAAAGGGTCTGAAGAACGTGGAATTTCTGAAGCAATAGCTCGAAATCTATTGGAAATGGCAACACTTAAAGTGCCAATTGTTTGTATTGTAATTGGAGAGGCATCAAGTGGTGGAGCTCTTGGCATTAGTGTCGGTAACCATATCCATATGTTAGAGTATTCATGGTACTCGGTCATTTCACCAGAAGGAGCAGCATCTATCCTATGGAAGGATGCTAAGTATGCTCCAGAAGCTGCTAAACACATGAAAATTTCAGCAAAAGATTTAAAGCATTTAGGAATTATTGATGAAATCATTCCTGAAATGAAAGGTGGAGCACAAAATGATATCAAATCACAGGCAAAATTGATTGAATCTGCAATCGAATCATCTCTTAAAAAATTGATACGATTATCCTCGGAAGAGCTTATACAACAGCGATATGAAAAGTATAGACAAATAGAGAATTATAAATGAAAATACTTAAAACCGTATTACATTTCTGAGGATTCTTACTAAAAAGTTCTAAATATTTTGTAAGTAACCTCTTAAACTGGATATGCTGATACTATTAAAAAATGTGTGATTGGTATGGAAAAGGAATTTTTTGATTCTAAAAATACTGAGAAACAATTTGGTGGATAAAGTTCGTCCCCAACCAAAAGAAACAGAACAAATATTTGTTACCGACAATCAAAAAACCCTTGCTAGGCAAGGGTTTAAACGATGATTCCGACTGGGCTCGAACCAGCGACCTCTACCCTGTCAAGGTAGCGCTCTCCCAGCTGAGCTACGGAATCGGATTATGTATCAGTTCTGGGCTTTCTGTTACTGACAGTCTCTATTATATAACCATCATCGTCAGTCGTCAATGGTTTTGTTCAAAAAAGTCAGTAAAAAGCCGGTATCCATACCGGCTTTTTACTGACTTTTATGATTGGTTCACAAGAACTGGCTTTAGTTGATCTAGTGCTTGTTTGAAGTCCCTTTTGAGGTCTTCTCCGTTTTCTACGCCCACACTTAATCGAAGTAAACCATCCGTGATGCCTCTTTTTTCTCTTTCTTCTTTTGGCATAGCGGCATGGGACATTTTGGCCGGATAGGAAAGAATGGATTCGACTGCTCCGAGGCTGACGGCGAATACAGGTAATGTGACGCCATCGACCAATTCTTTGACAGCCGCTTGGTTTTCTAGTTCAAATGAAAGAACAGCACCTGCACCGCTCGCCTGCTTCCGCTGAATGTCTGCCCCTGGGTGATCATCTAATCCTGGGTAATATATTTTTTTGACCGCAGGATGTTCTTTTAGAAATGTAGCCAGTTCTAATGCGGTTTGACTGGCTTTTTCTAATCTGACTTGAAGGGTCTTTAATCCTCTGAGCACAAGCCAGCAATCCTGTACGCCAAGCACCGCCCCGAAGGAGTTTTGCAGCGAATAAAGTTCGTCTCCTAGCTTCTCATCTTTCACCACGGCTAAGCCTGACAGTACATCACTGTGGCCGCTTAAAAATTTCGTTGCACTGTGCAGCACAACGTCTACACCAAGGTCCAGCGGACGCTGAAGCGCAGGCGTTAAAAACGTATTATCTAAGAAAGTCAGACAGTCATGTTCTTTCGCAATCTGTACGACACCTTCAATATCCGTAATACCGAGTGTAGGGTTTGACGGTGTTTCCATGTAAATGACTTTTGTATTTGATTGAATGCCTTGTTTCACTTCATTCAAATTGGTCATGTCCACAAAGGTATGCTCAATCCCAAATCTTGAAAGAACTTGGGTGATCATTCGGAAAGTCCCTCCGTACACATCTCTTGTGACAAGGACATGATCTCCTTTTGATAATAGAAGAAAAGCGGTTGAAATGGCTGCCATACCTGACGCAAAGGCAAGCCCTCTCGTTCCTCCTTCTAGCGCTGCAATGGTATCCTCCAATGCCTGACGTGTAGGGGTGCCTGATCTGGAGTAGTCATATTGACCAAAGTCATCGAAGCTGCTTTGGTGAAACGTCGATGCATGTTGAATCGGTACACTGACTGCACCTGTTGAACGGTCTGTTTTAAACGCATTATGAACGAGTTGTGTTTCTAGTGTCCAATCGTGTGTGGTCATTTCGTGTGTACCTCCTCTTTCACATTTGATAGTGCCTGTTTCAGGTCTGCTTTTAGATCCTCCACATGCTCAATCCCGACTGAGAAACGGAGCAATTTGTTACAAACACCGTTTGCGATGCGAATCTCTTCTGGGATGTCCATATGGGTTTGCGTTGCAGGATACGTAATGAAGCTTTCGACTCCGCCAAGGCTTTCAGCAAAACAAATCGTTTTCAGCTTCTTTAAAAATGGATTGACCCAGTCCTCTTTGGCTACTCGGAATGACAGCATGCCTCCCTTTCCTGGGTAAAGCACATCTTGAATTTCCGGCTGCTGCTTTAGAAAGTCAGCTAATTCCTTCGCATTAGCTTCGTGCTGGCGCATTCTCAGCGCCAATGTTTTCATTCCTCTCATTAAAAGCCATGAGTCAAATGGAGATAAAACCGCTCCGATGGCGTTTTGATGCTGGAACATGTCTTCCGATAGCTGCTCCCCATTTGTGACGACAAGTCCGGCAAGAACATCGTTATGTCCGCCTAAATATTTGGTTGCACTATGAATGACAATGTCTGCTCCGAGTGTAATCGGTTTTTGCAAGACGGGCGTATAAAAGGTGTTATCCACAATGACCAATGCACCGTGATCTTTTGCGATTTTCGCAACCTTTTGAATATCCGCTTCCTGCATGAGTGGGTTTGTTGGCGTTTCAATAAAGACGGCTTTTGTATTTGGCGTCATTTTAGAGCGTAAACAGTCTTCATCTGAAAAATCATCATAAACAAAGCGCAGTCCGTACTTTTTCCATTCGTTTTCAAATAGACGGTATGTACCGCCATATAAATCTGATGAAACAATGAGTTCATCCCCGCTCTCAAACAGCGCCATGATCGTTTGGATGGCAGCCATTCCCGAACTGAAGGCAAAACCGGCCGTTCCTTCTTCGAGTGAAGCAATCGCATCTTCTACAAGCTGCCTTGTTGGGTTTTTCGTTCGAATATAATCAAATCCTGTTGATTCCCCAATGCCTCTATGTCTGTAAGCTGTTGAAAGATAAACGGGAGGACTGACAGTACCAGTCACCTCTTCGCTGCGGTTTCCAATTTGCGCTAACTTCGTTTCCACATGTTCTGTCATTTGACACCATCCTAAGTAAAAATCTAATTTCAAAACAGAAAAACCCCTTCTTCATAAGAAGAAGGGGTTTAATCGCTTCCTCTTATCTTCCAAGCAAAAAAGCTGCTTGCTGGATTTAGCACCTTGGTACATCACATGAAGTGATGCATACCGGTTGCTGAGGTTTCAAAGGGCCAGTCCCTCCACCTCTCACGATAAGAATGTGTTGTCTGTCTGTTCTAATTCTTAATACTGTAACGCATTAAACCTCATTTTTCAAGGGGAAATGTAACGATTAATTAAAATTTTCTGTATTTTGTAGCAGATTGGATGTCAGCCAATTTGATTGCATGTTAGCATATAGGAACAACGCTGTTTTTCGTGTTACAATGAATGGAAACGTTTCACTTATGATGAATTTGGTTAGCTGGAGGAATGGATTATGGTGAAGAAAACAGGCATCATTCAAGAAGAAACCTTACAGTCAAAAGAACTTGGGGCAGATATGACCATTTTGATTTATTTGCCAGTCAATTACTCCCCCCTTTATACATATCATGTCATCATTGCACAAGATGGTCATGATTATTTCCGTCTAGGTAAAATAGGCAGACAGGCGGAAAAATTAATGCAAAATAAAGAAATGGAACGCTCGATTATCATTGGTGTCCCATATGAAAATGTTACTGAAAGACGAAATACGTATCATCCAGACGGACCAAAGTTCGAGGCGTATAAACGCTTTTTGGCAAATGAACTAGTTCCGTATATTGATGAACACTATCCAACGTATCAAGTTGGATCAGGTCGTACATTTATTGGTGATTCATTAGGTGCTACGATCTCACTTATGACAGCCATTGATTATCCTTCGTTATTTGGCGGACTGATTTTGCAGTCTCCTTACGTGGATGAGTCTGTTCTGCAAGCAGTCAAACAGTCATCATCCCTTGCTCATTATGCCATTATCCATCAAATCGGGTTAGAAGAAACAGCTGTGAAAACGACAGATGGGCAAGTGCTTGACTTTATTCAGCCGAACGAAGAATTAAAGGTCCTTTTGGAGAAGTCCGGTGCGGATTATTTATTTGAGACATTCGAAGGCGATCATAAATGGACGTTTTGGCAGCCGCTCATTTCACCTTCGTTAAAAAGAATGCTCCCATATTCGTTAATCAACTGAATTTTGTTATAATAAAAAATAATAAATACTTTCTTAATCAGGAGGGAACATGATGAAATACGGAGTTGTTTTATTTCCATCAAAAAAATTGCAAGACATTGCGAACTCTTATCGGAAACGTTATGATCCGAACTATGCACTCATACCACCTCATTTAACATTAAGAACACCTTTTGAATTAACGGATCTAGAAGCAGCTGAGGTCGTCTCCACCTTGCGAGAGTACGCAAAAAATGCTTCTCCTATTACGTTACGTATTAAAAAATTCAGTTCATTCGCTCCTGTAAACAACGTGATTTATATGAAAGTAGAACCGAACGAAGAATTAATGACTCTCAATGAGAAGTTGTACACTGATCCGCTTGCTGGTACACCTGAATATGCATTTGTTCCGCATGTGACAGTGGCTCAAAAGTTATCAGACGATGAGCATTCAGACGTTCTAGGCACATTGAAGCTGAGAAAAATTGACCACGAGGAAACGGTTGACCGCTTCCACCTTTTATATCAATTAGAGAACGGTTCTTGGACCGTTTATGAAACATTTATCTTAGGAGAAGAGGGTTAAAGACATTTGAATACAGTCATCGTAAAAGAACAAACACAACGAGAAGATGCTTATTATGTTCGAAAAGAAGTTTTCGTAAAAGAACAAGAAGTCCCGTTAGAGATCGAAATTGATGAACTTGAGGACGAAGCCATTCACTTTGTCATTTATAATGATGACAACAAACCACAAGCTGCTGCTAGACTGCGCATAATTGAAGGTCATAAGGCAAAGCTTGAACGAATTTGTGTATTAAAAGAGGCGCGCTCTTTCGGTCTTGGCCACCAGCTTTTAGAAGCACTTGAGTCTGAAGCGATGGCAAACGGAGCGAAAGAAGCTGTCATGCATGCACAAGTCCAAGCTCTTCCTTTCTACGAAAAGAAAGGCTACAAAGCCGTTTCAGAACCGTTTGAAGAAGCAGGAATTACACATGTCAAAATGACAAAAACACTATCCGTTTAACGAAAATAAAAAGCCAGGGCATCATGGATGCTCTGGCTTTTTATTGATTCCATCTCGTTCGCTCAGGAAGAAAGCGCAGTCATTTAGACGTAAGTATTGATATGAACGCCCTTACCTTCTTCCATAAACATATCTCGTACAAAGCGTTCCCGCTTTTTTTGCTGTACTTTCGTTTCCGCTTCTGTCACTAAGTCCTCTTTTTTCTCCAGCTCTCTGTATACCTTGTCATGAAAGGTGCGGGTGACCTTCGTCACTTTCGCATAGTCTTCTTTATCCTGAGGAGCAGGACGATTGATATATTGAAAATACAGATCCGGCTGAATCGGGGCTATATATCCCATCAAGAACGCCTCCTTTGCTTCTCTTCTACTCTACTATTCCCTAATTATGACTGTTTGAAACACGCCTCATTTGATATGATTAGATGTGTTTCTTTTTAAGATTGATTGACTATTGGAGGACTAGCTTTGAAATGCGCACGACGACATGATCGAACGATCTCATTACATACATATTCGAGAGAACACTATCAATTCCTCCATGATGAGGGGAAAAAAGGGCATTTATCTTGCCCATATTGCGGACACCCCGTCTTTTTTAGATTAAATATACATGAAGAACCTGCCTTTATCCATAAGCAAATATCTCAGCAAGAGATTTGCGAAAAAAGAGAACAACAAGAGGAAAAGAAACCGGCTGAACGAGAGGAAGAGGCATCCTACAAAGAACTTGGCGGCTTTCGCTTTCCAACCGGCAAACAGATCATCTCACAAACAGAAGAATCGGATGACTGGCAGGAACCACGGTCCATTCAATTTGGCGAAACCTTTCATTTAGAAAAGAATGAAGAAGTGCATACCATTGACCTCTTTCCACACATCACCTTTAGCGCACCGCAGCTTCAAGCAGTCACACACAAAGACGGTCCGATGCTTGTACTAGCTGGCGCCGGCAGCGGGAAAACAAGGGTACTGACAGCAAGAGCTGCTTATCTGATGTCGCACCATCAAATCCCTGCTCACCATATCCTGCTCGTGACCTTCACCACAAAAGCAAGCAGTGAAATGAAAGAAAGACTACGTATGCAGTATCAGCTTCATCCTTCACAGGCGAGCCAAGTTGTGACAGGCACATTCCACAGTCTATTTTATAAAATGCTGCTTCACGATGATCGGGGCAAATGGAACGGACAGCATTTGATTAAATTCGACTGGCAAAAAGAGCAGTATATTCGCAAAGCGATCATGAATGAAGGACTTGATGAAAAAGACTATCCAACCGATCAAGTGCTGCAATCAATCGGCTATTGGAAAAATGCTTTTTTACCAAACGAACTTCCTGAGCTGAAAGATGAAAAGGAAAAGCAAATGTGGACAATCTATCAGTCATACGAACAGCAAAAGCGTGAAAATCAACAATTTGACTTTGATGACATGGCCATTGCCTGTTTACACATGCTGAATAAGCAGCCTGAATTGCTCAAACAATATCAAGAACGATTCAAGTATATTTTAGTAGATGAATTTCAAGATATTAATCCCGTACAATATCAATTAATCCAGCTTTTAGCTGGAGAATCCGAGCAGCTATTTTGTGTAGGTGATGATGATCAAGCCATCTATGCATTTAGAGGAAGCAATCCTGCTTTTATTCTTGACTTCAAACAGGACTATCCTTCGGCCGAGATCGTCCATTTACATGCAAATTACCGCTCTCATCATACGATTGTCGCAAGTGCAGACGCCATTATTAAGAAGAACCAGCATCGTTACGAGAAAACGTTAAAAGCCGTTCGCGTGGAGAAAATTCCGCCGACTCTTTTTTATCCATATGACGAGGAAGAGGAAGCGACCATGATCGTAGCAGATATTCAGGAGAAAATTAAAAACGGTGCAAAACCGAATGACTTTTGCGTGCTGTTTAGAACGAATACAGGAGGCCGTGCGATTTATGAACGTCTTCATCAATCGGCGATTCCGTATCAAACCGATGCTGGCGTAAAAGCCTTTTATAGCAGAAGAATTGTTCGGGTGCTGCTCGCTTTTCTTTCGCTAAGTCAGGATGCAGATGATGTCGCCGCAATGAAGCTGCTGCTGCCCGTTTTCTTTTTAAAGCAGCAAACACTGAATACCATGAAGGCGCTGACCATTACGGAAGATTGTTCTATGGTAGAGGCACTTGGAAAGCTAACAGACATTCAGCCGTTTCAGCGCAAAAAACTGCAATCGATCGTTCCCCTGTTTCGAACGTTAAAAACGTTAAAGCCATCTGAAGCTGTAGCGTTTATTGAACAAAGGATGGGACTTGGTGATTATTTAAAAAAACGAGTGAATGATACGAATGTGCTTGAAAAAGGAACAGATGATGTACGAGATGTGAAAACAGCGGCGAAACGTTTTGAAACAATTGAAGCCTTCCTCGCTCATGCCGTACATATGAAATCTGCTGAAAAGGAAAAATCAGATGAACCAGGCGTTCAGCTCATGACGATCCACCGTGCGAAGGGACTAGAATTCCAAACAGTGTACATCACGAGCGTGGTTGATGGGGCGCTCCCTCATGACTTTGCACTTGATGAGCTGAGAAACGGTGATGAAGAAGCCATTGAAGAGGAGCGGCGTTTATTATACGTTGCCATGACGAGAGCAGAACAATCCCTTTATCTATCCGTTCCATCATATAGAAGAGGAAAAACGGCTCACCGCTCCCGCTTTTTGTACCCTCTTTTAAAGAAAAATCGCGAATTATTCACACAAAAACAACAGGCCCCCCTTTAAATGGAGAGCCTGTTGTTTATTTTTTGTTGTTCATCATTTTAGCGATTGTATTAAAATCAAGCTTTTCTTTTCCACTTGTAATCGATTGAACGATTTTGTCTTCCATTTCTTTAGGTACACGTTTGTTTGCAAGCTGCGCCACTTTTTTAATGACACCTCGAACGGTATTCTCATCTTTAAAGTTCGCGTTTTGCAAAGAACCTGCAAGCTTAAAGACATCATTCATATTTACACCTGTTTTATTTTCCACACTTTTAAAGAACTTATTATCCATTCCTTTGCCTCCTCTTTGTGGAGTAATCACCTTACTATATGAAAATAGGCGAGATATGTGCCTATCCTGCTGCCTTGTTAGCAAAGAGAAAGGAAAGCAAAAGGCTTCCCTATTGCTTCCCTCACCTTCTTACTGTTTAGTTAAAGAAAGAAGCACCAACGATGATTAGAAGGATGAAAAGCACGACGACAAGAACAAAAGTTGAACCATAACCGCCGCCGTAGCCGCCACCATAACCTCCGCAATAACCGCCACCGTAACCGTAACAACTCATATATAAGCACCTCCTCTTCTCCCTTACAAAATATGAAAAATACATGAAATGGTTTGGACGATCACATAAAAAAGTGCGGAATTTTTATTTCTGCTGTTTAAAGACGTAATCTGCCTCTCCATGACGGATCATGAATGCTTCTGTTTCTTTCGCAAAAGTATCCATTTTCTCGCCAAATGCTTTTAAGTGCTCTTCAAGATCCTTCGCTTTATTCGCTAGATCCATTTCAGCTTTTTCGTGCGCTTGCTCTTTCCCATCATGGGGTTTAGTGAACAAGGAACCGATTAATTGTTCGAATGCATCCATTCTGGTCACCCCTTCTCTCTTACATATGCATCACCCAAAAAAAGGGCAACAAAAAAACCGGATAAATCCGGCTTTTGTTTTTCCCTATTGAGGTTTCTTTTTCTTCCCGCAGCCGCAGCCAGTCTTCTTGATTTTCTTCGTATATACAGATTGTTGATTTGACTGCGCTGGATACCCTTGAAGCATATGTGACGGTGTTTCAGTTGGTTTCATCGCAACCCTTCCTTTCCTATTCCATGTTAGTATATGCATTTTCTTTAAGCGTGTCTGATCAGAATGCCTGTTTATTTCACAAGCTTCGACACGACTGCTTCAATCAAGCCTGCTGCGGCGGCAATCGCTAATAGTAAATTAAGCCACATGCTGATGACAGGAAAAAATATGTATATCAGTAGTAAAGCAGCAGTGCACCACATACCCGTACACCAATAACAACTTAACAGCTCTCCTACCCACGATCGCAGTCCCTTCCCCTTAATGACGATATAGGTCTCGACTTCACCTTGTTCGTTTACCTCTTCTTGCTCTTCATGAAATAGACGGCGAAAGGGGGCTGTAATCGTATCAAACACGATCAATCTCGTCAGCCTAAAGGATGCGAGGGCAAATATAGCAAATGACAAAGCGCCGCTCATGGAACCTCCACCTCCTTCATTCTTCTTTTTCCGTCCTTTCTTTATATATGCAAAAAGAAAGACCACCATGATGAATCGAGTGCAAATAAAATTGGGTTGTACTTTTTCATGCTTTCCGATTCCACCTTGAGCCTCTGCTGCATTAAATAATGTATAGATAAGAAAGGAGTGAAAGTATTGTCTATTGAAGAAAGTGCTGATTTATTATACACACAACTGTTAAACGAATTAATCAGCAATTATGATGATTTCATCGAGATTAAGGATTCCGAAAATGTCACGATTCATAAAACAGATGTAACAGCCGCACTCTCCCTTCAAGCGACCGTAACGACAATCATTACTCTTTTAATCCAACTTCTTGTACCAGACGATGAATTGGCTACAGACATCACAGATCAGCTCTTAGCCTCACAACAAGTGACAGTCCAAAAGAAGACTGTGATCCAAATCATCAATTGCTATAACGTCACGATTACATTATCAGATGCATCTATTATGAACTCCGTCCAAATTCTCACCCAAACATTGAATGTACTCTTAGTTGAAGCCGGCATTCTTTGACCCTTTCTTTTTCTAACATCACGTATGAAAGAGGTGAAATAATCGTGGCTGAAGAGAACGAAAAAAAGGAGTTTCAAATCAACACTGATGTTGATCCACTAACAAGTCTTCTTGTGAGTGATATTTTAAACAAAAACAACATCACAGATGATCAGAAAGCAAACATTTCAGATGATCAACGAAAAATGATTTTGAAATTAGTTGAAGACTTACAAAAGAAAGCAGATGATTTCGTACAGCAGCAGCAAGAGAAAAAGCGGCAGGCAGAGGCAGCAAAACATACAGAAGAGGTCGAGCCTGAACCACAAGTGCGTCCTAAACGAAATTCACTTCGAGATCGTATCCAGCAGCGCCGTCAAGCGCAGCAAAATAACGATTAAATAAAAATGGGTTGCCTGCTAGGATAAATGCCCGAGACAAAACCAATCATTCCAGCATTTAATAAAGTAAACGGAAGGAGGAAAAGAAATGGATTCTAAACCATACTCTTGGGTCGCTCTAGATCGTAACTGTTCACACCACGGAGATTACCACCATAACTACGAAAGAAAAGCAGTTTGTGACGGCCACTATTATGATGATGAAGATGTTTTACAAGACTTTGATCAAGTGAGTGTCACAAAACAGACATCTGAGGAAGTCATTATCGTTAGAGACTCTTGTGACATTAACGTCTCTTCTGTTGATGCACAGGTAGCAGCATCTATCCAAGTAGCTGTTCAAACAGCGATCATTACCATTACAAACATCTCAATCGCAGACGGTGATTTAGCTGACCGCGTCACACAAGATCTCTTACAAGCCGCTACTCACAAACAAACAAACCGCCAGAAACTTGTTATCGAAAACTCTAGAAACGTTACAGTCTCTACAATCGATGCGGACATCTCTATTGCCATCCAAACGCTTACACAGACACTTGTTGCGACGATCGTTGCAATTGGTATCCTCTAATGTACAAAAGCAGAGCGAAAAGCTCTGCTTTTCCTTTTTCTAAAAATACAACAAAGATAAATAGTCATTTACCCACACCAACTAGAGGGCGCATACATATGTTGTTAAGGACTAAAGTCAAATACCTTGTTAAAGGAGCTGAAATCCATGAGCTGCGGAAAACACCATGGCCGACATGATGAAAACTGTGTATGCGATGCGGTTGATAAGATTTTAGCAGAGCAGGAAGCTGTAGAAGATAAATGTCCTACGAGCTGCTACAGTAATTTATTAAGCCCGACAGTTTCTGGAAAAGATACGATTCCGTTTTTACTTTTTGATAAAAAGGGCGGATTGTTCTCTACTTTCGGAAACATTGGAGGATTTGTTGACGATTGCCAATGCTTCGAATCCATTTTCTTCCGGGTTGAAAAATTGCATGACTGCTGTGCCACATTATCTGTATTAAGACCTGTTGATGTACACGGACATACGCTAAGCGTTTGTCACCCTTGCGATCCTGACTTCTTTGGTTTAGAAAAAGCGGACTTTTGTATCGAAGTTGATTTGAACTGTTTCTGCGCGATCCAATGTTTAAATCCAGAACTTGTCGACAGAGTCATGCCAACAAAAGATAAAAAGCATCATCACCACGGCTAAACCAATCGCCCGCTCATCTAACTTGTCATAAGTCAAAGCATCCCCTTCCTCACGAATGACAACCAATCATGCGGAGCAGTCAGCAAAAGGCGGCCGCTTCCGCATTGATTGACATTAGATGCATCAACCGGCGAGACACATAATAAAGCTTATAGATGATGATGACAGTGCTCAAACACTCAAACAAATTTCCTTGTATAGGAGGGTTGAATATGAGCCGCAAACATTCATGGAACTGTGTAGCAGAGGCTGTTGAAAACATAAACGACTTACAAAATGCCGTCGAAGAGGATTGCCCGACCAGCTGTTACAGCAATCTCCTTTCTCCATCACATTCATTAGGTGACACTGTCCCGTTTGTTCTATTTACCTCAAAATCAAAACCATTCGTTGCATTCGGAAACGTCGGAGAAGTAGATGCTGGCCCTTGCTTCAGCACTGCATTTTTCAGAGTCGAACACATCTCTGATCACTGCGCAACACTCAGCTTGCTTATTGCATTTGACAAAGATCGTCATATTTTAGATTTTACAGATAAAGATTCCGTATGTGATGTGTTCCGTTTAGAAAAATCAAAATATTGCATTGAAGTAGACCTTGACTGCTTCTGCGCAATCGAGTGCTTAAATCCAAGACTCATCAACCGTAGCTGCTAACAAAAAAAGTCCCGTTATGGGACTTTTTTTATGTTCATTAAAAACCAAGTGGATGAATAGAAGAAATATCACCAATCGCTAATTCTACTGGATTACCGCCGCCTGCTGTGCGGATGACGACCATATTGTCTTGTCTCTCCATGATGATTCCTCTGTATGTTTTTCCATCGGCTTCAATGAGGCAAAGCGCTCTCGGCATATTATGCGGCAGACTTGTAAGAAAATCGACTTTCTCCTCAATATTCATTTGGCTTAACGGCTTCTTCACTCGTTTTCTTCTTGGTTCTTCTTTTGTTTCATGAAATACGCCTTCTGGCTGTTTTTCTTGTTCTTGTTCTTGTACTGCCTCTCGATTTTGTGAATTATCTTTTTCTTGATTGATCTCCCGCTCTTGCTGTAGCGCAGGCGGCTCTTCTTTTTTCTGCTTTACTTCCTGTGATACAGATTCTTGCACGCTCTCTTCGATTACATCCTCTTTGGCGCTTTTTTTGGTTTCTGAAGGTTTTTCGGACTTCTTGCGCTTTCTCACAATATTTTGCATGGCCGGCGCTGATTCATCATAGCTCGGCTGAACAATATACATAAGCGGCTTTTGATTCTCATCACCTTTATTTGACATACTGATCCCTCCCGAATGATTCATTCCTTATATATATGAGAGGACACCCCAAATCAGAAGAAAAATAAAAAACAGCATACCAGTGATTGGTATGCTGCAAATCAATTATTCGTTTAGCGGGCAATGATATGGAAGCCAGAATCAACATGAAGATTCTCACCTGTCATGCCGCGGGATAAATCACTGAATAAGAATAGTGCTGTATCGCCAACTTCTTCAGGAGTCGTTGTACGGCGAAGCGGTGCACGCTCTTCAATATCCTTCAGGATCGTATTAAAGCCGCTGATTCCTTTTGCAGATAACGTACGAATTGGACCAGCAGAAATGCTGTTCACACGGATGCCTTCCGCTCCAAGATCAGCTGCTAAGTATTTCACACTTGCTTCAAGGGCTGCTTTTGCTACACCCATGACATTGTAGTTAGAGACAACGCGCTCTCCGCCTAGGTAAGTAAGTGTGACAATGCTTCCGCCTTCTGTCATGAGCGGACGTGCTGCTTTTGCTACAGCTGTTAGTGAATAGGCACTAATGTTGTGCGCTAAAAGGAAACCTTCACGGTTCGTGTTCAAATATTCACCGACAAGCTCTTCTTTGTTCGCAAATGCAATCGCATGTGCAACACCATGGATGACTTGTACTTTTTCTTTAATCGTTGCAAAACATTTTTCGATTTCTTCATCACTTGTCACATCACAAGGAAGAATAATGGAATCATCACGCTCTAGCGTGCTTGCTAGTTCTTTTACTGATTCTGCAAGACGATCTCCAACATAAGTAAAAATCAAACGAGCTCCTGCTTCGTGAAGTGAACGAGCAATCCCCCAAGCGATGCTTCGTTTATTGGCAACACCCATCACCACAATATTACGGCCTTCTAAAGAAAAGTTCATATGTATTAAAGCCTCCTATTTTTTCAAGACATAGTATTAGTACCTGATCATAATCTTATCACAAATCATGAGATATTGACAATTTCCGTTGAAAGAAAGTTTTTATTTCAGAAAAAAGACCGTCCTCACAAGTGAAGACAGTCTTCTTTTTATGCTTTGACTCTGTTTTGCTGATAAGCAAAGTGGTTAGTCGGTCCGTGCCCAGCGCCAATATTCAGAGGAAATTTGATCGCCTCATGGACAAAGGTTTCTGCCGTTTCAAAGGCTTCTTTCATGGAACGACCTTTTGCTATTTCTGCCGTTAATGCCGCTGCAAATGTACAGCCTGTTCCGTGTGTATGTGGTGTATCAATATGTTCGTTCGTGAGTTCAAAAAAGCTTTTTCCATCGTACAAAAGGTCTGTAATGAGGCCGTCTGAAGGACTATGACCTCCTTTGATCACAACATAGGACGTGCCAAGCTCATAAAGTCGTTCTGCTGCTCTATGGCGATCGTCTTTTGTCTGAATGCGCATGCCTATCAGCACTTCTGCCTCAGGGAGATTCGGTGTGACTGCATAACTGACAGGCAGTAACTGTGTTTTCATAGCAGAGACCGCATCTTCATTTAATAAAGAAGCGCCGCCTTTGGCAATCATGACTGGATCGACAATTAGTTTCAAGTCATATTGCTTCGTCTTTTCAGCAACGACACTGATCATGTCGGCACTCCACAGCATCCCTGTTTTAGCGGCATCTGGCAACAAGTCTTCTGCTACTGCATCAATTTGACTTTCGAGCGCCTCGATAGACAGAGGATAAATACCGTGAACGCCAAGTGTGTTTTGCGCTGTAATGGCCGTAATGGCGGACATTCCGTACACACCAAGCTCCTGAAAGGTTTTCAAGTCTGCTTGAATACCTGCTCCACCACCAGAATCAGTACCTGCGATGGTTAATGCTTTTTTAATCGTCATGTCATCTCACCCTCTCATTAGCCAATCCATTGATGATAAATCGTTCTCGCTTTCGCAATATCATTTGTCCCATGTACAAGCGCTCTGCCATCTTTGAATAAAACAAGCTTGTACTCATCCTTCTGACACGAAAGCAAATAAGGATTTTCCAACACATCCATTCCTGCTTTCTTTAGCTGACGGGCTACTTCATGCAGCGCAGGGGGTGCCCCTAGTGCACTGCGAATTTGTACGGTATTTCGTCCACATAATACATCTGCTTTTGCTCTTTGATCATATGAGAGAAATGGATATGTCTTAAGACCGCAGCTTGGACATTGTTTCTTTTTTAAAGACGTAACGGATCGAATATCAGATCGCTCGTTTGTCCATAAATCAAACGATCTTAATACCGGTGTGATGTGGTGTCCTGTTAAAAGCTTCAGTGCATCCGCCACTTGATAGGCCGCAACCTGCTGCACTACTGGACTAATAATTCCTGCTGTATCACATGTCATGCCTTGTGCAGGCAAATGCTCAAGCAGGCAGTGTAAACATGGTGTTTCACCAGGAATCACTGTGAATTGAATACCATAGCTTGCTACACAGGCCCCGTAAAGGAACGGAATTTGATGTTTGACGGCCGCATCGTTCGCAATCATTCTCACCTCAAAATTATCCGCTGCATCCACGATGATGGATGCCCCGCTGACGTACTCATCAATATTTTGAGCGGTCACGTCAATGACGATGCCTCTCACGTGAACGTCACTGTTCACCTGCTTGAGTCTTTTCTCAGCAGCCACAGCCTTTGGCAGCCGATCAAGAACATCTTGTTCTGTGTAAAGCTGCTGACGCTGCAGGTTGCTCCATTCAATATAATCTCTATCCAAAATGGTGACAGATCCTACGCCGGCACGGACGAGCATTTCAGCACTCGCTGTTCCAAGTGCCCCAGCCCCAATAATGACGGCATTTGAGGCATTTAGCCGTTTTTGTCCTTCTGTACCGATCGGCCTAAAAAGCTCTTGGCGTGAATAACGTGTGCTCAAAATGCTGGCATTCCTTCTTGCGGACTGCTGGCTGTTCCATAGTTTTTGAGTGGAATACGGCCTGCCTCGAAACCGAGTCTTCCAGATTCAATCGCCAGCTTCATCGCTTTAGCCATTTTCACAGGGTCCTTTGCGCCAGACACGGCTGTATTCAGTAATACAGCATCAGCGCCCAATTCCATCGCATAAGCAGCATCCTTCGGCGAACCTACACCCGCATCAATAATAACTGGCACCTTTGCCTGTTCGATAATAAACGATAGATTCAGAGGGTTTAAAAGCCCTTGACCTGAACCGATTGGAGAAGCACCTGGCATAATGGCATGAACACCAAGTTCTTCTAATTTCCTTGCCAGCACCACATCATCTGACGTATATGGCAACACGATAAAGCCTTCTTCTAATAGCATTTCAGATGCTTTTAACGTTTCGACTGGATCTGGCAGAAGAGATCTTGAACAGCCAATGACTTCTACTTTGATCATGTCACACAGTCCAGAAGCTTTCGCTAAACGAGCAATCCGCACCGCTTCTTCCGCTGTACTTGCCCCTGCAGTATTTGGCAGCAATGTATAGGCTGATAAATCAAGCTGCTCTAAAAAATTGGGCTGTGATGGTTCAAATATGTTCATTCTTCGCACAGCAAAGGTCAAAATTTCAGCTTCTGATACGTTGACCGCCTCTTTTTGAACTTCAAATGATGGATACTTTCCTGTCCCTAGTAATAGTCTTGATGTAAATGTTTTTCCGCCAATGCGCAGCATGGTGTCATCCTCCTCCTACAAAGTGAACGATTTCAATCGTGTCATTTGGTTGAATTTTTACCTGTTGAAAGGCTTCTTTATCTATAATTTCTTGATTTTTTTCAACGATCACCACTCGGTTTTCAAGTTGATAGGCTGACAGCAGATCAAAAATCGTGCCATTTTCCTTATCGAAATCAACCATTCTTCCATTCAATTGAATTTTCATACGAACAATGCCTCCTTTCGCCCAATACGAAACGCATGAAGCCATTCCTTGTGAACAGACTCGCCTACTATCAAGCCGCGAATGATTTCCCCCGTAATTGGCGCAAGTAAAATGCCATTTCGGTAATGTCCCGTTGCAAAAAGAATACGCTCGTCTTCCGGATGTTTTCCGATATAGGGGTGCCGGTCGCTTGTCGCTGGCCGAAGACCTGCCCAACATTGATCAATCGGCATCTCTCGAATAGAAGGCATGAGCTGAGATGCTTTGTGAATAACTGCTTCAATACCGCCAAGTGTCGGAACGGCCTGCCAGTCATTCGGTTTCATCGTTGCACCAATCACTAGCTTACCGCTATCCCTTTGAACGATATAACAATGATCATGATAGATGGTGTGTGCAAGCGCTGGACCGTTATTCCAAACAGACACGCATTCTCCTTTTACAGGATAGAGAGAATGTGATAACCCCAGTTCTTCTAAAAAACGGCCTGACCATACACCACTTGCTACAGTCAGATGATCACATGTGAAGATGCCTTTAGCTGTACTGACTGTCAAAGTTTCTTTTCCCCTCTTCACATCGATAACGGGGGTAAACTCCTTCACATCCGCTCCATGCCGAACAGCCGCCTGCCAAAAAGCCCTGCATACCGCATATGGCTCGACATGTACATCATCTGCTATCAAGCCTGCTCCTACGATGTCATCTGCTATTTGAGGCATACGTTCTTTTACGCTGCTTGCTTCAAGCCATTCAAATGTGGGCAAATGCTGCATCCGGCAAAGCGCTCGCTTTTCTTGTTCTGTAAAAGCCACCTTCATAATCCCGCCCACTGATGTCCGAATATCAATGCCCGATTCACGCTGAAGGTCGACCGTTAATTTTTCATATAAAACCTGACTTTGTCTGCCTACTTGAAAGAAAATATCCTCATCACCTTCTCCTTCAGCATGTGCACCCAGCATGCCAGCAGCCGCACTCGTCGTTTGCTTCCCGATCTCATTTGCCTCAAATAAGACAATCTGCTTTCCTGCTTTTGCAAGGTGATAAGCGATCGACATCCCTATGATTCCACCACCAATGATTGCAACATCATAATGCTTGTTCATAAGGATTCTCCTTTCGCTTTTTAGAAAATATTTGCGCCATTTTGCGCGGCTGAGGATGAGCAAAAATCCCCGACATGACGGCTATTCCCTTTAAATCAACATGCATCAATTCTGGCAGTCGTTCTGGTGTGATTCCACCAATGACAACGACTGGAATGGACAGCGAAGAAGTCATGTCTTCCACAATCTTTATGCCTCTCGCCTGAAGTCCGGGTTTGCATGCGGTATCATACACATGCCCAAACATGACATACTCTGCCCCGTTCTTCTCTGCTGCTTTGGCTTCTTCTATCGAATGAACCGATACCCCCGCATGGAGGTGAGGAAATTTTTGTCTTAATTCCTTTGGCGAAAAGCTGTGTCCTGGAAGATGAACCCGGTGAATATTGGTCAGCAGCGCAACGTCAACTCGGTCATTGATAATCAGCTTTTCTTTCGGAACACCTTCTGCTAGGAGTTGTTTCACGAGGTGAACCAGCTCACCTGCTGCCTTCGATCGTTCACGAATATGAATAAAGTCTACTTCAGACGCAATGTCTTTTATTTGCTTGATGAGCTCCCTGACAGGAAGCGTATCATTTGTCACTGCATGGAGTTCCATTTGCACCAACCCCATCTAAGCATGCTGTCTGCCACATTTCTTTTTCATACGCCATCTCCCAGAAATGGTATTCGTAATAGCTCGAAATCACGAAATTTTCTTTCATATTAGCCCGCACATGTTCTGGCGCTTTTTCTGCAAGTTCATCAAAACGGTTCACCTGTTCAAAAACAAGCTCTTTAAACCAATCCCCGCCATATGTCAAAATCCATTCTTGATAAATCGGATGGTCAGGTGTTGTTTGTTTCAGTTTTTCTCCTACCTCATAATAAAGCCAGTAGCACGGCAATAATGCGGCTAAAATTTCTTCAAAACGACCGCTTTTCACAGATCGGTACATATGCGAGGTATATGCATACGCAGTTGGAGAAGGTTTAAAGTTTGCCAGCGCTTCATCAGAGATCTGGAGCAGTTCTGTGAACTTTCTATGCAGTGATAGCTCTGCTTCATACGTACCCTGCGCATGATATGCCATTCTGCCTGTCGTATATAAGTCCTCACTAATGGCAGCTCCATACGACTGTACTTTTGCAAAATGAGTTAAATAGTACGAATCCTGCATCACATAATAAGTGAAACGATCGAGTGAAAGTGTGCCATCACCAATCCCTTTCACAAAAGGGTGTGTAAAGCTCCCATTCCACCATCTAGCTGCTGCTTCTTTACATTCGTTCGAAAATGTCATGTTCCTCTCCTCCTGTTTTTCCATATAAAAAAACCACTTTCCGCGTGGAAAGTGGTTTGGAATTTGTAAAAAGCATAGTCAAACACCGCACCACTTCCCTACGCAGGTATGAACCTGTTCAGGTAATGAGGGTCTAAAAGTCTATACTTTTATCTCAGCCCTTTTAAAGGACTCCCCTAGTGGATCAAACATATATTGTTGTACCTCTATCTTAATCAGGATTTGTTCATCGGTCAAGGGTTCATTGCAACTCTAATTGGGCTCTTAGTCCTGCCACATACTCCCGGGAGCCAGACACAAGCACGCGGTCACCGCTTCTAAGCGTCGTATCCCCATGCGGTACTAAGCTGTCAATTCCTCTAAAAATACGGACAAACACCAAATCGCCGGTAAATGGAAATTCCCTCAGCATGACGTTATGATACCGATGATTGTTCATTTGAATTTGATACAAAGAAGAATCCTCATTTGTTAACAAGCGAATCGCATCAGGTGCTTCAATCAATGCCCTCAGCACCGTTTTAGATGATAAGAAGTTAGAAAAGGTATCGATCCCTGCTTCCTTTAAAGTCAGCTCGGCTTCCGCTTTGTTGACACTTGCAATGACTTGTTTAGACCCTTCTTCTTTTGCAAATAAAGCAATTTCCTTATTTTTCGTTTCACTGCCTGTAGCCACAACGAGCACATCCTCTTGCCCGATGCCAGCCTGCCTGAGCGTATCATCGTCATATTGTTCAATCGCTTCAACTTCAAAGATGGAGTCAGCAAGCAAGGCTTCTTTATTTTCCTGAAAGACGTGTAAAATACGGATGTCATATTCATCCTGATGTAAATCAAGCGTCACAGGTAACGTCAGCTGATTCGCTCCAATAAACGTCACACGCTTTTTATGATTGGTTTCACGTTCTTGTTTAAATAACGCCTTAAACCAAACAGGCGTTAAAATACTCGTGAGCACAGCGACTAGAATGAGGGCTCCTGACATTTTATGATCAATGACACCAAGCCGCTCACCAATCGTTGCAGCCGCAATAACTAGGGATAACGTCGAGGTTAATAAAAAACCAGAACCAATGACCTTTTTCATGTCATACCATTTTTTTAAATAAAGAATCGGAACGAGTTTACTAAGCAATAATGCAATAAACAGTAGCGGAATCATGATCATGATGGTTGGATCTTTAAAGAGTGACCATATATTCAGGTCCACACCGACCATCACAAAAAAGATCGGAATTAAAAATCCATAGCCAAATGAGTCCAGCTGCTGTACGAGTTCTTTATTAGGCGAAAGAAGAGACACAAGCACACCTGCTAAAAAAGCCCCCAGAATATTTTCAGCACCGAGTGATTCAGATAAGGCAACTAAGACTATAATGAGAGTAAAGATGGCTCTTGTCCCAATTTGCACCGTTCCTTTTGACATGGACTGAAAAATGGACTTTGTCTTAAATACCCGGCCAAATAAATAAAGAAGAATACCTGCCGCAAATAATAATAAGAGCAACCACATGTTCCCTGTTCCATCGCCATAAATGGAGGAAAACACAGCAAGTAAAATCATTGTCACCAAATCAGCAATGACGGCTACAAGCAAAATGATTTGACCAATATTCGTTTGCATCAACTTTTCCTCTTTTAAGGTAGGAACTACCACACCCAATGAGATGGTGGAAATAATAAGCGTCATTAAAAAGGCATTTTGAATAAATCCTGCAAGGACAAACGCATAAGACAGGATAAAGGACATACAAAATACGCCAACAAAAATAATGGTCGCTGTTTTAAATGTATTCGGTTCTTTTAATCCATTTGGTAGTTCTCGCGCTTTCTTCTTTGATTCAAAAGAAGAAAAATCTATTTCAAGTCCACTTAAAAACATAAGAAAAATAAAACCTAGCATGGATAACGTATCTAGCCATGCGTCGTGTTCAACAACTAGTTGAAGACCGCTTTTTCCAATGATGAGCCCCATGATGATTTCAGCGACAACGACCGGGATGGTCAGCTTAAATCGGTGCAATAAAATGGGGGTGAAAAAGGCTACAATAATAACGACAACGAGTGATGAAACAGATGTATGCTCCATTGGCTAAAGCCTCCTAACATTCATGTTTAATTTTTAAGTTTTACGTTAAAGCATTGATTCTAACAATTGCCCAAATGAAATGAAAGCCATTCGTTATATTTTCTAAAATTCAAACTTCTTTATATCCGATAAATGGATGAAAAAATCAGGAGGAACCTTTATGAAATTCGATATCATCGGCGATATCCACGGCTGCTACGAAGAGCTGCTTACCCTCATACACAAACTAGGATACGAACTCAAACACGGACTACCTGTCCACCCTGATAAGAGAACACTGGCCCTTGTTGGTGATTTAACAGACCGCGGCCCTCGATCAGTTGCCGTGATGCAATTTGTCATACACGCCTATTCTAAGGGCGCCATCCGCTATGTGCCTGGCAACCATTGTTTTAAGCTGTATCGCTATTTGAAAGGAAATCCCGTAAAATTACTGCATGGCATTGAAACAACGGTCAACGAAATCAAAAACCTGCCGCATGATGAACAAACCATTTTATCACGTGAATTTAAACATTTATTTGAAAAGGCACCGCTTTATGATGTACTGATTCCGAATGAACTGATCATTGCACACGCAGCGATGAAGGAAAAGGATATTGGCAAAAAACCGAACAAACAGATGAGGTCTTATCTATTATTTGGAGCAGTCACCGGAGAAACATGGCCAGACGGTCGACCTGTCAGGAAGGACTGGGCAAAGGAATATCACGGAAAACCATGGATTGTGTACGGGCATACACCCGTAAAAGAACCAAGATTTATCGGTAGAACGGTTAACATTGATACAGGCTGTGTCTTTGGCCACAAGCTCTCTGCCCTTAGATATCCAGAGCTTGAGACAGTATCTGTTCCTTCATCTATGCCATATGATGATTCAAGATTTCAGCATTTCACGCAATAAAAAACCCGGTCCACCATGACAGGTGACCGGGTTTACTTGTTTACTGAAGCAATAATGTCATATCATCCGGCAAAGGAGCCGAAAAGGTCATGGACTCCCCTGTTATCGGATGCGGAAAAACAAGGGTTTCACTATGAAGTGCCTGCCTGCCTATTCTCTCGCTTGTTCCACCATATAGCGTATCTCCAACAAGCGGATGACCAAGGAATTGCATGTGAACACGAATTTGATGAGTTCTTCCCGTTTCAAGGATAAGGGACACATCAGACATATCTAAATGAGTATGTACCGCCCGCACCGTATAATGTGTTACGGCTTCCTGACCAGATTCATTCACCATTCGTTCAATAATGCTGTCCCCTTTTCGAGCAATTTTTGCTCTAATTGTTCCTTCCTTTTGCGTGATCATGCCGTGTGTCATGGCTCTATACGTTCGCTTGACTTCCCCTTTTTTCTGCGCCTTTGATAAAAGGCTGTGTGCAAAGCGATGTTTAGCGACTAACATGACACCAGAAGTATCACGATCAAGACGGTTCACCAAGTGGACAGTCAGTCGAACGGACTGCTTAGCATAATGGTGAAGCAACCCATTTGCAATACTATGCTCAGGGTGCTCTCGAGAAGGAATCGATGGGATATATGGCTTTTTATTCAGCACAAGCACGTGCTCGTCCTCAAATAAAATATCAAGCGGAATGGCCGCAGGTTTTAGCCCTTCACTCACTTTTTCCTCGGGAAATAAAATGGTGAGCCTGTCTCCCTCGCGCAGCTCATATCTCACGGTCACATGCTCTCCATTAATCAGAAGGTCACCGCCATCAAATTTAATATCTGTCAGCATTCGTTTTGAAATGCCAAGATCGATTAAGTAGTCCTTCAACAGCCTGCCTTCTTCTTTGGCTGATATGGTTTTGTTTATCTTAAAGTATTCCAGCGAGAACAACCTCTTTCTTATTCTCCTTTGCCGATAAAGGAATCTTGCACCCTTTTCCAAAATGGAAATGGTCTAAATCGGGCAAACCGGACATTCTCGTCTGCCACTCGGCATTGAATGGATTTCACATCTTTATGCAGCAGCGACAAATGATCTATCGTCACCTGAAAATCCACATCATTAATCGGTTTGATCACACACGTATGGTGGTCCGGCAAAATGAGCGGCGAACCGACCGTTCTAAACACTCTGTTGTTGATTGAAGCCATTTCTGCCAGCTGGATCGCCCTAATGGATGGGTGAATAATAGCCCCGCCAAGTGCCTTATTATAGGCTGTACTGCCAGATGGTGTAGACAAACAAAGACCATCTCCTCTGAATGTTTCAAAAAGCTGACCCCTAATCTCAACATCTGCCACAAGTGTACCTTCCATACTTTTAATCGTACATTCATTCATTGCTAAATATTTTTCTTCCCGGCCGCCATCGTTGTACCTGACGATGACTTCAAGAATCGGATATTCCACAATATGATAAGGCGTTTTGGCAATGGCTAACACAAGCTTTTCTATTTCACTCGGTACCCAGTCCGCATAAAAACCAAGATGGCCTGTATGTACGCCGACAAAAGCGGTTTCGTTCAGACGGTTGCTATACCGGTGAAAAGCGTATAAAAGGGTTCCGTCTCCGCCAACTGTAATGACGAGATCGGGTTCCTCTTCATTTAATTCCATTCCAAAATCCAATAAGTAGGTCTGTATTTTATTTTTGAGTGTGTCAGATACAGAATTCCCTTTCGAAGAAACTGCAAATTTCATGAATTCTTCTCCTTTTCCACCTTGCTGCGACGAGAAAGCAGCATCATATTTGATCAAGCTTAGGCTCAGCTATCGTTTTTCTTTTTCCGGGAAAATGCCACTTGTGCCTCTTGAATTTCCCCTCTGATTTCAGACATCTCATCATCAAGAAGAGATGCTGCCTCAGAAGCTCTTTGAAGGCGCTGCTTGACCTTCTCCGGGATATTCCCGCTATATTTATAATTCAGAGAATGCTCGATGGTCGCCCAAAAGTTCATGGCTAATGTACGGATTTGGATTTCGACGAGGAGCTGCTTCTCTCCATTGATCGTTTGCAGCGGATATAACACAACAAGGTGGTACGAGCGGTATCCGCTTTCTTTATGTTCTGCAATATAGTCGCGTTTATCTACAACCACGAAATCTTTTCGTGACTGAAGCATTTTCTTGACGACTTGTATATCTTCTACAAATTGGCACATAATGCGAAGCCCTGCAATATCCTGCATCGTTTCAATCTCATGCATCGGGATGTTTTTACGCTTTGCCTTTTCCAATATGCTGGCAACGGGTTTCACTCGGCCAGTGACAAATTCTACTGGTGAATGGTCATCCTCAAATTCATACAGTTTTCGAATGCCTTTTAGTTTCACTTTTAATTCTTCGACTGCTTGCTTATATGGTGCGAGGAATTGATCCCATTGTTTTTTGTCCATGAAACTTCCCCCAATTCCAAATACCTAATTATTTCAGAGGAATGTGCTCTTCACTTTCTCTTCCATATCTCCGTAATTGGCATTGTCTTTAATATTGTCGATTAAATAGTTTAATTCCTGATGAAGTTGAATGAGTTCTAGCGTTTGCTCTTCCGCCGCCAAATAGACAGGGATTTCACGATTCATTGCTTCTTTTAATGGAGCCCATGTATGTTCTCCTAAAATAAGATACGTAAAAGACTCCTCAGTCTCAAGTATGTAAACGAACGCAAAGTGATCAGAATCAACAAGCATTTGTCCTGATGCTTTTGCTTTTTGAATTTGCTCATCTGACTGGACCGTCAAGATCAGCCTGTCTTCTTTTAAAGTTGCTTCTGTGATTTCAATTCTGTTTTGCATCATGATCTCCTTTACAACAAAGTACAGCTTTATTTTATCATATCAAGTTCAATATTGATAAACCGAACTTTTTGAGAAAATTTGATTTCTCCATTTCGTTGTTCATTTTGCCTCATTTAGCATCTATATACGTCTCTTTTTAAGGAATAAATAAGAAAAAAAGAAGCTTTTCATGTACAATAATCATATTTCCTCTAAATGAAAGGTTGATGTCAAAATGGCACAGGAAATTGAGATAGAACTAAAACAATTATTAATGAAAGAAGAATTTGAACAGCTAAAAGAATATTTTCAATTAAAGGACGAGGACTTCCTCACTCAAACCAACTATTATTTTGATACACCTCAATTTGATATAAAATCCAAATTCGCTGCATTACGAATGAGAGAAAAAGGTGGGCAGTGGGTCCTCACATTAAAGGAACCGCATGAGATCGGCCTTTTGGAAACCCACCAAACGATCGATCCTCCCGCTAGTCTTGAACATTTCCAACTGCCAGAAGGTGAAGTGGCAGACAGGTTAGTACACCTTCACATTCAAAAGGATCAAATCGTGTATTTTGGTTCACTGGAAACGTCAAGAGCAGAAAAAATGATCAAAGAAGGCTTAATTGTTTTGGATCACAGCCGATATTTAACAGTAGAGGACTATGAACTTGAATTTGAAGTGAGTGATTTAGACATTGGACAAGCTGCTTTCACAGCATTGCTTCAGCAATTTCAGATCCCACCAAGACACACGAAAAACAAAGTCGTACGTTTTTATGAAGAAAAAATGAAAACAAAAGAATAGATGAATTCCTTGAAGGAGGAACATGATGAACGTCAATCAACTTCAATCCTTTATACAGCTTCAAGCACTCAAAACGTTACAATCTGATAATGGACAAACACAACTCACAGCTGGACAAGAATCAAGCGCTGAGACTTCATTCCAGTCGCTGTTGCAAGATTTTTTAGGCGGATCAGAATTATCTCGTCTCCCGCTTTCCATTTCTGCTTTCATGGGATCGGACCCATCAACGTCTCCGAACACGCAATATGCACGCATGAATCCATATTTATCTGCGATAGCGGGCAGTGAACAGCTTCAATCTCAGTCTCTTTATGCAAATGACAGCCAATTGAATACCGCAAATGGTATTGGAAACGTCTTAAATAACAGCTACACACCGCCCCTTCAAAAAGCTGTTTCAGGCCCTTCATCAAAAGAGATTAATCAAATCGTCTCACAAATGGCTCAAAAACACGGAGTTCCAGAAAAACTGATCCATGCAGTGATCAAGCAAGAATCCGGTTATCGCACGAATGCTGTCAGCCATGCAGGTGCACTTGGACTGATGCAGCTAATGCCGTCTACTGCTAAATCACTTGGCGTGAACAATGCCTTTGATGCAGCCCAAAACATTGAAGGCGGAACGAAGTATTTAAAACAAATGCTTCAAAAATATAATGGAAATGTCTCACTCGCCTTAGCCGCTTATAACGCAGGCTCAGGGAATGTAGATAAGTACGGAGGCATTCCTCCATTTAAAGAAACACAAAATTATGTAAAGAAAATCACAGCTCAATATTTCGCCTAAACCGAAGAGAATAACCTCTTCGGTTTTTTGTATGTCGCTTTTCACCCTTTTTTGACTGAATGTGTTATGATATGGTCAATTGAACACGGAACCTGTCTCCCTCACTATTCCCAAAGGACCAAAGCGGTTTGTTTGTGGAATTGAGTAGAGGTTGTTAAAATAAGTATACAAGAATAGAAACAATAAAATAGAACAAACTGAATATCACTTTTGAAATACATGAAATTCGCAATAGGGTGAGCCATCCTATTAGCTACGAGTTAAAGGAGTAGTCAACATGGTACAATCGTTTAACGCACCTTACGAAGCGGTTGGAGAGGAACTTCTATCGCAACTTGTTGATACTTTTTATGAAAATGTAAAGTGTCATCCTTTGCTTCATCCTATTTTCCCGGATGACTTAAAAGAAACAGCAAGAAAACAAAAACAGTTCTTAACTCAATATTTAGGCGGACCGCCGCTTTATACTGAGGAGCATGGTCACCCAATGCTACGGGCGAGACATCTCCCTTTTCCGATTACTGAGGAGCGGGCGGACGCATGGCTTGAATGTATGGAGGATGCAATGGATCAAGTAGGACTAACCGGCGATATTCGTGACTTTTTATTTGAGCGGCTGTCTTTGACGGCTCGTCACATGGTCAACCAAATACCTGAAAAGGACGGACGATCTTGAGCTGCAATCCGCATGAGCAATATTTCTCACATTGTCACGGACATCCTCAAAAGCCGATTGAAATCTATGTATTCATTGATCCTCTCAGCCCGGACTGCTGGTTATTAGAGCCATCAATTAAAAAGTTGAAAATGAAATATGGCCGTTTCTTCACTTTACGAACGGTTACAAGTTCTAGTATTAATGCTTTGAACCGGAAACGAAAAAAACATTTACTAACCGAAGCGTGGGGGAAATTTGCCACGAAAACTCAGACCAAAAAAGAACAAATGCTGTCTGAACAAATTGTGACATCACCTTATCTCGCCTCTCTTGCATTAAAAGCAGCTGAACTTCAGGGCAGAAAATGCGGAATGAAATTTTTACGACTCATTCAAGAATCGCTTTTTTGCCATCAGCAGGACGTCACCAGTGAACAAGTCTTGCTAGAAAATGCAAAAACGGCTGGACTGGACATTGAAGAGTTCCAGCGAGATATCCATTCTCAAAGTGCTGTCAAAGCGCTCCAATGTGATATGAAAATCGCAGCTGAAATGGATGTGTCTGAGCTTCCCACTTTCGCCTTTTTTAATACGATCAATGGTGAAGAAGGATTAAAGATTTCAGGTGCATATTCTTATGATATTTACGAGGAAATTCTCTTTGAAATGATTGGCGAAAAACCAACACCTTCAGAACGACCGCCAATTGAATGGTTTATCGCTTACTTTCAATTTGCATCAGCAAAAGAAATTGCCGTTGTATATGACCTGACACTTGAAGAAGTTGAACGCGAGATGAAAAAGCTCGCATTCGCTAAAAAGGTAGAACGTGTACAAGTACATCAAGAAATGTTTTGGCGTTATACAGAAGGAGACAATCATTCAGATCTTGATGTCTACCGCTGTGAGAATGAACATGGGTGCTGACCCATGTTTTTTTCTTCACCCCCAAAAGAACACTTGTTCTATTTATAAGTACGAAGAAACCGCGCCGGGATAAGCGCGGTTTCACTATGTCTTAACGACAACAAAGGGGATGGGAGAAATTTTTCACGGTCAAACAAAGGGGTAATGTTTGTATGTGATTAATTTCACATCTGTAGTATATCAAATTTTGTCGACTTATGACAACCGATATACTATATGTTCATATTTTTGTCACAAAACATAAGAGGACTGTCACTTTCATATAGTGAAAGTAACAAAAAAATGGGGGGATCTGCATGCGCAGCACAACCATTGGACTTGTTGCCATTGGCTTATGTTTCTGTTTAAATATATTAGGCTTAATGAAGATGCTGCCTCTATACCTGACATCTCCACTCCTATTCGCTTCCATTCTCTTTACACTCTATCGAATGAATCACCGAAAAACCTTCAAAGGTTTTAAAGCGTAATCATTGAATGTACAAACCTCGTTCATATAGACGAGGTCTAGCGTGTAGGCAAACCCTCGCATTCGGTGTCAGTCCTGCGTGCAAAGGTTTTCTATCACGCTAAAAAGAAGTCAAAGGGCTAAAATCAAGTTCATTTTAGCCCTTTGTCAACAATCTGGTCTTTTTTATTTCAAGAAAAAACTCCTGCCAAAAGGTGAGTTTGCACTCACACATCTGACAGAAGTCTTCTCGTTACTCACTAGTCTTTGAGATGAGCTCTTCCATTTCCTTTAATTTTTCTTCAAACAATTGACATGCTGCCTCAATTGGTTCTTTTGATGCCATATCTACACCAGCTTTTTTCAGCACGTTGATTGGATAGTCAGAGCTTCCTGCTTTAAGGAAGTCTGTATAGCGCTCCACTGCAGGTTTCCCTTCTTCTAAAATTTGTTTACTTAATGCCTGAGCCGCACTATAGCCTGTCGCATATTGATACACATAATAGTTGTAATAGAAATGCGGAATTCGCGTCCATTCTAATCCGATTTCCTTATCCACAACCATACCGTCGCCAAAATACTTCTTATTCAGGTCGTAATACAGGTTCGTCATAAACTCTGGCGTTAATGCCTCCCCTTCTTGCGCTTTCACATGAATCAGGTGCTCGAACTCTGCAAACATCGTTTGTCTGAATACCGTCCCTCTAAATCCTTCTAACAAGTGATTGAGCACATACAAGCGCTGCTTTTTGTCCTCTAAATGATTGAGTAAGTATTCGCCTAGTAATGCTTCATTTGTTGTAGAAGCTACTTCCGCTACAAAAATGCTGTAGTTTCCGTACGGATATGGCTGATGCTTTCTTGTATAGTAGCTATGAACAGAGTGACCAAATTCATGAGCCAGCGTAAATAAATTATCAATATTATTTTGCCAGTTCATTAAGATATAAGGATTCGTACCATAGCTTCCAGAAGAATACGCGCCGCTTCGTTTCCCTTTATTCTCATAAACATCTACCCAGCGATTTTCGAGTCCCTCTTTTAATACCGAAACATATTCTTCTCCTAATGGCGCTAACCCTTTCAGCATATAATCCTTTGCTTCGTCATAGGTCAGCTTCATGCCAGCATCTTTTACTAATGGTGTATACAAGTCATAATTGTGCACTTCATCAAGCTTTAATACCTTTTTACGCAATTCAATGTAGCGGTGTAATAAGGGTAAATATTGATGAACTGTATCAATTAGATTGTCATACACTTCTTCAGGAATACTGTTGCGTGATAGCGCTGCTTCTCTTGCCGATTTGTATTGACGTACTTTCGCATAAAAATTATCCTTTTTAATCGAGCCGCTGAGTGTAGACGCCAAAGTATTCTTATATTGATCATACGTTTTATAAACGGCTTTAAAAGCATTCTTTCTCACTTCACGATCATCACTGTTTAAAAAAGTAATGAAGTTGCCATGAGTAATTTTCTTTTCTTCTCCATTTTCATCCTTAACAGAAGGGAACGAAATATCTGCATTATTAAACATACTAAACGTAGTGGATGATGTTGATAAAGGTTCAGAGGCTTCAGCTAATAAAGCTTCTTGCTCCTCACTTAAAATATGCGGACGCTCTTTGTTAATTTCTTCGAGAGCGTGAGAATAAAGTTTTAATTCTTCTTTTTCCAAAATAAATTGCTGCAGCTTATCTTCTTGAATAGATAAAATCTCCGGAACAATATAGGCAGATGTACTAGACAGCTGTGTAAATAAATTGGATGCTTTATCATTTAAAGCCTGAAATGATGAATTTGTTGTATCTTCATCATATTTCATATGCGCATATGTATAAAGCTTGCCAAGCTTTTCAGAAAGTTGATCCTGAAATGTTAGGGCTTCATACAAGACATCAGCAGAATGGGCCAGCTTGCCTTTAAATTGGGCGAGCTTCGGAATTTCTTTTTTTACAGCTTCGAATTCCTTATTCCAAGAATCGACACTTTCAAAAATATCTTCAAGGCGCCATTTGTTTTCTTCTTTTACTTCGCTTCTGTCTGGTAAATGATTGTTGTTATTTTGTGAAGTCATATGAATCCCCCTTGCATGAGTTGTGTTGAACCAACCTTTCGGAAAGTGAAAGAAATTGGTGTTGTATTTATCTTCTTTGTTTTGAACTATGTTTGTCAAATCATATGCAGAAATAAATACCAAACAAACTAAAAAAATGAGAAAAAAGCGTTTCTTTCTATTCAATAGCAGCACCACCTTTTTCTTATCATGATCAAAGTGGGCATGAAACATGCTAATGAAATAAGAAAGCATCTCGTTTTATCGCTTCATCTGCTGTTCGTATAGGCTTTTGATTCGACGTTACTTGATAATTACCCTCTTTCGTCATGTATAAAAACCCTAGTTTCACAAGCGCCCGTACATATGAAATGATCACCTCTTTGATTTCTTCTATTGTGACATTGGTATATCGGAGCTTCACTTCTTTATTCTGGACACATCGCTCAATTTCTTTTAAAAGAAGATGAATGGTCACTTGTTCTTTTCCCGTTCGAACCATCCAATCATAAAGACATCCTTGCCACACATAAACAGGGCTTGAAAAGATATATGCTTCTGTCAGGGGGATAAATAATTCTGTCGGTAGAAATGGCCATGCTGTTTGATGATGCTCATAAAAAATGGTTCTTAAACGCTTGCTTTCATTTGCTAAAATGCGGGGTGGCCGCTCCCTAAATTGCCGAATACACTTGAGCCACTCTTTATACAATTGATGATTGCTCGAGGAAACAGATAAGAGTGCTGGTAGTTGGCGATAAGCTGAAGGCGGTCTAACGGTCATTGAAGCACATATTTTCGTTGGCTGAAACACGAGAAGTTGATCCAGGTGGATAAATCTATTTTGGATCGGACAATAAAAAATGAGTCTCCTATTCTTTGACTGCCTTAAAATTCCCCAATGAATGGAGGAGAATGAAAAGAGCTGGCCAGCCATTCGTTTTAAACGATTCGCCCCTATGATCCATATAGGATAGAGCCCCGCAGCACGGAGACCTTCCGTTCGTTTATGCAGCTCTTTCCACGAAATATTTGCGCATTGAAATTCAATGGCATAGCTTTTATTTTCTATACCGACGGTCACATCAGGGCGCTGCTGAATGTTTGAAACATATTTCTCTAGTAACGGCTCATATCCAAGCTGCGTGAGCCAATCATTAAGAGCAATCTTCCCTGCCTGATGATAAGCTGTTTCACCGGTGGACGCTAATGGACATGCCGAGAGCTGTTTATGTGCAAAATGATGGACACGATGCTCACCTAGCTTTAATAGAACCTCCTGCCTACATTCAGGACAGTAAAATTTGCATGTAGCTCTTACATGCTCTAGCCGCCTTTTAGTCAGATGTTGTGTGATGCGAATCAGCTTGCCATTCTCCATGATCGCTGCATTCATATATTTCACCCCTTGCTCTTTGATGACCGTATTATAGCTTTTTCTCTCATCAGGAAGCGAATATCGAAAATGAACTTTTATCGTATCAAAACGCGATTTTAACCTACTTTCCCTTATTAAAATAAAAAATCCCCCTTTTAGAAAAGGGGGAAAATACAATTTTTATAAAAGAGGTGATAATAATCTTGCTGTTGATTCAAACAGCCTCACCCTCAAAGGTCTCTTCGCAAATTCTTCTGGAACAATTTCATGCGACTGCTCTAAATCACCTAAGAAGTCGTTGACCAGCTTCTCTGTACTTTTTGTTTTATAGAGGAAAGCATTCACTTCAAAGTTCAGATGAAAACTTCTCATATCCATATTTGCTGTACCAATTGATGCTAGCTCACTATCCACAATGATAAACTTACTATGCATAAAGCCTTGATCATATTCGTATACCTTCGCACCTGCTTCTAAAAGTTCGGGGAAGTATGAACGGGACGCATGAAATACAATGCGTTTATCTGGATTTTTCGGTGCAATGATTCGTACATCGACTCCGCTCAAAGCAGCAATTTTCAGTGCGGACAAAATATCATCATCAGGTACAAAATAAGGTGAAGCAATCCAAATTGATTTTTTGGCTGAGATAATCATGGAGAAAAAGAGATTTTTAATGACTTCCCACTGTTTATCAGGACCACCCGCAATCATTTGTACGCCTTCTGCTCTACTCTCCATATGGCTGAAATCTTTAAAATAATCCACACCCGAGCACCTTTCATTGGTCATGTAATACCAATCCTGCATAAAAATCTGCTGCAAATCACGAACGGCCTCACCTTTAATCATCAGGTGCGTATCACGCCAAAATCCATATTGTCTGCTTCTCCCCATATATTCGTCCCCAATGTTAAGTCCGCCGACAAATCCTACTTCTCCATCAATCACCACGATTTTCCGGTGATTTCGGAAATTGATTTTATTATTTAATAAGGGCAGTCTCACTGGTAAAAACGGAACGATCTGCACGCCAGCCTTTTCTAAGTCAGCAATATATTGACGGGAAAGTTTTAGGCTGCCTACATCATCATATAAAAAGCGGACAATCACACCACTTTTTGCTTTCTCGATTAAAATGTCCTTTAATTCTTGTCCCAGATCATCATGACGGAGAATATAATATTCTAGGTGAATGTGATGTGTTGCTTTTTTGATCTCTTCAAAAATATGAGAGAACGTTTCTTCTCCATTGGTCAGAACTTTAGAGGATGTGCGATACGTAATAGGGGTATGTCCAAGTCTGTGGGCCAGTTTAAATAAGAGCTGCTGATGGTCACCCATATGAGTCATTTTTTCAATCGCCTCTCTGTGGATACGTTCATCTTCCTGGACAAGCTGTTCGTCTAGTACCGCTTTCTTTTCAAAAAGTCTGCGCTTTTTAATATTGCGTCCAAAGAAAATATAAAACAAAAACCCGAAAAGCGGAAAGCTCCCAAGCAGCACAAGCCACGTAATCGTTTGAGAGGGGTTTCTGTTTTCTAAGAAAATGACAAACCCGATGAAGATAATCGATAAAGTGAATAGAACACTGACGGAACTTAATACACTTACCGCTAGATCACCGGCAAAAATTTGGATAATCAAATAAGCACCTATCGTAATGATAAGAAAAAATAGAACTTTGACTACATTTCTCATTTCATTTTCTCCTTGCCGATCACTTTATTTACTTTTTCATTCAGATAAAAAAGTCGATTCCTCTATAGAAATCGACTTTTGGTTGTTACGAGAAGTGCTGTTGAATCGTTTCAAGCGCATTCTCTTTGACAATCAGCTGACCGTATTCTTGCAGTCTGTAGATGCTGACCACTGATTCATGAGCATATTCAAGCAGAATACTAAGCTTATTCTCCACCTGCTCATCTGACAAATCCTCGTGGAAGTCAACATATAGATAATAACGGTTTTCAAACGAATATAAACTTGTCGTAAAATCCTGCATATTTAATTGAGAAAGTGCAATCAAATCTTCAAAATCATCCATTTTCAAAACGAACTGAAGTTGAAGTTTTTTGTCCTTCTCATTATGATCTTCTTGATCTTGCTCTTCTTTATGAAAATCATCAAGCAGAGCATCTAAACTTTCTTCATCTGTTTGATCTTTTTTATCTTCTGGAATCGGCAATTCGAGCTTTTGTCCATCTTTAGAAAGTTGGGCTTTTGTCACGACAATTTCAAGACCTTTATCAAGTGCCTGTACTTGAATCCAAAGTGGTCCCTCTACTGCAAATTCTTCTTCTTCGTGCACTTCGTCCATCACTTCCCAGAACAGCTCTTCACTGCGCTCACGATTATACCAAATCTCTTCACGGTCAAAACCGCGATCTTCAATATCACCGTAGGAAATATAAAATTTGACTGTATGTTCATTTATTCTCTCGATTTCCATTTTGCCAACCTTCCCTTCTATATAAGATGTTGAAGGGACATACAAGCTCCCAATTAATAGTACTTTACTACACTTTACCCGTTCCGTCTACATGTTAACCATTTAAAGAAATGAGGTATTGCTGTGTACTGTCTATTTTATGATAAAACATGAATAAAAGAAATAAAAACGCATTTTTTGCAGAGAAAACTTGCAGAAACATATATTTGAATTGTCTTCATATATTGGTTGTACGAGCTATTTTAGTGAAATGAGGTGAACTGGATGGAAACAGAGTGGATCGTATCCTTACTGATGATTATTGGCATAGACCTCATATTAGGCGGAGATAATGCATTAATCATTGCAATGGCCAGTCGAAGCTTATCAAATGAAAAACGAAACAAAGCCATATGGATCGGCACACTTTTGGCAGTGCTGATGAGAATCACCATGACTGGTGCTGCCGTTTATTTATTGACCATCCCCTATTTGCAATTTATCGGCGGTCTCTTTCTCCTTTATATCGGATACAATTTGTTAATCGAACAAAAGAAAGAATCCATTCGGATTAAAAGCAGCGGCTCCCTTTGGCGTGCTGTTCAGACCATCGTGATTGCAGATCTTTTTATGTCACTTGATAATGTGATCGCTGTTGCAGGGGCAGCTAAAGGGAACATGGTGCTCACTGCCTTTGGCTTAATGATTTCAGTCCCGATTATTATCTGGGGGAGTAAGCTGATTCATGCAGCACTAACCAAGTTTCCGATTCTTTTATACGGAGGGAGTGCACTTTTAGCTTTTACTGGCGGAGAAATGATTGTCCGTGATGTAAAACTGAATGAATTTATGGCGCAGCATACAACACTTGAATTGTTGCTTCCTTTTTTAACCGTCGCAACCGTTATTTTAGCCAGTCTCTTTTACGAACAAACGGCTGAAAATAAATAAAAAAAGCTGCCAAATGATCGGCAGCTTTTCGTGTTGTCTATTAGTTAGCAAGTCGCTGAGCTTCTCGAAGTTGGAATGTACGAACCGTTCTAGGAAGGAAACGTCTAATTTCATCTTCGTTGTACCCAACTTGCAGTCTTTTTTCATCCAAAATAATTGGACGTCTTAGAAGACCAGGATGCTCATTGATTAGTTTATACAATTGTTGAAGCGGCATTGTCTCAACATTTACATTTAGTTTTTGGAATACTTTAGAACGTGTTGAGATAATTTCATCTGTACCATCTTCCGTCATACGAAGAATCTCTTTGATTTCATCGATTGAAAGAGGCTCAGAAAAGATATTTCTCTCTTGATATGGAATATTGTGCTCTTCTAACCACGCTCTTGCTTTTCTACATGATGTACAGCTTGGTGATGTGTATAATGTTACCATAAATCTTCACTCCTCAATTTGTAGAATGAATATTGATCTGTATTCTTAAATTAAAATTGTTCTAAATAAGTAATCTTTATAGTGATTATACTATAAAAAAGTAAGTGTGAACAGATTTTCTTGCAATTTTTGTGACAAAAACTAGACAATTTCATTCTTTTTGTGCAGATGTTTGAAGTCTGAACATTCTCATTTAGTCGAGATGATCGAAAATATTTTTTTGTTTTCTATTTTCAACGAGCTTCAGCACATCATCAACATCCTCATACGATTGTCCATACCATTCTTCGTCTTTATACGTATGGATTCCTTCGTACGTCTTTCTCATGGCCTCCATCATTTCTTCCTCATTATCTGTACGAGGCGACCAATAAAGAATTTCCATGCGGTTCACTTCATTCGTTGCAAGTGACCTGCGTTTATAACCAATTGATTCAGCATGCTTGAAGTGCTCTCTCTGATAAAACTTTAGGCGTTTTGCAGTATCTGCATCATCTTCATCTACAGGCTCGACCTCAAGCAAGATCGGTTTTCTTTTTTCCTTCAGCTTATGAATGAGCTTTGAGCCGAGGCCTTCACCTCTTGCATCCTTGGAAACAAATAAATAATCAATAAAGATGAAAGAATCAAATTCAGCGTACATCATCACATGATGAGGCCCTTCTTCTTTATGATAAATATCACTTCTTTCCTTTAATAAAGCTTCCATATGCTCTTTTGACTTCATTTCTTCTATCGGGAAGTATTCACTGAGCTTTTCATACCAATTCATGGATCCGCTCCTTATGATGTAGTTAAGAACCACTTCCTTATCTATTCCCGATTTCCTGCTATTTAAACGCCTGTACTAGTAAGACGCAGCAATGCCATTGGTGGTTTCACTTTTTTTCAAGAGAAAGCAAAAAAGTTTTATATCGAACGATTCATGAGCATTTGAAAGCAAGCAAACAAAAGAAGTGTCATGGCAATCTGAAACATGATGAAATAAAGGTACTTCATACGCCGGACTTCTTCCTTCTGTTTATTCGTGCGCCGATACAGAGCAAATTCAACTGAAAACGAAATGATGCAAATGAGCACTAAAAATGCGATCATCCACTTTCCTCCATTTGGTTCCGTTAAAAAAGATAATGAAAAAAGCATCGTGACGATAAAAAAGTGAAGACATGAATAGCGAAACGTCTTCCATAACAACATTTGATTTCCTCCTGGTTTACTCATTTTATATAAAAATTACCATCAACTTGTTTTTTTGTAAAATAAAAAAAGAAGCACTGATATCGCAGTGCTTCTTCTCTGTTCTTATTGTTTTGCTTTGATCTCTTTGAATTCTTCCTCAGTACAGCTGACAAAGTGACCTGGCTTCACTTCACGAAATTCCGTATTTGTTCCTTTATGAACAGATGGATCGTATTTAATCCGTTTGCGGTTACGCTCATAATCAGGATCTGGAAGTGGAATCGCAGATAGTAATGATTTTGTATATGGATGAAGCGGGTTTTCATATAATTCATTCGCTGGTGCCAGCTCAACCAATTTCCCAAAATACATCACACCGATACGATCGCTGATATATTTCACCATGGAAAGGTCATGGGCAATGAATAAATACGTTAAGCCCTTTTCTTCTTGCAGTTCTTTCATTAAGTTGACGACCTGCGCTTGGATCGACACATCTAGTGCAGAGATTGGCTCATCGGCAATGATGAAATCCGGCTCAACAGCTAACGCACGAGCAATCCCAATACGCTGCCTTTGACCGCCCGAAAATTCATGCGGGTATCTATTCGCATGCTCTTTATTCAAACCAACCGTTTCAAGCAATTGATACACACGGTCTTTACGTGCTTGTGCTGATTTTGCAAGACCATGAATATCGATACCCTCTGCAATAATATCCACAACTTTCATTCTTGGATTGAGGGAGGCATATGGGTCCTGAAAGATCATTTGCATTTTTCGGTTAAATTGTTTAAGATCTGTTGTTGATTTTTTATCATGCACATTCTGCCCGTTAAAAATAACTTCGCCACCTGTTGCATTATATAGACGAATGATGGTTCTCCCAGTAGTGGATTTCCCGCAACCAGATTCACCTACAAGACCCAATGTTTCACCTCTATAAATGTCAAAGCTGACATCATCAACAGCTTTTACTTCATTAGGTTTACCCACATTAAAATATTGCTTAAGATTTTTCACTTGTAAAATAACATCTTTTTCACTCAATGTGATCCCCCCCTTTTTGCGCATTAAATTGTCGCATTCTTTGCTTAATTGATTCAGGAGGTTCTACTTTTGGTGCGTTAGGATGTAAAAGCCATGTAGCTGCAAAATGAGTTTCTGATACTTGATATAAAGGCGGCTGCTGTTCAAAATCAATTTTCATTGCAAATTGATTTCTAGCCGCAAACGGGTCTCCTTTTGGAGGATTCAGCAAATCAGGCGGCGTGCCTGGAATTGCAAACAATTTCTCCTCTTTTGCATCAAGACTTGGCATAGAGCTCAGTAATCCCCAAGTATATGGATGTTTTGGGTTATAGAAGATCTCATCTACGGTGCCAATTTCAACAATTTGACCACCATACATAACCGCTACACGATCTGCTACATTCGCAACGACCCCTAAATCATGTGTGATAAAGATGATAGATGTTTCAATTTTCTTTTGAAGATCTTTCATCAGTTCTAAGATTTGGGCTTGAATGGTTACATCTAAAGCAGTAGTTGGCTCATCTGCAATTAAAATTTTCGGATTACAAGCAAGAGCTATTGCAACGACAACCCTTTGTCGCATCCCACCAGAAAATTGATGAGGGTATTGCTTGAACCTCTGTTCCGGTTTCGGAATACCTACAAGACTCAAAAGCTCAAGTGCTCTTTTTTTAGCTTCTTCTTTACTTGCATTTTGATGTTTTAAGATGGGTTCTATAATTTGCTTGCCAATTGTCATAGTCGGATTCAAAGATGTCATTGGATCTTGAAAGACCATGGCGATATCTTTCCCTCTTATTTTCTGCATCTGTTTGTCAGAAAGTTTTGTTAGGTTTTTACCTTGAAACAAAATCTCTCCTTTTTTCACTTCGGAGTTAGATTTAGGAAGCAGACCCATGATTGATTTAGAAGTTACCGATTTACCAGAGCCTGATTCTCCAACAATGGCAAGCGTCTCACCTTTTTTCAATTCAAAATTCACACCTCGAATTGCCTTAACTTCGCCAGCAAATGTGTGGAATGAAATATTTAAGTCATTTACTTTTAAAATCGTTTCTTGTTTATTCATCAACATCACCGCCCCGTACTAATCTTTCATTTTTGGATCAAGTGCATCTCTCACACCGTCGGCAACAAGGTTAAAGACGATCATGATAACACTAATGATAATTGCTGGATAAACCATCTGATATGGGAAAGCGATCATTGATTTAAACCCATCTTCAATTAATGTCCCTAGTGAAGCTTGCGGCTCTTGCAGACCTAATCCAATAAAACTTAAGAAAGCTTCAAAAAAGATCGCACTAGGAATAGTGAACATTGTATTAATAATCATCACACCTGTTAAGTTTGGCAACATGTGCTTAAAGATAATTTTAAAGTTACTTAATCCCAAAGTTCTAGCGGCTAGTACATATTCCTGTTCTTTCAGCTTCATGACTTGAGCACGCACGACCCTAGCCATACTGATCCACCCGGTAATACTTAGTGCAATAATAATTGGAATAATCCCTGGTTTTAAGACGAGAATCATTAATATGACAACGATTAAGTTTGGAATCCCCATTAGAACTTCCAAAATCCGCTGCATCGCATTATCAATTTTCCCACCGAAATAACCAGAAATAGCGCCGTAGGCAACACCAATAATTAAATCGATCACAGCTGCAACAACAGCAATAAGCAGTGAGATTTGAGTTCCTTTCCACACACGTGTAAATAGATCTCTCCCAAGATTATCGGTACCGAACCAGTAGTAATGTTCAATCCCTTTTTGTTCATATGGATTGACCACATCACCATTTTTTAGTGTTCTTTCACCAGTAAAAGGTAAGAAACTAACATGCTCTAACCCTTGGATTCGCGGCGGTAAGTTCGCTTCAGACGTTGTTTGAGTACTAAAGTCTTTGCCACTAATTAATGGTCCGACGAGCGCCATGAATACAATTAAAAATAAAATCACCATACTAACAACAGCGGCTTTATTCTTTTTAATTCTAAGCCATGCGTCTTGCCAATAATTTAGACTTGGTTTTTCAATTTTTTCAGCAGATAATGTATCAACACCAGCGGGTTCAAACAGACTTTTATCAATATTTTCTTCTTGCTGTTTCATTATTTGTTACCTCCCGCTACACGAATTCTAGGATCGATAATTCCATATAGAATATCGACAATAAATACAACCACTACAAAAAGAACGGCAAATAAGATAGTTGTACCCATGATAACTGGGTAGTCGTTTACTGTAATGGCTTTAACAAACTGCTCACCAATTCCAGGAATTGAGAAGATTTTTTCTATTACTAGTGATCCCGTCATTAAACTAACAGTCAATGGACCAAGTACTGTGACAACAGGTATTAAAGCATTTCTCATTGCATGTTTAAATGCGATCTCAAAATAGCCTGCTCCTTTTGCTTTTGCAAGTAAAATGTAATCTGTCTCAAGTACTTCAACCATTTCTGTTCTCATAAAACGAGCACAAATGGAGATAGGGAACATTGCTAACGCTATAGTAGGTAAAATTGTATATTCAAACCCATTCCAAAATTGAGTTGGTAATAACCCCAATTTCACCGCAATATAGTACTGAAGTAATCCAGCGAATACAAAACTCGGAATTGATTTACCGATAACTGCCAAGAAAGTAGCAGAGTAATCCACCCATGTGTTCTGTCTTAAAGCTCCAACTACTCCCAAAAAGATACCAACAATCGTTCCTAAAATAATCGCTTGAAGGCCTAGGACAGCAGATGGTCCTACTCGATATGAAAGAAGTTCTGTTACGGAGGTATTGTTGAATTGGAATGAAACACCTAAATCCCCAGTGAATGTATTAATCATGTAATGAAAATATTGAACAGGAATTGGCTGATCTAGTCCATATTTTGCATTAAGTACAGCTTGTTGAGCTTCTGATAACTTTTGCGCATTAACAAAAGGAGAACCCGGAATAAGTTTCATTAAGAAAAAAGTGATTGAAACAATGATGAAGAGGGTAACAACCATGTAGGCAACCCGTCTGATTAAGTATTTCAGCATACTTGCACCTCCTGATAAAACTGACTTTTCTGTATATTTCGACATATTTCTCTCAGTGAAAAAGAGAGTATATTCAGAGAATACACTCTCTTTTCTATAAGATTGTTAATTATCCTTCAATTTTCATCCATTTGTAGCTGAATTCAGGTCCAACTTTGTGAATGACAAATCCTTTTACTTTGTTATTAATCAGATAGTTAGTTGCTCTCTGATAAATTGGTGAAAGTGCTGCGTCATCTTGTAATAATACTTTTTCAGCTTCTTGTAAAGCTTTCCAGCGTTCTTCAGGTTTAGCAGCTAATTTGCCAGATGCATCTTTTAACAACTGATCATATTTTTTATCTGAGTAACCCATGTGGTTGTTTCCGCCACCTGTGATGAACAAGTCAGAGAACGTGATCGGATCAAGGTAATCTGGACCCCATCCAGCCATCTGAAGATCGTAATCCTCTTTCTTATCACGATCAATACGAGTAGCGAAAGGAACACTTTGAATATTGATATCTAAGCCAGGTAAAGTTTTCTCGAGCTGATCTTTAATGAAAGCACCGATTGTTTTAGCTGTCTCAGAATCATCACCTAAGTAATTAAGCGTTACTTTAGACGTTCCTAATTCTTTCAACCCTTTTTCAAAAAGCTTTTTCGCTTCATCTTTATTAGTTTCTAAGTATTTAGGCATTCCATCACGGAAGTCTTTTCCGCTTTCATCATGTACGAAATCTTTTGGAATTTGATAGTATGCAGCAACTGAACCATTCTGCAATACATCATTTACAAACGCTTCTTTATCAATTGCCGTTGCAATTGCACGACGAACGTTTTCATTCTTTAAAGATTTATTTCCTTGGTTCATTTTCAACCAGAACACAGTAGGTTCTAGTAATCTTTTCATCCGCTTATCACCTTCGTATTGAGAGATGATGGCAGGTGTTGATAATTTAGGTGTAATATCAGCTTCTCCCGCTTCAAATGCGTTAACAGCTGCTTGTGGATCTTTAGATACTTTAAAAGTAAGTTTTGTCATAGAGACGTTCTTTTTGTCCCAATATTCTTCATTCTTTTTGTATTCCCAAGTAGTTGCTTGTGGTCCATCCCAAGAAGAAAGTTCATATGGTCCGTTGTATACAAGGTTCTTTGCAGTCTTCGCATATTTGTCACCTTGTTCTTTAACGAATTTTTCATTCACTGGATAGAATGTTGGGAATGAAAGCAGAGATTGGAAGTAAGGAATTGGTTTTTCAAGTGTAATTTGCAGTTCTTTATCGCTTACAGCTTTAATTCCTAGTTCCTCAGGCTTTGCTTTTTTGTTGTAAACTTTATCAGCATTCTTAATTTTACCAACCATCATATATGGGCCATACTCAGACTTTTGTTCTGGATCTAAAGCACGTTGCCATGCATATACGAAGTCTTGAGCTTTAACTGGGTCACCATTAGACCATTTTGCATCTTTAATTTTGATGTTGTAAACTGTTTTATCTTTGTTAGCAACTGGTTCCCCATCAGCCATACCAGGCACTAATTCTTCTTTATCGTTGAAACGATACAAACCTTCAAACACGTTATTCATAGTCGTAAAACTGATTGTATCACTCGCTTGGATTGTATCCATTGCAGGCATTTCCTGTGATTCTAAAATTGTAGCCTCTTGTTTTGAATCTTTGGATGCAGTGCCCTTGTCGCTACTTTGTTTACCTGAACATGCAGATACAAAAATAGTCAGCACCAATAAAAAAACTAAAAGCAGTGAAAATTTAGACTTTTTCATCTAGTTGTTGACCTCCCCTTCATAAATGAACTACAGGAACTATTATACTAGCAAATAAGTAATTGTGCATTCATTTTTTTAAGAAAATTTTCATATTTCCACTGTTTTTTAATATTTTTATTAAAAAATTGAAATAATTTGGTTATTTTTCTGAGATTTCGTGATCTCAAATACCTAATCAGAAGTAATCCTGTCTATACAATTGGCAATCTTCATGATTCATTGTAAACTGATATCAAGAAATTGATTAAAACAACAGCTTCTTTCCTTGTTTCGTTTTTCTTATATAGTGAAAGTCTTGAATTAAACGTTTTTATTGCTATTTTAGTACAGTAAAGTTTTAATGCGCAGGAGTGATTGTTATTAGATTTTTTATTCTTTTACTTAGTTCTAATGGCCTTGTTTTCATTTTAAGCTTCCTCTTTTATGGGCACATATCTTTCTTAAGCATGATTAACATCACATTTTATTTATCTTCTGGCACTTTGCTAGTGTGGTTATCGTTCATCACTTTAAAAAGTGGATTTTTTGATCAAATATCTTACAGCTTCCGAAAGGTTTTTGATTCTTTAAATAAGCAAAAGGACCATGTTGATGACAGTTTAAACAAACATTTATCATCATCTTTTCAAAGTAACTTTTCAACCTTAAGAACATTAGGTTTGAGTTTACTCATTGAAATGTTAATATTGCTCTTGATTTATTATATGTAAGTTTTGACTTTTGATTTTTGCTTATTTATAATGAATGAAATTACATTTTTGCGATGAAAAAGAAGAGTACATATATTCACCATTTACAGAGAGTCTGCGGTTGGTGCAAGCAGATAATGGCATGTATGGAATGGGCTTTGGAGCAGCTAACCGAACACTTGACAGAGTCAGTAGGCTTAGACGGAGCAGTCTCCGATATCAACGTCTTGAGTGATTTCGTATTGAAATAACAAGGGTGGTACCACGGTTCATTCGTCCCTTTTCTGTTGAAAAGTGATGGGTGGGCCTTTTTATATTGAAGAAAAGAGGTTTTAGTATGACAAAAAAGACGATTTTCTCAGGCATTCAGCCTAGCGGTTCTGTGACATTGGGGAACTACATTGGAGCGATGAAGCAATTTGTCGATCTTCAGCATGATTACAACGGCTACTTTTGTGTGGTCGATCAGCATGCCATTACGGTGAGTCAGGATCGTTTAGCCCTTCGACAAAATATTAGAAGCTTAGCCGCTCTTTATTTGGCAGTGGGACTTGATCCTGAGAAGGCAACATTGTTTATCCAATCAGAGGTACCTGCCCACGCCCAGGCAGGATGGATGCTGCAATGTGTCGCTTATATTGGGGAATTAGAAAGAATGACTCAATTTAAGGACAAATCCGCTGGTAAGGAAGCAGTCGTTTCAGGACTATTAACGTATCCGCCACTAATGGCTGGCGATATTTTGTTATACGGTACGGACTTAGTTCCTGTAGGAGAAGATCAAAAGCAGCATCTTGAATTAACGAGAACGCTTGCTGAACGCTTTAACCGAAAGTATAACGACATCTTTACTGTACCTGAAGTCAAAATTCCAAAAGAAGGCGCTCGGATTATGTCTTTAACAGACCCAACGAAAAAGATGAGCAAATCTGATCCGAACCAAAAATCTTTCATTACCTTATTAGATGAGCCAAAACAGCTTGAAAAGAAAATCAAAAGTGCTGTGACTGATTCAGAAGGGATCGTCAAATATGACAAAGAAAACAAACCTGGAATTGCCAACTTGCTGACGATTTATTCTGTATTAGGGAACGTATCGATTGCAGAGCTTGAACAAAAATACGAAGGTAAAGGTTATGGTGAATTTAAGGGAGATCTTGCGAACGTGGTCGTGGATGCGTTAAAACCAATTCAAGATCGCTATTATGAACTCATTGAGTCAGATGAGCTTGACCGCATTTTAGATGAGGGTGCTGAAAAGGCAAACCGTGCAGCAAACAAAATGCTGAAAAAAATGGAGAATGCAATGGGTCTTGGCCGGAAACGCAAATAAAACAAGCTTGCAGCTTATTCAGCTGCAAGCTTTTTCTAATTCACTTTTGATTCGTTTTCCATTTCCCAAAGTTTTTCAAAAAACGGCTGTCCTTTAATCATTTTTTCACAAAAGGCTAAATGGTTTTCTGACCATCCATCAATGGTTTCGTTATAAAGCATGTTCCAAATTTCCTCGAAAGACATTCGTTTGATCTGGTTGTACATGCGCGGATTCCATTCTGTATACCAATAGGCAATTTCAGCTCGGTTTTGAAGCCCCTTTAGTTGATCTAGCGCCATAAACATCAGCTGCTTCAGCTGTCTTTCTTTTCTCGTTAATCCGCTGATATGCTGCGGTGGTAATGATAGGATGTGATATTCTTTCGTCGATTCAAGGCTGTCCGGCGTGAATTCATACTCCTCTGCCTTCACATCTTTCACCATTTCATATACCAATTGCTCCTGTCTTGGAATCAATCGGCTCTTTCTCACAGGGATGGAATAACCAATCGTATCCACAGCGATGATTCTAATCCCGTCCGTGACCACAAAGCAATACTCTAATTTACGGCGTTCATGATTTTTTCGAATATATGATTTCTCAAATACAGTCTCTAGCAGCGTCTTTGGCAGCTCTGATAGATCATTCTCTATGTAATCAAACAAAGGACTCTGCACCTTAAGTAAAGGCACTTGATCTAACAGCTCAACGCTGTCCTCCTTGCGCCACTCATGAAAATGACACACATTGTAGCCATTTTCTTCCCCTTCAAACCAATTCACCCATACGTCATGAAGAAATAACATAACCAATCCCTCACTTTATAAAAACTGTTGTCCACAGTATGGGCAAGGGATAGAGAAATTATTCCAACTTTATCAAAACTTCAAGCTGAACGACAGGTGGTTTGCCTTTATTTTTTTCGCGGCAGTTAATAAGACGGAAAACACCAGAGATATCAGTAATCCATATGACACCAATATATTTAGAAAAAATACTGGCAATGCCAAGAATGAAGTTAGAGAACATTTGTAAGATGGGAATCGCATGACTCCTATAAGCATGTGGAGTAATGAGTAAGTCCCAGAAATAAACTGCTAATCGGCACATTTAAGAAGGCATTCATTAGACCGATAAAAAAACCAAAAGGTAGACTGACTGTAACCCAAACAGTGCTTCTAGAAACTCAACTGGTATGATAAACTTCATACCAAATCCCATAATGATTGTCGTTGTAATTAAAATACAACCTGGTTTTAATTTTCCAAGCAAGTAAGGAAAAAGCTTCAATCATCCTAAAATGAAAACCTAATACTTGAAACTCGTGCAGCAAGATGGAGTTGGATGTGTTTTAAAGTAAAGTCTGCTTTTTCTGATTTCAATGTTAATATTTATTTTAGCAAAATTAAAACACACAAAACAATTGATCAATTCATATAACCAATTTCCGTTAACGCTCCTCTTTCTAAAGTCAACTCTCAGACAGAAGTATACTTTTTTTCATTCTTGTAATTAAAGTTTTTCATACATAAATATGATGTGATGAATAGAGCAGCAAATACGATGATGAATAAAATAAGATATCCATATTGAGATTTTCCAGCTGGCACAACAGTTATAGTTAAAGTTCCAATTAAAGCAATCTGACCTAATAACTTACATGCATTAATTAATGAGTTGACACGTCCCATATATGCATTATCAACATGTTGGAACATATAACTTTTTCTAAATACTCTAATGGCAGCATTTGAATGACCCCAAAAAAAACTTGCTACAATAAATGTCACAGAGTGAGGGAAAAGAAAGATAACGACTGTTGAAATAGCAAATACGATCATAAACATAATGACACCTTGAATATGTGGAAGTCTCTTTGACATTTGATAGGCTACGAAACCAGCGCCAATTGCTCCGACTGCGTAAAAGATATTTGCAATACCAATTACTGAGGGACCTTCATTCAAAAATTGATAAATAAAAATTGGATCCAAATAATTTGCCACAATAATAACAATACTAGGCACAAAAGTCGTTAATAAAATTACGAACAAAACTTTCCGTTGAGTTAGGTATTGAAGTGAAGACCTAAAGTTAACCCAGTATGATACACTCTTCGTGGCATTGGTCTCCTCTTCTACCACACGACTTCGTTGATAAGGAAGTTTGTATATGATAATTGAAGCGGCAAGAAATGTCATGATATTCATAACCAATATAAGGGTGATGGATATTTGACCGATCATAAAAGCGGCTAAACTAGAGCTAATCATCAAAGCTGCTTGCCCCTGAACTTCTAAACTACTATTGACTTTACTATACTCATCCTCTTTAAACATTTCTTGAGTTAAAGCTGATAACGTTGGGTATTTTATTGAATCATAAATTGTATTATATAGTGTTAATAAAACGACAAGAAAAATATTAAGGAAATTTGAAATATCAAAGAGGATGAGAAAAACAATCAGCATGAACGCACCTATTAATTCTAATTGCAGGAAGATAGCTTTCCGAGAGTGTCTATCAACCAAGCTTCCTAAAAAGGGCGAAGCAAAGAACACAAAAATCATCGTGACAATGGTTAAAATTCCATACAATACTGATTGATTCAATTGGTCTATCAGCAACCAAATGATTAAATAAGAAGTTACTCCGGTTCCCACAGTTGAAATCAGGTTAGCCGCTAATAGTAACCTTAACTTTCGCATTAAAAAATATATTCCTTTATTAATAGGAGTGATCCATCTTTATTGACTCGATAGCATTGTAAGAATCCATTATTTCCACCAATAATTAAATAATTCTCCCCATTTCCTCCCTTATAATGTTTAATTGCTTTTACATAGTCTGGCAACCTCTCAATTAAATAAACAATCTGATTATTTTCGTAATTATATACACCCATTTGGTGGCCATAAGAAGATATTAAAATGTAATCATCTATTCTTATAGATTCTTCTCTTGTATTATAAAGCAAGTCACCTACCATTCTTTTGTTAATGTCATAGGTATCTTTATCAATTTCAATATAACCGAATCCACCACCTGTTAAAACTAGATACTGTCCCTCAAGTCGAATTCTTTTTGGATACCCTTTTAAATTGAGCGATTTATGACTTTCTTCAAATGTGACATAATCAATAAAGTGAAGAGAATCATTGGAAGTTCCTATTACAACATCTTCCCCATTAAATATAGAAGTAGTAACGGCCGCATCGAAATTTTTTCTTCTTAATAATCTACCATTATTTAAGTCTATTTCTTGCATTATTCCATTATCTAACCCTACCATTGCAACTTGTTTATTCGAGCAGCACGATATACTTTTAGGCAGATATTCTAAATTTGTACTCCATAGAACATAGCCATTTTCATCAAAGCTAAAAATTAAATTTTTTCTAGATAAAGCAACAAATCTTGAGCTGTTTACACGCACTAATTTAAATATTAAGCCAAAGTTATATACAAATTTCTCTTTTTCTCTTATTATAATATCTGAATCATTGACCTCCTCAACAACAAATTTAGTAATCCCTTTGCCATTTGGAGCATAGAATTCATCTGAACTTTCACCATTCACAAAATCCCAATAGCAAACATAATCAAAATCCAACTTTTCTAATTCATTTCCATATTTATCAACAATCAGCATTTCTCCAGATTGTAAAAGAACTAATATTCTATCATCATTCAGCATGAGACCATATGAAATCTGGTGATTAAATGGACCCAAGGTTCGCTTAAGTTTAAGACTAGGGGTCATATTATCAAATACATAAATTTTCCCATCAAATCCTCCAGTGTAAATTTCAGTGAAGTGTTTGTCAAAGAAAATAAATTCAACATCATCTGTTGTGAATGGGTGACTTGTAAACGTGAGTGATTCGGGATCAATGATTGCAAGACCTGACTCAATACCATATGAATTTTCCAAACCATAATCTTGTGTAGCGATGTAACGGTTATTCTTAGGATCATACCTAACTACATGTACACTTCCCTCATCAACTTTAATTTTTCTGTTAAATTCAAGCTTACTTAAATCACCGAAAAACAAATTTCCTTCCTTATCTGTAATAATTTGTTCAATATCATTTTCCACATTAAAATAATCAATGAATGTCTTTTCATTACTAGGGTGTTCAATTATCTCCTCAACAACCAATGATTCTTTATTTAATTTCATAATTTGCCCAAAACCATTAGTTGTATATAGAAACTCTCCGAACACTCGAATACCTCTCGCATTTGAAGGTGACGGCTCTTCATTTTGTAATATTTTTTCTGATAATGCATAATGTTCAGTATGTAGTGTCTGTAATTTTTTTAAGGTTTCAATACAGTATTTACTTAAGACTCCAAAGTAATCACGAGTATAAATATAATCGTCCGTTGCAGTAAGACAATAAACCTTCGTATTAATTAGCGGTGCTGCTGAACTTTTAACAACTTCTAATTTATCATTTAAACGGTGTAGTACACCTTGCGTATCAACAGTGATAATATAATTTTTACTAGCTACATAATCAACCCTAAGTGGTCTAATTAACATTTTTTCTCCTCCTTTTTATATTAAAATTAAGTAGGGATACTTTTTTATATCCCTACCCAAACCTATAATTATTTACGTGTGTTTACTGAGCTGCGGATTGGTTGAACTTTAATTTTACGACCCATTTCTCTCACCTCCTTTAAATAAGAATGAAAATAAATTTATATCTCATTTTAAAACATGATAATTTTCAGATTGATCAAATAATCTTATAAATTCTGAATTTTCACCACTTTTATTCACTGAATATACTCCTCCATCATAAGATCCAGCAAGAACTTCTTCACCTAATTTCTCCATATAACTTATTCCATTATTCGCTACTTTAAATATGTTTTTCTTGTCATCATTTAAATCCCATACACTAATATATCCCCAATAATCACCTGCAAATAATACTCCTGAAGCATTAAAGCATACTGTTTTAACTGAGTAGTTATGCATATTGTGAAGACCTTTTAAAGATCCGTTTGATGCATCATAAATTCTTACAATTCTGTCTCTACTAACTGTTGCAAGTAAATTTTTCTTTTCATTATATGAAAGATCATTTATGACAAATGACGAACCAACTAAACGAATACATTCTGATATATTTTTTCGATTAAAAATATGCACTTCCCCACCTGAAGAACCCGTAGCAATAAATTCTCTTTCTACTACCATTCCTTTAATGGCCCCATTATGTGCACGAAACTGATCAACGATGCTGAAATCGTAAAGGTTTATTTCAAATACATTCCCACTATATGAACCTATAAAAAACGAGTGATGTTCTCTATCATAAACAATTGAATTAAGTGGCCCAGATGAAAAATCAATTGATTTAATCATTGTCTTCAGTTCAGCATCTACCAAATGCAAATATCCTTTATGATCTCCCCAAGCTATTATAGAACCATCATTCGTCATACCTACGGCGTTATTCAAAACATGATTTACCGACATAATCTTTTCTCCATTTAGTCTAAACACACCATCATCTGAAGCAGTAGCGACATTTCCATTTTCACTAACAGCTATATCGTTTATGGAAGGGGTTGCACATGTTATGTTATTGTCAATTAGTTGATTTTTTTCCCACTCCCATTCACAAAACTTATATCCAAATGTACAACCATATACGTTTTTTTCATCCTTACTAAAAGCAAACCCTACTTCCCACTGATATTTGTATTGAGGTAATGATGAAAGCCTTTTGAAATTCCGATCCCAAATAAAAATTTGATGATCGTATGCAGCAGTTAATACGTAATTTCCAGATGGAGATATCTCTATAGTCTTAACACCGATTTTATGACCTTTTAATGTTTTCATTTTTGTATGTTTTAGAGCATCATATACATCTATATCACCATTATCTAACCCTATTAATAAAATCCCTCTATTTATATCTCCATTAATGGTATCTATGTCACAAGTATATGGACCTAAATTATCTAGCACTTCCCCAGTAATTAAATTCCACACCAAAACATTCCCGTTATTATCACAGGAAAAAACTTTATTGTTAAATGTCCATACAGATTTGACACTGCTTTTATGTTCATTAAATTCACGAATAATATTACCGTTTTCAACATTCCACACTAAAACTCTGCCATCATGTTGTAAGGATGTAGATATAATATATTGATCGTCCTCTGCGAAAATTGCATATTCGATGTCGTCAGTATGACCTAAAAAAGTTTTTATTACCGATTCAGTCTTAGTATCAATCAATTTCATAGAATAATCAGAAGAGGATGTGAGTAAATATCCTCCATCTTTACTTAGTGTTAATCCTCCGACTAAATGCTCATGTTCAGTAAGAAGATATGAGGATCCGCTATTTAAATCCCATTTGTAAACTCTTTTATCATAGCCGCCAGTGTATGCATACTTCCCTGTTTGGTCAATTACTATTGCTCTTAATGGCCCTGTATGCATTTTTCATCCTCCTTTACTAATTTAAAAGAATGATTCATATCATTTACCTTTGTCTCTAAATATTTAATGTTAAATTGATTAACTTCACCAATCACATTTTCACAGCTCTCTATCGCAATTCCACTTTGTTTCAAATTATTTATTTTATCAGGATTATTCGTTAGTAGAATGATTGGCTTATTTCTTAATGTTTTTAATAAATAGGAAGCTTCTTCATAATCTCTACATTCTACTTTATACCCCAGCAACAAATTAGCTTCTAACGTGGTATAACCTTTCTGCTGTAAAACATAGGTCATTGATTTACTAAATAGACCTATCCCTCTTCCTTCATGATTTGATAAATAAAATAATGCACCTGTTCCAGCTTGATAAATTTTTTGTAGTGACAGTTTTAACTGAATTCCACAGTCACATTTTTCACTTCCAAAAATATCTCCAGTGTGACAGATACTGTGTAATCTAACTTTTGCCATTTCTGAGTTTTCAAAGTCTCCGTATATCAAAACAGTGCTTTGTTGAGATTCGTTTTGAGATAGGCTCGGTAATTTTTCCAGCGTTTTTTTTAAGGACCATTTTTCATTATGTACAAACCAGGTATACCAATTAAAAATAATAATTTCTCCATTTAAATTAATAGGCAATTCAATAGGCCCGAAAAAGTACATATATTTCTTTTTATAGGGTATGATTTTTAATTTTTGGGCAAGTAACTTATAATCATCCAGTTTAAGTTGCAATTTTGTTCTCCTCACTTTATTTTTTGTAAATCCCATTTATAGAAGCATTTTCACTACTATTGCGATGAAAAGTACACCCTTAAAAATAAGCATTGGGCTAAAAACAACCTGTGCTCACTAATCTAACCCTCCACGATATTGCATATTAAGTTGTTTCCTATTGAATTATTTTATTGACGTCTAAGTTCCTTAATAAAGAATCCAATTCAGATAATGAGGGTTTTCTTACTTTTAATTGACCTCCAACATCTCCTTCAAATTGAACCAAAATTTCTGAACCTGGATTGGAAAAACCTTTGAATAATTTTATTTCATTGGATTGACATGTTTGAATGTCCAAATAAGCTTTTTTATTTAAATCTATATCAACGATCAAGTTTTGCTGGTCTAACTTTGAAGTTCTTGCTAATATAAAATCACCTTCATTAACTTCCGAATATTCTGAATATATATCATTTTGAAATATATTAACCTCTTTCCTTTTTACAATTCTGAATCCTCTAAATACACTGGGAATATTTCCGTGTCTTCTTGAACATCTAGCTAAATCTACTCCATGTTCACACGTCCCACCTCTCAAAATATGGTAATTTAATGATTTAGAATATTTTAAGGGCGAACCTAAATAAGGTCGATTGTAACTTCTAGTCCACTCTTCTATATTTCCAGAAAGATCATAGACACCATAGGGAGATCTATTTTCCTTTATGTTCTTTACTGGGATAGGCAAAGAATTGTATTGACCTTTTATATTTACATTCTCAATTATCTCATCGCCCCATGGAAATTCTCTATCATCCCAACTTCCTCTAGCGGCTTTTTCCCACTCGGGTTCAGTTGGAAGATCTATACACTCTCCCAAGGTTTCTGAAGCCCAGTAACAAAACATCAACGCATCTTCAAAATTAATGTGATATGCTGGGAAATCTAAATCGTTATTATTAATATGTTTTTTTATGACTAAGGGCATTTGCACATGTGGATTATTTTGATAAAATTCTTTCATCATTCCAATCGTAACTGGAGTTTCAGAAATCCAATAATCATTTAAATATACTTTTTTCTGAGGGACTTCTTTTAATAACCATTCAAGCGGAACATTATAATTATTTACCATGTTTATAAACTTTTCTTTGTTCCACTCTGTTCCAAAATGAAATTCGCCTGCTTCTATATACTTGAATTTTAAGTTTTTGATCATACCAAAATTTCTCACCTCTCTATACTTAATAAAATGAATCACACAAATTATTTTTTTTCTAAATAGGGATTGTTTTCAAGAAAAAAGTCATTGATTGGGAGATATTAATAATGATTTAGAGAAATAAATGTGATATAAATTGCAGAAATACGAAGATAAAATGTTGTGTTACTCTTTGAGGAAAGTAATGTGCTACTTATTATGGGTAGATTATAAAGAATATCTATATATTACTCTACCATATTATTCATTTTAAGTAAATAATTAGATATTATATTTTTTGGTTTTTATATATTTTTTTCTTATGCAAATTAATTTAGTATAATCTTCCTTCATCTCTATATCTAAATTAATGCCATTAGAATTAGAAATACTAAAAAAATCGATCATAAACTCCATCTTCTCCGTAATTGACTGCCTGTTACAATAAAGGACAGCTTTTCAGCCCTTAAATAGGTCAAAAAAACTATTGAAACGAAAAAACAATATCTTAGCAACAGGAAAAGGAGTTTACCAAACCTTCAATCATTAAATAATCCAAACTCTATCAATTACTTTTCTTGTACCTATATACTTCTAAATATCAAGTGGGAATGAACCATATAATCAGGCTATTGAGATCTTTCTACAGCCTGATTATGACTCGTTCATATCCTCTTAGGATCAAATGAATCTCTTAAGCCATCTCCTAAAAAGTTAAAGCAAAGAACCGTTATTAAAATAAAGAGACCTGGGAAAAGCGGATACCACCAAGCTTGCACCATAATCGAGAAATTTTGTGCATCTTGCAGCATGTTGCCCCAGCTTGCCGTTGGCGGCTGAATACCAAAGCCAAGATAGCTGAGCGTTGATTCAGCTAAAATCACGGAGCCTACTTTTAATGTAGCCGATACAATAATAGGACCGATACAGTTCGGTAAAATATGCGAAAAGATGATGACATGATTTTTCGTTCCAATGGTTCTCGCCGCGAGTACGAACTCTCTTGTTCGAAGTGATAAGAATTCACTGCGGATGAGCCTGGCCGTTGTTGTCCAGCCGGTCAAAGCAAAGATTAAAATCAATTTATCAACGCCCGGCTTGAAAATGGTGACGAGCGTGATCAATAGAAAAATGTCTGGAATCGACAACACGACATCCACAAACCTCATTAACAAGGAATCAACAAATCCTTTGAAATACCCCGCGACCGCGCCAACGACAGTGCCAATGGTGATTGCACCGACCACTGAGACGAAACCGACCAATAAAGAGACCCGCGCGCCATATAGCACCCTTGAGAAAATATCGCGTCCAAACTTGTCAGTGCCCATAAAATGCTCAGCACTTGGCGGCTGAAGCCGCTTCAATAAATCTTGCTGCTCTGGTGCATATGGAGCGATCACTGGAGCGAAAATGGCAGAAAAGATAATGATCAATAAGATCACGGAGCCGGCAACCGCCAATTTATTTTTGAAAAATTTCTCGCAAAATAAACGCAGCATCGTCTCTGGCTTTGGCGGAAGGCCCTCCTTTAATTTGATATCAACAGGAGGTGTTCCCATATTAGGCTGTGCCAATTGTGCTTCAGCTCCCTTCTAATATTCAATACGCGGATCAACGATTGCATATAAAATATCCGCTATTAAATTTCCAACCACCACAAGCACTGCGGAAATAACGGTCATTGCCATAATGACCGGATAATCTCTCGAAAAGGCAGAATCAATGAACAGCTTTCCAAGTCCAGGCCATGTGAAGATTTGTTCCACCACGACTGCGCCGCCAATAAAGGATGGTATCATCAATCCGAAAATCGTTATGACAGGCATAAGACCGTTTCTTAAACCATGCTTAAAAATGACTTTGTTTTCTCTAAAGCCTTTCGCTCTTGCTGTGCGAATGTAATCCTGCCTCATGACATCAAGCATACTCGACCTTGTGTACCGGGTCAGCCCAGCCATATCAGCCGTTGCTAAAACAAAGGCTGGTAAAATGATGTGATGGAGTCGGTCAAACACATTAAAATCGGCATTCAAGGTAGAGACTCCGCCAGTTGGAAACCACCCTAAGTTCACGGATAAAACCATAATGAGGATGAGACCAAACCAAAAGTTTGGAATAGCCAGTCCGATAAAAGATGTAACCGTAATGCCATAGTCAAGCTTTGTATACGGACGTTTTGCTGAAAGAACACCAAATGGGATAGCAATCAGCAGGGCAACTAATGTAGAAAAGATCATGAGGATGAGGGTATTTGGCAGCCGGGCAAAAATCAAATCAGCCACGGGCGTTCCCTTTTTGACAATGGATGTGCCAAAGTCACCTTGAAGCATATTGCCAAGCCATTTCATATATTGCACATATTCAGGATCGTTCAAGCCGTACTTATCAATAAAGGCTTCCCGATCTGCCGCACTAATGGTAGGGTCCATCATGAGTGACATCGGATCGCCTGGTGCTGCTTTCATAATGGCAAAGGACAAAATGGTAATCCCCAATAAGATGGGAATCGACAGCAATGTCCTTCTAATGATATATGTAACCATATGCACAACTCCTTTTTCATCGGATCACCATTCTGTGAAAAAAGGCTAAAATGATGTTATTTTAGCCCTATTTTTCTTCTCAGCGTGATATGACGAGTACTTGCTCGGAGCGAATGAAATATTCGTGAGCACCAGCACACAGGACAGACGCCGAATGCGAGGGTTTGTCTTCACGCTGTAAGGGGAGAAACTCCCCCCTTCTTCACAATGGGTCTACTTTTCAATCCACCACTTTTCGATTTTGTAATACTCATCTTTCGGATGATAAGAGTAGCCTTGTAGGTTAGCTGGCATAGCTCGATGTGAGTTGGCATAATAAAGGAATGTGTATGGCTGATCTTCTGCAATTAGTTCATAAATTTTTTCATACGCCTTTGTATAATCTTTTCGATCGCTTAAATTTTTAGCATCTACGAGCAGCTGATCAACTTCATTGTTTTTATACCAAACTTTGTTTAAACCTTTTTCAGACTGACTTGAGTGAAAGATGCTATATTGATCAGGGAAAGTAGCTAGGCTCCACCCTAGAAGTAAAGCGTCATAGTCCCATTTTGGTGGAGATGTCTGTTCGATTAACGCACTGAATTCTACAATTTGCGGCTTCGCTTCTACACCAATTTCCTTAAGTTGCTGCTGTACAACGACAGCGATATCTTCACGAACTTTATTTCCTTGGTTGGTCTTTAATACAAAGGAGAATTTCTTACCATTCTTATCAAGATAGCCATCTCCATCTGTATCCTTCCAGCCCTCTTCTTTTAGCATCTTTTTCGCTTTTTCTTGATCAAATTCAAATACTGGGACATTTTCATTTTTAGGGTAGTTCCATGACAGCGGGCTTTCTGGGATGTTGGCTACTTTCCCGTCTCCATCTAACACTTGATCGACAATCGTTTGACGATCAATGGCATGGGTAAGCGCTTGGCGGACCTTTTTACTTTTAAAGAGATCGTTTTTCTGATTCCAGCCAATAAAAGAATAATTCAGGCCTAAATCGGACTCGATTTTGATGTTATTTATTTTTTCAGCTGTTTGCAGCTCCGCTCCCGGTACAGCAAAGAAATCAATATCGCCTGCTGATAACTGAGCAATAGCTGCATTTTCATCAGGAATCGTTTTAATCGTGACGGTATCAAGGTAAGGACGTCCATCCCAATAATCGTCAAAGGCTTCTAGTTTGACGTAGTCTCCTTCTTTCCATTCTGCAAATTTAAATGGACCTGAACCGATTGGTTTTTTTCGGTTAAATTCGTTTTCACCGAGATCTTTTATAGGCACATCACCTAAAATATGCTTAGGTAAAATACCGTAGCTTCCTAGTGTGACATTATAAAAATAGGGATCTTTTTTATTGAGCTTGAATTCGATCGAGTAGTCCCCTGTTTTTTTTACAGACTCTAATACTTCAAAGCCTGATCCGCGCTCCCCATTGTAGTCCTTATTGATTGGAATGCTGTATGTAAACACAACATCATCAGCAGTCAGTTCTTCACCATCATGAAACTTCACACCTTTTTTAATGGTGACATCAAACTGCTTGCCGTCATCAGATTCTTTAATATCCTCTGCCAGCGATAGCTGAGGGTTCAGCTTTCCGTCTGTTTGAAGTAAGAAGCTGTAGATTCTTTCCTCAATATCAGAGCTTGCCACATCTGTAGAATACAGCGAGTTAAATAATGTTGGCTCTGCAATTGAACCGATGACAAGATCGCCGCCTTGTACAGGTTTACCAGTGGATTTCTTTTCACTGTCTCCAGACGTTTTATTTCCACCAGAACAAGCAGCAAGGATTAATGTAAAAATCATCAGTAAACTGACCAAAATGGACTTTCTATTTCTAACTTTCATAGACAATTCCCCCTATCTTTTTTTAAAAATAATGACAGAATCCTGTTTCATCCCCCCTCTCAAAGATGAGATCATACAAGCTTGATCAAGCATTGTAGAGGTGGCAGGCAACAAAGTGGTTCGTTTTTAATTCCTCAAATGCTGGTACTTTTTCTTTACAGATTTCTTTCGCATGCGGGCATCTTGTGTGAAATACACAGCCTTTTGGCGGATTCGCAGGACTCGGCAGGTCACCTTGCAGCATAATGCGTTCTCTTTTCGTTTGCCCTTTTTTACGGGTGACGGGAACAGAAGAAAGCAGGGCCTGTGTATACGGATGGAGCGGTTCATCGTACAGACTGTGCTTATCGGCAAGCTCCATCATTTTGCCGAGATACATGACGCCGACTCTATCGCTAATATGCCTGACCACACTTAAATCGTGAGAGATAAATAGATAGGTAAGATCAAATTCCTCCTGAAGCTCCTCCATCAGATTAATGACCTGCGCCTGAATGGATACATCAAGTGCTGATACAGGCTCATCTGCGATGATCATGTCAGGATTCATGGCAAGTGCACGAGCGATACCGATCCGTTGCCTTTGTCCGCCGGAGAATTCGTGCGGGTATCGATTCGCAAAACTTGGGTGAAGGCCGACTTTGGATAAAAGCTGTTCTACTTTTTCATTTCTTTCTTTTAAGGAATATAAGTGATGTGTTTTGTAGGGTTCTTTGATGATACTTCGAAGTGTTTTTCTAGGGTTGAGTGATGCAAAGGGATCTTGAAAAACCATTTGGATGTTTTTCCTTGTTGATTGTCTTAGCTTTGATTCAGATACATGAGAGATATCTTGCCCTTTAAATAGAATTTGTCCTTCTGTTGGTTCATATAAACGAATCATCGTCCGTCCTAATGTGGATTTACCGCATCCAGACTCTCCAACGATGCCTAACGTTTCGCCTTTATAAATGTTTAAGTCGATGCCGTCAACCGCTTTGACTGCTCCTACTTTCTTTTGCAGCACCCCAGCTTTAATCGGAAAGTGTTTTCGTATATTTTTTAATTCCAGGATGGTTTCTTTCTCAGATTGATCTGTCATGTATGGTTGATTTTCAGCAAGTGTCATGTTTGGCTTGCCTCCTCATATAAGAAACACCTGACGCTTCTACCATTTTCAAAGGTTGCCAGTTTGGGCAATTCACCTATGCAGCGTTCCATTACTTTCGGGCATCTAGGCGCAAAACGGCATCCTGCGGGAAGCTGATCTGGCGCAGGGACATTTCCTTTTATCGCCGTTAATGGCTGAATGTCTCCGTCAATGACCGGAATGGATTCAAGCAGTCCTTCTGTGTATGGGTGAAGCGGCTGATCAAACAACTCTTCAACGGTTCCATTTTCAACAACCTGTCCGCAGTACATGACAATGACGCGGTCTGCTACTTCCGACACAACACCTAAATCGTGCGTAATGAGAAGTATAGATGTACCAAAGGTCGAACATAAATCTTTCATTAAGGTCAGCACCTGGGCTTGTATGGTCACATCAAGAGCAGTAGTCGGCTCATCCGCAATGAGGAGCTTCGGATCACAGCTTAGCGCAATGGCGATCATGACTCGTTGACGCATACCGCCGGATAAACGGTGCGGGTAATCTTTGATGATTTGTTCCGGCCTTGAAAAGCCTACAAGCTTTAGCAAATCAATCGCTTTTTTGGTCGCTTCTTTTTTTGAAAGTTTTTTGTGGTAAATGAGGATTTCTGTTATTTGTTCCCCGATGGTTAAGACGGGATTAAGTGAGGTCATGGGTTCCTGAAAGATCATGGATACATCATTACCGCGAATATTGCACAATTCCTTTTCACTATATGTAACAAGGTCTTTTCCATCAAGCTTAATGGAACCATCCATAATCTTCCCACCAGTCCCATTAATCAGACCCATGATGGATAAAGACGTAATACTTTTACCAGACCCAGACTCACCGACTAATGCGACTGTTTCCCCTTTTTTGATACTAAAATCAACGCCATCAACAGCAGGTATTGGTTCCTTTTTTCGAAAAAAATAGGTTTTTAAGTTTTGCACTTCAAGCAGTGTGCTCATGCATTCGCCCCTTTCTCCATAGATCAAATGAACCGAATCGAAAAATTCCGTCTTTTTAGAATAAAAAGAATTATCAAAATTTATATTTGTATATTATTACATCAGCATGACGAAATCAAGAAGTATTTAGTAAAATTGTAATATGTCACTTTTTTTGTGAATGTTTGTCTTTACGATTCTATCGCCTTTAAAAACGTTTCCGCTGGCTCCGCAATCATAGACTCCTCGCTGATTCGGTGCTCATCGAAATACTTTTTCACGATATAAAATCCAGTGGCATAGCCAAGCATTTTGGGGTAGTTCCCTTTTCCATAAAGGAGATTCTGTATCAGCCTTTCGTCGTCCTGCACTTTCTGATAAAGGTGACTGGATACCCATTTCTTGTACATGCGCTGCAGCTGCGATTCGTCATATAAAGTCGTCCACTTTGCTGTATAGCTTTCTCCATATCTATGATACACAGCATATTCAGCGAGCCCCTCCATCATGATTGTATCAAGGAATGTAAAATCTTTTTCTTCTTTCGTGAGAAAATGCAACCTGCATACATGGTGATATTCATGCGTCAGCAACGTACCGATTCGCTCCTTCGGTGTATGCGGGGATAAAAAAAGAAAGATTTTGTCATCAAATGCCATGCCGGATTGAAAGTAAAATTGTTCTCTGATCTCTTTGCTGCTCTCATTAACAGGCAAAATAAAGACAGGGACATCAGGACCTCCCCACTTTTTTTGCAGCGCTTTGTATTCTTTCATCACAAGCTGGAAATACCCTTTTTCTTTGAGCTTGTCGATCATTTCCTGGCAGGCGTTCCATGATCGCACCATTCCGTGATGTTGTAAATGGGCGAGAATAGATGATCCTTCTTTTTTCTCCGCTCCTTTAAAATAAGGGACAAAACGTGCCGCCAGCTCCTGAAATGATGATGATTGCTCAATGAGATATTGTGTATTGATCAGACCCATACCGCTGAACACCTCCATTTTCATCATATGCAAAAAGGCGGCGATCTGTTTATAGATCACCGCCTTCTTAAGACATATTACGCTTCGTATTTTTTGAAGATAATTGTCGCATTGTGCCCGCCAAAACCAAGTGAGTTGCTCAACGCAACTTGTACTTCTTTTGAACGTGCTTCATTTGCTACATAATCAAGATCACATTCTTCATCTGGTGTTTCAAGGTTAATCGTTGGCGGAATGACACTGTCTTTAATCGCGAGAACAGAGAAAATCGCTTCTACTCCGCCTGCTGCGCCAAGTAAATGACCTGTCATTGATTTTGTCGAGCTGATCGCAAGCTGATTCGCATGCTCTCCAAACACTTCTTTAATCGCCATTGTTTCAAACTTATCATTATACGGTGTGCTTGTTCCGTGGGCATTGATATAATCAATTTCTTCCACTGTTAAACCTGCATCACGAATGGCTTCTTTCATTGCACGTACGCCGCCTTCTCCGTTTGGAGCAGGTGCTGTGATATGGTATGCATCTCCAGTTGAGCCGTAGCCAACGATTTCTGCATAAATGGTCGCACCACGTTTTAACGCATGCTCTAATTCTTCAAGAACAACAATTCCCGCTCCCTCACCCATGACAAATCCGTCACGGTTTTTATCAAATGGACGACTTGCTGTATCTGGATCAGGATTTGTCGAAAGGGCTTTGTTTGCACAGAAGCCAGCAAACGACATTTTCGTTAACGGTGCTTCTGTTCCACCTGTAATCATCGCATCTGCATCTCCACGCTGAATGACTTTAAAGGCATCACCAATGGAGTTTGTTCCTGTTGCACATGCTGTTACTGTACAAGAGTTAACCCCTTTTGCGCCAAGAGCAATTGAAATTTGGCCTGTTGCCATATCTGGAATCATCATTGGAACGAAGAACGGGCTTACGCGTCTTGCTCCTTTATTCGAATACACTTCGAATTGCTCTTCGAATGTTTCAAGTCCGCCAATACCAGATCCAACCCATACCCCAACACGAGGTGCGTTTTCATCTGTAATTTCAAGGCGTGAATCATCTAAAGCCTTTTGAGCAGCAACGACTGCATATTGTGTGAAGCGTGCCATCTTTCTCGCTTCTTTTTTCTCCATGTAATCTTCGATGTTAAAATCTTTTAGTTCTGCTGCTACTTTTGCTGTATATTCACTTGAATCAACACGTGTGATCGGGCCAACACCTGATACACCTGCTACAGCATTTTTCCATGTTGTCTCTACATCGTTGCCAAGAGGTGTCAAAGCACCTAATCCTGTAACAACTACTCGTTTCTTATCCATTAATTTGTGCACCCCACTCTTTTATCGGCCCCATCGCATAGCGATTGCGCCCCACGTTAATCCGCCACCAAAACCAACCATTACAATCACATCGCCGTCATGAATTTTTCCGGCTTCGATTTCTTCACATAGTGAAATTGGAATGGATGCTGCTGATGTGTTTCCATATTTATGGACTGTTTTCGACATTTTTTCAACTGGCAGCTCTAAGCGTTCGCGTGCTGCTTCCATAATGCGAATGTTTGCTTGATGCGGAATCAAGAAGTCTACGTCTTCTTTTGATAGTCCAGCTTTTTCAATCACGTTTACGCTTGACTCGCCCATTTGTCTCACAGCAAATTTAAATACTTCTCTTCCATTCATGATTGTATGATCTTTTTCATCTAAGTACAAGTGCTTCCCGCCGCTTCCATCGGCTCCAAGCTCAAATGATAGAATTCCCTTTCCTTCGCTGACTGTTCCTAGTACAGCAGCACCTGCTCCATCTCCAAACAAAACAGCTGTGTTGCGGTCATCCCAGTCGGTAATGCGAGAAAGCTTTTCTACACCAACGACAAGCACGTGTTTGTAAGTGCCTGATTCGATAAATTGTTTTCCAGTAACAAGCCCATACATAAAGCCAGCGCAGGCAGCGCTAATATCCATTGCACATGCTTTATGTGCACCGAGCTGCTCTTGAATCATACAAGCGACTGTCGGAAATGCTTGATCTGGCGTAACTGTCGCTACAAGAATCATATCAATATCTTCTGCAGCCACATCTGCGTCAGCTAATGCTTTTTTTGCAGCAGCAAGCGCCATATGAGATGTATTGACATCATCAGATGCAATTCTTCTTTCTTCTATACCTGTTCTAGTACGAATCCACTCGTCAGAAGTTTCAACCATTTTTTCTAAATCACGATTTGTTAATACTTTTTCAGGTATATAGCGGCCAAGGCCAATAATTCCAGCATTCATTGAATAAGACTCCTTTTACTCATACGAGCATGTGATATTGTGATCTTATATTAGTATCTGGTACTAATTTTACCTTATTTTTTTCTCCTTGGCAATACAAACGTCTAACCTTTCCTCTCACTTTTTTCATAGATTAATGATATACCAATAGTAGAAAGGAACATGTGATATGGCGCAAAAGGATATTTTCTCAGCAATGATGTTTGGTCAGCCGCTAGAAAAGGAGAAAAGCAAGATAGAAAAAAAGGAGGAGCGTGCAGAGACTTCTTCAAGTGATGACTCCATTGACTACATGCATGTCATGAATCAAATTGGAAACATTATGAACTCCATCGATGAGCTGAAGCCTGTGTTTAAAGATGTTGGTCCTATGATTAGTGCCTTCAAGAAAAAATTATCATAAAAAAAAGCCACTATTCTGTGGCTTTTTTTGATTGTTGACAAAGGGCTAAAATATTTTAGCCCTTTGTCTTCTTCTCAGCGTGATAGAAAACCTTTGCAGTCTAGGATGGACGAGCACTGGAGCGGAGCGAATTTGTCATTCGTGAGCACCAGCGCGCAGGACTGACAAAGAATGCGAGGGTTTGTCTACACGCTGAAAGCCACTATTCTGTGGCTTTTTCTGATGCTGCATCTGCTTTTCCAAGCTCATATGCCTCTTGCATGACAGATGTAAACAAAGAGAGAAGCGGCTGAAGTGCTTGTGGATCAAGCTGAATCCCTGCTTTATCTAATTCTTCTTTTGCTTGTGGAAAATACTTCATCGCAATTTGTAAAAACTCCATCGATTTTTCGTGTTGCATGTTTAACGTCCTCACTTTTCATTTGGCAATTTGCCTGTTTTTTTGTAATTCGCAATATCCTTCTCAATGTCTTTCACAAAAGCACGGTCTATGGTTGAGCTAAATTTCCCCATTTCGATCACTCCTTCTTTAAAGTCAAAGGAGTACTCACCTTGTTCGTTTAGCTTGCCTTCATTAAACTTCTTCGCAATGATACTGTACGCTTTATCGACATGCTGTACTGTGCTAGTTAACACCGTATGGCTTCCAAGGTTGGATTGATCAGTGACATATCCGATCGCAGATAAATTGTCGTTTTTGATTTGTTCAATGACAGGGATATTATAACCATCACCTGCTGGATACACAACATCTACACCTTGTTTTTTCAATTTTTGATAGAGGTTCACCGCTTTGTCAGCATCATCCCAGTTTTCGACAAATTCCGCTAGGACTTGCACATGTTCGTCCTGATATTTTGCACCTTTGATAAAACCGTCTACTTCACTTTGCCAATCATATGTAGCCAGAATACCAATCTTTTTTGTTTTGGACATATGTGCTGCTGTCATGCCTCCGAAAAAGCCCATTGCTTCTCCTTTAAACGTGACGTTTGTGACATTATCAGCTTGAGGCTTGCCTCCATTGACCGTGATAAATTGTGTTTTCGGATAATCTTCACTGATCAAGTTGAAAATTTCGCTGTATTCATTGCCATGGCCAATAATCAAATTGACTCCTTTTTTATGAAATTCTTCAATGGCATCAACGATTTTCTCCTTGTCGACCATCCCTTCCTTATAATAAACATCTACACCAAATGTTGATTGGATATTTAATAAGCCTTTATAACCTTTCGTTCCCCAAACTTGATCATTAATCGTATCGGGGACGAGTAAACCCACCTTCTCAATATGTCCTTTTAACGGCGCCTGCGAGCAGGCAGATAGCATAAGAAGAAGGAACGAAAAGATCATGACAAGCCGCTGGTACTTCATGCCATGTTCAACTCCCTTTGCAACACGCAGGCATGAACCTGTATGTTAAATATAGGTTTATTTTATACTGAAAAAAGATAAGATGGAAGATCATTCTTGCTTTTTGTCGAAAAATGTTGAGTTTTGTCTTTTCCATTCTGCTATGATTTCTTCTGCTTGTTTGTCACCTGTTTGTCTTTCTACCTTCAATTGATGGATCATTTCCTGCCTTTGATCAGTCCGTGCCCACTTTAAAAGCTCCTTTGCGACATCTTCTACAAAAAATGCGTGATCATCCTTTGTTCGTCTCTCTTCATGGAGTGACCACGGACCAAACATGCGTGGAAGGATAACAGCCGAAACGCTTTGTTCATGCGAATGGCTTTGGGGTTCTTCGTAAAACAAGCGGTATATGCCATGCTTCGCTTCGAGGTCTGTCTCTCTATTCATTGAATCATCTGATTGAAAAAAGATCAGGTCATATGCCTCTTTCCTATCTTGACCATCAATAACGCGGACAAGATCATTGCGGCCAAGCCACATCATCCGCTCTTCTAATAACATTTTTTGCTCCTCTGACTTCTCCTTAGGATATGTGATATCCACTTGTATGCCCTCTTTCATCATATATTCACAAAGTGTCAGGCCAAAAAATTCATCTGCACCTATGATCAGTCCTGTTTCCATGTTCATGTCCCCTTTTTTAGCATATCGAATAAAAAGAAGAGCCCTTTCCATGAAGGGCTGTTATCATCCTATTCATTACAATTCTCTTTCATGCGATTTATAAAACTTGTGAATGGACTGAAAGATTCTTCTTGGATGATCAAACATATGCAAGGTAAGGTCCATCTGACAATGGTCTGGATTCATCATATGTTGATCAATAAAAGGCTTTGCATGTAGTTCATAGGCATACGGTGCGCCGTTTAGTCTCTGCCATATATGAATCGGTACATGAGCTGAATGAACGGGGCAAGAAGGAAGTGGATACGTTTCTGCTTCCTTTGCAGAGCACCCATAGCTCTGTGCGAGTTCTTTCATGAACTGTTTGTAGAAGAATTTGTGTTCCTTTTCTCTTTCTCTTTGTGCTTGCAGGTGTAAACATGGATTCATCATGGCTATAGACCTTAGCACTTCTGGCATTTCTTCGGCAAGACTCATGGCGACAAGTGCACCCATTCCCTCTGCCAGCACATGAATTTCCCGGTTTAATATTTCTTGTTTTAATGTGTGATGAACAAGCTGTTTCGCACTAAAAACAGCATCTTCACATCCCCAGTGATTCCCATGAAGATGACTATTAAACAATGTATATCCTTCATCCTTTAAAGCAGTTAAAAGCTGGTTTCTTCCGTAATGCTGAAGCCAGAATGATGTATTTTCCTGCACAAAGTGATTTCGGTCACCGAGGATTAGAATGCCAAAGCCATTTGGTTTTTGAGGAAGGTGAATGACGTTCCACTGGGAACCAAGCTGGAAAAAACGTTCGCTTACACCCATATGGCCAGCCTCCTTTCAGTGATTCTGCTTTCTATGATATGAACAACAACTCTTGTAGGAATAAGGAAATCCCCTAAAGACAGAAGAATTCTTTTTATTTTTATAGTAGAAGGTCTCAAAATGGTCACATAAAGGCGGAAAACAGTCTTTTCTCTGAACTCGTATCTATGGTATGATAGTCAATAGATTGTTACATAAAGGACGGTGGAATAATGCATTACATTATCACCCTCATTTGGACTTTTCTGCTGACACATATGGCTGGTTACATCGTTGCATCTATGAATGGAGCTGCTTATGATTTTACGTTAACTTCCATTCTTGCCATAGTGTTTACGGTTATTTTATTCATCTTTGCTGAAGTAAGTCCAATGAAAGAAACAGAAAGTTCAACAGAACATTCTTAATATTGCTGGAAAAGAGCTAATGATTTGAGATTAGCTCTTTTTCTTTTTTTCAGAATGATGACCAGAAGTTGAGAGCGCACGCTAAAACCCCCTGCCGTTAATTACAGGGGGTTTTTGAGTTACACCTCAACCGTTTCGGACTTCTGTTTGTCTGCTGACAAATGGCTTTTCGCAAGCCCTGTGAACAGGAAGATCGCGATGCCCGATAAAATTTCAAGCACACCGCCCCCCGCAATGACAGGTCCTGCTCCAAAGCGTTCTGCCAGGACGCCCGATATGACGGCTGCAAGCGGGAGAAAGACATTTGATGACGCATTGATCACGGCATATACTTGCGGCTGATCTTCTTGGTCAACAGACGTTTGAATAATGACCATCTCTGGAACATTGATCGCACTGACGGCTGCACCAAAAATAAAGGAAGCTAGAAGAACGACTGGAAGCCATGTACTCATTCCAGTGATAAAGAATGCAGCTCCTTCAATCATGCCTGCGACAATAAAGAACAAGCCAAACCTTTTGATTTTCACCTTCGCCAGTGCAAAGCCCATCATAAACGCACCGACTGCGGCGACACCTCTTAAAATGGAATACACCATTGAATCACTTTGCAGCGCTTCTGCTACATATACAGCGGATAATGCCTGCCACGGAGCTGCAGCGACATTCATTAAAATACAATAAAGGGTCAGTGCAAATAAAATATGATGATTTTTAACGACTAGAAAGCCTCTTTTTAAGTTATACAGATATGTATTCTTTGCTTGTTTAATGTCTGCTGCTTTTTCTGCATCTGACTTTTGGAGTTTAACGCCAATAATGAACAAGCCCGATATGATAAATAAAGCAGTGGTGATCAGGAGCGTATCTGCAGGTCCAATTAATTTGACCAAAAGACCAGCGACCATCACCGCAGCAAGTGCGACAATTTCAAAAGATGATTGCAGGATCGCATTTGCTTTTTGAATGAGATGCTTTGGAACAATCTGCGGAAGGATAGCCACAGAAGCCGGGTTATAGGCTGCACCTGTTGCCGATTGAATAACCATTAATGAGATCAATAACCATAGAGGCAATATGTGCGAAAAATGCAGTAGTGGAATAATGAGTACAATGGTTGCTCGAATGACATCTGAAGCAAACATCCATTTAGATAAATGATGTCTTTTCATAAGAGGTCCTAGTATTGGGGCCAACAATGATGAAGGAAGAACTGTCACTGCTAGAAGAAGTCCGGTACCGAGCGCTCCATCCCCTCTTAAAATCAATAACCAAAGAACGGATGTAAAAGCAAAACTTTCTCCTGTATTTTTTATGAGTCTTGATATGAACAATGAGGTGAAGCGTTTATTCCAAACACTTTCACTGAGATTCATCTTTTCCATCACACAAATCCTTTCAACCTTATACTATTCTTACATATTTTACCTTAATCTTTCTTTTTTTCATACTATTTATTTGAAAATTGGAACTTAATTGTTTTTTATTATAAAGAAAAAAGAGGCATGACACATGCCTCTAAAGACTTATTCATATGGACTCTTAGTCAATTGCTTACGGCTTTCTTTGGTAAGTCCAAACACGGTTATGGTTCGAGTTATCCGGAAAGACGTCTCCTGCTTTAAGCTTTATCTTTAAAGGATCTTTCACCATACTACCGGTCTCACCGATTTCGATATAAACACCATTATTAGGTGCCTTATTACCAGATTTAAACTGATGCTGTTGACCCATTTCCATCCTCCTTTCTCGATTGATGTTATTATGTCCCGTCCATTGTCTCTCCAATCCAACATGTAAAAAGTCCCTGCTCAGTCGAGACAGGGACACTTGTGATTTATTTAGGTTGTTGATACATGAGCTCTTTGATTAACGCTTTTTGCACATGCAAGCGATTTTCTGCTTGCTGGAATACTTTAGAGTGTGGTCCATCAATGATATCAGCCGTCACTTCTTCTCCTCGGTGTGCCGGCAGACAATGAAGGAAGATATAATCTGCTGCTGCATGTTGCATGAGTTCCTCATTGACTTGATATTCTTTAAATTCAGCTAGACGTTTCTCTGTTTCAGCTTCCTGTCCCATGCTTGTAAATACGTCTGAATAAATGACATCTGCATCCTGAACAGCAGCTACTGGATCTGTTGTGACGATGACTTCTGCGCCTGATTGTTTTGCAAACGCCTGGGCAGTCTCTGTCACTTCTTGAAGAGGTTCATAGCCTTTTGGTGATGCAACGGCAATGTCACAGCCTAACTGCGCGCAGCCAACCATTAAGGAATGAGCCACATTATTCCCATCACCGATGTACGCCACTTTCACACCTTTTAGTGTGCCTTTTGCTTCTTTAATCGTCAGTAAATCAGCCAGTGCCTGACATGGATGAGAGTAGTCCGTTAGTCCGTTGATCACTGGAATAGAGGCGTATTTTGCAAGTTCTTCTACCTTCTCATGTTCAAAGGTTCGAATCATAATGCCATCTACATACCCAGACAGCACCTGCGCTGTATCACCAATCGTTTCTCCTCTGCCAATTTGCAGATCATTTGAGCTGAGGAAGAGCGCATGTCCGCCTAGCTGCGTCATGCCCGCTTCAAACGAGACACGGGTTCTAGTTGAAGATTTTTCAAAGATCATCGCTAATGTTTTTCCTTTGAATAAATCTTGATATGGATGTTGTTTCATTTCTTCTGCTTTTTCAATTAAGTACGCAATGTCATTGATCGAAAAGTCTTTTAACGATAAAAAGTCTTTTCCGTATAATGCCGGTTGCACGTCGACTTGGCTCATGCCGTCACTTCCTTTTTATATAATTCGTGGAGAGATACTGGTGATACATCTCCATCTTTTCCTTGCAGGAACGCTTGCGCTGTTTCATATTCGGTTAGAACTTGAACACCATGTGTGAGTGCTTTTACACGCTGTTCTTTTGCCTCTTCATCATTACCTAAATGAATGTGAAGCGATTTATCGTCTTGTTGCAGCCACGATTCAAAGCTGCCAGTCCAGACGTCAAAGCCTGCTCGTTTTGCTTCATCTACGAATAATTCACTGCCTTGTATAAAGAGGCTTCCTTTTTGTTTCCAGATCGGTGCAAACACTTTTTTCAACGCGCTTTCGACGTTCTTTCCAACACACATTCCTTCACCCGTCGCTTTCATTTCAGGTGTCAGCTTTAAATCGATATCTTGAATGGCATGTGAGGAGAAGACTGGGAATTTAACAGCTGTGCCCCCCTTATTCTTCGTTGCCGGTTTCAATTCTTCAAGCGTTGCACCAGCTAACAGCTGAGTCGCCATTGGGATCATGTCAACACCCATGACTTTACTTACAACTGGAACAGTCCGGCTTGCCCGAGGATTCACCTCTAATACGAGCGCCTGGTTCCCTTTTATCACAAATTGAATATTCATAATGCCTTTAAAAGCTAATTTCTTTGCGATTTGTTCAGAAGCGTTATACACCTGCTCTTTGATGTCTTCACTAATAGAGACACTTGGCAAGATGGCAAAGCTGTCACCTGAGTGTACGCCCGCTTTTTCAATATGCTCAACGATTGTTGGAATGAATGTCGTTTGTCCGTCTGAAATAAGATCCACTTCCACTTCTTTTCCAGTGACATACTCATCAATTAAGATCGGATAAGGTAAATGATCTGGCTGATCAAGTAGTTCTGCCAATTGAGCTTCTGTATGAACAACGATCATGCCCATTCCACCAATGACATATGATGGACGAATAAGAACAGGGTACCCGATGCTTGTAGCATGCCCCAGTGCTTCTTCTTTTGAATGAGCTGTATCTCCTTTTGCATGAGGAAGATTCAGTTCATCAAGAAGCTGATAGAATAAATCGCGATCTTCTAATGCATCTAGTGTGTCAAAGGACGTGCCTAACAAGGTAACGCCGGCTTTTTCTAAACCTTCCGCCACATTGATTGCTGTCTGCCCGCCAAATTGAACGATGACAAAATCAATTTGCTCCGCTTCAACTACGTTTAAAATATGTTCTAACGTGATCGGCTCAAAGTATAAACGATCTGCAATCTCATAATCGGTACTAACCGTTTCTGGATTGTTGTTCATCATGATGGTTTCAAATCCAAGCTTTTGTAGAGTAAGAACGCCGTGAACGGCACTATAATCAAACTCGACTCCCTGCCCAATTCGAATCGGACCGGAGCCAATGATGAGTGCACGCTGCTTTGTTTTCTCTTGATGCTCTCCATCACTTTTGCCAAAGTACGTAGAATAGAAGTAATTCGTTTTTGCATCGAATTCAGCCGCACATGTATCGACAATTTTAAATGAAGCGGCAATGCCATACTCTTGGCGAAGCTGTCTGATATCTTGTTCACTGCGATCCGTCAGAGAAGCGATTGTTTCATCAAGGAAACCTTTTTCTTTCACCTTTATTAAGGTGTTTTTGGATAGCGTCCCCTGATGATTCTTCAATTCTTGTTCGAGTGTGATCATATTCTTGAAGACATGTAAGAAAAACAGATCAATCTTCGTCGTTTTATGAATCGTTTCAACGGTTTCTTGTCTGGAAAGCAGCTCCATGACAGCGAAGAAACGGCGATCGTCCGGTGTTTTGATTAATTCAAATAACTGTTCAGTCGAATGTTCTTTCAGTTCAGGCAAGTGAAAGCCCTTTGTTTTGATTTCAAGTGATGCGACTGCTTTTTGAATGGCAGATTCTAAATTACGGTCAATCGCCATGACTTCACCAGTCGCCTTCATTTTTGTGCCTAAATTCCGGTCTGCCTGTTTAAATTTATCGAACGGCCAGCGCGGGAATTTCACCACGACATAATCGAGTGCCGGTTCAAAGCTAGCATACGTTGTTCCTGTAAGCGGATTTTTCAATTCATCTAGTGTATAACCGACCGCAAGTTTTGCCGCCATTTTGGCAATCGGATAGCCTGTTGCTTTCGATGCAAGAGCAGAAGACCGGCTGACCCGAGGGTTGACCTCAATGACAAAATATTCTTTGCTGAGTGGATCAAGAGCGAATTGGATATTACAGCCGCCAACGACATCAAGCGCTGAAATAATTTTTAAGCTTGCTGAGCGGAGCATTTGATAATCCTGATCCGTTAATGTCTGTGACGGTGCAACGACAATCGAGTCACCTGTATGCACACCAACTGGATCGATATTTTCCATGTTACATACAGTGATACACGTATTTTGACGATCTCTCATGACCTCATACTCGACTTCTTTAAAGCCAGCAATGCTTTTTTCAACTAAGCACTGATGAATCGGACTCGCTAGAAGAGCACCTTCAATCAGCGGTTTAAAAGCCTCTTCAGTTAAAGCGATGCCTCCCCCTTTACCACCAAGTGTGTAGGCTGGTCGAAGAATGACAGGAAAGCCCACTTCTTTTGCAAATTGAAGGGCGTCTTTCGCATTATCCACAATTTCACTTTCTGGTACAGGTTCATTCAAATGCTTCATGAGAGCACGGAATTTCTCACGATCTTCACCGTTTTCAATTGTTTCAACTGACGTTCCGAGCAGTTTTACCCCATGCTTTTTCAGCACACCGGCTTTTTCCAGCTCGACAGCAAGGTTTAAAGCCGTCTGTCCGCCAAGATTGGCTAAAAGACCATCTGGTTTCTCTTTTTCAATGATTCTTGTCACTGAATCAACTGAAAGCGGTTCAAAATAAATTTCATCAGCAAATGACTCGTCTGTCATAATGGTTGCTGGGTTGTTATTCACTAAAATGACGTTGTAGCCTTCTTCTTTTAAGGCCATACAACCTTGTGTCCCTGAGTAATCAAATTCTGCTGCCTGACCAATGATGATTGGACCGGACCCGATGACTAGAATGGTTTGTATGCTTTGATCTTTAGGCATGTGCGACTTCTCTCCTTGCTTGTTTCACTTTCTCAATAAAATCATCGAATACCCATTCACTTTCTGCAGGGCCTGGATGTGCTTCTGGATGAAATTGAACGGACATTATCAGCTTCTCTTTATGAATGAATCCTTCAACAGATCCGTCATTCACGTGGAGGAATTTGACGTCCACTTCTTTGTCATTCATGCTTTTTTCATTGACCACATAGCTATGATTTTGGCTTGTCATAAAGACACGTTTTGATTCTGTATCTTGTACCGGATGATTCGCTCCGCGGTGGCCAAAAGGAAGCTTATACGTATCCCCGCCAAGCGCAAGAGCAATTAATTGATGACCTAAGCAAATGCCTAGTGTCGGGAAGGTCATCATGATGTCATGAATGGTTTTTAAATATGGCTTCATTGTTTTTGGATCTCCAGGTCCATTTGACAAAAGGATCGCATCTGGCTTGATATCAAATACCTTTTCCATTTGTTTGTACGGAATCACTGTGACTTTACAGCCGCGCGCTTCGAGTGAGTCCGCAATTGATTTTTTAAAGCCAAAATCAATGAGCGCTACATGATCCTCGCCGCTGCCTTGTGTGTATACTTCATCTTCTGTGACCTGCTCAACCACATTGTCTTGCTTCATTGCAGGTGGCGTTTCATTTTCGTCTAAACTAAGCACTGCATTCATCGTTCCATTGGCTCGAATGTTCTGCACGACTGCGCGAGTATCTGTATGTGTAAGAAGCGGAATGTTCCACTTCTGTAAATAATCTTTTAAGCTTACGGCTGCAAGGTGATGAGAAAAATGGTCAGCTGCCTCATAGACAACGACCGCTTTTACTTGTGGTTTTTTGCTCTCAAAGTCTTCATGATTGATGCCGTAATTTCCGATGAGCGGATATGTGAAGACAATGATTTGTCCTTTATAAGAAGGATCTGTGAGCACCTCTTGATAACCTGTCATCCCTGTAAAAAAGACCACTTCACCTGTCATGCCAGCTTCTCCTGTCAGATCTCCTTCAAAAGAGGCTCCATCTTCTAAATTTAAATAACCTTTCATGCTTGTGTCACCCCATATTGAATAATTAATAATATAAATGCATGTTTATGCGTTCTAGTGTAAAAAAATTTAGACCGTTACTGCTTCATTTGCTAACACTTGAATGACCACTTCTATTGCTTGATCCAATTCAACTTTTTTGACATTCAGTGGAGGTAATAAACGAATGACATTCGGACCAGCTGGAAGCACCAGCAAACCTTGCGCTCGAAGGGCTGTGATGTAATCACCTACTGGCTGGTGACACTCAATCCCTGCCATTAATCCTTTGCCCCGTACTTCTTTCACGATATTCAGCTGTTTGACTTCTTGCAGTCTCTTTAAGAGATACGCACCCTTTTCTTTCACTTCTGAAAGAAAGTCTTCTTTGAATATCACATCAAGGGTTGCGTTCACAGCTGACATAGCGAGCATATTCCCACCAAATGTTGTGCCATGAGAGCCTGGAGAAAATGCATCCCCTAAAGCTTTTTTCCCTATCACTGCACCGACTGGAAACCCATTTCCTAAACCTTTTGCGGCTGAAATAATATCAGGATCAAGTCCCGATTGCTCATAGGCAAATGCTGTCCCTGTTCGCCCAATACCCGTTTGGATTTCATCTACAATCAGAAGTGCTTGATGTTTTTTGCAAAACGTTTGAACGGCTTCTAGAAATTCAGCTGTAGCTGGATTCACTCCACCTTCACCTTGCACCACTTCCAGCATGACAGCTGCGACATCATCGATTTCACACGCTGTGATCGCTTCAGGGTCATTAAACGGTATATAATGAAAGCCTTCCAGCATCGGTCCAAAACCAGTTTTGATTTTATCTTGACCTGTGGCAGCCATACCAGCATACGTGCGCCCATGGAAAGAGTGCAAAAACGTCACAATATTTGTTTTACCTGTTGCTTTTCGGGCCAATTTGATAGCCCCTTCATTCGCTTCAGCCCCGCTGTTGCAGAAAAATACGAGATCTCCTGAACTGTTTGCTGCCAGCTTTTCCGCTGCTTTTTCTTGCAGTCCATTTTCAAATAGATTTGATACGTGCCAGACCTCGTCAAGCTGCTTCTTGATGGCTTGATTGACCTTTGGATGATTGTGACCTAAATTCGTGACCGCAATGCCTTGTATAAAGTCTAAATATTTTTTCCCAGTTGTATCAACTGCCCAAGAACCTTCTGCCTCTTTAATTTCAACATTCCACCGTCCGTACGTTTGAAAGAGATGACTCACAGGACCGCCTCCTTTTGTTTTACAATTCGAGTTCCTTTAAAGGTATCTCCTGTAAAAATACTGCCTTTTCCATTCACAATCATGACTTCATCCACATCTCCTGATAAAGCACTTAGCGCAGATTGCACTTTTGGAATCATTCCCCCGGAAATAATACCTTCATCGATGAGCTTGAGCGCTTCTTGTTCGGTGACAACGTCTAACAGCTCACCATTTTTTAAAATTCCTTCCACATCTGTGACAAACATGAGCTTATCAGCTTTCATAGCTCCTGCGACTGCTGATGCTGCAAGATCAGCATTTACATTTAACGTTTGGCATTCTTCGGTCATAGATAGCGGCGCAATGACGGGAATGAATTGTTTCTCCATTAGTGCTTCTGCCATCTCTGGATTGACTTCTTTGATTTCGCCAACGTACCCATATACATCTTGATCGAGAAAATCGGCGACAAGCATCTGTCCATCTTTACCAGATACACCGACAGATGATATATCATGCTTTGCCAGCTCTGAAACAAAGTATTTATTCACCGTTCCTGAAAGGACCATTTCGGCTACCTCTAACACCGGCTTTGTTGTTTTGCGCTGTCCATCTACAAATTCCGTTTTCACTTCTAATTTTTGCAGCATGCTCGTGATTTCAGGACCTCCGCCATGTACGATAGCCAGTTTAAATCCAGCAGCTTGAAGTGAGCGGACATTTTCATAAAAGGTATCGGAAAGTTCTCGAATGACACTGCCTCCACACTTGAACACGATCGTTTTATCCATGTCTATCTCCTTCATTATGTGCGATAGCTCGCGTTAATTTTCACATAATCATAGGTAAGGTCACAGCCCCATGCGGCCGCTTCACCATTTCCTTCATTCATTTGAATGAAAATCGTAATCTCATCCTGCTCTAGATACGCTTTTGCTTCCTCTTCTGAGAAAGACTGGGGTTCATTATGTTTAAACAGACATTGCCCGCCTAAGTAAACTTCCACCTCTTCTGGCGTGACAGAAGCTGCGCTATGACCGATTGCTCCGACAATCCGGCCCCAGTTGGCGTCCGTACCGTATACGGCTGTTTTCACAAGACTTGAACCTACGATTTTTTTTGCAATAATACCAGCTTCTAAGTTGTTTTTTGCACCAACAACTTTCGCTTCGATTAATTTAGTTGCGCCTTCTCCGTCTCTTGCAATCTCTTTTGCTAGATCTTCGCAGGCTAGTTTTAATCCTTCTTTAAACAATGGCCATTCTGGATGTTCTTCATTCAGTGCCTGGTTTTCTGCCATTCCATTTGCCATCACAAGCACCATATCGTTAGTTGATGTTTCTCCATCGACGGTAATTTGATTAAACGTCACATCTGTAATGTCACGAAGAGCATTTTGCAAAGCTTCTTGTTCGACATTTGCATCGGTTGTGACAAACCCGAGCATTGTTGCCATGTTCGGATGAATCATACCAGAGCCCTTTGCTGCACCAGAAATGAGAATCTCTTTCCCGTCTATCGTCAAGGAGTATGTCGTATTTTTAATGACTGTATCTGTTGTTAGAATCGCTTCTTCAAAGTGGCCATTTCCTGCTTTTGCTTCTTTTAGCTGAGCGATGCCTGTTTTGATTTTATCCATATCCAGACACTCTCCAATGACACCAGTAGAAGAAACAGCAATGTAATCAGGCTCTGTCCCTAACATGTCTGCACAGGCTGCCTGCATGTCGTATGCATCTTTTAATCCCTGCTCACCTGTACATGCGTTGGCGATCGCACTATTGACAATGACACCTTTTAGTTTGCCCGTCTTTTTCAAGCTTTTTTGTGTGACTTGAAGAGGCGCAGCTTGAAAGTGACTTTGAGTGTATACCGCTGCACTCGCTGCTGGTACTTCACTGATGATCAAGCCAAGGTCTTTTTTTGAATAGCGTAATCCTATATGAATCCCCTTTGCTTCAAAACCTTTTGGTGATGATACGTCCCCGTCTATTTTGACAATACTTTTTTCATTCAATTCGATCATGTTTGTTGTCTCCCCTGTTCTTATGGATAGAGAGGTGTCATTGTGAGGCCCGCCTCTTCATGTAAGCCTTTGATGATATTGAAGTTTTGAACCGCTTGGCCGGCTGCGCCTTTCATGAGATTATCTATGACAGATACAATCGTCAGTCTGCCTGTTCGCTCATCTAAATGAAAACCAATGTCACAGAAGTTACTGCCGTATACTTCTTTTGTTTGCGGATATATCCCATGATCTCTCACTCTTACAAAATAGGAATCTTCATAAAAGTCCTTCATCCGTTTCATTAATTCTACTTTTGTGACATCTGCTTTCAATTGTGTATACATCGTCGCCATAATCCCTCTTGTCATCGGGACAAGATGTGTTGAAAATGTGATGTTCGCCGTTTGCGGGTTCCATTCTCTAAGTACTTGTTCTATTTCAGGTGTGTGCTGATGTTCATTCACCTTATAAATTTTAAAGTTATCGTTCAGCTCTGAAAAATGTGTGCCAAGTGAGGCTGATCGTCCTGCACCGGACACCCCGGTTTTTGCATCTATTATGATCATAGATTCATCGATTAAATTCTGTTTCATCAGCGGTGCTAAACCTAGAAGAACTGCAGTAGGAAAGCAGCCTGGGTTTGCAATGACTTCCGCTTGCTTAATGGTATCACGATTCAATTCAGATAATCCGTATACAGCTTGTTGAACCGATGCATCATCCGCTGCCCTTCGTTTATACCACGCTTCATAAACGGCCCCATCTTGAATGCGCAAGTCACCTGATAAATCAATAATTGGCACCCCTTGATTCATGAGCTTCGGTGTGAGTTCACTTGAAACGCCTGCTGGTGTCGCTAAAAACACAGCATCTGTTTCTTGCACAATGGCAGCCGGATCAATGGCTTTTAATGTTTGGTCAGTAATCGTTGTCAGATGCGGATAAGATTGACTGTATAATTGCCCATCACCACTTGATGAATACAATATACATTCCTCCACATGTGGATGCTGCTTAAAGATACGAACTAATTCCGCACCACCGTACCCTGTAGCACCTATAATACCTATTTTCAACGTCAATACACCCTCTTGATCTTTGTGAAATTATTTAACATTATAACATGTATAAAAATTAATTCAATTGTATATTTAATATTTGTTTTCATTTTTTTTCATAAAAAAATCCACATATCTTCGTGAGACATGCGGATTTTATCTATTGTTCTTCATATTGAGAACCAAAAGCGCACTGCATAAATATAATAGGGAACTTGCATAAAAAATCAAATGAATGGTGAAAAAATCAGCAAACAGGCCGCCAAGCATGATGGCGATAGATGAAAAAAGCGCTGTCCAAAAATGATAGTGCCCAACTTCTTTCATTCGCTTCTTCTCATTTGTGAGTTCGGTGACGAGCAGTTTCTCTCCGTGCTTCTGAACACCACCTAGCACACCTAAGGCAATCTGAATCATATAAACTTGCTCTACTTCTGTGATATGTGGAAAAAGGAGAAGAAGAAACGCCATACCAAACGAATGAATGATTAAAAAGAGACGCCTGTCGGTCGTTTCAGGAAGTTTTCCTAATAATAAATGAATGAACGCACCGCTCAAACCAAACAGACCATAAGCAAGACCAAATTGAGAATAGCTCGACCCAACATTTTTAATAAAAAGAATATAAAAAGGGAAAATGAGACTACTGGCGAAAAACAGTAGACTTTGTGAATAGACGAACCATTTCATTGCTTTAGCATTCATTGTGTATTGTACCTTTCATAAAAGTAGTTGATAAATCTGCCATCTGGATCTGCTTGCTTTTTCTTTTGAAAGAATAGATCGGTTTTTGGATACGCTTGTTTCATTTGTGCTTTCGTTTGATAAGGCATGTATGGTAAGTAATAGCTTCCATGGTGCCGCAAGGTGATATCTGTCATTTGCCGGATGACCCGCTCTGCTTCTGCCTTCTCTTCTTTCTCAAAACCATAATTCACTAACAAAACAAGTGCAAACATATCTTCTTTCGCATATGAGAGATCCGCTTTTTCATTTTTTTGTACGTAGCGGATCGTGATGTTCATTAAATTCAATTCTTCCTGTTGTAAAAACCCTCTCATGTAATCGATATACGCACGAAAACGATCAACTGGAACAAAGTATTCTTGAAGCACATCGGTATCTGACTCATTTTCATATTCTAAAAAAGCAGAATCAGACCGCATCACGTTATTTCTTGTGATCAGCTGGTCATTTTGACTTTGAAAATACTTCTTTTGCAAGTTCCATAGCAAATCTTTCCCCATATCAAATCTTCTCGAAAGGCCGAGCATAAATTTTAAAGGGATGACGAGCTGATCTTCTTTGAGCTCGCGGTATGGATCGATCTGTTGATCAGAAGTAAGTGAATAATTCGTCACATACATCTCTTTCAAAAAATTTGTTTTCGCTGTAGAGATTCTTGCGAGATGCATGCGCACTTCTTTATTGTTCTTTACATGCTTTTGAAAATAATCAGTGTATTCATCGAAGTGTAGAGAGGTTGTCTCCATTTTATATAATTCATCCTTTGTTAAGGAAAGCTCAACATCTAAAATGACACCGAATAAGCCGTATCCTCCAATCACGGCAGTAAATAAATCATCGCTAGGCTTTACTGTGATGATCTCTCCATCTGCTTTTAACAGTGTGAAAGAGCGCACAGTGTCAATAAGTGAGCCGTAGCGAATGTCACGTCCATGTGCATTTGCACTTAACGAGCCACCAATCGTAAAGATGTTTTGAGATTGCATCACCTTTACTGCAAGACCATATGGGTTCACATATGTTTGAATATCATCCCATGTGGCGCCGCTCTGGACCCGAATGGTCTTCTTTTTTTCATTAAATGATACGATTCGGCGAAATTTCGTCATGTCTAGTACAATGCCATTTTCATAATACGTGTGGCCGCCCATACTATGCTGCTTTCCGGCGATTGAAATGGGCAGATTCTTCTCTTTTGCTTCTTCTAATACTTCTTTTAAAGATTCTATTTCTTTTCCTTGCACGACTTTTTTTATTTTGACCGGCATGAGGTGACTCACATCTGTAAACGCCTCAAGTCCTTGTCTTTTGTGTGCTTGATCTTCACGTATAGAGACTGATGCAAAAAAGGCAGCACCATATCCCATCAAAAGGACGATCCATATCCACTTTCGTTTCATTATAGGTACTCCGTTCTATAAAATTACATCCATTATATCAAGCCATACTCCTCCTCTACCTTAATTTTTCATAAAAAAACCTGGTACGAGTTCTACTCATACCAGGTCGTATTTACTTATTGAATACCAAGCGCAATTTTAGCGTATCTTGACATTTTGTCACGTGTCCAAGGTGGATTCCATACGATGTGAACTTCTGTTTCTTTCACTTCAGGCAAGTCGCTTAATGCTTTTTTGACTTCATCGACGATAACTGGTGCAAGGGGACAGCCCATTGATGTTAAAGTCATTGTGATATCCGCTTTTCCATTCTCATCAAGATCGACATCATAGACAAGTCCAAGGTTGACGATGTCTACGTTTAACTCAGGGTCAATCACCTGTTCTAGGGCGCCTAAAATATTTTCTTTCAATGCTTCATCCATGATATCCACTCCTTTTTCAACTAGTATAACGTACTTTTCCTTTTGGCTAAACGTTTGTGCTTTTCAGGTGTGTCACAAACCAGTCAATGGTTTCAAACATCGCTTGTCTTGAGACCTTATGGCCAGCCTGTCCATCTGTAATAAAACGAATCAGGTGCGGATCTTCTTTATATTGGGTTTCTGCTAACTCGTCATAAAGAGCTTTTGCATGTCTGTAAGGGACAACTGGATCGTTTTCTGCATGCCAGAATAACAGCGGTCTTTTGTTTAATCGATCTGTTTGTAGCGTTAAATCATAAGGACGCAGCGCGTCTAATTGCTGATGAACCTCTTCATCTGTAATCTCTTTCATCAACCCTTTGTGCCGCATGTCCATAATTTGTGCTTGTAGGAATGTCGTATATTTCGGACTGCCCATCAAGCTGACTGCCGCTTTAATCCAATCATGTTTTGCGAGTGCACCAAAGGTCGTGATGCCTCCCATGGAAGTACCTGCAACACCTATTAGATCGGCTTCAATCAATTGTTTTTCTTGAAAATATGTTTTTAAGATATCGATTTCACGTATTTCGTTCAGGACGATTTCCCAAAACTTTGATGCCAGCTCCTCTAAGCTGAGGTTTTCTGATCTTACACCATGATAAGCACAGTCAGGCAAAATGACTCTCATGCCTTTTTCCGCCAAATGAAAGGCGAAGTGTAAGTTGTGCTCGCGTGCACTTGTAAATCCATGTATAAAAAATACAAGTGGCAGTGGTTTATCTTTATTTTCAGCTTTTACGATATGTAAAAATGGAATATCGTGTGTCATTTGCTCATCAATGGTGATCACAGCCTATGAATCCTCCTTTATCATTCCCGTCTTTGTTTATTTTAACATGTAGACAACGAAGATGTGATAAAGATACACTATAGGTGGAGGCACCCGCACCAGCTGCCTCCTATTACTTACAGATCAAAGGAGATTTTATGGAGACTAAACCTTATCTAATCGCACTTGACCTGGATGGCACGTTATTAAAAGACGATAAAACGATTTCTGCACACACACTTGATGTCATTCAAAAAGTGAAAGACAGCGGGCATCATGTCTGTATTTCAACTGGCCGGCCATTTCGTTCCAGCTCTCCTTATTATCAGCAATTGCAGCTCGATTCACCGATTGTGAACTTTAATGGAGCGTTTGTCCATCATCCTCTTGATGAAAAATGGGGCAGATTTCACACATCACTTGATCTTCAAGTCGTGAAACAGCTTGTGGATATTAGTGAGGAATATAAAGTACACAATGTGTTAGCTGAAGTGCTAGACGATTTGTATTTCCATTATCATGATGAAAAGCTCATTGATATATTTAATATGAATGCAAATAAAGTGACCGTTGGAGACCTTCGGAACAATCTTGGAGAGAATGTCACAAGCGTCTTAATTCACGCAAAAGAAGAAGACGTCGGAGCGATCCGGAGCTATTTGACAGATGTTCATGCAGAAGTGATTGACCACAGACGCTGGGCTGCTCCGTGGCACGTCATTGAAATTATTAAAACAGGTATGAACAAAGCCGTTGGACTGCAAAAGATCAGTGATTATTACGGTGTGCCTCAGGAGCGGATTGTGGCATTCGGAGATGAAGACAATGATTTAGAGATGCTTGAATTTGCTGGATGCGGGGTTGCCATGGGCAACGGGATTGATGCAGTGAAACGCGTCTCTAATGAAGTGACAGATACGAATGAACAAGATGGGATTGCAAAATTCCTAACGAATTACTTCTCGCTTTAATTTTTCCATTCATACATAGCAGGTCGAAGCGGGCATACTACCGTTAGACAGGTTGTCCTGTCAGCTTGTGTAAAGGGGCGGATTCCGAATGGGTAAAAGAAGCAAATCGAAACGCTTTATACAACAAGGTAAAGATTCAGTCAGTCTGCATGACGCACGTTTTCCGTATCGTTCCACACTTGAAGAAGCTGCGGAGGACAGGGGAAATATGAAGACTGATGCTTCTGGAGGTTCATTGTGAGAAACGAACTTTTTGATCAAGCCAAATCATTTACTGAGGAAGCCCTTACTTCTTCATTTCCATCTGGTTTAGAGCGTCAACAAGCAGTTCAGCGAGCTAAAAACGCCGTATCGTCTGCATTTGCTAATTCGACAGATGCAGAAAGAAACCAGCTGCATACGTTCCAAGACCTGCTTGATGATCTTTAACGAAAAAAGCTGTCCGCTTTGTGGACAGCTTTTCTTATGCTTATTTCACTTGGAACGTTTTCTTCTCAGTGATTTGCTTTAGCCCTTCTGCTTTTCCTTTAAATGTGACGACCGCTTCATACGTTCCCGGCTCCACACCGTTTGACCACGTGTCTTGGAAGTCATATGTTTCATCTGCTTTCAGCACAAAGGATTGGATGGCTTGTGTGAACATACGGTCTTTCGAGTAACGGTATTTTTCATTTCCGTCTTCATCGTACACACTCAATTCGAATTTTTGGCTTGTGTTACACGTGAATTCAATATCTCGATCTGATTCATTTTTGAGTGACATATGAAATTGAACCGAAGAACCTTTTTGGACGGGGTCTACTGTGAGTACAACGGTTTTTTCTCCCATTTGACCGGATACCTCCTTGTCTGGTTCATCCTTTTTTTGTTGTCCACAAGCTGTTAAAACCAATAGAACGAGAAAAAGCACTAACCCTTTTTTCATCTTCTACCCACCTTCTAATCTCGTCTGAAAAATCCAAGAATATTGGTTGTTTGAACAATATTTGTAAAGGCTTTTGGATCGACTTCCTTTATAATTTGTTCAAGTTCATACAGCTCATACCTTGTAATGACAATGACCATCATTTCTTTTTGTTCATTGGTAAATGCCCCTTTGGCCGGAACAGTCGTAATCCCTCTGACCATTTTTCCATAAATGGCTTCTTTGATTTCATCTGCTTTCTTTGTCACAATCATGGCGGTCAGCTTTTCATGTCTCGTATGGATGGCATCAATTACCCTAGTCGTCACATATAATGTGACAAGGGTATATAAAGCTTTCTCCCAACCTTGTAACAATCCTGCTGTAAAAATGATAATTCCGTTTAAAATGAAGAAATACGTGCCAACTGGTTTGTCTTTCCATTTCGCTAAAATCATCGCAATAATGTCAAGGCCGCCTGTAGATGCCCCATATTTCAGTGTAATCCCAATGCCAAGTGCAGAAATGACTCCGCCAAATACAGCATTTAATAAAATATCTTCAGAAACACTTGTCTCTGGTAAAATGCCGAGGAAAATCGTTGTCAGTGCCACACTAATAATGCTATACAAAGTAAAGGAACGACCAACCTTCATCCAGCCTAAAATGCCGACCGGAATGTTTAAAATAAATAATAGGATCCCTGTTGATAAATAAAACGGTGCATATTGATCGATTAAACTAGATAACAGCTGGGCAACCCCTGTAAAACCACTTGCATATACGTCAGCAGGGATTAAAAATAAATTCAGTCCAATCGCATTGAGTAAGGCACCAATGACGACGACGATGAATTTTTTTGCTTCTCCAATGAACATGTTGTCATTCCTCCACTTACCATTCTCTCTATGGTTTTCCCTAAAATTTAGAATTTGAACACGAAAAGATGATTTTCTATGATATAGTTAGGCTAAAAAGATGTAAAATATGGTTGATTTTTTTAGAAAGAAGGGATTTTGATGACCGTTCATATCATAGCAGACAGTGCTGCTGATCTGCCTCTTTCTTATTATGATGAACAAAACATGACACTCATTCCGCTGCGTGTGTTACTCGGCGAGCAGGAATTTGAGGATTTGATTACCATTGAACCAAAACAAGTATTTGATGCGATGAGACAAGGTGCAAGTCCAAAAACATCACAAGCTTCACCGAACCGGATAAAGGAAGCCTTTGTTTCTGCAGCACAAACCCATACATCGGCTATTTATGTTGCCTTTTCATCAGAGCTTTCAGGTACATACCAAACCGCTGTGATGATGGCAAACGAAGTGAAGGAAGAATACCCTGATTTCGATTTACGAATCATTGATTCTAAATGTGCTTCACTTGGTTATGGACTAGCTGTCAAACACGCTCAATCACTTGCCATTGACGGAAATACAATACAAGAAATTGAAACGTCTGTAAAGCATTTTTGTGAATCTTTACAACATATTTTTACTGTAGACGATTTATCGTATTTAGCAAGAGGCGGAAGAATCAGTAAAGCGTCCGCATTTGTTGGCGGATTGTTAAGTATTAAACCCATTTTACACGTTGAGGATGGAAAACTGATACCCCTTGAAAAAATTCGTGGCCGTAAAAAATTATTGAAACGCATAATCGAGCTGATGAAAGAACGCGGATCTGACTGGTCCAGCCAAACTGTTGGCATTAGTCATGGAGATGACCCTGCACTTGCAGAAGAAATGAGACAATTAATCGAAGCCGAATTTCATCCAAAAGAAATCGACATCCAGGTCATCGGCGCAGCTGTCGGGTCCCACTCAGGCCCTAGCACACTTGCCATTTTCTTTACAGGCAGCCCATCATAAAAAGCACCCTTCCCTGAATCATCACGGGAAGGGTGCTTTTCTTATGATAGCTTAAATCGGTGAACGGTTTCGTTTAACCTTGCCGTCATACTCATCAGTTCTTCTACTTGTTTGTTCATTTGATGGAAAGATTGCAGTTGTTCGTTTGCCGAGGCAGAAATTTCTTCGCTGCCCGCTGCCGTTTCTTCTACAACGGCACTAATATTTTCAATCGAGTGCAGCACTTGTCCGCCAAGCTCTGTTGATTGAATAATTTGGTCATTTAAGACCGCCATTTCTTGCTTAATATGTTGTGCTTTTGTTTCTATATCTTCAAAGGAGTGTGAGGTTTTGTCCATTGCATCTTGCTGCTGAAGTGATAGCTTGACCCCTTCTTGTACAGTTTGGCTAATGGATTGAATGCCTTTTTCAATATGACTCACCATGTCAAAAATTTGTCTTGTTGCACGAGACGATTCATCTGCCAGCTTACGAATTTCGTCCGCTACGACGGCAAACCCTTTGCCAGCTTCTCCTGCTCTTGCCGCTTCAATCGCCGCATTGAGCGAGAGGAGGTTTGTCTGGTCCGCAATATCAGAAACCGTTTTGGCCATTGCGGAGATTCCGCTTGCGTACTGAGTGAATTCTCCTGCAGACTCTTCAATTTGTCTCGTCGCACGTGTATTTTTTTCAATGGCTGCTTTTGTTTCTGTTAACGTGTGCTTTCCGCTTTCCACCGCTTCAATGGCATCCTCTGTACTACGGATGACTGTATGTGATCTTTCGGAATTCTTACGGCCATGTGAATCCATTTTTTCAATCAAACTAACGCCATGCTGAAGGTCTTCTGAAATCGCTTGTGAACCATTCGCCATTTCGTCTGTCGATACAGACACTTGATTGGCCGATTCCATAAGCTTTTTGTTTTCATCATCTAACTGAACCGAGAATGATTCTACTTGGCTTGATACATGGCTGATTTCTTGAATCAAGCTAATCAGCTGATCCGTCATTTGATTGAACGACTCATTTAAGCCACCGATTTCATCTTTCCGCTTGATGTCCATCCGCTCCACAGCGAGGTTTCCTTCGGCAATCTGTTTTGCCCGGTAAGAAAGGGATTTGATTGGTGTCACAATGGATCTCGTTAAACCAATATTTAAAAAGACGGCGATGACAATCAATGTGAGGGCTGCGACAGATGCGCTTGTGATGATCCTTTGCACATTGTCTGCCGCCTCCTCTAAATGGTATTCATACGCTTCTTGTGCTCTTTTATTCATCGTATGCACGTCGTTTAAAACACCGTCAATTCTGGCAGCCACTCGTCTGGCATCAGAGGCATTTTTTTCACCAATGGCATTGTTTGCTTCTTGCGTCCATGTGTCAAACTTTGAATTTAACCGTGTTAGGGCTTCTTTGTTCATATTTCCTGCGTTTTTGTTTAACGTTTGCAGCTTTTTTTTCGCTGTTGATATATCGGTTTGAACGACCTCTAGCTGTTCATCTGAAAGGGTCATGGAATAATTGGTCATGGCTTGTTCGACACTTTCAAAGCTGGCCTTCGTTTTTTGTACGTTCAGTAAGGTTTGAACTTCTGTTTCGCTTGATGACTGAATCTTTGTCATGCTCACAATAATAAAGGCAATTACGCCAACCGCTAAAAGAAGTGAAATGAGTGAGTTGAGCAAAATTTTGATGCGTAAGCTCATGATGCTGCCCCCTCTTCTTTCAGAAGTGTTTGCTTCAGTCCATTTAATTTTTTGGTCAATTTCTCAGCATCTTTGAGCACCCGGATTCTTGCCATATCGATTCCGTCATTACTTAAGTCATAAACGATATGTCCACTTTTGATTTTGCTGCTTTTGACGAGCTGTTCGCTGAATTGATAGACGACTTCATCTACTTTTTTGACCATAGACGAAATAACGGCTTTTTCAGCTGTATAATACTGATCGCTGTCCACGCCGATTGCATATTTGCCTTGCGCTTGCGCTTCTTTTAATACACCAACACCCGTATAACCGGCTGCGGCATATAAAACATCTGCTTTCTTTTTGATCATGTCTTTCGCTATGTTACTGCCTTTACCTGCATCACTAAATGTGCCAGCATACGTGGATACGACCTTAATTTTCGGATTCACTGATTTTGCGCCTTTTTGATAGCCTTGTTCAAATCGATGGATCACCTCTGCATCGACTCCGCCCACAAAACCAATGACATCGCTTTTTGTTGTCATGGCAGCAAGTGCTCCCGCTAAATAGCTGCCCTGCTCTTCTTTAAAAGTCACTGATGTGACATTTTTCAGTTCAGACACAGCATCAATGAGTAAAAATTGCTTTTTCGGATATTTTTTCGCTACCTTTTCTAAGTCTTCTTGCATACTGAAACCTACACCGATGATCAGGTCATTTCCATCTTTCACAAGCTCGGTCAGCCCTTTTTCATATGTATCGGTTTCTGCAATTTCTCTATAATCGAATTCAATGCCAAGCTCATCACGTGCTTTTTCTAATCCTTTAAATGATGAATCGTTAAATGATTGATCACCAAGACCATCATCCGTCAGCATGACACCAATATGCTTCGTATTTGATACCGGTGGTCCCCCCTGCTGATTGCTGCATGAGGCGAGTACCATGATCATAGCTGCCATCAGAAGTAATGAAATCTTCACTTTCATCCAAAAACACACTCCTTTTATCATCCTTACCCCTTATTTATCGGATTTGAGAGTCATTGTTTCAATGATAAAGTGAAGGATTTTCAGCTTTTTTCATGACTTTTTTCACTGAAAAAAACCATTATTTATGACAAAAATAAAAAAAGTGAGCAAATGCTCACTTTTTCTCGTATGTCCATCCTTCTTTTTGGTAAACAAGATCATTTTTCATCAGATGACCTAATGCTCGTTTGAAGGCTGCTTTGCTCATTTGAAATCTTTCCCGGATATCTTCTGGATCGCTTTTATCGCCGAAAGGCATTGCACCGTTTCTCGTTCTCATGTAAGTTAAGATTTCTTCTGCATCGACAGATAATGCATCCTGCTTTCTCGGAAGCAGAGAAACGTTTACAGTTCCGTCCTCTTTCACTGCAATGACGCGTCCTGTCACGGTCGATCCCAATCTAGGCTCTTCCTTTCGTTCCGTGCGGTGGATAAATCCACGCACGCCTGTATCTGTCAGCATAAAAGAACCTGTCGCAATTAAGCGATAGATTGTCCCCGTGATTTCTTTGTTCATTAACGTTTCTGGCGCCTCAGTAAACAATTCACTGATCACATCTTCAGTGGCTGGTTTTGCGAACATTCTCCCGTAACTTGTCACTTTGAGCATACAGTATAGTTTGTCGCCTTTTTTCGGCCACGCTTCCTCAAAAGGCGGGAGGTGTTCAGTTGCAACAAGTGCATCCTTTGACAAACCTATATCGACAAAAGCACCCATATCTTCTACAACGTCTACGACTTCTACCCAGTCGTATGTATGTGCATTGATTTTAGGAATTTTCATCGTCGCTGCCAGTCTTTCCTCATGATCTACATATAAGTAGACCTCTACTTCATCACGATCTCCAATATCCTCTGTCATCTCACTGCGATGTAGGAGAACAGAATCTTCGCCATCTGTTAAAAAGTAGCCGTATTCCATCTCGTTATCTATTTGCAAGGTCAGTTGCTCACCTGGTCTCATGTTCTCTTCCTTCCTATCTGCCCTTAAAAGAGCGTTCGTTCATCTTTTGATTCACTTTATTCTACTATACTTCTGTCATCATGAACATCTCTAGTTCTGTTAGCTAAAGTGGACAAACTGTACTTGAATTATACCGCATACATCTGAACTCTCTTCGATAAAGTTTCTTCTTCCCCTATGGGCATGATAAAATAGACGCAATATCTATAGTTGGAGGTCATATGTGATGGCAAAAGAAAGTTCATTTGATATTGTATCGAAGGTGGAGCTGCCAGAGGTGCAAAACGCCATTCAAGCAGCACTGAAAGAAATTAAAAACCGTTATGATTTTAAAGGAAGTAAAAGTGATATTTCACTAGAAAAAGAAGAACTCGTTCTCATTTCTGATGATGACTTCAAGCTGGAGCAGCTAAAGGATGTCCTTGTGACAAAACTGATTAAACGAAACGTACCGACTAAAAACATTGACTACGGAAAAACAGAACATGCCCTAGGTGGAACCGTTCGCCAGCGTGCAAAGCTGATTAGCGGGATTGATAAGGACAATGCCAAAAAGATCAATGCCTTGATCAAACAATCTGGTATAAAAGTAAAGTCGCAATTTCAAGATGACCAAGTGCGTGTGACAGGAAAAAATAAAGATGATTTACAAGAAGTGATTGCGCTTATGCGCAAGGCAGATTTACCGATTGACGTCCAATTTATAAATTTTCGATAAATTTCAAATTTTCCATTGATTATTTCCGATTTTTTCGATACAGTTGATGGAAGTTCAATTCATTGACATGTTCATATCGCTTTCTTATCAAGAGAGGCAGAGGGACTGGCCCTGTGAAGCCTCAGCAACCGGTGTAGTAGAAATCTATTTTCTATGACCAAGGTGCTAAATCCAGCAAGCAACTGCTTGGAAGATAAGAAGAAGAATTTCAATACAGCCAAAAAGTCTTCTTCTTATCAGAAGGCTTTTTTTGTTACATAGAAATAAGGAGGAAACCAATGGGCCTATTACAAGACTTACAAAATCGCGTACTGATTGCTGATGGAGCAATGGGAACACTTTTATACTCTTATGGCATTGACCGTTGCTTTGAAGAATTAAATTTATCAAAAGAAGATGAAGTCAAAAGAGTGCACGAGGCATATGTGCAAGCTGGAGCGGACATTATTCAAACGAACACATACGGTGCGAATTATATTAAACTATCCCGCTACGGTTTAGAAGAAGAAACAAAACGCATTAACACAAAAGCTGTACAAATTGCCAAAGCAGCCGCTGGCTCAGCTTATGTCCTTGGAACGATCGGTGGCATTCGAACATTTAACAAAAATGCCTACTCTTTAGACGAGATTAAACGGAGCTTTAGAGAACAGCTCTATATCCTTTTAAATGAAGAGCCTGATGGGTTACTGCTTGAAACATATTACGATATTGAAGAAGCAAAAGCCGTTCTTGAGATTGCTCGCAAAGAAACAGCGCTTCCGATTGTCATGAACGTCTCCATGCATGAGCAAGGTGTATTGCAGGACGGTACACCGCTAAAAGACGGCTTATCTGAATTATCCTCACTTGGCGCTGATGTCGTCGGCATTAACTGCCGATTAGGCCCTTATCATATGATTCAGGCACTTGAAGGCGTTCCACTTTTGCAAAATTCGCATTTATCTGTCTATCCAAACAGCAGTCTCCCCTCCCTTGAAGAAGGCAGACTCGTCTATGATACAGATAATGATTATTTCCGAAAAAGTGCACTTGAGTTTAGAAATCAGGGCGCACGAATCATTGGAGGCTGCTGCGGAACAACCCCTCAGCATATAAGCGCCATGGCTGAGGCGGTCAAAGATTTAGCACCTATCACCGAAAAAGAAGTGAAAGTATTAAAAGAAGAAATCATTTCCATCCAAGATCAACGGACAGAACCAGGTCTTGACGAGCTGGCTGTGAAAAAACGTTCGATTATCGTCGAGCTGGACCCGCCGAAGAAGCTGAACTTTGAAAAATTCCTCGTCGCAGCGAACGAATTAAAAAGTGCAGGCATTGATGCCCTCACACTGGCCGATAACTCTCTAGCTACCCCGCGTATTAGCAATGTGGCATGCGGCGCTTTATTAAAACAGCAGCTTGATATGCGTTCACTTGTCCATATCACATGTCGTGATCGCAATTTGATTGGACTCCAATCTCATTTAATGGGGCTAGACACGCTTGGACTAACCGATATTTTAGCCATCACAGGCGATCCGTCTAAAATTGGAGACTTCCCAGGTGCGACATCTGTGTATGATTTAACCTCCTTTGATTTGATCCGTCTGATCAAACAATTTAACGAGGGACTATCTTTCTCCGGGAAGCCGCTCGGGAAAAAGACTAATTTTTCTGTGGCTGGTGCGTTTAATCCAAATGTCCGTCATATTGATAAAGCGGTCAAACGCCTCGAGAAGAAAATCGAATACGGTGCCGATTATTTTATTTCACAACCTGTATACTCTGAGGAACAGCTTGTGAAGATTCATGAAGAAAGCCGACATTTAGATAAACCGATTTACATCGGTATTATGCCGCTAACAAGCAGCCGAAACGCAGAGTTTATTCATCATGAAATTCCCGGCATTAAATTGTCTGACTCGATTCGTGAGATTATGGCCAAGGCAGGCGAAAATAAAGAAAAGCAGCGGACAGAAGGGTTAGCGATTGCCCGCTCTTTATTAGATACAGCTTGCGAATTGTTTAATGGTATCTATTTAATTACCCCTTTCCTTCGATCAGATTTAACAGCAGAACTGACAACTTACATCCATCAGAAAGAAAAGGAGCCAAACATCCATGCCAACTATCACTGAACAGCTCAAAAAACGCATCCTCGTCCTTGACGGTGCAATGGGCACAATGATTCAAAACGCCGATCTCACAGCAGAGGATTTCGGCGGAGAAGAGTATGAGGGCTGTAACGAATATTTAAACGTCACAGCCCCTCACATTATCTCCACGATTCACCGGCAATACCTAGAGGCAAGTGCTGACCTCATTGAAACAAATACATTCGGTGCGACGAAGCTCGTTCTCGATGAATATGGACTTGGCCATCTCGCCTATGAATTGAACGTAAAAGCAGCTCAGCTGGCAAAGCGTGAAGCAGACCGTTTGTCGACGCCAGACTGGCCCCGCTTTGTAGTAGGCGCAATGGGGCCCACTACAAAAACATTATCCGTGACAGGCGGCACAACGTTTGAAGAGCTCGTTGCAAATTATGAAGAACAAGCCCGCGCCCTGATTGATGGGAAATGTGATGCTCTTCTTTTAGAAACGAGTCAAGACATGCTGAATGTCAAAGCTGGTTTTAAAGGCATTCAAGAAGCCTTTCACGCGACCGGTATTGAGCTGCCACTGATGGTGTCAGGGACGATTGAACCAATGGGCACCACCCTTGCTGGTCAAGATATTGAAGCCTTTTATATTTCACTTGAGCATATGAAACCAATCAGCGTCGGACTAAACTGTGCAACTGGTCCAGAATTTATGACAGACCATATCCGTACACTCTCCTCCATCTCAAAGTCGGCTGTCAGCTGCTATCCAAACGCTGGTCTCCCTGATGAAGAAGGGCAATATCACGAATCCCCTGCTTCGCTTGCTAAAAAAATTGCCGCTTTTGCAAAAGAAGGCTGGTTAAATATCGTCGGCGGCTGCTGCGGTACAACGCCTGCACATATTCAGGCATTGTCAGATGAAGTACGTTCGCTTCAGCCCCGCAGCATGACGCATGAGTCATCACCGCATACCGTATCAGGCATCGAGCCCCTCATTTATGAAGAAGCGATGCGCCCCCTCTTTGTTGGTGAGCGCACAAATGTCATTGGTTCACGCAAATTCAAACGGCTCATCGCAGAACAAAAGTTTGAAGAGGCGGCAGAAATTGCCCGTGCTCAAGTGAAAAATGGCGCTCACGTCATTGATGTGTGTCTAGCAGACCCTGATCGTGATGAGATAGCAGACATGGAAGGCTTTTTAAAAGAAGCCATGAAAAAAGTGAAAGCTCCTTTTGTCATTGATTCAACCGATAAACATGTCATCGAAAAAGCACTCATGTATTCTCAAGGAAAAGCCATTATCAATTCTATTAATTTAGAGGATGGAGAAGAGCGCTTTGAAGAGATTCTTCCGCTTGTCAAGCTATATGGCGGCGCACTTGTTGTTGGAACAATCGATGAAACAGGGATGGCCGTCACAGCAGATCGAAAACTTGAGATTGCCGTAAGATCCCATGACCTGCTCACGAAAAAATATGGAATCCCTGCGAGTGATATCATTTTTGACCCGCTTGTCTTTCCAGTAGGTACTGGAGACGAACAGTATATTGGTGCTGCTGAAGAGACGATTAAAGGCATTGAGCGAATCAAAGCAGCACTGCCTGAATGTCTCACCATTTTAGGCATTAGTAACGTGTCTTTCGGACTCCCGCCAGTTGGTAGAGAAATATTGAATGCCGTTTATTTGTATCACTGCGTCAAAGCAGGGCTTGATTATGCGATCGTGAATACTGAAAAGCTTGAACGCTTCGCTTCAATTCCAAAGGAAGAAATCAAGCTGGCTGAAACTTTACTTTATGAAACAAATGATCAAACCCTTGCTGAGTTCACCCAATTTTATCGCGGGAAAAAGAAAACAGAGAAGAAACCAAAGATCTCCTTATCACTTGATGAAAGGCTGGCACTCTATGTCGTCGAAGGGACGAAAGAAGGCCTGATTGATGATTTGGCCCTTGCTTTGGAGAAATTTGAATCACCTCTTCATGTCATCAATGGACCATTAATGCAGGGAATGTCAGAGGTTGGGCGCCTTTTTAATCAAAACGAATTGATTGTAGCTGAAGTCCTCCAATCCGCTGAGGTCATGAAAGCATCTGTTTCATACCTTGAGCAATTTATGGAGAAAAAGGACGCAAGCGGCAAAGGGAAGATTCTCCTCGCCACCGTCAAAGGCGATGTCCATGATATAGGGAAAAACCTGGTCGACATCATTTTGAGCAATAATGGCTTTCACGTCGTCGATCTCGGAATCAAAGTAACCCCACAAACATTGATTGAAGCGGTGCAAAAAGAAAAGCCAGATATGATTGGATTATCAGGTTTACTTGTCAAATCAGCACAGCAAATGGTCTTGACCGCTCAAGATTTACAAAAAGCAAACATCTCTGTTCCCATTTTGGTGGGCGGCGCGGCGCTTTCACGGAAGTTTACGAAGATGAAAATTTCGCCTCAATATGATGGTCCCGTCCTTTACGCCAAAGATGCAATGGACGGCCTGTCTTTAGCGAATGAATTAAGAGCGAATCCTCTTCAATTTCAAACAAAACCCTTAGAGGACCAAGAAGCACTCCATAAGGAAAAAGAAACAACGCAGCCAAAAGCTGTGATTGAATTACTAGAAAAACGCGCTACGCTTCCGGAGGCAGCCATTTTCACGCCAGAAAATACGAAACGCCATTATGTACGGAATATTGATTTGCACCACATAATGCCCTATGTCAATGAGCAAATGCTGATCGGCCATCACCTCGGTTTAAAAGGAAAGGTCAAAAAGCTCTTGGCTGAACAGCATCCAAAAGCATTGGAGTTAAAACAGCTGATCACAGATCTTCTTCAAGAAGGCAGAGAGAAAAACTGGTTTGCACCTGCATTTGTCTATCAATTCTTCCCTGCCAGTTCAAATGGGAATGATCTGCATATCTATGATCCAGAAGCGCCTGACCGCGTCATTGAGACATTCCAATTTCCAAGACAGGAAAAACTTCCGTACCGGTCTATTTCTGATTATGTGCGGAAAAGCGGAGAGAACGAGAAAGATTATATTGCCTTATTTGCAGTGACGGCTGGTGCCCGCATACGAGAAGTTGCGCAGCAATTTAAACAAGAGGGCGACTATTTAAAAATGCATGCTGTCCAAGCTTTAGCACTTGAGCTTGCAGAAGGATTGGCTGAACGAACGCACCAAGTAATTCGTGATAAATGGGGATTCCCAGACCCAGTCGATTTCACGATGGAGAAACGATTCCAAGCCAAATATCAAGGTCAGCGCTATTCCTTTGGCTATCCAGCGTGCCCTAATCTAGAAGACCAAGAAAAACTATTCCACCTGCTGCAGCCAGAAAAAATCGGGATTCATCTCACAGAAGGGTTTATGATGGAGCCTGAAGCATCCGTTTCAGCCATTGTCGTTTCTCATCCTGAAGCTCGATATTTTAACGTTCATTAACAAAGAACCTCCATTCCAGGAGGTTCTTTTTATCATTAAAAATGACATAAATATGAAAAATTACGTTTATTTACCGATATTACAAATGAAAGTCATTTACTTAAAAGGAGATGTTTGTCATGTTCAAAAAGAAGATCGGGGTTTTATTGCTTACAGGCCTCTTTATCGCTAGCCCTCTTTTCCAATCACCTGCACAAGCGAGTGAAACTTCTACGAAACAAACAACATATTATACAGAAGAATTGGAGCATCTGTATCCAGACAGTGATTATGCAAACAATGATACGATGGACAAAGCTCAATTCTTACAGCACTCTCTTCATCTAAACAAGACCTATTTATATCACGAAGGCAGTATCTCTTCTATGAATGACATTGATTTTTATCGGTTCACCAGCTCTAAATTTGATGGAGCAGATGGCCGCTTTTCTATCAAACTCGTCAATGTGAAAGCTGGAAATGATTTCGATCTTTATCTTTACAATCAGAGCGGGTCACTCGTGTCTTCCTCTGTGCGGACAAACAACCAAAATGAAATCATCCATATGCCGAAAATTGCCGCAAGCACTGACTACTACTTAGCCGTTAAACCAAAGCAATTATTAAATGAAGAGGACAACATGTATCGTATTGTCTTTGATAAAAGTATTGAAAAAGGCACAACGAAACGATATGGATCACCTGCCACATTGAATAGTTTCAATGAAGCCGGATCTCCCAATTCTTCTTTTGATTTAAGCAGCTTGCCGCAGGATGCCGTTGTCACTGGCCTGTCATTAGAAGCTGAAAAAGGTAGTACAAATGCATATAATTATGTATTCACGGTCTCTTCCTTAAAAGGCGGAACAGTGAACGTACCTTGGAACGGTCAAAAAGTTGACATCTCTTCTTATAAAACAAGTCAAGTGCCGGCAAAAGACCGCTTTTTTGTTTCTTTTAATGCAACCGAGGTTCCTCAATTGATCGGTGGACGGTTAATCAAAGTAGGCGTTGTCTCAATTAAGAACTTACAGCTCACCTTTGAATATGAATACAATCGTGACCTCAATTATTAAACTATACAAAAGGAAAAGGTGCTCCCTTTTCCTTTTTCTTATGCGTTCTTATGGTACGATACATGTAGAGAAATCATCGAAGAAGGAGTTGCGTGTATTGCCAAACGTTATTCAACGATCTTTAACACTTGATGACATACCAGATCTTGTCGCATTGTCAAAAGAGGTCGACTGGCCTGATTACAATGCGGAAGAGCTCACATCTCTTTTAACAAATGGACATTTTACCGGTTTTACAACAACTGACGGACAAGTCATTTCATGCGCAGGACTTTTTCAATATGACAGAATGGCATCAATTGGAGCGGTCATTGTATCTGAGACACATCGAGGCCTCGGTCTTGCCCGTCAAATGATTGACACACTGCTTCGTCATAGTGATCCAAGTGTCCCTGTCGTTTTAACGGCTACTGTACAAGGACAGCCAGTTTATGAAAAAATCGGCTTTCAGACAGCCGGTTATATTCATACATACAAAGCACAAAAAACAAATCCTAGTGCGCTTCACGTGTCACATCAGATTCATCTTTTTCCCGCTGATGAAACGCACCTCCCGTCTATTGAAAGACTGGATGAAAAAGGCGCAGGGACCAATCGATCAAACTTCTTAATAAAACGAATGGAGCGAGCAACATTTAAACTGATCGCAAAGGATGAACACCACGAAATCACCGGCTTCGCGTTTGGTGTGGAAACACCAGCTAATCTAATGATTGGCCCGCTTGCAGCAAACGATGAACAAACGGCGCTATCACTCATTCAATCACTTCTCACGTCTTATTCTGGCGCCTTTCGTTTAGATATGCAGGAAGAAACAGCTGAACGCCTGCATGCATCACTTGTAGAAGCAGGATTTACGAAAACAAACGTCGCACATTTTATGATGATTCGCGGGAACGAAAAGCAGAACGATCCTGCGCTTCTCTATTTTCTGGCCTCACAAGCATTTTCATAAAAAATCAAAAAGCTGTAGACAGATGTTGTCTACAGCTTTTCTTTTTTATTTTTCGCCTACGGATGAGAGAACTTGAGCGAGTGCATTTGTGACCTTGCCATGCTCTGATGCATGCGGCCGGTCATCTCCATCTCCATAGCCATAATCAATCATGCGATTACGGTTTAAGCAAAGCTTTGTCAGCTGAGGCTGGAATAGATCAAATAAAGCAAAACGATCTTTTAGCTGTGGAAATTGCTTTTGATACTGCTGAATTTCTTCTGCAAGCAAGCGCCAAAGCGTCGTTTCATCTAACAGATTGTGATTGTCTAACACGTTTGACACGTAACGAAGATTGCAAATAAACAGGCCCGTAAAAATAAATTGTACAAGACCCTCAGGCGGCTCACTACGCAGCACTTCCTTTAGATCTTCTTCTAATGAAGCCAATTCAGGCAGCGGTTGATCACTAATGTTCACATCATCAACAAAATCTTTGATGGCCAAACGATGCGGCTTGTGATCTTTTAATACAAGAATTGTATTTTGTCCGTGCGGTGAAAACACCGTGCCATATTGATACATAAAGTGCAGAAGCGGCGGCATGACAACATGGAAGAATGACGCCATCCATTCTTTTGCTGACAGACCCGATTTTTCAATGAGCTGCTTTAGATAAGGCTCGCCTTCATGATCCTCATAAGTGAGTGCCGCCAGCGTAACAGGGCTCTCCCCTTCATCTAAATACGTATAAATGCTTTCTCTAAAAATGACCCCAAGCATTTCAAGGTATTGATATGGCGCACCAGGTAGCTTGCTGTAATAAGGATGATCAACATTGATACTCGCATTCTCACCTGGTAAAATCACGCGGCATACATCGGATAAAAAGGCGTCTTGATCGGCAATTCCTTTAATATGCGCTGTAATACGTGGCGCAATAACCGTACGTTCTGATGGGAGCCCCCGGTACACTAGCGTATTTAAAATACTCATTGGCAGTTTAATATGATGCTTGCCTTTATTTGAGATGTTCGTAAAGGTTCTGATCGATTGCTGTGGAATATATTGATCCAGCCCTTCTCCTAAATACACAATACGGCGCATGGCTAAATCTTCGGGGAAATGCTGGATGATCATATGCGTCCACTGCCATTTATGAACAGGCATCATATAATAATCAGCCGCATTCAGCCCTTCATCTTTTAACACACGTTGGAATTGACGAATCGTGACTTCGTCTAATTCTTTGGCAATGATGTGCTCATAGTTCTCATGATCGACCGCATGGAATGTCGCAAGTTCTCGGTGAACAGCAATCCAAGACAGCTGCACACATTCCTGCCTTTCAGGTGCATAGGCTAAGTAATCATCGTAGCTGAATCCAATACGCCCTTTGTTATAGACGATCCAAGGATGACCCGTCATCTCGCCTTCAATCCATGCGTAATCTGTATCCGTTAACTCATCTGCACGAAGTGCTTTTTTCGACAGTAAATGAACATCCGCTAACAAGGTATGGTGAAGCTCTTTGATCAGATGGCCAGTTGTTTCAGAAGACATTGGGATGATTGGCTGAATGTCTAGTAAAAACACAATGGCACTAACATCCTTTGTCCATGTTCCGTCTTGACAGCACTCGATCGATTCAGCAATCGTATCAAAACTATCAAACAAACGAGGTTTTGCGAGATAACGATATTTCTTCTGTTCGTGAATGATTAATTCGTATTGGGCGATGCCATCCTGATGATCTAGCTGAACGGGATGAAGCATATCCTCATACATATATTCGGACAGCATTTTTGCCACCATTCGTTGGTTTGCTTTTTTCCAAGCAGCAGGATTGACCGCTTTTTTCAATTCATCTTGTACACTCATCGGTTCATCCTCCTTACCCTTTGATTTCTTCAAATGTATTTGCGTGTTTATGTGTACCGAATGTCTGGAAAACATGCTTTTGATAAAGTGGATACACAGGTCGACGAGCCAGTTCATTGATAATGACACTGTTTCGGTACGCCCCTAGCCCTAAATCTGGTGCGCCTACTCCATGTGTATGAAGCTCTGCATTTTGTACAAAAATATCATTTTCACCTAATGTGTTTGTTTTCAATCGATATTCACGTTCAACCTGGAAGCGTCCTTGATGATCCCACTGAATATGATGGGAAATCGGATCAATAAATGGCGGTAATACAGATTGATAGCCCGTTGCCAAGACGACAATGTCTGTCTCATGCTTAAAGGATTCCTCTTTGACCCATTGATTGCATGAAAGCGATAAGCCGTCCCTCGTTTCCTCAATCAAATTGACCTCCGTCATCGCCTGCAGCACGGTGTTCAGCTGCTCTCCGCAAGCAGAACGTTCATAAAGCAAGTGATAAATATCTCGGATCATCGCTGAGCTGATGCCTTTATACAGCAAATCTTGCTGCTTTAATAGCGCATCTTTTTTAAGTTGCGGAAGCTCATAAAAGAAATCAATATAGTCTGGAGAGAAATACTCAAGACCCAAATTTGAATATTCCATTGGGAAAAACCCTTTAGAGCGTGTAAACCAATGAATATCCTTCGCCTCATCGTCTGATAAAATGTCATAGAATACTTCTGCCGCACTTTGACCAGAACCGATGACCGTCACGGATTTTCCTTTAAAACAGCCTTCTTTCTTTCGTTTCAAGTAATCAGCAGAATGAAACACCCGATCCCCTAAAGCTGGCTGAAGAGGTGCTGGTACCGCAGGCTGTGTGCCGATACCTAAAACAAGATGCTTACTTTCAAACACCTCTACCGTTTGATCTTTCACATGACGGACATGCACTTCATATCGTTTTTCTCCAGCTTTTTCAACAATGGAGACAGATTCGACATTCATGCCAAATCGGCAAGAATCTAATTGATCCGCGACCCAGCGGCAATAATGGCTATATTCCTTGCGCGGGATATGGAAGTCTTCTAGAAAGTAAAATGAATACAAACGGTTTTGTTCCTGCAAATAGTTGAGAAAGCTATATTTGCTTTTCACATCCGCCATACTGACAAGATCCGCTAAAAAGGGGACTTGAAGTGTTGTCCCTTCAATGAGCATACCTGGATGCCAGTGGAACGCTTCACTTCTTTCAAAAAACAAAGCGTCAATTTCGTTTACTTCTTCAGATAATGCAGCAAGCCCTAGGTTAAATGGTCCAATGCCAATCCCAATGACATCCACTACATTATTTTGCTTGTTGAACCGCGTCATGGTTATACTTCCTTTCAAATCGATCTCGATGACAAAACATTAAAAGACCTGTTTTATCTGGTAAAGTGACTGGTTTCACACGTTCGAATCCACACTTTTCAAAGACATGAATCATTTTTTCGTTCCGAATATCTGGCTCAGCCACGATTTTTTCTGTTCGTTTGTTCTGCTCAAACTGAAATGCTGTCATGGCTTGAAGCAGCGGAGCCGCAAATCCTTTCCCTACATAATCTGGCTCTCCAATTAACAGGTGAATGCCTTGATCATGCGGAGAAGGCTGATAGTACGATTCAATGATATCCCCTTTCACATTGTATGCTTCAAAATAGCTCATCGGCGTGCCATCAATGGTTCCTAAATAAAGGGTTTGATGCGGATCATGAATGGCCTGATAAAAGTGCTTTTCAAAAGCAGGAAATGGAATATTCAAATGCCAAAATGGGTGGACATACTCTTCTTGCATCCACTTGTGGACAAGCTGGACGTCCCGTTCATATTCAGCGCGAATGAACCCAATTCGATGCCTCATCCAATCAGCGCCTCCTTATGTAAAAAGAGCGGATTCAATACAGACGTGTACCTAGATTGCGTTTCTAAAGAACCTGTCAGTTCATCCATATCTTCAAACCGCGTGAGTAAGTTCGCTTTTGAAGGCAGCTCCTGTGACCGGAGAAGACTGTTCGTCAGCTCAGATGCACCATATGTCTCTTCATGCGCAATCAGTGTGTCTCTAATCAGGGCTAATAAATCTTCTTCTTGTGCAAGCCCCTCTGTACCAAAACCATTCACAAGACCAAACAAATGATTAAAGAAGAAATAGTAACGCAGTCTCTCAACCGCTACATCGTCTGCACAAATGGTTTCACTTCTGACGCTTAAGTTTTGAACAAGCTTCGCAAGCTGATCCTTTTTCGATTCGCTATAATAGTAGCCTTGATTGTCACGATAATAGAATGTGTGCGGATATCCATTCTTTAGCTGTACGACAGCATTTTGCTGATGGGCTTCAAGGGCAAGACCATACGTTTCAAACAGCCAAAGCATCGGCTCTAACGAAATCGATAAATATTGTGTGAACCAATCACGGCTGACAGCTTCTGTTGATCTGCCTTCAGCGTCTGCTAATTCATGAATAATGCCTGAAAGGCGTGATTTTTCTCCGTATGCATGATCCTGACATAGCCCTGCAATTAAGCTTGCCCCTTTTTCATGATGCAAAAATGGATTTTGACGAATGACGACTTCAAAGCCAGATTCCGCCTCATCCCCTTGAATAGATAGATACGCAGGATCTTCAATCACACGGAATCCAGAAAATTTGTCATATAAAGAAACGCCTAATTCTGTTTTTAAGATACGAGACATCTCAACTCCGCGATCAAGTTCCTTTTGTTTGTTAACGCGTAAAGAGTTTGTGATCTTTACAGGGACAGAGAATTTGAGCATGTACGCAGAGTCTTTTTGATAGACCGTTCTAAAGGAAGATGTCGCTGTGTATTCAGACCCTAGCGGCCCTAAATACGCCAGCTTTCCATCCTCTATATAACGCTTGACGAACGCTTTCTCCATCACTACTTGGACTTGCAGCGGATGAATCGGAATCAGGACATATTGACCGCCTTCTGTTAACGTCGTCAGTCTCTCTTTTTCTTCTGGCATCTGGCGCATAAGCTCCTCAAACATGAGGCTTGCCGCAGACTGTGAAATTGAAGAATCCTGAAGCACAATTGACGGATGTGCTTTAAAGTAATGAAGCTGGAAAGAGCCTTTCAGCTCAGGAGAATAAATAGCTTCCTCCTCTTCTGTCATTCCTTGTCTGCTTTTTGGTGTAGGATGCGTTAAATGCCCAAGAAGGAGTGACTGCTCCGCTTCGATATATTCAAAATCAGCTGAAGAAAGAGCTGCCCGATCACTTTCTCTCTCTCTGATGAATCGTTCAATATTCCGGCAGCTTAAAATGATGCGAAGCATGAACTCATCCTCTGCATCTGTGCGGCCGTATTCAATGAGAAGTTCCTTTGAACATAAAGCAACAAGTGTTGTATAATCGACGATCGTCCCCTGTTGCTCATTGCCTTGCGGGCGAAAACGAACGGGAAAATCAAAGAGATGACGGCCTACAGGCGAAAAATATCGAATCGGAATGACAAGCTCAAGATCTTGCTTTGCTAATGCTGCTACAAATACAAGTGAGCCGTCTGCTTTTGTCTCTTTCTTTGCAGATCGATCAATTCCTGTTTCACGTAAAAAACAGTTTAAAAAGCTTTGCATCGTTGCATTTTCAGCCATTTGTTTATATTGACTCAACGTAGTACCCTCCCGGATTGAATATGAGCGATCCCGATATCAACAATGTCAGAAAGGATTTCCTCAATATGTGTAATAGTCGTTCTCGGATTTAACAAAGTGAATTTTAAGCATGTTTGACCATCGGCTACTGTTTTTGCTACGACAGCCGTTCCTGTTTGGAAAAGCGTGCGATGAATGACTTTATTGATGTCCTCTGCTTGATGATCATCTATAAAACGAAACACGACTGCATTGATTTCTGGATCAGGATTGATCACCTCAAGATGCTCATTTTTCTCAATCAACGTAGCCACATCTTTCGCAAAATGGATGGTATGGTCAATGATACTTGCAAATCCTTCTTCTCCAATCATACGCAGAGAGAGAAGGAGTTTTAGCGCATCAAACCGGCGCGTCGTCTGAACAGATTTATTCACGAGATGCAGAATGCCTTCCAGTTCATCTTCCTTTGGATTGAGATAATCTGCATGGTAATCAATCAAACCAAAATGTCTTTTATCCTTTAGTAGAAATGCCCCGCAGGAGATCGGCTGATAAAATTGCTTATGAAAGTCGATCGTGATCGAATCAGCAAGCTCGATGCCATCTAATTTTCCTCGGAAGGTTTTGCTTAATACAAGCGCTCCTCCATAGGCAGCATCTGCATGAATCCACAAACCGAAAGGCTTCACCATGTCATATATGTCACGTACAGGATCAATACTGCCAAAATCAGTTGTCCCGCAAGTCGCCACGACTGCAAATGGAAGCAAATCCTGCTCCTTAAGCTCCATAAGCTTCTTCTGCAAATCATGCAGGTCCATTCGGTGATGTTCGTCTGTCTCAACTAACACAACAGCCTGCTCACCTAAACCTAGCTGAGATGCTGATTTTTTCACAGTGAAGTGGGCATTCTTGGAGCAAAGAATCCGCATACGGTTTGCCTCACTCGGCAACCCTTTCTGCTGTACATTCCATTGCCATGTGTTTTCGCAAAATGCATCTCTTGCTAAAAGCAGTCCCATGTAGTTAGATTGGGTTCCACCGCTCGTAAAGGTCCCATCTGCTCGTTCTCCATAAGAAAACTTTTCACATAACCACTTGAGGATTTCCTCCTCAACCAAAGATGCAATGCCGCTTTGATCAAAGGAATCCATTGATTGGTTAAAGGAACTTACGATCACCTCTGCTGCCAGAGCAGGGATAAGAGGTGGGCAATGCAAATGTGCCAGGCATTTAGGATGTGACACATCAACCAAATGCGGTAAAAGGTGATTTTTTATATCTTGAAAAACAGACTCAATGGATTCACCAGCCGGTTGAATCTGGAATAACGATTCGACATGAGTCGCTAATTTCCCAGGCAATATTCCGCTATACGGTCCTCTGCTTGTTTGCCACTCTGCCAGTAAGCTGTCGATGGATGTGTAGAGAGCCGCTTGGAAGGACTCCCTCCCAAGCTGGCTTTGTTGAATAAATAATGAATCGACAGATGGTTTAGTTGACTGCATCGTAAACTGCCTCTTTAAAAATCGTGATGACTTTTTCAAGCTGTTCTTCTGTCATGGTCAAAGGCGGTAAGAATCGAATCACACTTCCAAAACGGCCTCCTGTCTCCACAATTAAGCCTTTATCAAAACAATTCTTTTGAATGAGACTGGCTAGCTCTGGATTTGCTGGATAACTGCCGTCCACATCCTGTTTCTCATCTGGATTCACAACTTCAACACCAATCATTAATCCTCTTCCTCGCACATCACCGAGAGCAGGCACTTGTTTTTGAATGTCTTTTAGATTGGCCTGCATACGCTGACCAAGCGCTTCTACATGATCAAGCAGATTGGTTTCTTTTATATATTTAAGCGTAGCAGTTCCAGCTGCCATCGCCATTTGATTTCCTCTAAACGTGCCAATGTGTGCACCTGGATTCCATTGATCTAAGTCTTTGTCATAAATCACAACGGATAGTGGCAGGCTTCCCCCAATTGCTTTTGATAACACAATGACATCTGGCACAATACCAGCATGTTCAAAGGCAAACATCTTACCCGTTCGGCCGATGCCTGATTGAACCTCATCAATAATAAGTGGAATTCCTTTTTCTTTTGTGATTCGTCTCATTTCTTGTATCCATTCAATTGATGCCGGGATGGAGCCGCCCTCCCCTTGCACCGCTTCAAAGATCATGCCTGCTGGCGGGAGAATTCCACTCTCAGGATCATTTAATACACGCTCAATATAAGAACTGGAAATGCGATGTGAGTCTTTACCGCCGATTCCAAATGGGCAGCGGTATTCATATGGATAAGGCAGGAAGTGAACATCTGGCATTAATCCTTGTACTTTTTCCTTTGGCGATAAGTTGCCGCTTAATGACATCGTGCCATGCGTAGCACCATGATATGCTCCGTGGAATGATAGAATGGAACGATTTCCCGTCGCTGTCTTGACTAATTTAATTGCTGCTTCTATAGCATCACCACCAGTTGGTCCACAAAATTGAATTTTTGCTCTTTTTGCAAACTCTTCTGGCAAGTGAGAAAAAATCTCATTCACAAATTCTTCTTTAATCTCTGAAGTGATGTCCAGCGTATGCAACGGTCTTTTTTCATGAAGCATACGTTCAATAGCATCTATAACAACCGGGTGATTGTGACCAAGGGCAAGTGTTCCTGCACCTGCTAGGCAGTCATAAAATTCTCTATCATCTGCATCTGTCACGATCATACCTTCGGCTTTTTGCATGGCTAATGGGAACCGTCTCGGGTAAGACCTTGCATTAGATTCTCTTTGACTTTGTTGCTCTAAAAATTGCTGATTTTTAGAAACGGTTTTGATGGACATAATAAAACACTCCTCCAATTGATAAAGATTATCATTTTCATTTACTAGCCTAGAGTATGTAAGATACGAAAGTCAATTGTATTCAAAAAGATGATTCTAAAAGCATATGAATGCTATATTCTCTTTTTAACGAGTAATTTCGTGTATTTTTTACAAACATCTACAGCCATAAGGCGATGTAACGTTTGAGTATGAAAAATGTTGAAAAAAATTACAAATCAATTCTCCTGGTTCTTTTGCTCTATGCGTTGTAGCTCCCTTGTTTGATACGGGACGGCCGAATGAAATGAATGTAGTAAAACAAAAAATGAACGTTATTTTATCTTGATATAAATGGTTATGATGGTATAATTTCTCTGAAACGAAAGGGAATCGAGGGAGATCTGATGATTTTAACGAAGCATGACCTTCACCACTACTTGGCACAAGATCAGAAAGCACTTGCCATCAATCGAAAAAGACCAAAGTGGCTTGGGGATGATATTTGGAAATATCAAAGATATTTACGAAAATATGAGTACTATACGAATAGCGGTGCTACGTTACGCAAATGGTTTTATCGTTACTTACATAAAAAGAAAGGCATGCAGCTTGGCTTTGATATCCCGATTGGTGTATTTGGACCTGGGCTCAGAATCAACCATACTGGGCTGTTGATTGTGAACAAGCATGCCAAAATCGGTGCGTTTTGTGATATTCATCAAGGTGTGAATATCGGTCAAAACCATCATGAAAAAGATGTGCCCGTCATCGGAGATCATGTATGGATCGGCCCTGGCGCTAAACTGTTTGGAAACATTTATATTGCGAATCATATTTCCATCGGAGCAAATGCTGTAGTGAATCGCTCCTTTCATGAAGAGCAGATTGTCATTGCAGGTGTCCCTGCTCAAAAAATAAAAGAAAAAAGCCCTTCTTTATGAAGGACTTACTTGATCAAAACAGTGAGCCACATGAGATAAAATAAGATGGTTAAACATGAGGATCATCATGCCCGAGCCCAACACCTTTTATCCTTATGATGCTATGGCGCCATCAAACCATCAATCGGTAGCAACTTGAAGTGAAAAAAATCACCTATGATGTATGTGCAGCCGTACTCTCTAATTTGCGTTGGAGTACCCGAAGACTAGCATGAGGAAGTACAAGACAAAGACGAGGATGGCAATCGCATAGATGAAAATGGACACAATCAGTACTGTCCAGCCCAACCCTTTTCTTCCTGTTTGAATGAGATATATTCCAAGTGTAAAGAGCCCGAGTAAAAGACCTAAGATGGCCCATAACCATTTATTTTTCCCGTGTTTTGGTGCATCAACGAATAGGTAGATTGCGACTATTATGGATACAAACCAACCTGTAATCCATTTCACATTCATCCGCCACCCTTCTTTTTCAATTTATTGAATCTTACTATACTTTTTTCCTAATCTTAAAAATAACTATTCAAATGAATGGTGTGGAAGGCTTTGCCATTCTTCTCTCAGCATTCCATACCGCATCGAATCATAATACTCCCCTTGATAGTAACGAACCTTACGCAGTCTTCCCTCAAGGATAAACCCGCATTTCTCTGCGCAACGCATCATGCGTTCATTTCCAGACCAGGTGGTCAGACCGATGCGTGGGATATCAATGTGTGAAAAGAGTTCATCGATCCATAGACGCAATGCCTTTGTTCCAACGCCCCCATTCCAAAAACGCGAGTCATAAATAAGAATCCCACACTCCAGCCAGCGTGTGCGTTCATTCTCCCAATAATAAGAAACTGTGCCCTTTAATTCACCTCCGACATCAATGCCAAATAGTTTTGGCAGGACAGAATCATCCTGTAAATAGCGTTTTTTAAATGCAGCAAGCGATATGTCATGTTCAATAAAATACGGTGCATTCCACTTTCGATAGGCCTGGTCTGGTGCTTTAAACCTTAAATGCCATACCACTTCTAAATCGGTTTCGTCTAATGGACGTATGCTCACAATCTCTTCTTTTTTTCCTTTCATCTGTTCACGTTCCTTTACTTTGTCGTTCTTTTAGCAAGATGACGATACTCGATAGGCGTCATGCCTTCATTTTGCCGAAACAGCTTTGAAAAATAAGTAGGGTCATCAATGCCTACATGTTCTGCAATGAGAGCTATTTTTTCATTCGTTGAAGCAAGCAGGCTTTTGGCTTTTTCGATTTTGAGTCGATTGATGTACTGGCTCGGCGTCAGTCCGTACACGGTCTGCATGCACCTTGTCATGTAATCAGGATGATAATGAAGAATCTCTGCCAGCTTCTCCATCTGTAATTTTTGCGTAAAATGACGTTCAAGATAGTAAACCACTTCTGAAGCGACAGTCTCCTTTGCACTTGGAATATGAAATGCTTCTTTTTGTAAATGGATGAGCATTTCCTCAAATTGAAGCTGCTTTTTGAGCTGAAGTTCAGACGCATCATCATTTAAAGCGCGCATCGCTAAAAGATGCTTCTGTAGCACGCTTCCCCCTTTCACTTTTCCTTTTCGGGGCAGACGAAATTCATAGCTTGCTGCTTTTTCAAAAGTGGCTTGATTTTGCTTCATGTCAAACCAGTGTTCTCTCGGCCGATCTGTAAACTCAAATGGATCAATTGAGAAATGCAGCCACTCATAAAGTGTTTCTTCTTTGCATGGCAGATGTCCACCATGGGCAAGTCCCGGTGATAAGATGATATATTCTCCCTCTTTTACGTGATGAGGCACCTCGTCTTCTGTGATCCATAGTTCCCCTTTCGTGACATAAAGAAGATCAAATACGGTGAAAATTCTGGAGATATGTCGTTCTCCTGGATGGAATACACCTTTGCCTGAAGCAATATAGACTGGAAATGGCGGTACAGTAAATGTAATAAACGGACCCATATTCATCCCCTTATGAAGTCGGATTTCTCCAATAAGTTTCGGTTTCATCTCTTCTTATTATAGTCGATGCAAGGTACACTATAAATCGGATTTATACGAAAGAAGGCGATGTGATGAAACCACAAGCACTGACAATACAAAAGGTTCAAGCCAAAAGTGAAAAATCCCACCCTTCATTATTTGCATTAACTTGGCCTATTTTTATCGAAATCTCTTTATATATGCTGATGGGCAGCGCAGATACACTGATGCTCAGCCAGTATTCTGACAATAGTGTTGCCGCAGTAGGGGTTAGTAATCAGCTATTAAATCTATTGATTGTGATGTTCAGCTTCATTACGACTGGGACGACGATTGTCATTGCGCAGCTTTTAGGAGCGGGCCGCAAGCAGGAAGCGACCCAAGTTGCCTATGTATCACTAGGCACCAACTTCCTCATTAGCTTTGTGATCAGTCTTCTTATGTTTGTGTTAGCCGTGCCCATCCTGCATATGATGGGATTATCAAGCGAGCTAATGCCAGATGCAACCGTCTTTTTACAGATTGTCGGCCTGCTTTCTTTTATACAGGCGCTCATTATGACCTATAGTGCTATTTTAAAAAGCTATGGATTCACGAGAGATACGATGTATGTCACCATCGGTATGAACCTGTTAAACGTTGCTGGTAATTATTTGGTCATCTTCGGACCATTTGGCTTCCCTGTATTAGGTGTCATGGGTGTTGCTCTTTCCACATCATTTGCACGGTTGATCGGTCTAACTGCCATGATCCTCATTGTTCGACACCGAATTGGATTGCAGTTTTCATTCAAGCAAACGTTTTACATCCAGCGAACGCATTTAAAAAAACTGCTAAAAATCGGCATTCCTTCTGCTGGAGAACAGCTTTCTTATAATGGCTCTCAAATGATTATTACGCTGTTTATCACATTTATGGGCACGCAAGCACTGGCAGCAAAAGTCTATACCCAGAATTTGATGATGTTCATTATGTTATTTGGTGCCGCCATTAGCCAAGGAACGCAAATCTTAATTGGGCGCCTGATCGGGGCGAAAGAATTTGATGCGGCCTATCGAAGATGCATGAAAAGCTTATACTGGGCCATTGCCATCTCGCTTCTTTCTTCTACTGCTTTATCTTTATCATCGACGCATTTACTTACTTTTTTCACTAGCAACAGTGAGATCATTCAAATCGCGAGCCTCCTCCTCATATTGACGATTATTTTAGAGCCTGGACGTTCTTTTAATATGGTCATCATCAACTCCTTGCGGGCAGCTGGTGACGCGAAGTTTCCAGTCTATATGGCGATGATTTCAATGTGGGGCATCGGCCTTCCGATCGCTTATTTATTAGGCATTCAACTTGAGATGGGCCTGATCGGGGTTTGGATTTCTTTTATCGTGGATGAATGGGTAAGAGGCATCTTTATGTATAGGCGGTGGCGTTCAAGGGTGTGGACGGAGTATCGGTTTACTTCCACATAAAAAGGACTGCGGGTGCAGTCCTTTCAGATTGTTGACAAAGGGCTAAAATGAACTTTATTTTAGCCCTTTGTCTTCTTTTCAGCGTGATAGAAAACCTTTGCAGCCCTAGGAAGGACGAGCATCGGCGTGGAGCGAATTTAACATTCGTGAGCACCGAAGCGCAGGACTGACACCGAATGCGAGGGTTTGTCTACACGCTGAAAGGGCTAAAACGAACTTTATTTTACCCCTTTGTCTTCTTTTCATTACGTAATATCTTCTAAAATAAGTGCTTTTTCTTGTGTTGAAATATATGACCGCTTCGTAAAGACGCGGTATTCGTTTTCTCTAGTTTTATCTAAAATAGCCTTATAAAAGTGAGCAGCTGCTTTCACCGGTATCCTTGAATAAAGTGGGAATTCATGTAGATGGTCAAAAAATTCCTCATAGTACGCCTCTGCCTCAAACGCAATATATTCCCATACGTGCTGGAAGGCTTGATTGACGATCCCTTCTTGTAATTCTTGCTCTGTATACCCAAATTGATCCATGACTTGTTTTGGCAAATAAATGCGGTTCCTTTCCGCCTTATCCTCACCAATGTCTCGAAGAATATTGGTCAACTGCATGCCAATCCCAAGGGAAATCGCTGCTTCTTTTAGCTGTTCTTTTTTACGCGGTGCAATGATCGGAAGCAGCATTAATCCAACTGTACTTGCGACATGATAGGAATAGATGAGCAGTTCATCTAACGTTTCATACCGGTGCTGCTCTAAATCCATCTCCTGTCCTCGCAGCAGGTCACGGAATGGGGATTCATCCATACGAAACTGTTGAAATGTATACTCCAGCGCCACCCACATTGGATCATCACGATCTACTTCTCCTTGCAAGAAACGTTCAAATGCCTCCTGAAAAGACGCCAGTTCTTCCTTTGGTGAAGGAGACTCATCTACAATGTCATCCGCTCTCCTACAAAAGGAATAAACAGCCCAAACAGCCTGTCTTTTCTTTTTAGGCAGCATGGAAAAGGCACGATAAAACGTTTTTGAATGGGTTTGAATGGTCTCTTCACATATTTTCAATGCTGTTTGCACATCAACCACTTAGCTTCACTTCCTTTCTGTTGTTCAGCTCTTTAAGCAGTACAGAAGCCATGAGCTTTGCACTTTGCATCACGATCGGTACACCGCCGCCGGGATGGATGGAAGCACCTACCGCATATAGATTGTCTACATCTGCAACCTTTACTTGCGGGCGAAACACACCTGATTGAAACAAATTAGGAGCGAGTCCAAAGCTGCCGCCTTCAAACAATCCTTCTCGCATTGAATCATTCGGTGTTCTCACCTTTTGCCAGACAACCGCCTCTCGCAGCTGTGGAAAGCCTCTTTTCTCGAGACGCTCCACCATTTTATCCACAAAGTCTGTCTCTTGTTCCCAGTTGATGTGATCTCCTGATGGAACAGGAATGAGCATATATAGGACACTGCTGCCTTCTGGGGCAAGGGATGGATCGATGGTCGATGGATTAAACGTATAAAATGATGGATCTTGAGGTATCGTTTTCGTTTGGAACACCTCTCTCATATGCTGATCAAAGTGTTCTCCCATGAAAAATTGATGAACAGGTGCTTCATCGTATACTTTGTTTAACCCTAGATACACCATCACGCAGCCGGAGGATGGAACGTATTTACGCCGGTCTTGTTCACCTAAACCAAGCTGTTTTAACGCCGCTGGATAATCTCCGTTCATCACAAATGCATCAGCTGCTATGTGTTCATCATTTATTTTTGCCTTGACCACACGTTTCCCCTCAAACTCAAGTTGTGCGACTTCTTCACTTTTTCTTATGTGTACACCCGTCTTTAAGAGCTGTCTCTCCAATATATCTACTAAACTCGCATATCCGCCTTTTAAATAGTAAATTCCGTGTGCGTGCTCACTATATGAAACAAGCGAATAAATGGCAGATGCTTCATACGGATTTCCTCCGACATAGAGGGTTTGAAGTGCATATGCATCTCGGAGGCGCTCATCCGAAAAATATTTTTTGAGAGAACTTTGAACGGTTCGATATGCTTTTAATTTCATTAAAATCTTCATGTTCGCTTTTGTAAAAAAGGTTCGTTTTTCATGAAATGATTTTTCTAGAAAAGCTTCCTGCCCTTCTTGAAACCGATCCGTCATTTCTTGCATAAATTTTAAATATCCCTGTTCTTCCTTTGGAAATACACGTTTGATTTCTTCTAGTTGTCGCCGTGTATCAGAGTATTTCGTGTAGGAGGTTCCATCTTGATAGTGGATCGTATACAGCGGATCGAGCTGCAAGAGATCAAGAGATGTTTCATCAATGCCTACGTCATGTAAAATGCCTTTTAACATATCAGGAAGTAGGACAATGGTCGGACCTTCATCTACTTTATATCCTTTCTCACGTACAAAAGCAAGTCTCCCGCCGAGCCGTTCATTTTTTTCAACAAGGGTGACATCATGTCCAGCTTTTTTTAAATAGAGAGCTGAGATCATTCCGCCAATACCGCCGCCAGCAATCAATATATGTTTTTTCATGAGGCGCTCCCCTTTTCTTCATGTGGCACTCTTTTATGCGTATGTTTCTCTTTTGACAGAATCGCATTTGTCGTAATACGCGCTGATTCTAAAATGGTTGGCAATCCACTGCCTGGGTGGGTTCCTCCACCAACGAGCCAGCAGTGTTTCAACTCATCAAATTCATTATGCGGCCTGAGTACCATCATCTGCGTCAACTGGTGACCAAGATTAAATGTAGCTCCTTCATACACGTACAGCTCTTCTTCCCAATGCTTCGGCGTGATCATCCGCTCGACTTCAATATGCTGCCTGATATTCTTAAAGCCCGTTTTCCGCTCCAGTGTATCCAGCACAAGCTCTCTAAATTCTTCTTGATGCGCTTCCCAGTCAATACCGCTTTGATTATTGGCAACGGGTGCTAACACATAAAGAGCGGACTTGCCTTTTGGCGCAAGCGAATCATCTGTCACACTTGCATTTTGAATATAAATGGACGGATCATCCGGCAGCTCAAAGGTTTTCGTAATCTCTTTGACGAACTTCGCATAGTCATCGGAAAAAACGATGGTATGATGCGGCTCATCATATATCGTATCTAAACCTAGGTACAGCATAAAGGTGGAGCATGAGAATTTTTTCTTTTTCAGTTTCTTCTCGCTATATTTCTTTAAAAGACCCGGCTCTACAAGCTTTGTCATCACGTGTGCAAAATCACCATTTACGACGACCTCATCTGCCTGTATTTCTTCACCGGTTTCTAAGCGAATGCCCTTCACTTTCCTGCCTTCCGTCAGCAACTTCTCAACTCCAGTTGATAGATGAAGGGTAGCCCCAGATTCAACAGCTGCCTTTGCCATCGCTTCTGACAGCTGATTCACTCCGCCTTTCGGATGATAAACGCCTGTGTCATGCTCCATAAAGGAAAGAATTGAGAACGCTCCTGGGCATTCCCAAGGTGACATCCCTAAATATTTTGATTGGAATGTAAAGGCATATTTCACTGATTCATTTGAGAAATAATCCGACAGCACATCATATAAGCTTTTATTTAATGAGAGCTGAGGAAGTGCTTTGATGACCTTTGGACGCAAATAATGATGGAAACGATCCATTTTACTTTGTAGAATCGGCGTTAGGCGATCCATTTTTCGTTTTGTATCATTCATAAAACGTACATACCCTTCGCCCTCACCAGGTGCAAAGGCTTCTAGTCGTTTGTACATTTCGTCTCGATCTCGAATCATATCAAGCTTCTCATCTTGAAAGATTAACCTATACATTTCTTTTAATTCAATCACATCTATATAATCATAGAGATTTTTACCGGCAAAGGTGAATAGTTCCTCTGCAATATGAATCATACTGAGAAAAGTAGGACCTGTATCAAACGTGAAATCACCAAGTTGAAACTTAGAGTTACGTCCGCCAACAAAGGACTGTTTTTCATATATATGAACATCATGTCCTTTGCTTTGCAACATCATAGCTGCTGCAAGTCCCCCTGGTCCTGCTCCGATCACAATGATTTTCATTATCCTTTTTCCTCCAAATTAATTCACTTTAAGTTAATTATACAAATTGAAGCGGTTAGATCAACTTTTGATGTGCTCTAAAAGTCTCATGTTATGTAGCAAAAAAGCCGACTTCCTTTCAACAAGTGCAAGAAAGCCGACCCTTTGTTATGCTTCTATATCAATTCGATATGTTTCAAACCAATGATGAATCTGTGCCAAATGGGCAATGAGCTGTGGGCCTTTCATTAACTGACCATACCAAGGAACCTGGAAAGAAGCCCCTTCTGTTTCAATCAGCTGTTTTAATTGATGTGGATCTAAAAATTCATGAAGCACAGAATCCTTTTGCGCGAGACAATCTGTTAACATCTCTTTTACCGCCTGAGTATAAGCAGGATGATGTGTTTTCGGATAAGGGCTCTTCTTGCGATAAAGCACTTCATTCGGTAAAATTCCCTCTAATGCTTTTCTCAAAACCCCTTTTTCCCGATTTCCATACATTTTCATTTCCCAAGGAATATTCCATACATACTCAACAAGACGATGATCTGCGAATGGTACACGTACCTCAAGGCTCGCACCCATGCTCATACGATCTTTTCGATCCAGCAGTGTTGTCATAAACCAAATCATATTTAAGTAAAAAAGTTCTCTTCGGGCTTTATCTACTCCAGTTTCCCCATCTAAAAGAGGGGTTTCTGCCACGGTTTCTTCATATTTGCTTTGCGCATATTCCTTCAGTGATAATTTCTTTTGCCATGAGTCTTGAAGAAGCTGAATGCGTGCTTCCGTTGATCTCATCCACGGAAATCCATTGGTTTCGCTTGCCATGTGAAACCATGGGTAACCTCCAAAAATTTCATCTGCACATTCACCTGATAAACCGACAACAAAATCCTTTTTAATTTCTCGGCAGAACCATAGCAAAGAAGAATCAATATCTGCCATCCCCGGCAAATCTCGCACTTCAACCGCTTCTTTTAAATAAGAAGCCAGCTCTTTTTGCCCGATGATACAGCTGTGATGATTCGTTTGAAACGCTTTGGTCATTCGATCAATCCACGGCCCGTCAGCATTGGGCTGAAATTGACTTGCTTCAAAGAATTGATCATTTCCGTCGTAATCAACAGAATACGTATGCAGCGGGGCTTTCCCTATTTTCTCAAAGTGCTTGGCGGCAATGGCCGTAATGGCACTAGAATCCACACCGCCCGATAAAAACGTACATACAGGCACATCAGAGACGAGCTGTCTTGTAACAGCATCCGTAAAGAGTTCCTTCACGTGCTGAGCGGTGTCATCAAGCGAATCTGTATGCTGCTTGCTTTTGACATTCCAGTACCTCCACACACGCAAACCATCTTTTGAGAAGGTTAAAGCATGAGCAGGTCTCAGCTCTTTCACCCCTTTAAATACGCCTTGCCCTGGTGTTCTAGACGGCCCTAAACCAAAGATTTCTGATAACCCTTCATGATCCACTTTGGCTTTCATTTCAGGATGAGCCAGAAGTGCTTTGATTTCTGAGCCAAACAAAAAGGAATGATGACGTTCTGTATAGAAAAATGGCTTAACACCGAGCCGGTCTCTCGCTGCAAATAATAATTCACGTTCACTATCCCAAATGACAAATGCAAAAATTCCATTAAAATGGGTCACACACTCTTCCTTCCATTCTGTATAGGCGTGAAGAAGAACCTCTGTATCAGAATGCCCAAGAAAGCGGTGCCCCCTTTTGAATAATTCTTTTCGTATATCCTCTGTGTTATAGAGTTCTCCATTGTATACCACCGTATAATCATGGTGTTGATGGGTATATGTCATCGGCTGCTTTCCGCCTTCAACATCGACAACGGCTAACCGTTTATGGCCGAAAAGAACGTGCTCACTTTTCCACGTATTTGTATCATCCGGCCCTCGTTTAGATAATGTATCTGTCATTTGATTGATTACATGATCCTGTTGGATGAGCTGCTTTTTAAAGTCTGCCCAGCCTGTTATTCCACACATCATCATCAGCTCCCATCCGTTTTTCATCAAGTGTTCTCATTTAGCCTTTCTTAGTTTATGCATCGTCTCCTTGATAGTTGATTTGTCCTTTTTTCCTCCTGTGTATAGGACAAGCTTCATTTGGTAAGAAAAGAAAGAGGAAAGGAGGTTTTGCGAATGGAGAACCGCATGACCTATCTTCAGCAAAACCACCCAAAATGGTGTAACGGGTACTTACTGATGGAAAACGGTCATTGTCTGATTGAAGACGAAGAAGGAGACATCATGATGCCTGAAAGCCTTCAAAGTTCTATGATCTGTTTGAAAGAAAAGGATCGATGGACAAAAGGAGAATTGCTCGGGTCTGTCGTTCTTTGTGATAATGGGAAGTTGATGGAGGTAAAAGGCGGTGAACGCATTCAATATACAGCGTCTCTTTCTAAAGGGTGGCTTGATTTGCTTATGTTCGTACCGGAAAGCGTCTTTTATCAGATCATTGACTATGTAGAACAGCTTGGCTTTTCCGTCTATGATTGTGTCTTCTCTTCCTTCCATCCTTCTCATCGCGTGTCTTTTTTTCAGTTTTCAGGAGACATGCAATCACTTGCCCTTCAATGCCACCATCATTCGGACGCAAATCAAGTTCAATTGGAATGGACGACGTCTGACGGTCACCGGCTGATGTCTCAGTTTGATCTCACATAAAAAGGGCACTGCTTTTGATAAGCAATGCCCTTTTTATCTTAAAAGATATGGAAACCGATCGGCAGACGTAAGCCGAGAAGAATGGTCACAATAGCAACCACGATAAAACCAATGAATACACCCGTCACCGATTTTCCTTTTTTCTTGCGTACCAGGACCATTTCCATGAAACCAATCACAAGAATACCAAGTATCATTTTTCCAACATACTCGCCCCCGTAACCCGGGATTTTCATTCCTGTGCGAACATACAGCTCTACACCCGTTGCAATAATAATCAAGTAAAATAGGCGTACGATCATATGCACAATTTTAGCGCCTTTATCGTTTTTACCTGCTAATGCAAAGGCAACGAAAAATAGAATAATACCTAGCACCCACGCTGTAATATGTAAATGTGTTCCCATTTGTGATTTCCCCCTTTATCAGAACAATTACCTTCTCATCGTACCACGAAATAAGTCGAACACAAAGCGACAATCCTGTGTCAACACGCCTTTATTTGACGCGATTTGATAACGTCCCAATTGGTTCAATTGTTACTTCAACCTGATCGCCTGAGGCTAAAAATTTTGGCGGTTCAAAACCTTTGCCGACTCCAGAAGGTGTACCTGTTGCAATGATGTCTCCCGCTTCCAGCGTCATCCCTTTTGAAAGAGTTGACACAATGTCTTCAATTGGGAAGATCATTAATTCCGTACTCGCAGACTGACGAACCTCTCCGTTTACCTTTGTTTCCACATGGAGTGCTCCATGATCCTCGATCACTGACTTGTGAACGATATAAGGTCCCATTGGACAAGTTGTATCTAAGCTTTTTCCGATGAAAAATTGTTTGTGTTTTTTCTGCAAATCTCTTGCCGTTATATCATTTAAAATGGTGTAACCGAAAATGTAATCTTGGACCTCTTCAGGAGCAATATTCTTTCCTGTTTTGCCAATGACAATGGCAAGCTCCCCTTCGTAATCCAATTCACTTGTCACATCTTCATGGAGAAGAATGTCCGCTTCATGCCCTACAACAGAGGTAGGCGCCTTTGTAAAGATCATCACGTCTTTAGGAATATCTGCCGCACTTCCCATTTCCATGACGTGATCTTGATAGTTTTTCCCAACACACATGATGTTTTTCGTTGGTTTTGGAATCGGTGCATGGAGTGTCACGTCCGAAAGCGGATAGACATAAGAGCCGCGGTCTTCTTCTTTTTTCTCCGCCCAATCAAGAAGCTGTTTGACGTGTTCGACAAACTTGTCCCCCATGTTGATGCATTCAGATAAAGAGTTTGGCAATGTTTCTAGCTCAAATAGTTTTGCTTCTGCCTTTTTGACGTCCATCACCCATTCATCATCAATGACGACCCCGATAAACAATCTGTTATGTATCTCACCTGTAAAAAACTTCATGTCTTCCCCTCACAATCTTCATTTCAATACATTATGATGTCTCATTTTTATTTCTCTACGAAATAAAAAAAACCCTTTTTTATCATACTCTCTTTTAAAAAGGGTTTCAAAAATGAAGACCTGACATTTAGCGGTAGCGTCGATACTCCCACATATTCCCTTGATCCCATTTACGATCAACATTTCCTTGATGGCGGGAATGATGTTTTTTCTTCCCGCATCTTCGGCAAGAGTGACTCCGTTTATGGTGATGAGAACGTTTAGATCGATGGCTGCGGTGTGATTTGCGGCAGCTTTTCTTATGATGTGATCTGTGTTTGCTGCGGCATGATTTTTTTGGTTCACTCTTTTTGCTGCGGCAAGACTTTTTGCTTTTATACGACTTTTTACTTTTGCATGGTTTCTCGCTCTTTACACTTTTCTTTGAGCAGCGACTTTTTTTAGAGCGATAGCTTTTCTTAGAACGATAGCTTTTATGGCTTTTTTTGCTGCGATGTGACTTACGGCAGCCTCCCCCACCAAAGAACCAGTGACGGCGATTTGAATGACGAGAACGAGATGATTTGTGCGAATGTCCCGATTCAGGTTCACGATCTAAGTGATGATCACGCCCCTCACTTCGAAGTGAATCAACTGCATGTTCAATATGCGAATGATCAAATGTGCTCACGAACAATTCCCCTCCCAATCTGTGCTGACAAAACAAACAGACAAAGCTGTTTATCTTCTCTGCTTTATGTTACGAGACTCGATAGACAAGTGTTCTTGGCGAATGCCTCTTTCTTATAAAACTCCATGAATACCTATCAGCAGGTACAGGACATTCCTTCATTTTCATATAGTGGAGGAGATATAGGAGGGTGATGAACGCATGGACACAGAACCTTTAAAACAACTGGATATCTGGATTCATCCAAAAGATCTCATGGAATTAAAAAAGGACGTATGGAACGATGAACCCGTTGAGGCCATTCTGAAAACCGGCCAAACCAAGTCACATATTTATGCCTCATACCGAGGATCACACATTCGAAAGCTCAAGAAAAAATCCTATCAAATTGAATATCGAAAACCAAAGCAAAGACAAGGCGAATCCGTTTTTCACTTAAATGCAGAGTACAATGATCCTTCTTTCATTCGCAACAGGCTGTCTTTTTATTTCTTTGAACAAATGGGTGTCTTCAGCCCGTCCGCTTCTCATGTGTTTCTGACCATTAATGGAAGAAAAGAAGGCATTTATTTAAAAATAGAATCTGTAGATGAGCTGTTCCTCCAAAAACGACAGCTGCATGGAGGCGGCATTTATTATGCTGTAGATGATGACGCCAACTTCTCTCTTTTAAGTTCATTTGATAAAAAGCCAAAAAAACATCTTCTTCTCGGTTATGAGAAAAAAACGGGAACTCCTGAACACGACAAGCAGCTGAGTGAATTTATTTACTTTTTGAACACCGCAAGGGACGACACGTTTGCAAATAAGATTGAGCAGTACCTTGATGTGACACAATATTTTCGCTGGCTCATTGGTGTCGTGTGTACCCAAAATTTTGATGGCTTTGTTCATAACTATGCGCTTTATGTGAATGATCAAGGAAGGTTTCAAGTAATGCCTTGGGATTATGATGCGACTTGGGGTCGTGATATTCACGGAGAAGAAATGGCGTTTGATTATATTCCAGTCAGCGGTTTCAATACATTAACCGCTAGATTACTAGACATCCCTGCATTTAAAAGAGACTATTATGCCCTTTTCCAGCACGTACTAGATACACATTTTTTAGAAAACCGGCTTCTCCCCATCATTGAGACATGGCATGCTTCGATTGAGCAGCGAATTGGAGATGATCCATATACGAAAAACCGACAAGACATGCTGCGTTCAGAGCGAGAATTAATCCGACAGTATATCAACAAAAGACGACGTTATTTACAAACTGAGATTAAAAAAGAGACATCGCGCCTGTAAAGACACTTTCGAATTTTGTCACTTTAGTTCTCATATTGACGAAAGAGCTTTTTTTATAGAAAAATAGGGTATACTAACCATATCCTTCTATTTGATAAAAAATGTGAGAGTTGGCGTCCGTTATGATCAATTATGAAATTGAACAAAAAAGATTACATTTAATTGAGACCGCAAAAAAATTCGGAATGAATGCCGAAGAAACCATCAGGTGCAGTCAAGAGCTTGACACACTCTTAAATAAAGGCATCAAAACCACCTCTAAAGAATGCTCGAATAAAGGGTAAACCATACACTTCATTCCTCTCATCAAAGTTCTTCAAAAAGACAATCACATATTAAAAGACCCATCATAAGCTATGGTGAAACGCCCAAAAACGAAGTGCCCTATTTTTCTAAAGGATGTGCACCGCTATGCCGGCTATTGTTGGAGCCTTTAAAGTAAATGCCGTCGGAACGAGCGGAGTCGTTCATGTTGGAGACTGCATCACCATTTCTCCAAATAGTCAGGTTAAAACGTTTGCCGGCGCAGGCAGTTTTAACACTGGTGATCAATTACGCATTAGCAACTATAAAAGTGTGACAAATACGTATGATAGTGATGTCATTGATCAACCGCTTGTTGGTAACTTGTAAGGAGTGAGAATCCGTTGAACTTCTATATTAATCAAGCGATACAAATTAATTACTTACGTGTGGAGTCTGTGAGTAACTCATCCGTTCTGCAAATCGGAAGTGCTGGATCAATCAAGGCACTCTCCAATCTGTATAACACTGGAAGCTACGTAGAGTCAGCACCTGCCGCAGCAGGCACACAAGGAATTCAAGAATCTCAAGGCGCAAGCACAGCACCTTTTGTACCGCTTCAGTCACCAACAACATAAGTTCATCTGCAATCCCCGGAGGTGTATGCATATGTATGACTATCAAAACAGCGCTTCACAAATGTATGGCATCATTCAAAAGCAAACACAGCAAATCATGATGCTTGAAAAAAGGCTTAACGAGCTTCAGCAGGAAATGCAAATGATCAAAGATAAACCGACAACAACGATTGAACGGATTGATTATCAATTTGATCAACTGAAAATCGAGCGGCTGGAAGGCACATTAAATATCGGCCTCAATCCATCTGATCCAAATAGTGTTCAAAATTTTGAAGTGGGCCAAACAACAACCCCGGGAATTGGAATGATGCAGCAAGAAATGGCTGATCAATTTTTCAATCAAACACGCCAGCTTGTCGATGCATTCTTAAATGAAGAAGCACCGCAGCTTCTTGAAGAACTAGAGCAGCGATACGAAGGCTCGCTTGATGAAAGCAACAAACACCATATCATTGAGGACATTCGAAAACAAATAGACAGCAGAATCAAATATTATGCGGGGCAGCTGCCACAAAGGGAAGATATGACCCCGCTTCAACGTTCCGAGCAAATTGCTGAATACGTGAAACATGATGTCAAACGGGCAATCGAACACTTTTTAGCCCATATTCCAAATGAAACGAAAGGAGAGGAAAACGGATGAATTTCACAGTCGTCAACCGCAACATCGAAACCGGAAGCATTAAAGTAGTTGGGGTATCGTCCTCTTCCCTATTTATTATCGGGGACACGGATCACGTACAACTGTCATCGATTTTCGATACACCGCCAGAATCATTAATTATTGGACCGTTTGTTCCTCTAGCCCCTCGATAATGATCAAGCGCACATCTCAAGTGAAGTTCTCGAAGGTGAATTCTGTCGGGATATCAAGTGTTGTTCAAATTGGTGATACACAAGAGCTATGTCCGAACGTGAAGGTGTTAGCTGTTCAGCGAACCATTAGTTTGTTTTATGGAAATGAAGCTGAAAACCTAGATGCAAAAGAATTTGAAGTGTATTATGAGCCGATCCCATTGATGCTGCCAGAACGAGCGGTTAGAACGGCCTTTTATCATGAAAAGCCTCTCATTAAAGTGTCGTCCATTCATGTAGAAGGGGTCTCTTCCTCCTCTATCTATCAAATTGGCTCTACGTGCGGAATAAATGCCGTTGCGCGAGTGAAGCATATTCGAGAGTTATTTAGCAACAATGACGAACAGCCGCCAAACTCACAATTGGACCTACCTGCGCATATGATGGTGATATGACTTCGAATAAAGGATGTCGATTATGCCAGCAATTGTCGGACCCATTTACATTAACTCGATTTCTGGGGGCGTCGTAAACGTCGGTGACTCATTTTATCTTTCGCCTAAAAGTTCTTCAAAATCTGCTTTAGGCTCTGGAGCGGGGAATACCGGAGATTTCTTGATTTTAAATAATGGCATTAGCGCCACCAACTATGTGGATCCTGACTTAAATGATCAGAATATGGTAGGCAATGCATAAAGCGGCTCCTCTTCACTCATTTCATTTAGAGGAGCGCTTTTTTATGTTTATTTCTTTCTGCGTTGTCTTGATTTCTTTGTTTTGACCAGCTTGCTTGCCGGCTGCTTTCGAATCCATTTGATGTACGGAACAAGCTTTTCATCTTGTCTTAGTGCATCCAGCGTATTCAAACGTGCGGCAAGCTCCTGGTTTGTATAAAGAGCATGTACCTGTTTATGGCAAGGGATACACAGGAAGGCAGTCGGTAGAAAGGCCCCTCCCTCTTCTCTTGGCGTCAAGTGATGTTCCGTAAGGACGACCTCTTGTCTTCCGCACAGCTCACATAATCCAATCGTTTGCTTTGCCATCCTGAGATCACCTCACTTTACATTAATTCCATCGAGACTGTTGTTCCTTTCCCGCTTGGATCTGCTGGGTGGACAATCAGTTTCTTTGGCAGTCTCATCTTTAATTCTTCCACATGGCTAATCACACCAACGGCCAAATTTTGAGACTGTAGCTTCTCTAATGCTGTAATCACCGTATCTAACAAGTCTTGATCGAGCGTACCAAATCCTTCATCTAAGAAGAAGAATTGCAGCGGGAACTCACCTCTCAGCTGAATTTGTGCAGACAGAGCAAGGGCAAGTGCTAAAGACGTCAGGAAAGTTTCTCCCCCAGACAAGCTGGATACCGGACGTCTGACACCTCCATTGGCATCATCCCGCATCACAAAACCGCCCTCTGAATCGACTTCAATGGCATACCTTTGTCTTGTCAAAATCCCAAGACGATGAGAAGCATCACGGCTGACACTTTCTAGCTGTTCTTCTGCTAGGAACTCAACAAATGTATTCCCTTTAAACACAGTTTGAAGCTTATCCAGCCGGTCAATTTCTTGCTGCAGTTCTTCAAGGCGTTCATGAATGCTTGCAAAGCGCTGATGGTTTGCTTCAATCACTCGCAGATGCTCTTGTGCAGATCCACTCAGCGCTGTCGCTTCTTCAAGCGCTTTTTCCGCCGCTTCTTTTTTTAGTTGAATGTCTGTCCACTCGTCTTCATCCAGCGACTCACCTTTTAACAGTTCAGAAATTCGCTTTAAGTTTGCTGCACATTGCTTTCTTTTATCCTCAAATTCATCAATTTCCTGTTTGACTGTAAGACGTACAGATCGATCCATTAAAGCAGGTTCAATCTCCTGCGGCTGATCAAAAGGAGTAGATCCTGTTTCTTTTTGCCATGCTTCCTCAGCTTCTTGTTTTCGCCGCTTAGCCTCTTGGAGCTGACGTTCACTGCTTGAGAAATGGCTTTGCGCCTCACTAAATAATTGCTGTGCATGCTTGAATTGCTCGTACGATTGCTGTTCTTTTTCATTTAGATGAGCAAGAGATTGTTGAACTTCGTTCAGTTCATCAGAAAGAGAAGCGGCTTTTAAAGGATATCGCTGTAAATCTGTTTCATATTGATCGATCAGGTGTTGCTGGCTTCCGAGCTGATGCGCCAACTTATCGAGTTCCTTCTCTAGATCGTATATGGCTGTTTGCAGATGCTCTTTTGCCTGCTGTTTTTCCTCTAGAAAAGAAATACTCTTCTCAATACGCTCTTGATAACCTTCCGCTTGTTGATCCTTTTCATCAATTTGTTGCTGCATTTCCTGCACTTGGTTGATTGCCAGGTGAGGAAAGGTCTGTTCAAATTGCGTCAGTTGTTCGGAAAGCTCAGATCGAAGCTCCTTGATCAGCATGTCTAGTTCTTGTATGCGCTGCTGCTCAAATGTCAGTTGATCTTTGACTTTGCTCATTTCTGCCGCTTGATCATAAGTAACGTCCATTAAACGAGCTCGTTTGCTTTCGATTGCTTGAATATCTTGTTTTACGCCTTTCCATTCTTGAATCAGCTGTTGCAAAGACTGCGGATTCTGTACTACTTCTACTGCTGCAGCTACTTCAGAATCGGGGGCTTTTTGAGATAAAAAGGAGAACTGTTTAACTAATTGATTGGCATGCGTTTCAAGCAGCTGCTTTGCAGCAAACATGTCTCTAGCATATTCCTCTGCCAGCTTGAGCTCTTTATCCATTTTTACAATCCATTCATCAATTTGGGCAACCGTTTCTTCATGGACATTGTCTATCACAGCCTTTGGATCATGATGAATCGATCCACAAACAGGACATGGTTCACCGTCTACCAGCTCTGCCGCTAATTCTTTTCTTAATTCTGCCGATCTGACAACATCACGCTGTTTTAATTTTTCTTGTTTTTTGTCCTGCTCTTTATGACTCCATTCTGTAAGACCTCGTTCAAATTCACATACATAAAAATACAATTGTTCTATCGCTTGAAACGATTGATTTATTTTTTCATGATGATCTTTTTGCTGTTTTTGAAGCTTTTCATATGATTGTGTCGCCTGTGCTGAACGCTGTCTTAGCTCCTCAATCTTTTGTTCTTCCTTTTGAATACTCACATTCATTCTTTGAACATTTTCACTGAAACGAAGTGCGTCTTGTACAAGTTTCCGCTCTTTGACAGAGACTTGTAATTGTTCCAGCTCATGCTTCAACTGTGTTTGTTTCGCAAGCGCACGCTCTAATAAAGATTGCAGGTTTTCGGCTTCCGCTTTTTTTTGAGTCAATTGCTGCGCTTTTTCATGGTTTTGCTGCTCTAGTACGGTCTTTTCCTGAAGAGCTGTTTCTTTTTTTCGTTCAATTTCTTTTAATTGAATCAGCTGCTCTTTCTTTTGAAGAAGCTCTGGCTCATTTTCCATTTTCTTTTGCCGTGTTTGCTCATACTCCTGCGTCATTTGATCATAGATCGTTCGTTGATGAAGTAAATGTTTTTCTGCTTCCTGCTTCTCTTTTGATGCTTGAGAGAGCTGCTTTTCAGCCTTTGTTAATGCATCCGCATAAGGCTTTAATGTCTCTGCCTGCTCTGCAATGCGAAGTTGATTCTTTTTCTCTTCCATCGTGGATGCCAGTAGATTGAGTTTGTTTTGTTCCTTCTCGTACGCTTCTTGTTCCTTTTGATACTGCCAGATGGCTTGCGCTTTTGTAAAAGTAGTGAACGCTTCGTCCCGCGTTTGTTTTTTCTCAAGAAAAATAGCTTGCGCCTGCGCAGCTGCTTCTTTAGCTTTCGCTAATGCCTCTGGACCAGCTTCTCCTAATCCAGTCAGTTCAGCCAGCAGTTCGTTTTTCTGACCATAGTGATTTTGAGCCTTTGCGCGTAAACGTTTGACGAGCTGATCACCATATTTCTCCAAATTAAACAAACGCTGCAGCATTTGGCGTCTGTCGGCTCCTTTCAATGAAAGGAATTCCGCAAACTTTCCTTGGGGTAAAACAACCGCTCTCGTAAAATCGTCAATGGTTAAACCAAGTAATTCTTCTATTTTACGATTGACCTCACTTGCTTTATCTGCAAGAACTGTCTGCGTATCACCAATTTCAATCAATCGGCATAACGTCGTTCTAACCTTCATTTCATCTGCCCGTTTAAAGGCACGTTCCACTTTATAAGAAATATGGTGTTCCCTTTGCAAAGCGAACGTAAAGGAGACAGACAGCTTTTCTTCAGCTTGGTTCAAAATACCATGCGTATTATTGAGTGCACGTTCGACCTTGCCATAGAGTGCTAGTGTCATGGCATCTAATATAGACGATTTTCCGCTTCCAGTCGGTCCAAAAATACCAAACACACCTGCATCACATAAGGAGCTAAAGTCAATGGTTTGCTCTTCTCTGAAGCTATGAAGTCCTTTAATGGTTAGCGTGATCGGCTTCAATTCGCTTCCTCCTCTTGCATGTCATTGGCAAGCTCTAAAAATAGCTTGACGGTTTTTTCATCAGGTAGACCTCCACCTGTCTGACGCTCATAAAATTTCACGAACCGCTCTTCAATCGAGAGCTTTTCCACTTGTTTTTGTTCTTCTTTTTGCTGTAACTCTTTAAACTTTGGTCTAATATGGACAAATCCACTATGCTGTTTTCTAAGCTGATGAATTTGTTCGATCGACAGCTGATCTGTTAAGTGAATCTCTAAATCAATCCAGGCTTGAAGATCCCGCTTTTCATCCAGCCAACTGTGTACTTGGCTCAGTCCTTCAGTCGCCTTCCACTTCATAAGTGGTTTACCGCTTGATAAAAACACTTCTTTCCAGCTTGCTGTTTCATTCGGTTTTGCATCTACAATGGTGACTGATTTGGCGTAGCCTGCTTCAGAAAAGCTGTATGCAAGTGGAGAGCCAGAATAGCGGGCAATCGTTTTGGCACGTTTAATGGTTTGGGGGCGATGCAAATGCCCCAGTGCGACATAACAAGCCGCCTCAGGCAGACTTTCGGCCGCAACGGTATATGCGCCTCCCACTTCAATCGGCCTTTCCGAATCCGTTTGACTGCCACCTGCCACATAAATATGACTTGTTGCGATATTGACCGTATCCGCCTGAAATTGGTTGCTTAAATGTTGAAACATTTGTTGTATTTTTAAATTGTACTGATCACGGAGCAGTTTCTCTTCAAATGTTTCAGCCAGCACCTCGTTTAGCCTTGCTTCGGATGGGTAAGCGAGTGCGGCAATAGATAGACGTTCACTTGCAGAAGGAACATCGACATGAATTAAATCATTTGTCGGATATCCAATTAAATGAATCCCCTGCTCATTCGTTAAAGGAGATGCGGCTGATAAACGGTCTGGGTTATCATGGTTGCCAGAGATCACAACCACCTGACGCTTTCCTTTATCAGATAATGCAGACAGACTTTCATAAAAAAGCTGTTCTGCGCGAGCAGGAGGGTTCACTGTATCAAAGGCATCGCCTGCCATCACAATGACATCAATGTGTTCATCCTTGACGATTTGATTTAATTCATCTAAAAACTCCGCTTGCTCTTCAAGCCTGCTTCGGCCTTCAAGGGTTTTCCCTAGATGCCAATCCGCTGTATGCAGAATCCTCATGTGATTCACCTCTCATTCATTCCACCTATAAAGAAATTTCTAGATTTCCATCAAAGAAATAAAGGATTTTCTCCTCTAATGTTCTGTTTGTTAAACGCTCTACCGCTGCTGTATACAACGATATTTGCGTTTCATAGCGTTTTTTTAACATCGCTTCAGCTTCCTCTAAGCCACCTGAGAATCTGCCAGTCACTCGATCTGTTTTATAATCAAGTAAATAGAGCTTGCCATCTGCTTCAAATAAACAATCAATCATTCCTTGAATGAGCACAGGTTCACCTTCTGCATCAATATGGCTGTATACCTCTTTAACCGGTAAAACCATACTAAACGATACTTCTCGTTTCACCCAGTCCGCTTTCCGCAGTTTTTGACCAATAGCAGTAGAAAAGAAGGCCACAATTCCTTCTCGATTGATGGACTGGATTTGTTCATCTGTTAGTAAGTCTTTCTCTTTTAAAGAATGGAGCAGCTCTTCTACACGAGATTCATCATATGGTTCATTTGAAGGAAGAGGGATATGCTGCATGACTGTATGCATGGCCGTCCCTTGTTCTGCGGCTGTGAGTGTTTTTTTCTTCATAAAAGCCGGTCGTTCGTACAATGTCGCACGAGCTTTTCGAACGGAAGAAGGCACACTGTATTCATCCTGTATTTCTTTCATTCTTTTGATTTCAGAAACTGACTGCTTTGTCCCTACTTGGGAGGCCGCTAAATATGGATAACGCCATGAAAGTCTTTCTTTTACTTCCTCCTCGTAATCGCCATATCCTTGAACAGGCACACCTTCCATTAATGCTTGTACCACTTCGTCTTGTTTTTGTTTTTCAAGTGATATGTCTTCTTGTAGAAGATCGGACGCTTGATGAAAGGTGATAGAAAATGATGATGGATGCGAGAGAACGACTTCTCTCGATTCTTCTAAAAGAGAAGACATCGCTTGATGACGGATAAGAGCTGGGCCAATAAAATCTAAGTATGTTCTCGCTTGATATCGTTCAAAATCAGGAAGAAGCCAGTCGTCTCCGTTTGCGGCATTTTGCCACTTGCTTAAAGCTTTCACTTGATTTTTGACAGAGCCGACTAAAAATAATTTTTCCTTTGCCCTTGTGAGCGCCACATATAGAACCCTCAGTTCTTCAGATAATAGTTCTTTTCTCATCTTTTTTTTCATCGCGATCAGCGGTAATGTTGCATAACTAATTCTCAGCTCAGGATGAATATATTTGCTGCCAAAACCTAATTCTTTATCGAGCAAATAGGACTGGTTTAAATCCATCATGTTAAAGTTCCTGCCAAGTCCTGCAGTAAACACAACAGGGAATTCGAGTCCTTTACTGCTATGAATGGTCATCATGCGGACAACATCCTCTGTTTCACTGAACGTTTTTGCCGCTCCAAGATCATCTCCACGCTCTTGCATTCTTTCAATAAATCGAAGAAATCGAAACAGCCCTCTAAATGCAGCCTTTTCATACTGTTTCGCTCGATCATATAAAGCCCGAAGGTTTGCCTGTCTTTGCTTACCTCCTGGCATCCCGCCGACATAATCTAGATATTGTGTATCTCGGTACACTTCCCAAATCAGTTCTGCTACCGAATGCTGAATCGAAAAATCACGCCATTTGCGTAATTGAAGGAAGAAACGCTCCAGCTTTCTGCATGTCGGATGATCAGAGTGTGTCACACTCATAAATGCCTTCACAGCGTCATAATAAGTGCCTTTTTTATCACTTGTTCTAATCAGTGCCATCTCATTTTCGTCTAAATGAACAAGAGGTGACCTTAAAACAGCAGCGAGCGGAATATCTTGATATGGATTATCAATCACTTTTAACAAAGAAAGAATGACAGATACTTCTGTAGCTTCAAAATAACCTGAGGAAAGATTCGCATAAACAGGGATTCCCTGCTTCTTCAACTCTTCCATCATTTGCGGAGCCCACGGCATTGAGCGAAGCAAGATCACAATGTCTCGATACTGCAAGTTGCGGGTCAGCTGCTGTTTTGCATCGTACACTTGAAAAGGCTGTTCTACCAGTTCTTTTATTTTCTTCGCAATCACTCTCGCCTCAAATTGTACCGTCTCTAACTCTTCTCGTTCTTCATCGTTTTCTGTGTCGTGCTGATCTAAATGAACAAGAAGCATTTCTGACGTCGTGTCTTCGCTTTGCGGATAACTCGCTCCAAGCTTTAATTCAGCTTGTTCATCATATTCAATTTCTCCAACTGTTTCTCCCATCAGCTGTTTGAACAGAAAGTTGGTACTGTCTAAAACATCAGCCCGGCTGCGGAAGTTTTTATTTAGATCAATTCTTTTACCTGTTTCTTTGCTATCTGCTTTGAATTGTTTATATTTATTTAAAAAGAGCATCGGCTCTGCAAGTCTAAAGCGATAAATGGACTGCTTCACATCACCAACCATAAAGCGGTTGCCTTCGGCAGGATGTTTTCCTTTAGACACGAGCTTTAAAATCGTTTCTTGGACAAGGTTTGTATCCTGGTATTCATCCACGAGTACTTCTTCAAATTGCTGTTGATAGTATTTAGCCGCTTCTGTTTCAATGAGATTTCCTTCTGCGTCCTGCTTCGCTAAAATGCGCAAACAATAATGTTCTAGATCCGAAAAGTCTACGATTGATTTTTCTTGTTTTGCTCTTTCGAAACGCTCGCCATATTGAATCACAAGCTCTACAAGTGTTTCTACAACTGGCTTCATTTCAGCCAAGCTTTTTAAATGCTGATCGGGACTGCGCATAAAGTATTCATCTTTTAGCTTTTCTAATTGTTTTTTGGCTTGATTGCGTGCATCTGTTGCTTTTTCTAACAGAGCTGGGTCATAGTCATCCCCTTTGCAAGTCTTTAACCTTTTAAAATTGATGTTTGGCAAAAGCTCATAAAGTGTTCCAAAATCATCTTGATGCCTTATTAATTCATTTACTTGCTCTAAATCATCTATAAAATTCTCTGCTCTCGGTGCTGGACCGCCCGGCTCTTTTGATAAAGTGAGCGCTTGTTCCAGCAGTTCCTGACAGCTTCTTAAAACGAGAGAAAGGTCCTCTTTGATATATGGATAAAAGGGTAACTCTTCTACCTTTGTCTGTGTATCCACATCATAAAGAGAAAGGAATGCCCGCATCCATTGTTCGGGCGCTGGATGTGACCTAGAAAACTCATAAATTCTTTTGACAAGCCATTGAAGATCTAAATCATGCCGATCAGATGTGTAACGATCAACGAGTTCAAAGAATGACGGCTTTCCAGCCTTATACTCATCCTCAAACAGTTCATCTAACACTTCATCTCCTAATAATTCTCCTTCTGTTTGATCAGCCAAACGAAAACCTGGATCAAGGTCAATCTCATAATAAAAGGTACGGAGAACTTGCAAACAAAAAGAGTGCAAGGTAGAAATATTGGCACGATTCATAAGTGACAGCTGTCTCCGCATATGAAGGGAACCAGGGTTTTTAGATAGTTCTTTTTCAAGTGCTTCAGTGATCCGGTGCTTCATTTCTGCTGCTGAAGCATTGGTAAAAGTCACTACGAGCAGCCTGTCCACATCAACTGGCTGCTCCGGCCGAGTCATTTTTCGAATGAGCCGTTCAACCAAGACCGCTGTTTTCCCTGACCCTGCCGCCGCAGCAACAAGAATATCTTGTCCTTCTGAAACGATGGCGTTCCATTGGTCATCTGTCCAAGTACTGTTATTCGGTTTTGGTATTTGCATACTGATCCCCTTCTTTTTTGATCCGGTCTAACATGACATCATCCTTCTCAGAGGTGAGCACCCTAAATTCATTATCTTCTATTGATTCATCAAATTGGCAAATAGACTTAAAGGAGCAAAAGCGGCAAGGGGTTTGATCCTTTAATTTATATGGGTTTATCTCTACCTCACCGCTTGTAATTCTTTCTCCTGCCTCTTCAAAGGTTCGCCGAACGTGTTTTGTGAGAATGTGAAAATGATCTTCACTTAATACCGCAGAGTCAGATCGGAAAGAACCATCCTTTTTCAAACCAGCTTGGATGACTTGTGATCTTCCTGATTCGAGTGTTTGATCCATCAACTTCACTGCTTCCACATCTTCGAGCAATAGACCCTTCATTTTAAATTTCTTCAATATTTCCTGCTCAATTGCATCTTCTCCAAGCGGAATAGGCGCTTGAATCAGCGGGTCATGAATATGGAAGTATAAAATTCCTGCCGGTGTCGCTTCCATGCCAAGCCATTCTTTAGAATACGTAATGGTCAGGTCTAAATAAGTGAGCATTTGCAAGGCTAAACCGTAGTAAACTTCTGCTAGATCAAGCCCCTTCTCACTGGACTTATAGTCGACAATTCTTAATAGAAGTCCTTTTGATCCTTCTGCTTTATCCACTCGGTCAATCCTTCCAACAAGCTCCATCGTGCAGCCGTTTTTTAATTGAAAAGTAAACGGCGGCAGAGGTCCTTGACCTCCAAAACCTAACTCAAGTCCAACCGGAGAGAATCCGCTCACTTTTGCATGTTCGCTTAATATAGAAGACACCCTGATGAGGATTTTTTGGAGCTTTTCTTTTATATAAGCATGCCGATTAGAGCTTAATAAAATTTCTTTTTGCAGACGTGGAGCCAGCTGTTCGATTGCATGCCTTGAGTAGGTCACACAATCTTCCTTCGTTAAGTTTTTCCAATCCTTTTTTTGTTCAACAAGCGTATCTGAAATCAGTTTTAAAGCCGAGTGAAAGAGCTGACCGATATCAGGTGCTTCTAATTTGTAAAATTGTCGATCTTTTAGTTTTAACCCGTGGGAAGCAAAATGAGAAAATGCACATGCATTGAATTTCTCCATTCTTGAAACACTGCCCTGAATATGGTCACCGTAAAGTTCTTTTGTGACATTCGGCTTTAAACGTTTCGCTCTATTTGTAAAGAACAAGCTGGACATGATTTTTTTTGATACGTCGCGGTTTGACGAGGTCATCAAATGATTATATACACTCCACCATACGCCGCTGATCGGATATTGATTGAGCCATTGTTGCAGCTGCGAAACGGTATAGGATAACGAGACATGCTCGTTTGTTACAAATTTTAATTGCTCCTGATCATCCAACTGCTCTGGATCTAACACATAGAGGGCTTGCTGATGGTTTGGCATCAGTTCCTCACAATACTTGATGAGGGTCGAAGGCAAAAGAGACCGCCCTTCCGTATCTGAAGCTGAATAGGATAAATACAGGTAGTGCGATGGACTGGACAGCGCTTGATATATCAAAAATTGTTCATCCAGCAGCCGTTCCTTCCCTGTCTCTGCCAGCTCTGCTCCTGCACGTTTTAACCATTCCCGGTCGTCCTCAGACAATACACTTTCATCAGAGGGCCGGGCAGGTATAACCCCATCATTTACTCCAATGACAAACGTACACTTTACTTGATACATTCTGGATAAATCCATACTTCCGATAAACACTTGATCAAGTGAAGGGGGAATCAAAGCGAACTTGAGAGAGGACAGTCCTGTATCTATCATCTGTTGAAATAATGGAAATGAGAGCTCCTCCTCGCCCAGCATTTCAACAAATTCATCCATCAATTGAACGACAGCATCCCACACTTGACCATGCTGCATCGCTTCAGCTAACCTGCCTGCTTCTTCTGCCTCAAGCCTTGCCTTTTCAAGCTTTTCTGGCACTTGGGCTTCTTCTAGAAAGACATACACTGCCTCCACCATGTCTCTTAGCTTTTGCGCTTTTTTCAATCTTTTTTGCAATTGAAAGAGAGGCGGAACAATCCATTCTTTTACATCATTCAGCATTTGCTCCATTTCTATTTCTTGATCGGTTTGTCCAAAATCTTCATCTAGTGATTGGAAGCGGCGATAATGAAATCGTGAACCATTCGTCCAGCGTTCACCTTTTACACCGTAAGCAATACAATAGTTTTCAAGCTGATCCGCCTGTTCTCTTGCTTTGTTTTTAGCGAGTTCAAGCGGAAATAAGAACTCCGTTTTCACACAGCGAAACACCGCCTCATACCGCCAGTTCCCTTTTATGACATCGAGGCTCGAACGAATGAACTCAATGAGCGGATGATACTGCATCGATTCATTTCCATCAATAAAGAAAGGAATATCGTAATCTCGAAACACCTCTTTTAACGTATCTTTATAGTCGTCTACATGTCTTGCAACAATTGAGATATCTCGTAACCTAAGACCTTCCTCTCTTACTAAATCAAGAATATCTCTCGCTACCCCCTCAATTTCAGCTCGTTTATTTGCACTTTTCGATACGGTAAGGTGAGGCGTTTCTTCTTGATACGGCCGCAAAGGTCTCTGTTCATATTGATTTTCTAAATAAGCTAGATCTGGGGTATGAAGATGCCGCTTATTTCTCTCCAAAATGTTCTCAGAAATAACCGCTCCGCACTCTTTAGCCAGCTGATAAAGCTGGGAATATGTCTTACCTGTCATGCGAAATAAATCAAGTTCATTTGGCTGCGTGTCATGATAGGAACGATCCACTGTGAATGCAGCTGTTATTTTTTCTGCATGTAGCAAAAGCTGTTCAATGACAAGAAGCTGCTGGGGGGTAAACTGATAAAAACCATCTATATAAATGTGTGCCCCTCTCAATTCTTCTGATAAAGGAATTTGCTGAGCCAGAAGTGTCAAGTAATCCTCTGAATGCACATACTCATCTTGCAGATGCTGCTCCATCTGCTGATAAAGAACATGAAGATCATGCAATTTTTCCGCCGCACGTCTTTCTTCTGTATACTCTGAATGCATACTGGATGCCGAGATTTTTTCAATATCCTCCGGCATCATACAGTACCTTTTGAATTCAGCCATCGTCTTTTCTATTTGCTCAACAAATCCCGGTTTATCACTCGCCTTTTTGAATACCTTAAACTTGTCTTTCTGTTCTTCTATTACTTTTCTTAAGAGCATTTGAATTCCTGTGCTTGTGACAAATTGACGGTTCGCACCGCCAGTCTGCTGTAATATAGACCAGGCAAGCCGAGTAAAACTAAAGACTTTGGCCCTGATCATTCCACCAGCTTCAGACGTTTTTGCAAGCTCATATTCCATTAAAAATGTCATTTGATCCGGGACTAAAAAAATGATTGGCGGACCCAGCGGATCAAGCCGCAGTTGTTCTTTGATTTCTTCTAGAATTGCAGTCGTTTTTCCACTCCCCGATCTGCCTGCTAAAAACTGAATCTCCACGTTCCACAACACCTTTCTTATGTACTCATATTCTAGCGAAAATAAAGGTAAATAGCTATTTTCCTATCACCTTCCCTTTCTCCTCCGATCGAAAAGAAAATAGGCACCTTTCCCGACTCTTTTCATATCATAAACCATCATGATCTAAAAGGAGGCTGGCAATATCATGTATTACGGTTATTATGACTACTCGCCATATGACATGCGCCAAAACACAAGGATCATTGCAGACCTTGAAAAGGCCATCAATGGCGAATATTCTGCGATCCAATGCTATGAAAAACTTGCACAAAAAGCAAAAAATCCTGAAGCGAAAAAAATCATTCAAGAAATACGTCAGGATGAAGTCAGACATTATCAGCTATTTACAAAGCTATACTATTCTTTGACTGGTAAAAACCACAAACCAAGCATAACAGAGCCTTGTCCAGACCAATTTAGGGAAGGTCTCTTATTTGCCTTTAAAGACGAACAAAAAACAGTCGATTTTTACTTAACGGTATCAGACTATGTCCGTGATCAAGGAACAAAGGAATTAATGAAGCGTATTGCTCAAGATGAACAGCAGCATGCTGTCTGGTTTCTATATCTTTTAACGCACCATGTTTCTTAGTTACTCCTATTTTAATAGGAGATCGTATGTTCCGTCAAAAAATGAAATTGCTTTTTTGCTCATTCAATATGTGAAATAAAGGGCTGTCATCATCAAAACGACTCTTCGCTTTTCCTTTTTTAATGATAAAACGACCTTTTGACCATAAAAAAACTCCTCTGCTACAAATCGCAGAAGGAGTTTTTTGTTATTTAATGAAATTTTGCTTCATTGCTTTGCTGCTGTTGTTTTAACAATCCATCAATCGATAGCATCTTGCTTCCACTAAGTGTCAAGTAAAGCGCCATGACCATTAAAGAAAGTTCAAATTCATAACCGCCCACAAATCCTCTTGCAAAACCAACTGTGATAATGGCTACAGCCATAATTGGCACAAATAAAGCTGCGAAAAGACGTGTGCCTAAACCTAGAATCAGGGCAATTCCACCAACCAGTTCAATTGTTTTGACAATATAGGCCATAAATTCTGGGACACCAATTTGACCAAAAAATGCCGCAGTGCCTCCTAGTCCACCTTGATATGCTTGAAGTCCATGTAAAAAGAAAATAATGCCTAAGATGACGCGTACAAAAAGTGTTCCTATTTCTTGATTTGTTTTCATATAGTGATTTCCTCCCATTTTTACACTACATCATGTAATGTTCATTCGTAAAAAAAATTAGTAATTTAAGTTGAGCATAATCATTAAGACCAACATGAGGATGGTTGATGTCACAATTGGGATAAGTGGTACATTGAACGGTATGTTGTATGTTGGGTTTAAGATTTTTTGGATTCTTAAATTCAATGCTCGGTCTCCAAAGGACACGGCAAATTTCGTTTGTTTTTGAAACTGGGTTCTTTTTTTAATGAGTTTCAAAAGGGCTTGCCCTACTCCAAGCTCAGTCCCTGTCTGCTGAATGGCATAGTCATCTGCAATGACTTCACGAAAAACGGAGTAACTTTGTCTCATATGCTTTAACACAGGAATGTACCAAATCACTTTTGTGAGCATAGAGAAAGCGAAAGTCTTTAAAGGATCGTAGCTGTATTTGTGATGTAATTCGTGATAGACAACCGCATCGATTTCCCCTTCATCCAGCATGTCTATAAGCGCTGTTGAGAGATACACTTTTGGCCGAAGCATCCCCATTGCGAAAGCAAGCGGTTCATGGCAATGAAACACAATAATCTCATTTCTATACTTGTCTGATAGAGTTTGCGTTGAATGTTGATCGACTGCCATCATCATATTTCTTTTGAAATGAAGATACTTTCTGACCTGCTTTGTCATATAGAAAACGGCAAAACCAAGCGTATACAAGACGAACGCATCCAGAAAATACTTTAAAGGAGTGAATCCATAAAATTCGAGAACAGATTGACATACATGGATCAGGTTATATGCTTGATTCCAGCCAAAAAAGCTTGAGAGTACATAATAGCCCATCTGGTAAAAGATCACTAAGCCAATCAATATACCGCCTAAAAACAGCAGACTCGACTTCATTTTAATCATGTCGTTTCTCCTCTTTTTTGGATGCAAGCCTTGCTTCGAGTACCTTCAGTAATTCAGGATCAGCACTTTCAATTGCGTCCACCATATGATTGACTGCAAGGGGGCCGAAATCATCCATCAGTCCTTGAGTAATCCATTTCGTTTGCTCATTTAGAAATTCTTCTTTTGTTAAAACAGGGTTATAGATAGATGAACGCCCTTTTGTTTTCTTTTCCACAATTCCTTTTTCGGTTAATCGATTGAGTACCGTCATGACCGTGTTGAAATTAATTGGCTTCTCATCTGACAGCTTCTGCTGTACCTCTTTAATCGGCATATCCTCACCTTGATAAAGGATCTCCATAATCCTTCCTTCTAAAGGACCGAAAAAGCGGTTCAATCCCTTTTCGTTATATTTAAAAGAAGGAATTTTCATGTCATCACCTCACACTAAGCATTGTAGTGTAATTGAAAATGATAGTCAACCGATAACAAAAATAGGGGAAAATCGTTGTATATTGTATTTGTTTTTGACAAAAATTATATGTCATTTATATCAAAAACAATCTTTTTTCTAACAGAGTTAACCATAAGATAATCTTATGAAAATACTAAAAAAATTCGTATTTTATTTATAGAGACTTTTGTATTATAGTGAAGATAACAACATTTCACTTACTGAACAAATATACAGGAAGAAGGTTTATACGTGATGAAGCAAGGAAACAGCCTTCGAACCGATCTCATTTTGATTGCGGTAAGCGGTTTAGGTGGATTCCTTTTATCTCTAACAGGGATGTCTATCGGCTGGATGATTGGCACATTAATGACAGCTGCATTTATTGCCCTGCGCCGTCCCGCCCTGTTTCAGCGTAAAGGAAAGAATACCTTACGTATTCACAGCAGATGGCTACTCCTTGGTCAATTCATTCTCGGAATCGAACTAGGACAAAAAATGAACATGAAAGTCCTTCACATTTTCGCTGAAAATTGGCTTCCCGTGAGTTTCATGCTCGTCTTTTCTATTTTATTAGCCATGCTCTCCGGGTTTGTCTTATGGAAGCTGAGTAAAACAGATATGCTGACTAGCTTTGTCGGCACTGCCCCCGGCGGTCTTTCCGCTATGCCGGGCATCGCCCAAGAGGTTGGAGCAAATACAGCTGTAGTAAGTCTCGTACAAACGATACGTGTGTTAATGGTCGTACTGACCATTCCATTTACGGTATTTTATTTAAATACAAAAAGCCAATCAGATGCGGTAGTCGCCCAAGGCAGCGCCTTCTCATCAGGCGTTTTCACAATATCAAACATTTCTTGGACTGCTGCACTCATTTTAGGGGCATGGCTGATGTCACGCCTAGCTGTGCGTCTTCACTTTCCTGCCCCTTGGCTCATCGGCAGTATGTTAGGTGTGGCAGCTCTCCAAGTAGGGGCAGGCGCCTTGACAGGTCATGATTTGATTCCTTACTGGCCAGCCCAAGCGAACATTGCGTCACAGGTATTTCTAGGGGCAACCATCGGGTCAAAAATGAATAAACAAATGTTTGTCGGGCTAAAAAATACCTTGATTGTGGCCGTCGTCAGCTCAGCCGGATTGATTGCCGCGACCGTTCTCAGTTCAATTGCCATTGCAGAAATAACAGGTATTTCTGTCATTACGGCCATTCTTGCTTTTTCGCCTGGCGGTATTGCAGAAATGGCCACAACAGCTGTTACACTTCATGAGGATTCCACCTTTGTTGTGGCTGTACAAGTCGTTAGAATTATTTTGGTCATCGCCATGCTACCACCGTTTTTTCGTTTCTTACATCATGTCTGGGCAAAAAGACAGACTGATTATAAAGCCGCTAAATAGAAAGAGCCGCTTTGCATAAGCAGAGCGGCTTTCAGATTGTCTGACAACGGGCTAAAATGATGTTGATTTTAGCCCGTTGTCTTCTTTTCAGCGTGATAGAAAACCTTTGAAGTCTAGGAAGGTCGAGCACCAGAGCGGAGCGAATTTGACATTCGTGAGCACTGGAGAGCAGACATGACAACGAATGCGAGGGTTTGTCTACACGCTGAGCCGCTTTGCATAAGCAGAGCGGCTCTTTTTTATTCATCATGATTCCTTTTTACACCGACTACTTGATCCTTTGAGATCGTTCCAAAATGCCGGCTGTCAAAGCTATGTATTCGATTATCTCCGATCACGAAGTAATGATTGTTTTGTATGTTCTGACGACCGGTGATGGCTTTCAGCTGAAAATCACCTGTTAGGACGTTGCCCATTTTATGTTTTTTCTGCTCTTTTAAATACGGCTCTTTCCACTTTACACCATCAACAAACAGTTGATCATCTTCATATTTGATTGTTTCTCCTGGAAGCCCAATGACCCGTTTGATCAAGATTTGATTTTTAGGGCCATGAAATAATACATAGTCAAACCGGCTAATTTTCGTGAGTTTTGGCGAGAACTTGTTAATTAATAATTCTGTTCCATCTGTAAATGTCGGGTCCATACTAACCCCTTCTACTTTGTACGTGACAAACATGAAATTCTTTACTTGGAACAACAAGACGATGCATGTAATAATCATGAACCATAGCAATGGCTTCTTTTTCATTAAGAGCCTCCTTTGTCCTCACGCTGACTCATCCGAATATTCAACCTATTTTCTACTCTCTTTCCAACATACCATAATAAAGCAATGACTAGAACCGCAAAAACACTTCTTAACGGATTCTTTACTAAAGCTGAAATGTCATAGCCGATAAAACTAATAATAAAGAGCATGACACACTTCCCTGATAAAGCAGCTAATGAGAACTGCCAGACGCTGATTCTTGATAGACCTGCTACGACATTAACGGCAGCAGAAGGTGTAAAAGGAAAGCAGAGTAAAATAAACAACGGACCAAATCCCCGCTTTTCAACCCAAAGCATTAGCTTTTGAATAGAAGGGTGTCTGCTAATAAAGTTCAACATCCTCATCTGTCCAAATTTTCTGATCAGTAAAAAGACAAGGATAGACCCTGCACTTGCACCAATCCAGGTCAATAAAAAGCCTTCCCATAGCCCAAAAGCATTTGCATTGGCCACCGCAAATGCCACGAGAGGTAAAAACGGTAGAAATGCTTCTATTAAAGGGAGTAATATAGCCACAATGGGTCCAAAAGCCTTGTAGCTTTCAAAAAATGATGTGATATTTTCATGAGTAAATATAGAAAGAAATAATGGCAACTTGTTTGACTCCTTCAAGGTTTGTCTATCTTTCATTTTACATGGAAAACATAAAAATATACAAATGAATCCCTCTCAGCCCCCCCCTTGAGATTTTTTAACTCATCCGATATAATAAATAAGAACAAATGTTCTATATATAAAGAAAGCAGGCATGGACATGACGAGATTATCAAGCGTACAACTTCAGATGATGGAACAAGCCATCTTTCTTCCAATGGTCATCTCCATCCTCAATCGTGATTTGACGCACCTTAAAAAACATCAAACATTCAAACTAAATGAACCATATATTCAGCTAGTCACCTCTTCATTAAAAGAAGCACAAAAAGCCCTTTATCAACTGAAACAACAGTTACGTAAAGAAAAAATGAACGTACAGCAAATTGAACACGATGAAGGATTTACGACATATTTATTTCTGATCAATGGCTATGAAGAAAAGCATAAATATTTTAATCCCCGTATACGTCATCGTGTAGAGGAAATGCTCACCCATTATTTCCTCCATTCAGGAAAATAATATGGTTATATTTTACATTTATAGAAGGAACTCTTCACTTTTTGGCGAATTGATTATTATACCAAAAATTAGGAGGTTCCAACTCATGTTCAAAAAAATAACAGCACTTACCTTAGCAGCAGGATTACTTGTGCCAAGCACAGTGTCAGCATTAGAACCACTGCAAACAGGAAAACAAGCCCCAGCAGCATCTACACAAATAACAAGTGTAGCCTATACAACGGTTTCTATCGTTGGAAAACGAGTAAAGTTTGAAGTGAAAGCACTCGAAAATCCTTTCAACATGAATTACTATAATCGAATTGCTTGGACGAGTACGGACGAAGAGCCAAGTGTATTCAATGACAATATTCTATCGGTCATTGTCGCTAAAAAAACCGGACAGTCTTATCAAGTCTTTTCATACGAAGCGCTCACTTCGGTAAAGGACAAGATTGAATCAGGTCAAAAGGTGTATGGCTGGGCGCTTGCTTTAAATGGTGTGTGGTACCCAACGATGCCTGCAACCCTCTATTATTAAAAAAAGCCTGCCATAGCGGCAGGCTCTTTCTCCATTATGACAATTCGAGCTGTTTTCTCAGCTCTTGTCTCACTTCTTCTAATCCTGGTCCATCTAACTCAAAGTAATACACATTCCCAGGCTGGTAATCGTGCCCTTTTAATTGGATGGTATCCACTGATTTTAATGAACTCAGTAAAGGGAATAGACCGATCAACTGTTTCATGGATAAATTGGTGGAGACGTTATCCCCAAGTGTATCAATGATGTTGTCATAAGACGGTATGGAAGAAATGGATTTTGATTTTTCAAAGATGGCTTGAAGTGCTTCCATTTGGCGCTTTCCGCGCATGAGATCACTATCTGCCTTTCTCGTTCTCACAAACGCTAATGCTTCTTCACCACTGAGCGTATGCGTGCCTGTTTCCACATGAACTTTTCCTTTTGAATCCTTTTCCATTTGTTTTGCAATGCCTTCATCTTCAATCGTTACGTCAATTCCATTTAGCTCATCGACAATGTCTTGAAACGCCTTAAAGTTTCCTGCAATTACATAGTCTACCGGGATGTTTAACAAATTCTCTACCGTTTTGACTGATAAATCTGCACTCCCAAACGCATGGGCATGAGCAATTTTATCATATCCTCTCCCCGGTATATCAACATAAGAATCACGAGGAATACTTAGGAGCTTGATCGTTTTGTCTGTTCGATTCACCGTCGCCAGTAAGACCGCATCACTTCTTGCTTCGTCTACCGTTTCACCTGGACGGCTGTCAATCCCTAAGAGCAGCACCGAAAAGCTATCCTTTCCTGGATCAAAAGCTTTCACACGCTTTTGCGAGGTCTCTCCTCTTTCTAAAGATACTTGCGCTTTATTCGACGCTTTTGAAATTTTATAGTATGCATATCCTGTGACAGATACAGCCATAACCATGACAAATGCCATGATAAACAGCACGACTTTCACCCAAGGTCTTAGCCTTCTTTTTGATCTTGTTTTCTCCTTCATCCTTTCCGAACCCTCACTCTATCTTAGTCTCACAATGTAGGTTCCACTATAACATATTTTGATGAAAGTTTCCTGCACGCAACATATTTTTATGTATCCACAATAAAAAACTGCTCGATAGGAGCAGCTTTTCATCCATTACTTTTGTTCAATTCCTTTTTTCACTTCATCAATCATCGCATTCAATGATTCAAGGCCGCCGCCTGCTAAATACCACATGTCAGAGTTTAAATACACCACATGATTGTTTTTAACCGCTTTGACTGATTTCACATAATCATTTTCAACAAGCTGTTTCGCAGACGTTTCTTCTCCAATCGCCGCACCGCGATCCACGACAAATAAGTAATCTGGATTCGTTTTGACCATATACTCATACGAAATGCTTTGTCCGTGTTTATCAGATGGCTCTAGCTTTTGATCTGCTGGTGTGATCCCAAATACATCATGGATCAGACCATATCTTGACTTAGGACCAAATGCCGTCATTTTGCTGTCGTTCGCCATGATGACGAGACCATTTTTCTTTAACTCTTTTGCTTGTTTCTTTAATGCATCTACTTTTTGATCAATAGCAGAAAGTTCTTTTTTGACTTTGTCTTCCTTATCAAAAATCTTCCCTAACGTCTCAGCATTCTTTTTAAATGAATCCATATAGTTTGCATTATCTACATCCATATAAATCGTCGGAGCAATTTCAGAAAATTCATCAAATGCATCTGCTTGACGGTGCTGAATAATGATCAAGTCAGGCTTCATCTCTGCAATTTTCTCAAAGTTTGGCTCTTTTAACCCGCCGACATTTTCATATTTGTCACTTTCATATTTAGATAAATAGTGAGGAATCACTTGTTTTGGTAAGGCTGTCACGTTGACACCAAGCTTATCAAGTGTATCGAGACTTCCCATATCAAAAACGACGACTTTTTTCGGGTTTTTCTTGATCTTCACACCGTCTTTATTCAACATATCCTTTACTGTTACGGTTTCCTCATTCGTTCCCGCTGTTTTCCCTTGGTTACCACAGGCAGCAAGGACAGCAATCGCTGTTAGTACTGTTATCATCCAAATCCATTTTTTCATGATTGATCACCTCTTCATTTTTTCAAGAAAAATATAAGCAAATACGCTCACCACGAATGACTTCGATCGGTATGCGCATGTCATAAATGTGTTCAAGTGCTTCTGTTTGAATCACTTCATCAACGCTTCCTTCTTTGATCACCTGACCCTCTTTTAAGGCAACGATGTGATCTGAATAGACAGATGCAAAGTTAATATCATGGAGAACAACAACAATCGTTTTTCCAAGATCTTTCACGAGCTGCTGAAACAGCTTCATCATTTCAACTGAATGGTTCATATCTAAATTATTTAAAGGCTCATCTAAGAAAATATAATCCGTATCCTGAGCCAGCACCATGGCAATAAAGGCTCTCTGCCTTTGTCCGCCGCTTAGTTCATCTAAATATTGATGCTGAATTTCGACGAGTCTCATGTATTGAAGCGACACATCAATCATGTTCTCATCTTCTTTTGTCAAGTGGCCTTGTGAGTAAGGAAAGCGGCCAAAGCTGACAAGCTCACGAACGGTCAGACGCACACTCATGTGGTTCGACTGCTTCAAGATGCTCATTTTTTTCGCAAGCTCCTGAGGAGAGTATGCACGATAAGGTTTGTCCTCTAAATAAGCTGCCCCTGTATCAGGTTGAATCAGGCGGCTCATGATGGACAAAAGCGTACTTTTGCCTGCGCCATTTGGACCAATGAGAGAGGTCAGCTGTCCTTTTTTTACACTGACAGTTGTTTCGTGAAGCACTGTTTTTCCGTTATATGTCTTACTGACTCCCTTCATCACGACCATGAACGACTCTCCTTTAAAAGTAGATAAATAAAATACAGTCCGCCGACTAAATCAATCAGCACACTAAGCGGTGTTTGAAACGTAAATACCTTTTCCACAAGAAATTCCCCGCCTACAAGCGCAATAATACTAATGAAAAACGAGCCTAATAGCAAGTACGTGTGCCGATATGTACGAAACAGCTCTCTTGCCACATTTACAACGAGTAAGCCAAGAAACGTAATCGGGCCAACGAGGGCGGTCGCAATAGAAACAAGGACAGCAATGACGATCAGCATCTTTTTTGTGATCCCGTCATAGTCAATCCCGAGATTCACAGCCTGTTCCTTTCCTAACGACATGACATCTAATTTCGCGCGGAAGGTCCATATATAAAGACAAAGTGCCGCAAATAAAAGAGAAGCGAAGAGTAAAATATCTGTGTTCATGTGATTAAAACTGGCAAAGGACTTGTCCTGTACGACTTGGTATTCATTCGGGTCAATGAGCATTTCCATAAAGGAAGAAAGACTTTTGAACAATGTTCCAAACACAATCCCGACAAGCAGGAGTAAGAAAATATGCTTGTTTTTGCGTTTGAACATGACCGTATAGAGCAGCACAGAAAAAAGAATCATTAATCCAACGCAGAGAAAGAAATTCAGGTTCTTATTCGCGATCATCAAGTTGGTCGATCCAAAAAGATAAATAATCGCCGTTTGCAAAAACAAGTAAAGCGCGTCTAACCCTAAAATGCTTGGCGTTAAGATTCGGTTGTTGGTCAATGTTTGAAATACAACAGAGGAAAAGGCAATCGCGCCTCCTGTCAAAGTCATGGCAAGCACCTTTTTTAAACGGCTCGGCACTGTGTACTCCCAGTACCCCATTTGAAAGGTGACGAAGATGACAATGAATACGGCTGCAATGGCTGCAATGAGAAATAATGTTCGTTTCTTATGCATAGCGCTTCCTCCTTAATAACATGTACAGGAAGATCGCACTTCCAATAATGCCGACCATAAGCCCGACAGATATTTCATATGGATAAATGATCACCCGTCCGAGTACATCACATATGAGCACAAAAATGGCCCCTAATAAAGCCGTATGCGGCAGGCTCTTTTTCAAGTGATCCCCTCGGTAGATCGATACAATATTCGGAATGATTAAGCCGAGGAAAGGTAGCATGCCAACAGTCAAAATCGTTACAGAAGTAATCATCGAAACAATCACCAAACCAACTGCCATGACACGTTTATACGTTAAACCTAAATTGACGGCAAAGCTCTCACCCATACCAGCCACTGTAAAGCGGTCAGCATATAAATACGCGATGATCAATAGAGGAACACTCACATAGAGTAGTTCATAACGTCCCTGAACAATAAGAGAAAAATCCCCTTGCAGCCATGCGGATACGTTTTGGATCAAATCATATTTATAGGCTATAAACGTGGAAATTGAACTAACAATTCCGCCAAACATTAAGCCGACTAACGGTACGTAGATCGTATCGTTCACCTTAATATGGCGTAGAATTTTTAAGAATAATAGATTGCCAGCTAACGTAAATAAAAACGCAATCGCCATTTTCATCAGCGGGCTTGCCTGTGTAAAAACAAGCATAGCGGTTAAAATACCCAGCTTGGCCCAATCCATTGTTCCTGCAGTCGTTGGAGAGACAAATTTATTTCTCGTCATGCTTTGCATGATAAAACCGCATAAGCTCAGGCTCATGCCAGCAAGCACAATACTCATCAGCCGCGGGATGCGACTTGAAAATAAGGTGTTCATTTGTTCATCTGATAGATGAAACAACTGTAAAAGAGACAGGTCCTGTACTCCGACAAACAGCGACGCACATGCCAAACACACAAACAACAAACTTAATTGGTACAACTTCATACAGGGTTCACACTTTCTATCAAGCTCTCTGCCACAAATGATTATCATTATCAATTAACGGCAGTTCATATATTATCATATTTAGTGAAATATTCAATAGTAGAATGAGAAAGGGTGAAAACTGCATAAAAAAACAGCTTTTGGGATCAGCTGCTTTTTTACGCTTCAATATACAATTGAAACTGCCCTTGCAGTTCCTCTTCAGCCTCTTGAAATAACTGCCGCAAATTCTCTGCATAATCACCAAGCTCGTCTTTGCTTGCTTGATAGTGAATCCACGTGAGCTCTACAGGCATACTCACTTCTCCTGTTAAACAGTCCCAAAGGGCATCAAGATTTTTCCCGTAATGATCAGGAAGTTGTAACACTGTTTTTAGTTGATCATGAAGCTCCTCTTGTGATCTGCACATCGCACCATTTAGCTGTACTTTTTTCATTTCCCTCCTCCTCTTCTGTCTTTATTTTAAACGAATTGGAGAGGAAAGAGAAAGAATCCATTTCACTTTTGCCTCTCTCTGAAACTTAAACTAAACAAGATCAGACAGGCAGCCAACACGAGCATGAAAAAGAGCGTTAACACTGTCTGAGTACCGTACATATCAGCAAAGAGACCAACGAACACACTTGGTATGCCAAGACCTAGATACGCAAACAAGTAATATCCAGCAACGGCTCTAGCCGCTTCCTTCTTCTCTTTCTCAACAATCAGCTGGAGACCGCCTAAGTAAGTAAATCCATAGCAAGCTGTGCCCGCTAAAAGAGTTCCAGCAAGGACAAGGAATATAGACCCGCTATTAGCACCGAATAACAGCAGGCCATATCCGCACGGAAGACAAATAAAACCGATACGAAGCGCTGCACTGCTATTCATCTTTCGGACAAAAGGCTGCATCAGAACACCTGCCATATTAATAAAAAACAGCGCCGGGCCTACCCACAATTCATAGCCATTTAATTTAAGCTGTGCTGGCAAAATCGAAATGACAAGACCGCACACAGACCATGCGATAGCAATGGCTAAGTTGGCAGGCATTGTCCCTTTTGGAAACCTCGGCATGTTCATTAGCGGTTTACTTGCATCCCCTTGTACAGGCGGCACCAAAAAGAATACAGCAACAATCGTCAACATAATCAAGACCAACACAATCCAATAGCTAAGAGGCGTCAGTGACACTTGCTCAAAAGAAAGAATCGCTGTAAAAAGAGCACCTCCACCAAATCCAATTGAACTGCATAATGCGATAAACGTTGGGATCCAGCCCGATTTCTCTGGATATAAAGCAATCAAGTAGGCAGTACATGTGCCAACACTTAACCCAAGTCCCACTCCTTGCAGCAGCCGGGCGACAAAGAGCATTTGTATGGTCGGATGCACGATCATGAGCAGGGTGGCACATAATGAAAAGCAAAGAGCGATCAATAAAATCGGTTTTCGTCCAGCCCGGTCAGACATGCCGCCAAGTAACAGTAATACTGGAATCAGTCCGAAAACATACGCAGCAAACACAAGGGCTGTTGACGCCTTTCCGTATCCTGCCTGCTCTGCATATTCCGTATAAAGAGGGACTTGCAGGTTCACTGCTGTTGTAATCATAAAAAGGCTAAATAAAACGAACACAAACGGAATCATGGATAGCTGTGCTGTTTCTTCTTTTGATGCAGGAATCATGGGACTCTCTCCTCTGTGTAAATGATATGAACCAGTGTACACATCATTTGGATTTCTTCCCACATCCAAAAATGAAGCTATTGACCAGTCCATAATTCCATGTCATCATCAATGATGACATGACAAAGGAAAGAAGGTGCACTGTGTACATTCATTTAGACCGTTCCAGCTCTACCCCGCTCTGGCAGCAAATCGTCAATGGCATCATTCAAAAAATTCATACAAACACACTGAATCCTGATGATCAGTTGACTCCGACAAGAGTATTAGCACAAGAGCTCAACGTATCTCGATCCACCGTACAGCTTGCCTATGATGAACTGCTGGCAAGAGGCTATGTCAGCACCTCTAGAAGAGGCGGGACAAAGGTCATTTCAAGTGATCACTATGCTGCTTCTCCCCCACATCAAAACGAACCGCCTTTTGCACTTCCGACAAGACCTCACTTTGACGAGGCTGAAAAACAAATGGATCACTGGCTCTCGGCCAATCAATTTCATGACACACTTGAGATTGATTTCCGCCATCAAGAACCAGCCATCGATGACCATTTTCAAAACATATGGAAACGCTCGCTTCTAAAAGCACTACAGCGCTTAAATATGAAGGATTGGGGCTATTCTTCTCCGCATGGATTATGGGAAGTGCGTTCAGAAATTCGCCAATACTTATCGGTTGAACGCGGCATTGATATAGAAGAAGACCAAATGGTGTTAACAGGGGGCACACAGCAAGCCATTGACTTGATTTCACAAGTCATGCTCAAAAAAGGAGATACAGTCGCTGTTGAAGATCCTGGTTTTCCTGGAGCTAGGTTGTCCTTTCTACATCGCGAAATGAATATTTACCCCGCACCAGTCGATGAAGAAGGAATGATGGTGAATACATTGCCAGAACGTACAAAGCTGATCGCTGTAACGCCCTCTCATCAGCGGCCAACCGGTGTCTGTATGAGCGTCAATAGAAGACGGGAGCTGCTGCAGTTTGCTGCGAAGGCTCAATCTTACATATTAGAAGATGATTTTGATGGGGATTATCGTTATCATGGCGGACCGCTTCCTTCTTTATTTTCAGAAGCACCCGATCATGTGATCTATATTGTCAGTTTTTCCAAGGTACTTGCTCCAGGCATCCGCCTTGCTGCCATCATCGGCTCCAAAGCAGTCATCAAAGAAATCGCTGCACTGCAATCACTTATTCAAAGACAGCTGCCGATCATGGAGCAAATCACTCTTGCCTCTTTTTTCAGAGAAGGAGAGTTTACGCGATATGTCAGGCGGATGAGACAGGTGTATAAAAAACGGCAGGCAGCGATGATGGATGCTCTTTTGACACATCACTTTGACAAACACTTCCGTTTATATGGAACCGATACAGGCCTTCACGTCTTTTTAGAAGGAACATCAGACTTTGATGAACAAGGCACGATTGAGGCCGCAAAAGCGGCAGGTGTCGGCATTTATCCATTAAGCCCCTATTGTTATGAAAGCAAAAGGAAAGGGTTGCTGCTTGGTTTTGCCTGTACGGATGAAGCCATGATTCAAGAAGGTGTACGCCGATTAAAGCAAACACTGCACATCTAAAAAAGCCTGGAAGTCTCTCTTCCAGGCTTTTCATTGTGATTGCTGAACGTTTCCTACTTCTTCAATGAAAGAGGCTGTCTCTTGCAATCCATTTTGAAAATGTTGAGTTGCTGACATAAACAGCTTTTCTTGATCAGGACGCTTCAACAGCTGCTCTACCTTGCTCATTCCTTTTTCAAATGAAGCAAGACCTGTCTTTAATTGTTTGTCTGCCTTTTGATACACAGCTGGCACTTCTTGATGAGTAAGCCCTTTTTGAATGACACGGTCGAATGCTTTCGTCGCTTTTGTCAATTTTTCATTTACTTGAATTTTTCCATGTCCATCTGAAATAAATTGATCGGTCATGTTTTCATATGCTTCATTTAACTCATCCATATAACGCTGAACCCATTGTTCATACGCAGCTTCTTTTGTGTTTTGTTTTGAAGGCGGCTGACCTGCTTGATTGCAGGCCGTGAGTAGTGTCACTGTCACGGTAAATAGCAGCATCAAATGCCATCGTTTTTTCATACAGGGCCCCCATTTCTCTTTCCCATTTGTTCATATCGGTCAAATATGATCAACTTTTACCTCATACGAACACATTGCAAGAAATGACTTGTTTTTATTGTAACAGACCGCATGTATCACTTCTGTGATTTATGCGGAAATGAATGAAAATCCTTCTAATGGTTCACATTTCCCTGCCATTTCATGATGATACAGTCAATAGACGACGAGAGAGGCACGTTTGGTTTCAATCTATTTCATCTTCGTCATTTTTAATCAAATAAAAAAGACCCCTTTCGGCGCCTTTTATGATCCTACCAATTTATTGCAACTTTCCTTTACAAGCAATCTCCAGCTCTTCTACCACTTCACCATCTTGAATGAGGTATGCTTTTTCATGAAGATTCACAGCAGGACAGATGTGATTCGGAATAATTTGCACCTTCTCACCGATCTGTACACTTTGACGAAAGCCTTCATGATAGATAATGGCATGCTCGTCAAATACGCTTGAAACAAATACATCATCATATTCTTTCACTTTGCCTAAGCCCTCTGTTTTCGTCAGCCCTTTTGTACGTGTTTGTGCCGTCAGCCCCTTGGCCCCTACATCTGTAATCACCCGGCGCTCTGTCGGTTTACTAATGACCGTCGTCAGCACAGATGCTGCACAATGTGAATATGTGCCGATTACATTGGACTGGGAAGCATCCATCAAGATGTATGTGCCTGGCCGTATTTCTGTGACTCCTTTTGGGATATCAAATTGAAATAAAAATGGCGGTGTTGATCCAATACTGACGACCTCTAGCGGCATACCAGCTTTTTCTGCAATCTGCGCAAAACGGAGCGTTCGATTTACAGCCTCCTTGTATAATGTCCGGCAATGTGCTTTACTTTCCGCTTGATACGTATGACCATCATGAGAAAAAATCCCCTTTAAATGAACGGCATCACTTGTTTGAATCGCCTCTAATATGTGGCAGAAATCACGTTCTTCAATGACACCAGACCTTCCCTCTCCAACCTCTATCTCAATTAAAACCTCCGCTTTTTTCTCTGATTCACGAAAGACTTGCTCAATCTGCTTCACATGCTCAACACAATCTATACCAAAAGAAATCTGTATCGACTCTGCCAGTTTGCGAATCCGCTTGAGTTTAGTCTCACCTACAATTTGATTGGCGATAAAAATATCCTTGAGCCCATGGGCTGCCATTACTTCAGCCTCTCCTACTTTCGCCACCGTAATGCCAGATGCACCTTTCTCTTCCTGCAGCTTGGCAAGTGCAGGCGTTTTATGCGTTTTCGTATGAGGGCGCAATTTGACATGCTGACGGTCTGCGTATTGCTGCATCGCCGCTACATTCTCCATCATCACCCGTTTATCAATGAGTAGTGCCGGCGTATCCAGCTCTTCATACATCATCCCCATGACCCCTTTCACTGTATAAAAAATTATACGATATAGATAAATTATATATTTTTTTATACGATAATCAATGGTTTTTTCTGCAAAAAAGTGATGGCGATGAGTAAGCAGTCCAGCGGCTGTCTGCCGCTGGTCTCTCACTAATAACGATTACGAAGTTCTCTTAAGATAAAATCATACACAAGGTTGAGCTGCTGTTCCTTTGGATACAGCATAAATTCTTGTTTCTTAGGAAGACCTCCATCAAGTCGATCTTGAAATTTCGTTCGAAGATACGCTGTTCGGTGTACCTGACTCTCAAATGACTTATATGAGACATCTAGTTTGACCGATTGCTCATTTGTAAAAGTAACAACCGTGTCTCCGAGGGATGATTCCTGAAAGATATGAATGTATTTGTGGGAGATCCATCCGCATTGAGGGCGGTTGGATGAATAGGTTGGGAAGAAATACAGATGATTGGATGAGTCAATCACGATGGGTGGCTTGTGGGAAATTCCTGTTACTTCGTATGTTCCCGCTTTTCTGCCTGCATAGCTTGAGCCAAAGAACCTGCAACTGCGTTCTATAATTTGCAGCGGCTTTAATTCAACGTAAAAGCTTGTCTCTCTTTCGATCACTTTTGAATATACTCGTTTTCCTTCTTCAACCGGAAGGACCGCCATTGTTGTTTGATTAATGACGTATGAATCTAATGGTGTTTCACTAATTCCTGACACTTCATTTCCTCCTGTGTTAATTTTTGGTTATTTTAGATACTATTAATCTATCACCAACGTATAAGAAACGGCAGGATTTTTTCAATATTTATTTAAAATCATCTTTTTATCATATTTTTTAGTACATTCGATCTATCTAAAAGCCATTTTTAAAGATATATCGTATCTTGTCGACTGGACAAGGGGTGTTGATATGGCTCAAAAATAAATTGTCTAAAAATTATAAATTCTTGTTGATTTTTTCTCCGCCAATCCATATACTATAAAAAAGGCATCGGGGGGATTCTTTATGAAAGAGAAAAAAACGTATGCTGAGCTCATGAAGTCCCGCAACACCCAAAAAACCGAAGAGAATGGCGTTACTATTTTAGACATTTATATTCAAATGGTTTTAGATGAGGCGCTTTATAAACAGCGCTTAACCTTCCTTAGAGAAGAGATTGACAAGGCGCTAGATCAGCGTGATGAAAAGCATTTTAATGACCTGTCAGCTCAATATGCAGAACATTGCTTACATCAATCATGATGATTTTACTTGCGGCAGAGAGACAAAAGCTTGTCTCTTTACCGCAAGTTTTTTGTTTTTATCCATTTAATATGGTTCCGCCATTCACATGAATCATTTGTCCATTCATATAAGAAGAGTCTTCGCTCGCTAAAAATAAATAACTCGGCGCTAACTCTACTGGCTCACCAGGCCGCTCCATTGGGACATCTCCACCAAATTCAGACACTTCCTTTTCCGTAAATGTGGATGGAATCAGCGGTGTCCAAATCGGTCCAGGCGCTACCCCATTTACCCGAATCCCTTGTTTGATAAGAGATAGAGATAATGATCTTGTAAACGTTACAACCGCCCCTTTTGTCGATGAATAATCAATTAAGGTTTCATGACCTTTATAAGCAGTGACCGATGCTGTATTAATAATACTGCTTCCTTTCTTTAAATGAGGGAGCACCGCTTTTGTTAAATAGAACATGGCAAAGATATTCGTTTGAAATGTCCGAAGAAGCTGGTGAGAGGTAATCTGTTCAATGCTTTTTTGCGGATGCTGTTCACCTGCGTTGTTGACCAAAATATCAATCGAACCGAAAGCATCTTTTGTTTTTTTGACGACCTCGTTTGAAAAAGCTTCATCCCCTAGGTCACCTGCTATTAAAATGACGCGGCCTCCCATCTTTTCAATATAGTCCTTCGTTTCTTCCGCATCGCGATGTTCATTCAAATAAACAATTGCTACATTGGCTCCTTCTTTCGCAAATAAGACAGATACTGCTCTTCCAATCCCGCTGTCTCCACCTGTGACAATCGCCGTTTTCCCTGTCAGCTTTTTGCCTTGCACCTCTCGATCAAAGATAGGTCTAGGGTTCATTTTATATTCAAGTCCTGGACGTTCGTTCTGATGCTGAGGCGGTAACGTTTTCTTTGGCTGCTTTGTTGACACGTCAGTCCACTCCTTCCTTTTTATCTCGTTTATTTTTATGTGTTGCTCATTTTTTTATGTATTTCGCTCTTGTTTCCATTAAAATGTATGATTTTCAGCATCGTGGAAAAATTATACACAACAAGTGACTGGAGGCGACAACATGGAACAAGAACATAAAGGATCGGAACAAGCAAAGTCGTTATGGCTAGCTGATAGTGAGAAGCCCTCTTTTCCTACTGTCAGCGAAGATCTTACAGCAGATGTCATCATTGTCGGTGCCGGTATTACAGGTATCGCTACTGCATTTGAAATGACAGAACGCGGGCTGGATGTCATCATCATAGATGCTGATCAAGTATTGCAAGGAACCACTGGACATACGACAGCGAAAATTACCTCCCAGCATGATGTTTACTATCATGAGCTGATTCAGCATATTGGTATGCCGAAAGCCCGTTTATATGTAGAAGCAAATGAAAAAGCAAAGGAACACATCCAAGCACGTGTGAAAGAGTATGACATTGATTGTCATCTTGAGGTAAAAGATGCTTACCTTTATACAACAGAAGAAAACGGCGTCAAAAAGTTAAAGAAGGAATTAGATGCGTACAAACAGCTCGGTATCGATCGCGAATGGAAAACAGCGCTCCCGTTTGATGCTGGCATCAAGGCAGCCCTCGCCATGACGCAGCAGGCACAATTTCATCCTCTTCATTATCTTCATGCACTGATTGATCAGCTCATTGACCGAGGCGTGCGCATATTTGAACAGACAACGGCAGTCGATGTAAAAGAAGGAAAACACCCTGCTGTCATCACAAAAAGTGGCCATCATCTGATGGGGCGCTCTATCATTTCATGCTCACACTTTCCTTTTTACGATGGCAAAGGACTGTATTTCACGCGAATCCATCCTGAGCAATCTTATGTCGTCGCAGCCAAAACAAAAAAACCGCTCCCAAACGGCATGTACTTAGGAATTGATCAGCCTGCCCATTCATTAAGAACGGCGAAATTCCATGGAGAAGATGTCGTGCTCATCGGTGGACAAGGCCATAAAACCGGACAAGGCGGAGATGAATCCGCACACTATGAAGCACTAGAAAAGTTTGGTGAAGCCACCCTTGGCATAAAGGAAGTCCTTTACCGCTGGTCCACACATGATATGGTCACAATGGATCAAATTCCTTATATTGGCCGCCTGACAAAACATCATTCGAATATTTTTGTGGCAACAGGCTTTAGAAAATGGGGCATGACCACAAGCCACGTAGCAGCGACACTGATCGGAGATTTGATCGAAGGAAAATCGAATCCTTACGAATCCCTCTTTACTCCATCAAGACTCGTGTCAGACGCATTCGTAAAAGACTTTATCAAAGAAAACACCAATGTTGCAGCGAAGCTGATCAGTGGTAAATTAAAGCGAGCTGATCAAACAATTGATGATTTAAAACCGGGGGAAGGCGGGATTGTGTCTTATGAGCATAAAAAATGTGGCGCTTTTAAGTCAGAGGACGGAGATATCTTTCTTGTCGATACAACCTGTACTCACTTAGGCTGTGAAGTCGCGTGGAATAATAGTGACCGCACGTGGGACTGTCCTTGTCACGGGTCTCGTTTCTCCATTACGGGAGAAGTAGTAGAAGGTCCGGCGAAAAAACCACTAAAAAGGTCATATAAAGAACAGTAAAATTTCACTGTTTTCCCTTTAAAAAATCCAATATTATCCGATAAAAAACATAAAGTCTGATATTTTTGATGATCATGGGGGGACAAACACATTGTTATTTAAAAAAGAGAGTAAAAAGAAAAACACTGCTTTTTTCACACAGCAGGATGATGGGATAAAACGAATCAATTTTCCGGAGAATACGGACATTGCCAAACAAATTAAAATGATTGATTTGACGCAGCAAGACCTTTTTATCTTGAAACAGCTAAATCCAATCGTTCAAGATGAAATTGAACATATCGTCGATAAATTTTATAAAAACCTAGAAGTCGAGTCTTCCTTGATGCACATCATTCAAGATAACAGCTCAGTCGAGCGTCTAAAGAAAACACTACGCATTCATATTAGTGAAATGTTTGCCGGTGTGATTGACGAATCTTATGTGGCCAAAAGAATTAAAATTGCACAAGTTCATTTAAGAATTGGGCTTCAACCTAAATGGTATATGGCAGCTTTCCAAGACCTATTGCTATCCATTATGGATTTATTTGCCCAGCATATCCAAGATTTCAAAGAATATCAGACGGCAGTGAAGGCGACGACGAAAATTTTAAATCTAGAGCAGCAGCTTGTCCTAGATACGTTCCAAAATGAATACTCTAAAGTTCGTGATGAAGCAGAACTACAGCAAAAAGAGCTTCATACAAAAATTACAGAAACATCTAATTCACTTGCTTCTCTCTTCTCAAACACAACAAATGCAGTGGACAAACTTGTATCAAAATCTGATGAGATGGCGGATATGTCACAGGCTGGCACAAAGATTTCAGCACAAGTTGAAGAGAAATCAATAGGCGGTAAAAAAGAGTTAGAAATTCAGCAGACGCAAATGAACCAAATTGACGGCAGTATGACAAAGATTGAAACAGAAATTAAACGCTTAGAAGAAATTGCGAAACAAATTGAACAAATTTTTGGGATCGTCACAGGTATTGCGGAGCAAACGAATTTACTATCTTTAAACGCTTCAATCGAATCAGCTCGAGCAGGTGAACATGGCAAAGGCTTTGCTGTCGTTGCAAACGAGGTTCGCAAATTATCAGAGGATACAAAGAAAACGGTTTCAACTGTATCTGAGCTCGTCAACAACACAAATTCACAAATCGCCATTGTGTCACAGCATATTGCTGACGTGAATTTACTTGTGACAGACAGTAAAGAAAAAATGACCCAAATCAACTCTCTATTCGATGATATCGTCAGCAGCATGAACTTAAGCAAAAACCAAAACGGAAAAATTGAAATAGATTTGCAAACATTCCTAAACGAATTGAAAGAAGTCAAACAAACAGTGTCCCAAGTGGCAAGTTCGGTCGAGTCCTTAACGAGTCTGACAAATCGCTGATCCAGTCATTCTTCTTCTGTTTTAGTATAATAGAAGAAAAGATAGAAAAGGCGGGATTTGATTGACAGCAATTTGCCTAGTCAGACACGGTGAAACCGATTGGAATGCAGCAAAACGAATTCAAGGACGAACAGATATCCCTTTAAATGACACTGGTAAATGGCAAGCGGAACAAACCGGTCTTTACCTAAAAGATGCCCACTGGGATGTTGTCATTTCTAGTCCGCTATCAAGGGCAAAAGAAACAGCTCATTTGATTTTACAGCATGTACATGCACCGCTCGTGATCATGGACGATTTTATTGAACGTGATTATGGCGACGCTGAAGGCATGTCATTTGAGGAACGTCAGAAGCTGTTTCCTAATAAACAGTATCCAAATATGGAACCACTATCGGCACTTCAAGATCGAATGCTAGAAGGTATTGAAAAAGTGAGAGCAACCTACCCAGATAAACGGGTACTAATCGTGGCACACGGGGCTGCCATCCATGCCTTACTCACCGCACTAGCTGACGAACATATGGGTATTCAGGACACTAGACTTGTCAATGCCTGCTTAAATTATGTGGAATGGACAGATGGTGAATGGAAGGTGAACGATTACAACGTGGTCAGCCATTTAACACAATCTGCCCCTTCTTAAAGAACCTGTTTCCAAAGCAGGTTCTTTTTCATGTCAAAAATAATGATAAAATAATATTTTTTTATATCGAAATTCGAAATAGATGATAGCCTTTTCTACCTATTTTAAGGCATTTCGGGTATCGAATGTTTATCCCCAAATAGATCATGAGAAAAAAAGCACGATTCCTTTTTAACAGAAAATCGTTGAAAATACACAATAAACATATTTTACCATAATTTCCAAGCGACTTAATTCCCTATTTTTCGCTAGGACTTCCACAAAAATTCAGGTCTACTCTTATTTGCCTACCTCCATTAAACTGAAAATACAGAATAATCAAACGGATCATTCTTATAGACTACGGATGATTATTCTGAAATAAGAAAAAGGGATGTGGAATGTGCGTGAAAAAGAAAAATGTGATGACAAGTGTTTTATTGGCTGTCCCTCTTCTGTTTTCAGCAGGGTTTGGAGGCTCGATGGCAAATGCCGAGACTGCCTCAAAGTCAGAAAGTGAAAAAAGCTATATCGTTGGCTTTAAAGCTTCTGCCACCACAAACAGCTCTAAGAAACAAGCAGTGACACAAAATGGTGGGAAATTAGAAAAACAATACCGCCTCATTAATGCTGCACAAGTGAAGATGTCTGAACAAGCCGCAAAAAAACTTGAACACGACCCTAGCATTGCTTATGTAGAAGAAGACCACAAAGCAGAAGCATATGCACAAACCGTCCCTTATGGTATCCCTCAAATCAAAGCTCCAGCCGTACACGCTCAAGGTTATAAAGGTGCTAACGTCAAAGTAGCTGTCCTTGATACTGGAATCCACGCCGCACACCCTGACTTAAATGTTGCAGGCGGTGCTAGCTTCGTCCCTTCAGAGCCAAATGCCACACAAGACTTTCAATCACACGGAACTCACGTAGCCGGAACCATTGCTGCCCTTGATAACACGATTGGTGTTCTTGGGGTTGCGCCAAGCGCCTCCTTGTATGCCGTTAAAGTGTTAGATCGAAACGGAGATGGACAATACAGCTGGATTATCAGCGGTATTGAATGGGCTGTTGCCAATAACATGGATGTCATCAATATGAGCTTAGGCGGCCCAAGCGGATCCACAGCGCTTAAAAATGCTGTAGACACAGCGAATAACCGCGGAGTAGTTGTCGTTGCCGCAGCAGGGAATTCAGGTTCAACTGGCTCTACTAGCACCGTTGGCTATCCTGCTAAATACGACTCAACCATTGCTGTTGCCAACGTGAACAGCAACAATGTCAGAAACTCGTCTTCAAGCGCAGGTCCTGAATTAGATGTTTCTGCACCTGGTACATCTATTTTAAGTACAGTACCAAGCAGTGGATATACATCTTATACGGGAACATCGATGGCATCTCCTCATGTAGCAGGAGCAGCAGCGCTTATCCTTTCTAAGTATCCGAATCTATCAACTTCTCAGGTTCGTCAGCGCTTAGAAAATACAGCAACACCGCTTGGTAATTCGTTCTATTATGGAAAAGGATTGATTAACGTTCAAGCAGCTTCTAACTAAAATAAGTGTGACAAAAAAATCCGGCGAACTGAGCCGGATTTTTTATTTATTGCTTTTTCGATGTTTCCTCTTTTTTCGCCGCTTTTTCCATATCGATGATTCTCTCCATCATCGTCGGGTGTCCATAGCGGAATATTTTCACTAAAAGTGGCGGATTGACTTGGGAAAGCCCTGATTTTGCAAGCTTTTGAAATGATGTTACCCCCGCCTCTCCATCTTTCGTCAAGTTCACGGCGTATTCATCAGCTGCACGTTCTTGATGCCTTGACACAGCATTTGTAAAAGGAGAAGCAGCAAATGACAGCATAGATACAATGATCAAAAGAAGCGGAAGAGCAGCAACGTCATGTGGTGCCTTCAGACGAAATGGAGAAGCGCCTTTTTGGTAAAGGGAAAAATAAAGACGGTCAATGGCAAAAAATCCAACCAGAGACAACACTAAATATCCTGCTAAACCGATATACACATGCTTCATCACGTAATGTCCCATCTCATGCGCCATAATAAATAAGATTTCACGGTCTTTCAGCTTTTGAAGTGTCGTATCCCACAAAACAATACGCTTATTTTCACCAATTCCTGTGACGTAAGCATTCATCGTGTTTGTTTTCTCTGACATGTTGACTTCATATACATGATCTGCTGGAATGTGTGCTTTCTCTGCAAGGGTTAATATCTTTTTCTCAAGCGCTTGGTCCTTCAATGGGTAAAAATCATTGTAGAGTGGATCAATAACGACCGGCTGTATAAAGAAGAGAAACAGTGTAACTGGAACGGTTAAACACCAAGCATACAGCCACCAATATTTCCTTTTCTTTTGAATGAGCCAAAAGAACACAATCGCGCATAGAACAAGCAGTGGATATTGAATCCAAAAATCAAGCGTTTGGTCTTTTAGCCAACTTGCTGTGCTTTGTGCTGAAACACCGTAGTACAAGGACAACTGGTAGCTCACCCACTTGACCGGCAATGTGATCAGCATCGTCAAAAGTGACAGCACAAACACATACACAAGTTTGCTCACAAGGTGAAAACGAGCTGCTGCCAAGCTCCAATCTGCTAATTTCCTTGAAAACCCTGAAATGAGCAAAAGGAAAAAGACATACCAATCTAAAGGAATTGTCATAAAGTACAACAGGTTACGAATGTTCGAGTAATTTCCACTGATCAAAAGCTCATGGCTTGTCATAAATGTATGCGGGTCTGCACTTGTCCCTTTCACACTGTCAGGGACAGATGAATCCCCCATTAGAAATAAGTAAGAATAAATAAAAAGACCATACAATATGTATGCTACCGTTGCAAGAGCTATCCATTTGCGTACTCGCACTGGTCAGCCTCCTTTCCATTTCTCTCTCTATTGTAATCACGCACGTTTTTGTTTAGAACCTGTCTCATGTGGCTCCATCATAGCATGCCCTATCTGAAAAAGCTTGAGTGAAAAAAATGATTATGCTGTTCAAAAATCGGAGAAACTAACTATAAAAAAGTGAGTTGGAGGTTCATCATGAAGAAAATCCTTGCAGGAATTGTGATCTTTGGGCTTTTACTGATTACCTTCTTTTATGTGTTCAGCCGGACAAGTGACATCTTCGATGAAAATCGAGCAGAGAAATTATTGCTTTCACCGACGAACCAGTCCATTTCTTATGAAATAGATGATAAAGATACAACTGAGGATCTAATTGAACAATTAAACAAAGGGAAACAAACAAGCAGCCATCTCAAAAAGAATGTAAAGAAGCCAGATTATATCGCCAAGGTCATGTTCGGACGGACAAATGGCACTTCTTTTCAGCTATGGACCAACCGCTCTCAAGTTGTTTTTTTAGTAGACGGCACCTATTATGAATTAAATCAAAAACAGTCAAATTCCTTTCGAAAACAGGTACAAGAAGCGATTCAAAAAGGAGCCTCTTCATAAGAGACTCCCTAGATTGTTGACAAAGGGATAAAATGAACTTGATTTTATCCCCTTGTCTTCTTTTCAGCGTGATAGAAAACCTTTGCAGTCTAGGAGGCGCGGAGCGAATGTGACATTCGTGAGCACCAGCACGCAGGACTGACAAAGAATGCGAGGGTTTGTCTACACGCTGAGGAGCCGCCTCATAAGAAGAGACTCTTTTTTATTTACTTGTTTCTGCTTGGTACTTATCCTTTAGCGCTCTTCTTAAAATTTTACCAGTCGTGTTTTTTGGAATATCATCAATGAAATGGATCGTTTGGGGCTGCTTATATTTCGCCAAATAGCGTGAACAATGTGTGATGATGTCTTCTTGATTGATGTGAGCATGTTTCTTAGGGGAAATGTAACAGACAACAGCCTCTCCTGTGTTTGGATCGGGCACACCGATGACAACGGCTTCTGCTACAGCTTCATGTTGATAAAGCACTTCTTCTACTTCTCTTGGATAGACATTATACCCGCCTACGAGAATCATATCCTTTTTTCGATCGACGATATAAATATATCCGTCTTCATCTCTTCTCGCCAAATCTCCTGTGTACAGCCAGCCATCTTTCAGTGCTGCTTCTGTGTCTTCTGGCATTTGATAATAGCCTTTCATAATGTTTGGCCCTTTTGCGATCAGTTCTCCGACTTCGTTTGGTCCAACTTCCTCTCCAAGTTCATTCACGATCTTATTTTTCACATTCATAATATCAGTGCCGACCGAGCCTGGTTTTCTTTTTCCATCAAGGGGATTGAATGCCGTCACTGGGGAAGCCTCTGACAATCCATAGCCCTCTAACACCGTGACACCGAACTTTTCTTCAAAACCGTGAAGTAAAGCAACAGGCATGGACGCACCGCCTGATATACAAATCCTCACCGACTTCATCGCTTCCTCATGACCGTCCTGACGATATAAATAGTTATACATGGTTGGAACACCAACAAATAGCGTTGGTTTTTCTTTCTCCATCATTCGTAAAAGCTCTGATGGGCTGAAATGCGGCAGGACATAGATGGTCGCTCCATGAATCAAAGGGGCATTCATACAGACGGTCAAACAAAACACATGGAACATCGGCAAAGCAGCAATCACCTTGTCCTTCTCATCAATTGACAGGTACTCCGCAATGTCTCTTGCATTTGAATATAGGTTAACATGAGTGAGCATTGCCCCTTTTGGTTTTCCTGTTGTGCCAGATGTAAATAAAATAACGGCCGTATCGTCAGGTTGTATGACAGGATGCTCAGTTTCCGGCGCATCTCCAGACACAAGCTTTCCGAAGAAAACAAGACGATCAGATACTTCTTTTAAACTTGACCTGCACGCAGATTCATTTTGTGCACAAATAATGACTCGTTCAATAGATGGAAGCTGTTCATACACCTGCTCGTATATCGGCAGAAGCTGATCCGGTGCAACAATCCCTTTTACATCACCAGTGACAAGCATATAGCCGATTTCACTTGGCGTATATGTTGGATTGACAGGTACAACAACAAGTCCTGCCTTTAATGCACCAAAAAATGAAATCACAAAATGCGGTGAATTTCCTAAAATCAGCGCGATATGATCTCCCGCTTGAAACCCTTCGCTCACTAAACCATCTGCAAAACGTTCGATACTTGTCATCAGTTCTTGATAGGTCCACTTGTTCCCTTCAAAGATCAGTGCGACGTTCTCTCCCTTGGTCATCGCAGTCTGCTCAAGATTTTTGATCAAATCCATTCTCCCACCCCTTATACTTCATCAATGAATGAATAGCCATTCATTTCATGACCAAACATTCCTCCTTTCTATTATAATAGACAATCGAAAAAATTCACAAGATCAAATGTAAACCGCTTTCATCTCTTTCATTAGAAAAAGCACCGCTATCTCTAGCCGTGCTTGTCCTTGCTTAATAAATCAAATCCAGAAAATCTTCTTTTGATACGTTACCAAAATAATGGCGCATATCCATGTCTTCTAATACATCACTAATGGTTTTGCGATCATATTGCTGCCCAATGAGTCGTTTCTCAATATCAGCAATATCCCCTACACCGAAGAAGTCACCAAAAATTTTGCAGTCTTGAATGATGCCTTTTTTCACTTCTAATCGAAGATCAATCGATCCAGCTGGAAAACGCTTAGAGTGCTGCAAGTTAAACTTAGGTGAACGGCCGTAGTTCCATTCCCATTTTTGGTATCGATCACGAGAAATCTCATGAATCTTCTCCCAATCCTTTTCTGTCAGCTGATACTCAGGCACGTCTCCGTTCGTGTCAAAAATATAGCTTAAAAGAATTTTTCTAAATTCTTCTGTTGTCATCTTTTGATCCATCAGTTCACTAATATTCGCAACCCTGCTTCTAATGGATTTGATACCTTTTGATTCGATCTTTTCTTTCTTCACATTTAATGCCGAGACAACATGTTCGATTTCTGAATCAAATAATAGGGTGCCATGACTGAAGATACGTCCTCGTGTAGCAAATTGAGCATTCCCCGAAATTTTACGCCCATCTGCCATGATGTCATTTCTGCCGCTTAATTCCGCTTTGACGCCAAGCTTTTCAAGCGCTTTGATGACTGGCTCGGTGAATTTTTTAAAGTTATGAAAGCTGTCCCCATCGTCTTTTGTAATAAAACTGAAGTTCAAGTTTCCTTTGTCATGGTAAACTGCACCACCGCCAGATAACCTGCGAACGACTTTGATGCCATTGTCTTCGACATATTTTGTATTGATTTCTTCTATTGTATTTTGGTTCTTTCCAATAATAATGGATGGCTGGTTGATGTAAAACAGCAAATACGTTTCTTCTGGATCTAAATATTTTAAGCAATACTCTTCAATTGCTAAATTAATCATTGGGTCATAATGTTGCTCGTTATCGATAAACAGCATCTCTATCTTCCTTCCTTGTTCCATCTAAGCCCTGATTGGGCAAGCTGTATATTGCCAGTATATAACGCCTGTGCTTCATTGACTAGGTCTTTATGCCGACCGAAATGAGGCAGATGGGTGATGATAAGCTCTCCAACATTTGCTTCACTTGCCAGCTTCCCTACTTCAGTGCTGTTCATATGTCCTGCACCCGATCCGTCTTGTCCGGCGTAAAAGTTGCTTTCGGCAATAAGTAAGTCTGCATCCTTGCTAAAAGGGATAAATGCATCTTGATAGCTGGAGTCAGCTGTATACACCACCACAGCCTCATTTGCCTGAATTCTCATCGCATAGCATTCTGCCGGATGAACCGTTTTCAAAAAATCAATTTGAAATGGTCCAATTTGAATGCCCTCTTCCGGGTGATAAGGTTTTGTCTTTGTATGTACATCATCAGAGAGCCGCTGAAATGCTGCTTGATCCCCGGTATGTCCGTAGATCGTCAGCGGACCACTGCTTTTTCCTAAATGATAACCCACTAGCTTCGCATATTGGAGAGGTCCGATATCTGCAACATGATCGTGATGATAATGAGAAAGGAGTACAGCATCTAGTTCTTCTATATCAATGTATTGCTGAAGCTTTGACAGAACTCCGCTCCCGCAGTCGACAAGCAGACGAAAACCATCTGATTCAAAAAGATAACCTGATGTGGCTTCACCAGCTGCTGGAAATCCTCCGTAGCAGCCAATCACGGTTAATTTCATCGTCATATTTCCTCCTTTTCAAAAAATCCCCTTCTTACAATATACCCATTTTTCATAAAAAAAGCATTCTTCTTGCCTATTGTTACAAAACAGATTGACAATTACCAATCTGTTATAATACAATGATAGCAATAAAACGTATTGGAGGATGACAAATGCTAGGAAAAATCACTGAGTTTTTTAGAAATTTGCCTTCAAAAAAATGCACAAAATGTGGAAATGATTTAATGGAACAGCACGAGTGTTACGGTAATGAATGTGAGGAATGCTCACAAGTAAGTTATCTTAAATAAGGAAATAAATAGAACAAAAAAGCACTTTTTTCCTCCTTCGTCAGTTGGAGTCAAAAGTGCTTTTTATTTTTTCTGAAAAATAGGTAAAAAGGTAAAACCCTTGGTACAGAAGGGTTTTTTAGTATTTTCATATGATGACTTTTAGTTCGGAAGGCACTTTTTATTGACTTAAAACAACGAAGGGGGTTCGAAGTGTCCATTTTTTCAAATAATTTTGTATTTTCTTAATATAATTTAATCGTGGACGAACCTCTTTAATTTTAGTTATACTTTAATTCATATATTAAAACTTAATATAATGGGAATATTCCTTTAATGAATATGTTAGGGAGGAAATCTATGAAAAAATTAAAATTTGGATTAGCTACTCAAATCCTAATCGGTCTTATTCTCGGTGTCGTGGTTGGTGCGATCTTTTTCGGTAACCCTGGTGTTGAGACATATTTAAAACCAATTGGAGACTTCTTCTTACGACTCATTAAGATGATTGTCATTCCGATTGTCGTATCTAGCTTAATTTTAGGTGTTGCAGGTGCGGGTGATGGTAAAAAAGTAGGGAAGCTTGGTTTTAGAACCATTCTTTATTTTGAAATTATCACAACGTTTGCGATCATCCTTGGTCTTGTGCTTGCGAACTTTGTTCAACCAGGTGCAGGCGTTGACTTTGGACATACAGAAAAACAGGATATTAGCCAGTATGTTGAAACGGAAAAAGAACAAAGCAGTAAATCGGTTGCTGATACGTTCCTTCATATCGTTCCGACGAACTTCTTCCAATCATTGGCGGAAGGTGATTTGCTTGCGATTATTTTCTTCACTGTATTATTCGCACTTGGCGTTTCAGCGATTGGTGAACGCGGCAAACCAGTGCTCGCCTTCTTTGAAGGTGTGTCACATGCGATGTTCCATGTCGTCAATGTTGTGATGAAAGCTGCACCATTTGGTGTGTTCGCGCTCATTGGTGTGACAGTATCAAAATTTGGTCTTGAATCTCTTGTTTCATTAGGTAAGCTCGTAGGTCTTGTTTATTTTGCGCTCGCTCTCTTCCTTATCGTTGTATTCGGAATTATTGGAAAGATGATTGGCGTCAATATTTTCAGATTTCTTGCTTACATGAAAGACGAAATGCTTCTCGCCTTTAGTACATCCAGCTCTGAAACAGTTTTACCGAGAGTCATGGATAAAATGGAGCGCATCGGGTGTCCAAAAGGAATTGTTTCTTTTGTTATCCCAATTGGTTATACATTTAATCTAGACGGCTCCGTCTTGTATCAAGCCATTGCGGCGCTTTTCCTAGCGCAGGTATATGGCATTGACCTCACAATCGTACAGCAGCTCACACTAATCCTTGTACTGATGGTGACATCAAAAGGAATGGCTGCCGTTCCTGGTACATCCTTTGTTGTATTACTTGCAACACTTGGAACGATCGGTGTTCCTGCTGAAGGTCTAGCCTTTATTGCAGGTGTTGATCGTATCATGGATATGGCAAGAACCGTTGTCAACTTAACTGGTAATGCACTTGCAGCTGTCGTGATGTCTAAATGGGAAGGGCAATATGACCCTGAAAAAGGACACCGCGTGATGACTGGACAAGATGTACCTGAGCCAACACAGCTTTCAAGCTAATCAAAAAGAACCCCGCGATCGGGGTTCTTTTTTTATACTGTGATTAATTTGCTTTGAACATAGTGGTACAGTAGATTGGCTGTATGAATCAATGAATCTTCATGGGTTCTTTCAAAGGCATGCGAAGAGTCAATGCCAGGTCCAATCAGTCCATGAATGATATCATGCCCTGCTCGAATCGCTGCCGACGCATCTGAGCCATAATAAGGGTATATATCAAGGCGGTAATCGATCTTATTTGCCTCAGCTAATGCTGCTAAATGTTTGCGCAGACCATAGTGATAAGGACCGCTAGAATCCTTCACACATATCGACACACTGTATTCATCGGTTGATTGACCATCACCGATGGCTCCCATATCAACAGCCAAATATTCCACCGTTTCTTCCGGGATATTCGAGTTCCCACCGTATCCGATTTCTTCATTATTTGAAATTAAGAAATGTGTCGTATGCGGCAATGTGATGTTCTCTGTTTGAATGCGGTGAATCAATCTCAGCAACAACGCCACACTTGCCTTATCATCAAGGTGTCTTGATTTAATAAAACCTGAAGATGTCACTTCCACTCTAGGATCAAATGAGATAAAGTCTCCTACTTGAATGCCGAGTGCTTGCACATCGTCTGCATTTTTCACTTTCTCATCTAAGCGAATCTCCATATTTTCTTGATTTCGCTTCGCTTTTCCAGCGTCCTCATATACGTGAACGGACGTTTGATGCATCAGAATGGTACCTGTGTATGTACGGCCTGTTACTGTTTCAATTTCACAATACTCGCCTTCTATCGAGTTATATTGAAAGCCTCCAATGAGTGCAAGACGCAGCCGGCCATTTGATTTAATTTCTTTGACCATCGCACCGAGCGTATCGACATGTGCTGTCAACATGCGGTGTTCCTTGTCATCTGTTCCTTTTAGGGTGGCAATTAATCCGCCTTTTCTATTTCGCTTCGTTTCAATATTTAAATCTTGTAAAAAACGTTCGACAAAGCCAATCACTTTCTCAGTATTTCCTGATGGACTTGGGATTGACACAAGCTTTTGAATAAGCTGAACCGTTTCATTTACTTCCGTTGTCATTCGGCATATCCTCCTTCATCTAAAAGAAATTCTTTCCAAGCATGCCTTTTTTCAGCATCCTTCTTAAAATATATCGCTTCGGGTTCCTGATGTCTAATTTCTAATAGAAAAAAACCTTTCTTATGAAAGAGAAAGGTTTCAACGTGTAGACAAACCCTCGCATTCGGTGTCAGTCCTGCGTGCTGGTGTTCACGAATATCAAATTCGCTCCGCGCCAGTACTCGTCCTTCCTAGTATTCAAAGTTTTTCTATCACGCTGAGCTGAAAAGAAGACAAAGGGATAAAATAAAGTTCATTTTATCCCTTTGTCAACAATCTGAAATGAAAAACCTTTCTCATGGAAGAGAAAGGTTTTTTTGATTAAGCTTCTTCTTGTTTCATTTTTCTTATGTTCCAAGCAAAGTATGCTGTTGTTGCAGCCATCATGATGATGGCTACTGTTCCAAGAATCGCTGCTTGGTGCCATAAATAACTGTTATCACCGCTTGCAATGATCGTTCTAAATCCGTTGATGGTATACGTCATTGGAAGCAGACTATGAATGACTTGGAAGAATTTTGGTACAAGCTCAAGCGGGAATGTACCCGCACTTGCTGCAAGCTGAAGAACCAAGATAATGACGGCAATAAAGCGTCCTGGGTTCCCCATCGTCGTCGCAAGAAGCTGAATGATCGCTAGGAATGTCAGACTGACGATGATTGCAAAGAGATAGAAGCGCCAGAGGCTTTCCACTTCAAGTCCAAGCCCAAAGATCAGCATGGTGCTTGCAATCACTGCCTGCAAGATACCGACTAAGAGAAGCACACTATATTTGCTGACAAACCATTCAAACGCATTTCTAGGGCGTCCTGCAGGATCTTTCATTGGGAATACAACAGTCAGCATAAGAGCTCCAACAAAGAGTCCCATTGATAAAATATATGGTGTGAGCCCTGTTCCATAGTTATCAATTTTTTTCGCTGTATCATTCTCTGTTTTGACTGGGCTTGCAATCATATTGTAGTTGTCCTGCCCCGCATCAATGTCTCCTGTTTCATCTGCAGCGCTTTTTAGCTTATCAGAAAGCTTTCCAGTTCCACTTTTTAAGTCACCTAATCCTTTATCAAGGGATTTTGACCCTTCAGCCAGTTTAGATGAGTTGCTTTGGATACTCTCTGATCCACTTTCTAGTTTATTCAATGCTGCACTAAGCTGGCTTGAACCATTTGCCAGTTTATCCGCACCACTTTTCGCTGTGTCAAGCTTTCCATTTGCTGTTTGCAGGCCATCTTGTAATTTCCCTTGACCCGTTTGAAGCTTCAGTGCACCTTGATACAATTTATTCGTACCAGATGTCATTTGATCAATCGCATTTTGTATGGCGACTGTTGATGTATACAGCTGTTCTGTTTTCTCTGGCAGCTGCTTGACTTGCTGTAGCTGTGCTTTTGCAGATGCAACCGCAGACTGAACTTCACTTGCGTCAGGCAGTTCTTGCAGCGCCGCTAAGCTTTGCTCAAGACCAGACAAATCAGGCAGTTCGATTGTAGGAAGACTGTCTAGCTGATCCATTGCCGCCTTTTTCTCTTCATCTGTCATCGAGCTGTTTTGAATAATACTTTTTACTTTTGCATCTCGATTAGATAATGCTTCTTTTAAAGAAGCAAGTTTGGTACTAAACGTTTTTGCATCTTTTTTCACCTGATCAATCTTAGGCGCCATCTTTTCAAGATTCGCTAATTCAGGTGAAGACAATACTTTCTCCACAGCAGCGATTTTTTCTGAAAATGACTGTGCTTTATTGTTCAGCTGCTCAATGCCTGCTGTGAATTGCGGCATTTTAGAAGAAAGCTGCTCATGACCTTCACGGCTTGTGTTTAACCCTTCGGTCAATGTATCAATTCCTGTGCCAAGTTCACCAAATTTCTGATCAATCGTTTGATAGCCTGTTAAGAGCTGACCAAGACCGCTATCAAGAGATTGAATTCCAGTGTTCAGTTCACCCATTTTTCCTGCAAACTGATGAACACCTTCGCTATACGTTAACGTTCCTTCTGCCAATTTCGCCAAATTGTCTTTTAACTTTTGGCTACCGTCTTTTGCGCTTTTTGTTCCGTCATCAATTTTCTTCGCTCCATCGCTTGCTTGATCTAATCCTTTTGCAATCGTTTTGAAGTTATCAAAGATGACCTCTGCATAATTTTCTGTGACTTCCTTTGAAACCGAATCTTTTAATTTGATAATGGCGTTATTCGCAATTTGAGACGCAGCATAGTTTGCGCCTGGATTCGTATAATATTTCAGATTCGATTTTTTCGGATGTTTGTCTAGTACTGTACTCGCATTTTTCGAGAAATCTTTCGGAATCTCGACGACGAGATAATAGTCTTCGTTATTTAACCCATTGATGGCCTTTTCTTCACTATCAACAAAATGCCATTTAAAACTATCGTTTTTCTTCAATTCCTTCACTAAATCATCGCCCACTTGAAGGGTTTTGCCGTCATAATGACTGCCTTCATCCAAGTTGACAACCGCTACAGGTAATTGATCAACTGTACCATATGGATCCCAGTAAGCTTTTAAAAATACACCACTATAAATCAGTGGAATAAATAAGACAGCTAAAATCGGGATCAGTAGTTTTTTGCTCGTCACAATGTCTTTCCATTGATTCCGAATTACATTCATTGCTGTTTTCCTCCCATTGGTGAATGACTAAATTAAGAATTCGGTCATTTGAACTTAAAAAAAATTATGTTGTTGCAGACAGTCCTTTTAGTACATAAAGCTCGAGCGATTCAGCGACCTCTTCTTTTGTTAAAGGCTCATATCGCTTTTCCCAGTCAAAAATAAGTGCAATATATAGTTTCACCATCACAAATGCCGTCAATTCAGGATCACAGGGCTTAATGTCGCCTTTTTCAATCGCTTCTTTTACTTTTGTTTTAATATAGCGAATGATCATCTGTTCCATTTTTTCAATCATTTCTTTCACTGCTGATGTGCCAAGCTCCGCATTTTCCTGAAAGATTTTAATTGTAAGCTGGTGGTTTTTTCGAAATTCTAATATTGCAAAGAGTGCTAAATGAAGGTTTTCTGAGAAACTATTCTTCTCATCTATTGCTTCATCTGCAATTTTCCTCATCTCCATTAACAGTGATGTGAAAATTTCATCGAACAGCTCTTCTTTGTTTTTGAAAAAAGTATAAATCGTTCCTTTTCCAACGTTGGCAAGCTTTGCTACAAGGTCCATTGTCGTGGCTTTATACCCGAACTGGGTAAATGCCTTTGTTGCTCCATCTAAAATCATTTGTCTCCTATCAACACTCATGATCTCACTCCCAAAATGACTATTTGAACGTTTCGGTCATTAAGTACAGAAAGTAATATACCACATCTTTTTCCTCAGATGCAACAACTTTGTTCAATTTTATTATTCACCACTCTTTTCTAAACATACGAACATGAAAAACTCCCTTTCCATGACAGAAAAGGGAGTTTGTTTTTTATGAAAATAGATAAGATACAGCTTCTGAGATGGCAGCTTTTCCTTGATCAATACAATCAGGAATTCCAACACCTTCAAATGCAGCACCCGTGATATAAATACCAGGATATGATTGCTTAAACGTTTCTCTCATCGTCGAAATCTGTTTTTGATGACCCACATGATATTGCGGCATGCTTGTTTTCCAGCGAGTCACTGTCGTCAGCTCTGGATCTGCTTTAATATCCATGATTTTCTTCAAATCCTCCAGCACGATGCTCACGATTTGATGATCAGACTGTTCGACAATTGATTCATCGCCAGCTTTCCCAACATATGCACGAAGCAATGTTTTTCCTTTAGGTGCAGTGTGAGGCCATTTCTTATTTGTCCACGTACATGCTGTAATGGAGAAATCACTATTTCTTGAGATGACAAAACCAGTGCCATCATATTCATTGTGAACATCCTCTTCTTTAAATCCGAGTGCAACTGTTGCAACAGAAGTCGATGTCATGTCATGCAAGTACTCAAGCCCTGCTTCTTTTGGAAACATGGAATAGATCGATTGGTGAGGAGTTGTCACAATGGCAGAATCTGCAAAAAGCGTTTGACCGCTGTCTAATTGAACGCCATAACCTCCCTCGGCTTTTTCGATCTGGGTCACTTTTGTCCCTTTGTAAATCTTCGTCAGCTTGAGTTTACTTTCGACCGCTTCAACAAGTGCTTGCAGCCCTTGATTGATTGTCTGGAACTGTCCTTGCTTTTTCGCTGTCACTTGTTGCGCTTTTGCATGCTGCTGTGATTTTTTCATCCCAAGAATCAAACTACGATGCTTCTGTTCTGTTTGATAGAACTGCGGGAAGGTAGACATTAAGCTCAGGCGATCAATGTCACCAGCATAAATGCCTGATAGTAGCGGTTCAATTAAATTCTCCACCACTTCATCACCCACACGTCTTCTAAAAAATTCCCCCAGAGACTGATCTTCTGTCTGTTTGCTTTTTGGCAAAACGAAATCCATCGCTGCACGTGCTTTTCCGGCAACTGAAAAAAGCCCAGTTGTAATGAAAGGACTGATTTGAGTTGGAATGCCCATGACAGCGCCCTTTGGCATCGGATGAAGGGTTTCATTGACTAATACATACGCTTGCCCTGTTTCATTATTGACGAGCTGATCAGATAGCCCAACATCTTTTGCCAGCTGGGGTCCACTGACCTTTCTTTCTAAAAATGAATCGGGTCCACGTTCAATGATATAACCGTCTTTATATAATGTTTGAATTTTTCCACCTAGCCTAGGACTCGCTTCAATAAGAGATATTTGGATAGGAAGGCCTTTTTCTTCAATTTCCTTTTCCAAATAGAAGGCGGCGGCCAAACCCGTGATGCCACCGCCAATGATGACAAGGTGTTTTTGATTGTCATGCATAGGATCGCCTTCTTTTATATGATTACTTGCTTTCATTAAGCTTCTTTAATACGACTGCTGCCAGTGCATCAATAAATGCTGGTTTCGCATTTGGCATTTCTGGACGATAGTAGGCTGCGCCAATTTCATCCGTGACGACTTTACATTCATAATCATTGTCGTATAACACTTCAAGGTGATCAGCGACAAATCCAACAGGCACGTATACAAATGTTTTATAGCCTTTTTGTTCAAATAGGTCACGTGTGAGATCCTGTACGTCTGGTCCAAGCCATGGATCAGGCGTATTGCCTTCACTTTGCCAGCCAATTTCATAATGCTCAATTCCTGCACCTTCAGCAATCATTTTTGCAGATTGTGCAAGCTGATCAGGGTATGGGTCCCCTGCTGCAATAATTTTTTCAGGAAGACTGTGTGCAGACACAATCAGCACTGCTGAATCTCTTTCTTCCTGACTCATGGATGCATACGTCTCTTTCACTTGTTTCACCCAATAGTCCACAAACTTCGGTTCATCGTACCAGCTTTCAACAGAAGTAATGTTCAGATGGCCAAGCTTTTCTGCTTCATCTTGTGCACGTTTGTTATACGATTTCACACTAAATGTGGAGAAGTGCGGTGCAAGGACAATACTCACCGCTTCTGTGATGCCATCTCGGTGCATGTCAGCGACTGCATCTTCAATGAAAGGCTCAATATGTTTTAACCCAATGTATACATGAAATTCAATCTCGTCTTGGATCTCATTCAAATGTTCACACAAACCATTTGCCTGCTGTTCTGTAATTTTTGATAAAGGAGAAATGCCGCCAATTGCCTTGTAGCGGTCCTTTAAATCTTGCAGCATCTCCGGCTCTGGCTTTCTGCCTCTGCGGATATGTGTATAGTAACGTTCAATGTCTTCTTCTTTATATGGGGTGCCATATGCCATGACAAGTAGCCCCATTTTCTTTTTCTCCACAACCAACACTCCTTCAGATCATTTGAAATCATTTAGATGGATGTCTTTTTATGTTTAGCTGAATAATCGTGAATAAAATCAGTCAGCTTCTTTAACGTGTCTGGTGAGACATCAGGAAATACCCCGTGACCTAAGTTAAAGATGAATTGATCTGATTTCATTCCTTGATCTAAAATCGCTTTTGCTCTTTCTTCAATCACTTCCCAAGGAGAAAGTAAAATCGTTGGATCAAGGTTTCCTTGTAACGTTTTTGTTAAGCCTTCTTTTCGCGCTTCGTCTATACTCATACGCCAATCCAGTCCAACGACATCAAGCGGCAAGTCATGCCAATCTTTCGCCAGATGGCTCGCACCGACACCATACATAATCATTGGTACGTTTTCAGGCTTCAGCTCTGTGAAAATACGCTGCATGACAGGCTTAATGAAGGTCCGGTAATCTGCTGCATTTAAAGCGCCAACCCAAGAGTCGAAGATTTGAAATGCTCGGACGCCTGCTTTTACCTGAGCGCGTATGTATGTGATCGTCATATCGGCTAATTTATTCATCAAAAGCATCCATGTCTCTGGCTCACTGTACATGAGCGCCTTTGTTTTATGATAATTTTTAGATGGACCGCCTTCGATCATATAGCTTGCCATCGTAAAAGGTGCACCTGCGAAACCAATCAGCGGAACATTCAACTGCTCCTCTGTTAACAGCTTGATCGTATCAAGCACATACGGCAGGTCTTCTTCAGGATGAAGCTCTCCAAGACGCTGGATATCTGCCTTTGTCCGAATAGGCGAGTCAATCACTGGTCCAATTCCATTTTTAATTTCAACATCCACACCAATAGCTGGAAGCGGAGTCATAATATCTTTATATAAAATAGCGGCATCTACACCATATTGTTCTACAGGAAGTCTTGTTACGTAAGCACATAGCTCTGGCTGATGCGTAATTTCAAATAGCCCGTATTTTTCTTTAAGGGCACGATATTCAGGCTGCGAGCGTCCTGCCTGTCTCATATACCAAACTGGTACATGGTCTGTTTTTTCCCCTTTGCACGCCTTTAAGAACGTGTCATTAAAAGCCTTCGTTTTTCCCATTACCTTTCATTCCACCTTTCGCCTCACACTCTCTTTGTATAAGGCTCAAACACTGCTTTTACTATACCGCTTTTTCAGGGCTCGGTATACTAAAGCGGCTCAATGTTCAAAAAATCGCCGAATATTAACGTCCAAAAGCCTCTGGCTTGATATAAGCACTACCTTCGCCTTCTTCTTGTGTTTGAGTATTGTATGGAACAACCTTATACTGCGCATCTGAAAACACATTTGCATACGGCATTGTGTAGCTGTTTGTTCCTGTTACAGAATCGATCAGGGTCTCGCTTCCATTTCTCTTTTCATAAATACGATATTCAACGCGTTTGTCTTCCTGTTCATCCCATGACAGCTCCAATGTAAAGAGCCCTTTGATTTTAAATGCATAACGTGCTTCAAAGCCTGACAGTCCTTCTAAATGGATTGGCGATTGAAGTTCTTTAATTCCCTCTGGTTTTTGGAATGTTTCATTGGTTATTTGGGCTGTCGTTAAAATATCTTTCATTAACTGCACTGGATACTGACTGCCGCCAGTTAAATAATGACTGTTATCCGTTTTGTCATACCCCATCCAGATTGCCCCTGTTGTACTAGGCGTGTAGCCAGCAAACCAAGCATCTTTCGTTGCCCCTTTGACACCGGAATACGTAGTTGTGCCTGTTTTACCAGCCAAATCTCCAGCGTATGATCCGCTCTGAGCGGTTCCGCCTTTGACGACCTGTTGAAGCATTCTTGTCATATTCCAAGCATTTTGTACGCTAAACACTCGTTCTTCTTTGTTTCGATTTTTTTCAACGGTTTCACCATCATCATTCGTGATTTTCTGAATGAAGAACGGCTTTTTATAGACGCCTTCATTTGCAAATGTATGAAATGCTCCAGCTATCTGCAACGGAGAAACCCCTTTTTCTAAACCGCCAAGCGCTATGGCAAGTCCTTTATCCGAAATATCCATTCCCATTTTCTCAAGATAGGATTTAGACGTATCGATGCCAAGCTGGCTTAACGTCCATACGGCAGATGTATTTTTACTTTTCATGAGAGCCTCTACCATCGTGACCCTGCCTTCGTACTGTCCATCGTAGTTCTTTGGAGAATAGCCGTCATAGCTTTTTTCCTTGTCCTCAAGCAGTGAATACGGTCTGAATTTTTTCTCCTGCATCGCTGGACCATATACTGCGATCGGCTTAAAGACAGAACCAGGCTGTCTAACAGCTGTGACTCTGTTATAGCCTCTTGCCTGATATTCTCGTCCGCCTATTGCTGCTTTTACACCACCAGATGCGTTGTCAATAAACACAGCGCTGCCTTCAGGTGACCCGCTTTTTCCCGGGAAATAACGATTGTTTTTCATCGCATCATAGGCAACTTTTTGCAAATTCATATCGATTGGTACGGTAATAGTATAGCCGCCTTGAAGCAATTGTTCATGCGAAATCGAATACTGTGATTCTGCTTCTTTAATCATGAGATCTACATAACTGTCCACCCAAGGGGTTTCTGATTTCTTTTTTAAATGAATACCAAGTGTTCTTCCTTTTGCTTCAACTGTTTCTGTAGAAGACAAATATCCTTGTTCATTCATTAAATTCAGGATGGTATCCCGTCTTTGTTTATTTTTATCTGGGTGTAGAACAGGGGAATACGTTGAAGGTGCCTTTGGCATGGCAGCAAGTGTAGCTCCTTCACTGACAGTGAGATCTTTTACATCTTTACTAAAATAGTAATTGGCCGCTGCTTGGATCCCATAGACGCCATGACCAAAGTAAAGCTGATTCAAATACATTTCAAGCAGCTTGTCCTTTGAATAATCTCTTTCTAAATTGATCGCAATAATGACTTCTTTTGTTTTTCGAAGAAACGTTTTATCATTTGTGAGAAAGATATTTTTGGCGAGCTGCTGGGTGATGGTACTGCCGCCTTCTACCTTTCCACCTGCTAATATATCTCGATAAACCGCCCTTGAAATCGATTGTGCATCAATTCCGTGGTGCTCATAAAAGCGCTTGTCCTCTACAGCAACAAAAGCTTTCGCCACTTTATCTGGGACCTCTTTTAATGACACAGGGTCCCGATTTTCTGAATACATGCTTGTGAGTTCTTTTCCATTCTGATCAATGATTTTCGAGGAAGCGTGAAAAACGAGCTTCTTTTCGTCTATGACATAATGTCCTAAAAATAAAATGGTCAGATAGCCAATAAATGAAAGCACGATTGTACTTCCTGCAATGACTAATGGAATGATTATCTTCTTTTTCTTCAAATTAGGTCACCTCATTCCTTTATACGGATAGTATGGGATGTATTGCTTCATAATATGTTTTATGGATTGACTACCAAAGAATTATATATCATTCTTTTGTTATACTATCAAGCAGGAGGCGGTTTAGATGAATTTCTATATTACATATGGAACAGCAGACTTTTTGCAAAAAATCGCAAAAAAACATCATCTTGAAAATCTGCTTTATACGGTCGGTAAGGAACAAGCGGCTCTTTTTCATGAAACGGAGGGTGAGACAGTCTTTAAAGCACCCCATGCCTATGATGTGATTTATACAAAAGGTGAGCTCGTCCAATCTGGCTTTGTCACGCTGAATCATATCCCTGTAAAGCTCGAAAGCAGAGCACTTTTTGAATCCACCTTTCAGAAAAAAACAAATATGTCAGAACACCAGCGCGGCTTTCAGGCGCTTCGTGTGTTAAGACCAAAAAAGGATGAAGAAGTGTACTTAATTTTGACCCTTTGGGAATCTGAAGACTTATTTCAAGACTTTCAAGAGTCAGAAGCCTTCTTTCAGCCGCACGAGGATACTGGCTCCATCTTCTCTCGTCCTGCCTATCTGACATCCTATCATGCCGTCATAGACCATTAAAGAAGTGCTGCTCTTCGCACTTCTTTTTTTCATAAAAAAAAGCCCTTCTGCTGGGCTTTCAACGCTTATCTCTAAGCTCGTACCGATGAATGATTGGCTGAAGTACATAAAAATTCAGCAAGATCCATCCTAATAAGATGGGCCATTTGAGCATAGGTGAAGCACCTTTCATCTGAATAAGTAGTACCAACAGTGGAATCAAACAAATCATCAAAAAGCTCATCTTCGAAACGAACGTTTCTTTGATTTGATGCCGGCAGCTTGGACAAAGCATCATTCTCGTATGCGATAAATGAAATTTTTCGACGAAAGAAAATGCTTTTGAACAATTTGGACAGCTTCCCAATGCCACTCCCCCTTTTTCAAGCTTCATACTTAACCTTCGACTTTTATGTAAAATGACCTTTTCTATCATTCTCGACATCCTCTTCTGTTGAAAGATTCTAACAATTACCATACAATCAGTAAAAGAGCCTAAAGGAGGTTTTCGGATCAATGACAGTATCCACTTTACACAAAAGGATCAATGAACGTCTTGATGAACATTATGAGGAAATGGTTGAAATTAGACGCTATCTCCATATGAATCCAGAACTTTCTTTTCAGGAAGAGGAAACAGCTGCTTACATCGCTCAATATTATGACAGATTACATATCCCAACACGCACACATGTAGGCGGACATGGTGTACTCGCTTTTATTGAAGGAACTTCCCCTGGACCGACCATTGCACTGAGAGCTGATTTTGATGCACTTCCCATTCATGATGAAAAGGATGTACCTTACCGTTCAACAAAACCTGGCGTCATGCACGCATGCGGTCACGATGGCCACACAGCAACACTTCTCGTCTTAGCGAAGATCTTACATGAGCACCGAGATCAATTAAAAGGAAAAATCGTCCTCATTCATCAACACGCTGAAGAATATGCCCCCGGCGGTGCGAAACCAATGATTGAAGATGGCTGTTTAGACGGTGTTGACGTCATTTTCGGCACCCACCTTTGGTCCTCAGAGCCATGCGGCACTGTTCTTTATAAAAGCGGGAACTTTATGGCAGCCGCCGATCGTTTCTCTATTCAAGTGCAAGGGAAAGGCGGACATGGCGCACAGCCGCACCTGACGAAAGATGCCGTACTCATCGGTTCACAAATTGTAGCCAATCTTCAGCAGGTCGTGGCCCGTAAAGTCAACCCGATTGATTCTGCGGTTGTATCTGTAGGGGGATTTGTCGCTGAAAATGCCTTTAACGTCATTGCAGATTCGGCCGTGCTGACAGGTACTGCACGTTCCTTTGAAGAGAGTGCACGCCATATCATTGAACGTGAAATTGAACAGGTGGTGAAAGGTGTCTGCCACATGCACGATGCTTCTTATACTTATGAATATGTAAGAGGCTATCCTGCAGTCAAAAATCACCCTGCACCAACTGAATATATAGCAGAAATAGCCAAACAGACAGAAGGAGTCACAGAAGTAAAAGAAGCCGAAACCCAAATGGGCGGAGAAGACTTTGCTTACTACCTTCAGCATGTTCCTGGTACTTTCTTCTACACAGGCGCTATGCCAGAAAACAGCCAAGATGTGTATCCACACCACCATCCAAAATTTGATATTAACGAAAACGCAATGCCTGTCGCAGCAAAGGTAATCGCTCATGCCGTCCTTTCCTACGATGAATGAAAAAAAGCCGCTGCTGGGCAGCGGCTTTTCTATTTCGATTCTTTCAACACTCTCAAGTGAAACACATGGCGTGCGACTTCACCAAGCTGTCCTGTCAGCTGATGATTTGCCACCCCACCAACAGCGGCACCGACCACAGGCATTAATTGAAACAGCTTCACAAGGTCAATATAATCTCGATATTCCTGCTGAAAGCTATACCAATCCATTTCTTCCCGGGTTGTTTCCCATTCTTCAATGAGTTTCATCATTTTTTGACGGTGTGTACTGCTTGAAAAGGCGAGTTGAAAAATACAAAGCAAAAAGAGTCTTTCCTCTTTTTGAGACAAATCAAATCCATATATACAGGCAAGCTCATAAAGACATTTCATCTTGATACTTAAAAGGAGAGGGAAATCCGCCATTCCGAGAAACAATCCACCCGCACCTGTGCCAATTCCTTCAATCGCAGCGGCCTTTTGATAATATGTCACCTTTTCCTTTGCCAGCTCATTTCGCTCTACAATAGACAATTGTTCATCAATGACTGTAAATGAAGTAAAATGGCTTCCTGATACGGTGGATTCAACCATTGTTTTCACCGCACTTGTGATGACTTGATGAAATCGAGCAGGGATTCGGCGATTCACTTGCTGCTGAACACCTTTTGAAAACCGCTCGATCTTGGATGGTTTTCTTAAAAAACGCATTTGAAAAAAAATGGCCTCTTCATACAGTTCCCGTTCAGCTGCATTCATCCCAGTTCCCTCCTTGGTGACATCATACACACGCTGTAAAAAATGCTTATCTCATCTTTTTTAATCTACTTTGTACGTAAGGCTTAAATAGGACAAGCACAAATACCAATGAAATGAGAAGAGCAAGTCCGCTTCCCTTCCATCCACCTGCTGGGAAAACGGCGGAGCTCAGTAAAATTGACTGGATAATGAGTACATTTCGTACGAGAACAAAAAAGCTTCGATCTTTTTCTTGCTGAGACACAGGATAAAGTGCCTGTAACGACAGATGAGCAAAGTGCTTTGTTAACGGGACAAGCTGTACACCTGTGATAAAGACTGTAAACAAGACAAGTAATGCCCCCACCCAGCCTGCTGCACCTGTATACAAGAGGATGAGCACAAACACGACCGTTAACCTAAACACAAGACCAAAATAGTCATTTGAACGTAAAAACGCCCTCACATACATATAAGAAAAAGCTTTACGCTGTTCATAAGGAACAAACTGCAAGACCCAGTCCATATACGCCCTTCTTTTCACTTGTTTCTTTAAATGAGGGACATCCGTAAATAAGTTTGCCAAGCGGTAAAAACGCTGTTTTCGTTTTAACTCATCAGAAATATGCAATTCCCATTGAAAGGGCTGTTTTTTTACTGCATTTGTTAGATAAATGAGATAGACAGCATATAAAAGATAAAAGACGATGGCAATGGCATAAGCTGCTTGTAAAACGGTATACATTAACATTGTATTGAGCAGAAAACGAATCACTGCATCAATCCATCTGACATGTTTCCCTTGAAAATAAGTGATTCTCCATTGAATTGCTGTATTCAGACCTTTTATTAAGATCATTTGCGCCAAAATGAGCACATATAGCATCAGATCGCCTGAGGAGACAGCCGAATATAGCGGAAGTGCAATAATGGACACGGCAATCAAAGGAAATAACTGAGAAATGAAGCTAAAGTTAAACGCTTGTTTTAAATAAGGGTCCATCTTAGCTTCCAAAGGAAGCATAAACACAAGATCTGCCTCTTTGATCAACGTTCGCACGTAAGAACTAGTCAGTACCAATGAGAAAACAACTGCCATGACCCAATAGGATGGGAAGTGAGCTGGAATATGCTTCAGCCAATTACTGTACCAGCTCGCCCCGCCTGCAAGGAAAAAAATGAGCACAATCACAAGATGATCGTTGAACATATATTTTAAATATTTTCTTGTTTCTTGTACGTGTTCTTCTAATCGTGATTTCCAAATGGTTTGCGTTGTTTTACTCATAGCTTTCTTCCTTTGTTAATTCCAAATAAAGATCATCGAGTGTCGCATCTCTCATGTTGAACTGCTCTCTTAGTTCTGTCAGTGTTCCTTTCGCTCTAATTTCCCCTTCATGCAAAATAATAAAGGAATCACAATAACGTTCCGCTGTGGCTAAAATATGCGTTGACATCAGAACACTTGCGCCATTTTGTTTCGCCGCATTCATCCGTTCTAATAGTGCGTTGATCGCAAGCGGATCAAGCCCTAAAAACGGCTCATCGATAATATACAACTCTGGCTCCACAAGAAACGCACACATAATCATCACCTTCTGCTTCATCCCTTTAGAAAAATGAGCAGGGAACCATTTCAATCGCTTCTCCATTCGGAATTCCTTCAGCAAAGACGGCAGACGTTCTTCTAATTGTTCTTTTGAAAGGCCGTAAGCCATCGCTGTCAGCTCTAAATGCTCTTTTAACGTTAATTCTTCATATAAGACAGGTGTCTCTGGAATAAACGTAAATTGTGAACGATACGCCTCTTGATCTTCTTGAAGGGTTCGTCCGTTCAGCTCAATGACCCCTTTATGAGGTTTCATTAATCCAATAATATGACGAATGGTTGTACTTTTTCCCGCCCCGTTTAAGCCAATGAGACCAACGATTTGGTTTCTTTCTAATTCAAATGAAATATTTTTCAGAACGGGATTCTTTGTATATCCACCCGTTACATCTTTTACAGTTAGAAGGGACATCAGTTCGTTCCTTTCTTTCTTTTTTCCTTTATAGTACCAAAAACGAAAGACAATTTGAAATGTTTACCTATAGACAACTCATGAATAAAACATCGGCATACTGGTCATCATAATGTATGTAGAAGAAATGAACTTGATGACCAATACGTAAATGAGGTGTTTGTTAAAGGCAATAACCGCATGACAAGTTGGTTTTTCATCTAAAAACCTTAGCTTCTGTTTTGCTTCACTGATTCTTGATTTTTGTGTCCTATACAAATATGTATACGACGAACCAAAACGTCAAATGAGGTGTTTACGGCAGAAATAGCAGGCATATGAATTCTTTATTTCAGTAAATAGAGAATTCAAAAGGCATATCAAATGAAAGCATCAGCATTTCTTCTGCAGGAGCAGGATGAGCGACCAAAGGAGTTCGCTTGTCCTGTTTTCTTTTTTGCTTCTTTTTGTGATACGATAAAGGAAAAATAATGAGGAGTGACATGGCGTGAGCGACTGCATTTTTTGCAAGATCATTGATGGAGACATTCCATGTGCAAAAGTATATGAAGACGAGCATGTATTGGCTTTTCTTGATATCAGCCAAGTAACAAAAGGACATACCCTTGTAATCCCGAAAATACATAAAGAAAACATTTATGACATGACACCAGAAGTGTCTAATCATTACTTCCAAGCGATTCCAAAAATCGCTAGAGCCATCAAACAAGAATTTGAACCAATTGGTTTAAACCTTCTGAACAACAACGGTGAAAAAGCCGGACAATCTGTGTTCCATTACCATATGCACATCATTCCACGTTATGGCAAAGGCGACGGCTTTGGTGCCGTATGGAAATCTCACCAAGATCAATATACATCAGAGGATTTAAAAGACATTTCTTCTGCCATCCATACGCGCCTTACCTCATCTTAATGGATGAGGTTTTTCTTTTTTTCGCCTCTTTTCTGAGCTTATCCTCTGAATCGTAAGATATTTAGGACGATTCAAATTTTTTGTCCAAATGCTTCAAATTTGTGATAGGATGGTTTTATCTTTTGATCCATTAACGCGAGAAATAGGGAGAGATTGTGATGAAGCGAACGACGAATTTTAATGCTGGTCCGGCGGCGCTGCCGCTAGAAGTGCTTCAAAAAGCACAGGAAGAACTTGTTGATTTTAAACAAACCGGGATGTCTGTGATGGAACTTTCTCATCGCAGCGGTGAGTATGAAGAAGTCCACAATAAAGCGAAAGCACTCTTGGTAGAATTGATGGACATTCCAGAAGATTATGAGGTCCTCTTTTTACAAGGCGGGGCAAGTCTTCAATTTGCAATGATTCCGATGAACTTCTTACATGAAGGCGAAACGGCTCATTTCATCCAAACAGGTGCTTGGTCAGAGAAAGCCTTGTCAGAAGCAAAAGGGTTTGGTGAAACATCAGTGTTTGCCTCAAGTGAAGACGACAACTATTCGTATATTCCAGATGTAGATGCGTCCGTTTTAAATGACGGTGCTTACTTGCACATCACATCGAACAATACCATTTTCGGTACTCAGTGGAAAACGTTCCCGAACACGTCACTCCCGCTTATTGCCGACATGTCCAGTGATATTCTCAGCAAAAAAATAGACGTGTCTTCATTTGATTTCATTTATGCCGGGGCACAAAAAAATCTAGGGCCTTCTGGTATCACGATTGTGATCGCGCGCAAACGTTTATTAGAGAAAGAAAAAAGCGGCACACCTAAAATTTTAAAATATTCAACACATGCCAAAGCCAATTCTCTTTATCACACACCACCAACTTTTGCGATTTATATGCTGTCCCTTGTCCTGGAGCATGTGAAACAGGCGGGCGGTGTAGAAGCAGCAGAAAAACGCAATGAACAAAAAGCAGCGCTTCTGTATGATACGATTGATCAAAGTGGCGGTTTTTACAAAGGGCATGCACGTGCTGACAGCCGTTCACATATGAATGTCACGTTTACCCTGCGTGATGATGCACTCACTGCATCCTTTGTGGAGAAAGCAAAACAAGAACAAATGGTTGGACTCGCCGGCCACCGTTCTGTTGGCGGATGCAGAGCCTCGATTTACAACGCCGTCTCTATAGAAGACTGCCAAAAGCTTGCGGACTTTATGAAAAAGTTCCAGCAAGAAAATGAGTAAAAAGGCTTTTCTATCGTGAAATAAATTTGTTATAATAACGAGAAATATAAAGTCATGACTCTTGCAATAAATGATCAGCCATATTATTGGAGAGTTCTAAGAGCTTAGCAGAGGAGAGCATAGAAATGAAAACAAAAGAATTAGTGATTATGTCATTGCTTGCAGCAATGGGAGCTGTTTTGCATACGATTTTCCCGCCCATCTTTTTTGGAATGAAACCTGATATGATGCTGGTTATGATGTTTTTAAGCATCATCCTTTTTCCGAAAGTACAGCATGTCGTTGTGATCGCCCTAGTTACTGGGGTCATTTCCGCTTTGACAACAGGTTTTCCAGGCGGACAAATTCCAAATATGATTGATAAACCGGTGACAGCCTTTATCTTCTTAGCCCTTTTCTTATCTTGCCTGAAGATCAAGAACAAAGTCGTTCTGACCGCTGTACTCACCGCTGTTGGGACCGTCGTATCGGGCGTGATTTTCCTATCTGCCGCTTTACTGATTACTGGACTGCCGGCTGCGTTACCAGCACTTCTTGTAGGTGTTGTCCTGCCAGCAACTGTGATCAATACGATAGCTATGGTATTTGTCTTCCCGATTGCTCAGTCCATATTAAAGCGCGCAAGAATGATTGAAGTCGCTTAACGAATAACTGAACCTCTTCATTAGATGAAGAGGTTTTTTTCATATTGTTGACAAAGGGCTAAAATGATTCTTTATTTTAGCCCTTTGTCTTCTTTTCAGCATGATTGAAAGCCCTTGAAGTCTAAGAAGGACGAGTACTGGCGCGGAGCGAATTTGACATTCGTGAGCACCTGCACGCAGGACTGACAACGAATGCGAGGGTTTGTCTACATGCTGGAACCTCTTCATTAGATGAAGAGTTTTTTTTCATGCTTCTATAAAAGAAAAAGGGTAAGCAGCAAAATGGAGAGCGAAATCCCTGCACCTGCAGCACACACAATTGCTTTTTGTCTTAATACATGTTTTGGCGGATAAGACCCTGCATACCCAAGCTGCCTTACATAATGAATAGAACCACCTGCGAAAATCACACACATACACGTAAAAACGAACAGAAAGACAGACAACCTTCTCCCCTCCCTTTTCTTCAAAAGTATGCTAAAATAAAGCAAGCTATGTATGGAAGTTCAATGAAGCTGATCGTCAGCTCAGAGAGAACATGCGAATGTGTAAAATTTGACTAGAGGTGATTGGAATGGCTAGTGGACGTTCTTTATTAACAGGATTATTTGTAGGCGGTCTCCTCGGAGGTGCGGCAGTGCTCCTGACGACTCCCTCTTCTGGCAGAGATGTACGCGGAAAGATGAAAGACGGCTATGACAAATTCGAAGATACGCTGACAAGATTAAAAAGAGATGGACAAGCTTTAAAAGAGCAGATTGTTGAAACCGCAAAAGAAAGTGCTGAGGTCATTAAAGAGGTCGGAACTGAATTGCAAACATCCATTCAGCAATGGCGCGAGGAAATCAAACCTCATCAGCAGGACTTACAAAAGGAAATTCAGGAAATTGAGGAAAAGCTCAAACAACTGGAGAAAACCTTACAAAACTAATATACTCACAAAAAAATATTCGTTTACAAAAGTGTGCGGGGTGCGTATCCCGCACTTTTTTTGTTGAAAAAAGGTTATTTTGTCAATGTTTTTCATGACTTTTAAAAATTCTTGAATTTTCAGCTTTATTAATCTTTATTTTATTGGCATAATAGAATTACAAGAAAAAGAGAAGTAGGTGAAATGGATGAATCATTCGGAACAGCCTTTCGATGTAAAAGAAGCACTTTTATTCAGTCAAAGAATGGCCCAATTGAGCAAAGCTCTTTGGAAATCCATTGAAAAGGACTGGCAGCAGTGGATCAAACCGTATAACCTAAATATCAATGAACATCATATTTTGTGGATTGCGTATCAATTAAAAGGAGCTTCAATATCAGAAATTGCAAAGTTTGGCGTCATGCATGTATCAACGGCGTTTAACTTCTCCAAGAAACTGGAGGAACGAGGATTTTTAAAATTTTCTAAAAAGTTAAACGATAAACGCAATACGTATATTGAGCTAACGCCAAAAGGCGAAGAGACATTCCATAAACTACTCGAAGATTACGACCCGGCCCGAACTGGTATTGTCAAAGGCGCACAGCCGCTTCATGACATTTACGGAAAGTTCCCTGAAATTTTAGAAATGATGTGTATTATCCGAAACATTTATGGTGAGGATTTCATGGAGATTTTTGAGAAATCGTTTTCAAACATTGAGAAGGACTTTTTGAATGAACGTGGGAAAGTCACGAAAAAGCCTGAAGAACTTGAAGACACAGCAGAGGAAAAAGCGGCTAAAGCAAATCAAATTGTTTAATGATCTTTATAAATTCATTCATTAACGGCTGAAACAGCCCTTGATCATGCAAAGCAAAAATCGTCTCATGAACATCCAGCTTTTCAATTAACTGTCCCGCAAACAGCGCAAGGAGATCGTCGAACATGACGTAGCCTTGTGCTTTTTGCTTGTCCATTTCATCTGAGAGCTCAACACAAATACGCTCAATGTCCTTTGCCTCTTCTTTCGATACACGCTGCCGGATCAATAGCGCATAATATGGATAACGGCTCATATCTGTCGCCGTCAGTAACAGTTCCATATAATATTCGAGCTGGCTCATTCGTTCCTCAATACTCATGTACGTTCCCTCTTTCTCTTAGTCACTCTATTTTAGCCGAAATTACTCATTGACGAAAGAGACGAACCTCCCTCTTATGTCTTTTTTTCTTGAAAAACCCAAAGTTTCCTCTCTTTACTCCATATGAATGTAACAATTTATTTTTTTTCATGAAAACCATTGATTTTTATCCTCAGGAAGAGTAAATTATCTTGAGATATTCAATTAGTTTTTTTGAGATTGGAAGGATGAAAAATGAATTGTTGGAAGACCATTAATCTTGAAAAGGATTATGGTTATACGAGAATGATGATTTCAGCCATATGTCTTACTGTATTTTTTTTCATTATGGCATTTTTATGTTTTCAACTGACTCATCCTGAAACGAGACTCAGCAGTCACAATGCACCACTTTTTGTCGTGCTTTTACTTGCGACATTGCTTGTCCACCGCGTGGTTCACTTGATCCCAGTCATGAAACATAAGAAAAAAATGACGTTATTTAAACGAAATTGCTGGCAGCGCGTGCCTAAGAGAGTGATGCTTTTCTCACTGCTCAGCCCGTTTTGTGTCATCTCACCTGTTTACTTTGTTTTAGGAATGGCATTTCCAATGTACGCACACTATTTTATCATGATCGCAAGTATTCATGCAGGCTATTGTTTGCCTGACTTTTTATTTGCTTGGAAACTGCTCAAAGCGCCAAAATCATGCATCATTGATCAAGCCCAAGACGAGTTTGATATTTTAGTTGACCCAACTTCCTCATCATGAGGTTTTTAAAGCCAACTTCTATCTTTTTCATAAAAAATTTGGTAATGTAGTATGGGAATAGCATAGAGAGGGGGGATCTCCGATAGTTTTATTTTACTTCATCGTCTTTGCCGCGTTTATTGTGTATTCAATAAACAGGCTTACTAATACATTATGCCTTGTCAGAGAGATTCCTGAAGAACGGCAAGATAAGGTGTTTCGCTTTATCAATGTATCGATACTGATCTTACTGATCTCATCATTTGTTGAAATTACCATATCTATTTAAGATCAAAGCAAAAGCTGCCTGTTTGATGGCAGCTTTTTGTGTATGATGATCTATTAGCAAATCCAAGATGCACCGATAATGATCAATAAGATGAATAATACGACGACTAGTGCAAAACCGCCAGCAAAGACTTCTCCTCCCATGTGAAAACACCTCCTGCCAGTTCTTCCTCTGTTCTAAGCTCAGTGTATGCAGAAAATTTTAAAACGTTTAGGCACTTGTCATCGTTTTAAAAAAGAACCGCCCGCACGCATGGCAGGACGGCTCCTTTCTGTAACAGCGATTTAATTAATAAAGATATGCTGCACCAACGATGATCAGCAAAATGAATAGCACGACCAATAAAGCAAACCCATTAGAATATCCTGCTCCCATATAATTCAGCCTCCTTTTTGTGATCAATATATGTGTATGTTGGTCGCAAAAATTTGACTAGACGAATGCCCTCCCATTTGCATTTCTTTTTACAGCATGTCACAATATGTTATGATACAAGCAATGATAAATAAATTGGAAAGATTAGGAGTGTTTTTTGAATGAAAAAAATGGCTTTAGCAGCTGTAACAGCAGTAAGTGTTTTAACTCTTGGCGCATGCAGTAGCGGTGACAAAGAAGTGATCGCAACAACAAAATCAGGAGATGTCACAAAAGAAGAGCTTTACACAACACTTAAAAAACAAGCAGGTGGAGATGCTTTAAACCTACTTGTTCAACAAAAGGTTCTTGCTGACAAATACAAAGTATCAGATAAAGAAATTGATAAGAAATTGGAAGAATATAAAAAGACACTTGGTGAAGATCGTTTAAAACAACTTCAAGATGAATTCGGAAAAGATTACATCAAAGATCAAGTAAAATATGAGCTGCTGACTCAAAAGGCTGCCAAAGCTAACATCAAAATCACTGACAAAGAAGTAAAAGCGTATTACGATGACCTAAAAGGAAAAATCCGCGCAAGCCACATTTTAGTTGCTGACAAGAAAACAGCAGATGAAGTAGAAAAGAAATTAGATAAAGGCGAAAAATGGGATGACCTTGTATCTGAATATTCAACTGACACTGCTTCAGCAGCACAAGGCGGCGATGTAGGCTGGTTCGCAAAAGATGGCCAAATGGATGAGAACTTCAGTAAAGCTGCCTTCAAACTAAAAGTAAATGAAATCAGCAAACCAGTAAAATCTCAATTTGGTTACCATATCATTAAAAAGACCGAAGAACGCGGTAAATACGATGACATGAAAGCAGACTTGAAAAAAGAACTGCTTGATCAAAAACAAGCAGATAACAATGAAATTCAGACGATCTTAAACAAATTGGTGAAAGATGCTGATGTGAAAGTAAAAGATAAAGAACTTGAAAATACATTCAAAGAAAAATCTGAGCAAACCACACAACAAACAACAAACCAATAATGAACGAAAAACCCCTCTACATGAACTTGTAGAGGGGTTTTTTTATTCTTATTGATTATGCAATCGAATGGTCCTCATGCTTCGCCGTTTCCTGTGATCGTTTCATTTGCTGTCCTTGACATCTACGCTCTCTCTCCTGCTCCATTCGTTCGATAAAGATTTCTCCCTCTTTTTCAATAAAGGATTGATCAATCTCTTGCTCCTCTTTGGCTGTCGTCATTAATTTATAGGCACAAAAAATAATGCCAATGATACATGCATATACCCACCATGGAAAAAATAACATTGTCTTCCCCTCCTTTTTCAGGACTAATCTCTCTTCCTTTGTGTTACATGCTTATGCGAAAAGAAGACAAGTTATGAAAAAAAACGCCCGCATCAAACGGGCGTTTTATCATGATGATTCATTGTGAAAGGTTGGTTTATAAAACGAACGATTCTCTAGTGCAAAAATACGCTCTGTATATTCTCCTGGCTTCACATGCTCAAGCGCACGATCCATCATGTTCATTTTTGCATCTAAATTATCTATATAGTGGAGAATTTCGGCTTCCTTCACCATTGGTGGTTTAGGACTGCCCCACTCCCCTTTTCCATGATGACTCAGCACTAAATGCTGCAGAATCAGAATTTCCTCAGAATCAATGCCAAGCTCCTCTGCGGCTTTCGCAATTTCTGTCACCATAATAGAAATGTGGCCAATTAAGTTCCCTTCTACTGTATATGTGGTGGAGACAGGACCCGAAAGCTCTTTGACTTTCCCTAAATCATGTAGAATGATCCCTGAATATAAAAGATCTCGATCTAGTGATGGGTATAGATCAACAATGGATTTCGCTAAATGAAGCATCGATACCACGTGATAGGCAAGACCCGAAACAAACTCGTGATGGTTTTTCGTAGCTGCTGGGTAATCAGCGAATTCCTGTCCATATTTCTTCAGCAAATGTCTTGTGACACGCTGAATATTAGGGTTTTTCATATCAAAAATATATTGCATGATGGTATCCATCATATCGTGCTTTGGAATAGGAGCTGTTTCTAGAAAATCATCAATGCGGATTTGCTCGTTTTCAGCAACAGGACGTATATTCCTAAGCTTCAGCTGATTCCTTCCGCGATAATGATGAATATCACCTACTACCTTCACAATGGTTTGCGCAGCATATGTGAGTTCATCATTCTGCTTTGCATCCCATAGCTTCGCCTCAATATCTCCACTTTGATCTTGAAGAATTAACGTTAAAAATGGTTTGCCATTACTCGCAATCCCTTTAGTAGATGATTTAATTAATAAATGCAGGTCAACTTGTTCGCCGACGTCATAGGTCATGATCCCTTTAGCCATTCAATAAATGCTCCTTCCATGTTTCTGCTCATATAAGTATAACATAAGTCATAATTTGTCAATCATTCCACTACTAAACTCGTAATCTGCCCGTCTTCCGCTGCTTGTTTCATATAATGATGACAAGTGAAATAAAACAGCTGTGATTCAAAACGAGTGAGTTCACTCATCAGCTCCAGCACCCTGTCTAGACGGACATGATCAAAGTGAACGAAACTGTCATCCATCATAAATGGGAGCTGACACTCTTGCTGGTGGGACAAAGCAAGTGCAAAACGAATCGAGAGATAAATCTGCTCACATGTTGCTTGTGAAAGCTCCTCCGGGCGGAATAGGCGTCCATCCCTCCGTTTCACAATCAGCCGGTCATCTTCGGCAGAAAATAAAATCACTTCATAACGATCATTCGTCAACGGCTGAATAAATCGGGAAGCTGTTTGGAGGAGTGCTGGTAGCCTCGTTTCTTTATGCTCATTGAGTTTCTCTCGAATGACGGAACGAACGAGCTGAATAGCCGCCCATTTTTTCGCTAGATGCTTTGCCTGCTCCTGCTCTACAGCAAGCTGATGAGTCAAATCAGACACCGTACCTGATGCTTCTATTTGGCGTATTTCTACTGCTAATTCTGCCAAGCGTCTTTTCATATTCGTCACATTCTCTTGCATGTCATTCAGACGCCTTTTTGCTTGTGCACACTGCTCCTCAAGGGTGCGTAAACCTTTACGGACAATGACCTCTTCCTCATCTATATAACCGCTTTTGTGCAGCTCTTGGTTCAGCTGCTGCAAATTGTACAGCCGCTCCCGGTATTCTTTGGATAGATGAGATAGGACATGATAATCTTCTTTTGACGCTGCTTCTACTTTTCGAAAAAGCTCGTCCGTTTGTTTTTCATAATATTGAACTTCTCCTTCTAATGTTGTCAGCTGGTGCTCTACATGCTGAATGGATACGTGCAATGTCTGACGTTCTTTTTCTCTTTTTTCCTCATCTTTCAATATCTCTTGAAAGGCTGAGATATTCTCTTGAATGGTCCCTTCTTTTCTTTGAAGGAGACTCATGAGCGCTGAAACTCTTTGCTCGTAGGTCGATTGCTGCTGTGTGAGCATCTCTATTTCCTTGTTAAGCGCCTCATATGCCGCTGTATTCGCTTTTAATTGTTTCAAGATATGGAAAGCTTCCACAAGGAATGAGAGCTCTGAGGACAAACCCAGCTGCCTTCTCATATCTTCTACTTGCTGCTGTACAGGTTCCAGTTCCCGCTCCCAGTCTTCATATTGCTGTATCATTCTTTCGTATAAAAGCTCCTTTTGCTTCACTAGCGTTTCAGCTGAAGCTGTTTGAACTTGAAAAGAATGATAGGCGTTACTGTCGTTTGCTTCCTTCATCTGAGTCTGTTTAAGCACTGGATAAATAGCAATCAAGATAAATACGGAAAATCCTGCAAACAGTAACGTCACCCAGCTCTCTGCTAAAACGAATAAGACCGTGAGAATGACAGCACATAGCACGAACATCAGCGGGAATAACCACACTCTGGAATGATTCTGTTTCACTGTAGCCCTTGTGCCCCTGACATCTTCTGCATCTTGCTCTTTAACGGGCTGTTCCTTTAATCCTTTTAGAGCGGTTTCCGCTTCTTCCAGCTCATGTCTTGCATGATCAAACCGGTCATCGAGCTGTGTTTTCCTATCCATTAAACGAACGTATTGGCTCACAGCCTCTTTTAATTCCCACTCAAAGTCAAGTGAATCATCCAGCTGGTCAAGCTTGATTGGACGCTGCCACTTCAGCTTCGCTGATGCTTCTTCTATTTTTTGTTTCAAAGAATTCTGCTCTGTTTTCCCTTCTGCTAAGCGTTTCTTCACAAGTTCAGCATCAGATGATTCAGCTATGACCTGCTTCATCTCCAATACCGTATCCTTGTCATAGAGTGGCTGAACTTGCGTGAGCGACGTTTGCAAATGATCTAATTTTTGTTTCAGTGCCGTCAATTGCGCCTTTTTTGGGTGAAGGTGTGATTCTAATTTATCAAGTTCATGCGCGGTTTCCGGTCTAAACCGTTTGACTCGTTCTGGATAACTAGCCAAATCTTTTTTTAACTCTATCTTTTTTTCTATCATAGGATAAAGTCGAATATGTTCAGTCAAATGCCGAATCTCTTTTTCAGTCTGTCTCATTTCATGCTGAAGCATTTCTACCTTCTCGGTTAATTCAGCTTGTTCTTTTTTCTTTTCGGTATAACGACTTTCTACCAATTTGGCCTGTTTCAACTTACCTGACAGCTCTTTTACATGATCAAGCTGCTGATTTAATTCAGGCTTACGTCCATTCGGTTTAAAAAGCTGCTCCTGCTGTTTTAGTAGCCTGCTGTCCATTTTAGATGCCGCATCTGAGCCAAACAAACTTGAAAAGAGTAGAAATTCCCCTATTTGATCTTGATTTAATGCTTGTACATTTTGCAGACCAAACACGTCAAAAGAATAGATCGATTGGTATAATCTGCGATCCGTTCCCTTTAACATCGCATGTAGAAACGCTTCATCTTTCACTTCACCATTTGGCAGCAACACCTGAGCTTGGCCGCCATGATCAGATGTTCTTTCAATATGAATCACACCTAATTCCTCATCTAAACATGTAAGAGACCCGCCATAAAATGAGCCATGCTTCGGCTTATACATATGGCTTTTGGAAAAACCAAATAACATCGATTCAATAAACGCCTTCAATGTCGTTTTCCCCGATTCATTCAGGCCATAAACTAACTGAAAACCGTCATCAGAAAAGTGGAAGGTTTGATTGGAAAATTTCCCGAAATTCGCAATATGGAGTGAACGTATTTTCATCATGCCTCTCCTTTTCTCATAATTGCTTCAGCTGTTCTGCCAGCAGCCTTTGTGCCTCTTCTTTAATATCGATCTCGTCCTCTTTTGTAAAAGCTCTTCCTGCCTTTCTATAGGTTGGATGACGCTTGATCGGTGAAAGCAGCTCATCATACGCATCAAACTCGGCAATTTCTGCTGTTAGTTCTGTCAAAAAAGAATCTTCTGGATAGACGGCATCTACATGTGTCCGGCAGTCAATCGACATCACCCAAACGAACAAGTCTTCATCTTCCTCCTGTTCATGAAGAACAGCCATCAGCTCCTCAAGCACTTCAAGCTGCGTGAGCTCCATATAAGCAGGAGCATCGCCAGTTAGTTCGATTTTCACAAAATGAGGAACACCTCTCTCTTTCAGTCCACTCATCTTTTTGTCCACAAGTATCACAAGATCGGTCATATGAGCGGTATGTGTGATATCTATTATCAATGTCTCAAAGATGACATCTGAACAGCTCATAAACTCCGCTCTTTGAGCATCTTCAGATAGGTAAACGACATAACAGCCTTTCTCTCCTGTTTCTTTTATATGTCTTCCTTGCACGTTTCCAGGATAAATCACCATTGGGTCTTCATGCAGAAGAGCCCGCTTATGAATATGTCCAAGCGCCCAATAATCAAAATCCCGGGCTAGAAGCTGCTGAAGCTGAAATGGTGCATACGCATCATGCCCTTCTTGACCTGCTAATGTGCCGTGAAGCATGGCAATATGATAGGGGGCATCTGTTTTTTTTTCATAATAAGGTGTCATATTTTCATGGACAGCCCGCTCTTTGTAGCTGAACCCGTAAATACTTGCCACAAGCTGACCTTCTCTATAAAAGGCTTGCTCACTTGGCGTACTGCTCAAAAAAACGTGAACATTCTCTGGCCACTCAATTGGTGTCCATTCACCACCTAAATGATCATGATTACCATAAATAATAAACACTTCAATCCCGTGTGATTGCAGCTGAAGAAACTGATTTCTTAAAAAAAGTTGTGCTTTTAGGCTGCGATTCGATTCGTCAAATAGATCTCCGCTAAGCAGCATAAAGTCTACTTCTCGATCAATTGCAAGTTCAAACATGTTCTTGGCACTTTGAAATGTACTTTCTTTCAACCTCTTAAAAATTCGGTTCGGTATATTGGACATTCCCGCAAACGGACTATCTAAATGAAGATCTGCGGCATGAATAAAAGTGAGCTTCGTCAAACGTCTATCTCCTTGTACGTTACTGTAGTTGTCCATATTTTATCACGCCGTTTTTACGAATGCACGTTCTATCGCTCTTATTCTAAAAAACACATTTTTAGGGGTAAAAAAAGAGGTTTTAACTTCCTCCTTGTATAATTCATTAAAAAACAAGAAGAAAGGGAAGATCAGAGATGGAGAAAACCTACTTTTTGACTGTATTTGATTCGTCAGGTGAAACCTTATTAAACGAAAAAATCACCACAGATAGTGATGAAAAAGCAAAAGAATTAGGACGTCATCGTTTAATCGAACAACAATACACAAAGCATTCTCACCGGCTCGTAAATGATGCAGGTAAACTTCTTTTATTTGAACGTTAAAAAAGCCGGCATCCGCCGGCCATTCATTCTTCTATTTAATGAAACACAGGACGTCTTTTTTCCAAAAACGCTTGAACACCCTCCTGATGATCACGGCTTTGTCTCAGTCTAGCTTGTGCAGCACGCTCTTTTTGAAGAACGGCTAACAGCTGTGATTCTGACTGCTGAAAATAAATCATCTTTGTTTCAACAAAGGCTTGAAGCGGCATATTTAAAAACGTCTTGACGCACGCTTTCTGATACGTATCCACCTCATCTTGAAACACGCCGTCTGCAAGGCGAAGCTTGAGCGCTTCTTCAGCCGGCAGCTTTTGCCCGCTCCAAATCAATTGTTTAGCGGTTTGCTCACTAACTCTTTTGGTGAGGAAAAAATGCCCTCCGCCATCTGGGATTAACCCGATTCCATTAAAGTTCATGGCAAGTTTAGCATCTTGATGCATAAACAAATAGTCACAGCTAAGAGCAAAGCTAAAAGCAAGACCAGCCGCTGCCCCGTGGACAAGTGCAATCGTCACTTTTTTCATACTGGCTAAAGAAAGTGTAATTCCCTCGATCAGATCCATCACGCGATGAAAATCTTCTTCACGATCTTGCTTTAGCATCATTCCAATATCTCCGCCTGCTGAAAACCCTTTGCCCATCCCCTTAAGTACAACAATTTTCGCACTGCTCTCACTCGCTCTATCACACGCTTCCTTCAATTCAGCAAACATGTCAACATGAAACGAATTATACGCTTCAGGCCTATTGAAAACGATTTCAAAAATATCCCCATCTACCTGACAATTGATATATGTCATCATCCATTCCCCTCTTTCTTTTCAAGCTCATCACTTACTTCAATTTCCATCAAGTAATTCCTTTTCCTCTACATAAAAAATTTCAAGATCAACTGATACTAAAATAAGCATAATTGTTGAAACGAGAAATATATTTTTATATAGTAAAATAAGAAATAAAACATCATATGAAAGGGGGAGAATGATTGATAAGAAGTTCCATATGTATATTGATTAGCTGCATCGTCATGTTTTCTCCCTTTTCAAATGTCGTTTTTGCTTCACAAGCAGAAGCGAGCACACCCAGCCTGATTTCTCCATCGATTTATGATGAAGAAATCAATGCTGTGAAGACACCTCCGTTTTCAAAAAAACATGCCGCATCTCTTCTGTTAAAACAGAGGTTATCAATGGGCGCTTCAAAAGCTTTTCTTGTAAAGCTTGCATCAACCACAGCGTTATCTATTGATTTATGTTTTTTAGAAATGAAGTGTGCGATCCCCATTATGTACCAATCAAATTACCTCGACTGATTCATTTTATTTCATCCGTACTCACTATATGAAAAACAAAACCTATCATATTCGGAGGGATAAAATGAACATTAAAGAAAATGATCTTCCTGGGATTGGAAAGAAATTTGAAATTGAAACGAGAAATAGAGAAAAGATGACGATTGTGATTCATGATGATGGCAGACGGGAGATTTATCGTTTCGACGATGAAGATCCAGATGAAGTACTGTCCACCATTTCTCTCGATGATGCTGAAGCCCGGCAAATTGCTGCCATTATTGGCGGTATGGTGTATAAGCCGCAAGCACTTGAAACGATTGAAATGGCGTTCAATGATTTGATCATTGAATGGTTTAAGGTAGAAAAAGACGCAAAAGCGGTTGGACATACACTCGGCGATTTAGATGTGAGACAAAATTATGAAGTCACCGTCATTGCGATCATTAAACATACAAATGAAAAATTACTCAACCCCGGTGCCGATTCGATTATTCAAGCAAATGATACGATGGTCATTTCAGGCGAAAGAAAACACTTGAAGCGATTGATACGTGATTTTCTTTCTAGAGGGGGAGAGTGATGAATGGATCATTTAGTCTTTGAAGTTGGAACGGCGCTTATTCTCATCGCCATTGCCAGCTTAATCGCCAATAAAATTAAATTTTCTATCATTCCTTTTCTCATTGTCCTCGGGATGATTGTTGGTCCGCATGCACCAACCATCGGGATCATTGATTTGAAGTTTATCGAGAGCACCGAGATTATTTCGTTTTTTGGTAGAATGGGTGTCCTGTTCCTTCTATTCTATCTGGGGCTTGAGTTCTCTGTCGGCAAACTCATAAAATCGGGTAAATCCATTGCAGTCGGCGGATCTATTTATATTTTGATCAACTTTAGCTTAGGATTGCTTTATGGGTTTATCACAGGCTTTGGATTCCTCGAAGTTCTCATTATGGCAGGCGTTATCACCATTTCATCCAGCGCCATTGTCGCCAAAGTCCTTGTCGATTTAAAACGGACAGCGAACCCTGAAACAGAGTTAATTCTTGGGATTATTATGTTTGAGGATATTTTTCTCGCCGTCTATTTATCTGTCGTATCCGGTCTTGTCCTTGGAGATGCCACGTCCGTTGGCGGTGCCTTATTATCTATTTTAATCGCTTTTGGTTACATGATGATTTTCTTTATCATCGCGCGTAAGCTGCCAAAACTATTAAACAAACTATTCGATATCCGTTCGAATGAAGTATTTATCATTGTCATTTTTGCCGCTTTGTTCTTCGTGGCTGGTTTTTCAGAGACGATTCATGTCGCAGAGGCCATTGGCGCTCTCTTACTCGGTCTGGTGTTTTCAGAGACAGAGCACTCAGACCGCATTGAACATCTCGTTGTTCCTTTTAGAGATTTCTTTGGCGCCATGTTCTTCTTCAGCTTTGGACTAAGTATTGATCCATTTACATTAGGAGATGCCTTCTGGCTTGCGATCGGTGCTGTCATTCTCACCTTGATCGGGAACTTCACCGCTGGGATGTTTGCTGGAAGAAGAGCCGGTTTCTCTCATAAAGCCTCTTCTAATATTGGATTAACCATCGTATCAAGAGGAGAGTTTTCCATCATTGTAGCCGAACTTGGAATTGCAGGCGGGCTTGCCGCTACATTGAAGCCATTTGCTGCATTATATGTATTAATCCTTGCGATTTTAGGACCGCTAGTGACGAAAGAATCAAAGCGTATCTATCAAATCCTAAACAAAATCTTCAAATGGAAAACTGAAAAACCAAAAGTAAAAAGAGAAACAACCATTTAATTGAAAAGGGCCCTGTGCAGGGGCCCTTTTTTATATCTATTCAAATTGCTGAAATGCTGTTTCTTGCTTCACTTGTTCTTTCGTATCCCCGCGAATGGTTCGGATGACTTTCTGATTGCGGTAGATCGATAGTTTTAAATTGGTCGCCGCTGTTCCATGAGAGTGATCGAGGTTCGTGAATGTAAAGAGATGATGAGACCGTTTGTCTTTAAACACAAGCCTGAAGTCGTCTGTCACTTTAAAATGCTCATCGCTTTCCCATTCAATCAATGGTTCATATGCGCTAAACCATTCCGGAATATTAGGCTTATATCCTGTAGCCAATACAACATGATCGACTGTGATTTTCTTTTCTTTCTTCAGCTGCCATTGTTTCAAATGCAGCTCTACCTGCTGCTCATCCTCCATATGTATCGCTTCAAGCTCAATCATTGGCTGAATGAGTACAGATGGCTCTTCTCCTGAAACGGATCGATGGTACAATTCCTGATAAATGCGAGAAAGCGTCGATGCATCTATGCCATTCCTTAATCCTGCCAGTCTAGGCAATGTGTTCATCCGTTCTTCATAAGGAAGGGAATGAAAATATTCAACATACTTAGGTGTAAATAGCTCCTGACCAAGCTCCGCTGTCTCTAGTTCTCTAAATTCACTTGAACGTGTAAACCATGAAAGCTGCTGTCCTTTCTTCTGATGCTGAAGCAGGTCTAAGAAAATTTCAGCTGCACTCTGACCTGAACCAATCACCGCCACCTTTTCAGCTTCATGAAGTTCTTTTTGTTGATCTATATAACGGCTGCTATGGGTCACATGCGGCAACGCAGCTTCTGGCACATCGACAGGAATCATCGGCTTGCTTCCAGTACCAAGGACGACATGCTTTGCACGATATTCAGAAAGCGCCCCATCTTTCAACCGCCGAACTTTTACAAGATACCCGTCTTCACAGTCGGTCACTTCTTCCACCTTCATCCCGAACTGACAGCTATCTAATTCACCTGCAACCCAGGATAAATACTCATTGAATTCTCTCCGGGGGATATCAAATTGTTCAAATGTATAAAAGCGGTGAAGCCTGTTTGATTCATGTAAATAATTTAAAAATGTATACTTGCTCCTTGGATTAGCCATTGTCACAAGGTCCGCTAGAAAGGAAACTTGTAAGTCCGTTCCTTTGATGAGCATACCAGGATGCCAAGCAAATTCGGTTTCCTGTTCAAAAAAACAGCATGTCACATCTTCATACTCCTCTATTAAAGCGGCCAATCCTAAATTTGCTGGCCCAATCCCAATTCCGATCACATCCATCATATGTACACCTGCTTTACCTTTTTACCCCCTATATACCCTTTTACAAATGAAAAAAACACTGCGTCACCGCAGTGTTTACATGTGAGAAGCAAATAATGACTCAAGGAATTGAATCTTCTCTTCCGTATAGTGCTCATAACGATCATTATAAGACTTTGGATCTTTTGGATTGGCATATTGCGTAATTTTTCCGGTTCGCGGATCAATGAATTTACTCGCAGCACCGCATCCGATGCCAATGATCGTCTGCACTTCTTCCATAATGATAATATTATACAAACTTTCCTGTCCATCTAACGAATACCCGACATTTTCGAGATTCCCCAAAATGTTTTTTTGTCTGTATAAATAGTACGGATGATAGTCATGTACTTTTGTCCAAGCAACCGCTTCATCCATCATACGTGTGATCTCTTCTCGGTCTGCCACTTGATACTTTTCCTTATTGCGGGTCATTTCAGACGCTCTCTTAAAGGAAAGTGTATGCACCGTTAAAGATTCAGGCTTCAGTTCTTCTGTTTGCTGCAAGGAATGTTGGAATTCCTTTAGCCCTTCTCCTGGCAGTCCAATGATTAAGTCCATGTTAATATTATTCATGCCATACTGCCTTGATAAATGATACTTTTCAATCGTTTCTTCCACACTATGGTGCCGGCCAATCGCTTTCAATGTTTCATTCTCATATGATTGCGGATTGATACTAATCCGGTCAATATGATAACGGTTGAGCACCTCCAGCTTATCAGGTGAAATCGTATCAGGTCGTCCCGCTTCTACAGTGACTTCCCGAATATGTTTCACATCTGGAAAAGAGCGATACATCTCCTCATACAGCAAATCCATTTCTTCTGCTGTAATACTCGTTGGAGTACCTCCGCCAAAATAAACAGTCGTCACTTTAATCCCATGTTCCTTTAACCATTCGCCCATTTTTTGCATCTCATAATGCAGCCCAAAAAGAAACGTTCCCACTCTTCCAGCTTGTCCTTGAATGGCATAAGCAGGGAACGTGCAATAAGCACATTTTGTTGGACAGAAAGGAATACCGATATAAATACTCACTTCCTCCTGTAGATCGTACAGATCTGGAATGGCTTTGATTTGACGATCAACAATCTCCTGCATCAAATGGATCTTTTCATCATGAATCAAGTAATCGCGCTTTAACGCTGCATGTGCTTCTTCCTTTGTCATGCCTTCTCTTAGCATCTTATGAAGTAATTTCGTAGGGCGTATCCCCGTAAGAATCCCCCATTTTTGCGTCATTCCTGTATATTCCTGAAGCAGATGTAAATAAACAGACAGCACAGTGTTTTTGATTTGCTTCCAGCGCTCTTTTTCATTCAAGCCCTCTGGCATCTCTCTTGTAAAACGACTCGTCATATCTGATCCAGCAATATGGCCAGAAGCCTCCACCCTACCATGGGTTTCTTTCCAATCAAACACCATCACTAGGCCATCATCCACTTCACCGGAATCAAACAGCACTTCACTATCTTCTTCAAATAAATTGGCTATATTGACAAGCGGTCGATGAAATCGTTCATCAGACAGCCCTTTAACTAAAATTCGCATCGTATCACCTTTATCTTCAAACTTGTTTCATTTTACAAAATTCATCTAGGAAAAGCAATGAAGAGAACAGACGAAGGCCCTGCCATTTCTTAATAGACAGGGCCTTCACTGTATTATCGTTTAATATCAAATTGATGTAAAAAACCTTCCCTTTGCTGCATTCTAAAGTATTCTTTGATCATATAAGCAACACCCTGTTCATCATGAGAACGTGTCACCCAATCGGCTTTACGTTTGACCGAATGAGGTGCATTCCCCATCGCAACGCCTAAGCCAGCTAACTCAAGCATCGGGATGTCGTCTGTCCCGTGACCGATCACGACCGTATCTTCTAATGTAAAACCTAGTGCTGAAGTTAAAAGAGAAAGTCCTGCTTCTTTCGATACCCCTTTGCATACAATGTTCATTTTCTCATCACTGATCTTAATCAGATCAACAGATGGGAATGCTTGTTGAATGGTTGTGTGGATTTCAGGCTGAAGTGCTGCCGTCGAATACACTTCAATGACAGGTGTGCTAACCGGTTCATCCATGAGCATATCACTTAATGATTCAACAAATTGAACGGGATAGAAAATGGGATCAGACGGATGAATCAACGTTTTTCCCATCAATTGAGACTGTGTTTTTTTCCGATTGCCGATTGAGAATTTTTCATGTAACAAGCGAACATTACAATCAAAGCTTTCAAGGATCTGCACAAGATTAAATGTTTTCTCTTCCGTTAATTTCTTCACATGGAGCGGCTCATCAAGCTTATCAGCGATAAATGCACCACTATGCGTCACAAGAGTTGAAGTTGGTATTTTCAACGCCTTGGCAATTTTTTGTGCAGATCGAAAATGACGGTTGGTGACAATCGTCACGTAAACCCCTTTTTTCTTAACATATTCCACAGCTTCTTTTGTAGCGGAATGGATTTTCCCATTGGAACGAAGTAACGTTCCATCTATATTGAGTGCAAGTAGCTTTTTTGACACTGAGGCATCCCCCTTCTTGATGACTGTACTTACGATGAGGATATGCCCTAGCTTAGCGCTTTAGAACATGCAGTTGAAGCAGCCCTTGTTTTATGCCTCAATCGCAAATAAAAAAAGCCTACCCCTAGGCTTTTTTTTATGTATGGTTTGGATGCGTAACAATGGCGTGATGAAGCTCCCCATGATCCCCTCATCTTTCACACACCAAAGCATTGCTTATATCATATCCCCTTATGCTTTGCTTTTCTCCCAGAAGCGCTTCTCTCTCATTTGACTCATCGTCGTAAATCCAAAGTGGAACGCACCCAATTCATCACGATAGCGCTTTTTGAAAGCACTTTCAATAAGTATTATCGCAGAATTTACGAGCTTCGACAACCCTTTTTTTAAAGATATACAAGCGGCGATATGAATGAAAAAAAGGGCGAATATGATCGCCCTTTCAATTAATTTTCTTCTGTATTTCCATAAAGCTCTTCAAGAGGCTTCATGATAATTTTATTTAATTCACCGATGAGAACACTTACGCGTTGTTCTGCTTCCATCAACTGAGAGATTTTATCGTGCTGCTGCACAAGTGCAACCGTTTTTTGCGCTTGCTCTACTTCTTCTTGTGTAATCTCTTGACCAGTCATTTGTTTTTGTTGAAGGTTTACTTGAATGTCACGGAAGTTCTCAAACATTCTTTTAGAGGATTCATCCCCGTTTACCTCATCATAAAGATTTCTTAACGCTGAATATTCTTCGCTATGACGCAGTGCTTTTTCAAGGTCATATGCAACATCATAAAGATTTACAGACATGTTATGTCTCCTTTCTATCCGTTATCACCGATATGGATCGGCGGACACCACTCCACTATAACAAACTATGGCTTTCGTTTCACATATATACAATAAATTCATCGAAATTTCTCGATCTTGCCTTAGAATAAGGTGACAAAAATCGCTTGGACAGCACCGATCAATCCACCTAAAAGACCGCCTAAAAATGTGATCATCTTCAGCTCCTTATTAGATATGCTGATCACAAGCTCTTCCATTTTTTCAAGCGGGAAAAGTTCAATTTGTTCACGAATAATTTCTTCAAATTGGAGCTTTGCGAGCAGTCCCTCAAGCGCATTAGATGCGGCTTCAATCCCTTTATCAATGAGAGATGGAGCAAACTTGGTCTTAAGATCATCCGCTACTGCACTGATGTAAACTCCTACTGGTCTATCTAACAGAACCTTTGTAGAAAAATGTGAAAGCAATTGCTTTTTCACACTAAATAGAAGCTCTTTCACATTCCATTTTTTATCAAGCTCATGTAAAGAAAATTGCTTTACCTTGTCCCATTCTTGAACAAGTAAATCTGATAAAAACCTTTTTGTCTCTGCATTCTTTAAGAACTTCATCATTTCAGGATGTACGCGATCAATTAAGCTTGAATTCCCTAAAAACATTTGGACCATACTGCCAAGCATTCCTCGTTCTTTTAAGAAATCATCTATCATATGACCGAGTCTTGCTTTTCCCTCATCACTTTCAAAGTAATGAATGCCTCTCTTTAAAATATAATCTGCGGCATGTGGAATTTTGGATGCAAGCTTATTTTCTACATCCTGTGGCAGCAGCTCAGACAACGTTTGCTGATCATACTTTTCAAGCAGTGAGTGGAGCTTATGATCAGTCCACTGATGAAGCCATGCGTCAGCTTTAACGTCAGCCTGTGAAAAACCGTATCTTTCTAACATGGAGAAAACCGTCATTTCCATATCAGCACCTTTATCAATATATCGGTGCACTGTCTGCAATATCTCTTGCCTTGCCTCCGATGATTCAAATCGTTTTTGAATACCCTCTGGCGTTAGTAAATGCTCCATCACCATGACGCCAACCTGCTTGGCTACTTCATCTCTCCTTTTAGGAATAAGACCTGGTGTAAATGGGAGCTGCTTCCCAAATAAATAATATGGCTTATACGGACGAAAGAGCATTTTAATTGCGAGATGGTTTGTTGCTGCCCCTATAACTGCACCTATCACAATCATAAAGATAAACGTTGTGAATATATCCAAAGTCGTCATCTACCTTTCAAACAACACCTGAAGTTTATTGTTTTTATCTATACGTATTATAGTTGTTGTCAAGAGCCCAAGCAAATGAAGCATTCAATGTGACATATGAGACAACGATCTGTCGTAATGATATAGGAACGCCAAGTTTATGTAAAATCAACAAAAAGTGTTTTTCAGATGTTAAAAAAAGAATTTGAAAAGTAGGTGTTGTTTCATGACGTCAACGCTCGGCATTGTCACTCTTTCTCCGAAGCATGAAGAGGCATTCACACTTCAGCTTGCCAAAGCAGCCTCTTCTTTTGATTTAGAAGTTGTTCGTTTTTCACCTCTAGATTTAAAGCCTGCTTCAAATATCATTCACGGTCAAAAATTTAAGACTGGCAAAGGATTTGAAGCGTCAGAATTTCAGATTCCTGACTTGATTTATGATCGTTGTCTTTATCAGCATGACGCACAATCTAAAAAAGCAAAACCTATCATGAATTGGTTAAAAAAGTATCCAAAAACCGTTTTTTTGAATACTGGAATTTCAAATAAAATGCGGCTATTCGAGCAGCTCCGTCTCCTGCCTTCTTTACAACCATACTTACCAGTCTGCTCTCTATTGACAGAGCCTTCAGACCTTCTCAACTTGGTCAGAAAGGGCGGATATTGTAAAATACAGCCGCTTTCTCAACAGCACGCAGCACCCTCTTGCTTCATTTCTTTAAGAGACAAATCACTCATTACTGTGCAGCTAAACGCTAAGCAAATCATCACCTTTTCACATTCAGAAGAGGTTGAGCGTTGGTGCAAAAAGTATATCGGCCGATCTTTCCTTCAATTTTTTAACACGAATGATCAAAAAGACGTTATATTCAATGAAATTAGGATTTTTCTTATAAAAAATTCACAAAATCAATGGAATAGCATGGGGATTCATACAAAACCATCAGTAGAAAACAGCCTTTTAAGCAATACACAAAATTCCATTCATGTGGTAGCCTTTGATCACTATTTAAACTCATTAAAGCCACACATCAAGGAGCTGTTGTTAGATGATATTGCCTCCATTCAGTCATCTCTTCCAGCGTTTATAGACAAAACTTTCTCACCGTGTATTGAATTCGCTATAGACTTGCTTCATACAAATGAAGGCAGACTTTTCATCTCAAATGTAAGATCAAAGCCAGGACGATCCTCTTTTTTAAAAGCTTACCCTGAGAGGGAGAATCAATTGATTCAGACCATACTTGAACATGCCAAATCGATGATGGCTGAAGAAAAGGAGGTTCCTTATGAAGAGAAAACGCTACATCATCGCTCCTCATTCAGCAAGTGAAAAAACAGTACATCTCCCTGCTCAGTTTAAAGAGCAGGAGGCAATTTTATCTATTGCTTTAGGTTCTTGTTTAGTAGATGATTTCACCATTTCCTATCATCATCAATCACAAAGGATTTTATTATCAGAAGACCTTTATCGCACTTTACTCATTCCATACAAAACGAAAGCTGATGTCATATTAGTTCAACATACACTCTATATAGGACCTCTCATCGGCATTTTCACTGCAGGATTCGAACAAAATACAGCACCTTTAGGCGCAAGATCTTCCTATTTTATAAAACTGCTGCAATCTTGCAGGCAGCATGCTGGTTTTGCATATCTTTTTGGTACTCATTCGATCGATTGGGATAAAGGAATAGTAGACGGTTTGCTTTACCAAGAGGAGCGCTGGGTAAAAAAGCAGATGCCCCTCCCATCCGTTGTTTATGACCGGCTGCCTAATAGAAAGGCTGCTCAGTCGGCATTCATTCAAGAAACAAAACGAAAACTCACTCAAGACTACGATATCCCTTGGTTCAACCCTTATTTTTTTAATAAATGGGACATTCATGAACAGCTATTAACAGATGAAAAAACAAGCTCTTTCTTACCACATTCCATACGATTAGATCCTGTTGATGCTTTAAATACAATAGAAACACTCCTTCATCTGCATCATGTCATTTATTTAAAACCAACAAACGGCAGTCACGGAGACGGTATTTATCAGTTAAAGAAGACGGAAAACGGGATCACTGTCTGCTCAAATAAAGGGAAATGCACTTCATATCATTCCGTAGATCATTTCGTGAAAAAACTGCGGGAAGATTGTGCAATTCACGACTTGATTGCACAACAAGGCATTGAGCTTCTTCAAATAGACAATCAACCACTGGATTTTAGAATTCATACGAATAAAAATAAGTATGGTCATTGGACTGTTACAGCCGCTGCTGGAAAAGTTTCAGGAGATCACACTGTCACAACCCATCAACTGCATGGTGGTTCAGTAAAAACACTGTATGATATCTTTCCTGATGCAGAGAAACGTTTGAAGGTTTTGCAAGAGCTCTCTGATACTGCCCTCGCACTTAGTCGTGTGATAGATGAAAAAATGCCCGGTCTGATTGGCGAAATTGGTTTTGACTTAGGTATTGATCACTTAGGTGCTATCTGGATGTTTGAAGCCAATTCTCGTCCAGGCCGCGAGATTTTTCTACATACACCATTGAAAAACTCAGAATGGCTGATTGGGAAAAGAATCGTTGAATACGCATCTTACCTAACACAAATGGCTCTTACTCCTATAGACCATGCAAACGCCTACTGATGATTTCTTTTCATGTCTCTGAAATCTGTGCTTTCCCTATGCTCTTTTCATCAGATGAGATACAATAAAACCAAGTTCAAGGTTGTTTCCGTATTGTCGTGTGTATTTATTGTTTCATCAATAAAAGCAAGGAGGCAATGATGATATGATTTCTCATTTTCAATGGAAACCTCTCTTTAAAAAAGCGCAATTACCTGGTTGGAAAATATCCTTTTTTCATAATGGTTCACACTATGAAGGCATTTATCACAAAACGGGTGATATTGAATGGGGCTCTCAGCTTCCGCCTCATGAAGTTGAACCAACCTTAAAAGAAGAAATCCACGAATTAATGCTATTCCATGTGTATGATTAAACTGTTTAAGGAGCCTCGCCATGTTAGAAAAGCTAAAACTTGTTTACGGACACCATATCATCAGTTCACCAACAAATGATAAACAAACTCTCTGGTATCAAACAGACGAAGGCGAAATATTCGGAGTAAACAAAACGGAGCTAACAGAAAGGGAAACGCTTCTTCTCAATTCATTCCTCACACCAATTGATGTACCTCATACGCAGGAAACGGAAGAAGAACAGAAATGGTACAGCTATCTCTTTGAAAACAAATCAATCACCATCGATCACTCCGTCCGTGTTCATTTTTTTAAAATGGATCACCAAGCAGAACAAAGGCAGCAAATAAAAGAGGCTGTGAACAGCAGCCTCGAACATATTCATTTCATATGGACAGGCACTGAAACAGCTATGCTCATTCAAACAAACGCTACATCAGAAAATGGTCAACTTGAACAGCTACATGATTTGTCTCAAGCCATCACAAGTGATTTTTTAACAGACGTTGTCTTCATGCAAGGACAGCTGCATTTGCCGAATGGAAATTTAAAAATGAGATTATTAAATGAACATCAGCTCTTTTTATGGCATCTGAAGCAAGGAAAACTTAGGTCAGGGGTTGCAACATTTTATCAATGTCTACCTGCTTTCATTCGCCATGATACAGACATGGTTTCTGCCGCTATTTCAGATGCATTTATAGAAACAATCTTTGATCGGGACGTTTACCGGACTCTCACGACCTATATGCAGTGTAATTTAAATGCATCGCAGGCAGCAAAAGCGTTATATGTTCATCGAAACAGCCTTCAGTATCGGATTGATAAATTTATTGAACGGACAGGGCTAGATATACGGCATTTTCAAGAAGCGTCAGCTGCTTATTTCATGATGAATCTTCTCGATCTTTCTTAAATGATCCTATCATGAGCACCTTGCCTAAAAATGAAAATAAGATGTTGTGCACGTTGTCCATTTACAGACACCCTTCCTTTTTATACACTTCATTTATAAGTAAAGCGCTTTCAAAAAGGACTGGGAGGCTACCACCTATGGCTGAAATGATGCTAAATCAAATTTATAAAGTGTACGATAACAAAGTAACAGCAGTAGATAACTTTAATCTACATATTGAGGATAAAGAATTTATTGTGTTTGTTGGTCCATCTGGGTGCGGAAAATCAACAACTCTCCGCATGATTGCAGGCCTTGAAGAAATTTCACAAGGGGATTTTCTATTAGACGGCAAGCGAATGAATGATGTGGCACCAAAAGATCGGGATATTGCGATGGTTTTCCAAAACTATGCCTTATACCCTCATATGAATGTGTACGATAATATGGCTTTTGGATTAAAGCTTCGAAAATTTCCTAAAGCAGAAATTGATGAGCGGGTACGAAACGCTGCAAAAATATTAGGACTTGAACAATACTTAGATCGAAAACCTAAGGCATTGTCTGGAGGTCAAAGACAGCGTGTTGCACTTGGAAGGGCCATTGTGCGAGATGCAAAAGTCTTTCTTTTGGATGAACCTCTCTCTAATTTAGATGCTAAACTTCGAGTTCAGATGCGTGCCGAAATTTCTAAACTTCATCAGCGGCTACAGACGACATTCATCTATGTCACACACGATCAAACAGAAGCTATGACAATGGCTACTCGGCTTGTTGTCATGAAAGATGGCTTTATTCAGCAGGTTGGCGCACCAAAGGATGTGTATGAAAACCCAGAGAATGTCTTTGTAGGAGGATTTATTGGCTCTCCAGCGATGAACTTTTTTACAGGAAAACTGTCTGACGGAGCCATTGCCATTGGGAATACGCACATTCGTGTACCAGAAGGAAAAATGAAAGTATTACGCAGTCAGGGCTATATCGGAAAAGATGTGATTCTAGGCATCAGACCAGAAGATTTCCATGATGAGCCTGTGTTTATAGAGGCTTCTGAAGGAACAAAAATTGAAGCAAACGTAGAAGTGGCTGAATTAATGGGAGCCGAAACGATGCTTTATTCTTCTCTCGCTGGTCAAACGTTTATTGCACGTGTTGATTCTCGCACAGATATTCAGGCAGGTCAGACGATCCCTCTTGCCATTGATATGAATAAAGCGCACTTCTTTGATACAGAGACTGAGCTGCGCATCCGCTCAGCTGAATAAGAAGACGTTCCACAAACCATCACCATTGGGTGGTGGTTTTTTGTATATGAAAACAACATTTACCATGTTCTTTTTCCGTATGTTTTTTTCGTAGCGAACCATAATATTTAGTACAAAGCAGTTACCACATTGGGTTTCGCCAAGTGGCAAATGACTTGGTCATTTCGCTGGTGCGATTCCAGCAAACCCAACCAAAAAAATCATATATAAAAAGGAGATTCACATCATGGCAAATTCTAATAGTTCAAATCAATTACTAGTTCCTGGAGCAGCGCAAGCAATCGATCAAATGAAATACGAAATCGCTTCTGAGTTTGGTGTAAACCTTGGAGCAGAAACAACAGCTCGTGCTAACGGTTCAGTTGGTGGAGAAATCACGAAACGTCTTGTATCTTACGCTCAGCAAAACCTTGGCGGAACAAAAGCTTAATTTCATATCTGGATCATAGAAGGCACCTCTTATGGTGTCTTCTTTTTTTGGTTTTATCCCTCACCGATTCCTTTTGAATTCATATGATGTATTAGAAAGGAGCGGATCTTCATGGACATTATTTCAGGTGTGAATTTTGAACTTCTACAATTTGTCGGTCTCTCTCTATTATGTGAATATGCTCATAGTATTCGGTCCTTTCATCTTTATAAAAAAAGCATGACATAAAACTGTACCATTTTAAGTTCTTTTCACTTATAGTATGTAGTGGAGGGATCGATCAGATGAAAATAGCTCTTTTCGGTGCTCATGGACGTGTAGGACAAGCATTTCTTCGTTTCGTAAAAGAAGATGATCGTTACATGGTTCGCTCGTTAATTCGGACAAACCGGGAAGAAATGCTTGCGGGTATGTTTCAAGTCACCGGCAATTCCAGAAATCAAGAGGATGTGCTTGAAACGATTAAAGGATCAGATATTGTCGTGAGCTGTCTATCAACAGATGGTGATGATACTTTATCTGTTTCAATGGAGCATATCGTACAAGCCATGAAGCAAACAGGAACATCAAGAATTATAACGATTGGCACTGCAGGGATTTTAAAAGCAAGGCAGCAGCCTGAGCTTTACCGCTTTGAAACAAATGAATCAAGGCGAACCACTTCCCGAGCTGCTAAAGAACATGCCAAAGCATTTGAAATTCTTCAATCAACTGAACTAGATTGGACAATCATTTGCCCAACCTATTTACCAGATGGAGAAGTGACACGGTCATATCGCTATGAAAAGAATTTTCTCCCTATAGATGGACAGAAAATTTCAGTTGAAGATACCGCACACTTTTTGTATCAGCAGTTAAACTCAAAGGAATTTGTGCATCAACGCGTCGGTATCGCTTATTGATGGAAACACACCCAATGTAGCCAGAGAAATTCAAAAAGCCGAGGTGAAAATCACCTCGACTTTTTAATATGAGTATAAAAATAAATTAAATTGAATATTTCAAAAAATCAATTAAAGAGTAATCCAGCCTGATTTTGAATGAACTCTTTTTACTACACCTTTTCCTGTAACAAATCTAATTCTTTTTCCTTTTACTTTGTACTCAATGAAAGGCAATTGAACATCTATAAGATCGTATTTTTTATTCTTAGTTAAAAAGTCTTCTAAATACCCCATTTGCCAATATCCATTATAAACCATATTCTTAAGAGTACCTCGAGCACTAGGAGCTAAGGTAGTTATTAAACCAGACACTCCCGCAACTACTCCTGCAGGTGTACTAGTTACAAATACCAATCCAAGTACAGTCGCACTTGTGCCTAGTGCATCTTTTAGCTTGCTGTAATCTTTTTTATTAAATCCTTTATCAAAAATATTACGCTGAGCAGATGTCATTTTTCTAACTTGGCTTAAATTAAGAGTAACCCTTGCAGCATATTCTGAAGAATCAATATTACCTAAAGCATGAACTTGTCCAACCTGATTAGCAGTCTTAAATGATTGAATTTGTGATGATAAATCAGTTTTTGTCTCGACTACTTGTTTCTTTGGTACTTTTTGTTCAGCTGCTGATGCAGATGATGTAATTTCACTAAATCCAGAAATAATTAATGTTGTTGCAGCAATCAAGATGACGTTCTTAAATAACCTTTTTTTACTCTTCATATTCAATCCTCCTGTTTTTTGATACAAGAATATAATATCACAAATAAGAGAAAATCATATATTTTTGGATAAAAAAACTAAAAAATATGTATAAAAATTCATTAATTAACCATTTTACATATCTTATTTCACATATGTGATATTGATTCATAATTACAAAAATATATCTTCCTATTAATATTAAAGTTACTTGAGTTTCACCACTGAGAAAAGCCTCTTTCAGTTGAAAGAGGCTTTCTATATTAAAATACTTCATTAGCTGCTCGTCACAGCTCCCTTTTGTAATTCGTACATTTGCGCATACAGTCCGCCTTGCTCCATGAGCTCTTCGTGGCTGCCGCGCTCGACAATCTCACCCTTTTCTAACACCAAAATCATGTCAGCTTTCTTAATAGTAGATAATCGGTGTGCAATGACAAAAGTGGTTCGGCCTTCTTTGACGACATCTAGTGCCCGTTGAATGATGGCTTCTGTTTCTGTATCGATGTTAGCCGTCGCTTCATCTAGAATTAAGATCGCTGGATCGTATGCCAGTGCACGGGCAAATGAAATCAATTGACGCTCCCCAGAGGAAAGAGTACTCCCCTTTTCAACAACTGGTTCATCAAAACCTTCAGGCAAATGCTTTAATAGTTCTGCTGCGCCCACTTGCTTTAACGATGTTTCAATCGTTTCTCTTTTAATGTCTTCATTTCCTAAACTGACATTGGATGCGATCGTTCCAGAAAATAAATAAGGATCTTGAAGTACAATGCCCATTTGTTTACGCAACGTTTGGCGCGACTGATCATAGATGCTTTTTCCATCAATGAGGATGTCCCCATGCTGAATATCATAAAAACGTAGTAGCAAATTCATGATCGAACTTTTCCCAGAACCGGTATGTCCAACAAGTGCCACCGTCTGACCTTTTTTCGCCTCAAAGGTGATGTTCTTTAATACATTTTTCCCTTCATTATACGCGAAGGTAACATCCTGAAATTGAACGTGTCCCTCTAGTTTCTTCTGAACTGGTTCTTCCACTTCAGTACCTGGCTCATCTAATAATCGAAAGACCCGTTCAGATGAAACCCTTGCTAATTCTAATCTAGAAAATTGATTCACAATGCCTGTAATCGGCTGGAACAAACGATTTAAATAATCGACAAATGCATAGAGCACCCCAATCGACACAATGCCCGTCGCACTTAAGGACGCGCCGCCAAAATACCAAATGAGTGCGACATATGCTAAGTTCCGAAGCAGATTCACCAGGTTATGTGAAAGCAGTGAATTTAAATGAAGCATCTTTCGCTGATATCGAAAGTGATTGTTATTCAGCTCATCAAATTCTTCTTTCGTTGCTTGTTCATGTCGAAATGCTTGAATAATCGTCATTCCTTGAATAGCTTCATTTAGCTTGGCATTAATTTCACTGATGATGGATCGAATGCGATGATTGTAAACCGACGCAAACTTTCGGTAAGTCATCGACCATAGGAAAATAATCGGAACAGCCACTAAACAAATGAGCGCCAGCTTCACATTTAATAAGAACATGGCGATATAAATTCCAACCATGTAAATGGCACTTGTGACGAAATTAGCGAGTACTGTTACATATAAATCACGAATGGTTTCTGTGTCATTCGTAATCCGCGCGACAACCTTTCCAGCCGGTAAATTATCAAAATACCGAATCGGAAGCGTTTGGATATGTTCAAATACGTCCACTCGCATTTTTTGAATAATGCGATTTGCAATACGCTGGAGTAAATAGTGCTGCCCATATTGAAAGAAAATCGCAATGACGAGCATCCCAAAATAAAATAGAACAAGCTGCACCAAACCACTGATTTCCGGCTGATAAAAAGCGAAGATTTCCTCTTTGGATAAGCGCTGTACCTGATACGTCTCACGCTCGCTCCCATTTTCAATGGTGAGCTGATCCCCTTCTATTGTCCGGCTCCCGTCAAATCGAATCGGTTCATTCACAAAATAGTACCCAAATCCGACTTGCACGACATTGATTTGCTTTCCAGCTTCATTTTGATTCTGTAGCCGGTCACTTCTTATATAGTTATTTCCCTGGTAATAAACCGTTTTATCTGTTTTTTCATCTACCTCAACATACGGTTTTTCTACACCTAAAATATGATCATCAATCATTTTTTTCCCAATGAAAGGTCCTGTCAACTCAGCACCAACTGCAATGATCAGAAAGATCAAAGCAACAGACAATACTTTTTTATATAGGAGTGCATAGGCAAGAAGTCTTCTCCCTGTTGTCATGCCTCATCCCCTCCTTCCAGCTGATTTGTCAGCTGCTGACGCAGAAATTGCTCTTTATACCAGCCATCTTGCTGAATAAGCGCTTGATGGGTTCCCTTTTGAACAATACGCCCTTCTTCCATGACAAGAATGAGATCCGCATGCTCAACAGCTGATAGACGGTGGGTTGTAATAAATGTCGTTTTTCCATGACGATTTTGTCTTAAATTCTCTAAAATAGCCGTTTCTGTTTTTGCATCAACTGCAGATAACGAGTCATCCAAAATCAAAATGTCTGGATCAATTAATAATGCACGTGCAATGGAAATCCGCTGCTTCTGTCCTCCTGACAGCGCCACTCCCTTTTCTCCAACCATGGTTTCCAAGCCTTCTGGTAAAAGGCGTAAATCCTTTTCAAAGTAAGCATCTTTAATCGCTTGTGCTAATTCAGCTTCTTTCGCGTCTCTATGACCGAAACGCATATTCTCTTCTACACTTTTTGAGAAAAGGACATGATCTTGCGGAACATAGCCAATCCATTGGAACAGTTGATCCAATTCAATGTCATCAATTGGAACACCTGAAAACAAGATCTTTCCATCACCTGTCGGATACTGACGAAGAAGCTGTTTGACAATCGTTGTTTTTCCGCTTCCCGTTTTTCCTGTAATACCAATCGTTTGCCCTTTTCGTACAGTAAAGGAGACATCCGTTAGATTATCTTTAGAAGAAGTTGGATACCTAAATGTCACATGTTCAAATTGAATATCGCCAGGCTCTTGTAATCTTTTTGGCTTGGCTGCGTCAGTTACATCCGGTTGATAACTGAGTGTATGATTCAACCGGTCTAATGAGGCATTTCCTCTTTGCATGATATTAATCAATTCACCAATGGCAAACATTGGCCAGATCATCATCCCCAGATAGACGTTAAATGCGACAAGCTCACCAATGGTTAAATCACTTTGGAACACAAGATATGCGCCGTAACCGATACCGATTAAATAACTGATCCCCACAAGCAATTTCACCGTCGGCTCAAACAATGAATCAATGATCGCCACTCTCATATTTTTTTGAAAGACATCATCTGTCATTTCTCGAAAGCGATTCACATCTTGTTTTTCCTGTACAAAAGACCGAATCACCCGAACGCCGGCAACTGATTCTAATACACGATCATTCATATCACCAAATGCATCTTGAGCGACTGTAAAGCGTTCATGAATTTTACTGCCATAAAACGCTATCAAAATCGCCATCAGTGGCATTGGAATAATGGCCATTAAAGTTAATTTCCAGCTGATCGTCAGTCCCATCGTAAAAAAGATCATCAGCATGTAAGCAGTGGAATCGACTAATGTTAAAACGCCAAAGCCTGTTGTTAAAGCCACAGCATTCAAATCATTTGTACCTAACGCCATTAAATTTCCGGTTTTTTTCTTTTCATAAAAGGTGGGTGTCATCTTAAGTAAGTGGCGCATTAATTTTCCGCGCATCACACGCTCCATGACATTTGCGCCGCCAAATAACTGATACATCCAAAAGTAGGTGAGCGCATAGACACTGACACCAAGTAAGCAAAAAATGGTTACGTAAAATAAGATACTGGATGTTGTAAATTGACCAGACCGAATGTCATCAACTGCTTGACCTAGATACCTCGGTGGCAGCATTTCAAGCACATTCACAATGAGTAGCAGCGTAATGGCGATTGTATAGCGCCTCCACTCTTGTTTAAAGAACCAGCCTAATTTCACAAATACTGAAAACATGTTTGTCTCTCCTTTTAAAGCTAGCCGCTTTCTATATTTTCCTGATTGTCACCTTGTTTCGTTTTTTGAGCTTTTGTCATTTGTCTTGCCTTTGGCATGTTCACATGCTTTCACTCCTCTTCATTTAGTTGTTGATGCATTCCATTATTTCGATATACGAAATGTATACAACAAAAAAAGAGGCAACCAGCTGACTGGTACGCCTCTTTTATACATGATAAAAAGGCGCATGTTGACAAATACGCAACATACGCCTTGATTCATCCGATCAATTGGAACATACGAGTCCCTTTTCAATGACCAATGAAGGTGTAATTGTCACGTGAATCAACCCATTCATGCAGTTTGATTTCATTCTTCCAATGATGTTGCACATGACATTTCCTCCTTTTGGCTCTTGAATCTTTTTTTATCTTATAGTGGCTGTCACCATTTTGTCAATAAATATTTTTCAATAAATGAAATTTTCTAACAAAAACACAATCGTTTTCATGTGTATCTTTTTCTCATAACGGGTATACCATGAACGTATAGACTCCTTTTGAAAGGAATGAGGACATTGTTTCAAGCTGATCGGATGGTCGTTGCGTTTGATGGACATGAAGACAGTAAGAAAGCATTAAAGAAGGCAATCGCTTTAGCCAAAACGTTGCATGCCAAGCTGACCATTGCCTACGCTCATGATGGGAAATCCAGCAGACAGGTGTTTGATGCACCTCGCCCAATGACTGGCGGCGCTTATATCGGAGGCGGCATGGCAGACCTTCAAACACCCCCTGTGTATGTACCTCATGATGAACAGCAAAGTCCCTTGATTTTTGAAGACCATACAGAAGAGGTCGTTGCAGAAGCAAGAATGCTGTTAAATGAAGAGCAGTTTGAAGCTGCGATTGAAATTGTTGAAGGGGAGCCTGCAGAAGCGATTATCGAATACGCTGAAGAGATTTCAGCAGACCTCATCGTCATGGGAGCACGTGACCAAAGCAGATTGAAAAAAATGCTCTTTGGCAGTGTGAGTGAAAAGTTATCGTCCAAATCAGATATACCTGTACTGATCGTGAAATAAATGTCATCACAAAAGGCTAAAATGAACTTTATTTTAGCCCTTTGTCTTCTTTTCAGCGTGATAGAAAACCTCTGCAGCCCTAGGAAGGACGAGTACTGGCGCGGAGCGAATTTGACATTCGTGAGCACCAGCACGCAGGACTGACAAAGAATGCGAGGGTTTGGCTACACGCTGAAAGGCTGTAAACATTGGTTTACAGCCTTTTTCCTTTTACGAAGAAATAGATGCTTCGCTTTCATGCTTAATTTTTTTCTGGAACCCTTCCTGTACACGCTTCGTGATCTCCCCTGGAACACCTTCCCCAACTGGCTGACCATCTATCTCTACAATTGGAATCACTTCAGCTGTCGTTGAACTAATGAAAATTTCCTGCGCATGCAAAAGTTCGTCTTTACTCATGCGGGTTTCTTCCACACGACATCCTTCTTCCTGACAAACCTCTAGCAGCTTTCTACGTGTAATGCCGTTTAAAATCAGGTTATTTGCTGGGTGTGTACGAATGACACCGTCAATGACGGCATACACATTCGAGGACGTTCCCTCTGTCACAAAGCCGTCTCTTATTAAAATCGCTTCAAACGCACCAGCTTCAGACGCTTTCTGCTTTTCCATGACGTTATATAAAAGGTTTAAGCTTTTAATATCACATCTTAACCAGCGAAGATCTTCAGACAATAGAGCTTTCGCACCAGCTGTCTGCTCTTGAATAGGCTTTTTCACTTGAAATGTATATGCCGTAATCTGAGGGGTAAGTGCACCATATTGATGTTTACGAGGTGCGACGCCTCGCGTGACTTGAATATACACGCCACCATCAATCACTTGATTATCTGCGACTAGCTTCTTCAAATTCTCTTCCATATCGGATACTGTACCTTGCAGATGAATGCCGATTTCCTTTGCACTCTTGAATAGACGCTCAGTATGCTCTTTTAATGTAAACAAAGTTCCATTATATACGCGGATGACCTCATAGACTCCGTCGCCAAATTGATAGCCTCTGTCTTCAATATCAACATGTGCATCTTTTTTTTCAATAAAATCCCCATTGTACAATACTTTCATATGGAATCTCCCCTTCGCTTTGCTTAATGGTTGAATCTGATGCTATCTTAGCGGATAAATGTAAACGTTTCAATGATTATTCAGAATTATTTCATATCCATTTGACTGGATAACCTTCTATTGTAACAAATATAGATTCATAACCAAAAAGATTCCAATTTTTTAGCATCTTCTATATTCATAGGCTCTTTTTTCCTGTATACTTACTCCATATGAGCACGACAAAAAACAGCGAAAAAAGACAGAATCCACTACGTGATTCGACACAAACTACTGATTTATTGGAGCGATTGTAATGCAACGGGTTACGAAAAAACAGACACCTTCAAACACGATGCTGCTCTCAAAGGCAATTGGTCTAGTCATTCTGACATTGATCCTTTTTTTCATTTGGGATATATCTAAAACCAATATGCAGGCAGCAGATCAACCGAATGAAGTGTCTGCGAGCAGTCCATTTCGAGACACAAGTACAAGTCTGAAAGCAAAAGATGATTCGCCAAAAACATTAGATGCACATTTTAAGATCAATCCAAACAAACATGTAACGGATCAAACGATCTTTTTGACCTTTGATGATGGCCCTTCTGCTACATCAAATCAGCTGTTAGATGTGCTAAAATCACAGCAAGTGAAGGCCACATTCTTTATGCTCGGGCCGCAAATCAAAGAACACCCAACAGCTGTGAAAAGACTTCATCAAGAAGGTCATCAATTAGGACTTCATGGCATCACGCATGATGTGAAACGCTTTTATCAAAAAAGTGATTCTCCTGTAAATGAGATGAAAGAAGATCAACGTATATTGGCTTCTGTTACTGGTGAATATACACATCTTGTGAGAACACCTTATGGCAGTTCTCCAAACTTAACAGACCAGCAAAAAACACGTTTAAAACAAAAAGGCTTTGTATACTGGGACTGGACCATTGACAGTCTTGACTGGAAATATAAAAGCTCAAAATATGTACCAGAAGTATTAAATCAGCTGCAAGTGCTTGAAACCAAGTACCCGAAAGAGCCAAAAATCATCTTAATGCATGATCAACCAGCTACCGCAAAATACTTAAACAGTCTGATCACACAATTAAAGGCGAAGGGCTACACGTTTGAAGTCCTTGATGAAACAATGAAGCCACTACAGCAATAAAGAAAACCCGCACCTGTTGGATGCGGGTTTTTTATGATTTATAAAGCATTCACAAGCTCGCCAATTCGTTCGTGAAAGACAAGATCAAACAGCGGATCGAATTCCGTTTCACTTAAATTCATCATGACCTTAAAGATGGAAGGATGATGAGCAGCATCTTCTGGAATATATCGTGCTGGTGCCACTTCTAAGGAAGTTCCCATGACGAGCAGCATGTCCGTTTGCTGGAGCGATTTCTCCACTTGATCAAAGTGCTTCACCATGTCTCCAAAAAGGACAACATCTGTTTTAAGTACTCGTCCACATGTGCGGCCGTCTGATGAAATCCGCTCACAAACCGGTACCTCTTCTTGTAATAAATAAGGCAGTTCGTATGTTGACCCGCATGATGGACATGTAGCTGTTTGAATGGAACCATGCAGTTCATACACATGCTGGCTTCCCGCTTTTTTATGCAGACCATCGATATTTTGCGTGAAAATATCCACGCGTTTTCCTTGCTTTTCTAAATTGGCTAAAAAAGCATGTCCAGCGTTTGGCTCGTACTCTCCACTCATCTTCATTTGAAACAATTCTTTGAATTTCGGCCAAAATTGATGAGGATGTGATAAAAAGTAAGACCGGCTCATTGCCTCCATGCGAGAAGTATCTTCTGTCCATAGTCCACCCGTTGATCTAAAATCGGGAATTCCCGATTCTGTGCTCATCCCAGCACCTGAAAGGACTGTAATATGTGAGGCCTTTGATAATCTCTCTCTTAGCGCTGCCACTTTTGTTTGATCCAACCACCATTCCTCCTTTATTCACCGAGCTGTTTCTCACCTTTTTGTTTCATATAAATGGTCTGTCCAGGGAAAGCAAATTCTACCCCTTCTTCATGGAAAATATCAATAATGCGATAATTAATATCCTGCTTAATATCCAGGTTTTCAGACCAAGCCGTTGTGTTTGTATAAAAGTTAAAGAATAAGTTTAAATAGCTGTCTGCCAGCACATCGAAATTCACCATAATCGTTTCCTTATGAACCCCATCATGCTCATAAAGCATTTGCTTCAGACGTTTGATGCACTTATCAATGTTTTCCTTCGGTGTATTGTACGATACGCGAACGGAGAACGTAATTTGACGTTTATTCATTCTCGTCCAATTTGTGATTGGCTCCTTTGAAAGGGTCGAATTTGGCACGGTCACCACAGCTTCAGCAGGTGTTCTAAATTTTGTGCTTCGGAAGGTAATGTCCTCTACAGTCCCAAGTACACTTGGAGTCTCTACAAAATCGCCCATTGTAAAAGGCTTCTCTGTAATAATCACAATTCCTCCAAAAAAGTTCGCCACTGTATCCTGCGCAGCGAGCGCAAAAGCAAGACCACCTAGACCAAGCCCTGCCACAAGTCCGTTCACATCATAATTAAACTCTTGTGCAATGACGCTAATACTCAGTGCAATAATAATAAAACGAAGAACCTTTGATAAAAATGGCGCTAAAATATCATCCATTTCTAATTCAAATTTTGAATTCACTTTTTGAAATAAGAAAGAAGAAGCTGCGGTTAGATTACACAGTCCCCACGTCAGCATCAAAATAATAGAGGATCTATACAATTTGACAATGACATCCATATGGTGCTCAAAGTATGGGGCTTGTCTTAACGCAAAATATAAACCTAGTGCCACAAAAAACAGCCTCGCAGGTTTTTCAAACGCCACGACAATTTGGTTAATGACTTCGGTTTTAGACCGGTTTGTCAGTTTAAAGAGCAGGTGAAACAAGTATTTCGTAAATACTTTTCGAAGTAATAAAAAAAGCAATAAAATACAAAGGCTAATGCCTATTTGGATCGCAATATCGACTGTAAAATATGTATCCATCCATTTTTGTGTAAACATCTCTGTCTCTCTCCTTTAAAACAATCCTCTCTAGTTTATAATATAACCTTCGTTTATGTCCTCTCTTAAATGTCTGACCTCTATATAAAAAGCCTCGGGACCTATCCCGAGGCATGATGTTCAATTATGAAATTTTGGCTTGAGACATATCGACGGGCAGCAAACTACTTTTTCTTCTGAGCCTGATCAAGGAGAGTCGCTTTAAACATTTCAGCATCCGTTTCGGCCTTAATACGTTCTTCCACTCTAATTCTCCCTTTACCCAATCATCTCGCCTCCTTTTCATCATTATAAAACATCAGAATTTTCAGTCAACATGACGAAAGCACTAATATTTTGACGAACGCTGACGATTTGGACAAAATTGATCGAAGAAAAATTGATGTAATTCAGGTTTACTCAATCAAAGCTTGCTCTATTCCTGTAACTTTTCAAAATGATACATCAAGCTTTTTCGGTACATGAGGTTCCATGATAATACGGCGCTCTTCTTCTCCATATAGTAAAGAAGGAAAACCACCAAAGCATTTGATATGATAAGACCAGAACTTATGTCAGGGAGCTGGAGCAAGTGTATATTATCGCACATAGAGGGTCATCAAGCGCCGCCCCAGAAAATACAATCGCTGCGTTTGATGTAGCTGTCGAGCAAGGAGCAGATTATATTGAATTAGACGTACAAATGACAATGGATCAGCACGTCGTCGTCATCCATGATGATACCGTTGATCGAACGACGAACGGAAACGGATTAGTCAAAAGCTATACACTTGATCAGTTGAAAAAACTGGACGCAGGAAGCTGGTTTGACCAACAGTATACGAATGAACGAATTCCAACATTACAAGAAATTCTTGAAAGATACAGTCAGCGGATTGGAATATTGATCGAGATCAAACACCCAAAACGGCAGATAGGAATCGAAAAGGCAGTTGCCCGCATCATCAATCGGTTTGCCTATTCTCGTCATATCATGATTCAATCTTTTGATGTTCATGCACTGCAAAGAATCAAAGCATTCGCCCCTTCTCTTCGCACAGCTTTGATTATAAAGCCTGATGCATTTAAACTAACGAAACGAAAGTTAACGACATACAGCTCGTTTGCAAATTGTCTTAATATGAAGAAAACGATGATCAATAAATGGTGGATAGATCGTATTCATTCATTCGGAATGGCAGTATTCATATGGACTGTAAAAGATCAAAAAACAGCGGATCGAATCAAAAAACACCCAATTGATGGTGTGGTAACGGATAACCCGCTATTTTTTCAAAAGGAGAAATGATGCAGATGAAAACTTATTTCGCCGTTTTTATCGGTGGATTGATTGGTACACTTTGCAGATATGAACTAAGCCAAACTGTCATCAGCCAGACATTCCCCTATGCAACGATGATTGAAAACATTTCCGGCAGCCTACTTCTTGGTTTTGCGACAGGATACTTTCTATTTCAGAAAGGGAAAAAATATCTTGCTGCTTTGATTGGAACAGGGTTTTGCGGCGGGTTTACGACCATGTCCACCTTTTCTAAAGAGACAGTTCTTCTGTTACAGGCAGGGCAGTTCAATTTAAGTATGATGTACATCCTGCTCTCAGTCATTGCTGGAGTAGCCGCTGCTTTAGCTGGCCTGATCCTTGCAGAACGGCTCTTTCATCAAAATAAGCAGCAGAAAGGAAGCAGATAAATGATTGTTTTTTATACAGCTGTAGCTGGAGGAATCGGCAGTGCATGTCGTTTCTTCATCAGCCAAACAATCCAGAAAACTCCATCCCATGCCCTTTTCCCGTACAGTATTATTTTCATTAATTTATTAGGTGCAGCCGGTTTAGGTTTTCTCACAGGCGCTGTAACGTCCAATCATCCACTGCTAGTGATCATAGGAACCGGTTTTTTTGGCGGCTTTACCACATTCTCTACGTTTAGTGTAGAATCTGCGACGATGCTGATGCAGCGTCAAATAGGAAAGCTTGCTGCCTATTTACTTGTAACAATTATCGGCTCTTTATGCCTTTTTGCGGTGTTTTATCAAATAGGACAACTTCTGTTTTAAATATCTGTGATGGCAGCTAGGCTGATGAGCAGTTGATCCATCAGCTGGCGCTTCATTAAAAATAGTGTCTTCTCACTATAGCCGATTTCGATTGCACATTTTGCCATGCGCCAATCTCGAAAATACTTATAATCAATGAGCTGCTGCTCTATCTCATCCAATTCTTTTAAAGCCGTTTCAATACAAGCAACAATCAGTTCATACTGACTTTTCTGCTCTTCTAATTTTTGACGTGCCATATGATGATGTTGGAGAGAACTTCGCTTTTCAAGCTGTCTTTCAATATTTAAAATGGCTGCTTGATAGTTCTTGAAATTTTTTAAATGAAACTCAATACGTTTCATTGAGGTTTTTTTCTCCGCGATACTTGCTGTTTCATACCAGAGCATGTCCATCCCCCTTTTACGAACGTTTGTTCTTATTATATACGAACATACATTCTTATAAAAGAGGCTAAATACCTAAAAAAACCTTGAGCTTATTTTTCGCTCAAGGTCATTTCATTTACTAACAGTGGCTCTTTTATATCAAGCCCTGTTCGTGTATTTTCTTTTTCTGATGATGTGACGCCTTTTTTCAGGTCGATCTTTTTCACATAGCGTCCATCCATCTCCAAGACCTTCATCCGAATATCATCAAGATAAATGGATTGTCCTTCTCGGATATCAATGTTCTCATTTAAGATTAGCCCGCCTATCGTATCAATTTCTTCATCATGATATGACATTTCGATCAAATCTTGAACTTCCTCTAATCTCACTTTTCCATCTAATATATAATGATGCTCCGCTCTCTTTTGAATGACCGGCTGCTCATCTTCATCGAATTCATCTCGAATGTCTCCAACAATCTCTTCTAAAATATCCTCCGTTGTGACAAGTCCAGATGTCCCGCCATATTCATCCGTTAAAATCGCCATATGCATTCGATCGCGCTGCATCTTGACGAGAAGCTCTTGAATTGGAATCGTGTCAATCACTTCAATCACTGGATAAATATAATCTTGAAGCTTCAGTTGATCTTTTTCTCCTTGATACACAATATCTGCAAAGAGCTGCTTTTTGTTGAGCATGCCAATGACATGGTCTTTATCCCCTGAAAACACTGGGAAGCGTGTGTACTTTTCCTTTGTCATGATCACCAGTATTTCGTCTAACGGCATATCTTCTGGAATCGCACAAATTTCTCTTCGCGGTATCATAATTTCTCTTGCGATTCGATTATCAAAATCGAATATCTTGTTCATATAATTATACTCTGATGAGTTGATTTCCCCATTTTTTAAGCTTTCAGATAATAAAATCTTTAATTCCTCTTCGGAATGGGAATGTTCTTTTTCAGACCCCATATCGATGCCCATCATTTTCGTTAGTACACGGGCTGACCCGTTCAACACATAAATGAAAGGGTACATAAGGATATAAAATGCATGCAGCGGTCCTGACAGCCAAAGCGTCATTTTTTCTGCCTTTTGTATGGCAAGTGTTTTTGGTGCAAGCTCGCCAACAACTACATGCAAAAAGGTAATAATAGAGAACGCAAGTGTTGCTGAGATCAGGCTGATTGCTGAATCAGGAATGTTTGTCAAACCGAAACCTCGAACTAAAAGTTCTTTTACTGCCGGTTTACCGATCCACCCTAAACCAAGGGATGTCACTGTAATACCAAGCTGGCAGGCTGACAAATATTCATCTAGCCTTGATGTCACCTTTTTCGCCATGATAGCCTTTTTGGACCCTTCGGCAACAAGCTGATTAATTCTTGAACTTCTCACCTTTACAATGGCAAATTCAGATGCAACAAAGAAAGCTGTTAAAGCAATCAAAACTCCGACTATACTCAGATTAACAATATCGTCCATTTAACCTTGCTCTTTCTTAGAAGAACAAGGAGTCACCTCCTGATTGATGATGTTGTCTTTTGCAAAACGGTTAACTGATTAAATAAGACTACTTTGAGGGCCCCACTTAACCACCTCCGGTTCACGTAAAATCCGTCTCTCTACATATATATGAAACGGTATTCATTTTATCTTACCATAAATAATCTGAAAATTCCTGTATCGCTACAGTATTTTAGAGATGACAACCTAAATTGATGGAAATGCCCTTTGTTTCTTCATATTGGCAGGAAATCTGAACAATTATCTTGTATTTCAGACTCGAATTATATTAAACTATTTTCATAAACTATAACGTGACGGTTAGGAGGAGATGTTCAGATGGGGCTGAGAAAAAGTATCGTATTGGTGAACTAGCACAGATTGCACAGGTGACGAAACGAACTGTAGATTATTATACGAATCTAGGGTTGCTTGCGCCTGTTAGATCTTGCTCTAATTATCGTTATTACGATGAACATGCTTTAAAACGATTACAATTAATCGTTCTTTGCAAACAGCAGAGATTGGCTCTTTCTGACATCAAATCCAGATTAGATGAACAATTCCCTTCTCAAAAGGAAGAACATGACGAACTTGTCCATTTAACCTCTGATATCGATCGGATGAATGAGCATATGGACCGCATTTTGGCACGTTGTAAGCAGCTTCAGCCAGAACAACGTGAAAAACTAAAAGAGCAGCTTACTCCTGAAAAAATGACGGCTGTCCAATCATTTTTACTGCTGTTAAGTTAAAATTTTTACTAAACAGGAGGTGTTACCTTCGTTCTCAAAGTCAGAACGAAGGCCTTAATTGGACATAGTGAATTTACTCATAGTTGCTTTACTTATAGCTTTAACCGCGTTTTTCGTTGCATCGGAGTTTGCGATCATTCGCTTAAGAAGCTCAAGAATTGATCAATTAATTGCAGAAGGTAATAAAACAGCAGTTGCTGTCAAGCACGTCACGACTCACCTTGATGAGTATCTGTCGGCCTGTCAGCTCGGTATTACCATTACCGCCCTTGGGATTGGTTGGTTAGGGGAAGAAACAATTGCGCATATGCTTGCTCCACTATTTGTAGAGCTGTCGATTCCTCAATCAGCCAGTCATATTGTCACTTTTATTATTGCGTTTAGTATTATGACGTTTTTACACGTCGTGGTTGGAGAGCTTGCCCCAAAAACACTCGCCATTCAAAAGGCTGAGCAAGTGTCCCTTCTATTTGCTAGACCGCTTATGATATTTTATAAAGTGATGTTTCCGTTCATTTGGGTGTTAAATGGATCTGCTCGTTTATTAACGAAAGCATTTGGTCTTCAGCAAGTTTCTGAGCATGACATGGCGCACTCTGAAGAAGAATTGCGGATTATTTTATCTGAGAGCTATAAGAGCGGCGAGATTAACCAGTCTGAATTCAAATATGTGAATAAAATTTTTGAATTTGATGACCGTCTGGCGAAAGAAATTATGATTCCTCGTACCGAAGTTGTCAGCTTCCCGCATGATATTACGATTGAGGAAATGCTGAAAGTGACCAAGGTCGAGAAATATACACGTTATCCAATTGAAGATGGCGATAAAGACAACATCATCGGTGTTGTGAATATTAAAGAAGTACTCACTGCATGTATTAGTGGTGAATGTTCCACAAGTGATACGATCGAACATTTTGTAAACCCAATTATTCATGTAATTGAAACGGTTCCTGTTCATGATCTACTGCTTAAAATGCAGCGTGAGCGAGTACACATGGCCATTTTATCAGATGAATATGGCGGTACAGCAGGACTTGTAACAGTTGAAGACATCCTTGAAGAAATCGTCGGTGAGATTCGTGATGAATTCGATATTGATGAAATCAACGAAGTGCGTAAATTGGGAGAAGACCACTACATCTTTGATGGAAAGGTCCTTGTAGATCAAGTTAACCTGCTACTAGGTATTCAGCTTGATAACGAAGAAGTCGACACAATCGGCGGCTGGTTCCTTACACAAAAATATGAAGTCGAGAAAAATGACGCGATTCGTGAACAAGGCTATGAATTTATCATTAATGAAGTCGATGGACACCATGTGGCATACATCGAAGTCAAAAAACTAAACGAACAACTATTAGAAGCAGCTGAAGAAGGCGCTTCTTAAGAAAAAAACGACCCTTGCCTTAGCAAGTGGTCGTTTTCTTTATCCCTTTTCGATTAACTTAGCTTCAAGTTCTTTGATTCTTGTGTTTAATACTTCTGTCATCGCACCTAATCTTTCTTTTGGCGGCAGATGATCAAATTCAGACAGCTCAATCGGTTCACCAATAATTAAGCGCATTTTCCCCTTCTTAAAAAGGCTTTTTGCATTAGAAGGTCCTTTGTACGCTGCTGGAACGATTGGTGATTTGCCGAGCTGCGCAATCGTAACGGCCCCTCTTTTTAAAGGAACATCTTCTGTTGTACGTGTTCCGCTTGGAAAAATTCCAACGATTTTCCCCTCTTTTAATAATTTAATGGGCGTTTTAATACTGCTTGGCCCAGGATTCTCTCGATCAACTGGAAAAGCATGAATCTTCTTTAAAAATCCGCCGATCCATTTATTTGCAAACAATTCTTTTTTCGCCATGTAGTGGATCTCAAACGGAAGAATTCCTGCGCCTAATGCAAGAACATCCACAAAACCCTCATGCGTACAAGCAATGACAAACCCCCGGTCTGTTGGCAGATTCTCTTTTTGATATACTTTGATTCCGCCTCGGAGAGCAAAAAATGCTTTGACGGTATAGCCTGAAAATTTATACATAGTGCACTTCCTTTGTTTGAAGAATGAAGGATTTGTTTCTATTATAACAAATTTTTTATTACCTGGTACTAAAAATTTTCTCCTGTTGATAAAATAGAGACGGTTCACTAAAATCATCTTTTCACTTAAGATGACCGCTCCTTCTGTATTCAAGTATGTGTTTTTAGGAGAGAATAGAGGAAGAAATGTGTCCAAAATTGTCGTTTTTTGAGTTTTTTTCCTGATTTGTTCTATTGAAAACACTTTATAAATGATGCAAATTTCGCTATGATAAGGAGAAATGATTTTGATTCGGCGAAAGAGATGAGTAATGTACGGCCTATGAGAAGTTTCGTGCAACTTTATGCCTTTCTTATGCGTGTATAACATAGAGGGGAGAAAAATCAGTGACGATCGATGAAATTTATCAAATGTATATGAACGATGTTTACAGGTTTCTGCTCTCCATGACAAAAGACAAACATTTGGCAGAGGACTTATTGCAGGAAACCTTTATGCGTGCTTATATACATATTCATTCCTACGACCATAGCAAAGTGAAACCTTGGTTATTTCAGGTGGCACGAAATGCTTTTATTGATTATGTCAGGAAACATAAAAAAGAAGTGACCATATCGGATGATCTCATTGGCGGCCTTTTACAAACGTCTGTACAAAGTCCTGCTGAACAGATTGAAATAAAAGAAGTTCTCAACATGTATTTGGAGCAACTTCCAGATAACTACAAGGAAGCGTTGACATTGTATTATTTAAAAGAACTAAATTACAAAGAAGCATCCAAGGTCATGAATATTACTGAAGCAAATTTTAAAAGTGTTTTATTTCGTGCAAGGCAGCGCCTAAAAGCACTATATAACAGAGGTGTTAATGATGAATGAAGAGTTTAATAAGCGATGGGAACAATATAATAATGGCGAGATGAACGAGGAAGAAATGATGGCGTTTGAAGAAGAGCTGGAAGAAAATGAAAAACGCTTAAGCCAAGAACTGAATGACTCAGATTGGACAGACTTCTCCATCAGTCCTGAAAAACAAAAAGCCATTTTACAATACGGAAAAAGAAAGTCCTATTTACGTATTTCTGTGCTTGCTGTTATATCTACATTGATTATTTTACCGCTTTGTACACTAGGTAGTTATCTATACTACGGCGTTGGCGGAGCAGACAGTAAAGGCAATCATTTTATGGAAACGGCCGCTGTAACAGTCGCCCTAACAAAACCGAATGTCGCCATTGATATGAAGGATTTAAAAGGGCAAGTCAAACTATTTGGTATGAACACAGAACTTAAGCTGCAAAAACAAATTGGCAATAAAACAGAAGCCATCGGCAGTGAACAAATCGAAATGTTTTTCGATAAATTAAAGCAGCCTACGATCTCTTATTATGGCGACAGCGCACGTAATACGGAGGATTTCTTTACGCACCCTTCGTCTCAGGCAGATACATCTAAAAAACAAACACTCACTACTCTAGACAAGCTACCTGAAGGAACAGTGAGTGAAGTGTATGTATCCTATGACAAAGCATACACACCGAAAGACGTGTATTCATTTGCTAAAAAATATGATATGAAAGTGCTTTGGAATGCGATCAAAACAGAAGATTCATTAAGTGGAAATCAGCGTCCAATCGGTTTTCCCGGGAAAGACTCTGAATTTTTAAAAGAGCTTCAGCACACATCAAAAACAGAGGTTGATCAGTTCAAAGATGCCCTCGCCTATGTCAACCAGCATCCATCCTGGGCAAAAACGATCTCTGGCAGACCTGAACTTGACCTCTCTAACCGAATACGCTATATCAATCAAAATGGTGTCACGGTTTACGGTTCTGTTGTCACAGGTCCTTCTAAAGAAATAGAGAAATTTGTGAAGACAAAACGCATTAAAACGGCCAAAGTGAGCGAGGTGGAATTATGGAATTGGTAAGAATTTTTAAAGAGCATAATGTGTTTGGCTGGATTTCGGTCGGCACCGCTATTTTATCGCTGCTCATGCTGAACCTCGCCATTATCAGCAATGTGACATTTTATTCGTTTCAAATGCTTCCTTTTGCAATGGCCGCAGTTCCATTCGGTGTGATTGAACTGTTCATTAAAAAAGGCCGCACTGGACCAGGTTTCCTAGGCGTCGTTCTGAATATTTTTGTCATCGTTTGTGTCTATGCGATCGTCTCCATTGATGTCGATCTTCAATTAGGTTTTTAATACTAAAAAGCCAGTCATACTTGACTGGCTTTTTCTGTACACTCTTATTTTTTGTTTAATTCGGAGTGCTTTCTTGAATATAAGAAATAGACAACAAGCCCAATGGCAAGCCAGATTAAGAAACGAACAAATGTGATGGTGCCAAGCTTATAAATGAGCAGTCCGCAAGATAGAATAGCCAAGATTGGAATGAACGGGACTGCGGGGCATCTGAATGCTCTCGGCAAATCAGGCTGTGTTTTTCTCATGACAATGACAGCAACTGAAATCAAAATGAAAGCTGAAAGTGTTCCGATGTTCACTAGACTTGCCAGCTCATCAAGCGGAATGAATCCACCCATTAATGCTGACAATGTTCCAAAGAAAAGAGTATTGATATAAGGTGTTTTATGTTTTGGATGAACCTTTGAAAGAACCTTTGGTACCAAGCCATCACGAGACATGGCAAACATGACACGTGTTTGGCCGTACAGCATGACAAGCATGACCGTGGTCATCCCTAAAATCGCCCCAACATCTACAATACCCGCCACCCAATTTTGACCGGCTACTTGTAAAACAAGAGACACTGGATGGGATACTCCCTCAAAGTTCATAAATGGAACAATGCCTGTCATGATGGCACTGACTACCACATACAACATGGTACAAATCAATAAGGAAGTGATGATTCCTCTTGGCAAGTTGCGGGATGGATTTTTTGTTTCCTCTGCCGCAGAAGCAACTGCATCAAATCCGATAAATGCAAAGAATACGAGAGCTGCTGCACTTAACACACCTGAAGTTCCAAAAGGAACGAATGGTGTCCAGTTTTCAGGTTTTACATATTTCACAGCGACTAAAATAAAGAGCAGAATCACCGCAATTTTCATAATGACCATAATGTTGTTGACTCGTTTTGATTCTTTAATACCGAAGTACAGCAAGAAGGTGATGATCATTAAAATAATAAATGCAGGAAGATTAAAATATGTCACTTGACCCTTTAAACCACCTGGTGCTGCTGTTAATTCAACCGGTATATGAATCCCTATCCCATTTAAAAACGACACAAAGTAGCCTGACCAGCCTGCTGAAACGGCACTAGCGGCTAGCATATATTCTAATATCAAATCCCAGCCAATGATAAACGCTAAAAATTCTCCCATAGATGCGTACGTAAATGTATAAACAGATCCTGATACTGGCACTGTGGAAGCGAATTCCGCATATGACAATGCCGCAAATAAACATGCAAGACCTGCAATCACAAATGATAAAACAAGTCCTGGTCCTGCTGTGACGGCGCCTGTACCTGTCAGTACAAATATCCCTGTACCTATAATCGCTCCAATACCAAGCATCGTTAAGTCAAATGAACCTAATTCCTTTCTTAACGCTTTTTCCCCTTGTGTTGCCGCAATTAGCTCTGAAATGCTCTTCTTTCTAAACAACGAATTGCTCATACCATCACTCCCAAAACTTAGTATCCGTCTAAAGACGCCACCACTTCGTAATTCACTTTATTTTCTGAATATTTAGATTTAATTTAACGCAATAAATTAGCGGCGTAAAATTATTATATATGAAAATTAAAAAATGAAAACACTTTTTTTCAAAACAGAGTGAAAATTCTTAATTATCAACAAAATATTTGTCAATCATCAGGGTAGATTTTCTTCAATCTTTATTCAAATCATAGCTTGGCTTCTTCTATTTATTATACAACATACAAAATTATACTTTTTTGATATAATTTTTATAAAGTGAAAATAAAATTATTCTTTTGATAACTCGTCTCCACTTTTGCTTATTTAAAAGCCTTTAGACTCATAGAGAGCTATGATAAAGGACTGATTGAGCTGCGCAAACGATATACAAAAAAAGAGACTGCCTAGTAAGCAGTCTCTTAAGATCCATTATTAGTTTACAAATGTCTTTGCGCCAAGGTAAATTGGCTTCCAATAGCTTGAAGTCATATCGCTGATCGTCACACCATCAGAAGCAGCGTGGATAAACTTGTTGTTCCCAAGGTAGACACCCATGTGAGATGGGCCAGATTTATAGGTTGTAAAGAAGACAAAATCTCCAACTTTAGGTGTTGAGACGCTTTTCATTGATCCCCAAAAACCTTCAGTTGTTTGTCTTGAAATCTTTGTTTGTTTGTTAATGATATACCACATAAAACCGCTGCAATCAAAGCCTTTCGGTGTCGTTCCACCCCATTTATATGGTGTACCGTTTTGTGCTTTCGCATCTGCTACGAGTTTAGACGTGTTTAAAGAAGAAGTAGCAACTGTTTTTTCTTTGACAGGTGTTGGTTTCACTTTGGATGTCTTTTTCACTTTCAGCTTTTGTCCAATTTTAATCAGATCTGTTTTGAGTTTATTTAACGATTTCAGCTCTTTCACTGTCATTCCATATTTTTTGCCGATTTTAGATAAAGTATCACCTTTGACAACTTTATGAGTGGCTGTCGTTGAAGACGCTTTTACTTTTGTTGTTGTTTTTGATGTTTTCGTTACCTTTTTTGAAGAAGTACCATTCACTTTTAAAGTTTGTCCAACATAAATCGTGTTAGATTTCAGTTTATTGTCTGATTTAATCTTACTCACGGTTGTTTTGTATTTTTTCGCTAGAACAGAAAGAGAGTCACCTTTTTGAACCTTTACTGATTGTGCTGAGGCAGCTCCGGCAAATAATGTCGTCCCAAGTAGAACTGCACTTGCAGCTGTGATCAATTGTTTTTTCATTTGTTCCTCCTGTATGTATCTATCGTGATCCGAATTTTTATCTACTTTCTATTATAAGGATCGAATACCAGAAGAAATAGTCTTGACTTCCTACGACATTATGCTTATTAATTCGGCAAAAATTATTTTTTTTTAGGGTTCTTTTTATTTCATTTTTATTACACAATCATGACAAAACAAATGCATCTTGTCATAGATAAATCATACATTCATTTCTCTTTTTGGTTCATTCTATGTAAAGTGGACCTTTACAATTTTAAAGTGAACTTTACGGTGCTGTCATTTGGAATCCACACTTCTGCTCTACCATTGTAAACGTGAGAGCGATACATAAACAATGAGGAGGCAAAATGAATGAGTGTGTTGAAAAGCTCGAAAACGAAAATAGCTGCAATCGCAGCCGCATCTGTGTTATCGATTGGTATTTTTTCAGGAATTGAATTTGGACAGGCTGACAAAGCTGAGGCTAAAAAGAAACCAAAAAATGACGTACAAAATGTGATCGTGCTCATTGGAGATGGCATGGGAACACCTTACCTTTCAACTTACCGCTCATTTAAACACAACGGTGATCTTTCCAAGCAAACAGCGTTTGACCCTTACCTCACTGGCATGCATAAAACATACCCTGATGATTCTAAAAGTAACATTACTGATTCAGCAGCAGCTGGTACAGCCATGGCAACTGGTCAAAAGACATACAACAACGCCATTGGTGTAAACAAAAATGGCAAAAAACTAAAAACAGTATTAGAAGAAGCAAAACGCAAAGGAAAGTCTACTGGTCTCGTCGTCACATCTGAATTAACCAATGCGACACCTGCTGCGTATGCCGCCCACGATGTGTCTAGAAAAAACACAGCAGCCATTGCTGATGATTTCTTCGATGAGAAAATTGGCAAACAGCATACAGTCGATGTCATGCTTGGCGGAGGACTGATCGATTTTGTCCGCAAAGATCGTGATTTGACGAAAGAATTTCAAAAAGCAGGCTATCGTTACGTAACCAATAAAGCTGACTTACAAAAAAACAAACAGCAAAAATTGTTAGGCATTTTTGCTGACGGTGGTCTCGATAAAGCAATTGATCGTGATAAAACGACCCCTTCCTTGCAAGACATGACATCCTCAGCCATCAAACAGCTGTCTAAAAACAAAAAAGGATTTTTCCTCATGGTTGAAGGCAGTCAAATTGACTGGGCTGGACATGACCACGATATTGTCAGTGCGATGAGTGAGATGAAGGATTTTGAAAAAGCATTTGAAGAAGCCATTCGTTTCGCAAAAAAGGATAAAAACACATTAGTCATCACGACCGCAGATCATTCAACTGGCGGCCTTTCCTTCGGAGCAGACGGCTCGGGCAGCTGGGATTATCAGCCTGTCAAAGCAGCAAAAAAGACACCTGATTTCATTGCAAACAAAATTGTAGGGGGTATGACGGTCGAGACTGCGCTTCAACAATACATCGACCTTGATTTCACAAAAGAGGAAATCGCCTCTATTCAAAAGGCGGCTGAAACAAAAGATCCTGTTCAAATCGATGATGCCATCGAAAAAGTCATCAATACGAGGTCTCATACAGGCTGGACCACATCGGGTCATACAGGGGATGAAGTACCATTTTATGCTTATGGACCAACAAGTGAGCAGCTAAAAGGGCTTATGGAAAATACAGATCAAGCGAAACACATTTTCAAACTGCTGAAAAACCAATAAAGTGCTAATCACAAAAAAAGATGTCTAGTCGTAGACATCTTTTTTGATCATTAAGTGAGATACTTCCTATGAACCCCTTTTCCATCGTATGAAAACATCACTTCTTTTCCTTCAAGAACTGACTCGATGTGCACACTTCTTCCCCATAGCTGATACAAATATGGAAGCACCTTTTCTAAGTATTTGAGATCAAGCTCAATGCCTTCATACCAATGTTTAATATAGAGTTCGTTGTTTTTTAAATAGTCGCCATCGATGACTGTCAAATACGGAAAGCCGCCATTGACCCTCATGCTGACTAGCTGATCACGGACTGCCTTCCATTCTTTATCAATGACTTTATAGTCTCTCCCCTGCTTTTGAAACAAGTACAAATCTTCCCTCATCACAAGGTCTTTCGTTAAGTAATTTCGAATAAAAGAAATGTCTGATTCAATTTCTCGCACTTCAAACATTTTGCTGCGACCGGACCCTTCCGTCACTCCTGCTTTTTTTAATTCCTCGCATGGATGATCGTAGCGCTCTTCAATATCTTCAAAAATCTTCAGCCCTAAATAGTAAGGATTGATTCCTGTCTTAGATGGCTGCACGACACCTGCATTTAATTTTGCAAATTCAATCGATTCACTTGAATCTAAATCAAGTTCACGCATAATCCGCTGGTGCCAATACGATGCCCAGCCTTCATTCATGATTTTCGTTTCTAGCTGTGGCCAAAAATAGAGCATTTCCTCTCTCAGCATCGTCAGCACATCCCGCTGCCAAGGCTCTAGCTCCCGGGAGTGTGCCTCGATAAAGAGCAAAATATCTTTTTCTGGCTTTGGGGGGAATTGCTTGATCGTTTTCTTTTTCTCACGTGTTTTTGGTTCATCCATTCCCCACAAATCATCATATGGCGTTTGACGTTTTGGTTTGTCCTCTTCATATTCATCTTCATCGTCGAGATTCCAGCTTAATTTTGAACGAACAAGCGACGGATCAATATGCTCCTGCAATGCCAATACAGCATCTAAAAAGGACTCGACTTCTTTTGTACCGTGGATATGTTCATATTCTTTAATTCGCTCTGCTGCCGCTGACATACTTTCCACCATATCTCGTTTTGTGTTTTGGAAACGGCAGTTGTTTTTAAAGAAATCGCAGTGTGCCAAGACATGAGCCACAATTAGTTTATTTTGAACAAGCGAATTGTTATCAAGGAGAAAGGCATAGCAAGGATTTGAATTAATCACAAGCTCATAAATTTTGCTTAATCCTAAATCATAATGAAGCTTCATTTTGTGAAATTGCTTTCCAAAGCTCCAGTGGCTAAATCGTGTTGGCATGCCATATGCACCGAATGTATAAATAATCTCCGCGGGACAGATTTCATACCTCATCGGATAAAAATCCAGACCAAATCCTTCTGCAATTTCTGTAATTTCATCAATGGCTCGTTGTAAAAGACGCTTTTCAGATACGCTCAAGGAAACCATCCCTCCTCATCGGACTTATCCCTACTATATGAGCGTACTTAATAAAACATGATGTTCAACCAGTTGTTTAGACGACTTCCATCTCTTTCATGGACTGCCCGCCGAACGATTCATAATGGATATTCTCTTCCGGGATGTCCATCGCTTTTAAACTAAGGATCATCTCTTGTGTAAATGCTGGGGAACCGCAAACATAAAATTGGCCTTTCCCTTCACCAATGACTGATTGGAGGAATGGCTGGTCAATACGGGAAGCCGCCTTCTCAACCAGCTCACTCTTTCCACTCTTTTCAAATTGTTCGTTACAAAGGATAATTCGCCCCTCTGGAGATGAAGTGAGAACGTGTTCAAACTCTTGTTCGAAAGCGGTTACATCCTCTAGTCTGTCTGCATGAATCATCGTGAATGGCTGATTGTTATGCGACGCTGTTTTCACTAAACCAATCATTGGTGTGACACCAGAACCGGCACTAATCAAATAAACGGGTTCTTTTGTGTCATCTTGCAAGCAGAACATTCCCTGCGGCATACTCACGTGAAGAATATCGCCTTCTTCCATTTCATCATGCAGGAATGTGGAGACATGGCCATCTCGTTTCACGGTGATGCGATAGTAAGATGGGTGATATTGATCTGATAAACTGTATTGTCTGCTGTATACATAGGCTTCACCCGGCATATCTACCTGCACCGTAATGTATTGACCAGCTTCATACATTGGTAGCTCAGATTCATCCTCTGGTACGAAATAAAAGGAAATGAGTGATGGAGATTCTTGTTTCTTTTTCTTCAGAATAAACGGTTTGACATCTGCCCATCCACCCGTTTGTTTCACATTTTCAGCCATCATTTCTGCCTCAATGGTGATGAATATATTCGCAATGATGTCATATGCAGCCTTCCAAGCCAACAATGTGTCATCTTCCTCTGATAACCCAAATACCTCTTTCATTGCTTCAAGAAGGTGATATCCGACGATTGGGTACTGCTCTTTTTTCACCATGACACTGACATGCTTATGGGCAATTTGTTTCACAGCAGGTAACAAGTCTGCCAAGCGATCAATGTGCAGTGCAGCTTGATAGAGTGTTGCGGCAAGCGCCTCTGGCTGGCTTCCATTCATGAGATTTGTTTTATTAAACTGATTGAGTAGCTCTGGGTGCTGTCTGATCATATTTTGATAAAAAACAGTCACAAGTTTTGTTCCCTCAGCTTTTAGAAGAGGGGCTGATTGTTTTATGGCATTCATTTGATCTGTGGATAACATCGTTATTCCTTCTTTCAAAAGATGTATTTTAAATACATCTTTATCGTAATGGATGACAGCTTATAAAAGCAATATTTAAAATGCATGTTTTAAATGTTGTCACATTTAGTACTTTCTCGAACAGTTTTTGTCTAAAATGTGTTACGATGATACAAAACTCTATTAGGTTTAGAGGTCGTCCAAATGAAACTTACGAATTATACAGATTTCTCATTAAGGGTACTCATTTATTTAGCTTCGAGAGAAAACAATGAACTGTCAAATATTCAGCAGATTGCCGATATTTATGGCATTTCGAAAAATCACCTGACAAAGGTCATTTACCATCTTGGAAAACGTGGTTATGTAGAAACGATCCGCGGAAGAAATGGTGGGATTAGGCTGGGGAAAAGCCCAGAAAGCATTAATATTGGTGAGGTTGTCCGCTATACAGAGGATGATTTAGTCATGGTTGAATGCTTTGATCCGAAGAAAAACAGCTGTATTATCTCCCCGATTTGTTCATTAAAGCACGTACTTCATGAAGCTCTCACTGCTTATTTACGCGTTCTTGACCAATACACATTAAGTGATTTAACACAAAACAAAGATGCTCTAAGAGAGCTTCTGCTCTAAGGCGAAAGAATTTATTTCTTTCGTCTTTTTCTTTACCTCATTGTAATAATAATTTATTTAAAATTATTATAAATAAATATTGACTATCATGTTTGATTCAATATAATTAGGGTATATAGATTGCTAGAAACCATTTTTTGTTTACAGGAGGAGAAAAAGAATGACAAATTCTAATCATAAAAATTTGACGACGAATCAAGGCGTGCCAGTTGGCGATAATCAAAACTCAAGAACTGCTGGTCACAGAGGGCCTTCATTTCTTGATGATTACCATTTGATTGAAAAACTTGCACACTTTGACCGTGAACGTATTCCAGAGCGTGTTGTTCATGCAAGGGGCGCCGGCGCTTATGGTGTGTTTGAAGTAGAAAATAGCATGGAGAAACATACAAGAGCAGCCTTCTTAAGTGAAGAAGGAAAACAAACAGACGTTTTTGTCCGTTTCTCAACGGTTATTCACCCTAAAGGTTCACCTGAAACATTACGTGACCCTCGTGGTTTCGCTGTCAAATTTTATACAGAAGAAGGCAACTATGATCTAGTTGGGAACAACTTGCCGATCTTCTTCATTCGTGATGCACTCAAATTCCCTGACATGGTTCACTCTCTCAAGCCAGATCCTGTAACCAACATTCAAGATCCTGACCGTTATTGGGATTTTATGACGTTAACACCTGAATCCACTCACATGCTCACATGGCTATTCTCTGACGAAGGTATTCCTGCGAACTACGCTGAAATGCGCGGTTCTGGTGTTCATACGTTTAGATGGGTAAACAAATACGGAGAAACAAAATATGTGAAATACCACTGGAGACCATCAGAAGGCATTCGCAATTTATCGATGGAAGAAGCTGCAGAAATTCAAGCAAACGACTTCCAGCATGCGACAAGAGACTTGTATGATCGTATTGAAAAAGGAAATTATCCAGCATGGGATCTTTACGTTCAGCTTATGCCGCTCAGTGATTATGATGAACTAGATTATGATCCATGTGATCCGACGAAGACGTGGAGCGAGGAAGATTATCCGCTGCAAAAAGTGGGCCGCATGACACTGAACCGCAATCCAGAAAATTTCTTTGCTGAAACAGAACAATCTGCTTTCACGCCAAGTGCCCTAGTACCAGGAATTGAAGCATCTGAAGACAAACTGCTTCAAGGTCGTCTGTTCTCTTATCCTGACACGCAGCGTCACCGCCTAGGTGCAAACTACATGCGCATCCCAGTGAACTGTCCTTATGCGCCTGTTCACAATAACCAACAGGATGGCTTTATGACTACAACTCGTCCAAGCGGTCATATTAACTATGAACCAAACCGTTATGACGATCAGCCAAAAGAAAACCCTCACTACAAAGAAAGTGAACCGGTTCTTCACGGTGACCGTATGGTGAGACAAAAAATTGAAAAACCAAATGATTTCAAACAAGCTGGAGAAAAATATCGAAGCTACTCTGAAGAAGAGAAACAAGCATTGATCAAGAACCTGACAGCTGACTTGAAAGACGTAAATGAAAAAACGAAATTACTTGCGATCTGTAACTTCTATCGTGCAGATGAAGATTATGGACAGCGTTTAGCGGATTCACTCGGTGTGGATATTCGCTCATATCTTCAAGGAAGCATGAAATAAATCTTCTTTTCAACATGATCGAAACCCTTTGCAGTCTAGGAAGAACAGCAACTTTTGCAGAGCGAATTTGACATTCGTGAGCACCAGTGCCGGACTGACACCGAATGCGAGGGTTTGACTACCGCTGGAGCACCTCTTTTTTTAAAAGAGGTGCTTTTTTATAGCCGAAATACGTTAATACTAATCAAATGCCCCGTCACCGGATGAAAATAAATTTCTGCATGTGCTGCAAATCGTGTGGAGCCTTCCTTCACGGTCACGCGAAACACATCTTTTGTTTGATCTTCATTCACTTGTGTACGTCCAATGTAATGATAATCGTTTAAAACGGCGCCTTCATATTCATCTTGCAAGGCAGTATACGCAAGTCTTTCCCAATTCTCTGCCTGCTGCACAGCTGCTTGTGAAGATGGATGTATCATCAGACTGCCAAATAAAACAATTCCTGCTGCAAAAAGCATCCATAATTTCGGGTGCATGATATCAATATTCTCACTTTCATGTCTATTTTGTTTAGGTTTTGCTGGTTGGTTCTTTTTCATACATCAAGCATTTATTCAGCCTATAATTCCCGGTACCCTGTTTATGCAGACACCAACTTTTCCCCTGAAAAAGTCGACCTGATCCGAGCAAACTAATGAGGACTTCTCAAGGGAAAGGAGAAGGTTTAATGAATGTGGCAGATTATGATAAGGCACTTTATTATACGCATCGCTCGCAATGGGATAATTTACTTATTCTTATGGTCCGTACGCAAGATGATTTGCTCTCGAAACGTATTGAGCATTTCTTACATGCGTATCAATTTAACCGGAACGATGCAGATGTTGAAAAATGTTTATATGGACTCCTGCAGTATATCGACCATGCTTCAGAAGCTGCCGTTGCTGAAGCATATGCTGAACCAATGTACACATAAAGGAAAAGGTTGATTTTCGATTGTTGACAAAGGGCTAAAATGAACTTTATTTTAGCTCTTTGTTTTCTTTTCAGCCTTTTACTAACCGCCTTTCATAAAGAAGAAAAGACTTCACGAGAGAATACTCATGAAGTCTTTTGGAATGTCCACCATGACTGTTTACAACAGCTCTTTCGGCTGATTTTTTTGATAATCTACCGCATATAGAGCGGCCTGAGTTCGATCTGCCAGCTCTAACTTTGATAACACATGAGACACGTGAGTTTTCACAGTCTTTTCAGAAATAAAAAGCGATGAGGCAATTTCTTTGTTACTTTTCCCTTTTGCGATTTCAAATAAGACATCACGTTCTCTATTGGTCAGTTCGTTCATCAATGCCCATTTCTGCTCTTTAGGTTCAGTTAGATGCTGGACGAGAAACGTCGTAATATGACCGTCTAATTGATACGTACCATTTTGCACCTCAATCATTGTCGTGAGAAGCTTTTCAGGTGCTACATCCTTGAGCTGATAAGCCTTCGCTCCCGCTTGGATAGCAGGGATCACATAGTCCTTATCTGCATAGCTTGTCAGAATGACAATGCGGACATCCGGCATATCCAGCGTCATTTGCTTTGTCGCCTCAATTCCATTCATTACAGGCATAGAGAGATCCATCAAGACAATGTCAGGCTTTGTTTGCCTAACTACCTGCAGTGCCTCTTCCCCATTGGATGCCTCACCGACGATGTCTACATCTGGCTGAGTTTGCAAGAAAAAGACCAGCCCTTTTCTGACAATATGATGATCATCTGCAATAACTACCCTCATGACAATCCCTTCCTTTCTTGAGAAAATGGTACTTTCACATCAATCGTCGTTCCCTTACCTAGCTCAGAATTGATGCAAAATGTACCGCCTGCTCTTCGGATACGATCAGCCATCCCTTTCAGCCCAAATGAAGGAAGACTCATTTGTTCATCATACTGAAATCCCTTTCCCTGATCGATGATTTTCATACCAAACGTATCTCCTGATTGCTCCAGTTTGACCTCTACTTTCTCAACGCCCGCATGCTTTTGGCAGTTATTTAGAGCTTCTTGACATACGCGAAATAAAGTCTCGTGCTTTGAATGATCTATTTCCATACAGCCTGATAAAGACAATGAACAATTTAGACCTAAAAGCTGTGCATACTCTTCAATCGCTGTCGTAAATCCTTTTTCAAGTCCTTTTGGTCTTAACTGCCATATGAGTGAACGCATTTCAATGAGGGCATCTTGTGATAAATGCTGAATAAAATCAATCATTTCCCCTAAATGTTGATCACTTGTCATTTGACGCGCTGCCTTTGCAGTCAAACTCACGGAAAACAGCATTTGATTCACAGAATCGTGTAAATCCTGTGCAAGCCGGTTTCGTTCTTCTAGCAGTGCATGCTGCTGCTCATTTTGCACAAGCTTCATGCGCTGAATAGCCGTACCTATTTGCAGTGCAATACTTTCAAGCAGATTCAGCTCCTCCTGTGTAAATGTGACCTTCCCTTTTGCCGCCACATTTAATAAGCCAAACGTACGCTTACATGCTTGGAGCGGAACGGTTGCATGATGGGTAATTCCTTCTGTATCTCCAAGCTTTTGCTCAATCGCCGTTTCAATCCGTTTACAATTGATGATATTGGTCGCTGATTGCAGTGAGCCTTTCGTGTAGCGGTTGATGCAATAGCAATCGTTTTGACACATGAGCTCTTTTTGATGCTTTGCCAGCGCTTCAGGTAAGCATACTTCTGCCATTAGTTCATACGATCCGTCTTCTTCTATAAAATAAATCCATGCTGTTTGAAAGCCTGTCACTTCCATAAGCATATGAAGCACTTCATGAAGCGTTTCCTTCATTTCCATTCCTTCATTTAACTTTTCAGCAATTTCTTTTAACGTTTTTAATGTTTTGACTTTTTCTTGGTAATCTCCCATCGTGTGTACCCCCGGCTTTTACTGCCTCTCTGATCAATATGTTGATTATACCATGAGCATCTGTGCGGCTCTTTCTCAAAAAGGATGATTTTTTCTCATCCTTTCGACTGAGAAAAGCCATCATGCATGACATGATGGCTTTGTGATATTTTATTTAGCTGTTTCTTCCACAATGTCATAGACGACTTTCATGACTTCTTCTGATAAGTGTTTCAGCTTTTCTTCGCTGTCTGTTAACGATGTGCCTTTGACTGCAATATAAAATTTGACTTTAGGCTCCGTACCAGAAGGTCGTAAACAAAACCATGAGCCATCTTCAAGGAAATATTTCAGGACGTTTGATGCCGGCAGATGAATCGTTTCTTCTTTCTTTTCAGCCACAAGGTGCCTTTGACTTGATTGATAATCCTCAATGACCGTAATGCGCTGACCGGCGATAGAAGCTGGCGGGTTTGATCTAAAGGTATGAAGAATAGCAGAAATCTGCTCTGCTCCTACTTTCCCCTTTAAGGTTAATGACTTTAAGCCTTCTCTGTAAAATCCAAATTCCTTAAAAATATCAACAAGCGCATCGTATAATGACTTCCCTTGTTTCTTATAAAAGGCTGCGACTTCAACTGCTAATAACGCAGCTTGAACTGCATCTTTATCTCGTGCAAAATCACCGATCAAATAGCCGTAGCTTTCTTCATAGCCGAATTGAAACGTGTATTCTCCGCTTTCTTCAAACTGCTTGATTTTTTCTCCGATAAATTTAAAGCCAGTGAGCGTATCAATCGTGTCAGCTCCAAATGCTGAGGCAACAGCACGCCCAAGCTCACTTGTCACAATCGTTTTCATCACAACGGGGCGAGGCGGTAGCTGACCTAGTTTTTGTTTTTCAGATAATAAATAATGAAGTAGTAAGGCGCCTGTTTGGTTGCCCGTCAAAACGGTAAATTCTCCATCGTGATTTTTCACAGCGATACCTAATCGATCTGCATCTGGATCTGTCGCAATCAACATATCAGCATTTTGCTTTTTGCCAAGCTTGATGGCGTATTCAAAAGCGGCATGCTCCTCTGGATTTGGAGATGTGACCGTCGAGAATTGCGGATCTGGTTTTTCCTGTTCAGGTACAACCGTCACATGCTCATAACCAAAGGCCTGAAGTCCGTTTCGGACAGGTTTATTCGCCGTCCCGTGAAGCGGGGTAAACACCACTTTGACATCGACTTCTTTTGCAAGCTCAGGGTGCACACGAATGGTTTTTAATTTTTCCATATACGCTTGATCGATTTCTTCACCAATCATGCGGATCAAACCATTTTGCTTCAATACTTCTTCTGATTCCACTGAAATGGCTAATTCATTTTCGATGGCATCTACTTCTTTAATGACTTGATCTGCTTCAAATGGGGGCATTTGGCCTCCATCTTCTCCATAAACTTTATAGCCATTATATTCTGGCGGATTGTGACTTGCTGTCACAACAATCCCTGCAAAGGCATTCAGTTCTCGAACTGCAAAAGAGAGTTCTGGTGTCGGACGCAGTTCGTCAAATACGTATGTTTGAATGCCATGTGAAGCAAGTGTTTTGGCCGCTTCCATCGCAAATTCAGGAGATTTATGGCGTGAATCATAGGCAATGGCGACACCTCTTTTTTTTGCATCCTCTCCATGTGCTGCAATATACGCAGCAAGACCAGCAGATGCTTTTCGAACAGTATAAACATTCATTCGGTTCGTTCCAGCACCAATTTCTCCGCGCATTCCTCCAGTACCAAACTCAAGGTTTTTGTAGAAGCAGTCTTCAAGCGCTTGATGATCATCTTGATGTGCCTCCAGCCATTCCCTTAGTTCAGTATCCAGGTGCTTCTCATTGATCCAACGCTCATAATTCGTATTCCAACTCATGGTCGTCCTCCCAGCTCTTATCATCAATAAAATAACATCTACTGTTATTTTATATGGAATTATCCTTCATGTCATGTTATATCATGAACATATGAAAAAACGATGAACAAAATAAAAAAAGCCGATACACGATCGGCTTTTTACTTATTCAGCATCAAGCGGTACGACTGCTTCATGGAATAGTCGGTCTAATTCAGTTTGATGTTTCTGTTTTGTCGCTTCATCCCAGCCAAAACGATCTGCCATATAGTCAACAACAGGCTGTGCATACGTTTTTGCCCAATTGATATTAAATAATAGGCTGCCTGTTCTTCTCAAGAAGAAATCGACAGGTGTTACAGCCAATTCTTCTTCGATCGCATAGACAAGTTCAGCCAACACATATGCGGGAATGTTTCGTTTGTCTGCTTCCCCTTGAAGCTGCTCTACACGCTTGAAGACATTGCTGACGTTTGAGCCATATTTCTCAGCTAATTTTTGTGCAATCGGTTCTGTCAAACCAACGGATGCTCCTTCTGCCGTTTTCGCTTGAACAAAGGATGCCATATTTTTCGAACCGCCTACATGCCCACCTGAAATAGGCATATGTTTCGTTTTACATGGTCCGAAATCTTTTCCAGTTTCCTCTTTAAGTCCATCACGTACAAGATTCACAATGTGTTCAGCCATTTTACGGTAACCTGTTAATTTACCGCCGGCAATCGTGATTAAGCCTGAAGATGATGTCCATACCTCATCTTTACGAGAAATTTCTGAAGGATCTTTCCCTTCTTCATGAATGAGTGGACGAAGACCAGCCCAGTTAGATTCAACGTCTTTCTCTGTAATGTTAAGATCTGGGAACATATATTGAATGGCTTTGATCACGTAATCACGATCTGCTTTTGTCATACGCGGATGTTCCAGCTGTTTTTTGTAAACGGTATCTGTTGTTCCCACGTACGTTTTTCCTTCTCTTGGAATCGCAAAGACCATTCGTTTATCAGGTGTGTCAAAGTAGATTGCTTGTTTTAATGGGAAAACAGATTGATCAAATACTAAGTGAATTCCTTTTGTATGCTGTAAATGTTTCCCCTCTTTTGAGTGGTCCTTGTCTCTTAGCTGATCGACCCATGGACCTGTCGCATTGACGATTTTTTTCGCATATACATCGTATGTTTTCTGTGTTGTGACATCTTCAATGACAACACCGACAACTTTGCCTTTATCATAAATAAATTCTTTTACTTTCGCATAGTTGACCGCTTCTGCCCCGAATTTCACAGCCTCTTTCATGACTTCAATTGTCAGGCGTGCATCATCTGTACGGTATTCAACATAGTAGCCCCCGCCTTTTAAGCCATCCTTTTTCACAAGTGGTTCTTTTGCAAGTGTCTCTTTTGCACTTAGCATACTTCTGCGTTCACTATGCTTAACGCCAGCTAAAAAGTCATATACTCTAAGTCCGATTGAAGTTGAAAACTTACCGAATGTCCCGCCTTTATGCATCGGAAGAAGCATCCATTCTGGCGTTGTCACATGAGGACCGTTTTCGTATACGATGGCACGCTCTTTACCGACCTCTGCGACCATTTTCACTTCAAATTGTTTTAAATAACGAAGTCCACCGTGCACTAGTTTCGTTGAGCGGCTAGACGTACCCGCTGCGAAATCCTGCATTTCCGCAAGACCGACACGCATTCCGCGTGAAGCCGCATCAAGTGCTGTACCAGCGCCAGTAATACCCCCACCAATGATAAACACATCATATGGTTTTTTTGTCATGTCCTGAAGCATTTGTTCTCTTTCTAAGCTAGAAAAAGTCATCTCTTGTTCCTCCCATGTTGTACGGTAAAGAAAAAGAGACCGCAAACACCCAAAGCGTATTTCTACACTTCGGTGCTTGCGGTCTCTCCAGTTCTCCAACCGTTCTATTAACTTACTTGAAGTATACCATACTTTTTGTTTATTTGAAAGCTTGAGCTGCTTTTACAGCCTTTTTCCACCCGCTGTATAACGAGTCACGGCTGTCTTCTTCCATTTTAGGTTCAAAGCGCTTGTCAAGGTTCCATTGTTTTGCAATGTCTGAACGGTCGTTCCAGAAGCCAACTGCTATTCCCGCAAGATAGGCCGCACCGAGTGCCGTCGTTTCATTAATTTCTGGACGTTCTACTGGTACATCGAGCAAATCACTTTGGAAGCCCATTAAGAAATCATTCTTTACAGCCCCGCCATCGACGCGCAATGTTTTAAGTGAGATGTTTGAATCTTTTTCCATCGCATCTAAAACATCTTTCGTTTGATAAGCAAGTGATTCTAACGTTGCACGAACAAAGTGCTCTTTAGAAGTACCGCGTGTTAAACCGAATACAGCGCCTCGGACATCACTATCCCAATATGGTGTGCCTAAACCAACGAATGCTGGTACGACATATACGCCGTCTGTTGACTCAACGCGCTCAGCATAAGCTTCACTGTCTTTTGAGTCTTTAAACATTCTAAGTCCATCACGCAGCCACTGGATCGCTGAGCCAGCAACGAAAATACTTCCTTCTAAAGCATATTCAACTTTGCCGTCAATGCCCCATGCAATCGTCGTTAACAATCCATGATCCGACTTAATTGCTTTTTCCCCTGTATTCATCAACATGAAACATCCTGTACCATATGTGTTCTTCGCCATTCCTTCTTCAAAGCAAGCCTGACCGAATAACGCAGACTGCTGATCTCCTGCCGCTCCTGCAATTGGAATATTTTTACCGAAGAAGTGATAGTCTGTTGTTTCACCATAAATGTGTGATGATGGTTTGACGTCTGGCAGCATGGAAGCTGGAACACCTAAGATATCAAGTAGTTCTTCATCCCATTTCAGATCGTAAATATTGAACATTAACGTTCTTGATGCATTTGAATAATCTGTTACGTGTGATTGACCGCCAGTCATTTTCCAAATGAGCCATGTATCAATTGTGCCAAACAGCAAGTCACCATTTTCTGCTTTCTCACGAGCACCTTCTACATTGTCTAAAATCCATTTCACTTTAGTGCCTGAGAAATAAGCATCAATGAGTAGACCCGTTTTATTTCTAAACGTTTCATCGTGCCCTTGCGCTTTTAGCTCATCACATATACCAGATGTTTGTCGTGACTGCCAAACAATTGCATTGTAAACAGGTGCGCCTGTATGTTTATCCCAAACAACAGCTGTCTCACGCTGGTTCGTAATTCCGATACCGGCGATTTGATCTGCTTCAATTCCTGATTCGATTAAAGCAGTTGAAATAACTGATAGAACAGAGCTCCAAATTTCATTTGCATTGTGTTCTACCCAGCCTGGGTTCGGAAAATATTGATTGAATTCCTTCTGAGCTGTATGTGCAATTTTACCTTCTTGATCAAATAAGATCGCTCTTGAGCTTGTTGTCCCTTGATCTAATGCGAGAATATATTTTTCTTTTGCCATGGTGTTTTCCTCCCCTTACATACTTTCATTGACAGCATTTGTCTGGTTTTTCGTAGAAACATAGAGTCCTAACAATACCACAACTAAAATAACGCTTACAATCCAAAAGGCTGGTGTGACGTTCGCTTTAAAGGCTGCATTATAGAAAACACCGCCAAATGCACCGCCCAAAATTGGACCAACAACAGGAACCCAAGCATATTTCCAATTTGATGGACCTTTACCTGGAATCGGCAGAATGGCATGTGCGATTCTTGGACCTAAATCACGTGCAGGGTTAATTGCGTAACCAGTTGTACCACCTAATGAAAGACCAATTGCAACAATTAAGAAACCAACAATCAACGGATTGACTCCGTCTGCAAATTTATTTGCACCAATCGCTAAAATTCCTACCACCAATACAAATGTACCAATGACTTCACTGAGCACGTTTGCAAAAGTATGCGGAATCGCAGGACCAGTTGAGAATACGCCTAGTTTTGCACCTGGATCGTCTGTCGCTTTCCAGTGCGGTAAGTAATGTAAGAAGACAATAATAGCTCCGAGTAATGCGCCAAGCATTTGACCGACAATATACATTGGAACATCAGCCCAAGGAAAACTTCCTTCTAATGCTAGACCTATTGTCAGCGCCGGGTTTAAATGTGCACCGCTGATTCCTCCAGTGGCATAAGCTGCAATCGCTACTGCAAATCCCCATCCGAAAGCGATTACAATCCAACCGGACTGATAAGCAAGCGATTTCTTTAAACTGACTGCCGCACACACACCGCCTCCAAAAATAATCAGAAGCATTGTACCAACGACTTCACCCCAAAATGGTGTCATGAAAAATTCCTCCTCTGGTTCAGTTGCCATCCCCTATAAATGTGTAGAAAAGATACAGAAAAAAAGATCCACAACAAACATACTTTACATCAGGGTCATTTGTCACCTAGTAAAGCGTCGTTGTGGATCTCCGTTTCTCCATCACATGATATTAACTTAGTGCTATAGTATCAGAGGATGAAAACGTTGTCAATCAATTTTCACATTTTATCTTTTTCACTTTTGGAATGCTTTCCAAAGCTCTGTATTCGATGTGGTGACAGCTGTCGCCCCTGCTGCAAGCGCCCTTTCTACATCTTCTTTTGTTCGGATAAATCCTCCTGCAAATATTGGTATTCCAGCTCTTTCGCGCACTTCTGTAATTAAATCTGGCACGACACCCGGCAATACTTCAATAAAATCTGGACGATGTTTTCCGACAAACTCCATGCTTTTTTCCATCGCACTTGTATCAAGTAAAAACATTCGCTGGATGGCATATACCTTTTTCTGCTTGGCTTTCACTATGACAGAAGACCTAGTAGAAATAATGCCAGCTGGTTTCATTTCCTGACAAATAAATTCCGTTCCGTACTCATCATGTTTGATTCCGTGAATGAGATCGACATGGACAAACATTTTTTTATGATGCGCATTCGCCTCATTCATGATGCCCTTAAGCCGCCCTAAATGAACATCTAGTAAGACCCCATATGTAAATGGACTTTTTAAAAATTCCTCAAATTGCTTCATATTGCGAACAGCAGGTAGAATGGGTTGATCATGAAAACTCATATGCCGTCTCCTTCTCGTGTGTATTGGTTCTATCTTCTCCTTACAGTAATAGAATCACATGTTTTTTTCAATACACCTAGTGTGCCCATTGACCATTCAGCCTAGCAAATCGATCAAAACCTGATCCTTTCAGGGCATAGAAAAAAGCAGAGAAACCTCTCTGCTACAGCGTGTAGGCAAATCCTCGCATTCTTTGTCAGTCCTGCGTGCTGGTGCTCACCCTTCCTAGGGCTGCAAAGATTTTCTATCACGCTGAAAAGAAGACAAAGGGCTAAAATAAATAATATTTTAGCCCTTTGTCAACAATCTGAAGCAGAGAAATCTCTGCTATAATTGTGCCATGCTTTCTTTTAAAGTATGAATAATGAATGAGGCGTCTTCATCAGTGATATTTAGCGGTGGTGCGAGCTGTGCCACGTTATTATAGCCAGCCACTGTATCGCCATTTTTCCCGATGATCAATCCCCGCTTTTTACATTCTGCAATCAATTGACCGACTACACTTGGATCAGCTGGCTTTTTTGACGCCTGATCCTGCACAAGCTCAATCCCAAACAGCAGACCTTTTCCTCTCACATCACCGACAAATGGATGCTCTTTTAACTCTTGCAAACGTTCGAGCATGTCTTGGCCAAGCGTGCGTGACCGCTCCACTAATTGCTCGTTTTCCATGATCTCTAGGTTAGCAAGCGCAACCGCACAGGAAGCAGGGTGACCGCCAAATGTATTCACATGCCGTAGCCTGTCATACGTATCTTCTCCTGCATACGCTTCATAAATGTCTCGTTTTACGCACGTTGCAGATAGCGGTAAATATCCACTTGTGATCCCTTTTGCCATGGTGATGATATCTGGCTTCACTTCCTCATGCATAAATCCAAACCGCTTTCCTGTCCGGCCAAAGCCGCATATGACTTCATCCACAATGAGGAGCGCCCCATGATCTTCACAGATTTCTTTCACCTTCTTCAAATATCCTTTTGGCGGCATTAAGATACCGCCTCCTGTAATCATCGGCTCCATGATGACGCCAGCAATGGTCTCACTTAATTCCCACGTCATTGCTTGATCGATTGCATCAGCACTTGCCAAGCTCTCTTGATCTTCAGGGTGCCGGTACATATCAGGCGGTGCGACATGGATAAACCCCTGTCCTAACGGTTCATATTTGTACTTACGCTGCGCTTGACCCGTTGCGGCAAGAGCTGCTGCTGTATTGCCGTGATACGATCGATATCGGGAAATGAATTTTGTTCGTGTACTCTCTCCCTTTTGCGCATGATATTGTTTGGCAATCTTAAATGCCGCTTCATTCGCTTCAGAACCACTGTTAGAAAAGAAGATCACATAGTCCCCGTCTAGCCATTCATTGAGCTTCTCAGCCAGCTGAATCGCTGGCACATGGCTTTGTGTCAGTGGGTAGTAAGGCATCGTATTTAATTGCCTATACGCCGCTTCTGCAAGCTCTTTACGTCCATATCCGGCATTGACACACCATAGTCCTGACATTCCGTCTAAATAGCGATTTCCATGAATATCTGTCACCCATGCGCCTTCTGCCTCATGAATCACCATACTTTCATTTTCTTTGTTTGTCCCTTTCATATGATGCCAAATGAACTGATCATCTTTCGCCTGAAGATCTTGTGCGTTATGTGTTTTCATCTTCCCACGCCCCCATGTATCCGTTTTCATCATCAAAGAAGCTTAAACCGGTCCTGCATATGACCTCTCCATTCATTATATGGATAAAAGTGAGGCATATGAAACTGAAACAAGACCGCCCGTGTCGTTACTCTCATTATAAAAAAGGGGCCAGACACATTACATTAGACAGATCGTCAACTGATTGAAAAGAACCATGAGACACTCTACTTGATCCCTCGGCAAAATCTAACATATACCGTTAATGGCGATTCCCCTGTAAAAATTCATAAGCAAGGATCGCAAATTCAAGCGCTTGACGTTTTGGCGCTTGCATCATATCCTCACCAAGTAAAGCATGAAGCTTATCCAATCTGTGATAAAGCGTCTGCCTCACAATATAGAGCTGGCTTGCGGTTTCTTTTTTAGAACCGTTTGTCTGTAAAAAGATATTCAGCGTCTGATAGAGCCTGCCGCTATTTTGTTTATCATATAAAATCACCGGCTCTAAATACTCTTTCACCATGCATTCTAATAACCCGCTTTCTTTCATGACAGGCATCAACCGAAGCATATGTAAATCTTCATAAAATGGGCTTTTTATCCGTTGCGGCATCACTTTCTTTAAATGCAGCACTTCTTTCGCTGCTTGAAAACTTTTTCTCATGTGTTGAAATTGCTCACAATATGAACCGATTCCATAATTGATGACTGCCTCGCCGGGCTTCTCACGGTCATATAATTGCGTGATGTCGTTTGCCGCTTTTTCTGCACGCTCTTTCCAGTCCTCAACTTTTCTTGTATTCAATAAAATAAATAAGGTTTGTCCTTGATGCTCGTACACAATCAAATAGAAACCAGCACGCTGAAAAATAGAACGGCAAGAGACAAGAAAATAAAGATTCCCTGCGATTTCTTCTATTTGGTGGTTTTTTTGAAAGAGCATCACCACACAGCCGGTCGGTTTTTTCAGCCCTTCTGTCTCCTCAAGGTGTTCTATGATCTCTCTTTCTGTATGATCTTCATGAAACCATTTTTGCAGCCATTCATTCTCTTTTGTCTTCTTCAGCTCTTCTGTATACAGCTCTCTTAAAGTTTGCTGGGCAAGGGCATTCGCTCCTTTATCCATCACAAGCAGTTCAAATTCCGAGAGTGTGTTCGATTGATGAATGAGGACGAGGTCTGCAAAGGTTTGTTTGAGTGCAAGGACTTGTTTTTGCGTCACTTCATATCCTTTTGGTAATGAAGCATATTGCAAATAATTCATCACCAGCTCTTCTGTTTGTTTGGAAGAATCACATAAAATAATCGGCTCACCTTGAACAGGGATCAGCAGTAGTATCCCTCTCACATGCTGATACACTTGATCCAAAATATCCATCTGCGGATGAGGAGTCAATAAAAGCTCATTCAACTTGGACGACAGTGTTTCTAAATCCGCCATCATCTGATACTGACGCTCAATCATCATCGTATGGAGATGCTGTGTAATATTGACGAACTTCACTTCTTTTGTAAACAAAATAAGCGGAAAATCACGTTCTTCTGCATAAATAATCAGTTCTTCTGGCACATCAAACCGGAGCGGTACAAATTCAATACACAAGCCAGCCGCACCTGAGTCAATCAACTGTCTTAAAAACGCCTGAAAGACTTCCAATTGATCATGGAAGCCTGCGGCCGTCGTTAAGATCAGCTCGCCTCCGTTTAACAAATCCTCTACAGCAGGCACTTCAAGTACATGTACCCATTTTACCTGCCGAAACAATCCCTTTTCCCCCGCTAACACTTTCGCATGTGTAAAATGCTTCGTTTTTAACACATCACTTACTTGAAAATGAACATCTACATTCATTCATAAGTCCCCCTTTGTTTGCCGTCCCCTATCCCAGAGGGTGCATGGATAAAATCCATAATAAAACAGGTAAAGTCACAATACTTAAAATCGTACTGAGAAACGTCGTGCTTGAGACAAACTCAGGCTTCGTTCGAAATTGCACAGCCATCAGCGTTGTATTCGCCGCTGTCGGCATCGCTGCAACTAAAATCATAATTTGTTTCACCAAATCATCTACCGGTAAAATAAGCGTAAAACCAAAGGCGATGAGTGGTGAGATAAACAGCTTCAGCAGCACCGCATAGGAAATATTACGATAATCCACTTGTTTAAAAGAAATCACTGCGAGCTGCATACCTAAAATCAGCATAATCGTTGGTATCGCTGCATCCCCGACCAGCTGAACACCTGTCATAAGCTCTTTAGGTAATGAAAGGTCAATGAGCTGAAATAATAGACCAAGAAGAGCCCCGTAAGCAACAGGCATACGCAGCACTTTTTTTAGAACGACCTTCAAGTCTCCCGCGTCCTCTCCACCTTTTGCTGCATAATACATGCCGATCGTACTCATGACGAGCTGCTGAAGGACCATTAGCACAATCGCAATATCTAAACCAGCTGCTCCAAAAACAAGAAGGACAACAGGCGTGCCGTAATTTCCATTATTCATAAATGCTGATGACAAAATCATGGCGCAATACGTTTCATTCGAATACCCGTAAATTCGAGATAAAATGAAGACACATAAAACAAGTGAAAGACAAAGCCCTACGACAAATATTGATAAGTACACATAGTCCATCGATACTTTATTTTGATAAAAGGTTTCAAACGCAAGAAATGGTGACATTAAATATAAAGACATTGATGAGAGCGTATGTATATCAAAACCAATTGTCTTCTGCCCAATATACCCTATAAGGAATATGCCGAACACTGGCATTAAGACAAGTAAAAACTCCATGCAGCACCTACTTTTCTCTAGATGAATTCCTTCTTTTTTACCCTCTTATCATACCACTGATCATCAATAAAAAAGAAGCACCCTTATGAAAGGTCGCTTCTCTCCTCATCCATATAAAACACTTCCCATAAATGACCATCACGATCCTGAAAGCTCCAGCCATACATGAAATCATGGTCTTGTTTTTCCTTAAACGGTGAACCACCAGCTGCGATCGCACGCTCTACAAGCTCATCAACCTCTTCCCTCGTCTCGACCTGTAAAGAGATAATGACCTCTGCGCCATTTCTGGCATCTACCAATTCCTTCTCTGAAATGGATTGGAAATGCTTAAGTGATAACAGCATGACTGTGATCGTCTCATTCATCACAAAACAAGCAGCATGTTCATTCGTCAGTTCTTGTTGAAAGTCAAAACCCAGCTGTTCAAAGAAAGCCTTTGACTCATTTACATGCTTAACCGGCAAATTGATATACAGATGTTTAGATTGTCGCCCCATATCCCTCTCCCTTTGTAAAACATCATTTCCATTCAGTATATTCGTCTTTTCATTTGGCATCCCTTTGTCGCATGAAAAAATAAGCGGTAAGTCTCATTACCTTATTTTAACAAAAATGTATAATAAATCTCGTGCACAATACTAAATGAACTAGGAGGTTTTCTTAATGAAAACAATCGCAAAATCTTTGATGCTCTCCACCACTGTCCTTTTATTCGCTTCACCTATTACACAAACAGCTGATGCTGCATCTATTCAAACGAAGCAGGTGACAGCAGAAAGTGATTTTCAGCTTCCTTCAACAACAGACACCATTAAACAAAACATCGAACAATCTTTCCAAAAACAAGAAAAGTGGCTACAAAAATTAGAAGTGATTGCCGGACAAGAAAAACGTGAACAATTTGAGCAGTTTTTCAACCAGCATGTAGGACCTGATTTAAAAAATCTTTTAGAAGAGCCTGCTCTTACATGGAAACAAGTAGAAAAAACGATTTATCAATCTCTTGTCAAATCAGACGTTCCATTTTTAGCTGCCAAAAGCATTGCCCACTTTGCTACACTCGCATTAAAGAAAATGTAAACATACAGAAAAGCGCCTCGCATAACTGCGGGGCGCTTGTTTTGATTATTTCTTATATTCAATATGGTACACGTCTCTTCTTCGGTCTTTCAGCTGACGAACCGTCCCATCTTGACGCTGCCTTCTTAATATTTCTAAGTCGACATCACCGACAACCACCATTTCAATATTCGGGTTGCATTCCCCTACAATGCCATCTCTTGCGAATTCAAAATCAGATGGTGCAAAGATGGCTGATTGTGCATATTGGACATCCATGTTTTCTGTTTGCGGAAGGTTTCCGACTGTTCCAGAAATGACCGTATATATCTGATTTTCAACCGCTCTCGCCTGCGCACAGTAACGCACTCGTAAATAGCCTTGACGGTCTTCTGTACAGAATGGAGTGAAAATAATTTTCGCTCCTTTGTCAGCTGCAATTCGAGCAAGCTCAGGGAATTCAATATCGTAGCAAATTTGGATCGCAATTTTACCGCAGTCCGTATCAAATACCCGGACTTGGTCACCAGCTGAAATCCCCCACCATTTTCTTTCATTCGGCGTGATATGCAACTTATATTGCTTTTCAATCGTTCCATCACGTCTAAATAAATAGGCGATATTATAGATTTTCCCTTCCTCTTCAACGAAATGAGAACCACCGATGATATTAATGTTGTACTTGACCGAGAGATCTGTAAACAAATTGATGTAGTCCTCGGTATATTCTGTGATCCGCTGCACTGCTAGACTTGGTGATCTCTCTTCTAAATATGACATAAGCTGGGTTGTAAAGATTTCCGGGAAAACGGCAAAGTCAGCTGACGCATCTGATGCCACATCCACGTAATACTCCACTTGATTCATAAACTCCTCAAAGGAATGAATTTGCTTCATTGCATATTGAATGACACAAATACGTACTGGGAACGCCGATTTATAATATCTTTTCGATTGCGGGCGATAATCGACATTGTTCCATTCCATTAGCGTTGCGTACGTGCTGGAAGCTTTATCATCCGGCAAGTAATTCGGATTGATCCGCATCAGGCTAAATTCATTTAACAGCTGAAAAGATAGCACAGGATCATAAATTTGGTGCAGCATGACTTGCTCTACATATTGGCGAGGCGTCATTTCCTCTTGATATTTATGATAATTCGGGATACGTCCACCAATGATGATGCTTTTTAAATTTAATCTTCTCGCTAAGTCTTTTCTTGCTTCGTATAAACGATGACCGATTTTCATCCGGCGGTACTCAGGACTGACCATTACTTCAATTCCGTACATATTCATCCCATCTGGATTATGGTTTGTGATATATCCATCATCTGTGATGTCCTGCCATGTGTGACGATCATCGTATTCATCAAAGTTAATTAATAAACTTGAACATGAGCCAATGATTTCTCCCTCGAATTCCGCACAGAACTGGCCTTCTGGGAAATGTTCAAGGTGGCTTTCAAGGTGCTCTTTTTTCCAAGGGTCCATGCCTGGAAAGCATACCTCTTGCAATGCGATGATTCGGTCGATATCTTCTTCTCTAATATTTCGAATCACCATTCTTTTTTCAAATCGCGTTAAATCTAGTTTTTCTGCCATGATGTATTGCCCCCTTACTGATCCTCTTTTTCAAGCTGATGGAATAGCTGGAGCAATTCGATTTCAGCCATGGATTCTAATCTCGCGTCATATTCTTCAAACTGCAGTGTGCTCGTCACTTTATTTGGCACGATGACACATTTCATACCCGCTCGTTTGGCAGCGATTGACCCATTCACAGAGTCCTCAAATGCCACGCAATCTTTTGGCTCAACGCCTAAGCATTGTGCGGTTTGCAAATAAAGTTCTGGGTGAGGTTTCACTTCTTCCACATCGTCTGACGTGCGGATACATTCGAAGTAATCGAAAAGTCCAATTTTTTTCAGGTGATCAGACACCCATTTATAATCTGAGCTGGAAGCAAGTCCAATCTTAATTCCAAGCTCCTTTGCCGCTTCTAAATAAGCTTCTACACCAGGTCTTGCTGCTTCGTCCTTCATTCTCTTTTGAAAACGTGAACGCCGGTCTTCTGTGAGTGCCTCATGATCTAATGTCTTTCCTAACTGCTCTTCCAAGTATTCAAAAGGCTTAAAACCTGCCTGCGTTCCAATCACATTTCCCCATACAGACAGAGGCAGCTCCGATTCATGCTCCGCAAACATTTCCTGCAGAACCTCATATTCATGTGTTTCTGTATCTAAAATTAATCCATCAAAATCAAATATAATCGCCTTTACCAAAGAGGCCACTCCTTTTTTCCGAAAGTCTGAAATATCTTCCATACTGCTATCATATCGTGAATAAAATTGACTTTCAAAGATGAATGTCTGCTAAAATGATTATGTATAAAAGGAGCCTGCATCGTTTTGTCAGGCTCCTGTCATGTTCGATTCTTTCTGCAAGAGATCCAAGCGCTCCGATTCGTGGAGAATAGACATTGTTGAAAAAGAGCGGAATTGGTATTACAGATCTTGAAGGTTTCTCCGTTCCCTTAAAAATAGTATGTGCGACGACCTTGTAAGTTAACAAGGAAGTTCACACCAACTTTTACGCATTTTGAAGGTGACGGCCTGCAAAATCATCTAAATCAAACGGGAAAGAAAAGCCGCACGCATTAATTTGTTCACGGTTGAGTTCAAATAACTCACGATCTCGTTTTGTGATATGTCGCTTCGGCTTTAAAATAATGGTATGTAATAGCTGAAGACCTGATAAGATACGAAAAGCATCATCCATTGTCCCGTTATACACACCATCAATGAATGTAAGCGGGGGTTGTTTTTCCTGCGCTTCTCCATTGACAGAATGGGATAAAAGATCTTCAATTTCCTTTGATACTTCTTCAATTGCCTGCTCTTGAAGGTCTGTCGCAGCTTTCATTAATCTCACGTGGCATCTACCTCTCTGTCGTTATTACTCCATTCAGAATAGCACAGAAAAAAAGTCATTCGCTAAGGTAAGTGTTTCCTATATATACCCAAAGAGAGGACGAATATCATGATCATAAAAGGACACACGCTCTCCCTAAAAGTAGGTGAGCATCAAAATGGCAATTCCTTAAGTCAATTTTTAAAAGACGAAGTGTCTGCCTCTAAACCGATTATCCATTTTTGGATGGAGCACCAAAAAGTCCGTCTCAATCAAAAACCTGCCCACCATGCTGCAAAAGTGAGTACAGGTGATCAGATTCTCATTGATTTATTTGAGACGGAAGAAAGTGATGTGACGCCAGAATACGGTGAATTAGAGGTACTCTTTGAAGACGAGCATTTATTAGTTGTCCAAAAGCCTGCTGGAAGGCCGACGCATCCAAATGAAAAAGGACAAACAGGTACGCTGGCGAACCTAGTCGCTTTCCATTTTCAAGCAAATGGAGAAGAAAAGCGGGTCAGACATATACATAGGCTGGATCAAGACACAAGCGGCACCGTTATTTTTGCCAAACACAGGTTGGCACATGCTGTACTCGATCAAATGCTTTCAAAAAAAGCGATTAACAGAACGTATCTTGCCATCGCACAAGGACTGTTTAAGAAAAAGAAAGGAACGATCCAAGCAGCCATTGGACGTGATAAACACCATGCCGTCAGAAGGAGGGTTTCTCCTACTGGTCAAAGCGCCAAGACTCATTATGAGGTCTTCCATCTCAATAAACGTTTACAGATGACGGCCGTTAAGCTTCGATTAGAAACAGGCAGAACGCATCAAATTCGGGTCCATCTTAGCAGTCTCGGGCATCCTTTAGCTGGCGATACATTATATGGCGGGAAGCGTGACCTGATAAACAGATGCGCCCTTCATGCCAAACAAGTAGACATGAACCATCCATTCACAGGTGAAAAGCTGACGATAGAAGCACCGCTTCCACCTGATATGGCTGAATTAATGGACAATATGTAGAAAAAGAGCCTGATCATACAGGCTCTTTTGACGTTAGACAGATGCTCTTTTCGCATAAATAATGTACCGCTCTGGTGCATTGCCGACAAAATGAAATGGATAGCATGTGGTTAACACAAGCTCTTCTTTTTTATTTTGTAAGGTAATAATGGATGTATCATGCTGATCCACAATTTTCGTATGCGTAATTTCATAAACAAACTCACCATACGGTACAGTGATTTTCAGCTGATCCCCAATATCCAGTTCACCAGTCCGGCGGAAGACCGTATCCCTGTGTCCCGACAAAACGATTTGTCCATTTTGATCAGGGTAATAACTGCCTTTATAATGACCGACGCCTTTGGCAAGGTCGTCCGCATCTGTCCCTTCAACAATCGGCAAATCGGCTTTTAATTTCGGAATGGTCAGGATGCCAGAGGCTTTCCCCATTTCAGGTGAAAATTTTTCCTTCGTCATCCCTTGATCAGTTTCTACGACCTTTTTTGCTTCCTCTAAAGAATGTGCTGTTTGTAGGTGAGTAGAAGCCATTTGCCAGATTCCCCAGCCAAGCACCACAATTCCCGCTGACATGACAATCACTGCAAGCCATTTTTTCATGCGTTAACTCCTTTGTCTTTGCTGATGATTCTTTAGCTTGCTGCTGCCTTTTCTTCTTGTTTCGCTTGTTGAATTCGGCCCTCTTTTTGATACACAATAGAAGCTCCCTCGAAGCTCTTTACAAAAGCGACCGTTGCTTCTAAATCTTCTGGGCCTGTTTCCGGATTTTTCCCTAGCCGCCCAATCGGTGCATACTTACTTCCAGTGGCAGTCGCCATGAAGTTGTTCACTGTGAGTGTATACGTTTTATCGAAATCAACGGAAGAACCATCAGGCAGTTTTAAGTCGACTACTTTATATGTTAACGGATTGTACGAATAAGAAAAGCCTGAAATGCTATAATCCGGTCCAAATTGAGGAGATATTTGAGCTTCAATGATATCAACTAAATCTTTCCCCTTGATGTCCAGCTTTACTAACACATTTCCAAATGGCTGAATATTAAAGAGGTCTCCCCAAGTAATGGGTCCTTTTTCGAGATTTTGTCTGATACCGCCGCCATTCATCATGGCAAAGTCACTTTTCATTGAATATCTCATGCCATCCGCAATGAGGTTGCCAAGTGGTGTATCACCATCATTGGAATAGCCACCTTCCATCTTGACGCCAGCTTCTCCAACCACCTCACTAATAATCGGCTCCACTTCTTTTCCGTAATGGGCTAAAATGTCCGCTGCTTCCTGATCCTTTTCAATACCAGCCTGGTCTACATACTGGATCTTTGCACTCTTTTTGACAATATCCTTTGTTTTCCGGTCAAGTGTGACATTGACTTCTCCAATTGCCTTTCCGTATTCAAAGGCTTGGACAATTAATTTTCCATTCATTTCTCCATTGACCACTTCGTGATTATGGCCAGCGAAAATGACATCAATTTCGTCATCACCTTCTTTGGCGAGCCTTGCGCTTTCTCCAGTAATGGTATCACCATTTTGAGAGGCGGTCATATGAGCCAGAACTGCGATCGCTTTAATCCCTTTTTGCTTTAATTCTTTCGTTGCTTCATTGACAGCTTTGACTTCATCAGTAAATTGAATATCTTTAATTCCTTCTGGCATGACCATTCCTGCCGCTGATGTTGTCACTACCCCGATAAAAGCCACAGGAATTCCTTCGACATCCATGATTTCATAGGCCGGTAAAAGTGGTTTGCCAGTGTCCTTGTATTCGCAGTTTGCACAAACAAGCGGGAAGTTCTGCCCATCGTATCCTTTTGTGCCTTTCGGGTGATCTCCACCTTTTAAGATGCACAATAATTCATCTACACCTTCATCAAACTCATGGTTGCCGACAGTCCCAACATCAAAGCCGATGTTCTCCATTAGTTCAACGGTTGGTTCATCTTGTAAAAGAGAAGAAACCGGCGAGCTTCCGCCTATCATATCTCCTGCATGAACTGTCAGTGTATTTTTTTGCGCAGCTTGCTTTTGTTTTATATAAGCCGCCACATAATCCATCCGTCCATATGTTCCTTTACTGCCATCACCTTTTACATCCAGCTCATATTGCTGATCAATTTTCCCATGTAAATCATTCATGCTTAAAATGGTTAATGGAACTTCACGGGTTGATGCTGACGCCTGATATCCAGCCTGCTCTGCTTCTTCTTTAGAAGCAAAAAAGATACGTTTATCCACATCGATCTCATTCCAGCTGTCAGGTGATACGTAGGTTTTTGCAGATGAATCCCCCACATAACGTGTGAGCCCTTTTTTCTGCTCGCGTGCTCTAAATTCAAACGGCTGTTCTAGCAGAGGATCTTCTTCATTCCAAATACCAAGCCCTTTTTCCTTGGCATCTTTCACTGCTTGCTGGAACATCCGATACTCTTTTTCATCTCCAACAGGCCAAATGAAATAAGTAGGGGCATATCCTTTTTTCACAAGCTCTAGGTTCGTATTCAGCCCTTTTTTGGTTTTGACTTGAGCTAAAAGACGTCCATATCCATCCTTTGCTTCCGGGCCAATCTTTAATGTGACTCGATCACCACTTGAAAGAAGCGTTTTTAAATAATCCGTCGCTTTTTGTCCAAAGCGCAGCTGGTTTTGATCTAATTCATTTTTGGGCTGGTGGTAGGTTTCTGGTGTGTCCATATTCACGAAGCGTACCTTTGTTGTGCCGAGCACAGGCTTCTTCAAATGAATGGTATCTCCATCCACAACACGATCTACCGTTGCCTCATATTCTTTTTTGATTTTTGGCGGCTTTGGCTGGTGCTTCAGCAATTTGACATCGGTTTTGTGTCTTGGAAGTACTTGCAGCGTATCATATCTGCTTAAAACGCCAGTAAACTCATACCATTTTCCGGTCTTCACTTGATCAATGGCACCCGTATCAACCATGACTCTAAGAACTGTGCTATGATATTTTTTATCGATGATGACCACATTGTATCCACCGCCAGCTGGCTGATCTGGCGCTTGTTCTACATAGCCTTTTACCTTCACTAATCTTCCTTCATATTTGCTTGCCTGATCCGATTCCAATTGTTTAATGGAAACTTTCTTTGGCGAAGGCAATGGCTGATTCACAGCATCTATCTTCAGACGATCTTGATCTGGCACAATTTCAACGAGCCCTTTATAAGTCGTCACCTTGCCAGTCACCGTGACCTTCATGCCTGCTTTCAGTTCTGGAAAATTCTTCGGCTGCGCAGAATAAATATTGAGACCAGCTGTTTTGTCTTGAATATATGTTGATAGTTTCCCATTCCCTATAGCGGATTGATCTGCTGTTACGATTCCGCTCACCGTTACCGTTTCTCCTATCAGTTTTCGGGCTTTTTTTATGTTCATCGGCTTTGTTTGTTTCCATAAAGTCTCCTTTTTCTCAGAAGAAGAAAACGCCTCAGCTGTCATCATACTAGGCAGTAAAGATTGCAGACTAAATATCACCAAAATCAAACAACAGACCATTCGAATGGATTGTATACGTTTCATTAGATTTCTCCCCTTTGAACTTCATCTCTTCTATTGTACAAAGCAATTATTGAGAATGGATGGATTTCATGTAAAGCTGATCTCAATTACTTGGAAACGTAATAATCACACGTGTCCCTTCAAAGCTTTTGCTCTCAAAACGAATGGTACCGCCATGGCTTTCAATAATCTTAATGGTCATCATTAATCCAAGACCCGTGCCTTTTTCTTTCGTTGTGTAAAAAGGTTCACCTAATTTCCCAATCTCGTCTTCTGGTATGCCCTTTCCTTGGTCTTCAAATATCAGCATCATTTGGTCGTTTTTCAATAATGAAGTCACTTGGATCACACCTGTTACTCCATCCATCGCTTCAATTCCATTTTTAAGAATGTTAAGGAACACTTGTTTTAGTTCATTTGGAATGCCTTGAATATGTGGCAGAGAGGGCGCCAGATTCTTTTGAATCGACACTCCTTTTAAGACCGCCTGAGATTCAACGACCATAATGACTTCTTCGAGCAGAAGATTCACATTCACCGGTTCAAATTTAACAGATTTGCTTCTAGAGAGCACAAGGAATTCGTTAATAATAGACTCAAGCCGATTAAACTCTGACATCATCACATCGGCATAATCCTTCTGATACTTTTTACTTTGAATCATTAGCTGTAAAAAGCCTTTTAACGACGTAAGTGGGTTACGTATCTCATGGGCAATACCAGCTGCAAGCTGTCCAACTGCTGACAGCATTTCAGACTTCATCAGCATTTTCTCAGACTGTTTTTGACTTGTAATATCCTCCGAAATCCGCATGACAGTAGACTGCATTTTGTCAGGGTCATCGATTCGGTGTAAAGAGACTCTTTCCCATCGCTCACGCCCTGATAAGTCCTGAAAATACAACTCACCTGTCCAGCTGCCCTCTCTTAAACACACGTCCCATTGTTTCGCTAGATCATCACATTGACACAACGCATAATAGACAGAAAAAATATCTTTTCCGATCAAGTCATATTCATGCTGCTGTACAAACTGACAAAAGCGCTGATTGACACACTGAATAACGCCTTCTCCCGTTGCAACCACAATATGAATATGGCTGTTATCAAGTGCTGTCACCGCAAGATGAAGAGCCTGCTTCAATTTCGTCATTTCGGTCATTTTGATCCAGGTCATCACCGCTCCCTCGCGATCTTGATCATAGAAAGGTGTCATATGAACCGTGAATTGTTCTCCTTCGTTCGTTTCAATTTCACGTTCGATCACGCGCCTATCTGAAATGACAGATTGAATATCATGATAGAGCATTTCCTTCGATAGCTTCTTCACCATCGACTGAAACGTTTGCTGGTGCCGGGTTTGAGCTGAAGTGAATAAAGAGGTAGCTGTAGGAGTGTGATAGCGAATATTCATTTCCCGGTCCACAAACAACGTGGCAAGTTCTGGCTTCACAGACGGCCGGTACAGTTCTTCTCTTGTCACCTTTAAGTTGTTGATGATATTAATAAAATGCTCGTTTGTTTTCTCGCGCACTTCTATTTGCTTGTTTTTTTCTTTTAATTGAGCCCTTGCTTCTTGCTCCTTTTGTTTGACCTCATTGAGCTCGTTTTCTAAATCGACAATTCGCTGTTGATAAACCGAATTCTGCTCTAACATCCCTTTGTCCCTGCCGTTCTTTTGATTTTTTCCTCTCTCACTCTTCCGAATGAGAATGACGTATACTCCTTTAAAACGGCGATCAAAATGTTTCACTGTAAAATCTGCATACTGCTTTCTTCCATTTTCCGAAATGAGGACATGTTGAAAGACAACCTCAGTCTCTTCAGTCCACACCTTTTGAAAGCTTTGACTTAGTATCTCTTTCATATAATCAGGGGTTACATATTCACATAATTCATCTGAGACTTCTGCATGCGCTAAGAAAGAATAGGCACCGTTTGATATCGCGAGAATTTGCTCGCAATCGTCTATGATGAAACATGCATCATACTCCTGCTCTACTTCTTTCATATATTGGACAGCTCGTTTTTTTAACTCCGTATGACCTGCATTGTATTTAGGAACGTTTGAGTGGGTGTAAATGTTCCACTTTTCATTTAACAAATGAAATAAACGAGGGATATTGGGTACCTTTTCATTCGGTCCTAATATCAACATCCCTTGATCCTTTAGTGCATATTGGAATCGAGATAAGACTCGTTTTTGTACTTCTGGCTGGAAGTACATCAGAACATTTCGGCAACTGATAAAATCGAGGTGGATAAAAGGTGAATCGATCAATAAATTGTGAGGAGCAAAGACAATATGTTTTCTAAGCGACTGCTTCACAATAAAAGCGTCACCTTTTTTTTCGAAATATCGCGCCCTCCATTTTTCTGGCATCCGTGCCATAGACTCAAGCGAATAAACACCTTTGCTTGCACTTTGGATGGCTTTCCGGTTGATGTCTGTTGCAAACACTTGAAGTTCAATGGACACTTGTCTTCGTTTCATTTCTTCTAAAAATAACATCGCAAAAGAATAGGCTTCTTCACCTGTAGAACATCCTGCAATCCAAATGCGGCATCGAGATTTCCCATTTTTCATTGTGTTTTCAATGATCGACGGAATGATGTGATGTTCACATACTCGAAAGGCTTCCATATCTCTAAAAAAGGAAGTCGTGCCGCTTAAAAGCTGTACATGCAGGCGATCAAGCTCATCTGGTTCTCTCTCTAATAAACGATCGTACTCGGACAATAAGGAGATCGATTGGTTCGCACTCCTCATTCTTTTTTGAATGACAGAGAGCAGTCTGCGCTTCTCATAGGTTGAAAATGCAATTCCTTTATGCATTTCAAGACGTTCAATGATTCTGATTAAAACAGGGTCTGCAACATCTGTATGCGGAACGTTGATGATGTTGGCTATATATGACGCAAGTGCAGAAGGGTCTTGAAATGTTTGATGATACATACGATCAAACCCACTATTTGTCTCACTGCACGATATGGCTGTACCGCCTTGCTCAACGATTTGAAGCAAACCACTTCCTACACAATAGCCTTTTTGAAAAAAGATCGCATAGGCCTCTTCCTTTTGCACATTGGCAAGTGACTGAAACAACGAATTTACAGCACACGCCTTGTTTGTAGGATGCTGCTCTGTTATGTGTAGCCGTTTGTCTTCTGTCAATGTCACAGCTGCATGCTGCGGACAAACATAAATCGTATTTTTCATGACTTTCTCACCATGCTTAATCGGCTTTGCCCGGTAGCCAATCGGTAAAACAAGTGCTTCCAAATCAGTTACACAATCGCCTGTCACATGATTTTGCACAACAATAAAAGAGGCATTTAATTCATGCGGAAATGATTGAAAAAAAGCCTCAAGATGATGCTGTTCAAACGGCGAAACACCGATGCCAATCACTGGTGCCTGCACATGTTCGTCTTCTATCAAACGATTAATGATTTTGTCCTGCATCTGGTACCCCCATGTTCATTCGTCTGATACATTTTTTCGACAAAAAGGAAGAAAACCCTCTAATTGTAAATAATGTTTTTTGCATGAAAGGAGGAAAACTTCCTCACATTAAAACAGACTGTATAAAACAGAAGGAGGATTCTTTATGCAAAACGATCAGCAACCAAACGTTCAAGGACATGTCCAGCAGCCCCAATTCAATCATGGCGGGCATGAGTTATTTGATTTACATGAGGTATTAGCAGGGACCATTAATATTTTGGATCAATACATGATCTTTCGGCAATTTATCCAAGATCCCGCATTATCCGACATGTTAGATCGACAATATCAATTTGTATTGTCCCAGTACAACGTCACGGTAGATTGCTTTTCTACTGGTCAAAAGCCTAGTGAAGAAACATCTACTTATATGATGAACGAACAGACACAGGTGACATACGGAATAAAACCATCTCAGCCTAAGAAGCCAAATCAATCATTACAGGATGTAAAGGATGCGGGAATTACAGGGCATATGCTTGGTCTCGTGAAATCTCATGCTGGATTACTCTCAATGACTGCATTAGAGGTCACAAACCCTGTGGTACGACGTGTGCTTGCAGCGCAAATCCCGAACTTTATTGAAATGGCGTATGAAATTTTCTTATATCAAAACAAACATAGCTATTATCAAGTTCCGCAGCTTACAGCTCAAGATATGCAGGCGATGACATCTACATTTGCCCCTATGCAGGGACAAGTGCAGATGCCGCCGAGCAAAGCCAACCAGCAAAAACCGCTTCATTAAACAAAAAAACGGCTACCCGATTTTCAGGTCAGCCGTTTTTTCTTTGATATTTCAGTTTAAATTGCTCTTCAAAATCTGTGAGACGTTGTCCTGTCGCTTGTTCAAACCCTCTATCAAAACGACTAGTTTTCGCCGTTTCCTCCATGATCTCATGTATGACATCTCGTCCATAAAGCTCCACAAGCTCATAGATCATATAGTAGCTTTGTAAATAAACATCTGTCTCATACGTCGTGCGAGATTCTTGCCAGTCTTGATCAGAATAAAGAGATTTAAAAGGAATGACGTCAAACCGTTCAGACGTGGCATTCAGCACATCATAGGCCGTCCATTCTGCTGTTCCTTCATGGAACCAAAGGGGAAAGACGACTGGAGATACCTTATATGCATGCACCTTTTCATAGAAAACAAAATGGGCATACTCATGAATGAATAACGTGTTGAAAAAGTATAAAGGCAGTGTCTCTTTCTTCAACAATTCTTCCCGTTTATCTGGGTATAATCCAATCATATGATCAACATCAGAATAAAAACCTGTAATATGCTTGATACCGGCAAATTGCTCAATCGTCTCTTTATCATCAAAATAAATGATATCTAACGGTTTATCAGCTTCATACTGAAACACTGACATCGTCCTCTTCTTTGCCTGCTCAAGCGCTTCTATGGTCAGATCGACAAAGGCGCCCTCATCCTCTGCATAGTAGATTCGAATATGTTCATAGACTTGCTTATTGAGTCCTTCCGTTAAAACCGTTTTAGGCGAAGAATGCTGCTCTAGATATTGCTCTGCCAGCTGGAACGCTACATAAATCAAGTACGCAGTGAACGCATAAAAAATCAAACCTGCTGCAATCATTCCGCTTACAAGTTTTTTATGAATTAATGACGGTTTTGCTTTCATTTACTCCCCACCTGAATTCATCCTGCAACCTCTTTCTCTTTCTATGAAAAAACAAAGATCAACAAGAGGTGATATATTTTTTACTTTATGCAGTCAGGTGCGCAAGGTGCGGTTCCAAACAAAAAAGCCGCATATGACATACGGCTTTTGTCGTAGCTATTTTGATTCAGGGAAGACACGTCGAACCGTTTCAGTAAACTCGTCGAAGAATCCTGAAATTGGCTCTCCACTTCTAATACGTTTTCCGTACCCTGCCATACGATCGACAAAGTCTGGATTAGCAGATACATACACATTATCAATTTGTTGATCCGTCGATTTGACTTTGTCAGAAATTTTCTTTTTCAAATCGTCTGTTACATCTCCGCTTTTATTGCCTTCAAGCACGACAGCAACAAATGCATTTTTCCCTGTGACAAGTACGTTCGCTGTTTTCACTTCAGACATGTTGGCAACAAGCTCTGATGCCTTATCTGCCACTTTCACCTTCTGAGGTGTTTGTACATTTGGTTGATCCTGTCTCATGTTGTCGTTCTTATATGTGACATTTTCGTACTGTCGTTTCATTGTTCCTCTTCGTTCATCGCCTTGATTGTTCATTCCACACCCAGCAGTGATCAATGTTGGAACGAGTAATAAAGATAGCATCCATTTCTTATTCATCAATTTATTCCCTCCTTTTGCTCATAGGTTTTTCATCCAGCAGACTTTTTATGCACACATCCTCTATTTCAGCAATGAATTCATAAATCAGCCTTGATTGGTCATCCTAAACATGATGAAGAAGTATCATCACGATCAAATGGAGGGATTCGTTTGTTTAAAAAGAGAAAAGGTATGAGTACTGGTGCAATGATCGCAGCATCAACAGCCATCATTGCATTATTTTCACCACTATTACGGAGAAGACTAAGCAGCATGACTCAAATGAATTTGTCCTCAATGATGAAAGGCAAAGATCAACACCATCATGAGTCATCTCGTCATGAGTCCCATTCACATTCACGTAAAGACTCAAAAGGCACAGCTGAAGTAGGACAAATGATCAAGCAGGCATTCACCGCTGTCCAGCCTAATGAAACAAGCCAGCATCAAACATCATCGAAAACATACCAAACCCATCAGCCGCCGAGAGAGTCTTACGCCCAGTCTCTTCACATTGATGAAAGTGTCATGAATGTAATGGATGATGAATCTATTCAGCAAGTACTCAATGACATCGAGCACAAATAACTAAAACAGGAGCCTTTTTTCAGAAGGCTCCTGTTTATTCTCCCGAAAAATGCTCTTTCACCATGATGCAGAAGGAAGGCAAGAAGGTAATTTCGATCGTGATAACAAACATCTAATAGTATCAACAGCTCTTTTTCATGCTGCCGATCCTTTTTTATTTCTACATGTCGCACAGTTTTAAAGGCATATACTCCTAAAACGGATGCGTCCTTTTTTCGAACAGCCCTCAAAGAAAATTCTTGTACTCCAAGAGACATCGTCACCACAAATCGCTCTTCCTCATTCTCAAACCGAAACGTTAGATCTTGATATTCAATGGGCATATCTCGTTCAAATCCTTCATCAGGCCACGTCTCAAAAAAGAAAGCGAGTCCGTTCGATCTGGAAATTGTTTTCTCCTCATTTTAAACCCCTCATAAGTGAAATTTTTATTAATTATCTTGTTTCCCCTTTTCTTTTGCAACAAATTTTAGTAATTTTAAAAAGGTGATTTTATTTTGCTAAGAGACCTCTTTATTAATTTAACAATTCTTGTCACTTTCCATTATTTATTGATGCTTGTGTTTAAAGAGAATTTTTTAAAAAAGGAAGACACCCTGCTCAGACAAATTTATAAAGGAATGATTTCTGGGTTACTCGGTGTCCTCTTAATGTTTTTCTCTATTAAAGCAGGACCAGCCATCATCGATTTAAGACATATCCCCCTTATTTTAACGGCATTTTATGGAGGCATTGCACAAACGTTCATTGCAGCCTGTGTGATCATTATTGGCCGATTATTAATCGAAGCCAATGTCGCTTCTTTCATTAATATTTTTTCCATGATATTTATCGCCACAGCTTCCTTTTTAATTGCTGAGCGTCATATCAATCACGTCGTAAAAATGCTATTATCTATTACCATGAGCAACGTCATAGCGACGATTTTATTTATCATCATCGTCAATGAAAGGTCATTTGAACTGCATGCTGCCTATTGGATGTTCTCGTATATTGCCGGTTTATTTAACTTTTATGTCATTGAGCATCAAACAAAAGCGTATCAGATGTTAAATTTGTATAAATTCCAAGCTCATTATGACTTTTTAACTGGTGTTTTAAATAAACGGAAATTCGATGAGATATTAAATGATGCTTTTTCTCTGAACTTAAAGCAACCTATCCATCAAATGTCCTTGATTTATCTAGACATCGATTATTTCAAAACCATCAATGATCAGTATGGACATCATGAGGGAGATATCGTTTTAAAAGAAATCGGAACAAGGCTGATTAAGAACACAAGAAGCTCTGATTATATTGGGCGAATCGGCGGTGAAGAATTTGCTGTGCTTTTACCGAATTGTTCCGTTGAAAAAACATGGCAAATTGCGGAACGTTTACGAAAAAAAATGGCGGATCAGCCAATTTATTTACAAAACGGAACATCGATTTACATTACGGTGTCAATTGGATGTGCTTATGATGCAGGAACAAGTGAAAACATGAAACAATTACCGATTATTGCAGACCAGGAGCTCTATAAAGCGAAGCAGTCAGGCAGAAACCAAGTGAGCTTTTCTGGACGAAAAAGAGAACACTTAACATAGGCTTTTTCCTCAATTTGTTAGTGCTAATTATTTTTAAAAAAGTTTTCGTATAACAGTTGTTTTTTCCCGCAAACACTGGTAAAGTAAAGGTAATTATTTTTGTTCGTATCATCTTTAAGAAGAAAGTTTTGAAAGAGTTTTCGTCTTTGAAGTTTGTGTAAGAGCAAGAATAGTGAATTTAAGCGTTAAGATCGCTTTAGGAGGAAATTTCATGTTAGAAGGTAAAGTAAAATGGTTCAACTCTGAAAAAGGTTTCGGATTCATCGAAGTAGAAGGTCAAGACGATGTATTCGTTCACTTCTCTGCTATCCAAGGCGAAGGCTTCAAAACTTTAGAAGAAGGTCAATCAGTTTCTTTCGAAATCGTTGAAGGTAACCGTGGACCACAAGCTGCTAACGTTAACAAAGCGTAATTTAAGAGCATCTGCTCTTTTAGCACTTTATAGAGTGAAGGAAAACCGCTCGGCTTTTATGCCGGCGGTTTTTTTGTGCAATAAAAAAAAGAGAACCTGACGAGAGGTTCTCTTTTTATTTGTCCTTCTGCTTTAGTTTCTGTAAAGCAGAACGATACATATCATCATTCATTTTCGTCTCTGGTTCTTCTTCTTTGACAGGTGGTTCTGGCTGCTTAAACTTTTGAAGCGCCTGTCTATAGAAATCATCACCTGACGGAGCATCATCTGTCTGAGAAGGCTCTGACGCTTTTTCTTCCACTTCAGGCTCTACAGGTCTCGCCGCAACTTCTGGCTCGCTATGCGGCACGTCAGGATGATTCGATACATCTTCTTTGATCTCTTCCTTCTCGGCCGAAGCGTGTCTGACATTGAACGCTACTAATCCGATAATAACTAGAAAAGCAGCTACTAACGCTACAATAATCGTCGCCAAAAGAACCCTCTCCTTATCGCTTAAATGACGCAGTGACTGATGCTACACGTCTTCCTAATGCTTTCCCCAGCTCAATGCCTTCTGCAGAAATCACTTCATCAGAATCAATCGGGCACGTCACACCTGCTCCATAATAAGAGCCGTATAACGCATTTTCTGGAACATTTCCAGGAAGGCCGACCACAAGCATCCCTTGATGGAACATTGGCGTAATCAAATTATGCATCGTCATTTCTAATCCGCCGTGTGTTGTTGCAGTGGTACAGAAAACGGCACCGACTTTATCGATGAGTTTTCCTTCTGCCCATAAATACCCAAGACGGTCAATCCATGTCTTTAATCCAGAACTAATGGTACCAAAGTGACCAGGGCAGCCCCAAATGATTGCATCCATTTGATCAAGCTTGCGGATATCCGCATCTTTCACATGATCAATGAACACTTCAGCTTGCTCTGTTTCACCTGCGCCAGCTGCAATCGCTTCTGCAAGTGCTTTTGTATGGTCACCTTCACTATCGTATACGACATAAATTTTCATGTACGGTCCCTCCACACTTATCTTGCATCTTGGTTTGCTTCCTTAGGTGCTGGAAGCAATGTCATTTCTTGTTTCTTATCCTGCTTTTCTTTTCGCTTTTTATCCTTACGTACATCTCGCAGGAACAAGCTGAGAATCACACCAGCTGCACAGAATAATGTCACCCACATGTAAGCATCATTGATGCCCATCACATTGGAATCAACTTGTGCTTTCGTAAAGAGCTGGGTCGACACATATTTTTGAGCAGCTTCTGCTGTCATGCCCATATGGTGCATCACATTAGAGACAGCCGCTTGGAATGAATTCATAAAGAACGGATCAGCCGTATTCGTTTGATCTGCCATATTGGAATAATGGAATGTCGTGCGATTTGTATAAATCGTCGTGATCAAACTCGTACCGATCGAACCACTGATTTGTCTCAGTGTGTTTGACATCGCTGTACCATGACTGTTTAAATGCTGTGGTAATTGGTTCATCCCAGCAGTCATGACTGGCATCATCAAGAGTGACATACCAAAGGCACGTACTGCATACATGAGCACAATGTGACTATAAGATGTATCAATCGTAAGCTGTGTAAACTCGTATGTGGTGACAACCGTAATCAGCATCCCCACAATGGCAAGTGGACGAGGTCCAAATTTATCAAACAAGATCCCTGAAATTGGGGACATAATGAGCATCGCAAGTGCCCCTGGAAGCATTAAAAGCCCCGATTGCAGTGCAGTAAACCCAACGAGGTTCTGCAAGTAGATCGGTAGTAAGAACATCCCAGTGTATAAGGCAACGGTAATAATAATGTTAATAACACTTGATAATGAGAAAATGCTGTATTTAAACACGCGGAAATCAAGCATCGGATTATCCGCTTTTAGCTGTTGGAAAATAAAGAGAATGATCGCAATCGCACCAATGATAATCGTAGATAAAACGATTGGATCTGTCCAACCATCACTTCCCGCTTCACTCACTCCGTATAGAAGCGAAGCAAAACCAACGATCGACAGAATCGCACCAAGACTGTCCAGCTTGATTTTTTTAGGCTCTACAATATTTTTAAACATAAAGAAAGCCGCGATAATGACAATCGCACCGATTGGTACAAGTCCATAAAACATAATACGCCATGAATAGTGTTCAATAATATAACCAGATAACGTTGGTCCGACAGCTGGCGCAAACATCATCGCAAGACCAAAAATCCCCATTCCTTTCCCTCTGTTTTCTGGAGGGAAAATAAAAAGGATTGTTGTCATGACGAGCGGCTGTAAGATACCGCCACCGACTGCCTGAATCAAACGACCAATCAGCATCGTAGAAAAGTTTGGCGCAATACCGCAAATAAAAGTCCCTAGTGTAAATGAAATCATCGCCACGAGGAATAAGCTGCGCTGGCCAAAACGTGTGATTAAAAACGCAGATAACGGAATGAGCACACCGTTAACAAGCATGTAACCTGTTGTAAGCCACTGAATTGTCGTCGCACTCACATTAAATTCAGTCATTAAATGGGGCATGGCTACGTTCAAAAGCGTTTGGTTTAAAATCGCTACGAACAAACCGGCCATTAAAATGATCAGTAAAGACAAGGAGCCTGCTCCCTGTTTTGTCGCTGCAGGTTGATTTGCCATCTCAGACAACCTCCTTTCATTTTTTGATATCAGTCATCATTAAGATGAAATTTTGACAGAAGCATTCATACCTGGAAGTACTTTGTCAGATGGATTTTTAATTGAAATTTTCACTGCTACTTTTTGTGTCACTTTCGTGTAGTTACCACTTGAGTTTGTGGCTGGCAGCATATTGAATGTTGAGTTTGTTGCATAACCAATTTGTTCAACTGTTCCTTCAAATGTTGTATCAGGATCGCCGTCTACAACGATGTCCACTTTGTCACCTTTTTCAATGTTCTTAATGTCTGTTTCTTTAATATTCGCTGTAATGTAAAGCTTGCTTAAGTCAATCGTTTCACCAAGAACTGTCCCAGGCTGCACTTGTTGGTTGTTTTGTACTTCTTTTTTGACTAATGTGCCATCAGCCACTGCTTTAATGTTTGTTTTTGCTTCTCCTTCAACTTTTGCCACTGTGCTGTCTTTTTGCACTTCGTCACCTTCATTGATATCCCAGCCTTTGATTTGTCCAGCTGCTGGCGCTGTAATTTGGTACATGTCACCTGTCACTTTTGCTTCATCTGTTTTTACGAAGTTTGTGCTTTCGTAGTAGTAATAAGCACCTCCGGCAATAATGGCAAGAATCACAATAAGGCCAATAATATTTGTTAGCAATAAACGCCCTCTGTTCATGTTTTGTTTCTCCTTTCATGTATAAAAATATAGTGTCATCTGCTTTAGCAAACTTAGAATGCCCATCATCTGACAGATTATGAAACAAGCTCATAGAGCTGTCTGTTTCCCCTTTTTCTACTCCGCTGAAAATGGTGTGCAGCCCATTTATACTTATTGTTCACTTATGAGCAAAAAGCAGAAAAAGAAGAAAAGACGATCGGCATCTTTTTTGAAAAACTTATATTTAACAAGATTAAATATTAATAAATGAAAATTGAAATGTCAAAGAGAAAGTTTTACTTTTTTTCTGGTGATCCCTTCCTTCTCCACACAAAAAACCTTTCAGCCCTTATGCTGAAAGGTTTTTTTGAATGTTCTCTTTAAGAAAGAACTTCTTCCTGCTGAAAAAATTTTTTTAATGCGAGAAAAACGTCTGATTTTTGCTTCAAAATATAATGTTTAAATTTCTCATCCTGAATATGTTTATATGCTGACATTAACGTAGAATGCCGATTATATTGATTCACTTCACCATAACAAAATAAATTGGCTTTTTTCATAATTTCAGAAACGAGCTTCACGCACCGTGCATTATCAGAGGTCAAATTGTCACCATCAGAAAAATGGAAAGGATAAATATTATATCGTGACGGGGGATATCGTTCGTCTATGAGCTCTAGTGCCTTTCGATAGACAGAAGAACAAATGGTTCCCCCGCTCTCTCCCCGAGAAAAGAAGTGCTCCTCGTCTACGACCTTCGCCTCTGTATGGTGAGCAATGAATTCGATCTCGACTGTCTCATACTTTGTCCGCAAGAAACGTGTCATCCAAAAGAAAAAGCTTCTCGCCATATATTTTTCCCAAAGCCCCATACTTCCGCTCGTATCCATCATCGCTAGGACAACCGCTTTCGATTCTGGTTTGGTGACTTCATTCCACGTCTTATACTTAATATCCTCTGGATAAATAGGATAAAAGGAAGGGCTTCCTGTCATAGCATTTCGTTTAAATGCTGACAGCATTGTTCGTTTTTTATGGATATTACCGGTTAACCCCGTTTTGCGAATATCATTAAACTCAATTTCCTCGACAACGATATCATCAAGTTCCTTTTGTTTAAGATTTGGTAGCTCCAGCTCACGAAATAGCGCTTCCTCTAAATCCATTAATGAGACTTCTGCTTCGTAATAATCATCACCGGCTTGATCTCCAGCACCTTGACCTTTTCCCTGCCCTTGCTTACTGTCAGATCCATCCCGAGCGACCACATCGCCAACCTGGCTGTCTCCATCCCCCTGACCTACATGCTTATTCTTATCATAGTTGTACCGAATTTTATATTCATCTAAAGAACGGATCGGAATTTTGACCACATCTTTGCCATTAGACATAATAATGCTTTCCTCTGTGACAAGATCCGGCAAATTGTTTTTAATCGCCTCTTTGACTTTTTTCTGATGACGCTGCTGGTCATCAAAGCCTTTTCGATGGAGGGACCAGTCTTCCTGAGACACAATAAACTGACTTTTTTCTTGCCGGGACATCCATCCCCCTCCTCACCTTTTTGGACAATTCTTGTACCCATCGATTCCATTATCGTATGCTGGTCGTCGTCGAAATGACGACGATTTTTAAAAAAGACATTACCGGTGCTGGTTTGCGCCAATAATGCCTCCTTCATTTATTAACGATTCAGAAGACTGCCTACATATTTTAAGAGTTCATTTGCACTTGTAGAATTATAGCCATGCTCATCAATCAATCGCGCCACTACTTCATTGACTTTTTTCAACTGCTGCTCATCCGGCGTTTTCGTCGATGTCGTAATTTTCACGACATCTTTCAAATCGGCAAAGAGCTTCTTCTGAATAGCTTCACGTAATCTCTCGTGAGAATTATAATCAAAGCGTTTGCCCTTTCTCGCATAAGCCGAAATCCGAATGAGGATTTCTTCTCTGAATGCCTTTTTGGCGTTTTCAGAAATGCCGATCTGTTCCTCAATTGAACGCATGAGCTTTTCATCAGGATTCATTTCTTCACCTGTTAACGGATCACGCAGTTTGTTTTTATTGCAGTACGCCTCAACATTATCTAAGTAATTATCCATGAGAGTTTTCGCAGACTCCTCATAGGAATACACAAATGCCTTTTGAACTTCCTTCTTCGCCATATCGTCATACTCTTTTCGTGCGACAGAAATAAAATTCAAATAACGTTCCCGATCTTCACTTGAGATCGATGGATGCTGATCGAGTCCTTCTTTTAAGGAACGGAGGACATCCAGTGCATTGATGGATTCCATGTTCTTTCGAATAATGGTGGATGAAATGCGGTTAATGACATATCTCGGGTCAATTCCGCTCATTCCTTCGTCATGAAATTCCTTTTTCATCTCATCAATATCAACAGATTGGAAACCTTCGACACTTTCCCCATCATACAGTCGCATTTTTTTCACCAAATCGATATCAGACCGCTTCGGCTCTTTCAGCCTTGTCAAAATAGAGAACATCGCAGCTACCTTTAGCGTATGCGGTGCAATATGAACATCTGAGACATCACTTTCTGAAATCATCTTATGATAAATACGTTCTTCCTCTGTCACCTTTAAATTATAAGGGATCGGCATCACAATAATTCTTGAGTGTAAAGCCTCGTTCTTTTTATTCGAAATAAATGATCGGTACTCCGTTTCATTCGTATGTGCAACAATCAATTCATCCGCACTAATCAACGCAAAACGCCCCGCCTTAAAATTCCCCTCCTGCGTTAATGAAAGAAGATGCCATAGAAATTTCTCATCACACTTTAACATCTCTTGAAATTCCATCATTCCACGGTTTGCTTTATTGAGCTCTCCATCAAACCGGTACGCACGCGGGTCTGACTCTGAACCAAATTCAGCAATCGTTGAAAAATCAATACTTCCTGTTAAGTCAGCAATGTCCTGAGATTTCGGATCCGACGGGCTGAAGGTACCAATGCCGGTCCGTTTGTCCTCTGAGAAAAAAATTCGTTCCACTCTCACATCCTCAATGCGGCCACCATATTCCTCTTCGAGCCTCATCAAGTTTAAAGGTGATAAATTCCCCTGCACACGTATGCCGTATTCTCTATAGAAATCCTCCCGCAGATTTTGCGGAATGAGATGAAGCGGATCTTCATGCATTGGGCAGCCTTTAATCGCATAGACTGCGCCATGATCTGTTAGTGAATACTCTTCCAGCCCTCTTTTCAGCCTTGTGACAAGCGTCGATTTCCCGCCGCTGACTGGCCCCATTAACAATAAAATACGCTTTCTGACATCTAAACGTTTAGCCGCAGGGTGAAAATACTCTTCCACTAGCCTTTCCAATGATTCCTCTAAACCAAAAAGCTCCTGATCAAAAAATTTGTAGGTTCTGACCCCATTCTCCTCTTCAATCCCGCTGTCCTTAATCATATGATAAACGCGAGAATGAGCAGATTGAGCGACAAGTGGATTTTCTTTAATAATATCTAGATATTCACTGAAGGTGCCTTCCCATTTCAGTCGCTGCTCTTCTTCTCTGTGCTGTTCAATTTTCTTTAAAATATCCATATGAACCTCCTCTTTCAAGATTGAAGCTAGAAATCAGATACTGTTTTACAATCTATGCGGAGGCGTCCTATTACATGCTTTCGTTCTTCAAAATGACGAATTGGCAAACTGAATTGACAACCATCCGCAAGACCCTTCATAATAAAGGAAAAACAGGAGAAAAATGATCTTCATCTCCTGCTTTTCAAGGCGAACTTCACAACATATGAAACTGGCAGCGAAGGAACAAAGGGATAAGGGGGAGCTTATATGAGAACGGTCATTATGATGGGCGTCATCATTACGTTTTTAGTATCCATTTTCACAGCTGGCTACGAAGGCAAGCCTGGTAAATGAAAAAAAGGATGTTCCATCAGCGGAACATCCTTTTTCATTTCGTTCATATTTTCAGTACTTACATATTCACTGAAAGCGAGATCGGATCTCGGCTTTTATCATGTTCTTATATCAAATCTCGGTATTGCTGCTGGCGAAGCGCCTCATACACAAGAATCGCTGCCGTATTCGATAGATTCAGTGAACGAACATGCTCTGTCATTGGTAAACGTAGACAGCGATCCATATTCCGTTCAATCAAATCTTTTGGCAATCCACTTGTCTCTCTGCCAAATACGAAGAAGTAGTCTTCATCTAGTTGCGAGTAATCGAACGTTGTATGCGGCTTTTGCCCAAACTTAGTGATATAGAAAAATTGCCCCTTCGGATGAGCCTCAAACAATTCATCTAATGAATCATGATAGACGACATTGGCATATTTCCAATAATCGAGTCCTGCACGCTTCAGCATTTTATCATCTGTCGAAAAACCAAGCGGACGAATCAGATGAAGTGTTGTATTTGTTGCTGCACATGTTCGCGCAATATTTCCAGTATTAGCTGGAATTTCTGGTTGATATAAAACGACATGAAGTCCCAAAAAAGTTCACCTCTAATTTTCTTTTCCGCTCAACATTATACCATTAACTATCCTTCGGAGCATCGTCCAAAATGTGAAAAAACGTATAACGAATACTTGGTGTATAAGCCGTTGAATCTTCATACGACCAGTAACGCATACGGCTGTCATACGTTTGTGCATTCACAAGAGGCATTCCGCCTTTATCATGATCAACGACAATGGTTGTATGATTATACCTACCGTCACCTTCAAAATCGTAGCAAATAACATCACCTATTTGAAGCTCCTGCGGCTCCTTGAGCTTCTTCGCTCTCAACCCCGCTTTGGAATTCGCTAAATAATTTTTCATCGAATGGGCCACCGTCCAGCTGTAGCTCCATGTATGTGGACGAACCCACCAGCCAGATCCACGGTTCGGATATCCTCTCGTTGGCGCATTCCCTGCTTTTAGACATTGTGAAATAAAATTCGTACAGTTATCTTCGAAATTTTTATAGGCTGGATTTCGTTTATTCCAATACGTCTCAGCATATTGAACAGCTGCACGCCGGTCATAGTGAAAAGCTCTTCCAAATTGGTCTTCGTTTTGGAAGCGCTCATCCACCTGATCTTCCTTTTGTCGTTCTTCTAACATCATCCGATCTTTCACAAGCATGTCGTTATAAAGAAACGCTTCTCTTTTCTCAACCTGTTCCTCTAAATAAAAAGAATCGTCTATATCCTTACAGACATAAGTGAGGTGAGCGAGATATTGTATTTGCTGAGCTCCATCATCTTGAATAGCTGAATCGAGAAGTTTTGCTTTTGCTTTCGCCTTGACAATCTCAACTTGTCTTCTTGCAAACAGCTCTTTCTTTCGCTCCACAGCGTCCACATCAGACATCAGCTGCGGCTGTTTGATCGTACTGCCATTTAATAAATATGCCAGTCTGTCTTCTAACGTTTGTTCTAATAATTGTTTCACACAGACACCACCAAACTTTTTTTAACATCTCTGTTTGGTTCATTCTATGTTCAATGGGAGGTTATTTAGTATTTAAAGGTGTTTGTAACAATTCAATCCCTTTGATGATCTCTTGTTTTGCTTCTTCATCACTTTCCCGCTCAAGGGCTTTTTCCAGTTCTGAAAGCTGCTGACCATCGCCAATTTTACCGATTGCCCAAGCAGCCGTGCCTCGAATGACTGGTCTTGGATCTTTATGCATCAGGTCAACCAAATCTGGCAAAGCAGATGTATCTTTAAAGTGAGCAAGTGCCAAAATGGCATTCCGCTGAATAGGCTTTTTCCCTCGCCATGATCCAGAAACATGACCATACTTCTCTTTAAATTCACGATTGCTGATTGTCAGCAGTGGCTTTAAGAGCGGCTTTGCAATTTCAGGGTCCGGCTCCATTTCAGGATGTAGATGAAAGTCTTTCCCTTTATTAATTGGGCAGACCGTTTGGCACGTATCACATCCATACAACCGATTTCCTATTTTCGAGCGAAATTCGTCAGGTAAAAACCCTTTTGTCTGTGTTAAAAACGAAATACACCTTTGAGAATTGAGCTGGCCTGGATTCACAAGAGCACCCGTTGGGCATGAATCCACACATTTATTACAAGTTCCGCACTGGTCTTCTATTTTCTCATCCGGTTCAAATGGAACATTTGTAATCATCTCAGCCAAATAGACATAAGATCCGAACTCTGGTGTGATAATCATACAGTTCTTTGCACTAAAGCCAATGCCGGCACGTTCGGCTACAGCACGGTCAGACAATTCACCTGTGTCCACCATTGATTTTGTCCGTATATCTTCGTGTTTACTGCGCAAAAATTCTTCAAGCATGTCGAGCTTTTTTTTCAGCACAACATGATAATCAGTTCCCCATGAAGCCCTGCAAAAAATCCCTCTTCTTGCATCCTTTGTACTTCGGGGAGCATCTTTCATTTTGGAAGGGTATGCGAGCGCAATGGCGACAATTGATTTTGCTTTTGGAAGCAGCAAAGCAGGATTTGTTCGTTTTTCGATATCAGGTTCTTCAAAACCGGACAAATACCCTAACGATTCATGTAAGATGAGGCGGTCCTTTAATGAATCAAATGTATCAGCACTTGCAAATCGAATTTTATCGACACCAATTTCGTTCGCATATTGAATTAACTCTTCTTTTAATTGTCCAACATGAATCACCTTGCAAACCTCCTTTCTTTGTTTCTTCAGTTGTTTTCAGTATAATACGAGTGTATCATGACCGATTGGAGTGAGTCACTGTGAAGATACAAATGGAAATCTCCCAACCTCAAAGCCCGTCTATCCATGTTGGACAGATTGAATATTCACATATTGAGATAGGAAAATCCCCTCAAATGTTAAAAGGCCGACTGCGTCTGTTTCAAGAATCTTTGTTTTTTGAATATGAAGATCAAACTTTGGAAGAAGTACCAGCGATCAAAGAATGGACGAATCTTCTAGAAGATATCCCCTTTCTTCCGCTACTTGCTGATATTCAAAAAGAACAATTTATTGACTCGACCAATTCCGTACAGGATTTGTCGATATTTTTTTCATTAAAATATTTCTTGCCTATCCTTACATTAGATGCCGATCAATTGAAAGGGCCTCTTTCATTATCCAAAAATGAAACTGGTCATATTGAATGGCAGGATGGCGCAGAGCTTAAAGGGTTATTTTCTCAAGCAAGTAAAGCTCAAATTTCTCAAGACACAAAAAGCATTCTTCAAATCATTCTCTTCCCACCATCTATTTCCCGGGAAAAGAGTGAAGCGCTTATACAATCCTTGACGAAGATGTTTATACAAATACATGGTGGAGAAAGCAAATATGAACTCATTGAAAAAGCACTGTAGGTCACAGTGCTTTTCACATTATACTGACATAATAAAAAACGCAACACTTCGTTTATCTATGAAACGAAATACTGCGTTATAAACAAAATTATGTATTGGAGCGGGTGATGAGAATCGAACTCACGACATCAGCTTGGAAGGCTGAGGTTTTACCACTAAACTACACCCGCATCAATCTTTTAAAGACAACGTCATTGCGTTGACTTTTATTATGTTACAACTTTCTTAACAATTCGTCAAGAGAATATGAAGATTTTTCGTCAAAAAATTTCATATTCTCCATATATATTACGATAGTTATTTGTCTAGCTGCAAATACACCAAATAAGCCTGCTTTACATCTTTTAATTCCTCTTTCAGATTCTTTTCAGAACCTGTTAAACCAGAAAACTCATGGTTCATTCCAGTTGTGATGGTAGTAGAAATTAATTTTTTCTCTCCAGGAGACATGTGAAAAAGATCTGAAGCTGATATCGTTGTGTTTCCTCCCACGTCCTGTTTGAAATCCATGCTAGTCGAGAGTTTCGTTAGTTCGCTTTGCTCTTTATCTTTCCATAAGCTATACGTTACTTTTAACAGATCATCTTTTTCATCTTCTAGCTGATAGATAAAATTCACACTGTTATCGACGCCATTTTGATGAAGGTCAATGGTGATTTTTTTTGTATCTTCTTTTAATAATTGTCCATCTTTGTAATGCATACCGATCAAGGATACACTTTTATTACTGCCTTTTAGTCCTTTCACTGTCATCGCTTCAAACGGCTTATCTGATAATGCTTCCAAAAGACTTTTTTCATTTTTTGTTAGTTTCATAGGTTCGACAGTTACTTCATCGTGAGTTGCTGTTTCCTTATTTTTCTCTGTTGCAGGTTTTTCTGAGACCGTTTTCTCTGTCGTTGTTGTTTCTGCAGCCTTCTCGCCGCATCCTGCTAATAGAAAAACAGTCAATAAAAGAATGCTCCATTTCTTAATCATTGATATCCCCTTTTATACATTTATTTTTTATTATACTAAAATTTGGTTTAATATACAAAAAAAGATTAGGAGAATTCTCCTAATCTTTCGCTTTTTTCTGTTTCATGGCTGATAGGAATGCCACAATGAAAAAACTGACAGCAAAAATGACAACCATATAAATAAAAAAGTTTGGTTTGATTTGGAACGTAAATGCAGACGAACCTTCCATCTCAAAAGCAAGACTGTTAAATAATAATTCATTATTTGTTTTTGATTGAAATAAGTGATAGAACAGAACACCAATGGTCAGCATCGGAAAACCTAAGAAACCTAGGAAACTACCAACAATTGCACCTTGTTTCATTGCCTGAACGTTCATGATCGTTGTCCTCCCATTCCACCAAGCAATAACTGCTTCATAATAGACTTACCATCCCCCATAAACGGAAGAAGGTAGAGCAATTGAATAAAATACGTGATTGAAAAAATGAAAAACCCTGTCGAAATTGGATTTTCTTTTAGAAATAAAACAGTCACAATGATTCCGACTGCGCCAATGAGCCCCGGCAAAAGCGGACCAAGCAGTGTAATCCACACCTGTTTTTTCTGAAACGGGTCTAAAACAGGCCTCACAAATTTCACAGACATCATATCGCTCGCAAAAAAGCCTTGAGGACCATCCCGGCCGGCGAACTTCCGATGTGCATACCCATGTGCCGCCTCATGCAAGGCAGTTCCAGTAATTAATCCGAAATAAATAATCGTAAAATAAATCGCAATGGCCGCAATCGATGAATCAGGAATAAATAAAAAGGCGATTCCCGCCATGATCATAAAGAGCACCCAGAAAAAGATGATTTTGCGCGTCACCATCAGCAGAGCCGTACCCAATATGTGAAGAAATGAATGACCCGTGCAGTCAAACCGCTCTTTCATCTTTACTTGATACTGCTTAAAAAATTGACAGAAGGCTGTGACAGTCCGATATGGCGATTGATAATGAATCGACAGCAAGTGATGCTGATTCAGCCCCATCATCAATTGATAAAAATCGCGGGCAATCACAGACTCATCGACCTGAAACAAATCGGCGAGTTCTGCCGTAATACTCGCCTCTGTCCTTTGACCATCCACTTTCGTTAACATATGATATGCACTTTCGTTAATTGGAAGTGAGCTTCCGTACTGCGTATCAGTCAAATGCCTTTTTTGTAAAGTCACATATGGCGCAAGTGCCGGCACCCGCTCAATCTTTAGCTTATTGTTAAGAAGTTGAATCATGTGAATACCTCCATGAAAAACCTTTATATATGGCAAAGATGAGCAGACATTCAAATCCTGCCACAAGCAGCCACTGAAGCATTTGACTCGATTCCCCTATCACATAGTTTCCAATAAATACAATCGGAATCATGATTAAAATAAGCGCTCCAAACGAGAAAATACCTGTGTATGGATTATTTCGATCAAGGGGCAATAAAATACCTACCACATAAAAGAGAGCCGTTGCATTACACAAGACAGCAGCGCCAATCAACACGATCCATATCTGATCCGGGAGCGTCAGTGTTGTGATCATAAATAAAACAATTTGGATCACACCAACGAGCAAAAGCCCGAGGAACTTATAAAGAGCCACTTCCCACGGCCTTAGACCAAACGTTTTATACATCCCAAGCATACGTTTGTCATTGCCAAATGAATTAAAAGCTGTTAACCCAGCTAGCGCACATAAGACAAAAAAAGCTTCTCCTTCAAAGCGGAAGGCAAACTGATAACGGACAAATAAAATGACAATAAGGAGGATGAGAAAGTTTAAAATATTTTCTTCATTTCTCACTTGTGACTTTATTTCCTTTACAATGAGTGACCACTTTTTCGAAGATGAAAATGGCAGCTTGTGCAGAAAGGTTAACGCTTTTTTCTCAGCCATAATTGGCATTAAAGCAAGAGAAATAAATGCGCCTCCCGCAGATAATAAGATGAAGAGGATCAAAATCGCATAATTCACCCCGTCAGGAGACATCCCTTGTGCCGCTAAGAAAAACGGCGCTGTAAAATACATCAAATGATAATCAAACTGTACATATGATTGCTGTATTTGATTGATGTCGAAATGTGTCATTCCATACGCTACAACTAGCGCTAATAAAACAAATATCGCTGCAAATTTTTGCAACGGTAATTTTAATTTTAGTACGAGTAAATAAGTCACGTTGTAAATGAGCTGAAGCAGTGTTAAGACAAAGAGCGATTGCAACAGCACCATCAAAAAGAACGTAAGAATAAAGAAAATACCGATCCCTTGTGCAATAAAATTAGGTAAAAGCAAGATCCCGATGAAAAATAAAACAAGCCCTGTCACGACTGTCACCATCGGAATGAAGTAACCAAGACTTTTTTGAAAGGTAGACAGCGGAAACCAGCTGAGCTGCATAGAAAAACGATCTTGTTCAGGTGTTCTGACTTTGATCAGCACAAATAACAAGCTTGTAAAAATGGATGCATTGATTGCCATCGACACAACCAACAACCCAAGTGAACGGTCATCTCCATTTAAGAAAGCCTTCATAAAGACACCCGTAAAACTGTATCCGATGATGGCTCCCATTGTGACTGCAAACAAAAAGAATAAGACCACAATGATTCGCTTCGTTTGAGTATCAAAGAGCTTATACATCTCCTGCTGCCACATTTTAAGCATCATTTTAGAAATGATTAATGATTTCATCAAAATGTGCACCCCTATCACTTAACATTGAAGCTTTCAGAAACACCTGTTCCAATGTGCTTGATTGATACTTTTCTTTTAAGGCCGAAACCGTCCCTTCATCCATTTTATTTCCTTTAGAAATAATGGCGATCTTGTGGCACAGCTCTTCCGCTGAAAGCATATCATGCGTTGAAAGCAAGATTGCACCATGGTGCTCGGCATAACGTTTCATTAGTTTCTTTGTGTTTATAACCGCTTCAATATCAAGTCCTCTAAAGGGCTCATCCATGATCACTAATTGACTCTCAAGCATAAAGGCAGCAATCAGCTGTGTCTTTTTTTTCATTCCATGGGAATAGGTTTCAATCGGTCTTGATAAAGCTGATTCCATATCAAACAATTCAATTAGTTGATTTCTTCTTTGAATTGTTTTACATTCATACATAGAAGAAACAAAATCTAAATATTCAGCACCAGTCAATGCTTCAGGGAGCAGCAGATCATCTGGAACATAGGCGACTTGTTTTTTAAAGGATGGATCATCATTTGTGACATCCTTGATATGAATGGTTCCTTCTGTATGCTTAATGATGCCGAGTACACAGTTAATCATCGTTGTTTTACCGGATCCATTTGGTCCAGCCACAGCAACGATTTGATGAGGGGCAATTTTCAAATGAAAATCATTGACAGCAGTCACGTTATTTTTATACGTCTTGGTTAAATTCTCGATCGTAAACATATAACCTCCAAGTGTCTGCATATTCTTTAAAAACAGATCAGGCTAAACCGCCCGCCACAGACGGTTTAGCCCTGGTGTCTTATCTAAGAAGTAAAAAGATGAATCCTAAGTATAGCTACTTACATTCAATTTGGACTTTTAAGCCACTTTCCCACTGAACGGCTCCTGTAAAGCTACCCTTGCCGTTTGCTAAACACCAAACTGCTGCTCCTAGAACAACTGTTGCTCCCAATCCAAGAAGGACAGCAACAAATACTAAGAACCAAGCTTGGTCCATAATAGCAGGTTCCATAGTGGAATAGTCAACTTGCGGCGCTGCATAAGTCATACTTTTCACCTCCCAGCTTATGATGATCGTATCATAGGCGTCACACTCCAAACATCAACAGAAGATCCCATTTTTGACCGAACATATTTTCGTGTAAAATGTGACTTTTTATTCAATTGTTCATGTTCAACTGTATAAATTCTCCCTTTTTTACTATTTTTCACCACAACATAAGAACCACAAAACCCAAATATTGTCAATAAATCCATCTTTTTTCTGCCTTTTTTCAAATAGTTCATTTTCATCATCTCTTCTATTTAATCTTTCATTTTTTTGAGATAGAAAGAATTCCCCCGATATATCAGATATAAAAGTCCTAATTATATGTCGTTAACACATCAAATACGACATATTAACTGATAATTCCGACAAAAGAGTGAGCATATTTTCCTTCTTCTCTTGTCTCTTAAAATATGTATATACAAGAAATTCTGTTGGGAAAAAAGCCCTTGCCTTCTTCCACAGCACATATCATTTTACTTGCATCTCTTTCTATAAAAAAAGCAAAGCAGCCCGACACAAGTATGACTGCTTTGCTTTCATTTATGAGGAACTTGCAGCAGAGGCTGTATCAGGAAAGTAATTGTTCCCAATAATTTCACCAGCAGGAACGTGTGGTCCTGCATCACCATTTCTTTTAAATGGGAGAAGCGGGAAAACAAGTTCTGCTAAATAATAAGATTCTTCTAAGTGCGGATAACCAGAAAAGATAAATGTATCAATACCTAGAGACTGATATTCTATTATACGTTCTGCTACTGTATGCGGGTCCCCGACGAGCGCTGTTCCTGCCCCGCCTCTAACTAAGCCAATGCCTGCCCAAAGATTAGGGCTAATTTCAAGCTTCTCTTTATTCCCTTGATGTAATTCAACCATTCGTTTTTGCCCTACTGAGTCCATCCCTTGTAAAGTCTTTTGCGCCTCATCAATAGTCTCTTGATCTAAATGACGAATCAGATGTTCCGCTGCCTGCCAAGCTTCATCTTCCGTTTCTCTCACGATCACATGAAGTCGAATACCAAACCTCACCGTTCTTCCTTCCTTTTCAGCCTGCTTTTTCACTTGTGCGATTTTCTCTTTTACTTGTGCAGGCGGCTCGCCCCAAGTTAAATAAACATCTGTATGTTTTGCAGCGGCTTGAATGCCTGCTTCTGATGATCCTCCAAAAAAAACGGGTGGATGTGGTGTTTGAGCTGGTGGAAATAGCAGACGTCCATTTTGTGCTTGCAGATGCTTCCCTTGAAACTGAACATTCTCTCCTTTCAATAACCGCTTCCAGATGGTCAAAAATTCTTCTGTTGCCTCATAGCGTTCATCATGAGAAATGAATAGCCCGTCTCCTTCAAGTTCTTCTTTACTTCCTCCCGCTACAACATTGATCAGCAGTCTCCCGCCTGAAAGCCGATCAAATGTGGAGGTCATTCTAGCAGCAACAGACGGCTGCATCAACCCTGGCCGAAGAGCCACAAGAAACTTTAAATGAGTTGTTTCTGCAGCTAAAGCGGTCGCTGTCAGCCATGGATCTTCACAAGATCTACCAGTAGGCAGCAAGACCCCTGTGTACCCAAGCTGATCGGCAGCTTGAGCAATTTGTTTAAAATACGGATAGTCTGCCTGTCTTGCCCCTTTCGATGATCCTAAATAACGCCCATCCCCATGCGTTGGAATAAACCATAGAATATTCATCATATCGCCTCCTGTTATTTTTCACCTTGATAACTTGTGCGCCATTTGAGCAGTCGCTTTTCTAACAGCCGTACAAATGAATCAGTCATCTTACCAACTACCGCAAAGATGATAATCCCTACAAACACTTTATCCGTTTGCGAGAATTGTCTTGCATCCATAATCATGTAGCCAACTCCACTACTCGACCCCATCAATTCAGCCACCACTAAACCAAGCCAGGCAATGCCTAATGAAAGCCTCACGCCCAGAAGAATATGAGGAAGGGCAGCAGGTAAAATGAGCTTTGTGATATTTTGATACAGATTAAACTCTAAAGCGCGAGCCACATCGAACAGCTTGTTATCTACACTGCGAATTCCTAGAAAAGTATTGATATAGATCGGAAAAAAAGCCCCAAGTGCAATCAATAAAATTTTCGCTGATTCATCAAAACCAAACCAAAGAATAAATAAAGGAGTCACCGCTAAATGAGGAACTGTTCTCAGCATTTGCAAGGTCGGATCTACATACTGCTCGGTTTTCCTAGAAAAACCGACACACAGACCCATCGCAAGTCCTAAACCTCCCCCAAGTAAAAACCCGCATATTGCTCTGTAGAGACTGATGTAAAGATGGCCAAACAGCTCACCGGAACGAATCAACTCACGAAAAGATTCCGCAATGACAGTGGGTGCAGGTAGTACAGTAGAAGAAACGATTTGGGAAGCAGCAGCTCCCTGCCAAATCGCAATGAGTAAAGCAGGTAATACAAGTCCTTTTAACATGATGAAGGATGAAGCTTTTCTCCTTTTTTTCTTCATTCGCTCAGTTTTAGTCACAAGGGCTGGGTTAGATGCAGCTTTCATCAACTCTTCTCCTCTTTCAGCATTTTTTCAATAAACGAATTATCTACCACCTGATTGACATCAATCTTCCGCTGAATCGCCTTTGTTTGATATTGAAAATCAGCTGTATGCTGCTGGGCGTTTATGATCTTCTTAGAAATGGGCTCATTGAGCGGCTCTGTATTGTTTAATACTTGTGTCACCACCTTCTGATCTAATTGTTTCAAACGAGCATAAAGTGTAATGGCTTCCTGTTGATGGTCTTTCTGCCATTTCACCGCTTTGTCATATACTTTTAAAAATTGCACCACTAGTTCAGGGTACTCATCGGCAAACTTGGTTCTGACAAGTGTGAATCCAGGTGAATATAAATCGGTCGCTTCTCCATTAACCAGTAGCTTTGCTCCCTTTTCTATCGTTTCAAGTGATAAGAACGGCTCCCAGATCGACCAAGCATCAACTGATCCATTTTCAAACGCAGATATTGCCTCATCCGGCTGAAGCTGAATGATCTGAACATCCTTTGCAGATAAACCAGCCTGATCTAATACTTTGTATAAAAAGTCAAAACCACTGCTTCCTTTGGCAACGGCGATTTTTTTCCCTTTTAAATCTTCTACTTTTTGAATCTCACTGTTCTTATTCACTAAAATCCCATTCGCCTTTAACCCATCCTGAGATAAACCAATTTCCTTAAAATCAATACCTGCTGCCTGACCAGCTATAACAGGTGAATTACCAACCTGTGAAAAATCTAATTGATTGGCGGCGAGCCCTTCGAATTGGGGAGGACCACTTTGGAACTCCACCCACTTGACTTTCATACCTTCTTTTTCAAATGATTGCTCAAACCACCCTTTTTCCTTTGCTAAAAGAAGTGGGCTTAGACTTTGCTGAATCCCAATCCGAACCTCTTTCGGCTTGTCTTCTGATCCATTCGCTGCTTGACCACACCCAGCTAATACAAGGAGGATACCCAGAAAGAGAACGATCCTTTTTTGCCTTTTCATTCGATTTGACCTCCTTAAATTCCTGAGCCATTCGTCAGTAACAGCTCATCTGTTTTCTCAAATTCTGAAAGCACCTTTTGTCTTAAGCTCTGAAAAGCTGTTGACGTTCTATTCCTCGGGAATGGTAAGTTCACGGGAAGGATTTTATGAATTCGGCCGGGTCTTGCTTGTAACAGCACAATTTCATTGGCTAAATAAATGGATTCGTCAATATCATGAGTGACAAGCACCATCGTTGTTCTTTTCTCCTGCCAAATATCCAGCAGCACATCCTGTAAGTGTTTCCGTGTAAATGCATCTAGCGCACCAAAAGGTTCATCAAGCAATAAAATCTCCGGATCACGCAGGAGTGCTCTTGCAATAGCAACACGTTGTGACATCCCGCCTGAAAGCTCATGTGGATAGGCGTGTTCAAAACCTTTTAACCGAACAATTTCAATTAATTCATCCACTTTGCGGCGAACAGCCACCTGTTTTAAATTGAAATTGGCAGCGATATTTTCTTCGACCGTCAGCCATGGAAACAAGCGATGCTCTTGAAAGATAAAGCCCTGTTTCATTCCTGGTTCTACCACACGCCTTTCTCCTATCACGATCTGCCCATCATAATCTGTATCAAGCCCTCCAATCATCTTCATCAATGTACTTTTCCCGCAACCGCTCGGACCAATCACCGTCACGAATTCACCAGGAACGATGGTGAACCTTACGTTTTCAAGCACTTGAATGGTTTGTTTGTCTTTCCAAAAAGACTTATCCACAATATCAACGGAAATAGTCAATGCAAGTTCACTCCTCTTGTCATCAGATAGATACACAGAAAGGCCCTTATCCCAAAAATAGAGATAAGAGCCTTCGTGTTGTCCGATCAGCTATTCATATTGAGTTGTTAGCACCATCCTAAATCATATTATTCCTATAAATCAACTGTATTTTATAAAATAGTTATTTCGACCTTGTATGCTTTTCATCAATACGATCGTAAATGGCTTCTATTCGTTCTTGATTGCTGTAAATCTCATATTTGTTTCGCTCAATCAAAATGTCTAATGTGATATCCAAATGTTTTCTGTATTTTTTTCGTTTTTTCTTTTTCTCCATCTTCAACTTCCCTCCTGATTAAAATAAAAAAAGGCCCTTCACTCATGCTTGAGTGAACGAGCCTTCGGTTGACCGATCAGCGATTCTTGTTGGTATTTTCAGTATGCTTATGTTAATACATACTATTCCGACATGTCAACTATATTTATTGTTTTTTCAGATTTATCTAAAAAATGATTGACCGGGCAGTAAACAAGATTTATAGTCTTATTAAATATTTCTTATTAAAGTAGTTGGTTTTATCTAACAAAAGGAGGATACACACATGTCAGAAGAACTTCAATTTCGTTTAGAAACAAAAGCAATACACGCAGGTCAAGAACTGGATTCAGCCACCTATTCAAGAGCTGTACCTATTTACCAAACAAGCTCTTTCGGTTTTAGAGATAGTGAGCATGCGGCGAATTTATTCGGACTTCAGGAACCCGGTAATATTTATTCACGTATTATGAACCCGACAAATGATGTGTTTGAAAAACGGATCGCTGAGCTTGAAGGTGGAATTGGTGCACTTGCTGTCTCCTCAGGACAAGCAGCGACCACTTACTCCATTTTAAACATTGCAGGAGCTGGTGACGAAATCGTATCCTCCAGCAGTCTGTATGGCGGCACATATAATTTATTTGCTCATACCTTGAAAAAGCTTGGAATAACAGTAAAGTTTGTGGATTCCTCAAACCTTGAAGAACTTGAAGCAGCCATTACAGATAAAACAAAAGCAGTGTATGCAGAGAGCATCGGAAATCCAAAAGGCGACATTTTACATATTGAAGCCGTATCAGCCATTGCACACAAGCACCATATCCCTCTAATTGTGGATAACACACTTGCCAGCCCTTATTTGTTAAGACCGATTGAATTTGGTGCAGACATTGTTGTCCATTCAGCGACGAAATTCATCGGCGGCCATGGCACATCCATTGGCGGAGTCATCGTCGACAGCGGCAAGTTTCCTTGGAGTGATAGTGATAAGTTCAAAGGCCTGACGGAACCAGACCCTAGCTATCATGGTCTGACGTATACAGAAGCGATTGGCGAAGCAGCTTATATCACAAAAGCACGTGTACAGCTCTTACGTGATCTAGGGGCGGCTTTATCACCATTCAACTCATTTTTACTCTTGCAAGGCTTAGAAACATTGCATCTTCGCCTTGAACGCCACAGTGAAAATGCATTGAAGACAGCACAATTTTTACAAGATCATCCTCTTGTAGAATGGGTCAGCTATCCAGGTCTTGAAGGCCATGAATCCTTTGAGCTGGCTCAAACTTATTTACCAAAAGGGCAAGGCGCCATCCTTACATTCGGCATTAAAGGTGGTAAAGACGCAGGAAAAAAACTCATTGATTCGGTTCAGCTTTTCTCACATCTTGCAAACGTAGGCGACTCTAAGTCACTCATCATCCACCCTGCCAGCACAACGCATCAGCAATTAAGTGAAGCAGAGCAAAAAGCCACAGGGGTGACACCAGAACTTATTCGTTTATCTGTTGGAACAGAAGCGATTGAAGATATTCTGGCAGATCTAGAACAGGCGATTTCAAAAAGCCAGTCTTAACCAAACAAAAAAAGCACACACCTGTGTGCTTTTTCTTATTGGTTAGTGATTGATTAATCGAATATCTTGGAAGGGATAAAACACGAATGATGTTGTCCCTTGAATGTCACTCTTTGTAAAAAGACCTAAACCGTTGCGGCTGTCCATAGAGTTTTGGCGATTGTCACCCATGACAAAGTACTTTCCTTTAGGGACTGTAAGAGGGCCAAAATCAGGTGTCAGCAAGGTGCCATCTGCGGCAGCTTTCTTTTTGTTTGATGCTAAATAAGGCTCCGCCACTTTTTGACCGTTCACATATAGCTGGTCATTTTTCATTTCGATTTTATCACCAGGTAAACCAATCAATCGTTTCACATAGTGAGTACTACGCTCTTCCCCATCAAGAACAATGATTTGTCCGCGTTTATAATCGCCAAAGTAATCGACTGTTTTATTCACAAACACCCGCTCTGTATTATGCAGTGTCGGTTCCATAGAAGTCCCCTTCACAATATACGGTGCGAATAAAAAGTTACGAATGATAAAAACAGCAATAAATGCGATTAAGATGGCTTTGATCCAGCCCCATAATTCTGATTTCTTTTTTTGTGTTTTTGTATTTGTTGTCATAAGCTCCTCCTGAAATCCCCTAGGACAAAATGAGTTATCGCCAGCTGACCGCTAGCGCCACGCTTGTTTCTCCCTAAATATAAACATATTTTGCCAACAAATCAAGCTGTAAGAGAGAAAAAGGCAAGCACCTTTCTGTGCTTGCCCAAAACTCAGTTAGTTAGCAGAAGAATCCGCTTCTGTCTCTTTGTTTGTTTTACCATAGAAATAATCAGATGGATTCACTGGTTTAAAATCAGATAGCTTATGGAATCGAAGAAGATCCCTGTACAGTACTTTATCTGACAGGCTTAACTGATTATCAACACGGGCTTTAATCGTTTCTGTCTTTTTGTTTTGTTTCACCACTTTACCCGTTTTTGTATCGTAGACCGTATTATCTACAAGGGTATATTTTGGTGTCACATAGTTTCCGTTACGGAATGCAACAGTTTGATCATGCTTCTTAGAGAATAAATCTGTTCCAAAATTCACGTACTCATTTGAATCAATACCTTGTAAGTGAAGAAGCGTTGGCATCACGTCTACTTCACCGCCATACGTATGATTCACGCCGCCTTGTTTCCCAGGGATCCGAATCATGAGCGGTACACGCTGATTTTGAGCATTTTGATATGGCGTAATTTCTTTCCCTTGAATCTCACTCATTGCACGGTTATGGTTCTCAGAAATACCGTTATGATCACCATATAATAGAATCACTGAGTCTTTATACAGACCCGATTTTTTCAAGTCCTTAAAGAATTGTTCTAATGACTCATCCAAGTATCTCGCTGTTTGGAAATAATTATCCACTGTTTTATCGCCAGTTGTTGCCTTAGCGATTGTCGCATCTTTCTCATCTAAATTAAATGGATAATGGTTGGTCAATGTCATTAAGTGTGCATAAAATGGCTTTTTCATTGATTCTAACATTGGGATTGATTCTTTAAAGAATGGTTTATCCTTCAGACCCATGTTTACAAGGTTTTCTTCATCCATGTTGTAATAAGATGCATCGAAGAATTGATCAATTCCCATATGTTTATAAATCGTGTCACGGTTCCAGAAAGATTTATAATCCCCGTGAAGCACTGCACTCGTATAGCCTGCTTTTTGATCTAAGATGGCAGGAAGTGATTGGAAGGTATTTTCACCTTTTGTCACAAACGCTGCACCCTCTGGTAAGCCAAACATACTATTATCCATCATCAGCTCAGCATCAGAAGTCTTCCCTTGACCAGTCTGGTGGAAGAAGTTATCAAAATACGTAAAATCTTCTTTTCCATGAGCTAGTTTGTTTAAAAACGGCGTCACTTCTTCTCCATTTAACTTGTAGTCAATTAAAAATGACTGGAAGCTTTCTAAATGGATTTTGATGATGTTTTTCCCTTTAGCTTGACCAAAGTATTCTGCATTTGGTTTCGCATAGTGAGAAGTCGTATAGTTCACGACATCCGTTAAATCATCACTACTCGCATTTGCTACCTGCGTTGCATTTTGTGCGGTTTGCACGCCGTCATAAATCGCATAGTTATAAACACCTAAATATTTCACAATGTACTTATGATCAAATGTTCTCGTCAATAATTCTGGACGATCTTTTTCAGCTAAGTGTAGGTTAACGAAGAACAGTCCAACACCTGCAGCCACAATCAGCAGTGCGAAAGTTTTTTTCATTTGGAACTTCTTCACTTCTGGTCTCCAAATGACAATGGCAATTAAAATGATGATATCTAAGAAGTACAAAAGGTCATGCGGCTTAATACTTGCTAATACACCGCCAGTCATACCTCCCCCAAGATTACCGGCTTGTTTCATTGTCGGGAATGTTAAAAAATCATCAAAGAAACGATAGTACGCTACATTCGCATATAAAAGTGCGGTCATAATAAAATCAATGACAATTAAAGCAATGGCCGATTTACGCCCCTTCAAAAAGAGAGCAAGTCCTAAAAACACGATGGCTGAACTGAATGGATTTAATAAGAGAAGACCCTCTTGAAAAGATCCCTTCACTCCTAAATTAAAGTCCATTTTGTAGGCTGTGTACGATTTTGCCCAAAATAAAAGGACAGCCAAAACAAAAAAGCTATATTTGTTCGCAAATATTTTTTTCATAAAACCTCTTCTTTCTTATTTTCGATCTGATATAAATGAAATCATAAAAAATTTACATTGATTTTGCAAATGTAAATCTTCTGCACCAAGCATTCCGATGCTCTTTTATCCGCAGGTTACATGTGCTCCTTTAATATAACGAATAAGAAGCATCATAAGTTTCAAAAAAAATACGAGTAAATAAAAGGAAAAATATCCATTTACATTAAATTTACTGCCGCTTCATGTTTCAGAGAATGATGAAGGTTTTGTAAATCACTCAGTACTACTTTACTTTTTTCATCTAATCGTGTCAAAGTAATTATAAAGAAAAGGAAGAATCACCTAGGCTTTTCGACTCACTTAGCCAAATTTATACAAAATCCGAACCGATTTGCTTTTTTATTGTGACTCAACCTCCAGCAATCCATGTATCCTCTCTGTTGCCACAAACCTAAAAAACAGTTTTAAGCAAAAAAAGCTTGATTTCCCCTGCCAATGTACGGTGTGATAAAGATATAGCTCCATCAAATAAATCAAGCTGGGGGACATCCTATGAAATCAAACAAACAAATCAACATATTTGAACAAAGATTCTCAGAAGAAGTGATAGACATCATGGCTGTTACAGGACCTTCTGGAGTCGGCGCAGGAAAAGCTGGAAAAGAAACTTTTTGGACTGCTTCAATCCCGCTCATTGCATGGAAGGAAAAAGACCGCATCATAACCGAAAAAGTGAGACTGTGCTGGTTAACAGATGACAAGGGATTACGAGAAAAACAAGCGCAATTACATAAAGAATCTATCGTCACACTTCAAGTACGTAAAGGTGAAGGTGAATTTATGCTCGTTTCACTTGTTGATACAGATGCTGAAGATAAGGAACTTCAAGAAATATTAGAAGAAGCTCAACAACCTATCTTTTACCACGATGACAAGCTGGGTACCTTTGAATTAGTGAAAGGACTAGACTTATTTGAAACAACCATCCAGTGGGGCAATGAGGAGTGCCTACTTTACTTCAACCTTGAAGAAGAGGAAGAAATGAATGACTCTCTGAAAACGGCTAGACAACTCGTAGAAGAGCAGACAACATGGGATGCCTCCATGAAGTCATATGCAGCGAATCAGCTGATTGAACTAGCAAAAGATTGGCAGGAACAAGACGTCTCCGCTGAAAATTCAGAAGAGATCACACCGGATCAATTTATCAGCCGCATCTCTCTTGAAAGCCTCCATGCTTATCCAAATGGAGAATTCGAAGCCTACTATCATGACGGAGATTTATTTTGGGGACATGTCATCATTGTCTCTGGCAATATGAATGGAACGTTTCAAGATGCACACATTGCTGGCTAAAGAATGGGGGATGGATAAATGAAGATCAAAGCTTTTGACGAATTAAATCAACTAGGAAAAACACCTATTGTAGCCAAAATAGGCGGGTTTCGCCCTGATCCATCTAAGTACAGTTGGTTTGCTGGTCATTTTTTCATCCAACGTAATAAAGGGTGGCCGGCAGATCAAGATGGAGCTATGATTCCCATTTTACAAATGTATTTACCCGAAGTACCAGGGGGAATGAATGGCTTTGATGAATGTAAGATGATTCAAATTTTCATCAACAAGAAAACCCTTCCGATCGATATCGCCAAAAACGGTGATGGCTGGAAACTCATTGAATATTCATCAATGGAAGGATTAGAAATCGCTGAGACCCCTGAAGACGTGAAAGGAATGAAACCTTTCCAGATAGAGTGGCTCGAAGGGGAACAACCGGATTATCCATGCTGGGAGGAAGCTTGGTCATACGTTGACTTATCAGAGGTTAATGAAAGTCAAGAAGCGTCAGATTATTTCTTCGAGCATTACTCAAACTACTCATTCACAAAAATCGGTGGATACGGAGCTTACATCCAATCTCCTCCCCACCAGATGTCAGGAGAATTCATGCTGCAAATCGCCTCTGAAGAAAAACCTCGGTTCATGATTGGTGATAACGGCACGATGTATTTCTATTACGACAAAGACAATAAAGAATGGTTCATGCACTGGGATTGTTTTTAAACTGATTGAATGGAACCTTTCCCCTTTCTAACCGTAATAAACGATATGAAGGGGGCCAGAGGTATGGGATTCATTTTAGACATCTTCAATCTTGCTCTGTATATCCCTTTTTTACAGGTAGATGAAGATGATATATCACGGAATGCAGCACAGCTAAAAAAATACAGCTGGTTTCAAGCGTTATTAAGTGAACAAACGAGCAGAGAGCTGATCATTTATAATCAAGGAGTCCGCCGTGTAATTGGTCAATTTAAGACGAGTAAACTCCATAAGAAGCCATACAACATCAGATGCAAACGAAAGGTACAACAAGCCATACACCGTGCCATGTCAAAACACGGAAAGATCCGCACTTAGCTGTGGCTCTTTCCGTACAAATGTAATAAATCCTTTTGAAGAAAACAATTGACGCTCGGACAACTCTCCCCGTATATTATGTATAAATCCATCTTTTTTTAGAAAAGGGGGCCTCACATGCGCTTGTTTAAGAACTGGAGAAAAAAGCAGCACAAACAGCCGATTACTTCAGAAACGCAAGAAGACAGCATCCCAATTAACTTTTCCACCCTTCCCTTTGGCACAGACACCATAGATGATTTTTTGTTCAACTTAGACCTAACCTCAAAACTGATAGATCCATACAAAGAAGCAGACACGAACAAATAGAACCTCAACTTTCGTGAACCCTCATCCAATATTGGATGATTTTTTTATACTTAGAGGAAGGTGTACCCCCTATGAAGACATATTATTTCGTCAGACACTGTCAAGCAGATGGACAATCCGAGGATGCGTCTTTAACGCCTCAAGGCATCACACAATCGCATGAACTCGCACAGTTTTTTTCCGGCATTCAGCTCAACCAGATCATCTCAAGTCCTTATAAACGAGCGATTCAAACCGCTGAGCCCCTTGCTTATGCCAAACAAATAAAGGTACAAATTGACAAACGGCTCTCTGAACGTAGGTTAAGCAGTCAACCAATGAAGGATTGGTATGAAAAACTAAAGCTCAGTTTTTCGGACTTGCATATGACCTGTGAAGGCGGAGAGTCGAGCCAAGAAGCGATGAATCGTATTGTAGAGGCACTCTATGAACAAATAAAATTAGGAAGAGATCATACTTTATTCGCCACTCATGGCAATATTATGAGCCTGCTTCTAAAACACGCCGATCCCGCAATTGGATTCAAGGAGTGGGAACAACTAAGCAATCCAGATGTCTACATCCTGAAATATTTTAAAGCAGACCATGTAGAAATAGAAAGAATATGGCATAAATAAAAAAGGCAGGGTTGACCCCAGCCTTTTTCTTATGAAAAACAACTATTGATTATAGTAAAATGTCTGTACCCACTCATAGGGCTTCTTACGATCCGCACACCATTTCACAAAGCCTCTTGTCTCCGTCTGCTGAAATTCCTTCCAGTCCGATAAAAGCTGGTTATAGTAGACTGCTAGTTTTTCAACATTGCTTTGAACATTTTTATCTTCGATCAGTTTCATGACATCTTGAATCCCTTGAATTCGCTCATGATCTTTCTCATAGGTGCTTAAATAAAGTTCTTCATGTATATGATGAAACGAATACCACAAAGCCGAGAAATAGGTTTCGCAAATTTGAACAATCACTCGCTGCTCTTTGCTGCCTCCCATCTCTAATGCCTTCAATAAATAGGGCAGACCTTCCCCCTGATGCACAAACAAGCCTTGCCAGCGATACGGTCTCACATCCATTGGATCAATATTTTCCCACTCTCGAAGAACAGGGTGGATCACCCCATGTACCAATGGATACACAAGCAAATGATGACCATCCTCAAAACGTTCAATGTAATCAAACAGCCAAACAACAAATGAACGCCGTGCTGTAAATTCGTTCTTATTCATCTCTTTAACAAAAGACTGAAGAACCTTTAACGCATCTTTACGCAGACCCTGTTCTTTCCTTACACAGTACTGTCTAAAAAGCGGATAATCATGTGATCGCTCATCTTCAATAATAGTCTGTAATATCGTCTTCATTTGCAAGATAACAACTCCGCCTCTTTACATTCATTTTATTGAACTATTATAACCAATTGTAACATCCACATGAAACTAGTAAAAAGATGAGTTGTCCTTTTTCTTTTATAAAACCCTTGGCATCCTCAAATCCATTCTTTTCTGTGTTCATGAATGAATTGTATGTCTTTTTGATAATGTTCAAGGTGCCCGTCATGAATCATTTTTTGAAAGGCTCTATCCCCTTCACTCGCTTTTCGCTTCATGTATTGACATAAACCTTCTAAACGCAGCAACACCATGTCCACATAATCTTCTGGTATTTCCTCACCATAAGCTTCAAAAAACAGTTTGACTCTATACTTTATATGGGCTGCATGCTCTGATGTATGATAATTTACGACCTCCCCTGTTTCAGTACGAAAAAACCTACTGAGAGGGACACATGTATAGAGAGTATATGCAATATCCCAAAGCCTTGGACCAGGGGCAGCTACATCAAAATCAATGATTCCCACTGGCTTTTTATTTTTGAAAATAATATTGTACATCGCAAAATCATTATGGCACACAACCTCTATGTTGTTAGGCGTATTGTCCATTCGTTCCCAATCGTCTGAAATGGGAAAATCACAAACAGCATCATGGTACAGTCTAAGCATTTTCGCTATTTCTTTTAAAGCATTGTGAGAGTACATGTATTCTTTTAAGGGATCATGACCGGCCTCACCTTCAATGAAGGACAAGATCTCTCTACCTTTTTCATCAACCCCCAAAAACGTTGGAGCATAGGAGAAATTCTTTTTTTCTAAATGCTTTAGCAGCTTTTGTATATTCATATTGTCTGACTTTACCTCTCTGCGAACCGTATCTCCTGAACGATATACGTTGGAGACATTTCCACCTGTCAATAACTCTTCATGATCATTTTGTTTTTTCATAAATTCTCCCCCAAACTGGGTCACAATGATGATGCAAGCTAAAGATGTGTATGTACCCACAAATATTCATTTAGTTACACAAAGGTAATTCACTGTTTTATGTGAATGTGCCAATCCATTCTGTTTCCTTATATGGTTAAATGTATCGTACCAAATGTTGCAAATCATCTAAAGTTTATTCTGTTAAAAGTAGTACATGCTCATTCTGTTCTAATAGGATTCTATTTTCATCTAAATAACTCATTTAAACCACAAAATAACGTTTCACCACGAGGGTGAAACGTTGGGTTCACGGTAAAAACCAAACTTTTAATAGATACCGGTGGCCGGAGTCGAACCGACACTCCGTGATAAATGATTCCAAAAAGGCAAGGTATACCCTCTTAAAGTAAAGCACCTGTTAATGAAATAAGAATTAAAGTTCTTCTTGATATATTGCTAATTTTATCGGCTTTAAAGTCAAAGGAATTTTAAACTCATGAATACTTTCAATATGATGAAAAAAATGATCTATATCGTCATAATCCATTGACCATTCTTCTACTACCTTTAACTTTTTTAACTCGCTTGTTGGTTTAAATAAAAATTCACAGTGCAGTTGTTCCATGTGAGAATAATCATCTTCTTCATAAATTGTAAACTGACGTACAAAATCAAGATGAAATAGTTCCTCTCCTGTAAAATCATAGACACCACACTGAAATAAAATTTCTTTATCTTCTTCGCCCTCAACGGTCTCCTTTGAAAAAGCCTTAAATGTTTCCCAAACCTTATTTATCTCATCGGTATCTTCACCGATGCTATCTTTAAGATAACTTTCAGCATTTTTAACCGTAATCATTACAACACCTCCTATGTACAATTGATCCAATCCATCTTCAATTGTCCTGCCCCTTTAGTTTAATCATAAGGTAACCATCAATAAAGTAAAAGTTAATCTCCTTTGAACACAATTTGAAGTAATTTTTTCGTGTGAAAAATCAGGTAAACAACAAATAAAAAAAGCCCTCCTACAATTTGTAGAAAGACGTTTTAAACGTTAATATTCTTTAATTCTTCTGTAATTGATGATAATAAAGAATATCTAAAACTAGATACCGGTGGCCGGGGTCGAACCGGCACTCCGTGAGGAACACGATTTTGAGTCGTGCGCGTCTGCCAATTCCGCCACACCGGCATGATCATTAAAGAGCGCAACTTATAATAAATAAAAAATGGTGCCGAGGGCCGGACTTGAACCGGCACGGTAGTCACCTACCGCAGGATTTTAAGTCCTGTGTGTCTGCCAATTCCACCACCCCGGCAGTCTTTTCAAAAAAGGCGACACCCGGATTTGAACCGGGGATAAAGGTTTTGCAGACCTCTGCCTTACCACTTGGCTATGCCGCCATAATTGGAGCGGAAGACGGGATTCGAACCCGCGACCCCCACCTTGGCAAGGTGGTGTTCTACCACTGAACTACTTCCGCATATCAACTGGGCTAGCTGGATTCGAACCAACGCATGACGGAGTCAAAGTCCGTTGCCTTACCGCTTGGCTATAGCCCAATAATAAAATGGGGCGATTGATGGGAATCGAACCCACGAGTGCCAGAGCCACAATCTGGTGCGTTAACCACTTCGCCACAACCGCCATAAATGTTATGAATCATATAATTGGCAGGGGCAGTAGGAATCGAACCCACACCGGAGGTTTTGGAGACCTCTGTTCTACCGTTAAACTATGCCCCTATGAAAATAAAAATGGTGGAGGGGGGCGGATTCGAACCGCCGAACCCGGAGGGAGCGGATTTACAGTCCGCCGCGTTTAGCCACTTCGCTACCCCTCCACATTTGAAAAACAGTGCCGGCAAGAGGACTTGAACCCCCAACCTACTGATTACAAGTCAGTTGCTCTACCAATTGAGCTACACCGGCAAATAGTGGTGGCTCGGGACGGAATCGAACCGCCGACACACGGATTTTCAGTCCGTTGCTCTACCAACTGAGCTACCGAGCCAAGTATTCTTTTTAAAAAATGGCGGTCCGGACGGGACTCGAACCCGCGACCTCCTGCGTGACAGGCAGGCATTCTAACCAACTGAACTACCGGACCAATAAAGAGAAATTTGGTTGCGGGGGCAGGATTTGAACCTGCGACCTTCGGGTTATGAGCCCGACGAGCTACCGAACTGCTCCACCCCGCGACGATATAAAAGATATGGTGGAGGATGACGGGCTCGAACCGCCGACCCTCTGCTTGTAAGGCAGATGCTCTCCCAGCTGAGCTAATCCTCCGAATAAAATGCTGGCATGTATTTCTATAAAAATGGTGACCCGTACGGGATTCGAACCCGTGTTACCGCCGTGAAAGGGCGGTGTCTTAACCGCTTGACCAACGGGCCCTTTATTATGTAAATTGTGGCGGAGAGCAAGGGATTCGAACCCTTGAGACGGGGTTACCGCCTACACGATTTCCAATCGTGCTCCTTCGGCCACTCGGACAGCTCTCCAAATTGGCTCCGCAGGTAGGATTCGAACCTACGACCGATCGGTTAACAGCCGATAGCTCTACCACTGAGCTACTGCGGAATGAAGAAAGCCTGGCGATGTCCTACTCTCACAGGGGGAAACCCCCAACTACCATCGGCGCTGAAGAGCTTAACTTCCGTGTTCGGTATGGGAACGGGTGTGACCTCTTCGCCATCATCACCAGACAATTTAGTGACAAAAGATATTATACTATGTATTACAAATAAATCAAGAGATATTTCAAAAAATGTTCTCTCAAAACTAGATAACAATGTTCATGCTTCACATTAGAATATAGGTTAAGTCCTCGATCTATTAGTATCTGTCAGCTCCACGTGTCACCACGCTTCCACCTCAGACCTATCAACCTGATCATCTTTCAGGGATCTTACTTCCTTGCGGAATGGGAAATCTCATCTTGAGGGGGGCTTCATGCTTAGATGCTTTCAGCACTTATCCCGTCCGCACATAGCTACCCAGCGATGCCCTTGGCAGAACAACTGGTACACCAGCGGTGCGTCCATCCCGGTCCTCTCGTACTAAGGACAGCTCCTCTCAAATTTCCTGCGCCCGCGACGGATAGGGACCGAACTGTCTCACGACGTTCTGAACCCAGCTCGCGTACCGCTTTAATGGGCGAACAGCCCAACCCTTGGGACCGACTACAGCCCCAGGATGCGATGAGCCGACATCGAGGTGCCAAACCTCCCCGTCGATGTGGACTCTTGGGGGAGATAAGCCTGTTATCCCCGGGGTAGCTTTTATCCGTTGAGCGATGGCCCTTCCATGCGGAACCACCGGATCACTAAGCCCGACTTTCGTCCCTGCTCGACTTGTAGGTCTCGCAGTCAAGCTCCCTTGTGCCTTTACACTCTGCGAATGATTTCCAACCATTCTGAGGGAACCTTTGGGCGCCTCCGTTACATTTTAGGAGGCGACCGCCCCAGTCAAACTGCCCACCTGACACTGTCTCCCTGCCCGATAAGGGCAGCGGGTTAGAAGGTCAATACAGCCAGGGTAGTATCCCACCGATGCCTCCACCGAAGCTAGCGCTCCGGTTTCCAAGGCTCCTACCTATCCTGTACAAGCTGTACCAACATTCAATATCAGGCTGCAGTAAAGCTCCACGGGGTCTTTCCGTCCTGTCGCGGGTAACCTGCATCTTCACAGGTACTATAATTTCACCGAGTCTCTCGTTGAGACAGTGCCCAGATCGTTGCGCCTTTCGTGCGGGTCGGAACTTACCCGACAAGGAATTTCGCTACCTTAGGACCGTTATAGTTACGGCCGCCGTTTACTGGGGCTTCAATTCGCACCTTCGCTTACGCTAAGCGCTCCTCTTAACCTTCCAGCACCGGGCAGGCGTCAGCCCCTATACTTCGCCTTACGGCTTCGCAGAGACCTGTGTTTTTGCTAAACAGTCGCCTGGGCCTATTCACTGCGGCTTCTCGGGGCTTTAACACCCTAAGAAGCACCCCTTCTCCCGAAGTTACGGGGTCATTTTGCCGAGTTCCTTAACGAGAGTTCTCTCGATCACCTTAGGATTCTCTCCTCGCCTACCTGTGTCGGTTTGCGGTACGGGCACCTCTCACCTCGCTAGAGGCTTTTCTTGGCAGTGTGGAATCAGGAACTTCGCTACTAAATTTCGCTCGCCATCACAGCTCAGCCTTCACGGGAAACGGATTTGCCTATTTCCCAGCCTAACTGCTTGGACGCGGATATCCAATACCGCGCTTACCCTATCCTCCTGCGTCCCCCATTGCTCAAATGGTGAGGAGGTGGTACAGGAATATCAACCTGTTGTCCATCGCCTACGCCTTTCGGCCTCGGCTTAGGTCCCGACTAACCCTGAGCGGACGAGCCTTCCTCAGGAAACCTTAGGCATTCGGTGGACGGGATTCTCACCCGTCTTTCGCTACTCATACCGGCATTCTCACTTCTAAGCGCTCCACCAGTCCTTCCGGTCTGACTTCACTGCACTTAGAACGCTCTCCTACCACTGTTCGTAAGAACAGTCCGCAGCTTCGGTGATACGTTTAGCCCCGGTACATTTTCGGCGCAGAGTCACTCGACCAGTGAGCTATTACGCACTCTTTAAATGGTGGCTGCTTCTAAGCCAACATCCTGGTTGTCTAAGCAACTCCACATCCTTTTCCACTTAACGTATACTTTGGGACCTTAGCTGGCGGTCTGGGCTGTTTCCCTTTCGACTACGGATCTTATCACTCGCAGTCTGACTCCCAAGGATAAGTCATCGGCATTCGGAGTTTGACTGAATTCGGTAACCCGGTAGGGGCCCCTAGTCCAATCAGTGCTCTACCTCCGAGACTCTTACCTTGAGGCTAGCCCTAAAGCTATTTCGGAGAGAACCAGCTATCTCCAGGTTCGATTGGCATTTCACCCCTACCCACACCTCATCCCCGCACTTTTCAACGTGCGTGGGTTCGGGCCTCCATTCAGTGTTACCTGAACTTCACCCTGGACATGGGTAGATCACCTGGTTTCGGGTCTACGACCACGTACTCATGCGCCCTATTCAGACTCGCTTTCGCTGCGGCTCCGCATCTTCTGCTTAACCTTGCACGGGATCGTAACTCGCCGGTTCATTCTACAAAAGGCACGCCATCACCCGTTAACGGGCTCTGACTACTTGTAGGCACACGGTTTCAGGATCTATTTCACTCCCCTTCCGGGGTGCTTTTCACCTTTCCCTCACGGTACTGGTTCACTATCGGTCACTAGGGAGTATTTAGCCTTGGGAGATGGTCCTCCCGGATTCCGACGGAATTTCACGTGTTCCGCCGTACTCAGGATCCACTCTGGAGAGAACAACATTTCAGTTACAGGGCTGTTACCTTCTTTGGCGGGCCTTTCCAGACCTCTTCGCTTATATCGTTCCTTTGTAACTCCGTATAGAGTGTCCTACAACCCCAAGAGGCAAGCCTCTTGGTTTGGGCTGTTCCCGTTTCGCTCGCCGCTACTCAGGGAATCGCATTTGCTTTCTCTTCCTCCGGGTACTTAGATGTTTCAGTTCCCCGGGTATGCCTTCTCATACTCTATGTATTCAAGTATGGATACTACTCCATTACGAGCAGTGGGTTTCCCCATTCGGAAATCTCCGGATCAAAGCTTGCTTACAGCTCCCCGAAGCATATCGGTGTTCGTCCCGTCCTTCATCGGCTCCTAGTGCCAAGGCATCCACCGTGCGCCCTTTCTAACTTAACCATTTCTTACTTTAGAAAGAATCACTATGTGTGATGAACTTTGCATTGCATTCAATGTGAATGTATTACTTATTGTTATCTAGTTTTCAAAGAACAATCCTGTCTCGCTAGAGACATGTTTGAAGGAATGATCCTTCAAAACTAAACAAGACGAAAAACGTACGCTGCTCCATATATCCTTAGAAAGGAGGTGATCCAGCCGCACCTTCCGATACGGCTACCTTGTTACGACTTCACCCCAATCATCTGCCCCACCTTCGGCGGCTGGCTCCATAAAGGTTACCTCACCGACTTCGGGTGTTGCAAACTCTCGTGGTGTGACGGGCGGTGTGTACAAGGCCCGGGAACGTATTCACCGCGGCATGCTGATCCGCGATTACTAGCGATTCCAGCTTCACGCAGTCGAGTTGCAGACTGCGATCCGAACTGAGAACAGATTTGTGGGATTGGCTAAACCTTGCGGTCTCGCAGCCCTTTGTTCTGTCCATTGTAGCACGTGTGTAGCCCAGGTCATAAGGGGCATGATGATTTGACGTCATCCCCACCTTCCTCCGGTTTGTCACCGGCAGTCACCTTAGAGTGCCCAACTAAATGCTGGCAACTAAGATCAAGGGTTGCGCTCGTTGCGGGACTTAACCCAACATCTCACGACACGAGCTGACGACAACCATGCACCACCTGTCACTCTGTCCCCGAAGGGAAAGCCCTATCTCTAGGGTTGTCAGAGGATGTCAAGACCTGGTAAGGTTCTTCGCGTTGCTTCGAATTAAACCACATGCTCCACCGCTTGTGCGGGCCCCCGTCAATTCCTTTGAGTTTCAGTCTTGCGACCGTACTCCCCAGGCGGAGTGCTTAATGCGTTAGCTGCAGCACTAAGGGGCGGAAACCCCCTAACACTTAGCACTCATCGTTTACGGCGTGGACTACCAGGGTATCTAATCCTGTTCGCTCCCCACGCTTTCGCTCCTCAGCGTCAGTTACAGACCAGAGAGTCGCCTTCGCCACTGGTGTTCCTCCACATCTCTACGCATTTCACCGCTACACGTGGAATTCCACTCTCCTCTTCTGCACTCAAGTTTCCCAGTTTCCAATGACCCTCCCCGGTTGAGCCGGGGGCTTTCACATCAGACTTAAGAAACCGCCTGCGAGCCCTTTACGCCCAATAATTCCGGACAACGCTTGCCACCTACGTATTACCGCGGCTGCTGGCACGTAGTTAGCCGTGGCTTTCTGGTTAGGTACCGTCAAGGTGCAAGCAGTTACTCTTGCACTTGTTCTTCCCTAACAACAGAGCTTTACGATCCGAAAACCTTCATCACTCACGCGGCGTTGCTCCGTCAGACTTTCGTCCATTGCGGAAGATTCCCTACTGCTGCCTCCCGTAGGAGTCTGGGCCGTGTCTCAGTCCCAGTGTGGCCGATCACCCTCTCAGGTCGGCTACGCATCGTCGCCTTGGTGAGCCGTTACCTCACCAACTAGCTAATGCGCCGCGGGTCCATCTGTAAGTGACAGCCGAAACCGTCTTTCATCCTTGAACCATGCGGTTCAAGGAACTATCCGGTATTAGCTCCGGTTTCCCGGAGTTATCCCAGTCTTACAGGCAGGTTACCCACGTGTTACTCACCCGTCCGCCGCTAACATCCGGGAGCAAGCTCCCTTCTGTCCGCTCGACTTGCATGTATTAGGCACGCCGCCAGCGTTCGTCCTGAGCCAGGATCAAACTCTCCGAGGTATGCAGGATGCATATCACACATGCGTTGCTACACGATGTAGCGAACTTAGCATGTGATCATTTCCTGCCCTGAGCCAGGATCAAACTCTCCGAAAAAGTACAAAACCGAAGTTTTGTTTTTCGTCAGCGTTTGACTGACTACCTATGATGTATCATAGGATTTTTTTATAAAAACTCGAATTAACAGGTACGTTTTGTCTTGTTTAGTTTTCAAAGATCATCTTCGTTATCGCTCAGAAGCGACTTTCTCAATATAACATTTGAGCACCGTTTGCGTCAAGTGTTTTTTTGAATTTCTTTTTGTCCGCTTTTCTTTCAAAGCAACTCGGTTACTCATTAGCGACGTTTAATAATATACCATCATAATATTCATGCGTCAATATCTTTTTTAACAAAATATCCTCGATGATAGATTTTTTGTCCCTTCGTCTCAATTGGCTCTACTAGCACAATTCCTTTTTCCACAAAGAAATCAATCATCACACTAAGATCAGGTGTAAAATGCTTTAGATCAGGATGTGCAAGAAGCTCGCCAAACAGCCAAATTTCCTGCTGTTCCATGACATGACGCAAATGAGCCGCACCAATTTCTGCTTTTGAATGAATCAAGAAATCATTCGCTAGGAATAAAAGTTCTAACCGTTTATGAAGACTTTCGTGGCTTTCAATCAGCTCTGAATAAAGTTTATATACTTCCGGCTCCATATGACGTACTTGGTTCCAAACGGTCACTTCTGGGTGGAAGCCTTTATCAATCACTTCAATACGCGCCAGATGATGCAGGGCATGCACAATGGAATTATATGCATCGAGGAATTGATTTGATTCAAAAAATGCTTTTCCTTCTATATATCTTCGAATGAGCTTGCCATATTCTAAACCAATTTTGAGCTTGCGGTTAGAAAACGGGAATGTACTCAGTTCATCAATCAAGTTGAAAATATATTCATTTCGATCAAACAGGACTTTTCCGTTTAAAATCCAATCAATAATCCGTCTGTTGGTACCTAAGGTAATCCATTCCTTCAACTGATCATCTGTGACAACATTTAAAGAAGCTGTTTGGTGACCGGATTCATAGTGCTTAATAAATAACGGTTCTTCCGCATCCTTTACGATGACTAGAAGCGCTGCATCAAAGTTATCCGTCTCAGAAGATACTTTATGTCTTCTTTCTACTATAATCACAGCTAATGTATCTGGATGACTTGCTCTCTCTTGATAAATAGGACGGAGAAGATTTTCCATAGTGATTCCTCCAATACTCGGGTGTAAGGTTCTTCTCTAATGCTATGTATTTCTCCTCATAGAATCAAAATTCCTTCAATACATGAAAAAAGATCGTTGAATCATTATAAGCAATTTATTCACAAAACTCTATAACTAATTCAAACAGAAAGGTAAAATGTGCTATATTGGAGATAAGGGGGACTAGGGATGGCGAAATACTCCAGTAAGATTAATAAAATCAGAACATTTGCACTTAGTTTGGTTTTTGTTGGTTTTTTGATCATGTATATCGGTGTGTTCTTCAAGGAATCGGTCTGGCTGTCGACCTTCTTTATGCTACTCGGCGTGTTATCGATTGGATTGAGTACAGCCGTTTACTTTTGGATCGGTATGCTTTCTACGAAGGCAGTCCGGGTCGTATGTCCAGGCTGTGAGAAGGAAACAAAAGTGCTTGGGCGGGTGGACATGTGCATGCATTGCAGAGAGCCACTTACACTCGATCCAGCATTAGAAGGCAAAGAGTTTGATGAATCCTACAATCGAAAAAAGTCATAAAAATAAGCTGACCATTCAACTGGTCAGCTTTTTCATTAATGATTTTCTTTTTTTGCACATTCTTGACAAGTGCCATAGATCTCCAAGCGATGATGACTTACTGTAAAGCCTGTCACATGGGATGCAAGCTGTTCTACTTCATCAAGGCCAGGATAGTGAAAGTCAACGATCTTTCCGCAATTTTCACAAATCGCATGGTAATGGTCAGATGTCGCAAAGTCAAATCGGCTTGAGGAATCCCCATACGTTAATTCTTTTACTAATCCAGATTCCCGGAAGACTCGTAAATTGTTGTAAACCGTTGCTACACTCATATTAGGAAATTTCCCTTCAAGTGCCTTATATATATCGTCCGCGGTTGGGTGTGTCATAGAATTTACGAGAAACTCCAAGATGGCATGGCGCTGCGGAGTAATTCGAACACCGGTTTCTTTTAGAGCATCTAAAGCGTCTTTTAGTTCGTGAGCAGCCATTTCATCATGCACCTCTCTTTTCAAAAATATTCTTATATTATAATCTTTATAAATAGTGTACCCCCAGAGCCGAAACTTTGTCAATTACAATCCTCTTTTTTACCTATTCTTCAATACAAAAAAGACCGGCACGACTGCCGATCTCATCTCATCAACATATTAAGCGTGAGCTTTCAGTTCCTCAAGCGCTTCTTCCACATGATCTTTCACCTTTACTTTACGCCACTCTTTCACAAGCTTTCCTTCTTTATTAATAAGAAACGTTGAGCGTTCAATTCCCATGTATTCCTTACCAAAGTTCTTTTTCAGCTTCCATACACCGAAAGCTTCAGACAATTTTTGTTCGTCATCTACAAGAAGCAGGAAAGGTAAGTCATGTTTTTCTTTAAACTTTTGGTGCTTGTCTTGACCGTCTGGGCTTACGCCGATAATCACAGCATCTAATTCCGCAAAGCTTTGATGGCGGTCACGGAAATCACAAGCTTCCGTTGTACACCCCGGCGTCATATCTTTTGGATAAAAATAAAGGACAATGTGTTTCCCTTTAAAATCAGAGAGCTTTACTTTCTCTCCATTATCACCGAGTAATTCAATATCAGGTACTTGCTGCCCCACTTCGATTGTCATGATACAATCCCTCCAACCTATTTTTTCATTAGCCTATCCAATTTCGAGAAGATATTCAACTAAGGACGCTTGCATCGGCATGTTAAAATAATGATAGACGACGTGATACGTTGAGATAGGAGGCTATTTATGAAATTCACCGAATCAGAAAAATTACATCAAGAGGCGCTGGAGCATATTGTTGGAGGGGTTAACAGCCCATCTCGTTCATATAAAGCAGTGGGCGGCGGGTCACCTGTTGCAATGGAAAAAGGCGAAGGCGCTTATTTTTGGGATGTTGACGGAAACCGTTATATCGACTATTTGGCAGCATACGGTCCAATTATTACGGGACATGCTCATCCTCATATTACAAAAGCCATCACGAAAGCAGCCGAGACGGGTGTCCTTTACGGAACACCAACGAAGCATGAAGTCACTTTTGCTAAGATGCTGAAGGAAGCGATGCCTGCTTTGGATAAAGTTCGTTTTGTCAATTCAGGTACAGAAGCTGTGATGACGACAATCCGTGTCGCTCGCGCTTATACAGGTAGAACAAAGATCATTAAGTTTGCCGGATGTTACCACGGTCATTCTGATCTTGTGCTAGTTGCGGCCGGCTCTGGACCTTCCACTTTAGGAACACCAGATTCAGCGGGCGTGCCTAAAAGTATTGCCAATGAAGTCATTACCGTTCCATTCAACGATATAGACAGCTACAAAGAAGCATTAGACCGCTGGGGTGATGAAGTAGCAGCTGTTCTTGTCGAGCCAATTGTCGGGAACTTTGGCATCGTAGAGCCTAAAGACGGTTTCCTGCAGCAGGTGAATGACCTGACTCATGAAAAAGGGGCTCTAGTCATCTATGATGAAGTCATTACAGCTTTCCGCTTTATGTATGGTGGTGCACAGGACTTGCTTCAAGTAAAACCTGACCTCACTGCATTAGGTAAAATTATCGGCGGCGGTCTTCCAATCGGCGCTTACGGCGGCAAAAAAGAAATTATGGAGCAAGTCGCCCCGCTTGGACCAGCCTACCAAGCTGGTACGATGGCAGGTAATCCCGCCTCCATCCTTTCTGGTATTGCATGCTTGGAAGTGTTAAAACAAGACGGGGTGTACGAACGTCTTGATCAACTCGGGGCCATGTTAGAAGAGGGAATTTTAGCCCACGCAAAAAAACATCAAGTAGATATTACAGTGAATCGCTTAAAAGGTGCTCTCACCATTTATTTTACAAAAGAAACGATTGTGAACTACGAGCAGGCTGAAAATACGGATGGTGAAATGTTCGCCCGTTTCTTTAAATTCATGCTCGCACAAGGTATTAACCTCGCTCCTTCTAAATATGAAGCTTGGTTCTTAACCATTGCGCATACTGAAAATGATATTTCCGAAACGCTCAAAGCAGTAGATCATGCGTTTGAACAACTGAAACAATCATAATGAAGAGAAAAACAGACGTAAATTCATGCGTCTGTTTTTTTATTTACCAGCTCTTGATTGTCAAAAGCGAGTGAATCTGTTACATTTTTTCTCAATACCTTCTTTTGATGTTTTCATGAACTTTCAAAAATCACTTGAATATTTCGGAAGACCGCTGTATATTACTTAGTTGTTTCATCAAAATATTTATGATATATGACAAGTGGTCATCTATTATCGAAAAGAAAGGAATGCAGGGACAAAACCAATGAAACTTGGAGCCCGTATTTTAAAAACTGGTATTGCCATTGTACTCGCGCTTTACCTGGCAACATGGCTTGGATTGCCGACACCCGTCTTCGCGGGAATTGCAGCTGTATTTGCTATCCAGCCATCTATTTATCGATCATTTTTAACGATTGTTGATCAAGTGCAAGCCAATATTATTGGAGCAGCACTTGCCATTACGTTCGGTCTGCTTTTTGGCACAGGACCAGTCATCATCGGCTTAACTGCCGTCATGGTCATTGCGATTAATTTAAAGCTGAAGATTGAACACACGATTCCGATTGCACTCGTAACCGTCATCGCGATTTTAGAAAGTGCAGGGGATCATTTCCTTTCCTTTGCCTTAATTCGAACAGCAACTGTGGTGTTAGGCGTACTTTCTTCATTTTTAGTGAATTTGATTTTCCTGCCGCCAAAGTATGAAACAAAGCTTGTTCATCACATTATGGAAAATACGGAGGAGATTTTAAAATGGATCCGTCTGAGCTCCAGACAGTCTACTGATCATTCCACTTTAAAGGATGACATCGATCAAATAAAAGAACGCATGATCAAATTAGATCACATTTACTTGTTATACAAAGAAGAACGAAGCTATTTAAAGAAAACAACTTATGTCAAATCTAGAAAGCTTGTTTTATTCAGACAGGCAATCATGACGTCTAATCGAGCGCTGTACTTGCTGAAAAAGCTTCATAAGTTAGAAAATGAAATTCATTTGATGCCAGAGCATTTCAGAGAGAGCTTAACAGATGAGATTGATTATTTACTGTACTGGCATGAACGTACCTTGATGAAGTTTGTTGGAAAAATGAAACCGCAGGACGATGATTTTCAGAATGAATGCTCTCTTCGTCTTGAAGCATTAACGAAATCATTTATTCAGCACCAGCAAAATCAAGAAAACGACTTGCTGGATTACAATATGCTGAATGTGATGTCGAGCATTATTGAATACCGTGATGAATTGGAGCATCTAGATACTTTGATTACAAGCTTCCAAACGTATCACCCAAAAGATAGTGAGATTGAGACAGAAGAAAAAGAAGCTTAAATAGAAAAGACCGATTCTTAGAATCGGTCTTATTTTATTTTCTTCATTTTAGGATCAAGGGTGTCCCTTAATCCATCTCCCATCAAGTTAAAACCAAGAACCGTCAGCATGATCGCAATCCCCGGGAAAAATAAAGTCCACGGCGCTTGTACGAGATAAGGTCTCGCATCGGCAAGCATTTTCCCCCACTCTGGACTTGGCGCTTGTGCACCTAATCCTAAAAATCCTAAAGCCGCCGCTTCGATAATGGCTGTACCAATCGCAAGCGTCGCCTGAACGATCACCGGCACCATACTATTTGGCAGAATGTGACGAAGAACGATGCGGCGGTGTGACATCCCGACTGCCTTTGCTGCTAAAACATATTCTTCTTGCTTAATGCTCAGCACCTTTGAACGAACCAGCCGCCCAAAAGTCGGGACGTTAATAATCGCTATGGCAATAAGGGCATTTTGTAAGGAAGGGCCTAAGATGGAAACGATCGCAATCGCTAATAGAATGCTAGGAAAAGCGAGTAAAATATCAAATAGTCTTGAGATGACAGCATCCAGCAATCTGCCGCCGTAACCTGCCATCAATCCAAGCAATGTCCCTAAAATAACCGACCCGAGAACGGAGAAGAAACCCACCCATAATGAAATCCGAGCTCCATGCACGACTCTAGAAAATATGTCTCTCCCGAAATCATCCGTACCAAACCAATGTGCAGCCGAAGGGGCACTAAATCGTTCGCCTAGTGACTGCTCGTTGATTCCATAAGGAGCAATGAGCGGTGCAAAGATTGCTAGGATCAGAAATAAAAAGACAATCACAGTGCCAATGACCGCCAGCTTGTGCTGAAAGAACAGTTTCATCGATTCAAGAATCAGTGATTGAGAGCGTTCTTCCTTTTGTTCAGGTGCTTGAAGCTCTTTTTGCGCTTCCATGTCGTCACTCTCCCTTCTCTAGTATTTAATCCTCGGATCAATGACTGCATACAAGATATCCACAATGAAATTGATCAGCACAAATATGAGCGCAACAACAAGAATGCCAGTTTGAATGACAGGATAATCACGATAGCTAATGGCATCGTAAATATACCGCCCAATTCCCGGCCAAGCAAAGATCGTTTCTGTTAAAATGGCTCCGCCTAGCAAGAGACCTGTTTGAAGACCAATAATCGTTAAAATCGGAATGAGCGCATTTTTCAGCCCATGCTGGTAAATGATGAAAAATGAACGTACCCCTTTTGCTTTTGCTGTTCGTATAAAATCTGAATGAAGAACTTCCAGCATACTTGCCCTCGTAATCCTTGCAATAATCGCAGCAGGAATCGTTGCGAGAGCGGTACTTGGTAAGATTAAATGCTTGATGCTGTCAAAGAATTGATCAAATCGTCCTTGCAAAAGCGTGTCCAGCGTATGAATATAGGTGATCGACTCTACCGGATTTCTGACGTTTTCTCGTCCTGTAGTCGGCAAAATACCTAATTCAATCGAGAATAGCCACTGTCCCATTAAGCCTAACCAGAAAATCGGCATGGACACCCCAATGAGCGCAATAAACATGGCCACATAATCAAAGAAAGAATGTTTAAACCACGCACTAATGATTCCGGCATTCACACCGACAATAATCGCCAGCAACATAGCGAAGAAAGTCAATTCTAATGTAGCGAATAAGTAAGGCTTCATTTCCTGGGCAATAGCCGCTCCTGTTCGTATGGAAGTCCCTAGATCACCTTTTAAAAGCCCCAGCATGTAGTGACCATATTGTACGTACCACGGCTGATCTAAACCAAGCTGAATCGTCAATTGCTCTACTGCTTCTTTCGTTGCCCGCTGTCCTAAGATGACCTGCGCCGGATTTCCAGGGATAAACCGAATAATAGAAAATACAACTAAGGTCATTCCGATCAGTACTGGAATGAGCATTCCTGCTCGCTTCATACAATAAGCAAACAAACAGCTTTCACCGCCTTTTCATTGTTTGGATAAGGGAGATCGAACGATCTCCCTTATTTGCTTATTCGAAATATACGTCAGTCAATGCTTCGGAACCAGTCGGATGCGGCTGGTAGCCTTTTAAATCTTTAGATGCGGCGAGCATTGGAATTGAATGGACTAATGGGATCCAAGGCGCTTCATCATGAATGATTTCTTGAGCTTCTTGATATAATTCATTTCGCTTCTTTTGATCCGTATTGGTCTGCGCTTCAATGAGGATGTCATGCATTTTATCGTTTTGGAAGAATGTATAGTTGTTACCGCCAATACTGTCTTTATCTAATAATGTGTAGATGAAATTATCAGGATCGCCATTGTCCCCTGTCCATCCTAATAAGAACACATCTGCTTCGCCTTTACTTGCTTTATCTAAATAAGTCGCCCAATCATATGTGACGATTTCGGCTTTGACACCAACTTTTTCAAAGTTTGACTGAATGACTTCAGCTACCTTCATCCCGTCTGGCATATATGGACGCGGCACAGGCATTGCCCAAAGCTTGATGCGAAAACCGTCAGGGAAGCCTGCCTCTTTCAATAGTTCTTTTGCTTTTTCCGGATCATATGGATATGGCTCAATCTCGTCATTGTAGCCTTCTAATGACGGAGGAAGTGGATTTTTTGCTGGTTCAGCAAGCCCTCCATAAAACGACTCGATGATTGATTCTTTATCAACTGCATAATTGAGTGCCTGACGAACCAACTTGTTATCAAGCGGCTTTCTAGTCACTGTCAGCCCGATATAACCTACGTTCATGGATGGTCTTTCAATCAGCTGGAGCGCTTTGTCTGTTTTAATGCCATCTAAATCGGACGGATTGACGCCATCCATTAAGTCGATTTCGCCTGTTTTAAGCGCATTTAAACGAGCAGAGTTTTCAGGAATAGAGCGGAAGATGATTTGTTTCAGTTTTGGTTTATCTTTTTGCCAGTAATTTTCGTTCTTTTCTAAGACAATACGGTCGTTTTGCTTCCATTCTTTAAACTTAAATGGTCCTGTGCCAACTGGGTTTTCTCTAAATGAATCACCGCTTTTTTCAACTGCTGCAGGACTAGCGATACCAAATGGTGACATGGCGATGTTTTTCAGAAATGTTGCTTGCGGGCGTTTGAGTTGAAATTCAATTTCATGCTCTCCTTTGACGATGATGTCTTTAATGACATGCCCTTTATCTTTTTTATAGCCGCCAAACATGCCGTAGTAAGGAAATTTTTCGGCATCTCCATTCATCCATCGGTCAAAGTTGAATTTCACTGCTTCTGCATTAAAATCTGTGCCATCGTGAAATTTCACACCTTCTCTTAAGTAGAACGTGTACGATTTTCCGTCCTTTGCAACATCCCATTCTGTTGCTAGGCCCGGATGGATGGTCGTGTCTTTTTCACCGTAATTCAAAAGCTTTTCAAACATATTCTCTGTGACCTTGAAGGTTTCGCCTTCTGTTGTTGTAATCGGATCAAGTGACGTAGAGTCTCCTCCTCTACCGAATACGAGAGTGTCTTTTGTGGCTTTTTCTTCTGATGTTGATGAAGATGAACAGCCCCCTAAAAATAACGCAAGTGCCAGCACAAAAATGAAACTACTGAATAACCATGTCTTCTTCATTGTGTTCCTCCTTTTGATATAAATAGCACGCAGCTGCATGGCCTGTTTCCTCCTCATACAAAGGCGGAACAGCTTGCAAGCATTGCGCCCACCTCTTTGGACATCTTTTATAGAAAGGACAGCCATCTTCTGACACCAGAGTGGATTCTTCCGCTGACACATCTTGCGTTTCCAGCACGTGATCCATATGTGGAATGGATGTCAGAAGAAGCGATGTATAAGGATGAAGCGGCTTGTGAAATACGGCCTCCGCAGGACCCATTTCTACAATACGGCCAGCGTACATCACTGCAATTCGGTCGCTCATATACTTGACAACGCCTAGATCGTGAGAAATAAACAAGTACGTTAGAGAAAGCGTCTTTTGCAATTCGAGCATTAAATTCAAAATTTGCGCTTGAACCGATACATCTAAAGCGGAAACTGGCTCATCGGCAATCACAAGACTTGGATGAGTAATTAGCGCCCTAGCAATTCCAATACGCTGCCTCTGACCGCCGCTGAATTGGTGCGCATAACGGTCTCCATAAGATGGGTCAAACCCAACAATGTGCAGCATCTCTTTTACCCGCTTTTGTCTTTCTGCTTTTGTTCCATGTTTATGAATAATGAGCGGTTCTTCTAAAATGTCTTTGATTTTCATTCGTGGATTTAAGGAAGCGTATGGATCTTGGAAAATCATTTGAATGTCTTTTCTGAAGGAACGCATGTCTCGTTCTTTCAGAAGTGTCACTTCTTTTCCTTTCATTTGGATTGAGCCAGAAGTCGGTTCGATTAATCTCATTAAGCTTTTGCCAAGGGTTGATTTCCCGCAGCCAGATTCGCCCACAATGCCGAGCGTCTCTCCTTCTTTCACGTGAAAGGACACTTGATTTAAAGCCAAAGTCGTCTGTTTGTGTTTAGAAAAAAATGCCGATGTGTCATAACGCTTCGTCAGTTGATTCACTTGCAACAGTGGGTGATTCAGTGTCTTCTCCTCCTTCCATTAGAAAACATGCGACGCGGTGATTGTGTGAAATGGGTTGTAAAGATGGGTCTTTTTCAAGACATTGCGTCATTTGATATGGACAGCGTGGTGCAAATTGACAGCCGGACCGAATAGCTCCTGGCTTAGGTACATGACCCGCAATAGACATGAGTTTTTCTTTTTTCTCTTTAAATGATGGAACAGAGGCGAAAAGACCTTTCGTGTAGGGATGCAGAGGTTTTTGAAAAATACGGTCAACGGTTCCTTCTTCTACGATTCGACCGGCATACATAATCATGACACGCTGGCATATTTGCCGCACGATGCCTAAATCATGAGTAATAAATAAAATAGCGGTGTCCATCTCTTCATTTAACTTTTTGAGCAAACGAAGAATTTGTGCTTGGATGGTGACATCAAGTGCAGTCGTTGGTTCATCTGCAATCATGAGCTTTGGGTGACACAGCATCGCCATCGCAATCATCACACGTTGACGCATGCCACCCGATAGTTCATGTGGATATTTTTTGAGTAATGACGCTGCTTGTTTCAGGCCTACCGTTTGAAGCAAATCTACTGCCTTCACTTTTGCTTCTTTTTGGCTGATGGCCTGATGTGTAAAAAGGGCTTCTGTCATTTGCTTGCCGATGGTCATGAGTGGATTGAGAGAAGTCATGGGTTCCTGGAAAATCATTGAGATGTCATTCCCTCTGACCTCTCGCCATTGTTTCTCCGAAAGTGACAGCAGGTTTTGACCTTCAAATTGTATGTGACCTGTTGTTTCTGTTTGATGATTCAGCCCCATTAAAGACATCGATGTGATGCTTTTCCCGCAGCCAGATTCGCCCACAATACCTAAGGTTTCTCCTTTTTGAATAGAGAATGAGATGTCATGGACGATCGGCACTCTCTGTTTTTTTTGCTGAAAGGCAATGGACAGCTGTTTGACATCTAGCAATACTTCTTGTTCTTTCACATCTTCACCACCCCGTCATACTTTTTAAAATTGTATTGAGACAAGCTGGGAAATATGTCATGTTTTTGACAAGCATAAAAAAGCCTATCCGCTAGAATCGGATAGGCTTCTACTAATTTAATGTTTGAATGGTAAATAGATGGCGATAGTGGCTGTCTCGGTTCATTAATTCTTCATGTGTTCCTTTTTCCACAATCTCGCCTTGTTCCATGACCACAATGAGGTCCGCATGTGTAATCGTTGATAAACGGTGCGCAACTATAAAAGTTGTGCGATCTTTTGCCAGCTTTTGCATCGCTTCTTGAATGTAATGTTCACTTTCTAAATCAAGTGCAGACGTCGCTTCGTCTAAAATAAGCAGCGGTGGATTTTTAAGAAATACCCTCGCAATTGAAATTCGTTGTTTTTGACCGCCCGATAGCTTTACGCCACGTTCTCCTACTTTCGTGTCATATCCTTCAGGAAGAGACATGATAAAATCATGCGCATTTGCCGCTTTTGCAGCCGACACAATTTTCTCAAAAGATGCTTCCGGGTCTCCCACAGCGATATTTTCTTTAATGGTGTCACTGAATAAGAATGTATCTTGGAGCACCATTCCGACTTGATTACGCAGGCTTCTTGCCTTGTACTCTTTAATATCAATGCCGTCAATTTCGAGTGATCCGCTTGTGACATCATAAAATCTTGGAATTAAGCTGACGAGTGTCGACTTCCCTCCGCCGCTCATTCCTACAAGCGCAACGGTTTGGCCTTTTTCTACTTTCAAGGAGATATTGTGTAAAATCTCTTCCTGTGTATGTTCGTAACGGAACGACACATCTTTAAATTCTACCTCACCTTTTAAGTGATTGGCTTCTTTTGCATTCGGCTTATCTGTTACTTCATACGGTTCATCAATAAACTCAAAAATACGATCCATTGATGCTACTGACTGAGTTAAAGTCGTCGATGAGTTAATGAGACGACGAATCGGGTTGTACATCCGGTCAATGTAGCCGACAAAGGCAATCATTGTCCCAATTGAAAGCGACCCGTTAATGACGGTATAGCCAGCAAAAGCAATGATGAGCAGCGGCGCAATGTCTGTGATCGTATTGACGACGGCGAAAGTTTTGGCATTCCAATTCGTATGATTGATCGCTTTGTTTAAGAAATTTTTATTTTCATCGTGAAAATTCTCTTGTTCGTATTCTTCAATCGCAAAGCTGCGAATGACAGGCATTCCTTGTACTCGCTCATGCAGGTGCCCTTGTACCTCAGCCAGTGCCTGCGACCGCTCTTTTGTCAGCTTGCGAAGCCGTCCGTAAAAATACTTCACTGCTAACGCATACAGCGGAAAAATAATGACAGACACAATGGTGAGTTTAAGATCCAGTGTACACATAATGGCTATCACAATCAGGACGGTCATCAAATCAAGCCAAATGTTCATAAGCCCTGTGATGACAAATTCCTTTGTTTGCTCCACATCGTTGATGACCCTTGAAATAATTTCCCCTGTTCTCGTGTTGGCGTAATAACGAAGGCTCAACTTTTGAATGTGCGAGAACAGTTTTTCCCGAATATCAAATAATACTTTACTGCCTGTCCACTGCGCATAGTATTGTCTGTAGTACTCAACAGGCGGTCTCATCACTAAAAATAATACAAGCATGATTCCCATAATAATAAAGAGAGTGGATGTTTTTTCTTCAGCCGATCCAGAGCCTTGAATCACATCATCAATGACATACTTTAAAAGCAGAGGCAATGTTAAGGGGATCGAGAACTTAATCATTCCGATCACCATTGTCAATGCAATCTGTTTTTTATACGGTGTTACAAAAGCCATGTAACGTTTTATGACCCCCATGTAAATCTCCTTCCCAATCTATCAGTGCCTCTTATCCGTACGCAATCAAAAACCTGTTGGCTTTGAAAAGCCAAACAGGTTTTAGCTGCTGTTACTTATTTTGTATAACGCAAAAAACGTTCATACCACATATCCACAAATTCTGGAGCAAACGGTCCCTTCCGCTGGTGAATCCAATGCAGTAATGTATTTAGATGCTCTCGTAAGATACTATCGATTTCTTTTGGATAATTCATCTGCCTCTTATGATCTGCATATTCATCCTCATCCAAAATATTATACGTCATGTCCGGAAAGACTTTGACATCTAAGTCGTAATCAATATACTTAATCGCCTCTTCATCTGTCGCAAAAGGAGAGCTGATGTTGCAGTAATAATACACCCCATCATCTCGAAGCATCCCAATGACATTAAACCATTGTTTTGCATGAAAATAGCAAATAGCCGGTTCTCTTGTCATCCATGTTCGGCCATCGGATTCAGTCACCATTGTTCGATCGTTTGCACCAATGATACACAATTCCGTTGCTTTCAGAATGGTGGTTTCATTCCAAATCCTGTGGATCAAGCCATTATGTTTATAGCTTTGAATTTGGATGGTTTCTCCTTCCTTGGGATAGCCCATATTTTCTCCCCTACTTTCTATAACAAACAAACCTAACAGTCCAAAGACCTAATTTCCCAACTAAACATGTCTCTATTATATTATACCGTTACATCATTAAAAAATGAAATGAAAAAGCCATTCAACCCAATTGAACGGCACACTCTTTTACATGACGGTTGAGCTCTTCTCCATTTGTTTATACGAATTGATGACTTGTTCAGTCTGTTTTGTAAATAGTGTTTGGACTTTTTGCAGTTCCTCTCGTTTCTGTTTGATTTGATCATGAAGCTTATGCCGCTCTTCCTTTTTTTCACCTTGCAGCAATTGTTTTTCTGTCTCTAAGTACAGATCAAGTTCTCCTTGTACATCGAGCAGCTGATCCATAAGCTGCATTTGTTCTCTGACAAGCTGATCGAAATCAGACATCTAACTCCTCCCTTTCCTTCGATTCCACTTTTTGTATCTATACCATTTCTTGAAAGAAGGAAGAAGTCCTTTGACTGTTTATGTAGAGGTTTTACAGGTTTTGTCGGATGATGGGGAGAGACAAAAAGAAAAGCACTTCATTCGTAGATGAAGTGCTTCCCTTTGTTTCAGTGATTAGCTGTTTTGTTGTTTGTTTTGCTCAGCTTTTTGGTTGTATTTTTTTACGTGCTGTGCGTCAGTCTCGCTAGCAAATTCAGTGCCATATTGACCACCTTGTGCAGCAGCTTGGTTTTGTTTTTTCACTTGTTGTGCGTTTGTTTTGTTTTGTTGTTTATCCATCATTATCACCTCCACGCACATTAATTTGTGCAGAAGGTGTACATCTTATTCATGATTTTTTTAAACAAGCAAAGAACGTCCGCCATCGACGATAATCGTCTGTCCTCTAATCATATCTGCTTTGCCTGATACAAGGAATTCTACACTGTCGACCATGTCTTTAATTTCCACCATGCGGCCTGCTGGTGTATTTTTCTTAGCGTCTTCTAATAGCTCTTCACGATTCGGGAAGTGCTTGAGTGCATCTGTATCAATGGCGCCGCCTGATACGGCATTTACGACGATATTTTTTTGTGACAGCTCAACGGATAGGTAGCGTGTCAAAGCTTCTAGTGCTGCTTTAGATACACCGACCACCGTGTAGTTTTCAAGGTAGCGGATGGAGCCTAGTGAGCTAATGCTGACGATATGTCCGCCGCCGTTTTTCTCCATTAATTTGGCTGCTTCTTGTCCGCAGAATAACAAGGCCTTCGCATTGATATTCATGGTCCAGTCCCAATGATTCTCTTCAAGATCCATGATTGGACGCTGAACGCCAGATGCCGCATTGTTCACAAATACGTCTAAACGGCCAAACGTTTCATCAATTTGCTGGAACATGTCTTTGATTTTCTCTGGCTGACCAACGTTGGCTTTGACAACTAATGTTTTAACACCCATCGCTTCAATTTCTTCAGCTGTTTCAAGTGCTGCTTTTTTGCTTCTTGCATAGTTAATGACAATGTCATATCCTTTTTCAGCCAGGCGAAGGGCTACTTCTTTCCCAACACCTCTACTGCTGCCTGTAATTAGTGCACATTTACGCTTGTTCATTATGGTTCATCTCCTGATTTGAATAGTTTTCGTCCATTCGCTTCACACTAATAGGAAAGTTCCTATTAGGAGGTTACATTCATGTATGTCGGACGCGATTTAAGCCAGCTTGGCATGATGTCAAAGGATCAATGGAAAGATACTGAGCTTGCTTTTTTTCATCATGCTTTCCAACAAATTTTACCTTATTTAAACGAAGAAGGGCAATCTAAGTATCGAGAAATCATTTCTGAAATTGAAAACCGCGGGGGTCTGCACCGAAATGAAGCCGATTATACCCATGGTACAACGGTTAAATATGACTAGGCTGTTCAAGTGCCATCTTCCATATTTTTTGATGTGAGACTGGCAAAGCATATGCCTCAAATTCTTCTGTTGTGACTTTTTTCAGCATCGTGTCATCAGATACAGAGGTCACACGTCCAAAGAAAACAGAAATATTCCAGATGAGGTGGGTAAATACATGTTGAATGGTGCCTTCTAAATCACCAAGTTCTGCTTGTACACCCGCTTCCTCTTTTAAGAAATCAATCAGCTGCTCTTTTTCCGTTTTTCTTCCCTTCATTGTTTCCATGTTTGGGAACTCCCATAAATTCGCAAGCAGACCTGTACTTGGACGCTTATGAATATAGAGGTGGCCTTGATCATCAAATAACACCACCGCTGCCATTGATTTCGCAGTCGGCTTTTTCTTTTTACTTTTCACCGGCAGCTCATGCTGAACGCCTTCCTCAAGTGCCGAGCAATGCATGTTTACAGGACACATGAGGCATGCAGGAGAGGTTGGGGTGCAAATAAGCGCACCTAGCTCCATTAGCCCTTGATTGAATTCTGACGGCTTTTCCCGGGAAATGAGTTGATCGACCGCAAATTCGAAAATGTTTCTCGTTTTTGGTTTTGCAATATCATCCCATATGGACAAGATACGGGAAATGACCCTCATCACGTTGCCGTCTACCGCAGGGTATGGCTTGTTATAGGCGATACTCAGCACTGCGCCGCTCGTATACGGACCTACACCTTTCAGCTTTGAAAATTGCTCTTTCGTATCAGGGACAACGCCCTCGTAGGATTCATATACTTCTTTCACAGCAGCCTGTAAATTACGCACTCTTGAGTAGTAGCCAAGACCTTCCCATGCTTTCATGACCTTTTCTTCATCAGCTAAAGCAAGATCTTTCACCGTCGGGAATTGCTCCATAAACCGATTGAAGTACGGAATGACCGTATCGACTCTCGTTTGCTGGAGCATCACTTCTGATACCCAGACGCGGTATGGATCTTGATTTTCACGCCATGGAAGTCTTCGTTGTTCTTTTTCATACCAATCGATTAAATCATGCTGAAAACCCGCAATATCTTTGCGGTCCAGCTTTTCTTGAATGTCTTTCATCTCTATACTCCTTCTTATCGAACCGAGAGCTAACGTTCTGAAAAGAACCTTATTTGTTGTATACTGTTTGTAGATACGTTAACATGTTACATTAAATCGGGATAAAGCAAAAGTGATTTTGCACATAGTCTTGATGAGAAACGTATACTTTGTATGATTGTTCCTAAGCATGACAACTAGGAGGTAATCAATTGGACACTGGTACTCATGTAGTAATGGGCATTTCTCTTGGGGGACTTGCGCTTTTAGATCCAGCCGTCAGCGCAGATCCACACATGGCACACGCCGTGATGATCGCGACCATCGCCGGCTCCCAAGCACCAGACATTGATACTGTGCTAAAACTAAAAAATAATGCAGTTTATATAAGAAATCACCGAGGATTTACTCATTCCATTCCGGCTGTACTGTTTTGGTCATTGCTAATTCCGGCTGTGATTTTCCCATTTGTGCCGGGGGCAAATTTACTTCACCTTTGGTTATGGACACTATTAGCCGTCGTGCTTCATGTGTTTGTCGATATTTTCAATGCTTACGGCACGCAGGCCATTCGTCCATTTTCAAAGAAGTGGGTAGCGCTTGGGATCATTAACACGTTTGATCCGTTTATCTTTTTTACACATCTTGTCGCCATTGTCGTTTGGGCGATTGGCGGGCATCCTGGCTATACGTTCATTACGCTGTATGCCGTTATTTTTTGTTATTATATCGTCAGGGTCATCATGCAGCTTCAGATTAAACGCCAGCTGCGTGCACGATTTGATGAGATTGAAGACATTATTATTTCGCCTACAATGAAGTTCAGACAATGGCGTATTGCCGTGAAATGTAAATCCTCTTTCCATGTTGGACGCAGTATGAACGGTGAGATCATCATTTTAGACACCTTTAACCGTGTGCCGGTCCCTGATACAGAGATTATGAAAATTGCCAAACAAGACGAAAACATTTCAGCCTTTCTCTCCTTCTCCCCTGTCTACCGGTGGGAAGTGGATAAATACAAGGATCATTATGAGGTACGGTTCATTGATTTGCGCTACCGCAGCAAAGGTCACTATCCTTTTGTCGCGATCTGCCATATCGACATGGACCACCAAATCAAAAATTCCTATACCGGCTGGATTTTCAGTGAAGAAAAACTGCAAAAAAAATTAAGACTCGGCTCTGTGTGAGCGAGTCTTTTTTTGTGCTTACAACTCTTACAACTTCGTCATATATTCCACAATAAACTCCCAAAAGCCAGGTCCTTCTTGGTAAATCAGCCAGTCTACTTTTTCGATGAGTTTGATGTAGAGTTCTTGTTCGAGGTCTTCTCTTTCTTGATATGCCGTGTTTTGTAGTTTCTTTTTGATCATGGGTGTGAAGGTTTCAATGAGTTCTTCCATTTCTCCATTGGTCATTTTTTCTTCGTTCACGGACATCTCCCCCTGTTTCTTCTTTTAGTTTGTTGAGTGCTTTTTTGTGGATGTTTGAGATGTTTTGTCTCGTTTCGCCTAGCCGGTCGGCTATTTCTTTCATTGTTTGACCTTCAACATAAATATGGGTTAAGACCATTTTTTGTTTGTCTGTGAGCTGCTGGTAGGCCTTGTACAATCTTGGGTCTTGCAGGTGCTCCCCTAAGTCTTGCTGGTTGAAGAGCACGGCTTCATACGTATCTGTTTGAACAGGATCTTTCACTTCTTGTGTATCGGGATGATCGAGTATGAGTGGAAAACGTTGCTGCTTTTTTTTCACTCGTTTATCAAAGTCGACTGAAAAGATGCGGATCATTGTGGAAATATACTTGATGATGCGGATTTTTTGATAAAACTGTTTGAACTCGGAATCTAGTTTTTTCGCATTTTCTTCGTTTGGCTCTTCCATGACTTGCCGGAGCAGCTGCTGGTTTTTAGGATTGCTTAAAAATTGCTGAATGAGCGGGTGGTCAACGATTTCCTTCCATTTTGCTTTCAATAACAGCCGATAATCCATGTGCATCCTCCCCTTTGTTCTCTCTACTTGCATTAAGTGGACAAAAGTTAAAAAAAGTAAACTTTTTGAAACGGGTCTAATGGTTCATTTTCTCCCCCTTTGATTTCCTATTTCTTCTTTCATACCACTTATAGAGAAGACGAGCATTCGCTGGGAGGTGAGACAAATGGAGACCTTTTTTTCGGAGGAATGGCTGAAGCAGCTTGGTCAGGCTGGTTTCCCTGCCATTTTAACGGTTTATTTGCTGACACGTTTTGAACGAAAGTTTGATGAATTAAGCAAGCTCATCCAACGATTGGTCGCTGTTCAAAAAAATGATGAATCAGATTGACATCTTCTTGATTCGTTTCACCTTATGAAAACGAGGGCGAAATGAAAGGCCTTTTGTCACCTCACACAATACGATGTTGAAAGGGGATTTTATCATGAGTGAAAAGCAAAATGGTGTACCGCAACCGATTCGAGGAGAAAAAGGAGCAACGGTCAAAATTCCACGTAATCTCGAGCGAGACAGACAAAACCCAGATATGCTCACGCCACCAGAAACCGATCATGGAACGGTTCCCAACATGAAATATTCTTTTTCTGATACGCACAACCGTTTAGAAAAAGGCGGCTATGCCCGCGAGGTAACGGTACGTGAACTGCCAATCTCTAAAAGTCTTGCCTCTGTGAACATGCGGCTAAAGCCTGGTGCGATTCGCGAGCTGCACTGGCATAAGGAAGCGGAGTGGGCGTACATGATTTATGGGGAAGCACGAATTACATCGGTTGATGCAGAGGGGCGCAATTTTACAGAGGATGTGACAGAGGGTGATTTGTGGTACTTCCCTTCTGGCTTGCCGCACTCTATCCAAGCACTTGAACCGGGAGCTGAATTCTTACTTGTGTTTGATGATGGTTCCTTCTCTGAAAATAGTACGTTCCAAGTGACTGATTGGCTTGCCCATACCCCAGAGGAAGTCGTTCTCCAAAACTTTGGAATGACAAAGGAGCAATTTAAGAAGCTGCCAGAGAAAGAGAAGTATATTTTCCAAAAAGGAATTCCTGGTTCCCTTGAATGTGACAAGGTGCAAACAGAGCAAGGAGAAGTTCCGAATTCCTTTAAATATGAGCTGTTAAAACAAGAGCCGATTACGTCAAGCGGTGGACAAGTGTGGATTGCGGACTCTACCAATTTTAAAGCGTCTAAAACGATTGCATCCGCTCTTGTGAAAGTTGATCCAGGTGCCATCCGTGAGCTGCACTGGCATCCAAATACGGATGAATGGCAATATTTTATTTCTGGAAAAGCTCGAATGACGGTGTTTGCTTCTGATGGACATGCGAGAACCTTCAACTATCAGGCGGGAGATGTTGGCTATGTGCCATTTGCGATGGGGCATTATGTAGAAAATACAGGCGACGAACCGCTTTATTTCTTAGAAATCTTCAAGAGCGATCATTATGCAGATATCTCGCTCAATCAGTGGCTTGCGGTCACACCGAAACAGCTTGTTTTGGATCATTTAGATCAAGGCGAAGAATTCTTGAAATTGCTTGATACTGAAAAACACCCTGTCATCGCTGCACCTAAAAAAGAGGATTAATTCCAACCTTCCTGCAAAAAGGCTGTCCTTTTTGCAGGTATCTTCATGTAAAGGAGTGTTGTTTACCCATGCAACAATCTGTTCACGCTTTATGGCAAGGGCTAAAATGGCTCATGGCGGCGTCGGCTGTCTGTTACATATTTTTGTTGTTTTGTGTGCTGTTCTTTTATTTGACCGGTGCTTTTTATCAATCGATTTTATCGTTGATTCTGTTTATGGGCATCTATGTTGTACTCGGGATCTCTTTTGAACATCTGGAACACGTGCTCATGCGGTTTGTTCATAAGTGTCGGTCCAAAAAACGATCCATCGTTTTCTATACCGTTTTATTTCACCTTTTGTTTATTTGGGGTGCTGTCTACTTATCAGATGAATTGGTTGACGGCATTTTGCTGACTACTTCTGAAGAAATTCTCTTTGCGCTAAGTCTTTGGTTATTTCATTTTTTGTTTGATTATGCGACGTTTCCATTTGAGAAAGAAGCTTCGTGACGCTCTATCGTCTTTCTGTAGACAGTACTTTTTTAATCTGCTCCATATGATGGAGATCATGTTTAATCAAACTTTGAAAATAACTTGATAACGTCAGCTCGGTTTGACCGATCAAAAAGGATGTATTCCAGCGAGATGCTTCGATTTTCTTCATTTCTTGAAGCAATTTTGTTCTAACAGCAATAAATCGCCCGATCGTCTCGCTTCTCTCTTCCTTTCTTGCTCTTTCGGCTGACTGCTGATTCATTTCATGCGCATCAGGTGCCTGCGGTAACGCTTGCTCGTTCCAAAATTCCTTTAGACGGTCGTGTAAAATAAATTCATCCAACGGAACGAAATGAGCGATGATCTCAGCAATACTCCATTTTCCCTCAGCGATGGCGCTACGCCATTCTTCTTCTGTTACTTTCGTTAGTGACTGTACCCATTCAAGGGTGTGTTCATAGTGTTTTATCACGGTGTCTTTGTTCATGTTTTGTTATCCCCTTCATGTTTTTAAAAGAAGTTGATCAGAAATTGGTTAGTTTCATTCTTGCGAAATCATTTATAACATATTATCATATACTTTAATTACCAAATGAAGAGGGGGAATTGTGATACGCTGTCCTATATGAAAAAGCTTATTTTTTTGCACTAAAATAAACCGACCGGTCTGTTTATAAAATAGGAGGGGAAATAATGAAATCTCAAAATGTGATCATTATCGGCAGTGGTGTAGCAGGATTGGCTACTTCTTTATTCTTAAAAAAGGCTGGAATGGAAAGTACGATTTATGAAAGCAGGTCAGATGAAGAATTAGAAACAGGAGCAGGTTTTTTACTGTCTCCGAATGGGGTAAAGATTTTGGATGGAATCGGGTGTAAAAATGAAGTGATAGCAAATGCAACAGTGATAAAGAAGATCCAGCAAATAAACAGTGAAAATGAAGTAGAAGCGATCTTTCACAATTATAGTGAAAAATATTATGATGCTCCTTTACTGAACGTCATGAGAGACCAAATCATCAAATCACTTTTAAAAGAAGTTCACCGTCAAGGAATAGAAGTGAAATACAACAAAAAGTTAATCTCAATCAAACAGCAGCCTCATACCGTTCAGGTTCTTTTTGAAGATGAAACTGAGATAACAGGTGATATTGTAATAGGAGCAGATGGAACTTTTTCTAAAACAAGAGAGGCTATTGCGTTTAATGCTAAATTAGACTATAGCGGTTTTTGGGGACTACAAGGAGTATCGTTTGTGAATGATTTTGTATTGGATGAGGCAACAAGTTATTTTTACAATGACGGAAACTTTCAATTCATTTTTGGGAAAGCGCATCCAACAAATAAAATGAATATTTTATGGCAAGCTTTCTCTCAGTGTCCTGAGAAGTTACCTACAAAACATTTTGAGAAAGCCAATCAAGAAACCATCCGACAGTTATTATATAAACAAATGGAACATTGGAACATTCCTAAACACCTTTCTGACATCATCGATCATACTAACATGTTCTTTCCAAGAAGTATCTATGAAATAAAGGATTTTCCTGTGTGGTCAAAAGGACGTGTTGTTCTTGTAGGTGATGCGGTACATACGGCGAACCCTTTTGTTGGTCAAGGGGCATCGTATAGTCTAGAAGATGCCATGCTCATAGCAAAGATGCTAAGGGATCATGATTATCGAGATGCGTTCTATTATTATGAAAAGGATCGAAGAAAGAGGACAGAAGAATTGAATGCGCTATTTCAGCACATGAGTATTCAAAACAATATTGATAAAAAAATGAACGAATACACGATTGAATGGGATGAAAAAACTTACGTATGAGATGAAAGATAAAAAACACCACTTATGCTAAAAAGTGGTGTTTCTTGTGTTGTCTCCGTGCATAAAGGATCGCACCAATCAAACTGACGAGTGAAATCAATGCGAGAATTCTGATATAAGGCGGATAGTAGGTTAGCACGATCTCGTTTTTTCCTTTTTCTATTGGAAAACCGATAAACGCATAATTGGCTTGTTCAATATCGGTTTGCTGGCCGTTCACCGTGAGCTCCCAGCCTTTTTCATATGGAACAGGCAGAATCATATAATCATCGCCACGCTTGTTATCATAAGAGATCGTAAAGCGGTTATTTTTAAGCTTTACTTGCTGGCTACCGTCATCCTGTTTTTCTTTTTCATATGCTCGCTCAAGGATGCGGTATGGCTCATGATACAGCTTTAATTGACTCAGCTCATACGTCCCTTTTGGCACTCGAATGGAAAGGATTTTTTCAGCTGGGATTCGAATCGTCACGTCATTAACGCCTGTTTTGTAGATAGACGTATTGCTTTTGCGTGATGTGACGTAGTCATCCACAGATAACTGAAACCCTTCGTTACGGTCGGTCCGCTTCACATAAAAGCTCACATACACATCCCCCACGCGAGCGATATCATCTGGAAGGGTGATATTCAGCCCGCCCGTTTCCCCGTATACATCAAGCACGCCATTTTCGTATACCGCTTGTTCAGTATGAATGTTTGTATCCTTTATTCGATCAGGCGATTGGTCGATTTCAGCATTTCCTTTTTTGTTTAAGATCACACCTTGCAACATCGCATGTTCTTTATCAAGTGCTGACGCATGCTCTAGTGACTTTTCTGAATAGACGGTACTCGTTGTTCTTGCAAATGGGAGCGGACGTGTATTTTCATACACTTCATAATGTTCGCTTTCCAATATTGGCTTGAAATAAACCGGCGGTGAGAAAGACATCGATTTGTCTCTCATATAATACTTCCCGTAGGTCAGGCTGTATAAATTCGCCCTGTCTCCCATTGATGCATACCGGCTGACACTTTCCCGCCCCATATCAATTTGCAGGTCATTCCAGTAGAAATGGAGCAGATGCTGATTCAATATACTTGAATACGCACTCATGCCTTGAAAACCTTCAAATAACGGGGTATTGTTGCGCACACCATTCATCCAATCAATCCGGGCAAGCGGATCTTTTGAAGAGCGGCTTTGAATCTGCTGAATGAGCTTCATTTGCTCATGTCCAGCATACGCCTCACTACTCAGATACGTATCTGATACGCTCTTAATATTGCTTCTTTCAAATAAGTAGCCCTGCTGATACACGCCTGCTGTCAGTAAGCTCACAACGATGAGCACAGCTGAAAAGAGACGAAGGTGCAGACGTTTCCCCGCATGTATCGAGAGGAAGAACAAGCTGATCACAAGCATTCCTATTCCGGTAAACACAACAACATCCATATTTCCCTTTGCTCGTTCTGAAAGGGCGACTGCGAGAAGGAACACGATCCAAGCGCCTAACACCGCACGTTTTTTCCACTTCCACTCAATTTGCGAGAAATGCTTGATGGTGATGGCTACGACTGCTCCAACTGTAAAAGCAAGAATGTATTCAAATCTGTACTGCGGTGCAGAAAAACCATTAAACACGCTCGCCATCTTTGGACTGTAGTGAAAAATGATCAGCAGAACACTGATCGATGTGAACATGAAAAACCATCTGTTCCGGTAAAGCGGAACGAGAAACAGACAAATCAGAAAGATGACCGGCAATAAATACACCCTGCTTGTAAACAGCAGATGATCATGCAGCTCGAACCAAGGAATCGCCTGTTCATACGGCGGTCTTACATTATTGAGAAAGCCGTAAACAGACGGAATAAAAAAGGCAGCACTGATCCCAAACGATAACAACGTAGAGATCGCAAGGGTCCAGAACACCTTCCAGCCTCGCTCCTCGCTTTGAAGCTTGATCATATATCTGAAGACGAGATAAATGGCTAAAAAGATAAAGTGAATGTAAGCAAAGTAAAAATTATTGATCAGCATGAGACTGCAAGCCGCAATAAACCAAGCCGGCTTGCCTGTTTTAAAAATCCGTTCAACCCCGAGCACAAGCAGCGGAAGCCACATCATGCTGTCGGTGAAAAACTCCCAAAACGTTTGATGCCGAAAGTACACAATAGACAGTCCGTAAATACCGGCACCTGTCAGCGCCCCCAGCCTATGTTGCACAATCGAAAGAAGCACACGATATGCGATGAACAGAATGACCGTCAGCTTGATCACACTAAGCCAAATAACAGCATTTGCCCAAAAGTGAATATCTGTTGACTGTATAAGGTGAAGCGCATTCAACAGCCAGACGACAGCAACTGTGACCATAAAAACAGTCGATGTTGTAAAATAATAACCTAATTGCGTATATGTACCGCCGCCTAGACCAAATTGATAGGAATAAAAGAAGTTTCCTTTGACGTATTCATCATACAGCAGCTTTTTAAACGGGAGCATTTGCGAAATGCCATCCCCATCTCCCGTCATATATCGGCCTTGCGTATATTCATATAAGAAAAAGGAGTGTCCTAATAAAGCGAGAATGAGGCACATTCCAATGAGTATCCATTTACGTTTCATCATCTAAACCCTTTCTACAAAAGATCCACTGTTCATTGAAACAAAACAACCCAGCAAGCGTTTCGTGCTTGCCGGTTATTTGACTCCACGTTATTTAAATAACTGCGTTAACACTCGGTCTTGTTCTTTTGAGCTTGTCTCTTGTTCCATGACATTTGATTCTTGAATTAAGTAATGCGGCCTCTTTTTCGTTTCATAGTAAATCCGGCCAATGTATTCTCCGATCACGCCTAGACTCAAGAGCTGGACACCACCGAGGAAAAGCACAGCTGAGATTAAAGTGAAATAACCCGGTACCATGATGCCCGTTCTGACGATTTGAATAAAGGTCGCCACGATGTAAATCAAAGAGAGAAATAAGATCAAAATACCCGTATAAAAACAAATACGCAGCGGGCGGTTGTTAAAAGAAATAACGCCATCTATGCCATAGTTAAATAATTTCTTCAGTGACCATTTTGTATCACCATGCTGTCTTTCCACATTTTCATAATAGATGACCTTTTCTTCAAAGCCAATCCAGCAAAAAAGGCCTTTTGAAAAACGATTTCCCTCTTTCAGCTGAAGCAATGCGTCGATCGCTTGACGGGAAATTAAGCGGAAATCTCCTACACCATCACGCAAGTCCACTTCGACCACCTTGTTCATCACTTTATAATACATCGATGATAGGTAAGAACGAAGCTTGCTGTCCCCTTTACGGTTTCGTTTGGCAATGACTTGATGATAACCTTCTTCGTAGCCTCTAACAAAATCCTGAATCAAATACGTTGGGTGCTGTAAGTCGGCGTCCATAATGATCGCAGCTTCCCCTTTTGCATGCTCAAGACCTGCTAAAATTGCAGCTTCTTTCCCAAAGTTACGAGAAAAGGAAATGTATTTGACTTTTGCACTTTTGTGAGAGAGCTCTCTCATGTATTGAAGCGTATTGTCTTTGCTTCCATCATTCACAAAGATGATTTCAAAGTCATAATGAAAATCGCGAAACTCTTCCTCGAGTGCCTCAAAGATTCGTCTGATGTTTTCACCTTCATTGTAAGAAGGAATTATAACAGAGAGCAGTTCCCGTTCCATATCGCACCTTCTCTTCACTTTTTTCACATAGTCTGTTATGTTCATTATTCCTTTTTTGTCAGAAAACGAAACCCTTTTTTATTATCCATAAATTTCATGTATCCTTAATCGTTACATTATATCAGAGTTTTATTTCCAGTGATTTTCACCAACATGAATTTAATGTAATTTTAAGTTTATCCATTGTAAAAAGCCTGTAATTTTGATCACAGACTGGGTATTGTTTCATAAAATTGTTTAGTTATTTATATATTTTCCTGTTTATTGAAAAAGATGAGTAGAAGTGAAAAGGGCAACCCTTTTAATGCAGTAGCCCTTTGTTGTTTTGTTGCAAATGCTCATTTGCCTTCGATTGTTTATTTTGAAATAAATGCAGCTGAGCACCATAGCTTTCGATCCATTCTTGGACAATCCGTTCAGTCGTTTCCTGTCCTTTATATTTGCGGCCAGCCTTTGCATAAGTTGTTTCAAAATCACTCCAAAGGAGCTCTACCCATGTACGTGCTTCTTCATATGTGAGCATATTGTTTTTTTCCATTAGTTGTTCGGTTAATCGCTCAAAATATTGTTCCATACTGGTTCCTCCTTCATCTAGCAGAAAGTGCCTTTTTAAAAAAATCTCTTTTTTCATATACTACCCTTACGTCTTCAAAAGACGCAAATGATTTGTATTGTTTGGAGGGAATCAGTATGCGTAATAAAGCAAAGGGCTTTCCAAATCAAGTGAATCACAAGTTTGAAGGCGAACCAGGGGCCACAGATGCTTATGCATCTAAAAGGCCGAACGGTGAGACGAATACACGTCCACAGGAACGTATGAGGGCATCAGGGAAACGCTAATTTTTCCAAAGGGAGTGCTTGAGATATGAGTTCAAATGGGAAATCGTATATGGAAGACTTTGTTCAATTAAGAACAACCGCTTACCCTCAACCATGGGCGAATGCTAAACATTCTGCCTCTCAGGTCAACGGAGAAACGCAGCAAACGCAGCACGACATCGTACTTCAGAACAACGTCCGTAAACAACGTTCGAAGTAAAGAAAAGGACTGATCTCTAGGGATCAGTCCTTTTTCTTCTTACCTCAGCAAATGGCTATTGATCAGTCCTTTTGCGTAAGCATTGAAATCGGCAGGGCGTCTTCTTTATTTGGCGCTGATACTCTGTAGCCCCAAGCAAAAACCCCATTTAAATACTCCACATAAAACTGCTCGTCTGTATCTTTGATGTGATAAGTCGTTTTGGTCTGAATAGTAGCTGGATCTAATAAATAGGCTTTCGCCATGTCAATTTTCCGCTCCAACACGGCATATTCATTCACAATGCCTAGCTGCTCAGCCTTTCTTGCTTTTTCAGAAAGAGCGGCAATCTCCTGCTTTAATTCGTATTCTGTCATTTCACTATAGCGTTTTTCCATCTGTCATTCCCCTTTGTCTAAAACGTGATCAATTGTATCAAGATCAAAGCCTTTTCGGTAAAGGAATTGCTTCACTTTCATTTTTTTCTCAAATGATCCGTCATATCCTACCTTGCGTTTTGCCTTCTCAAGCATATAGTGAAGGGCTTCTTCTTCCTTTTCCTCTTCTTGTCCATCATAGGCTTCTTGAAGGGCTTTATCAATGATATCAAATGAAAATCCTTTTCGCTGAAGCTGCAATTTGATACGCTGTTCAATTTCTTTTGCGGACCGGTTTTTCTCTTTCTTAACCAGCTTCAGCACTTGTTTCACTGCTTCCTCTAGCTGCAAATCATTCGGATATTGCGATAGTGCTTGTTCGATGGTGTCATCGTCTATGCCTTTCAGCTTTAATTCTTTTTTTAGCACTGACGGGCCTTTGCTATTCGTTTTTCGGTGGGTGCTTACATATGCTTCTGCAAATTCAAGATCATTTACATACTTATAATGTTTTAATTTGTGTATAATTTCACTAATAGCAGGTGCTGGTATGTCTTTTTTCGTCAAATAATCGGTGACTTCTTTCACTGATCTCATCCGATACGATAAATAATCGACGGCCTGCTGAAATCCTTTTTTTACTGCATCACCGAATTGAATCTCTATGATATCGGCTTCGTCCAGCTCTTTTCCCTTTTTCAAATCATGCTGGACGAGCACATCTAGATCAACGCTAAAAGCGTACTTTTCATCAAGAAAGATGTTCACGCGTTCTGTATTGTTTTTCTGAGCAGAGATTTTCGTAATATAGGGCATCCTGTGATCACTCCTTTTTTCAAACAGTCAGGATGTTTCTTCTGATTCAAAATCGTGAAAGATATAGGTATGTATATGAGAGGAGAAGATGTCAATTGAATATCGCCATTACCGGAGGAACCGGGTTTATCGGCCAACATGTCACAAAGGTGCTCGCAGCTGAAGGACATCATCTATATATTTTAACAAGAAATCCAAAGGAATCCGAACAAAATCATTTACACTATGTGCAGTGGCTGACAGAAGGTGCTAAGCCTGAACATGAATTGCCTGCGATTGATGTATGGATTAACCTTGCTGGAAAATCCATTTTCACACGCTGGACGGACAAAGCAAAAAAAGGCATTCTCTCCAGTCGTCTTCAATCAACGCAAGAAGTAAGACGCATCATAGAAGCGCAGGAATCGAAACCATCTGTGCTCATTCAAGCAAGTGCTGTCGGTATCTATGGCACTTCCAAGACAGAGGATTTTACGGAGGAGGCCCCACCAGCCGATACAGACTTTTTAAGTCATACGTCAAAGCTTTGGGAAGCTGAAGGGCAAAAAATTGAGGCGCTTGGTATTCGCACGGTTTATACACGCTTTGGGGTGGTATTAGGAGAAAAAGGCACACTTCCTCTTATGACCTTGCCATACAAGCTGTTTGCCGGTGGAACGATCGGCTCTGGCTCGCAATGGGTATCTTGGGTTCATGTGGAGGATGTAGCACATCTCATTGCGTATGCCATTCTACATGATCACATATCAGGTCCACTCAATGTCACGTCTCCAAATCCTGTTCAAATGAAGCAGCTGGGGCAAACCATTGCATCTGTCCTTCATCGCCCTCACTGGCTGAAGGTGCCGTCCTTTGTTATCAAAACCGCACTTGGCGACATGTCATTGCTTGTTCTAGAAGGCCAACGTGCTCTGCCGAAAAAGGCACTGCTGTCTTCTTATGAATTTTTACACCCTGAGCTAAAAGAAGCGATTTTGCATTCAGAGGAATAAATTTTGTCAAAAACACCCATCCTATTAAAAATGAGATGAGGGGGCGATTTTGATGAAGAAAAAAGAACACCAGCCGACTTCAAAACTGAAGAAAACCCAGGAAGTTCTGTATCAGCAGGAATTCAAAAAAGCGGAAAGAGCAGCAGAAAAAAGAAACAAATAAAACGGATATTCCTCTTTTACAAGCACATAACTAAAGTGATCTTGTAAAGGAGGGAAAAGCTTTGAAAAAAGACCAACACAAAAAATCCAACCACCAGCTTGCGGCACAAGAGACGGATGGCGAATATGTTGAATTTTCCAAAGAACTTGCAGATCCGAATGACGTAAAAGCGATGGCACGTATGAAAGCAGCCGATCAGCGTGCCAAAAAACAATAAGTAAAAAAAACAGACCTTATCACAAGGTCTGTTTTTATTTGATTTCAGTTAGCAGGCTTGATGCCTTCTGACGTGACTTTTCCTCAGGCACCTCTTCTGGATAACCGATGTGAAGAATCGCGGCAAAGCGTTCGTTTTCCTTTAATCCCATATCCTGTTGAAACCCTTTATCGTATAAAATACGGCCGCTCTTCCATACCATACCGATTCCTTGATCCCAAGCTAGCAGCTGGAAGTTTTGAATGAGCGCACTCACAGCGGCAAAATCATCATTTCTCACAACTGGATTTTCGTCTTCTTTTAGAACAACAAGTAAAAGTGCTGGTACTTTAGAAAAATAATCTCTGTACTGTTTGATCTTTTCTTCTTTTGCGTTTGGATTGTTGCGTTTAAAGAAAGCAATAAACCGATCAACAAATACCTCTTTTGCTTCATCCGTCACTGCATATAAAAAACGCCAAGGTTCCGTGATTTTATGATTGGGTGCATAGACTGCGTCCTCTAATAATGGCTGAAGCTGTTCAATGCTCACCGGCGTTTCTTTGAATTTTCGAATCGATCGTCTATATCTGACAGCGTCTCGAACTGTTAACGCTTCTGTTTGTTGTTTTGTTTCTGGCATATATGTCATCCTTTCAATCAACCTTAATTGAAATTGATTCTCATTCACATTATAAACATGAACATGTGTTGTTTGCAAATAGGACCTCACCTCTCTGCTAAAAAGTTGTTTGACTTTTTCAAGTAATGTTACAATCATATTACGTTTTAAACAAATTTTGAGAAAAAAGCCAAGATGATGAAATGATTTCAGGTATTTCCACTTTGTCTCGTGCGGCTATTTTTTCAAAAAGCTTTCAACCCATGATTGGAAGGGAGGCTTCTGGATGGAATGAAAATCAATATTGGGCAAATCATCAAACTCTATCGTTATAAACAAAATATGACCCAATCGGAGTTGGCAGAAGGAATTTGTTCTGTCTCTCATTTAAGTAAAATTGAAAATGGCTCAAAAGAGGCCAATCAAGATACGATCAATCTTTTGCTTGAACGGCTTGGAATTAGTCAAGAAACGCTGTCGCAAAAGGCGCGTCACCTGCTGTCATTGCTCGATGAGTTTCAAATGAACATGTATTTCTATGCGCTCGATCAAGCAGAGCAAAATGCAGAAATGATCATTCATCACGAGGAACAGTTCTTTTCGCTAGATTTAGGGATTCAGTATCATTTGTCCTTATTTCAATTTTATTTATTAACAGAAAAACAGCAGCTTGCCTTAAAAACGCACCGCGTGCTTAAGAAGTTTGAAAAAACCTTTATTGACACAGAAAAAGAAACGTTTGAATATCTAGATGGCATCCATCAGATTAAAATCGGTCAGCTCGAAGAAGGATTGAAAAGACTTGAAAGCTGCTTTTCTTACGCTTCTGTTGAACAGAGCGACCTGTATTATCACTATGCAAAAGCACTTGGAGCCATGGGGCATCTCGGTGATGCGCTTGAGGCCACACATCAAGCAATGGATTTGTATAGACAAAAAAATAATTTCAAGCGGGTCATCCATTGTACACTCATTCATGGGGTCATCTCACTGGAATTAAAGGCCTTTCAAACAGCTAAAAGATATTTAAAAGAAGTGATTTTACACACGTCGCTTCACCCTGATGCTTATATTAAGATGACAGCTTATTTTTATTACGGGGTTCTCTTAAAACGCCAAGGAGATTTCTCATCCGCTGTGCCTTATTTACTAGATTCACTCAATTATTTTAATCAAGAACAGATAGAAGATCGTTACTGTGAAACGCTTTATGAAATCGCAACATTGTATGCGGAATATGATCGCAAAAAGGCGCTTCCATACATACACGAGCTGCTCAAACAGCCTCGTATTCAACCAAACTGTTTATATATGATTAAAATCTATAAATTGATGATTGAAGAGAATCCTCATGATTTGAAAACTTATTTAGTAGAAGCAGCGATTCCTTACTTTGAACACAATCAGCTCCACAATGAGTACTTGTTTGCTCTTAGAACCTTGCTTTCCTATGCGGCTTCTGAGCTTGATAAGCGTGCATATATGTCTTACACAACGAAGCTGCTTGATCACTTAGCATCATTTATCCCATATTACAAAAAAGCATGACCTTCTGCCGATCGAAGGTCATGCTTTTTCTATGATTAGATGGTCTTTTGTTGATCTGTATCGGGACGGGTGACTTGTTCGACAGAATGAATGTACCGTTTTCTCGCAAAATAATCGTAAGCATGCTGCCCAAAGCCAAGCCAAATGCTGAGTACAATGAATGGGACCGTTCCCCATAATGCAGGGATGTGACAAGCCATTCTCAGCCACGTATAAATCCCTGAGTTTTTTTGATTTTTCGCTAAGGAAATAGACACGATTCGTTTCTCTGCCTTCTCTTCACTAATTTTATTCAGTCTCAGCAGCTGTGAGTGTCTAAATGATTCAAAGTGAATTCGGTTTTTCCAATCGAGTGATTTCAACAGGTCAATCGCTTTTGCACATGAAGGACTTTGTCCGTCATAAAACACAAGCAGTCTGAGTGATTTGATGGAACGCTGTTCTCTTTTCTTTGATTCAGCGAGCTTCTTTTTTTCTTGATCGAGATAGATGATTTTTTTCATAAATTGATCGCCAGCCCTTTTCCTTCATTTATTTTTTTTAGTTCGTTCAAAGGAGATTACAACTAGATTACTATAGTTGCTGGGCCTCTTGTATTGGGAAAAAGCCATCCGACGTGCGTTATATGAGCCTTTAGATAAGGGCAAAATAGCTGATTTCATGGCATATATGAGGTTTTTCAACTAAAAGTGGTTGGGAAAATCGTGATGCTTTGCGGTTTTCTGCGGTATTTGATAGAATTCTGCGGTTTTTCTACATCTTTATGCGGTGTTTTGTAGGTGAAACGCAAAAACAAGATAAAAAAAGACTACTTCCCATTGCGGCGAAGTAGTCTTTTGGTTTATATTTTTGCCAAAACTTCTACTATTTCTTTCTCAATATCTTTCCATAAGTAACGATCTGTCGTATAGTGATGTGCGGCTTCTTTCGCAAACACTTTAAATGCTTCCTCAAAATCGGGTGCATCTTTATCCGGCTTTTTCTCGTCGACAAAGCGCTGAGCTTCTGCTGAGCGAGGTCCCCATTTCCCCACTTCTTTCCCGTCCTGATCAATGATGACGATAATCGGAATCGATCTTGCGGTCCCGTTCGTTAAATACTGATCCATCAGGTCTAGGTGCTCGTCCCGAATGAAATAGCGCGCATCAATCAGTGCTTCATTTGCAATACGCATGAAAATAGGTACATTAACCATCGCATCGCCGCACCAATCTGCCGTGATCACAAGCGCTCTGAGCTTTTTCTTTTGAAGTTTTTGAAGCAGCTCTTTTTCCTTTTGATGAATTGCGTACTGGTTGTACACCGTGAGTAAGTTTTCACGGTTTTTCTCCATGTTGTGTACATATGTACGTTCAGCTAATCCCTTTGTAAACCATTCATTTAGTGTCATGTGAACATCCCCCTTACCCTTCAACTTTACCACTTTTGCTATTCTTTTGTCTAAAAAAACCTTCACCTAGTGAAAGGTAAAGGTTCGTTGGACTTATGGACGCCGTTTTCGATTTGGGTCCATTCCTATCAGCTTAGTGACGAGCACCATTGTGACAGGCAGTGATGTATTCTTTTTATACGCTAAATATTTTCCGCGCCATTCTGGTTTATATTTCTGTTTAAACGACCGTAAGCCGCTGAAACTATACATATATCTGACGTTATTGAAGATGACACTCGCCAAACGTTCTGTCAGAAAGGACTGGTGGAACGTGCCTACATTCGATAATGGCGCCATTCCCATGTTAAAGGATGTGTAGCCTTTTTCTTTCGCCCATTGAAAAAGGTGGATAAAGAGTGCATCCATCATCCCATTCGGTGCATCATGCATATGACGCATGAGGTCGATGGATATCTCTCCTTTTTGGTACATCGGCATTAAGGACACAAAAGATATGATCTGCCCTTGTTCATCCTTTAAAATCGCAATCGGTGCTTTTTGAAGGTAGTCTTCATGGAAATAGCCTAATGAAAATCCTTTTTCTTTTTTCTTGCCCAGCCAGCTGTCAGAGATTTGTTTTAAGGTTGAAATCAATTCCTCTGAAAAGGGCGGCTCCAGCATTTCAAACGTATAGCCTTCTCTTTCAAATTTATTTGCGACAGCCCGTAAGTTTGATTTTTTCTTTCCTGACAAAGAGAACGTTTCTAAATCGACCATGGCTTCTTCCCCAAGCTTAAAGAAGTGAAAACCTAGGTCATGATAAAGCGCCATTCCTTCACGTTCTACTTGATAAAAAGCGACACGATAGCCTGCTTTTTCTGTCTGCTCCAAAAATTCTTCCAGTACAAGCGGATAAGAGGCTTTACGACCAGAAGGATCTCCAAGCACAATTACGCAACGGCCAATCCGGCCAAACTGAAGCATCGCCTCTCCATCACTTGAGAAAAACAGTTTTTTGTCTCCCAAAAAACCTAGATGACTCAGAGCATTTCCTCCCTTTTCTTCGAGAAAAGTTTTTAATTTTTCTTCATCTGCTTCTTCGCCGATTGGAACTGCTTTTTTATTAAAAATCAATTTGCTAATGAAAAAGAAAAGAGGGACGCCAATTAAAGCAATCATACTGGTCATCGTGATATGCCGTTCATTATGAACCAAATAGTCCTTGCTTAGGAAATGACCAATTTTCATCCAAATGAAGTTCCCAATGACATTATAGTTAAACAACACGAGTAAATATCCGGCGGCGGCCGCCACAAACTGATTCAAAGAATAAGGCGCCTGCTGCTTCACAAATTGATTTCGAAGCGAGAAAAATACCACCATGATGACCGGCAATATAAAGATCAAACTCAAGTTAAACCCTTTTAGTAAAGTAAACACAAAGCCGCCTGCTAGGGCAATCATTGTCAATAGATAAGACCGTTTTGTTCTTTTATACACTTCAATGGACAAAATCATTAAAATGATCCCGAACATTAAAGAAAGACCATTAAATCCTGATAACAAAAAGCGTGGAATGGTTGTGATCACACCTAAACGATCAACAGGAAGCACAACGGAAGCCATAATGAGCAAACCGCTTCCAAACGTTAAAATGGACAAAGATCCGTACAATAAACGGATGAGTAGCGCTCGGTGCAAAACAATTAAGACGTTCGTTGTTTCAATAGCAGGCGCCATTCTCGGATTGCCTTCAAGACGCCTGAGTGTTGTTCCAGTTAAATCGTATGCCGCTAGACAGAGTCCAAGAATAAACGGGAAAATGGAGTAAACGAAGCGGTACAATACAAGGGCTGTCAGCACCATCTCTTTATCAAACCCTATGTATTGCATACTGAGTAAAAAGATCAGATCAAACGAACCAAATCCGCCCGGAACCATACTGATTAAACCGCCGATTGACGCAATCGCAAAGACGCCTAATACAATACGAACATCAACGTTCATCCCCATAGAGACAACAGCCATGTACATGACAAGACCAGCTGCCAGCCACTCTAAAAACGATGCACCAATATAAGCATAGATCGGGTGCTTCAGTCCGTTTTCACCGCTCTCAATCGAGCTTTTTCGAATGGACGCCATGATGATGTAAATGGGCACAATACAAGCAAAAATAATGACAAATGCCCATAACCACGGCTCCTGACTAATAATACTTTCAACTGGCAAGACCCTAACTAAAATCAAATCACTGAAAATAGATAAGCCTAGCAGAACGGAGGATGTTAAAAGGGCAATGCCTTTCAGCAGTTTTTTCGTATCGGTTATGTATTCCTTGTATAGAAGCGTTCTAAGCCCTGCTCCTGATAAACCACCGAATCCAAGTACACTGTTAAAGGAGTTGGCGATCCAAGAAATTCGGATCGTTTTCCAGCCGCTGATGGGCATATCAAGGCTTTTTCTTAAAATAAAATCATATAAGGACATGGATAAAACAGCGACAAGTCCAAGAAAGACAAGAATAAACAAGTCCATTCGATTCAAGCTGTCAATAATATAAAACGTCTTTTTAATGGAAAGGCCGCTCAGCTCCTGCTTGGCGACAAAAATTAAGACAAGGATGATCACGATCGGAAAGAGCATTTTTAAGATCGTCATACCCGTTTTTTTGTTCCACATGTTTTTCCCAACTTTCTAAGTTGCTTCATTAATTTCAACTGACCATTATTATACAACAAATACCACTTAATTCATGCAGTTTAACATTCAAAAGCTTCATGATACTTTCAATTAGAAGTAAAAATCAGTAATATAAAGAAAAGAGCCGCTTAAAGGAAGTGAACAAGCGTGGAATATAATATTCATGACACCACCGTACTAAAAGAGGAAATCCTATCTCCTGAGGAAAAAAAGACATGGGTGCTGTATATGAAAGTGCTCACTGCTGCAGGACTTGGAGATGTTTCTGAATGGATGAAGCTTGATATGAGTATGCCTCAAATGAAAGTGCTCATGCTGCTCAATAACCATGGCTCTCTTAAAGTGTCCGAAATTGCTGAAAAAATGGGGGCTTCTTTGTCCAATATGACAGGGCTGCTTGATCGGTTAGAACAATCGAACTTTGTGGAACGAAAGCATTCTGAGCGTGATCGTCGAATCATTGTCGTAGAATTGACAGAGGAAGCGAAAAATATTTTCAGAAGTATTTATCAAAAAGGGCATGAAAAAATTAAAAATTCCCTGCAACGGCTCAATGACGAAGAAAAAGAAAAAGTCAATGAAGGTCTAGCCATTTTAGAAAAAGCACTTCGTCCTGAACGTGGCTAAAAAAGGAAAAAAGACGGTCACTTGAGGTCCGTCTTTTTTAATTCTTCTTTTCCTTGTTTATCTGGGGTGAAAAGATATTGACGAATGACTTCCCGATCATCCCACAGGAGATAACCTAAACCGATAATGAGAAAAATGATGCTGATCCACGTACCGCCTGGGAGTATATCTTCCAGTTCCTCGATCGTTCTTACTGTGCTTACATTTCCACCATAACGAATCTCAAACAAAACGAATTTTGCTATATAAAACAATGCCGCCATGCAGATAAACATAGCGCCGACAATTCTTCTACTAGACATGTGTTGACTCCTTTACTTCCACTGATTTCTTTTGATTAATTCCGTGATATGGGCAAGATGATGCTGTGAATGCCAGACGTACATTCCTGTTGCATCATACAAGGACACCGTTTGTTGATCGGCTGGATGGTAATATGCAGCGTTGAAATCTTCCTCTGTCATCTCGCGAAGTAATGTGACCCATCGGCGATGTAGACTGCTGATTAATGGCAGCGATAGGCTGATAGACGCCTTACTGTCAGGAAGTGAAGCAAATGCCTCCTGATCATATGGACGTATGTGCGGTGTTTCTTCTGTCAGCGCAAGTTTAAATCGCAAGTAGGCGTTCAGATGGCTGTCCGCTACATGGTGAATGAGCTGACGAACGGTCCATCCTCCTGGCCGATATGGGGTATCCAGCTGATCATTTGTCAATGGGACAACTGCCTCTTTATACTTTTGAGGAATGAGTGCCAGCTCATCAATCCATGCCTCCAGCTGCTTTTTCGTTTGTTGGTCCACCGGTTCATATAAGCCAATCGGATATTGTAATGATGTCATCTACTGCCCCTCCTTAAAATCCTTCTAGAACAAATTTACCTATCATCTTCCCTTGCTCAAGTGTTTGATGTGCCTGCTTCAAATTGGCGGCATTGATGGGGCTAAGCACCTTTGTTAATGTATGTTTTAACTTCTTCTCTTCAAATAATGTACTCGCTTCTTTTAAAAGCTCGTGCTGCTTCATCATATCCGATGTTTTGTACATCGGCCGTGTGAACATGAATTCCCATACAAATGCAGCACTTTTATTTTTGAGTAATTGAATGTCTAAATGCTGCTGATTTTCAACAATGGTACAGATCGTCCCTTGAGGTTTAATCGCTTCTGCCATCCCTTTGAAATGGCCATCTGTATCATTTAAGCATAAAATGTAATCCACTTCGCCAATCCCTTTTTCCTGAAGCTGCGCTAAGAGCGGCTCGTGATGGTCAATGATATGATCAGCCCCTAATGAGAGACACCATTCATTTGTTTCAGGTCTTGAAGCAGTGGCGATCACAGTCGCTTTCGCTAATTTGGCGAGTTGAATGGCGATAGAGCCCACTCCGCCTGCTCCACCGATGATCAGCAAGGTCGAGCCTTCTGCATTCCGCTTCATATGCATTCGGTCGAATAGCGCTTCATATGCCGTAATTGTTGTAAGAGGCATGGCAGCTGCTTCGGCAAAAGAGAGATTTGCAGGCTTTTTCGCCACAATTCTCTCATCCACAAGCTGGTATTCACTATTTGAGCCTTGTCGCGTGATATCTCCTGCGTAATAGACGTGGTCACCCGGCTGAAACAACGTACACGCTTCGCCCACTTCCACCACCGTACCGCTTGCATCGTAGCCAAGAATTTTCAGTTCTTCTTCTTTCTGATTCTTCGGTGACCTCACCTTTGTATCCACTGGATTCACCGACACAGCCTCTACTTTCACCAAAATATCCCTGCCAGCTGCTTTGGGCTTTGCCACCTCCTGATCGATCAAGCTTTGTTCATGCTCAATTGGCAAATACTCAAATAGTCCAACTGCTTTCACTCGCTCGCACTCCCTTTCTCCATGCTTCTTTTCCACATTTTATCATACATTTCTGATGCTGATGGATCAGTCAGCAAGCGATTGCACATTTAGGAGTTCTTCAAAGCCCTTCGTTCCCTCACGATGTAAGAAGGTCGAGCCTTTTGTAAAGAGAGGACATAGGTGAACCAGCCGCTCGATTTAAAGAAGTACTGAACATAATAAAACTGAATGTGCTGAAAGAAAACGACGATGAACAGAAAAATTGTGAATAATAGCGTCACAATGTCTCCCTGCATCGATCCACTGATCAATAACATCACAAAACCGAGCATCATGAGCTGTTCGAGCCTCTGCATGATCAGGATAACGAGATGTCCCCGTTTGGTTAGGTCACCTGATTGACGCTTTCGAATGTTTCTTGATTTATAAAACCATACCATACTTGTCACTAGATGATGAATGATAAAAAGAGAGATCATGACCATCAATAAAGGAGTTGATTCAAAAAGGTCTTTTATAATGAATGGGATCACCAAAAAATAAAATGCGGTAAATGCGTGTCTAGCTGATAAGAGAAATAGTTGTTTTTCTATGTATCGCTGCATGTGCCTCACCTCTATATGTAGTACGTCTCATTTGTCATAAGGTTCCTTCTGCCTATCAAAAAAGGATGCCCTTAAAAAGGCATCCTTCATGAATCAAGCTTAAAATGCAGCACTCAGTACGACAGGGCCTTGCGGAAGCTTGTTATCCTTTTTTGGTTCAAGGGTGACAGCCACCGTATCCCATGATTCGTTTGCTTCTTTTTCAGATAACGCATAGGTGACGGTGCCCTCTCCTTTGCTATCTGTTTTAAAGGCACCTGCCGGAACGGGCTGATCTCCTTTAATGAGCCATACTTGATAAACAGCTGATGAATCAAGCTGGCCTTTTAATCCGTCGGCACTCACGACAAGCTCTTTTTTGCCGTGATGCTCAATCACTGAAAAAGCACCCGTTGTTTTTGCCGATTCGGCAGATGCCAGTGATTTTGTCGCAACAACTTTGACAGGTTGTTCTGCTTGATCTGTTCCATTTGTTAAGAAATACACGTTCCCAGCTGCAGAAATGAGAAGTAGTGCGGCAACGAGAGGCAAAAGCCATTGATTTTTCTTCTTCATTGGCGGTTTCATCTCATTTGCATCACGCACTATTTTGAGATCTTGAGGCGGGTTCGATGTTGCAGCGATTGTTGTCTCTCGTATCTCTTCTTCAAATACTCTTGATAAAATGCGGTCTTTCATCCCTGCCGGAGGCGTTTCGTCCTCTGCTAGAAACGGAATATCAGACATGAGCGATGTCAGTTCTTCAAGCTCTTCTTTGCAATCCGAGCAATGTTTGATGTGTTCTTCAAACTGCGTCTTTTCTTCTCCTTGTAAATGCCCGTTAAAGTAATCAATGACTTGATGTTTACACTGAGTCATGCCTCTTCCTCCTTTCCTCCGCGAGACAGTTTCGTTCGTAAATGCTTCAATGACAATCGAACTCTTCCCTTCACCGTTCCAATAGGGATGCCTAGTTTTTCCGCAATGCTCTTTTGTGTCATTCCTTTAAAATAAACATCTTCGATGATGGTTTGCTGTTCTTTCGACAATGTTGATACTGCTTCACGTATGATTTGTTTTTCTTCGTTCCATTCTACTTCTTTTGACACATCTTCTTGATGATCTGCCAAGTATTCAATATGCTCATCTTCAAGAGCTGTTTCATTTCGGTGTTTCCTTAATAGATCGATTGCCGTGTTTCGTGACATCATAAATAACCATGAGGAAAATTTCCCTTTATCTGTATTGTATTCTCCTATGCCGCGCCAGAGCTTGATAAAGACTTCTTGAAGCACTTCCTCCGCCAGCTCACGGTTTCCAGTCATTTTATAAATAAACGAATATAACACACGTTCATAGCGATCATACAATATTTCAAGCGAGGGCTTGTGTCGATCATGTTTGATCTTATGATACAGCTCAAAATCCTTCAGTGTGTCCATGGTCATCTCCTTCCTTTTTCATGAGAAAGAGCATTATGCATTCATCATGAAATCTTCACGTATGGCTCATCACTCAAATTGCTGAGATAAGCCTCCTTTGTACTTTACTCTTTTTTCAAGGAGAAAAAAAGAGCGCTGAAAAAGGAAATGTGTTCCTCATGAGAATGTACTTACTAAACGGATGGATTGACCATTTGGATCACCCACCTCAAGGAAAGTCAAGAATGCATGTGTTTCATTCACTGTTCAGTTGATTTTAGCAAACTCTCATTAGTCTCTCAATTTACATCAGGTAGAACGCATCCTTTCATCATGTCATAATAGAACGAAATAGGAGAACTGGAGTGTCCGAAAATGATTGTAACGATTGTTCTTTTTTTATTAGCTGGTCTGGCTGAAATAGGCGGCGGTTATCTCGTCTGGCTGTGGCTGCGTGAAGCAAAACCCGTCAGCTACGGAATCGCAGGTAGCCTCATCTTGGTCGCTTACGGCGTCATCCCTACATTCCAGCAGTTCCCGACCTTTGGGCGGGTTTATGCGGCCTATGGCGGTGTTTTTGTCGTTCTCGCTGTGTTTTGGGGCTGGTGGGTCGATCGCAAAACCCCTGATATGTACGACTGGATGGGTGCTTTGATCTGTTTAGCTGGTGTCAGTGTGATGTTATTTGCCCCCCGCAGTTAATGGTCGGATGATGATCACACGCTAAAAAGCCGGCAATATGCCGGCTTCAGATTGTTGACAAAGGGCTAAAATGAACTTGATTTTAGCCCTTTGTCTTCTTTTCAGCGTGATAGAAAACCTTTGCAGCCCTAGGAAGGACGAGCATCGGCGCGGAGCGAAGTTGACATTCGTGAGCACCGAAGCGCAGGACTGACACCGAATGCGAGGGTTTGTCTACACGCTGAGCCGGCAATATGCCGGCTTTTCCTCTTTTACATTCTAAACTGTGTTTCATACAAACGCCGGTACATCCCGTCCATTTCCAGCAGGTCTTCATGCCTGCCTTGCTCCTTGATACCCTCTTTTGTTAAAACCACAATCCGGTCAGCATGCTGGATGGTCGCTAGGCGATGCGCAATAATAAACGTGGTTCGTCCTTCAGATAGTTCTTCAAGTGAGCCCTGAATAAAGGATTCTGTCTCCGTATCCAGAGAAGATGTGGCTTCATCTAAAATAAAAATTGGCGGATTTTTAAGGAAAATACGTGCAATGGAGATACGCTGTTTTTGTCCGCCAGATAACATCATTCCGCGTTCACCGATGATCGTATCAAGCCCATTTGGCAAGCTATTTACCAGATCCTTCAGTTGGGCTTTCTCCACTGCCTGCCACACTTCTTCATCAGATGCATCGAGTTTTCCGTATAAAATGTTTTCTCGGATGGTCCCATGGAATAAATAAATATCTTGCTGGACGACACCAATTTGTCTACGCAGCGAAGGCAGTGTCATCTTTCTTGTCTCTATGCCATCAATTGTAATGGTACCCTCCTGCCATTCGTAAAAGCGTGGCAGCAAACTGCAAAGCGTCGATTTCCCAGCACCAGAGGGACCTACGACCGCAATGGTCTCTCCTTGTTTCACCTCAAGATTGATGTCATGAAGAACCGGTTTGTCTGATTCATATTGAAAAGACACATGCTCAAAAACGATATCCCCATTTAACTGATCAACTTCAATGGCATCATCCGCATCCTTTTCATCAGGTGATTGATCGATGAGTGATGCAAATCGTTTAAAGCCCGCTGCACCTTTTGGATACATTTCAATGACTGCATTGATTTGTTGAATGGGTCCTAAGAAGATGCCTGTTAATAGCACAAATGACACAAATTCCCCATACGTCATATTTTTTTGCAGCACAAACCATGCGCCGCATACAAGGCCAAACACTGTCACACTCTTAATAAGAAAATGACTAACAGCGGTATGCACAGCCATCATTTGATATGTGGTTAGCTTTGTCTTTCTAAATTGCTCGTTATGTTCAATAAATCGGTCCATTTCATGTGATTCATTTCCGAATGCTTTCACAACACGTATGCCACTAATATTGTTTTCCACACGTGAATGGAATTGACCAATACTCGAGAACATTTTATCAAAAGCAGCAGACATTTTTTTCGTAAAGTAGACGGATAATCCGATCAAGAATGGAACGACAATAAATGTGAGAACTGCCAGCTGCCAATTAATCGACAGCATCAAGCCAAAGGCACCCGTGAGTGTCATGATAGCGATAAATAAATCCTCCGGGCCATGATGCGCGATTTCTCCAATATCCATTAAATCATTTGTCATACGGGACACGAGTTTTCCCGTTTTCTTTTTGTCAAAGAAGCGAAAGGACATTCTTTGTACATGAGAAAATAGCTGATTCCTCATATCCGTTTCTATATTAATGCCTAATTTGTGCCCAAAATAGGTGACGACATAATGCATCGTAGAACTGATCACGTATAAAACGAGGAGCAGAATGCCCCAAAACCAAATGGCATTCCAATCACCATTTGGCAGTAAATCGTCCATCACTTTACTGATGGCAAGGGGAAAGGATAATTCGAGTAAGGCTGCCAGTACTGCACAGGAAAAATCTAATATAAACAGCCCCATATATGGTTTGTAGTATGAGAAGAAACGCTTTAACAATTGACAGACCTCCTACCGATCAGACATTTCTGTCAATATGTCAGCAAACTCTTCCGCCTGATTTGCTACTGCAATCGGATCGTAAGGCCAGAAGAACTCTGTATCCATTTGATAGGTCTGCTCTTTTTTGACAGATTCTAGACTCTTCCAAATAGAATTGTTTTTATCAAATGTTCCGCCGTTGCTTTCATCAATGAAAATGTAATCTCCTGCATATTCAGGAAGGGTTTCATAAGAAATGACTTCATACCCTGTCTTACTTTTTAAAATCGTATCTCTGACCTGTTTTGGCGGGTTTACCTGTAATTGCTGATATAATGCCTGCCCGCCTCGGTAAATTCCGTTACCATATACATAGACATCATTTTTAAAAGCGCCCATGATCGAGACCGTTTCATTCTCTTTTAAAGCAGACTTCACTTTTTTTCTAGCAGCCTCGATTCGTTGATCGAAGGCGGTGAGGAATGCTTTTCCTTCCTCTTCTTTATTTAAAACTTTTGCCAGTGTCGTCAATTCTTCATGCGCATCTTTGAAAGAGCCGTAAGGATACACGATGGTAGGGGCTATTTTTTTGTACACATCATAGACTTTTTCATCCTGTACTGCTGTGATAATCAGATCAGGCTTTAAGCTAAGTGCTTTTTCAGCTGAACGCTCGTCACTGATGTCCTCTATTCCTTTTATCTTGTCTTTCAAGTGTACGTTCTTTAAATCCTGCGTGGTCGATCCAACAGGCTGAACGTCAAGTGCAATCACACTCCCTAAATATCCATCTACAAGAATTCGTTTAGGTTCAGCTGGAATCTCTATCTTTCCTTTCACTGTTTCAACCGTTTTCGTTTCTTGCTTTGATTCTGCTGTTTTGGCTTGTTCTTTATTGCCACAAGCCGTCAATATCATTAGAAGAATGACAGCACATATCCAATACGTCTTTTTCATCTCCATATTCCTCCTTCATTTTCGCCACTACAAATGAGAATAGTTATCAATTACTAGTCTCATGTATTCTATCAACCTCATCTGTCGTGGTCTATGGAGGATTCTCGCAACTTACATATGGACAATTGTTGGATAGGCTGGCTGTGTCAATTGAGAGACAAACCGGTCCATCAAAAGAAGTGCACGCTCTCCTTCATCAAATCGAAACTCCTCCAGTTTTACTGGATAAAAGGTACCATTTTTCACAGCCGATAATTGACGAAGAACATCACTTTCTTCCATTCGCTTGTCCATTTGCTTATACCACCCATATTGGTCAGAGACAATAAAAAACATATGATCCGCCTCGTATTCTCCAAGTCTCTCTAAAGGAATGACTGTATGTTGATTAGGAAGAAGAACTTCTTCTAAAATGGCTTTTGGAGGTTTTAAGCCAAGCGTTTCGTAAAGATAGAAGGCCCCTCTTGCCTCATAGGACCACATATACACTTTGTCATGTCCTCTCATTTCATAGATCGCAACGGTCTCGCCTTTTTCTCTAAAGGAAGACAGGGTGTTTCTTGCCTGTTGACTAAGCTGTTCAAATCGTTTCACCCAATCGTTTGCCTCATTTTCTCTTCCTAAAAGGCGTCCTATAGACAGTACATCTTGTACAGCATGATGACCGGCGTATGGTAGAACAAGAACAGGTGCGATTTGCTCCAATCGCTTGATCAATGCAGGTTTTGAATAATAATAGTTAGGGACGATGATGACATCTAATTGAAGTGATTTAAAGACGTCATCAGGCGTATGTTCATTTATGACGAGCGAACTAGCAAGATGTTCTTTGAGTATATCTGAATGGAGATCGGTTTCTTCGTCAATACAAACAGGCTCAATGCCTATTGCAACCAATGACCCGACAAATTGAAAAGCAGCAATCCGTTCTGGTCTTCGGTTCATTCGAAACTGACTGGGCGTTCTTCCTGTTTTTTGACGGAACTTCCTGCTGAAATATAAACTGTCTGCATACCCGACTTGCCGTGCTATGATTTGAATTTGATCGTCTGTTTGTAAAAGACGTTTTTTGGCTTCGTCTATTCGAATTTGTGCAATGTATTCTGTCACACTCATTCCCATACTTTGTTTGAAAAAGGTAGAAAAGTAACTCTCATGAAACCCCATCTTATGAGCTAAGTCTTTTCTTGTTAGTTTTTGATCATAATGCTCAGCCATATACTGCAAGATCATGTTAATCGAATAATGCACTTTTTCGTTGTATGGCTTGGATTGTTTGCGGAAAATGAACATGATTTCTTCCAGCCATTTCGCCTGTTCTTGTATGATTTGGCTCGTCTGTATTTGTTTGATGTAAGAAAAAAGGACGGCAGAGCCTTTCACCACTTCCCCGTTATCAGGGAGATGATCATGATTCACCTTATAGACCAATTCATTTTGTGCATCATGTGCCAGAGTGAATTGGTCAAATGTGACCGTATAGATCACTACTTGCTCGCTGGATAAAGATTCAACCATGACATCTATTCCTGAGCGGATCAACACACTGTCTTTGGCATTTAGCTCATATCGAATTCCTTCCATGTCAAGTCTCACCGCACCGTCCGTAGTCAAGAACATCAGTGAAGATGTTTGCCATGAGTCCGTTTGTTTCACAGAAAGAGATCGTTTACTGCTTTCTTTCATGCGAAGAATTGTATGAGTATAGGCGGTCATTTTCTCTTTCTCCTTCCATATAAAAAAGTGCTAAAATAAACCATTTTAGCACTTCAATGTCTGACTGAATGGTGATTATCGCGCTCCAGCCGTTTGTAATTCTTTGTTTTTCTCTTTAAAGCGTTCATTATGTGAAGACACGTACGCTACTTTTTCTGCTTCTGGTTCGATGTATAGCTTTGCGCTATTGAGTGCATTGACTCCATCAACAAACGTACCGGCAATTAAACGCACTTTACTTTTATGTGTGCATAAGTCGCCAACTGCATAGACGCCAGGTAAATTGGTTTCCATCTTTTCATTGACCTCGATGAGTCCCCACTCACCTTGCTTGAGTCCCCATTCTGATAGAACGCTTAAATCACCTTTCATGCCATGGTTGACGATGACAGCATCGGTTTCGATTCGTTCGATGTCGCCTGTTTCTAAGTGCTGAATGGTGACGGCTTCAATTTTGTCACCTTGACCATGAAGCTCTGTGAGTTCATGCGGTGTGAGAATGCGAGCACTGGATGCTTTCATGTTGGCGACGTTTTTTTCATGTCCGCCAAACATATCACGACGATGCACAACGGTCACACTTTCAGCAATTGGAACGAGGGCATTTGCCCAATCAACAGCTGAATCTCCGCCTCCAGAGATGACTACCCGCTTTCCTGCAAACGTCTTTAGCTCCTGCACGGTGTAATAAAGGTTTGTTACCTCATAACGGTCTGCATGCTCGATTTCAAGTTTTCGCTGAACTGGAATTCCGTGACCCATCGCTAAGATGAGGGTCTTTGTCAAATGACGATCGCCATTTTCAGCCGTCAGCAGGATATGACCATTCTCATCCCGCTCGAATTGCGTGATTTTTTGATTCAACGCAATCTCTGGTTCAAATGTTTTCGCCTGTGTTTCTAGCTGCTGAATCAGCTGTTCACCTCTTGTTGGCGGCAAACCGCCCACATCCCAAATGACTTTTTCAGGATATAGAAGGATTTTTCCGCCAAGACTTTCGTTATACTCCAGTACCTTCGTCTTTAAATCCCGCATCCCACTATAAAAGGCGGTGTACATTCCTGCTGGACCGCCACCAATAATGGTGACGTCAAACAATTCAAGTTGTTCTGTCATTTGAGTCCCTCCAGTTTTTCATTGAATGATCTATTTATCGTTGATATTGATTCTCATTATCATATGTATCTATTGTAGTCTACTGTAGCGAAGGTAATCAATAGCTTTCTATAAAAAAAGAACAGGACGAGCATTTACTCGTCCTGTCAGCGTGTAGACAAACCCTCGCATTCTTTGTCAGTCCTGCGTGCCGGTGCTCACGAATGACAAATTCGCTCCGCGCCAGTACTCGTCCTTCCTAGACTGCAAAGGTTTTCTATCACGCTGAAACGAAGACAAAGGGCTAAAATAAAGTTCATTTTAGCCCTTTGTCTTCGTTACACAATTGTTAAACCGAGGTCCTTTAGTTCAAGAGAGACAAGCCTTGCAATCACATCTGCCCCTTCTTTCGTAAAATGTGTGCGATCCTCAATGCCTGTCGACAGCATGAAGAAAGACGTCGTTTTCTCTATGCCGGAAATTTGATAAAACTGGAGACTAACTGTATTTAAATCAACGAGAAGAACTTCTTCTTCATCGGCTAGTTCTTTCATCGCGGCACAGTAATCAGGAAAATCGTTGATATATTCTCCGTCTTTCTCATGAAAACGTCCGACAGGGGTTAACAAAAGCGGTGTTGCCCCTTTTGCCCTTGCTCCATGAATATATTGTGACAAGTAACTTTTATACGTTGTAAAAGGCTCTGTATGACGCTCTGGCTTCTCCTTGGAAGCATCATTGTGTCCCATTTGTGTGAAAAGCCAGTCTCCCGGCTGAATGACGGACAATATCTGATCAAGGCGTCCTTCTTCAATGAATGTCTTTGAACTTCTTCCACCGATCGCCCGATTCTCGACTTTGACATCATGCGCTGTATAACGGTGTAAAAACTCTCCCCACCCTCCTTGAACAGGACGATCTGGGTAAGATGAAACGGTTGAATCACCAGCTAAATAGATGGTTGTCATGTTCATACGCCTCCTTTTTCATTGAGCCACCTCTTCAAGAGCGATGCAGACGCTAGTGGCTACTGAAAAGATATGAAACCATTCACATCGCTTATTCAATGATTCTCTTTTTTGTGCTGAAAACCCTGCTTACGAGGAGATATGAGTGTATGAAATATGCGGCGGAAGTTCTATTTTTGTCTCAGTCGCTCTCTTTAATGCCTGAAGCATATAGCCAATGCCTTGATAGGGAGCGAGCGGATAATTCGCCTTTTGGTGAGGCTGTAATAAAGGATCGATCACTTTCCGATATTTCTTTCCGCCTAGTATGACTAACTCATCATATGCGGCGAGATTTTTTTCATCAAATTGATGACTCAGTTCTTCTCGTGTCACCTGTTCTTTATGCGGTTTGCCAAATGCCACATCATAATTTTCATGAATCATGTCCCCCGCCTTTAGGAATCCGTGCTTTGCGGATAAAATCATCCAGTCTGAAAAGAATGTTTGAGCATAGATTTTTGTTCGCTGATGCAGCGGACTCAAGTAGACGAGACCCGCTGGCTGGCTTCCTGCCTCTGAATTCACGTCCCATATTTTCTTGGCGCCGCACGGGATGATACATATTCGCTTCATCTCTTATTCTCCTTTCTTCGCCGGTACGTTACATAGACGATACAGCCTAGTGCCGTTCCAAGTGTATTTAAGATCATATCATCTATATCACTGCTTCTTGTAATCATACCAGATTGTGAGAATATCCATTGAAGGATTTCGATGATCGCTGACAAGATCAACCCAGCCAGCACCGCCTTTTGAAAGCGACATGTCCGAAAGGCTTGATATAGAAAAAAACCAAGCGGCACAAATAAGAGAATGTTCCCTGCCAAATTTAACAAGACAAGGTTTGGATAGCCATGCTGAAAGGCGTGTAGGTTTTGTTGAATGGAGTGGAAGGGAATCAGATTGACGCTCACTTGATCTTTTGGTGCCGAAAAGCGATTCGGAAAGACCGTTAAATAAAAGAGAACATTCGTATATACAAATAAAAAAGCAAGGACCATTTCTGTTCGTAAATAGATAAAACGTTGCTGCTTTTTTGCCAGTCTATATCTCATATATAGATAGAACGGGACGAGCAGAAGGAAATAAGCCATTGAAAACATAGCACTGGATGTCATACAAATAGCTGCCCCTTTCTCACGTCATGCTTGACCATATTACAGGTTATTCAAGCTTTCCTGTATCTATTCATCACTTATTCTCACAATCCATGCGATATTGACAAATCGTCATTTTCTCGGTATACTGACTGACATTCAGTCATTTTAAGGTCGGTGATCCTGTGTCAAAACGAGAAAAAATTATGCTTGCTGCGATTGATGCCTTTAAAGAAAAGGGAATTGAAAAGACGACCATATCGGATATTGTGAAAACAGCAGGTGTTGCGCAAGGGACTTTTTATTTATATTTTCCTTCAAAGCTGTCTGTCATGCCTGCCATCGCTGAACATCTGATCGCACAGATGGTCCCTGCCATTGAAAAGGAACTCACTCAGCATGCGGATGTACTTGATCAAGCAGATGCGCTAGTTGAGTTTATTTTCTCTTTCACAAGGCAATACCGTGATGTCCTTGCCCTGACCTACTCAGGCTTAGCCGCCACCGAGCATTTAAAGGAATGGGAAGATATTTATGAACCGATTTACAAATGGGTCGCTTCTTTTTTAGAAAAGGCAAAACAGGACAAAAGAGTACGTGCGAACTTGAACTGTCAATATGCTGCGAAATTCATTATCGGTTTACTTGAATCATCAGCTGAGCAAATGTACTTATTTACAGAAACAGATACAGAAGAGGTTCTGATTCAAAAACGAGAGGTCAAGCAATTCCTTCTTTACGCACTCGGCATAGAGACACCTTAACTTAGTACAGCACTTGCTGTACGCTCTTTTTTGGCTTCAAAATGACGAATCGTCAGTTTTAAGGTTTAGGAGGAAATACGATGAAAAAAAGCTGGATGTATGTCGCACTCACATGTTTATTTGAATTACTTTGGGTGTTTGGTTTAAATAAAGCAGATGCTGTGTGGGAGTGGGCGATCATTATCTGCCTGATCCCGGTTGATTTTTATTTTTTAATGAAAGCTTGCGAGAAGCTGCCGACAGGGACCGTGTACGCCGTGTTTGCCGGAGTTGGAACGATTGGTACGTCTTTAATGGATTATGCGCTGTTCGGCGGTTCGTTTTCATTAGAAAAGCTCTTATTTATGGGCATTTTAATTCTCGGAATTATTGGACTGAAGGTGTCTGATGGAGATGCACATGAGCAGAAAGGAGAAGCGGTATAAATGGGCTGGTTTTTTGTACTGTTGGCCTCTGCCTGCGAAATTGGCGGAACCATTGGCCTCAATATGTTCAGTAAGAAAAAGCAAATCACGACAGGCATGTTATTTGTCGGCGGATTTGCCTTATCCTTTTTGTTTTTGTACGCCTCGTTCTCTTCCGTTCAAGTCTCCGTTGCCTATACGGTCTGGATTGGACTTGGAACAGCGGGCTCTGTCTTGTTTAATATGATTCTATTTAAAGAACCGAAAAACATGATTCGTATCCTCAGCTTGCTGCTGATTGTGATTGGCGTCGTTGGGCTGAAGTTGTTTGCGTAATAGAAAAAGCAATGGAAAATCTATTCCATTGCTTTTTAAGTTAATTTATATACTTTTCTTGGTACGCTTTAAATTGTTCTTCGTATTTTTGTAACTTTTTCACATCGACTTTTGAATTTAATTTCGGTTTCCGCTTTCCAATCACCATCACATCTTTATCTACAATAGGACTTGATAAAAAGATGTATGGTGCAAAACGATCACACTTCGTATTTGGAAGGGTTACGGATAATCTAGCATATTCTTCTGTCGGGAATTGGTTTGAAATGTCAAGTTCCTTGAGTCCCTCTAATGCCGATATTGGCTCTAAAGACTCGTCCTTCACTTTTATATTTGATAAGCACAGATATTTTAAATTCTTGAGGTATCTTAAAGGTTGTAGAGTATTTAAGTTTAATGAATTCCAAATCCCACCTGACAATTGCAACCATTCTAAACCAGTGTTTTTTTGCAAAGGAGCTATGTCATTCAACTTTGAAAAATCTGTTATGGATAAAGATTTCAAAAAAGTATTTTTTGATAAATCCCATAAACTTTGTGCCTTTGTATTCCATTCAACTGCCAATACCTCAACATCTTGAAGAGAACTGATGATTGATAAATCTTCTACTCTCAGTTCACGCATATAGAGCATTTTAGGGTTAACTAAGCTCAAGATCGTATTGAATTCCTTTTGGCCCACTTTGTAAATCCACAATTTCGTCAGGTTAGAAAAAGAGTTCAACCTTTCAATATTTTTTGTTTTTCCTGTGATTAACAACTCTGTGGAATTTTCATCTACGTCGGCTAAATCATGAACAGCTTCTGGTCGTGCATCATGACGAAAAATATATTCAGGGTCTTCTTTTAACATTCTTTTACCTCCACACCTACTAATGATGGATATCTAAATGAATTTTATCAGAGTTTTTCCGAAGAAACAGGGAAAGGGATAAAATCGAGATGGTCTTCTTTGGTCCGTTTAACCACAATCCGCCGATGATTACGTCTGTTTTCAATCCATTTTATAAAATCTTTTTCATCTAAAATATGGAGCAACAACATATCAACGACTTCGCTTTCACTATACTCCATATATTCTGCACAGGTCTTGACGATAGCTCGTACTCTTTCATATAAACAAATAAAAGAACTCCAATTCATATACGAATTAGAGTCCTCATTATATGACTAATACAATTTTCCCACCTTAAAACCGAACCCGTTAATCAAAGCCCTTCCTTTTTTATTTCTCGTTTAATGTGGATCATGCTGCTCAAGCAAGAGATCCATTGCGTAAATCGATTCGCCTTTTTCATCCAATAAAAAGTACACAATCAAAGGCTCTCCAAAGGACCCTGTCTGCTGCGTGAACAAAACACATGTGAATTTTTCAATACCTATCGGAAGCTTTCTTCTTAATAAAGGATGAAGAATAGGCGAAGTCCGAATTGTATCTATATCCACATCCCAACATTCGTTTTTTAAAGTGGGATAATGCTCTGATAACAGTTGGTGTAACATGTCGGTCGTGAACGCTGCTTTTCCATCGAACCCATCATCTATTATGTTGGTGTTATACATCCGACGGTTGCTTATCCTTTGAAGCATTGATTCGTATTCCTTTTAAGACAAAGCGTTTCTGGCCATCAAGTGTACAAGTGATCAATGTCAGTTCTTTTATCCCGCGATCCTTTAATACATCTACATCCGTCGGTTCTATCGTAGCAGAGCTGACAATTTTATATTCGTATGTTTCAGCTTGATGACGTAAGACGGCTTTTGCTCCTTTAGGTACCTCTGGAAGCTGCCGGAAAAGCCGATCGCCTCTATACCCTCTATGGCCTGCAATCGTGAAATTTCCTTCACCTGGCATTTGATGAGATTTAATTTGAGTCAGTGCAATACCTAAATTTTCTTTTGATGTAACAGGAAGCACTTTTTCGTTTAAATCAATTGACGGGATCTCAAGCTCCATCGTATCTCGCAGGTCTTCTTCTGACACAGTTAAATGTGGAATAGAAGAAAGGGCATCACTGTCATTTTCTTCAATCATTTTCAATGCCTGTTCCATGGCTGCTGTCTCCTGAGAAGTTCGCCACTCATATAGAAAAGGAACGGAGATTAGCATTAGTCCCGCGACCACCAAAAAGCTGCCTAATAAGGTTCTTTTTTTCATCAATACACTCGTTCCTTCCTTTTACTGAATGGTTCTTCTTCTGACAACAAGAAGAACAGTTCCAGACACTACTAGTAAAATCCCTGCATACATCAAATAACGAAGCCATTCTTCCCCAGTCTTTGGCAGCTCCCCGTTTGAGTTTGAGCCATGAGGTGGATGTTGATCCCCTTGATCTGAGGCTGGAGGATTCGTGTGGTCCTCTTCATTCTTCATTGGAGCATTTTTTACAATCAATGTCTTGATCTCCACTTCGCCCATTTGAATTGTAAAAGCGAGTGGTTTCTTTAACGCTACATAACCATTTGGAGCTTTCGTCTCTGTGAGTGTATATTCACCAGGTTTAAGCCCTTTGACAATGGCTTCTCCGTCTTTTCCTGTTGTCACAGATTTGATGATTTTCCCGGCTTTTGTACGAATGTCGAAGGCTGCACCTTTTAAGGTTCTATCAGTCTGCTGGTCTACCTTTATGATACGCAGACTTCCTAAAATCAAGTGATTCTTCGCTGTTACTTGAAGAGGCTTCTGCTGATTTTTCTCAATCGTAAACCGGATCGGCTGATCATCTAATTCATAGCCGTGAGGCGCTTTCGTTTCAACGAATTGATATTCTCCCGGTTTTAGTTCGTTGATGTGAAGCTTTCCTTTTTGATCCGTTACAAGTGATTTCTTCAACGTTTTCCCGTCTTTACTCTGAAGAGCAAACTCTGCGTTTTCCAGCGTGTGTCCTTCAGCATCCACTTTGGTCAGTTCCACTGCTCCCGGCGTCAGTTTGTTGATCATTTCTACTTTTGCTGGTTTGTCTTGACCTAAACGAATCGTAAATGAGACAGGTGTCTGATCCAATTCATAGCCGGCAATGCTTGCTGTTTCGACAAATCGATAGGTTCCTGGCTTCAGTTGATCGACTGTCAGTTGACCGTTTTTGTCTGTCTTTAAGTCTTTCTGAATACGCTGATCATGCTCATCCATCAGATCGAAGGTCACCCCAGCGAGCAACTGACCATCCTCCCCTTTTTTCTGAAGCTTCACAGCACTTGTCGTGCGAATATTTTCTTTTGTCACTTTCACCAGTTGATTTGGGTTGAAATCAATCTGAAAGTCTACTGGTTCTGCATCAAGTTGATGTCCAAAAGGAGCCTTCGTTTCAACCAATTGGTAAGCACCTGGTTTCAAATCGTTGACAGTGATGATGCCTTTTTCGTTGGTTGTCAAACCTGACAGCAATTCTTTACCATTGTCATTGAAAAGTGTAAATTCTGCGCCTTTCAATCTTTCTTTTTCTTCCCCTATTTTTGTGAGTTCTACAGAACCTTTCTTGAGCTGATTGATCGCCTCCACTTGAATCAATTCTTTTTGACCTACTTCAACTTCAAAGACAAGTGGTTTCGCACTCAATTCATAGCCTTCAAGACTCTTTCTTTCAACAAATTGATAGGTTCCAGGTTTTAAACCTGTGAAGGTAATCTTTCCATCCTGATTGGTTGTAATTCCTTCTCCTCCTGCCACAATCTTTCCTTTGGCATCAGATAGATCAAAGACAACCCCTTCTAATGATTTCCCATCTTCACCTTTTTTGTGTAACAGCACTCCGCCAGTTGTGCGGCTATTTTCTTTTGTCACACTGACCAGCTTCTCAGGGTTAAATGGCATAGCAAAAGTGACAGGTGTTTCGTCAAGCTCATGACCGAATGGCGCCTTCGTTTCAACAAACTGATAGGTTCCAGGTTTCAGATCGTTGACGATGATTTCCCCGTTCTCATCTGTGACAAGACCTGTTTTTATCTCTTTTCCATTTGCATCTACTAGCTTGAATTCTGCTCCTTCAAGCACATCATTCTTTTCACCGAGCTTCGTGAGCTGGACAGCTCCAGTTTTGAGATCATTGATCACTTTGATCTCTGTCGGTGTTTTTTGTGCTACTTCGATGGTAAAAGGAACAGGTTTATTTTTCTTTTGATAACCATCAATACTCTCTGTCTCTACAAGCTGATATTTGCCCGGTTTGAGGTGATCGACCAACAGCTTTCCATCTTCATCTGTTGTCAAATCTTTACGCACGACTTTGTCATTTTGATTCAAGACTTCAAATCGAACACCTTGAAGCTTCTTGCCATCTTCCCCTTCTTTCATCACTTCTAATGCACTTGTTTCATAGAGGTTCTTTTGTGAAATGATGACTGGTTCTTTTGGATCGAGTGGTACTTCAAATGTGATGGGTGTTTCATCTAATACATAACCGTCTGGTGCGTTTGTTTCGATGAGCTGATACGAACCCGGTCTTAGTTCATTGATCGTGATCTTGCCATCTTTTCCTGTGACAAGCGCACCATTTAGCTCATGCCCATCTTGATCTAAGAGCTTGAACTGTGCACCTTCTAGTCTCTCTCCGCCTTCACCTATTTTGCTCAATTCTGCAGAGCCTTTGATGATGTCATTTACTGCGGTGACAACCGTTGTTTCTGTTTGATTTTCTTTAATGGTGAACGGCCATTTTTGCTGATTTAATTGATAGCCTTTCGGTGCGTTTGTTTCAACAAAATAATAGGAACCTGGCTCAAGATGTTTGAATAGGATTTCTCCTTTTTCATCCGTTTTCAAATGGGTTTGGACGGTATCTCCAGATTCATTTTTCAGTTCAAATTCTGCATTTTCTAATGCCGCACCCGTTTCTTTGTCTTTTTTCGTGAGCTTCACATGCTGGCGGATTTCTTGGTTTTGCACCGTCATGCTGTTTCCTATTTTCGTTTGATCTCCTGATTCGTAAGGCTGATCAATCGTGACATTGATCGGTTCCTTCGTTTTCAAATAACCATCAGGTGCTTTCTCTTCTGTCACGATATAGTCACCATACAGAAGACGATCAAATCGAAGAGCTCCTTCTTCATCTGTTGTCTTTGTTCCAATGACGATACCGCTCGCAGCATCTGTCAGAGAAAAGGTTGCTCCTTTTAGCGCTTTTCCACCACTCGCATCTACCTTTTTAATTGTTAAAGCGCCAATCGCTCCTGTGCCATCTCCCATGCCAGCGGTACGTTTGACCACAATTGAGGCTTCGGATTCCTTTTTGATTTCTTTTACATTTTCACCTCTAAACGTTACTTCGTTTTGAAGTGTACTTCCCACCTTATCTAAAATGAGAGATTGGTATTCTAAAATATAGGGTCTCGTGATTTCTTCTTTAAATTTGATTTGAAAAGAATCTGGATCGAATTCAAGGTCTAGTTCATAATCCTTCCCTTTTTCAAGCTCATCCTTTTTAGTCACTTGCCCTTTTTCATCTATTGTTGTCGAATACAGATGAAATGAGTTTTCTATTATGGCTTGATTACTGCTCGGATGGTCTATAATCGTCGCATCTTGGACTGTTGATTGACCAAAGTTGATATTCAGTTTCCAATCAATGACTTTCCCTTGTTGATTTCCTGACTTGCTCGTGTATTTCCCTCCATTTGGAATGGACACCACAGCATTCACGTCTGATTCTTTCGTCTTCCCATCATAAAGGGTCGCTTTATTTTCGTAGGTTTTCTGTACTAAATCCATTCCTTCAACACTTGTTTGATACGTGATTTTGTATGGGGAATCAATGGCATGTTTGAAAATGACTTCGAAGCCTGATTCTCCCTTTTCATTTTCAAGGAATTTGATGTCATAATGTTCTTTCGCTAATACTTCTTTTTCTTCCGCACCATTTTCCCCGCCTTGTAAATCAAGCGAGTAGACGATAATTGAATCTTTAAGCAAACGCTGATTTCCTTGAATGAAATCCTCGATTTTCGCCTCTTCTAGATGCTTCAAATTATAGTTCACACCGATATTCCATGTGATCTCTTTTTTCTTTGCATCATATGTTCCATTCTTGAACCCATTGGACTGCGTGTATGTGTCAGGCGTAAAGACAGATTGGTTTTCCTTCGTCAAATCCTTGCCATCTTCATTTACCCATTCAAGTTTTACATGGTTACGCAAGTTCTTTTGATCTTTATCTGCTCTTTTTTCATAATCAAAAGACGTTGTATATGTGATGGTATGTTCTGTCTTGATTTCTTTCATAAATTGAATATCAAATCCATTTGCATGTTCAACGATTTGATAATCTGTGCCTTCTTCAAGCACTGTATTACCTGTCGTCACTTTTAAACTATCTTTTTGCAGCGTCAATCCTTCGTTGGTAAACGTATCTTTTAATATTACGTTGTTCATGGTTTGTTGATCTTTGTTGAAGATGATACGCCATGGAATGGTCTTGTTCTTGTAATTCGGTGTTCCGTGGTCTTTCGTTAGGATTTGCTGATCAATTCTTTGCTTCCCTTGTTCGCTCTCTTTGCCAGCTGTTACAGTATTGATAATGTCTTCAGCTTCGAAAATTCGCTCGGTTGCTTTTGTTTGATATGTGATCAGGTAAGCCGATTGGATATCTTGATTGAATTGCAAGGTAAACCCGTTTTGTTCATCCTTTTTTTGAGGTTGAACCACATAATCTTCAAACGCTTTTGTTCCTGATTCTTTGCCATTCTCATCAATTGTGACTTCTTTGACTTGAATTGAATCAGATATTAGCGCCTGTGTACCGTTAAAGAAGTCTTCTATTAAAGCATCCTTTTGAGCCAACTTTTTTTCGTTATAGTTATACCGAATTTCCCAAGTAATCGTTTGAGTGACTGGATCGTAGTGGGCGGCTTTTTTATTTAAAGGACTGCCTCTTGTCACATTCACTGTTCCTTCTGCTGAACTAATCTCTTTATCAGCAGAGACAAGGGACGCTTTATTACGAAACGCAGACTGATCTTGATTCGTAATGTCCGTTTCATACATTAAACGGTAAGCGAGATGCACGTCATCTTTAAATTCGATCGTGAAATCTTGACCATCTGCTGTTTGGCCGATGGTGTAGTGGTTTTCGTCAAGCAGCTGTCCAAGCGATGTTTCACCATTTAGCTTTGTATCTACACGATAAAGCTTGATTGAATCTTTTTTTAACGCTTGACCTTCTTGAATCGGATCTAACAGTTTCGCTTGTTTCACATCATCTAAGTCCATATTAAAATCGACTGTCCATTGAATGGTTTCAGCATTGTAAGATCGATTGGGTTCTCCCTTTTTAGAGACATTCGGACCATTTGGAATGTATTGAATCGGAATCGATATCGTATCTTTGCCTTCAATCGGGGTAATCACCACTTCTTTTTCTTCAGTGATCACTGTTTTTTTATCTAATTGTGTCCATACTTGAAGTGTTCCTTGGATATTTGAATATTGTTTAATAAAATCTGTGAACTCGATGGAGGCATTTCCGCTTTCATCTACAGAAAAATAACCAATGATCGATTGATTAAATTTCATCTCGAGACGATCGATTTTTTCGTAAATCACTAATTCCTCTGGAACCTTGAAATGGAATTCATCCCCGCCATTATAGTTATGACCATTTGGGATGGCCCACTTATAGTTAATGGAAATCAGTGAGTTGATATCAGGCCTTTCTACTGAATTTCCTTCTTGATCTTCAAATATCAATTGCGCATCAGTGAGAAGATTTTCTTGGATTGTCATTTGTTTCGACACACTTTGCAGTCCTACACGTTTAGAGACATTCACTTTGTTTTTTAGTAACTCATCTTCATCGTTTTGTGTCGTTTGCGCTGCTTCTTGATTGTTAGCAGCTTTGTCTTTCTCCGATGAGGTTGAATCATCTTTTAAAAGATTTTCTTCACGCTCGTTTTGCTTTGTTTTCTCTTTTTTCTCAGCTATACTGGTGACGTCAATATCTATAGATCCTTCTAAATTCGGATCAAGCTCAATATCCTCATTGAATGTGACCGTCACTTCATTTTGTTTCGAAACGGTATACTCACCAACAGGTATGTCATTGACAGTAATTCGTTCTTTCTGCTCCTTCTCTACCTGAATGACTGAAGGAAGAGAGAGAATATACGGATATTGCTTTTTGAGATCAATTCCTTTGATAGACCAATGCACAATGGCCTTTCTTACTTGCTGATCTTCTATGTTTGATAACTTGTTGCCTTCGCTATCAGCAAACTCAATATTTCCATAAATATTCTCTTGAATGTCTTTAGCTTGTGCCCCTGCTAAAGGCAAGATTCCTAATATACTAGACTGTATGACTAACACGGTCATCAGTGCCAGCGACAATATTCTTTTCAATACATCCACCCTTTTCTACAATTATTTTTCAACAACGATTAAAAAAGCATTTGTATACTGTCTGATCAATCACTCCGCTTCTGATCAAATTTTTCTAAAAATTGCACCTTAAGACCCTATGAATAAAATGAGTTGATCAATCATGAGTTTGAAAGGTCATCATGAGTAGTAGATATAGTAGCTGGATAGGGGTCTATAGCAATGGGGAATAGTGAGAGGGAACATGAAAAGAATAAATGTGAATTTTTCTATTTATACTGGAATGAACAACAAACGATTAGTACATGCATATATAAGCATGTATTCACATATAGAACGTTCATATAAAACAAGCATGACTCATATGGTATGTATGGTGAGATAGTTCAGCATCATATAGATCGCATTCCTTCTACTCCCTTCCATATGGTAATCAAAAAGCCGATGCTTTTTATTCTTACATTTACCGTTTGAGCAGCAAAAAAATAAACAAAATGATCCATTTTTATAGGATTCATGGCACACTTATCACCTTTTAAAAGAAATATATGGAGAATCAGTGAATAACATTTGTTTTCGTCTAATTTTTTTCTCTTTTATCATCAAAAGTGAAGACAAAACGATTTAGGCAAAACATTACAATCATTTCATGCCTATTTTGAGCTCAAATGTTCTTCATCTGAACTTCATAATATATAGAGGCAAGCCAAAGGAAGGAGCTAGTTGTTTGATGGAGCTCATTGATAATAAATCAAAGAGATGGATAAACATTTTAAAATTGCTTGTATCCAAAAATAAGTGGTGGAGCCTTCAAGAGATATCGAATGAACATATCGGTTCTGTTCGAGCCATTCAAAGCGATTTAGAACAAATGAAATCGTTCCAAACAGAGAATGGAGAAGCGTTAATCCACATAAAGCCAAGACAAGGCATATCCATTTGTAATACGCAGACGATACGAGTGGATTACTATATCAAAGAAATTCTAAAGGATACGATTGAAATTCGATTGATTGACGGCATTTTTTTTGAAGAAAACAGATCTTTCTATGAATGGATGGAAACGCTTAATATCAGTAGATCCACATTGTATAACACAATTCATAAAATCAACTCGATCCTTACATCCTATGACATCGAGTTACGCCCAGATAGTATGCAGTTTCATGGAAATGAGAAGGAGATTCGTCAATTCTTTGTTGAATTTTTATTTGAAGTGTATGGAAGCCGCCTTTGGCCATTTGATGATATTCAAAAACAAGACGCAGTGAATTTATTACAAGAACTATTTCAGGTGCTCGAAGTCAATGTACCAGATGTCGCGATAGATAAATACTGCCTGTGGTTCGGCGTTTCCATTCACCGAATGCGAAAAGGTTTTACAATCAGCCGTAAATATACATACTCAATGACTGAAGAAAAACAAACCTCTACAGCTAAAGGGATCTATGATCAAATCAAAAGATGGGAAGAGCACATCTGTCGAATGACCAAAGACGTATTTGATGTGACGCTGGATCATCATGAATTTGTCTTTTTGCTATTGATCGAACCAGCTATTGGGCACTTTAAATCAATTGAAACTGTCGAAGAAAAATTGACGTTCTTTCAGTCACATACACCACGCCTCTATGATGCCATTCATTCATTTATCACCCAGTTGGAGTCGATTTTTCATCAAGAAATAGCGAATCGTAAGGTGATGACACTCGTTCTTCTCCAATATTATGTGTATTCCAATGAAATTACCGTGAGAGATGGATTCCTTTTCAAAAAGAAATCGAGCTATTTATCAGAGGTGAAAAAACAGTTTCCTTACTTCTATTCGAGGATTAGTCATATCATCCAAGAGTTAAAAACAGACGATATCCTCGCTTCTTTTGTGAAAAATGAACGGGAATTGATTCGTATGATTACATCTTCATGGAGAGGACTTGTTCATTTGGAGATGGAACGGAGAAACGCGCTGAACATTTTTGTTACTTCAACATTAGGTTATTATCATAGTTTGTTTATTGCTGATTTAATTAAATTAAGTGTGCCTCCTCTCATTCACATTTTCACAAGTCCAGAAAATACGTTAAATGATGTCACGATGGATCAACTTGGGATTGATATGATTGTGACCGATACTGAGCTTCCTCTTCAGTTCGGGCGATCCACGCTGCTGATCAGCTCTTTTCCAACAAAAAAAGAATTGGACAACTTGCACCGCAGATTGGTTGATATGACAAACTAATGTTCATCATAAAAAAAAGCTGCTGAGACATGCTCAAGCAGCTTTTTGGTTCTGTATTAATGAAGCACGATTTGTTCATTCATCAAATCAATGGCGTAAAGCGATTGCCCATATTCATCTAATAGAAGGTATACTTTGAGCGGGGCAGTGGTTTGATCTGTTTGCTGCGTGAATAGGACACAAGTGAATTTTTCAATCCCATCTGGCAGCTTGCTTTTCAGAAAAGGATGAAGAATAGGAGAGATTCGAAGGGTATCAACATCTTTCAGCCAAAGCTCATCTTGTAACGCAGGATAATGGTCAACCAAAAACTGACGAAACACTTCCAATGTACTCAAGGTAGATATCCTCACTTTCTTCTAACTTGGCTTCAAACTCACCTAAAAACAAACGGAACCAACTCATCATATGATCTCGGTACACGTATTTTCGCATACGGCTTGAGACATGATCACTCACTTTTTAGACATGAACTGTAGATCAACTGTACTGTCACGAATGTTCAATATGTATAACGTTTCCTATGTCATCTCATTGACTCCACCACGAATTCAAACAATGGACCTATGATCATATTCTTACCTGTTTTCTTTCGTGATGAAACGACAACTTCCTGCTACAAAATTCCATTTTTCTGCAAAAAAGAGGGAGATGGGACAAAAAAAGAACAGCACTGACTGTTCTTTTGGAAGTTATGAAAAGTCTGTCAAAGAGAACACTTCGCCGCTCACTGCATCAACGCCATCATGACAATCGAGCTTGCCGCATAAAACATATTGTTTTTGCACATCGTCATAGACATAGATGGGTGTAAGTTCGAGGCGTTCTCTCAATGTTTCAAAGGCTTGTTTCTGAGTTATGGTGATTTCACTAGCTGTTTGAGATGGATTGAGTATCCCACATACTTGAAACATCTCTTTTTTATCTATGTAATGAATGGCTTCAAAAGTGTTGGCATCAATGAAGACCTTGATTTTATCCATAAATCCACTGCCTTCTTGCTCATTCGTTTTTAATATCGCATGGATGTATCCATGATCACGTTGGAGTGTTTTTAGAACCCACTTCCCTGTATCGTTTGAATATTTTTGCGCCAAAAAGGTTCGAACCGCTTTGATACACTCATCCTGGTCTTCTTTTGATATCGGGAAGGAATCTGGTGACGGTTCCAATGAGAAAGCTTGTTCAGCTGAAATGTTCTCATGAATGTCCATTTCCTTTTTTTCAAAGGCATTGTTTATCGGTTCATTCCACTCAATGACTTCATTCATGTGTATACAATGCGTTTCTTCACGCCCAACCTCAAACGGAAGAGTTTCTGTTCCATCGTTCTTCACATAGATTTCTTCTAGAGCATAAATAGAACGGATTTGATTGTGCTCGAAGGAAGGCCATTGAAACATCTGTACTTGCTGCTTGGCTAAGTTCTTCACCTGATCAAGGGAAAGCACATATTTCTCATCTTTCAGTAATGTTTTGGCTAAAAATGGACCGTGGTGTGTAAAGTACATGAGCTGTCCATGTTCATTCCATTTCACTTCGATTCTGCCTGAAGGTGCTACTTTCACACCATCTATTGCTTCTTCGAAAGAAAGTTCCCCTTTCTCCTTCTGATGCATATGAAAATGCTCTCCATAGATCAATCCTGTTTCTTGTTCGATCCATTGAATGACATGAGCTGGATAAGGTCTCTTAAACGTGACACCATGCTGCGCATAGGTTTTGTCCATAACAAAAATAACCGACTCGGTCTGTCCTGTATTCAAGTTCACTTCAATGACAGCTGTGCCGTCTGGGTTTAGATCATCGTCCTCGGGTTCCGTTTCATGAGAGGGAAACCATTCCATATTCAATGTATACACCGTTTCATTGAACATATTGACGTAGCGATGAAAACTGTGTCTTTTTAGATAGTAAAGATCTAAGCCAAATGTCACTTTTGTCTGATCGATTAGTTGTTGAATGTTTGCATTCAATGAATTCACCTCAAAATGATGATGTTTTATGGAAGAACAAAAATAACGATAAAGATGAAGATGATGATTGCCATAAAAAATCCTAAAGCGATTGCCATTATATTTGACTCTTTTGTGTAGCCTGTTAATTCACCTACAGTCGATCGGTCAATTTTTCTAAAACGAAAAAGCATGCTTATATTTAAAATGGCTAGAACCATCAAAAACAAGAAAATGATCAATGCAGGATCGACGTCACTGAATGCATTATCCACATTTTGTAAAGTGAATGATTGAATAAACATAATGACACTCAATATGATTTTCCACACATGATCTAACCGTTTTTCCTTTTCCCACTCTTTCCCTAATTTCTCTTTTTCATAAATAGCTACCTGCTCTAAAATAGGTATGAAAGACTTTGTTGTTCCTTTCCTAATAAAGCCTAAAATGCCTTGAATAAGCATTAGAATTCCTAAACAAAAAAGGAAATGTGTCAGTTTGATTTTAACAATTTGAATCAACATAAAAAAAATGATGATCATAAGTCCGACAAATAAATTAGAGATAGCGATTTGTTTTGTCCTCATCTTTTTTAGTGCAGCTTGTTCCATGTGATAAACTCCTCCTCGTTTCAAATTTTTCTGATAAACGCTCTATCCTTATTACGATTTTAACGAAAAAATGTTTCAATATTTTCCTTTTCAATTGTCAATTCGGCTTTTTCACAAATGAAAAGACGCCCACCATTCAATGAACGTCTTATCCTTCTTCATGAAATCAGCACATCATATTTGAGCTGTTCTGTCTTTTATTTGCTGGGCTGCCAGGTGTTTAAAGTCATCAATAGACAGCAGCTTTGACATTTTTTCTCCATGTTGTCTGATGTTCAGTGTTTTTTCTTGCATTTCTGTATCTCCAATGACAGCGATATAAGGAATTTTTTGCATTTGTGCTTCTCTCATTTTATAGCCGAGTTTTTCATCCCGTTCATCGATTGTGACTCTAATTCCGATATTTCTTAATTGCTGCTGCACCTCTATGCAGTAATCAAGGTGAACGCTTGAGACAGGTATGATTTGTACTTGGATTGGTGCGAGCCATAACGGGAAGACGCCGGCAAAATGTTCAATGAGAATACCAAGGAACCGGTCAAGTGAACCAAAAATAGCACTATGAATGACAACTGGCCGCACCTTTTCATTTTTCTCGTTGATATATGTTAAATCAAATTTCTCTGGCATTTGAAAATCCAGCTGAATTGTGGCGCACTGGTGGCTCCGCTTTAGTGCATCTTGAATATGAAAGTCGATCTTCGGACCATAAAATGCCCCATCTCCTTCATTTAAGTAGTAGTCAATCTTTAACTGATCAAGCACATTTTTTAGCGCTTTTTCGGATATATCCCAAATAGCGTCATCCCCTAATGCTTTTTCTGGACGAGTGGATAGCTCGACTGAATATTCAAAACCAAATGTCCGATACACATGATCAACTAATTGAAAAATCCGTTTGATTTCAGCTTCGATTTGATCTTCTCTTAAAAAAATATGGGCATCATCTTGGCAAAATGTTCTGACCCTGAACAATCCATTTAATGCTCCGCTAAATTCATGACGATGCACCTGACCAAATTCAGACATTCTAATTGGAAGGTCTCTATAGGAATATAAGTTATTTTTGAACATGAGCATATGCCCTGGACAGTTCATCGGTTTTAAAGCAAAACTTGTATTGTCTACTTCTGAGAAATACATATTTTCATGATAATGATTCCAGTGCCCTGACTTTTCCCAAAGTTCTTGGTTCATCATAAATGGAGTACTTACTTCTTCATATTGCGCTTGACCTCTCACTTCTCTAGAAAAGGCCATTAATTCATTTCTGACAATCTGACCTTTTGGTAAATAAAAAGGCATGCCTGGCGCTTCTTCTGAAAACATAAAGAGGGATAACTGTTTCCCTAATTTCCGGTGATCACGTTTATTTGCTTCTTCCATGAAATGAAGATAATCAGCTAGATGATTTGGATGCTGAAATGCTACACCATACACTCGCTGCAAGACATCCTGATTGCTATCTCCCCGCCAATATGCCCCTGCCACACGCGTTAGTTTAAATGCCTTTAAATACCCTGTAGAAGGCAAATGAGGTCCACGGCACAAATCTATAAATTCTCCTTGCTGATAAATCGTGATGGCTTCTTGTCGAGGGAGACTTTTTAAAATATCCAGTTTATATGGATCATGTGCAAACATCACTTCAGCTTCTTTGTAAGAGACCTCCATTCTTTGAATAAGGTGATTCTCGTTTATGATGTTTTTCATCTCTTTTTCAATCATTGCCAAATCCTCTACGCTTAACGTTTGATTCAGCTTCATATCATAGTAAAATCCATTCTCAATGACAGGTCCGATTCCCAGTGTCACATTGTCATATAACCTTTTCACAGCTTGGGCTAATACATGTGCAGCTGTATGTCGTAACACTTCCAGCCCTTCTTTTGAATCAAGTGTTAGAATCGAAACCCCCGCATCGTTGTTTAACGGATAACTTAAGTCCACTGTCTGATCATTGATCTTTCCCGCTACTGCTTTTTTTCTTAAACTTGGGCTAATATGGGAGGCAACCTCTGCGACTGTCGTACCTGCGGAGAACTCCTTGATCTTTCCATCTGGAAATTGAATTTTTACCATTTTTTCTCTCATCACTGACACACCTTTCTCTTTTTTGAAATAAAAAAACACACCCATCCCTCATAGAGGGACGAATGTGTAATCCGTGGTTCCACCCAAATTCCCATAACGCGTATTCGCTTTATGGCTCTGGCGCCGTAACGTGGCGTAGACGGTATTGGATACTGCAATGTTCCCCAATACAGCTCAAAGGTGGTAAGATAGCTTTTCTGCGTTAGGAAGATTTCACCGTGACTTCCCTCTCTGTGAACCGATTAAAGCTGCTCATGTCCTTTTCAAAGCAATCATGCTATAAAAGTAAACAAAAAAACACACCCATCCCTCATAAAGGGACGAATGTGTAATCCGTGGTTCCACCCAAATTCCCATAATGCGTATTCGCTTTATGGCTCTGGTGCCGTAACGTGGCGTAGACGGTATTGGATACTGTAATTTCACCAATACAGCTCAAAGGTGGTAAGACAACTTTTCTGCGTTAGGAAGATTTCACCGTGACTTCCCTCTCTGTGAACCGATAAAAGCTGCTCATGTCCTTTTCTTCGCTTTTGATTTCTCCATATATTACATGATGATGGGGAATGATGTAAAGATTTATTTTGTACAGTGCTATTGAATTTTATTCTTTAAATGAAATGTCTTGTCATTTCACTGGGGCTATATTCGACTTGATACTTAGGAGATAACGCATTCTTTACTTCTTCCGTTATACACTCCCCTGCTTGATTAAACTTCTTTTCCATTTCTACCCCTTCTGGCAGCAAGTCATCTGTTTCTTCATCAAACCAACAACCATACTGTATGGCCCAATTCCATATTTTAGAGAATAGTACATCGCTTATAGGTACATCATCTCTTTCTAAATGACATTGACAATGTCCGCATTGAAAAGGTTCGCCACCATAGGTTCCTTCAATTTTCACATAAGGTTGGTGCTCAAAATCACGACAGCATACCCATTTTTTGAAGTCCTGACCAAATGTTGTCAGTTTTATCGAGTAATAACGCATGGACGTTCGTTTTCCTTTCATAGCAAAAACACCTTGATCAATCAGCTTCTTTAGCCGATACTCAATAAAATCATCTCCGATATATTGTTCTAAATGACCAAGGACTTCTCCAATTAAGCGTGGAGTTACGATGTATTCCTCTTCTGGCTCGGACGGATGAAGCCGCTTAGCCATTTTTACTAAATAAGCATCAAATTCATCTTCTGATACGTTGAGCGTTTGTTCATTTCGCCATATCCTAAGTGTATGATCTGTTTCGGCAATGTGAAGCCACTCTTCTTGTAATCGTTCTCTTTCTTCCTTGGAAATGGTGTGAAAGTGATTTTTACTTTCATAAATGATTTTAAATTTTTCAGATGGGATTTCCCCAGTATGTCGAAGGTCCATGCGAATTGTCTTTGTATTAAAATGGTGATCATATGCAATCGCTGTATTAATGACAGAGACGTCCACGTTTTTTCCTTTTAATAAATAGATGGCAAATCGTAGACCTATTTGTTCGTGTGCATTGTTGCCTATCCATATCATCATATGTGAGCCATCTTTTACATCCTTCACTTGTTGAATCATTTTTTGCTGATCGATTACCATATCATCAAATCTACCAAACTCATTGGACATGACATGTCGAAGCCACTCCATACGAGTCTCTTGTCCTTGACGTTCATGTAAGTGTGTAAGTGGGCCAATGGAGTAGATATCATCAAAGGTGATGATGTCTTCCACTGGTTTTTGCTTCATTTCACGTAATGCTTGCTTTAAACTACCAGCAGTTGCTGCCCCAAATACGATATGTATCATTATTCATCTCCCTTTATCTTACATTTTATATCATCTTCGCCTATTCATGATTCTTACGTCAATTCTATTGAGTCAATTTCATTCAAAAGTACGACGATGAGAGGATAAGATCTATATAAAGAATGCAGAATTGAGGAGACTAGATTTTTTATAAAAAATGAAGAACCCCACGAAATGGGGCAGTCAGTTTACTGAGTAACTTTGAGACTTTCCTTCTAATGATCTATTGATAGAAATACCCTCCAAAAAGGGAAATTCAGTTTATGTACTTCTTCACAAATTCCCCTTCACAATCGTTCTTTTGGCTTTCTTGACAATTCTGCTGGTTGCTTTTGTATCAGAATCTTTTAACCACTGTTCACACAGGTTTATGACCCAATTTGGTTGTGTTTTACTAGCGTCATTGAGCCAGTTTCCTACAGAATCTTGAACATATGTTGATGGATCAGATTTGAGCAAGTCTAGAATAGGCTGTGCCCTCATTGGCTCTTGTTTTAATGACTCAATATGCTTTGTCCAAACACCTCTTGGGCGAATAGCTTCTACTGAGAATCGGCGAATATTTTCATCTTTACTTTTAGCCCATTCTGTTAAATGTTCTATACTTTGATCGAGCTGATCCGTTAGGCTTTCTCTCACTGACATCCACGCAATTTCTCGAACTCCAAAATGAGGATCAGCTGCAAATGGTTGAATGTACGCCAATTTCTCTTCCAAAGTTGATAAACGGTGTTTGTTCATATAAGCAGCCCAACAGCGGACGCTATCAGATACATGGTGAGTAAACGCCTGTAGCACTTCCGTTTGTTTTTCCCCATTCTCTTTCTGTAACACTTCATCTAACAATTGACCGATGAGACGAATTGCTTTCATTCCAGACTCAGCCTTTTGTTGAGTGACATCAGATGATACATCGTCTAAATGATGGTCTAAACCAACGGATGGCAAAACATGATGTAATAACGTCAGATGATTGACAGCCAGCCATTCAGTTAAATTCACACTCTCTATTTTTCCTTGATTCAAAAGGAACAAGACGTCATGAGGGATATCAGTCCCCTTTCGAGCACCTTTTCGATTGATGATCTCTTCGCTGATTTGCATTTATTTTCTCTCCTCGTCTAGTGGTGCTTTTGTTTGATATTCATCGTTTTTAAAAGAAATATATGAATGCCTTCAATTTTTGGATATTGCCCCCTATTGTATCAAATAAACCACTTTACTGGTGCATTCTTCAAACCAAAAAGGAACTACCCAAAATAAGTAGTCCCTTCCATACAAAATTGAATTTAAGTTACCTTCCTTGCTCGATCACCTTCAAACTCTTCTGCTGAGAGATTCTGTCAAACGCCACCATCAAGATGGTCATGAGTAAAGCGAGAAGAACCGTTCCAGCACTGATCCAGCTCAGGTGCAATATAGATGTCCTGCTCAACACAATCCCCCCTAACCCCGATCCTAAAGCAAATCCGAATTGAATAAATGATGTATTGACACTTAATGCAATATCAGGAGATTTTGGAACAAGGGTTACAAGATATAGCTGCTGAGCTGGTGATGTACTCCATGTAGCGATCATCCATATCATGATAACAGCCACCATGACCACGAGATTCCCTGTGACAAATGCTAGTAGCATGAGCATCATGATTTGCAAGATGATGCCAGAAAAAATCGTGAAGATGGGTCCTTTTTTATCTGCTGCCATCCCTCCAAGGCTTGATCCTAAAAAGCTGCATATTCCCGCTAGTAACAAAATGCCACTGATTTCTGTAATGCTAAGGTTGGCTGATGCTTGCAGGAAGGGCGTTAAATAGGTAAATAACGTGGAATATCCACCTACATAAAATAGCGTCACTGCCACTGCAAGTAATATACGCTTGTCTTTTAAAATCGATAATTGCATACGAAGCGTCACCGGTTCTTGTTCTTTCATAGAAGGGATCCGCCTATACACCACAATCAGCGGAATAAGCGTGATCACTCCAATGGCTGCGAATAATGCTTTCCATCCGATCATACTGCTTAGAAATGTCCCGATTGGAACGCCTAAAACCAAGGAGCTGCTTAATCCCATTAAAATGATGCCAATCGCTGTTCCTCTTTTTTCCCGTTCTACAAGACGAGTTGCAACCGCCATCGCCACTACAATCGCCGTTCCCCCACTGATTCCTTGTAAAACTCTTGTGATCATGACCATTTCAAACGAATGACTGATACTTGTGATGAAGTTACTTAAAATAAAAATGATCAGCGTCCATGTTAATATTTTTCTGCGGTCCATATTGATGGTTAGTGCGATGACAATCGGTGCACCGATTGCGGCCGAAAGTGCTAAAGATGTGACCAATAAGCCAGCTGTAGACGTTGTGATATGTAAATCATATGCGACCATTTGAATAATGCCAGTAATGATGTATTCGATCGTTCCGATTAAAAAAGCTGCTAAAGCAAGTAAATAGACAACGGTTTTATTTTGCATCGTGACGTTTCTCCTTTGGGCCATGTTTACGATTTGATTTCATTTTTAATAGGAATTTGAATTTCAATGAGTCTGCCTTCTTCATTTTCTGACAATGGGTAATAGATTTCTCGGCCCGGCTGATCATCTTTCACGCGGTATCCGTTATGTTCGATCCATGTCGCCAGATCAACACAAGCAGTTTGTGCGGATGGAGAATGGGAATGAAATAAGAGTGTTGCCATGGTGTCTTCTGCAGGTAACGTGCGAATTGTCATTCCCTGAGGAAGAGAGCACCTTAACGATTTGACGGAATACCCCACCTCAAATTCAAACTCACTTTCTTTATCCAGTGATTCTCTCCATAGCACTACTTGTGGTCCCGAGATCGATTCTTGTTGATGTTTATGTAATAAATGATGAAACATTTGAAAGAATGAAGGGATTTCTTCAACAGTTCCGTTGGATTGAAAAGACATGATGCGTTTGCTTTCAACAGATTTGATGATGACCTCCTGTTCTTTTTCAACACACCCCTCTCGTTTGATGAGGTGCATCCGCTCCTTAATACGGGCTAATTTCTGTTGTTCTTTTTCGATCAATTGCTGAATCTCACTCTCTTTCAAGAGAAACATGCCCTGAATCTGCTCGACAGAAATATCTTCACGAAGTAGCTGCCCCATTTGCTTTAACGTAAAGCCTAATTCCTTATAGAGAAAAATTCGATTGACCTCAAGCAGCTGTTCAGCTGAGTAATAACGGTATCCCGAATCTTGATCAATCTGCTGAGGCTTTAATAAATCAATTTGGTCGTAATACCTTAAGGTTTTGACAGGCACTTTACTTAACATAGAAAAATCGCCGATCTTAAACATCCTGCATCTCCTCCGATTTGTTGATCTGATCACAGTATAAACCTTTCAGTTAAGGGGAAGGTCAAAATGAAGTTGATTAAATTTTTCAAAAGACGAAAAAACCTAGATTTCTCTAAAATCTAGGTTTTGCTCATTATCCTACTATTTTTGCTAACAATCCCATCGCTTCAACAATCTTTATATCATCCATAAATCGTTGCAAACTTACTTTATGCTCTTTCTTTTGTAAATCTGTTGAATAGCCTAAGCATAGATGAAAAATACAATCTAACCTTTGTCCGACTCCACTATAAAAATAATTCGTCAATATTCCATTATTTTCACTTGCAAGAACCACAACTGTAGCGATCTCTAATACATATTCTATATCTTCTATAGAAATTGTTCGATCCTTTTTCTTAGCAGTCATGAATTCATGACTATGAATAGAACGAATCCTACCTTCAAGTAAATTGAGTATAGACCTTTTATAGATGACATACACACTGTGAATATGATGTTTATCAGGACAATAGGGATCTTGTAAAATGAATTTTATACGTTCATCTTCTTTTTCCATTTTTATTGCATCAAGATCATATAATAAAATATGATCAATTTCTTCTATTTTCATAGGAGGAAACATGTGGGATACATCTGTTTTGTTTTTCAATTGATCACCCCGAAATCTAGTCTCTCTTACTCCAAACGTTCCAATCTTTCAAGCCACTTGACAATAGCTCCGTTTTTAAAGAAATCGAGTATAACACCCTCGCAAAATCGTTCAGCTCTCAGAACCCCCATGATGAGAGCCAGTACACACTGCGAATTTAAATTGGAAGCGTCCACATCCTCCATGTCGTTCATTCCCCATTCAATTCCATTTTCTTTGAGGATCTCTCTATAGCGGGTAATCTCCAGTTCTTGATGCTGTTCTGCAAATGTATAGACATCCTCGATAAAACGACGGACCGTTTCGGAATAATTCACATAGGGTATCTGAATCGGGTGTTCCGCTGTTCCGTCATTTTCTTGATCTATGACCCATTCACCAATATCATCGCCTTGAAGCATAGGGATATAGTTTGTTAAAATCTCAAATTGACTCAACCTCATCCTCCACCTTTTCATGAATTAAAAATTCTTTGATCGATCTCTATGAATAAGTTAATAAAAAAGTCCGTGATCATCGTACAAACTAGAAACCAGTATTCAAGTCACGAACCATTTTTATTCATTTCACTTTTTACACTCGTACCATCGATACAACTGTCTTCACATACACGGTATTAATCATCTTGCTTGTCAATGTTTATGTGTCATATTAAATAATAAGCTGATACCAGCTGTGAATAAAGCGTCAAGGAATTTATAAGACGATTCTCAAATATAAAAACACCTCTGTCACATCGTTGCGAAGAGGTTATGTTCACTATTTTGTCTTTATACTTCTTAGAAAGGCACTTCTGTTCTCTGTTGCATTTGTCAGCATCTTCGCATTTTCATTGAGTCTTTGTACCAATGCATCCTTAGCTTTTCCTTCAAATGAAGAGAGTAAAGCAACATACACTTCAGCTACAACCTGTTGTGCTGAAGAAAAGTCTGACGCATGTTTTGTGTCCTCTTTTAGATGCTGACAATGCGTTTTTAAACTTGAACCTACAATTTTTTTTAATTCCTCATTCTGTTGTAATCGTCTGTAAAACTCATCTGCATCCATATTAACTCCATATGGCAATTGAAATCCCCCTTACAACCGTAACCATCTTGCTAATTCATTATCCTTATCTTTTAAATCCTCCGCCATTTTCACAATAAACTCACTAATATCCTCTAAATCTCTAATCAAATAATGTAGAGAAGCCTCAGTTTGATACTGTTCTTCTGAGTCATAAAATGCTGCTCCATCTTTCACAAAAGGGGCGTGAAACAATATAGCTTTTTCAACGTCACTTGGATCTAAATCCTTGAATTCTCCTAACCTTTTTCCGCAAATAGATTTCACGTCATACACCATTTTGCTGTGATCATGAGGGAATTGTTCAATTGCTTGTTTTTTTGTTTTTAAGTCTTCGATAGCTGCCTGTAATCGATGAGCTAATTCTTTTGCATATTTAGCATCCACTTTGATGGTTTGTCCATTCATACCTGAATAAGATGAGAACGATTCGATATTCCGGTTATAAACACCTTCGCTTCCATCCACACTTTTGATATGACCATTCTTATCAAATGTAAAGTTCGACTCATTTAAACTATGAGTATCCGGATCTTTTGCGAATGCTTGGCCATAGAAGGAAGTAATCAAATTCCCTAAAACCCCAGGAACACCAAGCGGAGACACAAACCGATCTATACGCTCTCTTCGTGATTGACTAGGATCTTTCGTATAAATTGTCGTTCCGTTGTGCCTGTCATATTCCAACAACCAACCTGCCCCCACCATATCATCGGGATTAATGATGGCTTTATGATACAAATCAAATTCGCCGTTTCTGATTTTCTTCTGTGTTTCTTCATCATGCAGCTTAACAATGGAAGGGTTGTTAAAGGCTACACTGTAAACATGATTGTTTACACCAGCGTATTCCGCATCTGCCCCTCCAAGTGAGTGTCCCGTTGTTGAAATCACTGTATTAGTGCCAGCATACTTTTTCACTTCATTGGCGACGAGCTTATCACCTTGATCAAATTGAGATGTCTTAGTGACAATTTTGTATTCTCCACTTTTCAACAACATGGCTTGTTCCATACTACCGTTATACTTGGTAATCGCTTTAGAGTTTTCAGGTGCCTCTTTTTTCATGATGTATTTGACTTTCTTTTTCGGGTCTTGACCCATTACCACGTTGCCGCCATCTGCACTTATCACGTCAGCTTTGATTTGTTCTTGATTCGTTCCTTGAAAACCTACGACAACATTCTCAGGCTCTTTTGGTTTAACCCATTTACCTTCTTTTTTCTTGGCTTGGACAAATACGTAAACATCTAGCCCTGTGTCTGGGTCTTTTTTGATTTTATCTACGTAAAAAGCTTTTTTTGAATCATTTACAAGTGGTGTCTTATTCTCATAGGCTTTTCTCATTTTCTTTTCACTATATGTATTTTGGCTCAGAGAAAAATAATCTTTATCTGTTAAATTAGGTATGTCCGTCTTTGTATTCATGTACAATGCCCCTTCTCTCATGTAAAATCTAAGATAGAAAGGATGGTTTTATGAAAAAATACATAATTATCCTTATGACTTTGGTTATTATATCACTTGGAGGGATATTTATGAAGGAACAACACGACAAAAAAACAGCTGCCCAAGAAGCTAAAAAAGAAGAATTGTATTCCTTGGCTAAGAAAAGAATGACTGACTTTATTAAAACAAACTATAATGATATTAAACGAATTGATTATACTGATGATTATGAGATAAACCCAATGGGCGGTATTGAAATTAATGGTTATCTCAATGAAAATAAGAAAAAAGAAATATGGGGAATCTATGATAAAGGCAATGACGAAGTCATATCTTTCACTGTAGATGCTAAAGAAAAACCTGAGTGCGAAAATAAAGTATGCGAGTATTAAAAAGAGAATAAATCATCGAATAAACAAAAACGTCCCCTCGAAAATTCAAGGGGACTATTTGTTTACTTCAAGAAGGCTTCGAGCTGCGCTTTTTTCTTTGGTTTTGGACCATAGATACCATCTGCGATAAGACCATGCATATATTCATATAAAACTTCCATTGATAAAACATGACTGATGATATTTAAGCTCACTTAACAGAAAAAAATTTGGTGATTACATCATATTAGAAGGTTAAATGATCATAATGGCCTTTTGCGGTTCTTTGCCCACTATTATTTAAGGACTAAAGACACCACACACTCCACATGCGCCGTATGCGGAAACATATCCACTGGTTGCATGTATTCGATCTTGTAGTCTTTTGACATGTATTCGAGGTCTTTTGCTAGTGTAGATGGGTTGCAAGAGACGTAGACAAAGCGTTTTGGTTTGACTTGTTTGACGGTGTCTAGGAAAGTGCGTTCGCAGCCTGTTCTTGGCGGGTCGACGACGATAACGTCAGGACGGAAGCCTTCTTTGACCCATTTTGGCAGCCAGTGTTCAGCTGTGCCTGTCACATAAGTTGCGTTTTTCATGCCGTGTTTTTTGGCATTTTTCTTCGCGTCATCAATTGATTCTTTGATGACATCCATACCTCTTACTTCTTTTGCTCCATCTGAGAGCCACATTCCAATGGTTCCAACACCGCAATACGCATCGACTACCTTTTCTTTGCCAGTCAGTTTGGCCGCTTTTTTCGCTTCGTCGTAAAGCTTTAATGTCTGCTTCGGATTCAATTGGAAGAAAGCCCGTGCACTCAATTCAAATGAGACGTCTCCTAAAAATTCTTGGATGACCATGTTGCCAGCTAGGAGCGATGTTTTATGCCCAAAGATGACTGACGTTTTTTCGCCATTGATATTGTGCATAATAGACGTCACTTCTGGCAGACGTTTTTGAATGGCTTCGGCGATTTCTTTTTTCTTTGGAAACTCAGGCTTTGATGTGACAAGGACGACTTGTACTTCACCTGTTTCAAAGCCGACACGCACAACAATCGAGCGCACGTCGCCTTTTCTTGTCCGCTCGTTGTAGACAGATACGCCGAATTTCTCTAAAATTTTGCGGACGACGCCTGTTGTTTTGTTCGTTTTCGGATGCTGGACGATACATTCCTTGATCGGAACAAGTTTATGAGAATTCAGCCCATAAAGCCCTGCGATGATGTCGCCGCTATGTGATCTTCCGACTTGGAACTGACTTTTATTCCGGTAGTGCCATGGATCTTCCATACCGATTGTTGGTCTAATATCGATCTTTTCAACCGACAGCTTTGTATGACGCTCCATTGATTGAATGACAATATCGCGTTTTTCCTTTAATTGCTGCTCGTATGCCAAATGCTGAAGCTGACAGCCTCCGCACTCTTCGTATACTGAGCACGGCGGTTTCACTCGATGTTCTGAGCGCTTGCGAACTTTCCTCACCGTACCTTCTGCATATTTCGCTTGAACATTCGTTGCTTCAACTACTACTTCCTCACCTGGAAGTGCACCTGGGACAAAGACCACTTGCTTTTTAAAATAACCGACCCCTTCCCCATTAATGCCAAGGCGTTTAATGGTAAGCGGGAACTGCTGCCCCTTTTGCAGAAGGGCTCCTTGCTGTTTTTCTTTCACGTTTATTCTCTCCGTTCTATTTAAACCTTTATCGGTTGTCCTCATTTTATTCCATCTGAATAGTATATCACGACTTGGACGAAGAGAGAAAATGCCTTTCAATTATTTATCTGTCTCTATACTTCTCCATAAATAAAGGGAGGCGTAGCTTAAATAAGGTGCCCACTCCTTGCTTAAAACTGCCATCTCTTCTTTTGTTGGCTTTTCTGGCAGGTCAAAGTGACGTTTGATCGCATTTTGAATCCCGATATCTGCCATTGGAAAGAGATTTGGTCTTCCTAGTCCATTCATGAGGACATTTTGAACCGTCCAAGGTCCAATCCCTCTAATCGGAAGCAGACGTTCTTCAATTTCAATATCCGTTAAGTCGTGTAATTCCTCTAAATCCAGAGAGCCGCTCACTATTCGCTTTGAGACATCAATCACATATTCCGCTTTTCGCTGACTGAATTGCAGTTTTCTCAAATCGTCGGTTTCAAGTGATGCAATGGTTTTCGGTAAAGGGTCAAACCAGACGCCGTCGATTTGCTCACCATACGTATGAACAAACCGTTTCGTCAGCTCATAAGCAAATGCAAGATTGAGCTGCTGATGAATGATGCATTTCATCAAGCAATGATATAGATGGAAATCCAGCATAAGCGGCGTTCCGATATGACGGTCAAAAATGGGCGCAAGATTTGTTTGAGCAAAATGGTCATGCACAGCATGTAATTGATGTTCCATGCCAAATATCCGCTTCACCTCAGAAAGGATGGCTTCCTCCGGCCCGTTAGCCTGTACCCGGAACGAAGGTGCTTCTTTTGTTCCTGTCGCTTGAACGACTGCAATGTACGGTTTATGATTCAGCCTCATCGGTACTTTGATTTCTCTTTTATCCAGATCGACCGCCTTTAATGGATCGCTCGATAAACGTCTCAGCACTTGATCGAAGTGATAGGGTGGTTCAACCAATAGGTGTTTTTCCCACATGTTTTTCCTCTTCCTTTCTGTCAACACACGCAGATGTGATTGTTTCACTTTGCATGAATGATTCTCTATATTGAATACTTTTAAATATAAAGAGTACAAGAATTTATCAGTTATATCTTCCTTATTTATGGTCATTCTCCTTTTGGATAGATGAAAATTTTTAGTCGAATTCAGCTAAAATTCGACAGCAATCTTCAACATTTTAGGATCATTTTCCTTAAATTAGAAATAGAACCTATGGGTGATATCTTCTATTTCAAAAATATTTGTATAATTATGACATATCAAGGAGGTGAACAAAGGAATTAGCGGATTAGGCAATCATTTGTTTCATCTTGCAGGAACATATTTACCTCATTGATAACCGGCTTCACCTAGTTTCACGTTTTACTAAAAGAAGACCCAAAATTTAAAAACAAAGGAGATCCGACCAATGAAAAAAACAATTCTTTCTGTTGCCCTTGCCACTGCTGTTTCTTCGACACTACCAGTATTCGCTGACGCTGCTGAGCAAAAAACTGCTCCAGTTTCAACAACTATTCAGCAAACTGTGTTAAACAAAGCTGCTGAAGGTAAAGCTGGAACGACAGCTAGTCCTAATGTTAACGTCAATTTCGATGTCCTTGGAATTGCCAATGCAATCATTAACGCAGTAAATGCAAATGCCAACCGTTCTGGATTCGTTAAAGGTGTAATGGAAAGCACATTCTATGCTGCTGGCGGCAGATATAACGTCATGGTCTTTAACCTAAGCCAAAACTATGAAGACCGCTTTAATGGTGTGAAAACTTTCGCTACTGCTAACCTTGGTAATGTTGTTTACGGTATTTGGGTTTTTGAGAGCGGTACATTTAAAAACAACGGCGATGGCGGCTGGGATAACTGGGCATTTAGAGGCTGGTTTGACCGTCAAAATAAATTCGTTACGTTCCACCGTCCTTAATTCTCGCTTTATCCATCAATCATACACGCACATTGGACCGATCTCAGCGATGAGATCGGCTTTTTTATGGTGAAAACGTATAAGTTCACCGCTGCTGCTTCATGATATAATGCAAGTCTGGAGGGGTGCACATGCTGAAAAAACTTGCAGTGACAAAAAACGGTGACTTGATTGAACATGCAACATTGCAGCAGCTTTCAAGCCCCGATATCGCCTGGTATTGGATAGATTTTTATGCGCCAACGGAAAAGGAAGCAGCACTGTTAAAGGAATTTTTTCAGTTCCATCCGCTTGCGATTGAAGATTGCTTCCATTATTTACAGCGGCCGAAGCTTGATTTTTATGAAGGGTATTTATTTTTCGTCCTTCATGCCCTCAATCAAAAAACACTTCGATCTGAAGAAGTCGACCTGTTTGTTGGAGAAAACTATATCGTTACTTTTCATTTGAAGGAAGCGCCCTACATTGATCGAGTCATTCGAAAGCTCAAAGGGTCTGATAAAGCGAGAGAGAGCGGTCCAGAGCATATGGCTTATATGCTGATCGACCAGCTCGTCGATGATTATTTTCCTATTATTTATCAAATTGAGGACAGGCTCAATGAAATCGAGGATGAAGAAGGGCATAAAACGTATGGTACATTAATGAACGAAGTATTCGGTATTCGATCCGATTTGCTCAAACTGCGCAGAACCATTATCCCGATGAGGGACCTCTTATATCGAATTGTGAACACGAATATGATGAAAAGCGATGCAAACCGGCAAGCATATTTTAATGATATTTATGATCATCTATTGAAACTAACAGAGATCGTTGAGTCAAACCGTGATATGACAGCCGATTTACGAGACAGCTATCAAACACTAAATTCCAACCGAATGAATGCCATCATGATGACACTGACCATTGTCTCGACGATTTTTATTCCACTCACCTTTATTGTTGGGGTGTATGGGATGAACTTTGATAACATGCCTGAATTACACTGGAAATATGGCTATTTTGGCGTACTGATTTTCATGGGTTTGCTTGTCTCAGGGATGCTTTTGTGGTTTAAACATAAAGGATGGTTTAGGATTTTCAAATAGTTTTTTGAGAGAAGTGCTTGAAAGGGAGATACTATGGAAAACTGGATTCCACTGACAGACAAAGAACTAAAGTACGCATGGAAAACATTTGATCAAGAGTTTAAATTTAACCCAAGCATCTCTCGCTTTCCCGGTTTTCAAGCACCATCTCCTTACATCACATATGATATCTCTGCTTATTTCGAGGACCCTTCTCTCCTAAGTGCGGATGAAGACCTTGAAAAGAAGGCACTGCTGTCTTTTCAGGAGAATATCACCGGAACCGGCGAATATATGCTGGTACTTGATTGGCAGCACGAATGCTATTGGATCACACCATACGGCTCATTTGAAAAAGATGAATTTGGAGAATGGAGAGTCCCTGTGCTCCCAAATGGGGATTACTATTTCTTTTTATCGAAAGAGATGACCTGGGGTTTACTAGGACATCCTTGGGAGCAAAGCATCACGATTTTCGGTGAGGGCTTGATTGACTCCTTTACTCGTCATCGTCCCCTTTTGTTCCAGCGTAAAATAAGAGAAGGATAAGTCAAAAAGCTTGCAGTGTCTGCAAGCTTTTTTCTATAGCTAAGGGAGATGCCATACTTTTTCAAGCATGAGATCGTCTAAGCTTTTAAAGGTATATCCTTGTTTTTTTAAAGCAGTGATGGCATCATCAAGTGCCTCGGCATTGTCCCTTGAGACGGTATGAAGTAAGTAAATGGCACCCGGATGCGCCTGTTTCATCATTTGATTGTACGCATACTGTTTTCCTTTTTGATGGTGGATGTGCCAATCTACAAACGCTACTGACCAGAAAACGGTTTGGTAGCCAAGCTGTTTCGTTTCCTTTAGTACCCTTTCACTGAACACCCCGCGCGGTGGACGAAGGTAGAGGTTATCTTGTTTTCCTGTGATTTTGTATACCGCTTCATTGACACGATCTAGCTCTTCTTTGATTTCTTTCGTGCTCTTTGTTGTTAAATCTGGATGGTGATAGGAATGGTTGCCAATAATATGACCTTCCTCTGCCATACGTTTGACGAGCTTGGGCTGGTCCTTTACGAAGTGCCCAGTCACAAAAAAGGTGCCGGGTACTTGATGCTTTTTCAGCACGTCCAAGATTTTGGGTGTGTACCCATTTTCATAGCCATTGTCGAAAGTAAAATAAATCTCTTTCTTTTTCGTATTTCCTAAATAGAAAGCATCATATTTCTTTAAGAGTGTCTTCAGTTCCTTGCCGGCATCTGCTGGCTTGTGCTCTTTGCTTTTAGCAAATCCCCAATGAATCGGCTGATTAGACACGGCTTCTAAGTTTGAAAAAGGCATCGATACAAAAAGCGCACATAGACAGATCAGTATGCATTTTTTCATTTAAGTCACTTCCCGGTTTTTCTTCTATTGTGCAGAATATACCGGGTACTCATACACTTTTTGACCTGCCAATTTAAAGAAAAAAGCCCGCATCAGCGCGAGCTATTCTTCCTTCCAATCGGTTTTAAATCGTTCATATTTCGCTTCTAGGTCGTCAATCATCTGGATGAGTCTGTCTATATCCTCAACGTCTGTGGATTCAGGATCTAATGAATCAATCACATTCATAAACATATCTAATCGGTTCTTTAAATAATCAACCTGCTGCTCTTTGCTGTCTGCTGCCTTGCCCATAGATACACTCCCTTTAGCATTTGTTTATAGCTTATCTTTTTTTCCTTTGTAAATCAATTGTGTCCCCTCTTGCGTATAACGGTGATGGGGCTTAAAATTAACTGTTGGCGGGTCTATGTTTGCCCGAATGAAAAGGAGATAGATACCATGAACCAAAAAACAGCACTTCGTCCGATTACACCTGCATTCGACCCTTGGGAAGCCTATCTCGATGTGCAGGATTACGGAGAAATGAAGCTGACAAATATTGAATTGACGACAACGACGTTGTGTAACATGAGATGTGAGCACTGTGCGGTTGGCTATACTTTGCAGCCAAAAGATCCGAATGCACTGCCACTCGATTTACTGCTTCGCCGTTTAGATGAAGTACCGCTCTTGCGTTCCCTTAGCATCACAGGCGGAGAGCCGATGCTGTCTCTGAAATCTGTACGGGAATATGTCGTTCCTTTATTAAAGTATGCCCATGAACGCGGCGTCCGTACCCAAATTAATTCGAATTTAACACTTGATTTGGCTCGATATGAAGAGATTATTCCATACTTGGATGTCCTACACATTTCACATAACTGGGGGACGGTCGAAGAGTTTGCTACGGTTGGTTTTGCAATGATGGACCGAAAGCCAACCTTTGAGCAGCGTGAGAAATTGTTTAACCGCATGATTGAGAATAGTCAGGCCCTTGTGAAAGCGGGTGTAACCGTATCTGCTGAAACGATGCTGAATAAGCGTACGCTTCCTTATATTGAACACATTCATCGTCAAATCGTGGACGAGATGAAATGCCAGCGCCACGAAGTTCATCCGATGTATCCAAGTGATTTTGCGAGCGCCCTTGAATCATTGTCGCTTCCACAAATGCGGGATGCGATTCATCAGTTGCTCGATGTTCGTGATGAGAACACATGGATGCTGTTTGGCACATTGCCATTTTATTCATGCAGCACAGATGAAGAAGACCAGCGCCTCTTGACTCGATTGCGTCAAGCGAAAAATGTGACAGTACGAAATGACCCTGATGGCCGTTCACGGTTGAATGTGAATATTTTTGATGGGAATATTATTGTGACAGACTTTGGCGATACACCGCCATTAGGAAATATTGAAACCGATACGTTGCAATCAGCTTATACACGCTGGATGAACACAAAATTGGCAAAAGAACTGAATTGTCATTGCCCAAGTGTGCAATGCCTTGGTCCAAATGTTCTTGTGAAAAACAGTTATTATCAAGATGTTGATTTTACTTCTCGTACAGCCAGGGGGTAACCGATAGATGGACGAAACATTTCTGACAGTGGTCAAGAACAAATACATTGAAATTCTCCTTGTTGGACTCATTCTTTGGCTTGCCGTCTTTATGATCAACAAAGCGCTTCAGATTTTCTTTAAACGAACTGAATTCATTGAAGATAAAAAGAAAAAAACGATTGAGAGCTTGGTCAAATCGGTTTCAAAGTATACAGCTTCCATATGTTTTGTCTTATATGTGATTTCTCTATTTTTTCATGACTTTGGGAAAATCCTTGCGGGGGCTGGTGTTGCTGGAATTGTCATTGGTTTTGGCGCTCAGACCTTGATTCGTGATATTTTAGCTGGCATCTTCCTCATTTATGAAAGGCAAATTCATAAAGGTGACTATGTGACGGTCAATAATCTTTTTAACGGAACCATTGAAGAAATTGGTCTCCGGTCTCTGCAAATTAGAGAATGGAGCGGCAAGCTGTTAACCATTTCAAACGGAGACATTCGTCAAATCCAAAACTACAATATGCACTACATGCGTATCACAGAGTCAGTCTTGATCAGCGCAAACCAAAATCCTGACATTGCTTTCAAGGCGCTAGAAACAGCATGTGATCACTTAAATCAAATGCATCATGATTTACTGAAAAAAGATGAATTCCAAAACGCCATTGAACCTTTTCAGGTTCATGGCATTATGGGGCTCAATAAATTGAATCGCGGGATTGAGATCACCGTAAAAGGAATGGTCGAGGATGAAAAATACTTTGAAGCCGCCCTCGCTGTGCGAAAAGAAATGATCACACAACTTCATCAGCATGATGTGAAATTGCTTGAGGATCTCGTCTATCCACAGCCTACAAAATAACCTCATTTGTGATGAGGTTATTTTTTTGATTGTTTTTAGTTAACCAGTTAATTATAATATTATATAGTTCACCGGTTAACTAAAAGAAAGGATGTTTACATTGAGAAAAACTGAAGCGATTTTTTTTATTAAGCAAATGTATCAAGAGGTGTTAATCCAATTAGATATAGAAAAGGTGGAGACTTATTTTTCTTCAGATTATCAGCAAGTCACTGATGGAAAGGTCTCTTCCCTTGATGAATTTAAAAAGCATCTCTCCACATTAAAAGTCATGACCAAACAGCTCGACATCCCCGCCTTTCATGATATGTTGTTTGATGAAGAGACTCAGCAAGGGTGTTTTCGTTACACTGTACATGTTGAGCTGTCCACAGGAGACCATGGTCTAATAGATGTGATGGCGTTATTTACTTTATTAGATGGTAGAATCATTCGGTGTGATGAGCTGACTAGACCGCATGAGAAAAATAAGACGCTTGAACAACTTGGACATATCAGCTAAGGAATTCTTTTCTTTTCAGCCGTCTTACTTCTATCCTCTTGACTGATTCATGTATAATAGAAAGCAGATTGATTTCATGCAGCATGGGGACCCTCATACTGTGTATTTACTAATTGAAAGAGAGTGAATAAGATGGGTCGTAAATGGAACAACATTAAAGAAAAGAAAGCATCAAAGGATGCCAATACAAGTCGTATTTACGCAAAATTCGGGCGTGAAATCTATGTGGCTGCCAAGCAAGGTGAGCCAAATCCAGAATCAAACCAAGCACTTCGCTTTGTCCTAGAACGTGCAAAAACATATAGTGTCCCAAAACACATTGTGGACCGTGCGATTGAAAAAGCAAAAGGCGGTGCAGAAGAGAACTTCGATGAGCTGCGTTACGAAGGATTTGGTCCAAACGGATCTATGGTGATCGTTGATGCCCTGACCAATAACGTCAACCGCACAGCGTCTGATGTTCGTGCAGCATTTGGGAAAAACGGCGGAAATATGGGCGTCAGTGGATCTGTTGCTTACATGTTTGACCAAACAGCGGTGATCGGTGTCGAGGGGAAAAGTGAAGAAGAAACGCTTGAACTTTTAATGGAAGCAGACATTGATGTACGTGACATTATGGAAGAAGATGATACGGTGATCGTCTACGCTGAACCAGATCAATTCCATCAAGTTCAAGAAGCGTTCAAACAGGCAGGCGTAGAAGAATTTACTGTCGCTGAAATCACAATGCTGCCTCAAAACGAAGTGACATTAGATGATGAATCGAAAGCACAATTCGAGAAACTAATCGATGTATTAGAAGAGCTTGAAGACGTGCAGCAAGTTTATCATAATGTGGATTTAGGAGAATAATCAGCTAAGCCATCGTAGTTGTTGGATTCATTCAACTTCCGCGTTGGCTTTTTTATTGTCTAGGTAAGGTTTACGTTCTACTCAAGACCATGTAATATGAAGAAAGAGTCGTTTCCACAAATAACCAAGGAGCTGAGTTTCATTTTTAAAACATGGTGGTTTTCGTATTATGGCTTTATGATCCTCCCTTTTATTGGCCTATGCTTAATTTTCAACAATTTGACGATATTCACTAAAGTCTTTCTCTTTCTTTTCTTTGTATGGTTTTTATATAACGCCTTTGATTTTTACATTCATGAAATGAAAAAGAAAAAAGATAGGACATCTTAATCAAAAAACAGTCATCTCCCCTTGGTAAGAGGAGATGACTGTTTTTAATTCATCCCTTGAAACCCAAACGTCAGGTGATCCTGAACAGGAATCCAAGCGCCGATTCCTTGTGAGGTCACATTTTTTACGACAAGTTTGCGTTTATTTCCCTTGAGCACAAGATACACTTCTCCGTAAGTAACCTTTCCTTTTTCGTTAATGGCTGGAGCGTATGCATGCAGGGATGCTGCTTTTTTCGGAGATACGTGGTAGGACTGATCTCGCTTTGTTCCTGCACCAATCACTGTGTCGAAGGCGAGCGGAAGTTTTGTTTTTTGGATGGCTTTTTGCATCATCAATGTTTTCACATCTTCTGGGTTTGGTACTTTTGCTGTGAGCCCTCCACTTACTTTTACTTGTTGCTTTTGCACATATTTGCCGATGGCTGTTTTGTTTCCGCCTCTATTATCAATGTGATTCGTGTTCACTTTTTTGTATTCCCAATTGGCGACGGTTTCGTTTGAATCATAGCTGAGTGCCCATCTTCCAAGAAAAATCGTTGCCCTGTAGCCAACTGCTAGCGGTGTACCTGATATACTGGATTCATTCAGCATTTTAATTAAATGTGTATTTTCAATTGGTACACTTGTTGTTTTAAATAATTCGGCCGTCAGCTCGCTCGGCTGTAGCAGCGGTTGATCTTGTGACGCATTTGGATACGTATTTTCCTTTGAGATACTGGCGACAGACGATGGCACCTTAAACGGCTTTGCTGCCTCGGCTGGAAAACTGTATAGGAAACTTAAGGATAAGAGAACAACAAACATGATGCGGGGCATCTTTTTCATATCATCACTCTTTCTCATTCATTTTTCCATAGTATTTTCCCGAAAGACGTCCCTTATCCACAAAAGATTATAAAAGGAAAAATCCAATCGCCATAATGAAATAGGCAGCGAGCAATGTAGCACCTTCAAACCAGTTCGTATCCCCATCATTTGAAAGGATCACGGTTAGTAAAACAGAGGATGCCATGGCAATGAGTTCTGGTAATGAGAAGATCAGTGGCATTTGCTTTTCAAAAAACAGAGAGCTGATCACAAGGATCGGTGCGACCATCATGGCGACTTGAAGCGTAGAACCGAAAGCAATTTCGACCGCGACATCCATTTTGTTTTTATACGCCATAATGACAGCAGATGCGTGTTCTGCTGCATTACCGACAATCGCAACAATGATGACCCCGATAAACAGTTCACTCCAGCCAAACTGTTCTCCGACTGTGTCAAATGTATGGACGAGCCGCTCTGAAATATACGCCACAGCAATTGTCGCAAGGAGTAAAATCGCCGTGGCAAACTTCCCAGACCATTCTGGTGTTTCTTCTTCCGTCGCTGCTTCTCCTTCCGTAATTTCCTGCTTGGCAACATAAACACCTCTGTGGCTGACCAGTTTGAAATAGAGTGCTGCGACATAAAGCAAAATCATCACGATGCTAATGCCGATACTTAAAACAAATTGACGATCTTCTGCCATCCCTATGGAAAAGACTTCTGGAATGACAAATGCCACAATAATCGCAAACATAAGCAGCCCAGAGTTATGCCTTGCATCGTGGACATTGAACTCTTGTCGTTTAAATTTCAATCCGCCAACGAAAAAAGACAATCCAGCCACGAGCAGTAAATTGCCGATCACTGAGCCAGTGAGTGAAGCAAGGACAATGGCGGTGAGTCCTTGTTTTAATGCAAAAAATGAAATGATTAATTCCACTGCATTTCCAAAAGTAGCGTTTAATAACCCACCAATTCTTGGTCCCGCTATAATGGCAAGACTCTCTGTCGCTCTTCCCATATAACTTGCAAGACCGATGATGGCGATACAATAGACGGCGAACATGACAGCCTGCGGAAAATGAAGAAAACTACCAATTACAGATAATGGAACACCGATTGCGACAATCACAAGAAACAAACGATTCATACAGCCAATCTCCTTTACATCATATCTGACTGTTATTCTTTCGTGAGTGCCGGCATCATATACATTTAGATTCGTTCGTGTGAAAGGGTGATATCAATCGTTCCTTTCACGGATTGCACCATGGAGCAATGCTTCAACGCAAGTTTCATTACTTTTTCCAGCTGTTCATCAGAGGTGCTGATGCTTTCAAAGATCATATGTAAATGAATATGAGTGATTTTGTTTACAGTTCCTTCTCTTGTCGTTTCAGGTGTAATGGTCAGCCCTTGATAGGATATTCGTTTTTTTCGGCAAACATGAATGACCATTTCTCCAAAACAGCCCGCAATAGCCGAGGTGAACAATTGATACGGCCTGTATCCCGCTTCTTCATTTCCCGAAATAGGCAGCTGCCTTTGATCAGCATTTGCGATCCACCGATCATTTTCGTATATCAGCTTCATTCCTTTTCCACCTTTCTATTGAAACCCCTATGGTTCCATTGTACGATGAAAGCATGAACTTGTAAGGAGCTTCTTATGTCGAGAATTCATTTTATGATTTTAATTTTACTTGTATCCGTATCTGGTTTTTCGCAGGGAGCTTTACTGCCAGTTATTTCGATTATTTTCGAACATGCCGGCACTTCCCCGACGTTAAACGGACTGCATGCCACCGGCTTATATCTCGGCGTGCTGCTTGCGTCTCCTTTTATGGAAGCGCCGCTTCGCCGCTTCGGATTTAAACCATTGATCGTCATTGGGGGCGCTGCTGTCTTTTTAAGTTTGTTTAGCTTTGTCTTTATTGAATCTTATGTCGTCTGGTTCTTCTTGCGGCTGATGATCGGCATCGGTGATCATATGCTTCATTTCTCCACACAGACGTGGGTAACCTATGCCTCATCATCTAGAAATCGCGGGCGAAATATTTCATTGTATGGGTTATCCTTTGGACTCGGTTTTGCCGCCGGCCCTTTTTTAACACCACTTATTGAAATCAATCCATCTTTGCCGTTTATTGTGTCTGGTGCAGTTAGTTTGTGTATTTGGCTACTTGTGTTTGTTTTAAAAAATACATATCCTGATACAGGTGAAATGCAGACGTCAGAGCAGACAAATAGTTTGAAGCGCTTCAAGAAGGCGTTTCAATTTGGCTGGGTAGCGTTTATGATGCCGTTTTGCTATGGCTTTTTAGAAACGACACTCAATAGTAACTTCCCTGTGTATGCGCTGAGAAGCGGGGTGACGATAGATGCTGTTGCGTTTATTTTACCTGCGTTTGCAATTGGGAGTATTGTTTTTCAGCTTCCTCTCGGGATGCTGAGTGACCGGTTCGGCAGACGACGCATGATTTTAGTTGTGACACTCGTCGGTTCATTCTTTTTCCTTTTAGCAGGAATTTTTATTCAGTCCGTTTTGTCTGTTGCGATCTGTTTCTTTATCGCAGGTATGGCTGTAGGTTCGACCTTCTCACTTGGCATCAGTTATATGACGGACTTATTGCCAAAGCATCTGCTGCCTGCTGGGAATTTGATGTGCGGGATGGCGTTTAGTGCAGGAAGTATTCTCGGTCCGGTTCTTGGCGGATTCTTTGTGCAGACGTTCGAGGGCATGAATTTACTTTACCTTGTCAGCATTGTGATTTTATTTGTGTTTTGTTGTGTTCGATTTGGGAAGACGCTGGCAGTGGTTGACACTCCAAACGAATCCATTTCTCATTAAAAACTCCCCTGCACCTATGCAGAGGAGTTTTTTCATCTAGTGATACCCATTTTGCCCATTCGCACTTCCGCTTGTTTTGTGCTTTGGCTGATGGCCTTTGTTTTGTTTTGTGTTGCTTCCGCCTTTTTTCGATTGTTTAGACATTCAGTATTCCCCCATCCGTCAAGATTGAACATGTTCGTTCTCCTTTAGGATGCCCGGATTTCTTCACACCTTGCCTGGTACGATTTTACGCTTATGTAAAAGCGCATTGAGCTCGCCGCCGAGGATGATCATAATGCCGGTTAAATAAAACCAGATCATTAATATTATGATTCCCCCAATGCTTCCGTACATCGCACTATAGTTGGCAAATTCGCCTACATAAAATGAGAACAGCATGCTGACGAGAATCCAGCCAACAGATGCAAATATGGCGCCTGGCAGCACAAATTTCAATTTCAGCCTGATATTAGGGGCAAAATAATATAGGGATGTAAAAACAATCAGTAAAATCAGTGGACTAATAATCCATCTCATGGCTGTCCAGATGGTGAGAAACGCATCTGACTGCCCTACTAATTTGGCAACGAATAAGCCAAGCTCTTTTCCAAAGACAGGCAGCATCAAGGCAAAAATAATCGTAAGCACCATCGCAATGGTTAAGATGATCGATGTTAAACGTACGAGAATGAAGGAACGATTTTCCTCAACTTCGTAAGCGTGGTTAAATGCTCTGACAACCGCATTAATGCCGTTGGATGCAGACCAGAGGGCCGCAATAATCCCGAATGACAACAATCCGCCGTTACGGTTATTCAGCGTCTCTTCGGCAATGGATTCAATCATCGAAAGCGCTCCCTCTGGCGCATAACCAGAAATGACGCTTAGAACATCCTTTGATGTCAGCGGCAAATAACCAACAAGTGTCAGCACGAAGATGAGAAACGGAAATAATGAAAGCAAAAAGAAATACGCAAGTTCAGCTGATTTTGCCGGTCCTTCATGCAGCAAAAAGCGTCCAATTAACGCTTTAACAAAACCCATACGCCTCATCTCCAATGATCAATCTTTCTGTTTCTTTTGAAAGTGATCCTTTGTTTCTTCAATAATCTCTAATACCTTTGGTGTTGTTTCCTTTAACTGATTCACCTGTTCATTCAGAAAAGACAAATCATCTGAGACCGTTCTCATCAATTGCTTCGTTTCTTCCATTTTTTCCTTCACGCAAGCAGACATCCTGCCAGGCTCCAGGCGGTATTCATCCAGCTTTTGCTGGCAGTGATTCCATTTTTCTTTCAGTGCAATTCTTGTTGGACGATGAAATAATGTCAGCAATATGCCGCAGGCTGCACCTATAACAGCTCCCCGAAGCACGATTTGTTTGTTCTCTTCCATCTCATCTGATCTCCTTTCAGTTAAAGGTGTTTCTCTTTTTTTACATACGTCAAAAAACGATCAATTCCTGTTTCAATTAAATCATGTACTTCCTCAAAGTTCCCAGTGTAATAAGGATCTGGCACATCGTCTCGATCGTCGTCTTCTACAAAGTCAAGAAGACGGCCAATAAAGTGATGTTTTCCATAGCCAGCTAAACTGCGGAGGGCGCCTACATTTTCAGCATCCATCGCAATGATATAGTCGTATGTGGTGATATCCTTATCCATGATTTGTCTTGCAGTCATTCCTTCATAGCTGATACCCTTTTCATCAAGCAGCTTTCGTGTTCCTTCATGCGGAGGACTGCCTTGATGCCAGCCGCCAATGCCTGCTGAATCAATCACAAAGTGTTCACTCAGCCCTTCGTCTTCGACTCGTTTTCTAAACATCGCCTCTGCCATCGGTGACCTGCAAATATTGCCGAGGCACACAAATAATACATGAATCATCCTTCATTCTCCTCCTATCTTTTCCCTAAGAATCCCTTTGGAAAACCTTTTCTCTATCATATCAAGCCCTTTTTCTTTTGGAAACTTTGCAAGAAAAACTCCCATCGGCATTGACAAAATACACAAAAAAAGGAGAAACTTTAGGAGAATTACACAAACAAAGGGGGACATTAGATGGGAATCATTGAGCAGTTTGTCACGACGATGAACAATTTTTTGTGGGGGCCTCCCCTGTTGATTTTAATTGTTGGTACTGGAATCTACCTCACCTTTCGCATCCTCTTCATTCAAATTAGATTACTTCCTTATTCTTTAAAGCTCGCTTTTTCAAAACAAGACAAAACATCAGAGGGAGATATCTCCCATTTCCAAGCATTAATGACGGCTCTTGCTGCTACTGTCGGCACGGGGAATATCGTAGGTGTTGCCTCCGCAGTGATTGCAGGTGGTCCTGGAGCTGTATTTTGGATGTGGTTTGCTGCATTTTTCGGGATGGCCACCAAGTTTGCAGAAGCAGTTCTTGCTGTGAAATACAGGGTCAAAAACGAAAAAGGCGAAATGTCTGGCGGACCTATGTATTATTTAGAGCATGGCTTAAAACAGAAATGGCTAGGGGTGCTATTTGCTGTTTTCGGTGCCAGTGCTGCCTTTGGGATCGGCAACCTGGTACAGTCTAATTCCATCTCAGGCGTCATGAATTCTACTTTTCAAATTCCAACATGGGTAACAGGTATCATCATTACTGCCTTTACGGCACTCGTGATTTTAGGCGGAATTAAAAGTATCGGCCGAGTGACATCTATTTTTGTACCAGTCATGGCTTTATTTTACGTCATTTGTGGTCTGATCATTCTTGTCATGAATGCTGATCTTGTTCCAGGCGCAGTTGGGCTGATTTTTTCAGATGCCTTTACAGGTCAAGCCGTAGCAGGTGGTGCGATTGGAACCGTCATTCGCTGGGGTGTGGCACGAGGCGTCTTCTCGAACGAAGCAGGTCTTGGTTCCGCACCAATCGCCGCAGCTGCTGCCAAAACGGATTTGCCTGCCCGGCAAGCTCTTGTGTCTATGACACAAGTATTTATTGATACAATCATTGTTTGTTCCATTACTGGCATTACCATTGTCATGGCAGATATGTATTTAACAGAAAAAAGTGATGCGCTTACTTCGTTATCCTTTGCTCACTTCCTCGGTCCAGCTGGCTCAACTATTGTGGCAATCGGGCTGCTCCTGTTTGCCTATTCAACCATCATTGGCTGGTCCTATTATGGAGAGAAATGCTTTACATATTTGGTGAAGGATTCGTATGTCATGTATTATCGCATCGTGTTCGTGGTAGCTGTCTTTTTCGGTGCCGTGTTTAAGAATGACTTCGTCTGGGGCGTAGCAGATATGCTCAATGGACTGATGGCCATTCCAAACTTAATTGGACTCATCGGTTTATCAGGTGTTGTGGTGTTTGAATCCAAACGAATCATTGATAAGATCAAAGAGGAGAAAAAGGAAAAAAACATTTCAGTGTCGTCATAATAGCCCTTTTATTCTTTTGCTTTTCTGTTAAAATAGACATATTATTCGACACATGCAGGAAAGGACGTGCCGCCCTTGTCACAGCAAAAAGCGGCTGAAGTCAATCAGCTGATTGAAGACATTTCACAAAAGCTCAATATGCTGAATATTGGAGTCATCAAAGCCGAAGACTTCAGTCCAGATAAGTATGAAGATATTGAATTTCTTCACCAAATGGTGATGAAAAAATCTTCATTCAGCCCAAGTGAAATGCAAGCCATTGCAAGCGAGCTGAAAAGCTTAAGAAAATAATCGTGCACCTGATACTGAATTGCGGTTGACGCCGCTTTCTTACATCCATGCACAGAAAAAGCCAGCACCTCGCAAGGTGCTGGCTTTGTTTATCCTGTCAAAACTACTTATTTTGCAAGCAGTTTTAATGATTCACGGTTAAATGCTGGAATGTCATCAGGTGTACGGCTTGTGACAAGCTGATCCTGACAAACGACAACTTCTTCATCTTTGAATTTGGCGCCTGCGTTTTCCATATCTACTTGAATGGATGTATAGCCGGTTGCGCCTCTTCCTTCCAGCGTCTTCGCTGTAATAAGCAATTGCGGTCCATGACAGATCGCAAATACTGGTTTTTTCTCGTCCATAAAGGCTTTTGTGAATTGCACATAGCGATCATCCGCACGCAGAATGTCTGGTGAGAAACCGCCAGGAATCAGAAGTGCATCGAAGTCTTCTGGTTTCACGTTATCGATAGACGCATCGACTCTTACTTCTGCCTCTCCTTGCTTTCCTTTCACTGTTTTTCCTTTTTCGTTTTCAATCACTGTGATCTCATGGCCTGCGTCTTTAAAGGCTTTTGCAGGCTCGGTGAATTCAACATCCTCAAAGTAATCTGTTAAGACAACTGCAATTTTCTTACCCATGTAGAAACCCTCCTGCTTGATTATCGTTTACACTACACACTATACCCCCGCCAATTGAAATCAAACATCCTATCCCTATGAGAAAACCCCCTTTCAGAAAATAAGCATTTAGACTCATTCACATTCCCTTAACAAGGTAATTCGTATGATTTATGTTATCTTTACAATAATCTGCAAAAAATAACTACAAAAGTTAACGAAACATTTCTACAATAGGTATTGTGGTCAAAAAAATTAGAAAGGCGGAGATCAGGTGAAGAAGCAAGCACATAGGTCTAAACGAAGGAAAAACCTGTCTATTCTGCTCACTTCCATGATGTTGATTAGTCTCATTCTCCCAGCAGTACCTACTCATGCAGAAACAGAAAGCGGCAGCGCCGTAAAGGTCAGTATCTTAGCCACAACGGATGTTCATGCGAACATGATGAATTATGATTACTACAGCGACAAAGACACAAATGAATTCGGTTTGGCAAAAACAGCCGAGCTGATTGACAAGCACCGTTCACAAAATCCCAATACACTCCTTGTTGATAACGGAGACCTGATTCAAGGAACCCCTCTTGGAGAATACGTTTATAAAAATGAAAAAGACAGCATCATCAATCAAACAAAGGTTCACCCCATTATTCATACACTCAACAAATTAAAATATGATGCAGGTACACTCGGCAATCATGAATTTAACTACGGTTTATCTTTTCTTGACGGTACCATTGCGGGCGCCAACTTCCCGATTGTCAATGCGAACGTCAAAAAGTTAAACGGAGAACACCGATTTACTCCTTATGTCATTCAGGATAAAACCTTTAAAGATGCAAACGGAGCCTCCCAAACTGTGAAAGTCGGTTACATAGGATTCGTACCACCACAAATTATGACGTGGGATAAGAAGCATTTAGATGGACAAGTTCAAGTGCAGGATATTGTGGAGTCTGCCAATGAAACCATTCCAGAAATGAAAGCAAAAGGCGCAGATGTCATCGTCGCTCTTGCTCATACAGGAATTGAAAAAACAGCTTCACCTAAAGGATCAGAAAATATGATCTTTGACCTTGCCACGAAAACAAAAGGCATTGATGCGATTGTGTCTGGCCACCAGCATGGCACATTCCCAAGCGCTGAATATAGCGGCGTAGACAAATTTGATGTCGCAAAGGGAACCATTAATGGCATTCCTGTCGTCATGTCAAAAAACTGGGGAAGCTACCTCGGAGTCATTGATTTAACACTAGAGCCAGACGGCAGCAACTGGAAAGTCACAGACGGAACAGGCAAAATTGAATCCGTTGCCGGGGTGACATCTCAAAACAGTACAGTGAAAAATGCCATTCAAACAACTCACCAAAACACCCTAGATTACGTCAGAAAGCCAGTTGGAAAAACAGAAGCAGACATTAACAGCTTTTTCGCTCAAGTGATGGATGACCCTTCTATTCAAATCGTGACAGATGCCCAGAAATGGTATGCACAAGAAAAAATGAAAGATACTTCGTACAAAAACTTGCCGATTCTCTCTGCAGGTGCACCATTTAAAGCCGGCGGACGCAATGGTGTGAACTATTATACAAATATCGCAAAAGGTGATTTAGCGATTAAAAACATCGGCGATCTCTATCTTTACGATAACACCGTACAGATTGTAAAACTAAAAGGTAGTGAAGTAAAAGACTGGCTTGAAATGTCTGCTGGTCAGTTTAACCAAATCAAACCAAATACTTCAAATGAACAGCCTATTTTAAACGAAGAATACCGCTCATATAATTTTGATGTAATCGATGGTGTGACGTACCAAGTAGATGTCACACAGCCTGCTAAATACAGCACAACAGGCACACTTGTTAACGCTAGTGCGAACCGCATCAAAAACTTGTCTTACAACGGAAAACCCGTTTCTGACAATCAAGAATTTTTAGTCGTGACAAACAATTACCGTGCATCTGGCGGCGGAGGCTTCCCGCACCTCACACAAGATAAAGTCGTGCTCGCCTCAGCAGATGAGAACCGCCAAGTGCTGATGGATTATATTATTGAACAAAAAACCATTAACCCAAGCGCAGATCAAAACTGGTCCATTGCACCGATCAAAGGCGCAACCGTCACTTTTGAATCTTCTCTTTTAGCCAAACCGTTCGCAGAGAAATCAAGCAGCGTCGACTTTATTCGGAATGCCAGCACAGACGGACTTGGCGTGTACAAGCTAGCGTTTAAAGATGATGGTACAACAGAACCACCTGCAACAGACAATTGGCATTTAACGGTGATGCATACAAACGATACACATGCCCATCTGGATGATGCAGCAAGACGCGCAACCAAGATCAAAGAAGTTCGCGCCCAAAGCGAAAACAATATTTTATTAGACGCTGGAGATGTCTTCTCTGGTGATCTCTATTTCACAAAATGGCAAGGACTTGCCGATCTGAAACTGATGAACTTAATGAAATACGATGCCATGACGTTTGGGAATCATGAATTTGACAAAGGTCCATCTGTCCTACGTCAATTCCTGACAGGTGACGCATCCAGTGTAGATGCTAAAAACCGTCACCAGTTTGAAAAACCGAACTTCCCAATCGTGTCATCAAACGTGAATGTCTCTAAGGAAAAACAGTTAAGCGACTTAGTGAAAAAACCAGCAACATTTAAAGCTGGTGAGAAAAAAGAAGCTGGCATTTACCCTTACATTCTGCTTGATGTAAATGGTGAAAAGGTCGCTGTATTCGGTCTAACCACTGAAGACACAGCCATTACATCCAGCAGTGGTCCAAACATTCAATTTCAAGATGCATACAAAAAAGCAAAAGAAACAGTCAAAACCATTCAAACTGAAGAAAAAATCAATAAAATTATTGCGCTTACACATATTGGCTATAACCGTGATCTAGAACTGGCTCAAAAAGTAGATGGCATTGATCTCATCATTGGTGGTCACACCCACACCCTTGTTGAAAAATTAAAGGTCATCAATAAAAAAGAACCAACGATTGTTGCGCAAGTAAAAGACTACGGACAATTTTTAGGAAAAGTAGACGTGGCCTTTGACAAAAAAGGCGTCGTACAGCCAAAAGAATCTACTTTTGACCTCATCACGATCGACGACTCTGTGAAAGAAGATGCGGACGCAAAAGCGATTCTTGATCAGTACAAGGCAGATATCCAAGATTTAAAAACCGAAAAAGTCGGGACGTCAGATGTCTTCTTAGATGGACAGCGTGAACACGTCCGTGCAAAGGAAACGAACCTTGGAAACTTTATTGCAGATGGCATGTTAAAGAAAGCACAAGAATCTGCTGGGGCTGACCTTGCCATTACAAACGGTGGCGGTATTCGAGGCAGCATTGAAAAAGGAGATATCACATTAGGGGATATTTTAACGGTGATGCCTTTTGGAAACACACTATATGTCGCAGATTTAAAAGGCAGTCAAATTAAAAAAGCGCTTGAACAAGGTCTTTCAGGCATTGAAGAAGGCGGAGGCGCATTCCCTCATGTAGCCGGTATTGAATATACGTTTACACTGAGTAAACCGGCTGGCAGCAGACTGATTGATGTCAAATTGAAAGATCAAAAGGGCAATCTGACTGATATTGATGATCAGAAAACATACCGCGTGGCGACTAATGCATTTGTCGGCACAGGCGGTGATGGCTACAGCGTCTTTACAGAAGCGTCTCATGGTGAAGACTTAGGCTATGTTGACTATGAAATTTTCAAAGAGCAAATTGAACAGGCAGACGGTCATATTTCTCCAGTCATTGACCATCGAGTGAAAGAAGTATTCCTTCCTCGCTTGAAAGGAAAAGGCGCCTATGACATTCAAGATGATGAGAAATTCCAAACGTATGTGCAGCATACGAACAAAGCATTGCTTTATTTAGACAAAGCAACCGAAGCGAAAAAGGTTCAATTGTCTCTATCAAAAGGGCAAGTAGCTGAACTGAAGAAACGAGAGCAAGATCCAAACGTCACCATCTATCATGACAAAGTCGGTCTAGCATTACCGCTCTCCAATTTGTCAGAGCAACAAGCAGATATATCAATGGCAAAAACAAATAAGGTGAAAAACGCATTAACCGACACTTACGATTTCCAAATCAAACAAGATCAGAAAAATGTGTCTACCTTTAAAGATCCCGTCACACTGTTCTTTACATTAGATGCGCCTGAAAAAGCGAAAAAACCAGGTGTCTATTATGTCGATCGTGAGAAAAACCGCTATGCCAAAACAAGTAACGGTTCATTCGAAAACGGGATTGTCTCAGGTAAAACGGAGCACTTTAGTGAATACACCGTACTCAATCAAAGTGAAGCTGCTGGAACAAGTCCAGACCAAAATGGCGGAGACGGTGGAACTTCTGCTCCAGGCGGATCGGATCCAAATCAAGATGGAAGCGGCATGCCAGGCGGCACTCTGCCGAATACTGCAACGATGATGTATACAGCGGTATTGATTGGCTTACTCATGCTCGCCTCAGGCGGTATCCTTTATTACTACCAGCGCAAGCGCACACGAAACAAAGTATCATCTTAATAGAAAAGGACAGAGCATTGGCTCTGTCCTTTCAGATTGAGGACAAAGGGCTAAAATGGACTTTATTTTAGCCCTTTGTCTTCTTTTCAGCGTGATAGAAAACCTTTGCAGTCTAGGAAAGTCGAGCACCGGAGCACAGATTTGACAACAAATGCGAGGGTTTGTCTACACGCTGAGGACAGAGCTTCGGCTCTGTCCTTTTTCCATCTCACTATCAATCTTGGGATAAATACATCCAATGACGGTCATCAAATTTTTTCACATCATCTGACCCTATATGACGCAGCATTCTATTAAAGAACGTGATATCATCTTCATCATCAACGGCATATAAATCCTCTTGAACATATTCTCTCGTAATGAAATTCGTTAAGTTCGTATTATTCACAAATTCAGCAAAGTACGATTTCACTAGGGTTAAATCTTCTTCATTTAATGTTTCATCACTGATAATTGAAATATGAAACACATTCAAAATCGCTTGAATGTCTTCTTCATCCATATCACATAATGGCTCTAATTTTCTATCTTCTTCCGTAAACGGTTTTCGCGTGTCTTCAATGATGACATAACATAAAATCCTGTGATCTTTCATCACGCTAAAAATTTCTAAATCTCTTAATTTTAATGGTCTATTCAGTCTGATCATTTGTCCTCCTAGAATGTTGCTCTTGTTTCCCTAAAACCTGAAATAGACAGAGCCTCGGCCCTGTCTACTTCTCTCTTCTAGCAAAATCCACGAACCTGAAACGATCTAGGCGGTGGCGGCTTTCTGTGTATTGGAATAGACTCGTATCCTCCAAGAACACATAATTCTTCACCACTACCACATGATCAAACCCGTTCAAATCGAGATACCTTTCATCTTCTTCAGTACATGGCTCGACCACAAATTCCTTTTGAGCATAACTAATCGAGACCCCAAGTTCTCCTTCAATATACTCGTAAATCGATCCTTCACAAATGTCCTTAGACAAGACCTGCACATGTTTTTGCAAAAAGTAATCTTTGTCTAAAATGACTTCTTCTCCGCTAATATTGCGAGAGCGAATGACTTCCCAAACGTCCTCCTGCCCACTGATTTTCAGCTGAGACTGAATATACTGATCTGGCTTGATTAAACCGAACTCATGAACCGTTGTTACCGTCTTGCGCCCAAGCGTTTGGGAAAGCTCTTTAAAGCTGACAAGACCCGAAACTGGGAACTGCATTTTCTCTCGGTTCAGCAATACTGAGCCTTTCCCGCGAATTTTTTGGATATAGCCATTTTGCACAAGGATGTTTAATGCCTTTCTCACCGTCTCACGGGATGTGTCATACATGACAGACAGCTCATGTTCTGATGGGAGGATGCCTTTATCCTGCCATTCACCTTGTTCAATTCGTCTTGCGAGCTGATCATAGATCACTCGAAACTTATTCTCTTTCATTTTCCTTCCGCCCCATTTACTAGCGTTTGGTTAAATGATAAACGATTGACTCATATGGGCGCAACGTAAATCCCTTGATATCTGCCGGCACATCCTCATAATTGGACAGCAGGACTTGCCCTTCCATTTCATTGACATCCTTTGCAAGCTCATCTGGAAGTGTAAAGTCCGTCTCGCCTGCATAAAAATGGTTGATCACGAGAATCTTCTCATCTTTGCCTTCTCGGACATACGCAAACACCTTTGGATCATCTGCCAGCAATAAAGTAAAGCTTCCATAGGTGATTACATCAAGTTCTTTTCGAAGTCTGCAAAGAGCTTGATAATGATAAAAAATCGACGTCTCATCTTTTAAGGCAGCTTCTACTGAAATGCCGTTTTGAGCTGGTTCAATCCAAGGCGTACCTTTTGAGAACCCCACATTTTTTTCCGCCGTCCATTGCATAGGTGTCCTTGCGTTATCTCTTGATTTGACCTGTAAAATCGCCAAAGCTTCTTCCTTTGTTTTCCCTTTTTCAAGCATGACTTCGTACATATTGAGTGATTCGATATCGCGGTATGACGAAATGTCCTCAAAGCGAGGATTCTTCATCCCAATTTCTTCACCTTGATAAATATAAGGAGTGCCTTGCATCAAATGAATGGTGGTCGCCAGCATCTTCGCTGATTGCTGATGGTACGTGCCATCATCACCGTATCTAGACACGATGCGTGGCTGATCATGGTTGCACCAAAAGAGTGCGTTCCAGCCGCCGCCCTCATGCATTTTCGTCTGCCATTCTGACAGAATTGACTTCAACTCTAGAAAATCAAATGGCGCAATGGCCCATTTTTCACCGTTAGGATAGTCAACTTTTAAATGATGAAAATTAAACGTCATATCCAGCTCCTGCCGATCAGGTCTTGTATACCGAATGCAGTCTGCAATATTCGTTGAAGACATTTCCCCCACGGTCATGCTATCGTATTTCGAAAACACTTCCTGGTTCATTTCATGCAAGAATTCATGAATTCTCGGCCCATCTGTATAGTACATACGTCCATCACCTTGCACTGATTGCCCGGCATCATCTAAAAAGCGTTGATCCTTTGAAATGTTATTGATGACATCCAGTCTGAATCCATCGATCCCTTTTTCAAACCAAAAGTGCATGATGTCATATACTTTCCTGCGTACTTCATCATGTTCCCAGTTGAGGTCTGCCTGGGTAACATCATATAAATGAAGATAATAGTCACCTGTCGCTTCATCTAATTCCCACGCTGGCCCGCCAAACTTTGACTGCCAGTCATTCGGAGGAGAGCCGTCCGCTTTCGGCTCCTTCCAAATATAATAGTCTCGATACGGGTTCTCCTTCGACTCTCGGGAGGCTTGAAACCACTCATGGAAAATCGACGTATGGTTCACAGCGAGATCCATGATGACACGAATCCCTCGTTCATGTGCTTCTTTCAGCATGTGCTCAAAATCGGCCATTGTGCCGTACATGTCATGGATTTTTGTATAATCACTAATATCATAACCGTTGTCATGCTGTGGTGACTCATACATAGGAGTCAGCCAAATACAATCCGCCCCTAGCTCTTTAATATAGTCGAGCTTTTTCGTCACACCATTGATATCACCTGTACCAGAGCCTGTTGTGTCTAAAAAGCTCTTCGGATAGATTTGATAGACCACGGCTTTTTTCCACCACGGTTCGTTTGTTTGTTGATTCAATTTCCTTCACCACCACTAGTTAAGTTCTTGTGATACATCCTTCTTCTTAAGTTTTGCATATAAAAGGGTACCAATGAATGGGACGATCAGCACAATCACCATTCCGATGGCAAATGCCCCCCAATATTTCGGAATGATCGAGAAGATTCCTGGAATGCCTCCAACGCCGACTGAACTTGCCAGTACCCCTTGTGAGGCAATAAACATACCAGCTATCCCTGAACTGATCAGGGCAAAAATAAACGGGAATCTATAGCGCAAGTTCACCCCAAACATCGCCGGTTCAGTAATCCCCAAGTAAGCAGAAATACTTGATGTCAGCGAGAGCCCTTTTTGCTTTTCATCTTTTAAGACAAACATCATCGCAAGTGCCGCTGATCCTTGAGCAATATTAGATAGTGCGAGCATTGGCCATAGGAACGTGCCGTGCAGTTTTGAGTTAATCAGCTGAATATCGACAGCTAGGAACGTATGGTGCATGCCTGTAATGACTAACGCTGCATATAATCCACCATATAAAAGGCCGCCAAGTGCTGCGAATTGCTGGAATACAGTGACGAGTCCAGATGTTAATACGTTTCCGATCGCAAATGTAACGGGACCAATGACGATAAATGATAAAAATCCAATGAGTAGTAATGTAATTGGTGCAACAACTAACAACTGAATACTTTCAGGTGTCCGCTTTGTAATAAATAATTCGAGCTTTGCGAGTAAATAGGAGGCGACAAGTATCGGAAGAACCTGCCCTTGGTAACCTACCTTTTGTACTTCAAGTCCAAACAAATTCCAGACAGGAATGTCACCTGTCTTTTCCGCCGCTCCATATCCCCACGCATTCAACAGATCTGGATGTACAAGCATCAGTCCGAGGACCATCCCTAAAAGTGGATTACCTCCAAACCGCTTGACAGCCGACCAGCCGATTAATGCTGGCAAAAAGGTAAAGGCAGTACCTGCAATCAAGTTGATCATATTTGCTAAATCCGCCCATGCCGGATACACATCCACAATGGATTTTTGATCAAAGAAAATATCAGGAGCTGTTAAAATATTATTAATCCCCATCAATAAACCGGCTGTCACGATAGCTGGAAGGATTGGAATGAAGATATCTGCAAGCGTTTTCACCGCACGCTGAAGTGGGTTTAATTTCTGATCAGAGGCACGCTTGACGTCCTCTTTTGTCGCTTCGCCGATTCCCGTCTGTTTGACCATTTCGGCATAAACCCGATTCACCACTCCTTGACCAATGACCACTTGGTATTGGCCATTCGCTGAGAAAGATCCCTTCACTTCATCAATTTGTTCTAGTGCTTTCTCATCCACCTTAGCTTCATCTTTTAGCACAAAACGAAGTCTTGTCACACAATGTGTGGCTTGATCAATGTTTTCTTTGCCGCCAATGGCTTTCACAATCTGATCTGCCGCTGCCTGATAATCAGCCATGCTATCCCCTCCGAGATCGTTTTTTTATAAGAAAAAAGAATCAAAACTTGTATATACATGTTCACTTCATATTTTATATTTGTATATACATGTAGTCAATAAGAAAATGTAGCGCTTTCATAAAAAAAGCTCCCTCAATGTGCTCAGAGAGGCAGCGTGTCATCATCTTTTTTTATGCTCCGTTAGTTTTTCGTAGACCCTATTCTTATAAAAGGAGGAGGCTGGACGAGCAAACGTTTGGCGCTTGGATGTGAGTTCATCAAGACGTTTTTGTTTTTCCTCACACACGAGAGAGAGTTTTTTTCTTTCTTCTCCATCTATACTCGTTTTCAGTAACTCTTTGACAGTCATTAGTTCTTTTTTCAAAGCTGTTTCTTCCCCGGCAAAGCCTGCATTTTTCATGATTCGATAGCCCATCCTCAGCTCTTCAGGTACATGAGCAGCATCATCCTTTGGCAGAGGTTTCCCAAAGCCTGATAGTCCTTCAAAAGCTCCATTGTCCATCGCCTTTTTGATCCGTTCTTCTGACAATCTCTGCGCAAAATCCATGACACGTCTCCTTTCAAATCGTCTGATATTTGGTTAAGCATAGCAAAAAAGCTGGCTCTCTTCCAAGAGCCAGCTTTCTCATTATTTTTTGTCGATTTTAAAAGTAGATACCATTTGTGCCAAGTCCTCTGACATGTCAGAGAGCTGTTCAATCGCACTTGAAATTTGCTGCATGCCAGCACTTTGCTGTTCTGTTGCTGCCGCTACTTCTTGAGAGCTTGCCGCATGTTCTTCTGACACGACCGAAATTTGTTCAATCGATGTAGAAATTGTTTGATATGCTCGTTCTACCTGCTGAATAGATTGAAGCAAATTGTTCGTTCTGCTTGCAAATTGAGACACTCCATCATAAATACCAGCGAAGTTCTGCGAGGTGCCTTTCATTTGCTCACGGCCTTCTTCCACTGCTTTACTGCTTTCCTCCACGCTTTCAAGGACACGCTGACTATTTTCCTGTGTGCCAATGACTAAGTCTGAGACCGTTTTAGCTGCATCAGCTGACTGTTCAGCTAACTTACGGACTTCATCAGCCACAACAGCAAATCCTTTTCCTTCTTCTCCTACACGTGCGGCTTCAATAGAAGCATTCAGTGCAAGCAGATTCGTTTGCGCTGAAATGTCCGTAATAATGGAGATGACACTTTCAATTTCTGTTGAATGTGATTGCAATTCTTCTGCCGCTTGCTTGGAGCTTGTCATCATGTCGTGTAACATGTTGAGATGTTCAAGCACATGCTGCACCAATTTTTGACCAGATTCTGACTGCTCTTGTACTTCTGATGAAACAGATTTCATTTCATCCACTTCTTTTGTCACGCCTTCGATTTGTGTATCGATTTCCGCAACAGATGTTGTGCAGTCTGTAATGTTTGCGACTGAATCATTGATTCCTTCACTCATATTCGTCATCGCTTCTGACACTTGTTGTGCACTTTGACTAGATTCCGTTGTCACTGTGCGAAGCTGTGAAGACATTTTCGACACTTCACTTGATGAGTTTGAGATCTTTCCAATAAGCTCTTTGATCCGTCCCTGCATTTTCTGGAAGGAAGCCGCTAATTGACCGATCTCATCTTTACTTTGAACTTCTACCATGCCAGTTAAATCACCATCTGCAATTCGATCCGCTGATTCCATTAATGAGCGTGCTGGTTTTGCAATTCTTCTTCCCATGAAGAATGAGAAGAGTAATCCGCCGATGAGCACAATCGCAGATGCTACTGTGATATAAATTGTCAGCTTTTTCGTTGTTGCTGGAACAACAGAGGCATCTAAGTCAATTCCTAAAATCCCCGTGAGTTCACCGCCTGAATCTTTAATTGGTAAAAAGACGGATTTATGAGTCCCATACGAATCAACGTAAATGTCACTTTTGACCATTTTATCTTCAGAAAGAGCTTGTTTCATTTCATCTGAAAAGACATAATCTTGATCAAAATCATTGTCTTCCCCTGTTAGTACGATGATTCTTTCTTTTCCGCCCTTATTTGATAACACGTATAAGTTCTCAAGCGTATGATCTTCTTTCAGCTCTGTGAATTTCTTTTTGATCTCCACATAAATAGGATCATCCTTCCCGCTAATGCTAAGGACATTTCCATCCATATTATCGATTTCTTTTTTCGCTGTATCAATATCTGTTGTTAATCGATAATCAAATTGCTTTAATAATTGCGAAGATAAATCCTGGCTAACTAAATAAAATGTTAGAACGAATAATGCAACGGTTGCGAGTAATGTTACGACAACGACTGACATGATTTTGGAGGATATCGTAAGTCCTCCAAACTTCCTTTGTTTCGCCATTTTTTTCTACATCTCCACTCTCAATTTTAATTTAAGCCTCTACACTTTCAAATTGTCCACAAACAGATGCAATGACATCTTTTAAATAAGATACGATATGAGGGATATGCTCCGGTAACGTATAAGGTGAAATCACAAAAAATTTACTCACACTTAGATAGAATTCTTGACCTTCTTTGGCATTGACTTGTAAAAACTTCGTTGTATCGCCAAAGAACATTTCGTCTCTTTTCTCTCCAAGCTTTTCAAAGAGGATTTTGTTCAAATCATTGTTGCGCTCAATTTCCATAGCAGTTGCTTCTCCAGATATTTCTTCCTTAAAACGAGGAGAGCCGTCTAGGTAAATTCTAAACAATGTAGCCATTCCGACATTGTCATCATTGACGACTTCTGCTTGTGGAATTTCCTGACGAAGTGCTTCTCTAAATGCAAGGTTCACCTCTAAAAATTGACCGAGCAAGCGCTGGTATCCTTCAATTCCAAACGTTAGCAGCACACTTAGCATGCTGATGGAGCTTCCCATTCTTGAGCATTCAAGCGTATAACCGGTATGGTATTCCCCGTATCCTCTATGTCCAACATATGGTGTTTCTTGTTCTTCTAGATCCAAGCGCTTTAAGTCAGCAGCGTTTTTCACTAAGAATAAACTAGATGTGTACGGTGTTTGTCCAAGTTTTTGAAAATCAAAACACATCGTATCAGCAAGAGAAAGATGCTGAAACTTTGCTTTGATTTCTTTTAACATACGAAGAACACCGTCTGAGAATTGCAGCGGGTTTTCAGATACATCATACTCATTAAAGAAAGCAAAGAATCCACCAAGCGCCGAATCTGCATGAATATGCGGCACCTTGAGACCATACTTCTCAGCAATGGCTTCTGCCGTTTCACGCACCCCTTTTACATCATCAATTGCAATGGCATCTGTTGTTCCGGTTGTTGCCACAATATAAACGGGAATTCCGCCATTTTGGGCAACACGTTCCATTTGACAACGCAAATCTTCCATATCCATCGAATGATCTTTATTCGTCTTAATTCTGATTAAGTTGTCTGTGCCAATCCCTGTTGCTTCCATTGACTTAAATAAGCTGTAATGTGCTGCATCAGAACAAAACGCATAAAGATTTTGCGGGACACCTTTTCGTAATGACTCCGGTGCAACTTTCGCAATCGCTAAACGAAGCCCTGAGAAAATAGCCCCTTGACCTCCCCATGTTGTGTAGCCCCCGCTCACATTTGGATCATATCCGATGAGCTTAGACATCATTGAGACCACTCTGACCTCAGCTTCCGCCCCTGCTGGTCCATACACATCCCATAGGTTGTTTCCGTTAACCAGCATAGCCGTCAGCATGCCTAGAATTCCTGGTGTACTTGCCATTGGCAAAATGTTCGTGAAGAAATACTTCGTGTGGTATGGATGATTATGTAAAAGCTTCAGTAATTCTTCATTCACAAGTTCCGCTTGTTGTCCGTTCATCGGAATTTGACTTGTTTCAGTGAGCTTTTTGTAAAAGTCCTCCTCGCGATTCTTTTCACCTTTTAGGTGAGCACGGTTCGGATCCTTCAGGTCATCGACCCCTGAAATGATCTGTTCCATTAATTTAATGAGTTCTTTCCGCTCTTCTGCATTTCCGTCCTCACTCGGAAACCAGTTCTGAACGAGGTTCTGTGCTCGTACAGTCATATACTATCAATCCTTTCAATGGAAGATTTCCTGTCACTGTCTATATCGACCCCGTTTCAAAAGTTTATAGTGTCGAACTGTTCACTTAAGTATATTTAGATAATTTGTTCACCCATCAAAAAGAATAAAACCCTTACAATACACATCAAAACCATTATGTTTGTGAAACAACAATATATATCAATATACTTTCTTGAAGGAATTATTATCCAGACAATTCAGCGGTTTATTCATTCATTTTTTTTACTTAACCTGCATAAACATTAATAAACACTGGAAATACGCCTAAATACACCATTGTAGAAATCAAATTAATTCTTTAGGCTTGTGTCTTTTTACCTGTTTTATTGATATAGCAACAGGAAAAATACAGAATTTTCTGTAATTATTAGGATGAATTTCACAAAAAGTTTTTCGGAGATCGAATATTTTCGATGTCTTCCCATTTCTAGCTCGGACAGGCTGCCTTAGGTGCTCACCGGTTATGACTTTTCTATTTGTGCATTTCATGGTATATTCTAATGGTTCGTTTTCTTTCGTTCCGCCTCTTCCGTTTAACGGAGAAAAGGAGTGTTTAAATGAAAACATTTATTCAAAAAAGGGGCCTCGGCTTCTTTGTAATTGCAGCCATCTTGTTATGGCTCAAGACGTATACAGCTTATTTAATCGAATTTAAACTTGGTATATCAAATGTGCTTCAGCATATTTTGCTTTTTGTGAATCCTATTAGCTCCAGCTTGTTCTTTCTTGGCTTTGCTTTATTGTTCAAGAAAAAATGGCAGCCTGCCGCTATCATTGTGATTCACTTTTTCATGTCTTTTTTACTTTACGCAAACATCGTGTACTATCGATTCTTCAATGACTTTATCACGCTGCCTACAGTGATGCAGGCAGGAACGAATGGCGGACAATTAGGTGATAGTGCATTTTCACTCATGCGTTGGACTGATATGTTTTACTTTCTCGATACCATCATCTTGATCGTACTCGCAGTCCGCATGAAAAGACAGCAGCAAACAAGTACAGCAACTGTACCTGTTCAAAAAACAAAATCGTTTAGACTCGTTCTTGTGTCCTCTGTTCTGATCTTTGTTGTCAACTTAATCGCAGCAGAAATTGATCGCCCAGAGCTTTTATCAAGATCGTTCGACCGCAATTATTTAGTCAAATACTTGGGTGCTTATAATTTTACGGTGTTTGATGCCATTCAAAATGTGAAATCAAACAGCCAGCGTGCCCTGGCAAATTCAAGTGACGTAACAGATGTAGAGAATTATCTAAAGGCGAACAGCGCTGATCCAAACCCGGCTTATTACGGGAAAGCGAAAGGCATGAACGTCATTACGATTTCTCTTGAATCACTGCAAAACTTTGTCATTGATTACAAGGTGAATGGAAAAGAGGTCACTCCTTTCCTCAATTCATTAGCCCATGACAACAAAACGTTTTATTTTGATAACTTCTTCCATCAAACAGGACAAGGAAAGACATCTGATGCGGAATTTATGATGGATACGGGGCTTTTCCCATTATCACAAGGCTCTGTGTTTATTAACAAAGCTCAAAACACATATCAGGCGCTTCCTGGCATTTTGAAAAAGGACCAATACACGTCCGCTGAATTCCACGGAAATACGAAAACGTTCTGGAACCGGAATGAAATGTTTAAGTCCTTTGGATATGACAGATTTTACGATTCTGAGTACTACGATATGAATGAACAAGATACGAAGAACTATGGATTGAAAGACAAACCGTTCTTCAAAGAATCCATGCCAATGCTTGAAAATCTAAAACAGCCGTTTTATTCGAAATTCATTACGCTGTCAAACCACTTCCCATTTGGTATGGATGAAGGTGATACCGATTTTGAACCTGGCGACTTCGGAGACTCCGTCGTTGATAACTACTTCCAATCTGCTCATTATTTAGATGAAGCCATTGAACAGTTCTTTAATGACTTGAAGAAATCCGGTCTCTATGACAATACCGTCGTCATTATGTACGGTGACCATTACGGCATTTCAGAAAACCATAATGAAGCGATGGAAAAAGTGACTGGCGAAAAAATTGGAGACTATGAAAATGCCCAGCTTATGCGTGTGCCGCTCTTTATCCATGTGCCAGGCGTAAAAGGCGGACAGATTCATAAATACTCTGGTGAAGTGGATGTTGCGCCTACCCTTCTCCACCTGCTCGGAGATGATACAAAGAACTATTTAATGTCTGGTTCTGATATCTTATCGAAGAACTTTAAAGAGCTTGTGCCATTTAGAAATGGAGACTTCGTGTCTAAGGACTACACGAAAGTAGGCAACAACTATTACAGCAACAAAACAGGTGAAAAAATCGAGCCGACTGAAAAGGCATCACAAGAAAACGAAACGGTGAAAAAGATGCTAGAGACATCTGATAAGATTGTCACGGAAGATTTACTCCGTTTCTACAAACCTAAAGGCTTTACACCAATTGAGCGAAATGATTATGACTACACAAAGAAAGTACAGGATGAAAAAGATTCCTCTTCCGCCAAAGATGAATCCAGCTCGTCTTCCAAATAACTTTCTCATTTAAAGCCCCAGCCGATCCAAGATCAGCTGGGGCTTTTTACGTTTGATCCGCATGACACCGGGTATAGGTGAAGAAGGAGGGATTATTGATCATGAAAAAAACAGCAGCATTTCTCGTGACCGCTTCACTCGCTTCTTCCACCTTATTTGCTTTCAGCCCGGCGATTTCAGCGCACGCCCTGACCCAAACGCAGGCAGAACAATCCATTCCTCAAGGTCCGAAAGCAGCACTAAACAGCATTTATCAGCTGGCGCATAAAGGACAAATGCCATACTATGCAGAAGGACTCAAAATAGGGGTTCAAACAAAAAAAGACGTACGGCATAAATTAGGACAGCCTTATCCAGCAACAGATCAAAGCGGCTTTGATTTGTATCATGCTGAGATGGGCAACCCTGGATTTGCTTTTCACTATGACAAAAAAGGCAAGATTAACGAAATCCGTTATTTTGGAACAAATGTAGAAAAAGAAACGAATATCGGAGGAATGACTCCTTCCCTATTAAAGAAACAGCTTGGATCAGCAGATTCAGTCAGCACCATCCCGCAAACAAAAGAGAAAAAATACGTTTATCAGACCGGTAATTATGAGCTCGAATTTATCGTCGGACATGATCCAGATATCAGTCAGCACGAGCTGACTGTGGTGCATATTAACCTCATCAAAGCCGGTTCCTAAATAAAAAGCATCCTGAGTTTTCGCTCAGGATGCTTTCTTTTATTAAGATGCCACTTCTAAATGCGGCTTTCTTTTCAGTTTTCTCTTAAGGACTGGACCTGCTACATAATCAAGGCCAAGTTTTCCGGCATTTCCTTTCGCTGCCATAATGAAGACGGCGATTAGAAGAAGAAGCGGGTTAACAGAAACGGTTCCAGCTAGTAAGAAAGAGACATTCATCACGCTTCCAAAAAAGGCTGCTGTTGTTGTGAACAATCCAACAATTAGTCCTAGACCAACTAAGATTTCTCCCCACATGACCATGGCACTGAAGAGTCCGGCATTTGGCAACGCGACATTTTCTAAAAACCAGACATAGAACGGATAAACAAGATGTCCATCTTTCACAACAGGTTCAGCTATGGCAAATTGCAAATATCCTGATGCATCGAATCCGCCTGTTAGTTTTCCAATACCAGATGTCAGCCAAGTCCATCCGATATAAAGTCTTGCTGCCAAAAGGATAACCGCTGCCCATACATTCGTTTGTAAGAATTTTGTAAACATGATGATGCCTCCTTTTAAATTATGTGAAATATTTCACATTTTCTTTATGATCTTATTATACTACTTAATATACATTTGTGATCCTTTTCACATATATATTCACAAATTGTTCATGAATATCTAGTCGAGGTAAACTTTCCCCTTGCTATTGCCGTCTAAGTTATTTCAGACAGTAAAAAGGGGTTACATTTTGTATGAAAACATTATTTCATTTTGCTTATTTACAGGCCATCTCTTGTCTATTTCCTGTCATGATCTTTACGGCGCTTGCCCTATCAAAGGTCGTGTCTATTCCTTTTCTTCATCGATATGATGTTATTCTTCTGCTTTGCCTCATGGCACAGCTTCTCATGCTGATGCTACGGCTTGAGACGCTGACAGAGTTGAAGGTTATTTGTCTCTTTCATGTGATTGGAATAGGCTTAGAAATCTACAAAGTACATATGGGTTCATGGTCCTATCCTGAAGAAGCTTATACGAAAATTTTGGGGGTTCCGCTCTATAGCGGTTTTATGTATGCGAGCGTGGCAAGCTATATTTATCAGGCACTGACTCGGCTTCACGTGAAGGTGAAAGCATGGCCTCAGCCGTACCTTTCGATTGGGATCAGTTTATGTATTTACCTCAATTTCTTTACTCATCACTGGATCTATGATTTACGCTGGTGGCTGACATTACTCCTAGTGGTTGTGTTTCGAAAAACAGCCGTTTCCTTTCAGGTCGGTTCATCGACCTTTCGTATGCCGCTTGTTATCTCGTTTTTGCTGATTGGCTTTTTTATTTGGGTGGCCGAAAATGTCACGACCTTTTTAGGAGCATGGCAATATCCAAATCAGCAGCATGCTTGGTCTCTCGTCCATCTTGGTAAAATCAGTTCATGGTTTTTACTTGTTGTCATCAGCATTGTACTGGTGATCGAACAGCGAAAACAAAAAAACGTTCAGCCCATTTGATCTGGCTGAACGCTTTTTTTAGTCCCGAGCGACTTCCTTGCGAAGATCATCGGCGACAAATTCGACATTTGTTCCAATGATGATTTGTACAGAAGTTTTTCCTGACGTCAGTACCCCTTTGGCACCTGCTTTTTTCAATGTACCTTCATTTAATAAATCTGTATCTTCTACTGTTAAACGAAGACGGGTCGCACAATGGTCAATTGTGGTGATATTGCCTTTGCCGCCTAGTCCCTCTACGAGCATACTTGCTCCGGCAGTATGTGTATCATCCCCTGAAATATCTTCGATGTCATCATCTTCCCTGCCCGGTGTTTTTAGCTTTAACAATTTAATCAGGAAATAGAAAACAACAAAGTAAATCACGCCATAGATGACCCCAACCACAAGTAACAGAATGGGTTTTTGCGCAATTCCAAAACTTAAAACGTAATCAATCGCACCGGCTGAAAAAGCGAAACCGCTATGAATGCCTAAGGTGTTGACAATAAAGAGCGAAAGACCAGTTAATATCGCATGAACACCATATAAAAGTGGAGATAAAAACATAAATGAGAATTCAATTGGTTCTGTGATTCCTGTAATAAATGACGTCAGTGCCATTCCAATCATAAGACCGGCTGTTGCCTTTCGTTTTTCAGGCTTTGCGGTCACAACCATCGCGAGACATGCCGCCGGCAGCCCGAACATCATCACTGGGAAGAAACCAGTCATAAAGACACCTGCACTTGGATCGCCTTTGAAGAACCGCGCTAAATCACCTGTCGCTCCGCTGAATTCACCGAATTGAAACCAAAATAGATTATTCAACACATGATGAAGTCCTAATGGAATGAGCAGGCGGTTAAAGAAGCCAAACAGCCCGGCACCCGTTGCTCCAAGACTTAAAATCCACTCCCCTAAATCATTGATCACACTTTGAATTGGAGGCCATACATATCCAAAAACGGCTGCTAATAGAATGGTAAAAAGTGCTGTCATAATTGGCACAAGCCGTCTTCCACTAAAGAAACCTAAGTATTCCGGCAGTTTCGTGTCCTTAAATTTATTGTAAACGTAACCTGCCAAAAGTCCGCACAAAATACCACCCAATACCCCCATATTGTTGGTCGAATTGATCGACGTGGTACCAGCTGACAAAATAAAATAAGAGATCGCTCCAGATAACGCCGCTGCCCCGTTACCGTCCTTTGAAATACCAATCGCTACACCCATAGCAAAAATTAAAGCCAAATTCGCAAAAATTGCATTTCCTGCCGCATGAATAAACGGGATGTTGAATACATCTTCTCGCCCAATAGCCAAAATGATACCCGCTGCAGGAAGCACAGCGATTGGAAGCATAAATGATTTTCCTAACTTTTGAAAAAACTGAAACACCATCTTATTTCTCCCCCCTTCGTCATCATCATGAACAAATCTCTCATGATGTTCATAAAAAATATATCATATGCACATCTAGTTATCTATACCAATTTGTCCACATCTCACCCAAATCTCAGCCTTTACTCTTTTGGCGTAAAATGTGGTAAGCTATTGAATAGAATGAAGTTATAGAAAGCGGGAATGAACAGTGATTGTCAAACATGATCATGAGTTAGAAGCCTTAAAAAAAGTCGGCCGAATTGTCGCTTTGGCAAGAGAAGAAATGAAAAGCCAAGCGAAACCAGGCATGTCTACAAAAGAATTAGATTTGATAGGGAAAAAAATATTAGAAGAACATGGAGCCAATTCAGCTCCTGAAAAAGAATATGATTTCCCCGGTACGACTTGTATCAGTGTCAATGATGAAGTCGCACATGGCATTCCAAGTGAAAAAACCATTTTACAAGAGGGCGACCTCATTAATATTGATATCTCAGCAGAGCTTGATGGATATTATTCCGATACTGGGATTTCATTCGTTTTAGGTACAGGAGATGCTCGTCTTGAAGCATTATGCCAGTGTGCAGAGGATGCATTCCTTGAAGGATTAAAGCATGCGAAAGCCGGAAAAAGACAAAATCAAATTGGCCGTGCGGTCTACAATACGGCGAAAGAACAAGGATTTACCGTCATTAAGAACTTGACAGGACACGGCATTGGGAAAAGCCTGCATGAAGCACCTAACCATATTTTGAACTACTATGATCCATTCGATAATGCTTTGTTTAAGAATGGGACAGTCATCGCCTTTGAACCTTTCATTTCAACAAATGCTGAGTCGATTTATCAAGCGGATGACGGCTGGACATTTAAAACACCTGATAAGAGTCTGGTCGCACAGATTGAACATACGATTGTGATCACAAAAGACGAACCGATTATTTTAACAAAGCTGTAAGCAAGCGGGTCCCCTCCTTCACTGGAGGGGATTTTAGCGTGTAGACAAACCCTCGCATTCGGTGTCAGTCCTGCGCGCCAGTACTCGTCCTTCCTAGACTTCAAAGGTTTTCTATCACGCTGAAGAGAAGACAAAGGGCTAAAATCAAGTTCATTTTAGCCCTTTCTCAACAATCTGCAATCCCTTTCACGAATCTGTCACGACTAAACAAAAATGCCTGTGGTAAAATAGGCAAAGATATGCGAAAGGGGTCTTATTTGATATGTGGTTCATCATCATCGGTGTTATCTTCTTTATTGAAAGTATTATTTTAACGGTTGTAGGTATTAAGAAAAAACAATCCATGATGACCTACCTCGGTATTGTCATCATGATTATGACAGTGGGCATGATCATCGTTACCCTCAACCCGCCAAATTCATAAATAATTATTTCCAGCATATACATGGATCATAGGCAGATAGAATCAGTTTTCATTTCTAAACACCTGCACACTTTTCACGTCCTTTTTTGAGATGTTACAATGCAGGCAGTTTCCATTGAAAGGAGTTTTCTATCATGCATTATGGTAGCAAAGGCTGGTATGTCGAAGAATTAAAGAAGCTTGGTGTGACCAAGCATGAAGGAAGAAAGCTTCAAAGCTTTAAAACTTATTTCCTTGCAAATCTTCTTGAGCAAAAGAAAACGAGCTCTTAAATGTTGAAAAGCCGTACATCCATAGCAGATGTACGGCTTTTTTATATGGGCTGAACACGTTTTTCTAAAGATTTTCTGACCACATCTGCTAAGGCATCTACTTCAAGAACTGCTTTCAGCCTGTTTTGATCTACTTGACGGTATTTGACTTCATTGACTTCGTGGACTGTGATGGGATGGGGCGCTTTTTCGACTAACACAAGAGCTTCATCAGGAGAGACCATTCCTTCTTTCAGCACACGCAAATAAAAACCGGTATATCCCGTTTGCTGCACTTCCTTTACAAGCTTCATGTTTCCATGCTTAAGAGAGAGCTTCACACATGGCTGTCTTGGCTGGCTGACCTCAACTAGCGCATCCCCAAGCTGAAATACATCTCCAATACGAACTTCTGTCTCTACAAGCTGATGCACGGTCACGTTTTCACCGAAGGCTGCCTCCTGTAACGGCACCCCTAAAAATTGCTCAAAATAAGTATAGTGATCATATGGAAAGACGCAAACGGCTTTATCATCACCTCCGTGATGGACCAAATCACCTTGTCCATCTCCATCAAAATTGAGCTTACTCAAATAAACAGGCTCGTGAATACGCTTTTTGTTGATGGCTGTTTTGATTTCTTTTCCATTCACATAGGTGGTGATAGGTTGTCCTACTTGAATTCCTTCGATGTCGTACCTTGTCTGCCCCACTCTCGCCATCTCCTTTGATTGTCTGATTGCTTTTATTTTACATGGTTTGACAGTCAAATCATAGTCGGTACGTGAAGGAACGAGACAGGTTATGGTACGATGAGAAAAAAGGAGAGATGACATTGGTTCATTATCACGCTATTGTAAAAGGACGAGTTCAAGGAGTCGGTTTTCGTTATTTTGTTCAAGGAGAAGCCGTCAATCGAGGGATAAAAGGCTGGGTACGCAACACAGATGAGGGTCACGTGGAGTTAAAAGTAGAAGGAGAGCAGCAGGAGGTGTTTGACTTTTTAGAGACCGTCCGTAAAGGTAGTCCTTTTTCAAAAGTCACACATTTGGACATGGAGCCGCTCACCAAGTTCGCCCATTATCAAGACTTTCGGATTAAAGGATAGTTGATGTGTGTCCTTTATTTCACAACAGTAAATGGGTTTGCAACATAATAACCAATCAAGGTTGTACGTGAAGCATCTTTGTAGAGACTCACATGAACATCATAATTGGCTGATCCACTGTTAGGAAGTAATAAACGAGTAGGTGCTGCGAAAGCGTTTTGTCCAGAGATAGACCCTTCGTGTGTAAAGACTGGTGTCACTGGGAAAGTAAGTTTTCGAATAGCAGCTGTATAATAAAGTGTTTCATTTGTTGTTGCGGTCATGTTGACGTTGACCTGAGGATGAAGCGAAGTATAAGTTGAACGATCGGTTGTCACCTTTAAAACGATGTCATTCTGAACCATTGCTCCAGTCGTTGCTTTAGCTCTTTCATCACCTAGTGGTAGAAATCCGTTGAAACTGAATACAGCCAAAAATATGAGCAACGTCATTTTTTTCATCTATATTCCCCCTTTTTGATTTCACCGCCATTAAACCATCATTTTCCAAATCAAACAACATTCCAAAGACTCATTTCATACAAAAAAACCTAGCTTTTCGCTAGGCTCTTTCCGTCCCGTGGTATGGTTTTTCCTGATAAAAATAATTCGGTTTCACGATCGTATTGTCATAGTGACGATGGAAGATATGCGTAGCAGCTGGTGATACTGGCGGAATCAGCCATGTCCAATCACCAGTCAGCTTACGGTCAGCCTTTTCCTCCTGTTTTTCAAATTGTTTGAACTGATGGGCAGCTGTATGATGATCCACAATGGTCACCCCTGCCTCGCGATAAGAGTGCAGAACCGCGACATTCAATTCGACAATGGCTTTGTCTTTCCAAAGTGACGAATTTTTTGTTGTATCGAGCCCTAAAATAGAAGCGACTTTTTTCAACATATTGTAGCGGTTTTCGTCAGCTAGATTACGTGCGCCAATTTCTGTTCCCATATACCATCCATTAAACGGTGCCGCATTGTAATGAATGCCACCAATTTCTAATTTCATATCAGCAATAATCGGAACAGCATACCATTTCAGTCCTAAATCACCGAACCCATCATATTCAGGATGAGTGATCTCTACCTCTTGAACGATCTCTTTCGGAAGATCATACAGAACCGGCGGCTGATCTTTTAGCTGAAACATCAGTGGCAGAAGGTCAAAATGCGTGCCTTCGCCTTTCCAGCCATGCGCTTCACACAACTTGGTTAATTCAAGTGATGCCTCGTCCCCAATGATGCCATATTCCGACTCATATCCCGCATAACGAACGAGCTGATGATTATAAATAACGACTTCCTTCCGTCCCTTATTCTCTGGTGGGAAGATGGTAATGGACGGTTTGATTTTACCCCCATTTGTCGCATACTCAATATGATGAAAGAGTGCCTCTTTCACCTCATCTTCTGTTGTCACGTGCCGGCAGTCATGCACATGCAGTGTTGACCAAAACAAGCGCCCAATGCACCGGTTGCTGTTGCGCCATGCCATTTTTGCCCCGTGAGCTAATTCTTCCTGCGTATGAGTATACATGCCGTCAGACTCAATTTCTTGTTTTATTTCATGCAGACGTGCTGCTTTTTCTTCATTTGATTTGCCTAATTCTTCATAGCATACAGAAATAAAAGCTTCTGCTTCATTCCACAACGCTTCTTGGTTACTCAAACATACTCGCCTCACTTTAATACGAATATATCCATTGTAGCGGTTTCTATTGATAAATTCACTTGTTTCAAACCATTTTTTATCATATCGTGCGACGATTGTCCTTAGACAATGGATGAATCAATGACTTCAAGGGTCTTTTGGAGCCAGCGAACATACCCTTTTTCCCTTTCAATTGCTCTTGTCAGTACTAAATAATGCCCGAATTGTGTTGAATGCAGTGATTGGGCAGATGGATCTTCTTCTGTTAAAACGTTCAGTTTCTGTTCAAGCATCTCTACTTTCTTTGTTCGCTCCAGCAGCTGATGTGCGAACAGACCGGCCGCTTCTTTTTGATCCATAGATGAGATAAAGAACGTTTTTAACATAAATTCATCTTTTGTTGTGTCTGGAATCGGGCCTTTTTCCCTTAACCATTCATGCAGTTCTCTTTTTCCTGCATCAGTGATTTGATAAACCTTCTTCTCTAGCTTCTTTCCTTGTATGTGAATATCAAATTCAATAAAACCCTCTTCTGTTAGCCGCTTTAATTCAGGGTATATTTGACTATGCTTCGCACTCCAAAACTGTCCAAGGGAATCTTCAAAGTGTTTCTTCATATCGTATCCCGTCAGCTCACGCTGATCTAGTAAGCCAAGAATGGCATATTTCAGTACTCTCATGACATGCCTCCAACGCATATTCTTTGACAATAGTATACCATACACCCTAAAATAAACATGTAAATCATGACATGTTTGAAACAACATCATTTTAATTGAAAGAAGGAATAAACATGGATCAATTCGTTGGACTTCATATGATTTATACGTATGAAAATGGCTGGGAATATGAGATTTACATTAAAAATGATCACACCATTGATTACCGCATTCATAGCGGAATGGTTGGAGGCCGCTGGGTTCGTGATCAAGAAGTGAATATTGTGAAGCTGACAAAAGGGGTATACAAAGTTTCCTGGACGGAACCGACTGGGACAGACGTGTCTTTAAACTTTATGCCTGAGGAGAAACGCATGCATGGGGTCATTTTCTTCCCAAAATGGGTGCATGAACGTCCAGATATCACCGTTTGCTATCAAAATGACTATATCGACCTCATGAAAGAATCCCGTGAAAAATATGAAACCTATCCGAAGTATGTCGTACCAGAATTCGCAGACATTACGTACATCCACCATGCTGGGGTAAACGATGAAACGATTATCGCAGAAGCACCGTATGAAGGCATGACCGATGAGATCAGAGCTGGACGAAAATAGAAAAAGCGGCACGCACTGTGCCGCTTCTAGGGTGATTGACAAAGGACTAAAATGAACTTGATTTTAGTCCTTTTTATTTCATACCTAACGTCTTTTGAGATAACAAGAATCGGTAAACTGGTAGTTCATCGCCTACTTTTGATGCAATAAAACCTGATGACATATAACTGTCTTTTGATTCTGGTTCAAGGGCAAGTGACAACAAATTGGTCTCTGGCTGTGCCGTCACATATACCTTTGTTCCTTTTGGCAGTTGACGTTTCTTTTCAACGAGTCTCGTTTCAAGCTGAATATCTGTTTTGCTTGTTTCCACTCGTTTTGTTACCTGATAGGCTTGTACAGGTACTTTCATGCCAACAGGAAGTGTCACACTTTTTAACCCTAAAGTTCTGAGCTTTCTATCTACTCCTTCATGTCCTGGGAGAATAAGATAAGCTGTCGGCCGTTCTCTTGTCAATACAGGAACCGCATCACTTGCACTATGAAAACGTACCGGGACATTGGTGGTTTGTCCTTTCTCAATATCCACCATTTCAAGTGAATCGTTCACAGGCGCCTTGAAAGCATCTTGAATGACCACTTGATCATCATCGTTTGATTGAAGACCTTTTTTCACAAGTTTCAGCCGCTCCGTCACCATTTGCTGCTTCACCTGCTTAGCATGCTTCACCGTTGTCTCAATGATTTTTTCATGAGTGGTAACTTGTGCTGCCACGCGCCGGGTAAAGTCCTCTCTGCCAATTCCAATCCCCCTACTTTCTACAAGAAAGGATAAAGCTGGTGAAAGCGCTAGGGCATTTCGGCCAATTCGTGCATCAGTTCCGCCTTCATAAAGATCGATTTTTCCGTCCTTCCCTCTTGTGTTTGTATAATATAAATCGTTGGAAAATCCCTTATTCGTCAATGCTTCACGCACTCCGTTGACGTACAATTCATTTGACGTTAATCGAATGCTTTCAGGAATGTTCAAATTCTTACCGGATAATATCAGCAAATCGTGATACTTGAGAGCACCTGATGCACCGATGTCTTCAAACTGCTTTTGACCGACATCATATTCATGGGCATCGATGACGACCTCGGGCGCAAAGCGATTAAATTCTTGATGAAGGGCTGTCAGCTCTGGAGATTCTAGTGTCATGTGGTCACGGTTGCCATCCATTCCGTTTGCAAGCCTGCGGTCAAATGCATAAGAACCATCTGGATTGATTCTTGGAACAATGATGACGTTGACATAGCTCAGTATACGCTCTCCTTCATCACCTGCTAGTCGTTTGGCGATGACAAGGGCAGATTCACCGGAGGCTGGTTCATTTCCGTGTATTTGTGCTTGAAGCCAGATCGTTGGCTTTTTTGACAGTGGAGAGATGTGGCGGTCCTTTGTAAAATAGAGGGCTGGAATGGACCTGCCTTCAATGGATGTTCCAATCTGTTTCTGCGTGGCGTAAGGACTTTTACTGACAATGTCACGTAAAAAATCTTGAAGCTCTTCTTGTGTGGTAAATGCTTCTCCTTTTTTCTGAAAGGCAGGGGTATCAAACGTTTCGTCAGGCTCAGGATACAGTTTTTGAACCGAGGCTGGCTGCTTATAGCTTTTTCCATAATAAGGGGTCTCTGCATTCGCTGAAGCTGGGGTCACCATCGACAAACTTCCTGCCATGAGGCATACAGCAGCAAAAAGAAATGTGCTTTTCTGTTTGGACATGCTATCCTCTCCCTTCGTTGATTTGCATTATAAAGAAAAAAACAGCAAAAGTGTCAGCATTTTTCAAAAATATATCTTTTGGAGGAATCATGCATGTCTTTATATAGGGCAAATGAATGGAGCTTGCCCTGCAATAGGACCTAAAAAAGAGCGCCTGCATGAGCAACAGACACTCTTCTCATTACCAGATCGAAATGGCCCCAATGAGAACCGCCATCACTGTCATGGCGACGACTGCAAGAACCGCCCATTTCATGCCAAATTTCTGATGCTGATCTAGTGATACCCCAACGAGTCCAACAAGTAAATGAGTCGATGGAACAAGTGGGCTTAACATATGAATCGGCTGACCAATGATAGATGCTCTCGCAATCTCAATTTTATCGACACCGTATGCTGCCGCTGTTTCTGATAGGATCGGCAGTACCCCATAAAAGTATGCATCATTCGGCATAAAGAAAGTGAAGATCCCGCTTGTTAGCGCAACAATGACTGGAATAAACCCGCCAAGCTGCTCTGGAATAGCCGAAACAATCGAAATCGCCATTTCATCAACCATTTTCGTCCCAGTTAAGATGCCTGTAAAAACCCCTGCTGCAAAGATCATGGAAGCAATCGCCAAAACATTTGTGGAATGAGCCGCAATTCGCTCACGCTGCTGTTCTAAATTCGGATAGTTCACGATAATGGCGACACAGAAGGCAAGAACAAACAGAACCGTTAAGCTTACTTTTCCAGACACAAGCAAGAGAACCAAAAGCAAAGTCAGTGTCAGGTTAAACCACCAAAGTTTCGGTCGCTTAATATCATCTTGCAGCGCTGCTGCCATTTCATTTGCATGAATCGGCTGTTCGAGCTCAATAACACCAAGACGTTTTCTTTCAGACTTCCCAAGAAAGTATGCCACCACAATCATGCTCAAAACCCCTGCACCAATGACTGGAATCATCGGGCCAAATAAAAGTGATGGATCAACGCCAAGTGCACTTGCCGCTCTAGGTGTTGCCCCTCCCCATGGAATCGTATTCATAATCCCCATGCCGACTCCGGCGATACCCGCTAAAATAATCGGACGAATGCCAAGCAGTGTAAATAGTGGAAGCATGGCTGTTGTTGTAATCATGTACGTTGTGGTTCCATCACCGTCAAGTGCGACAAGCATCGTCAGGACGGCTGTTCCGACAACAATTTTTAATGGATCGCCTTTGACGATCTTTAAAATTTTCGCCACCATTGGATCGAATAAACCTGCATCAATCATAATCCCGAAGTACAAAATGGCAAACATGATCATGACCGCCGTTGGTGCAACTTGCTGTACACCTTTGACAATCATGTCTGAAATTTCTGTAAAATGAAAACCTGCAATAAGAGCAAATGCAATCGGTGTTAATACCAATGCCGTTAGAACAGACATACGTTTCGTCATAATTAAAACCATAAATACAATCATCATAAGAAATCCTAAGATCGCTAACATTTCGTTCACCCCTTATGTTGTATACGCTTTCATTAAATGTTGGTATCCCATTTCCAACCCTTTCTGTCATGATATCTGACGCCTTAATTGAAGTAAATATTATGAATTTTAATTCTTTTTTGGTCGATAAATGCTTTTTGTTCATTTTGTGCAATTGTTGTTCTTTGTTGGTTCCATGAAAAAAGCGGTCTCATTTGACCGCTTTTTCTCCTTGTATAAATTGCTCATAACGCCTTAATTGATCTTCCATATAGACCTTTGCTTCTTTACTATTCATATAACGGCCTGTCCAGCCTTTTTGTTTTAACTGCTTTTTCCATGACTTCGTTTGCGTCATTTTTTGAAGAAGCTGATCCCATGCTCGAATGTCGTGCTGATTCATTTGCTTTGGTCCCATCACACCACGCCAATGAGAGAAGATGAGCGGAATCCCTTGTTCTTTCCAAGTGGGCACGTCTTTGAATCCTTCTAAACGCTGATTCGTTGTGGTCGCAACAAGCTTCAGTCTTTTCTTTTCATAATCGTGGCGAACCTCCGTAATGGTTGTAGTTGCCGCATCTACCTCATGGTCAATGAGTGCTTGGAATAAATCATCTGCACTGTCAAATTTTAAAAACTGAATGCGGTACGGATCTATCCCTGCCATTTCGGCAGCCCGTGCGAATGAGATTTGATCATCATTTCCAAAGTCCGGGGCAAACCCAATTTTTAAGGAATCCGGTTTCTTTTTTAGTGCGTGTAATAGCTCTTTTCCATTTGAGAAAGGAGAATCAACTGGCACTGCGACTACCTGCCACTCTTCCGCAAGAATAGCGAGCGGGGTAACATCATTCATGGTCACGTTACTGCTGCCCAGCAAATTACGGCTTAATAATAAGCTTGAATTTAAACTAATATAATTGGCATCTCGCTCCATCATATAGGTCCATCCTTTATCAACCGTTCCGCCTCTTTGATAAAGAATATGCACAGGCTCTTCCACTAGTTTTTCTTGTTCTAGTACGGTTTTCATCACTTGAGCCGTTTGGTCAAATCCGCCGTCAGGTACACCTGATACCACAATGTATAATGGGCTGTGCTCCAGGAAAGAATCTTTTGCTGTTTTTTCATTAAAGGTGAGCGTTGTACAAAGGCAGACCAAAATGAGTAAGAGTATTCCTTTTTTCATTTTTATGACTCCGTTTGTTTTTTGGCGGGATAATATTTTCGTTCTGGTCTACCAATGATTCCATATGCCAGCTCTGCCCGGCATTCTCCCGTTGTCACAAGATACTCTACGTATCGTCTTGCTGTTGTGCGTGATGCGCCCATTTTTTCTCCGAGTTCTTCTGCTGTAATTCCGTTCATCTCTGCTGCCATGAATGTTTTCACTTTGTCCAAAGTCAGTGAATTAATGCCTGTTGGCAAGTCTCGCTCATCCTTTTGTTGCGATTCTTCCTGTATTTGACCAAAAAACAGATCAATCATCGTTTGATTGACTTCATCTTTTGAATTGATTAACTCTCTCTTCTCTTTATATTCGGTTAACACCTGCGTGAATTTTTGGGCGGTCACTGGTTTGATTAAATAATGAACGACTCCATAATGCAGGGCGTCTCTTAACAGCATCGTTTCCGTTGCAGCCGTGATAATGATCACATCCACTTCAGGATGGCGCTCTCTTAACAGCGGCAAAAGGTTCGTGCCGAGCTCATCAGGCATGTAGACATCAAGTAAAATGAGATCCACTTGTTCTTTTTGAAGTGCCCCCCACAGATCCTTTGCACTCTTTGCCTTGCCGGCAACTTGAAAGCCTTGTACCTTTTGTATATAAGATTCATGAATCGCAGCGATTCGAAAATCGTCCTCCGCAATGAGTACCTTGATCACAACCTATTCCCCCTTTGTGCCTTTCGGTATGTAAACAGTGAAGATGGCACCGCCTTCTTTTTGGTTCGCAACTTCAATCCAGCCCCCAAGTTCATCTAGCACTTCTTTGACATTGGCAAGTCCATAACCTCGCCCTTCTCCCTTTGATGAATGTCCTCTTGTGAAAAGTTGTGAAATGGCTCCTTCATCTACACCGTCCCCTGAATCAGATACCTCTATGATAATATCAAATCCAATATCTGTGATGAACAAGCTGACTTCTCTTGTCTCCTTATTCAATACAGCCTCAAACGCATTATCTACGAGATTGCCAATGATGGTAATAAAGTGAGATAAACTCAAATGGGCTGGGAGCGGCTCCAATGAACTATTTTCATCAATGTGAAAATGGACCTTTTTCTCAGATGCCTTTCCTAACTTCCCAAGTAAAATGGCTTGTATCTTCGGAGAGCGAATTTGCTTCATGAGTAAATCATGCTGGCGATTTTGAAGTGTATACTCTTCTTTAATTAACTCAATGGCTTCATCCACTTGTTTCAACTCAAGCAAGCCTAAAATAGCGTACAGCTTATTCGAAAATTCGTGTGTTTGTGCTCTAAGGTCTTCTGAATATTGACTGACCTCTGTCAATGTATCCAGCAGCTTTGTCAGCTCGGTTTTCTCCCTGAAGCTCACAATTCCTCCAAATACTCGATTGTCCTGCACCACTTTTTTGACATTTAGCACGAAGGTTTTATCATTGACGACTGATTCTATGTTAGGTTCAATCGTCTCTACCTTTAGATAGGAAAGAAGATTGGCATTTGGCAACACTTGATCAATATGAAGAGGCAGCGTTGAAGAGACGCGTAGCATCTGTTCAGCTGACGTATTCATCATCGTAATGGCACCTTTACGGTCAAATGCAATGATTCCCTCTTTAATCGCATGCAGCATCGCTTCTCTTTCTCGATATAATGAAGCAATTTCATGCGGTTCAAGCCCTAATATATCTTTTCGAATACTCCTTGTTAAAAAAATCGCTCCAAAAACCCCAGGCAAGAGCACAAGAAGGGCAATATAACTTAATTTGAAGAGTTGATGAGCTGTCGCTTGATCGATATCTCTTTTTAAAAATTCGACGCTGACGGTCCCAATAATTTCTTCATGACTGCCAGTTTCTTTCATAATCGGAGCACTTCCTCTGACAACGGTTTCACCATCAGAATCACCCATTGATATGGAAGTTCCTCCAAATAGCAGTGTACTTCTTCCTTCCGACACACTGATGGTTTTCCCTACATCCTCATGATTCGTATGAAAAAGAACCTTTCCTTTTTGATTGGTGATAAAAATGGCATGCGCTCTTACTTGCTCCTTCATTTGCTCAAGCACAGCCTGTTCTTCATTTTGCGAATCTCCCGTGGCCACCGATGTTTTAATAGGCGGCATATAAGATATCGTTCTAGCAGTTTGCACCGCCAGCTGTTCAGCTTGGCTCTGCCTTTCTGATGTCTGCAAAAAACCAAAACAAATGGTCAATAAGGCAATAACAACAAGTAAAAGACCAATAATTAACCCCAAAATTTTTGTTTGTAAAGTGACTTTCCTTTTGCCCATCCTCACCGCCACAACCCCTAATTCAGTAGATTCACCCGAATAGACTCTAAGAAAATCATATCATTTTTTCTCATGAAGTTAAGAGAAAATTCACACAGACAAAAAAGGATGACTCAGTATTGAGTCATCCCTGTGTGCCTATTACGTGATGGATAAACCAGCACTTGCATAGCCTGCTACAGTATTCACTAAGGAAAGACCAGTAGCTGTTGCCGAGAATACGACAAGCAATCTTGTTTGCGGTGTGACTGGTACACTTAAACCAGTAGCGATACCGTTTGAAATAGCCCCTATCGTTAAAATACCGGTTAACGCCGGTGCCAATGTAACGCTCGCTACTTGAGTGAAGCTGTTATCTGGTGTTGGTGAAGCAAACAGACTAGCAGTTACAGTAATACTCGTGCCAACTAAAGAAAGGGCTGCAGTCGTGCTAAAATAGCCAGCAAATGACGTAATGGTTCCAGCTCTTGGAACGGAGAATGCCATGTTTAACAATGTTCCTGCTGCTCCGGTTAAATCAATGATTCCTCCTACAATACTGACACCTGTCGCCGAGTTCCCGAATCCGACCAAGCTAGATGTTCCAACTAGACCGCCTGCGATTGTGGTTAAAACAGCTGGCGTACCAGATGCAAATGGAATAATCGCACTTGATCCTGTCACACCTGTTGCACCGGTTGCGCCCGTGGCTCCGGTTCCTGTAGCCCCTGTTGCACCGGTCGCTCCCGTGGCTCCGGTTACTCCGGTTGCTCCCGTGGCTCCGGTTACTCCGGTTGCTCCCGTGGCTCCGGTTACTCCGGTCGCTCCCGTATCTCCCGTGGCTCCTGTGGCTCCGGTTACTCCGGTTGCTCCCGTGGCTCCGGTAGCGCCAGTTGCTCCGGTTACTCCGGTCGCTCCCGTATCTCCCGTTACACCTGTGGCTCCGGTTACTCCAGTCGCTCCCGTATCTCCTGTTGCACCTGTAGCTCCGGTTACTCCGGTCGCTCCTGTATCTCCCGTTACACCTGTGGCTCCGGTTACTCCAGTCGCTCCCGTATCTCCCGTTGCACCCGTGGCTCCAGTTACTCCGGTCGCTCCCGTATCTCCCGTTGCGCCTGTCACACCTGCGGCTGCCAATAACGTATAATCTGGAGACGTATCTGGTGTGCCAGTTGGTGGTGCTGTATTTACGATATAAGTTCCACCTTCATATGTCACCACTTGACCTACTGGATAGGTTGGAGCTGTTGCTGGGTCAAATGCCAAAATACCAGCTAACCCTACTCCGGTTGCCCCCGTATCTCCCGTTGCACCTGTGGCTCCGGTTACTCCAGTCGCTCCTGTATCTCCCGTTGCGCCAGTGGCTCCGGTTACTCCAGTCGCTCCCGTATCTCCTGTTGCACCTGTAGCTCCGGTTACTCCAGTCGCTCCTGTATCTCCCGTTACACCTGTGGCTCCGGTTACTCCAGTCGCTCCCGTATCTCCCGTTGCGCCAGTGGCTCCGGTTACTCCAGTCGCTCCCGTATCTCCTGTTGCACCTGTAGCTCCCGTAGCGCCAGTGGCTCCGGTTACTCCAGTCGCTCCCGTATCTCCTGTTGCACCTGTAGCTCCGGTTACTCCAGTCGCTCCCGTATCTCCCGTTACACCTGTGGCTCCGGTTACTCCAGTCGCTCCCGTATCTCCCGTTACTCCTGTGGCTCCGGTTACTCCGGTCGCTCCCGTATCTCCCGTTGCACCGGTCGCTCCGATTGCTCCTGTCGCTCCTGTATCTCCCGTTGCACCCGTTGCACCCGTGGCTCCAGTTACTCCAGTCGCTCCCGTATCTCCCGTTGCACCGGTCGCTCCAATTGCTCCTGTCGCTCCGGTTGCGCCGGTATCTCCGGTGGCTCCTGTCGCTCCCGTTCCTGTTGCTCCTGTGGCTCCCGTTGCTCCTGTGGCTCCTGTCGCTCCAGTTGCGCCGGTATCTCCGGTGGCTCCTGTCGCTCCCGTTCCTGTTGCTCCTGTGGCACCCGTAGCTCCGGTGGCTCCTGTCGCTCCGGTTGCGCCGGTATCTCCGGTGGCTCCTGTCGCTCCCGTTCCTGTTGCTCCTGTGGCACCCGTTGCTCCGGTGGCTCCTGTCGCTCCGGTTGCGCCTGTATCTCCTGTAGCACCGGTCGCTCCTGTTCCTGTGGCTCCTGTTGCGCCCGTTGCTCCTGTGGCTCCTGTCGCTCCGGTTGCGCCTGTATCTCCTGTAGCACCGGTCGCTCCTGTTCCTGTGGCTCCTGTGGCACCCGTATCTCCTGTGGCTCCGGTCGCTCCGGTTGCGCCTGTATCTCCTGTAGCACCGGTCGCTCCTGTTCCTGTGGCTCCTGTGGCACCCGTGGCGCCCGTATCTCCCGCAGCTGCTAACAATGTATAATCTGGAGACGTACCTGGCGTACCTGTTGGTGAAGCTGTATTCGCCACATACGTACTTCCATCAAATGTCACCACTTGACCTTCTGGATAGGTTGGGGCATCCGCTGGATCAAATGCCACGATACCGGTTAAACCTACACCGGTGGCGCCTGTTGCGCCCGTTGCTCCTGCTGGACCCGCTGGGCCAACTGGACCCACTGGACCTGCCGGACCTGCTGGGCCTCTCCTTCCTCTTCCCCCTGGCGGTCCTTGAATGACACACACACAAGGATCTTTTCCACAGCATGGATTTTTTACTGGTTTCCTTGGTTTGTCTGATTTACCTTTCTTACAACTATCACATTCCCAGCCATCATCCTTATACGCATCATACCAGCTTCCTTTTTGGTAGTGGTCGGTCGAATGAGTTGGGTATATCTTTCCGCATTGTCTACATTTTCTCATAGAATCACCCCCATCCATCGTATTCATCATGATCGATAAAGGTGTATGTACAATTTTATTTTTATCAAAAAATTTGAAAGGCCTTGCACTCTACGTGCAAGGACCTCTCTCCATCGTTAAAATGTCATCGTCATTTTTAAATCTTTTCCTACCATACTATATTCAATATCCGCTGGACGGATCGCCTTTTTTAGTTTTTTCACACCTTCTCCTTCAAAAAAAGTAGGTGCATCTTTCCCTCCGATTAATAAAGGTGCCATATAGATAACAGCTTCGTTCACAAGTGATGCTTCTAAAAATGACGCACTCACACTGCCCCCTGCCTCTACAAGCACTGACATCACAGAGCGCTTCTTCAACAGGTGTAACACATCCTGAAGATCTGTCCGGTGTTCTCCGCTTGTGACAAATACTTGATGACCTTTTTGTATCAACTGTTGATACTTTTGATGATCATAATCTTGTGATGTACAAATTATGGTTTCTGCCCTATGATCTGTTAAGCATTTGGCATGAAGCGGTATCCTTAATGTTGAATCTAAAATGACACGAATGGGCTGATGGTTGAATGAATCCTTTACAATTAAGCCGGCATCATCTTGAATAATCGTTTCCACTCCTGTCAGCACCGCATCTACTTCTTGACGTAAGCGCTGCACTTCTGTTCTCGCTTCTATTCCAGTGATCCATTTGCTTTCTTGATCAGCCGTGGCAATTTTCCCATCTATCGAAATAGCTGATTTTAAGATGACATAAGGAAGGTTTGTTTGCATCAAATGAAAAAAAGGAGCATTTAAACGATCTGCTTCGTGTTTACATATACCTTGCTCCACTTCAATTCCAGCCTTTTTCAAAAAGGCAATTCCTTTTCCTGCAACAACCGGATTCGGATCTTGAGTGGCAATCAACACTTTCTTCACACCACTGCTAATGATCGCTTCGGTGCAAGGGCCTGTTTTTCCGTGATGTGTACAAGGTTCGAGTGTCACATACATGTCAGCTCCCTTCGCCTTTTCTCCTGCCATTTGCAGCGCATGAATTTCAGCATGAGGTTCGCCAGCCTTCATGTGCGCACCAATCCCAACAATCTCACCGCTCTGAACAATCACTGCACCAACAAGCGGATTGGGTGAGGTTTGTCCTTTCATCGCCTTCGCGTTGGCAATCGCCAGCTTCATATAAAAAACATCGTCTTTCATCTCGGGCTCCTTTCTTCTCTCAAGGGAAAGAACTCCTTCAGAAAATGAAGGAGTTCTATTCTCATGTGCTATACTTTCTCAAGCCGTTTCTTTTCAGATCGATCATAGTAAGGCAAGGAATAAAACAGTTTATATGATGCTCGTTGTTTACAAAAACAGCATTTGCGACATTCATATTTATTAATGAGGAGCACATGCGGACAATTGAGTACAGTCAGACCTTTTTTCATATGTTCCTTGCAAACACTTATCATGAGAATCCCCCGCTTACATTCTTTTTCTTAATGAGAGATTACTTCTTTCGGAAATTGTTCAAATAAGCGCAGTACTTCCGTATGTGTGCCATCTTCTCGAATATGATAAATACCACCGTCATATGAGCTTGCATACACATCATTTCCTAGTTGTCTAATGGCACTAATACCATTCTTAGCAATTCGAATCGGACCTGTATTGACATCTAGCTCTGGATTCCAGACCACAATATACCCCCAATAGTCTCCGCTCACAATATAGCCAGAGTCTGTCACAGTGATGGATTTAATGGAATATTGATGCTCGTTGTGCTGATTTAAAATTCTGCCTGTATGCAAATCAAACAATCGGACGTTTTTATCACGGCTGACAATGGCAATACGATCTCTTTTGCTATCAATAAATACATCATTTAACAGCTCTGTCGCCCCGATATATTCTGCTGTTAAGGACAAACTCTTTTTATCGAGAAGACAGATGGTTCCTTCAACTGCCGCTGTGATGATATGATCTCCTTCTACCTTTAATGCTTTGACTGCGCAATCATGTGCTTTAGAACGGCCGATTTCCTTTAAGTGTTCTGTCGAAATGACATGCACATAACCGCCATAAGTGCCAATATAAAATTGACGATCCTCCTCATGGAAATACACACTATTGACAGGACCTGTGTTGAGATCAAAAGAGACCATTTGCTGCAATGACTCGTGTACAATATGCACCTGACTCGCATGATCGCCCCATGCATAATAGCTTCCATCCCGTGCAACAGCCACTCCATTTGTGAGAACACCTGTTGATTTTGCGATTTCGATTCCATTCTTTCTGAATTTTCCGTCATCTGATGCAGTGATAATATCACCCGCTTCAGTCAACGCAATATCATTAATAGAAGGTGTCGCCAATTCCTGCTCATCAGAGATCACTTTTCCTTCTTGAATGGACCATTCACAATACGTTTTCCCAAAGCTGGCTCCTAAAATGGCTTGCTCGTCTTCTGTCCAAACAAGCGAGCGCTCCCATTGATATTTATGAGGCAGCAACGTATCAATTAAATCACCGGTTTCATAATTCCACAGCTTAATTAGATGGTCATAACCCGCTGTAAGCAAGTAGTTACCGCTCGGTGAAAAATTCACACGTTTCACACCTTGTAAATGAGCTTTAATGATTTTTTTCTCCTGTAATGTAGCGGCATCATAAATGATAACTGTGCCATCATCTCTGCCAAGGGCGAATACTTCTTTTTGATTGCTGCCGCTGATGGTATCCAGCTCATAATCAAACGGGCCAATTTCACCTACAATTTCTCCTGTTTCATAGAGCCATACAAGGACATAGCCATCGTCACCAGTTGTATAAGCTTTATCCTCATGAATCCATACAGCTAATACATCCTTGCTATGTCCATGAAATTCTCTTAAAATGGCTCCCGTTTCAATATCCCAAACTAAGCATCTTCTGTCTCTGGACACCGATACAAGAAGCGTATCCTGTTTTGCAAATGCGACAGCTTCCACATCATCCGCATGACCATATAGCGTACGAATTCTTGTATGTGTGCTAGTATCATATAATTGAATGGTATAGTCTGACGATGCACTCGCTAAATACGTTCCATTTTCCGAAAGGGATAAAGAGTTGATGATATGCTCGTGACTGCCAATAAATGTTCCTTCTCCCGTGGCACGGTCCCATTTATAAATACAGCGGTCATAGCCACCTGTGTAGACAATTTGGTCATGCTGAGTTGATAAAACGGATGTAATCGGTCCTCTATGCATGGTTTTACACTCCCACCTTTATATGTTGTTTTTGACGAGTAACTACACGAAAACCAGTAAATCGAAAAACAGGGTCTGGGTGTTTCCCGTGTCTTCTTGCGACTCTGCATAAATCTCCGCCTCTTGCGAAGGAGCCACCTTTTAAAATGTAGTAATCACTGCCGAGTGTCTCGGTTAAATCATCTACAACCTCAATTCCGCCTTCATATATGTGATACTTGGTGTTGACCCATTCTTCGACATTGCCACCCATATCATATAGTCCAAATAGAGATCTTCCTTTTTCGTAATGACGGACAGGTGTCGTTTTTTCAATATTTGATTCGTGCGTATTACAATAAGAGGGGTCAAACTCATCTCCCCAAGGATATTGATGTCTCGTATTGCCCCGGGCAGCATATTCCCATTCTTCCTCAGTAGGGATCGATACCTCATATCCAAGCTTCCCGCTCAGCCACTGACAAAATGAGAAAGCTTCCTCGATGTCCATGCCCCAAGCTGGATGGTCTTTTCCCCCGCCAAGTTCTAGGTTCGTCAAGCTCTCTGGATAAGGCTTTCCTGTCTCGTCGCAATAGCTTTGATACCATTCATTTGTGACGACCGTATCTGAAATGAAAAATTCGCTCATATACGGCTGATAAGATGGAAATTCTTTGTACAACCATTTTTGAAATTTTTTCTCACGGCCATAGGCTGGATTCAGAAGTTTGTCCTTCCAAAATTCTGATGCCTTTTTCATATCTTCTTCATTACTTCCAATCGTCGCATAGCCGCTTGGGATTTGAATCCAATTGATATCAGGTTTCACGCTTTTCTCCCGCCTTCTTTAAATAAACTCATCTACTGATTAATTAATTTCTTCTCATCGACCATATGCCCTGATGCTGCTTTTGCCTTTAAATATGCTTCATTATAGAGAGAGGCTTCTACCGTATGATCAAACCGTAAAACCGGAAGACCGTAAGCAGCAATGGAATCGACTTTATCTGGATTATTGGTTAAGAGATGCAATGGTTTCCCTTTGTTTAAATAGTGCAAGACAGCCGCTGCTTCCTCGTAATGCCGATCATCATCTCCGCAGCCGATCAACCTGTTCGCCTCAAATGTATCTAGTTTCATTTCCTGTAATTTATACGTGAAGGCTTTGGCCATTAACCCAATAGAGCGCCCTTCTTGATTGGCCATATACACAAGCATGCCTTTTCCGTAATCGGTGATTTTTTTTAGCGATGATGCAAGCTGTGGACCGCAATCACATTTCAGTGACCCAAACACATCCCCTGTTTGGCAGACACTATGAATTCGCACAAGCGGCGGCACTTCATTTTCAAAGTCGCCAAAAAGGAGACAAGAGGAAAATGTTTGCTGCTCGGTACTCATTTGTACAATAGACTCAACCGTTGGCGTTGTATCAGCTTCTACAGACGCAAAGGCATACCATGTAAACTGCACTTCTTCATGTTCAATAGAGATCGGCAGGTTCACTGGCCCCACGAGCAAATAGTGTTTTTCTTGAAATGTAAAATGATGAATCATTGATTGTAGTTCAGCTACAAACTTGTTCATTTGTCTCCCCCTATTCATCACTGCACCCCATTGAACTCTCTCAGCGCAGTGATGGCGTGATGAATATGTGTATGCACTCCCTTTGCATCCTGAGCACCGGTTCCAGCTAGAATCATGGCTCAGGAGAAATTTCCTGTCATACTGGCTGAATAGATGTGCGATGCCAATCATCCATCAGTACCTTTCATAAAGACTCTTTTTAGACTGTCACTTGTCCAGTACAAAGGAGCAGAAATCGAGCTTCATACGCTGTATTCTCTGTAAGAGAGCAACACCATTGGATGATTCTTGAATGGAAACTGACATGCTCTTTCTCTAAAAGAATATCTCTGCTAGCTTCGAGCTGCTTTCTCCTTTACTAGAAGCTCTGGTTCTTCAAATGCACGTCATCCGGTTGTACCCTTTGATTGGATGAATAGTCCGTACTTCAATTCAGCTACATTGATTGAAGCATGACACCCGCCTAGGTATGCACCAAGAACCATCACATCAAACATCGCGTTTATCCTCCTTTGCACTAGATTTTGACAGCAATGACATGATGCTGGCTGATCCCAGCCTTCGCTTGTAATGGTGTAATCGAAACGAGCTCAAGTCCTGATGTACAAATCTTTTCTCCAAGCTGAGTATCTGAGAATGAAAAATGGAAGCGTCCATCTTCTCCGATTAAGCCTGTTTTCCACTCTTCTCCCCATACAACAAGGGAAAACACACCACCTTCATGAAGCAGCGAGGAAATCTGCTTTAAGTATCGTTCGTGGTCATCAGGGTGCTGATGGTGAAAGCAGCCATGATCTAAAATCAGATCAAACGTCAGCTCGCGCCCTTGATTCATCGACCAGGACATAAAATCTTGATGATAAAAATGGACAGGAACCTCTTTTCTCTTCTTTAATCCTTGCCATTCCTCATGCTCATAAAGATCAATGCCGGTATATGCCGACAGTCCTTGTAAATGTTCAAGAACCCTGCCGTTCCCGCAGCCGATATCCAGCACAGAAGCAAGTGCATCCTTTTCCCTGGAACGCCATGCCTTCAGAGACATCACAGCAGCATCTGTTAACGATGGATCAGTGGACCACATATCTGTTCTTTGCTCATAGTGTTCTTGAAAAGCCATACGCATTTTTTCTAAATACAACCCGCTGTCTTCATGATACAAAGCCTTTTTCATCACGTGACCTCCTTCAATTCACAATCACCTTTCCTAACAAAGGTGGTTTTCAAGCAAAAAGCCTTATGATAAAATGAAAGATGGATTTTTTAGGAAATCTGTTTTCTGAAAAAGGAGAGAAGCATCCCACATGTCACTCTTCTTTTTCAGCACTCATCTTCACATACAACCACAGCCATTCAACTGTTACAGCGCCTCAGTTTGTTATACATTTTCTTCATATGGGTTCACCTCCTTAACATCGTTTAGAAAGCGCTTTCTTTATGATGATCCTCTGAATACCTTGAACAATATTATTGAGAAATAGGCATAGTAGAAAGACGAATCTACTATTCTAAGCTATCTTTCATCTATTCTTTTTTGTCTAATAGATATTTCTTCCGTATCGCTCTGCCTCAGAAGCGCTCTCCCTTAGGTCTTAATGCATCATCATTTACAGAATTGATCCTGAAATCCACCTATCAAAAATTTAACAACTAATTCCATAATGACTTGATTAAGCCAAATATATTGTTTTTAGATTATTTTGTCAACAAATTATTTCCTAAACATTAGAATGATTTTCTAATTGAAAATACAGGTATATTTCGTGGTTTTTTGACCTTAAAACACTTATTTCTACACAAAAATATAACTTAAACCAATAGAACTAAGAAATTTATCTACTAAATTACACAAGATTTTTATTTCATTTTGAGATAAAAATAAAGATATCATAATTATTTCCCGAATGGTTTTTTGTGATATTTTCACTACTTTTTTCTTTTTTTTGATGGTATCCTTTGATATTTCTATATTTTCAATTAGACATTTTACTGTTTATCCCAATTTTTTAACCTGTCTTATTATAGTGAAAAAGACAGATGGTAGATTTTAATTATCGCAGTATGAAAAAAAGCCCCTTACAAAAGTAAGAGGCTTTCAGCGTGTAGACAAACCCTCGCATTCTTTGTCAGTCCTGCGTGCTGGTGCTCACGAATGTCAAATTCGCTCCACGCAAGTAGCTGTCCTTCCTAGACTGCAAAGGTTTTCTATCACGCTGAAAAGAAGACAAAGGACTAAAATCAAGTTCATTTTAGCCCTTTGTCAAAAATCTGAAAAAAGCCTCTTACAAAAGTAAGAGGCTTTTTACGATGGCGTTTATGCCCAATTTTTCACTTTTTCATGGTCAGTCACAAAGAGAAGAACTTTTCCTTCGTCTAAATGTTCTTCAAATGTCTCAGCTTCTTCTTTTGAGAAACCAATTTCGTGAATCTTATTGCGGAGTTCATCTCCCTTTTTGCTAAAGATGTTTCCAACCGCATGCTTGAGTCCAACTTCTTTTGGACCTATCGTATTGGCATCTGCGTTGCTTGCAATACGCTCAGTTCGATCATCGTCATGGGACAGAACATAAATGTCCTCTCTTGCAACACCGAGTTGTTTTAATTGCTCCACATCTCTTTGAAGTGTTTCATCATTTGAATACTCTCTTACAACAGGTTTCATTTATTATTCCTCCTTTAACGTCTTACGAATCTTTTACCCGTCACTTTTGTCATTAAACCTTCCTCCAGCACATCCATTTTTACTCTGTGAACTTCATGCGTCTATGGACTTATTTTTGACAAAAAGACTGTAAAATGACTAAATTTTCTGAAAAAATCGTATTCATTCCTTGTCATTTGTTGTACAATTCTTATACTGGAGGCTAGAAATGGGGTGGAGCTGATGTATTATTTTTCAGCTGAGCAGCAGTTTAATGCATGGGTTGTCAGTGATTTGGTGAAACAGCTTTTTCAAAAATGGAATCCTGAAGAATCAAAAGCAAAGCCGCTTACTTTGTTTGCTGAACAGCACTTTCACATCTGCATCGATTATCTCTTTTCTATTATTATTAACATTGGAGATATCGAGTCAATCGAACAAGATCCACAAGACCTGTTGTCCTCATATTTAAATATCCTTTTTCCTTTTGTGACGCACGATATGATGAAAGCCTCCATGCAAAATGCAAATGAATATTTGTTAAAAGAACGTGATGCGGATGAGTATCAACTGTTTGGTTGTCTCCCGCCGCTCCTTTCTGTCTCTCTTCAAAAAAAGTAGTCCCCTTCTTTTAGATGGTGGCTGCTTTTTTGTATGTGCTTGGAAAAGACCGTATGTTTTGAACGAAAAGAAGCATCATGTTAATGTAAATCTAGGTTGCAAGTGAAAGGGAGGATTTGACATGAGTCAACAAAAACAAATTCAATTAGCAAAACGTCCAAAAGGGTTACCTACTAAAGATGTTTTTCATTTTGAAACAGTTGATATACCAACGCCGCAAGATGGCGAAGTCTTGATTCAAACAAAATATGTGTCTGTAGATCCTTACATGAGAGGACGAATGCAAGATACAAAATCCTATACACCTCCGTTTAAACTCAATGAAGTGATCCAGGGTGGTGTGGTCGGAGAAGTCGTCGAGTCCAAATCTCCTCAATTTGAGAAAGGTGATTTTGTACTTGGATTCCTTGGCTGGCAGGAATATTCTACTGCCAAAGCAGAGTCTCTGACAAAAATTGATCCATCCATTGCGCCGTTATCTTATTACTTAGGGATTTTGGGCATGCCAGGACAAACCGCCTATTTTGGACTTCTTGCGATTGGTCAGCCAAAAGAAGGCGAAACGGTTGTCATTTCTGGAGCCGCAGGTGCCGTTGGTTCTGTTGTCGGACAGATTGCTAAAATCAAAGGTGCCCACGTCGTTGGAATTGCCGGATCTGATGATAAGCTGGCTTATTTAAAAGAACTGGGCTTTGATGAAACCATTAATTATAAAACAACAAATGATTTAGATGACGCCATTGCAAAAGCCTGTCCAAACGGTGTCGATGTGTATTTTGACAATGTGGGCGGCGACATCTCTGATGCTGTGATGAATCATTTGAACCGTTTTGCACGTATTCCAGTCTGCGGCGCCATTTCTTCTTATAACATTAGTGCAAGCGAAGACATTGGCCCTCGTGTGCAAACAAAACTCATTAAAACAAGTGCATTAATGCAGGGCTTCATTGTTGCCAACTACTCTGATCGTTTTGAAGAGGCGGCAAAAGATCTCGCACAATGGGTAAAAGAAGACAAACTGACTTACAAAGAAACCATTATCGAAGGTTTTGACCATATTCCAGATGCATTCCTTGGACTATTCAAAGGGGAAAATGTCGGAAAACAACTTGTCAAAATTTCATAACACAAAAAGGACCCGCCAATTATGGAGGGTCCTTTTCTTATGCCTGCTTGGGCGCAAGGTGCAGCTGGCCTTGCTTATACACAATTTCTTCAAGCGAAAGATTCAGCTTTTTCGCCATTTTTTTCAGCATTGATTGCTCTTGAGGTGTGACAAGACTGATGACTGCGCCTTCTTTTCCTGCGCGTCCGGTTCTACCTGAACGGTGGATGTAACCCTCTTCATTTGGCATATCTGCATGAATCACATATGGCAGATCATCAATATCGATTCCTCTTGCTGCAATATCTGTTGCAAGGAGGAGCGGGAATTCACGCTGTTCAAATGCCTTTAAGATGACAGCACGCTCTGCTTTTTTCGCTTCACTGTGAAGCACACCAAGGTCGACATGGTGATACGCTAATTTTTCTGCATAAATGCTCAAATTCGTAATATCTCGCACAAAGACAAGTGCCTGCATGTCCTCAAGCCGTGATAGCTTTTGCAGTAATTTCACCTTGTCGCGCTGATCACATAACAGGTAATAATGCCCTACCTTCTGCGCTTCTTCTTGGCTTCTGCTAATTCTCAATACCTCTGGTTCAGATGCAATGTCTTTGATCAGCTGAACGGTTTCTTCTTTCAATGTTGCAGAAAAACAAAGGATTTGTCTTTCTTTTAATGTGGATTTAATGATCGCTTGGATCGTTTTCATATGCTCTGGGACAAGAAGTTGATCTGCTTCGTCTAATACAATCGTTTTGACTTCGTGCATTTTCAGTTTCTTGATTTTGATTAACTCTTGTACGCGACCCGGTGTCGCCACCACGATATTCGGGTGTTTTTTTAGCTTTTCCTGCTGCTTCTTGATATTTGCCCCGCCTATTAAGGAAATAGCTTTGATGTCTGAACCTTGTTTGAACTCTTGCACGACATCAAAAATTTGCATCACAAGCTCTCTTGAAGGTGCCAAGATTAAGACTTGCGGGTGTTTGATAGTCACATCAATTTTATTTAAAAGCGGCAGAACATACGCAAGTGTCTTCCCTGTTCCAGTCGGTGATTCTGCGATCACATCGCGTTTTTCCGTAATCCACTCTGCTGTTTGTTCTTGTATCGCTGTTGGCTTCTCAAAGCCAGCCGCTTCAAAGTTCTTTTGAATAAATGGCTTTGCTTCTTTAAAAAATGCCCAATTTTCCGTCATGTTGATCTCCTTTATCCTCATTCAATCTATCCTTAAGTATCTCAAAATCAGCTTTGAAACGCAATTTTTCTTTTGATGCTTTTATCGAGCCGGACAGTTCGATATAATCATGAGAGGCACTAGCCGTTTTGAATCTATTTGAGGTGTAAAAAATGATATTATCTGTTAAAGATTTAAGTCATGGCTTTGGCGACAGAGCCATTTTCCACGAAGTCTCCTTCCGGTTATTAAAAGGCGAGCATGTCGGCTTGATCGGCGCCAACGGTGAAGGAAAGTCAACGTTTATGAATATTATTACTGGCAAGCTTGAGCCAGATGCAGGAAAAGTCGAATGGGCAAAAAATGTCCGTGTCGGCTACCTCGATCAGCATACCGTGCTTGAAAAAGGAAGAACCATTCGTGAAGTCCTTCAAGATGCATTCCATTATTTATTCTCAATGGAAGCCGCAATGAATGACATTTACGAAAAAATGGGTGAAGCAGATCCTGATGAGCTAGAAAAGCTTTTAGAAGAAGTAGGCGTCATTCAGGATGCCCTGACGAACAATGATTTTTATATCATTGATTCCAAGGTAGAGGAAATTGCAAGAGGTCTTGGGTTAACAGATCTCGGGCTCGATCGTGATGTGACAGAGCTGAGCGGCGGACAGCGGACAAAAGTACTGCTTGCGAAATTGCTGTTAGAGAAGCCTGAAATTCTTCTTCTTGACGAGCCGACCAACTATTTAGATGAACAGCATATTGAGTGGCTGAAGCGCTATTTGCAGGAATATGAAAATGCGTTTATCCTCATTTCACATGATATTCCGTTCCTAAACAGTGTCATTAACTTGATTTATCATGTCGAAAATCAAGAACTCACGCGATACGTTGGTGATTATGATCAATTTAAACAAGTTTACGAAGTCAAAAAGCAGCAACTAGAGGCAGCGTATAAAAGGCAGCAGCAGGAAGTGGCTGAATTAAAGGATTTTGTCGCGAGAAATAAAGCACGTGTCAGCACAAGAAATATGGCGATGTCTCGTCAAAAGAAACTGGATAAGATGGACATGATTGAATTAGCGGCAGAAAAACCAAAACCAGAATTCCACTTTAAACCTGCACGTACATCAGGGAAATTAATTTTTGAAACGAAAGATTTAGTCATTGGGTATGACGAACCGCTCTCTCGTCCATTGAATTTAAAAATGGAACGCGGGCAAAAAATTGCGTTATACGGTGCCAACGGTATCGGAAAAACGACACTGCTCCGAAGCCTGCTTGGAGAAATTTCCCCCATTTCTGGTGAGGTGGAACGCGGAGAATTCCTGCATATTGGCTACTTTGAACAAGAAGTAAAAGAGCAAAACAGCAACACTTGTATCGAAGAGGTGTGGAGCACCTTCCCATCGTACACACAATATGAAGTCAGAGCTGCCCTTGCCAAATGCGGTTTAACGACAAAACATATTGAAAGCCGTGTGTCTGTTTTAAGTGGTGGTGAAAAAGCGAAGGTCCGCCTTTGCAAGCTCATTAACGAAGAAACCAATTTGCTTGTTCTCGATGAGCCGACAAACCACTTAGATGTCGATGCAAAAGAAGAACTAAAACGCGCGTTAAAAGAATATAAAGGCAGCATCTTATTGATTTCCCACGAACCTGAATTTTATCAAGATGTGGCAACCGAAACTTGGAATTGCGAATCCTGGACAACCAAAGTATTATAAAGACAAAAAAGCCTTATATCGTTTGCAGATATAAGGCTTTTTTCTATTAATGACCTGCCTGGATATTCACCAAATGCTTACGGCCAAGAAGCAGGATGACCATTCCTAAGAGAACAACACCCGCCCCTACATAATAAGGGGTACTTGCTGTGTAAGTTTCAGCGAGAACTCCCGCAATCCAAGGCGCAATCGCACCACCAATAAATCGTACAGCACTGTATGAAGATGATGCAATTGAACGCTCAACAGGAGCTGATCCCATCACAGCCGTCGTCAGCACCGTATTGATCATGCCGAGGATGCCCCCAGCAATCACAATACCGCAAATGACCACGACCACATGTGATGTCCATATTCCAATGCCGAATAAAATCACAGCAAACGAAGCAAAGAGAACAACAAGAGCTGTCAATGTCCCCAATTTGCGATGAATGACCGGCGCTGAGAAGACAGATGTCACAGCCAAAAATAATCCCCATCCAAAAAAGACATAGCCAAGACCATGCTCATCAAGATGAAGCACAAATGGCGAATAAGCTAGAAGAACAAAGAATCCAAAATTATATAAGAAAGCAGCAGATGCCATCGTTAAAAGCCCCTTATATTTCAAGGCTCCAACAGCTTCAAATAACTTCACCTTTTTCTGCGGCTTTTGCATAGGTGGAAGCATAAAGGTAATGGCTAAAAGAGCAACGAGCATTAACACTGCCACACCAAAGAATGGCCCGCGCCAAGAGATCGTTCCAAGCTCACCACCAAGGAGCGGCCCGACAGAAATCCCAAGACCTAGTGCCGCCTCATATAAAATGATGGCTTTCGCACTTCCTCCAACAGACACACCGACAATGACTGATAATGCCGTTGAAATAAATAAGGCATTCCCAATGCCCCATCCGCCTCTAAAACCAATTAATTCATTAATGGTTGAAGAAGTACCGCCTAAAGCAGAAAAGACAATAATAAAGATGAGTCCTAATAATAACGTCCATTTGGCACCAATACGACTAGAAATAAAACCGGTAAAAAACATCACAAAGCCGGTGACAAGCAAATAGCTCGTAAATAAAAGAGACACCTGACTTGGAGATGCATGTAATTGCGATGCAATGGCTGGCAAAATCGGGTCTACAAGCCCTATTCCCATAAATGAAATCACACAAGCAAAGGCCACCGCCCAGACGGCCTTTGGCTGTCTAAGCAAACTCGTACGCTGTTTCAATACTTCTTCTTCCTTCATTCCATCAGAACCTTTCCTACAGTTGTTTAACAAAATAAAATAAACACGCTGAGGTGTTTATTTTATTTTGTTGACAAAGAGCTAAAATGAACTTTATTTTAGCTCTTTGTCTTCTTTTTCAGCGTGATAGAAAACCTTTGCAGTCTAGGAAGGACGAGTACTGGAGCGGAGCGAATTTGACATTCGTGAGCACCAGCACGCAGGACTGACAAAGAATGCGAGGGTTTGTCTACACGCTGAAATAAACACGCTGAGGTGTTTATTTTTGTAATTGCTCAATGGCATGAGCCGCTCTTTCTTTCATCATTTCAAGATCCTTTTTAAAGGATTGAATCGTTTCTAGCTTTTTTGTAATCAATTGATGCTGCACAGTCAGCTGCGCATCAATATCTAACAGTTTCTCTAATCGTTCCTTCGGGTCAAGTGACAGCAAGTAGCCTTCTTTATTCAGCTCTAACTGTTTTCCTATTTCCATAAACGATTGAAGCTCTTGTAAAGAAAAGCCAAGTACTTCTTTGGCCTGCATCACTTTCTCCAGTTCTTCCATGTCATCCTCTGAGTAAAGTCTGACACCGCCCTCTGTCCGCTTTGGTGCTGATAATAAACCAATCTCTTCATAGAAACGAATGGTCCGTTTCGTCAGACCGCTTCTTTTCGCCACTTGATCAATTTTCATCCATTCCATCACCAGTGCCTCCTGCTCATCAATTCATGTTTTATTATACACCTTTATGACCTTAACGTAAACGTTAATGTTTGATCACTTGATTTCTATTGTGGTTTGATGCAGAATAAATAGTAATCATTACGTTTTAAAGGAGGTACCCTATGCGTTCATTTCCATCCAAAAAAGAACGACACGCCCAATTCGGTTCTGTCCCGCCAAGCGCTAGAACAAAACCTTGTCAAAAAGAGGACATGATAGACATCCAACAAACCGAACAGGACTTTTATTTTGATCTGGAACAGGTCGGAATTTGCCGTGTGTCGTACCCTGTACATATTTTGTCTAAAACGGCTCCACAGCACCAAACCTCTTCCGCTGATTTTACGCTGAGTACATATTTGCAAGCTCATCAAAAAGGCATTCATATGAGCCGTCTCACCGAGCAGCTTCACTCATTTTATGAGAGCGGAAAGCCGGTTGATGTGGATTCCTTAAAAGAATTGACGGCACAGCTTGCCAAGCAAATGAATCAGCCATCTGCCTCGATTCAAGTTTCCTTTCCGTGGTACATGGAAAAAAAGAGTCCCATCAGCAGAAAGTCCGGTTTGATGCATGCAGACGTGCAATATGACATCCACTTTCATGAAGAAAACGGATGGATTTGTCATATTGGCTGCACTGCTCAGGTGACAACGTTATGTCCTTGTTCAAAAGAAATCAGTGAATACGGCGCACATAATCAGCGCGGCACTGTATCGATTCAGGTAGAGCTGTTTGAACAAGGTCAACTCCCTGATGACATGAAAGCAGATCTACTGCAGATCATCGAGTCTAATGCGAGTGCGCCTCTTTACCCTGTACTCAAAAGACCAGATGAAAAACAAGTGACAGAAGAGGCCTATGAAAATCCACGTTTTGTAGAGGATGTTGCGAGATTAATTGCAGCAGAGCTATATGAACAAAACTGGATCAAAGGGTTTCAAATTGAGTGCCGAAATGAAGAATCCATTCATCAGCACGATGCTTATGCCAAATGTTCTTATCAAAAAAAACTGTAGAATGTCTCTACAGTTTTTTTAACAGCCTTTATTTTTCATTACTTTCTAATTCCTCAATCATCATCGACAGTTCTGTCCAGCGATCCATCGCATGTTCTAATTCTTCAGCGACGGCTTTTTGCTTGTCCATCAGCTCTTGAATTTTCCCAAAATCACTGCCAGCCTCAGCAATGCTGGCTTCGAGCTGCTGGTGTTTGTCCTCTAGTGCTTGTATCCGATCTTCAATCCCATCCCATTCAAGCTGGTCCTTATAGGATAGTTTTTTCCTCTTTTTCGGTGCAGCTTCTACTGGTTTTTCAGCAGGTTTTGTCTCTGTTCGCTTCTGTTCTTTTTCTTGCTCCATGTAATCGCTGTAAGCACCCTGGAAGTGTGAAATGCGTCCATTTCCTTCAAACACAAGCAGACGATGGACGACTCGGTCTAAGAAATAACGATCATGCGACACGGTGATGACTACGCCTGGGAACTGCTCCAAATAATCCTCTAAAATGCTGAGCGTCTCTGTATCAAGATCATTCGTCGGCTCATCTAAAAAGAGAACATTCGGCTCTTCCATCAATACCTTCAATAAATACAATCTGCGGCGCTCTCCCCCTGACAGCTTGCGGATAAACGTGCGCTGCATGGATCTAGGGAATAAAAATCTCTCCAACATCTGCTCTGCTGTCACAATGACGCCATCTGCCGTTTTGACAATTTCAGCTGTTTCTTTGATGTAATCAATGATATTCAGCTCTTCATTCATTTCATTATGGTCCTGCGTGTAATAGCCAATGCGGACTGTTTGTCCAATGGTCAATTGTCCGTTCGTCGGTTCTATTTTACCCGCCAGGCAATTGAGTAAAGTCGTTTTGCCCACTCCATTCGGTCCGATAAATCCGATGCGATCACCTGGCACGACTAAATCGCTGAACTGATCCACAAGGGTTTGACCAGCAAATGTGATGCTGATCTCTTCTGCCTCAATCACTTGTTTTCCAAGCCGGTGAGAACCGATCGCAAAATCAAGCTCTCCTTTTGCATCAGGTCCCTTTTGATCCTTTAGCTCTTCCACTCTGCCGATACGCGCTTTTTGCTTTGTCGTTCGAGCCTTGGCCCCTCTTCTCAACCATGCAAGCTCACGTCTAAGCAGGTTTTGACGTTTCGTTTCTTTTACTTGAGCTTCTGCTTCTCGTTCCGCTCTTTTTTCTAAAAAGACTTCATAATTTCCTTTATATGTGTAAAGCTGCCCCTGATTTAATTCATAAATCCGATTGGCGACGCGGTTTAAGAAATAACGATCATGGGTTACAAGAATGACAGCCCCGCTGTATTGACTCAAATATCCTTCAAGCCATTCAATGGTTGCGTTGTCTAGATGGTTTGTCGGCTCATCTAAAATCAGCAAACCCGCAGGCTGAATTAAGTTTTTGGCGATCGCCACACGCTTTTTCTGTCCGCCTGATAACGCATGAACAGAACGGCTCACATCTTTGACACCAAGCTTTGTCAAAATCGTTTTCGCCGAAAGGTTCGCATCCCATGCGTCGTCCTGATCCATTTTATTTTGCATACGCATAAGCGCTTCTTGTTTTGCCTCGTTTTGTGGATCATGCTCTAAATCAGCCAGCGCCTGTTCATAGGCTTTCATCGTTTGAATCATTGGTGCTGTTCCTGAAAAAATATAGTCGAGAATCGTTTCATCTCCGCTCATTTCAGGATCTTGCTCAAGAAATTCGATATCAAGTGTCCCTGCCTTTGTAATGTCGCCTTCCTCAAATGATTCAAGTCCTGCAATGACTTTTAAAAGCGTTGACTTCCCTGTTCCATTAGGTCCAATTAACCCGATGCGTTCCTTTGGTTCTATATGAAAAGAGATATGATCAAACAGCGTTTTTTCGCCATAGGTTTTATATAATCCTTCTACATTCAATAAACTCATTTTATCAGTCCTTACATAGATTCTTCCTTTATTTTAAATCAGCCAGTAGCAGAAAACTAGTTTTAAAAAAACCCGCTGCTGAAAAGAATGTTTCCTTTTGATGCTCGATACACTATGAAGAGGTGATCTAAAGATGATAACCATTAGTTTATGTATGATTGTGAAAAATGAAGAGGAGGTTTTGGCTGACTGCCTGTCTTCTGTTCAAGACATTGTAGATGAGATGATCATTGTTGATACAGGATCAACGGATCAAACAAAGGACATTGCTCACTCCTTTTCAGCAAAGGTACTCGACTTTGAATGGGTCCAGCATTTTGCAAAAGCACGCAATTTCGCTTTTTCCCATGCAACAAAAGAGTATATCTTATGGCTGGATGCCGACGATGTCCTGCTTGAAGAGGATCAGCAAAAACTGCTTCAGCTCAAACAGACGCTTGATCCCGCAGTAGATGCTGTCTCGATGTTTTACCACGTTGGATTTAGTGAAGACGGTCAGGTGAATTTTAAATATAGAAGAAATCGGCTCGTCAAGCGTGCCTTGAACTTTCAGTGGTATGGTGCCGTTCATGAATTCCTTCAAGTGTATGGCAACATCTTACCGGCTGACATCGCCGTCACCCATCAAAAGCGTAAGAAAACAACCGCTGGAGAGCCTGGACGCAATCTGCGCATTTATGAAAACATGCTTGCAAAAGGCGAAGAGATGACGCCTCGTGATCTCTTTTACTTCGCCAATGAATTACGAGATAACAAGCAGCATGTGAAGGCGATTCGCTTTTATCACAAATTTTTAGCCACAAAACAATGCTGGATTGAGGATGAAATTCGCACATGCCAAAATTTAGCTGACTGCTATTATGCAGTCGGTTTTGAGGAAGCCGCCCTATCCTCCTTATTGAGATCCTTCTTATATGATCAGCCCCGTCCAGAATTTTGCTGCCGGATTGGGGATCATTTCAAAGCACAAAATAAATACAAAGCGGCCATCTATTGGTATGAGCAGGCACTGAAGGCACCTGAAATCGAAACAGCCTTTACACTGACACAATATAAAACATGGTATCCTCACCTTCAGCTTTGCTATTGTTATTATCAGCTCGGTGATTTGGCTCAAGCCAAAACCCATCATCTTGCATCCTCAGCCCATTACCCAACCCATCCTAGTGTGCTGTACAATGAAAAAATATTTGCTGAAGAAACGTAAATCTCCTGTTATCACATCCGCCTGTCAATGACGGCGGATGTCTTTTGATACATATTAGACTTTTGTGACATTTAACACTTTAGTGATTTAAAGCGTTTTTCAACCAATTGACTAAATTGTCATTTACGCATATACTAACATTCGTCTTACGAAAAGATTTATCCATTAGGAGGTCAACATGAGTTCTTTATTTAGAAAAAAGTCTCTCGACCAGCTCATGCTTGAAAGTCAAACGAAGCGGCTGAGCCGTTCTTTGAATACATTTGATTTAATCTTGCTTGGCATTGGCTGTGTGGTCGGGACTGGAATTTTTGTGATAACGGGGGTTGCGGCTGCGAAAGATGCGGGACCTGCGATTATTATATCTTTTATTTTGGCTGCGATCGCATGCGCCCTTGCTGCTTTTTGCTATGCTGAATTTTCCTCGTCCATTCCAGTGTCAGGAAGTGTCTATACGTATTCTTACGCAACACTTGGAGAATTCCTCGCCTTTTTAATGGGCTGGGATTTAATGCTTGAATATGTTGTTGCGCTCTCTGCTGTGGCAAGCGGATGGTCATCCTATTTTCAATCACTGCTCAGTGGATTTGGTCTGCACATACCGAAGGCTTTATCGGCTGCACCCGGAGCCGCTGATGGGGCCATCTTCAACCTGCCAGGCGCACTCATTATTTTACTCATTACCTTTATTGTCTCAAGAGGCGTAAAAGAGAGCACGAAGCTGAATAACATCATTGTGCTCATCAAAATTGCCATTGTCCTCCTCTTTATCATTTCAGGCTTTGCTTACGTTAAACCTGAAAATTGGACACCTTTTATGCCAATGGGCTTCCATGGCGTGATTGCTGGAGCGGCAACTGTCTTTTTTGCTTACCTTGGATTTGATGCAATCGCTAATGCATCAGAAGAAGTCAAAAACCCGCAAAAAGCGATGCCAATCGGAATTATTGGCGCGCTCGGTGTTTGTACAATTTTATACATCGGGGTATCCTTTGTCTTAACCGGCATGGTTCACTATACGAAACTGAATGTCAGTGACCCTGTCGCTTTTGCTTTACAAGTGGTTGGACTGAATAGTGTCGCTGGTATTATATCGGCAGGTGCTATTATTGGGATTACGACCGTGTTAATTGCACTTGTCTACGCTCAGGTTCGTTTAACCTTTGCCATGAGCCGAGATGGACTCATGCCAAAAATCTTTTCAAACGTTCATCCAAAATCGAAGACACCGGTTGCCAACACTTGGCTGACAGGCGCTGTTGCGGCATGTATCGTTGGTTTCGTCAACTTATCAACACTTGCTAATTTAGTCAGCATCGGTACACTTGCGGCCTTTACGGTGATCTCGATCGCTGTGATCATACTCCGGAAAAAACATCCGAATATGAAAACAGCGTTTAAAGTACCCTTTGTTCCTGTTCTTCCCATCATTAGTGCGGTCATTTGTATGATCTTGGCTGCCACACTGAAATGGGAGACATGGCGAGCCTTCCTCATCTGGGTAGCCATTGGTGTCGTTGTGTATTTTACCTACGCAAGACGCAAAAGCCATCTGAATCAAACACAATAGAAAAGAGACACGGGGAATCCCGGTCTCTTTTTTTGTTTAAATCACACTGTTTTTCACTGAATTCGAGTCCACCATATCTGGATCGAGTACGCTTGAAATCGGAATGACAAGCGGTGAACAATCTCCATTGTCCTCACCAAAACCTTGGTTCAATTTCATCGAGAGAAAATAATCGATCTGCTGATAAGGCCCTAGCGTCAGTGATGCCCCCCGATCCATTGCATTGATTTTAAAAGCACCGACATTGACGACTGAGGGTGAGAATAACATCACACATCACTTCCTTGGAATAGGTTTAGCTGCTGGCGAAAAAGAGGCAGGTGAGTCCACTTGATCTCGATCATCTACATGGCTCTTTGTTCCGACAAAACCGCTAGCATCTCCAAAATTCTGTCCGTACCCCTGATTTTTTTTATCTGAGTTTTGCCACTCTGCTAACAAATTTTGTCCGACATTCACCGCCGACGCATTTTCAAAGGAATTAATTTTTAACATGAAAATATTAATATTGATATACGGAGTTGGTTGAACCACAGATAAACCTCCTTTTTATAGGTATATGCGAGCACCCATCAAGTATGTTAACAGGAGGTCTTCACATGGACTTCGAAAAAATGAAGCAGTGGATGGACATTGCCCAGCAAATGCATGGAGATGATTTTTGGAAAATGATATTCGATGATGAGCAAAGATCTCCCTTTATGGCAAATGGTCCGTCTCCATTTACATTCTCGCAGCAAGATCAGCGAGGAACAGATGCATCGTTTCCACCAGTCGACATTGTGGAAACCCCTACTGAATTTCAGTACTTAATTTATCTGCCTGGCTACCGGAAGGAAGATGTTCAGGTGCTTTCATATGGTGAATATTTGGTTGTGAAAGGACAGCGTTTTTCCTTTTTTAACGAACAGGATTTTCGCCAAAAACAAGGAAAGTATGGTCCGTTTGAAAGAAAAATTCGGCTCCCAGATATGATTCTTGGTCAAATGAATGCGGCCTTTAAAGACGGCGTGCTATACATTCGCCTGCAAAAGGATGAAGGAAAAGCAACTGCGATAATCATAGATGACGAATATTGATACTGACTGCGTCTATTAGATCACGATCATCAATCGTTTCAATCGGCAAGATCGTGATCACTCTATCGGCATTTTGTTCACCAAAACCATTGTTTCTTTTGATCGTCGAGCAGTGATTTCGTACGATCGTTGAGCCGAATGTCATCGAGGACCCTGTACCAATCGTATTCGTCTTCATATGGGTAATCTGAATGCGTGTAGGCAGCATGCCCTTCTCCCCTTTCATGTATCTCTATAAGTATATACCGGGCAGCTTTTCCATAGACTAGAGCAAGGCGAAAGAAAAGGTTGTGGTCCACTTGAAACATTTCATTCACTCACTCTTAAAAAAAACCGAAGCCAGTCCATCCCCCTCTGTCGTCGAGCTGGAAAAAAGACTCACCGCTCTTGAGCAGAAAATGTCTGCACCTGCTCCGCCTGTCTCTGAGGATACGCACATTCACATTGAATCACTGCATGTGGACAAAATTGACTACCATTTAGAGTTTGGTGAGCTTTCCATTGATCAGCTTAAAGGCAGACTCAACATTGGAGCCACCTATTACACGCCAAAGGACCCGCACCTCAAAAAGGCAGCTTCAGTACCGAAGCCAAAAGAAACAAAAACACCAAAAGTCTCCATTCGATCAAAGTCTTCATCTCAGCACGACCGGAAGCCAGAAATAAACCGCAAGCACAATCGCTACAATACTGATCACATTTAGCCAAAAGCCAGCCTTGACCATATCAGATATTTTCAGCACATCTGCACTAAAGACAGCCGCATTTGGCGGTGTGGAGATTGGCAGCATAAATGCACATGAGGAAGCTAACGCAGCCGCAGCCATTAAGCCATACGGCTCCATGCCAATTGCAAGTCCAAGCCCTACTGTAATTGGAATGATCATGTTCGCAACTGCTGTATTAGACATAATTTCGGTCATAAATAAAATTGAAGCCGTTAAAATAATTAGCAGCATGAGGTAAGACAGCCCATTTAAATGCTGTAAATTTTCCCCGATCCATCCTGTTAGATTCGTTTCCGCAAATCCTGTAGCGAGCGAAAGCCCGCCTCCAAACAAAAGCAAAAGCCCCCATGGCAACTGCTTCATATCCTGCCATTCTAGTATTCTCTCTCCATTTGTCGCTGGAATGAGAAATAACAGCATCGCCCCAAAAATTGCGATCGACGTATCCGAGACAGGAAGCCCGCCAAACAAAAAGATTTTAAAAATCCATAAAAAAGCCGTCATAAGAAAAATAGCAAAAACCCATTTTTCTTCTTGTTTCATTTTGCCTAAATCCTCTAAACCCTTCCGTATAAACGCTGCTCCCATTTCCCCTGTGTGCTCTACCTTAAACTGTATCTTGGTCAAATACAGAAATAAGAGAATGAGCAGAACAGCCGCCACCGGAAAACCAAACAAAAACCATTCAAAAAACATAATTTCTCGATCTAACAGCTTTTTTGACATCGCCGCAAAAACAGCATTTGGTACAGACCCAACGAGTGTCGCCAGTCCGCCAATAGAGGCTGAATAAGCGACCGATAATAGGATGCTTTTACTGAATCGGTCAAGAGATGCACCTGACAAAATATCGTTCGCCTTCACCTCTTTAATCACAGCCAGTGCTACAGGCAGCATCATCAGTGCTGTGGCTGCATTTGAAATCCACATAGATAGAAAAGCCGTTGCCATCATAACCCCTAATACAATGCGGTCACTTCTTGTGCCAATGATGTTTAAAATATGTAAGGCCATTCTTCTATGTAAATTCCATTTTTCAATGGCAATGGCAATCATAAATCCGCCCATGTACATAAAAACAATCGGGTCTCCATAAGCTCTTGATGTTTGCTCCATCGATAGCCCGCCAAGTGTTGGCAAAAGGATGATGGGCAATAAAGAGGTAGCCGGTATAGGCAAAGCTTCTGTGACCCACCATGTCGCAGTCCATGCTGTGATGCCAAGTACCACTCTCGCTGCATAGGTCAATTCACTTTCTGGAATGAGCAAAAAAATAAGCAAAAAGAAGATCGGTCCAAGAACAAGTCCAGTTAGATTCACTTTTTTATAAACGATCACAATTCCCCCTTCATGAAAACGCTTTTAAAATTTTTCTAATTTTTCACATTCTATGATCACATAAAAAATCCTTTAAATCATAAGAAAAAATGAAGAGATTCTTCAGCAGCAACTGTGTCTTAATTCATATTTCCACTTCATGTCTTGGTCTATTTTCATAGGAGAAACTATACAAATCCTACACAGTAACTGTAAACTATAGAGGATCTAATCAAAAATTGAGGTGTTTTCATTGTATACAGATCAACGAAAATCATTTTGGAAACAGAAAAAAGTCATCATTCCCCTTCTTAGCATCATCGCGATTGCTGCTGCTCTCTTTTTCTTAAAAGAAACGCTTTTCTCAAAAGAAAAAGAGGCGCTGAAAGCCGCTGAATCCTTTACGAAACATCTGGAGAAAAAAGAATTCACGAAACTGGCAGATGAGGTCACAAGTGGCTCTCTGAAAGCCAGTGACTTTTCTAAAAAACAACTTGCCGAAAAATACGATAAGATCTTTAGCGGCATTGGTGCAAGTGATCTAAACGTCTCAAACGTCAACGTAGAAAAACAGGACAAAGGAAATGGGTATCAATTCACCTATGAAGTCACGATGAAAACGTCACTTGGAAAACTGAACAAACTCTCTTACAAGGGCGTTCTCTCCGAAGAGGATAACGAGTGGAAAGTAGACTGGAAACCAAATCTCATCTTCCCGCAAATGGAAACGGGTGACACCATCAAAGTGACAACGGATCCTGCGGTACGCGGAAATATTGTAGATCGAAAAGGGCGCACGTTAGCCGAAACAACTGGTGGACACGCACTTGGCATCATCCCTGGAAAACTCGGGACAGGCACGGAAAAAGAAAGCAACATCAAAAAAATCAGCAGCGCTTTTGATATAGATGAAGAGCTGATTCAAAATCAGCTGAAACAAGCATGGGTTACAGATGACACATTTGTCCCGCTAAAGTCTATGTTAGAGCAAAAGCCGATTCCAAAAGACATAAATGGCGTCACCTATCAAACGAAGGAAATGCGCTACTATCCATATAACGAAGCCGCTGCCCATCTGACAGGCTATGTGGGAAAAGCAAATGCGGATGATATCAAAAGAAATCCAGCTTTAAAGGCGGATCAAATCATCGGCAAAACCGGCCTTGAATTCACATTTGACAAGAACTTAAGAGGACAAGATGGCGGAAGCATCCTCATTATCCATGATGAAACAGGTATTGAAGAAACATTACAAAAAACAGACCGAAAAGACGGAAAAACAGTCAAGCTGACCATTGATGCATCTTTACAGAAAAAAGCCTATCAACAGCTGAAAGGTGAAAAAGGGGCTGTCACCATTATGAACCCATCATCAGGTGATTTATTAGCGCTTGTTAGCACCCCTTCTTACGATGTCAATTTAATGACCAACGGGATCACGCCTAAACAATATCAAGCATACAGTGAAAATCCTGATCTCCCATTCCAAGCTCGATATGCGAGCAGATATGCACCAGGATCTACTTTCAAAACCATTACAGCAGCGATTGGACTGGAAACAGGTGTCACAAAACCTAATAAAGTACGCACCATTCATGGACTGAAATGGCAGAAGGATCAATCTTGGGGAAATTATCGCATTACACGGGTTCATGACAAAGAACAAGTCAATATGGTCGATGCCCTCGTGTACTCAGATAATATTTATTTTGGACAGGAAGCCCTTGAAATCGGCAAAGATACTTACGAGAAAAAAGTGAAAACATTTGGGTTTGGTGATGATTTAAACATGCCGTTTACAATGAAACCGGCACAAGTGTCTAACGACGGAATCAAATCAGACATCTTACTTGCCGACTCAGCATATGGCCAAGGAGAATTACTCATGTCACCAATTGAACAAGTACATGCCTATTCTCCATTTGCAACAGGAGGAAAGCTTGTGTACCCTCGAGTCATTCAGGATGAAAAAACAGCATCACCAAAACAGATCATCAAAGAAGATACTGCAAATACGGTGAAGGACGCACTGACTCAAGTCGTCACCAATTCAAACGGAACCGCTCACTCGTTGCAAATAAAAGGGGCTGATATAGCCGCTAAAACGGGAACAGCGGAACTCAAGAGCAAACAAGGTGCGACAGACGGTACTGAAAATGGATTTTTACTTGCGTTTAATCCTAAAAAAGAAGATTACGTCCTCGTCGGCATGATTGAAGGTGTGAAAAACCGTGGAGGCAGTGGACTTGTCATTCAAAAAATGAAGCCTGTCATCGCTTCTTTCTATAAATAACCCTTTAGAGACACACGCTCCATCAAGCGCATGTGTCTCTTTTTTTCTAAATCATGACAATTTGCTATTGTTTTATAGTTCACCTTATGAATAAAATGAGGAGAATGAAAAAAAGAAACAAGTTGAATGAAAGGAGGAAGTCTCATTGGCTATTGCTGCTCAAACAAAGAATAAACCTCAAAAAGCGGTCACCGGTTCAACGGTTTATCCTATTTTATTGATTATTGGTATTTGCCATATGCTCAACGACACATTGCAAGCCGTGATTCCTGCCATGTTCCCTATTTTAGAACGCTCAATGGGGCTGACCTTTACTCAATTAGGGCTAATCGCCTTTACATTAAATATGGTCTCCTCTGTCATGCAGCCTGCGATCGGGTGGTACACAGATAAACGGCCGATGCCCTATGCACTGCCTATCGCATTATTTTCAAGTGCTGTCGGCATTCTCGGCCTTGCGTTTGCGCCATCATTTGCAACCATCCTACTGTGCGTCGTCTTTATTGGACTCGGCTCTGCGATTTTCCATCCAGAGGGCTCACGGGTTGCCAACATGGCAGCTGGTCCTAGACGGGGTCTTGCTCAATCCATCTATCAAGTCGGTGGAAATACAGGTCAAGCCTTTGCTCCGCTAATCGCTGCATTCATGCTCGTCCCTCTCGGTCAGCCAGGTGTGGCTTGGTTTACGATTGTTGGAATGATTGCTGTCGGTTTCCTTCTTTATATTTCAAGATGGTACGCAGGAAGACTTCAAACCATTCGAGCACAAGCGAAAAAAGCGCCTGCAAAAGCAGCAAGATCTGAACTTCACCGCAAATCAGCGCTCACAGCACTTGGCATTATCGTCTTTCTTATTTTCGCACGTTCTTGGTATGGAAATGCGATCTCGAATTTCTATGCGTTTTATGCGATTGAACAATATGGTTTGACGATTAAAGAATCACAAACTTATATTTTCTTATTTCTTATATTAGGTGCGATTGGGACATTTTTAGGCGGACCGCTTGCAGACCGCTTCGGCAAGAAAACCGTGATTTTAATTTCCTTATTAGCATCCTTTCCGCTTGCCCTACTTCTCCCATTTGCCGGACCGGTTGTTGCTTATGTTTTACTTGGACTTATTGGGGTCATTCTGACTTCAAGCTTCTCTGTCACCGTGGTCTATGCCCAAGAACTATTTCCCGGGAAAATTGGCACAATGTCTGGTTTAACTGTTGGGCTTGCGTTTGGTATGGGAGCGATCGGATCCGTTGCCCTCGGCTCATTAATTGATGCAGTCGGTTTAACGCCTACCATGATCGGTGTCGCCTTTTTACCGATATTAGGCATCCTAGCCTTTTTACTGCCAAGCGATCAGACCATAGCGAAATGGAATGAATCATAAAAGGTAAAAACCGCTCAATAAATGAGCGGTTTTTTCATATCTTATAAAAATGCGTGTCAGGAACATGCTTCTTTGCAATAAACCCCTGCTGAAAGTCTGGAAAGACCTTTTGCACCTGTTTAATTTTCAGATGAATCAAATCCGCATACGGAATATACAAATGATCCACAAGAGTGTGTTCTGTCATATAGTAATACCAATTCAGATTAAAGTTTTTTTCATCAATGATCGTAAAGGCAGAAAAATGATAGAACAGCAGTGGACATTCGTCGAGATACATATCTCCTTTCACAACGGAAAGCTTATAGTTTTCAATATTCCAAATTGCTGCATTGGCACCTTTAGATGCCACCACATGGACACCCTCAAAATCATCGACCCATCTTTCAACATACCGCTGATCACCATATGTCTTTTTTTCCGTATCCATTTCTACTGTACAGTGCGCAATGCAGTTCTCTTTCCACTGCGTGACTGCCTGTTTGGCAATATCTGTGTTACGACAGCCTACAAACCCAGTATTAAAGCGGCCAGACAACTCGTAATAACGATAGAATCGCTTGGAATTCATATGATCTGTCAAAAATACATGAGCGAGTGGATTTTCTGCAAATATCGCCTCTGGATCATGATAAAAATACAAATCCGTATCCAAATGAGCGAGATAATCTGCATCAGAGGACTCAAGAATTTTGAGTAGAAACGCAGGCTTAAGCGTCCAGCAATACTCATGGAACGTACGATCCGCCTTTGCTTTTCGCAGCGAATCATCTTCCACATCTTCAAGCTGTTCATATTGGACATGTGGATGAGGAAACTGACTTAACACCTTGTAAGCCAAAGGATCAGCACATAAGACAGAAAGTTTGTATGATTGAGCCGTCTGCTCAAGTGAATGAATCAGCGCCAGCAGCTTAAATACATGGGTATTCGACACAATGGTTGTGAAATGATAGGATGCCATCTACAACACATCCACTTGGAACAAGTCAACATGCAGCAGCTCTTTTGTGAGCCCTTGAATGGCTTCTACCAGCACCGTGCATCCATGTTCCTGCTTGGCAAGCTGGGCCGCCTCTGACAGCTGTTTCAAAGGGAAATGCTTTGCCGTCAGCACGTCCTTTTGATCACGTTTAATGCCCACATTCCGCTCTGTGATCATATGAAGCAGCTCCAAAAAATAAGCAAGCAGATCATCATATGCTGCATTCTTACGCAGCTGGCGAATGTCTTTCACGATATCATTTGTCACGGTATGAGAAAACGGACCAGAGAAAGCCAAATGAACATCAATCGAATCAATATTGTTGTACTTCTCGCACATATACAAAATGTTATATTTGATGTCATCGAATGACGTTAAATTACTTGGATGTTCCTGATGCACACTTAAAATATCCTCACGCAACTCAAATGAGAGGCCAAGCTGATGCAGACGAATGCCTAAATCATAATCCTCAAACCCGTATCGAACGATTTTTTCATCAAACATCCCTAGTTCCATGACATGCTTTCGCTTGACGGAAGAGTTATTTGTGATAAAAAATCGCCACGGCAATTGATAAGAACTTAAATCATAGTCGTACGTGTTTAAAATGTCTTTCAGAATATCAATAAATTCGGACTGCAAGTCGAAGCTTCTCTCTAGAAATGCTCCGTTTTTTATTTCCTCCATCGACACAAGAGACGTTTTGTCTTTCATTTTCCGCTGATACAGCCCTTGTTTTTTTAATCGTTTCACATGATCTTTATCAAAACCGGTGTAAAAATAACGGTAGATTCGCTTCCAGCATACACCGCAAATGACACGGTCCTCATGATCAGCATGTGCCTCTGCGTGCTTTTGAATAAATTGGGGCTCTGCCAACATATCGCTGTCATGGAATATTAAGAGGTCTCCCTCTGCCTCACGAATGGCATGATTGCGCCCCTTGGCAATTCCTTGATTGACAGGAATACGCACCTTTTTGAATGGAAAGTTCACCTCAATGTTTTCGAGCATTTCCATCGTGCCGTCCGTTGACCCATTATCAGCAACAATGACCTCAAATGGAATATCGGTTTCCTGAAGCGTTAAGGAAAAGAGGCTCCCTTCTAAACGCTCTTTCGCATTATAACTCGGAATAATGACGCTGACCTTCGGCTTTTCATTCATGCGCCATCCTCCTCCAGTTTGGCATAGCCGTTAAACATCGGATTGACTTGTTCTACCGATTCAATCACATGACGCAGCACTTCTCGATAGGCTTCTTGGAAAAATGGCAAATCATCTCTTCCTTTTTCATGGATTTGCTGCATATCATCTTTGCTTAAGATCCGAAAACCACTGAAATGATAGCAAATGAGTGGGCTTCCATCCTCAAGCAAAATACGTCCATTCTCTTCCTGATAAGAATGCTGGCCATAATTCCAGTGACCAATATTCACACCCTTTGTTTGAATATCTTCTACTTTTTCAAACAGCATCGGCATATGATCCAAATACCCTTGATCGCCAAATTTTCCTTCTCCAGGCGCATTTTTGCATTCCTTTAGACATTCTTCTTTCCACCAGCTAAGGCACTTTCGGCCGGCTTCATCTCCTTTAAAATGCAGGAAGCCTGAGTTATAACGCCCTAAAAGCTTCTGAAGCATCTTCACTTCCTCTGGATCAAAGCTTGGAATGACAATATCCCCTCTTGATAGCAGCACAGACGCATCAGGCTGATTTTGAAAAATCACTTGTGGACGCTCATAAAAGAACAAATCCGCATCAAGATACGTCACTTCCTCCGCCTGGCCCTGCTTAAATAGCCACTCAATCCAAATCGGTTTTAATGTCCAGCAATATTCCGAATCATTTCGTTCCTTTTTGATCTCTAGAAGCTCCGGCGTTTCAAGCTCACGCACATGAACAAGATCGACATGCTTGAAATTCATTTGATGAAGCAAATCAAATGCAGCATCATCCATACATAACGTCTTGATGACAGCATCATCTTCTACTTGCTTCAACGATAAGAAAAACGCAATGGCTTGATAAAGTCTTCCACTTGATAGAACCGTACAATATATGCTGTTCATCTGTATACACCTCTATTTTTGAAAGAATTCGCGATACCATTCAATTGTCTTTTCTAACCCTTCATCAATGGAGTAATCAGGCTTCCAATCAAGCAGCTTTCTCGCCTTTTCTGCTGATAAATATTGATGCTTAATCTCATGCGTTCCTTGATTTAAAATACGCGGCTTCAGTTCACTGCCCATCGCCTTTAAGATTTTATCAACGAGCTCAAGCACGGTCAGCTGAATTTCATTACTAAAATTAAAGGCTTCTCCTGCAAGCCCTTTTTCCTCCATTTTTTCAGCTAGCAGTAAATAAGCCTTGACCGCATCTTCAATATAGAAATAATCACGGATAAAGGTTCCGTCACTTCTAATTTCTGGCGCCTTTCCCTCTAACACAAGCTGGATGGTTTGCGGAATGATTCGGTTAAAATTCAAATCCCCGCCTCCATATAAATTACCGCAGCGCGTAATACAAACCGGAAGACCATATGTGTTGTAGTACGTGTGAGAAATTAAATCTGCACAGCTTTTTGACACATCATATGGATGCTTGCCGTTAAGCGGCATGTCTTCATCATAAGGAAGCTGCTCTTGATCCCCGTATGCTTTATCACTCGATGCCACAATCACTCGTTTGATAAGCGGCTGCCTTCTGCATGCCTCCAGCACATTCCATGTTCCTAAAATATTGGCTTCAAATGTAGAGACCGGGTGACGATTTGCGACCCCAACAATCGCTTGGGCGGCCAAATGAAAGACCGTATCAATCTCATATTCTCCTAACGCACGTTCTATCGTTTGCATGTCCTCAAGTGCGCCTTGGACGACATTCATCTTTTCAAATTGACTGCCTTGATATAAGTTCGATCTTGGCACCTGATCACGTACAAGCCCTGTTACGTTTGCTCCTTGATCTATCAATTCCTTGACGAGGTAACTCCCTAACAATCCCGTACACCCGGTCACAAATACGTTTTTCCCATTCCAAAATCCGCTCATGCTGTCACCAAACCTTCCATGGTTGTTTTCCTTCAGTCCACATGCCGTTGATTTCTTTCAAGTTTTTATACGTATCAATTGCTGTCCAAAATCCGTGGTGCTCATAGACTGCAAGCTCGCCATCATTCGCCAAGTTCTGAAGAGGCTCTGCTTCAAAGACGCACTGATCATCATCTGTTAAATAATCAAAAACCTTTGGAGACAACACAAAAAATCCTCCATTGATCATCCCGATACTGTCTGTCTTCTCAGAGAAGGATTGTGCCATCCCGTTATACACCTTCAGCGTGCCGTACTGTGATTTCTTTTCAATTCCTGTGACAGTGGCAGCTGCTCCAAGCTCTTGATGGCGCTTGAGCAAATGAAACATATTGATATTGGCAAGTCCGTCACCGTACGTCATCATAAATGTCTCATCACCAATATAATCCTGTACCTGCTTTAACCGCCCGCCTGTCATCGTATTCTCACCCGTATCTAAAAAGGTGATTTTCCAATTCTCCGAATTCCCTAAAAGCTTCATTTCCCCTGTCGACATATCCAGCTGCATGCTGTGATGCCGCCAGTCGTAGTTGAGAAAATACTCTTTGATTTTCTCTCCTTTATATCCAAGCAATAAGATAAACTCGTCTACACCGTAATACTGATAGATTTTCATAATATGCCATAGAATAGGCCGATCTCCGATCATAGCAAGTGGTTTAGGAAGCGCTTGTGTGACCTCACTCATTCTCGTTCCCTTTCCTCCGCAGAGAATGACTGCTTTCATCTTCTCCCCTCATCTCTCTATGAAAATTTTTGATTGAAAACCCTATCTTCATGCGGAAAATCAGTACATGTACCCTTATACTTTGTCCGACATCAGGTTTTGAATCTACTCTATTCATATGTTGGAATAAGAGAGGGTGCCACCTAGCATTTAACTATTTTTACAAACAAAAAAGAGCGAGATTTGTATTCTCGCTCTTTCAAAGTTTAAATTGTATATTTTCAGGGTAGATGGTATGATAAACATGTGCATATACAGCACAAACAGCCTCTTTCGATAAAGAGACTACTAGATTGAATGAACTCAAGTGGCAGCTTGCTTCATTCTTAATATGAATCACGGAGGTGAATTCCCATGGCACAAAATGTACTTTGTGAAGTGAACTCTTGCCGTTTTTGGGCTGACAACAGCTGTACAGCTTCTACCATTAAAATTGGTAAAAGCACAATGACTGACGTGACTCGCAATGCTGAAACGGATTGCGAAACATTTGAAACAAAATAATACATGATTTTCTGAGATGAAGGAACTGGCAGGTTCCTTCTTTTCTTTTATCATTCTATCAAGAATGATAATTATTATCAAGCGTTTTTCACGAAACATTTCTCGGGAAATAATGACACGATATTTCTCCATTCGTTGACGATTTTCACTCCTTTTTCTATACTCAACATATCCAAAGAAGAAAAAGTGGTGACCAATCAGTGGATTTTACGATACGTTTCCTATCATTCTATGTGGTTGAAGTAGAAGGCAAAGAGGAACAAGCAAATAAACGGTTTAAACATTACCAAACATTAAACCAAGAAGAATTTGAACAAAGTGAGCTGAAGGACTTTCTAGACGGTGAGCTAAAAAAAATCGTCAAACGAAAAGTGGACAGACACCCTAAGTCTGAGCAAGTACCGACTAAAATCGGACGTTTCATTGTCGAACCCGGCCATGAACTCGATTCAAATCCAAACTACAATTTATTTCATCAGACGAGATTTGCAGATACAAAAGAAGTATTTAATGAATGCAGTGAACAATTTGTTCGCACCTATTTAGATACAAGTGCTGTCAGAGGCGGCGTGTTTTTGGTTGCATCTGCGGTTCCTAAAAAGTATTTCGATGACTCTTTTGTCTTTATCATGAAATGCGATTTTGAACAGAAAGTCGCTTCTATTGCTGATACATCTACCTTGATCAAAAAAGTAGAAATGGCGATTACAACAAAAAACATGAAATCGATTCAATACCCGTTTATGCCAGAAGAAGGCATGACAGAAGATGCCGAAGTGAAAATTCACCAATCCTCCCACGCTCGTTATTTTGAAGACTTTCTAAAATTCGTCGAATACGGAGAATCAATGCCTGAAATCATGAAATCACAGGTCATGAATATGGTGCAGGAACACGTATTTGAAACATTACAGGATGAAAGTGAAGAATTAAAACAATTTGAAGAGGACCTTGAAATATGGGAAGCAAGTGAAAAACGGGAGATTAGGGAGCGCCTCGATACAGAGCAGGTCACATTAGCGGCCTCACACATTGTGGAACAAACCCCTGACATCACAATGAAGATGCGTCTAGGCGAAACAGAAATCAAAGGGCTTTTAGCCGACTTCGGCCACTCGATTCATATTGCAAAGGTCAACAATCGATATGTCGTGCTCGTTGAAGCAGATCAAATTGTATTTGAAAAAGGAAGCACACCTGTTGAATTCCATAAACCCAATGGCTTGAAAGAGGTCGTCAGCCAGCTGACGCAAAAAGCCTATGATTCAGACTTAGAATAAGAGAATATGACTGCCTCCTGCGATCAGCTGCATGAGGCAGTTTTTTATATAACGCTTTATTTTTTACACTGCACTAGAAGAAACATGCTGCCCGCTTTTTATCCACATGCTGACGAGCATTAAACTTAAGATAAGCATCAGCCAAAAGACGCTGTTTGTTCCGAAAAACTGGATCAACGTATACCCACACAAAGGTCCTAAAGCAGCCCCCATATCTTGAACAAAAGAATAGCTGGCGAGAAAGCGGTTCTTATCTGTTTGAGCAGAAGCTTTTTGAAAGGCAAGTGTATCGGTGAACGTTGTGACAATTGTTGCCATTAGTTGAATCAAAAGCAGCATCAATAGGAACCAGCCGCTTACCTTCAACATGATCACAAGAAAACTGAGCCCTCCAAATGAAAGAAACATCCAGCATAACATTCGTTCCTTCATCACAAGACGATCAAACCATTTGCCCATTCTCGGTGCGAGAAATGGTTCCCATCCCCACCTGAGTGCTTGAATAACACCGCTTAAAGCCGAAGCTCCGATGACAAAGCCAAACAGAGTCAATTCATCTTGGGCAATCTTTGCTTCAATGACATGACTCAGGGTGGATGCGAATAAACCTTGGATGATCAGTGCGATCAGCATGCCTGTTATCAGTACTTTTACCACATCTCGTGTAAACCACTTCTGTTTGATGCCATGATACACCTGCGTGCCTTCTCTCTTTTCAATTTCATCCAACGATACATAAAAAATGCAGCCCATTAATGTGAGTAAGCCAAAGACAAGCGTCATGGACTGAAAACCGATCAAGCTGGCAAGGATTCCCCCAAATAACATGCCAAATAAACTGCCAAGCCGGTAAAGCCCATTATAAAGACCCGTCAAATGTCCTTGTGAGCCTTCGTCCATTTCAGCTAGGACCCTCATCCCACTCATACGGAGTAACGTCCAAGCGAGACCCCATGCACAGCGGCAAATCAATAGCAGCCAAAATCCACTCATACCATATAATATCGTGGTCACTGACGCGATCAATATTGCGATCAGTACACCGGTCTTCATTGGAATATATCGATAAAGCCACCATACGACAGGTGCTAGCGGGATACGAATGAATCGGTTGATAGACAGCAGTAACCCCACCTCCCAAATGGATGATAAACCAATCTCTTTCCAATAGACCGGGAGAACAATATAGAGCATTGAATCCCCAATAAGGGCAAATGCTGTGATGAGTGCAATTGACACCACTTGCTTTTGACGACGATCCATTTTTTCTTCCCCCTTCGCTACCTTTACGATAAGGGATACCTTATAATAAATCTAATGAATGTTTTTGATTGAATCATCAAAATAATTGATAGGCGGTGCAAAGATGAATTTACATGCCCTCCGTATTTTTGCAAAGGTAGCCGAAACAAAAAGTGTCACACAAACGGCAGACGTGCTGTCTTTGACGCAGCCGGCTGTGACAGCACAATTACGAAGCATTGAACGAGAGATCGGCTTTCGTCTTTTCAAACGAAACGGCCGGGGGATTACCCTGACGGAGATGGGGAAGATCCTGTATCCATATGCCCGGCAAGTATTCGAGGCGGAAAAAGAAGTAGAATATCAGATTACTCTTCTGCAAAACGGAAAAAAAGGAAGACTCAGAATTGCTTCTACCTACGTACCACTTAACTTTTTACTGCCTGATTGGCTTGCCTCTTTTAAAACAGCATCGCCACAGACAGATATTGAATTAAAAAGCGGAAACTCCGCTCAAGTGATCGAAAGCCTGCTTCAATATCAATCAGATGTGGCGATCGCCGTAATAGAGGATCTGCACCACGAAGATCTTCACACCTCTCACTTAACTGATTTAAGTTATGACTTTATCGTGCCTGTGGATCATCCGTTAAATGGACAAACCGTCCCCCTAGAACGCCTAAGCCACGAACCCTTTTTAATGCGAGAAGAAGGCAGTTCGACGAGAGACAAGCTTTTTTCCCTTTTTACCGCTAAAGGAATTAAAAAACCGACCGTTGATTTACAATTCAGTGGTGTCCACGAAGCCATTCAAATGATCAAAGCTGGCTATGGCATCACCCTTGTTCCTCGTGACGCTGTTCAGCGAAGCTTAGAACGTGGAGAGATTGGGCGCGTGTATATCGAAGGAATTGACATTATCAGACCTGTTGTGGTCTGCAAACGGGCGAATGACCTTGAGGAAAATAGGACGGTGAATGCTTTTCTGCAAATGAAAGACATCGGACCCTTTATAGCACCTGCCTCCAATTAAAAAAGTGCCTGCTTCAAAAACAGGCACTTTTTCTACTCGGATGGCTGAACAAGATCAAATGGGACCGCTTTTGAGGCTATCACTAATTGTTCTGGTGTGATGAGGATTTCATTTCCCCATTCTCCCGCTCCAACGCCTAATATCTCTTCTTCTAATAGCGATGCTTCGATAATCGTGCGGAACCCTTCAGGCTGCCAACAAAATGGCGGAATCGAGCCAATCCGATAGCCCGTCACTTCAAGCACTGTGTCTGGTGAAGCCATTTTGATATTGCGAGAGCCTGCGGCTTTCTTTAGTTTCCCTGATTTGATGTGCTGGTCAGCACCCACCATTACAAGCAGCTGCTCCCCTTCCCCTGTTTCAAAGATCAATGTCTTGATCATTTGTCTTTCTCTAAAACCAAGAGCAGCCGCTACATTCGCTGCGCCCTTCTCTGTGTCGGCAGAAAATGTTTTGATGTCATACGGGATGCCATACTTGTCCAAAAAGTCATGTGCTGGTAATTTTTTCAATGGATTGAACCCCTTTCCTTACGATGTTCTTTCATTTAGCTTATCACAATCCTCTCATCCTTAAGATGTATTTTTCAATGGAAAACCTCTGCACACTTCGCCAACATGCTATACTGAACTTGTTTTTGAAAAGGAGTCGGTTGGATATGGGAAATAAGTTTTGGTTTTATACAGGCAGTAAAAGCCTTCTCATGCTAAGTGATATTCTATTTTTGATGACAGTCACATTGGTTATTTATCAAGATACACAATCTGTCGCCTATGCGGCTGTATTTCCGCTCATAAGAACACTATGTCAGCTATTGGCTGGGCTCCTCTCTCCTGTTTTGACAGAACTCTTTCAAGCCAAGCGTCTATTGAAATGGGTCCCTCTTTTACGTATTGGAATGCTCGTCGTATTCACGACCCAATTTGATTTCTTTCAGCAGCACCTGATCTGGCTGTTTAGTGCGTTCGTATTGATTTCCATCACAGGCGGGTTCATCAGCCCTTTATTACAGGCCATCATGCCGATGCTTGTATCAGCAAATCAGCTTGTGAAAGCGAACAGTACAGCCTCCGTTTTTTATCAATCTGTTCAAATCGCCGGCTATTCGTTTACTGGAATGCTCGTCCTGTTGATTGGTCCATTTTATTTAATGTGGGCCTCTTGTTTCATGATTGTGTTGTCCTATCTATTGATCATCCCTGTTTTTCCTCTACTCAAGCAAGAAGACACGGTTCAAAAAGAAAATAAGATGAACGGGTTCAAGGATGGCTGGAAGATCATTTGGACAAACAAAACGGTTCGCATCCTGACTTTCATGGATGTTAGTGAAAATATTGCAGGTGCTTTGTGGGTCGGACCGGTTACGCTTGCCTTTGTCACACTTGTTTTAAATGAAGGTGCGGAATGGTGGGGATATATCAATGCCGCATATTATATAGGTGCCATTATAGGCGGACTCATGGCTGCATGGCTAAGTCAGTTGATTCAAAAACAACTTCTCCTCTTTATGGCAGCGGGCTCTTTTATTTATGCAGTGCTGACGATCCTATTTTCGCTAAACAGCCTGCCATGGCTTGCATTGCTGCTCTGTATTTTAATGGGGCCTGCCTATCAAATTCGGGATGTTTCGCAGCAAACCATCCTCCAAACGGAAACGCCAGTCCATGAGTTATCAAAGGTGTATTCGGCTCAATACGTTCTCTCTTCTATGTCTGTCAGTTTATCTATTTTCTTTGTTGGATTAATTGCGGATACATTCGGAGCGAGATTTGTGTATTTGTTAGGCGGACTGTTTGTACTCATCTGCTCAAGCATTGCCATCACCACCTTCATGATGCAGAAAAAAAGAGCCACTGTTTAAGGCAGCGACTCTTTTACTTTTCTTTTAACATCGCAAACATGTCACGCGCCATTGCTTCTAGGATATACACAACGGGTGTCTGTGTGGTGATGTTGGCTCTATGGACTCGTTCGTCTGTGACGTAATAAGCAATATTTAAGTCAGAAATACGAGAAATTGTACAGTGCTGATTGTTTGTAATACTAATGATCGTGCTGCCTTCTCTTTTTAGTTTCGAAATATGATCAATCGTAATACTGTTCTCTCCCGATACCGACAGCACAATGGTGACACTATTGTCTAAATACTGCATATTCATCGGGAAAAACGGATCATTGATGTAAAACGAAAATTTCTCCAGACTTGAAAAGTACCTTGCCCCATACTGCGCCAAAATACCAGAACTGCCCGTCCCAATAAACAGCACATTCTTTGCATCCGCAATGAGCTTCGCTGCCTCTTTAATCTTCTCCTCAAAATCTCCTTTAAGTGTCCGTTCGATAAATTCATACAAGAAATGCTGCGTGCTTTTCAAAGAAGGTGTTTGTTCTGCTTCTAAATACATTTTGAGCTTCACCTTAAATTCTGAAAATCCTTCACAATTCACTTTTCGACAAAAGCGAAGGACAGATGAGGTCGATATATGTGCGGCATCTGCCAAATCACGAATTCTCATATAGACGACTTTTTCACTGTTTTCCATAATGTATCGGTATAAAGCGCTTTCTAGTTCATTAAAGCTGGAAATGACCTCACTTGAAAACATCTGACTTCCCCTTTCTCCAACAACATGACACAACACGTTTCTTTTATGTAACAAATCTCTAAATAGGGCACCCTTGCCTAAAGACGCTGAAACCGTTTACGCACAAGGTACTCTCACGATAAGCTATAGATGTACAAACAAATGATAAAAGATTGATTCACTCTATTATAACATTGTGCGTTACATTATTCGGAGGTGCAGAACATGGCAAAAGGATTAAAGGTTGTCACAATCGGCGGAGGATCAAGCTATACACCAGAACTTGTCGAAGGATTTATTAAACGGTACGAGGAATTTCCAATTAGCGAACTTTGGCTCGTCGATATCGAAGCAGGTAAAGAAAAGCTTGAGATCGTCGGAAATCTTGCAAAACGCATGGTGAAAAAAGCGGGACTTCCAATCGAGGTTCATTTAACTTTAGATCGCCGGAAAGCACTGGTAGACGCTGATTTCGTCACAACACAATTCCGCGTCGGATTACTGGAAGCACGTATGAAGGATGAACGTATTCCTTTAAAATATGATGTCATTGGTCAAGAAACAAACGGTCCAGGCGGTCTATTCAAGGGTCTGCGCACCATCCCTGTCATTCTTGAGATTGTGAAAGATATTGAAGAATTATGCCCGGATGCTTGGCTTGTGAATTTCACAAATCCAGCTGGTATGGTCACAGAAGCCGTACTTCGCTATTCAAACCACCGCAAAGTCGTCGGCTTATGTAACGTACCAATCGGCATTCGCATGGGCATCGCCAAAGGACTTGATGTCGACGCAAGCAGAGTCGAAGTCAGCTTTGCTGGATTAAACCATATGGTCTTTGGACTGAATGTGTTCTTAGATGGCAAAAGCATCATGGATCAAGTGATCGAAGACATGGCAGATCCAAACTCCACCATGTCCATGAACAACATTCAAGCGATTCCGTGGGATGCAGATTTCTTAAAAGGGCTTGGTGTGATTCCTTGTCCATACCACCGCTACTATTACAAAACAAGTGATATGCTGGCTGAAGAGAAGAAAGCAGCAGAAAATGAAGGAACTCGTGCAGAAGTCGTCCGTGCACTAGAAAATGACCTGTTCGAACTTTACAAAGATCCTGATCTTGATATTAAGCCGCCACAGCTTGAAAAACGAGGCGGTGCTTATTACAGTGATGCAGCATGTAACTTAATCGCATCCATTTATAACGACAAGCACGACATTCAGCCTGTAAACACAATCAACAATGGCGCCATCAGTGACATTCCAAATGATTCTGCCGTTGAACTGAACTGTGTCATCACAAAAGACGGCCCAAAACCAATCGCTGTTGGTGAAATGCCGGTTGCTGTCAAAGGACTTATTTCTCAAATTAAATCCTTTGAACGTGTAGCCGCTGAAGCAGCCGTGACAGGCGACTACAACACAGCACTTGTCGCCATGACCATCAATCCGCTCGTCCCATCAGATGCCATTGCAAAAAGCATCCTAGATGAAATGCTAGAAGCACACAAAGACTACTTACCACAGTTTTTCAATAAAGTAGAAGCATAAAAAGAAGCCGCACTTGTGAAAAGTGCGGTTTTTCTTATTTCCCGGCAAACAACCGATCCATCTGAGCACGGTCATAGTCTAATAGCCAGTGCTTTAAACCTTCATAAACTGGACGCAGATGTTCTGGATCTGCCGCAATAAGATCACAGCCTCGATCATCATATAAGTGGAAAATCATCTGTTTTGAGAGATTGATGAGATAAATGTCATAACCAAGCTTTCCTTTCAAGATTTGATTCGGTTTGTAGAAATCCTCTTCGCATATGGCTTGTAGAAGCGGGCGCAATCGAATATCTTGCAGCTGACACTTGAGTGTAAATCTCTCTATTTTCATTGTTTCTTCTTGTTTTGGTTGTATATAGGTCAAACGCTCGTGACGCAATCGGTGACGCACTTGTCGGTCGGCATATTTTTGATAAACAAGGAGCTTTTGCCTCGTTAATTCATGTTCATGCTGCGTATAGACATCCGTGACAAGTAGAATATCGTCTTCTGGATCAAAAGCATATCTAACGATTTTCAAAGCCCGATTGCCTGCTTTTTCTAATACAACCGATTCTTCTCCTAATGACCAATCTGCCACTTCAAAGCGAAGACCAAAAGGCCACTTATAAAAAAGAGGCGGTGTGAGGACAAGTTCAGGAAAATGACTTTTTAAAAAACGATTGGTTTGATCGCTCATCTCATGTCCTTCCATTGGTTTTATTTCTTATTTTACCGTTGAAACTAATGGAAATTCAATTGGAAATAAACTGTCATTTCTTATATGATAGAAAGAGATGGAGGTGTGGCCAATTGAAAAAATGGTTTTTACAGGTGTTCCTCACCGCATTGATCACGATGTGGATACAGACTGGACTTGATCAGGCGAACATCATTCAAATCACCAATGTATGGGTCGATGTCAGTAGCTGGATCCTAATCTTCTTTGTCATCTACGCACTTTTTGAATGGACTGCTCACGTCTTAGCAAAACGGAAAATCGCTCATCGCTGAACATCTCTTTTTACAGAGATGTTTTTTGTTGAAACTCTTCCTGCACAAGTTCATGAATCACGCCCATTCCTGCCTGACTTCCGGCTGCTGCTGCAAGAACAAGCTGAGCAGGCCCGCCTAAATTATCACCACATGCAAAAATACCGCTGACGGTTGTACGCCCAAGAATATCTGCTTCAATGCCCCCATTTTTCGTCATTTGACAGCCTAGTTTTTCAGCAAAAGGGGTTGACTGCTTGAAATCACTTGCGACAAATCCGCCTTCTCTTATCACTATCTCTCCATTTGCAAGCTGAAGAGAGCGTAGCTGACCATTGTCATGATGGATCGCTACAATTGGCACATCAATAACTTGAATAGAATGTGCTGATAACAGTGCTTTCTCCTCTTCAGCTAACACTTGCTGTCCATTTGTAAACACAATCAAATCCTTTGTCCAATTGGAAAGAAGTTTCGCCATATGCAAAGCACGCTGGTTCTCTGCAATCAGGGCAAGTGGCTTGTCCTTCAGCTCCCAGCCATCGCAGAAAGGACAGCTAAACAACGTCTTTCCATACACTTCATTAATCCCCTTCATTTCTGGCAGTATATCCTGAAGTCCTGTTGCCAATATGATTTTCTTCGCTTCGAATCTTTCTCCCTCTTGTGTCAGTAACGCGAAGTTGTCCTCATGATTTTGTATCTCCACAATTGTGCTTCGTTTGATTTGGATATTGGGGTAGTTTTGGAGATCCGCTTCTCCTGCTTGTCTGATCTCAAACGGTGTCATTCCATCGTTTGTAATAAATCCATGTGATTCCTGAGTCACTCGATTTCTCGGCATCTCGTCATCGAATACTATCACCTGTTTTCTTCCCCTTCCCACAACAAGTGCTGCACTTAATCCGGCTGGTCCGCCTCCGATAATGGCACAATCTAATAACATATAAATCTCTCCTTTTTATCCAAGACTTTAAAGACTCTTAATATCTATAATTTATTCAAAAAAATCACATCTTGAAAAATGGATTTTTTTCTGTCTGCTCTATTTGGCTTGCAATATCAACTAACCGCTTTTGACTTAACGTCTCCTGCATTTTTGTTTCAACATCCTGCATGACTTGTTCAATCAAACAGTCATCATGAGACATGAAAGAATCATGTGCTAAGGAACAACGAAATAAATGGGTTTGTCCTTCTACCGCCTGAATGACGTCTAAAAACGAAATGTCCTCTTTCTTTTTCAGAATGGTGTAACCGCCTTTTGCGCCAGGTGTTGATTCAATTAATCCCGCCTTCACAAGCTTTGTTAAAATTTTGGATAAATAAGTGGGTGAAAGATCTTGCATCTTGGCGAGAGGCTCAACGCCTATTGCTTTCCCCTTTGGTGCAAGTGTTAAAAATACCATCGTATGAAGCGCATAGTTGGTCGCTTTAGAATATTTCATAGAAACATTCCTTTCTATCTATTGTAGACCTTTTATATCTGTAATTGATCATAAAAGATTCGAGAAGAAAAAGCAAGTATTGTGGATCTGCTTCTTTTTTCATTCCACATTTCGCATTTCCTTCCGATAATAGAAGTAAGCACGAATAAAAGCTTGATGAAGACTAGAAGGAGTGAAAAAAATGTCAGATCAACAGCACAATGCAGCACACGAAGAAGAAGAGGAATTTAACGTATACGACATGCTTCCACCCGCAGGAACAATCATTGGCGAAGCAACAGAAGAAGAAATGGAAGCTGCGGCAGCATTAGAAGTGAGACATTACGCCTTTATGCGTCTGCAAGACTCGTACATTCAATTTGATGGTTCTTCTTATAAAGAATTGCTTAAAGACTTTCAAGAACTAGAATTTGATTCTGCAAAATTTTGGAGAGCCATCGCACGACGCCTGCAAGTCCCATACGAATGGCCAATCCGAATCGACCATGCAAACGGTCCTATTTATATTGGTGAAACAGAAGATAGCCGTGATGTTGAGGAGAGTGCGGAGTAATAGTTTGCCCCCCTGCTAACAACAGGGGGGTTAAATTCACATTAATATAAACATCAATATGAGATTTCACAGAATTTCATTTACTTTGTTTATCCTCAAGTTTACTAATTACTTTATCTAATATATTTTCATATAATTCAGTCTTCCTGTTCATCAGATGTTTTTCTTTCAAGAAAAAGAGGGCTACAGTTACTACAAAATAAAATATAATCCCAGCATTCGTATAGTAAATCACATACTCGTTGACTAAGGAGTATCGCTCAATTATGTGTTCTTTATAATTAGTCATAATATTAGAATTAAAAATTACTGACGTTATTACTCCTAAAATAACTACTATTAGTGAATGATATAAAAAATCTAAGTCCTTTCTTCCCGAACTCACTCTGTGATATAGATTGAGTGTTTTTAATTTTGCTAAAGTGTTCTGATCATCATTTTCTTTAGCCCATTTCAAAACAGAAACTTCAATTTCATCAATTCTATCCAACACATCATTAATCTCAGAATATTGGTGGGGATAGTCCTTTTGTTTAACCACTTTAAAGTACAAAGGATCTTTTTTGAATTTTAGAAAACTTAAATAAGAAAAACTCCAATGTGCAAAAGATATAGATAAAATACTACTAAAGAAAAACAGACTGTATTCATATAGAGACTGATTAATCATAAGCCCAACTATAGTTATCAAGAAAAAATAGATACACAGTTGTCCATGGAAAATAGATAAATTTTTAGACGGAATTAACATTTGTTTTACTCTTCTCCATGGAAGCTTAACACCTCTTTTAAACTTGAACATACTAACACCTCCAATAATTATATCGGAGGCTCGCTTTGGACATTAATGGTTTTAAATACAAATTAAGGATTTTCATCACTATTTAAATTATATTAATACAGAAAAAAGAGAAGGGCTTGCTTCCCCTCCTCTTTTTCATCATGATTGTTCTTGAATTCTCGCTTCAAATTCATCTAGCATTGCACGCACTTCATCTGTTGATGATGTGTTCATTAATTGGTTTCTTAGGAAGCTCGCTCCTCTGAATCCTTTTACATAAATCTTAAAGAAACGATGCAGTGCCTTAAATGGTCGCAAACCTAATGAAGAATATTGATCATGAAGATCAAGATGCAATCTTAAAAGACCTAGCAGCTCATCACTCGTATGCTCTTTCGGCTCTTTTTCAAAAGCAAATGGGTTATGGAAAATCCCACGCCCAATCATCACACCGTCCACTCCATACTGCTCAGCGAGCTTTAAACCAGTTTGACGATCAGGAATATCACCATTGATCGTCAAAAGCGTATCAGGTGCTACTTCATCACGCAATTTCTTAATCTCAGGAATGAGCTCCCAATGCGCATCCACCTGGCTCATTTCCTTTCTTGTGCGAAGGTGAATCGATAAATTCACAATGTCTTGCTCCAAAATGTGTCTGAGCCAACCACGCCATTCATCGACCTCTGTAAACCCTAGTCTTGTTTTAACACTAACAGGTAATCCCCCTGCTTTTGCTGCTTGAATCAGCTCTGCGGCAACGTCTGGACGAAGAATCAATCCACTACCCTTTCCGTTTTGTGTGACATTTGGGACAGGACACCCCATATTAATATCAAGCCCCTGAAATCCTAACTCCGCCATTCCAATACTCATTTGTCTAAAGTTCTCAGGTTTGTCTCCCCAAATATGAGCAACAATCGGCTGCTCATCCTCTGTAAACGTTAAACGGCCTTTCACACTTTGAATGCCATCAGGGTGGCAGTAGCTCTCACTGTTCGTAAACTCTGTAAAAAACACATCCGGTCTCGCCGCCTCACTCACAACATGACGAAACACAACATCTGTCACTTCTTCCATTGGTGCTAATATAAAAAATGGCCGTGGTAAATCACGCCAGAAATTTTTACTCATCTTTCATCCAATTCCTCTCATGACATAGCGCCTAAAGGGCATGTCCTTCTATGAAGTCATACAGCAATTTTTATCATTATATACTTTAATATGAACTAGGTAAAATTGCAAAAAAGGACATTTGGTAATGAAATAAGGGCTGAAAATATTGATCCCACTTCCAAATATCATTTTTTAATGCAGATTGAACAAACAAAAATAAAAACATCCCGATATCGATGTTTTTCATGAAATCGGGATGTCTCTCAATAATTACTGATTAATTACAAGGCTTGCTACACATTCTACATGTGATATGTGTTGAAGTGGTTCATAATTTTAAGAAGATTTTGCAGGTTCACCTAACTCATAAAAGTATTTATCTCTTAACTCTTGAATGACTAACTCTTTAAAACTGCCTCTTTGATCCATTAGACGTATAAAGCCTTCTTCAAAGTTTGGCAATAATTTATTTCCTAAACCCGTAGATATTGCTTTCTTTCCATTTAAATAAACTATTAACGAGTTGAAATTTCTAGTATATATATCATTGTCTATCTTAGAAAGCATTTCGTTATAATAAGATTCGATTAAGTCTATGTTTATATTTTGACTTACTTCGGCTTTTAATGCTTCTATGTCTCTCATTTCAATTAATAAATTATGCTTCAACTGATTATTTATTTTATTATTAGCATACCAGGTAGAAATTTTATTTTTTTCTCTTGATGCATATTTGATTAGACCTTCCTCAAACTCGTTTATCTTTTGAGGATCGCCAACTGTTTCTTCAATTATTTTATTTAAAAAAACCTTTTGACACATTGCATTCTCTATCTCGTTGAATGGCAAGACAAAAATGTTATTTTCCTTATATTTTTGGCGCTGTGCTTCACTCCATGTGTCACCATCTATTATACCGTATGCCCTTAATCTCCCAACACTTTGGTTAGCATTAAAGGACTTGCAATAATTAATAACATTATCATGTCCCCCTACAGGAATAACATTATGTTTTGAGAATATTCTAGAGTATATTTTAAAATCAAGACTATTTCTATCGTCACCCTCACAAAATAAAACGTCTTTTCTACTTCCCATTATTTCTAAAAGAAGTCGCTCTGGGATATTATCATCTTTTTTAATTATTGAAAAATCCCATGAAAATGGTGCCTCATAATGTTTATTCCAAATTAAAGTTTTATTATTTCTCGAGACTGCAAAATCTATGTTATGAGTAATGTATATAAATTTACAATCACTTCTATAATTCTCCAATAAATCCCACATACGTATACAAATAGATAAATGTAAATGATTTTCAGGTTCATCAATTATAATATAACTATCTTTATCTGCCAGTAATATATGCCCTATATAATAAAAAACAGCTTTTTCACCTTCACTCAAACTATTAAAATCGTATTGCTTTCCATCGAGAGTTTCAACATGTATTCCATATCTAGAATTCTGTTTTAACTTTCTATGAGTGATTAAACTTTCCCATATGCTTATAGTTTGATCTAACAACGATTCTTTTCTTTCTTCCACCATATTATATAATCTATCTGCTCTTTCAGCTTTTTCATCAAAAAGAGCAATCATTAGGTTTTCTAAATCTTTAGTAATAATTTTTAGTAAATCTTCATCACTACCCAACTTATTTATTCTTTGAAAACTCCTAACTTGTTCTTGCATATCTCTACCAACAGATATACTTGTCGGATTCATATATATAAGTAAATGTTGAGCTGAAATAATCGATATGTTTCCTTTTAATTTTCCATTCAAATTTCTAGCAAATGTGCTTTTCCCTGATCCATTTGGTCCAATTATCACTATATTATTTTCTATATGTTGAATATTATTGAATATTCGTACTGATGCAACTTTACCAATAAGTTCATTTTCATATTTGATACCTTGATGTATTATCATTTTTAATACATCCAAAGCATTAAACTCCTCAGTTCCTAAAGAATTCTGAATTCTCAGTGACTCTATAAAATTTTTAAAAATAGCCTTATTATGCTGACTTGTTAAGTGATAATTCCCGAAATTAATACTTAGCAATTCTCTCTCCAAGTACATATTATATTGTGTAGAGATACTCAAAGTAGTAATATTCTCAATAATATTATCTATTGCTTCTTCACTATTTAATAAATTAGTTATTCTATAATCAATATTTTTATAAAACATATCTAGAGTTGATAAGTTCAATCTTTGCTTATCCAAATTAATAATATTTTTTAATGTGTTTTGATTATCAGAAAACCATATATAATATTCTTTCAAATTACTAATATGTGTTTTTATTTGTATAAATTTTTGAACATAACTTTCTGTCACTTTATTCATTTAAATCCCCCCAAAATCGCTTATGAATTATTACCACTTAATTCGATTAAATAGTTTATCCAAAAATAACTGTAAGCTATATATAATAATTAATTTGAAATTTTCGACATAAATATTAATCTCGACTAAAACTAATAAACGTGCTGCTATTGCGGACAATAAAGTAATCATTATCTTTATTTCTTGAATGCGAGTAGTCTTATAAATAATATGATAAGCAAACTAGAAAATAGACTCTATAAAAATTATCGTAAAAATTATAATGTTCTTGTTATGCTTTGTCCACTCAAAAATAAAGCTTATATTAACTAAATTAGCGGACGCGGATAATCCCAAAACTGCAATAAAAAGGATTATAGAAAAAAATTAAGCATAAAATATAGGAATAGAAAGAAAATTCCCAGGAAAATCCAGTAAAATTTTTCGTTCCTTCCAAAATATATATTTTTTTAATACCATAGTTGAAATTGCAACTGATAGAGCTATTATAATCAAGCAATAAAATATAAATACACAGCAGAAAAATAAGACGTTTCCAAATGCATTAATAATTCCAACCCCAATTCCTCCTACAATTAAATTGATCAAAAAAGGATTTAAAAACCATTAAAACCATATTTGTTTTCTTTTTTCAAGATATCAACATTTTTTTGTAATCAACTCAAAAAAAGCATTGAAAAGTGTCGTATAATTTCTTTGCTCCATACTTAATTACAGTTTCCCATTCCTTTAATATTTCCACTCATCCCTATAACTATCTAAAAAATTGGCAAAATTTTAGTATCATTTCTTTTTCTCACATCTTCTTGAAGGATTACTAAAGATGTTAAAATTATGGCTTCTAATACAGATGAAATCAAAATCAGTGCAGCTTCAACAAACTCTTCATAACTAATAGAAAATGCGATAGGATCATATTTTCTTTCCTGTTACTAGCTCAAGGAAATAACCAACTGTCATGGATTTTTAAATATTTATGCTCTAAATGATTGCGAATTTCTTTAAAAGACTCTAGTCTTTTATATTTCAATTCCATAAAATTACTATAAGCCGTTGCATCGTGGTACGCTACTATATCTTTTTCTAATAAGTTATGTTTATTGAATTGTGATCACTTTAAACAATCTATTGTAATTTGATTTAATGTTTCTGCATCGTTCTCTTCGAAAGCTTTGTCTGCCAAAAAAGCCATTTCATCGATTTCTCAACTAATCACATTCAAGCTTCCATAAATATAATTCGAAAAATAAAAAGGTAATAATGCTAATTCAATTATACACGAAACCATATAATTACTTAATTAGTGTAAATTCATATTACATTATATAATTACACCTAATAGTATTATTCACCAATATTAGAACTCATTCACAGCTACAGTTAAGTATTGATCATTCCAAAGTCCTTGATATCACTGCATTAAAATCTGTTGCAGTATGAGCGAAATAAAATAGATGTTGCTAATTTGAAAGCATATATCATAAATCAATTAAATCATAAACAACCACTTATAGAGCTAACTCAAACAATTCTAGCTCTTTTCATTCATAAAATAAAATAACAGCAAAAGCAGATGGTCAATTAGAAGTGCATTATAGCATTTCTAAACCATCTGCTTTTTATGTTTCAATAAATATTAAGTTAGCTATTTTAAAGACACAACAAAGTATTGAGCATGTAAAAAGCATGGTTAACTTAGGCTTAGTCAGCTAGTTCAAGCAACGCACAGCACTCCACATGACTCGTATGCGGAAACATATCCACCGGCTGCACTTCCTCCGTCACATACCCGCCATCTTCAAGAATACGCAAATCACGAGCAAGCGTCCCTGGATTACAGGACACATACACAACACGGTTCGGTTTCATTTTTAAAATGGTGTCTAGCAGTGCTTCGTCGCAGCCTTTTCTTGGCGGATCGACAACTAGCGTATCTGCTTTGATGCCTTCTTTATACCAGTTTGGGATAACGGTTTCTGCTTCGCCGACGGCGAATTCGACGTTGTTAATTCCGTTTAAGGCAGCATTGCGTTTTGCATCTTCAATTGCTTCTGGGACAATTTCAACGCCATATACTCTGCCTGCTTTTTGTGCGAGAAATAAGGAAATCGTCCCGATTCCGCAGTATGCATCGATCACGGTTTCTTCTCCTTGCAGCTCGGCATATTCAAGGGCTTTATCATAAAGAACCTTTGTTTGAGCTGGATTCACTTGATAAAACGAGCGGGCTGAAATGGCAAATTTGATGTCGCCAATCGTGTCATAAATGTATTCTTCTCCCCATAAAACGGTCGTTTCGTCTCCGAAAATGACATTTGTCTTCTTTGAATTCACGTTTTGCACAATTGACCGAACGTGTGGGAAGCGTGCTATAATCTGCTCAATCACTTGTTGCTTTTGCGGAAAATCAGACGTTCTTGTGACAAACACAACCATCATTTCACCTGTTGCAATACCGTAGCGAACCATGACATGACGGAGCCAGCCTTTATGCCGCTCTTCGTTATATGCTTTGATGCCAAACGCATTGCAGATGTCTTTTACTGCCTGTACTACTTCGTCATTTTCTGATTGCTGGATTAAACATTTTTCCATATCAATGATTTCATGGGTACGCTGCTGATAAAATCCTGCAACAAGTCCTCCTTCCCGTTCGCCAACTGGTACTTGTGCTTTGTTTCTGTAATTCCAAGGGTCTTCCATGCCGAGTACAGGATGAACTTTTACACGGCTCATATCAAGCTTGCCGATCCGCTCCAATACGTCCTTTACTTGTTTCTGTTTAAAAAGCAGCTGGCCTTTATAGCTCATGTGCTGAATTTGACAGCCTCCGCACTGCTTATAGATAGGACATGGCGCATCTTGCCTGTGCTGACTTTCCTTTGTCAGCTCCATGAGTCGTCCAAAAGCAAATCCTTTTTTGACACGTGTGACTTTGATTTTCCCTTGTTCGTCAGGAAGGGCATTCGGTACAAACACAGGGAAACCCTCAACTTTCGCTACACCTGCACCTTCGTGCGTTAAATCTTCGAAGGTTACATTGTAGTATTCATTTTTTTCAACAGGCGGTTTCATTTTCACCAATTTTATCACCTCATTTGCAAAGAAAAACTTGGCCGCCATAAGGAACCAAGTTTAGTCTTCACCCTATTTTTTCAGCTGTTGCTTTTGGCACAATAAATTCAATATGGCGATACAGGTTTTCAAATTCACCTGGCAGCATGCCGCCGTATTCACCATCTAAATTCAATTGCATTTTATCTTTTACATCTACCTTCACGCGATTCGCTTTTGCGTAGATGACATTGTTATCATGAATATGCTCGCCTCTGAGTGCAAGGCTGACCACTCGAATGGCTTCTGCTAGATTGACCTTCTTTAGAATGATCAGGTCAAACATCCCATCATCTAGAATGGAATCTGGTGCGAGCTTTTCAAAGCCGCCTACTGAGTTTGTTAGTGAAACAAGAAACAGCATGATTTCGCCATGAAACAATTTGCCGTCATATTCAATTTCGACTTCTGTCGGGCGAATGGAAGGAAGCATCTCCATGCCTTTCAAATAATACGCAAGTTGTCCTAGCATGGTTTTCAGCTTACTAGGCACTTCATAGGTCAGCTCTGTTAATCGGCCGCCTCCCGCAATATTAATGAAATACTGTCCATTCACTTTACCAATATCAAGCGGCTTTGCTACACCATCAATGATGGCATCTGTCGCTTTTAAAATATCTTCTCTTGGAATGCCAAGTGCTCTTGCGAAGTCATTGGTCGTTCCAACTGGAATGATTCCTAATTTTGGTCTTTTTTCAAGCGGCGCTAATCCGTTGACGACTTCATTAATCGTGCCGTCTCCACCAGCTGCTACAATTAAATCAAAATCTCTCTGTGCGGCTTTTTCGGCTGCTTGTGTTGCATCTCCTGCACATGTCGTCGCATGACAAGATGTTTCATAGCCAGCCTGTTCAAATTTTTGCAAAACCTGCGGTAAATTCTTCTTAAAGAGTTCACGTCCAGATGTCGGATTGTATATAATTCGAGCACGTTTCATTCATCATCATCCTATTATCATTATGCAATCTATTTTCACCACTAACAACCTTTAATTATACTATGAGATTTGAAAATGGCAACAGAACACCCCCCTAATATTTGAAATCTCACGGTACGTTTCCCTCAGCAGATCAGCATTCTGATAAGATAAAAGAAAACGATGAAAAGGATGGTATGCCATGAAAAAGCCTGTCTATTTCAACCATGACGGCGGTGTTGATGATCTTGTGTCCTTATTTCTACTTCTTCAAATGGAACACCTGAAAGTGATCGGGATGTCTGTGATTCCTGCTGATTGTTATTTAGAGCCTGCGCTGAGCGCTTCTCAGAAAATTATTGATCGTTTTAGCCCATATGAGATTGAAGTAGCCGCTTCCAATTCTAGAGGTGTCAATCCATTTCCAAAGGAATGGCGTATGCATGCTTTTTATGTAGATGCTTTGCCGATTTTAAATGAAAAAGGCGCTGTTGATACAAAAGTATCTAAGCTTCCTGCACATCTTCACCTGATTGAAACGGTGAAAAAGTCAACCGAACCTGTTACGCTGCTCTTTACAGGACCGCTTACAGACCTTGCACGCGCGTTAGAAGAAGATCCTTCCATCTCAAATAAAATTGAGAAACTGGTGTGGATGGGCGGCACATTCCTTGAAAAAGGCAATGTCGAAGAACCAGAGCATGATGGAACAGCAGAATGGAATGCTTTTTGGGACCCTTATGCTGTGAGCACCGTATTTCAAGAGCGTTTTCCAATTGAAATGGTCGCACTGGAAAGTACAAATCAGGTTCCGCTCACACTCGATGTCCGTCAACGATGGGCTTCCCTTCGCTCTCACATCGGGATTGACTTTATTGGACAATGTTATGCCTTTTGTCCGCCTCTCATTCATCACGAAACGAACTCGACTTACTACTTATGGGATGTGCTGACAACGATCACTCTTGCATCCACCTCATTTACCCGTTCAAAAGAAATGAATGCAATTGTTTATACCGAAACACCAAGACAAGGACGTACTGAAGAACATCCAGATGGAAAATTGATTCAAGTCATTGACCACGTCGATCGGGATGCCTTTTTCGAGGCATTTGAAGAGCTGATGAGAAAAGCGGTTTGTCAGATTTCATCATAAAAAAGCCCCGCTTATTAGCGGGGCTCAGATTGTTGACAAAGGACTAAAATGTACTTTTTTAGCCCTGTGTCTTCTTTTCAGCGTGATAGAAAACCTTTGAATTCTAGGAAGGACGAGTACCGGCGCGGAGCGAATTTGACATTCGTGAGCACCGGCACGCAGGACTGACAAAGAATGCGAGGGTTTGTCTACACGCTGAAAGCCCCGCTCATGAGCGGGGCTTCCTCTTACTCTTCTTCAGCGTACTTTTTCTTACGTCTAAACTTGCTTAAGATTTCATACACGATTGGCACGATGACCAATGTGAGAAGTGTAGAACTTGTTAAACCGCCAATAACGGTGACGCCAAGTCCTTTTGATACGATCTGACTTCCGCCTTCAAAACCTAATGCGAGTGGCAGCAATGCACCAATTGTCGCAAGTGCCGTCATTAAGATTGGGCGTAATCTTGTTGTACCTGCTTCAAGTAAAGCTTCTCTTGTTGAAAGGCCTTCTTTTTCTTTATGAATCACTCGGTCAATCAAGACAATGGCATTTGTTACAACGATTCCGATTAGCATCAGCAATCCAATCATGGCATTTAAACTGATGGTTTCTTTCGCTACAAACAATCCAACGAGTGCACCAATAACTGTAAATGGAAGTGAGAACAGAATCGCAAATGGTGCAAGACCTCCGCCAAATGTAATGACGAGAACGAGGTATACAATCGCAATCGCTGCAAGCATTGCGAGTCCTAGCTGTGTAAAGGATTCCTCAATATCCGCACTTACACCGCCTGTATCAATCGTAACGCCAGATTTTAAATCAAGCTTGTCAACTTTCTTCTGGACATCTTGTGTCACACTTGATACGTCGTCTGTTGTCATGTCACCAGATACTTCAGCGTAAATCTTCCCATCACGCTTTGTCACAGTGTTTGCTGTTGTGCCATCTTTCACTTTCACCACATCGCCAATTCGGACTTGTTGTCCTGTTGATGTTGTGATCTTTTTATTCTCTAGATCTTTTTTACTCTTGTATTCATCTTTTTCCGTTTGAAGCTTCACATCTAGTTCTTTGCCGTCCTCTGTTACTTTCGTCAACGTTGTTTCATTACTTTGAGGAGCGATCGCCTGTGCGATTTGTGAAGCGGTTAAGCCTAGTTTCGCCAGTTTTTCTTGATCTGCATTAAACGTATATTCGTCATATTTCTCAGATAAGCTTGTGCTGACGTTTTTCAAGTTCTTTTCATCTTTTAAAATGTTCTCGACATCTTTGACTGTGCCTTCAATATCACTTGCTTTGTCACCGTACACATAGTACGTCACTGTATTGCTTGCGCCAGCAGATGAGAAGTCTTGTGATTTCCATTCCCCTTTAGACGTTTTGTCTTGAAGGGCTTTAACCATACGATCTTTTTCTTTATCAAAGTTCGGTGTGTCCTCGTCGTATTGTACGAAGAATAATGCACCGTTAGAATTTCCGCCAACACTTGCTGTCATTGCATTTGAAGAGCCTAATGAATATTGAACTGTATTGACATGATCACGTTTCATTAAGTAATCTTCTGCCTTTTTCGTTTCAGCAATGGCTTGTTCTCTTGTTTGTCCAGGCTCTGGCGTGTATGTCACCATTGCCGTTTTTTCTGCTTCCTGTGGTAAGAAGCTGACACCGACAAGTGGTGCGAGGAATAAGCTTCCGACCAGCATCAGAATCGCAATTCCTGACGTGATCCATTTATGGTTCAATGTCCAATTGAGTACACGTCTATAACCACCAGCAAGTTTGCTTGGTTTGTGTTCTTTCACCTTTTTCGCTTTGCCATACAGGTTCTTTTTAAATAGGCTGTGAGCCATCATTGGAACGATTGTAATGGCGACAAGTAGTGAAGCCATTAGAGCAAACACAATGGTTAATGCAAACGGGATGAATAGTTCACCAATCATTCCACCCACTAGCGCTAATGGCAAGAATACCGCAATTGTGACAATCGTCGAAGACATAATCGGAATAAACATTTCTTTTGTGGCTTCTCTAACGAGTGCTTTGCCTTTTAACGGTTCATCTTTTAACGCCATTCGTCGATAGATGTTTTCTATGACAACAATCGAGTCATCGACAACACGTCCAATGGCGACTGTCATGGCACCGAGTGTCATGATATTTAATGTGATATCGAGCTGATTTAATAATAAAACAGCAATCAACAGGGATAACGGAATGGAGATGACCGAAATTAATGTTGATTTGATATCTCGAAGGAACAACATGATGATAATGATCGCAAAGATTGCTCCGATGATCGCCTTGTTCAGCATTGTGCTGACAGATTCTTTAATCGGCTCTGCTTGATCATATGTCGTGCTGACTTTGATTCCTTTATTGTCTTTTTTGAATGTTTCAAGTTCTTTTGTGACTGCTTCTGCTACACTCACTGTGTTGGCATCAGAGCCTTTGACAATTTGCAAACCGATACTGTCTTTTCCGTTCGTTCTAGAAATCGATTCTGCATCTTTCACGACTTTAATATCTGCTATCTCAGAAAGTTTGATCGTCGGCAGTTCTACAGATTGACCGCTTGCTGCACCAGTTTGTTGCTGAGCTGCTGCTTGCTGCTGACTTGCACTTCCAGCCTGTTGATCGGTACCTTGAGCACCTGCATTTCCTGAGCCGCTAGCAGATGCACCAGCTCCTGCGCTTCCCGCACCGCCGCTTGCACTTGGTGTGACAGGAATTCGCATGTTTTTCAAATCTTTAACACTTAAAATATTGCCATCCACTACGACTGATTTTTGCTTGTTGCCAAATGTGTATAACCCTAAAGGTACATTGACATCAGAGCCTTTGATCATGTTTTGGACAGTTTCTTCATCTAAACCATATTCCTTCAATTTCTTTTGTTTAAAAGAAAATTCTACTTCTTTGATTTGTTGTCCAGAAGCTTCGACAGACGAGACACCCTCTAAGCTTTGAAGAGAAGGAATAAGGTCATTTTCCACTTTTTGTGTCAGGTCTTGTAATGATTCTTTATCACCGGAGACACTTAGAGCTAAGATTGGAATCGCATTGATGCTAAAACGTGTGATTTTTGGTTTTTCTGCATTTTCTGGAAAATTGATATTGCTAATGGCATCTTCAATTTCCTTCTTTGCTTCATCCATATCTTTATTGTAATCGTACTCGATTTGAATCGATGAGGCATTTTCAAAAGAATTAGAAGTGACCACATTCACCCCATTGAGATTTTGTATCGACTTCTCAATTGGATCTGTCACCTTATCTGATACTTCGTCCGGCGTTGCGCCAGGATACGTTGTAGAAACCGTAATGACTGGAGTGTTGATATTCGGGATTGATTCTTGTTTCATATTCAATCCGGCATATAGACCAGCAACTGTTACGATAATCGTCATGAGCCATACAGCGAACTTGTTCTTTAATACAAAATTGATGATCGAATTCATTATGTCCTCCATTTTCCTTTATGTATTGACTGACTGGTCATTCTATATCATAATAAACGGTGATATACAATGCCGTCAACCATTTCACTTGCGTTTGACGTAACATTCTAAAGCTGAAGGGGCCTTATTTCATGAACGAAAAAAAAGAAAAAATCATTAAAGCAAGCATTCAGTTGTTTGCGAAAAAAGGTTTTTCTTCTACGACCATTCAGGAAATTGCAGATGAATGCGGAATTTCTAAAGGTGCATTTTATTTGCATTTCAAATCAAAAGAACAGCTTTTCAACAGAGCGTTTGAATATTATATCGACACGTCTATGCAAAGTATTGAAAAGATTCGAAAAGAAAATCAACATCTTGCGCCTAGAGATATCTTTCAGAAACAAATCGCTGAACAGTTCCAGCACTTTGCTGAGAACAAGGATTTTATCATTTTGATCCTCAGCGAGAACATTATTCCGGAAAATCAGCAAATTAAAAAGTATTCCAAAACGGTTAAAAAGCAGATGAATGATGAAATCCAAATTTCTATTTTGACCACGTATGGACAGGAGATCGAACCATATATAACTGACCTGTCAGTCATGATTCAAGGAATCATCCAATCTTATGTGCAAGTACTGCTTTTGCAAGATCAGATGCAATTATCATGTGATGAGCTCTCATCCTTTATTCTCGACCGATTTGATGATTTGGTGCATGGGCTTCTCCGTTCTCATGCGAAGCCGATTCTAAAGCAAAACATTTGGGATGATGAAGCGCCAAATGCCGCTACTCTTCAAGAAGAGCTTCGATTGTTAAAATCTGAGCATCTGCTTTCGGATGATACCCTTGTATCCATTGAAGTTATTGAAGAAGAATTGGCCAAAGATGAGCCGCGCAAGCCGGTCATTCAAGGGATGCTGACAAATTTAGAAACGTGTGAGGACTCCGCTGTCCAAAGAGCTGTGGAACAATTGAAGCTATTCCTCCAATGACAATACGTGGCGATGTTCACTTTAGTTCACCTTTATCCCCTTCGAATATGTGCTAAAGCTTATGCTTCATTATAAAAAAAGAACCAATGAATTGATATACGGCGGTGGTCTGAATCTGTGATAAGACCCTGTCATTATCCATCAACAAAAAAACCGCCTCTTCCATGAGGCGGTTTTTGCGATTTATCGTTTTTTGATTTCTTCGAGAAGAATCTTGTTGACCATCGGTGGGTTTGCTTGTCCCTTCGATGCTTTCATGATTTGTCCGACTAAGAAACCAATTGCGCGGTCTTTTCCATTTTTGAAGTCTTCAATGGATTGCGGATTGTTATCAAGAGCTTCTGTGACAAGTTTGAGCAGTGCACCTTCGTCAGAAATTTGGACAAGTCCTTTTTCTTTGACGATTGTTTCTGCGTCGCCCCCATTTTCGATAAGTTCTTTGAATACCTTTTTGGCAATCTTAGAAGAAATCGTTCCTTTTTCGATAAGCTTGATCATGCCAGCCAGTCCTTGAGGCGTTAGCTTCGTATCTTCCAGCTCTTTTTGAGCCGAGTTCAAGTAGGCAGATACTTCACCCATGAGCCAGTTTGATGCTTGCTTCGCTTCAGCACCTTCTGAAATGGTCGCTTCAAAGAAATCAGACATTTCTTTTGTCAGCGTCAGTACCATTGCGTCATATGCAGGAAGTCCTAGTTCATCAATGTAGCGTTTGCGGCGCTCGTCTGGAAGCTCTGGAATGGATGCTCTTACACGTTCTTTCCACTCGTCATCAATATACAGCTCCACCAAATCTGGTTCTGGGAAGTAACGGTAATCATCAGAACCTTCTTTGACACGCATGAGGATCGTCTTTTTAGACGCCTCGTCATAGCGGCGAGTTTCTTGTTCGATCAAGCCGCCAGAAAGCAATACTTGCTCTTGACGTTTTTCTTCGAACTCAAGACCTTTTTGGACGAAAGCAAATGAGTTTAAGTTCTTCAGCTCTGTTTTCGTTCCAAACTCTTCACGGCCGATCGGACGAAGAGAAATGTTGGCATCACAACGAAGTGAGCCTTCTTCCATCTTACAGTCAGAGACGCCTGTATATTGAATAATGGATTTTAATTTTTCTAAGTAAGCATACGCTTCTTCTGGCGTACGAATGTCAGGCTCAGATACGATTTCAACAAGTGGTGTACCTTGACGGTTGAAATCGACGAGTGAATAACCGTCGCCTGTGTGCGTCAGTTTTCCTGCATCCTCTTCCAAATGAAGACGTGTAATACCAATTCGTTTTGTTTTGCCGTCTACTTCAATTTCAATCCAGCCGTTTTCACCGATCGGTTTATCAAATTGAGAAATTTGATACGCCTTTGGGTTATCAGGATAGAAATAGTTTTTACGGTCAAATTTTGTATCAGTTGCAATCTCACAGTTCAGTGCCATTGCTGCTTTCATCGCAAAGTTCACCGCTTCTTTGTTCAGCACAGGCAGTACGCCAGGATAACCAAGATCGATGACACTTGTTTGCGTATTGGCAGCCGCACCAAAAGGCGTCGGTGAGCTTGAGAAAATTTTTGATTGTGTTTTGAGCTCTACGTGGACTTCAAGTCCAATTACCGTTTCAAAGTTCATTCTGATTCACCCCTTACAGTTCAGGTTTTGCTTTATGATGATCTGTTGCTTGTTCGAAAGCGTGAGCCACGCGGTAAACGGTTCCTTCATCAAAGTGTTTACCGATGATTTGCAGTCCTAACGGAAGACCATTTGCAAATCCACAAGGCACACTGATTCCTGGAACGCCTGCAAGGTTAACAGGGATCGTTAAAATGTCGTTTGCATACATCGTGAGTGGATCGCTTGTCTTTTCACCAATGTTAAATGCCGGAGTTGGTGTTGTTGGTCCTACAATGACATCATACTTTTCAAAAACATCTTCAAAGTCTTTTTTGATCAGCGTACGGACTTTTTGTGCCTTTTTATAGTATGCATCGTAATATCCTGAGCTTAGAGCGAATGTGCCTAGCATGATGCGGCGTTTGACTTCGTCTCCAAAGCCTTCAGAACGGGTATTTTTATATAAATCAATCAGGTTGTCTGCATTGTCTGTACGGTAGCCATAGCGAATACCGTCAAAACGCGCAAGGTTTGCAGATGCTTCTGAAGATGAAAGCAAGTAGTAAGTCGCAAGCGCATATTTAGAATGCGGAAGAGACACTTCTTCCCATGTGGCACCAAGTCCTTCTAATACTTTCAACGCTTGAAGAACAGACTCTTTTGCTTCTTCGCCAACACCTTCGCCAAGATATTCTTTTGGCACAGCGATTTTCAAGCCTTTGATGTCGCCAGTTAATGAAGAAAGAAAATCTGGGACATCGACATTTGCACTCGTTGCGTCCATTTGATCAACACCAGAAATCGCTTGAAGAACATATGCATTGTCCTCAACATTACGCGTAATCGGCCCAATTTGATCTAATGATGAAGCAAATGCGATTAAACCGTATCTAGATACACGGCCATACGTTGGTTTAAGACCAACAACACCACAGAATGATGCCGGCTGACGAATGGAGCCGCCTGTATCTGATCCAAGAGAGAATGGTACTTCTCCAGCTGCAACAGATGCTGCTGATCCACCACTTGACCCACCTGGAACGGTGTTTAAATTCCACGGGTTTTTCGTTGCTTTGAAGCCCGAGTTCTCCGTAGAAGATCCCATCGCAAATTCGTCCATGTTTAATTTACCGATTGTGACAGCTTCCACTTCTCTTAAGCGGTTCACAACGGTTGCATCGTAAATAGGATCGAAGTTTTGCAAGATTTTACTTGATGCCGTTGTACGTAAATCTTTCGTCACGATGTTATCTTTGACACCGATCGGCATACCGAACAATAGACCAAGCTCGTCCTTTTCACCAACGGCCTCGTCCAATTCTTTTGCGTACGCACGTGCTTTCTCTTCGTCCAGCGCTAGGAATGCTTGTACTTTCCCGTCTACTTCATGGATTCGTTTATAAGACTCGTCCACTAAATCAGAAACAGACAGTTCCTTTTTATGTAAAAGCTCTTTTAATTCAGAAATTTTGTGGTCAAACAGTGACATGCCTCAGGCCTCCTTTAGTCCAAAATTGATGGCACACGAATATAGCCGTCTTTATGATCAGGCGCGTTTTTAATGACTGCCTCAATGGAAAGACCTTTATTCGGAACATCTTCTCTCATGACGTTTTTCATTTTTAATACGTGTGTTGTTGGTTCAACGTTTTCCGTATCTACCTCGTTTAACTGCTCTGCAAATGAAATGATGCTATCAAGCTGTTCTGTAAACATCTCAGCTTCTTCTTCTGTAATTGCAAGCCGTGCCAAATGCGCAACATGCTTTACTTCTTCTATTGAAATTCTTGACATGCAGGTTCACCTCCAAAAATGATACGTGTTCGTGGTCATGATCATAAGTCATATACACTTTATCATATCAAATTTTACTGTTCTAAAGCAACTTTACGAGGACGCCTAGAAAGGCTTTGTCCACTAATATGTCATTGTGGTGTAGCCAGTGTCTAAAATATTCATCAAGGTGACTTTTTATTTTTCAGAAAATTTTTACTTTAGTTTATTTTTGTAAACGCATACATATAGAAGCTTATCACCGATCCGTGCATTTTTTCTTAAAGATAAAGATGTTTAAGAAGGTTGATCACTTGGGAATACTCTGATAGGTTAAGTAACCATAGCAGTGAGCAGGGCAGTGAAATGTCATTTCTGTCTAGCACTTCTGTATATTTTGATTGAGGTGATGTCAAATTAATACGAAAAAGGTGAGAAAACAAAATGAGTATTGAAGTTACGATTTCCTTATCTATCTATTTTATCGGGATGCTTGCCATTGGTTGGTATGCGTTTAGGAAAACACATGATTTAAATGATTATATGCTTGGTGGACGAGGTCTTGGTCCATTCGTTACAGCTCTATCAGCAGGTGCTGCGGATATGAGTGGTTGGATGCTGATGGGTGTACCAGGTGAAATGTATAAAACAGGTTTATCGACAACCTGGCTTGCAATTGGTTTAATTGTCGGTGCTTATTTGAACTATTTAATTCTTGCACCTCGTTTACGTTCTTATACAGAAATTGCTGATGATGCCATTACGATTCCTGATTTCTTTGACAAACGATTCAAAGGATCATCTGCTTTATTAAAAGCAGTTTCAGCCGTCATCATTTTAATCTTCTTTACGTTGTATACATCATCTGGGATGGTATCAGGCGGACGTTTATTTGAGTCAGCATTCGGTGCTCACTACATGTTTGGTCTGATATTGACATCAAGTATCGTGATTTTGTATACACTGTTCGGTGGATTTCTAGCAGTGAGCTTAACGGACTTTGTCCAAGGAGCTATTATGTTTTTAGCATTAGTGCTCGTGCCGATCGTTGCCTTTACTCAATTAGGTGGACCTGTTGCCACATTCAATGATATTCAACAGATTGACCCTAAATTGCTTGATATTTTTAGAGGAACGAGCGTCATTGGCATTATTTCCTTCCTCGCTTGGGGATTAGGTTACTTTGGACAGCCTCATATTATCGTACGTTTTATGGCGATTACGTCCGTAAAAGATTTAAAACCAGCACGCCGAATCGGAATGAGCTGGATGATTATCTCTGTCATTGGTTCACTATCTGTTGGTTTAGTTGGTGTCGCATACGTACATGAAACGGGTATGAACCTTGCTGATCCTGAAACGATCTTTATCGTCTTTTCTAAAGTATTGTTCCATCCTTACATTACTGGATTCTTACTTTCTGCCATTTTAGCAGCCATTATGAGTTCAATTTCTTCTCAGCTGCTTGTGACAGCAAGTGCCATGACAGAGGATTTATACAGAACGTTTTTTAGAAAGAAAGCCTCAGATAAAGAGCTTGTGATGATTGGTCGTATGTCTGTACTCGTTGTTGCGATTATTGCTCTTTGTCTATCTCTAAACCCAAGCGACACCATTCTTGACCTCGTCGGTTATGCTTGGGCAGGATTTGGTTCTTCATTCGGTCCAGTCATCTTGCTTTGCCTATACTGGAAACGAATGAATCATCACGGTGCACTTGTCGGAATGATTGTGGGTGCCGTTGTGGTTCTTACATGGATCACGACAGGTCTCAACCATTCAACAGGTATCTATGAAATGATTCCTGGCTTTACGTTAAGTGGCTTAGCCGCAATTGTTGTGAGCTTAATGACAAGTAAACCGACAAAAGCATCAAAGCAGCTATTTAACAAAATGGAAGACCATCTCGAAGAAGAAACAAAATAACCAGACATGAGGAGTCATCTGCATTATGCGGATGACTCTCTTTATTTTTAAATAAAATGCTTTTCTTTCTCCCGTTTCTGAATAAAATAGAAGTTGTGCAGCCATATGGGCTGTGAGAAGATCATATACATGATGTGAAACGTACATGAAGTGAAAGGAGCGATACGCATGTTTTGGACAATTGAATGGGATACGGTCTTGAAATTAGCCGTTGCCACCTTAATCGGTTTGATCATCGGTCTTGAACGCGAACTTAAGAAAAAGCCGCTTGGGCTAAAAACGTGTATTGTCATTGCTGTCAGCTCCTGCGTATTAACCATCATCAGCATTGATGCAGCCTACAATTTCCCTCGAGTCTCTAAGCTTCAAATGGACCCACTCAGGTTACCGGCGCAAATTATATCTGGTGTTGGTTTTATTGGAGCAGGTGTGATTCTTCGCAAAAGCAATGACGTCATCTCAGGTCTTACGACATCTGCGATGATTTGGGGAGCAGCAGGACTTGGGGTTGCAACAGGTGCAGGTTTTTATAAAGAAGCCTTCCTCAGTCTTTTCTTTATTCTTGTCAGTGTGGAATTTTTACCTTGGCTCTTCCAGCGGATTGGACCCATTCGCTTACAGGAAAAAGAAATCCGCATCAGAATGTCACTTTCTGATCGAAACCGCATGACAGAGATTTTAAAAGAAATGAAAGCACTCAATATTCGGATTCATTCTGTACGTATTGATGATTTAAAGGAAAAAGACTATCCGATCATGGAAGTACGTGTTCGCGTACATAAAGACCGCTATACAACCGATGTGTACTTTGATATTAAAGATTTAGAAGGCGTTGTTGGTGTGAAGTGTGATACAGTGTAGGATAAAAAGCCCCTTGCTATGTCAAACAGCAAGGGGCTTTTGATTTATGTTGTTAGCTGATGAAAGTCAAAAGGCGTAATTGGGGTTTTGTCCTCAATCTCCTTTCGAAAACGCGCCAGCATGGCACTTTCGTCAGCGCTTAGTGTTCGGAGATCAAATGCTTGATGTAAAAGCCCATAAATAAGCATATGACGCAGCATAAGGAAATCTGGTATTGTCGCCAGCCATGCGTCATCAAGCTCATTCTCCTGTCGATAGCCTTTGAGAAAATGGCTCATAAATTCACCCGTAAATTCAGCTTTATCCTCATACGGAATCACCGGATACCAAAGAACGTTGTATAGCAAAATGCTCATATCGTTGATAAACCAGTGATACCCACAATCATCAAAATCAAATGCAATGATTTCTCCCTGATGATAATGGAAGTTCCCGTGATGTAAATCCGCATGCACCAGTCCATAGACATCCTTGGATATTCGGAGCTGGTGAAGCTTTTGCATCAGTTCATCTTTTCGCTGCAACACAACCGTTTGATCAGAAGGAATATACGTTTCAAGCTTTAATTGCTCCTCCTCATACCACTCTTGACGCTTATAGCGAGGATCTTTCACTTGATATTGTTTAGTCGTTTGATGCATACGCCCTGTATAGGCTCCTAACGCTTGAAACAACTGTCCATTCCAATCTGCTTCGGTCACTTTTCTGCCAGGCGCCTTTTCGTACACTCTCAGCAAAAAAGCGCCTCCTGCTTGATCGGGAATCGCTTCAACATCTTTTCCTCTTGCGGATAAAACCGGTTTAGCTACTGAGCTTCCATGTTGAGATAAATACCGAATCCAGTCCATTTCTCCTAGAATATATGTGCGGGAGCGGCGAATGGTATGGGTGATTTTCAATATATAACTCGACCCTTTTTCATCCGTATATTCATACACATAATTTTCTGCATCGGCTAGAAATGTGACCTGTTCTGGCTGAAAATGATAGAGTAGAGCCGCTTTCTTTAAGACCATTTGTTCATCGTATCGTGCTTTTACTTCTTTATGCATGCTGATTCTCCTTTTATCGTCTTTTTACTTATACATGACGGTAATCAGCATTTATACGAGCATCAACATACCTGCCTTTCCTTTTGGTTTCTTCACATACTTTGACAAAAGTTGAAAGATTCCTCTAATTAGAAATAAAAAAACCGCCAAAAGGCGGTTTTCAGATTGTTGACAAAGGGCGAAAATGAACTTGATTTTAGCCCTTTGTCTTCTTTTCAGCGTGATGAAAACCTTTGCAGCCCTAGGAAGGACGAGTACTGGCGCGGAGCGAATTTCACATTCGTGAGCACCAGCACGCAGGACTGACAAAGAATGCGAGGTTTGTCTACACGCTAAAAACCGCCAAAAGGCGGTTTTTATTTAGTCATATATATGGACCGTTGGTTCTTTATCTTCAGCATTTTTTGTGATGAGGGCTTCTTGCTGATCAGAAGAGGTGATGTTGATTTCTATATTGGTGCTCTTATAGTAATCCATGACTTCACCTGTTAAGTATTGCGTGAATGCCACGACTTCTGTTTTTCCGTAGAATTGCATTGGAATTTCTACTTTCATTTTTTGCAAGTTCCCGTTTTTATAGAAACCTTTGCCTACCACACCTGTGTAATTCGGGAAGTAGTCTTCTACCTTTGTCTTGAAGCGGTCAAATCGCTCTGAATCATCTTTGTAGCTGCTCTTGGCATTATCTGAAGGGAAGAAGACATTCTCTTCTTTAATCGCATCCCAACTGCCAATATCAGCTGATCCTGCTTTTACATCAGTTTTAGCGATGAAGTTTCCTGGAACAATAGATGATTTTGGTGATTGTTTATAAAGAGCAATCATGACTGGGACTTTTTGCAGTCCGTCCATTTGACGAATTCGTTTAATGACTTGTTCCGCAATTTTTTCGCCCTCTGCTAAAAGTTTCTTTGAATTTTTCGATGAATCGATGGTCACCTCTTGCTGAGGATCTCCGATATTTTCGCGATAATAATAGACAGAGTTAAGCGCAAGACCGATAACAACCCCGCCAAGCTGTAAGCTATTTTTATCTTTTCTGATTAAGTAATTATGTTCTAGCATGGAAGCTAAGTAGATTGGACTATTTTCATTTTTTGACTTTGTTGAACCTGAGTTTGGAAGAGCAGGGTTTAAGCCTAAGTTCTTAAAGTCTTTGTCTTCTTTTTCAGCTTTTTTCAGATCACTGCCTGTTTTTTTGCGGGCAAGCCAGCTGAGAACAGTATCTTCATCTAAATGCTGTCCTTCTTGGAATAGATAATCGTTTGTATTGAATGATTCTGTTGCCAGGCGCATGAGTCCTGTTTCAAATTCATCAATGTCTAAGCGTGTATTGAGACGCTCTGCAGTTAGTCCTCTTGCCGCTCCTTGTTTAAACGGCAGCACCATTTTGTAATAGGAATCAGAGATGTTGTACATTGGGATGATCGCTGTTTCTTTCGTTTCATCCGTTTTTTGTGTGACCTCTTCCTCATCCTTTCCCCCAAAAGGTGCACACGCTGACAATACCAGTGTGAGCATTGTCAGCAGCAATAGCAACTTTTTCAATAGAAAACACTCCTCTTATTTCTTTAGCTCCTCGAGCATTTTGGCTTCGTCCCAAATTTCAATATTGAGTTCTTCTGCCTTTGTCAGCTTACTTCCAGCTGCTTCGCCGGCAATGACTAAGTCTGTTTTTTTACTTACACTACCTGCTAACTTGCCGCCTAATGCTTCGATCGCTGCCTTTGCATCATTACGAGACATTTCTTCTAATTTCCCCGTCAGCACAATCGTTTTTCCTGCAAAGTAGGAATCACTTTCTTCTACTTTCACGGGTTTTGGCCCTGTGTAGGTCATATTGACCCCAAGTTCTTTTAGTTCATTTAGCAGATCTAGAATTTCTTCTTTCTCAAAGTACGTGACAACTGCATCGGCCATTTTTTCACCAATTTCATCTACTTCAAGTAATTGCTCTTTCGTCGCTTGTTTTAACTGATCGATATCCTCAAAGTGCATGGCCAATGTCTTCGCAGCTTTAGAACCAATAAATCGAATACCGAGTCCAAATAATAACCGTTCAAGAGAGTTTTCTTTCGATTGCTCGATCGAACGCAGTAAATTATCGACTGACTTTTCGCCCATTCGTTCTAGCTGAATCAACTCTTCTTTTGTTAAACGGTAAAGGTCTGATACACGAGAGACAAGCTGTTCTTTGAAAAGTTGTGTAATGACTCGCTCGCCTAGCCCATCAATATTCATCGCATTACGAGACACAAAGTGAATGAGTCCTTCACGTATTTGGGCGGGGCATTGTGGATTGATGCACCGAAGCGCCACTTCTCCTTCTATTCTGACCAGCTCACTATGACACTCTGGACATTCAGTCGGCATGTGAAACGGCTTTTCTTCTCCTGTTCGCTGATCAACAAGAACCCCTGCAACCTCTGGGATAATATCGCCCGCTTTTTTGACAATCACTTGATCAAAAAGGCGGATATCCTTCTCTTTGATCAAATCTTCATTATGAAGAGAAGCACGTTGCACTGTCGTTCCTGCCACTTTTACAGGCTCAAGAATCGCTGTTGGGGTGATGACGCCAGTACGCCCCACACTTAGTTCAATATCAATCAGCTTCGTCACGACTTCTTCGGCCGGAAATTTGTACGCAACAGCCCAGCGTGGACTTTTTGCTGTGAAGCCTAGTTCTTCTTGCTGAGCCAATGAATTGACTTTAATGACAATGCCATCGATTTCGTATGAGAAATCAGCACGCTTTGTTTTCAGTGTTTCAATGAGGTCGATCACTTCTTCAATGGTTTGGCACATCCGTCTTTCTTTGTTCGTTTTAAAGCCAAGCTCATCGAGAAGATCAAGTCCTGCGCTTTGCGTTTCAACACCAATTTCATCAAGCTCCGCTATACTGTAGACGAAGATATCAAGGTTTCGTTTCGCTGCAATTTTCGTATCGAGCTGACGAAGTGACCCAGCAGCCGCATTACGCGGGTTCGCAAACGGCTCTTCTTCGTTTTGTAATCTTTTTTCGTTAAGGGCTTCAAAAGAAGGTTTTGGCATAAATGCCTCGCCTCTCACTTCAATCGACAGAGGCCGATTGATTTTGAGCGGGATGGAACGAATGGTTTTGAGGTTCTCGGTAATATCCTCACCTGTTGTCCCATCACCCCGCGTGGCACCCCGGACAAACACGCCATTTTCATAACGGAGAGAAACAGCGAGTCCGTCAATTTTCAGCTCGACATTGTAAGCGACGTCGTCACCGACTGCTTGACGAACCCGGCGGTCAAAATCAAGAAGGTCCTGTTCATGAAACGCATTGCCGAGACTGAGCATCGGTGTACCGTGACGTACTTTTTGGAAGGCGTCTAAAACAGCACCTCCTACTCTTTGAGAGGGTGAATCCGCTGCTTTTAAATCAGGGTATTCTTCCTCCAAAGAGATCAGCTCACGCATCCGCGCATCATATTCAGCGTCAGGAACACTTGGACGATCCAGTGTGTGATATTCGTAGTTGTATTGATTCAAAATCTGGTGTAGTTCCTCGATCCGGCGTTTCGCTGCTTCTTTATCCATCTGCTTCTTCCTTTCACTTCATCCGTTTTGTCAGTCCTATCAGTTTATTGCTTTTCGATTGGCGCAAATGCGGCAAGGAGACGCTTAATGCCTGTAGGGCTTGGGAAGGCAATATCAAGCTCTGTACTATCTCCACTACCTTTTACACTCACAACCGTGCCAACGCCCCATTTTTTATGAGCGGCTTTATCACCGACAGCCCAGCCAATGCTGCCGCCGCCTGTGTTTTGAATGGTTTGCGTTTGTGGACGTGAGACAGGCCCTCGTCTTTGCGGTCTTTCTCTCGTTTGGCCAAACGGTGTTTTCGTTTCTTTTTTCTCATTTAGGTTGTCCAATAAATCAGCTGGTATTTCTCTGATAAATCGTGATTCCAGATTCATGTTCGTCCGGCCGAATAACGTTCTCATCTTCGCACTTGATAAATAAAGCTCTTCTTCGGCCCGTGTGATCCCCACGTAAGCGAGACGGCGCTCTTCTTCCATCTCAGCATCTTCCATTAATGAACGGCTGTGCGGGAAGACGCCTTCCTCCATTCCCATTAAGAACACAACGGGGAATTCAAGTCCTTTTGCTGCGTGGAGGGTCATTAAAATGACGGCATCCTGATCTTCTTCCTCAGCCTCATCTAGCTTATCAATGTCTGCGACAAGGGCGAGGTCTGTCAGGAAGGTGACAAGTGATTTATCTTCATTTTGTTCTTCAAAGTTTTTGGTGACCGATAGAAACTCGTCAATATTTTCTAAGCGGCTTTGTGCTTCAATCGTTTTTTCGATCTTCAGCGCTTCACGGTAACCTGTTTTCTCTAGGATCTCTTCCGTTAATTCTGTGACAGATAAATAATCCTGCATATTTGTCATTTGATCAATGAGCTGCTTGAACTCATCAAGTGCATTGGCAGCTCTTGCACTGAGTCCAATGAAATCCACCTGACCAAGTGCTTCAAACATAGAAAGATCATTCATTTCTGCATATGCAGCAATTTTATCAACAGAAGTCGCCCCAATTCCACGCTTTGGTACGTTGACAATGCGCGCAAAACTAATATCGTCATCTGGATTTGCCACAAGGCGTAAGTATGCCAAAATGTCCTTGATCTCTTTTCTGTCATAGAACTTCGTACCGCCGACGATATTGTATTGAATGTTCGCCTTCATTAACGTTTCCTCTATGACACGTGACTGAGCGTTCGTTCGATAGAGGATCGCAAAATCAGATAATTTACGCTTGCCGCTCTGATGAAGCTGATGAATCTTTCCAGCGACAAATTGACCTTCACCGAATTCATTATCCGCACGGTAATAGGCAATCTTCGCTCCTTCATCATTTTCTGTCCAAAGATTTTTCGGCTTACGGTTTGAATTGTTTTGAATGACCGTGTTTGCGGCATTCAGAATACGTTTGGTCGATCTGTAATTTTGCTCAAGCAAAATCACTTCACTGGACGGATAATCTTTTTCAAAGGAAAGAATGTTTGTAATATCCGCTCCACGCCAGCGATAGATAGACTGATCCGAGTCACCGACCACACATATATTTTGAAAACGCTGCGCGAGCAGTTTCACAAGCATGTACTGCGCTCTGTTTGTATCCTGATACTCATCGACATGAATGTATTGGAATTTTCGCTGATAGTGTTCTAATACTTCAGGTATCCGCTCAAACAGACGAATCGTCATCATAATAAGATCATCAAAATCGAGTGATTGGTTTTTGAGTAATCGTTTTTGATAATCTGTATAGACGTCGCTGACGACTTGATCGTAAAAGTCACCGGCTGTTTTTGCGTATTCCTCTGCGTCAATGAGTTCGTTTTTTGCACTACTGATTGACCCTAAAATGCTACGTGGATCAAACTTTTTAGGATCGATATTTCGTTCTTTTAAAATGTTCTTAATGACTGAAAGCTGATCAGATGTGTCTAATATAGAAAAGTTGCGATTCACACCAATACGGTCAATATCGCGTCGTAAAATGCGTACACACATGCTGTGGAACGTAGAGATCCAAATGTCATCCGCACCAGGCCCTAAAATGGCTTGTACACGCTCACGCATTTCTCTTGCTGCTTTATTTGTAAAGGTAATCGCTAAAATATTCCACGGTGCCACATGCTTTTCTGCCATTAAATACGCAATTCGATGCGTGAGCACTCGTGTTTTTCCACTACCTGCTCCTGCCATCAGTAGCAGCGGCCCGTCTGTTGCTTTGACCGCTTCTTTCTGCGCGTCATTCAGCCCTTCTAATAGATGATTCGATATTTCATTCATTTCATTCACCGCCAATTCGAACTTATGTTCTATTTTAACCCGTTTCGTCTTGTTTGACTATGATGACTTTTTCACTGCGTCGACTGTCTTTAACGCTTCTTTAAAATTGTCATAAATGACGTTTCCCACGACGACAACGTCTGCGTGCTGTGCAAAGTCTTTCGCCTGCTCTTCGCTTTCAATACCGCCGCCATAAAATAGAACCGTTTCATGTAGCACTGCTTTCGTTTCTTTCACAAGCTCTATATCTCCAAGCGTTCCGCTGTATTCTAAATAGAAGATGGGCAGTTTCATCAAGTGCTCTGCCACTCTCGCATAAGCCCTTACGTCATCTATATCCAGTGCCGTATTTGCCTCTGTCAGCTTAGCCGCTTTACACTCTTCGTTTAAGATGACATATCCTTCCGGCACAATCTCTTCCATTGACATCAAATCACCGTATTCCTTCATCGCATCCTTATGCAGACCAACAATCCAATCTGGATGAGCACTGTTTAACACAGTGGGGATAAAATACAGGTCAAAGCCAGGCACAATCATCTCATGTGTCGAGATTTCAAGGACACATGGCACAAGAAAGCGGCGCACCTTTGACATCAGTTGCAGCACGTTGTCTTCTGTCACGTTGTCACTGCCGCCAATTAAAATGGCATCCGTACCAGATTCACAAATCGCTTCAAGTTGTTCATCGGAAATCTCTTTATTTGGATCGAGTTTAAAGACATGCTTCCACTCGGTAACATCATACATGAAAAACGTTCCTCCATTCGTTTCATTCCATTTAAATATTATAACAAAATCAGACACCGCAAAAAATGGGTAACCTCCTTCAGCTAAAAGTTTCATTCTTTTGAAAATAGTCGATTTTCATTTTAGGCGAGGTGAATGATTCAAGAGGCGCTGAGGGAGATAAATAGATCGATGCTGAACTGAAATGAGAGCTACTTCATCTCATCACATGATATTATACATGAAAGGAACATTTTACTATCGACCAAGCAGGTGAATGATTTGAAAAGAACCATCACATATGATCAAACGATCGGCATTGGATATATCTATCTCATCCCGCCTCGAATCGGGACAATCAAAGAAACCATTGAATTAGACGTGAATGAATGTGTGAACGTAGACATCGACAAAGAGGGCCGAGTGGCTGGGCTGGAGTTATTTGCAGAAGAAGCCAAGGTGTTGAAACTCACACCCGTTTATGAGGACGAGCTTTCGTTACGTTTTACGGATCAGGAAGTTCTCTCAACCTATCATTTATCGGGCATTGAATTTCTTTTCTCGACGCCTGATCACGAAGGGTTGATCGGTTTTACGCTTGTCGATCCTCTTCGATATCACATCAAAAAAAAGACAAGAAAAAACCGTTTTGAATGGTCAAAACGGTTTTTCTAAACTATTGTCTCACTTCATTAAAATAATGAACAGATGTCATGGCCCCTTCATCGACCATCTTGTTGTCTTGAATATCTAACGGATCAGGGTGACCAGCTTTTTCAGGAACCTTTTCATCTGAGCGGAACATGCTTGCCCATTTTTTGAGATGCTGTTTATTTTTCACTGCTAATAACACGGCACCACCAACCCCTAATCCTGCAAGTACATACGCATTCGGACGCTTATTCATGTATGTTCCCTCCCCTTATGATCTTATTTGTAAGTTACCCCGCCTTTTCATTTCTAAACGTCACAATCTGTTGAAGTGGTTTCTCTTTCAATGAAAAGTGGAATAACAACAGTAATGATAGAGAAAAGAGGGGATTTTCGTGACAACAACTTTCATTGTCATTGGCGCATTATTAGTGATTTTTTTCATCATACCAATCATTTTATTCATCTGGATTTGGATGCGAGATGAAAAACAGGAAGAGCATTCTGTCCTACGAAATTATCCGGTCATTGGAAAATTGCGGTTTATTTTTGAAAAAATAGGACCTGAGCTTCGTCAATATCTGTTTCTAAATGATCGAGAGGAGCTTCCTTTCTCAAGAAGAGAATACGAGCAAGCTGTCATGTCTGGGAAGTACAAAAGCCGGACAATGGGCTTTGGATCAAAACGTGATTTTGACAAGCCTGGTTACTATATTCGCAACGTCCTATTTCCAAAGCAGCGAGATGAGTTACGCATCGATCAATCTGAAAAAATCCAAACAAAAGTGTATCAGATCGATCAAGACAATTTACTGAGAAGAAGTGAACACACGAAAGAAGTCGAAGCAAAACCTTATTATCTCCATGAAGAAGATGTACAAATCATTGGTGAACATACGTGCCAAAAACCTTTCCGCGTCAAAGGATTGATCGGTCAATCAGCCATGAGCTACGGCTCCTTAGGCGACCGGGCGATTACGGCTCTATCCTCCGGTTTAAAAATGGCTGGCGGCACATGGATGAACACAGGTGAAGGCGGGCTTTCGCCTTACCATCTCAAAGGGGGCGCCGATATCATTTGCCAGATTGGGCCTGGTTTATTTGGGGTTCGAACAGAGGATGGCGCATTTTCATTTGAAGAGTTTAAGAAAAAAAGTGAGCATGATGAGGTAAAAGCCTTTGAACTCAAGCTGGCACAAGGGGCGAAAACACGCGGGGGACACATTGATGGTGAAAAAGTCACAGAGGAAATTGCCCAAATCCGTAAACTGCCGCCACACCAATCCATTGACAGTCCGAACCGGTTCGAGATGTTTGACTCCATTCCTGACATGCTTGATTTTATTGAACAACTGCGAAACATCGGTGGAAAACCAGTTGGAATCAAGCTAGTTGTTGGACATAAAGAAGATATCGAGGAGCTTGCTCTCTATATGAAAAAAAGCGGAAAACATCCTGATTTCATTACAGTGGATGGCGGAGAAGGTGGCACAGGTGCTTCCTTTCATGAACTGGCTGATTCCGCAGGCCTGCCCATTTTCACCGCACTACCGATGGTCCATCAAATTTTGAAAAAATATGCGGTTCGAGATCAACTCAAGCTGTTTGCGTCTGGTAAACTTCTCTCCCCTGATAAAATTGCCATTGCCCTTTCCATGGGAGCAGATTTTGTGAATATCGCACGAGGATTGATGTTCTCGGTTGGCTGTATTCGGGCGCAAGTATGCCACACAAATAAATGCCCTGTTGGGGTTGCCACGACAGATCCAAAGCTGCAAAAAGGTTTATCCATTGAAGAAAAGAAATACCGAGTCTGCAATTATATCCTGTCCCTTAGAGAAGGTTTGTTTAATTTATGCGCAGCAGCTGGAATTGAATCACCTATTCATTTTAACGAAAAACATATTATTTTTAGACAAGAAAACGGCCAGACAAGTGAAGTCCCTATGTTCTCAGGCACAGAGCAGTCTGTCTAGCTTGAAAAGGTCCGCGGTATGAAACGAAAGACTCAACAGATCATAAAAGAAATGAACGCACATACGCAGTCGTTTCCGGCGAATGTTTCTGACTACTGGCACCTGCCTCTACCAGCGGCTTATGATTTTATGACGTCCAACAGAACACCGAAAAAGATCAAACGTCTATGCATTCAAACTCTATTGAATAGAGCTGAGCATCTCATTGATTTGAAACCAAACGACGGGGACATATATCGTGTCGTGGTCGCAGTCGATCTGCCTGGATTATGGCATTCACAAATTATTGTGTTTAAAGGGGTTTCTTATGTGAAAGATTTCTTCAACAGACAAGATGAGTATCAGACATGGCTTCCCCTTTCTGATCAGAGAAATATTCAAAAAGAATGGGATTTATCTGTTGCACAAAATATGCGAACCATCGGTTTTAAGGAAGTAATCACTGATGACGATGAAGTGTCCTATGAAGGTGAACGATGGTTTATGGGAGAACTTGATGACATCAAATAGAGCCATTTCAAATGAAATGGCTCTATTTGTTCAACTTCAAAACGACAAATCATAAAGAATGTTTGCAGTGAAAGCTGCTTTATTTTGTTTCGTCCGTTGCTTGTTGCTCTGCTACGCGGTCAAGTGCCATCGTATAGGCATCATTTCCGTAGTTCAAGCAGCGTTTGACACGTGAGATAGTGGCTGTACTTGCACCTGTTTCCGTCTCAATTTTATGATACGTATTTCCCTCGCGAAGCATACGCGCTACTTCAAGACGCTGTGATAAAGATTGGATTTCATTGATGGTGCACAAATCATCAAAAAATCGATAACATTCTTCCAGGTCTTTAAGGGATAAGATGGAGTTGAATAGCTGATCTAAGCTTTTGCCCCTTAATTTATCAATTTGCATCTTTATACATCTTCTCCTTTACTATTGGCACACCGCTCCGCACTGACTTTTCCGAGAAAGCGGTATCTTTCCTGACTCATTTTTTTCAACCTCAGCAATGAGCTTTGAACGAATCATGACAGGTTTGGTTCTACGCTGAAAATGCCATCAGGTTCTTTCGTAAGCCGAAGCTTCTTTATCGTAAACAAATTCGACAAGTTTTGTCATATTCCTTGTGCGACAATCTGACAAACTTGTTTGCCTCCGATATCTAGAACACTTCTGCTCTGTTAAGTCTTTCCCTAAAAAAACAGTATGTGTAGAAAGCTTGGCGAGACGACAAACCTGCGCCCCGCCTTGCTTAATTATTCAAAATATGTTGGTCGGCCAGCGTAACCGACAGATTCATTTTACAATTGGGCACTTCATTCGTCATGTCAAAGCCCTATGCTTTGTCACCATATCTAGCAGCGAAGAGATCCATTGCTCACTCCTGCCCTATAACAGCGGTCAGAAATCTAGCAAATATGATACAGCTCCACTCTGTTATATTTTAACGCATTATAGACGGAAAGAGTACAGTTTTTTTCATGACATCAAATATTCCTCTTGGTGTCACCCGAATATACGGCAAGTGTGTGCTTTGGAAAAAGACAAGTGTATCAATCGGGCAGTCAAATGGATACCCGCGCTCAATGAGTAGCTCGCGTAACGTTTGCTCCTGCTGAAGAACCGTTTCAAACGATTCAGCTGATGCACAGCCTGATAATTGCAACGGGATTTCATGCAAAATCTTTCCGTTTTCTGCGAGCACAATTCCCCCGCCAATTTCTTTCATTCGCTTATGAGCAAGCATCATATCATCTTTATTTTTCCCAATCACTAAAATGTCACCAGTGGTTGAAAATGAGCTGACAAATCCTTGCACCTTGTTTGCAAATCCTTTTAACATTGTGTTCACGCGCCACTCGCCTTTTCGATCAATCAGACTGAAGAAGCTTTGATCATGGTCACAGGACAGCTGATTGACAGAGTTATCAATCTCCACTGTATAAGGCTCCATAATGACAGCATTTCGCATTTTGACACCAAGCGGCATTGAGAATTGCAAGTCACTCATCGTCAGGTCATAGCTTAAATCTAATGGTTCGAGCCCGCCATTTTCCCATTTTGTCTCTTGGAATTGATGCTGGTTCTCCCCCTCTAATTTAAGGATCACCCCTTTAGAAATCACCGTTTCTGGATTTGGATTCATCGGATCATCTAAAATATTCAAAGAAGCCAATCGACCAGGACCGACCACGCCTAATAAGTCATCAATTTGATAGTATTTCGCAATGTTAAAAGTCGCCATATTGTACGCATCAATAGTAGGCACGCCTTCTTCAAGGGCAATGGAAATGAGACGATTGATCATGCCTTCTTCATAAAAGTGAGGCGCTGATCCATCTGTTGTATAGAAAAAGTGATCGTAGTGCCTAAAGTCACGCTCATGCAATTCCCTTAAAATGTTCACTAAATCTGGGCGGATGGAAGAATGACGCAACGACACATGATAGCCAAGAGACAAGCGTTTGAGCACATCGTCTGCATTCATTGCTTCATGATCACTGTCCGCTCCAAACAGCTTCATTTTTGTTAGCGTTTTCTCAGAAGCCCCAGGGAAATGCCCTTCAATTCGTTTTCTCTGCTTCTTCGTTTCTTGCATGCAATATAAAATGAGATCATCACCGTCCATTAATCTTGGCCAGCTCGTTAATTCGCCGCCTTGTAGGACGTCGGGATGATCAATCCATTCTTTCCGATAGTTAATAGGGAGCATCTCATCTTCATACCTGACCTCGGTTTGAAGATCGTATCTGGACCACCAGAAGTACTGAAATGGCTGCTTTTTTAATTCGCATAGAGTGGAAAGCGCTTTCTTTTCATTGCTTTGCAAAAGAAGAAATAAGTTATCGCTGACCATCGTTGTTGTGCCAAATTGAGACACATATTCTGCAAGTGATTGGGGATTATAAATATGGAACGGATGCGCGTGAGGTTCAATATACCCCGGCACAATGTATTTACCTTCACAATCAATCACACGTTTAGCTGATTTATTTTGAGGAAGCTCTGCTCCGACATAAACAATTCGATCATCATGTATCCAAATATTTGCCTTCACCCATTGCTTCAAAAACGGGTTTAGCACGAGTCCATTCGTTAAAAGGAGTGTTGGAACTATTTTTGAGTCGACTACATCGATTTGTGTGCGGATGTCATTGTTTCTCCAATTAAAAGTACGTTCGGACATTCACATACTCTCCTTCATTTGTATTAGCCCTATCGTAACATAACGAACCACGTTACGCATTAATGAAACGTTACAATTTCTTGAAATCACACTTAAAATAATTTAAAAAAGGAGAATCACTTGCAATGAAACCTAATCTTGGCTTAATGGAAGCGCTCATGAGAATTGCCTGCGGAATGACGATATGTACTGTAGCTGGATCCTTATATGCTCGAAAACCATGGAGTAAAATGCTGCTTTTTGGCATCATGCTCGGCGGATTAAAATTGGGCTCTGGTATTCTTCGTTTTTGTCCAGTGACCTATATGTGTGAACAGCAGAATACACATAAAGAGAAGGCTGAGTAGACAGCCTTCTTTTTTTGTGTGTGAATCACTCCGCTGCTTCGCACCATTTGACCAACGTACCAGCAATGATTTCTGCTGCTTCAATGACATGTTTGATCTCAATGGATTCATTCGGGAAATGGGCAAGCTCTGTCGTTCCAGGTCCAAACACAATGATTGGGATATCCGCTGCTTGTGACAGTAATCCGCCGTCTGTCCCCCAAGGGGCGGCTTCTACCTTTGGCGGGTGCTGCATGACCTCTTCATATTGTTCCTTCAATAGACCTAAAAGCGGGTGATCAGAGTCGATTGACCCTGGAAGCCACCTAGCACCAAACCACTCCACCTCCACTGGATGTTCTTGAAACCAATCATCTTTTTCAGCGAGTCCAGTCATCCAATTTTCTAATTCCTTCTCTGCCTGCTCAACTGTCTCACCTGGCATCACACCAAGCCTGCCTTCCATTGTGACAAGATCTGCGACAGAGGACGGCCAATCACCGCCTTGAATTTTCCCAATGTTGATTGGAATTGGAATCGGGATGTGCTGAAACAGAGGCTCCGTCACTCGCTGATTTCTTTCTTTTTCTAGTGCCGCTATATGAGAAAGGACCACCGTGCTCTTTTCAATAGCCGAAACACCGTGATACCTTGTTCCGCCATGAGCTGCCCTTCCTTTAATATGCAGCCTGAACCACTTTGATCCTTGCTGAATCGGAAAAATGTTCATATGACTTGGCTCTGGAATGATGGCAGCATCCGCTGTGTACCCTTTCAATATTGCTGCAAGTGTGCCTGCTCCGCCGCTTTCCTCTTCGACGACACTATGAAACACCACATCTCCTTTCAGGGGAATCTGAAGCGTATGCAGTGCCTCAAGCGCAAAGAGTAAAGAAACGTTTCCACCTTTCATATCTGTTGCCCCGCGTCCATAAAGTCTCCCGTTTATGATATGCCCGCTGTAAGGTGGATATGTCCATTGATTCTTATCTCCTGCCGGAACCACATCTACGTGCCCGTTTAATAAAATTGATTTGCCGCCACCTTTTCCTTTCAATCGCCCAGCAACGTTGGGACTCCCTTGAAAAGATCGGCGCGGGGAATAAAAATAAGGATGCTCTAGTAATTCATCGCCGCCAATTTCCCAAACGTCTACATCAAAGCCAATGGCGGACAGTTTATTGGCCACGATCTGCTGAACCTCTTCTTCATTTCCTTGGGTGCTGTCACATTGCACCATTTGCTGAAGAAGCGTAATGGCTTCATCCTGATGCTCTTTCATCCAGTTTCTGATACGTGTCATTGGCTGCAAGTCGTTCATCCTTTCTACACAACAGATTTGACATCAGGCGCTAAAATTAATGGCGCTTCAGTCGCCCTGATGACATCTTCCGGCTGAAATGGCGGCATGACTTCACGTAAAATGAGCAGCTGAGACTTGACCTCAATGACCGCCATATCCGTAATAATCAAATCGACACACGCTTTAGCGGTTAATGGCAATGTACAAGCCGTTTTCACTTTAGATCGACCGTGTTTATCCAGATGGCTCATCACCACTACCACTTTTTTCGCTTTTTGCGCCAGCTCAATCGCTCCGCCCATACCCGGTACTCTTTTCCCCGGTACAATCCAATTGGCAAGATCCCCTTGGCTGCTTACTTCAAGTGCACCCAAAATCGTCATATCCAGCATTCCTTTTCGGATGATGCCAAAAGCAGTCGTACTGTCCATGTACGAGCCGCCCTTTGTTAACGTAATGGGAAAACCGCCCGCATTGCATAAATTCGGATCTTCTTCCCCTTGCAAAGGCGAGGCTCCTGCACCCATAATGCCGTTTTCTGCATGCAGCCACACCTCGTAATGTGATGGAATGTAATCTGCTGCTAGGGTCGGAATGCCGATCCCAAGATTCACAATCATGCCATCTTCAATTTCTTGTGCTGCTCTTTTGGCAATGCGGTGTCTTAAATCGATGTCTCCCATGCCCATGTCCAGTTCACTCCTTTTGATTGCACGATTTGATTCACAAATACGCCTGGCGTCACGATTTCTTCTGGATCGAGCTGCCCCGCTGCCACAATTTCTTCTGCCTCCGCAATGGTCCAGTCTCCTGCCATCGCCACAATCGGGTTTGTATTCCGTGCGCTTTTATCAAAAATCAGGTTTCCCACTTCATCTGCTTTGTAGGCATTGACGATGGCAATATCCGCTGTGAGCGCAGGCTCTAACATATAATTCTTCCCATTCAGCTCAACCAATTGTTTCTCATCGAGATTCAGGCTATCCATCCCAACATCTGTCACAATGCCCGCCAGCCCCATTCCGCCTGCTCTGATTTTTTCTGCAAGAATGCCCTGCGGATAAAAATGAACGTCTAATGTACCAGCCTGCATTTTCTGTCCGGCAATGGGATTTGAGCCGATATGAGAGGCGATGATTTTTTTCACTCTTCCTTCTGTGATGAGCCTGCCCACACCAATTTGCGGGAAACCTGCATCATTTCCGATCAATGTCAGATCTTGAATATTTGCTTCCAAAATGGCATCAATCAACGATGGTGGTGAACCCACGCCGCCAAATCCGCCAAACATGATGGTCATGCCATCTTTTAATCGCGTCATCACTTCATCCAAACCCACAGTTTTGTTCATGTTCGTTCCTCCTTACATAGCAGATGGGAAAAACCCTCGATTGATCACTTCTTGTTCGACTTGTGTGATGGTCTGCCCGAATAAATCAATGAGTTCATCCATTTCCTGCTGTGTGATGGAAAGCGGCGGTGCGATCATAACCGCTGCGCCTCCGACTCCATCCTCTCCAGCGCTTGCTGGATACACCAGCAGTCCCTTTTGTTTTGCCGTTTCAACGACGAGATTGGTTATCTGAGCATGTGCAGGAAATGGCGTTTTGGATAAACGATCTGCGACAAACTCAATGCCAATCAGCAATCCCTTCCCTCTCACATCTCCTATGATGGAATGATTGACTTGCAGATCTTTTAAAGCATTCATTAGATATCGCCCAGAAAGGTCAGCCCGATCGGGAAGCTGATGCTTTTTCATATATCGAATGACCGCTAATGAAACAGCTGCTGAAAGCGGATTGGCACTATATGTGTGCCCTGCCATGACAGAGCCGGACCCACTGATAATCGGTGCCATCACACGATCCGTTGAGACAACTGCTGCGATTGGAGAATAACCTGCGCTCATGCCCTTTCCAAGAACCATGATATCTGGTACCGTGCCCCAGTGTTCCATCGCAAACATTTTCCCAGTTCGTCCAAAGCCCGTCATGACTTCATCTGCGATCATTAAAATGTCGTTTTCTTCACAGACACGCTTCATCGCTTCGTAATATCCGTCTGGCGGCAGGAGCGCCGCTCCCGCTGCGCCAACAATCGGTTCAGCAATCAATGCGGCGATCCTCTCTTTTCCTATACGCTGGATGACGGTCTTAAATTCCTGAACATACCACTCGACCTGCTTGCTGTCTTCCTTTGGCAGCCATGACCTGTAGCTATAGGGCGGAGACAGCACTGGGTGCTTTTCAAGCAGTGGTTCAAAACGCTCTCTCCTTGCAATATGACCTGACATCGACAACGCCCCTAATGTAATGCCGTGGTAACTCATCCATCTTGAGATGATATGATTTTTTTCCGTCTTCCCCTGCTCCTGCCAATGCTGAATCGCCATTTTCATAGCAGTTTCCGTTGCCTCTGAACCGCTCCCTACAAAAAAAGACCAGTTCAGATCACCTGGGCAAAGTGTACTCAATTCATACGCTAGTTCTTCCGCTGGTTCATTCGTAAATTGTGACCTGTACGTAAAGCTCACCTTTTTCGCTTGCTCCGTCATTGCATCAATAATCTCTTGTATGCCATGTCCAATACTTGCCGTGACTGCCCCTGATGAGCCATCTATATATTTTTTTCCGTCCCGATCATATAAATAAATCCCCTCTCCTCTCACAGCCACAGGATATTGCTGATTTAACATCGGTTTGATTAAGTAATCCCGGGTCTCCACTTTGTCATTCCTCCCTCTCTTGTCAGCAGCTGCACTTTTCTTTTTACATGAATCGCAAGAAAATTTTGTATACTTGGTATAAGATTAGCTTAATCAAGAGGGCAGTCATCCTCCATTCGCCATATGCCCGAATTTCACACGTGTTTTTTATACATGGTGTATAAGAGTGTTCAAAAGGAGGTCATGAGTCTATGGCGATTCTCGTCAAAGATGCACTCTCGCTCGATATGATGAAAGAAACCAAACTGCTTGCTGGAGAAAATGGACTGGATCGTCTTATCCAGTGGGTGACCATTGTGGAAATTATTGAGGACACGTCTAGACTTTCAGAAGGAGAATTACTTGTTACAACTGGGTTTGGACTGACAGAAAATAAAGAAAGACGCATCCGGCTTGAAAAATTGATTCAATCTCATCGTCTTTCAGCCATTGCCATCTATAAAGGCGTGTACTTAACGGAAATTCCCGCATCACTCATTGAAGCCGCCGAAAATAGCGGTATTCCGCTCATCGAGATTCCGCCCCATGTCAATTTTTCAGACATCACAAAAGCCGTTTTAGAACAAATCGTCAGCAGTCAGCTCCATCAGCTCAAATATTCTTCCGCGATTCATCAAAGACTGACCCATTTAAATGTGAGCAATAAAAATGTCACGCAAATTACGGATGAACTGGCACATCTCACAGCGGCAAATATCGTCGTACTGGATGTGTTTTTGCACCAAACAGCCACTCATCTCGAAACAGACGAAGTGACCTATTCTCATGCTTTTGGCTTTCTAACAGATGACGAACCGATTGAAACCTCTTCTCTGCTCAAGCAGGCAGAGGAAAAAGGCCGGCTCGTCTATGACACATATGGTGCGTTTGTTCTAGCCGCATGCCCTGTGATTGCAATGGGGGATATTTTCGGGTTCATTGTGGCGTTAAAGAAAAAAGAGACGTGGCACCATCTCGATGCCATCGCCATTGAGCATGCTGGTGCGGTGTATGCGATTGAATGGTTGAAACAAAAAGCCATTCAAGATACAGAAAACCAAATGCAGGGGCATTTATTGGATGATATGTTGCAGCAGCAATACACAGAAGAAAGCTATGTCATCGAACAAGCAAGAAAGCTACAATATGATATGAGCGAAGAACAAGTCGTCATCTACTTTCAATTTCAGCATCAGCACACACAGCTCGATCATCAAATGGTGCAGCGCCTATCCCAATTGCTCACATCCATTTTTGAACGCAGACAAATTCCTTTTTTATTAAAGGCAAGGCTTGATTCCATTTTCGTCTTGACGCCTGCAGGGAAAAGCACGTATCAAGAAACAAATTGGTATCGCGCATCAGAAGAATGCCGCAGTACTTGGTCTTATTTTTTCCCCGTCCATCCCATTGTGATTGGCATTGGAAGAGCCTACGACCAGATCAGTCTCTTTTCCAAAAGTGCAAAAGAAGCCCAGTATGCAGCAAGGCTTCTTCCTCTTTTGAAAACAGATGACAGCATCATTCATTATCAGAAGCTCGGTCTATATGGGATGTTGCTTGAAATGAACGAAGCCGGAATGAATTTGCATGACTTTTACGTGGAGCTGTTAAGCCCGCTGCTTTATACAAAAAAACAAGGAGCTGACCTCATTCATACACTCGAAGTGTATTTGGCACACAATGAAAATATTCAAAAGTCAGCGGGGGAATTGTTTATTCACCGGCATACGTTAAGCTACCGGTTGAAACAAATTGAAACGAGAACAGGCTGCAGCCTCAAATCCACTGATGATCGGATGAAGCTGCAGCTAAGTATTATGGCGTACCGCCTATCTGGTCTGCTTGATCAGATGAGAACCATTTCATGATTCATTTGGCGTTTTGACCCATAGATTCATATCTTCAATTTTGTCAAAAATATAGCAGTTGTTTTGAAAGCGTCCGGTGTATGTATACCCGAGCTGATAAAATACTTGATTCATTCCATAGGACAGTGCACGGGCAAGAGAATAAAAGACATAAATGTGCATGGATTGAAGCTCTTGTTCGAGGGCTAGAATCAAATGATGCATGAATCCTAGTTTTCTGTATGTGGGAAGGGTTGCACAATCTGTTAGTTCTGCATGACCATACGGTACATTGATTTCAGCAGAAGCGGCACTTACAAGTTGACCGTCATGTTCAACGGCATAAAAAACCGTCCCTTCCTCCATTACCTTTCGGATGTAATCTGGCTCGTTCATTGGCGTGGGGTACGTTTCAAAGACCGTATCATAGAGCGCTGCCAGCTTGTGCACATCCTCTGGACCGGCTTTCCTCATCACATACTCATCCTGCCACACGCCTTGGTCTTTTTTAATTGGCTTTTCTTGAATAGACGCAACGATTTCATCTTCCTTCAGCCAAAATGGGCTGTTCATTCGATCTTCGGTCAGAAAGAGCGACATGCCGCATGCATCACTTCCGAGAAAATAATGAGAAAACACCCCTTCAAGCCGAAAGCCTTTTTCTAAAAAAAGAGGCATATGCTCACGCCTTACTTTTACAATGACCTTAGACGCCTTGCAGTCCGCCGCTTCCTGAAGCACGGACTGAATCACATCACGCACCCTGCCGCTATAATCATCCAAACGAATTCTCTCGTTAAATGAATCCATACAGATCAAAGCAGAAAAACGCTCGTTTGCAAGTTTCTTCAATTGCACCATACACTCATTCCCCTCTTAGCTAATGAAAAACTTCCAAATTAAAAATGAAGAAATAGCAATGCCAGAAAAAACGGATAGGATCATATAACTAATGGCAAAGCCTTTTTTCAATTTATTCTGCTTAATGGCAGTCACCATGATGTTATTTATAGTTATGAGATATAAAACAAGCATGACGTTTGCAAAGATGATAAATGCTTTGATTTCCATGTTGCCTCCCCAAATTCATTCGTAATCCCATACTACTTCTTCATAACCTGCCCGCATCCCTCTATGAACAGAAGAAGAAAAAACACCTTTCCATCTCGTCAGATAGAAAGGTGTTTTGATTAAACGTTTTTCCCCGCAGCCTTCAGCGCACGGGCGCCAATGTCACGGCGATAGAATAAACCTGGCTGAATGATTTCTTCAACCGCTTCATACACTCTTGATCTTGCCGCTTCAAATGTGTCGTCAAATGCGGTCACATTTGCTACTCGGCCGCCATTTGTGACAAATTGATCGTTTTCTTTTTTTGTTCCTGCGTGGAAGGTCACGACATTAGAGACCGTTGTTTGCAAAGCACCGATTGGCGTGCCTTTTGCGTAGTCTTCCGGGTATCCTTCTGATGCAAGAACGACACTGACAGCGGCTGTGTCTTTCCACTGCAAGTCCACATCTTTTCCATCTAGAATGTCGAGGAATACTTGGACTAGATCTGATTCAAGACGAGGGAGCACTACTTGCGTTTCAGGGTCGCCAAAGCGTGCATTGAACTCAATGACTTTTGAGCCTTCTGGTGTCAGCATTAAGCCTGCATATAAAATGCCTGTAAACGAACGCTCTTCCTGCACCATCGCGCGAGCTGCTGGTTTGACGACGTCTTCCACCGCTTTTTGTACGACTTCATCAGAAATTTGTGGAACCGGTGAATAAGCACCCATCCCGCCGGTGTTTGGTCCTTTGTCATCTTCAAATGCCCGTTTATGATCCTGTGCGATCACCATCGGATACACCTTTTCTCCATTGACAAAGGCCATCAGAGAAAACTCTTCACCTGTTAAAAATTCTTCAATGACAACCGATGCACTCGCATCGCCAAACTTTTCATCCTCTAAAAAGTCATGCAGGCAGTTGATCGCCTCTTCAAGTGTCATTGCCACAGTCACACCTTTTCCTGCGGCAAGTCCATCTGCTTTAATGACAATTGGAGCACCCTTTTCTTCCACATATGCCTTCGCTTCTTCAAACGATGTAAAAGTGGCATAAGCGGCTGTCGGGATATCATAATTTTTCATTAAGTCTTTTGCAAATTCTTTTGAGCCTTCAATGACTGCGGCTTTTGCATTCGGTCCAAATACCTTGAGACCTGCTTGTTCAAATGCATCGACGACACCTGCAATTAAAGGAACCTCTGGACCGACAATTGTTAAACCGATGTTATTGTCTTTTGCAAAACGAATTAACGCCTCATGATCGCCCTCGTCGATCGGTACAAGCTTCGCAGCGTCTGTCATTCCATCATTGCCGGGTGCGACAAATACTTGGCTGACAAGTTCACTTTGATTCACTTTCCATGCGATGGTATGCTCTCTTCCGCCTCTGCCGATAATTAATACGTTCACACTGTCATCCCCTTAATGTTTGAAATGTCTAACGCCAGTGAAGACCATGGCGATGCCGTATTCATCTGCTTTTTGGATCGATTCTTCATCACGAATGGAACCACCTGGCTGGATGATCGCTGTAACGCCTGCCTTTGCAGCAGCTTCTACTGTATCGCCCATTGGGAAAAATGCATCAGAACCTAGTGCACTGCCTTTTGCCTTTTCACCTGCTTGCTCAATCGCAATGTTAGCCGAGCCAACACGGTTCATTTGACCAGCGCCGATGCCTGCTGTCATTTGATCCTTCGCTAGAACGATAGCATTTGATTTCACATGCTTGACGACTTTCCAAGCGAGCTTTAAGTCTTTCCATTCGTCTTCAGTTGGCTCTCTCTTCGTTGGAATAGAGATCGTTGCTTCCTCTAAGCCGTATGTGTCGATATCCTGAACGAGCAATCCACCATGAACACTTGTGAGCTGCTTTTCTTTTTTCCCAAGATCTGCTTCTACATCTAATGTTAGTAGACGAAGATTCTTTTTCGCTGTTAACACGTCAAGTGCTTCTTGGCTGAACGATGGTGCGATGACGATTTCTAAGAAAATCGTATGGAGCACCTCAGCCGTTTGCTTGTCTACTTCACGATTAAGCGCCACAATGCCGCCGAAAATAGATGTTTCATCTGCTTTAAATGCACGGTCAAATGCTTCTGCAATCGTTTCACCTGTCCCAACACCACATGGGTTCATATGCTTTACAGCCACAGCCGCTGGCTCCGTAAATTCACGTACAATTTGAAGCGCTGCATCTGCATCTTTAATGTTGTTGTAGGAAAGTTCTTTTCCATGTAATTGCGTTGCAGTAGCTAAAGAGCCTTTGCTTGGAAGTGCATTTTCATAGAACGTCGCCGCTTGGTGCGGGTTTTCTCCATAACGAAGAGATTGTTTTTTCTCAAATGTAACTGTGAACTGTTCTGGCTCTGTTTCGCCAACAAAGTTCGTTAAATAATCCGCAATCAGGGCATCGTAAGCAGCTGTATGACGGAATACTTTTGCTGCAAGCTCACGTTTTTTCTCTAGTGAGACGCCGCCTTCTTTGATTTGTTGAACGACAGAATCATAATCACGCGGGTCTACAATCACCGTGACGTCCTGATGGTTTTTAGAAGCAGCACGAAGCATACCCGGTCCGCCAATATCAATGTTTTCAATCGCTTCTTCATACGTGACATCGTCTTTTGAAATGGTCTCTTTGAATGGATATAGATTCACAACGACAAGATCAATCGGCTGAATGCCGTGTTTTTCAATCTGTGCCATATGCTCATCGTTTTCTCTCACTGCTAACAGTCCACCATGAATGTTCGGATGAAGCGTTTTGAGTCGTCCGTCCATGATTTCTGGGAAGCCAGTCACTTCAGAAATACCAATGACATCAATGCCGTTCTCTTGAAGAAGTTTGTGTGTACCACCAGTTGAAATCACTTCAACGCCAAGTTCTGTTAGTTCTTTCACAAAAGGTACAAGATTTGTTTTATCGGAAACACTGATTAATGCGCGTTTGATCGTCATGCCTTTGTCACCTCATTAAGATAATTCTAAAAGTGATTTGATCACTTTTGGATATAGTGTATGTTCTAATTCATGCATTCTTTTTTCAATGGATTCAAGGTCTTCCCCTTGTTCAATATGAATGGCTGCTTGGTCAATAATCGGGCCGGTATCCATGCCTTCGTCGACATAATGTACCGTGATGCCTGCCACTTTGACTCCTGCTTGATAGGCTTGTCCAATCGCATCGAGTCCAGGAAATGCTGGCAGTAAAGAAGGGTGGATATTCACGATTTTCCCTCTAAATGCATCAAGCAATGTCGGACCGATCAGTCGCATATACCCAGCGAGGAAAATCCATTCCACTTCATGCAGCTTCAGCTGTTCAATGATGGTTTGCTCAAAAGCGGCTTTACTCGGGAAAGCCTTCGGCGTAAAAGAAAAGGACGGAATACCCTCTTTCTCTGCCCGCTCCAGCACCTTCGCACCCGGTTTATCACAGATCACAATGGCGGCTTTTGCCGGCCACTGTTCTTCTTTTAACGTATCAATAATGGCTTGAAAATTTGTCCCGCTGCCAGAGGCGAAGATCGCAAACTTTTTCATGAGAGGCTTCCACCACCGAAAGTGACGCCTTCTCCTTTTTGAACTCGTCCGATAAGGAAGGCTTTTTCTCCGTCTTGTTCAAGTCCGCTAATCACATCGACGAGATCATCCTCTTTGACGGCTAGGACAAAGCCGATACCCATATTAAATACATTGAACATCTCTTCTGCTTTCAATTGCCCTTTTTCTTGAATAAAGGAGAAAATAGGCGGAACTGGCCATGAGCCGTTATCAATCTCAACACCAAGTCCTTCAGGCAACATACGTGGTAAATTCTCAATAAAGCCGCCGCCTGTCACATGTGCCATACCGTCAACTTTGCCAGCTTTCACTTGTTTAAGAACAGGCTTGACATAAATCTTCGTCGGTTCAAGCAGCTCTTCTCCAAGTGGTCTTGTAAAAGGTTCATACGTTTGGTGAAGATCTAGACCCGCATCTTCAAGCAATACTTTTCTTACAAGAGAATAGCCATTGCTATGAATGCCGCTAGAGCTGAGTCCAATCAGCAAATGTCCTTCCTTGATGTTCTCACCTGTGACGATTTCATCCTTTTCAACGACACCTACAGAAAATCCAGCAATATCATATTCTTCTTCTGTGTAAAGACCCGGCATTTCTGCTGTCTCTCCGCCGACAAGCGCTGAACCAGACTGCTCGCATCCGTCAGCTACACCTTTGACAATGGATTCAATTTTCAAAGGATCTGCTTTTCCAACTGCTAAGTAATCTAAGAAAAAGAGCGGCTCTGCCCCTTGTGCAAGTACATCGTTCACACACATAGCGACAGCATCTACACCGATCGTATCGTGTTGATCCATTAAAAATGCTAGCTTTAATTTCGTACCAACACCATCTGTTCCTGAGACAAGAACGGGCTTTTTGTATGGCAGTTCAGATAAATCAAACATCCCACCAAATCCGCCTAGAGCACCCATGACACCTGCTCTTTTTGTACGTTCTACGTGTGTTTTCATTCGTTTAACGGCTTCGTATCCTGCTTCGATGTCGACACCGGCGTTTTTATATGCTTCTGACATCCCATTCACTCCTTTTATCTGCTTGTCTTCCATGTATTTTCGGCAGAATGAAAGAGCAGCATATCAAATCACGTTGACTGCTGCTCCATTATTCGATTATTTCGTCAGGACTGTTTCCTTCACATGAGGAAGGACAGTATCTTCATAAATTTCGGTCGGGTATTTTCCAGTAAAGCATGCTAAACACTGACCGCGCTGCGGATCATCATACTTTCTGCCAATCCCGTCCATTAAACCGTCTACAGATAAAAATGCAATGGTGTCTGCACCGATTTCCTGTCTAATTTCTTCCACTGAATGAGATGATGCAATCAGCTCTTCGTGTGTAGACGTATCAATTCCATAAAAACATGGATGAGCGATTGGCGGTGAACTAATGCGTACATGCACTTCCGTCGCTCCCGCTTCTCTTAGCATCGTCACAATTCGGCGGCTTGTGGTTCCGCGTACGATGGAATCATCCACCATGACGACACGTTTGCCTTCGACCACCCCACGCACAGCAGACAGCTTCATTCGCACGCCCTGCTCACGCAATGCTTGAGACGGCTGAATAAATGTCCGGCCGACATATCGGTTTTTAATTAAACCTAGCTCATATGGAATACCTGTTGCTTCGGCATAGCCAATCGCTGCAGAAATACTGGAGTCTGGCACACCTGTCACGACATCTGCTTCGACATGTGCTTCTTCTGCAAGCTTCTTGCCAAGATTCTTTCTCGCACTATGCACGTTGATACCATTGATATTGCTGTCCGGTCTTGAGAAATAAATGTATTCCATGCTGCACATGCTGCGGTTAATGTTCATCGAGAAGCGCTCAGATTTTAAGCCTTCATCATTAATGATCAGCATTTCGCCAGGCTCTACATCTCGTAAATAGGTAGCACCAACGACATCAAAGGCACATGTTTCAGAAGCGACAACATAAGCATCCCCAAGCATACCAAGTGAAAGTGGGCGTAATCCGTTCGGATCAAGCGCTACGATCATTTCTGTTTCCGTCATGATTAAGAAAGCATAAGCTCCTTTTAGCATGGACAGAGCATTTTTGATTTGATCCTTCAAATCCATATATCCGCTACGCTTAATTAAGTGAGCGAGCACTTCGGTATCAGAAGACGTTTGAAAAATACTTCCTTGGTTCTCTAGCTGCTGTTTTAATTGCGTTGCATTGACCAAGTTTCCATTATGAGCAAGGGCAAGGCTGCCATTGTTTTGTGAGCGGAAGAAGAGGGGCTGCACATTCTCAAAGCCGCCTCCGCCTGCTGTCGCATACCGAACGTGTCCGATCGCACCTTTTCCCTTTAAATCCTTAAGCTCACCATTTTGGAACACTTCCGTAATCAGTCCAAGGCCTTTGTGTGACGTCAGGTTTTCACCGTCTGTTGCAATAATTCCCGCACCTTCTTGTCCTCGGTGCTGAAGGCTATGCAATCCGTAATAGGTGATTTGCGGGGCTTCTTCGTGTCCCCAAACCCCAAAGACGCCACATTCTTCGTTTAAGCCTCTGATTTCAGCAAGCATGGGATCGCTCCTTTCCATGCGCGTTCAAGCTCGTTGACTGCCGCATGAATCCATTGTTGTCCTTCTTGATTTTTGACAGTGAATACACCATCATTTGTGACCGTTCCGACTTCTTTTGCATCTTGCACAGCCGCAGCAAATGCTTCGCGGTTTTCTGGTTTCACTGTGACGACAAAACGTGACTGTGATTCACTAAATAGTGATGCTGCGCTGTTTAGATCGATCTGGATATCAGCGCCAAGACCATCTGTTCCAAATGTACTTTCAGCTAGAGCTACACCAAGACCGCCTTCAGACACATCATGTGCTGACTGAACAAGTCCGTTTTGAATTGCTGCTAATAGGGCTTCTTGACGCGCCAGCTCTACATCCAAATCAATTTCTGGTGCTTTTCCGTAGATACGGCCTTCTGTCATTTTTTGAAGCTCACTGCCTGCGAATTCTTCCTTCGTTTCACCAATGACGAAAATCACATCGCCTGCCTGCTGGAACGATTGAGTCGTAATATGAGCTGTATCTTCAATCAAACCAACCATGCCAATGACTGGCGTTGGGTAAATGGCTGTTCCATTTGATTCGTTATATAAAGAGACGTTACCGCCGATGACCGGTGTGCTTAATGTACGGCAAGCTTCGCTAATGCCATCAGCAGACTTTTCAATCTGCCAGAAGATTTCTGGTTTCTCCGGGTTACCGAAGTTCAAGTTATCTGTTACTGCAAGCGGACGAGCGCCTGAGCAGACAATGTTACGTGCGGCTTCTGCGACGGCGATCTTCCCGCCAACCTCTGGATCAAGGTAGAGATAACGTGCGTTACAATCTGTTGTCATCGCAAGAGCTTTTTTCGTCCCACGGATTCTGAGCACGCCCGCATCAGAGCCTGGTGCAACGACTGTATTTGTCCGAACCATGTAGTCATATTGATCATAAACCCATTCTTTACTTGCAATTGTTGGCTGTTTTAACAGCTGTTTCAATGTATCTGCTGCATCTGTGATCGCTGGAGCTTCCACTTTTGTTTCTAAAAACTCGCGATAGTATGCAGGCTCACTTGACGGCTTGTGATAAACCGGTGCTTCTTCTGCAAGTGCATCAACTGGAAGCTCACACACTACTTCTCCTTGATGGAGTAAACGAAGCATTTTATCGTCTGTCACATGACCGACTGAGACTGCTTCAAGATCATATTTTTCAAAAATATCAATGATTTCTTGCTCACGGCCTTTTTCAATGACCAACAGCATTCTCTCTTGGGATTCAGACAGCATCATTTCATACGCTGACATGCCTGTTTCACGCTGAGGGATCAGGTCTAGGTTCATTTCGATACCTGAACCGGCTTTACTTGCCATCTCTGCACTTGAGCTAGTTAAGCCAGCCGCTCCCATATCTTGAATGCCCACAAGCGCATCATTTTTGATGACTTCAAGACATGCTTCAAGCAAAAGCTTTTCCATGAACGGATCGCCGACTTGAACCGCTGAACGTTTTTCTTCTGATTCATCAGAAAATTCTTCAGACGCAAATGTTGCACCGTGAATCCCGTCACGTCCCGTTTTAGCACCAACGTACATGACCGTATTGCCAACACCTTTTGCCTGCCCTTTCTTGATGTCTTCATGGTTGATTAACCCTACACACATCGCGTTAACGAGCGGATTGCCTTCATAGCTTTGATCAAAATGAACTTCTCCGCCGACTGTTGGAATACCGATACAGTTTCCATAGCCTGCAATCCCTGCCACTACTTCTTCAAACAAGTACTTCACGCGCGGTGAAGTCAGTTCACCAAAACGAAGAGAGTTTAATACCGCAATTGGACGAGCACCCATGGAGAATACATCACGGATGATTCCGCCGACACCTGTTGCCGCTCCTTGATACGGTTCAATTGCAGATGGATGGTTATGTGATTCGATTTTAAATACAACCGCTTGGTTGTCTCCAATATCAACGATTCCAGCGCCTTCCCCAGGACCTTGCAGAACATGCTCTCCTTTTGTCGGGAATTTGCTTAAAACAGGCTTTGAGTTTTTATAACTGCAATGCTCTGACCACATGACAGAAAAGATACCCGTTTCTGTGTAGTTTGGCAGCCTGCCAATAATGGATTCGATTAAAGCGAATTCTTCATCACTCAATCCCATTTGCTGATACAATTTCTCTTCTTTAATTTGCTTGTGACTTGGTTCAAGCAGTAGTGACATGAGTGTCCCTCCAATTTTTCACGATAGATTGAAACAATTTAAGTCCGTCTGCGCTGCCTAGTAATGAGTCAACCGCGCGCTCAGGGTGCGGCATCATGCCGAGTACATTGCCCTGTTCATTCGTTACACCTGCAATTCGATTGACACTGCCGTTAATATCGTCACCGTAAGTGAAAGCGATTTGGCCTTGTTCAATCAGCTTCGCTAACGTGTCTTCGTCACAGTAGAAGTTGCCTTCACCGTGTGCTACAGGAATCGTAATCGATTCACCTTTTTGATAACCGCTTGTAAATTGCGTTTCGTTGTTCTCTACAATGAGTTCAACTGGACGACAGATAAATTTTAGATCTTTATTCCGTCTCATTGCACCTGGCAAAATGCCAAGCTCCTGAAGAATTTGGAACCCGTTACAAACACCAAGAACAGGTTTTCCTTCCGCAGCTGCTTTTTTCACAGCCGGCATGATGTTAGAAAAACGAGCAATCGCACCGCATCTTAAGTAATCCCCATAAGAGAAACCGCCTGGTACGAGTACACCGTCAAAACCATCAAGACTCGTTTCGTCGTGCCATACATATTCAACTTGTTCACCTAACTCATCTTGAATCGCATGATACATATCGATATCACAGTTAGAGCCAGGCAAGACGATCACTGCAAACTTCACTGTGCGACAACCTCCTCCACCTCATAGCGGTAATCTTCAATCACCGTGTTGGCAAGCAATTTTTCACACATTTCTTTGACCACTGTGTCTAAGTCACGATCTGATTTCTCAATGACTAGCTCCATATATTTCCCGATACGGACATCCTTTACTTCCTGATAAGACATACTGTGCAAAGCGTGCTGCACGGCACTTCCTTGTGGATCAAGAACGCTCTCTTTTAAGCTGACAAAAATTTTCACTTTATACATGTTTATGGCCTCCAAGTCTTTTGAAAATTTCTTCGTATGCATTTGTTAAGCCGCCCAGGTTTCGTCTGAACACGTCTTTATCAAGCTTTTCGTTTGTGTCTTTGTCCCAAAGCCTGCACGTATCAGGTGAAATCTCATCAGCTAGCAAAATACGATTCTCGTGATCTATTCCGAATTCAAGCTTGAAATCAATTAAATTCACATGGCAATCTGAGAAGATTTGCTTCAATTCTTCATTCACTTGTCTTGTGATTTGTTTCATTTCCTCCACCTGCTCAGGTGTCGCTGCATGTAAAATGCGAATATGATCTTCTGTAATGAGCGGATCGCCGAGTGCATCATCTTTGTAGTAAAACTCGATCAAAGGTGTGTCCAGTTTCGTTCCCTCTGGAATCCCAAGACGTTTTGACATACTGCCTGCCACCACGTTTCGCACAACGACTTCAAGCGGTACGATGTCTACCTTTTGAATGAGCTGTTCTGTTTCAGATAGGCGTTTCACAAAGTGATTGTTGATCCCTTTCTCATGTAGCATTTGAAAAATCAAGCTAGAAATTTCGTTATTCAGTCTGCCTTTGCCTTCAATTTCCGCTTTCTTCTCACCGTTAAATGCTGTAGCTGAGTCTTTATATTCAACATATAAAATATGCTCGTCATCGGTCTGATAGATTCTTTTCGCTTTGCCTTCGTAGAGAAGTTCTTGTTTCACAGTCATTCAGATTGGCCTCCTAATTTGAATGTTGGCAATTTTCAGGATTAGGCGCCTGACTAGCAGGCGGCCCATTTCTTACGCAAGACCTAGACGTTCGAAAATCATATCGACATTTTTCAAGTGATAGTTGTAATCGAAGCAGTCAGCGATTTGTTCAGGTGTTAAGCGTGAAGTGATTTTCTCTTCTGCTTCTACTAATGTACGGAATGGTACTTGTTTCTCCCAAGCTTCCATCGCCTTTGGCTGAACCGTGTCATATGCTTCTTCTCGTGCCATACCTGTATCAATGAGTGCAAGCAGAACACGCTGTGAGTAAATTAAGCCGAGTGTGCGGTCCATGTTGCGCTTCATGTTTTCAGGGAAAACCGTTAAGTTTTTCACGATGTTTGAGAAACGGTTGAGCATGTAGTTCAGGGCAATCGTTGCATCTGGTAAAATGATGCGTTCAGCAGATGAATGAGAAATATCACGTTCATGCCAAAGCGGTACATTTTCATAAGCAGTCAGCATATAACCACGGATGACGCGGGCAATTCCCGTCATATTTTCAGAACCGATCGGGTTTCGTTTATGAGGCATCGCTGATGATCCTTTTTGTCCTTTTGCAAAGAACTCTTCTACTTCACGTGTTTCACTCTTTTGAAGACCACGAATTTCAACAGCAAATTTCTCAATGCTTGTTGCAACTAAAGCAAGGGTTGCCATGTAATCTGCATGACGGTCACGCTGCAAGGTTTGGGTTGAAATTGGTGCAGCTTTGATGCCAAGTTTCTCACATACATATTGCTCAACAAACGGGTCGATGTTCGCATATGTGCCAACAGCACCAGAGATTTTGCCGTATTCGATGCCGGCTTTTGCTTGTTTAAAACGTTCTAAGTTACGCTTCATTTCCTCGTACCAAAGACCAAGCTTTAGGCCAAATGTTGTCGGTTCAGCGTGTACACCGTGTGTACGGCCCATCATGACGGTATATTTGTGCTCTTTTGCTTTTTCTTTTAGTATGTCAACAAATCTCTCAATGTCCTTGAGCAAAATATCGTTCGCCTGTTTTAATAGATATGAAAGCGCCGTATCCACTACGTCTGTCGAGGTTAACCCGTAATGAACCCACTTTCTTTCTTCTCCTAGAGATTCAGATACAGCACGCGTAAAGGCAACCACGTCGTGGCGCGTGTCTTGTTCAATCTCTAGAATACGATCAATATCAAAGCTTGCATTCTTACGCATAGTCACAACGTCTTCTTTCGGAATGATGCCAAGTTCTGCCCAAGCTTCACAAGCGAGAATTTCTACTTCAAGCCATGCATTAAATTTGTTTTCCTCTGTCCAGATTGCTGACATTTCTGGTCGTGCGTAACGTTCGATCATTTCCCGTTTCCTCCATCTCTTTCAGTCCATATCTTTGTGATGTTTGCCATCCAGTCATCATCAAGCTGTTTCATAAATGTCATATGCCCCATTTTGCGGCCGGCTTTTACTTCATGTTTGCCATATAGATAAAGCTTCGCTTCCTTTAAAAGCTCAGGATGTTCTTTTGGGATGTCCACTTCATCGCCCAGCAAATTCACCATCATGCCCTCTGATAAAAGAGCTGTTCCGCCAAGCGGCAAACCGCATATGGCGCGAATGTGCTGTTCAAACTGACTCGTCTCACATAAATCCAATGTGTAATGTCCAGAGTTATGTGGGCGCGGTGCCAGTTCATTGACGAGCAGCTTCCCTTCATTTGTCAAGAACAGTTCAACAGCAAGCGTACCGACTAGCCCTAGCTTTTCAGCAAGCGTTGTTGCCAGTTCTTTTGCTTTCTCCTGAATGCTGCCATCTACCCGTGCAGGCACGATGCTTTGGAATAAAATATTGTGCTTATGAATGTTCTCAGCGACTGGGAATGTCGCAATTTCTCCATGAACAGACCGCGTCACAATCACGGACAGTTCCATTTGGAAAGGAACCCAGCTTTCTAAAATACATGTCCCATGAGTGAGAAGTGCAACAGCTTCATGAAGCTGATCCTTCTCTTTAATGACGTACTGTCCTTTACCGTCGTAACCACCTCTGCATGTTTTCAGCACAGCTGGCAAACCAAGCGCATTTACTGCATCTTTCAGCTCCTTCTCATCATGAACGATGCGATAAGGGGCGACTTCACAGCCTGCATCTACAATCCCTTTTTTCTCCGTTTCACGGTTTTGGGTTAAAAGAAGGAGTTCGCTTCCTTGCGGTAAATACGCCTCTTCCTTCAGTTGATTGAGTGCATCATAATCAATGTTTTCAAATTCATATGTGACCACATCACTGATGTCCGCCAGCTGCCTGATCGCTTTAAGGTCACTGTATGCGGCTGTGATTTCTGTATCAGCAACCTGTCCACAAGGTGAATGTGTGACGGGGTCAAGAACTGCTGCACGGTAACCCATTTGCTTTGCACTGACGGCCATGTATCTGCCAAGCTGTCCGCCGCCGATGATACCAATGGTTGCGTTTGGAAAAATGGTCTGCTTAGCCAAGCTGATCACTGCTTTCTAATACAGTTTGTTTTGTTTGCTCTCTTCTTTCTTCAAGGCGTGTTCCAACGGCTTCATCGAATGCTGAAATCATTTGTGCAGCTAAAAGGCCTGCATTTGTTGCACCGGCTTTGCCGATTGCCACTGTGGCAACAGGTACACCGCCTGGCATTTGAACAATGGATAATAAGGAATCTAGCCCGTTTAATGCTTTTGATTGTACGGGCACACCAATGACCGGCAGTGTCGTTTTTGCTGCGACCATCCCCGGTAAATGTGCTGCGCCTCCAGCACCGGCAATAATGACCTTGAGTCCTTTACCTCTTGCTTCAGTCGCATATTCAAACATCAAATCAGGTGTCCGATGTGCGGATACAACCTGTTTTTCATACGGAATGTTCAATTCCTCTAAGATATCGCACGCATGTTTCATTGTTTCCCAATCAGATGTACTTCCCATGATGACACCTACAAGCGGCTTCATTTTGTCCCCACCTTTAAGCTATTATTCGATTTTGTATCGTTTGACACGCTTCCCAAACCTAAGTAGCTTGTCAAACGCCGAACAAAAAGACCCGGTTTGTATTGCATTGTTAGGAAGCAACACAAACCGGGCCATGGTAAGCGCTGTTCGCTTTTAAAACGCCATGTCAGTTTTGTTCACTATCCTGCATAGTCCAGTCATTTACGGTAACTGGGTAGAAACTTATGGGCCATATTCCCAAGATTATATGAGGCTCGTGTTTTGATTTCATGTTTATCTTAACAACGGATGTTCATGATGTCAACGGATTTATCGAACAATCTATGAAGTCGTCGTTTTAATGTTCGGATTTAGAGTATTTTTCCCTCAAATACGATTTTTTTCCCAATCGGAATGATCTGAATCGACCCATTTTCCTTCTTTTCCTGAAAGATCGGTTCCTCCATTCGTCGGACAGGTGAGTAGCCTTCCTCCGCCATCTGGGACAACACTTGATCAATCGTCATGTTGTCTTCCACATAGAATTTCTTTTTCTTTGGTTTTGCGGTCATTCTTTAATTCTCCTTTTCTTCACAGCCTTCACCCAGAAGCCGCCATGAATCGTTTTGGGCTCATACGAAATGATAAACGCCTTTGAATCAAGCGTTTTAATCGTTTCATATAATTGCAGTTCATATTTTCTCGGTGTTAAAATTTGCATCGCTGACCGGTCTCCTTCAAGACCTCCTACTACCCAGTTGGTGACGCCATATCCTTTTTCTCTCAATTGTTTTGGGAGATCTAGATCGATTTCTTTTGTAATCACGTTCACAGTAATGTAGCCAAGTGCCAGCTTCTCTTCAATTTTCATCCCTACAATGATTCCAATTCCATAACCTAGCGCATACGCAATGACATTTTGTACTTGATCTAAGTTATCTAATACGATACTCAAACCAATGACATAAATCAGCATCTCGACAGTACCAGCAAAAGCGGCTGCATACCTTCTGCCTTTCATTGTTAAAATTAAACGCATAGTGGAAAAAGAGACATAAACAATGTTAATCACTAAAATAATCAAAACCATGGTGAACGCATTGGATAAAAGTTGTTGAAGCACGATTCGAACCCCCTGCACTAAAAATCAAATAAAGCACCCCATATTCTACTAGAGAACAAACCTTGATACAATCAAATTTGCGCGAGAAAAACACATATATCTTTCGACAACAAGGGGTGGTCTTTGTTACCAAGAGTTTACCCGTTTTTTCCTCTTCTCAACATTTAAAGCCTCCTTTTTCAAAAGGAGGCTTTAAATGGTTGATAAAGGGCTAAAATGAACTTTATTTTAACCCTTTGTCTTTTTTCAGCGTGATAGAAAGCCTTTGAATTTTAAAAAGACCGAGTACACGCTGAAACGTGTTTTATCCAAACCGAACTGGAACAAGTGATGGGATCAAATACTCTCCGACAATGCCCCATAAAAGGGCAATGATAACGAGCTCAATCAACAAAAAGACCCAGCCGGCATACATCAAGTCTCCCCGTACAACATCTTGCTCTGATTGAATGGAGCGGAAGAGCACAATGGCAATCAGCTGAAGACCAAAAAACATCATGACGGATAAAATCACCGTTACATATGGAATATTCAGCATGGCAAATACAAGCCAAAGGATAGATAAAACCAAAACCGGCACAAGCACGGCACCGAACTTCATGATCACTTCTTTCAGCGATATGTTTCCTTTCAGCATGTACTTACCGAGCACCCAAACCGTCAGCATCATCAGTGTCAACAAAATGAGTGTAAAGACCGCTACCTTTAAAAAGGCGTCACCAAAAGAATAATGAATACCAAAACCTAATAAACGGGTCTTTGACGCCTTTAATTGAACGTAGTTGCCTAAAGCAAAAAACACACTGAATAACACAATTGAAATCCAGGCGTACTTCATGCGTAAAGTGTCCGCTTGATGGATCGCACGACTCGGTGATTTTAACATTGCGAGCCCATACGAGCCGTAGCGCTTAAACGCACCTCCAACACCTCTTGCGATGCGCTGAATGGCTGAACCCTCTTCATCAGCTGGCTTAGCCGTTCTTCCTCGTTTTGCAGCACTGCGGCTGAGGCGGGACTGCCTTGTTTCTTGATCTATTGATGGCTCTTCGTTTTCGTTTTTCGTTTCAGATGTGACCTGCTCTTGATCTTTCTCTAACATCCCATATCAACTCCTATCTCAGACAATCCGCACAGGCTCAAGTGACCTGTCCGAATGACTCCTATTAAAGTAGCGGAGTCTCTCTATTCAGTCAAGATTCCTTGACGTTCATACGAATAGACGGATAAAAGAATGAAGAGGTTTTAAATGGAGAGAAAATAAGACAAAACAAAAAAGCTGATGACTGGATCAGCTTTTCATCATCTTTCATCACTTTTCATGAACGATAGCGCCCCTGCTTTGCTTTCTGAATCCGAAGATTCTCCTGGTGTGCCGGGAAACGAGTCTTTTCTGTCGTATCGACTTGTGTAATTTGTCCATTATGAATGGTGATCACCACCGACCCGTATTCAATCCCTTTTAAGGCAGATAAAATAAAATTCAGCTTTTGTTCATCCATCGCTCATCCCCCATCCCACTAATTTTGCTTGCGCTCTTTTAAATAGAGAACCTCATTTTCCAGCTCATGAATCGTATAGTGCATGAGCGCTTCATGTTTTTCTTCATGCCCCCATAAAAGGAGCTGCTCAATCAATACCTGCTTTTTCCGCTCAATCACCTGCCTAAGCCAGCGTGACAAGTCATCCCCTCCCGTTATGATGAATGCAAGAAAAAAGGCACTCTGAACCCTTCTATAGAAAAAAGGAAATCAAAGCGCCTTTGGTGATCCAATCAGCGAATTATGTCTTTTTATCATAAACACATAATTCCTATAAGTCAACTATGTTTTTAAAATTTCCCTACAAAAAACAGCAGCCTCCATGAGCTGCTGTTTCAGACAAACGATTAATGATTTAAGAAAGCAAAATATAGAATAAAGATGACAAACAGGCCGTACATAATTGGATGCACTTCTTTTGCTTTTCCTTTAAAGATCATGGTGATCGGGTAGAAAATGAAACCAATCGCAATCCCTGTTGCAATACTATATGTGAGTGGCATCATAATCATGGTTAAGAAGGCCGGTACCGCAATTTCAAAACGATCCCATGCGATCTTTGCAAGAGGTGCTACCATCAGTGCACCGACAATGATTAAAGCAGGTGCCGTTACATTTGATGTCACGACAGATAATAGCGGCGAGAAGAACATCGCAAGTAAGAAGAAAATACCTGTCACGACGGCTGCAAAACCAGAGCGAGCACCCGCAGCAACACCTGAACTAGATTCAACATAAGACGTCGTCGTTGATGTACCAAGAACAGAACCGACGACGATAGAAGAAGAATCCGCCAGAAGCGCTCTTCCTGCGCGAGGCAGCTCATTATTTTTCATTAAACCAGCTTGTGTCGCCACAGCCACAAGTGTACCAGCTGTATCAAAGAACCCAACGAATAGGAACGTTAAAATGACCACAAGCATTTGAATGGAGAAGATGTCTGGCAAGTGAATCAAAGCTTGACCAAAGGTTGGAGACAAACTTGGAATGCTTCCGATAATTTGAGATGGAACTGGCACAAGACCAAAGATCATTCCAGCAATGGCTGTCACAAGCATCCCAATGAAGACACCTGCATTCACTCGAAGAACCATTAAAATGACAGTCACAACGATTCCAAATACCGTCAACAGGACAGGACCACTATGAATGTTTCCAATCGAAACGAGCGTATTATCGTTATTTGCAATAATGCCAGAGCCTTGAAGACCCACAAATGTAATGAACAAACCAATCCCTGCACCAACAGCCAGCTTCAGCTCACTCGGAATAGCATTGATGATTTTTTCACGGAAACCTGTTAAAGAAAGGGCAACGAAAATCAATCCTGAAACAAACACACCGGAAAGTGCTGCCTGCCATGAGATTCCCATACCAAGAACAACTGAGAAAGCGAAGAACGCATTCAGTCCCATACCTGGTGCAATCGCAATCGGGTACCTGGCGATCAATCCCATCAGGAAACAACCTGCCGCAGAAGCTAACGCCGTAGCTGTAAAGACAGCCCCCTGATCAATTCGTAATTTATCTGGAAAATCCGGTACTGCTACTAAAGCAAGTGTGATCGGATTAACAAACAAGATGTAAGCCATCGACAAAAATGTCGTTAAACCGCCGATGATCTCTCTGCGATAATTCGTACCTAACTCATCAAACTGAAAAAACTGTTTCAAAGCCAACTGACTCCCTTCATGTCCTTTTGCTTTAGTCTGTCCCATTCACAAGTCAAATAAAAAACGCCCCAACAGTTTTTGGGACGCTTGACTACAATGTGAATTCAGACCGTGACATCAAACAAGAACAATGCATGATTTATATCAAACGAGTGTGAATTGACGTAGTCAAGCCATTTACGGTAGCTTGGTAGAAACTTGCGGGCCATATCCCCGCCATTATACGACTTCTATCTATTTGATTTCTGTGTCTATTGTACCAACTTCATTTTTAAAACACAATACAAAAAGCGAACATTTTTCAAAGAAATGTCCGCTTCATTCGTCTTATTACACGAATTTGGAAAATCACATCTAGTTCTTTATACACCCATCACTGAATTCTGGCAAAAACCGTTTCTGCTACATCGAAAAATGCCTTCACAGCAGGAGAAGCTTGCGTGAGCGATGGACAGGCAAGCGCCACCTCACGATGATGCGATACATTCAGGTGACTGATCTGCACAAGTTGCTGCGTTTTCAGGAATAACTCAGGACCTATCGTCACACCAAGTCCTTCCCCAACCATGCGGGCAATGGTCGTACAATCATGCACTTCAAATAAAATAGACGGCTTGATTTGCGCCTCTGAAAAAATATCCTCTACATGGGATTGATACATGCCAGTTGGCATAATAAATGGTTCATCTGCTAATTCTTCCATGTCTACAATTGGCTGCTGCTCAAAACGATGATTTTCGTGATAGGCGACCACCATTTTATCTTTCATAAGTGGCAATAGATCAAACGATTCATCCGCTTTACCTTTTACAACAAAACCAACATCAATAATGCCAGAATCGAGCCACTCCAAGATCTCTTCATATGTCCCCTCATAGAACTTAAATTCAATATTTGGATGCTTTTTCTGATAGCTCACAAGCAGTTTTGGCAATAAACAAGCGGATGCACTGGCAAATGTTCCAATCCGAATCAAGCCAGATTCAATATTTTTGGTGAGCGCAATTTCCTGCTGAATTTTCTCTACTCGATTTAGCACTTCTCTTATATGCGGAAGAAGGGTTTCACCGGTGTCTGTCAGCGTAATGCCCTTTTTTCGGTCACGCACGAATAAAGACACACCCCACTCCGTCTCTAAACTTGCCACCGCATGACTCACGGCAGACTGTGTCATATTTAATGCTTCAGCTGCAGCTGTAAAACTGCCTAGCTCGACCACCTTAGCCATCGTCTCGAATCGAACAAAGCTCATGAGTATTCACTCATCCCTTTCATGAAAAACATCAATTTTACTTATGTTAGCACGGAATTTAAAATGAATACAACGTTTCAACATAAAGGAAGGGTTCAAAATGAAAAGTACATCTTATCCATTGCTCATATTTCTTTTAGCCGTCGGTTCTTTCGTCACAGGTACTTCAGAATTCGTCGTATCAGGCATACTGGACATCATTTCTGACGATCTGCACATCTCCATCCCGGTTGCAGGACAGCTCATCACCATCTATTCTCTTTTTTATGCGGTGGGTGCCCTCTTTTTAGTCATGGCCACATCGAAATTGAATCGAAAAAAGGTTCTTTTATCGGCGATTTCCATGTTTATAGCAGGTAATGTGCTTGCCTTTTTTAGCCATCACTTTATGCTGCTCATGCTCTCGCGAGTCATCATGGCCATGAGTGGCGGCTTATATATTGTGCTCGCAACAAATTACGCAGCGCAGCTCGCCCCGCCAGAAAAAAAGGGGAGTGCGATGGCAACAGTAATCACTGGATTTACTGTTTCACTAGTACTCGGTGTACCGATTGGAACATTTTTAGCAGGATATGTAGATTGGCATGCCATTTTTCTCATCATTGCAATAGGGACCACATGTCTCTTGTTTCTTCTGTATCGATTATTACCGCCTATGGAGGGACATTCCTATGTGCCATTTAAGCAGCAAATGCAAATTCTTCAAGACCGCAGGGTGTTAAGCGGATTAGCCACGACAGCCTTTTGGATCTTAGGTTACACGATGGTATTTGCTTACATTTCGCCATTATTGCGGCAAACATCCGGATTTACGCTTGAACTGACAAGCATTGCCTTGCTTGTCTTAGGCATCTCCGCTTTTATTGGCTCGCGCTTTGGTGGATACGCTGTCGATCAATGGGGACCAAACCGAACCATTTCAATCAGCATCACGGTTCAGATGCTCATGCTCTTTGCATTATCCTTTACACAATTTTCGGTAGTTGGCGTCTTCATCACGCTCGCCATTTGGGGCACCGCCACATGGACAACAACACCAGCGAAGCAATTTTATCTCATCTCCCTAAAACCCGAAACATCTGAAACCGTGCTGAGCTTTAATACAGCGATTATGAATATCGGCATGATGCTCGGATCATCAATGGGCGGTCTGATTATTCAATATACAAATGTAACGAATTTAAGTTGGATTGGCGGGCTAGCCAGTTTTGTTGCGTTGATGTTGATTCGGTACTCGTTCAATCGCAATCGACTGGCACATCAACAGATAAAAAGCGAACATGTGTAATCATGTTCGCTTTCTTACTTATTGACTAGCTTTTGATGTTTCTTTTTTGACTGGAATGGTTACCTTTATTTCTTTTTGTGATGCCAACAGATTCAGATCTGACAAATTAAGATAAAGCCCATAATCCTTAAATGAAAAATGGTTTAATGATAGTTTGTCTAACTCCTTCACATCAAAATCAAAAGTGGATTGCATAGAAGCTGTCTTTAAATTGGTCACCTTCGCATTGTTCCCCTTCAAATAATATCCGTTTTCGTAATTTACTTCAGGATTGGACCATGATTGCATTTTTTTCACATCGCCTAATCCAATTGCTCCACCAACACTCTTCATATCAGCCTCATCTAATTTTTCCTGGTCTACTCCAGTAAATTGATAATCAACTGTTAAAGAACGCCCTTTTTGCTTTATTTTATTGATTTTAATCCCAATTCCATGGTGCTTTGTTCTGAACTGAACAGGCAGCTGATTCTGGAGTGAAATGATTTTGCTTTCTTCATGTTCATATATCCCATTAATATAAAATGTCAGTTCAGTAGTGTTTGAAGCAATTGGCTTATCCAAAATGGTCAAAGCATTTTGTCTAGTTTTTTTAGTTGAAAGTTGTTTTTCCTTTAATGTTGCTCCATTCATAAGCCTGTACTCATTTCCCAAATTATCTCTCATGCTATCTAGAGTGATATCATCATCTTTTGCGACACCATTGTAATCAATCGCATATTGAATCACAGAGGAATTCACTCCATTTTCCACCTTGATATCTTTCACTTGATAACGTCCATTTAGAATAGATGCTTCTTTTTGTCCTGCTAATAAGGTGGTTTTTTGCTTAACCACAGGTAACTCAAAGCGCCAATTCCCTACAATATCTCCAATTTTCGATATCACGAGTTGTGCTTTTTGACCTTGCTTAATCATTTGTCCATTTGTATAGAATTCTATTCGTCCAGCATATCGACCATCTTTTAGTTTTTTCAACTCTGGACCACTTGTATCTGGTTGGAAATTTTCATTGATCTGATCTGAATCAATTTTGATCGGTATAAAATCTTCATTTGTATGGAAGTTCTCCACAGTAAACGTATAAACAAGCCGCCCGGCATCATAATACACACTGTTCACTTTCACAGTAACCCCTCTTGATTCAGCTCCCTCATTGACATGCTTCACCAACTCACTCTGAAAAAGAGACATTCCTACTTTATCGTGAAACATCATATATAACTGTCCAACAAGTGGCACTCGAGCCATCGCTGTATTAAGAGAAGGAAAAATGAAGCCTGATGAAAAATAAAGAACGATTAGTACGATGGCAGAATATATTGGCGTTCTCCAATTCCATGTGAACCACCGTCTTTTCTTTTCCGCTTTCACATCTCCCATTGCTTGACGAATTGCAGAGGTCAATTCAACTTTTGGTACATCAATCTCTTCATAATGCTTTTTCATTTCTTTTCGTTCCATCGACACTCTCCTCCTTCTCCAATGTTTGCTTTAATAACTTTCTTGCTCGATACAAATGAGTTTTGACCGTTCCTTCGGGCACACCCATCTGTTCAGAAATCATTGAAATCGAATAATCTTGAAAATAAAATAGCTGAATCACGAGCTGATATTGCTCATCTAATACATCTAGTGCATTTTTTAAATCGAGCTTGTCTTCCAAAAAATCATGCCGCTCAACGCTCTCATGCTGCTGTTCAAACGGAACAACATCTTGCTGCTTTTTCTTCATCGCAAAAATCGTATGAATCAAAATCCTAGTCAGCCATGTAGAAAAATAAGCCGGTTCTTTTAATCCAGATAAATGTTTAAATGCTTTAATGACCGTCTCCTGAACAGCATCTAACGAATCCTCTTTATTTCTTGTATAGAGAAAAGCCGTTTTATATAAACGCTCTTGATACATCAGCATTAATGTCTCAAATGCCGGGACATTCCCTTTTTGTGCTTTTTTAATTAGACGCACTTGCTTCATCTCATCCACACCTCCTACACCTGTTAGAGCACACTTTCTCACAAACGGTTTCAACAAACAGAAATTTCTTTTACTCAACATATGTCGGACAAAAATAGAGAAAGTGAAGGATAGGCCGCAAAGATCGTATTGAACTTTTGATATAATGGAAGAAATATCTACAAAGAGGAGGATATTGATTGTTTTTATTTGAAGAACCCACGTGTGCTAGCTGTCAGAAAAAAATAGAAGGTAACGAAGAAGTGTACGTTAAGCTGGTCTATCCAAAGAGACGAGGGATGACAGAGGTGAAGGCTTGGCTGAGAAATGAAGGGGTTTTTTATTGTAAGGCATGTTATGAAAAAACAACATAAAGACGAGCACTTCAATAGAATGCTCGTTTTTACTTTCTACTATTTCACTCCCGCTTACTGCGAAGTTCAATGAGTGCTAGTGTCTCGTCATTGAAAAAGAACTCCAAAATGATGCCATTTGATTGATCTTGGTATTGTATACCTTTGCTATACCCTTCGACAAACCAAAGCTGCTTGAATTGATTTCCATACATTTGTATCACAGATGAATAATCTGCACCAATTGTAACACCCTTAGATGTTTGAAAACTTTTTTGAGTTGACTGATTGTAAATAGATGTTACTCGATGATGTTGATCAACTGATACGACAAAATCTTCATTTTCTTTTTCCATGTAGACCGTCTGTTTTTGATGAGAGAATTGAGAATTCTCAACAAAATGATGATCTCCCTTAAATGTTTGACCGATCTTAAAATGACCTATCGATTCATCTGTTAAAGTGATAGAGTGAAAATTAAAAAACATAGCTATCCAGACAACTAGTATGGCTCCACCTAAAACAGAACCTATTATCACTAACACCTTAGAACGAAAGGCTCCCTTTTTAAATAAATAAATCATTAAAGATACGGTGATCATCATGATACAAATCATGATCAGAAAAATGCCCATTTCTTTTATCCTCTTTTTTTTTTAGTAAAATTCGAATGTACATGATTACCCCAATGTTAAATTCATATTATATCAGAGCATTCCACAAATTGTACCAATACAGGTATAATTTAAATAAAATAAACTATAGGAGATACATATGACTAGACATAAGTTGATATTTCCACAATCATTTCCAACGATACAGACCGAAAGACTAATCTTAAAACAAGCGACGATCGCAGATGCCGAGGATATGCACGTCTACTTATCCAATGAAAGCGTGTGCCGCTATATGGGCATTGATGCACATGAAACCATCGAAGACACAAAAGGTGAAATCAAGTGGTATGACAATATCTTCAATGAACAAACAGGCATCCGCTGGGGCATTTCTTTAAAAGACAACCCTGCGATCATCGGCAGCTGCGGCTTTCTCAATCTAGAAAAACAGCACCACCGTACGGAAATTGGCTATGAATTACACCACGATCATTGGAGAAAAGGCATCATGAAGGAAGCGATTACTGCTGTATTGAGATATGGATTTCAGGAGATGAATTTGAACCGGATTGAAGCCATTATTGATCCAGCAAATACATCCTCTGTTCAACTATTAGAGAAGATTGATTTTGTGCGAGAGGGTTTATTAAGAGATTATGAATTGGGTCAAAAGGGATTCGATGATGTGTATATGTATTCGATTTTGAAGAGAGATTATGAATAAAACAAATGAAAACGGATATTCATTTCATTCAAAAACCGCAATCAGAATATGTTTCTTTTCACATTATAGAAAGTGTCGATAAAAGATCGTTCTTGTATACTTCAAATGGGATATTTTTTATAAAGGGGCTTATGAAAGTAATTAATAAAATTCGTAAAGTCTAGAAATGGTATACAGAAGCCCCCCCAATGTTAATAGAACAACGTATGTAATATATTTCTTTCACTTTATTCTCAGGTTCTTTCTTATAAACACACACCTGAAAATCAATCAACAAATATCAAATATTCCTTGAACATTTTCTAAATCAGAAACTGAAATTTCAAAAAATACCTTTCAAGAGGCGAAAGGTATTTCAAAAAAAGGAAATTCATTCATAAAGTTCGTTGTATGTAGTGCGGTTACAATGTTTCTAAAACTTCTCCTGTAATTTCAAGGTGATGCATTATTGAAAAACGCTTCACACTTCCAAGACCTGGGTAAGCCTCTTTGTCATGTGTATCCTTTATTTTTGAATAGCCTAATGTTTTTAAACTTATATTTGGTTCACACCACGCAACTAATTTTTTTGTTGCTTCCTTATATTTTTGTGATGGATTCTTAGGGCTATTATTTGTATCAGATATGAAATGACGAATTCTAAGGTGCTTATTTTCATTTCCTTCGTATACCATATGAATAGCAATAGCGTAAGGGCTAAACCCATTATCAACATATTCAGAGTCAACTATGCTATAGTCAGAAAAACCTACACACCCTTGAGTTGAATAAATTGAATGATCTTTTGAGAAAAATTCATCCTCAGGATAATCAGAATTTCTTTCTCTTTTGTTAAACCTATCTCTCCATAATACTGCTCTACCAGTAAAATTAATAACGTCTTCAATTTCAGTCGTGAAACATAATTTGATTCTATTGTTTTCAATGAAAGAACTTTGCATAAATGCCATATTCTCTCCAGCATCTTTAAGTAAGATAGCGATCTCATTTTCAGATTTAAGTTTAGAATTATTGAAGTATCCATTGAAATCATTACAGTAATAAAGAGCTATTTTTACAAATTCAGAAGTCAGTAGAACATTGAATTTTTCTTTAATTAAATTTAACCGTTTTATTCTACGAACCTCATCTTCATCTTCATTTCCTAATAAAGTTTCACTCATGTTATTCTCAAATTCTCCAACAATTGGGTTCATAACGAGATAAATATTTCTTTCGGCTTTTACAAATTCAGCTAAGGTACTTACTAAAGTAGAGGATAGTTTAACTAATTCTATTACGGGGGTTACTCTATCTCCCAACTTCCCAGCTAAAAGTAACTCTTTTATTGCTAATAATTCTTCCTGTTTCCCCCTCAAAAATGGATAGTACATTTTTTTCCTCCTAGAATATATTTCTTTTCAGACGTGTAAATTGATTGTCTGTTAAGTTACTGAAATACGCTAGCGATTTTAATGATTTTGGTAAATCAAAAAAAATTGGGTTAGAGACCTTGTTTCGTTGCTTTAACTTTTTTATAAAATAGTTATAAGCTCTGTCTTGCTCTATATTTAAAAATAGAGCTTTACACGTATTATAGTATTCAAATTGCGACACTTTAGGTAGATACCCATAATAATTAAAAATAATGTCTTCATATTCACCTTTTCTAAGGATATCAAACATTATTCCTAATTCAATACTATCGTTTGATTTAATTGGAGGACAAATAGGGCTTATAGTCCCTCTTCTAGTCAACAAAGAAACCCCGACAGAAGAATCTTTATATATTTTAGATACTTTTTCAACATGTGACTCGCTTGTCAATATAGTTACATGGTCAAAAGCTTTATAATAATTTTTAATTTGGTTATCTAGTCTTTCAAAATTATCTAGTTCAGTTTTAATTTCATAAACTACAGCTTTTCCATTAATTAGAACAAAGTCTGCCTTTGCATCACCAATCGGTAATTCCGTTAAAGCTGTAGTTGTATTGATACTATGAACTCCTAACAAGAGCTTATTCAATAAAGTGTTTTTATAATAGTATTCATTTCTATAGTTTTGATGCAAAATAGAGTACAACTTTTCGAAGGCACTTGCTATTGACTCAATATTGTTATCAGAGTGAATAAATTTTTTTCTAGCTTCATCAAAGGTACTACTAATTTTAACAGTGGTATTTGTTAATTCATTTAAAATTTTTCTTGTAAAAACTCTTGTTAATAATGAATAATCTTTTTCTCGCAAGCTTCTCACTCCAAATTGCATTGATAACTTTATTGTTTTCCATTAAGAAAAATGCAATTAAAATAAGTGTAACAAATATGTATAATTTTAACAACTTTTTTCTGTTTTTAAATATCACCAAGGTATTTTTCTAGCTGGATACTCTTTGAATTTTTTTAAAAGACAAAGAAACTTTTTCATAATCAAAGAAGAACTTCTAAATTTTGAAGTAACAGAAACATCCCTTTATTATATTTAAAGAGAAGTTATTTTAAACCCTAGAATTTACACTCTTTGATTTTTCTTAAGATAAAAAATAGTGTCCTGTATACAATTACTCTAAAAATAAGCAAAAAAGCCCAGTATAGTGAGGTTGTCACTCAAAAACTGGAGCTTTTCAGAAATCCAAAATATCGGGAATTTAAAAAAACAATCTTGTAGACATTTCGAACTTGTTTTAACTGATCAAAACAGCTGTATTCTCCACCGAATACCGTTAAATCAAGTTATTTTAAAAATTTATATATTACTTTTATTCCCACTCAATCGTAGCAGGCGGCTTACTCGTAATATCATACACCACGCGGTTAATATGCTTCACTTCATTCACGATACGAGTCGAGATCTTCTCAAGCACGTCCCAAGGGATTCTTGCCCAGTCACTCGTCATACCATCAATAGACGTAACAGCACGGATACCGATTGTGTAATCGTATGTTCTTGCGTCACCCATGACACCTACGCTGCGGATGTCTGGGAGGACTGTGAAGTATTGCCAGATGTCGCGCTCAAGGCCGAAGTTGGCAATTTCTTCTCGTAGAATCGCATCAGATTCACGGACGATTTCTAGTTTTTCTTCAGAAATTTCACCTAGTACACGGATTCCTAGTCCTGGACCTGGGAATGGCTGTCTCCATACGATGTCGTCTGGAATACCTAGCTCTGACCCTAGAGCACGGACTTCATCCTTGAATAGCGTATTAAGTGGCTCAATCAATTCAAACTGCATGTCTTCTGGAAGACCGCCAACGTTGTGGTGAGATTTGATTGTTTGTGCCGTTGCTGTACCACTCTCAATGATGTCAGTGTAAAGCGTTCCTTGTGCTAAGTAGTCGATTCCTTTTAACTTGTCCGCCTCGTCATCGAATACATAGATGAATTCGTTACCGATGATTTTACGTTTTTGCTCAGGATCAGACACACCTTTTAGCTTGTTTAAGAAGCGATCTTTCGCATCTACTTTAATCACGTTCATGTTGAAACCTTCGCTAAATGTTTTCATTACCCCTTCTGCTTCGCCTTTGCGAAGAAGACCGTGGTCAACGAAAATACATGTCAGCTGATCGCCGATGGCTTTGTGGATCAATACCGCCACAACAGATGAATCTACACCGCCGCTTAGTGCGCACAATACTTGTTTGTCGCCTACTGTTTCACGGATTTTCTGCATTTCGATTTCAATGAAGTTCTCCATTGACCATTTGCCATCGCACTCACATACGCCGAAGACAAAGTTCTTCAATAGATCATTTCCGTACTCAGAGTGACGTACCTCTGGGTGGAACTGAACGCCATAGAAATTCTTCTCAGCTAAGCTCATCGCTGAGTTTGGACAATGTGCACTTGTTGCATCAACTGTAAAGCCTTCTGGTACTTCAACGACAAGGTCACCATGGCTCATCCAAACGACTTGATCCGTTGGAAGGTCTTTGAATAGAGCAGGTGTTCCGTTAATATGAATGTCTGCTTTTCCATATTCACGCTGGCTTGCCGCTTCTACTTTCCCACCTAAATAGTGAGTCATCAGCTGCATGCCGTAGCAAATGCCTAGAACCGGAATGCCTAGATCAAAAATCTTTTCGTCACAGCGGAAAGATCCTTCATCATATACACTGTTTGGTCCACCAGAAAGGATGATTCCTTTCGGCGCCATTTCTTTAATTTCTTCAGCAGTTAAAGTGTGCGGATGAAGCTCACTGTACACACCAAATTCACGAATACGGCGAGTGATCAGCTGATTGTACTGACTACCGAAATCGAGAACCAAAATCATTTCATTTACTAAATTTGTCATGGTGTCACCTCTATGTCCAATATAGTTTTTATAAACGCACAGAAAAAATGAGAGGAGAAAACCTCTCTCAGTGTAAATCACGCTTTTGAAGCGCCCAGACTCACATCCGAACGCTTCAATTTCATGTATTTTAGAAGGTTTTAATATTCACCTATTCTAACAACAGGAAGGTACGTGGTCAAGACTATCTCCTGTTTATTAAATTTTCCCATAACTTCACCGACTGCCGCCAAAGCGCCGACGCATCTTCTCGCCTGTAGAGCGCCCGCTCATAGAACTGCGTTAGTTCAGACATGTGATGATTCCCTTCCTTGTCATCGATCAAAGAAGCAAATTCTCTTAGCGTCATGCCTGGCTTTTTCTCGATCCCTCTGCGCCTTAGCTGTTTTAATAGAGCAGCATACGCGTAGAAAAAAGCTTCCTCATCTGGCAGACGTTTTACCTTTCTCACAATAAAGATTGGCAGCCACCTTGCTCTGAACCGGTAAAGCATCCAGCCTATGAAACCAAGAAAGACAATCACACCTGCTGCGTAGCCCAAGATTGAACCAACATGAACCATACTTGGCTTTGCTTTAGCTGCTTGTTCCTCTTGTTTTGCCGCCTGTTCTGGTTCTTGTTGCTGCGGCTGCTGTGTCTGCTCGTTTTCTTGTTGATCAGATGCGGGCTGATCTTTTTCATCCTCTTGATCATCTGCTTGGTCGTTGTTAGCCGTGGTTTCATTCGTAAATGTCTCTGGGTTCGTGAACCCTTTTGTCGGTTCAAAAGTCACCCAACCACGGTTTGGAAAATACACCTCTACCCATGAATGGGCATTGTTATTGGTCACTTCATACACATTGTTTCCATCCATCTGTGTTTCATATAACTGACCAGACGTATATCCTTTCACCCATCTCGCCGGAATTCCAATCGAGCGAAGCATGACAATCATCGAGGTTGAAAAGTTATCACAATAGCCAATCATCGTATCAAATAAGAACTGATCCACATAGTCTTCGTTACGCCCAGGCACAGCGACATGTTGGGTTTCATATGAAAACTTCGCAGATCCTAAATAATCCTCGATCGCTTTTGCTTTATCATACATATTATCCTTCGTTTCCGTTAAGCTGTTCGCCAATGTTTTCACACGCTCTGGCAGCGAGGATGGGAGCTGCAAGTATTCACGTCCGACCTGCTGATTCACTTGCTGCTTGGTTGGCACTTTGATTCGCTGTAAGTCCTCTAGGATAAATGTAGGTGATAAGAAGCTGACTCGATAGTTCCCTAAATTTTTGGGCGGGTTTTGAGTAGACGGGACAATTTTCTCCGTTTTGCCCATCATTTGCAGTGGAATGTTTTCCATTGGCGTCAGCATAACCGTACCAATCGGATAAACAGCATGATTAAATCGATAATTTGATTCCATATCGACTCTTGTTTCATGCTCCTCTGTTTTCACGCGATTGGTAAACCACCGGTTCGGCACTTCATTCCCTTTTAACCGAGTAGGTTTCGTATCATTTGAAGCATCCTCCCAGCCTTTCCCCGTGTAAATACTTTTTGTTTCTACACGAAAATAAGACGGCTCTTTTCCGCTCCATTTAAATACCGGTGTACGGTCCTCACTAAACGGTCCCCCAAGCGACGAATCATCCGCACTATATCCCACCTTATTCTGTCCGGCAGAACCATCTTGATTCGTGACCGCTTTAAAAAACGGGACAGGGTCAGGCCATTTCGGATCAGATTTTGGCAAAGACGCACCGAGTGATGCTGATACAAGAACAAGCGCCAGCATGGGTAAGAACCAATTGAGACGCGCTTTCTGTGACACCCGCACACCTTCAGCCGAACGAAGCCGGTCGAAATAGAGCAGGCCAAGCAAACAAAAGCCAAATACCATAATTCGAACGATCGCAAAAGTCGCATCATAAGGTGTAAACGTATCAAGAATCGTGACATATACAATCGTCATCAGTAAAAAGAAAAAGATACGCTGCTGATACACAACCCAATAATGAAGCAAATAAACAAGTAGCCAAAGCAAAATATAAAACAACAATGTACGGAAAGACGGATACATGTCACTCCACATGCCCATGCTCATTAAAGAAATATTATCTTTAATATCAGCAAACAGCGCAGGCAGATAACTTGGCTCTGATTGATAAAAAATCAAATATAATGCGAGCAAGATCAATCCAGCACAAATAGGAAACGTCACATACCACTTCAATCGAAAGAACGTAAACAAACACGTAAGCCCTATAAAAATGATGAAATAAGACGTATGACTCGTCTCTGTAAAATCTTGAAGCGGACGAAGCCACTCCCAAAGCAGCAGAAATGCGACAGCATAATAGATGAACAACTCAAAACGGCTTTGCCGCTGATGCATATAAATGTTTGTCACCTCACAGTTCTTTCGTGCAGCCGGTCCTCAAATAAAAGGGTCGTGTGTATCCCAGAAGCTTTAAGCCGGTCCACAAGCTGTTTTTCTTTTGCCGTCAATCGATCAACGGCTCTCTTCACTAAAAGAACGGTGATGTTCTTTCTGTTTCGATTCCCAAGTAAAATGGTAGCAAGCTCTTCTTGCAGATGACCTGTCACCACATACTTACCTGTCTGCTGGTGCTCACTCGATGTTAATGATTGATAATCAGGTGCACGAGAAGGCTGATACTGCACCTTTGTTAAATAGTAGAGCATGTCCTGTAAATGCCACTCTCCTTGATCCACTCGAAATAAGTGCTGACCCCCAAGCGGGACAAGACCTACTGGCACCCCTTTTTTCACAGCCGTTTGCAGAACCGATGCGGACATAGACACAATCGTTTCAAAAGCGGCTTCATCTGTAAAATCAGCAAACACCACCAGATCCTTTGTCTGATTCTGTTCAAACTCCTTCGTCATAAGCTGACCTCTTCTAGCTGTTGTCTTCCAGTCCACCCAAGCGAAACGGTCTCCTTGCTGGTATTCACGCACACCTGTCGTCACATTTGTCGGTTCATTTAACCAAGAGTGCAACGCTTTGCCTCCATTTTCATTCACCGATGCAGCAGATTCAACAGGAATATCCAACATTTTCGGATACACAAGCAATTTTTTCTCTAGTGGAAGAATCACTTCTTTTTCCACAAACCCAAACATATCACCCGTTTTGATTCTAATCGCCGTCAATTGATGCTCTCCCCGCATGATGTCATTGAATTGATACGAAAATCGCCACGTTTTCCGAAACCATGGAAAGATCATTCGCTTCATTTCAATCTGTTCCTGTAAATGGAAGGTATCCGGCGGTTCATCCTCAAGTATGACGTACACGTACGGAAATAGATTCGTCCGCTTGATTTCAAGGTCCACAGACAGCACTTCCCCTGCCTTTAACCGGGTATGCTGTAATGTCCTTTTGGCTGTTGCACGAAGTGGAACAAGGGCAAACAGCAAAGCATACAAAGCATATGGTGAAAATGCATAAAAAAGGAACCAGCTCACAAAGCCGCCCTGAAACATGGCATAGCAAAAGACTGCTGCCGTGAGAATGACGAGCATCATCACCCGTAACCATAATGAAACGGCTAAACGATTACGTGACTTCATTGAGTCATCGACTTTTGAACTGGTACGCCAATATGCTCAATCATCTGTCGCAACAGTGTCTCCGCCTTCTTCCCTTCATATGTTGCTTCTGATGTCAAAATCATGCGATGCGGCAATGTGTAAGGCGCCAAATACTGTACATCATCAGGAATCACATAATCCCGCCTGTTCATCAGCGCATACGCCTGAGCCGCTTTCATCAATGCAATTGAACCCCTTGGGCTCACGCCTAAATAGACAGACGGATGATTTCGCGTCGCTTGGGCGATTTCGACAATATATTCTTTAATCGACGCATCCACATGTACGGTCTGAACCGCTTGTTGCAAAGCATGGATATGATCTTTTGTCATGACTGCCTGAAGCGTGTCAATTGGCGATTGTTTCTCCTGCAAATTCAGCACCTCAAGCTCCTCCAGCATGGTTGGATACCCCATCTGCAGCTTAAATAAGAAACGGTCCATTTGCGCTTCTGGAAGTGGATAGGTTCCCTCATACTCCACTGGATTTTGCGTTGCCATCACAAAGAAAGGATCTGCCAGCGGCATCGTTTCTCCGTCCACTGTCACACTGCCTTCTTCCATCGCTTCAAGAAGGGCTGATTGTGTTTTAGGAGAGGTTCGGTTGATTTCATCAGCCAAAATAATCTGCCCCATAATCGGTCCTTGTCTAAATTCAAACTCGTTTGTCTTTTTATTATAAATCGACACACCTGTTACATCTGAAGGCAAAAGGTCAGGCGTAAATTGAATTCGCTTAAACTCACACCCAATGGATTTTGCCAGAGCACGAACCATCATGGTCTTCCCAACGCCAGGCACATCCTCTAATAGCACATGCCCCTTCGCCAAAATCGCAACAAGGCTTAATATCGCAATATCTTTTTTCCCTACCATCACTTTATTGATGTTATCTACGATTTTTTGTAAATCTGAATGCATTGGTTCATCAAATGCCATCCTGATCCTCCTATCACGTTTCCGTCAATTTTCATATAGTCTAACTTTACCATACAACACGCATTTGCATGAAACATCAACACGTAGAAAAAAGAAGCCTTCTCACGACGGAAAAGACTTCTGCTCCTCTTTAGGCTCACTTGCTGGTTCCATATGAACATGAGAGTGTAGAATATCATGTTCCTGCTTCATTCTGCGTTCAATTTCATCTGCAATATCATGGCTTTCTGCGATGTTTAAATGCGGTTCTACTTCAACGACCACATCCACATGGACGGTGCTTCCAAGATAACGAGCTTTAATGTCTTTCAAATCGCCCACTCCTGGTGTCGCTTCAATCGTCTCTTTATATTTAGACATATCTTTTATATGAAAACCGTCCGTTAACGAATGAGACGCATCTCTGAAAATCTCCCACGCCGTTTTACAGATAATTAAGCCAATCACAAACGCAGCAAGCGTATCAACCCATGCCAGCTGAAATTGAGAGGCGATAATTCCGACAAACGTCCCGATACTCACATAAGCATCTGATTTATTATCAGCCGCTGCCGCATATAGGGCCTGGCTATTAATTCGTTTAGACAGTTTACGGTTATACATATACACGCCATACATCACAACAGCACTTCCTGCTGCCGTCCAAGCTGCAATCATATCAGGCGTTTGATGCTCTGATGAGAAAAGCGACTGGCCTGCACTCAGCAAAACCTGAAGCCCGACAAGCATCATAATAAAGGAAGCCACAAGTGACGCAATATTTTCAGCTCTAAAATGACCGTATGGATGATCCTCATCAGGTGGCTTCTGAGAAATACGCAGCCCAATTAATACGGCAAGCGAAGCAATGATATCTGTCGTATTATTCAAGCCATCTGCGGAAAGGGCTTCTGAATGAAACACATACCCAATGATCAGTTTGACAGCAGATAAGATCACATAGGCTATAATGCTGACCCAAGCACCTGTTTCACCTTGTCTTAATTCGTTGTAGCGCTCCATACCGAACAGCGCCTCCTCACACATTACTTTTCTATATTTATCTTACAAAGCCAAGCCCGTGTGGGTCTACAGCAACATGATTCGCTTGAATCAGCAAAATAGGATACATAGAAATGTGTTGACCTAAGCAAACTTATTTTTATAAGGTCAATTGACCTCAAGACCTACTCCCATCAACGTTTTTCAAAACCACCCCGAAAAATGAAAAAGAACAAAATCACTCTACTGTACAATTGTCAGAATAGTTTTATTTTAAAACACAACTTTTCTTTCTTCCTTCTTATGCTATTTTTAAGAATGGGCAGAGGAAAATGAGGGAACATAATCTCTCAAATCCTTTATACTTTTTAACATCATGTTAAGAGGTTTGAAATGTCAGTTTGATAACCTGTCCAATGCTGAATGACAATTCAGTATGATAAAATTTAAAATATTCTAAAAACAAACTCTCGAATAAAAGAGAAATGTTTGGAGGTAAAGAAATGTCCAACATGACAAACGGTCTTCAAAAAAACCTTAAGACAAGACATATTTCAATGATCTCCATTGCCGGGGTCATTGGGGCAGGGCTATTTGTTGGTAGTGGTGCTGTCATTCATTCTGCAGGGCCTGGATCGATTCTTTCCTATTCATTTGCCGGACTTCTGGTCATCTTTATTATGAGAATGCTTGGAGAAATGGCATGTGCCTATCCGACAAGCGGCTCTTTCTCACAATATGCGAGCGACGCCATCGGCCCGTGGGCTGGGTTTACAATCGGCTGGCTTTACTGGTTCTTCTGGGTCATCGTCATCGCCATTGAAGCCATTGCCGGTGCTGCCATTATTCAATATTGGTATGGAGATGCACCTGTTTGGCTCACAAGTCTTATCCTCACAATCCTCTTAACTTTGACAAATATCTTTTCTGTTAAATCTTTTGGCGAATTTGAATATTGGTTTTCATTGATTAAAGTCGTCAGCATTATTCTATTCCTACTCATTGGTTTTGCATTTATCTTTGGTTTTGGCGGTCATCATACTGCAGGTCTTGCCAATTTAACGGGGAATGGCGGTTTCCTTCCAAACGGGTTCGGCTCTGTGCTCCTCGGGATTGTCGTTGTCATCTTTTCATTCATGGGAACCGAGATTGTAGCAATTGCCGCAGGTGAGTCAGCAGACCCTGTCAAATCTGTGACAACAGCTACTCGTTCAGTTGTATGGCGTATTATTGTTTTCTACGTCGGGTCGATCGCTGTCGTTGTCACGTTACTCCCATGGAATTCAGCGAGTATTTTAACAAGTCCGTTCGTTGCAGTATTAGAATACATCGGTGTCCCATCAGCCGCTCAAGTCATGAACGTCATTGTTTTAACAGCCGTTCTTTCTTGTTTAAACTCCGGCCTATACACAACGTCCAGAATGCTTTATTCATTAGCTGAAAGAGGCGAAGCACCAAAACGTTTTATGAAAATCAGCAAACGCGGTGTCCCTGTAGCAGCTACAGTCGCTGGTACCTTCTTTTCCTATATTGCCGTCATGATGAACTACTTTTACCCTGAAACCATCTTTCTATTTCTAGTCAATGCCTCTGGTGCCATTGCACTTCTTGTCTACTTGGTCATTGCCGTTTCACAATTAAGAATGCGTCGTAAAATTGAAAAAGAAAATCCAGAACAACTTAAAATCAAAATGTGGCTGTTCCCATACCTTACGTACTTTACCATTTTGGTCATCTGCGCCATCTTGGCCTCTATGCTGTTTATCGAATCGATGAGACCTCAGCTCATACTGACAAGCATCATTACCATCAGTGTACTAGCCGCCTACTTCATCTTTAAACCAAATAAAAAAGTGCCTGCAAGTGCAGCGCTTGAAAATAAACACCCTTAATTCTCCCGCTGAAAAGCGGGTTTTTTTATTTTATTCACCTATTTGGATGTCCGCACTTATAATGTATCAAATTGATTTTAAGTGAGGATTAGTCAACATGAACCTAGAAAAGTTTGTTGACGAGCTGCCAATTCCAGAAGTCGCAGAGCCCGTCAAAAAAAACCCAAGACAAACGTATTATGAAATCGCTATGGAGGAGGTGTTCCTAAAAGTTCATAGAGATCTGCCCCCAACCAAGTTATGGACCTATAATGGCAGTTTGCCTGGTCCAACCATTAAAGCGAATCGAAATGAAAAGGTCAAAGTGAAATGGATGAACAAATTGCCGCTGAAACACTTCCTGCCTGTCGATCATACCATTCACGCTGGACATCATGATGAACCCGAAGTCAAAACAGTCGTTCACCTGCATGGGGGCGTGACACCTGCAAGCAGTGACGGTTATCCAGAGGCTTGGTTTTCGCGAGACTTTGAAGCGACCGGCCCCTTCTTTGAACGAGAGGTTTACGAATACCCTAATCACCAGCAAGCATGCACATTGTGGTATCACGATCATGCCATGGCATTAACACGATTAAATGTATACGCCGGATTAGCTGGCTTTTATTTGATCTCAGATGCGTTTGAAAAATCACTCGAATTACCGAAAGATGAATATGATATCCCTTTAATGATCATGGACCGGACATTTCAGGAAGATGGCGCACTGTTTTACCCAAGTAGACCAAATAACACACCAGAAGATAGTGACCTTCCAGATCCCTCTATCGTGCCATTTTTTTGCGGGGAAACGATTTTAGTCAATGGAAAAGTATGGCCGTATTTAGAAGTAGAGCCGCGAAAATATCGTTTTCGTATCTTAAACGCATCCAACACAAGAACTTACGAGCTTCATCTAGATAACGACGCCACAATCTTACAAATTGGATCTGATGGCGGCTTTTTGCCAAGACCTGTTCATCACCAATCTTTTAGCATTGCACCTGCTGAACGTTTTGATGTCATCATCGACTTCTCAGCTTACGAAAACAAAACGATTGTTTTAAAAAATACGGCAGGCTGCGGTCAGGAAGTCAATCCAGAAACAGATGCAAACATTATGCAATTTAAAGTCACTCGTCCGCTCAAAGGAAGAGCAGCTAAAACATTACGTCCGATCTTCAAACCACTGCCACCGCTCCGGCCGAGCCGAGCTGATAACGAGCGGACGCTAACGCTTACTGGCACACAAGATAAATATGGGCGCCCGATTTTATTACTAGATAACCAGTTTTGGAATGATCCTGTCACGGAAAATCCTCGACTTGGTAGTGTAGAGGTATGGAACATTGTCAACCCAACAAGGGGCACACACCCTATTCATTTACATCTTGTTCAATTTCGGGTGATTGATAGAAGACCATTCGATACAGACATCTATCAATCAACAGGTGAAATCGTGTACACGGGACCAAATGAAGCGCCTCCTTTGCATGAACAAGGCTACAAGGATACAATTCAGGCGCATGCCGGTGAAGTCATTCGAATCATCGCTCGGTTTGTCCCATATAGCGGACGATATGTGTGGCATTGTCACATTTTAGAACATGAGGATTATGACATGATGCGGCCGATGGATATCATTTAGTAAATATGAAACCTCCTCTCTGTTAATTGCGTAATATGAAAAAGGGCTAACAGCTTCTATATATTAGCCCTCTATTTTCTTTTCAATCTCCATGAGAAAAAACGAACAATGTATCGCATGAATGGCATTTATTTGAACATTCCACACTTAAAAAGTTGACGAAGTAAACCGATAATACTACTATATACCCATTACCTCTATCAAAAGGCACTTAAGAAACCATGCACAAACAAATAGAAAATCGTCATAAAAAACGGAGGAGTTCAATTTGAATGAAGAAAAAGAGACTTGCCAGGTCAAGCAAGAAACAGTGGCAGGTAACAGGGAGAAGCTTTCAATTCATGAAAATGAGAGCATTCGATCAAACATTGAACAACTAACAATTGAACTCGGTGAACAAAAAGAATTCAATCACTTCATATTAGATGAAAAACAGAAGGCCATCAGCACATTATCGGCTCTCATTGCAAAAGGTGATTGTGATGAAGAGTTAAAAGCTCATTTTGTACAAGCATTACATATCGGGCTCTCTGTTATAGAGATTATGGAGATCATTAAGCACTGTACAAAGGTTGCAGGATTCCCTCATTCCATTAATGCCTTGTTTATTTTTCAAAACTTACTAGATGAAAACAATAAATAAATAAGAGAAAACGAGAAGTCTTCTGTCCTCTCGTTTTTTTATTTCCACTTACTTTACTCTCTTACGCTGATTCTGTCACAGCAGCAAAATATCAAAATACCACTCATTTCCTTATTTAAAAAGTGATGTTCATTTCACAAATCCGCATTTTTCACCGACACATCCCATAACAAAATAAAAAAACGTCCAGTTATATGAAATAACTGAACGCGCATCTTTTACCAATTGACAGTGAAATTGTTAACAATCCCGCCTTCTTTCTCCCAAGCGGTTTCTACTGTTTTCTTCTTAATATCGTATTCAAAAATGGTTCTGACCTTCGCCTTTCGTCCTGTGTCATCCTTTAATTCCTTTGCGTTCTTTGCAACACCTAAGAAATAAACAGATGTACCATCCGCAGAAAATTGCGGCTGGGCAGCACTTAAAATACGCACATCTTGGCTGTTTTTAACGAGTGTCTTCGTTTTTCCTGTATCTACATCCATCACCTTAATAGATGATACTTCTTTTTCATTTCGAACCTTCACTTCTGTATAAATGAGTTTTTTATGATCTGGCGAAAAAGAAATATCATTGATGGTTTGAGAAATACGTGCAATTCGCTTACCCTTCTCACCTGTTTGAAGGGTAATTTTCATGGTCGTTGGTTCAGGATCCATTCCTTTTTCATTTGCCTCATCCGTCTTTTTATAATCCTCTTTTAACGAATAATGCTGAATGGCCAACAGATTTGATGCTGGATCATAAGCAAAAGAACTCACCGTATCATCATCACTTTTTTCTGGATATAACACTTTCACTTTCTGTGTTTTCAAATCAAAAGACGCTACATAAAATTGCTCACCTGAATCCTTGTTATACCTTAGATATAACTGTTTTCCGTCACCAGAAAGTCTCATACTGTCGATTGAATCGTCACTCGTAAAGAGCGTTTTTTCTTTATCCGTTTTCACATTCAATTCCCGTATACTTACTTTTTGTGTGTCTTCATTTGTATACGTGTAGTATAAAAGCTGTTTCGCCTGATCATAAGCAATTGAAGGATATGCTGTCAGTTTCTCTGTATGAAGCGCCTTGTCATGCAAGTAATAAGTATTGTTTAACTTTTGATCCGTAAAAGAAACAAGCAATTCGTCTTTTGCATCTTGATTTGTTTTCACATTTCCTTCCTGTTTCGCCTCTTGCCCAGGCTTCATCATGAAGAAAATAACGGCCGCAATCACTGCGACTCCAATCACTGTGATGATCCACCATGTTGATTTTTTCATTGACTTTCAGACCCTCTCCACAAGAAAAGAAGCCAGAAAATGAAATTTTCCCGCTTCTTTGCATGCCTATGTATTAATAAGTGTAATGCCCTTTGACGACACCTTTACTTGTTGAATACCCAAGTGCTTTGAATGCTTTCGGACTTACGTCTAATACTGCGTTTGGCATTCTACCTACATCATATTTATATACTGTAATCACTTTATGTGGTTTCGCTTTTGTTGTCACTCTTAGTTTTGTACCTTTTTTCGGTACGTCAAATCCCATTTTTGTTGCTGCATCCCAATGACCGAGTTTTTTTCCATCTGCGCCTTTTTTACCGACACCATTATACCAAGTAATATTGCCGCTTACTTTTTTTGCACTTGCTCCATGTGAGAAACTAAACGCTAAAAATAAACTAGCTACTGTTACGATTGTCGCGATAAGCTTTTTATTCATTAAAAAATCCTCCGTATTTGGTTTCTGACCCTATTATACATGAAGATGCACCCAGTTATTTTACAGTCACATTACAATTCGAATACAAGTTGACCACTTAATGACCGATTTTGTTCATAAATTTCACCAAAAACAGCCAGAACATCGTAAGTAGACCTCCCCTTTCGTTTTATATAATAGAAATGAATCAAAGATAAGGAGGAATTTTCATGAAAAAGTGGTTCATCGTTTTGAGTGTAAGTTTGACCTTCGTTTTGATGCTTTCAAGTATTCACGCCTCTGCGGCTGGTCCTCGTCACGGCGCCATCGTGACACAAACGGATGAAGCCAAATGGTCAGGTATCTCGGCTGATATTGTGCTGCCAAAAACAGCCACCATTAAAAATGGTTATGCTGACTGGTATCTTGGTCTCGGTTCTGCCGTTGTTGAAAGCGGAATTTCAAAAACATCTTCTGGCTATAAGGTCTTTTTAGGCAGCGGCTCCCAAGGCGGCAGTCAATATTGGAACAGTGAATACGATTCAAGTATTAAAGATGGTGCACGTGTCAACTTAAAGCTCATCAACAACGGTGATGGCACAGTGTCACTATACGTCAACGAGAAACTGCGTTATAAACAGCCTGTTTTCAACCCTAGCCGTCTGAAAAACCTTGATGTTGTCAAAATGGTACATGGCGTACAGGATAATGGAACAAACAGCTACTCGCAAGCAAGTTTCTCTAATGTACAGCTCCGTGCAAATACATCTGGAAGTGTCTATAAAAAATGGGACGGCACCGTCAAATCATCTCTTTTACGCAAAAATCTAGAATCTGGTGCTCCGGCTCCAAAATTCACGGTCATTTCGTCTATCCCACTTAGTACAACCCTTTCAGCACAATAAAACACGAGCACCCAACTTTGGGTGCTTCAAAATTGCTGACAAAGAGCTAAAATGATTTTATTTTAGCTCTTTGTCTTCTTTTCAGCGTGCAAGAAAACCTTTGCAGTCTAGGAAGGGCGAGCACCGGCGCGGAGCGAATTTGACATTCGTGAGCACCGGCGCGCAGGCCTGACACCGAATGCGAGGGTTTGTCTACACGCTGGAGCACCCAACTTTGGGTGCTTTTGATTGTTCACAGCTTATCAACACTTCTCTTTTAATCAAAACATCTATTCGTGGTAACATAAGCATACATACTTTGAAGAACAAAGGAGAAAGAACGTGAGAAAAAGTCTACTTGTTTTCATGAGTCTTGTTGCAACCTTCTCTATCCTAGCAGCTTGCTCAAATACGGCAAAAGAAGAAAAAACAGAATCTACGGCACTTCCAACGATTAATGAACGCATTCAAAATGAAACGAAAGAGGTCATGGAGCAGTCTAAGCTCGTAAAAGACACAGCGATCACCGTTGATCAAAAGAAAAAAGTCATTTCCTTAAACGTGACGGCTTCATCTGAGACCAATAGTGATTACGCTGAAGTCATTGGTTTGAACTTTGCCAAAACACTAGCTATTGGTGCATCCACTGAAAAGGAAAACAATCTGCATAAACCGGAAAATGACAGCCTCGGCGCCCTCTACTCCTTTTATGACCTAAACATTACCATGAAACAGGAAAATGGAAAAGTACTGGCAAAAGGAAAGAAAACAACAAACGAAACAAAGATTACCTGGGAGAGAGCCCAGTAATTGGACAATAAAATCCTTTGTGGATTTTCTTGTTTTTTTTAACAAAACTATTAACATTGTGAAAAGAATGCCGATGAGTAAGATTGTGTTGGTTCTTAAGTACCAATAATTCTTATTTACATATCGGAGGAAAGTATCATGAAAAGAACAACGGAATTTGTTTTAGGCTTAATTGGAGGTATTTTTGGATTTTTCGGTGCAATGTTTGCCATTGCCTTTGGAGGACTCGATGCCGCATTTAGTGAATCAGGTACGAGTCAAATCACAGGATTAGGCTGGGCAGCGATGCTTTTCTCTATTCTTGCGATTGTGGCATCTGTTATCGTGAAGAAAAAAGCAAAGCTTGGCGGGATTTTATTATTAGTATCTGCTGTTGGTGGTATTATTTCTATTTCTATGTTCTTTATCCTTCCAGCTGTATTAATCCTAATCGCAGGATGCATGGGTGTGTTTAGAAAAGAGCCTGTCAAAACAGTTCCTGCTGAATAACGTTCACATAAAAGAAGCTTGTAGAGGATCGCTCTACAAGCTTCTTTTATTGTATATTTTCATTTAAATCTTCTCTTATGATATCAATCAGTGTGTCAATATCCGAGTGAGCTCTAGATGCTAATCGTACCAGCAAATGATCGATATCCTCATACAAATGACGATCTTTCAACATATACTCCCCATAATACGGAATGACAAAGAAATAGAGCAAATCAGCTACTTCTAGTGCAACGTCATCACCAACTTCATTCTTTAGCGCCTCCCCAACACATTGGATCAGCCAATTCAAATCTTCTTTCTTTTCAATCGGAACGTACATCAGCTGATGAATACGGTCCGTATCTCCCGTTTGTAAAATCTGCTCCGCTGCTCCCTTTGATAGAGCACCAATCTCTTTAGAAGATATATTAAGAACCGCGAATTCATTCTCTGATCTGTCTTGATCCATTTGCAGCACGTTTTGGTCCATCTCGACTCACTCCCCGTTCTCAGATACTTTTATTATAAGGAATTCATCTGATTTTTTATGGAAATAGTGGATTTTTTTATGTAATTTTAAACAAAAAAAGAACCAAATGATATGATTCAATCTCAATTGACATAAAAAAACCATTGCACTTTATTTCAATCTATCTCAATATATGTATGTTAGTAGATTGAAAGGGATGAGAGAAATGAAGATGAAACACCCGTGGATCAAAGGAATTATTGTCAGTGTGGTTCTCGTACTTGGGCTTGGAATCTTTCCTGTCCAGCTGCCCTTTTTACACATGACTCATGCGACACCAGTCGCAAAAGCAGCCGCACCGAAATACGTGACAACAGCGAATGTTCATCTTCGCAAGGGACCTGGAACAAAATATTCAGTGATATTGACCATTCCAAAAGGGAAAAGGATTCCTTATCTTAAAAAGAATGGTTCATGGATTCAAACAAAGTATAAAGGAAAGACGGGTTACGTCAGCTCTCAATATATCAAAAAAGCAGGCAAAAGCTCACCAGCTTCATATGCTGCTCCTTCCACTAAAACGCCAGGTACGTATGTAAAAGGGATATTGGTTGTGAATAAGAAACATAGACTCCCATCTTCATACAATCCCGGAGAAAACAAACAAGCGAGAAAAGCAGTAAACGCTATGATCGCGAAAGCAAAAAAAGCAAACATCCGACTCACCGCTTTTAGTACCTTCCGTTCATACGACCGTCAGCGTGTCTTGTACAACAATTACGTCGCCTCTCATGGCAAAAAACAAGCAGATCGATTTAGCGCAAGACCAGGCTATTCCGAACATCAAACCGGCCTTGCTTTTGATATCGGCGGTGCCAATTCAAAACATTGGGCTGAAGATTCTTTTGCCAATACAAAAGAAGCGAAATGGCTGGCCAAACATGCCCATGAATTTGGTTTTATCATCCGTTATCCGAAAGGTAAAGAAAAAGTGACAGGCTATCAATATGAACCATGGCACCTCAGATACCTCGGATCAAAAAATGCGAAAAAAGTGAAAAAGAGCGGCAAAACCCTTGAAGAATATTTGAACATAAAAGGATAACAACAAAAGCACTCTTTTTCTTCAGAGTGCTCTTTTCATATATTCTCTTCTCTCTTTTTCATCGCAGCCGCCATTTCCACTTCACCCTCTGCTTCCAGCTGTTCAATAATGCGAGCATAATCTCTTTCATGGCGATTTTGGCTTAACTTAAAAGCAGCTTGAACTTCATCAATGATGATTTTGAAGCCCACAATCCCTTTCATTTGTTTCTCTAGCAGTTCCTCAGACAACGTATCCCACAGCACTGGCTGATCTCTATGACTTTCATATGTCTCCAGCATCGCTGTTAATTCCTTGACCAGTTCTGATTTTTCGAGCAGTGCAGCCTTTCCATATACATGTACAGCTTGATAATTCCACGTCGGTACGGCTTCTTTCTCATACCATGAAGAGGATATGTAAGCATGCGGCCCTTGAAAAATGACGAGCACCTTCTCATTTTCTTCAAACGTTTTCCACTGAGGATTTCCAATCGCCATATGCCCTGAGATCACATACGAATCGCCAATTTGATGAAAACTCACTGGAATATGGGTCGCAATGGGCTTTTCATTCGTTGTCGTCACAACTGTAGCAAATGAATGAGATTGAATAAATGATTTGATTTTCTCCATATCTTTCACTTGAAAAAATGATGGTACATGCATGTTCCCTTCCCCCCCCCTTATTTATTTAGTAGCTTCTCTTTTTGCCTTTTTTCACATCTTCCCAATCTTTTTCGATATTCTTTCGCACCCTTAGAAGATACTCATAAATCTGTTCCGCTTCCTCTTCAGAAAATCCATCCAGCGCTACCCGATTTGAATGATCATGTTCTCGTTTGATCATTGGATAGACGGCTTTTCCTTTCTCAGTTGGAAACAGCTTCTTGATTTTCCTATTCACTGTGTCATCTTTTTTCTCAATAAAACCATGCAGCTCTAATTTTTGAATAGCCCGGGCCGCCGTTGTTCGGTCTACCTTGATCATCTCCGCTAGTTTTTCCTGAATGATGCCAGGCTTCTCACAAATACGCACAAGATACAAATACTGCCCCTTCGTTAAATCATACTCTTTAAATTCAATATTACTAATGGAATCAAGCGCCCGAGCAATCACGCCAATCTCCCGCAAAATTTCTCTCATTTATCACGCCTCTTTTTTATTGTATTTACATAAATTTTAAAAATTAGTATAGCTCATGAATATTGTATATGCAATAAAAAGCCCACTTCCTCTCTGGAAGTGGGTTCAACCTCTTATTTATCACGCCTCTTCGATCCAAACAATCCAAACACGACAGCCAGTGCAACAATAATCGCCACCCAAGTCGTAAAGCCCATATGATCACCGCTTTTCTTTTTAAAATCATCTCATCTCTTTATGTTAGATAAAACCAAAAAATCACTGTCTCTTTAGTTAACGGATGTAAAGCGGTGAAAGTTTCAATTCATTTAACGCTCTTAACCAAAAAATAGACAAAACAAAAACCCCTATATTTCAAGGGGTTTTCGAGGGGTGTTACATCATTCCACCCATGCCACCCATGCCGCCCATATCCGGCATTCCGCCGCCTGAGCCGCCTTCTTCTGGTTTGTCAGCTACGACTGCTTCAGTTGTAAGAAGCATAGCTGCTACAGAAGCTGCGTTTTGAAGTGCAGAGCGAGTGACTTTTGTTGGGTCAACGATTCCTTTTTCGATCATGTTTACCCATTCGTTTGTTGCTGCGTTGAAGCCTACGCCAATTTCTTCGTTTTTCAAGCGCTCAACGATGACTGATCCTTCAAGACCTGCGTTGTGAGCGATTTGACGAATTGGCTCTTCAAGAGAACGTAGCACGATGTTGACACCTGTTTGAACGTCACCATCAGCTTCGATGGAAGCGACTTTGTTGTATACATTCACAAGTGCTGTACCACCACCAGATACGATACCTTCTTCAACTGCTGCACGAGTTGAGTTCAGTGCATCCTCGATGCGTAGTTTACGTTCTTTTAGTTCTGTTTCAGTTGCAGCACCAACTTTGATGACAGCAACGCCGCCAGCTAGTTTTGCAAGACGTTCTTGTAATTTTTCTTTATCGAATTCAGAAGTTGTTTCTTCTACTTGCGCACGGATTTGGTTTACGCGTGCTGCGATTTGAGCAGAATCTCCTGAGCCTTCTACGATGGTTGTGTTTTCTTTTGTAACAACCACTTTAGACGCACGGCCAAGCTGACCAATTTCAGTTGATTTCAGGTCAAGTCCTAGGTCTTCAGTGATGAGTTCTCCGCCAGTTAGAACAGAGATGTCTTCAAGCATTGCTTTACGACGATCACCGAATCCAGGTGCTTTTACTGCCACTGCGTTGAATGTTCCACGAAGTTTGTTCACAACAAGTGTTGCAAGTGCTTCGCCTTCTACATCTTCAGCAATGATCAATAATGGTTTTCCTTGTTGTACGACTTGCTCAAGTACAGGAAGGATTTCTTGAATGTTTGTGATCTTTTTATCAGTGATTAAGATGTAAGGATTTTCAAGAACCGCTTCCATCTTATCAGAATCAGTTACCATGTATGGTGAAGCGTATCCACGGTCAAACTGCATTCCTTCAACCACTTCAAGCTCAGTTGTGAAACCTTTAGATTCTTCAATTGTGATGACGCCGTCGTTTCCTACACGCTCCATCGCTTCAGCAATTAGGCTGCCGACTTCTTCATCTGCTGCAGAAATAGACGCAACTTGAGCAATTGATTCTTTACCTTCGATTGGTTTAGAAATCTCGTGCAAGCCTTCAAGTGCTACTTTCACTGCTTCTTCGATGCCTTTACGAACGCCAACAGGGTTTGCACCAGCTGTTACGTTTTTAAGACCTTCACGGATCATCGCTTGAGCTAGAACTGTTGCAGTCGTTGTACCGTCACCAGCTACATCGTTTGTTTTGCTTGCAACTTCAGCCACAAGTTTTGCACCCATGTTTTCAAATGCATCTTCTAATTCGATTTCTTTTGCAATCGTTACACCATCATTTGTGATAAGTGGAGAACCGAATTTTTTCTCAAGAACCACGTTACGTCCTTTAGGTCCTAAAGTTACTTTTACAGCATCTGCAAGTGCATCTACACCACGTAACATCGCACGACGTGCTTCTTCACTGAACTTAATATCTTTTGCCATAATAACGAAACCTCCTCAGTCTTTTTAGAAATATATCTCAATCTTTGTTTATGTGATTAACCAATAACAGCTAAAATGTCGCTTTCACGAAGGATTAAATATTCTTTTCCTTCATATTTCACTTCAGTGCCTGCATATTTTGAGAAGATAATGCGGTCGCCTGTGTTTACTTCTAACGCAACGCGCTCACCACTTTCAAGTACACGACCTGAACCTGCTGCAACAATTTTACCTTCTTGCGGTTTTTCTTTTGCAGAATCCGGTAAGACAATACCGCTAGCGGTTTTTTCCTCAGATTCAACGAGTTCAATGATTACGCGATCGCCTAATGGCTTTAACATAAGAAACAACCTCCTCAATTTTTATATGTAGTCTTTTTTAGCACTCATCATCAACGAGTGCTAACACATTTATTATAATAAAGAATGTCTTCTGCAATTTCAAGTAAAAACCTTTAAAAATTTTTACGCTTTCATGATCTTTTTTCAACTCAAATTCTTTCCTTTTCAACGAAAAAGAAGACTTGTGTTACAATAAATCTAGTTCTTTTAGTAAAGGGGTTTTCGTTACTTGAAAAAACAATATTGGTACATCATCTTAACGTATATATTGGTGCAGGTTTCTGCGTTTCCGTATGTGTTCATCATGAAGTGGTTAGGTTACATTCAGACACCGATGACACAAGCAGAGCTCTCTAAATTGTCAGGAACATGGACAATCATTAGCTTCTGTATCGGATTAATCATTATTCTGCTCATTCTTCGGACTGTGCCAAAAGCTTCACTTCGAAATGAAGCACCGGCTTCAGTCGGCGCGGCAATCGCTTGGATCATTGGCGGTTTCTTTCTTTCCCTCTTTGCACAATCCATTGCGGGGGCGATTGAACAATATGCATTTGGCATTAGCCGAGAATCCGAAAATACTCAAAATATTTTAGCCATTATGGATGCAGTTCCATGGCTTGTAATCGTCATCGCTCTGATTGGACCGATATTAGAAGAAATCATTTTTCGAAAAATCATTTTTGGTGTGGTTTATGAAAAAACGAATTTTTTCATTGGCGCACTTGTCAGTTCAGTGGTTTTTGCTGCTGTACACAATGATTTCCCACATATCTTGCTCTATACCGCAATGGGCTTTACCTTTGCCTTTTTATATGCGAAAACAAAACGAATCATTGTGCCAATCGGTGCTCATATGCTGATGAATTCGCTCGTTATCCTTGTGCAGATTGAGCCAGTAAGAAAAATGATTGAAGAACAATCTCAAACAATGCAAATGATTATTGGAGGCTTTTTCTCATGAGAAACCCTGTCGTATGGGGCATTATTTATTTTGCCGTAGGTGTGGCGTTCACCTATATGGCCATTCAAAATCCAGGTGACATGTGGTCATTTTACAGCATTTTGCTGATGGTGTTTGCGGCCTATAATATTAATATCGCGTTAAAAATGTTTGCTTTTTCTGTCAAAATGAAAAAACAACAGCAAAAATAAAGCAGAAACCATTTTCCGCCGTTTGGAAAATGGTTTTTTTATGGAGGTCATGTTTTCATGGAACACGAAAAACTGAACATCATGAACAATCAGCATGAAACGATTGGTACAGCCGCTCGATCTGATATCCATGCTGAGGGCCTTTGGCATGAAACCTTTCATTTCTGGCTTTTAAAAAAGGAAGATGACACAGTGTTTCTCTATTTTCAGCTGAGGAGTCCCTCCAAAAAGGATTTCCCTTCTCTATTTGATATCACAGCAGCAGGCCACCTTCTCGCAGATGAACAGCCTTCTGATGGCATCAGAGAAGTCGAAGAAGAGCTTGGTCTCTCCATCTCGTTTGAGAACCTTACCTTTGCTGGTGTCATTAAAGATGAAATCCATCTGCCTTCGTTTACCGATCGTGAGTTTTGCCATGTGTATCTTTATATGGATCAAAAAGAGCACATGGATGTCCATCTACAGAAAGAAGAAGTTGCTGGACTTTATAGAGCAAGGCTGATGGATGCACAGCAGCTTTTAAATAGAGAATGCGAAAAAATGAACATCGAGGGCTTTGAAGTGGATGCAGACGGCAAGCGACGTGAGGAAAAGAGAGAGGTCCGTATACATGATTTTGTCCCGCATGAACCTTCCTATTATGAGCATCTCTTTCAAGCAATTAATCAATTTCTTTCACAATAGAAAAAGCATCGTGACCCCTATTAGGATCACGGTGCTTTTTTATGAGACAACACCTTTTTCTTTCTCCTCTGTCTCTGTTTGCTGCATTTTGCGATAGGTCACTCTTGAAATGACAATACTCACTTCATACAAAACGAGCATTGGCAAGGTAACCATGAGGTGAGAAACGAGCTCTGGCGGTGTAATCAGTGCGGCAATGACAAGGAGGACAAAATAGGCATACTTCCGTATTTTTGATAAAAACATCGGTGTAATGATGCCAAGTCTTGTGAGAAACATCAACACGACAGGCATCTGAAACAAAAAGCCAAATGGAAGTGTTAACTGCATCAGAAATGTAAAATACTCATGAATCCCAATCACTTGCTCCACATGTAAATCATTTGACATCCGTATCATAAAATCGACGACAAATGGAAACAAAATAAAATAAGAGAAAGCCACACCGCTCAGAAATAAAAGCAGTGCAATCGGAATATAAGCAAGTGTCACCTTTCTTTCTTTTTCATATAAGCCAGGACTCACAAACGCCCAAAGCTGGTATAAAATCACGGGACACGTCAAAACAAGAGCGATGACAAAAGCGAACTGCATAAACACGTACAGTGGATCTGTGAGCTTAAATGCGTTCAATGTCAGTGTGGCCGCTTCATCGGTATTTTGTAAATACACAATGACCGGCTTAGCGAGAAAAAAACCTGCCACCATAAAGGTGACAAAAAACATCGCAATGATCACTAAACGTTTTCGCAGTTCCACAATATGCTCCATAAGCGGCATATCTTTGACATTCATGAAGCTCATCCTATTCTACTGATCTTCTTTTTTCTTTTTTTCTTCCTGATCATCAGCTAAACCTTTTGTGGCATTTTTGAATTCACGTAATGTATCTCCTGCTGCTCTTCCTAATTCAGGAAGCTTTTTCGGCCCAAAAATAATGAGCGCAACAACCGCAATCAGAACCAAACTTCCAGGACCGATCGGACCCATTTGCTCCACCCCCTTTACCCCTTTTCGTCAGTCCTCCTGTGTAACAGAGTAATGCTTTAAGAAATACACAAGAGACTGAAGTTCAACCGCCAAATCTATATGATGAATTCGAATGTGTTCCGGCACATTCAATCGAGCCGGCGTAAAGTTAAGGATTCCTTTGATGCCAAGGGCAATCAAACGATCTGTAATGGATTGAGCTGCTACGGCAGGCACTGTCAAAATCGCAACAGGAATATCTCCTACCTCTTGCACATGCTCTTCAAGCTTATCCAAATCATAGACAGGCACGCCGCCTATCTCACTTCCTATTTTACTCTCATTGACGTCAAAAGCCATTGAAATTTTTGTATTATTATTTTTAATGAAATTATAGTGTAAAAAAGCAGTCCCTAAATTCCCGACACCGATGAGCATGACATTCGTCATTTCATCTTGGTCAAGGGTCTTTCTAAAGAAGGTCAAGAGGTAATCGACGTTATAGCCATACCCTTTCTTCCCAAGTGCACCAAAGTAAGAAAAATCTCGGCGAATGGTGGCAGAATCCACTTTGACTGCATCACTAAGCTCTGCCGATGACACCCTTTGTTTTCCTGATGCATGCAGATTTTTTAAAAAACGGTAGTAAAGCGGCAAACGTTTGGCTGTCGCTTGTGGAATTTTTGACTGGTCTATATTCATATAAGATCCTCCAACTTAAATATCAGATGCTCTGTGAAAATCACCGTTTTTCCCGCCTGTTTTTTCTACTAGATAGGTCGGGCCGATGATCATCCCTTTGTCTATTGCTTTGCACATGTCATAAACGGTCAGTGCACATACTGAGGCAGAAGTGAGCGCTTCCATCTCCACACCCGTACTTCCTTTTGTTTTCACCTGTACTTGTATGTTCAGAATGTACGCATTTCCGTCTTCCTCCCAATCAAAGGAGATATCGACACCTTTTAATGCAAGCGGATGACACATTGGAATGATGCTGGACGTTTGCTTTGCTGCCATGATGCCAGCTACCTGTGCGACAGACAGCACATCCCCTTTTCCAATGTCATGCTTTTGTATTTGATGAAATACTTCTTTTATCATACGAACGCTTGAAACAGCAACGGCAGTTCTCACTGTAGACGATTTGTCACTAATGTCGACCATCTTTGCTCTTCCTTGTTCGTTAAAGTGGCTAAATTGACTCATCTTTCAACGCTCCCTCACTCAAATCATACACTATTTTTTCCTATCTGTCTTTCATTTGAACATGGCAGCCGTATGTAAGATTTGCCGGTTTACTGCTGATAAGCTACACTTAACATATTATAGCAGAGGTGAAGTTACATGATGATTCTACAAGTGAATCAGCTGTCCAAATCGTTTGGCGCTGATACCGTTTTAACGAATATAAAATTGGAAGTCAAAGCGAGGGATCGTATTGCCATTGTCGGTCGTAACGGTGCAGGAAAATCCACGCTTTTAAAAATCATTGCCGGTCAAATGTCTTACGAACAAGGTGAGATCATCAAACCGAAAGACCTATCCATTGGATATCGAGCACAACATACAGATGTGACGTCTACACGTACGCTAAAAGACGAACTACTATCCGTTTTCGATCATTTAAAAGAAATGGAACAAGAGATGAGAACCATAGAAGAGAAAATGGCTTCTTCCACAGGAACAGAATTAGATTCTCTAATGAAAACCTATGACAGGCTGCAGCAAGCATTTAAAGATCAAGGCGGCTACCAATATGAAGCAGATGTCCGCTCCATTTTACACGGACTCGGCTTTAGTCATTTTGAAGATCATACAACCGTCCAATCCTTAAGCGGCGGTCAGAAAACTCGTCTAGCGCTTGGAAAGCTATTATTGATGAAACCAGAACTCTTGATTTTGGATGAGCCAACCAACCATCTAGATATTGATACCTTATCATGGCTTGAGCAGTATTTGCAAAATTATACAGGAGCCATTCTCATCGTTTCCCATGACCGATACTTCTTAGACAAAGTCGTGAACCATGTATATGAAGTGTCAAGAACAGCGATGAAAAAGTTCGCAGGGAACTATAGTAAGTATCTTGACCAAAAAGCTGAGCAGCTAGAGCGTGATATGAAGCTGTATGAAAAACAGCAAGAAGAAATTTCGAAGCTTCAAGATTTCGTGGATCGGAACTTAGCAAGAGCCTCCACCACAAAGCGTGCTCAAAGCAGGCGGAAACAGCTGGAACGAATGGATCGTTTAGATAAGCCGTTAGGAGATGAAAAATCCGCAAACTTCCATTTCGATATTATGAGGCAAAGCGGAAATGACGTGCTGAAGGTGCATGATCTCGATATTAGTTACGATGAAAAAACGCCGCTCCTCTCCTCCCTCTCTTTTCATATTAAACGGGAGGATAGCGTGGCACTCATCGGTCCTAACGGTATCGGGAAATCAACTCTTTTAAAAACCTTAACGGATACGTTAAAACCAGTAAAAGGCGAGATCAGCTTTGGTTCTCATGTGACGATTGGCTACTATGATCAGGAACAAGCCAAGCTGACATCCTCCAAGAAAGTGTTAAATGAACTTTGGGATGATTATCCCCATATGACTGAAAAAGACATTCGGACTTGTTTAGGAAACTTCCTTTTTTCAGGTGATGACGTCTTAAAGCCTGTACATGCATTAAGCGGTGGAGAAAAAGCACGACTTGCGCTGGCAAAGCTGATGCTCCAAAAAGCCAATTTCCTGATTCTTGATGAGCCGACGAACCATCTTGATTTAGACAGTAAGGAAATTTTAGAGAATGCACTGATTGATTATCCAGGCACCATCTTGTTTGTTTCGCATGACCGTTACTTTATCAATCGCTTGGCAACAAAAGTACTTGAGCTTTCGCCAGATGAAACAAAAGAATACCTCGGTGACTACGACTACTATCTTGAAAAGAAAAACGAACAATTAGAGCTTGAAGCACTCCAAACTCAGGAGACGCATAAAAAACAAGCAGAAAAACCAGTAGAAACAGCAAAACTTTCCTATGCAGAAGAAAAAGAACTCAAAAAGAAAGAAAGACAAAAGCAGCGCCGAATTGAAGAAATTGAAGAGCGTATCGCTGTCATCGAAGACAAGCTTGGTGAAAACGAAGAGCTTCTATGTGATCCTGCTATTTTCCAAGATCACGAGAAAGTACAAGCCATTCAAACAGAAAATGATGCGCTCAATCAAGAGATGGAATCACTTTTTGCGGAATGGGAAGATCTATCAGATGCATAAAGAGTGCCCTAACGGGTGCTCTTTTTTTTAAGGTGAGAATCTTTATCCACAATGATACCCACAATAACATCTTGATTATTCTTAAATATTTTAAAGTTATCCACTTTATCCACAGTATTTTAATCACATATCCACATAAAAGATCACATTTATACACATTCTCTTCATTTTAAAACGAATTTTCTAACAATTGTGGATATATAACGTTTACATGTGAATAAATCGCTTTCATTTCACTAGAAAAAACTCCTGTATATCCACAGGAGTTCCAAATTTTAGCCCTTTGTCTTCTTTTCAGCGTGATAGAAAACCTTTGCAGTCTAGGAAGGACGATTACTGGCGCGGAGCGAATTTCACATTCGTGAGCACCAGCACGCAGGACTGACAAAGAATGCGAGGGTTTGTCTACACGCTGAAACTCCTGTATCCACAGAAGATCTTATTCATAGGAGACAAGCGGCAGTCCAGGTTGACCGTTCATTGCCATGTCGCCTCTTATTCCCTTTTCAAATGCAATGGTTCCCGCAGCAGCAATCATGGCTGCATTGTCTGTACAAAGAGACAATGGCGGAATCATGACATTCACTTCAGGTAGCTTCGCAAATGCTGAAGTAAGGGCTTCTCTAAGACCTTTATTGGCAGCAACCCCGCCAGCTAGAACGACTTGTTTCACACCATACGCTTCAGCCGCTTTTAATGTCTTTCCGACTAGCACCTCAATCACGCTTTCTTGGAAACTTGCAGCCAAATCCTCAGGCGCAATGGTTTCGCCCTTTTGAGACGCATTGTGTAATGTGTTGATGACCGCTGATTTTAAACCGCTGAAACTAAAATGATAGGATCCTTCTTCAAGCCATGCACGAGGAAGCTTAATCGTTGGCTCCCCTTCATGTGCCAATCGATCAATGTGAGGTCCCCCTGGATATGGCAGACCCATTGTCCGAGCTACTTTGTCATACGCTTCTCCAGCCGCATCATCCAACGTTTCGCCAATGACCTCAAAAGACCCATGCTCTTTCATCAAAACAAGCTCAGTATGCCCACCAGAGACGACTAGAGCTAAACAAGGAAACACCAGTTCACCAACGAGCTGGTTCGCATAAATGTGTCCAGCAATATGATGAACACCTACAAGCGGAATTTGATGTGCGAAACTCAGTGCTTTGGCTGCATTGACACCTATCAAAAGTGCACCAACTAAGCCTGGACCTTCTGTCACAGCAATGGCATCTAAATCCTGAAAGGTCATATTGGCCTGCGTCATGACTTCTTCTAATACGATCGTCATTTGTTCCACATGATGCCTTGAAGCGATTTCTGGTACCACTCCGCCAAATCGTTTATGGCTTTCTATTTGTGAGGCGACAACATTCGCTACGATCTCTTTCCCATTTTTCACAATTGACGCAGCTGTTTCGTCACAGCTTGTTTCTATACCTAATATGAATCGATCTTTTTTTTCACTCATTTATCTTCACCCACATGACTAATGCATCTTCCCCGTTATCCGTATAATAATTCTTTCGAATAGAAGCTGGTTTAAAACCTAGCTTTTCATAAAGGGATTGTGCTGGCGTATTTGATACCCGCACTTCTAGTGAAAGATGATCTGTCTTTTTTTCTTTGCAAAATTCCATGACATATCGAAGCAGCGCTTCCCCGTATCCTTTTCCCCGGTGCTCAGGGAGAATCGCAATATTCGTAATTTGTGCATCACCCATGACAATCCAAACGCCGCAATACCCAACAGGCTGACCATCTTCTTCAATGAGGAAATAATGGCTGTATTGGTTATGGAGAATTTCATAGACAAACGACTCTTTTTTCCAAGGCGCTGTAAACGAATGCACTTCAATCGTATATACCTCTGGGATGTCCTCTACTGTCATTCTTCGCATCTCTACTGTGTTGAGATTATTTTTGTCCTTCAAGCCATTTCACTTCCGCTTCTGCCAAACGAATATAATTAGGAACAAGCTGATGGACATCTTCAGCAGGGCGGTCTGCCCCCAAAAATGCGAGCACTGAAGGTCTTGGGTTGTGAAATGCCTCGTCTGCTAAAACGGCGGTTTCTCCAAGTATGGAGAGTATATTCTCTTGATGAAGATGCACATCATGTCCAAGAAATAAAACAGGGTTCCCTTCCTTTTTCAGCTCTTGAAGCCAATCAGTGAGCAGGATATTTTGATCTGGTTTCACTTCTTTTATCTTTCCACCTTCAAATGTATATAACCCTGTATAAACTTGTCCTCTTCTTGCATCAAATATAGGAGAAATCATTCCATCAAAATATCGAGCATTTGCCGCCAGCGTTTCTAAACTTGAAACAGCAGCTATCGGGATAGACAGCGTCCAAGCAAGTGTTTTTGCAATGGTCACACCGATTCTAACGCCAGTGTAAGAGCCGGGTCCTTTGGCTACAACAATTTTGCTTAATTCGTTCGGTGCTACGCCGCATTCTTTCATCAGTGCTTCAACTGTCGGCATTGCACGGACTGAATGATTCTTCTTTAAGTACGTAATACTTTCCCCAACCACAGTGTCATCACGGACAAGAGCTATTCCGAGTGTATGGTTTGACGTATCAATTGCCAGTATGGTCAATGTCTTTCATCTCCTTACAAAGGGCCTCATAGCGCTCCCCTTTTGCATAAAACGTAAGATGACGTTCTTCTTCACGTTCTGTTCTCAGCATTTCAATTTTTAAATACGATGAAGGCAATTGAGGTTCAATGAGATGTGCCCATTCAACCAAACATACACCTTCCCCCTCAAAATATTCGCCCAGTCCAATATCTTCTTCCGCATCTTCCATACGATACACATCCATATGATAAAGTGGCAGTCTGCCATCCGTATATTCTTTAATAATTGTAAAAGTAGGGCTGTTGACGATACGGGTAATACCTAAGCCTTCTGCAAAACCTTTTGAAAAAGTCGTTTTACCTGCGCCTAAGTCTCCTTCTAATGTTAAGACATCGCCGGGCATCACAAGTGTAGCCAAGGCAGCAGCAATTCGTTTCGTCTCATCCGCACCTTTTGTTGTCCACGTTAACTTCATGGTGGAGTCACCTCATTTCTTAAAATGATTATATCCTTTTTTCATTAAAATTGTTTGTTGATCATGGTCTTTTAAAATAACGCTGGACGCTCGATCATCTTTGACTTGTCCAATACGCGTGACCTGAATGTGTTCTTTTTTACATTGCGTCTCAAATCGCTTCCAATCCGTTTCAGGGATCGTACCAGTTAAGACAAAATCCTCTCCACCGAACAAGACCCATTCAAGCCATTCTTTATGTAACAACGGTAGATGTGGATGTTTTGGGAGCTGATCAGCTTCAATTTCAATAGTCACACGACTCGCTTCCGCTATTTCGTTTAACTCACTCGCTAATCCGTCACTTACATCATTCAAGGTCACCCGGGGGAAGCTTGAACAAATAAGGCCAGCAGCAATATGCGGCTGCGGCATTTTGTGTCGCTCTAGAAAAAAAGCAGTGTCAATCGAATGTGCAGCATTTACTTCATTCATTAAAAGGGATAGCCCAGCAGCTGATGAACCTAGTTCACCTGTGACAAAGACAACGTCTCCTGTCTGAGCACTATGACGGTAACAGGCTGTTCCCTTTGGAATCTCACCAATGACCGTTACTGTGATGACAAAGTCACTGCGGGTGGCTACTGTATCTCCACCGATTAAATCCATATGATATCTGTCAGCCAATGCTTTCATTCCCTCGTAAAAAGCTGCAACAATTGCTTCATCCCCATGAGGCGGGATCGCAATTGATACAAGATAATACTTAGGGGTTCCTCCCATGGCTGCAATATCACTGATATTCACTGCCAGCGCTTTAAATCCAACCTCAAAGGGTGTGGAAAAATCAAATCGAAAATGGACATGCTCTACCATTGTATCAACACAAACGACCTCTTCACAATGTGAATGAGGTTGATAAACACTAGCATCATCACCGATGCCCATGACCAAAGAACGCTGATGCGTTTCTTTTGGTGTAATTCGGCGAATAAGATCAAATTCATCCATAAAAGACAGCCCCTTCATACAATCAACTGATTGAGCAAACATGATGTCAGACACAGTTAGTATTAGTGTAGCGAATATGAGCCTCGGTTCCAACTAAAAATGATATAAAGAAAGCCTGGTATAAAAAAACCAGGCGTTGTTTGTTGAAGTCATGATCTTTTCTTATCACATTTAGTGTAGCCAAACACAAGGAGTTTCATTGCATCTAGGATACTTATAGAAAGAAAAAGACATAAAAAAAAACGAAACTATACGTTTTCGTTTACAAGTTATAAAAATGGCGGTCCGGACGGGACTCGAACCCGCGACCTCCTGCGTGACAGGCAGGCATTCTAACCAACTGAACTACCGGACCATTTTGGCTGTACTCAATGAGTACTCCCTATTTAATAGGTAAAATAATTTGGTTGCGGGGGCAGGATTTGAACCTGCGACCTTCGGGTTATGAGCCCGACGAGCTACCGAACTGCTCCACCCCGCGACGATATAAAATAACAAGCTTGGCGGCGTCCTACTCTCACAGGGGGAAACCCCCAACTACCATCGGCGCTGAAGAGCTTAACTTCCGTGTTCGGTATGGGAACGGGTGTGACCTCTTCGCTATCGCCACCAAACCTGATGGAGAGAATGTTCTCTCAAAACTAGATAACAATGTTCATTTTTCACATTAGAATATAGGTTAAGTCCTCGATCTATTAGTATCTGTCAGCTCCACGTGTCACCACGCTTCCACCTCAGACCTATCAACCTGATCATCTTTCAGGGATCTTACTTCCTTGCGGAATGGGAAATCTCATCTTGAGGGGGGCTTCATGCTTAGATGCTTTCAGCACTTATCCCGTCCGCACATAGCTACCCAGCGATGCCCTTGGCAGAACAACTGGTACACCAGCGGTGCGTCCATCCCGGTCCTCTCGTACTAAGGACAGCTCCTCTCAAATTTCCTGCGCCCGCGACGGATAGGGACCGAACTGTCTCACGACGTTCTGAACCCAGCTCGCGTACCGCTTTAATGGGCGAACAGCCCAACCCTTGGGACCGACTACAGCCCCAGGATGCGATGAGCCGACATCGAGGTGCCAAACCTCCCCGTCGATGTGGACTCTTGGGGGAGATAAGCCTGTTATCCCCGGGGTAGCTTTTATCCGTTGAGCGATGGCCCTTCCATGCGGAACCACCGGATCACTAAGCCCGACTTTCGTCCCTGCTCGACTTGTAGGTCTCGCAGTCAAGCTCCCTTGTGCCTTTACACTCTGCGAATGATTTCCAACCATTCTGAGGGAACCTTTGGGCGCCTCCGTTACATTTTAGGAGGCGACCGCCCCAGTCAAACTGCCCACCTGACACTGTCTCCCTGCCCGATAAGGGCAGCGGGTTAGAAGGTCAATACAGCCAGGGTAGTATCCCACCGATGCCTCCACCGAAGCTAGCGCTCCGGTTTCCAAGGCTCCTACCTATCCTGTACAAGCTGTACCAACATTCAATATCAGGCTGCAGTAAAGCTCCACGGGGTCTTTCCGTCCTGTCGCGGGTAACCTGCATCTTCACAGGTACTATAATTTCACCGAGTCTCTCGTTGAGACAGTGCCCAGATCGTTGCGCCTTTCGTGCGGGTCGGAACTTACCCGACAAGGAATTTCGCTACCTTAGGACCGTTATAGTTACGGCCGCCGTTTACTGGGGCTTCAATTCGCACCTTCGCTTACGCTAAGCGCTCCTCTTAACCTTCCAGCACCGGGCAGGCGTCAGCCCCTATACTTCGCCTTACGGCTTCGCAGAGACCTGTGTTTTTGCTAAACAGTCGCCTGGGCCTATTCACTGCGGCTTCTCGGGGCTTTAACACCCTAAGAAGCACCCCTTCTCCCGAAGTTACGGGGTCATTTTGCCGAGTTCCTTAACGAGAGTTCTCTCGATCACCTTAGGATTCTCTCCTCGCCTACCTGTGTCGGTTTGCGGTACGGGCACCTCTCACCTCGCTAGAGGCTTTTCTTGGCAGTGTGGAATCAGGAACTTCGCTACTAAATTTCGCTCGCCATCACAGCTCAGCCTTCACGGGAAACGGATTTGCCTATTTCCCAGCCTAACTGCTTGGACGCGGATATCCAATACCGCGCTTACCCTATCCTCCTGCGTCCCCCCATTGCTCAAATGGTGAGGAGGTGGTACAGGAATATCAACCTGTTGTCCATCGCCTACGCCTTTCGGCCTCGGCTTAGGTCCCGACTAACCCTGAGCGGACGAGCCTTCCTCAGGAAACCTTAGGCATTCGGTGGACGGGATTCTCACCCGTCTTTCGCTACTCATACCGGCATTCTCACTTCTAAGCGCTCCACCAGTCCTTCCGGTCTGACTTCACTGCACTTAGAACGCTCTCCTACCACTGTTCGTAAGAACAGTCCGCAGCTTCGGTGATACGTTTAGCCCCGGTACATTTTCGGCGCAGAGTCACTCGACCAGTGAGCTATTACGCACTCTTTAAATGGTGGCTGCTTCTAAGCCAACATCCTGGTTGTCTAAGCAACTCCACATCCTTTTCCACTTAACGTATACTTTGGGACCTTAGCTGGCGGTCTGGGCTGTTTCCCTTTCGACTACGGATCTTATCACTCGCAGTCTGACTCCCAAGGATAAGTCATCGGCATTCGGAGTTTGACTGAATTCGGTAACCCGGTAGGGGCCCCTAGTCCAATCAGTGCTCTACCTCCGAGACTCTTACCTTGAGGCTAGCCCTAAAGCTATTTCGGAGAGAACCAGCTATCTCCAGGTTCGATTGGCATTTCACCCCTACCCACACCTCATCCCCGCACTTTTCAACGTGCGTGGGTTCGGGCCTCCATTCAGTGTTACCTGAACTTCACCCTGGACATGGGTAGATCACCTGGTTTCGGGTCTACGACCACGTACTCATGCGCCCTATTCAGACTCGCTTTCGCTGCGGCTCCGCATCTTCTGCTTAACCTTGCACGGGATCGTAACTCGCCGGTTCATTCTACAAAAGGCACGCCATCACCCGTTAACGGGCTCTGACTACTTGTAGGCACACGGTTTCAGGATCTATTTCACTCCCCTTCCGGGGTGCTTTTCACCTTTCCCTCACGGTACTGGTTCACTATCGGTCACTAGGGAGTATTTAGCCTTGGGAGATGGTCCTCCCGGATTCCGACGGAATTTCACGTGTTCCGCCGTACTCAGGATCCACTCTGGAGAGAACAACATTTCAGTTACAGGGCTGTTACCTTCTTTGGCGGGCCTTTCCAGACCTCTTCGCTTATATCGTTCCTTTGTAACTCCGTATAGAGTGTCCTACAACCCCAAGAGGCAAGCCTCTTGGTTTGGGCTGTTCCCGTTTCGCTCGCCGCTACTCAGGGAATCGCATTTGCTTTCTCTTCCTCCGGGTACTTAGATGTTTCAGTTCCCCGGGTATGCCTTCTCATACTCTATGTATTCAAGTATGGATACTACTCCATTACGAGCAGTGGGTTTCCCCATTCGGAAATCTCCGGATCAAAGCTTGCTTACAGCTCCCCGAAGCATATCGGTGTTCGTCCCGTCCTTCATCGGCTCCTAGTGCCAAGGCATCCACCGTGCGCCCTTTCTAACTTAACCATTTCTTACTTTAGAAAGAATCACTATGTGTGATGAACTTTGCATTGCATTCAATGTGAATGTATTACTTATTGTTATCTAGTTTTCAAAGAACAATCCTGTCTCGCTAGAGACATGTTTTGAAGGAATGATCCTTCAAAACTAAACAAGACGAAAAACGTACGCTGCTCCATATATCCTTAGAAAGGAGGTGATCCAGCCGCACCTTCCGATACGGCTACCTTGTTACGACTTCACCCCAATCATCTGCCCCACCTTCGGCGGCTGGCTCCATAAAGGTTACCTCACCGACTTCGGGTGTTGCAAACTCTCGTGGTGTGACGGGCGGTGTGTACAAGGCCCGGGAACGTATTCACCGCGGCATGCTGATCCGCGATTACTAGCGATTCCAGCTTCACGCAGTCGAGTTGCAGACTGCGATCCGAACTGAGAACAGATTTGTGGGATTGGCTAAACCTTGCGGTCTCGCAGCCCTTTGTTCTGTCCATTGTAGCACGTGTGTAGCCCAGGTCATAAGGGGCATGATGATTTGACGTCATCCCCACCTTCCTCCGGTTTGTCACCGGCAGTCACCTTAGAGTGCCCAACTGAATGCTGGCAACTAAGATCAAGGGTTGCGCTCGTTGCGGGACTTAACCCAACATCTCACGACACGAGCTGACGACAACCATGCACCACCTGTCACTCTGTCCCCGAAGGGAAATCCCTATCTCTAGGGTTGTCAGAGGATGTCAAGACCTGGTAAGGTTCTTCGCGTTGCTTCGAATTAAACCACATGCTCCACCGCTTGTGCGGGCCCCCGTCAATTCCTTTGAGTTTCAGTCTTGCGACCGTACTCCCCAGGCGGAGTGCTTAATGCGTTAGCTGCAGCACTAAGGGGCGGAAACCCCCTAACACTTAGCACTCATCGTTTACGGCGTGGACTACCAGGGTATCTAATCCTGTTCGCTCCCCACGCTTTCGCTCCTCAGCGTCAGTTACAGACCAGAGAGTCGCCTTCGCCACTGGTGTTCCTCCACATCTCTACGCATTTCACCGCTACACGTGGAATTCCACTCTCCTCTTCTGCACTCAAGTTTCCCAGTTTCCAATGACCCTCCCCGGTTGAGCCGGGGGCTTTCACATCAGACTTAAGAAACCGCCTGCGAGCCCTTTACGCCCAATAATTCCGGACAACGCTTGCCACCTACGTATTACCGCGGCTGCTGGCACGTAGTTAGCCGTGGCTTTCTGGTTAGGTACCGTCAAGGTGCAAGCAGTTACTCTTGCACTTGTTCTTCCCTAACAACAGAGCTTTACGATCCGAAAACCTTCATCACTCACGCGGCGTTGCTCCGTCAGACTTTCGTCCATTGCGGAAGATTCCCTACTGCTGCCTCCCGTAGGAGTCTGGGCCGTGTCTCAGTCCCAGTGTGGCCGATCACCCTCTCAGGTCGGCTACGCATCGTCGCCTTGGTGAGCCGTTACCTCACCAACTAGCTAATGCGCCGCGGGTCCATCTGTAAGTGACAGCCGAAACCGTCTTTCATCCTTGAACCATGCGGTTCAAGGAACTATCCGGTATTAGCTCCGGTTTCCCGGAGTTATCCCAGTCTTACAGGCAGGTTACCCACGTGTTACTCACCCGTCCGCCGCTAACATCCGGGAGCAAGCTCCCTTCTGTCCGCTCGACTTGCATGTATTAGGCACGCCGCCAGCGTTCGTCCTGAGCCAGGATCAAACTCTCCGAAAAAGTACAAAACCGAAGTTTTGTTTTTCGTCAGCGTTTGACTGACTACCTATGAAATATCATAGGATTTTTTTGTAAAAACTCGAATTAACAGGTACGTTTTGTCTTGTTTAGTTTTCAAAGATCATTTTTAAAAATGGAGCGGGTGATGAGAATCGAACTCACGACATCAGCTTGGAAGGCTGAGGTTTTACCACTAAACTACACCCGCGTGGTTAAATGTTATTGGCGCGCCCGAGAGGAGTCGAACCCCTAACCTTTTGATCCGTAGTCAAACGCTCTATCCAATTGAGCTACGGGCGCTTAATCAGGCGACTTAATTATCTTAACATATCGTTTTTATTAAGTCAACATCTTTTTGAAGTTTGTTTGTCGTATCTGTCTGAGCATCAGTGTTTCAGATGCGTCATCAGCGACGAATAAAAATATACCATGGATCACACAAAAGGGTCAATACATTTTTCTAAAAAAGTTTCATGTTTTTTAAGAAGTGCTCTTTTGTTAGATAAATAGAGTTTCAATCGCCCTAATTTCATTTCTTTCTTCATAATTCTAATGATTCTTAAATAAAATCTTTCTAAATCCAAAGGAGGACAAAACATGGTCACCTAGAATTTTTATTTATTGGAAAATTCTTAATTTTTTTCCATGCATTTAAAGGAGGTAGGAGATGATGAAAAAGTTTGTCGCTTTTCAAATCATGATCGCTTTGGTGATAGGAGCTCTTATCGGCCACTTCTTCCCTGATTTCGGAATGGCACTGCGGCCCATTGGGGATGGCTTTATCCGATTGATTAAAATGATTGTAGTCCCTATTGTTTTCTCTACGATTGTCATCGGCGCAGCTGGCAGCGGTGGAATGAAGAAAATGGGCAGTCTCGGATTAAAGACAATCATTTGGTTTGAGGTCATTACGACCATCGTTCTTGGAATCGGACTTTTATTGGCCAACGTGTTAAAGCCAGGCGTTGGACTCGATTTCTCTCAATTAGCTAAGAAAGATATTGGGGAACTCGATGGTTATACTCAAAAGGTCGTCGATTTTAAACAGATGGTTTTAGACATCATTCCAACCAATATCATCGATGTCATGGCTCAGAATGATTTACTAGCAGTGATTTTCTTCGCTATTTTATTCGGTGTAGCCGCAAGCGGCATTGGGAAGGCTTCCGCTCCTGTCCTTACCTTCTTTGAATCAGTAGCACAAATTATGTTTAAGCTCACACAAATGGTCATGGTGACAGCTCCTATTGGAGTTTTAGCATTAATGGCAGCTTCTGTCGGACAATACGGCATTGTTTTACTAATTCCTATGATGAAACTTGTTGGCACTGTCTTCTTAGGATTGTTTATTATTCTATTTGTTTTGTTCCCTCTTGTCGCACTGATCTTCCGTTTTAACTACTTCGAAGTGTTGAAAATGATTTGGGATTTGTTTTTGGTTGCCTTTTCTACTACAAGTACAGAAACTGTTCTTCCACAGCTCATGTCACGGATGGAGAAATACGGCTGTCCAAAAAGAATCGTTTCCTTCGTCATCCCGTCAGGTCTTTCTCTTAATTGCGATGGTTCAAGTTTATATTTATCGGTTTCCTGTGTGTTTCTTGCACAAGCGTTTGGTGTCGATATGAGTTTATCACAGCAGCTCCTCATGATGCTTGTCCTTGTTTTAACAAGCAAAGGCATTGCAGCTGTCCCGTCTGGGTCACTTGTCGTTCTTTTGGCAACAGCTCATGCAGTAGGTCTGCCAGCAGAAGGTGTCGCTATTATCGCCGGGGTTGACCGGATTATGGATATGGCTCGAACAGGCGTGAATGTTCCTGGACATGCGGTTGCCTGTATTGTCGTTTCTAAATGGGAAAAAGTATTCCGAGAGTCTGCATGGGAAGTTCCAAAAGCAGGTGAAGAAACAAAAGGAATGTAATGTTATTTATGAAGGAAAGGGGTCGCCCTTTCCTTTTTTCATGGCAAAAATGTCTGCTTCAGCACGGCTTTACCTTCTTGTTGCAACTGCACCTCCGCATATGCTCCGTTAATGAGGGTCATTTGAGGCGGTACGTGTCCACAATCAATATCGTAAACAATCGGTATTTGTAATTCCTTATGCAATTCTTCATATAGATCCGTATATTCATATCCTTCCACAGGAGTGTCCACTGCACTCCTGCCAAACATGATGCCAGAGCAATAATCAAACCAGCCTGCTAGTTTTAATTGAACAAGAGACCTCTTCATACTCGCAGCATTTAATTCACAGTTTTCAAAATACCATAGAATGGGTTCACCTTTCAGGTATGTTTCTTGAAAAGCTTTGACATCTCCAAAAGGCGTGCCAGCTAAGTGCCGAATCACATCAATACAGCCACCCATCAGTCTTCCCTTGATCGTCGTCTCTAAGTGATCAACAGTACGCCATGCGGTTGGTTCGGTTAAATGAAAGACATGTATGCTTGGATGGTCATACTGCCATTCCTTTTGATACATATCAGAAGAAAATTGAGTAACGTCCTTTTTCTCTGGAGTGGAAAGTATTTGTTCCCACATAGCCGTCACCTGATCAAGCTCTTCCCCCTGAAGATCCACCAGGTTCGGTCCATGCGCTGTCGCAATGCCTGTGTTTAATGTCAAAGCTAATAGAAGGAGACTTGTATCTGAGTAACCAAGAATCCACTTTTTTTGCATCACTGAGAAATCAAGATGCTCTAACACTTCAATAAGCAGCTGTCCGCCCCATGGCGGGATGATGTGGTCAATCTCATGACAAGTCATCATCCGCTGTAACTCATTTGCTCGCTTGATTGCAGGGGCTGATTTCGCTTTTTCCTGCTGCCATACTGTCTCTCCACATATGACTTCATAGCCTCTTTTTTTCATCCGATCGCAAGACAGTTGAAACATCTCATGCAAAGAGGGTTGCACACCTGAGGACGGTGCTGTCACCCCAATCGTTTGTCCTTTTTGCAAAAATGGATACTGGATCATCCTGCTCACCTCCACCTTCTATGAATCTCTCATCTATTCATTGTAAAGAAAATTCCCCTTCTCCAAGGGGAATCTCGTCTTACTCTCTCTGACGCAGGACAGTATATACACCTGCGAAAATACACAAAATCCCAACAAACGAACGTAAGCCCATCTCTTCACCTAGAAGCAGCCATCCAAGGACCGTACCAACGATTGGTTGAAAGAAGAAAAACAGACCACCGCTTGAAGCGTCCATCAGTTGAAGCCCTCTATTCCACAAAAAGAAAGCAAGGGCCGTTGAGATGATACCTAGATACAGAATGCCACCCCATATTTCCGGTCTTGCCATTTGATGCACATCAAGATGAGGCAAACGAAACAAGACAGGTGGTGTTAATACGATAAAAGCCACAATGATCGCATATGTTGTCGTCACTACTTGAGGATACTTTCCTGGAACTCGTTTCAAAAGAACAGACATGAGCGCCCATGTTAATGCAGCAATAACCAGTGAAAGACCGCCAACAAACTCATTCGTTTGAACAGCGACAGGCCCAATCATCGTCAGCACACCTACTGTAGCAAGCAGAATGGAGATACACTTTCTCACTGTGAATGATTCTTTTAATAGAAAGAAAGCGAAAAGCACCATAAAAGCAGGTGTGGCCGATGTGATGACGGCACCCATTTGTGCAGACGTATACATTGTGCCAATTTCTTGGGTCACGATCGATAGAAAGTTGCCAATCAATCCAATCGACACAATCAGCGGGATATCCTTTTTGTCTAACCGAAAAGAGTAGCCCAAACGCCAAATCGTGAACACAAGAACGACTCCAGCTACTGCATATCTCATCCAGACGAGCTCAAGTGGCGGGACAACCGCAACTGTTACTTTGACCACTACATACATACCGCCCCAAATACTAGCAGCTAACGCTAAGTAGAGGGCTCCTATATATTTTTCATTCATTTTTTCCCCTCCGTTACGGATATATTCACTGCGATATCCACAAACGGAGATCACTCTCCGTTATGGACGGAGGTGATTTGGTACATCATGTTCAAATAAAGGCTTCCATTGCATATCAGTCACCCCAATTGTGTTTATTTTCTGATTACTTTATAACAAAATCTGGTTCACTTCAATCCTTTTTATCGCCATGTTTCTTCATATAATAGAAGTTCAATAGGATTGACATGATGAATTCGTTTTCTTATAGTAAGTAAAACAATTGATGTTTACACAGAAAAGGAGTAGAGGTCTTTGGATGTTGAAGCTAGGAAACACATTCCCACTGCCGGAAACGAACCGTTTCTTGAGGGAATAAAAGATTGTGTGCCAACCTTGCTTGGTTATATGAGCATTGGGTTTGCCTTTGGAATTGTTGGCATTAGTTCGCACTTAAGTATATGGGAAATCGCGCTGCTATCTATCTTTATTTATGCTGGCGCTTCACAGTTTATCATCTGTGCATTACTTGTGACAGGAAGCCCCCTTTCCGCTATTATTTTCACCACGTTCATTGTCAATTTACGGCATTTGTTACTCAGTCTTACGCTTGCCCCTCATTTTACACGCTACTCTGTAAAGCAGAACATCGGGTTTGGCCTTCTGCTTACTGATGAATCCTTTGGCGTAGCGATGAATAAATTAGCACAGCAAGGAAAATTGAATAACAGATGGATGCATGGACTGAATATTACAGCTTATTTATGCTGGATTGCTGCGTGTACACTTGGCGGAATATTCGGACACTGGATTTCAAATCCAGAGGCGCTTGGTCTTGATTTTGCCCTATCCGCGATGTTTGCTGCGCTGCTCATTCTTTCTTTACAGACGGTGCCAAAAAATAAGCTAACCCATCGCTTATCACTTGTTTTATATATGTTTGTTGCGATGTTTGTGCTGCTTCATTTTGTTCCTTCACACGTGGCTGTTTTGTTGGCGACTGTGCTTGTTGCCACTATTGGGGTGGTGACAGATAAATGATTAGTAGTTTTATGTTATGGCTCATTCTTGGCTGTATGATTGTGACCATCATCCCAAGAGTCGTTCCATTTTTATTTGTGAGGAGTATCCAGATGCCAGAAGTGGTGCTCAAATGGTTATCATTTATCCCCATTTGTATATTTACTGCTTTGATTGCAGAGCATCTATTCATACATACTACAGCAAGCGTCACCATTCACTGGATGTACCTTGCTGTCTTGGTTCCAACTGTGTTAATCGCTGTTTGGACAAAAAGCTTGTCCCTCACCGTTCTAGTAGGCGTCATGCTGATGGGCACAGCTAGATGGCTTTTCTAATAGAAAAAGCTTAACCGGATGCGGTTAAGCTTTTTTCATTTTACGATACCGTATATAAAGCCGTCATAGCCTTTTTCGCCAACAGTTTGAATAGCGGTTGCTTCAATTCTCGACTCTTGTTTGAGTAAATCGAAAAATTCACGCGTTCCCTTCACTCGCTCATCTTGATCAGAGGCATGGAGAACTGCCCCATTTCTGACCACATTGTCTGCAATAATGACTGTTCCCTTTTTTGAGAAATGTAACGCCCACTTCAAATATTGCGGGTTGTTTGGTTTGTCTGCATCAATGAAAATCAAATCGAACGGAAGCGTATCCTGCTCTTTTAACTGAGATAAAGTATCTAACGCTTTTCCTTGTAAAATGGTGACACGTTCTGCTAGGCCTGCTCTGTCTATGTTCTGCTGTGCTGTTTCTGCATGATGACTGACAGCCTCTAATGTCAAAAGTTCTCCATCTTCTTCAAGTGCACGGGCAAGCCAAATGGTACTATAACCGCCAAGTGTACCGATTTCTAAAATGCGCTTTGCACCCTTGGTTTTTGCTAACAAATAAAGCAGTTTTCCTTGGGCCGGCGACACATCTATTTCTGGTAACCCGGCTTGCTTATTCTTGATAAGAGTTTGCTCCAATACGTCATCTTTGGCCATCAATTTGTCTTTGATATACTCGTCAACTTTCCCCCATACTTGCTCCAAGTCATCCATCTCCCTTGTTCATGTCTTCTATTTAAATTCTACATGATGGAAGCGAGAATTTATAATCAATTCTTTTCACACACCTATTCATTTTATTGATGAAAGGAATGTGATGATGGATACATGGGGCGAGTGCAAGTATACGCAAACTACTGATTCAGCTTATTTTTCACGTCACCTTTTTTATCTTGAAGCTTTCCTTTTACTTGATCTTTCTTTCCTTCTGCTTTCAGGTTTTCATGATCTGTCGCTTCGCCAAGTTTTTCTTTCACTTGACCTTTGACTTGATTTGTTTTTCCTTTCGCTTTATCCATATGTCCATTTTGTTCACTCATTTGTTCCACCTCCACGTTTGATACTGTTTATTTAGCCTTTTTGCACATGACAAAACATCTGAGTGTTCTGTGTGCGCGTTTCAGGTATGATAGACATAATGGAATGAAAGGTTGGTGGTTTGTTCAATGATCATTTCTGAAAGTATGTTCACTGTACGTGGTGTGACTTATCGTATTCGCTCTGCTGCATTAGCAGATGCCAAACAGTTATCAGCTCTCAGACTGAAAATCGATGGTGAAACCGAATATTTAGATCGTGAACCGGGTGAAGCTTTTATTGATGAGAAAGGGTTCGAGGCGTTGATTCAAGAGGATTCCAAGGAATGCCGTCATCTCTTTTTAGTTGCAGATATTGAAGGAGACATTGTCGGTTTTTCAAGATGCGAAGGGCATTCTCTTAAGCGCTCTGCTCACAAAGTAACGTTTGGCGTCGCCGTACAGAAGGCCGCTTGGGGCTATCACATCGGGAAAGAACTTTTAGCTGCATCGATCGACTGGGCAGATCAGCAAGGCATTCAAAAGATGTCACTTCAAGTAATGGAAACCAATCAAAAAGCCATTCGTTTATATGAACACTATGGCTTTGAGATTGAAGGCTTGTTAAAAAAAGATAAACGGCTGGCGGACGGCATGTATTATGATACGGTTGTGATGGGCAGGCAGCGGCCAGTCTCCTGACCGCTTACATGACATAACTCCAGATCATCGAAATCGCACTATACATAAGCAGCAGCCCCATGACGAACTGGAACGGCCGCTGATAAAGAGTCAAAAAACGCTTGAATACAGAGCCAAATAAACTCCAGCTAAATGTGCCTAAAAAACCAATGATGGCGAGAATCAACGTCAACAACATGTATTGCATATTGGACTGTCCATACGGCAGAACAAAAGTGGAAATGACGGTTAACCCATACAAGATGGCTTTCGGATTAATAAATTGCAGCAGCATCCCCGGGATAAAATGATTATAGCGGTCTAGTGTTTCGTCATCTCCGCCTTTACTTCTCATGATTTTGACAGCTAAATAGATCATGTAACCGGCTCCGATGAAAGCCATGACCCAGCCGATTTTCGGCATGACTTGATAAAGAATCATATTGAAAAAACCGCTCAAACATAAAATGACCAAAAATCCGATCCCAACCCCTAAACAAAATCGAAATGTTTGCTTGACCCCATATTTATTCGTAAAGACCATCGCCATGATATTATTCGGTCCAGGGGTAAAGCTGGTAACAAAAGCATAAATCAACATGGAAACAATCAAACTGTTACCTCCTTCTCATACGTTATTTAGACTTAAAAGTCTTTATTGTGTATATATTACGTTTTATTGTACTATTCAGTCGTTATAAAGTAAATCCAGAAAGGAGTTTTTTTGATGGAGGATGTACAATCGATTATTGCTAGAAATGTCAAACTGTTAAGAGAGCAAAAGAAATTAAGCCTAGAAAAGATGGCTGAGGTAACAAGTGTGAGTAAAACGATGATTGGGCAAATCGAAAGAGGAGAATCCACACCAACCATCACCACTCTGTGGAAAATCGCCAATGGGTTGAAGGTGTCTTTTAGTGAACTCATATACGCACCGCAGCCTGAGATTAAGTTTGTGCGAAAAGAAGAAGGACAAGTTTTAACAGAGGACGAGGGAAGGTATCGGGTATATACGACGTTCCCATTTGATGACCTGAGAAAATTTGAAGTCTATCAGGTAGAAATTGATCCTCATGGGTCGTTAAGTGCGGAAGAACATATCGGCGGTACAGAGGAATTGATTACCGTATTTGAGGGAGCACTTGATTTATCAATCGGTGATGAGCAATACACATTACAAGCTGGCGACTCGATTCGGTTTAAAGCTGACCGTGCCCATGAGTATAAACAATCAGGAGAACAGATGGTACGGATGCAAATGATTCTTTATTATCCCCATTAAAAAAAGCTGACAGGCTTGTCCACCTGTCAGCTTTACATTTTATTTAATTAAATCCTGGATCGCGTACAACCGTTCCAGTAAAGGTAACTCTATATTTTCCTAAACCTAACTCTTCAATTGACGATTGATAGAGAATACCGACCCATCCATCCTTTGCATATGTAATACTTGATGGGATGTTTGACGTCGTATATGTTCTCGTTTCCGAGACGGTTCGACTTGCTTGTACCGTAACTTCACTGTTTACTTTCCCCTTCGCTTCTACCGGGACAGCGGTGACACCCGCACCCGTTAAAACAATTGCTCCAACCAAAACAGAAGTTATGACCTTTTTCATACAAAAATCCCTCCCTTTTTTTGTTGAACATATTAACCATACCATAATTTAGAACTTTCGTAAGTTATTTTTTCATTTTTTTGAAAATTATGATATGATTGTCTTATGCTGGATAGAGGGTGTTACATACTTCTATGCTTTTATCCTCACCTCGTTCTAGTGAAACAATTGATAACGGAGGTGATTTCATGAAAAAATGGCTTATCTGTTTTCAACTTGTTTTCCTCTTCACCTTGACGGCCACACCATTTGCTTCTGCTGCTTCATGCCCTACAGTGAAACCATGTGTTATTGATCCTTAAGCATAAGAAAAAGTCGATCAAGCCTATTCACTTGATCGACTTTTTTGTTATGCTTGTTCGGCTTCCCAGCGGGCAACCTCTTCTCTTACTTTAGGAGCCACTTCTTTTCCAAATAACTCAATAGCTTTCAGCACTTGATCATGCGGCATCGAACCGACCGGTACGTGCAGCATGAAGCGCGTAATGCCTACATTTTTTCGCAGATGTATCACTTTCTCTGCCACGGCATCTGGATCTCCTACATACAATGCACCTTCTAATGTTCTTGCTGCATCGAATGTAGAACGGGTATAAGGTCCCCAGCCTCGTTCTCTTGCTAATGTATTCATGACATGCTGTGTAGAAGGGAAGAATTGATCTGCTGCCAATTCTGTTTCCTCCGCAACAAATCCATGTGAATGGGATGCCACCGTTAATTTCTCAGGGTCATGTCCAGCGTGAATCGCAGCTTGCTTGTAGAGCTGCACGAGCGGTGCGAACTGTCTAGGGCTGCCGCCAATAATGGCAAGGACAAGTGGTAATCCTAATAATCCAGCACGTACGACAGATTCTCTGTTTCCTCCACTGCCAATCCAGATCGGAAGCGGATCTTGAACAGGTCTTGGGTATACGCCGACATCCTGAATGGAAGGACGATGCTTACCGCTCCACGTCACACGCTCTGACTGCTGTAATTTCAACAGTAAATCTAGTTTTTCTTCAAATAATTCTTCATAATCATCTAAGTCATAGCCAAAAAGCGGGAACGATTCAATAAATGATCCACGGCCAGCCATGATCTCTGCACGCCCGTTAGAAAGGCCATCTAATGTCGCAAAATCTTGAAACACACGAACAGGATCTGCCGATGAAAGAACAGTTACGGCACTTGTCAGACGAATATTCTTTGTTTGCGTTGCCGCAGCTGCTAATACGACTGCTGGATTTGATGCGGCGAAATCTTCACGATGATGCTCTCCTACACCAAAAACGTCGAGACCCACTTGATCTGCTAAAATAATTTCTTCTACTACTTCACGAATGCGCTGTGCGTGGCTGACTGTTTTTCCTGTTTGAAAATCAGGTGTTGTTTCTACAAATGTACTAATTCCTAGTTCCATGAATGGAACCCCCTATCTTATAAATATGTCACAAATTCAGAGACCGGCTTGCGGTAGCCTCTCGCTTGTCTGCTCTCTACTTTTTCTTTTCCGAGTGTAATCATTAATACAGGAACCAAATCTGATTCGATGTTTAACACCTTTTTCATTGCTTCGGGGTCAAAGCCGATCATTGGGCAAGTATCCCATCCCTTGTTTTTGGCGGCAAGCATAAATAGCATGGCAGATAATGAAGCATTTCGAATCGCCTCTTCTTTCTGAAAGTCTGATCCTCTCTGCACATAAAAACTCATCGTCTCTCTGACCATTTCCTCATATTGTTGCGCATTTAAGATGCCGAGCATTTTTAGGCCTTCATAAATGTTTCCTGCTTGCTCATAAGCTTTCGGATCGCCGAGCACAATGATCGCTGCTGAAGCGGAATGCACCTTATATTGTCCAAATGCAGCATCTCTTACTTGCTCTTTAAGCGCTTCTGATTGGACGACGACATATTGCGTATGCTGTAAATTAAAGGCTGAAGGTGCCAGCTTCACTTCTTCAAAGATACTATTAAGCTCTTCTCTCGAAATCGAGATATTCGGCAAAAAATTTGATGCTGATCGTCTTTCACGTACCAATGTATCAAAACTGCGTGTCATCTTGTTTCCCCTTTTCGTGAAGTTGTTTTGCACCTAAACCAATTTTTTTCAACCATTCGATGAGCTGCTCTTTTTCCTCTGTTTCGATAAAGGACAGATTTTGTGATATGACATCTGTATGTTTTGGAAAAATATCGTCAAATAGCTGCTTCCCTTTATCTGTCAGTAATACATGGAATACACGTTTATCAGAAGGTGCACATTGTCTTTTGACTAATTCTTGTTTTTCTAATTTGTTGACCACATAGGTGATGCTCCCACTTGGAATGGATAAAATCTCACTAATTTTTTGAACGGGATGTGGTCCCTTACTATACAGTAATTCAAGAATTTGAAAGTTTTCAAATCCGATATCATAACGTTCAATGTCTTTTTGGATATTTGCAAAAAGGGCATGATAGGCTTTCATCCACACTCGGAAAAGCCTTAAGTCTAATTCTTGATCTTGCTGCACCATGGCAACTACTCCTTTTTCAATAAATCCTAAAACTAGGATAAATTTATCCTAACACTAGGATATTTTCTTGTCAACGTGTTTGTTTGATTAAAAAAAGACCCCTGTGACTTAGTGGTCTTCTTTTAACACAAAATGCATTTCAGCAATTTGTTTGTATTGATTCACTTGTTGTAATGAAAATCTAGATTCCTGTTCAGTTGGAGGGAAAAGAGGGATTCCTTTTCCAATCATGACAGGTGCGATTTGGAGATACAGCTCATCGACTAATTTTTCTTTTAATAATGCTTGAAGCAGTTCCCCGCCTCCTACTATCCAGATATGCTGGCCTTTTTCATTTTTTAAATTTTTGATAAACGAGAGAACATCTTCACGAACGATGTGGGTTCCTGTATGACTGTCTTGTAAAGTGCGAGAAACGATATAACACGTCTTGTCTTCATAAGGAAACTCATCAGGTGAAAGTTTGAGAACCTGTTCGTATGTGTTCCGTCCCATGATCAGCGTATCGACTGTTGCATAAAATTCCTCATATCTCGTATCCTCTTCGCCCTCTGTGCCTATGAGCCAATCTAAACGGTGATCATCCCTTGCTAAATATCCATCAATGCTCATTGCCCCATAAAATAGTAATTTCCTTTTCAATCTCACCACTCCCCGCCTCAAATAAGAACGTATATTCCCATTTTAACAGAATGAATAGAAAAATGATATATGATCAATTCGTTTCTTACGATTCCTGTTCTACCTTCATAAGAAGCTTGTACAAGATGTGCGCAAGCTGCCCCGCTTCGACTGTCATCCCTTCATGAATCCATTCCTCCAGTACACCAACAACACCAGACACAACAAATGAAGCCTCAATCTGTTCACGTTCCGTAATCTGACGCTGATCAAGTTGCCACTCTTTCATGATTTTTTCTTTAAAAAACGCTTTAAATTGATTCGTCGTTGGGCTATTCGGTTTGACAAATAACGTCATCATGAATTGTTTTTCTTTTAAATACTCAGTTGTTTTGTTTAAAAAGGACAGCATATCAAGCGGGTCCTGGCTTGGAAACGATTCATCGTATAGTCCGCCAAGCTGATTAAATAGTTCCTTCTCAAGCTGTTCATGCAAATCAAATACATCTTGGTAGTGCAAATAAAAGGTCCCTCTTCCTAAATCCGCTCTTCTAGATAGCTCTGATACTGTAATTTGTTGAACATCTTTTTCCTTTAAAAGCTCAAGAAAGCTTTCCCGTATCGCCTTTTTGGTTTTGATTGTTCGTCTGTCCTTCATCAAACACCCTCCATTTTTGAACAATCTGGCTATACCTGTCTATTTATGAACAAGAGATCATTCATTGCCGATGTTCGGTTTATTTTCCTCTTATTATAATGTACACATGTTCAATAATCTATATCTGTTCAAAAAAAGGAGGACCATCATATGTTTCAATTCAGACTTGCTAGAGAGGATGAACTGCCTCAAGTGGCAGCGTTGTTAGATGATTCATTTCAGAACTATTCATTTTTTGATTTATTATGCGAAAAGGTGACCAATCGTTCTGCTTTCGCCCGTCAGTTGCATTTGATCAATACAAAGGTATATTTTCAGCATCAAATCTGTTTGGTCGGGGTTGAGAACGAGAAAATTGTGTCTGCCGCCCTGTTAAAACATCCCCGTCTTCCTGAACCAGGACTCATGGATTATGTGTTATCTGGTGGGTTAAAGCTACTCTTTACTGGTGGCATATCGGCGATTCAGCATGTGTTCCGTATGTTAAAGGAGGCAAAAAAAGCGTGTTCTTCCTTAAAGAAACCTTACTGGTATTTAGAAGCTCTTGTCGTTGCAAAAGACCAACAAGGAAAAAAACTTGGAAGCCGTATGCTAAAGCAATGTCTTTTCCCCTTTATCGCCCGGCAAGGCGGCGGACTGTTCACACTGATTACACACAACGAGGCCAATCGTCATTTCTATCGAAAAAATGGGTGGACGGAGTTTGATGAGAGAGTACTGCACGGAGAAAACATGTCCCTAGAAAGCTGGAGTTATAAAACCGTGATCAAATAAGGTATCTTCTTCAAGGGATGATATAATAGAAGCAGTTCAAACAATGATCATACTTGGAGGAGAGACTGATGATACGACGACTTGATCATATCGTGTTGACTGTACAACATATGGAGGAAACCATTCGCTTTTATACAAACGTATTAGGAATGAAGGAAGAAACTTTTGGAGAAGGCCGTAAAGCCCTTCGTTTTGGCTTACAAAAGATCAACCTTCATGAAGCGGGTCATGAATTTGAACCAAAAGCTGCTCATCCCCAGCCTGGATCTGCTGACTTGTGTTTTATCACCGATTTAGATATAGACAGTTTATTGCTTCATCTTCGAAAGCAGGTTGTTCCAATTGAAGAAGGTCCGGTCAGACGTTCTGGTGCATTAGGTCCGATTGAATCCATTTATATCCGTGATCCTGATATGAACTTAATTGAAATCTCCCGATATATAGAGGAGGCTGATCCATCATGACTCGATTATTTTTGAGACCGATTGAAGAAAAAGATTATCCTGGTATTCATAGAGGATGCCAGCATGCAGAAACACTTTATATGACTGGCACACGCAAAACGTTCACACTAGAAGAAATTCGTTCAGCCTATACCCGTTTTCTGCAGGATGACAGTAGACGAGACTTTGCTATTTGTCTGCTAGACACGAAAGAAATGATCGGGGATGCGGCGATTGTGGATATTGATCCGATAAACCATACGGCAAGTTTCCGCATTGCGCTACATGGTCCAGAGCATTTTCACAAAGGATATGGCACTGAGGCTGTTCGGATGGTTCAAACATTTGCCTTTGAGACGTTAGAACTCAATCGGCTTGAGCTTGAAGTTTTTTCCCATAACCCACGAGCCTTTCGAAGCTATGAGAAAGCCGGATTTCAATATGAAGGAAAAAGACGTCAAGCGCTCTATTTCAACGGTGCTTATTCGGATGTCATCATGATGGGCATCCTTCGTGAGGAATACGATAGAATCAAATCATAAAGATGTCCCAGCCTACGAAGGGTCATCTTTTTTAAACAAATGAACCCCTGTAACGATGATCAAACAAATGATAGAAGAGAGAACGATAGAGACGCTTGATATGCTGAGCGCCATCCCTTCCCATCTGCCAATGAAGAAACTGCCGATCAATAACAGCAATCCAAACAAAGTGATACATACCGGAACAATCAGCCCGGCATGGCGATGCCTGCGTCTTTTTCCTGCCCACCACGAGAGACAGAGCACAATGACAGTAAAAATAGCGGTTTGTAGCCAGAACATATCGCATCAACTCCTTTTCTTTTTTATCCTATGACAACGGAGGTTTTTACAATGAATATTAGACCAATTCAAAAGCAGGACAATCCTTTTATCGCGGCCATTATCCGCCAGTCATTAGAATCAGCGAATCTTGCGATTGAAGGTACAGCCTACACAGACCCACACCTTGATCAGCTTTTCGAATACTATCAATCATTGACTCATGCAGCCTATTGGATTGCCGAAGAACATGGTGAAATTGTTGGTGGCGTTGGCATTGCCCCTTTCACAGATGGCATTTGTGAGCTACAAAAGCTTTATTTAAGCCCAAAAGCACAAGGCAAAGGTGCGGGCAAGAAACTGATGGATACGGCCCTGCAATATGCTGCTACATACTACGATGCTTGTTATTTAGAAACCCGCAGTGAATTAACAGCTGCTACTGGCCTTTATCAACGGTATGACTTTTCTCTTCTTCCTGCACCGATTGAAGGCTCAGAGCATTCTGCCATGGATGCTTGGTATCTCAAAACCTTTTCAGCGTGAGGCATAAAATAAGCGATACGTCTTTGTCCACTGAAAACCTAGCTTCTCTGCCAATTTGGCCGAGGTTGCATGATGGACATCGCAATCCCAATGCGGTGTCTTCCCTTTTTCAACACAGATGCTGATCATTTGCTGAGCTGCTAACAAAGCCAACCCTTTTCCACGGCAGGCTTCATCTGTCCAAATATCGATCTCCACACGTTTTTCACTTGAAAAAATAGAGATACATTCACTGACCACGTCTTCACCGTTTAAGATGGCAACTCCGACGCCATTAGATAAAAAGTGATCTACTCCTCCCCAATATGCTTCATAATAGCTGGATGGGAATACTTTGCTTGCGGCAATGACTTGTTCATTCGTGCGTTTAATCATTTCGTCTTGATCAGGCACAATCAGATCAGGAGAGGTCAAATCATAAGAATACGCATGTCTTTGCATTTCATTCAGTTTTGAACCGAAGCATTTTTTCATCATCTCATCTGATGCAGGATTTGCTGAAAACAAAGTGAACCGTCTGTTCTCTCTTTTCTGCTTTTTATAAACATCCACAATGAACGTTGAACATAATGAGAGTGCTGCTTCTGTCTTGCCTGCGACATAATAAATGCCGGTTGTTGTCCCTGCAAAATAGACACACGGGTGATCTCGGTGATCCACATATAAATCTCCTTGTATCACCCCATCGAGTATCGCATCTACGAACACTGGATAGGCAGGATCAATCCGCCGAATTTCCTCTTTTACCGCTCCTGTCCTTTGTTGATCTACAAGATACAACATCATTCCTCCATTCACGAACGAGTATCTTTTCATTATAAAGGAAAGCCGTAGACTCGCAGTGAATCTTTGCAACAAAAAGAATTCTTCTGCATCAAAGCAACATTCCATCGCATTCGCTTTCATCTATTGCTATGCTCATTGTGAGAGGAGGTTTATGGATGAAATTTCGTTTGATCTGGAATCAAGAAAAGGATGTGACGGAAGTAGACGTCATCAGCCATCCACATAATCAAGAACGTTTACAAAAGATGGCAACAATGCTGGAGACTAGTACATCTCTAACGGTCAAAGATCCAAAAAATGATCGGCAGTCTCTTTTACCATTAGAACAAATTGAAGCGATCTCTGCGCTTGGACATCTGTCAAAGGTGATCACGACTCAAGGTACGACGTATTTTCTCAGTAAACGGCTGAAGGATCTGAAGTCGTTAGAGCGTGAACATTTCTATCGTATCAACAATGCAGTCATTCTCAATTTAGCGCAAGTCGACAGCTTTGTCGCTGGTACGTACGCTCGCTTAGAGGTCGAAACCATCTCGAAAAACAGCTACACCGTCAGTCGTCATTACGCCAAATATATAAAGGAGCGATTCAAATGATCAAGGAACTAAAACATCAATTTATGCAAACAGCTTTTGTCTCTATCGTATGGCTGACACTCATCCTGTCCATCACTCAATGGTCATCCTCTATCTCTTTTCATTACGTGTGGCACATCATTGCCATCGGGACTTTGGCAGGCATCGTCTTTGGGGTCATGTATCCTTTACTATGGAACTACTTTACCTTCCCAGCACCCATCAACATTCTCATCTCCACTGTCGTCAATTTAGGGTTTCAAGTAGGAGCGGTCGCTTTATATTCGACTACACTGCTCGAATGGATCATGCCTTATTTTATCGGTATAGCCTTTCTCACATTAGTAGGCCATATCATCGCCTTTCTATTTTACAAAAAGCAGCAAAATCAAAAAATGGCGCAGGCACTGAATCACCTGAAGCCGCAGCCTTAAAAAAAGAGACCTTATTTGAAAGGTCTCTTTTCTATTATTCTGCTGATGCCTCTTCTGTCGCCTTCCCCTTCCAAATAAGGGTTAAGCCTAATCCAAGAAATAAGACAACACCTGCAAACAGGAATGGGAAATGAATATTTTGATCGAATAAAATACCGCCAAGTGCCGGGCCAAAAATCGTACCAAGACTTGTGTAGGTAGAGTTCATCCCTGCGACAAATCCTTGCTGATTGCCAGCGATTTTTGATAAGAAGGTCGTGAGTGCAGGGCGCAATAAATCGAACGCAAGGAAAATCACACACGTCACGATCAGCACAACCATAAAGCCTGACACGACTGTAGAAACAAAAGCGAGAACTGCTCCAACAATCAAGCATAGTTGAATAACTCGTTTCTCCCCAAGCGCATTCACCATTTTACCAAACACGAGGACTTGGATGATGACGGCTACAATTGAACTGACGGTAATGATAATCGCAATATCCTTCGGACCAAATCCAAACTTGTGATTTGTAAACAAGCTAAAGACCGTTTCATATGCAGATAGTCCAAACGCCAGCACAAAGACAATGATGAAAGCAATGAGATAGCTTGGATGAATCGATTTTTTCAAGTCTTTAAAGAAGGTCGATTCTTTCACTTGATCCATTTGTTTCTCTCGCTCTTCTTTTGTTAATGGTTCCTTCAGCATAAACATAGATGAAATCACAGCAATAAATGCAATCCCTGCTGCAAAGAAAAACGGCAGGCGAACGCCATATTCTGCAATAAATCCGCCAATTCCTGGGCCGATGATAAATCCGGTACTAATAGCAGCGGATACATACCCCATTGCCTTTGATCTTTCTTGAACAGTCGTGATATCGGCGACATAAGCGGTGACAGCCGGCATGATAAATGCTGCACTAATACCGCCAAGAACCCTTGCAAAATACAGAACATATACGTGTGTTCCTAAGCCAAAAACGAGTTCTGATAACGCAAATAGAAAAAGGCCTGACACAATCATGATCTTTCTTCCGTATCGGTCTACCCATCTTCCCGCAATAGGTGATGCGATAAGCTGTGCAACGGCAAACGCCGCCACAAGATATCCCATCGTACTGCCCGTTAAATGCATGACATTCATAAAGAGCGGCATGACAGGTATAATCAGACCGATACCTAAAAACGCAATAAATATATTACTTAATAAAATAACAAGTACGGCTTTTTGCTCACGAATCGGTTTTTGCATGATGTTTGTTTCCCCTTTACTGACTCACTTGTTACTCATGATGGTTGATTCCGTGAATAAACAATGAGATCGCCTCTTTTTGTAATTCCTTTTTCTGCTGCATCGTGTCATTTTTATATAACACGTCTAATCCATAGAATACAGAAAGTAATATTTTCACTTTTGATTCAACATGCTGAATCGACCAGCTGCCATCTTCGTTTCCTTCAAGCAGGATGTCTCTCATCACATCATCAAAGTCTACATCAATCTTGTTCAGCCGCTCCATGACTTCATCTGATGTAAATGCACTGGCACAGAATTCTTCACTTGCTCTCATTAAAGGATAGTTAATCCCCATTTGACTAAGTAGCTCTGCAAACCCTGCGAGCTTATCAATGGCCCGGTGCAGCGTTTGTTTCTCTTCATGCCACGTCTCCATCATGAATCGATGATCCTCTTCCATAATATGAAGGAACAAAAACTCTTTTCCTTTAAAATGATGATAGAGGTTGCCTTTACTAATCTCAGCCGCCTCTAGAATATCTCGCACGGATGTTTCCGAATATCCTTTTTTCGCAAATAAATCACGTGAAGCGGTGACAATTTTCTGCTTCGTCTTTTCACTTTTTCCAGCCCCGCTCTGTGCACTTGTCATCTATGAACAATCCCTTCTACCTTGCTTTTCTTCACACGGACAAATAAAACCGACCAGTTGGTTTATTTTTTTATTATAAATGGAGATCGCCCATAATTCAATGAAAAAGTCCCGACTTCCAAAGGAGTAAATCTAAGTGAAAACAAACAAAACGATCATTTTTGCCATCACCAAACAGGAAGTATTCTTTGTCCATTGTTGATGAAAAGTGGAGATAGAGGTCATTTTCTCATCAAGTCTATTCTCTTTTTATTTAATTTTCCTTAACATTTAACTTCACTTAAATATTAAGATCGCATATAATATAGGAGAAAAGAGGTGATGTCATTGGATGAGGATATCATTCATTACAGCAAAAAAATCATTGAGTACTCAAACGCACTAGGTTCTATCTATGTAGAAGAGTATCAACGATTCTTAAAAAATGAGTATGCAGATTTAACAAGCAAACAAGAACTGACCCTTGAATTGCTGCGGTCGAAGACGAGAACAATCAATGAACTGGCTGATTATTTCTCCATTTCATCTAGTGCCGCTAGCCAGCTCATATCAAAGCTTGAACAGCTTGGATATGTGAAAAGAGAGATTAATCCACATAACCGTAGAGAAATCATTGTTGATTTTGCTCAAAAGGGCCATGACTATCATAAAGATATTGAAAAAATTCAGCTGCATCTTATTCAAAAATACTATGCCCAGCTTTCAAAAGAAGATCTAAAAACATTATTATCGCTTTACGAAAAAATCTATCAAATTGCGAAAGAAACGCCTTAACCCGGCGTTTCATGCATGAATATGTAAGTTAGATAAACGATGAAAGGGATGATCAAATGGACAGGATTCATTTGCAAGATGGACGTCATATTGGTTTGTCTCAATACGGTGATCTTGAAGGATTCCCAGTATTCTTTTTTCATGGGACACCTGGATCGAGAGTGATGTTTTTAGATGATGATCCAATCTCAAAAGAGCTTGGCATTCGTCTTATTTCTTTAGACAGACCTGGTTTTGGTTTATCTGATCCGCAACCTGACCGCACCATTTTAGACTGGGCAAAAGACGTACAGGAAGTGGCCGATCATCTTGATATCTCCCATTTTTCAGTGATTGGTGTCTCTGGAGGCGGGGCATTCGCTGCTGGTTGTGCCTATCAATTGCCAGACCGCATTCTTTCAGCTGCTCTCGTCTCAAGTACCACCCCATTTCAGGATGGTAAACCGCCTAAAAGTATGCTAAAGGAGAACAAGATTGCCTTTTTCCTCAGTAAAAGAATGCCTTGGCTCTTAAAGGCAAGCTATCGCGCTCAGAAAAAACTCATTGAAAAGAAACCAGAGAAATTCAAGAAACTAACGAAAAAAGGGAACAAACATTTACATCCTTCGGATCGGCAATTTCTTCAAACCGATGAGCAACTGGAGCTGATGATGCGGCATTTATACGAAGCTACTCGTCAATCGGTTGATGAATGTATTCATGAACCAGATTTACTCTCACGGTCATGGGCATTCGATATGAAAGATATACAAATCCCTGTGGATGTCTGGCATGGAAAAGAGGATCAGATGGCCCCTTTTGCAGAGATAGAAAGCATTGCTCCCAACATTCCAAACGCCAAAACGCACTATATCGAGCAAGCAGGACATTTTCTGACTGATATAGATGATGTTTGGAGAGACATTTTACTCTCTTTAAAAAAACGGGCTGAACATCAGGTACACATATAAAAAAGACCCAATGATACGTCGGGTCTTTTTCTTTTTAATACTGCTCGTAATAGGATTGAATTTTATCTGGATCTTTTGTTTTCGTCAGAGCCAGCATGAGTAGAATGCGTGCTTTTTGTGGATTTAATGAATCCGATGAGACAAAATGATGTTCATCATCCATTTTTTCATGTGTGACAATGCCATTTCCTGCACGGCTTGACCTCACAATCACCACGTCTTTTTTCACAGCATCTGTTGCCCCATTGATCGCTTCTGTTGACATCGTTCCATTTCCTGCGGCGGCAACGACAATGCCCTTCGCTCCTTCTTTAACCGCAGCATCATACACATACTTTTGATCATTTTGATAGCCGTATAAGATATCCACTTGCGGCAGTTCTTTTAGCTTTGAAATATCGAATTCACTGTCAGTTGTATGTTTTCTTGTCGGTTCGTTATAAAAAGAGACAACTTCACCCGCCACTTCTCCAATGTACCCTTGCTCAAGAGACTTGAACGAATCGGTTGTGGTGGTATTTGTCTTCGTAATAAAGCGAGCAGAGGCAATTCGGTCATTTAATGTCACCATTACACCTTTGCCTTTGGCTTCTTTTGTCGAAGCAATTTTCACTGCATGATACAAGTTAAGCGGGCCATCCGCACTAATGGCAGATGCTGGCCTCATGGAACCCACAACCACCACTGGCTTATCACTTTTTACAACCAAATGTAAAAAATAGGCCGTTTCTTCTAATGTATCTGTACCATGTGTCACCACAATGCCATCCACTTGATCATCATTTAAAAGCTGATTGACTCGTTTCGCTAATTTTAAAAGCAGAGCGTTATCCACATTTTCACTGCCGACGTTCGCTACTTGCTCACCCGTGACATTTGCAATATCCTTCAGCTGTGGTACGGAAGCAATGACTTTATCGATTCCAAGTGCACCAGATTTATATCCAGTCGTATCTGTATTACTGTCTGAACTACCGGCAATCGTTCCGCCTGTTGCCAGCACCTTAATATTGGATAAAGACTTGTTCCCTGTCTCAACAGCCGTGTTTTTTTCTTTTGTTTCACTGGTAGTGCTTTCTTGATTACTTTGATTATTCTCTTGAGTGCTATCGTTCGCACAAGCTGCGGTCACCAATAGTGAAACAGTAAGAAGGGCAGCACCAAACCATTTTGTTACGTTCATAAGATCATCTCTTTTCTTAAATGTGATGAATAATTATCTGTCTATAGGGTTTACTTTATACCATTCCTTCATTCATCAGCATGAGGTGAAAGTCACAGAACCAAATAAAGGAAAAAGGACACTATTATCAAAATTTATTTATATCTTAATACCTAAATTGACTTCAGAAATTGTTCTCGACCCATTTATGATAAAATATAGGAAATCTTACAAAAAAGGAGTACATACAGTGCGTTCCGTTCAACCATTTTACAAAATCCTACTCACACTATTCTTCAGTTCCATTTTACTCAGCTTGTTCGTATGTTTATATCCACCGATTCAGGGCGAGCCTGCGTTTATGATGTTTTACACTCCCATCTTTTTTGTTTATTATTTCATCTTTGCGGTACCTTTACAGTTGTTGTTTTCTTTACAGCCCAAGGCTTTTCATCCTCTTTATTTAGCGGCTTACTTACTGATAGCAATGATTGTCATGCTTTTTGTTATGGATGGAATTGAGAGCTCAACATCCCTCCCGATCATAATTGTCAGCAGTCTCATCTACTGGACCTGCGATTCTTTCATTCATCAAAGAATGCATAAAAAAAACACCTAATGTGTAGGTGTTTTTATCTATTCTAGTATGTGTTGACAGTGCTCCACATTATCCAAGACATCTTTCAGCTCGGTGACCTGCTGATCACTAAGAGAATCTATCCTCAGTGATTGGAACTTTTTATTTCATGCTTGTGCCAGCGTGTGAAAAAATGGGGTCCTTCAATTCAAAATCAAATGTCTTCCCATCAACGATACCAACTGTTTTTGAACTGTCGTAAAGTTCAAGCAAGCACGCTGCCATTTCTTTTGATGTGTGATATTTCTTGATAGTGCCTTCATATTCGAATTGATCGACATCTAATGAACGCTTTGCAAATTCCGACTCTGTCGCAGCAGGCGCTAATACTTTTGCCTGTAATTTGGCTCCTTTTTCTTTCAATTCTAGGGCCAGCCCTTCTGTAAAGGCGCTCACATAAAATTTCGTGGCTGAATAAGTGACAGCATTTCCGACGACGGTATAACCCGCTCTTGAAGAGATATTGATTAGCTGCGTCCCCTCTTTTTGCTCATAATCACGGACATACAGAGTGGATAAAATTGTTAACGCTTCAATATTGAGATGAAGCATGTCCCCGATTTTTTTCACATCCTGCTCTCCTATTGAACCAAAATGGCCAAACCCAGCATTATTAATGAACGTATCCAGCTCATCACCAGCTAATGACTCATAGAAAGAATACACTTGCTCTCTGTCTGTTAAATCAACAGACTGGACTTTCGCTTGAATATCGGGATATGTTTCTAGAATCTTTTCTTTCAGTTCTTGGAGTTTATCAAGCCGGCGTGCAGCTAAGATCAGATTTTTTCCTCTTGCTGCAAAGGCCAAAGCCGTTTCATATCCAATACCTGAACTTGCCCCTGTAATGACTGTATAGCCCATTGTATATCCCCCAATTCGTATCTTCTAGCTGTTTAAAGTATAGCGAGAGCATGTGACTCTAGTCAATTTTGAAGAGATTCAAAGAGTCATGAACAACTGAACGTTCAGCTTTTAGTTTCTTTTGAATCATGTTGGAGGATAGCCTGCTGAGCTTTTTTTGTTAATTTGTGAAAAACCAGTTGATAGGAATGTTCAATTAGCTCTTCGACAAATGAAGATGGAATATCTGCATCAAGATAAATAGAATTCCAATGCGTCTTATTCATGTAATAGCCGGGAATAATTCCTTCATGCATTTCTCTTAATTCTTCAGCGCGTTGCGGATCACATTTTAAAGTGATGACTGGTTTGCGATCGACGTCTCCCCCCATCATGGCAAACATCTTTCCACCTATATGATAACGATCTGCCTGCCACTCAGGTTGATAGTCGTGGGTTGCTCCTTGTAAAGAAAGACAAAATGCCTGTAGTGTCTCTTTTTTCATTCTATTAGCTCCTTTTTAGATGTCTTCTATCTTTCTATTATATCGACAGCTGCGATTGTTGTATCTACACTTCTTTTCAAGACGTCAGCAAGAACACAAAAAAAGCACAGAAAAAAAGTCTGTGCTTTTTACTGATATCCGAATATTTCTTATTCAAACGCCTTCTTAAGCTGATCGCTCATCAGATGCCAAGCCTCTTCAGCTATCTCTAAATCTCCGGCATGAGTGAACGCATGTGGGACTCCTTTAAATTGTTTGTATGTGACATCTACCCCTGCTTCTTTTAACTTGTCCGCATAATGCTCAGCTTCTTCAGCTAGTGAATCCTTCTCAGCTGTGATAACAAGAGCTGGAGGCATTTGTGCTAACACTTCTCTCTCTGCAAAGACCGGAGAAACGAGCGGATTGTGCGGATCTTGACCTTGCAGGTAGAAGGCATTAAACAGTCTCGCCATTTCAACTGGAATTGCTTCTTCAAACGCTGGCTTTTGTGCTGGATCAGTAGCTAAATCAAGCGGCGGATAGTCAAGCACTTGATAGACAATCGGAAGTTTGTTCCCTTTTTGGATATCAAGCAAACAAACCGCTGTTGCCAAATTCCCACCTGCACTATGTCCACCAATGGCTAATCGATTTGGGTCTATTTGTAGTTCATCAGGATGTTCATATAACCATTTCATCACATCGTAGCATTCATGAAGAGCGGCCGGAAAAGGGTGTTCCGGTGCCAGCTGATATTCCACATTGACAACGATACACTCCGCACGATCTGCTATGACCGGACACCAATGATTATCCATTTCAGCACTTCCAAGGATAAAACCGCCCCCATGCAAATTCACAAAAACAGGTAGGGGTTGTTTCAATGTTTTCACAGGTTTAAATACCCACACCTTTGTTTCACCAGCACCTGTTGGGATATCATATTCCATTTTGTTCACTTCAGGAGGGTGGACTGGCTTTAGTTCTGATTGACCAGCTAATGAATCTTCAGCTGGTTGACGTAATGACTCAGCCATTTTGATTTGTTCGTCTAAGTTCATGATCTCAGCTCCTATCTTATTCTTTTATCTCTATCCATTCGTTACGAATTTCGTCTTTTCCTTCAATGTCGTCAGAGAGTCGTTGCTTTTTATCTATCTCCCCATTTTCAGCTCCTTTGAAACAAACATTCACCCCTATGAATAAATAAAAAAAGCACTGCGGCGCCAAGTCCTCAGTGCTTTTCATATATTATGATACTTGTTGTTCGACTTTCACTCGTTTAATAAAGAAAGCAATCACCAAGCCAATCACTGTCATAATGACAGCAAAGATAAAGGCATGCTGGACGCCATTTGTAAAGGCGAGCAGCTGATTGACTGGATTTGCGGGATCAGCCACATTTTCCATAAAGCTGCGAGCTCCTGATGAAAGGATCGAGATACCAACTGCAGTCCCAATCGCTCCTGATACTTGCTGCAATGTATTCATAATCGCTGTACCGTGCGGATATAGCTCTGGCGGCAGCTGATTTAATCCATTTGTTTGAGCAGGCATCATGATCATCGCAATCCCAACCATTAACGTAATATGAAGCGTCACAATATAACCGATGGACGTATTCACACTTAAGTTCGTGAAGCCAAACATGGTCGCTGCAACGATGACAAGACCTGGGATGACAAGCCATTTCGGTCCAAATTTATCAAAAAGCCCACCCATGATTGGCGATAGCAGTCCATTGATAATTCCACCTGGTAATAGCATTAAACCTGCTGTAAATGTAGAAAGTGCCAAGGACGTTTGCAGATATAATGGCAAAATCATCATAGCAGACAGCATCACCATCATACACACTAAGATCAGAAGTAACCCGATCACAAACATTGGATATTTAAATGGGCTTAAATTCAACATCGGTTCTTTCATGTTTAACTGTCTTAGGGAGAACACAAGAATGCCAATGACACCTACAACAATCGCCACAATCACATGCATACTGCTCCAGCCGCCGCCTTCACCAGCACTGCTAAAGCCATACACAATTCCACCGAAACCGATGGTTGATAACACAATCGATAAAATGTCGATTTTCGGTCTTGTGGGTACCGTAATATTTTGCATAAAAATATACCCAAATACGAGTGCAGCAACTAATAACGGAAGCGAAATCCAAAAAATCCAATGCCATGTTAACGATTTAAGAATAAGACCAGAGACCGTTGGACCAACTGCTGGGGCAAACATAATGACAAGACCGATAATCCCCATTGATCTACCTCTTTTATGAGGCGGAATGATGACCAAAATCGTATTAAACATCAATGGAAGGAGCAAGGCTGTTCCTACTGCCTGCACCACACGTGCCACCATTAAAATACTGAAGACTGGTGCAACGGCCGCAATAAATGTACCGATGATCGAAAAGACCAGTGAGGTAATGAAAAGCTGTCTTGTTGTAAACCATTGAAGAATGAGGCCTGAAATTGGAACAAGAATCCCTAGTGTTAATAAATAGCCGGTTGTAAGCCACTGAGCAGTCGTTGCTTCAATACCAAAGTCTAATGTTAAACTTCTCAGCGCCATGTTGAGTGCCGTTTCACTAAACAGTCCAATAAATCCAGCTGTGATAAATGAAATAATAATGGGCAGCGTTCGAATGTCGGAAGCTGCTGTTTGCTGTTTGTTCATATTAAGTTGGCTCCTTTTCTTTTTCAATTTTGATAAACCATAAGTAGTTAGGCTGGACAGAAATGAGCCACTTCATGTCTAGGAAAAGACAGACAAAACCTGTCTTTCCGCAGCGAATTGTGCAATTTTTTCAATTGAGTAGCCGGATTCATGAATATAAAACATGAGTTCAGGCGTCATTGGAGAGGACATACATAATGTCGTCAACTCAATGTCTTGTATGTTCGCTTCTCCTTTTACTTTCGCTTCCTCGAGCAAATCACGAATGATTTGTTTGAGTGATTGACTGTAATGACAATCATATACTTTACTTGTCTGCTCTAAATTTCCAGAGATCGTCAGCATCCGAATCCAGTCTAAGTGATGACCAACGATGAGATGGATCTCCTCGAGAACATATTGCAAACGATCTTGAACCGGCTGATCACTTATTTTATTTAAGTAAAGATGCAAAGCAGGGATCAGTTGTTCAAATTTTTCTCCAAGGATCGAAAGGCATAAATCACTTTTATTGGCATATCGGCGGTAAAGAGTACCCTGTCCAACACCAGCTGTTTTAGCAATTTTATGCATACTGACATTCTCTACACCAAACTCTTGAAACAAAGAAAAAGCGACCTCTTCAATTTCCTTTCCAATATCCTTTTCCATGATGCTTCACCTTCTTCACCTTCATCCACCTTGCATATATCTCTATGTGTAAATCAAATTTCTTTCATTTTCATTAGGACAATTGTACCGGTATTATCTTACGGACAACTGTCCGCTTTGTCAATCATTATTTTTTACCTATCAATTTTCTTTTCATTCTATTAAAAAAACACACTGTTTATCATTATTTAGACCGATTTTCCATTTTGAGAGAATCATGTATGATCAAAAAGAAAACGCTTTCAAAAAAGAGAGGGGAATGCCTTCATGTCTTACCGTGTAAAACGAATGTTGATGCTGCTTGTCACTGGATTATTCTTAAGTTTGTCCACATTTGCTGCAAGTGCCTCGGCACAAACGGGCGGGTCGTTTTATGAACCGTTCAACAACTATAATACGGGGTTATGGCAAAAAGCCGATGGGTACTCGAACGGAAATATGTTTAACTGTACGTGGCGCGCAAACAATGTCTCCATGACGTCGTTAGGGGAAATGCGATTATCGCTCACTAGTCCTTCGTATAATAAGTTTGACTGTGGAGAAAACCGCTCCGTTCAAACATATGGCTATGGACTTTATGAAGTCAACATGAAACCAGCCAAAAATGTTGGGATCGTGTCTTCGTTCTTTACTTATACGGGACCGACTGATGGTACGCCTTGGGATGAAATCGACATCGAATTTCTAGGAAAAGATACGACAAAGGTTCAGTTTAATTATTATACCAATGGTGTCGGAAATCATGAAAAAATCGTCAACCTTGGTTTTGATGCAGCAAACTCTTATCACACATATGCGTTCGACTGGCAGCCTAACTCGATTAAATGGTATGTGGACGGTCAATTAAAACATACGGCTACTACTCAAATCCCTCAAACACCTGGAAAGATTATGATGAACTTATGGAATGGTGCAGGTGTCGATGAATGGCTCGGCTCCTACAACGGTGTTACTCCACTTTACGCTCATTACAATTGGGTGCGTTACACAAAAAGATAACCACATCACAAAACCTGTGACAAGTCACAGGTTTTTCTTCATTTAAATAGAGTTCGTTTTTAATTGATGAACTAGTTTTTGTTCATAACTGTGGATAATATCTTCATAACTTTCAATCTTGTAATCTAACCGTTTAATCGTTTCTTCGATTTCCTTTTGTTTGTCTACAAGTCTTTCTCTCTCATTGACCAAAATACGCTTCCTTGAGGACAATGTACGATCCTCTCCCTCGATAAATAAAGCCGTATATTCTCTAAGAGCATCAATTGACAGACCCGCATTTCTCATACATTTAATAAATTCTATCCACTGAATATCTTCTTCTGTATAATCACGAACACCATTTTCATCACGCCTGATCGGTCTAATTAAACCTATATTCTCATAATACCTGAGCGTAGCAGTAGATAAATCGAGCTGCTTGGCGGCTTGTGCTATTTTCATTGTTTTCACCCTTCTCTTCTTTCTCTTACTTGACGATCTCCCTTTTCCCATCATCTCCATTTTTATCGAGAAGACAAGATACTTTTGGCTCAAATCTTGATTCAAGGTTGATGCTAAAGCCTGAATTGAGGCGATCACAGGGTTCTATGTTGACTTAAAGTTCACTTTAAGACGTACAGTATAGAGGAAGGACCGAATCTTACTTTTGAAAGGATGATCCAGAATGTGTCAGACGCACCAATCAAATGTTTTAAGTGTTTCCCATGCAAAAGCAAACTTTGAACGGACAACCATTGAACGAAGAGCACTTCGTCCACATGATATTTTAATTGATATTCAGTTTAGCGGGATCTGTCATTCAGATATCCACAGTGCCTTTGATGAATGGGGCGGCGGTATTTTCCCAATGGTTCCGGGTCATGAGATTACTGGAGTTGTTTCAGCTGTAGGGGATGCTGTCACGAAATTCAACATTGGTGATCGTGTAGGCGTCGGTTGTTTTGTCGATTCTTGCGGTACATGTGAATATTGCCAAAATGGAGATGAGCAATATTGCAAGAAAGGAGTCGTTCAAACTTATAATAACCTCGATTATGATGGAGAACCAACTTACGGCGGCTACAGTCAGAAAATTGTTGTGACAGAACGATTTGTTGTCAATATTCCTGACCAGCTCTCCCTCGATGTCGCCAGCCCTCTTCTCTGTGCCGGCATCACAACGTATTCTCCGTTAAAACACTGGAAGGCTGGGCCTGGCAAAAAAGTGGCGATTGTCGGAATGGGCGGTCTAGGTCATGTCGCCATTCAATTTGCACGCGCACTTGGCGCTGAAGTGACTGTATTAAGCCGCTCTTTGAATAAAAAAGAAGAGGCACTGTCATTTGGTGCAAAAGACTATTTTGCTACAAGTGACCCTGATACGTTTAAGACACTAGCCGGTCAATATGATCTCATTCTCAATACCGTCTCTGCCAATATCAACGTGGATGCCTATTTGTCCTTACTTCGTGTTGACGGAACATTAGTGAACGTCGGTGCACCACCAAAGCCAGACAACTTCCATGTGTTTTCATTAATTACGGGGCGTCGCAGCATCGCCGGCTCACTCGTTGGCGGCATCCAAGAAACACAAGAAATGCTCGATTTCGCAGCTGCTCACAATATCGCACCACAAATTGAAGTGATCAACGCAAACCAAGTCGATGAAGCATATGAACGTGTGCTAAATAGTGATGTGCGTTATCGATTTGTGATTGATATTTCAACATTATGATCGGATTCTATTTGGAAAGACCAGCTCAATGTCTGGTCTTTTTTTAATGATGGATATTCTGTTTTTCTTGTAGCAAGGATTCTTGAGGATATGATCAAAAACCACCCGAAATTATCATGAAAAAATCTCACTTTTTTAGAACCAAATTTATTGACAGAAAATAAATAAACATGTTATTATTAAAAATTTGATTATTTTACCTCTAAATGTGGTACCCTTAAAGTAGATACATGATATGGAGGCGGATGATATGTTTCAAATTGGTGATAATATTGTTTATCCAATGCACGGAGCAGGTATAATTGAAGCCATAGAAGAAAAAGAATTCTCTGATGAAAAACAATCGTATTATGTCATTAAGATGGCCGTTAGCCATATGAAAGTGATGATTCCTACAAGGAAGATGTCAAGGTCAAAGATAAGACCTGTTACAGATATACTTGCCTTAAAGAACATCATACACACTTTCCAAAATGGAACATCAGATAAGTTATTGCCATGGAAAGAGAGATATAAAATCAACACAGACAAAATAAAAACGGGCCACATACTAGAAGGCGCTGAAGTGGTACGTGATCTCATGCGGATGAAGAAAGAAAAAAAACTGAATGCAAGCGAAAAGAAAATGCTTGACGATGCTCATGGTTATTTGCTTAGTGAGCTAGAAGTCATCAAAGGAATCACTGAAAAACAAATCAAGAGTTTCTGCTAATATTGTCTACCTGCTTCCCCATTTTTTGAATACATTTTCTCTACGAACAAATCCCTCTATCTTCGACCAGTAAAGAAAAAAGAATTTATTTAGGCAAATTCCGCATATTGTAAATCCAATATGCTATACTGTTGATAAACCTTTGAAGCATGAATTTTTTTACGATTACCTTGTAACATCTCCCTACTTGTACGTTGAGTAGGGTTTTTTATTGCAGAAATATTGCAGAAATAAATGAAAACACAAAAAAACAGGCTCTCTACAGAGAACCTGTTTTAAAAATGAAGATTAAGCAGTTTTTTGAACGTTAGCAGCTTGAGCTCCACGAGAACCTTGCTCTACGTCAAAAGTTACTTTTTGACCTTCGTCTAAAGATTTAAATCCGTCACCTTGGATAGCTGAGAAATGTACGAATACATCGTCGCCTTCTTCACGTTCGATAAATCCAAAACCTTTTTCTGCGTTAAACCATTTTACTGTACCTTGTTCCATGTTTGTTGCCTCCTAGTGCGTTACCACACAATGTATTATACTATCCTTGCCCAAAGTATCCTCAAGACGAAAAGTCTTTCTTCATGCTATCCTTTACGCCGAACAAAAATAATTATTCTTATTGTAACATGAATCGGAAATTATTGCAATTTAGGATTTAAAAGAGTAAAATCAACGATCATATTCAATTTTGTTCTTCTCTGACTTTAAGATATTTTTTCTACAAAATGGGCGTTCAATCATGAAAGGAATAAATAAGTTCATAACGCAAACCTTTTTTTCAGACATCTGTCAGTTTTATTTAAAAGTAAAGAATAAGAAACATTACTTTACTCTTAGAAAATTGATGTCATTTTTATTTTAGTTAAGGTTAGCATCTCTATTCCTATCAATTCTTAAAGTAACTATAAGACTAGCTACGCTGGCTAAAGTTCCTGCAACAGAAACAACAATTGTTAAAAAATCTGGAATAAAAAATCCTATCGGAATAAGCCCAAGAAAAGATAGAACAATAAAACATTGATATACACTAGATATAGTTCTCACAATCAAGTGACTGAAAAAGGACATCACTAACGGAGGAATGAATAAACATAACATTATTCCAATTGATATTATTAAGATGTGAGGCTGATCAAATGAAATGACATGATCCCCAGGGGAATTTTTGGCTGCCACTAGCAAAACAACTATAGACATCATGAGAGTAAGTAAAACTAGAGAAAACCTTTTTATCATGTTATAACTCCTTTGGTCGATCTTATGCGACTTAATTTATTTTTATCAAATTATCTCATTATCACCTTTATTTAACAATATAAAAGGTGATTAGAAAACCATCCCATCATGACTAACAACTATTCTCTAGAGGATAGTCATTAAGATTTCACAGCTAAGTTAATTTGAAGTGGAGTCGTTTGTTCAAAGAGAAACTGATATTAAAATCGACTTGGGCACGTTTCCACCCTGCATACAATCGATGTATCTTGTGATCTCTTTCTAATAAAAGAGCACATAAAAAAATACCAAAGGTACACTACCCTCGGTATTTTTTAGAGGTGATCGAGAGGACTTAAACCTCCATGGGTTATTCACCCCTGACTCCGATTTGCACAAATTTTGCACAAGATCTAATCTATTTCTTCACATTTTCCGACTCAAGTCTGTTTAACCAGTTATGGACTAATGAATGAAACACATCGGGTTGTTCAATCTGCAGGTTGTGACCAGCCATATCAAGCACTGCAAAAGTGGCCCTTGGATAGTCTTCGATCAGCCGCCACGCATCTTGATATCCGACTACATCGTCTTGACGCCCTGTGATCATGAGCGTGGGATATTGAAATTCAGCTGAAATGTCGAAGGTATAGCCATACCCATTTTGAAGAATGTTATTGATGAATTCATGATTTGTTTGTTTAGAAGGAAGGTAAATTTCATCGCGAAACCTCTCCCATTCCGTTTTTCCTTGCACAACCGCCATGGAGCAAAATGCATCCGCCTCCTCTGAAGACAAATGCGATATCAAGTGGCTGTCACTTTTTAGAACTGTCTTCTCTGGTACGACTCTTTCATCGAATGTAGGTATCGTCATTGGTGCCACAAGTAGTAATCCACGAACGGTTTCCCTGCGTGAATGAACAATCCCTCTAGCTATGTACCCTCCATACGAATAACCACAAACAATAAACTGTTCATCAGGAATAATCTCGTCCAAAAGACGCAATACCGCTTCTAACATATCGTCAGAGTTCTGAATAGATGGGTGAGGCTGGGAACGTCCCATACCCGGTAAGTCTATGTATATTCTTTTCCAACCGCTTTGTTTTTCAAATACCGGTTCCAATGCATGTAATATCACTTGATGGTCAAGTGTCCAACCATGCAATATCACGATCGGAAATCCTTCTCCAATGACTTTATGGTAAATTGACATGTATTTGCATCCCCTTTTCTAGCGCTTCCCTAGTAATCTCAAGGTTTTTGTTGTTTTGCTTGTTAGGAAACTATGTTGCGATAACCCCAAAAAACTTCTAACAAAAAATATTGTGCAGCCTGTTTATATTCTTTCACTTCATCATAACAAATCCCCATATTCATGTGTGACATTGAAATGCTTTATGTTACTTCAAATTTTAAAGAATTGAAAATTGTTCCAAAGCTCTTCTAATGAATTGATCAGTTTCTTGCTACAATAAATTGACAACGAACAGTTTGAACCACATACTCTCCATACACGCTAAAATATAAAATTGAGAGGAGAAATGAAATGAACCCTTTATTGTTAGATATTCCTTTACAGTTAGAAACAGAAAGACTCATTCTTCGAGCACCACACCAAACAGGAGACGGGAAAATTGTAAACCAAGCAATAAAGGATTCCTTTTCTGAATTAAAAGCGTGGCTGCCATTTGCTCATGAACTTCCTACTGCTGAAGAAACAGAGATCAATTTAAGAAATGCTCATATCAATTTTTTAAAAAGGGAGAGTTTCCGTTTTCTTATTTTTGATAAAAACAGCAATCACTTCATTGGGACAACTAGCCTTCAGAGGATTGACTGGACCATTCCTAAATGTGAGATTGGGTACTGGATAAATACAAAGTTTAGTGGGAATGGATATATGACAGAAGCAGTGGAGAAATTAGCTGACTTTGGATTAAACAATGTCAAATTTAGAAGGATTGAAATAAGGTGTGAATCAACAAACCTCAAAAGTCGGGCTATCCCAGAAAAACTTGGCTTTGTATTTGAAGGCACTTTAAGAAATGATGATTTATCCGCAGATGGCAGCAAGCTGACTGACACTTGTTTTTATTCCATAATAAAGTAACCTAATGAACATCAGCAATTAAAGTAATGGGTGCATTAGTGGAACAAGAAAAAACATAGCACATTATATAATATGCTATGTTTTTTAATTTTGGCCTTGATAAGTGGGTCTACTCCTCTAACATTGTCCTTATTGCCTTTACTTCTTCATAATCTGATGTTTTCTTTGATAAACCCTGACAGAAAGTTTTCAGCAGCAGGCTCTCAACACAAGACCACAATGTAACTGCAATCAGCTTCGACCTGTCACGAGGTACTTTTTTATCCGAGTCAATTTCTTTTATAGAGCAATTGGATTCACTCTCCATTCACAGATTTCTAAAGACTTTCCTCCTGATTAGCTTTCATGTTTCTTGCCATTTTTTCATAGTTCGGTCTGTTTTAACTCCGTCACCATCATTTCCACTGGTTTAACTTAATTTCAACGACCTCAACACTCTGTTCATGAAAGGACTCGTAACCTGTTTTAAAAAAACAAAAAAGATGCTACATGTTGAAACACCTTTTTTGTATTGACAGCTCTCATTAGCAGGGTAATATTACACTTGATTATTTAAAAAAGAATTTTTATACAACCAGTTTATAGCATCATTAAGGTCATTGGCTATATAGTCTATTTTAATCCCACTTAATTTATCAAAGTGTTCACTAAGCGAATATTCACCAGCCCCAGTTCTAACCAAAATTTTAATACTTCCTACTTTATCAGCTGCAACAATATCACTCCAACGGTCCCCGATTACGACACAATTTTCGAGAGTTAAATCGTGTTTTTGTTGAGCTTCCATTAACATTCCTATGCCGGGCTTCCTACAAGAGCATCCGTCATTATGACCGTGTGGACATATATATACTTCATCAAAACCAAAACCTTTCAATTCCTCTTTAAAATCTTCTACCTTAGCTAGTCCACTTGATATGCCAGGTTGATTTGTAAAAGAGAATATTTTCACATTATCTTTTTTTAGTTTATTAATTTGAATTGCTGTATAAGGAAAGAGTTCGAATTTTCCGGGATAATGAATAGTGTCATCACCACCAATTGTTCCATCTCTATCTAAAAAAATTGCTTCTATCTGTTTCATGTTATCCCCCATTATCTAGCAACTGATCCTGCGTTAAGATTTATTATTCCATTAGAAAATTTTGATGACATCAGTTTATCATAAATATTTATTATCAATATCCCCTAATAAAAATTAAAATCTTTTCAAATGTCTTTCTTTTCAATTTGTTTCATTCTTTCCAAGAAAGAGAAAAAGGATGTTCATGTTACAGACTTGCCAAATGAATTTACATAATAAGTTTCTACGTGGTGTCTTTGTAAATTACATTTGTTTCATACTCACCAACCATTCAACTTAATTATTAAGGAAGGCTCTGTTAACCTCTCATTAATTGAAAGAAGCTAAAAACATATCTTTAATATTGTGTTGTGTACTTCCGTGTACTGCGACTATCTACAAACAAAAACTTCAAAAATCTTCACTATCTTAAACACTCTCATATCGCTCTATTAATTGAACAAGGAGAAGAATGTATAAGGTCATTTATTTTCTAAAAAAGGCTACGGCTGAGAATTAGACGACAATATATAAAATATCAAACTCAAACAAAAAAATCCATTTACTTAAGATAAGTGGACAAATTCATTTAAAAGTTATAAAAAACAAAAAAACCAAAGGTCTACAACCTTTGGTTTCTTAGATGCGGCCGAGAGGACTTGAACCTCCACGGGTTATTCACCCACTAGGCCCTCAACCTAGCGCGTCTGCCATTCCGCCACGACCGCGTGTATGATGTGCTCATATATTCATAAGTGCACTGTTTGAAAAAACAATGCGGGTGAAGGGACTTGAACCCCCACGTCATAAAGACACTAGATCCTAAGTCTAGCGCGTCTGCCAATTCCGCCACACCCGCGTGACAATGGTGAGCCATGAAGGACTCGAACCTTCGACCCTCTGATTAAAAGTCAGATGCTCTACCAACTGAGCTAATGGCTCATCTGCTATGCAGAAAAACATATATAAAAAAATGGCTGGGCTAGCTGGATTCGAACCAACGCATGACGGAGTCAAAGTCCGTTGCCTTACCGCTTGGCTATAGCCCAACGAATCAACATAAAAAGAAAACATGACCCGTACGGGATTCGAACCCGTGTTACCGCCGTGAAAGGGCGGTGTCTTAACCGCTTGACCAACGGGCCATATCATAATGGCGGAGAAGGAGGGATTTGAACCCTCGCGCCGCTCGCGCGACCTACACCCTTAGCAGGGGCGCCTCTTCAGCCACTTGAGTACTTCTCCATTATGGCTCCGCAGGTAGGACTCGAACCTACGACCGATCGGTTAACAGCCGATAGCTCTACCACTGAGCTACTGCGGAATAATAAGACATGTTTCATTATATCTATGCCAGAAAAATGTGTCAAGAATTTTTAAACGTTTCGTTCCTGCTCCATTTGCGACGGCTTTTATAATTTAACATATACTAATATAACAGTCAAGCCTTTTCCCCTTCCTTTTTTAACTTACCATGACAAATCCCGCAGACATATCGCGTTGTGTCAAATCGGCGCTTCCTCGTATAATGTCTTCCACAACCTGTGCACACATAGTAATGAAGCGTCACCGCTCTTTTTTTCTTTTGAACGGTCTTCAGCGGGGTACAAAAGCGCGGGGCTCCTACTTGCTGCAAGAGTTCACGAAAATCCCTGTCCCGATGCTGATAACCCTTTCCTTCAAGGTGCAGGTGATAATGACATAGTTCATGCTTAATGATACCGATCAATTCGTCTCTGCCATGCTCCTCAAGATATCGGCGATTTAGCTCAATATGGTGTGTTGCAAGTAAATATCTCCCGCCTGTCGTTTTTAAACGGGGGTTGAAAACAGCCTGATGGCGAAACGCCTTACCAAAGAACTGCTCTGAAATGTCTTCTGTTATCTGCTGTAACTCTCTTTCGTTCAATCAAGATCGTTCCTTTCTATAAAAACCTCGAACGGGACAATTTCCTCTTTGCATACATTGAAGGTACACCCACTGTTTTGATCAAAGGAGGAATGGGCGATGCCCAACTGGCTGAAAAATCAGATGCAGAAAGCATTTTATGAGAAAAATCATTATCAAATCAAATTGCTCAATCAATGCTGGTACTTCTATAGAAAAAAACATTCAGTCACATCAAGGCACACCCCATCCTAAGGTGCGCCTCGTTTTTTGTTTACTCTGGTTTTAGCATCGATAGAGCTACCCGGCCTTTTGCCTGGTCAACGGAGTCTACCCATACGGTCACAATGTCACCAACTGATACCACGTCGAGCGGATGTTTCACAAATCGATTGCTTAGCTTGGAAATGTGGACAAGTCCATCCTGCTTGACACCAATATCAACGAATGCGCCGAAGTCAACGACGTTTCTCACCGTTCCTTGTAGCTCCATCCCTTGCTTCAAGTCCTCCAATTTCAACACGTCTGTTTTCAAAAGAGGTTTTGGTACTTCATCACGCGGATCACGCTCAGGTCTTGTCAGCTGATCAATGATATCTTGAAGGGTGATTGAACCAATTTCAAGCTGTTCTGCTGCTTCGTCCAGCTTCACCCCTGCAATTTTCTCTTTTAACTGTACTGTTCCAAGATCGTCTGGCGTCATGTTGATCATGCGTAAGAACTGTTTTGTTTCTTTATAGCTTTCAGGGTGAATACCCGTGCGATCAAGTGGATCTTGTCCATCTGTGATGCGCAGGAAGCCGATACACTGCTCATAAGTCTTTGCACCAAGCCTAGGGATATCCTTCAGCTCTTTTCTGCTTGTGAATCTCCCAATCTCTTCACGGCGCTTGACGATGTTTCCTGCGACGGCTTTTGAAAGGCCTGATACATATTGCAGCAGCGCCTGTGAGGCTGTATTGACGTTTACACCAACTTGGTTGACGACTGTTTCTACCACAAAGGTTAACGAGCTGTTTAATTGCTTCTGGCTGACATCATGCTGGTATTGGCCCACACCGACAGACTTCGGATCAATTTTCACGAGCTCTGCTAAAGGATCTTGTAATCTTCTAGCAATTGAGATGGCGCTTCGCTCTTCGACTTGCAGATCTGGAAACTCTTCTCGCGCCAGCGCTGATGCGGAGTAAACACTTGCTCCAGCTTCATTCACGATCAAATAAGACACCGGCTGATCCAGTTCTTGAATCAAGTCTGCAATGAATTGTTCTGTCTCTCTTGAGGCTGTTCCGTTTCCAATCGCAATGACTTCGATGTTTGATGATTGAATGATCTCTTTCACTTTTTGTTTCGCTTCCGCTTTTTTCTGCACGGGCGGATGCGGGTAAATGACGCCAATATGATGGACTTTGCCTGTATCATCCACGACAGCTAATTTACAGCCTGTCCGAAATGCGGGATCGACTCCAAGTACACGTTTCCCTTTCATCGGCGGTTGAAGTAGGAGCTTTCTTAAGTTTTCAGCGAAAATATGAATGGCTTGTTCCTCTGCTTTTTCTGTCAGCTCTTTTCGTATTTCCCGTTCAATTGAAGGCTGAATCAAGCGCTTGTATGCATCATCAATGGCCGCTTCAATGTAAGGCCTCGCCGTCGTTTGCTTGCCTTTTAAGACTTGTTTATCGAGGTAGAAACGAATATTTTCAGCAGGCGGTTCGATGGCTGCTTTCAAAATCCCTTCTTTCTCGCCTCGGTTGACCGCGAGTACACGATGAGGCACAATTTTTTTAATCGGCTCTTGATAGTCGTAATACATTTCATAGACGTTTTTCTCGTCGTTTTCAACGTCTTTTCCTGATGTGACAAGACTTCCCTTTTGGTACGTCTCACTGCGAATCCATTTCCGCATATCAGGATCATCCGCAAGCTGTTCAGCAATGATGTGCTGGGCACCCTCTAGTGCTTCTTCTGCTGTTGTGACTTCTTTTTCTTCATTGATAAAAGCCGATGCTTTCTTTTCAATATCATCGTTTGGCAGCTTCAGTAAATATTCCGCTAGCGGCTCAAGCCCTTTTGCTTTGGCTACATTTGCCTTTGTTTTTCGCTTTTGTTTAAATGGTCGATATAAATCTTCGACCTCTTGCAGCTTATGCGCCTGTTCGATCTTCTGTTTTAATTCATCTGTTAATTTGTCTTGTTCAGCGATTAAGCGAATCACTTCTTCTTTTCGATTCGTCACATTTTGGATATATGTATAGCGTTCAGAAATGGTTTGAATTTGCACCTCGTCTAGTGAGCCTGTCTGCTCTTTCCGGTAACGTGCAATAAACGGGACGGTGTTGCCATCCTCTAATAGCTGGATCACACTTCCAATTTGTTTTGTTGAAAGCTCTAATTCTGTCGCAATTTGTTTTAATAAAAAGTCAGATGTCTTCATACTTTGCATCCTCTCACTGTATCTTCTCTTTTAGTGTATCAAAAAAACCGGCAAAACAGAAAAAAGGTCAGCTATTTCATGTAAGCTGACCAAGTACATAGGTGAGATCGTCTTTCTTGTCTTGTGTGTATGTTTCAAGTTCTTTTGCGATGTCTGCAACTGAATGGCTATGCTTTAAACACATTCGCATGTTTGGCACATTCAGTCCGTCTGAATACATAATGAATGTCGATCCTTTTTCGTAGGAATAGGTGTATGTTTTGTATTTTCTAGGTTTACCTGATAGATATCCTGATGTCGGAAGTGGATAAATATAGTCGCCAGAAGGTGCATTCAAGATAAATCGAATATTGCCAACCGAACAATAGGTAAACTGCTGCTGAGAAAAATTCACCTTTAATATGGCCACAGTGGCCCCACGTTTATTTTTCATGGCCTGATTGCATCTATCAATGAGGGTTGTTACATCCTCATGTCCATATTCTTCGACAATTTCGCTGACTAAAGAAGATGATTCATTGGCGAACTGGCCGCTGCCTAATCCGTCTGCTACAGCACAAATTAGTTCTTCATCATCTGCTTTAATAAAAAAACTGTCCCCGCAGCATGATTTTCCTTCTTTGTTCGATTGATAGATAATGGCGTTTACATGCTCATGCTGTTCGATCTGCTTCATTACCCTAGCTCCATAGACGCATCTTCTGACAATGCATCTCGTAGCTTTTTAACTGCCTTCCGCTGCAGCCTTGATACATGCATTTGAGATATGCCGAGTAAATCGCCTGTTTCTTTCTGGCTTTTATTTTGCAAATACGTGAGATTGATAATTTCTTTTTCTCTATCTGTCAGAACGTGAAGCACACTTTCAAGCATCATTTTTTGGTTTACACGTTCGTACCCTTCTTCTTGTGAGCCGACGACGTCTAAAATCGTCACAGTGCTTCCTTCAGAATCAGCCTCTACGCCTTGGTCAACAGACAGCGCTTGATAGCTTTTGCCCATCTCCATTGTTTCAAGAACTTCTTCTTCTGTTACATCTAGATATTCTGCAATTTCTTGTACTTTAGGTGACTTTTGCGTTTCCGTTGTCAGGTGATCAACTGCCATCTTGATTCTTGGTCCAAGCTCTTTAATTCGTCTTGGTACATGGACACTCCATGTTTTATCACGTAAAAAGCGTTTGATTTCCCCGATAATGGTTGGAATGGCAAATGCCTCAAATGATTTACCGACAAGTGGATCATAACGCTTAATTGCGCCGAGTAGACCAATCATTCCAACTTGTCTTAAATCCTCATGAAAGCTTTTTCCTTTGGAGTATTTCTTTGCGAGCATATCCACAAGGTTTGTATAACACTCAACTAGTGTCAGCTGCGCCTGCTCGTCTTGGTTGGATTGATAGCTTTGAATGAGGCGATCCACTTCATCTTTAGTTAGTTTCATAGTTTTGGATGGTTGTGTCATGGTCAACTCGCTCCCTGTTTAAAAACTTTGTCATTGCCACGGTAACTCCGGAGTTTGCTTGCACCTCGACTTCATCCATCAATGTTTGCATTAAGTATAAACCAAGACCTCCTTCTGCCAATTGATCCACCGTATGAGCAGCTGTGTACGGCCCTAGGTCTTCCTGCTTTTGCTTAAAGTCAAAGCTACCGCCTTTATCAGCGACAATAATTTCTAGACGATCTTCATAGACAAGAAAGCGAACCGCTACCTCTCCATCTTCGCCATCTGCACCTTTATAGGCATGCTGAACTGCATTGGTACACGCCTCACTGACGGCAATTTTCAAGTCCTCAATCTCTTCGTAGGCATAGCCCATCCGGCTTGCAACGCCTGAAAGAGTCAGACGAATGATGCCTACGTATTCTGGTTTCGCCGGTATTTTCATCTCGATTAGATCTACTGATTCGTTCATTGTACCCCACCCTCTGACTTTGCAGAAATGTCAATGATGTCCTTTAGTCCAGTGATTTCAAACAATCTGACAAGCCGATCCGACAAGTTCTCAAGCTTTAATGATCCTCCTGCTTTTTGAGCCGCTTTGAACAGCCCAACAAACACACCTAAACCTGTACTATCCATGTAAGTAACATCCTTCAGACAAATGTCAAGATGCTCTCCTTGCTCTGCTTTGGGCATAAGGGTTTCTCTCAGCTCAGGAGCAGAGTACACATCGATTTCTCCGCTGACACTAATTTTCGTCTTATGATCTATTTGATGCTCTTTTACAGACATATTCATTATGCATTCACCTCGAAATTCTTGTTTCCTAAAGTTTTATATACCCGCATATTCACTTTCTAAACCTTTCTTTTAAGGACAAGTAAAGTAAAGTCATCGTGAAGCTGAAAATCTTGTAATTTGAGTAAGCTTGCATAGATAGCGTCGACCATTTCCTGCGCTGAATAGGAAAGATGCTCTGCTATGAGCGCTTTGATATCTTCGCGCTCTAAGAAGCCGTCCTCTGACTTGGATTCGGTGACCCCATCTGAAAATAAGATCACCATATCTCCTACGTCCAAATGCTGCTCATATTCCCTGTAATCAAAGTCTGGTGCGATTCCAAGGACAAGACCCTTTGCATCTAAATCGTAAAATTGATTCTCTTTTTTGCAATAGAAAAAGCCCGGCTCATGTCCAGCCGATGCGTACTTAAATTCATGTGTTTCTTTATTATAGCTGCCATAAAACATGGTGATAAACATGCTTGGGTCTACGTTTTGCTCGACCACACGATTAAGGGTTTTGAGCACTTTCGTTGGGCCGCTACCTGACTCTGGCAAGGAATCCATCGCATACTTAATCATCGACATACAGAGCGCAGCTGGTATTCCTTTCCCAATGACGTCTGCAATCGCGATATTGATTGTATCGTGATCTGTTACGAAATGGTAATAATCCCCACTCATCTGTTTTGCCGGCACACTGATGGCTCCGATATCAAATGTGTCTCCTTCTGGAATTTTCGTTTCCAGAAGGGTTTGCTGAACATTTGCAGCAATTTCAATTTCCGACTTAATTTCTTGCTGGATGCCTCTTAGTGTTAAATGCTCCTGGTAGGCAAGGCCATATCCAATCATCACTTCAATTAAGAAGTCTAGTGAATGAAAGACATCTTCCGGCAAATCAGGGTAAAGCTCCTGAATCACTTTTCGGTGAACACTCACTATTTCTTCAGGAGGTATTTGATGCTCAATGGTTTTACGGCTAAATTTTTGAGCTTGATAAAGCGATGTTTCAGTTAAATCACTGATATAACGACTGAGCAGCTGATGATACCGCTGCTCCATTACCTCCTTAAAATCCATGGTTTCCCTCCTAGCGAAGCCACTTGACAGCTTGTATCTCAGTTCCTTGTTCTGGTGCAGAATCTAATGTGAAATCATCCATCAGCCTTCTGACTCCCGGAAGACCTGCTCCGAGTCCGCCTGATGTTGAGAATCCATCTTCCATCACTTTGCGTATATCCGTAATACCAGGCCCCTCATCGGCTGCGATGACTTTGAGTCCACGCTTTCCACGCTCCATTACTTCTTCTATACAAATCTGACCTTTACCAGCGTATAAATAGATGTTACGAGCTAATTCTGAAATGGCCGTCGTAATTCTTGCTTGGTCAACTGTTCCAAAACCAAGTTCTTTTGCAACATTGCGCCCCAATTGTCTTGCTGCGACTATGTCCCATTCCGTCAATATTTTTACACAGGATTGGTCTTTCATATCTATTCCCCCAATTCCCGCTTCAGTGTCTCAAGCCCTTGTTCAAGATCTAGTGCTGTCTGAATTTCTTCCAGCGAAATGCCAAGTTCAATGAGCGTCACAGCAACTGCCGGCTGTATTCCTGTTAATACAACTTTTGCCCCCATGAGCTTAGACATGGTAATGACATCACCTAATACCTTGGCGATAAATGAATCAATCATATCGACGGACGTTAGATCGATGACAACACCGTTTGCTCCTGTTTCATGAATTTTATTCAGCAAGTCTTCTTGAAAGTGAAGAGCTGTTTGATCATCAAGCTCCCACTGAATCGAAATCAGAAGACAGTTATATAGTTTTAAGATTGGAATCTTCGGGTGATTTCTCACTAGGTTATCCCTCCAATGAAACAATTTTTCGATTTGTCATTTCCAAAGCAGTTTGAATTCCTTTTTGAAGGGTATTCTTTGTTGTAACCTGAGATAAATCAATTCCAAGGTTAACGATCGTTTGGGCTATTTCTGGGCGAATACCGACAAGTAAACACTTCGCTCCTACTAATCTCACAGCCTCTGACGCTTGAATGATATGGTGGGCCACCATTGTGTCCACGACAGGTACACCCGTGATATCAATCAAGACGACCTGTGAGCGATGTTTGACGACACCATTAAGCAGGTTCTCCATAATTTTTTTCGCACGATCTGTATCAATTGTTCCAACAAGTGGCATGACGGTGATGTGCTCAAATACAGGGATTAGCGGGGCAGAAAGTTCCTGCAGCGCAATTTTTTGAAGGCTGACGGTTTTTTCCCATGAGATGGAATACTGGTTTAAGATCTCATTATGGATGGGTGTGATGAATCGATCGATTTGCCAGATGAGGTCATGACTTTCTTGTGTTGTATCTTTGTCATCGTTCATTTTTTCATATAAATGTGTACGGATTTCTGTTAGACCGTTTGCCAGTAACTTAAGTGATATACCCATTTGAACAATTTTTAAAGCAAAATTTTGCACTTTTTCTTCAAAATCCTCATGATCCCCCTCTGAAAGAGATGTAATGATGAGTTGAACATATTCCGAACAGATGGTTTCATACATTTTGTCGTTCAGCATCATGTCCGTTTCTTTTTCTCCGAGTCGTTTTAAAATGTCCGTCCACTCTTTTTCTAATTCCTTTTGGTGCTTTCTTGCAAAAGCTAACACGATATGATTCGACATGTTTTACCCCCTACTTACATTTAAAGCTCTTCTCTAGTCTTTCTTCATTATAACGTTAAAAAAAATTGAACACAAAAAAAGTTGCTCCCAGTAGAGCAACCAAGTATCACCATATTAAAAATCAATAAGAGCCAAACTAACTTGTAAGGCTTCATCAACCTTCTCCATCATCTCATCATCAAGATGTGTGATTTTATCTGTCAATCTTTGTTTATCGATTGTACGAATTTGTTCCAAAAGAATGACAGAATCTCGTTCAAAGCCGTAGCGCTTTGCATTAATTTCGACGTGAGTCGGTAATTTCGCTTTTTGTATTTGGGCTGTTATGGCTGCAACGATAGCAGTCGGGCTGAAGCGATTTCCAATGTCATTTTGAATCACCAATACCGGGCGAACCCCGCCCTGCTCGGAGCCAACAACAGGAGATAAATCAGCAAAGTAAACATCACCGCGTTTAACAATCAAATGTTTAACCCCCGCTGACTAATCGCTCAACTGTATTCTCAGCCTCAAATTCTGCGTATTGTGCCTCTGAAGAGATATTCAGATTAATTTTCGCCATCTCCATGTAGCCGCGTCTCATCGATTCACGATTTTGTCGAATATTACGTTCACGAATATACGTTTTTGTCGCTCGGTAGATCAATTCATTTCTTGTTACCTTATCCTGCTCTGCTACTCGTTCGATCTCAGACATCAAAGTCTCCGGCAGTCGAATCTTCATTTCGTTTGTTGCGCTGGATTCAGACAAAAAACATACACCTCCACAAAACTTACGGATACCGTATCGATCCATTCCAAGACTAATCATACCATTATTCAATGCACAAGCAAAGCTGTTTTTTCATGATTTCTTATTAGAACATGAAGCGGCTCGCCACCCGTAAATCAAGATGATAATGGAGTTCCTCTTTCCCATTATACGCTTTTTTCCGAAAATCATACGGTATTTCCAAAATCTCTAAAAAAGGGAGAATGTTTACCCTATTTTTGTCGAATAAAAAAGAACGAAGTCAGTTTGACTATCGTTCTTTTTGAATGTTGTTTATTAAAAACTTGACCCGCCTTGAAGGAGTGGATTCCGCACTTGCACTCTTTTGCCGTCTTCTATATATACTCTTGGAACACGGTGGCCAATCGAGCACGTGACTTCATAGTTAATGGTTTCAAGTCTTTTAGCGATTTCATCGACTGGTACCATGTCTTCTCCTTGCTTACCAATTAAAACGACCGGTTCCCCTACTGGAAGCTTGTCTTTCAGTTCAACCATGAATTGATCCATACAAACCCTTCCGGCGATCTTCCGGCGCTTTCCGCCAACAAGTACTTCCGTTCCTGCCAGCTTCCGGATCCATCCATCTGCATAGCCAACTGGAACCGTGCCGATCCACGTATCTTGATTGGCTGTATACGTTGCTCCGTAGCTGACACTCTCACCCTTTTGAATGTGCTTCACATGGGCAAGTTTTGTATGAAGAGACATAGCTTCTTCGAGCTTGAAAGGCAGTTCATCCTTGATTTCTTCTGACGGTGACAGCCCGTACATACTGATACCGAAGCGAACCATAGTAAACAAGACGTCTTTAAACCTTAGACCCGCCGCACTGTTGGCGCAATGAACGAGCAGCTTGTCCGTATGAAGCGGCTCAAGCAGTGTTTGAAAGGTGTCGACCTGCCGATCAAAGTAGGCCTCATCCTTTTCATCTGCTGTCGCAAAGTGAGTAAATACGCCTTCCAGCTGTAAATAAGAGTGCTCGCTGACAAGTTTTTTCACTTCGTTCACTTGCTCAATCGTTTTCACACCTAATCGGTTCATTCCGCTGTCTATTTTCAAATGAAATCGTATAGGCTGTCCCATCTGCCCTTTCATCATGTTGGTGACGTCTCTCAGCCAATCGATGGAGTATGCAGTCATGATGACATTGTATCGAACGGCGACTTTGACATATTCAGCAGGTACAGCGCCGAGCACAAGAATCGGGGCTTTGATGCCTTTATTTCTTAAAGAAATGGCTTCATCTAAAAAAGCGACGGCTAATAGGTCTGCTCCTGCTTCGAGGGCAGCTTTTGCCACTTCTATATCTCCATGTCCATATGCATTGGCTTTCACAACAGCCATTAGTTGGACGCTTTGACCAATATGGTCTTTCATATGTGAAACATTATGCTTGATTGCTGTTAAATCAATTTCTGCCCATGTGTCTCTATAAAAGGCATTTGTGTCCATTCATCACACTTCCCTATTGAATGATTCAATACTTCATTATGATACTAAAAATCCAGAATAATGTGAAACAACTCAAAGAAAATCAGCCCCTGTACAGGGCTGATTTGTTGTTATGTTAAGAATCTCGCCTATTTCGCTGACTGTCCTTCTACACTTTTGGCGACCATTAAGAGTTCTTCTTTCGATAAATCACTTGAAGAAATTAAGTAGTCAACTCCATCAGATGTCCAAGAAAGAGATTTGTCTGTCAGAACACCCACTGTCATGCCAAGATCGACTGGCTCGCCATTCATCGTCACAGGCGTAGACGCTTCTGCTACCCGCGCTTTTTCCTGAATGAGCGTGAAGGATTTCTTTCCGCCATACGTCATTACATACCGCTTCCCAGCATCTGTTGTCATTTCTTTCTCTTCCATTTTCTTCACGCCCTCTGGCATATCCACAGGCGTTTTCACAGCAAAGCTGTCAGATGGATCTGCACTTGTGGCAACATCCATTTGAGAAAGTGTCATATTTTTCTTCTCATCAAAGGCGTCTTTGTCAAAGGATTTGTTGAATTCAAAGTGAGAGAATTCTACTTTCACCATTGGCTTTTTATCGCTATCCAGTACTTTCACACTAGCAGGCGCCATTGTTTTTTTATGAAAGGTAATCTCTTGGGTCGGCAGCATTTGGTTGTGCTGATAGTTGGTTTTTGTTTCAAAAACGTACTTCGACTCTTTTGCTTTGAACTGAGCTGCACTGTCATTTTTAATGTCTTTCACAAGTGATTCAAATAAATACACCTGACTGCTGTTGTTCGGCCAATCACTATGGAAGCGGAAGCTTTTGTTTAATGAAGGTGTCAGCACAAATACACCATTGCCATTTCTTAAAATGACTTGACTCTGATCCTTCTTAGGATTTTCTAAATAGACACGGTAAAGCTCCGGCTTCTTGTACCAAATTTCCACATGGTATTCCTGCGGATCATTTCCTGTCTCAATGGTCATTTTTGCTTTGGCTTTGTATGATGTCATTTCCTCTGCCTTTTTGTTCAAATCTCCAACGATATCTTGTTGAGATTTTTGACCGCATGCGGAGAGAATCAATACAAAAAGGATCCCCGTTACAAGCAAAACAAAGCTTTTTCTCACCCTTTTCAACCCCTTCGTTAATTGTGTTAAAAGGAAGAAACCGCTTGTTTGACTTTAACAGTACGCCTCAAGAGTTAACTGCGTACCGCGAACCATCAAAGCCTGTTAGCAACTCGCCCTTCCTTATCGCACTACCCAATATATGAAGGGGGGACAAACAATATGCAGACTAGCTTGACAACCTTTCAATTAAAACTTGTGCTGCAGCATATTCTTTTGTGTGTGTAATGGATACATGAACGTAGTCTTCTTTTGTTTTCTCACTTTTGATGAGAGGTTTTCCGTTTGCATCTTTTTGTATCTCGATGTCGTGAAAGCTTACATACTGACCAATTCCCGTACCGTATGCTTTTGCGAATGCTTCCTTCGCCGCAAAACGCCCTGCCAGAAACTCCAGCTGTCTCTTTTCACTTAGTGTGCGAAAGACTTCTTGTTCACGTAAAGTCAAAATTCTTTCTGGTAAACGGGGCTGCCTGCTAAGAACTCGTGACAGCCGGCCGATCTCTACAATATCCATACCGATTCCTTTAATCATAAGGTACCTCCTATATACTCGTACTAATTTGGATGTTCGCTTCATAAACGTGTTACTATAAACTTACCATTATCTAGTCAAAAGGGGTTTGTTATGTTTATTCGAACGGAGAGCTTTCAACAATTTATTAGATCGTATCCAATCGTAACAGCGATCCTTGCTTTGCAAATCGGCCTATGGCTTTTATTTGCAATCCCTATTCCAATGATCCAGCTTGGGCAGGACCATCTCGTTGGTTTTAATTATGGTGTTGCAGCAGGAGAATGGTGGCGGCTTTTAACGCCTATTTTTCTTCACGGAAGTCTGACACATATTCTGTTCAATTCCATGTCGCTCTTCCTATTCGCTCCAGCACTTGAGTATTTGCTTGGAAAGGTTCGATTTCTTGTGATTTATCTGGGTGCTGGATTCATTGGCAATCTCGGAACCTATTGGGTGGAGCCTTTAGAGTACGTACATGTCGGGGCTTCTGGTGCGATATTTGGTTTATTTGGCGTCTATCTTTATCTTGTCCTATTTAAACCGCATATGATGGACCGTGGTAATTCTCAGGTGATCTTAACGATTCTCGGCGTCTCTGTTATTATGACGTTCGTCAACTCGAACATCAACATCATGGCCCACTTATTTGGATTGATAGGCGGCATGATCCTAGCACCGATCACTCTATTCTTCCATTCAAAAAAACGACGCTATTAAGCTCATAAAAAATGTCGATCACTCCGTTTAATGAGAGCTGATCGACATTTTTTGGTTTAAGATGATTGATTCGTTTCATAGGAATACCAATCGCATACACGTGCAGCATCTTCCTCTTCAAGGTGATGCACACCAAAGGAATCAAGCAAGGCAGAGGACTTCACAAAGGTGTGAATACTTGCCACCCGCCCTTTCTTTTGAAAATAGGATTGGGTCATCGTATAGTTTTGCATTCGTTTTCTTAAAACAATTCCAGTGGTCTTGCCGATACCTCTTGTCGTTAATTGAATCAGTTGATCTTTGATCACATATCCTGATTGTTTATAGGCTAAATACCCAAAAAACAAGGCAAATGGTAATGGAATCAGCGCCAAATACCCCCATGGTGGAAAACGTACAGAAAGGATTATACCTACAAGTAATGGAACAAATCCGTAAGATATCAGATAACGTTTTAGTGAACGCTTCGGCACTTTTTTCAATTCACTTTCTGGTGCCAGCTGATATTGATCTGTAAATTGCGTTAACAATTCATTGATCTTTTTCTTCCGTATGAGTGGAAATAAGACAGAAGAGGTCTCTTTTTCTGTAATGGAACCTCCTGCGCTGACAAGCATGACCGTCGCAAAACCAAATGGTTCACGCAGAATATTTTCTTTGATTTTCACTGCTTGAATTCTCGCAAGCGGAAGGGTCATTTGATGCCTTTCGATGAGTCCTCTTGTGATGATGATGTCTTTCCCTTTTCGTTTTGCGGTAAAATTCGCATATTGAAGGGCTGTTACCCCAACACTAAGAATCCACGCAATCAATACGGCAATAAATATGAGAATCGCATAAATCTCAACACTCGCATGACTTAAAAAAGAGAATTGCTTGACGAAGCCGTCCAAAGGCAGAATTTCATCTATTTGTGTGTAGATGGCAAGACACCCAGAAATAATGACGCCGATTCCGCTTGAAGTGGTCGCAGCCAAAAGCAGCTCTGGTATACCCATTCGGTAGGAAACACTGATTTCTTTTTCTACAGGCTGTTGCGCTGTCAGAGGATCAGGGAGATCTAAATTTTCATCATTCATTTCTTCTTGTTGCAAGCTTTTCTTCCGGTTGAAAATCGATTGCTTTAGTTGCTCAGCTTCTGCTTTTGTAATGGCCGTCAGGCTCACTTCAGGTCCATCCGTCCCGCCTGCCGTTTCGATTTGCACCCGAACCAAACCAAAAATCCGCTGGAAGATGCCTTCACTTGTATTCACCGTTTGAATTCGTTCTAATGAGATATACTTTTTCTTTTTGGTGATGACACCTGATTCCACTCGAAATTCATCGTCTTCCATTCGGTAGGTGAATCGTCTCCATGCTAAAACGGTTGAAACAGCTTTCCATAAAAGAAGCACACCAAGAATGATGAACGCATAAAAACGAATACTTGAATTCGAGTTCACAAAAATAAGCACGAAAAAAGGGATAATAAAGTTTTTGATCATGGATACGGCATCTGATATAAAATCAATGAACATCGAAATTGGATGTACACGTTTTGGTTCAGACATCATCTTCCGTCACCCTTGCTAATCGAGATATGTAATCGCGAAGCTCATCTGCCTCTTCTAATTCCAGTGCCGGAATATCATGCACTGTCGCAGCAGTAGAAATTTGAACAGATGCCAACCGGTAGCGCCTTAAAAGCGGCCCTTGAGATGTATCCACATGCTGAACACGTACCATTGGCACAATGACACGTGTGACACGAATCAATCCGTGCTGTATTTCAATTTCGTTCTCAAATACTTCATAGCGCCAGATGTGATGGCGGATTTTCGGTATGAGCCAGATTCCGAAGATGACCTGTAAAATCCACAAACCGATGAGGATGGCTCCAATCCAATATGGCCATTGAAAATAATAACTAGCTACAAATACCCCAATGATGATGAATAAGAAAATCAATGAGATAATTCCATTTTGAAGACGCCATACTTTTAATCCATTTAAGCTGATTTGACGTTGCGGCTGTTTTCTCACATTCTTCCCCCATTCTCTTACTTTTCTATCAATATATTACGAAAGAAAGCCTAAAAAGTTTCATTAGGACTGTTAAAAAAAGCGAACCCTGCAAAGGATTCGCTTTTGAATTAGTTGTTATAAGATTTCTTTTGACGACGATCGTTAGAAGAACGATTGCGGTCATTTGAAGAACGCTTTTTATCACCGTAAGATGAACGGCTTTTTCCGCGATAGCCGCCACCACCGCCGCCGTCTCTGCGTTTAGAAGAGCTGCGGTTGTTACGATTGCGTTTTGAAATCATTGGTGCTTCATCTGTCAAACGAACAGGCGTTGCATCCGGCTCTTTTGTCATCATTTTGATGGCAGCCGCAACCACTGTAACAGAATCATGATCTTCTAACAATTCAGCAGCTGCTGTCATGTAGAAGTTCAAGTTGTTTTCACTAATGATTGTGCGTAGACGGTCAACTGTGACTTGTTGTTGTCCTTCAATTGCCTCGTCTAGAGTTGGTTCTTTCATACGATCCATTTTACGCTTAGTCGTTTGCTCAATCGCACGAAGCATATCTTTTTCACGTGGTGTGATGAATGTCATCGCCATACCTGTACGTCCAGCACGGCCTGTACGTCCAATACGGTGTACATAGCTTTCTGGATCTTGTGGTACGTCGAAGTTATACACATGTGTAACACCTGAGATATCAAGTCCACGTGCTGCAACGTCTGTTGCGACAAGCACATCGATTGAACCTTCTTTAAATTTACGAAGCGCAACCATACGTTTCGCCTGAGTCAAGTCACCATGAATTCCTTCAGCTGTATAACCTCTAAGGTTTAATGCTTCAGTCAATTCGTCAACGCGGCGCTTTGTACGGCCGAAAACAATTGAAAGCTCTGGTGATTGAATGTCAAGAAGACGAGTCAATGTATCGAACTTCTTACGCTCGTGAATATCCAAGTAGAACTGCTGGATGTTAGATACAGTCATTTCTTTCGCTTTTACTTTTACATGTTCTGGGTTTGTCATGAAACGCTCTGCAATACGCTTAATTGGTGCAGGCATTGTCGCAGAGAATAAAAGTGTTTGGTGTTCACTTGGTACATTTGAAAGGATCGCTTCAATGTCTTCGATGAAACCCATGTTGAGCATTTCGTCTGCTTCATCAAGCACGACTGTTTCAACATTTTGAAGACGCATTGTGCGACGATTAATGTGATCAAGTAAACGTCCTGGAGTTCCTACAATGATATGAGGATTTTTCTTGAGCGAACGGATTTGACGGCCGATATCTTGTCCACCGTAAATTGGAAGTACACGTGCACGCTTGTCTTGGCCGATTTTGTATAGCTCTTCAGATACTTGAATCGCTAATTCTCTTGTTGGCGCAATGATGATCGCTTGGATGTTAGGAGACGCTGGATCGATTTTTTCTACAAGAGGAATACCAAATGCTGCAGTTTTTCCTGTTCCTGTTTGTGCTTGTCCGATGACATCTTTATTCTGAAGACCGAGAGGAATCGTTTCTGCTTGAATCGGTGTTGCTTCTTCAAATCCCATGCGGTTAATAGCTTTCATGAGACTTTCGCTTAATTGAAAATCTTGAAACGTTATAGTCAATTTATTCAAACTCCTTCTAATTGCTGTTTCAGTAATCTCGTGAATGATCATTAAAAACTGCCCTTTGTATGAAAGGACAGGTCCATTATATACAAAGCCCGAATTACCCTACATTATATCTTACCATTACACTATTTGTTTTTCAACAAGACAGAAATGGATATATCTACTGCTCGACAATGACTGATTCACCTTCACTTTGATCTCCGTCCATCCATTTCCACTTTTCAAACAGTTGGATTTTCCCGTTATCCAGCTGCTTAGGGGTGGAATGACATGAACCGCTTCTCATGCTGCCATCCTTACTTACATGATGATATCTAAAATGAAGTGCTCCGTCTTTATTCACAGTTCCTACAAGTACGCCAGATTGAATACTGCCGCCTTGATATGTGCCCGTTAAAATATTCCCGTCCTGACGATATTGAAATATGGTTCCTTCCGATACTTCCCCATTGCTCGAATTAGACTGCGGGACAAAGGTTTTTCCGTCATATTGAAACAACCGAATCGACCACCTTTTCTTACCTATTGTAACATAGGCCTGTCACTCATTCGACAAAAATGATGCAAATTTTAACAAGTGGGATTCAATTTATATTAGTTTAGCCACATTTTAGCTTTTCTATAGATTAAATTGTTTTTTTAGAAATTGTTCGACTTTCTCAAACAATTGCTGTGCACAAGGCTCATGACAAACGTGATGTTTACAATCCGGTAAATAGAACATTTCTTTCTGACGGGACGGGATTTTATGATAAATGAATTCTGCACTAGAAGCGGGGACGATCCCATCGCTTTCACCTTGAACGATCAAGACAGGTAGATGAAGCTTTTCAAGAGAACCTTTCGTTTGCTTCACCAATTTCATAAATTCTACAGCAGCTGATAGCGGTGTACTCTTCAGCTTATGACGATATCGATCATACAATGGGTTCGTATCAATCAAACCAGACAAGGATTCCTTCACCATCTGCCTTGTGTCTTGAATCATTTGTTTTGGGTTAACATATTTAGCAGCAGCACTTAACAGAACAAGACGGGCCACTGGATACTTCGCTGCTAAATATGAGGCAATCATCCCGCCCATAGAAAAGCCGACCAAATAAATGGTGTCACATGTTCGGTAAAGGGATAAGAGTTCTAATTCAGCGGTGGCAATCCACTCCTGATAGAGAATGCCTTTGAGCTGAAGTTCCTCCCCATGCCCCGGAAGCGTGACAGATTGTACCGTCCAATCTGTCGTCTGCTTTAAATATTCCGCAAGCGGCTCTACTTCATACGGGGCACCAGTAAAACCGTGTATACATAGACAGCCAATCACCCTGTCACCTTCTTTGCCGATCTGATTTATAGTGCAGTAATCACGTCTTCCAATCTCATGCCACGGGAAGCTTTGACCAGAACGACATCGTCAGGTCCTGCCACATCCGCTAGTTTTTTCTTCAGTTCTTCTTTGTCCATATAAGAAGATACACGGTCGTCTCCAAATGCTTTCTTTGCTCCTTCAGCAATGAATGCGCCAAGACGGCCAAACGTTAAAACATGATCAATAAACTCAGGCTTGATGTACTCCCCTACTTCAAAATGATAGGTTTCTTCTTCACTGCCCATCTCCAGCATATCTCCGAGAACGAGTATGCGGTTAGCAAAGCCATCCATATCTCCTACAAGATCAATCGCTGCCTTCATCGACGTAGGACTCGCATTATACGCATCGTTGATAACCGTGATGCCCTTATCTGTTTTAAACAGTTCTAAACGCATGCCTGTCAATTTCGTTTGCATTAGCCCTTGGGCAATTTGCCTTTCATTCAGACCGAAATGCTGGCCGATTGCAATAGCTGCAAGAGCATTCTTTACATTGTGTTTCCCTAATACAGGAATGAGAAACCCTTGAGCATATCCCTCCACTTGAAATTCAGTGCCTTCAGCGAGTTGGTGGATGTGAATCACCTTGATATCACAGTCCTCTGATTCCCCAAATGTTTTTACGCTACGTGCAAGGGCATTTGCTCTTTGGCGGAGTAAAGGCTCGTCTCCTAAATAATAAAAAGTCCCATCCTCTTTTAACCCTTTTGTGATCTCACATTTTGCATCTGCAATGGCTTCTCTTGATCCTAGATCCTGCATATGAGATTCTCCAATATTGGTGATGACAGCTGCATCAGGTTCAGCGAGATTAGATAAAAATTCGATTTCTCCTTTTGCACTCATGCCCATCTCTAATACAGCAATCTCTGTTTTTTCTGGCATTGCAAGGATGGTCAGTGGAAGTCCAATATGATTATTAAAGTTGCCATCTGTTTTATGGACTCTGTATGTCGTTTGTAGGACAGAATGGATCATGTCTTTCGTCGTTGTTTTGCCATTACTTCCAGTAATACCGACAACTCGAGGGTTTTCCTCTTTTAAGTATGATTTCGCAAGCTGTTGGAGTGCTGTCAGAGTATCCTCTACAAGAATGACAGGTACACCGGATGGTGGGTTCGCTTCTGTTTCATTCCAAAGAACCGCTGCCGCTCCAAGCTCCACTGCTTTTGAAGCAAAAGTGTGACCGTTAAAATGTTCCCCGATAAGCGGGATAAATAGTGCGCCTTTTGATACTTTTCGTGTATCTGTTGTCACTCCGTGTATCTGTTCTTCGCCAAAAGCTTCATTCGATAATGTGCCACCAGCCATTTGGGCGACTTGTTTCACTGTACGTTTGATCATGTTTTTTCGCCTCTCTTTCTCATTTCACGTTTGAAGGAAAAGAGACACTACCTGTAGGATAGTGTCTGCTTGCTTCTTACATTAAAAAGTGGTTTTAATGGTTTGTTTTTCTTGATGGCGCTCAATTGCAAGTGACACCAGCTTCTCAATCAGCTCAGGATACTCTACACCAGTATGTTTCCAAAGCAGCGGGAACATACTAAAAGGTGTGAACCCTGGCATTGTATTCACTTCATTGATCAGCACTTCGCCTTCTTCTGTTAGGAAGAAATCTGCACGTACGAGGCCAGATCCATCAATGGCTTTAAATGCCTTAATCGCCATATCATGAATCGTCTTGTACTCTTCCTCTGACACACTCGCAGGAATGATCAAATCTGTATCGCCATCTTCATATTTTGCTTTGTAGTCATAAAAATCTGTTTTAGGTGCAATTTCACCAACAACTGAGCATTTCGGCTCGTCATTTCCTAATACACCAATTTCAATTTCTCGTCCTACAACGCCTTCTTCCACAACAACACGACGATCATATTGGAAAGCCAAATCAAATGCTGTTTGCAGCTCTTCTTTGCTGCGGCATTTACTAATTCCGACACTTGATCCCATGTTGGCAGGTTTCACAAAACAAGGATACCCGAGAATTGCTTCTACCTGTTCTAGACTGTCTGATATGGCTTTCTCATAATCCTTTTTATTGAAGGAAAGGTGCTTTGCCTGCGCAAGTCCAGCTTGAGCAAACACATCTTTCATCATGACTTTATCCATACCCGCAGCAGACGCGAGAACGCCGTTACCAACATACGGGATATTCAATAGTTCAAGTAACCCTTGCATGGTCCCATCTTCACCATTTGGCCCATGTAGCAATGGAAAGACAACATCAATCTTTTCATCAGCTGCTGCAGGCTGTGGAAACATGCTTTCATTTAAAGAAGTTGGTAAAAACGTCTTTGCATTTTGTTCAAATTGAAGCATTTTGACGTTTGATACTGGTTCAGTGAGTTTTTCTCCTCTTAGCCATTCGCCCTCTTCTGTAATATAAATTGGATGTATATCGAACTTCTCAGTGTTAAGTGCTTTTGTAACTGCAAGGGCTGTTTGCAGTGATACATTATGTTCGGCTGACTTTCCGCCGTAAACCAATCCTAAACTTATTTTCAATGGATACTCCCCCCACTAAAATTCATCTTTACTATCTTATCACTTTCAAGCAAAAATGCTCTAATTAATTTTTGTTGTTACGGAATTGAAATGATTTGTAAAGATTGTAAGCGCCCCCCCGAGCATTTGTATGTCATTCGCCTTTATTTTATATTAAAATGACAAAATGACATTGAAAAGGAGTTGTGACAAATTGAAAAAAATTACAAGCACTGAACAATTCAACGAAATCATTCAATCAGACAAAGAGGTCATCGTTAAATTCTTTGCGACATGGTGCCCTGATTGCACTAGAATGGACATGTTCATTCCAGACATCTTAGAGGCTTATGCTCAGAATGAATGGTTTGAAATAAACAAAGACGACTTTCCTGAGTTAGCGGAAACGTATCAGGTCATGGGAATTCCTAGCCTGTTAATTTTCAAAAATGGCGAAAAAACAGGTCATTTACACAGTGCCAACGCTAAATCACCTGAAGAAGTAACAGAGTTTCTTCAAGAACACGTTTCATAACTCATTTGAATGGAGACATCAGCCAACTCATGCTGGTGTCTTTTTTTATATCCTTTTAAATCAAATCTCTTCATAAGACGAGATGTGCGGCTAAAACGTTTCAACATCGGCAGGGAATGTTTGATCTGATTTCATGACAAGGTTTGACAGCGGATTATTTCCTGGGAAAGAATTCATCGTCGATATGGATGGGAATATGTCGGTTACGTGAATTTTCTGAATTGAATCTTTACTTATGACATTCTGCTTTGTATAATGGAGTTGCTAATTGAAAATGATTATCAATTTCATCTGTGTGAAATCTTATAGAATCCATTCTACCAAAGGAGCGTTGAGTTACATGTCTAAGAAGAAAATCAAAACGTATCAGCAATTGATTGAAGAAAACAAGGAAGCGATCATGCGAGACCCTAAGATGATGGAAAGTATATACGCAACCATCGACAAAAAGCACCAGAAGCAGCTTGCCGCTGCTGGACGTGAATCATAAACACAAGAAGAGCAGTCAAATAGATGGCTGCTTTTTTATTTGCCTGAAGAAAAGAAAAAGCCGATAAAATCTATTCTTCGATTTTATCGGCTTTTGTTTTAATGTGATTTCGCTACACGGTCTTGTTTCATTCCTAAATAGATGAGCATATATGTTAGATAACCCATTGTCATCGTTAAACCACCGAAGAAGAATTGTGAAAACACGGGTTCTTCAAATGTCGTAACGGCAGCAAGAACGATCCAGCTCGCATATAAATAGACCATGAACCATTTCATGTTTCTTTTAAGTGTATACAGAAAGAAAAGACCCGCTAATGAAAAGATCCCTAGCGCTAGTCTGAAATAAACAAGATGATCAAACTGGAAGGCAAAAGACACAAACGAAAACGACAACAGCAACAAAATAGGTAAAGCCGTAATAAAATTTTTCACGATAGTGCCACCTCCATGACTCTGTCTTATTATAAGACAAAATCAGCCGGTTATCGTGAAATACAGACTCGTTTTCACAAAGATGTCACGAATTTTTCTTGTTATTTGACACAATTTTTACACATTTACATCACGCTTCCAAAAAAGGAGCCAAGCAGCACCAACAAAGAAAACGAAATGCGCCCCTACAATGAATAGTGAAAACAGAGGGCTCATGCCCTGAAAGAGCGGCGGACCTTGAAAACTGTATTGTGTAAAGTCCGTATTAGCGAAAAGTAGAATCTTCCCCCACTGATTTTCTAACAGAGACATGATCGACACTAATGATTTCGTCGCGTATAAGACGAAAAATGAAGTCACAAGTGCAATCAGACTGTTTCTAAACAAACTTGAGCACAGAAAAGCAAAGCTTGCCATCATGACCACTTCCACCCACTGTGATCCAATCACAGCAAATGTGTGCAGAAATAATCGCCCAGTGCTTTCATCAAAATCAGTACCAAAGAAAATAAGGCCAAAAAGAAAAGCGAACACATAATAAAAAACAAACAGGTAAAGGACCATCAGCACAAGAGTGATGTATTTTGCCAAGAAAATATGAAGCCTTGTCTTTGGCCGGATCAACAAGAACTTGATGGTTCTTTTTTGAAACTCTGTTGAGATCAATGTGGCGCCAATCACGACAGCGAACACTTGTAAAATAAACACAACATTCGTGGAATAAGCAAAATAGTTCGCGACTGTATCTTGCCCGCCAAGCCCGGAAATGACTCGTTTCAATGCTAGAGCCATCGTCAATTGAAAGACAACAATCAGTCCAAGTGCAATGAATGTGATCTTTTGTCTCGTGATTTTTTTATGTTCATTCTTGATGAGTTGAAGCATCTGCCGTCCCACCTTCCGTCCATTTCATAAAGGCCTCTTCAATTGATTGTTTTTGAGGCGTCATTTCAAGTACATCAAATTCTGCTAAGACAAGCTGTTTATTCAGCTCCGGCACACGGTCTTTATTCAGTTGAACCAGCACATGCTGATCCCTTTGTTCATATGTATATCCTTGCGTATCTAGCCATGAAACTGCCTTTTCTACTGGCTGAATATCCATCAACACCTGCTCTTTTCCTTCCATGTCTCGAAGGTTTGTATTGGCTTTGATTTGTCCTTTTTGGATGATGATCATGCGGTCACAAAGCTCTTCTACTTCATGCAAAAGATGTGTAGCAAATAACACAGAGACACCTTCTTCTTGTACAAGCATTTGCAAGTGCTCTCGAAACTCCTTCATTCCTGCGGGATCAAGCCCATTTGTTGGTTCATCTAAAATGAGCAGATTGGGCTTATGCAAAATGGCTTGTGCAATCCCGAGCCTTTGTTTCATCCCTAGTGAATACGTTTTGACCTTCTGGTGAATGGCGTGCTCCAGACGAACTCTTTTTACCACTTCAAAAATGCGCTCTTCTGAAACTCCATCATGCATAGACGCATACAGCTCAAGGTTTTCAAAACCTGTTAAATATGAATAAAATTCCGGATTTTCTATGATCGCCCCAACAGATGACATCGCCTTTAGATGATCATCATCTTGAGAATATCCATTAATGATGATCCGGCCGTTGTTTTTTTTCATCAAGCCAACAATCAATCGAATCAAGGTCGTTTTTCCAGACCCATTTGGTCCAAGTAAACCGACAATTTCCCCTTGCCTAATGTCCATCGAAATATGTTGTAAAATTTGATGCCGGCCAATTTGTTTATCGACGTTCTCTATGTGTAGAACAGCAGACTGCAAAGTGGTTCCTCCTTCTGATGTAAAACCTATGGCGGCAGTTACGGCCGCTCATCCTGTAAAAAGTATATCACGCTAGACAAGCCGTTCCACGAAAAAAAGGGCTGATCCAGTCAGCCCTTTTTGTTGTTACAGTGATAAATTAGGTGTTGGTGCTTCCTTCTCATGTTTCTTCTCGGTTTCAGAAACAATCACCGCACATGCTGCGTCACCTGTAATATTGACCACGGTTCTTGCCATGTCTAATAAGCGGTCTATGCCAAGGATCAGCGCAATGCCCTCAACAGGAAGATTCACGGAATTTAAAACCATGGCTAGCATGATGAGCCCTACCCCTGGGACACCTGCTGTGCCAATACTTGCTAGTACTGCCGTTAAGACAACTGTCAGCATTTGAACAAGGGTTAATTCAACTCCATACACTTGTGCGATAAAAATAGTCGCAACCCCTTGCATGATCGCTGTACCATCCATATTAATGGTCGCACCTAGCGGCTGCACAAAGCTTGAAATAGGTTCTGGCACCTTCAAACGCTTTTGAGCTGTTTCCATTGATACTGGCAGTACTGCGTTACTGCTTGATGTACTAAATGCCACAACCATCGCTGGAGAAAATCCTTTGAAGAATGCCATTGGATTTCGTTTAGCTAATAGGGCAACGGTTGACCCATAGGTCAGGAAGAAATGCAAGATCAGCGCAATTAAGACGACTGAGAAGTAAAGTCCCATCGCTTTCATGGCATCGAGCCCCTGACTGCCAATTGCCGTTGCGATCAAACCGAATGTCCCGTACGGTGCGAATTTCATCACAACACCGACAAGATACATCATTAATTCATTTCCTTGTTCAAACAGCTTCAGCAAACCTTCTGTTTTTTTACCGAGCAAGGCAATGCCAAGACCTAAAAATACACAGAAGACGATAATTTGAAGCATATTTCCTTCAACTAGAGATTGGACTGGATTGGTTGGAATAATATTGAGTAGTGTGTCTGCCATTGATGGGGCTTCCTCAGCGGAATATTCTGCCGCTTTCGTATCAAAATTGCCAAATGTGCCTGGCTTAATAAGTAAGGCCAATGAAATGCCAATAATGATGGCAAAAGTCGTAGTGAGTAGAAAGTAAGTAATGGTTTTTACGCCGATTCTGCCAAGTTTTTTCGGATCGCCAAGGCCTGCTACACCAAGTGTGATCGAAAAGAAGACAATCGGTACAACTAACATTTTAATCAGGTTTAAGAAGATTTGACCTAGAGGTGTAAATAGATAAGGGTCTAACACTTTGAATACATTTGGAGCAAAAATGTTGAGCAGTAGTCCTGTGATTGCACCTACAATTAAAGCAATAATAATTTTCGTCGCAAGCTTCAATAAAATCTCCCCTTCCTCGTCAAAAAGGCCCACGAGAGAGTCTTCTCGTGGGCCTGCGTGTCCATACGTGTACCACTGTCTACTCTCTTCACGCTGATGAGGTTAGCTGACGGGTTAGGACGAAGAGATGTCCTTTTTTCTTAAATAAGAAAAATTCACCCCAAAAACTTGGGTCCCCCATTCCTTTAGAAGGATTAAGCGTGTGGTAATATGATATTTTCATACTATTTATACCTTATTTTTAGAAAATTGTAAACAGGTTCATATGAACTTTTTAATTACTTTCTTCCTTATTCGTGACCTCCAAGATATCTAAGATAAACACAAAGATTGGGATGCCGATAATCAGTCCCCAAATGCCAATATAGTGTTCAGAAAAGATCAGGACAATAAACGTGAAGAAAATAGGGAGCTCTGTTTTAGCTGACATGAGCTTCGGATTTAAGAAGTAGGCTTCAATGGCATGGATGATCACGATCACCAGCACAATATATAGGACGTACATTCCGCCTCCAAGTGTATACGCAATGATGCTGAGTGGAACGAGGGAGATGACCACACCCGCTACCGGAATTAAACCTAACAAGAAGACCATGACCGCTAATCCAAATAATTGCGGGAAGCCCATAATGCCAAGCGCAATTGTCGTTAAGACACAGTTAACTGTTGCAATGATGAACTGTGCTTCAAGTACCTTACCAAATGTTCTGGAAAACTTACGTCCAAAGAAGGCAATTTCATGATAGAACACGGAGATTTTACTCGTTTTGAACTTATTCATGAATTGAATGAGGCGTTCCTTTTCGAACAGGAAGAACATGCTTAATATTAAGGACATAATGACCTGGATACTGAACGTGCTGAAATCTGTTAAGTATGTATAGAGGAAATTAAACCCTTTCTCGAAGAAAGAAGATATTTTGAAATCTCCGAACACATTGGTGACGACGTCAAAGAAGGGTAAATCTTGTGGATGATCTGCAATCTTTTTCCCTAAATGAAATAACTGTTCCACCTGTTTAGCGATGATGGGCACAAACACAAAGCCGCCAAACGTCAATCCACCAGCTAGAAGGATGTACAAAATGGTGATGACTGATTTCTGTCCTATTTTCAGGAAGCGATTTAAAAAGCCTCTTATGACCTCTTCTAACCGGTTCATTAAAAAGGTGAAAATGAAGGTCAGGAGAATTAAATTCATCATTCCTCTTAATAGATATAATGCTGTGGCTAATACTACAAATACTGAAAACCTCTTGACACCAGGTTTTTCGAACAATTTAAAAAATGCCGCCATACGTTACACACCTGCCAGGACTAAAGTCTATTTTTCGTTGGATCTCATATTCATTATATCGGATCTTTCTGTAAATTATATAACAAAAGGTCAATGAGGTCTTACGATTCGTCCTAAATTTATCAAGCTTTTATGTTTTTTCTTTTTTTACACAAGAAAAAACCGAACCCCATGTAGAACATAAGGTTTCGGTTTTTGGTTGTTTTTATACTAAACAGCCTGCTTGATATTTCGCATTTCCTGTAGCGCTGTTTTACTCTTCGCTTCGTCAAATTCCCCTTCACTTTTCGCTACAACAATTGTAGCAATTCCATTTCCAATCAGGTTCGTAATTGCTCTTCCTTCACTCATGAAACGGTCGACCCCTAGCAGCAGTGCAAGACCTTCTAGCGGGATAACCTGAAGTGCAGCAAGTGTAGAAGCTAGCACGATAAATCCGCTTCCTGTGACTCCAGCTGCTCCTTTTGATGTGAGCATCAGAACAAGGATAATCGTGATCTGCTGTCCGATGGATAGGTCCACCCCAAACACTTGCGCTAAGAAGACCACGGCCATGGACAAGTAGATTGAGGTTCCATCTAAGTTAAAGGAATAGCCTGTCGGAATGACAAGTCCAACAACCGACTTAGAGCACCCGTAGCGTTCCATTTTATCCATCATTCTTGGCAGGACAGATTCTGAAGAACTTGTGCCAAGAACAATTAAAATTTCATCTTTGATAAAACGGAGGTAACCGAACAGGCTGAAGCCATACATTTTACAAATGATGTTCAGCACGACGAAAATAAACAGGAACATCGTCATATAAACGGAAAGCATCAGACTAGCCAGTGGTTTAATCGAAGCTAAACCGAAGTGTCCAATTGTATAAGCCATTGCTCCAAATGCCCCTAATGGCGCGGCACGCATAATGTAACCAATGATTTTAAAGAAGACAAGCGACAGCTTATCAAGCCATTCGATGATGCCTTTCCCCTTCTCGCCAAGTGCAGCGAGCGCAACACCGAATAAAATAGAGAAGAATAAGACCTGTAAAATATCTCCCTTTGCAAAGGCATCTACCATGTTAGATGGCACAATGTGTGTGACAAACTCCATCCAGTCGATACCCTGTCCCCCATTTTGGGTATATTGCGAGACATCCCCTTTTTCAAGCTTACTATAGTCAAGACCTGCTCCCGGCTTCATGATATTGACCACAAACAGTCCGATGACAAGCGCAAGTGTCGTCACAACTTCAAAATAGATAAAAGCTTTTCCCCCAACTTTTCCAACCTTTTTCATGTCCCCCATCTTGGCAATTCCAAGAACAATGGTTAAGAAAATAATGGGTGCAATGACCATTTTCACTGCATTAATAAATGTGTCACCAAGCGGCTTCATTTCTTTCCCGACGTTTGGCCAAACCATCCCAACAATGATCCCGATAATGACAGCTGCAATGACCTGAAATGTCAGGTTCTTCAATAGCCTCTTCATAAAAAATCAACTCCCTCACCCTTTGATGTAAACGCTTAACTGTTATCTGTAGGTAAATGATAGCGATTTCATCAAAGGCTGTGAAGCTTATGGACATATCGTACATTTTGGTCTTTTTGGTCTCTTAGTCAGAATGTACGATATATTTATTCACAGGGCGTCCGACCCCGCCATATTGCATATCTAATTTCAGCTCGCCTTCTTTTACAAGGAAGTCTAAATAACGGCGTGCCGTGACACGTGCAATCCCAAGTGCATTGGCGACTTCCTCTGCAGACTGCGCTCCTTCTTGCAGACGCATATAGGCTTTAATTTCATTCATCGTATGCACATTCAGCCCCTTAGGAAGCCATGTGTCTTCCTGCTTAACTGCAGGCTTTCGTATGATATCATCGAGCATCTCTTGAGAAAATTCTGCTGCGGTACGAATTTTTGATTTGAACGCTTTATAGCTTTCAAGAGATTCTTTCATCCGTTCAAACTTAAATGGCTTAATGATATAATCTCGGGCACCATTTTGAAGCATGGTGCCGATCGTCTCTTTGTCCTTTGCTGCCGAAATCACAATCACATCCACCTGCATCTTTTGCTTTCTGATGTCTTGCAGTGTTTTGACGCCATCTTTTTTAGGCATATACACATCGAGCACCACAAGATCTGGGCGAATGTCTTTGATGAGCTGGATGCCCTGCTCGCCATTTCCTGCTACAGCCGCAACTTGAAAGCCAGGGACACTCTTAATGAACTCTCTATTGACTTCTTGCACCATCGGGTCATCTTCAATTAATAGCACCTTAATCTGAGTCATCTGTCTCTCTCCTCTATTGTCATTGGGAATTCGATTGAGAAGGTGGTACCAATGCCGATGCTTGATGTGACTTCTACATTTCCCATTCCTTTGTCGATAATCGTTTTTACAATATACAGCCCGTAGCCTGTTCCGCCTTCTTTACCGTGAGTAAAGCCTTTGTCGAAAATATGAGGAATCATGTCCTCTTCTATTCCAGATCCATAATCTTCAATTAAGATCGCGAGGACATCCTCTGTTTGATCAATACTAATAGAAATGAGTTTTGTGTCTCTTTCTACAGTATCATACGCGGCAAAGGCGTTCTCGATCAGATTGCCAAGCAGCTTCGTCATATCATGCTGATCCAGCCGCTCTGGGAAATCGCGCAGACTGCTGTTTTCATCTACTTCAACCTTGATTCCAAGCTCCTTGCCCCTTCTTATCTTGCTCATCAATAAACCAGCAACTGCATCATGCTGTATCACACGGTGGAGAAAGTCCGTCACATGCTCCTGCTCTTCGGTCGTTTGAAACGCTAAATCGAGTGCTTGATCGGCTTTCCCCAGCTGAATTAATCCCGCAATTGTATGAAGCTTATTCATATGTTCATGATTTTGCACCCGCAGGCCATCAACGAAGTTCTTCACCCCGGTTAATTCCTCCGCCAATTTGGCCGCCTCTGTCCGGTCCTGAAAAATAGCAACCGCTCCGATGATTTTCTTTTTCATCACAATTGGGATTCGGCTGCTCATGATCCGCTTTCCGCTCATATGAATTTCTTCATTGTAGACGGGTTCTGCACGGTCAATGATTTCTGGAAGCCTTGTATCTGACAGCACATCCCAAATATTTCGGCCCACGACATCACCTGTCACGCTGAAAATTTGCTTTGCTTTTTCATTAAAAATGGTGATCATGTGCTGGTTATCAATGGCAATGACCCCTTCATTAATGGAATGAAAAGTAGCGGTGCGTTCCTCTAGCATTCTGACAATCTCATGCGGCTCCAGCTTAAACATTTGCTGTTTAATATGACGGGCGAGCAAAAATGAACCGACAAGCCCGAAGCTGAGCGTGAGCAGAAGGATCATGAGGATATCCTGCTTCATTTCTCCTAATATATCTGCCATACTCGGCAATGTTCTTCCGACTAGTACAACCCCTGTTTGGTTAAATTTTTCATCCTTTACTGGATAAAAAGCTCTAATGGCTGTGCCAAGCTCTCCCTGTGCTTCTGAGAAATAGATATGCTCTGCAAAGGCAGGTTCTTCATCTGTCCCCTCAGAGCGCTGGCCAATCCTTGTTTTCACTGGATGTGTCAATCGCACGTGATCCATATCCATGACAACAATGTAGTCAGCATCTTGGATAATCCGAATCTCTTCAATGGCATGCTGCAACCGCGCACGCTCCTTTGTCTGATCATCCAACGCCTGCTTTACCTCATTCATCTCAGCTACTGTTCTTGCCGTGTTCATGAGCCTTTTTCGAAGTTCTCGTTCCTCTGTTTGCTGAATTCCCCCGACCAGAACAATTCCTCCGATTAAAAGGGCAAAAATGACAACGAAATATGTGAGGATGGTGAGCTTCCATCTAATAGATAATTGTTGTAATTTCAGTCGATTTCTCATCATTTTTTCACCTGTATCTTTACGAATTCTTCCTCTGTCAAGTATCCTTGACATAAGGGGGATCTGACGCATGAAGAATTTACTCGCCTATACGCTATTGCTCATCATCGGTTTTGTAACCGCTTTATACTTTGGTTTTTATCATATGATGCCTAAATCAGCGACGACCTTCGACGATGAACAGACTGGGCTGAAGGATCAGCTTGTGTTCAAATTCAGCCATGTTGTCGCAGATAATACCCCAAAAGGGCTGGCTGCAAAGAAATTTGCTGAGCTTGTTCATGAAAAATCCGACGGCAGGATCAGCATTCAAATCTTTTCAAACGGGAGTCTTTATTCTGATATCGAAGAAATTAATGCACTAAAAGAGAATCAAGTTCAATTTATTGCTCCGTCTACGTCAAAGCTCGGCATGCTGTCCCCTGAATGGCTGGCACTTGATCTGCCCTTTGCCTTTTCTAACTACGATGCTGTCCAAGAAGGGTTACATGGTGCGATTGGACAGAGACTGTTCGGCACACTGCAAAAAGACGGACTAAAGGGAATGGCCTACTGGACAAATGGCTTTAAGCAAATCACTTCGAATAAAGGCCCAATCAAGCAGCCTAGTGATTTAAAAAAGCAATCTCTCCGTATTATGCAAAGTGACATGATTGAAAAGCAATTCAAGCTTCTTGGTGCAAAACCCTATCAGGAATCGTTTAATTCAACGTTTCAGCTGCTAGAAACAAAAAAAGTAGACGGTGAAGAAAATACAATTTCAAATATTTATTCAAAAAAATTCTATCATATACAAGACTATATGACGATCAGTAATCACGGGTATTTAGGGTATGTCGTCTTAACAGATCAATCCTTTTTTGATCGTCAAACACCTGAGACGAAGCGAATTTTACTCGAAGCGATGGAAGAAACAACGGCATGGAACGAAAAACATGCCGAACAAATGAACAAGGATCAACTGGAGGAAATTAAACGCGAATCTCCAATTGCCATACACGAATTAACACCAGCAGAGCGGCAAAAATGGATGAAAGCGCTCGATCCTTTGTATGATGAAGCAGAAAGGATCATCGGTTCCACCTTGATCAAACAAATCCGCGAGCTCCGGGCACGCTATGAATATTCTCCGATTCAAGCGTTTGATGAAGATGCTGAGACCAAATAAAAAATCCCTTCGAGAAAGGGATTTTTTTATGCGCCGGAGTCACGCTGTTCTTGCTGAGCGAGCTCCTCTAATCTTGTTAATATTCTGCGCTTTCGATATTGCATGATGCCTGTTTCGGCAATTCCTTTTAACTGTGAGCGGTTGGACGCTGCACCAAACAAAATCCCCGCAATTGGGACAAGTTGAAACAGCTTCTTCCAGCCAAACGAATCACGGTAGTTATATACGACCTCACGCCATCCTTGAATTTGAGAGATCATGTTTTCGTGCTTCCCTTCTGATGCATGATAGCTCTTCAGCTCTTTTAATATTGATTTTTTCCCAACAACGTCAGCAGAATTCAACTGTAAACATTTAATGATAAAGACTCGTTCTTCTTTATTTTTCGGATCATAGCCATAGGTGACGGCGATATCCTGTAATGTTTTTAAAGAGAGACCGAGGACAGCCGGAATATCTGCCGCTAATGTAAACATACCTCCGACACCTGTCGTCGCACCTTGCACAGTGGCGAGGTTTGTTCGGTTTTTCCCCATCTGATCACTAATGGCATCCATGACCTCGATCGGAGCCGCCTCAATATCTTCAATACGCGAAATCGATTCATCGGCACATTTCTTTTGAAATTGATGAATAATGCCTTTCTCTGACGTCAAATAGACACCGCCTGATTGAATGTAGTGCCCCATCTCATCTAATAACACACCGATTTTCTTTTGAATAAAGGCAGGGGTCAGCTTGTCCAGCATTTGAAATGGAAGCCGGCTGAGTTTCTCCCAAAACCATACCTTTTGCTGGTCTTTCTCCCACTTTTCAATCTCTTTTAATTGTGCTTTTAGCCACTCTCTTTCCTCCATGCCATTTGCCTCCTTAGATGCCGTTCAAGTATATGTCTGTTATTATACACAATCCTTGTCCATCATACGTATCGAACATTGAAGTGGTTCCGAAAGGTTTTAATCTCTTTTAAAACGGTTATTGCTTAGTAAACAAACAAAAGAGGAGTGATCAACATGTTAGGATTTCTGATTTCATTAGTTGTGGCGATTGTCATTGGTCTCATTGGGAGTGCACTCGCTGGAGGCAGTGTACCAGGAGGCTGGATCGGTTCAATGATTGCCGGGCTTGCAGGTGCTTGGATTGGTCATGGATTACTTGGAACGTGGGGTCCTAGTCTGGCAGGATTTGCGATCATTCCAGCGATCTTAGGAGCAGCCATTTTTGTCATTATTTTAAGCTTGATCTTCCGCAGCGTTGGATCAAGGGTTTCTTAAAAAACGATACAAAAGAAGAGGAAGCAGAGGATGCACCGCCTAAGATAAGAGGCGGTGTTTTTTATGTGTTGATTGACAAGGTATCTATTTTTTTCACTTACATATGATAAACAAACCTATTAGTTCAGATAGTTGACTTTTCATAAAGATGGGCATATGATGATTAAAAATTGCATCGAGGAAACTTTTTGTGCCAAAGCAAAACTTTGTAGAATCTAGGTGATGACATATGACAAACAAATACATCGAGGCACAGGCCCACATGTCAGTGGCAGCGGAGCGTGCACTTGAAGGAAAGGTGAAGGGATTTAGAAGGCTCCTTCCTTTTCTCGGGCCTGCTTTTATCGCAGCCATTGCCTATATTGATCCAGGAAACTTTGCGACCAACATTGCGGCTGGCTCGAAATATGGCTACCTTCTGTTATGGGTCATTCTCATATCCAATCTCATGGCCTTACTCATCCAGTCTTTGTCTGCAAAGCTTGGAATCGCAACAGGGAAAAATTTACCTGAAATTGCTCGAGAAGAGTTTCCAAAACCAGTCTCGATTGGTTTATGGATTCAGGGCGAACTCGTCATTATCGCCACAGATTTAGCCGAATTTATCGGGGCTGCCCTTGGTTTATACTTACTCTTTCGTATCCCGCTGCTTGAAGCATCGATTATTGCAGCGATCGGTTCTTTTGCCATTTTAGAACTCCAAAGACGAGGTTATCGAGCGTTAGAAGCAGGAATTACCGGCATGCTGTTTGTTGTCGTGATTGCTTTCGCTGTACAAACCTTTGTGGCTAAACCTGATCTTGCAAGTGTCGCCGGTGGACTGTTCATTCCAAGGTTTGAAGGGACAGACAGCGTACTGCTTGCCGCTGGTATTTTAGGCGCTACGGTGATGCCGCATGCGATCTATCTCCATTCAGCCTTAACGCAAAGAAGAGTTGTCGGCAGAACGGAAAAAGAGAAAAAGCTGATTTTTCGTTTTGAGTTTTTAGACATCCTCATTGCGATGGTAGTTGCTGGCGCTATCAATGCCAGCATGTTGATTGTAGCAGCTGCTTTATTTTTTAAAAATGGTCTTTTTGTTGAGGATTTAGATGTAGCATTTCAGCATTTTGGCACTCTCGCAGGTCCTGTATCAGCGATCTTATTTGGTGTAGGTCTGCTTGTAGCCGGACTTTCCAGTTCTTCTGTCGGTACACTGTCAGGCGATATTATCATGCAAGGTTTTATTCAGTACCGAATTCCGCTGTATGTCCGCCGGCTGATTACCATCATTCCCCCTATTGCGATCATTGCATCTGGGGTCAATCCGACATCTGCGCTTGTGATGAGTCAAGTGGTCTTATCCTTTGGCATTGCGTTTGCTTTAATTCCGCTCATTTTGTTTACAAGTAAAAAACGAATTATGGGCGATTTGACGAATGCTCGCTGGGTGACCGGAATATCTTGGGTGATAGCAGCTCTTGTTGTCGCACTTAATCTGTTTTTAATTGTGGATACGTTTATGTAAAAGACAGTGATCAGGCTGTCTTTTATATCGGGTTGTGGTAGAATTTCCCTTGAGAGGATGTGATCACATGTTTTTTTATCAGGATCAAGATCTATCCATGCGGCTACTTGAACCAAGAGACGCGAGAAGTCTGTATCTGCTCATCCAACGCTCAAGAGAGCACTTACGTGAATGGATGCTATGGGTCGATTCGACGCAGACAGAAGAAGATAGCATGGCGTTTATTCAAGGTGCCATGCAGCAAGCTTTGCAAAACAATGGTTTTCAAGCTGGAATCTGGTCACATGGAGAACTCGTTGGTATCATTGGCACCCACCAAATTCATTGGATTAATCGGACGGTTTCCATTGGCTATTGGCTCGGGGAAGGCTATCAAGGAAAAGGCATCATGACAAAAGCATGCAAAGCGGTCATTCACTATTTATTTGAAGAGTGCGGTCTGCACCGCATTGAAATAAGGGCCGCTGTTGATAATCAAAAAAGCAGACGCATCGCAGAGCGTTTATCTTTTTCACTTGAAGGCATATTAAGACAATGTGAATGGCTGGGCGACCACTTTGCCGATCACTGTGTGTACGCACTTTTACAGCCTGAATATATGAAACAAAAAACGAATTCGATCAATCAGCCTACTTAATTGTGTCGATTGGATGAACTATTTTACAAAGTGAAGCTTTGTAGTATCCGTTGTGATTGGCATCTGATAAAATAGAAGGAAAAAATCGAGGTATGATGTATGTCTCTTATTATTTTATTTTACTTATGGATTGTCCCTTTATTATTTGGCATTTTCTTCTCATTCCTAACAAAGAAAGCCACATACAAACGCCGCTTTGTCCCATCCTATAGCATGGCAGGACTCAGCATCGTATTTCTCATTCTGGCACTCGTCTTTTCAGCCAGTCACTTTCTATTCATTTGCGGTATGTTTCTATTTGCCACAACACTTGTCGGCACAGGCATTCCGTTATTTTTAGCCTTTACCAAAACACCTTCATAAAAAAGAAACCACCTTTCCATTAGGAAAAGGTGGTTTCTTTTTTATTGATGAGGCATTCGGTATGTAATAGATGCACCTTGATTTTCTTCAACCGTCTTCACAATGTCTTGCAGAATCTCTGCTGCTCGATCGCTTGAGTCATACTTGCCGAGAGTTTTTGTCCAAGAATCATTTCCCATGATCCCTTCAATTTTTTTACCCTGTACTGTGACTTCATTGACGTGGACCAGACTTTGCTGGTTTTGTGTGAAAATCCATAGCATGGCTGATTCTCCTTTTTTGTGGTGATTGGATTAGATTAACATATTATTATTAGTTAAATAGATCATAAAATTTAATCTTCAATATAGCTTTCTGCTAGATCAATATCTTGTTTCATCTCTAATTCAGGATATTTTTTATCCAACCTACGCAAACATTTAATTAATTCCTTACTTTGTAAAACTTCTGATATGTCTTCAAACACTTCACTTATCCAATATAAATCTTCTTTACTGCAACGATCTAAATATTCCAACGTTCTCTCTTCGTTTTCTCCGAGAATTTCTATTATTTCATCCCAACTCTTCTGTATACCGTAATCATCATTTAAATCTAATTTTTTTCTTTTATCTAATACTCTATTTAATGTATTTTCAATGTCCATCTTGATCCTCCACATTAAGGTTGTTTTGTAGCATCCGGAAAAATAGTTCCTACTTCTCCATTGGTTTTAATAACTCCAACTCTTACTCCTTTATATTCACCAAAGATAGCCACTCCATTTTCCACTTTAGAAAAATCAGGTGACTCAACAATTTTGGCACCCGCTGCCGCAATATCAGATTCTGTCCAGTTTTCTGGGAACCAAGATTGGTTAGAACCTGTTCGTTTTGCTTTCACCTTATGACCAGGCACATTCCCTATCCTAACACCGTTCTCATATACTTTATTTATATTATATTCTATATTATTTTCTTGTAAGAATTTTATATTGTGTTGTCCGTGTCCTCCACCCTTCATTTTTGAAATATCCCCTGTTTTAGGGTTTGTTGTGAAATCTCCTTTATTAGAATGTTTAATGCTATTTTCAGGTATTTTACTTAAACCACTTGTTTTTTTAATCCCCATCTTCCCATGAAACCCTTTCGCCCCAAACGGTAAAAGCATCCCTAGCGCCGCATTCATACTCGCTTCCTGCTGTTCTTTCGAGACTTTATTTCCAAACATATCTCGACCCGTAATCGCTTCGCTGAAGCCGTTTGTTGCGGTGAGTCCATATAAGCCTTTTTGAGATGTTTTCAGGGCGTCAAAAGACTTCTGTGATGTCTTGTAAATGTCGACTGCTCTAACTGCGGCAGACGTGGCTTGAGTCGTTTTATAGACAGCCTTTCCGCCTTTGAAAATGCGTCCTGCCCAGCCGACAATCGGGATGTAGCCTGCTGCTGCCATGCCACCTGCGGCGACTCGCTGTCCTGCGGTGAGTTCTTCACCTGTGATCGGATCAACGCCCGTTGCGGCGCGTTTTGCATCGTTCACGCCTGTCAGTTCATTGACGATATTTCCTCCGTAATCAAGGGCTTTTTCATACCAAGGACGGTTGGCGAGCGCTTCTTGTTCCTTTGCGATCTTGCGGGCTTCTTCTTGATCTTTTTTGATTTTTAGATATTCAGAAGTTTGCTTCTCAATAGTGCTCAATGCGTTCGTTTTGCTTGTCTCTATCATACGATGATCCACTCAGGAAAAAAAATCCCCATTTTATCGGTTTTTTCTCGGTATGAAGGCCAATAAACACAAAAACCTTGAAAGGCATATAGCCAGTCAAAGTATGATAACAATAACATTATATTTAGAAGTAACAACTACTTCACCTACTGATTTATCTGAGAGAATATCATAATTGTTTTATATTTCTTTCTAATACAATAAGGCTATTTTAAAGTAACTCCACTCCAACTTGTTTATAAAATTTAACTTTTAACCTCTCTTCTTCGTCCACGTTCATTACCATAGCTTTTTCATCTTTTTTTATACTTGTTACATTATTAAAATCAATAGAATCATTAAATGTAATACTTAGACTACTCGTTTGCTTATATACATCTAAAGTTAAAATCACCTTGAAATTTTGGTCATCTTTGTAAGTATAAATTAATTCTCCATCATCTATATTGCCTGTTATACTCACCGGCTCACTTTGAAAAAGTTCTAATAGATCATATTCATCATACTTAATAAACATTCGTATTCATCCTTTTATTAATTATTTCGGTATAACTGTGATAACATCGCCTGCTTCATTTATAATAACTTTAACATCCAGTGTTTCATGAACAAACGTTCCACTTCTATTACCAGGTATCTTTTTCGTATTCATTATAGCGTCTTCAATAACTGAAGGTGGAATATTTCTTGAATCAACATATTTTTTGATGAAATCACTAAATTCTTTTGTTTGTGGTTTAAACCCTAATTCTTCAGCTTTTTTAATTGCTCTACTTGTTAAAGTAGCTTTTACTTCAGGACTATCAGGTGCCATTCTTTCCAAAGCATGCTGAGAATAATTCTTTCCACTTATTTACATTTAACACCAACTTACGCTATTCACTTAAATAGATTTTGCAATGATGACTACACTCCGAGAGGATGCCAAGTACAGTCAATCATCAAATATAATGAAAAACTGTCCTCGATATGGCCGCCGCAGATAGCTGCTATCCGGGCTCAGAATGTCCCTCTCGTATGGCCACAATCCTCAACACCTTTGTTCCGTATCCAGATACGCCATTGATACGGGAAAGGCGCGTCTCCCAATAAAAAAAGCGGACACCAATCAAGGCACTTAAAGTGCTCAATGATCAGCGTCCGCAGGTTCTTCCTTCTGGACAAAATATTCGTTTTGCTTGTCTTAAGCATACAATGATTCACACAGGAAAAAAGGTCCCCATTTTATCCCCCTTTTTGTCGGCTTTTTCTCGGTATGAAGGCCAATATACACAAAATGATCCTTGAAAGGCATTGGCCGATCAAGGATCATTTTGTTACTTCACTTTCACTGCTTCTTTCATTTCCTCTATTATTTTATTAAACCACTGTATAGGGTTTAATGAGATCGCCGGAAAATAGATTTCTGCATTATTTTCGATAAAACTTTCTTTTTCTTCAATTGTTAAAGTACCATTCAAAAAATCCTGACAATCCTTTATAGTAGATAGCAGACATTCTTTAGTAGCTTCATGAATAAACTCCTCTAACGCTTCTTCTGGTGAATCGATATCCTGATGAAATGTCCCACCTAAAAAATCTTCTAACTCCTCTAAATAACTGTAACTCTCATTCATTTTATCATCCTTCTTTCTATTTAACAGGGTATCCTGTTAAAATAAAACCACCATTCTCATCTTTTTTCAGTATAATTTTTGCATTTGTAACATTCTCAACTACTTCTGAATTTCTCGAAACACTTCTTCCAATTACCTCTCCATCACCCTTATATTTTAATGGTAATGTAGGTCTACTGTTGGGGTCGGATAACCACTTTTGTATTTTATCAACACTCTTAGGATCACCCAGAACTGAATCAGCAACTCTTTCTGCTGTCATTCTATCGTTAAAAGTAGAAGAACCCGTGATTTTAGGATTACTTTTCAGCCTTTCTAATAGTTCTTCATCTGTTTTCCCAACATGCCTCTCTATTAAGTGCCCACCTCTGGATTCATGTGTAGCTAATCCATTACCTGGAGATAAAGGATTTTTCTCACCTTTCTTGATTCCCATCTTACCATGAAACCCTTTTGCACCAAACGGTAAAAGCATCCCCAGAGCCGCATTCATACTCGCTTCCTGCTGTTCTTTCGAGACTTTATTTCCAAACATGTCTCGACCCGTAATCGCTTCGCTGAAGCCGTTGGTCGCAGTAAGACCGTATAAGCCTTTTTGTGATGTTTTCAACGCATCGAAAGACTTCTGTGATGTCTTGTAAATGTCGACTGCTCTAACTGCGGCAGACGTGGCTTGAGTCGTTTTATAGACGGCTTTTCCGCCTTTGAAAATACGTCCTGCCCAGCCGACAATCGGGATGTAGCCTGCTGCTGCCATGCCGCCTGCGGCGACTCGCTGTCCTGCGGTGAGTTCTTCACCTGTGATCGGATCGACACCTGTTGCGGCACGTTTTGCATCGTTCACGCCTGTCAGCTCATTAACGATATTCCCACCGTAATCAAGGGCTTTTTCATACCAAGGACGGTTGGCGAGCGCTTCCTGTTCCTTTGCGATCTCGCGGGCTTCTTCTTGATCTTTTTTGATTTTTAGATATTCAGAAGTTTGCTTCTCAATATCGCTTTTTGCCTTGTAGATTTCGCTATTTTGATACGCTCTCTTGTCAAAATTCATAGGCGAAATGGATTTTCCGTCATTTGTCGCATTCATCATTTCAGCGTACAATGCCATTGTAGCTTGCTGCTCCGTTTCTGACAAAGCATATTCATCTTTTAGATTTTGATCAAGTTCTATTAAATCTTTAACCGTTTTCTTGCGTTCATCTTCCGCATCTGCAATCTTTTCGTCAAAGGTTTTACTATCAAATACCTCCAGAGAAATGAGGTCATCAATATCTTGAAAAATCGTTTTGAGTGCCTTTTTTTGATCCTTCACGATGCTTTTCGCATTCTTGATTCCCATATGTACAGCGTTGTCTAAAAAGTGTTCTTCTACAAAGGTATCGCCGCCAAAGTTTGTATCATCAAGCGTTCCAGAAACACCTTCATGAAAGGCTTTTTGCTTATCAATAAAGCTGATGAACATGTCCACATTTCCTGCGAGCTCTTTGTAGAAGCTTTTAATATTATCGGCACCTTTTCCAGTGAAGTCATCACCTAGATTCGCCACGCCCTGTAGCGCTTTTTTTAAATCAACCATTTCTTCACGGAGTGCCTGATAGTGTTTCGCCCTTGTATCCATGGCACTGGTTAGTGCTTTTGCATCAAGTATCTTACCCAGAAAAATCCACTCCCTCCATTATTGATCATAAAGTCTATTTTACCTTTCTCATCGAATTGGAAAAATAGGCTTTAAGTTACAAAAATCCAGTCTGTATATTTTTATACAAAAGAAAACAAGTGACAATTGAAATGTTTTTCCTTGTTCAACAAAAAAGTCAGTCCCCCTAATTGGAGGACCGACTACCTGCTGTTTAGAAAAAACGTTTAAGGCTTTTCTTAAGTGGAGGGATATCCAGCTCACCTTTTTCAAAGAATTTTTTCAATAAATATTTACTAAAGCCCGCTGCTTGTGTGTAAGTGATTTTACCAGGTAACGGTGGTTCATTGGACACCGCAACATCAATGATCACAGGTTTCTCAGCTTGAAGTGCTTGATCAAAGGCTGGTGCTAGTTCTTCATGTGATGACACCGAGATTCCTTTACCACCGCATGCTTCTGCAAATTTTGCAAAATCAATATCTTCCAGCTCTATACCATAGTTGATGTTGCCTTTTACCTGTTGTTCATATTCAATCATACCAAGGTTGTTGTTGTTTAAGATCACAACGACAATTGGCAGTTTATATTTTACCGCCGTCACAAAATCTTGCATCACCATTGTGAAGCCTCCGTCACCACAGACAGCAATGACTTGGCGGTTTGGTTCGTTTAATTTAGCTGATATTGCGCCAGGTAAACCACAGCCCATTGTGGCAAGCCAGCTGGAAATAATGAAATCCTGCTGTTTCATTTCGAAATGACGTGCCATCCATACCGTCACATTACCGACATCAACTGAAAGAATGGCATCATCATCTACCGCTTCTTCTAATCTAGCGATGACTTGCTGCGGTTTAAGCGGTGATGTGGCAATAGATTTTTCCTTATCCATTTCTTCTCGCCACTTCATCATATGCTCTGTACAAGCTTCAAGGAAACCGCGCTGCTCTTTATATTCAATATAAGAGGTTAGTTCATGAAGACCATTTTTACTGTCACTTACAATCCCCACTTCTACTGGATACCTTTTACCGATCTGATCCGATTTGATATCCAATTGAATGGCAGGTGTGTCTTCCGGTAAGTAATCCCTATATGGGAAGGAGGTTCCAAGCATGATTAATAAATCGCACTCTTCCATCGCTTCATATGCAGGCTTCGTCCCGATCTGACCTAGGTTCCCTAAAAAGTATGGATGCCTGTCTGGAACAACACCTTTTGCAGGAAGTGTAATGACGATTGGTGCAGCTGCCTTTTCTGCAAACGAAAGAAGCTCTTCTTTAGCATTTCTTAATCCTTTTCCTGCTAAGATGACTGGCTTCTTCGCATTGTTAATGAGTTGAGCAGCCTTTAGCAGTTGATCTTTCTTCGGCCGCACATCTCCCTCTACATAAAGAGGAGATGTATAAACGGGACTCCGCTTAATTTTCTGAGAAAATAAATCATCTGAGACAGTGAGAACCGCCACCCCTTTATGGGTATAAGCAGCTTTGATGGCTTGATTCAATAAGTCAGGCAGAGCTTCTGCTGTTTGTACTTGCTGATTAAAGACAGCAACATCGTCAAACATCCGCTCTAATTTGATTTCTTGAAATGCATCTCTGCCTACTTCAGTTGAGGCAACCTGCCCTGCTATCGCTAATACAGGTGCACCATCCGCTTTTGCATCGTATAGTCCATTTAATAAGTGGACAGCACCTGGCCCAGCAATTGATAAACAAACACCAAGTTTGCCTGTTAGTTTCGCATCAGCTGCTGCTGAAAGTGCTGCCACTTCTTCATGTCTTGTTTGTATAAATTGAATTTTGCTTGATTCATGCCTTAGTTCTTCGATTAATTCGTTAATACTGTCGCCGGGCATTCCATAAATATGTTTCACGCCCCACTCTTCCAGTAGCGCTGTTACTTCTTTTCCTGCGGTTCTTTGCGGCATGTGAGAAAACTCCTTTTTTCTTACTCCATACCACCGCACCCTTTTGATCAAACGTTTCAACTTGCTCTTGCTACTTTTTAAAGTGATATGGAAGAGTGGCGACAACAATATCCCGTTTCCATAATAAACGGAATCTTAATAAGAAAGCAGATTGATTATGCAAAATGGTGTGCCATCTTTTTTTCGGAATAAATTGAGGGACGAGCACCATCACTCTATATTGATGTGCATTTGCTTTCGCTTCAATCGTTTCAAGAAATTTATCAAGCGGGTGAATGAGACTTCGATAAGACGAATGTAAAATCACAAGACGCACATCACTATTCAGCTTTTCCCAATCAGCTTCAATTTTCTTGTCTTTCTCTTTATCAAACGATACATGAACCGCTATGACCTGGTCTGATAAGGATTTTGCATATTGCACAGATTGTTCGACGACACGTGTGACACCTGCTATTGGGACGATGACCACATTTCCTTTGATTTCGACAGGCTCGGTTTCATTCAATAAACGCAATTGTTCTCCAACAGACAGATAATGTTTCTTAATAGAATGAAAAATAAATAGAACAATTGGCATGAAAACAAATACTGGCCATACAAGGTGAAACTTGGTCAAAATGAGAATCATGAAAACCGTAAATGAAATAAGTGCTCCCACGATATTGATAGGCATTTTCACTTTCCATCCCTGTGGTTTTTCACGAATCCACTTTACACACATACCTGTCTGAGACAAGGTAAATGGAATAAACACACCGACAGCATAAAGTGGAATGAGGTGTTCCGTTTTCCCATCAAATAGCCAAATGAGCAGCATAGAAGCTACACCTAAAAAGATAATACCATTGGAATAACCAAGCCGATCTCCTCTCACTGTAAACATGCGCGGCATATATTTATCTTTTGCTAAGTTGACAGCCAATAATGGAAAAGCTGAAAAGCCTGTGTTTGCCGCTAATATTAAAATTAAAGCTGTGACAGCCTGAATGACATAGTAGAAAAATGTCCGTCCAAATGTGTCTGATGCAATTTGTGACACAACCGTTTCTTCTGGCTTTGGCGAGATGCCAAAACCAAACGCAAGCAATGTCACTCCTACAAATAGAACGGCCAGTAATCCCCCCATCATCAATAAAGTTCTCGCTGCATTTTGTGCAGCTGGTTTTTTAAAGGATGGAATTGTATTAGAAATCGCTTCAACACCAGTTAAAGCAGAACAGCCAGACGAAAATGCCTTTAATAAAAGAAATAACGTGATGCCTGATACATGTGTGCCAAATGCTGTATGTTCAGGTGCTGGCGGCACTTGCCCTGTTAATAGTTTAAACCCGCCCACTCCAATTAAAATGAGCAATGAAAAGACAAATAGGTACACAGGATAAGCCAAAATAGATGCCGACTCTGTCAGTCCACGAAGGTTTAACACCATAATCACTAGAACTAATACGATTGAAATCATGACATGATATGGATATAGAGCTTGAAAAGCCGATGTGATCGCATCGGTCCCAGCAGAAATGCTCACTGCTACGGTTAAAATGTAATCGACGAGTAATGATCCACCAGCAACCAGCCCTGGTTTTTCACCTAAGTTTCTGCTGGAGACGACATACGCCCCGCCGCCTTCTGGATAAGCATAAATAATCTGGCGGTAAGATAGAATTAACGCCATTAAAAGAATTAATACACAACCTGCAATCGGGAGTGAGTACCAAAACGCTGCCGCACTGACAACTGATAGAACAATCAAGATTTGTTCTGTACCGTATGCGACTGACGACAATGCGTCTGATGACAATAATGCCAAAGCTTTGATTTTTGATAGTTTTTGTTCTCCTGCTGCCTGTGATTTTAATGGTTTACCAATTAAAATACGCTTCATCAAACTGTACATGTGTTGCCCGCTCCTTTAGTGTCAAACGATTTGAGTTACAAAATTTTGGATCGCCAAAAAGACACAGAGGCAATAGAATGCCCCTGTGCCTATTGTTTAGATCACAGGTTGGTCTTTGCTCTCTTTAACGCTTACGAGGTTAGCTGACGGATTCGGGCGCATGAGATTTTGCCCTACCTTAAAAGGATTCACCCCACGTGGTGTTTTATACCACCACAATTGGTTCCCCCGCTCATCGAAATGATTCAGCGATTGGTCTTTTATAAAAGAGATCATACTCCCGTTTGACACCAAAGTAAAGAGATTTTTTCAAGGTCTTTTGATCGTTTAGAACTCAGTCTTTTTACGGTTTTTTCGTACGAAATAGACAATCATCACAAGCACAAAAAGGATGAGTGCAGCGATACACGCAAAGTAAATCCAAGACTCGCTGCTGCTTTGTTTTTCACTTGTTTTCAGACTGCTCGATGTGCTGCTGACGGATTGATGATTAGAAAACACGCCTTTGTTTTTACTCTCTATTGCAACTGTTGCTTTTTCTGTATTTGTTTGAAGAAATTGCATCACTTCATTTGACACGTTAGCTTCAGCTGCAGTCATTCCTGAAAAGACTGTCATTGTCTGTTCTTTATTCCAAACAGATGGCTGTGTCCATACAATTCGAGCCGTTGTTTCGTTGATCATGCCGAAAGAAGATACATCATACTGATCCTTTTTCACCGGAACAACGAGATCGGCTGCGTTTTCTTTCAGAAGAGAGAATGTTTGAATGCCTCCGATGAAAATGAGAGGGTGATTTTTCAATTGTTCATTTGTGACTTGAGAAGCTTTCATTAAATGATATTGAGCTACTTCTGGCTGACTAAAAGATTCCGTCAACATGGTCATTTGATTGATTGTTTCACGTTTGATTTGATCTGGTATGATGATCAATGTATTTTTCGAACTGAACGGGAGCGGCCATGCGGCTAAATCTGGCTTTTCACTCATTGTTCCTTCTGGTATTTGAAGAGAACTATTTTTGTCAATGAATATCCAGCCTTCTTCATCCGTATGTCTGCAGGATTCCATGTTTTTAAAACCACTTGTGACAAATTGCAAATCAATATATTCATTTTTTTGAAGTATCTTTGAATCTACTGGAATCGAGACATGATAGAATCCATTCGTATCTTTGTTGCCTAGTTTTGTTAAGGGTACGTCGTGCGGTTCGTCATTGATCATAACAGTTAACCGTTCTGTTTTGCTTGCTGCTGTATCAGATTTTTTGAATGAAAGATTGAGCTTTGCACCAGATTTTTGGTTAGCCAGTAGCGCTTTCGGATAATAGTAGTGGTCGGATGCCGTCTTGTTGGTCCCAACCGTGACATCATCTCCGCCAAAATCTTTCAAACGAATCTTGTGAGATGGTTTAGACGTTTGAGCTGCAGTCTTTTGAATCAGTAAGTCCGTTCCAGTCAGTTGACCCGTTAATGCTGACTGAGTTAGAACGTTGATTTTTTCAGCAATTGTCACAGGTTTTTCCGCTGTCACAAATAAAATGGGCTGTTCTGTTTTCTTTGCTGTCAAAGTTCTCATCGCTAACGTAAGATGACTGCTTTTCGTTTTAATTCCTGCACCTTGTTCAATCGTTTTCATCCGTCCATCCCAGCTTCCTTTAGCTCCCACAGCAATCGTTGGGTGCGTCACTTGCTTGATGTCCTTTTCTTGGATAAGTTTGATCTCTTTTTGGCGATCTTTGTTTTTCAACGTACGGTATACTTTGATGGCTGCTTCTAATTCAGCTCCATCCGGTGAATTAGGAATGACAATGTCTGTCTGTTCTTTCTGATCACCCGTTTGAATAAAAGGTGATGGAAAGTTGTCTAATGCGAGGTCTTTCTTTTGAATTCCTTTGAATACAAGTTCACTTTCAGGATACACTTTTAGCCAATTAGCAGGTGTCTCTTGGTTGATACACACGCCTTCTTTTAAGACACCATAAAATGTGACCTGAATGTGGTGAGCACCTTTTTTCAATTGTGCTTTGTTCAACTTGATTTGAATCGACTTCTTCTGGTTTTTCCCTGATACAGGGATGGTCTTTTCGATCTCTCCATCAATCATAACAGTGAATGAAGAAGGTGAAATCAATAATGGTGAAGCCTCTATATTTAACGTCAATGTGCTTGACTCTGTTTTTTCCTGATCCACTTGATAGGTAAATTCAGTGCGGTCTTCTTGTCCATATAAGGTCACTACGTCTTCTGATAGATGCTGCGTTTTTGTTTTATTTTCTTTTGAAGAATGAATCCACTCATCTTTGACTTGAACTCGGTTGGATTGCGCCATTGCTTGACCTGCCATGAAAAAAGGCTGGATCGCTAAGGATAATCCTAATATATAAATCAACCATTTTAACGATTTCAATATGTCACCCGCTTTTCTTTTGTTGTTGATTGTAACGCTCGGTTTTGTACCATTTCACTTCTTGTTTCAATAATCGGCTTTTCGCCTCTACACATAAGGAGTACACAACAAGCGCAATCCATACTTGGGAATAGGTAAAGTACATGAGAATCACAATGAGAATGTTTTGTTTGGTCAGCTCTGTTTTCTCTATGCTTAACGTAATCATCACTTCTGTTAAAAAGAGGAAGAAGGCTAACCCCCATAGGATGAGTGCCACAGCTCCCACAGATAAGTGAAGATCAACGAATAAGTTTAAGATAAAAATGCCGTTGGAGAGCAGTACACCAAAGAAAAATAAGAAATACGTAAAGAAAAAATAAAATAAATCGAAAATCATTCGTTTTCGTTTTAATTTCATAAACTGTCTTAAAAATTTGAGCACAACATATTGGTTGCCTCTAGCCCAGCGTGTTCGTTGCCGCCACCAGACTTTCCATGTTTCAGGCTCTTGTTCCCATGTAATCGCAGCAGGAAAGAACCGAATCACATAGCCCAGGTTATACACACGAATCGTTAATTCAGTGTCTTCAGCTAGTGCATGGACATCCCAGCCGCCAAGCTCTTCTAAAATGTGCCGACGGATCGCAAAGTTGGTGCCTGGTATTGTCGCAATGCCAAACCATTTCCATCTCCCGCCTTGCGCCATCCACTGGAAGCAGATCGTTTCTATGTTAATGAATTTTGTCAGGAGGTTTTTGGCTGCATTGATGACCCTGAATTTCCCGACAACAGCACCTGCTTTAGGATCATTCAATAATCCAAGAACCAAATGGTAGACGGCTTTCTTTTCAGGCATATTATCTGCATCGTATACACAAATAACGTCTCCTGTCGAAGCCTTCAAGCCTTCATTCAGTGCAGTAGATTTCCCCTTCCCTGCAAATGGCGGCTTTGTTTCAATCAGATGGACATGATCGTATTGCTCACTAAATGATTGCACAATCTCCCCTGTACAATCAGAGGAATTGTCATTAATCACAATGATTTCAAGAAGGTGTTTGGGATAGGATAACTGGACCATGGCTTTTAGCGTCTGCCGAATGACCACTTCTTCATTATGTGCTGGAATGAGAATGCTGACGGTCGGCAGATCTTTCCCTTGTTTCGTCCATTTAGGCAGCACTTTTTCGTAAGTTAAATAGTGCTGAAAGCCTCCCTGCATCAGAAACATATGATATAGGAGCATGATCCAAATCAGTATTAATGATAGGTAAAATAAGATATCAGCCACCTGATTTTCTCTCCTTAAAGATCCGTTTTTTCATCGTCAGCCTTAAATACAATGTGTAAAAAGCAAATGCCACAATAAAGAGCAGCACCACCATTGTGAGCATTCGAAGCATATTTTCCATCCCGCTTCGTTTGTTTGTTTTTGGTTCAGCTATATTGGATTGCTCTATTTGAATATGTCCATTTCCTGTTGTTTTGATCTGGACATGCGGGGTTTCAACAGTCTGTTTTGTTTTCTTTAAATCTAGCCATTCACTAGAAGGGATCGCATCCATTTGTGTGATTAACTCTTGCAGCCCATCTATCCCCGCTTCCACATCATAGGACAACCCAATGGCGGCGGATTGGATATGCTGCATGGATTGAATTGTCTGCTCAGCCAGTATGTTTGCACCTTCTTGGTCCGACGCTGTATCTATAGACAGTTCAGGATATAAAGTCATGCCATGAAGCATGGCGGGTGTCGACAAAAACGGTGATGCACTTCTTGTTTTCCATGTACGGTCTGAGAGCTGCACCTGTCCAAATAGACTGGACACATGGCGGGAAATCACTTCATAGCCTTGCAGGGAAATGGCGTCATTTGGCACTTCAAATGCTAGTGGATATAACCCCTGCTGCGTGAGCAATTCAATGCCTTTTGTCAGCTTTTCTTCTGTATAGATGGCTTCTTGATGTTGATTGGATTTGATATACGCATTAAAATCTTTTTCATTCGGAAAAAAGCTTTTGTTCAGCTGCTGATCAGCTTTCTCTGGTTCATTTGACGTAACGGGCTGATCGTACTTTACATCCCAAAATTCAAAGCCTTTACCCGACTCCTCCGTTCGATACGTACGGCTAAACCCATGAAGAACGACACTAGCTCCATTGCTTTGCAATTGTTTTAACACGTGGACAAGTTTAGGTCGGTCACTGAGCGTCACTTCATCCCCTGTTGCTGGATCAATCCATATAGGGGTCACCGCCAGCAGAAAAGGGATATGGCGAGCTGTTACGTATCGTCCAAGTTCAAGTAACTTCTTCTCATCCGTGACGGGGTTAATCTTCCCAAGCTGTAAGTACTTTGTCTTCGTCTGACTAGAAGCCGGCAGGAGACTTTCAAGCACCTCTGCAAGTAGCTTGTCGTGCTGAAACATATTTAGCATTCCGACATATGCCGCACCTTCTTTTGTTTGAATCACAAATGGCTGTTCAGCTTGATTTTTCTTCAATAAGAATGTACGTTGCAGATCTGTCCCTTGAACCGTCTGAGCTGTGATTCCTCTCTCTAGCTGACGGTATTCTTGATCATCAGTATCTTTGATTTGACTGATGTGATCTTGTTTGTGAAAAGTAAGCTTCGAGAATGGACGAAGCTGTTCCGCATTGTATCCTATTGCGATTAAACGTTTTGATTCGTTTATGAGACGTACGGTTTGTGCTTTCAACGTTCTCTTTTCTTCACCTATATAGATAACTTGCTGAAAGTCATTGAGGTTCTTTTCAGTGATTTGTTCATCAGATAAAATGGTCGTTCGTGTGGAAAAATGCCCCACAAGTACATCAAGCATATGAACAGTTGGAGTTGCCTCACCTGATTGTGTGGAATAGACGATGAGGGTCCTGAACTCTTTCTCAAGTGCACCAGCTGATGTACTGTCTTTGATCGAAAGCATAGAGAAAAGAACGAATAACAAACAACATTTCGTCAAAACATTAAAGTTCATTCATCATCATCTCGTTTTCTAGTTCTTCTAAAAATTGCTCTGGTGTCCGATAATCCGAGCTGCTTGTTAAATGACAGACATGAAAAGTTAAGGTCACTTTACGACCATTTAGCAGGACATGCGTTTGCAGTTTATCCTTTAGCTTTTCAAGAACGATCGAGACGTTTTCTGCAGGTGTGTGAGTGAGAAGCAGCCCGATTCGTTCTTCGGATAATCGAAATTTCTTATCGGTTTCTCTCACACTTTCGCGAATCTTCATACTGAGTTGCTGGAAAAGATGCTGCATTTCTTTTTCTCCATATAATGTTTTGAATTCCGCTGAGTAGTGCATATGAAGAAGGATAAAGACGAATGGCTGTTTGTATCGTTCTGCTCGTTTCATTTCCTCAGACAATTCGAGCCTCATCCGCTCTGCATTGTCAAAGCCTGTGGTTGAGTCAATCGCTACAAATTGTTTGATGGCCCTCTTTTGTTGGTCAATGGTGTAACGCATCATTTTTATTCGCTCATGCACGTTTCCAGCAGAAATAGCAAAAAAGAGAAGCGCCACGCCCCATATCACGACATCTTGCAACGTTTGATTAGAAAAGAGTGAATTTGTGTGACCAAGCTCTGTAAAGAACATCCCGCTTCCTATAAAGAACAAAATCAACAAAGTAAAAACCAATGCTGGCAAAATACCAAATAAAATGCCGCATCCTATCACGACAAATGTGAGTGTGATGATCATGACACTCTCCGCATCACGTCCATTCAAGTAGCCCATAAATAAAATGAGTCCCGCAAACGTGAGGAGCAGCGTAAAATACGTGCGATAGGTGTTACTGAATAACCTTTTCATTTAGAAGCTCCCTTTCTGCAATTAGAGGCAATAAATTATCAAATGAGTGTGTATCTTTTTCGTTCATATAGCCTCCGTAATAAGGCTTGAGAGGATCTTGGATTTGCAGCTCTTTCATTCGGTGATAGACGTCTTTTGCAAAATCATCTTCTCCTTGTTTGAGTGCATATAAGATCACCAGTGCATAGACTGAAGGCGATTCATACGTCACTGCTGGCTGCAATGTGCTCAGCTTATATCGTCCGTACAGTTTTCCTTCCTTTTGGAAGTTGGTTTTCAGCCATTTCATGATGACGGATGTATCAACCTGTGCACGTTCAGCATAAAGAGCCGTATAAAGCTGGTCGATCAAGTTGATTTCCTGATCAAATGAGTAGACTTTCTTCACTATGTCATAGGATTTTGGAAAAAACCCTTTTTGTCTCGGTGCATTTTTTAGAATGGCCAATTGGTTGTTCATCATTTGTTCTGTGAATAGGTGGAGGGATACTAGTTCTTTGATTGCTTTTGGGTCAAGATATGAAAGTGTGATTGTATGTGAAGTTTGCTTTGTCGATGCATCATAATAGTCGGTCAACATACCCTTGAACATGTTTTTGTCTTTTAACGCTTTTGCGATTTTTTTGGCTGTGGTTTGATACACTGACTTCTGCCACAATTGATCTGCTTTTTGAAGCGCTGTTACTACACGTAAGTCATCAACTAAAGCATTGACTTGGCTTTTTTGATGAGATTCGATTTGCCAGCTAAGAAGATCATGTTCCAGTAAGAATTGAGTGCGCAGGACGTCTACCTGTTGATCAAAAGATGTTTGATCTTTTTTTCTAACAAGATAATCCATCCAAAGTCCGAGCGATTCTGATAAGTAAGTAGGCTGTTCCGCAAGCGAGGTCTGAATCATGCCTTGGTTTGTCATTAAGTGGTGAGTCATAAAGTACTCTCCTGACAATACTGGCTTTGCAGGTTCTGGTTGAGCTGAATGTTGCTGCTGTTTCCAGGTACATCCGCCTAGTAGAATGACAATGAGTATAGCGATAGCTGTACGATGTATGGGTTTATCCATTCGTGTCCCCTTTCAATCCCTGTTCTCTCTAAGCATCTAACGATTTATTATAGAGCGTTTCTGTTTAAATGAAAATAAATATTTTATACCAAATTACGAGTCTTTTCGCTTACATATTCCCATTTACAGAAAAACAACATGTCAAAATACTCGAACAAACAAAAAACCCATGCGAATTTACATGGGTTTTTACACAACTATTGATCTAATTTTAGTTTCTTCAATTGTTCTGCAAGTGCGTTATTGATTGGTTCTTCCACTTTCTTTTGTTTCTTCATATATTTAGACACATCGTGCTTACTGGCTCGTTTTTGATTGGATTGTGATTTACGTTTTTCGAAGACAGACAGTTTCTCTCTATGACCACAAACACAGGCAAATATTTTGCCATCGCCTTCCCCGCGCAGCTCAAGCTTTTTATGACAGTTCGGGCAGCGTGCATTTGTTTTCTTTGCCACATTTTTTCGATGTCCGCATTCTCTATCCTGACAAACAAGCATGGTGCCGTTTTTCCCGTTCACTTTTAACATGAGTTTTCCGCAGTCAGGACAATGTGTGCCTGTCATGTTGTCATGCTTAAAGGTTTGGTTCGTTTGTTTGATTTCAGATACGGCTTGTTTTGCATATGACTTCATTTCACTCATGAATTGAGAAGCTTTCAATTGGCCTTTCGCAATTTTAGAAAGCTTTTGTTCCCATTCCGCTGTTAACGCAGGTGACTTTAAATCTTCAGGTACTAAAGAAAGCAGCTGCTTCCCTTTCGATGTGATGAAGATGTCTTTGCCTTTTTTCTCAATTAAGAAGCTGTTAAACAGTTTCTCAATGATATCAGCTCGAGTTGCCACTGTCCCCAATCCACCCGTTTCGCCAAGGGTTTTCACTAAGTCCTTTTCCTTGTTCTGCATAAATGCAGACGGGTTCTCCATGGCAGATAAAAGGGTCGCTTCGTTAAAACGAGCAGGAGGTTTCGTTTCGCCTTTTGTCTCTTTTAATTGGCGTACGTCAAGTGACTGCCCCTCTGTTAATGCCGGCAAGTGCTGATCTGCTTCGGCTGATTCCTCGTCTTCATAGGAATCATCGTACACGGCTTTCCAACCGGCTGATTGCACAATTTTTCCTTTCGCTGTGAATGTCTCACTGCCGATCTTGGCGATCACTGTTGTTTCCTCATATTCAAAAGGGGTCATCAGTACAGCGAGGAATCGTTTGGCAATGAGGTCATATAATTTACGCTCTTTATCACTTAATGCACCCGGATACAGCTCTTCCTCGGTTGGAATGATCGCATGGTGATCTGACACTTTGGCATCGTTGACGAATCCTTTATGTGCTTTAATGCCTGATTGTAGAATGCGATTCACATGCTGCGCGTAAGGTCTAACGTTCATTCCTTTGAGTCGATCTTTTAATGTGGGAACGATATCTGCCGAAATAAAACGTGAATCTGTACGCGGGTACGTCACAAGCTTATGCTGTTCATACAGACGCTGAAGTGTAGACAGTGTTTCTTTTGCTGAAAAACCGTAGCGTTTATGGGCATCACGCTGCAATTCTGTCAGGTCATATAATCCTGGAGCAAAGGATTTTTTCGCTGTTTTTTTCAGTGCATCAATCACTGCAGGTTTTCCTTTACAGGCTGCCAAGCGCTCCTTCACTACATCCTCTTGGAATGTACGGTTTTGTTTTGTCTTTGCATCCTGCCAAGTCAGCGTCAGTCCGTCTACTTGTGCAGTCAGCCCAAAGAACGGCTTCGGCTGGAATTGCTGAATGTCTTCCTCTCGCTTGGCGATCATAGCAATCGTTGGCGTTTGCACACGTCCACAGGATAACTGCGCATTGAACTTCGTTGTCAGCGCTCTTGTTGCGTTGATCCCTACAATCCAGTCGGCCTCTGCACGCGCAACCGCCGAGCGATACAGGTTATCATACTCTCTGCCGTCTTTTAATCGTTTGAACCCTTCTTGAATGGCTTTGTCTGTAACAGACGAAATCCATAGACGTTTTAGAGGCTTTTTCACATGGGCTTTTTCAAGAATCCACCTTGCCACAAGCTCCCCTTCGCGTCCTGCATCTGTTGCGATGACAATGTCTTTTACATCTTTTCTCGCCAGCTGCGCTTTGACCGCTTGGAACTGTTTCCCTGTCTTTTTCATCACGACAAGCTTGAGTGGTTCTGGAATAATTGGTAAATCCTCTAGACGCCAGGATTGAAATTCTTTCCCGTAGCCTTCTGGATCAGCCAGTGTCACCAAGTGGCCAAGCGCCCACGTGACAATGTATTGATCTCCTTCTAAGAAACCATTTCCTTTTTTATGACACTTCAGCACACGTGCAAGGTCACGTCCTACCGAAGGTTTCTCTGCTAATACAACTGTTTTTGACACTAGATTTCACATCTCTTTCTTCTATCCATCCTTTTATTATAGCAGACGTGGAGATGCGGTTCTAATGACGGATTATTTCTTCAATCGTTTAATGATTTCGTTTGTGACCTCTTGTGTTTGATAAGCTCCGCCGATATCTGCCGTTAAAAAGCCGTCTGCTGTGACAGATTCAATCGTATCGAGAAGGTGTGTGCCTAATTCTTCCTCTCCGAAATGATCAAGCATGAGTTTAGCGGTCCAGATTTGTCCGATAGGGTTTGCGATCCCTTTTCCAGCGATATCTGGTGCTGATCCATGTACTGGCTCAAACATGGATGGATATTTACCATTTACATTGATATTGGCTGCTGGTGCGACGCCAATACTACCCATTATGGCGGCACCAAGATCCGTCAAAATGTCACCAAATAAATTGCTGGCTACGATGACATCGAATTTCTCTGGTCTTGTGACAAAGAAGGCTGAGAGCGCATCAATGTGCTGAGAATCTGCCGCCACATTAGGGTAGTCCTTTTTGACGTCTTGAAACACTTCATCCCAAAATGGCATGGTATGCACGATGCCGTTTGACTTTGTTGCACTTGTTACATGCTTTCGTCTCTTTTCTGCTAATTGAAAAGCAAAACGCATCGCACGTTCTGTCCCTTTTCTAGAGAAGACGGCATTTTGAATCGCAAGCTGATCCTCCCCTTGATAAATCCGACCCCCAATTTCACTATATTCGCCTTCTCCATTTTCTCTTACAACTAGTAGATCGAAATCTTTTGGCTGAGCAAGCGGAGAACGGATGCCCTTTAGCTGTTTTGCCGGTCTTACGTTAATCACCTGTTCAAATTCCCGTCTAATTTTAATGAGCAGTCCCCAAAGCGAGATATGATCAGGCACTAAGTTGGCATCACCGACAGCCCCTAAGAAAATACTGTCAAAGGCTTTCAGTTGTTCCAATCCATCCTTTGGCATCATCTCGCCATGCTCTAAATAGTATTCGCAGCTCCACGGAAAATGCTGAAAAGAAAAAGTCAGACCGCCATGCACCTCTGATATCGCTTTCAAAACACGTACTGCTTCTGGTACAACTTCTTTTCCTACCCCATCACCAGGTATCGTCGCAATCGAAAAGTGTTTCATTGTATTCTCCCCCTTATGAATGGTCGACCGTCGACCGATTAAGTTGAGTTTACTAAAGAGTTTATGTTCTTTCAATAAACAAAAAGACGCTTTTTGATCAAAGCGCCTTTTTGTTCTGCAACTGTAATGGGACTGACTGTTTTTTCTACCTGCTCCTTTTTTATCTGAAAGAAGCAATCCTCCCAAAGTCAGAGCTGTTCCGAGCAGTGACATGAAGGTCAATCTCTCATGGAGAACGATCATTGAAATGACCATCGTGATGATTGGAACGCCATAAATGTAGATACTCGATTTCACCACACCGATCGTCTTCACGGAAAAGCTCCATGTTAGAAAACAAATAGCAGATGCAAAGACGCCTAAAAACAGCAAGTGGAAGGTAAACGATGGATTCGTCAACCGCTCCCAGTCTAAACGAATCTTAAAATGCCAGATCAGTGGAATCATCCATAAAAGCCCGTAAAAGAAAACACGTCTTGTCACCTGAATAATATGGTAGCCATATTGATTGATCATTTTCGATAAAATGGAATAAAATGCCCAGACAATGGTAGCCATAAATGCTAAAGCATCGCCGAGTGGATTCAATTGGAATGTCGTCATCCCGTTCAAGCTAATCAGCACAATTCCCGTCATCGCAATGAAAAAACCGATAAAAAACCGGCTATGTAGCGGCTCATCTTTTAATAAAAAATAAGACAATAGAAAAGAGAAAAATGGGACAACGGAGCTGATAACACCTGCATTCGAAGCGAACGTATAGGTAAGTGCAACATTTTCTAAAAAATAGTATAAGACCACACCGCATAACCCTGCGAGCGCAAACATCCCTTCATGCTTTCTATGCTGCACCTTCATGGTGACTGGATAAATGATCATCAGGGCAAGGTACCCAAGGAAAAAACGAAAAAATAAAATCTCTGTTGGAGAAAAAGCCGTTAATAATATTTTGGTTGATATAAAAGTAGATCCCCATAAAAAAATGGTGAGCATGGCTGCTAGATGACCAAGAAGCTGTTTATTTTTCATTTTGCTATTACCTGCTTTGCAAAAATTTGCTGATACTGCCCTGGCGTAAGCCCAATAAATTCCGAAAAGAAATGAGTCAAATGACTTTGATCAGAAAATCCAGCGGCAGCAGCTACATCTATTGGCTTCATTCCTTGGGCGAGAAGTTCCTTCGCATAGTTCACCCTGATTGTCTGTAAATAACGATACGGCGTAATTCCTCTGAACTTTGTAAAAGCACGCAGCAATGAATATTTGTTCATGGACACAAGCTCACCTAAGTCATCTAACGATATATTTTCCGTGAGATGTGTTTCAATATATTGCTGTACGTCTTGGACTTTTTGTTCATTGGCATTGGCTGCTGATGCTTTTTCCTCTAGTGTATCAGAATAGGTTTCGATCAACTGCTTCATCAAAAGTAAAAGGCTTCCTGTTTATTCAAAGCAGGAGCTTCTTCTGTGATCATTTGATGAAGATCATATAATTGCTTTGCTAGTTCACTTTGTGAAACCACAGGGGCTTTAAAATGCGGCTTGTGCTGAAAGACCTTCTCCAGCACCTCTGGTTCAATATTTAAGCTGCGATAATCTAGCGGCATGTGATCAAATTGTTCACATGCGTGGTTATCGTACGGATTGAAAAGAAGGATATCTCCTTTTTCAATGATGTATTCTTGATTTTGGCAGAACATACGTCTTTGACCGCCTTCAATAAATCCTATCACATAGTATGGATGAAAATGTTTTGGGAACTTTTTGATGATGGCATGAAAGCGATACGCCTCTATTTGCAAGTCCTGGTCAAAATGGACTGTTCGTTCCTCTAGTATTCTCATGTCGATCCCCTCTTTTCACTGAGCTGATCATTAGTGTAGCACACCCTTTTTCTCTTGGATTGTACGATATTGACTTTTCGATGCAGGCTTGCCTAGAGGGAAGAACTTGGATAACATGAGACAAAAGATGATGTACAAAAGAGGGAATGATGGGATGAATTCATTCGAGATGGAAAGACCAGCACCGTATCACATGCAATTTTATGAACAGCTGAAGCAAATGATTTTTGATGGCCAGTTTCAGCCAGGAGAGCGCATCAATGAAACACAGCTTGCCAAACAATTTGGCGTAAGCCGATCACCGGTCAGAGAGGCGATGAGGCTTTTAGAAAAGGACGAACTTTTAATCGCTGATCCTAAATCAGGCTATTCTGTCTATACGTTAACAGAGCGGGATGTCGAGGAACTCTATCAAGTCCGAATGGCTTTAGAAACGCTTGCCGTTAAGCTTGCCTGCAAAGAAGCCACAGATAGAGAGATAGATGACATTGAACAGGTGCTCACGAAGGCAGACGAAGCAATCAAACAGCAGCTGCCATCTCAGGATATCGTTCAGTTAAACGAAGCGTTTCATCAAACAATCATACAAGCCAGTCACAATCACCGTTTATCTAAACAATTAAATCACGTGAATGCGCTCATTCATTATTGCCGCATCTTTCATTTTAGCGGCGGGCCTCGGGCTGAGACGATTCAAAAAGAGCATACGGCCATTTTCACTCAAATAAAAGAACGCCGGGCTGCGGCAGCCGTTCAGGCGATGACAGACCACCTAATACATGATGTGGCGCATTTAAAGCAAGTACTCTATGAAACAACCGAAAAGTAACGCGTGTCATTTCCCATTTTTTAAGCATTCGTTGAACATATTTTGAATTTTTCGTAGATTATCGCATGTTCAGGCGATCTTTCGTTTATATTAGAAGATGAGAAACTAGCTTTTATACAGGAGGATTTGTATATGCATACAAGTATCAGCCGTCTGAGACAGGCGGGTTTTATTGAGGGTATGTCTCTTTTAACCCTTCTTTTAATTGCCATGCCTCTAAAATATTTTGCGGATATTCCGATGGCGGTCACCATTGTGGGCTCTCTTCATGGCGCATTGTTTGTGATCTATATGCTCATTTTGGCATATGTAACATTTAAAGTTCGCTGGCATTTGAAATGGTCCATCGCCGGATTCTTTGCGGCATTCATTCCTTTCGGCAACTTCGCCTATGACAAGGTGCTTCGCCAGTATGATACAAAAGCTTAATCAAAAGGGCTAAAACGACATTCGTTTTAGCCCTTTTTCTACACGCTGACGTATTTTTTAAATCGATGCATATTTCACAATGGCTGCTTGACGTGTCATTTCGTGATATGCCACCCATAATTCATCACCTGGCAGTACGCTAGTGATCGGATCGATTGGCTGTTTCACTTCATACATCACGCCTTCTCTCTCAATCTGAATGATCGCTAACGGCTGGTTGCCGATGACACCGGAAAATGTGACATGGGTCACTTTTGCACTTCCTTGTTTCTCTTGCATAAGACTGATTTCTTTATCCAGCTCTTCTTGTTTTGTCTGCATCGTGATTTGAGTTCCTGGCGCGACCTCCATATGGTCAGGTATGAATTGACTGACCGTTTTTGTGATGGATTGATCTCCGCTAGAAACCGTCACATCCAGCATAATAGGCTTCTGATCATGAATTGTGACTGGATATTGCTTCACCCGTTGGATCGTTCCTGTCAATGTCACGTCTTTCCCCGATCGATTCCGCACTTCATGGCCATAAGCTGCCATTTTCAGCTGACCACTGATGTCGACGAGATCGGCTTTTTCTCCTGTTCTAAATTCAAAACCAGCCGCTTGAACCATCGGAATGATATACCTTTCCTGATTTGCTTCAAATGTAAGTGATAAGACGGTGCCTCGTCCTACGGTTCCATATGATTCTATGTTTCTTAAAATAGCGCCTTTGATGAACTTTGGCTCGCTTGGCTGCGAGAAGTCACCCTCTTTTAAGAGCATCGCTTTTTTCTTTTTCGGATTGTAGAGAATGGCGATACGCTGACCCGGCTGCGGTATCTGAGTATAGGATACAACCGTTTTAACCGCCTTCTCGATATTTCTCCCATCATATTGAAATTGAAGCTGCATGTTGACCAGCGGCTGTTCGTTGATGTAGGTACCCGTTTCTTTGACTGATACAATATTGGCTTCTAATGTGACACTGTCTTTTATCTTGTTCTTTCTCACCAGTCTCAAAATCGGTGGCAGGAAGATCGCTAGCACAAATAACAGCAGTGGGATAAAGAGCCATATCGCCCAGTTGAGAATGAGTGGTCCGCCCTTCATGACATATTGCATAAAGGTGTCAACAGACGTTTGGTGGGCTGGACTGGCATTTTCGATTGAGATGACCTTTTGCAAAGGAAATTCCTTTAGCTGTTTGCTTTTCGTCTCAAATGCCCCCGTTAATTGGTTGCCAAGTGAATAATAGAGCCAATTGCTCTTCACATTTTTATGAAAAGAGAGATCTTCTTTTTGTAAAGATTCATATGACAACGACTGAGACAGCTTGCTGGCAGACGTCGCCTTATTCGTGCGATGATTATAAATATAACCAGTCAGCTTGCCTTTTGCTTCATCCTTTGCTGTCGAGCCTAAAAGAAGAACTTCTTCTTCATTCAGCTGGTAGATAAAGGTTTGGTAAATTGGTTTTGGTGTTGGGACGACTTCCCCAAGCCTTCCCTCTGCATTCACTTTCCTTGGTCTTTTTGGATAGTTGGATTCGACAGCGACAGCGACAGCCACGTTTTGTGATGATCCGATCGTTTTTTGCAGCTGCTGCACGACTTTATCTTCAATGAGGCTAAACGGTTCTGCACTTTTGGAGACATAGACCCCAAGCTGATGCTTCTCGTTTGAGATTCCGCTGACATATGCCTTCTGGTCATTTTTCAAAGTCAATTCAAACATAGGGAATGGGGTCTGCCCTCTAAAAGAATTCATGACGACATCGATGGAAACAGGTCTTGCTGGCAGCTTCAGCTCGTTGAGATTGTGGACATGAAACTGACCATTCTTTAGCTCACCGAGGACCGCAGCAGCGCCTTCCATTTCTCCTGTAAACACGAGACGTCCATTCCATTGATATGTATTCGTTTTTAAAAATGAAGGAATCTGTAAGTTTTGCTTGACGAGTTCTTTCTTTGCTCCGCTTGGAGACAGTTTTTCGATCAACAGCTGCTCGTCTTTATTTTTTAAAGCAACTAAGAGATGGTTCCCTTGAATGGATGGCAGCATTTCATTAAACGAATCGCTTGCTGTGGTCCATTCACTGATTCTTTTTCCTGATTGAGGATCATACATTGCAAAATGGAGCTGCTGGTTTTTTGATACAGCACTCACCACTCGTTTTCCTTCATCGAATGTAAACATTCGTTTGATGTCATACTCTGTTACTTTCCCTGCGGACAAATCATCTTGGTAATGGTTCCACACCAAGACACTAAGAATGATCGCTGGAATAAAGAAGACTATATACCTGAGGAAAATCACTGGTATTCTTTTCACTTGATCGCTTCCTTTCATGGAGTTCCTTTTTCTTATACGTCAGTGCAGCGAGAATGTTTCATGCTAGAAGAATACCATTCCAACTTTCTAAATCCATATTTTACATATTTGATTGTTTACGATAAAATCCAATCAGATTCAAAAAAAGGATGTTATCTCAATGGATAAGCTATCATCGATCATTCTAGCGGCTTGGCTGCGTGTTCCCCGTTGGTTCAAGCAAGGGGTGCTCGTATCTATTACCATTTTCTTTTTTTATATGTGCTTTGTAAAGGGGCTGACTGGCTGGTACACCTTGCCGCCTGTCACTTTGCTCGCATGCGCCATTTGTTCCTTTCTCATCTGGATGGTGTGGCTAAACAATCAAAAAAACAAGTAAAAAGGAGAATTTCATGAAAGAATCCATCTTTTATTTTGCTATCTCTTTTGTTCTTCAATGGGTTTGGTTTGGGGTTGTGCATCCAGATAGAGGCGTGACACTGCTGGACATGTTGATCTTTTCTATTTTGTTTACGGTGATGTTCTTTTTTATTGGCCGGATTTGGAGGTATCAGAAGAAAGGGCGAAGTGAGTGATGATGAAGCATTTCCTCTTTCTGTCAGTGAGCAGTTCTATTGTGAGCGGAGAATCCTGTTAAAGGGGATGTCATGCGGACGGTATCCGCTTTTTTTCTTCCTTTTTCCTATTTTATTGTTTAAAACGTAAAAAGGCTGCCAAATAGATGGCAGCCCGTTTCTTACTCTTTTCATGCAAATAAATAATCAATGTTTAATCTCCGTCACGGAGTGTATGAATTAAGATTCGATCATATCAGTGTGTCATATGTGTTCCGAGTGAACCTACGTTTGAAAGTAAACGCCATGGAAGTTCTGGATAACAAGACAACGAAAGCCCTACCTCTCATTCGTCCTTACGGCTCCGAAGCCGTGCCAGTGTGAATTGTAAATCAAAACGTCTTTTTTCCATTCTTCCGCTTTTATAGGGGGCGGTTGCAGAAGGAAAAGAATAAGTTTGTTCGCTTTGACAGCGTCTCGTTCTTATCAAGTAGAAGCTCTATTGCTTCTCATTATGTCATAGAAAAAAGAAAGTTTACTTTCTTTATTTATTTGCTATTTCAACACTTAATATAAAACTATAACACGTTCCCCCAACTTACGCAAGTGTTAAAGTGATAATTCTGCTGGTGTCCGGTTTCCTTCGTTCATATAACGAATGGAGGTTGGGTCAATCTTAAGGATCACTAGGTTTGGATCATCTTTTCCTTTAAACCATTTCTCCATCTCATCAGACCAAAGGCGGTCGATCAGTTCTGGATCATCAGTTAATGTGGCTTTACCTGCAATTTCTGCATATGTGTCCCCAAATCCTTCACCTGAATAACCAATGAGAATATGAACATTCGGATTTTTTTCAATCTCATCAGCTTTATGTGTTTCTTTGCTTGTTGGTGTATATAATGTCAGCCCTTCATGAAAAAAAGTCATATAGCGGGTATGCGGCTTATCTTGTTCAACAGTCGCCAATGTTCCGACTTTTTGTTCGTCTAATAAATTCATTACCTTTTGTTTTAACTCTTCTTGTGACATGTATCTTCACTCCTTCAAAATGTCATCCGTACTCTTAGGTTTCCACGACAATCCATTCATTAAACAAAGAAATGTGTTTTTCATAAAAAGACATCTTCTAGCTGATGCTATAAAAAACGGATACATTGAAAGGGGAAGTTGAACATGCATCATGAAACGATGTTCCATTTGAGTTCACTTGTTATTGCAGCGGTTGTTGTGGGCATTATCATATGGTCTGTCTCATCTGTACAGAAGAATCGGAAGAAATACTAAATACACCGCCCAATCAAAGCTGGGCGGCGTGTTTATTGATCATGTATTCATAAAGGAACCGCCGTTGACGTGAAGTGTCTGTCCCGTCATATAAGACGATTCGTCTGAAGCAAGCAGTACATAGCAGCCTACATGCTCCACAGGCTGTCCTGGTCTTCCCATTGGGGTCTCGGCCCCGAAGTTTTCGACACTGCCTTCATCAAATGTAGATGGAATGAGCGGCGTCCAAATTGGGCCGGGCGCTACACCGTTTACCCGAATTCCATCTTTCACAAGCGACTGTGCCATAGAACGAGTAAAGCCGTTGATGGCCCCTTTTGTCGCCGTATAATCAATGAGCACTTTGTTGCCTCGATACGGGTTAATAGATGTTGTATTAATAATGGAACTTCCCGGTTTTAAGTAATCGAGTGCCTTCTTCGTAAAATAAAAATAAGAATAGAAATTGGTTCTAAAGGTTTGGTGAAGCTGTTCACTAGAAATATCTTGAATACGTTCTTTCGGATGCTGTTCGGCCGCATTATTGACTAATATGTCCAGCTTCCCAAAGGCTTCAACTGTCTTTTCTACCGCTTTCTCACAAAAGGCTTCGTCCCCGACATCCCCTGCAATCGTTAAACATTTGACGCCTTCCTGTTCTACACGTTTTTGCGTATCCTCTGCATCCTCATGTTCATTTAAGTATACGATCGCGACATGAGCTCCTTCTTTGGCATACGCGACAGAAACGGCACGTCCAATTCCGCTGTCTCCACCTGTAATCAGCGCTACTTTTCCTTTTAGCTTACCAGACCCTTTATACGATTCATCCTCATAGATCGGCGCAGGATTCATTTCTCTTTCACTGCCTGGCTGCTGATCCTGCGTTTGGCGCGGAATGCCATTTGTTAAGTATTCACGTAAATCCATGTGTAAGCTCCTCCTTGATTTGTTGATGTATCCTTTCATTACCACTTCATTTTTTTACTCAAACATCCCCATGCGCCATCAATGCGTTTTGAAAACTGACAGGTTTCAGGGTGGGAAAAATCGGTTACATAAACATGAAAAAGGAGCGTTCTCACATGCTATCAACCATTTCTAAAACCTTTAGCAGACCAAAAGGCTGGCTCGGAAGCATCGCAGGTTTTATTATGGCAAATGAAAACAAGGCACTGAATCAATGGGCGATCCAGCATTTAGATTTATCAGATGGTGAAAACATTTTGGAAATAGGCTACGGCCCCGGCTATAGCATCAAACATATGCTCAAGCATTATGACGATCTTCACATTGATGGACTAGATGCTTCTTCAACTATGAAGGAACAGGCGCATTCGCGTATAAAGAAACGATCCAAAGAGAAGCAGGTCCGGCTTTATGTCGGGAAAATTGAAAAAACGCGCCTCCCGGCAGATCAGTATGACAAAGTACTTTCTGTTAACAATTATACGATTTGGGATGACCCAAAGGCTGGCGCACTCAACCTTTATCACACCTTGAAACCTGGCGGAAAACTCGTCATTGTGATGCAGCCAAGAGAAAAAGGAGCGGACGCCAATCGAACAAAAGAAATGGGCGAAAGCATCCTCAATGACTTAGAATTTGCTGGATTTGATCAGTTTTCTGTTGAATATGAGGAGATTCGTCCCACCCTCGCTGTCTGTGTCACAGCAAAAAAGCCGAGAAGCGAATAAGCTCTCGGCTTTTTCTTACCATTTTGCCTCTTTGACAAATTGATAAAAAAGTTGATGTAATTTCTGTTCAATCTCTTCCTTTGTTCCTTGTCCATAAAGTGCCATGCTTTCTTCGCTTTCAATGATGGATGAACTGATCAGGCTAAACATTTCAGACCCTTCTTTGCCAAGCTCTAGCGGGGCCAGCATGAGGAGCATTCTGGACATGAGCTGCTGCCCGCCATCCATGCTTTTGATCTCGTATGCCTCATCAAGATCATAGATATGAAAGACCGGTTTCTTAATGAGATCATGCTTTAAGTGAAAAAGAGCAAACTCGGTTCCTGGAATGCCTAAACCACCTTGCTGCTCACGCTCAAGTAAACCGGCTGTCACTTCGTCTGCACGTTCTAAATAGCCTTGACTTTCAACCTGACGCATCAGCTCTCTCATTGTTGACTCATGCTGCTCCGTCGTCTTCTTTTTTTCGATTGTAAAATGGGACAAGATGCTGCGAATCACTGACATATAATTCGTGATTTGCTCTGCCATCCCTATCATATCAACCGTTTCCTCCACCGATTCTTTTGCAGATTCCTGCGCTCTTTTTTTCTCAATCAGATAAGGAATTTTTCGTTTAATATGAGACTTGACCCGCACCGCGTCATCCTCGTTTAAGAGCGGGCTGACCATAATGTAATCAATATGCTCATATGGGATCGGAACGGTTGATACGATCATGTCATAGCTCGCAGCGTCGATTTCCTTTAACTCCATTAAGGAAGATAGATCGAATTTGGCGATCTCAGGCAATTCTTTTTTCAATCGTGATGCGAGCATTTTGGACGAACCGATGCCGCTTGAGCAAACGACCAATGCATGAATCTTTGTTTCTTCTTTTTTAATTTCAAGCACCGAACCAAAATGAAGCACGATAAAGGCAATTTCATCCTCTGGAAATTCGATCTCAGGAAAGAAGCGCTCCACACCTTCTTCAATCGCCATGAACAGCAAGAAGTAGTCTTTTTTTATTTGTTGTGTGAGCGGATTGTAAATCCGCATCTTTTCTTTTAATCGGTTCATAGCTGGTTCAAGATGAGACACGAGTCCCTCATACAATGAATCGTTTTCATTTAAATGGTAGCCTGTTTTATGAGAAATAAAGTCAATGAGTTTCTTCGTTCTCAGCGCAATATCTAACTCAATCTCATCAATGCGGTATTCTGCCGTAAAGCTTCGATTTGCACTGCGCAAATGGATGGTCATGTAGCCGACCTCCGCTTCAGGAATCTCTACATTAAACATGCGTTCTAATGCTCGTGCGATTCTGAGTGAAGATTCAAATTCCTTCGTCCGCTTTAATTCAAGCAATTCTTCCTCTTCCATCCGAATGGTTTCACCGATTTGAATGCGTTCAATGGCATAGGTTAAGTGAACGACAAGTGCAATATAGGCACTATCTGACAACGAGAGAGAGAGTCTGTTTTTCAAATGAAAGAGCAGCCTTTCTACCTTGAGCAGCTGTCCTCGACTGACTACCCCAAACACCTTTTCAGTCGCTTTCGTTCGATGTTTAATATTCATCTCAATCGTTTCGAGAAATAATTGAATGTCGAGACGGTCAACGATCAGGTTGCCGACAATTTTTCGTTTGGCTTCCTCAGGCCCTTTTAATTCAATGCCGTACCCACGCTTGCGGATAAGCAGTAAACCGTAAGGAGCGATCCAGTCCGTCAGTTCATCTAAGTCGTAGCTGATGGTCGCATTTGTGACCTGCAAGTCGGCTGCAAGTGTATATAATTTCACCGGTTCCTTTGCTTCGAGCAGGGCACACAGGATTAAGAGCTTCCGTTCATCAGAACTATATTCAATTTGATCTTCATTTGAGATATGAGACAGAAGCCGCTGTTTGTCTTCCTGTTCACCGACCGCCTTCAAGCCCTTCCCCGGCTGTTTATCAAGTGATAGGTTGTAATTCTTCAAAATAGGTTTAATGGATTTAAGTTCTCTATGAATGGTTCTTGTACTTACCTGAACAGAATCGGCGATCTCACGAATGGTGACATAACGATTTTGCTGAATCATATATTTGATCACTTTCTGTTCTCGTGCCGTTATGTACATGAAATGCCTCCTTCTGCTTAAATAGGTCTATTATCACACTTTAATATAAAACGCTTTCACTGATCGATGCAACCTGAAGTTGATCTAAATTTGGCACACAGGCTGTGACAAAATGAAAGACTCACACGTTTCTCCAAAATGATGGTCCATAATCCTTTTGATGAAATTGAATCGTTTGTTCATGAAATGGCAGTGTGCCCCCGACCTTTAATGAATAGGTAGGATGATAGACGGGAGAGCCAAAGCAATACTCCATCGTCCCTTCCTCCGGCCGAAACATGACGGTTCGCATCGTCCCAAACAGCTCTTCATAATTGTGCACAGTCAGACCAGCAGGGTATTCTGCCTGAAATAGTTCCGTAAGAGACTCGCTTGACGGCTGTTCTTCTAAAGCTTGAATTAACATGTCGTACCTGACAACAGAATGATGTTTCGTCAACCCTTTTGCCGTGTGATCAGCGAGCGGATGGTTCGTAGCCGCAATAAATCCACGCTCCGGCCTTCTCACCTTTTTTTGCCCATCAATCATTTCAATCACAGCCGCCTCTCCCTGCCGGTCGGCAAGCATTAGGTGAACATTTGACGCGACGGGCATTTCCTGTACAAAACGGACGGCATCCTCCACCGTTTTACAGGACTCTAGCACAGCACGAATGACATGATATACTTGCAAGCCAGCAACAGCCGGCGTCTTTAAGCCTGGTTCGTTGCCAATAGGCGGACCGCATGCAGAAAATGTTACCGATAGACCATGCTCATTCATCCCATCCGATCGACCAAATAAGATTAATGATGAGCCTGTATGGACTGCTGAGCCCTTCACATGCGTAGATACAAGACGCATATCATCAAACAGCGGAGAAAAATCATAGTTGCGCAGCATCACCGTCTGTTGATTGGCAGCCTCATTCCCCTGCATCACACAATGGGAACAGCCTGGCTGAAGATGCGAAGAATAGAAAAAGGTCAAATCGCTTTCATCTATTTGCATTTCATCACAAAATCCCGAGAGTTCTTCTTCTAACTGAGGAAGAAATGGTCGAATCAGCTGCTTTGTTTCCTTCACAGCCTCTTTTGATAACGGTTCTGTTTGAATGTATTGTTTCTTAAGCAAAGGGCGCTCCTTCAGCCAAATAGCCTGCTGCTTTCCTACCTCATAAGCTGTTCCTTTCAATTCATGAAAATACGCGCTCATCTCCTGCATGTATCCACCTCTTTTGTCTTTGTTTCTTTTATCATATCGAAACAGCCCTTTATTTAAAAGAATGAAAAAACTGTAATCCCGCGGGATCACAGTTACTTAAAGGATTGTTGAAACAGCGCTTCTGCCATTACTTCATATCCTTTGTGGTTCGGATGAAATTGATCAATTGATAAGTATGCGCTTTGATGACCTTCAAATACACCGTAAATATCCACCACTTCTACATGTGGATTCGCAGCAAGCTGGCGAAGGTGATGGTTGTATTGCTTCAGCCATCTCTCGGCGATCGGAATCTCAGGAAAAGGATTATATAAATTCAATAAATATACGCAGTATGGTTGATGCTGCCCTCTTTTTATCAGAGCGATTTCTTGAACCATTTTGCTAAAATTCGCCTGACAATGCATAGACGCTTGCAGCAGTGTCTTTTCATCTTCACCTTTTTCATACTGCAGAACAGCTTGAACAAGATCATTCCCGCAGCCTGTGATGGTGATGATGTCAGCATGAGCAATCGCCCGTCTTACATCAGACCGCTGAAAAAGCTGCAAGATCTCTTCCGTTGTTAACCCTGATTTCGCAAATACGGACAGTTTCACCGGTATATGCAGCTTCTTTTCAAGCTTCGCCGCATATCGCTCCGTAAAACCGCCGCCAAATAAACGTGCCCCCACCCCAACCGTTAAGGAATCTCCAATCGCAACATAGGATCGTCCCACTCTTATCCCTCACTCTCTCCTGCCTTCTCTTATATATACGAAAAAGAAGAACAAATGCTTGTAGCAGATGGCTTAAAGGCATCCACCTTTTTTTCAAAGACGCAGGATGAGCGCATTTACAAACACTTTACTTGCGATATCGATCCATTTTTTGTTCAATGGGAGTAGGGTTTTTTTGCTTAAATCGCAGCTTTGAAGCGTTTCAGAAAAATTTACAAACTTTTTATCTTGATTTCAAGACTTTATACCTTGACTTCAAACTATATAGTGATTACAATGAAAATATCAGTTTTTATGTAACTGTGCTTGTTACATCTTTTTCATAGCATTCCAATATGATTAAAGATGCCACATATTCAGTGTATCTTTGGGATACGCTAAAAAAATCATTGAAACAGGAAGGATTGAATGAACATGGCAAAAGTTTTATACATCACTGCACATCCGCATGATGAAACAGTTTCTTACAGTATGGCTACTGCTAAAGCATTTATCGAATCTTATAAGGAAGCAAATCCAAGTGACGAGGTTGTACATATCGATTTGTACAAAGAAAACATTCCTCACATTGATGCAGATGTATTCGCTGGATGGGGCAAGCTTCAATCTGGTGCTGGCTTCGATACACTTTCAGCTGAAGAGCAAGCGAAAGTTGCTCGCCTAAACGAATTAAGCGATCAATTCGTTTCTGCTGACAAATACGTATTTGTTTCACCACTTTGGAACTTCTCATTCCCACCAGTTCTTAAAGCATACATCGACTCTGTTGCTGTAGCTGGTAAAACATTCAAATACACTGAGCAAGGTCCTGTTGGATTACTAACAGACAAAAAAGCGCTACACATCCAAGCACGTGGCGGATATTACACTGAAGGTCCTGCTGCTGAACTAGAAGCAGGTCACCGTTACCTTGGAACAATTGCAAACTTCTTCGGTATTCCTTCTTTCGAAGGTCTTATTGTTGAAGGTCACAATGCTGAGCCTGCAAAAGCAGAACAAATTAAAGCAGATGCGATCGAACGTGCAAAAGCTTTAGGTAAAACTTTCTAATCATGAACACGCAAAAAGCCAATGATCTTAACGGTCATTGGCTTTTTATTTGTTCAGATGCAAAACCTAATTCTTTTGAAATGCCGCTGGCCGCTTTTTTGACCTGCTCAATTAAATAAGGAAGCCGTTCCTTTTGATAGCCGGCCTCAAACCCTGCAATACTAATGCCTGCTGCCACTTCTCCGTGATGATTGAAAATGGGCGCTCCAATAGCGGCAGTATAGTTTTCAAGCTCTGAATAGCTTAACGTATATCCGCGCCTGTTTGATTCTTCGATCATGTTTCGCAGGACATCTTTATCGGTAATGGTTCCGATCCCAATTTTCCCGAGCTCTACCGAATCAATATAGGCAAGTCTCTCTTCCTCTGGCAAAAAGGAAAGAATACTTCTCGCACAAGCTCCCGCATATAATGGGGATCTTCTTCCGACGGCGGTATAGAGCCGGACAGGCTGCGTTCCTTCCATTTTCTCCACATAAATGGCTTCATCTCCTTCACGAATAATGAGCTGAACAGCCTCACCTACCTCATCACGCAAGTTTTCCATAAAGGGCCTTGCAATTCTACGGATATCGAGGCGATCGGCGACAAGCTGACCGTATTCAAGGAACATCAATCCTAATCGGTAAACACCTGAAGGATGCTTTTCTAATAATCCCATATCGGCTAACGAGTTGGCCATTCGGTGTACAGATGTTTTGGGCATGCTCGAGAGCTCAATCATGTCATTTAACGTTAATTGTTCGTGTGTGATAAAAAGCCGTAATATCTCCATTGATTTCACAACGGTTTTATTTGTGTTCTGCATGTTTCTCACCTTTTCTAAAACGAAAATGCTTCGAGTTTTAATCTTGCCGTCAGGTCCTTCATTTCTGCTTCTTGTGTGAATAAGGCTTGCTCTGCTTCTTGGCGGTCAATTTGTTGAAACGTGAGATTCGCTCCAGGCATCGCCTGCGCAATGAGCGGCAAATCGACTGTTGCCACCTCACCAATACGGGGATATCCACCTGTCGTCTGGCGATCTGCGAGCAGAATAATCGGCTGGCCGTCAGGAGGAATTTGAATAGAGCCAAAAGCAACCGCTTCTGAAATCAATTCAAGCTTTTGCTTTAAACGTATCGGTTCTCCTTTCAATCTGCATCCCATACGATCAGATTGGGGAGTGACCTGATAAGACCGTTCGAAAAAAGCTTGCTGCGATTCTTCCTGAAAATGAGACAGATGTCTCCCTGCCAGCACCCGAATGACTGGTGATTTCCCGAGAGGCAAAAAATGAGCATGATTGACTGTCCAGTCTGGCGCACGTTCCCCTTTGCTTTTTAACATGTGAACGAGGCTCACCGCCAGTGGTGACGGTTCTCCAATCGGCAGGACGTCTCCTTTTTCTAGCGGACGCCCTTCTACCCCGCCTATCTTCGCTCTGACGTACGTACTTTTACTTTTCATCACCGGCTCAACATCAAATCCACCGGCTACAGCGAGGTAGGAGCGGCATCCCCTCTTACAAGGGCCAAAGGTGATCGTGCTTCCTGCTCGAATGAAGAGCGGTTTCCATAGAGGCACTTGTTCCCCGTCAATCTCAACCTCCACATCAGCACCGGTCAAAGCGATCAGCTGATCCTTCTGACATGTAAACACTGGGCCGGGTCCCATTAATGTGATTTCCAGCACCGCTTCGTTTTCTTGATTCCCGGTGAGGATGTTGGCGATTCGGAGCGAGAGCGAGTCCATGCCGCCGCTCGTTAAAACACCGTACTTCTGATAGCCTATTCTCCCTTTATCTTGAATGGTGGTGAACATTCCTGGCTTGATGACATGCATACTCAACGATCTTCCTCCTTCATGCTGAAAAATTCCTTTTCAGACAGTTGAACAAATCGAACCTCGTCCCCTGCCTTTAGTAGACTAGGTCTCTCAGCATTCGGCCGAAATAAGGACAAAGGGGTTTGTCCAATGAGCTGCCAGCCTCCGGGTGTAGATATCGGATAAACCCCTGTCTGCTTCCCCGCAATACCCACAGACCCTTTCGGAATCGACATTCTTGGTGTTTCTCTACGCGGAGCTGCAATTTTTTCAGAAAGTCCGCCTAAAAACGGGAACCCAGGAGCAAACCCAATCATATAGACAAGATACGTCCCGGATGTGTGAATACGTACAACTTCTTCAGGCGTCAAACCATTGATACGGGCGACTTCTTCTAAGTCAGGACCGAGCTCTCCTCCATAACATACAGGAATGTCGACGATCCGGCGCTTTGCCTGATTCCCCTCCTGCCAGTTGTCTTCAAGGAGGTTTTCAATATAGTCTTTGACCCATTCATACGGAGAGATTGCACGTTGCTTAAGCTGAGCAGATTGATACACCTTATAGGGCTCATAAAAGACGGTCACGTTTGTAAAGGCTTGAACAGCTTCCACATATCCGTCAAATGGATGCTGTTCAATACATGAAAACAGCTGCTTCACACGCTCATGAATGTCTTCACTTATGTCAGTCCCGGCTTGAATGACAATGGCTGCGTCTCCTAGCGGATGGAACGTGATCGTATCTTTTATCGTTGAAAATGCCACTCTTATGACACCTCTCTTTCTACAGGACACCGAGCTTTTGATCTCTTACATCTGTGATAAACATATGACCGGGTGCATGGGTGATCGCAATGTCTGGCTTAGTGTGCATGACAATGGCTTGCGGCGTCACACCACATGCCCAAAACACCGGGACTTCCCCTTCTTTGATCACAGATGGTTCTCCAAAGTCTGGTTGATCTACATGTTCAATGCCAATCACAGCTGGATCACCTATATGGATAGGACCGCCATGTACCGATGGGAATCTAGATGTCACCTGAACACTTCTTGTGACTTGATGCGCTGGGATCGGCCTCATACTGACAACCATCGGACCATGGAATACACCTGCCCTTTCACATGGAATGTTCGTTTGATACATTGGTACATTATGACCGTCTTCAATATGGCGGACAGGAATGTCATTCAGCATCAGTGCATGCTCAAACGTAAAGCTGCATCCGATGAGAAAGCCCACCATATCATCCTCCCAATAGGAAGAAATATCTGTTACCTCTTCTTGAAGAACCCCTTTTTTGTAAATACGATATTTAGGGAAATCCGTTCGAATATCCGCATCAGGTGCTGAACGCCTTGGCACTGGATCACCTGGGTCGAGCACATCAAGCAAAGGGCACGAAGCCGGATTCCGCTGACAAAATAAAAGAAAATCGAAGGCTAGCTCTTTTTTGACGATCATTAAGTTGGCTTGCGCAAATCCCTCAGCAAAGCCAGCCGTTGGTCCTGTGATCTTCTGCTTACGAATCAATTCCCTTATTTGTGACGGCTCATAGGTTTGATATGCTTTCATGTGATCAGCTCCATAGTTTTGGAATTTCATTCATGATGGTATATCCGCCCATGATTGCCATGATGACAACAACAAACGCACCTGTTGCTGTCAAAAAGAATGGATGGCGATAATCACCGACAATTTCTTTTTTATAGGCAGCAATCAGCAATGTTCCGAGTGCAAGCGGCAAGATCAATGCATTGATGGCCCCAACCAAAATCAATATGTTCACAGGTCTTCCAATCGTGATAAAACAAATGGTCGAGAGCGCAATGAATCCAACGATAATGCCTCGTTGATTTTTCTCGATTTTTGGTGAGAAGGTTTTAAAGAAGGAAACGGAGGTGTATGCTGCTCCAATGACTGAGGTAATGGCGGCAGCCCACATAATAATCCCGAACATTTTATATCCAACATTTCCAGATGCTAATTGAAAAACAGACGCAGGCGGGTTCGATGGATCAATCTGTAAGCCTTTTGAGACAACTCCTAGAACGGCTAAAAATAAAGCCACACGCATCACGGATGTGATCAAAATACCGAAAATGGAACTTTTCGTCACTTGTGGCAATGCATCCTTCCCCTTAATGCCAGCATCCAGCAGACGATGACCACCAGCAAAAACGATATAGCCGCCAACCGTTCCGCCGACAAGTGTCACAATCGATAACATGTCAATTTTCTCTGGCACGAAAGTTCTCATGACCGCTTCTCCAACTGGCGGTGCTGTGGAAATAGCCACATACAGCATCAGACCAATCATGACAAAACCAGCAATTTGTGTGAATCGGTCCATCGCTTTTCCAGCCTCTTTGATGACAAAAATGAGAATCGCAATGACTGCACTGACCCCAGCCCCTATGCGGGGATCGACGCCGAATATGACCTGAAAACCGAGACCCGCACCAGCGATATTTCCAATATTAAAGGCAAGACCCCCAATGACAATCAAACAGGCTAACACATATCCGAGCCCCGGCAGAACCATATTGGCAATGTCCTGTCCTCTTTTTTCCGAGACGGCAATGATACGCCATACATTTGTTTGCGCAAAAATGTCTAGCAAAATAGAAATCAAGATGACAAACCCAAAGCTAGCTGCGAGCTGCTGTGTGAACACCGTTGTTTGTGTTAAAAATCCCGGTCCAATGGCGGACGTTGCCATTAAAAAGGCTGCGCCCATCAGCATAGAACGGTTCCCTTTTGGAGCTTTCATCTGTTTGGCTTTCTCTCTTTTCATGCTGTTTCCCCCTTTGATGACGATTTATCGAAAGGCCTTGAGTTGAATAGTGGCTTCTTTTAACTTCGCTGTAATGGTTTTTGCAAATTGAAGCGCGTGACTGCCATCCCCGTGGATGCACACCGTATCTGCTTTGAGCTGAACATCTTCCCCTTGCACTGTCCGCACTTTCCCCTCTCTTACCATACGGATGACCTGCTGAACCGCCCTTTCATCCTCTTCAATGAGTGCATGAGGTTCACGCCGGGATGTCAGTGTTCCGTCTGGTTGATACGTCCGATCAGAAAAAACTTCATGTGCCACTTGAAGACCGATTCTTTCCCCTGCTGACGCAAGTTCACTGCCTGACAGCGCAAATAACACAAGGTTAGGATCAATATCATACACAGCCTTCGCAATTGATTCAGATAATTCAGTATTTTTAGCCGCCATGTTGTAAAGGGCGCCATGTGGTTTAACGTGCTGCATCGTACCGCCTTCTGCTTTCAGAAAGGCTGATAGTGCACCAATTTGATAGATCACAAGATCATAGGCTTCCTCTGCTGAGATAGCGATTGGACGTCTGCCAAAACCGACTAAATCTTGCAGACCTGGATGTGCACCAATTTGAACCCCTTTATCCAGTGCCATTTTAACCGTCTTTCTCATCACAGTTGGATCTCCCGCATGAAAACCGCATGCAATATTGGCTGAGGTAACATATTCAAGAATTTGTTCATCTGAACCGATGGTGTATTGACCAAAACTTTCTCCCAAATCACAGTTAATATCCACTTGATACATAGGACCCCTCCTTGTCGTTCCGAATTACGGAATAGAAAGTCCGAATATTCGAATTTATATTGATTATACCAACTTTGGATAGACTGCACATGAAATTGTCAGAAAATATAACAATAGAACTAGTAGAAAACAAAAAAAGTGAGAGGTCATATCCTCTCACTTTTTCTACTCATTTATTTAGACAGCACCCAATGCTGGATGGCTTTTGCTACCCCATGCTCTGTATTAGGAGCCGTAATCCAATCAGCCGCTTCTTTCACAACTTCTTGTGCATTGCCCATTGCGATGCCTAATCCGGCTTCTTGAATCATCGCCATATCATTCAGGCTGTCGCCAAGTGACATGACGTTGTCCATTGTACAGCCAATGCGTTCTGCAACTTTTGCAAGAGCTGCCGCTTTGTTAATGCCTGCTGCATTGACTTCGATATTGGTTGGACTGGAATTCGTGATTTCTAGCTGTCCATTTGTTTTCAATGTATGGAGGACTTCCTCACGAACAGCATCGTCATGAATATCAAAACCAAATTTCAGCCATTCGTGGTCATGAATGCGTTCTGGGAATTCTCCTCTCCACACTTTATCCACAGTAGATGCCCAGTAATCGGTTTCGTATCTGTTTTTTAGATCCCACATCATCTGAACGTGATCGGGATGCAGTAGTTCTCGTTCGATCAACTGGAAGTTTGAATCCCAAATTTCACTTCCGTTCGCTGTGACAAGATAGGAAGAGAGTTTCAGCGGCTCGACCAGCTCTCGGCATGTCATCAGCGTACGTCCTGTGCTAATCACCACATGGACCCCTTTGGCTTCTGCTTCTTTAATGGCTTGTTTATTTTCCTCAGGAATGACGTGCTCACTGTTTAACAGCGTGCCATCCATATCAATGGCAATCAATCGGATGTCTTTCTTATCAGCTTGTGTTGACAAATTGAGTACCCCACTTTGTATCATTTTTTGAATCTATCTTTATTTTAATATAAAGATGAAGATGGCACAAAGGGACGAGTTTGATCCCATAGAAAAAAGACCTTGTGACAGGTCTTTTTACTTCTTCTTAACGTTCACACGCAATGCCGTCTTTATCACGGTCAAGGTGTTTATTTTTTAAGTAAAGTGCTTTTGATGCATAAGGCTTGTACTTCGTTTTTCCACCTTTGTTTTTCGTATTTTTGCTTTTTGCCACGCCGCCTTTATATACTTTGTTGAGTGCTTTGCAGTTTTTGTACTTGACTGTCTTTGCATCCGCTGTGTGTGTGTCAACTTGTGTAAAGCTAAGTAAAAGACCGAAAGACAAGACAGCGACCATGATTTTTTTTAACATGTAAGTTCCCCCTATTTTTTCTCATTTTACATTTTTATCATATGTCACCACATTTTGTTTTTCAAGACGATTGAGGTGAAAATATTGGTTTTTTTGGAATTCAATGAATCTTATGACCTATGTGGTAAAATGAGTGGGAAACCTTTCCGGTTTTGACACGTATATGAAGAGAGGAGCTTTCCACATGAAAATGAAATATACCATTCTATATGTAAACGATGTTGAAGCAAGTATTCAGTTCTACCATCATATCCTCGGTTTCCCGATTAAATTGAGGGTTGAATCCTATGTTGAGTTTGATACAGGAGAAGTCACCCTATCGATTAATTCACGCCAAGATGTGAAAGAGGCACTTGGGCTGCCTGTTCCAGAGGCAGTCAGCTCATCACAAACGTTTGAGATTGGCTTTGTTGTGGATGATGTGAATGAAACCATTGCGTCTTTGAAGGAAAAAGGGGTACCTGTCATCAAGGAACCTGCTAAGAAGCCGTGGGGACAAACGGTCAGTTATGTGGCTGATCCTGATGGACATTTCATTGAAATATGTGATGCGGTCTCCTAATAGCTGTCCGAAGGAGTGAAGCGTAATGAGAAAGAAACATGCTTTTTTTGTTGGTGTTTGCTCCATGCTGGTGATTTGCAGTGCGGCGCTCATATTACAGCACCATGAATGGATTGGGTTTGTCAGTGGTGGAATCTCTATTATTGCGTTCGTCGTGTCTGGATTTCTTATGGGTGCATGGACCAACGGGGAAGAGGCGCGAGCAGCCTATCACTCTGAAACAAAAGAACACAGGATGTGGCGTCTTGATACGGCGTTTCTTTTCATCATCTTTGCCCTTCCGCATATGGGTGCTGCACTATTATATGTTTTTATGTAAATAGTTGATTTGGTTCAAAGGAGTAATTAACATGGCTGTTTTTGTCTTATTCGTTGTATTTGGTTTACCTATGATCTCTGTGCTGATTGGCATTTTCGGCACATTGTTTTTAAAGAACATTTGGTTTCCTACATTGATTGTGCTGGTAGCGAGTGTGATTCTAATGTTCACCTCTATTGGTGGAAATAAAACCTTTCTCATTTGGGTCATCATCTACACAGCCTGTGCATTTCTCGGTGCATTCATTACAAAGCGATTCCAAGTTGTTTCATAAATACTCATCAAAAAAAGAACAGTTTGCACTGTTCTTTCAGATTGTTGACAAAGGGCTAAAATGATTCTTTATTTTAGCCCTTTGTCTTCTTTTCAGCGTGATAGAAAACCTTTGCAGCCCTAGGAAGGACAAGTACTGGCGCGGAGCGAATTTGACATTCGTGAGCACCAGCACGCAGGACTGCGGGCGAATGCGAGGGTTTGTCTACACGCTGAAAGAACAGTTTGCACTGTTCTTTTTTTGATTAAATATCCGCACACCATAGCTCTATTTCGATTTTCAGCTCTGGCCACCCTAATGCCGTCACATAGGCAACGGTCATTGATGGATATGCGGTTTTGAAGATTGCATCCCACTGTGGATATAGATGATCCCAATCAATTTCTTCTGTTGCCCAAATATTGACTTTGATGACGTGTTCTTCATTCAATCCTTCTGATGCAAGGATTTTTTTTATATTTTCAAACGTATTGGTGACTTGGTCGTTTAAGCTTGATGGGATCTGTCCATCCGCTCCTGTCCCTACTTGACCTGATGTCACAAATAACCCCGCACCCTTTGGCACCCTTGTGATATGACTGTAGTTGCCAACGGGTTTTGGCATACTTTCTGGGTTTTTTCTCGTGATTTTTCCCATGTAAATCCCTCACTCACTATGATTTTTCTGCGTGTTTTTCTTCCTGTAGACAGACTTCACCAATTTTTGTCTATTCTAAAAGAAAACAGCAGTGGAGTATCCGTAGCCACAAGGTAAGAACATCAATATTTTCTTTTTCATGGCCGAAACACTCCTTTTTGATTGCGTGAGCAAGGTTTAGATTCATTTCATCCTACCTGATAAATGAACCACAGTCAAAAATAAATGATAAACGATAACGTGCAATATCATGATTCTTCATACCCATTATCTAAAATCGTTCTTTTCTTGTTCATGGTTTGTTCAAATTTCTTCTATATAGTAGATCGTAATAGGAGGTGGGATACATCATGGCAAAAATAAATAAGAAAATGATTAGTCTTTGCACCGCAGCTATCAGCAGCTTATACATCACTGGTTATGCAACTACCCATCACGCGCAAGCCGTTCAGACAGCACAATCAACTACACAAGCAGACGCTTCTTCAAACGATACATCTCTCACATCAGATACTACCGCCACTCAAACAGAAGATACCACTTCAGAAACTGAACTCAAGGATGGTACTTTCTCTGGTACTGGATCAAATGAAATTGGCTCTATCAGTGTATCTGTTACCATCAAACAAGGAAATATCACTTCTGTCGAGATTACGAGTGATAACACAAGATACGGGCAAAGCTCCATTTCATCATTACCTAATGAAGTGGTTATCAGACAAAGTGCTGATGTAGATACGGTGAGCGGTGCAACATTAAGTACTCAGGATTTTGAAACAGCCGTTGCTCAGGCTTTAGAGCAGGCAAAGGCATAGAGAGGAGACACCGTGATGAAATGGTTAGGACAACAAAAACTCATTACTTTTCAAAAATCCATGCTGGCTATGGGAACTGTTATCAATATTCAAGTGGTTGCCTATGAAGAAGATCGACGAGCTGTTTTAGAAGACATCAATCGCGCTTTTTCCATTTTTTACGATATCGAACATCGGTTTAGCCGTTTTCGCTCTGATTCGGAAGTCATGAAGTTAGCCAATCGCTCAAATCAAGAGGTATTAGTCAGTGAAATGCTTTTCGATTTAACAGCCTATGCGTTAGAGTTAGCTGAATTAACAAATGGCAAGTATGATCCAACCATCGGGAAAGTCATGGAACAAAAAGGATTCAATCGGTTGTACACGACAGGACAGACTTTTTCATCAGATGACGTACCACATACAGCTGTTCATTACCGTGACGTCCAGTTAAACGAGATGAATCGGACGATTTATTTAAACAAACCGCTTATCTTGGATTTTGGTTCTATTGCAAAGGGATTCGCATGCGATCTTGCAGCAAAAGAACTTGAAGCATGGGAGGGCTTTATGATGAATGCTGGTGGGGATGTGTTGGTATCTGGATTTAACGAACAACAAGAAGAGTGGACAATTGGGATTCGGCATCCCATTCAAAAACAGACCAACATCTCGGTCATTCAAACGACTAATTGTGCGATTTGTACATCTGGAAGCTATGAACGGATCAGCCGTAATGATCCTCATACGCACCATTTGATTCACCCTCAAACGAAACAGTCTGAACAAAGTTTGTTAAGCTGTACCGTCATTGCACCACTCGGTATGCTCGCCGATAGTCTCTCTACAGCTGCTTTTTTATTAGGTCGAGAAGAGGGTTATTCATTTTTAGCCGAACATGAAATACCTGCCGTGATGGTGGATCAAGATGCTGATATGACCATAACACCGGAGATGAAGGAGGTTCCATCATGGAATTACAACCAGCACCGACCACAGACCAAACACTTTTGAAACCATCGGCCTCACTAAAAACTTACATTCGGACGCCGAAACGGTATGCCATCGCCATTCTTTTGATTCTTCTAGCCGCCGGGAGTCTGCACACTGGATTTCTTAGTGGTCTCACTACAGTTGCCACCAGCATTGGGACAGCACTGATTCTTGACGTTTTTATTTCAAGAGTGATTTTGAAAAACAATAAACACACATTCCCTGATGGAGCTCTGCTCACAGGGCTGATTATTGGCATTGTTCTAAGTCCAGCCATTTCTTTTGCTGTATCTGTTTTCACAGCCACAGCGGCCATTTTATCTAAGCATGTCATCACTTATCAAAAGAAACCAATTTTGAATCCAGCCGCATTTGGTTTATGGCTCTCAGTCATTTTATTTTCTTCCAATCAAAGCTGGTGGGGCGGTATGTCTCTTCTACCTTGGTGGACCATAATCCTTGTGGTGGTCGGCGGTTATTTGGTGACAAGCCGCGTACAAAAATTCCCGCAAGTTTTCGCCTTTCTAGCCGCATACGGACTCATCCACCTCATATTGGGATTCATTGGCTTAATGGATGCTTCATCTGCTTTTATGACGCCCTACTTAAATGCCGTCTTGTTCCTTGCGTTCTTTATGTTGACTGATCCACCTACTTCACCAGCAAAGAATCGTGATCAAATCATCTTTGGTATCCTGTGTGCTGTCGTTTCATGTGTGGACTTCTATTTATTTAACAGCTTATCTTACTTACTCACAGGGCTTTTATGTGCCAATGCTTGGAAAGCCTATCGAACGTACCAAACAAATCAAAAGCGACGGGCAATACGGACGAAAGTCGTCTAAATAAAAAACGGACATCGACTTTTCGACGTCCGTTTGACCATACCTTATAAACGATAACGTGCAATATCTTGATTCAATCGCATGCTTAGCTCATTGAGCCTTTCTGCTGCCTTCGCCACATTGGAGATGGCGGTGACTTGTTCGTCTGTAGATGCAGTGATTTCTTCAATCGCTGCGGCATTTTCTTGAGAAATATGCGCTGCACCATGCATCGCTTTTGTGATGAGGTCGTTTTGTTCTAGTAAGGTGTTCAGCTCTTTTGCCATCGCATTCGTTTCAACGATGGTTTGTGAAATCGATGTAGAGATGGAATTGAATTCTTGTTCTGTTGCGTGAACCGCTTCATCAAGCTCGGCAAAACGATCCATTGTTTTTGACATCATGCCAGCTGTAGACGTCGTTTCTTCTTTAATGCCTTGAATCATCTGCTGTATTTGAACAGCTGATTGCTTTGTCTGTTCAGCTAAATTCCGCACTTCACTCGCCACAACCGAGAATCCTTTGCCATGCTCTCCTGCACGAGCTGCTTCAATGCTCGCATTCAGGGCGAGTAAGTTCGTTTCGTTTGAAATGCTTTCAATGGTATCTGTGATTTGAGAAATACCTTGTACTTTTGTACTTAACTGCTCAATCCCTGATCGAATGCCTTGAGATGCCTGAATGGATTGCTCATTTGATTGTTTTAATTGCTGGACAATTTGCTGACCCTGCTGGGAAGATTGGTTCGACTGGTCTGAAATTCGTTTGATCTGGTCGCTTTGTTCTTTGACGTTTTCAATGGATTGATTGAACTGAGTCATTTGTTGATTGGCTACCTCAAGGTCTGATGCCTGATGAAGGGTCCCAGTTGAGATATCTCCAATTGCTCGGCCAATTTCTTCACTGCTGGCGGATGTTTCTTCAGAGATGGCGGACAAATCTGTCGCAGATTCGACGAGCTGGCTGCTCGTTTCCTGCAAACCGCTCACAAGTGCTCTGAGCTCTCCTGACATATGATTAAAGCCTTTTGCCAGCTGTCCAATTTCATCCGAGGTTTCTTTTAAGCTGGTGCGTTCAATATTGCCCGCCGCAATTTCTTTTGAAGCAGCCGTGACTTGCTTGAGCAGTCTCACTTTACCTCGGGCTGCCAAATAAAAGACACCCATACTTAAAAGAGCAACACCTGCTGTAATGAGAATAATATAGAGCTTCATCTGCTCTAGTTCTTTATAAAATTCATCCTGAAATACGGCGATTCCTATACTCCAATTCCACGGTGTAAACTGGTTCATATAAGCGAGTTTTTGCTTTTCTTCCCCCGTGGCATCGTCTTTATCCATATAGGTGATATAGTGTGCATCCTCGCCTTTTGCTGTGGCTCCAGCGACCATTTTTTGACGATTTGTCGTGTTATCTGGGATGACGCCGATGTCGTTAACCGGATGAACCTGTGATGAATAATCGGCTCCATATGCGACAAGGTAGCCTTTATTTTTATAGATGAAATCTGATTTTTGAAATTGATACCCTTTCCCGTTGTCATTCTTCGGCCCGTTCAAGTAAATACGGGCTTGTTCCTGCGCCTGTTCAAGCGTCAGTTCTTTGTTCTCCACACGGTCGTTCAATTGTTCAAGAGTGGCCATCGCTCCATTTACGATGTGTTTTAAATCTGCTTTCCCTGCATCAATTAAGACATTTTTCGCTAAAAAATAACCCGTTGTTCCTACAAGTCCGCCTGTTAAAATTGTAATAACGATAATGGCTGACATCAATTGAAAAAAGACACTTCTTGAAGCAAACGCTTTCTTTTTCATGTTCTAATTCCCCCTTACTACATATATCGTCATGCAGGGGAAAGTATTAAAAAAGTCATAGAAAAATCCCTTTCACGTTAGAAAGGGATTTTTTGATTATCGCTCGGTTTCTTTGAGGATGGCTTGATAGAGATCGTCTTCAGGTTTGAGTCCACATACCTCTTGAAGCACACCTTCAATGCCTTTTTCTTTCCTTAATGCCTGCAAGCGAACCGCTTCTTCGTCTTCTGCAAAGTCGTAAGCCAAAGCAGCAGCGATCCCTTTGATTAAGTACACTGGCTGCTTGATCTTTTTCGCTGGACCGATTAAACGGTCATCTGCTCCCAGCTTTCTAAGAGGAGAGCGTGCAACACGAGTCACTTCATCGGAAATAAAAGCATTTTCAAATCGTTTGATGATTTTTTGAATATACGCATCATGTTCTTCTTTTCGGAAGCCATATGCGTCAATTAAATAACTGCCCGTTTCATGAAGGGCACCTTCGACAACCTGACGAATGTCTGGTGTATCAACAGCTTCTTTAATGGTTTTTACGCCTTGCTGATACCCGACATAAGCCGCTAGTGCATGTCCTGTATTGACGGTGAAGAGCTTCCGTTCAATATACGGCGTCAAATCTTGGACAAAGGTCGCTCCGTCAATTTGAGGAACATCTCCAATAAAGCCCGTCTCATCAATGACCCACTCGAAAAATGGTTCAACCGACACTTTGAGAATGTCCTCATGGTGCTGAATCGGAACAATGCGGTCAACCGCAGCGTTCGGAAAGCCAACGGTTTGTGATATCGCTGCTTGCTCATCTGCTGTTAAATGAGAGAACACCGCTTCTTTTAAATGAGCACTTCCCCCAATCATATTTTCACATGCCACGATGTTGATGATATGGTCCGGCTTTTTTTGTTTTAATCCTTCAGCAATCGATGAGGCAATGATCTTCAATACGGCTGGTCCAACAGCTGTTGTAATCAAATTGGCTGTGGCAACGGCCTCTGTTAATGCCGCTGGGTTTTGCGATGAATTGATCGCTGATACTGGCCCGACTACTTCTTGCTTCTGCCCTGGTGCTGCGAGTTCAACCGTGTATTCTCCTCTTTCATTCAGCTCATTGATGACCGCTTCATTCACATCGGTAAAGACAAGCTCAAAGCCTGATGCCTTTAACAAAGAACCGATAAACCCTCTGCCGATATTCCCTGCTCCAAAATGAAGTGCCTTCATATTAGTTCACCTCATTAAAGATGGCGATCAGTTCATCCTGATCCTTTGCATGAATGATCCGTTCTACATTTTCTTCTTCTGAACAGACAATCGCAATTTGAGAAAGAATATCAAGATGCTCGTTGTTTTTCCCAGCGATCCCAAAGACGACTTTGGCCATATTTCCTTCACCGTATTCAACGCCATCAGGAATTTGGATAATGGAAATCCCTGAATGAAGGACAGCCGCTTTCGCATCCTCTGTTCCATGAGGGATCGCAATGCCGTTCCCCATGAATGTAGAAGAGATGTTTTCTCTTTCAAACATTTTGTCGACATAATCACTTGTGACATAGCCGTTTGCTACGAGGACTTCGCCTGCTTTTTTGATGGCTTCTTCTTTAGAACCTGCTTGTTCGTTTAGAAAAATATTGTCTTTAGAAAGTACTTGTTTCATACATGATCACACACCTTTTTTAGAATAAAAATCAGGAAAACAACCAAAACGGGGAGTTCAATTAGGAAAAATTGGACTCAACCCGTTTCGTCATGTTATTTTTTCAATTTCTCAATCAGCTCATCATATTTCGGGCTGTTTAAGAAATTATCCACTGAGATATGCACAGCGCCTGGCAGCTTTGCCTTGGCTCTGTCTGTTAAATCTTTATGAGTAAAGACCACATCCGCATCGTCTGGGATGTTGCTGATCGATGTGTTTGTCACATCGATATCAAGCTCTGCCTTTTTCACTTTGTTTTTCAGAATGGACGCACCCATTGCACTTGAGCCCATCCCTGCATCGCAGGCAAAGATGATTTTATTCACGTCATCTGGATTGACGTCACTTGGAGATGCTGCTTGCTCGTTTGCTTCAGCGTTTTCATTTTGTGCTGTAAGAGCAGCGGCCGCTGCACTTTTCTTGCCTTTCATGTCCTGCATCTTTTCTGTTGCTGCTGTTAAGTCTTCGTCAACTTCTTTAGACGCTTTCAAAATGACAGATGCAACAAGGAACGATACGATGGCTGCTACTACAACCCCTGCTAAAACCGCAAGATGACCGCCTTTTGGCGACATCAGCATAAGCGCAATAATACTCCCTGGTGACGGCACAGCTTTTAATCCTGCATTTAATAATGTGAACGTCAGGACACCACTTGCTCCCCCTGCAATGACAGCCAAAATAAGTTTTGGTTTCATTAAGATGTACGGGAAGTAAATTTCATGGATTCCTCCTAAGAACTGAATCACAATGGCACCTGGTGCAGACTGTTTCGCATTTCCTCTTCCAAAGAACATATACGCAAGAAGAACACCTAAACCTGGCCCTGGGTTTGTTTCAAGCAAGAACAGAACAGACTGCCCTGTCTTCGCTGCTTGCTCCACCCCTAACGGACCTAAAATACCTTGGTTAATCGCATTGTTTAAGAACAATACTTTTGCTGGTTCAATGAAGATACTTGCCAGCGGTAGTAAATGAGCATTGACAATGATATCTACACCTGCCGCAAGGGCTTTATTCAGACCTAGTACCACTGGGCCGATGGCATAGAATGCAATGGCAACGAGAATGGCACCGAGGATACCTGCCGTAAAGTTATTCACAAGCATTTCAAAGCCAGATTTGATTCGGTCTTTGAACAGCTGGTCAATTTTCTTTATGAGATAACCGCCAAGCGGTCCCATGATCATGGCACCTAAAAACATTGGAATGTCTGAGCCAACAATGACGCCAATCGTAGCCGTAGCACCGAGCACTCCGCCTCGATGGTCATAGACGAGTTTACCGCCTGTGTAACCAATTAAGAGCGGTAGTAAGTAGTTAATCATCGGTCCAACGAGTGTAGCTAATTGTTCATTCGGAAGATAACCACTTGGAATGAACAAAGCTGTAATGAGTCCCCATGCAATAAATGCACCAATATTCGGCATAATCATGCCGCTTAAATAGCTTCCAAAGCGCTGTACTTTCACGCGGAATCCGCTTTTTTCCTGCATCTGTGAAAACCCCTTTCTTCTCTCCCTTTATTTCGGGCTTTATAGGTCAAAAGATATAAGAACAAGAGTCAGTGAAGCCCTTATACCTATCGTAAAACGCTTTCACTTTCCCTTCAATTGAAACTAAATGTCACTTTGTCACTTAGTGTGTGACAAAATTGAAAAATGATGTGAATTCTCTTTCAGATCATAGAAGATAGTGGCTGAAAAGGTGAATCAGCCGGCATTTTCTCGAAAATTCATTGGAATTTCACAACTTTCAAATGGTCACTTCTTGTTTCCTTTACATAAATCGAATAGGCTTATATTGATCAAACATTCAAGAAACGTCTGCGCAGACAAGACATGACACAGAAAAAGTGAACCATCTTGCTATTTGTTTCGTTTACCTTTTAGAGTGGGCGGTACAATAGAAAGAGCGGTTTTTCTGTGACTCACAGTTTACTGCCGCTTTCTTTCTGATACATGAGACATTTTCATAGGTAGAAAGGCGGTTATTCACATTGTTGAAATATAGTAAGTGGCTTTTGCTGCTCATCTTCATGTTCTCCTTCTTCATGCCAAAAGAAGCATTTGCTCATGCATATGTGGTGAGCTCAAATCCAGTAGCAAATGAAGAGCTGGATCAGCAGCCTCCTGCAGTCTCGATCACCTTTAGTGAAGGAATCGAAAGCGGATTTCATGCCATTAAGGTGTTCAATGCAAAAGGGGATCGTGTGGATCAAGGAGATACGGTCATCAAAGAGCAAAAGATCATGGAAGCAGCTTTAAAAAAGAATTTACCAAAAGGCATTTACACCATTCAGTGGAATGCGGTATCAGCCGATGGGCACTCTGTGTCTGGCATGATTCCGTTTAGTATCGGAAAAGCGGATGGAGGATTTGATCAATTAGATCAAGGACAATCAAGTGAATCCATTGATATGGCTTCAACCATTGACAAAGCCTTTCTGTATACGTCATTTAGCTTATTTCTTGGAACCATTTTATTTGGGCTTCTATGGTTTAAAGCGCCCATAACCGACGTTTTAGCCCGGCGAATGAAGCGACTTTTGACTGTTTCACTGATCATGATGGGCGGAGCACTCTTGTTCCAGCTGCCGATTCAAACAAAATCAGCGGCAGACGTGTCCTTTTTAGGGGCATTTCAACCATCGCTTTTACAAGAAACCATTGCGTCGACTTCGGGTGGGAGTCTGTGGATGATGCTGATGGCGTCATTTGTTCTTCTGATGATTTGGACGATTGTGGCGATGAAAAAAGGAATCTTCACTTCCTTTCGAGTATGGCTATTCCCGCTGCTCATTTTCACTGTGCTCCTTTGGCTGAAAGCACAAATCGGTCATCCAGCCGCTACAGATAATAAAATACTGACAACGTCACTTGATTTCATTCATCTCGTTTCTGCATCTATTTGGGTCGGCGGCTTAACAGCCATTGTCCTTCTTTTGATGAAGAAACTGCCGAATGAAGATCAGCCGCTCATACGCAGCACCCTGACAGCTTTTCATCCGTGGGCACTGCTCTCAGTTGGACTGATTGTGTTTTCTGGGTTTGTGAATGCGATTTTTATTCTGCAATCATTTGATGCCCTTTTCCAATCAGCTTATGGACGCACCTTCTTAATCAAACTTGGTTTATTTATCATCATGGGTCTCCTTGGGCTCGTCCATTATTTGATGCTGAGATGGGAAAAGAAGCAGAAACGAAACGTATCTTTACGAGCAGAGTGGATCATTGGGATCGCTATTTTACTATTAACAGCCGTATTCACCAATATCCCAAGCCCTCCGCCGCCTGCACCAGAGCCATTCTTTGGAGCCAATCAGGTGGAGCATCGTGACCTTGTGTCTTTGAGCATTACCCCGAATGCTCCAGGTAAAAACACGTTCGAGGTGGCATTTACGAAGAAGGATGGACAAACGATCACAGACATTCAATCTGTGACAGCTAAGATCCACAAAGTCTCCTTGTTCGGTGATGAAACGCCAAACGAATTTCAGCTGAAACGATTAAAGAATGGACACTTCTCGGCTGAAAACCTCTTACTAAATGAAAAAGGCACTTGGAAAATTGAGATTCATGCATTAACTGGTTCTTTTGACAACATCGATACGACATTCATTAGAAGAAACTAAAAGGAGTTCATATCATATGAAAAAATACGTTAAAGCTTTATTACCAATGCTTCTCGCTTCATTTTTACTGGCGATTCCTGTGAGTGCACACGTGACAGTCAAACCTGATACATCCGCAACGAATGCTTGGGAAACCTATACGTTAAAAGTACCTTCTGAAAGCGACAGTCCGACAACAAAGGTTGTCATCACGATGCCTAAAGGCGTAGAATTCCAGCAATACGAACCAGTGCCTGGCTGGAAAACAACAACTGAAGAGAAAAACGGAAAAGTCACAAGAGTCACTTGGGAAGCAACTGGCGATGGTGTTCTTGCTGGGCAGTTCCAGCAATTCGTGTTTGTCGCAAAAAACCCTGAAAAAGCCAGCGAAGCGGCATGGGATGCCTATCAATATTACAAGGATGGAACAGTTGTTGAATGGACTGGCGACAAGGACGCTGATAAGCCTCATTCGATCACAAACATTGTTGCGTCTAATACCGTAACGGATTCACATGGTCAAGAAAAACCAAAAGAAGAAAAGGCATCTGAAACAGCCTCTGCTTCTTCTTCACCACTTGTTCTTGGTCTGTCCATTGCAGCCTTAGTTGTGGCATTGATTGCACTTGGACTTACTTTTAGAAAGAAATAAACCTTACATGAGCGATCGTTTTTTCAAGCGGTCGCTTTTTATTTTCCCAACCTATCATTTCCAATATAGGATTGAATAGGATACTTGTGCGTGCCATAATGAGACACATGACCACCTAGGAGGCTATGAGATGAACCATCTAATCATATTTGCTCATCCCCAGCAAAGCTTAAATCAAACCCTATTAGATCTTGTTGTAAGCACTCTTTTGAACAATGGTCATCATGTGACGGTTCGTGATGTGTATAGCATTGGCTTTCCGCCAGAGCTGACAACAGCAGAAAAGGTTGCCATGAGAAACGGACATGTGCCGGCACCGATTCAAAGAGAGCAGAAGCTGATTCAACAAGCTGATGTCCTCACGTTTATCTTTCCAATATGGTGGACAGGCTTGCCGGCGATGCTAAAGGGTTATGTGGAGCGCGTTTTTTCAGAGGGGTTTGCGTATGAGATCAATGAAAACGGAGTGGTGAAAAATCTGCTTCGAGACAAAAAAGGGGTCATTATTAATACGCATGATGCACCGAGGACCTTTCTTGATTCAAATATGATCATCACCCCCAGCCATCACATGACGACAGATACAGCCGCCTTCGATCTGATCGGCGTTGAGCCAGTCGAACGGCTCTTGTTCAGCAGCATGGAACAAGCATCTGCAGACGACATCCACGAGATACTCAAAGAAACAAAAGAAACGGTGGATCAACTTTTCCCACCGGCTGTTTAACATAAAAAAGACTGTCGAGGCTTCTCGGACAGTCTTTTTCACATGTTATTCGTCTAAACCAATTGACACATATTTTGTTTCTAAATAAGGCTCGATGCCTTCGATGCCGCCTTCACGGCCAATACCGCTCTCTTTCATACCGCCGAAAGGTGCCTGCACGGCGGATGGTCCCCCGTCATTCCAGCCAATAATCCCGTAATCTAGATTCTCAGATATATAGAGACCATTGCGGTAATTCTCTGTAAAGAAATAAGCCGCAAGTCCAAAAGGTGTATCATTTGCTAATTCAATGGCTTCATCTAAAGTGCTAAATGTCGTAATTGGTGCAACTGGACCAAACGTCTCTTCATGCATAATGTTCATGGAAGGGTCGACATGAGTTAGCACCGTCGGCTGAACAAAATAATACGACTTCTCATCGTCAAAATGTGTATCGCCGCCGACAAGAACTTTCGCCCCTTTATCCACAGCATCTTGAATTTGGTCGACAATTTTATTAAAGCCTCGCTTATTAATAATTGGTCCGATGGACGTTCCTTCCTCAAACCCATTTCCTACTTTCAGCTTTTCCACTTCTTTGCTAAAGCTTTGCGCAAATGCTTCATGAATTTCTTCATGGACGATTAATCGGTTGGCACAAACACACGTCTGACCTGCATTACGGAATTTAGATGCCACTGCTTGTTTCACAGCCAATTCAAGGTTGGCGTCCTTATCTACGATCAGCGGGGCATGACCGCCAAGTTCCATAGAAACGTGTTTAACCGTGCTCGCACTGTTTTTGATGAGATGTTTTCCAACTGGTGTTGAGCCAGTAAATGTGATCTTGCGGATCAATGGACTATCTGTGAAGATTTCCCCCACTTCTTTTCCATCTCCAACCACCCATTGCAAGGCATCTTCTGGAATTCCGGCTTCATGGCCTAATTTGACAAGCTCAATGGCCGTAAGCGGCGTGTCTTCAGCAGGTTTCACGATAAACGTACAGCCCGCTGCAAGCGCTGGTGCCGCCTTCCTTGTAATCATCGCCGCAGGGAAATTCCACGGTGTAATCGCGGCAACAGGACCGACTGGCTGTTTTGTGACAAATAGGCGCTTGTTTGTCGTATGAGACGGGATCGTTCTGCCGTAAATCCGCTTTGCTTCCTCCGCGTACCATTCAATATATCCAGCGGCATAGACGATTTCCCCTAATGCTTCTTGATACGGCTTCCCGTTTTCTTCTGTGATGATTTTTGCAAGTCTTTCTTTATGCTCGATCATGAGATCAAACCACTTGCGAATGATATTTGCACGTTCATGGGCTGACGTTTTTGCCCATGTTTTGAATGCTTTGTGTGAGCGAGTGATCGCATCTTCAATCTGTTCTTTTGTATGCTGAGCAACTGAGGCAATTTCTTCTCCGGTTGCAGGATTATACACTTTGAGTTCGTTTGTCATGCTCTACCTTCTCCTTCGTTCTTGGATTCATTACATATAGTATATACCCAATGAGTGCCCAACCTAAAAGCAAAATCCATTCAGCTGGCCATGATAAGGAGGCCGGCATCCCTGGAAAATAAAATGAAAGAAAAAGGAAACTCAGTCCAATGGCTAAAACGCCGGTCGTCCGCCAATATTTAATGCGGTATGGTCGCTCAAGCTCAGGTTCTGTCTTGCGAAGTCTCATAAAGGCAATGGACACAATCAAATACCCAACGATGATGCCCACACCGCCTGCATTAACAATCCACACGAGGGCAGGTCGGCCTAGTAATGGTGCAAAAAATGCAAGTGCACCTAAGAACAAAATGGCATTTGTCGGTGTTTTATACTTCGGATGAATATACGCAAACCATTTGGAAATCATGCCTCTTTCCGCCATTGCATAGAGGATACGGCTTGCACCAATGATAAATGCATTCCAGCTCGTCACAATGCCTGCTACACCACCAATGACAAGCACAGTCCCAAACGCCTGATGACCAAGAAGCTGTACCATGGCATCTGCTGTTGCCAGTGATGAAGCCTCAAGCTGACCTTTTGACAATCCTGCCGCTACTCCAAAGACAATGAGCAGATAAAATACAACCGCACTCACAATGGAGATAATCAAAATTCTCCCGATGATCTTCTTAGGTGCGTTAATCTCCGCCGCTACCTGCGGGATGACATCAAACCCAACGAATAAAAAGGGAATCATCACTAACACAGCCATCAGACCGCCAACCCCGCCCTGAAACATCGGCTCAAGGTTTGCAAAATCTCCATTAAATGTAGCTCCGCCTAATAGAAGAAAACCTGTCAGGATAATGGCCACTGTGAACACCGATTGAAAAATGGCAGCAGGCTTTGCGCCAATGTAGTTCAGAGCTGTTAAAAACAGTGCACCGCCAGATCCAATCAATACCCATGTAAAGTAAACATCCCATCCTCCTATATTCCATAGGAAACCAACATGCTGTGTTGGAATGACATAGTCAATGACTGTCGGAAGTGCGACAGCTTCAAACGTAATCACGGACACATAACCGAACAATACGCCCCATGCGGAGACAAACGCTGATTTGATCCCAAATGCCCGCTGGACAAAGACGAGTCCTCCGCCTGTTTCTGGAATCGCAGAGGAAAGCTCTGCATACGTTAGCCCAATAAAAATGACGAGAATGCCCCCTATGACAAAGGCAATCACACTTCCTAAAAATCCAGCTGTTAAAATCCAATCTCCCGAAAGTACAACCCAGCCCCAGCCAAGCATTGCACCAATGGATAAAAACAGTACGTCTGACTGCGACATGGTTTTAGCCATTTGTTGTTTTTGCATACAACCATCCCCCTTTGTTGTTTAGCGTGCTGTGAAGGCTTCTTCGATAATCCCTAGTCCTTCTTGCAGCAGCTCATCTGTGATGACAAGTGGTGTTAAAAAGCGAATAATATTCCCATTGATCCCTGCCGTTAATAAGAGTAGTCCGTGCTTGTTTGCATAGGCTGCAATCGCTGCGGCTGTCTTCTTATCTGGTGTACGCGTTGTTTGATCTTCCACAATTTCAATGGCCGCCATTGCCCCTAATCGCCGGACTTCCCCGATGAATGAGTACTTACTTCTCCACTCATTCGCTTTGTCCTCAATGACTTGTCCAATGTATTCAGATCGTTCATTCAGTTGTTCTGTTTCAATAATATCAAGTACAGCCAAAGCTGCCACACAGCCTAATGGACTGCCAGCATACGTTCCTCCTAGCTCCCCTGGGTCCGCTGCATCAAGTAATTCTTTTCTGCCAACAACACCGCTCAGCGGCAGGCCAGCTGCAAGTGATTTTGACACAGTAATTAAGTCTGGCACCACATCGTAGTGCTCAATCGCAAAATATTTCCCTGTTCTTGCAAATCCTGTTTGGATTTCATCTGCCACGAATACGATTCCATGCTGCTGACAGAATGAAGCGACGTGCTGGACAAAACGCTTCGATGGTACAATGAATCCGCCCTCCCCTTGGACTGGCTCCATCACCACACAAGCGACCGTTTCTGGTGCAACGGTTGCGACAAAGAATTGATTGAACTGATCAATGATGTATTCGTCGTAGGCTGCATCGCTTAATCCTTCAGGTTTTTGATAGTAATAAGGATACGGCGCTTGATAGACCTCTGATGCAAATGGGCCGAATCCAAATTTATAAGGCTTGACCTTGCTTGTCATGCTCATCGTCATATTCGTTCTTCCGTGGAACCCTCTTGTAAATGAGACAACCGCTTGTCTTTTCGTATATTTACGGGCAATTTTCACTGCGTTCTCAACCGCTTCTGCACCTGAATTTAAGAAAATGGCTTTTTTGTCATGGTCGCCTGGTGTAAGGTGGCATAGCTTTTCTGCTAATTCGATATAGGATTCGTACATCATGACATTAAATCCTGGGTGAATCAGGCTGTCTGCCTGCGCTTTGACTGCTTCCACAACCTTTGGATGAGAGTGTCCTACATTTAATGTACCGATGGCCCCTGCAAAATCGATAAAACGATTGCCGTCGATATCGAAAAGCTCGGCTCCCTTCCCTTTCGCTGCAAGATGACGGTTGCCATTACTTACGCCTCTTGCGACGTATTGATCTCTTTTCCCCTGCCATTCCTCTGTTGAAAAACGGTTTGTTGTCGTTTGACTCATTGTCATCCATCCCCTTTATGTCTTTTTTATTATTCTGAATATTTTTTGGTATGATAGAAAGTACCAATATCATTTTTTTCATGGTACCAGAGAGGATGGAATGACGAGATGCTGACAATTCAACTAGATCAAACAGGGGAAAACGGATTTATTTATCATCAAATTTATACAAAAATTAAAGAGGAAATTTTAAACCGTAACCTGCAACCACACGATCAATTACCATCTAAACGAGAGTTAGCAGATACTTTAAACGTCAGCGTCAATTCAGTGAATGGCGCCTATCAGCAGCTGCTTGCCGAGGGATATTTATATTCAGTTGAACGGAAAGGCTTTTTTGTGGAATCACTGGAAACATTTCATGAATCAGGTCAACTGAAACCCTCTTCCCTTCCAGCAGATTTAAAGGAAAATCCGATTGAGCGAGATGACTGGTATTCCTTTTCACATATTTCTGTTGATACAGCCAATTTTCCTTTTAAAAGCTGGCTGAAAAGTGAGCAAAAAGCGATTCATCTCCACCAAGACGCCTTTGGTGAGCTGCCGCACCCACAAGGCGTCTATGAGCTGCGGGAAACGATTGCCCGGCTGATTGGACTTGCACGAGGGGTCAAATGCTACCCTGAACAGCTCATTTTAAGTGCAGGTACACAGTCGCTCATTCATTCGTTATCTAGCATCCTTCCAGCTGATCAAATATATGGATTAGAAAACCCTGGCTACCGCAGACTGTATCAAATGCTGAAAAACAATCATCACCGGATTGAAACGATTGGCATTGATCAAAAAGGGGTGCGGATGAGCGATATCCAGAAGAAAGAGCCAAATGTGTTGATCATTACGCCTTCTCATCAGTTCCCAACAGGGGTGATCATGCCGATTTCTAGGCGGATACAGCTATTAAACTGGGCAGCTGATCAGCCAGACCGCTATATCATTGAGGACGATTATGACAGTGAATTTAAGTACGGCACAGACAGCATACCGGCGCTACAAAGCCTTGATCGCTATGACAAAGTCATTTATATGGGGACCTTTTCGAAATCTTTGCTGCCCGGCTTGAGGATCAGCTACATGGTGCTGCCGCAGCATTTATTAAGACGCTATAAAGAAGAACAGCACTTTTTTATTCAAACGGCCAATCTTTTTACACAATACACCCTTCTTTATTTTATAAAAGATGGCGCCTATCAGCGGCATATTAAAAGAATGAATGGGCTATATGAGGAAAAACGAAAACAGCTCATTGGGGAGCTTGACACTGTCTTTCGTGACAACGTACGAATTATCGGGGAAAATGCAGGGCTGCATTTTATCGCAGAATTCCGCTCAGATCGGACGCAGCATGAGATTTTACAACGTGCCAAAGACCGAAAGCTGAAAATGTACGGGATGGACCGTTTTACCCTTGATGAGCATGTGCCTGGTCACAAAGAAGGCTTTGTCCCACTCGTCCTCGGTTTCTCTCATATGCGGCCAGAGGATATTAAGCCAGCGGTGAGACGCCTGTATGACTCGATTTATGGGAAATGAAACAGCTCATGTAGATGAATCGTGGCGCTCCTTTGACGGGACTAAACCGACAGAGGAGTGTTACGATCACATTCTTTCATAAACGTAATAGTTGATGTGAATATTTTTTTCTAGCAATTTCACGAGTGTTTGAAGGCTTTTCAAGTTGGTTGGCAGTAACGCAATACCATCTCCCTGTTCAACGATTTTGATCATTCCTTCAAACGAATCTAACTCAAATAGGGTTCGATCACCCAGCATACGTCTGGCCTCATGTCTTAATGGGCAAAGCTGATCACGATTCACGACCAATGAAACATCATCATCGTATATCTCTTTGGATTTTCCATATACGTTCAATGCCAAGCTCTTTACCTCTTTTAATTGATATTCCGCTTTTTCCATTTGATTAAAAGAAATAATTTGATCATACACATCCTCTGTTAACTTTTTGTTGATCGTACTTGATGAAGCAATGATAAAATCAGTGGCTTGAATATCCTCTAAAACATGCTGCTCATATAAAACGTTAAATAGAAGTTCAGAGCATAAAACGGTCTTTTTCTTTGAAGTCAATTTTTGTTGAATGTCCTTCGTTTCTTTTACGATTTTTTGAGCGTATTGATAAAATAAATCCCCCTGTCCTGTTGAACTGATTCCATGATGATGCCGGATAAAAAATGTTGCATCATATAAAGTTTCAAGCGCTTTGATTCTTTGAGAAATATTGGATTGCGCATACCCTAAAGCTTTAGCCGCTTGATTAATCGATTCTTTTTGATACACCTCTATAAAAATAATCAAATCATTTATATTCATCATGATCACCTATCACTTTTTGTGATAACAATAACACAAATATGTATTATTCAACTGGTTTGAAGTCGATTATGATGGCTATTGAAAGGGAGTGTTTCTATGCATGCCATGCAATATCATGTGGATCTGCCTGCGGATTATGATATGAATATCATTAGAAAAAGAGTACGAAACAATGGATGGAAAACAGATGGATATCAGGATTTATTATTTAAAGCTTATTTGATCACTGAAAAAGACAAACATAGGAGTTTACACAATGGCTATTGCCCATTGTATATTTGGAAACAATCTGAGGGCATGACGGATTTTGTGTTTAAGGGGTCATTTGATCATATTTTACGTTCTTTTGGCTGGAAACAAATCAATATTGGCATCACATATTCCGTTCATTTAACAGATGATTTTCATCGTAGCACATTCGTTCTTGAAGAGTATGTGACGATTCATCCTACTGATTGCCTTGAAAATCTAGATATCGCCCATCTCTTTTCCCATTTTAACAATAATAAGGGTGAAGTCATCGTATATAACCCCGATAAATGGAAATGCGTCAAATATTCTTTTCTGGACTCATTACCAGAGAATATAGAGCAGCAGATTCACATTTATGACATTGTCCATCTGTCTATGGATCATTCAATGGCCTAATTCCGTTTTACACGAGACGCATCACAAATCCCCAAGGTTACAATGCCTTGGGGATTTGTCATTTGTTGATGCAAGATTCTCTTACCACCGCTCCTTGTCTACAGCTAATACGGATGACAAGAGGCCTGGAAAAGCGGTATCAATGTCGTCCTTTCTGAGAGAGTAGTAACGGTGCTTCCCGTCAATTCTCACTTTCACGATGCCTGCTTCTCTTAGTACTTTAAAGTGATGCGACAGCGTGGATTTGGCAATGTTCATATGATACGTACCACATGTCCTCTCACCCGCTTCTGCTAAGCAGCGGACAATCTCCAGCCGAACAGGGTCAGCCAATGCTTGCAGCACAGAAATGAGTCTCATGTTTTCTTGGGTTGGATGATTTGGATTATTCATACGATAAATGTATCGTATTTTGTTCTAACATACAATCTCGTTACTCGCCTATGACATTGTAACGCGACAACCTATGGAAACGACTATGACTCATAGACACTATTTTGAAGGGAAGAACCTTATTTGACACGTACAATATGGACTTGCTTATTCATGCTCTTATTGGCAACGAGCTTATGCGCCTGCCAATCTGTTCAGCAATTTGAGTCAAAACCACCTAGTGCAGAAGAGTTATTAACTCTCGATCCACAGGCAGATTTATTTCAATGGGAAGAAACGATCTATGAAACAAACATAGATTGGACAAAATCATTAAATGTAACAAAACACCAGCAAGTAGGTGTCATTCAGAAAAGAGCTGCCACACATTTTGAACATGGAACAGCTTCTCGGTTGAAAAAAGGCACCGCTATCTACTCTGTCAAGGAGCGGGAAGATCTTTTAATCGTCGAACGTAACGGACAGATCCACATATATGCCGCACATGCGGAAGGATAAATACCTGTCATTGGGGCAGGTATTTTTTTAAGTTCATTTTCTTGTCATGTGCCATTGGTTTTGTTATCATAGCAAAAGTGACCACTCGGTTTCCATTGTGACCATATGGTTTTGCCGATTCGGAAAGGACTTATGAAGATGAACGAAAAGCAAGAAGAGATTTTGCGGGTGTCGAAGAAATTATTTTCTCAAAAAGGCTATATGAGTGTCTCCATGCAGTCAATTGCTGATGCCTGTAAAATATCAAAAGCGTCTATTTATAAACTGTTTGATTCAAAGGAAGCTCTTCTATTGGAACTGATTAAATACAATCAGCGCAAAATGAGAGAGATTTCTCAGATCATTCATTCCGAAACGACGCTGTCCAAAAAGGAAAAATTCACAAAAAAGATTAAGCTTGAGCTTGAAGAGTTTAAAGAGAATCATAAATTTTTGAATATGCTGTCCTTTGAAGCTTTTTCACAGCATTCGCCCATCGTCATTAAGCATTTACGTGAGACACGCTCCATTATCATGCAGCGGCACAGAGACATGATTTTAAGCACATATGGTGAATCTGTTGCGCCTTATGTGTGGGATCTTGTGATTGTCCTCAACGGATTAATGAGAGAATTCATCTTGATGTTGGCGATTGAGCACAAGAACATCCAATTAGAAAATGCCGCCGAAATGATCATCGGTGTAATGGACCGTGTATCAATAAAGCCTTGCTCCATTAAGCCTGTGCTAACAGATCAGCTGATGGACTCTTATTTGCTTTCCACACAGGAAGAATATGATGAAGAAAAGCTTGTCATCTCGTACTTAACAAAGATGAAACAAGAGCTTCACACACTCTCAAATGGAGAAGAAAAGGACGATCTCCTCTCTGCGTTTGAACTGCTGAGTCAAGAACTGTCAAAGGACCAACCGAGAACCTTTTTAATTAGCTCATTGCTTGATTATTTAGGCAAACACAGCGTTTTATCTCAAAACGTGTCACAGCTGAAAAGCATTATTTTATAGATAAAGAAGGGATAATATGAACCAATCAACAACATCGTATAACCGGTCTGTGATTGTTGGGATTTTCCTCGTTGGGGCGTTCGTTGCGATCTTAAACCAAACGCTTCTCATTCCAGCGATCCCGCATATCATGGAAGAGTTCAATATTGATGTCAGTAAAGGCCAATGGCTGACCACAGCCTTTATGCTGACAAACGGGATTCTCATCCCAATTACGGCCTTTTTAATTGAGAAATTTTCAAGCCGTTCCTTAGTCTTAACGGCTCTTAGCATTTTTACAGCAGGTACCATTCTTGCTTCGTTCGCCACGAATTTCCCGGTGCTTCTTGCAGCACGTATCGTGCAGGCAGCCGGTGCAGGGATTTTGATGCCGCTCATGCAAACGATCTTTTTAACCATTTTCCCAAAAGAAAAACGCGGGCAAGCCATGGGTATGGTCGGACTAGTGATTTCATTCGCACCGGCGCTTGGACCAACACTTGGCGGCTGGATTGTCGATTCCTTTAGCTGGAAGTTCTTATTCTATATTGTTCTTCCAATCGGTATTATTGATCTCATTCTTGCTTTCTTCTTAATGAAAAATGTCACACAGCAAAGAGACACTCGTATCGATGTCTTATCGGTGATCCTGTCTTCCTTCGGATTTGGTGGACTGCTGTACGGATTTTCAAGTGTCGGAACGTATGGTTGGACGAGTGCGACCGTTCTGATTTCACTCATTGTCGGCGCTGTGAGCTTGTTCTTCTTTATCCTGCGTCAGTCGAATTTGAAAAGACCGATGCTTGAGTTTGGCGTCTTTAAGTTTGCGATCTTTAGCTTAACGACCTTCCTCGGTATGCTCGTCTTTGCTTTACTGATTGGAACAGAGACGATTCTGCCGCTCTATACGCAGAATGTCAGAGGGTTATCTGCCCTTGATACAGGGCTGATCTTATTGCCAGGGGCTCTCTTTATGGGATTCCTATCACCGATTATCGGACGAATTTTTGACAAAGTAGGCGGTAAAGGGCTGGCTCTAGGCGGGTTTACGATATTAGCTGTCACTTCCCTGCCATTTATGATGCTGAACCTTGATTCATCGATTGCCCTCATTACAGTGGCCTACACACTTCGCTTAATCGGGGTTGGGATGATCATGATGCCGCTGACAACAGCCGGTATTAACTCGTTACCACCGCATTTGATTCCGCACGGGACAGCAATGAATAATACGATGAGACAAATGGGCGGCTCTATCGGGACGGCTGTGCTTGTCTCCATTATGAGCAGCTCTGCTGCCAATGCAGCATTATCCGATCCAATGAAGTCAGCCGTTCATGGCATGAATACGTCATTTATCGTGTCTGGTGCTATTGCGGTCATTGGACTCGTCCTCTCCTTCTTCTTAAAAGAAAAACGTGAAAACAAAGTGATGAAGCAGGAGCTATCTTCTTCGTCCTCTTCTTCATAAAGACAAAGAGCTCGGCATATCGCCGGCTCTTTTTTCATATATTCACACACAACGTCCTCCCTAAAAACACATTTGTTCATATAGAGAAGAAAAACCTTGATAATTTGAAGAAAAGAGTTGATAATAGAAACTATTCAATTTGTGAGAAAATTTTTACTATAGGAGATGTATGCATTGAAGGTCGTTAAATTTGGTGGCAGTTCTCTTGCTTCTGGCAAGCAGCTGCAAAAGGTATTTGACATTGTCACAGCAGATCCAGCTCGAAAAGCAGTCGTTGTTTCCGCACCAGGAAAACGGCATTCAACGGATACGAAGGTCACCGATCTATTAATTAGTTGCGGTGAACAATATTTACGTTTAGGTGAAGCACACGATTTACAAGAAGCTGTCATCGAGCGATATGCCTCGATTGCGGATGAGCTGGGGTTAGGTGATGACATTATTGACATCATCCGGCAAGATGTAAACACGTTATTACAGGCTGATTCTTCTCATCCTGAGCGTTATCTTGATGCGATTAAAGCAAGCGGTGAAGATAATAATGCAAAGCTGATTGCAGCCTACTTTCAGCATCAAGGCGTCGAAGCGCACTATGTGAATCCAAAAGAAGCCGGTCTATTTGTCAGCGACGAGCCTGGTCAAGCGCAAGTCCTCCCAGAATCGTATGATCATTTGTACAAATTAAGAGAACGCTCTGGCATCATTGTGTTCCCTGGGTTTTTCGGTTTTAGTCTAGCGGGTGATATCGTCACTTTTTCCCGCAGTGGATCAGACATTACCGGTTCCATTTTGGCAAATGGACTGAAGGCAGATGTGTATGAAAACTTTACGGATGTGGATGCAGTCTATGCCGTCAATCCAACGATCGTTCATGAGCCAAAGGAAATCACAGAGCTGACGTATCGTGAAATGCGTGAATTGTCCTATGCGGGTTTTTCTGTATTTCATGATGAAGCACTTATTCCAGCCTTTCGGGCAGGTATTCCTGTTCAGATTAAGAACACCAATAATCCAGCGGCCAAAGGCACGAAAATTGTGAATCAACGGGATCATACGAATGGCCCTGTTGTGGGAATCGCATCAGACAATGGATTTTGCAGTATTTATATCAGTAAGTATTTGATGAACCGAGAAGTGGGCTTTGGACGTAAGGTGCTGCAAACGTTAGAGGAATATGGACTTACGTATGAACACGTCCCTTCTGGCATTGATGATATGACCATTATTTTAAGGCAGGATCAGCTGGAGGAGCAGCAGATTGAACAAGAGCTTTTAGACCGATTAAAGCTTGTACTTGATGCAGATGAAGTGGTTTTAGAGCGGAACCTCTCGCTTATTATGGTCGTAGGAGAAGCGATGCGTCATAATGTTGGTACAACAGCAAGAGCGGCAAAAGCGCTGTCAAAAGCCAAAGTGAATATTGAAATGATCAATCAAGGCTCTTCAGAGGTGAGCATGATGTTTGGCGTCAAAGCGGCTCAAGAAAAAGAAGCCGTTCAAGCCTTATATGAGGAATTTTTCTCTATGTCCACGGTGCCTGTCTCCATTTAATCAGCAGACTGTCAGATCTCCGGATCGGCAGTCTTTTTGATCTCGCACGATTTGCGCATTAAAGTATATCTATTTCTCGTTTGATTTTGTATGATAGAGACAAATCAACTATTGTTCCGGCCATTGATCGGAGCTACAAGGAGTCCTAATCCATGCCTCGTCAACAACTATTAAAACAGTTTCGCAATTTTCATGATGCTTCTACAAGTATTTTAAACATGATGAGTCAATTCATTCATGTGAATACACTGTTTATTGCTAAAAATGATCAAAACACCAATCAAATTGTGAAGGTGCTAAATCACGACGAGCAGCTTCTTGAAGAAGGGGAAGAAAATCCTTACGAGAAGACATTTTGCAAGCTGGCGGTCGATCATCGCGATACGCTGTTGATCCCTGATATCCGCTTGGACGAGCGTTCAAAAAACTTAGACGTCACGAAACAGCTGCAAGGCGGATCATTTATTGGGGTTCCCATCGATTTTACTGATGGTACGAACTATGGAACCATTTGTGGACTTGATCTAAGGCCGCAGCAATTTACAGAAGAGCATGTTCATATGTTTGAAACGATGGCATCTTTGTTGAGTTACGTCTTAGAACTCGACCAGGCCAATCGGCAGATTCAGCAATTATCTGTACCGATCGTACCTGTTGTTGACGGTGTCGCCGTGCTCCCTCTTCTTGGTGATATCGAAGAGACACGTGCGCAGCATATTTTAGAAACCATTTTGCAGGAAAGCTACAGGCTGTCGCTCTCTCATTTGGTCATTGATGTTTCAGGGACAAAACGACTCAATGAACAAAGCATTCAATACTTGGTCAGCTATGCGCAAACGTTAAGACTTTTAGGCATTTCAGCTGTTTTAACAGGAATAAAGCAAGACCTTGCGCTAAATGCGATTCAATCGAATATTTCATTTAAAGACATCACCATTCGTAAGGATTTACCGCAGGCACTTGCTCATATCGGCCTAACGTTCTCCAAAACAGAATAAGTGATGATACACCAAAAAGGGCTAAACTGAGTTTAGCCCTTTCTCTTCTTTTCAGCGTGATAGAAAACCTTTGCAGCCCTAGGAAAGACGAGTACCGGCGCGGAGCGAATTTCACATTCGTGAGCACCGGCACGCAGGACTGACACCGAATGCGAGGGTTTTTCTACACGCTGAGGCTAAACGGAGTTTAGCCCTTTTCTTGTGGTAGCGGTAAACGAATGATAAATGTTGTTCCTTTATGTTTTTCGCTTTTTAAATCAATCTGTCCGTCATGCAAGTCCACAAGCTGCTTGACAATCGACAATCCAAGTCCGTATTCTCCATATGGTGTATTCGTTCTCGAAATATCCGCTTTATAAAAACGTTCCCAAATGTGTTTGACTTCTTCAGGTGCAATGCCGATTCCCGTGTCTTCTACTTCAATGATCGTTTCCCCATTCTCTTCTTTCCCTCTCAAAGAAATACGGCCGCCTTCTGTAAATTGAATGGCGTTCTTTGTGATGTTGACGAGAATTTGAATGAGCCGGTCATAATCTGCGTATACCTTTTGTTCAGGGTGAACCTCTACCATGAGCTGATTGTTTTTCTCTTCAGCCATTCGGCTCAGCTGCTCCTTAATCACTTCAAACGTATCAATGAGTGGATAGTGAAATTTTTGAAGAGTGATTTGATTCGACCTGATTTTCTCATAATCCATATTTTCATTGACGAGACGCAACATTCGTTTTGTTTCATCAGTGATGAGCGCATAGCATTTCTCTTTCTCTTCTGCCGGCACATCCGCAGTATTCAGCCATTCGACCAACCCTCGAATGGTCGTCAGCGGTGTTTTCAATTCGTGAGACACATCTGCGATGAATTGTCGCCTACGCTTTTCGAGCCGGTCAATTTCCTCTCTTGACCGTTGAAGACGATTGGCCATCATATTAAAATCCTCACCTAGTGTACCAATTTCATCAAGGTGTTTGTTTTCAAGATGAATGTTGTAGTCACCATGCGCAATTTTCTCAGTTGCCTCTCTCAGTTTTTTGATACGATTCACATGGAACTTCGACAGAAACAGACTGAGAATAAAGGTAATCGTCAATGCCACAAACACGATGATATATAAATACCGGTTCATTTGAGCAATCAGCTCTTCTGCTCCTTGAATAGGAGCTATGAGCACCACCCCGCCCTTCAGCTTTCCGTCTTCCATGACAGGAAGTGCCACAAGTGATGCTTCTTGATCAAGCCGGCGTGAATCACTTCGCTTGACAATAATTTCTTCTCCTTTTGCGAGCTTGGCCCACAAATCTTTTGTGAGTAACGCTTCATGCGGCGGCATCTCTTGCTGCTGAGATAGCACAGTCCCTTTTTCATCAAAGACGAAAAAACGGATTTGTCTCGTAGAGAGAATGTCTTCAAATGGACGCAAACGGAAGTTCATCTCGGCTTTCGACAATTGTTTAAAATTCTCCAAAATTTCATTCCCATACGAACTCATTTCGTCTACCCTATTTTGATAAGCAATATCTTTCACAAAATGAGACATCAAGGTGCTGATAATAATGATGGCAATGAGCAATAACCCAAGGTGACTAATCAGCAACTGGTAAAAATATTTAATCTTCATCGAACTTATACCCTACGCCCCATACCGTATACAGAAAGGGCTTAGGCCCGTCTCCGATTTTTTGGCGCAATCGTTTAATATGAACATCAACCGTTCGTTCATCACCATAAAATTGGTATCCCCAAATTTGCTCAAGCAATTGTTCTCGTGAAAATACTTGCCGAGGATGCTGTATAAAAAAGCACAGCAAATCGTATTCCTTTGGTGTTAAATTTTCGATCGGTTTCCCCTCTAGAAACACTTCTCTCGTTTTTTTATCTAACTGAAAATGTTCGGTCTCTAGCCGTTCACCCTCTTTCGCTCCTTCTTGAGTAGATGTTGTTTGAGCAAAACGTCGTTTCACTGCTTTGATTCTTGCCATTAAGGTGAGCGGACTAAAGGGTTTTGTCACATAATCATCTGCCCCAAGATCGAATCCCAGCACCTGATCAGATTCCGTTTCCTTTGCTGTCAGCATAATAATCGGAACATCACTGATCTGGCGTACTTTTTGACAAATGGTCAGACCATCCATTGAAGGAAGCATGACATCTAAGATGAGCAGATCCCAATCCTCCTCTTGCTTAAATCGATTCAATCCTTCTAATCCATCATGGACGAATTCCGCTTGAAATCCTTCTCGTTGAAAAAACATATCCGTCATTGTACAAACACTCTGGTTATCTTCAATCATTAATATTTTCATCATCAGCCTCCGCTGTTGCCTTTGTTTTTCTTTATGTAGCTTTATTTTACATGTTCCTTCTCAAATCTCAATTGGATTGATACGATTTCATGAACTTATCATGCTTTGGTCATCTTTTATTCATACTTTTTGATGGAGCTGGGTGTCGAGGTGAACCTCATTGATTTTTGTTATGAAAAAAAGCCCATCTTATTGATGAGCCCAAATTGTTGACAAAGGGCTAAAATGAACTTGATTTTAGCCCTTTGTCTTCTTTTCAGCGTGATAGAAAACCTTTGCAGCCTAGGAAGGACGAGTACCGGCGCGGAGCGAATTTGACATTCGTGAGCACCAGCACGCAGGACTGCGGGCGAATGCGAGGGTTTGTCTACACGCTGAGCTCATCTGATTGATGAGCCCTTTTCCTTGTCATGCCAGCAGTTGCAAGTAAGCAGCGTCATTCCCCTCTTCAACCGCCTGTAAAAGCTGCTTTGCCTGTGATGTGCTGGTGACGCTGCTTAACTTTTGTATGATGTCTTCTGTCGATAACGCACAGCCTGGTGCTCCCCGAGGGATATCGACCCGTTTGCTGATGGTGGACCCGTCAGATAAGTTGAGCTTTACAATCGTAAATCGCCCTTTTGGCACTGCGTCTGGATGGGGTTTTATCGTTTGATCATATACTCTATTTACCCGCTTCATCCATGTCCGCAGCTCTGGTGAAATGGCTTTTTTCGTAAAAGCATCCAGTGATAAAGGTTGTCCAAACACCGCTAGTGCGATGACATACTCGACACTAAATCGTCCCTCTTCTCCCGTCAAAGGTGCCCGCTCCGTGAGTGCGGCATCACCGCCAGGCGGAAACATGACGTCGACCTGTTCGATCTTCTCCTGTAAGGAATTGTATTCTTGTACTAATGACTCGATCGCATCGGCTGCATGATGCGCCGCTGAACAGAACGGATACACTTTAAACCATAGACCTGGCGACACGATACGCCATGCAGTGCCATATTCCTCTAGCAGACGTCTTTCCGCCAGTTTCTGATCCCCATAGAGAGAAAAGAAGCCCAGCTCCCCATCTAGAAGCGATTCACTCCCGCCAAAACCTGAGCAAGCTAAATCCATGGACCATACGGCGGTTTGAGCGGCGAGTCCAGCTTGTAATGGTTTCATATCAGTCCCAAACTGCTTTCGCATTCCAGCTGATTGCGCACCAGCAAAGCCGATCGCTTTCGCCAGCTCTTTCTGTGAAACTTGTTTCAAATAACCAATCGCACAGACCGCTGCAATGGCTCCGAGCGTTCCGGTATTATGCCAGCCCCGCTCATAATGCGACTTACCGATGGATTCACCTAGCCTTGCCATCACTTCGACGCCAGTAATGTAGGCTGCTAAAAATCGATCACCATATGCCTCACCGTCTGTCAGCTGGGAAAGCAAGGCCGGAATGATCACCGCACTTGGATGTCCTCTCACATCTGAATGCACATCATCATAATCAAGGGCGTGAATCAAGTAGCCATTTAGCATGGCTGCTGCTTGGCGGCTGACCTTCTTCCCTTGTCCAATGACGGGAATTTGAGCCGCGCCGCCTTCTTGTTCCACCAGCGCCATGAGCTTCTGAATCCCTTCATCCTCTTTTGCAGCAAGCGCTGCTGCCGCAGCGTCTAATAGACCGTTTCGAGCCATTTGAATGGCCTGTTGATCTTGCAACGGATCAGCAGAGAGCACTTCCTCTGCGAGCTGTTTCGTTAGTTCCATGTTCTTGACTCCAACGCCCGAACCGCAAGCTCGGAGAAGAAAGCAGCGGCAACAGGGAGTGCCTCTTCATTTAACGTAAAGGCAGGGTGATGCCATTCCTCGGTACCGCTTGTCCCCATCCAGACAAAAAAGCCTGGAATGCGTTCTTGGTAAAGGGCAAAGTCTTCTCCGCCTGGTGACTGCTCTGCCTCTACTACTGCGAGATCAAGTGCTCCTGCCGTTTCTTCCACAACCTTTGTCAAACGCTCGTCATTCATCACAGAAGGCAAATACGGATGCCATTTCACATCTGCCTTTGCGCCAAACCCTTCTGCGATACCGCTCACGATTTGTTTCATGAGATCTGGAATCATCGCTCTCACTTCAGATTCAAACGTCCGAACGGTCCCTTCCATCTCGACGCGATCAGGTATCACATTCCATGATGTGCCACCTTGAATACGTGTGATGCTGACAACCGCATGATGCAAAGAACTAATGCGGCGGCTGACAATTTGCTGTAGGGCGCTTGTGATCTGACCGCTGATGGCAATCGGATCAATTGTGTGATTTGGAATTCCAGCATGACCACCCGTTCCTTGAATGTCAATTTCAAAGCGATCGACGCTCGCCATTAATGCTTTTTCTCTTATCCCGATGGTGCCAACTGGCAGGTTAGGTTTATTGTGCATACCAAATATCGCATCCACTCCATTTAAGACGCCTGCCTCTATGACGTGTTTCGCTCCTTGCGCCACTTCCTCAGCCGGCTGGAACAAAATGCGGACTGTTCCCTTGAGCTCATGTTTCCGTTCGTTTAATAGGACGGCCGCACCAAAAATCGAAGCGGTATGGAAATCATGGCCGCATGCGTGCATTTTCCCTTGTATCTTTGAAGAAAATGGTTCGCCAGATGCTTCTTCAATCGGAAGTGCGTCAATATCGGCTCTCAGAGCAATCGTTGGTCCCTCTTGTTCTCCTTTGATTTCACAAACGACTCCTGTTTGAAGATCTGGGAAATTGAGTACTGTGATCCCTTCCTCTTGTAACCAGCCTCGTAGTTTTTTGGTCGTTTCATATTCTTCAAATGCCAGCTCTGGATGCTCATGAAGCGCTCGGCGTATGTTAATTAAACGTTTGTTTAAAGCTTGATTTCCTAATGATTTCACTGATACTCACCCCTCTAAAGAGTAAAAAGCAGCTTATGCTTCTTCAGCCGCTGCTTCTTTTTGGATAAATCGTTTTGTTCGTTCATTCTTCGTTTCGTCAAATAGTTCAGTTGGCGTTCCCTGCTCAATGATATGACCATCTGCCATAAAAATCACATGATCTGCTACTTCTCTTGCAAACGCCATTTCATGTGTCACGATGATCATCGTCGTTTCTTGAATGGCAATGGATTTAATGACTTGAAGCACACCTGAGACAAGTTCTGGATCGAGTGCTGATGTTGGTTCATCCAGCAGAATCGCATGTGGATCGACCGCTAACGCACGGGCAATGCCAATCCGCTGCTGCTGACCGCCGGATAGTGTGACCGGGTAGCTGTCCGCTTTTTGTTCTAGCCCTACTTGTTTCAATAGCTTCATACCGATTTCATTTGCCTGCTGTTTGGTCATTTTTTTCGTCACAAGCAGTGACTCTGTAATGTTTTGCAAGGCTGTTTTGTTTTTGAATAAATTATAGTTTTGAAACACCATAGCCGTTTGCTGACGCAGGTGATGGGCTTCTTTACGTGTATATTTAGACGTATTCAGCTTCGCATCGCCAATTTCAATCGTACCTTCATCTGGCGTTTCTAATAGATTTAGACAGCGCAGCAATGTTGATTTACCGGAGCCAGAAGGTCCGATAATGGCCACAACCTGCCCTTTTTGCACGTCAAGATTAATTCCGTCTAAGACGACAAGGTCGCCGAATGATTTTTTCAAATTGGTGAGCTTGATCATGTCCACACCTCCTTAATTCCGGTAAGGTTTGCTGATTTTTCGTTCAAATAGGTCTTGCAGGAAACTATAAATGATGGTGAGCACCCAATACACAATGCCAACCGCTAAATACGTTTCAAAGTACTTATAGTTGGCCGATGCAATCATTTTCCCTTGCGCAAACATTTCTGCCACCCCAATGGTAAAGGCAAGCGATGTTTCTTTTAAAAGACCAATAAAGGTATTCCCCGTCGCTGGAATGGCATTTCTGACGGCCTGCGGGAAAATAATTCTGACGTAAGACTGCCATCTTGTCATGCCGACAGACAGGCACGCCTCAAGCTGCCCTTCATCCACTGAATTAAGAGCCGCTCTAAAAATTTCTGCTAAGTACGCTGAGTTTTTAATACTTAAACCGATAATGACCGCTGTTAAGGCATCCATTGAGGTCATCGCAGGGAATAGCTGCGGAAGACCAAAATAAATGAGAAAGAGCTGAACCAAAGTTGGAACCGCTCTGAAAAAAGAAATATACAGCTTGGCAAATTGGTATAAGACAGGTATCCGGTTTTTCGTTATAAGCGCGAATACCACACCAATGATAATGGCAAATACCATGGAGACAATCGCCATGAAGATCGTTATCGGCAAGTATTGAATCAAGGTTGGAAAAACCGTCACCATATACTGCCAATCAATGTGATTCATGTCTGCTTTTCACCGCCGCTGTTGTTATTTTTTAATCGGCACTGTGACATCGTCTTTGAAATATTTCTCAGACAATTTCTTCAGTGTTCCGTCTTCTCTTAATTCTTTGATCGCTTTATTGAATTCTTCTCTTAGCTTGTCGTGCTTTTCATCTTTGGCAAATGGGTAGCCGACTTCTTCATATACGATTGGGTTGCCGACGATTTTGAGTGGAAGTCCTGTTTTTTCAATTTGAGCTAACAAGACACTGCGTCCGTTGACGTAAGCATCTACACGGCCATTTGCAACTTCATTTAAGACACCGTCTTGTGTTTCATATGTTTTGATGTTGATTTTCTTGTCTGGGTCTTTGCTCTCTAGGTTTTTGGCATGGTTTGAGCCAAGAACAGCCGCCACCGTTTTTCCTTTTAAGTCGTCAAGTCCTTTAATGTCCTTGTTGTCCTTCTTGACAATGATTTGTGTTCCTGCGTATGCATACGTATCTGTAAAGTTGAACGTTTGTTTACGCTCATCTGTAATCGCAACTTGGTTTGATACGGTATCCAGCTTACCAGATGTCAGCTGGCCCATCAGTCCGCTGAATTCACTCAGCTGCCAGTCTAGTTTGTAGCCTAGCTTTTTCGCAATGGCTTCTGTGACCTCGACATCAAATCCTACTAGTTTGCCGTTTTCTTTATAAGCAAATGGATAGCTTTGGCCTGTAGCGCCCACTTTAAGCACTTTCTCATCTTTGCCTTCACTCTGATTACCCCCGCCGCATGCCGCTAACACCGCAAGCATTGCCGCAAATAAAACAACTAGCCACTTTTTGTTTTTCATGTTCGTACACCCTTCTTTCCTCTTATGGTTGTGTAATATCTGATCGTAATTGTTTTTTAAAATAAATGGTGATATGGCCTTTGCCTAGATCCTTTTCACCTGCTCTGACATAGCCTTTACGCTCATACATGTCCATGAGCCACGGATGCTTATCAGCTGTACCGAGAGAGACATACGGTACCTTTAGTGTGTCCCTTAGCACTTCCGTTTCAACCCACTCAAGCAAGGCTGAGCCTGTGCCTTTTTTTGCCGCTGGTTCTGAAGCAAACCACCATATATGCGGAACGCCGAATGGTCCTGGCTGTTCTCCCCAAGGCATACGGAGTGATAAGGTGGAGAGAAGCTCTCCGTTTTCTTCCATTACATAGCAAAGGTTCTTTTGTACATTTTTCTGAACGAGGGCGATATCTGCATGTGCTGCTTGGAACTGGATGCCGAGCTCACGAATCGGCTCATAGGCTCTTGTTGTCAGTTCAAGCAACGCTTCTATATCATCCTCAGTTGCCAGACGAAACGTATATCCCAACGTTAGTCACCTCACCTTTATGTCGTGTAGCGATTTTTTGGCTGTTTTAATCCGAGATTTTCTCGTAAAGTTTGTCCTGTGTATTCTGTTTTGAACAGGCCTCTTTCCTGAAGGATCGGAACGACGCGGTCTACGAAGGCATCAAGTCCTTCTGGCAATAATGGCGGCATCACGTTAAAACCGTCGGCTGCTTCCTCAACGAGCCATGTCTCCATCACATCTGCTAGCTGCTCTGGTGTTCCAATAAAGATATGGTGCCCACGGGACCCTGCGACAGATTGGTAGAGCTGGCGAATGGTCAGGTTGTCCTTTCTCGCCATATTCATCACAAGGTCAAAGCGGCTTTTCACGGCATTTGACGCGCTTGGATCAATCTCTGGAAGCGGTCCATCTAGTGGATACTTCGAAAGATCAATACCCCCTAAGTAGTTTTGTAAAATGCTAAGGCCGATCTCTGGAACAATCAGCTCTTGTAATTCTTCATACTTCGCTTTTGCCTCTTCTACTGTATCGGCAATGATTGGGAATATGCCCGGCATGATGCTGACATCTTCTCTCGCTCGTCCAGTAGCCTCTACTTTCCCCTTCAAGCTTTGGTAAAATTCCTTCGCTTTGTCGAGATCGTTTTGTGCCGTGAAAATGAGCTCAGCCGTTTTAGCCGCAAGCTTTTGACCATCTTCAGAAGACCCTGCTTGAATGATCACCGGCTGTCCTTGAGGGGTGCGTGATACGTTAAGCGGACCCCGTACGGAGAAGAATTCACCTTTGTGCTGCAGCTCATGCAGCTTACTAGACTCAAAGAATTCTCCTGTTTCTTGGTTTCTGATAAGTGCGTCCTCTTCCCAAGAATCCCACAGACCTTTGACGACATCGACGAATTCTTCAGCTCGTTCGTATCGTTTGTGATGCGCTAAATGCTCTTCTCCGCTAAAATTTTTCGCTGTTTCTTCAATAGAAGATGTGACCACATTCCATGCTGCTCGTCCGCCTGATAAATGATCGAGTGAGGCAAACTGTCTCGCAATATGGAATGGCTCACTGTATGTAGTTGATGCTGTTGCTGCTAAACCAATTGTTGAGGTAGACTCTGCAATCGAAGAAAGCAGGGTGAGCGGTTCAAATCTCGTTAATACATTTGGATGAGATGTATGATTAATTGATAAGCTGTCGGCTAAAAAGAGCAAATCCAGCTTCCCTTCCTCGGCCTTTTTCGCTAATTGTTTAAAGTAATCAAGATTCATGGCTGCGTCTGGTACTGCTTTCGGATGTCTCCAAGAGGCGACATGATGTCCAGTTCCTGCGATGAATACGCCTAGCTTGAGCTTCCGTTTCGGCTGTGACACTTGTTCTTCATCCTTTCTATATCATCCTTGTATCAAGTTATTATTTTACAAGATACATTTTTCTGATTGAATTAATCGGTTTTATCCATAAAAAAAGGGCAAATGTTGTGAAAAATGAAAAATAATTATTACTATATGCCCTTTTTACATGATTGTCAACCGCCTTCTGAACCTCCAAAAAAAGGGATTTACAGGCGTTTACGGTGGATCAATTTCAATATTTCCGATGAGCCGGTCGGTGGAGTGTGTCATCAATTGACTGCGCTCCAGTACGTTATGGGCAATCACCGAATGAGTGGAAGATACGGTGCGGACGGCAATCGCTTTTTGAGGAGAGAGATTAATGATGTTATTCCGTAGCACACGTGCTGAGACAACCTCATCAAGAAAAACGGCTGTCGGCTGTCCGATTGAACGATTTAAATAAAAGCGGTTATCACCAATTTGGGGTGAGCCATTTTTAATATACATCACCACATATAAGGACGTTTCTTCAAAGGAATTGTCTTTAATCTCTAAAGGAGCGGTCGTATTGCTATAGACGGCATAGTTTTGATAGTGCTTAAAACGATTCTGCCATATGAAAGCCTTTGCATTTCCTGTCACGCTGATCGTATACGAAGATGCGAGCTGTGAATGTCCTTCTTGAATAAAGTGATTGCCGTTGATCCCCGCTTCTCCCTCCTGCACCCATATCCCTCGGCTGAATTCCTTGAATTGATTATGCTGAATGAGAATATTCGTTCCTCTGACCATCGCCGCATCGATGACAGAGTAGACGGTATTGTTTGAAAAGACAATGCTGTCTGATTGATAAATACGCAGCGATGTACTTCTAAGCCGTGTGTTTGTCCCTGACTCAATATGATTTCCTTCTATTAAAATACGATTGGCCATATAGACAGACACAGCCGCATCTTCAAAAAGACTGATTTTATTACCTGTGATGTGCACGCTGTCTCCCCTCACATCAATCCCCTTTTCAAATCCTTCAATCATATTGCCAATAATGATCACATTGTTTTCCGATTGATCAAGCGGCACGCCTAAGCTCGTAATCCCTGCTTTTGTCACGCCCCCACCCACTGCACGAATCAAATTATTCGCAATGATCATTTCAGTGGCGAAGCCATAGGAGATACTGCTGTCCGTTTGATTACCTTCAATGATCACACCATAGCCATTGAAATTATAGATAGAGCTGGCTGCGCCGCCTCTGACTATGTTGTTTCGAATTTGAATATTCAGCGGTTCCTCCAAGTTGACCGCATTTTCTCCGTATCCTTCAATATCAATGCCCATTTTTGGCTCGACCCCATTTACCCCTGCCCTTTCAAGCAAACAGTCTTCCACAATGACACCATCACAGCCTGTAATAGACATATTGTTTCGCCTTGAGTCAGTGATGGTGCAGCCAGAAATATGAATAGACGAAGCAGGCGAGTACGATTCGATATGGGTCAATAAACCGTGCGGACTGACAATGATGCCGTCTCCCGTACAATTGTTGATTTGAACACGATCGATATTCACATGGGAAGCACCTTCAATACACACCCCGAAGCCCCATTCATGTGTTTTTCTTTCTGGCGGGAGTGCCTTGTACACATGCTCATCACGGTCACCTTCAATCCGCCCGCCCCGAATGGTCACATGCTCTACCTCTCCAATATAAAAGGCTGCATATCCCCACGAATCATTTGGTTTCACTTTGATAACGGCATCTGATGCCATCTCAATACAAATATGACTTGGCACTCGTATGCCGGCATTACGAAAAGGAAAAAATTGATCCCCCCTGTACACCGCATCTATTAGATACGTTCCACTCGGCAGCCAGACGTGGGAGTAGCCCTGTGCTTTTGTCCATTCCAGGCATTCGTTCAGTTTCGCTGTACAGTCCGTTTTCCCGTCAGCAATCACGCCAAAGTCTAATACATTGACAATGGGTTTCTTCAGATCAGATTCATTTACATCCCCCAATGAAAACCCCTCCTTTTTACACATGTCCTCTTGTCATCCTATGCATGTGGAAAAGGTTTGCTTGTACGATATTTCAAATTTTATATAAATTCTTCTGGAATAACTTTCCGATGATTTTCACTTGAGCGAATTTTTCATTTTTTTAAGTCTTTACGCCTATTGAACTAACATTTTCCTGTTTTAGAATAGTTTTATATTGACACAAGAACTATACAAGAATATCATTTTTCTCATATCTCTTTTTTTAAGAAAGGATCTATGCCATGTCTACAATTGACCACGATAAAATTGTTAAAAGTGTTCCTCAAAAAGGGTTTTTTGGACATCCTAAAGGACTTTACACACTGTTTTTTACTGAATTTTGGGAGCGTTTTTCTTATTATGGCATGCGTGCACTGCTTATTTATTATATGTACACAGAGGTGACAAAAGGCGGTCTCGGCTTCGACCAAACAACCGCTAATTCGATCATGTCTGTCTACGGTGCCCTTGTCTATATGTCAGGCATTATTGGCGGATGGCTCGCCGACCGGGTATTTGGTTCGTCCAGTACGGTCTTTTATGGCGGGGTATTCATTATGCTTGGTCATGTCATTTTGGCACTACCTAGCGGAGCAACAGCGCTCTTTATTAGTATGGGGCTGATTATTATTGGGACAGGCCTCCTAAAGCCGAACGTATCAAACATAGTCGGTGACCTGTATACAAAAACAGACCCTCGCAGGGATTCTGGATTCAGTATTTTCTATATGGGGATCAATATGGGTGGTTTTATCGCCCCATTAATTGTCGGAACACTCGGTCAAAAAGTGAATTTCCACCTTGGTTTCTCACTCGCTGCCGTTGGTATGCTTGTTGGACTGATTACGTTTGTCATCACGAAAAAGCCGAATCTTGGACTTGCCGGCACTTATGTCACAAATCCACTATCAGCTGCTGAACGCAAGAACTTCAAAATTTTCGGTACATTGATCGTGATTGTACTTGCTGTTTTTGCTGTCATCGGCATTCAAACAGGAGCGCTCACGATTAATCTATTCACTTGGTTTGTCAGTGTCCTTGGTGTGCTGATTCCAATTGTTTATTTTATTGTGATGTATTTTAGTAAAAAAACGAGTGCAGTGGAGCAGTCGAGGGTCCTCGCTTATATTCCATTGTTCCTAGCTGCGGTGATGTTCTGGGCCATTCAAGAACAAGGCTCAAATATTTTAGCCACATATGCAGATCAGCGAACAAACTTGAATTTCCTTGGCATGACATTAGCCTCTTCTTGGTTCCAATCATTGAACCCGATCTTTATTGTGCTCCTGTCACCAGTATTTGCTTGGTTATGGGTCAGACTCGGTAAGAAACAGCCGTCTACCCCGATTAAATTTTCACTTGGTCTTCTGTTCGCAGGATTATCCTTTATCATCATGATCATTCCTGCTTACATGTCTGGACCACATACACTTGTAAGCCCACTATGGCTCGTTTTAAGCTTCTTCCTTGTCGTCATCGGAGAGCTTTGCTTATCACCAGTTGGGCTGTCAGCGACAACAAAACTGGCACCTGCTGCCTTCTCAGCGCAAACGATGAGCCTTTGGTTCCTTTCAAATGCAATGGCACAGGCGATCAATGCACAAGTGGTCAAGCTGTTTGATAAAGTGCCAGAAACCGTCTATTTCGGGATCATCGGCATGCTCGCTATCGTTTTATGTGGCGTTATGCTTCTGCTTACACCGGTGATTAAGAAAGCGATGAAAGGCGTGCATTAAATTGAAAAAGAAGCCTCCCAAATGGGAAGGCTTCTTTTTTTGAATTAAAACCGAATCTCATCATCTCCGTGGATTTGCAACTGGAGCGGTTCACTTTTCACCTGATGTTTTTTCACATAGCGGTGATAGACAACATATCCAATGATCATGAGCGGTACGCCGACATACAGCCCAATCCGCTGCTCGGCATCAAAGGCAAGGCTGATTAGCACAATCGAGTTCAGCGTGATCGCAATGATCGGCAGTACCGGATAAAGAGGGGTTTTAAATTTTAGGTTTTCCAGCTTTCCGCCTGCTTTCAAATATCTTCTGCGGAAAAGCAGCTGTGATAATGTAATCGTAATCCAGCCGGTTTGGGCACTCATGCCTGCAATAGACACGATCCAAGCAAAAACGGTTTTCTCTGCAAAGAATCCTGATAATAACGAAATACCTGTAAACAGGAAAGTGAGCAGTAAGGCATTCATCGGGATGCCCCGCTGATTGACTCGTCTAAACGCCTTCCCTGCCATTCCTTCCTTCGACAAAGAGTACAGCATTCTCGTAGAGGCATATAGGCCAGAGTTCGCCACAGATAATAAAGCAATGATAATGACAAAGTTCATGATATCTGCCGCATAAGGAATGCCCGTTCTCTCAAACACAGTGACAAATGGGCTTTGCAGCACACTTGCTTCCTTCCAAGGCACCATGCCCGCTAAGACAAAAATAGATAAAACGAAAAAGACAAGGGTGCGCCAAACCGTCTGATGAATCGAGCGAGGCACGGTTTTCTCTGGATTTTCACTTTCTCCTGCCGCAATCCCGATCAGCTCCGTTCCTTGAAACGAAAAATTCACCGTGATCATCGTGACGACTACTGCGAGCAAGCCATTCGGAAACAGACCGTCACTCACAAAATGACTAAAGTAAGGAGCTGGTTCCCCGCTCGTCGTTTGAATAAAACCAAACATCGCCGCTCCGCCTACGCCAATAAATAGTAAGATGGCAACAATCTTAATGGTTGAAAAGAAAAACTCCGACTCCCCGAACGCTTTCGCTGACCTGGCATTTAATAAGAACAAACACAGCCCAAATATGAGACACCAAATCCACACATCCACTTGTGGAAGCCAGCGTCTCATCAGCTGCCCTGCTGATAAAAATTCCAGCGCCACAGTGGCTGCCCAGCCAAGCCAATAAATCCAGCCAACAGCAAATCCTGCTGCAGGACTCACAAATTTCGTCGCATACGTATGAAACGACCCCGACACAGGAAGCGCGACTGAGAGCTCTCCAAGACACAGCATGGTTAAATACATAATCAATCCGCCCACAATATAGGAAAGAACAGCTCCAACTGGCCCTGCTTGCCCAATCGTATAGCCTGTTCCAAGGAAAAAGCCTGTCCCAATGACACCGCCAAGAGAAATCATAAATAAATGGCGGGAGGTCATCGCCCTTTTCAATTGTTCGGGCTGATTTTGTCCAACATCCACAATGATGCCCTCCTTCTTCTAAGATGTTCTGTTATCAAAACATGTCTCCATGTGATTATTCCATTTTCAAAATAACCTACTAATTATACATCTTTTATAATAAATATGCTTCCTTCTATCGTCACTGTAACAAAGTCTTTATTTTAGTAATGTTCGCACAACTATACGGTGATTTTGATCATTTGATAGGATGCCTAATATCCAACAGAATTGTACGAAAAAACCAGCATGCAAACTTACATGAGACACTGGTTTCATTTCCCTCTATTCGAGTCTCATTTCAAACAGTCATGAGTCATTTTCCTTTTGTAGACACTCTTTGATAAAACCATCGATTTCTTGAAAGCAGCGATTTTTAGATTCAGCGTGAAAAGTCGCAGAATCTGGATTGGCGAACCCATGCTGCCCCTTTACTATTTTCACGCAAAGCTTTTCCCTTTTCTCCAAAACATCCGCAACCTCCCGAGGGTTAAAAGAAGCTTCAACTTCCGGGAAAAATAACAGCGTTTTACAGGAAGGCGTCATATCAAGAAAATCCCTTATCCTTGAACCATAAAATCCAATGACTCCGGTAAACAACTGATCATATTGGCTGCATTGCCAAGCAATTGTTGCCCCCACACTAAAACCTATCAGACATATGTCTCTCTCTGCATTTTTCGTTTTTAACTCTTTTGCCACATTCAATACGATCTTTACCGATTCATCAAAACCAACTTTATTCATAAAGTAGTCATATGCCTCATTCTCACTGGCATAAGGGAAGTGTTTAGCCTGTCCTAATAAATGAGGACAATAAACCTCAAAACCAGCTTTGTCAAAATGATCGATCATACTCTTCATATGATCATTTATTCCGTATATTTCGTGTACTAAAATCATGACAGGTTTTTGTTTCGATGTATGCAAATGATCACACTTCCCTTTTATTCCGTTTGTTCACTGGAGGATCTTGTACTTTAGAAAGTCATTTAAGTCGACTGATCAACACCCACATAAACTTCTTTCGATGTGAAAATCATAGCATATTTTACCATTAAGTAGTCTATCTCACATTCTCATCAATCGAACTCTCTTCATCATCGTTTGAGAATGCGTTTGGTTTTATCCACCTTTTGTTTTGGGTATAGTTCTATCGTTTATCCGTTCAACCAGTTCAAGGCATAAAGTTGGTGAGATTCGCTCAAGCTAGTTTCAAATGCTTTACTTTTAGGTTGCTTCTCTGTAAGATCATATGTTGTAAATACCAACAAGAAAAGTGGGGAATAAAATGAAAAAAATGTTCTTTGCCATTATTTTAGGCGCTTGTGTTGCATTGATCACAGCATGTGGATCAGCTGCAAACGACAGCGCAAATAAACAATCTGGGTCTAAGGAATCAGGTGACCTTTGGAAGTCCATTCAGGATAAAGGCGTATTAACCATCGGTACAGAAGGTACATATGCTCCTTTCACCTTCCATGACAAAAAAACAGATAAATTAACTGGCTATGATGTCGAGGTCATCACAGAAGTCGCAAAACGTCTTGACTTAAAACCAGAATTCAAAGAAACACAATGGGACAGCATGTTTGCTGGTCTGAATTCAAAACGTTTTGATGTGGTAGCGAACCAAGTTGGTAAAACTGGACGTGAAAATCAATATGATTTCTCTGATAAATACACAACGTCTCAAGCCATTGTTGTGACAAAATCAGATAACAATGACATCAAGAAACTTTCTGATGTGAAAGGCAAAAAAGCAGCACAATCATTAACAAGTAACTACAATAAATTAGCTACAGATGCTGGCGCTAAAATTGAAGGGGTTGAAGGTCTTGCACAATCCATTCAATTGATTCAGCAAGGGCGTGCTGATTTGACGTTCAATGATAAATTAGCTGTCTTGAATTACTTGAAAACAAGCGGTAACAAAAACCTAAAAGTTGCATTTGAAACAGGAGATCCACAAGAAACGTATTTTGCCTTCAGAAAAGGCAGCGGCGAAGTCGTTGACAAAGTGAATGGCGCACTAAAAGAAATGAAGAAAGACGGTACACTCGCTAAGATTTCTAAGAAATGGTTTGGTGAAGATGTTACAAAGTAATACCCTAGGAGTCGTCATTCCTTGGGATCTTCTTCAGCAATCTTTTTGGCCAATGGTGATGCAGGGGATTTATTATACAATCCCCCTTGCCATCATTGCCTTCATTATTGGTCTTTTTATCGCGCTTGTGACAGCTCTTGCTAGAATGTCTAAAATCAAAGCCCTCAGATGGATTTTCTCCATCTATGTGTCGGCCGTTCGCGGAACGCCGCTTTTTGTGCAATTGTTTATTATTTTCTATTTCTTTCCGACATTTAATATCACACTGGATCCATATCCAAGTGCCATTATTGCTTTTTCATTAAACGTAGGTGCGTATGCGTCAGAGATTATCCGTGCATCCGTCCTGTCTGTTCCTAAAGGACAATGGGAAGCTGGTTATTCAATTGGGATGACCCATCGCAAAACGCTCATCCGCGTGATTTTACCGCAGGCAGTGCGTGTATCGATTCCGCCGCTGTCTAATTCATTCATTAGTTTGGTGAAAGATACATCGCTTGCCTCCCAAATCCTCGTGGCAGAGATGTTCCGTAAATCACAGGAAATTGCTGCGGCGAACTTGGATCAAATTTTATTTATTTATATGGAAGCAGCCCTGATCTATTGGGTATTCTGCTTCATTCTATCGCTCGTTCAAAACCAAATTGAAAAACGACTTGATCGATATGTCGCAAGGTAAGGAGGGAACGACATGCTAACAGTCAAAGGCTTAAACAAATCCTTTGGTGAAAATGAGATTTTAAAGTCGATTGATTTTACGATCAACAAAGGGCAGGTTGTGGCGATTCTTGGTCCATCAGGTTCAGGAAAAACAACGATGCTTCGCTGTTTAAATGCACTTGAAATTCCAAATGCCGGCTCCTTTACCTTCGATGATTTCTCGATTGATTTTTCTAAAAAAAATAAACAAGCTGATTTGCTCAAGCTTCGCCGGAAGTCAGGCATGGTGTTTCAAGATTATCATCTGTTCCCACATCGCACTGTTCTTGAGAATGTGATGGAAGGTCCAGTCCAAGTCCAGCGCCGTCCGAAAGAAGCGGTGCGAAAAGAAGCGATTCAGCTTCTGCAAAAGGTAGGACTTGAGGATAAAAAAGATTTGTATCCCTTCCAGCTGTCAGGCGGTCAAAAGCAGCGTGTCGGCATTGCCCGTGCACTTGCCATTCAGCCAGAGCTTATGCTTTTTGATGAACCAACCTCTGCGCTTGATCCTGAGCTTGTCGGGGAAGTCTTAAAGGTCATGAAGGATTTAGCGAAAGAAGGCTGGACGATGGCGGTTGTCACACATGAAATCAAGTTTGCCCAAGAAGTGGCGGACGAAGTGATTTTTATTGATGGCGGCGTCATCGTCGAACAAGGTCCTCCGGAAGAAATCTTCAAACGACCAAAGGAAGAACGAACAAAACAATTCTTAAACCGGATTTTGAATCCAGTGTGATCAAAAAGGCTGTTCTCATCATGTGAGAACAGCCTTTTTTTACCTCTTTCAAAGTAAGCGATTACATTAAGCAAAGCCATTTAAAGGGGCGTGCGAGTATGTTACGATTGAAATCGAGTGTTTAAGAAAGAAGGGAAAGCTTTTGAAGCGGGAACATCTTTTACGTTGGTTTTTTTATTTTGTTGGATTGGTTGTACTTGCTTTTGGACTATCGCTGACAGTGAAGGGAAAGATCCTTGGCATTGGTCCGTGGGACGCTTTTCATTATGGACTGTTTCAGCATTTTGGTTTAACCATTGGACAATGGTCGATCATTATTGGTGCACTGATTGTGACACTGACATCTGTTTTCACGAAATCTTTTCCAAAGATCGGCGCCCTGCTCAATATGGTGCTGATCGGCGTGTTTATTGATTTCTTTAATGCAGTATTACCTGCACCACATGGGTATTTACCTGCTTTATATGTGTTTATTACGGGCGTGATTGTGTCTGGGTATGGCGTTGGCATTTATGTCTCAGCCAACCTTGGCGCTGGGCCAAGGGATTCATTAATGTTGCTCATCTCAGCAAAAACGGGGCTGAACGTGCAGTGGGTTCGAAATGGTATTGAGTTAACCGTGCTCCTATTTGCATGGATGCTCGGCGGCCCGATTGGCATTGGAACGATTCTGACGGCCATCTTTACCGGACTCGTCCTTCGCTTTTCATTGCCACAATCGACACGGCTCTTGCAACTGCTCATTACAAAAACAGCGGAGAAACCTGTTCAGACCCTTACCCGATAAGAACAAGCCATTCTACTAAATGAATGGCTTGTTTTGTGCTAAACTAAATAGACGCAATATTCTTAAAACAGGAGATGATCCTCTGATGCAGCTTTTCCATTATCATTACTGGACACCATTTGTTGAGGAGACAGAGAAGGCGTACACCTCATTAGGCTTTGAAGTAAAGGGACGTTTCGCAAAGGAAGGTTCCTTTCCCCCTCCGCAGACATGGGATGATTTTAGAGAGAAGAAGCCCTCTTTCCGAATCATTGAGATGAGAAAGGGACAGATCAATATCACATTTGGTTATAGTAAAAAAGTCCTTTTTGATCACATCGGCTTTCTTGTGACTGACGATGAATATGATCAGTTGCTGGTACAAGCACAAAAGAGAAACTGTGCAATCCAGACCGGGGAGCGAAGAACGTTTCTTTCTACACCGATGCGCTTAAGGCTTGAATTGCAGCGGCGGACAGATGTGATTGAAACTGGTGAAGAAGCAATTGCCGAGATGACGATCACAGTACCTGATTTGACTCATACACCTGCGGTCGATCAGTTGCTGGACGGTTTGACACAACCTATTCATTGGAAAAAGGGAGAACGTCTCTCTTTACTTGAAGTGAAGATGATAGATTCTCATGGGATGAATACGACCGATCCAAACGGTGTTCACGTCCTCAAACAAGGATAAAAAGCAGCGAGATACGCTGCCTTTTTTATGATTGTTTACGGATTGGAATCCAAATCAATGTCACATGATCTGGAGAATGTATCTCTCCATCTAAAGGATACGTTTCCATCTCCATTCCCCCAGCATGCTCATATCCTGAGGCAGGAAACCATTCTGTGAAAATACGTGTCCATGTTGAATGCACAGCGGTTTCGACAGGCCCCTTTGCCTGAAATACAGCCCACGTACTGGCCGGAATCTGCTCGACTGTCATGGTCGAATCTGGTTGTTCCTCACCTTGCTCAATCCCAATGATATAGTCAAATGTTTCAAGCGTTTCATCAAAATGCGCACATACACCGATATATCCGAGTTCTCCAGCTGCATGAGCCAGTGAATCCGTCCATCCTTCTTGATTGACACGCTTCCAAAAGGCGGGAATATCCTGTTTGTTTTGGCTATTCTTTGTTGTTGTCTTTAGTCTTCTGCCTATGATTGAAAATGAATCCTTTTCCACAATTCGATAATGCATCGGTTCGACTCCTTTTATTTGAAGTTCGAAGGAGAGACGGGGGTAGGCTTTCACTGTATACTCGCCTGTTTTCACTGCTGCCGGTGTATATCCATGATGCCGCTTGAAGGCTTTCGCAAACGACTCTGGGGTTTCATAGCCATACTTCACCGCCGCATCAATGACTTTCACTTGCTTGGTCATGAATTCTTCTGCCGCAAGGGTTAATCGTCTTTTGCGAATATATTCTGCTACTGCAATTCCCGTCAGCATATGGAATAGCCGCTGATAATGAAATTTAGACATACAGGCGGCCTCTGCCACTTCTTCGATCTGCAAAGGCTGATCCAGCCTCTCTTCCATATAATTGATACTATCCATGATCAAGTGAATCATTTTTCCCTCTCCTTCCTTTTCCACTATATCGAGAACCGCCCGCACCTTCCTGTCATTTTGTGCTTTCATTGAACAGGATGTCTGTTTCTCTTTTGCATGTGTTCATCCAATGGTACAATAAATGTAAAAAATTGAGGTCCGTTATGAAGATTTTCGCTATTCAATTACAACCTTTAGATGATAAAAATGCACGAAAACAAATAGAACAGCTGAAGCCTTTTGTGTCATTTGAAAAACGCGCCGCCGCTGAGCGCTTTCGATTTTTGATCGATGCAAGAAGAACGCTTTTGGGTGAGGTACTAATTCGTCACATCATTCATGAGATGTACGCACTGCCTATGGAACAGATCATTTTTGAAACAGAAGGGAATGGAAAGCCTGTTGTCCGGCAAATTCCTTCTTTTCATTTTAATCTTTCTCACTCTGGTGATTGGGTCGTCGGCGCAGTAGATGATGCGCCTGTTGGCATTGATATTGAAGAGATTAAACCGATTGATTTAGCCATTGCCGAGCGATTTTTTTCAGCTGACGAATATCAAGATTTACTCTCACAACCGGCAGAACAGCAGGAAGCCTATTTCTTTCATTTATGGTCCATGAAGGAGGCTTTTATCAAGCTGACAGGGAAGGGAATACCCTATGGTCTTTCATCCTTTACCGCTCGCTTGTCAGAGGATGGACAGGCTACTTTGAGGTTACCTGATCACGAAGCCCCTTGCGTTGTCCAAACATATTCACTTGATCCTGCCTACCAAATGGCGGTTTGTACAAGAAAACCCGCTGCGGCTGAGCACGTCGAGATACTCACTTGTGAGAACATGCTGTCACGCCTTAATAACGTGTGATTTGTTGAAGTGATGACTTTAGCAAATCGACGCCTCGTGCGATTTCCTCTTCTTTTACATGCCAAATGTTCAGTTGAAGTATAGGCTCCTTATGATAAGTAGAAATGAAATGGCGGTCGATCGGCTGAACCATCACAGAAGCCTTTTTTAGCTGCTGAATGAGCTGATTCATCGGAATGGACCGGTCGACACGAACGTGGGTATGGGTAGCTGGCTCCTCTTCTCCCAGCTCATAAGCGCCTTGATCATTTTTCAAACAGGCCACAAGTTGTTTGGATCGAGCTCTATAGGTCGCCTGCATCCTTTCTCTATGACGCTCAAACATACCGCTTTTCAAATAAATTTCTAAAGCAGCCTGCGAGAGCATCGAGCTGTCGATATCAATCAGCCGTTTATGTTCACTAAAGGGGCCAATCAGCTCGTTTGGTAAGACGACAGCACCTGTTCTAAGCCCCGGAAAAATGATTTTTGAGAAGCTTTTTAAATAAATGACCTTCCCCGCCTGATCATATGAATAGATCGGGTCTCTTTTTGTATCGAATTCTAAATCAGCCAAATAATCGTCTTCAACGATGTAGACATCATATGCTTCGGCAAGGGCTGCAATCGCTATTTTTTCTTGTTTCGACAGACTCGTTCCAAGCGGGTTTTGAAACCTTGGCATCGTATAGAAAAAGCGAATATCCTCCTCTCTGAAGATACGCTCCAATTCCTGAAGATCGAGTCCGTTTTCCGTCCGCTGAATCCCCCGGACAGGCAGCTGGTTTTTCTCTAAGTATTGGAGGAATAGGTGATAGCCTGGCTGTTCGACCAATATGGTCTGTTTTCCATTTGGAAACGGGATGGTGCTTAAAATCGATAAAGCCAACTGAATACCAGAAGTCATGACGATCTGTTCTGGAGAGGCAAACACTTGATAATCCGTTAAACGCTTTGAAATGATTGGCAGTAAAGATGGTAATCCATTGGTGGTGCCATAGATAAATAAATCATTTTGATACAGATCAATCGCTTGATTGATGCAGTGCTGAAAATCGACATACGGAAACACAATGGGATCAGGCGCAGAGGAAGCAAAATCAATCCATGTGCTGCCCTTCTTAACGGCTGACTGATTGGTTTTCACGACAAAATAGCCACTTCTTTCTACAGAGTACAGCAAGTGTTCACGCTCTAATGTATCTAGTGCTTTTATGACAGTGCTTTTGCTCACAGCATATTGAGCCGCTAAGTGACGAATGGATGGGATTTTCATTCCAGCATTGTATTCACCGCTCTCGATTTTGTTTTTTATATTCAACACAAGCTGATCATATTTCCTCACAGCACTACCCTCCTTGTACCGGTACAGATATCAATAACTCTTATTGTACACTTTACTTGATCCGTTTACGATAAAAAGACAGAACCGGTCAATTCAACTGAAGCATGCATGCTCGTGTAAGGAGAATTCTGATGGATATGTCAAAACAAAAAGCGTATGCTGCTTCGATCGCATACGCCTGTATTATTGGTTTTTCATTCTTGTTTGTCAAAGTAGCCTTAGCATCAGCGAATCCAATTGATGTATTGGCACACCGATTTACTGTTTCTTTTGCAGCGGCTCTTTTGTTATTTCCATTTTTACGAAAAAAGTACCGTTTTTCCATTCAATGGCGTGATCTCATTTACATTGTGCCATTTTCCTTACTTTATCCTGTGTTGTTTTTTGCATTTCAAGTGTGGGGGCTGATGTTTACCTCTTCATCAGAGGCCGGCATTATTCAGGCGACCATCCCTATTTTGACAATGGTGCTTGCAGCATGGTGTTTAAAGGAACGCCCTACCTCGATTCAGGTGCTGTTTACCATTCTTTCTGTGTCCGGGGTGATGCTCCTCTTTGTGGTGAAGGGAATTGATGTGAAACATTCTCATCTCATTGGTTATGTGCTGATCTTACTTTCAGCCTTATCATCCAGTGCCTACAGCGTATTTGCCAGAGTGATGACACGGCGATTCCATGTCATTGAACTGACTTTCGTGATGACATTCTTTGGATTTGTCTTCTTTAATGCTGCTGCTCTCATTCGGCACTCGGTACATGCTACACTACCGCAGTTTTTCAGTCCGTTTACGCAGCCATCCTTTGTATGGTCTATGCTCTTTTTAGGCATTCTCTCATCACTGCTCACAGCGTATTTATCAAACTATGCTCTTTCCCACCTTGAAGCAGCAAAGGTGAGTATCTTTAACAATCTTTCTGCTTTCATTACCATTTCCGCTGGCGTGCTTATTTTACATGAAACGATTGATATGGTTCACCTCATCGGGGCTGTCCTCGTCATTGGCGGAGTGATTGGCGGGAATGTGGTGAGGAAGGGGAATTCATAAAGAAAACGGCCCTCGTTTGACGGGGCCGTTGTTTTCTTTTATTGGCTGATGAATTGCCTTTTTGTTGCCTGCTCAATGACATGCCTCATATGTTCTCCGAACTGCTCGAGGTGTGTGTTGATATACATGGACAGATTACTATAACATTACTTAATCATTGAGCCTTATGTTACCTAATATTACTTACTTGATTCTATCTATCATACTGTAATGTATAAAAAATCCTATTGGTTGAATATACAGTGGGAAATAACCAGTTAAGAGGAGCTGTCCCTTCATTCAATAGTCATTTACTAAAGCGATATCTCTAATTAATTTAACGCACGTTTTAATTGTTCATCTTCTACATACCTTGTGTTACGACAGTTAATCATGTACGAATTTCAGAATAATTTCCTAATTAATTATAACAATCCATTATCAAAACAAATCTAAATTACATCCCCTAATTAAATTAAATACAGTATAAAAAACCCATTTATTATAATTCCTTATAATGTATAATATGGGTATATAATCAAGGGAGGGGGTGTCAAATATGGAATTAGGAGTAAAAAATAGATTATTTGCTATTTCAGGCTTGAGTCTTATTTTCACTCTAACTTTAACAACTATGATTTTATTGACTCTTGAACCAGTTACGCCTTTTGCAAATCTAGTAGCAAACTATCCTCAAATACCTGGTTGGGCAATAACTTCTATTAGTGCAATTCTAAATGCAGCTGGAACAGTTGGTGCTATCGCTGCTGTACTAGGTACTTTCGGACTTGGTGTTATTGCTTCTCTAGTGGTTAATTACGCTAAAAAATATGGAATAAAATACGCTATTTCTTTCTAATTTTTTAATAGAGAAGGTGTTAATACCTTCTCTATAACAAATTTAAAATGGAAGTGTTGTAAATGCATAAATATTTAACATACACAAAAATCTTGTTAATCAATGATTTTAGAAGACATCAACGTAATAATGCTCTCATTTTTGTATTGTTTTCTTTTTTATACATAATATCCCCTCTATTTCTAGGTGTACTAGCTACTTATTTCATTAAAGGTTTACCAACCATCTACTTATCTTTTTTAATTTTAATGTTAACAGTAAATATTGATAAAAGTTTGATGCGAATTCTTTTCTCTTCTGATAAAAAACAGATGGCTATTTTAAAAATACATCTAGATCAGTACATTTTCGGCAAAGATATGAGCAAGTTTTTTAGTATTATTGTTGGTTTACTATTCTTTTTTTTAGGCTCTTACTTAACAAATTTAAGTATAAATGTGTACAACCAACCTTTTACATTAGCAGCTTTGGGAATTACTTCGTTTGTTTTAGGATACCTACTTAGACTACATTTATTATTTTTACTTTCTAATCCTAGATTTTTTACAATTTCATCATCTATTGGATATATAACTACAGGACTCATTTTACTTTGGGTATTTACTGTATTCAAATTTAATTTATTAACAACTTCTTTATCCAGTTATTCAATATATATTATTTTCATCTTCTCATTTATTAGTTTACTGTTAGTGATTAATTGGAGAAAGAATATTCATAATATACCTATTTTTCATTTTCAGAAAAAAACTAAAGCTAAGCAAAAAGAAACATCTAGAAATTTTAATCATCTCTTGTTTTATGAGCTTACACTTTTAATGAGAAATCCCCCTATCCAATGGTCTGTTTCACTATTTATCTTAACATTATCTGGAGGTTTATTAGGTTTAATACTTTACGGTGTTAATACAAGGCAACTTGAAACACTCAATATAGATAATGATTTTTTATTTATTTTTTGTGTTATTTTTCCTATGATTATTTTATCAAACGCAATTCAAAGTTATGTCTCGTTTGATATTGATGGTCCAATTCTCCCTTTGAAACAAAAATTACCTAATTTCACAAAAAATAAAATTAAAACCAAGATGGTATTATCTATCATAATACATTTGTTTTTTTGTATTATATATGCTCTTTTCTCTAGTTTTACAATATATTTAGATAAACCTATGTTCGTGATCATTTCTTTAATCAACTGTAGCATTTTAATAGCTATATGTACTGTCAGTTCTACTGTTTTATTTCCTTATTTCAAATGGGAATATGTATATCAAATTCCAAGTTCCCTCAGTAAATTGACCTTGAATATTTGCTATAGTTTCATTTTAGGTTTAGCAGTTATCTCCTCATATAGCACAATATATTTCATTGTGACAAATGCAATTATGGCTGCTAGTTCAATTATAATTATATCTTTAATATTCACTTATTGGCATAGAACTATAAATAAAAACTATAAGTCATTTAAAACATTATTTGAGTGAGGGATAGTATGTTATCAATTCATGATCTAACCAAAGAATACAAAGAATCTAACTTTAAAGTAGTGATTCCTGAAATGCATTTCAAAGAAGGTTCCATTATTGGACTACTAGGGAAAAACGGTGCTGGAAAAACTACTATTTTAGAAATGATAGCTGGATTAATAAACCCTGATAAAGGTCTAATATTAATAAATGATAGTAAGCAAAACTTCTCTTCGATCGGATACATGGAGGACGATCCAATTTTATTTGAAAACTTAACTTGTTTTGAATTGATAAAATACCAATCCATGCTTATAGAACAACCCTTAGAAATTCATCAAATCAATAGTCTGTTGCGTGAATATGGTTTAGAAGAACAAGCTCATCGTCGTTCATCTGCTCTTTCACGAGGAATGAGACAAAGAATATCTTTTATTTTAACCATACTTCATAATCCAAACATCATTCTATTAGATGAGCCTTTTACAGGCCTTGATCCTACAAACATGGCCGACATGAAAAAACATTTAAGAGATTTCAGAGACGACAACAAAATCATTCTGCTCTCCACACATATCATTCAGTTTGCAGCAGACTTATGCGATGAAATTCTTTTTATTGACAATGGGAGTATCGTACACTCAGAAAAAAAATCTTCAGGAGTGACGTTTCATGAAGATCAAATCGAAAAGAAGTTTTTTGAAATATTATCTTAAAAATTTCTCTATTTTTTTAATCCTATTTCTAGGAGGTTTTAGTCTAAGTGTTTTTGCTTCAAAGTTTATAAATAGTATAGATTTTAAAAACAACGTACAGATTGACAGCTATCAAGAAATTTTCATTAATAATCTATCTGTATCCCTCATCATTTTAATATCCGGAATAGTTAGTTTAGGTTTGCTGTCTAGCATTATCATATTTTTAAATGGATTTTTCCTTGGGGCTTTTTTTATATCATATACTTATATATATGGAATTGATATAGCCTTATATTATATTATTTTCCATTCACCTCTAGAAATTGTTGGTTTGTTTCTTTTTTATTTTGTATCGTTCGATATATCAAAACATATTTTACAGTACATACTTGCCAAAGATAGAATTCCTTTTAAAACAAAAGGAAAAACATATTTAAAACAGCTTTTAACAGGGTTGTTTTTGTTGTTTATTGCTTCGATTATTGAATTTTATTTTATAAAAATTTGATATTGAAAAGGATGTTAATATGAAAAAACACATTATATTAGTAAGTCTACTCTCTGGTATTATAGCCTTTATCCTTTCTATATTAAAAATGGATGAAATTAATAAAAATTTACTAGATCTTCAACTTGATGGTAATCAAGATATAATTGAAGTGAGTAAATGGATAGGCATATCACTTGCAGTTATTGGAGAAACATTTAAACCAATAATAGAAGTATTACTTTTTTCATTAGTATTGTTTCTAGGTTTTGTTACACTCGGAATAAATCAACCATATAAGAACATATTTAAAAGAGGGATACTCACTTATTACTGCATTTTAATGGGTAATATTATTGTTATTATTTTATACCTATTGAATGTATCTAATGCCGAGCAAATAATCACACTTCCAATTTTATGGAATTTAAATATTTTTGTTCTAGTCTCTTTTAGCTTATGGTGCTACTCCTACGTAAAGGACACAGAAAACAGAAATTATAAATTTTACATACCGTTTGTATTATTATTCTTATTTTCTCTAGCTATATCAGCGTTTGCCAGTTTCATTCCACAATAAAAAAAGGCCCATATTGGGCCTTTTTTTAAATCTTTATCACTCGATCTTCTATTGTCTGCTCAATGACATGCCTCATATGTTCTGCGAACTGCTCGAGGTGTGTGTTGATATACATGTGCCCTCCTTCGAAATCAGTACGTTCGATGGCGTTTGCCCATGTTAGCCAGCCGTCTGCGTCTTCCATGCATTTCTTATCTTGCTTTCCGTTCAATAAATAAACGGGTGATTTAATGATTGTTTTGTCTGTGTGCTGGAAGGATTCTAATGCTTGATAGTCGGCACGTAAGGATGGTGTAAAGTAATCCATCATTGGCTTGTTCTCTAACAATTCTTTTGGAATCCCGCCCATTTCAGCGATATGCTGAACAAATGCTTCATTCGATAAATGGGTCAATATTTGTCTTTTTGTTTGCGGTGGCTGAATGGCAGAAATGACAACTGCTGCCGGATCGATGCCTTCCTTTTCTAGCAGCTGAGTCAGCCTGTACACCACAAGTCCGCCCATGGAATGTCCGAACAAAATAAATGGACGGTTTAATTTTCCTGTCAGCCCTTCTTTATACAATTCAGCCAGCCGGTCAATGCTTGTTTCAAGCGGCATGAGGTTCGTTCCATGACCCGGAGGCTCTGCTGCTGTCACTTCGGCCGTGTCCTTCAGCTTTTCAAAGAGCGGACGGTAAGAGGCGGAATATCCGCCTGCAAAAGGAAAACAAATAAGCTGAATCAGATCTGATTTTTTTTCAAAGGTTTTAAATAATTGGTTCATACGTCCTTACCCCTTTACGATCGTTTCAAGAATCTGCGCAAGTTGATCTGCCTGCGGTCTTTTCATCATGGTCACATGGTCGCCTTTTATCTGAAAATACGAGCACGTTTCTCTCGTGTAAGCTTCCCAATCGGCAAATTTCTTCTGGAAATCTGTGGCGTGATCGCTGCTTTGTATAATATAAAACGGCACAGAGAATGGGTCTTTTTCTAATTCAATGGCTTGTGACATGATGGTATTATGAGTCTGCATTTGCAAGTATTTATCTAAATAGTGATCATTCATAAATTGATGAACGACTTCATCCTTTTCTGCTTCTTTGAGGATTTTCTGCTTCACTTCTTGGAAGCTGAGCCCTTGTAATGCTTCTGGTTTGATGCCGACGAGGTTCCCCATACCTAGGACGAGGGCGAGCATTTTCACTTCTTCTTCGTTCATATCGGCATGAAGCGCTTGATCTGCCTCATCTCTTAATACCGGAACCGTATCTAAAATGATCAATCCTTTTGGCGCTTTTCCTGCATGACAGAGTCTCTGATTCATTCCGTAAGCAAGATGTCCACCCATGGAATGCCCTGCCAAATAATCAATGCCTGGTCGATAGAATGTCTCAATGGCTTCAATAAAAATGGTGACAAGCTCTGTATAATGAAGGAATTGTGGTTCTTCATCCTCATACAAGCCTGGAGACTGCAAGGCGTAAACAGCTCCTTCATGTGTCATGAGCTTGGCCACATCGATATACCCCATCACCGTTCCACCAGCAGGCGGTGCAAAGAAAATTCTCGGTTCAGCCGGATCCCCTTTTTTCAACTCGATCACATAGTCTTTCGGCGCTCTTTCGACAGGCTCGCCTGTTTCAGGCACTGTGTCCAAATATGCCGCTAACTGCGCTGGCGCTGGGTGCATGAAAATCCATTTCGGATCAACACGGACACCTTTTTCTTTTAATTTGGCAACGGCTTGAATACTCATAATGGAATCTCCGCCTAAATCAAAGAATGAATCATGAATTCCTACTCGTTTGACACCAAGCACTTCACTGAAAGCTGTCACAATCAGCTGCTGTGTTTCTGTTGCCGGTTGATCGTCTTCATGTGAGGATGAGACTGCGTCTGTCGGCTCCGGCAATGCTTTTTGATCGACCTTCCCATTTGTTGTGACAGGAATTGCGTCAAGTACGATAAAGTAACTTGGAATCATATAGCCTGGCAGGCTTTCCTGTAAAAATGCTTTCCATCCGGGAACAGGCTCTCCCCCATCTGTGACAAGGTAGGCTGCCAGCCGTTTTGAGCTGCCGTACGTTTTGGCAATGACGGTACATTCTTTTACTTGTGGGTGTTTGAGCAGGGCTGTCTCAATTTCTCCACATTCAATTCGGTAGCCTCTAATTTTGACCAAGTTGTCTTTTCGGCCAAGGTATTCAATACTGCCATCAGACCGCCATTTCCCTAGGTCACCGGAACGATACAGTTTGTCGCCTTTTAATGCCGGGAATGGATTGTCAATAAACCGCTCCTCCGTACGCTCTGGGTCATGCAGATACCCTTTCGCCAGCCCTGTTCCGCCGATATAGATTTCTCCTTTGACGCCTGTAGGTACTGGATTGAGATGATCATCAAGTATGACAACCGTTGAGTTGGCGACTGGCACACCGATTGGTACTGATCTTGCATCCTCCGGTACATGTGTGACTTGATAAGTGGTCGCTAATGTTGTGTTTTCTGTTGGACCGTAAGCATTGATCAGCACACCCTGCATATGTGGCAATGCCTTTCGTGCATGCTCACTAGACATGGCTTCTCCGCCAACGAGTAATGTACGGTATCCAGCCACACTTTTTGGATCATGCTCAATCAGCCGGTTGAATAATGCAGTTGGCAAACAGTTGGCTGTGACTTGATGCGTTTTGATTAACCGAGTTAATTCGTCCATATTCAGAGCAGCATATTTCGGGATCAGAACCAGCTGACCGCCATTGAGCAGCATTCCCCATAATTCAAAGGTAAAGGCATCAAATGCATAGTTAGACAGCTGAAGCATTTTATCTTCTGAACCAAGCTCAATATAGTTTGTTTCTTTCACTAAGCGGACCACACCTGCATGAGGAAGCATCACGCCTTTTGGTGTGCCTGTTGAGCCTGAAGTGTAGTTCACATAGGCAAGCTGGTCTTCTCCTACAATCGATTTTTCCCTTTGATACACTGCGTCTGTTTCTGGTAACGGCTTGTCCATTTCAATCTTTGTGCCGCTCAGATCGTCTAAACGATTGATCAGATGCGACTGGGTTAAGATGATATCGCTTTGTGTATCGCGAACGATCAGACCGATGCGGGCATCTGGATACTCAGGTGACATCGGTACATAAGCAGCACCCGACTTGACGATCCCTAGAACTGAGACCATCATGTCAAACGAACGATCAAACAGCATCGGGACAAGTGAATCTGGTCCAACGCCCTTTGACTGTAAATAGGCAGCCAGTTTTGTCGCTTTCTCGTCTAAATCTTGATACGTCATATGCTCTTCCATATAAGATACAGCAATCCGGTGCGGGTCACGCTGCACTTGTTCTTCAAATAATTCTTGCAGCGTACGCTTTGGATAAGGCGTGTCAGTTTGATTTTTCCCTATGATCATGGCATTCTGTTCTGTTTTGTCCATGACGCAAAAGTCAGCGAATGTCCGTTCAGGCTGAGCCGTCATGCCATCTAACAAATTGAGATAATAATTCATCATACGGTGGATCGTTTCTTGCTCAAATAAATCCGTATTATATTCCACATGGATAGACAGCTTGTCCTCCTGCTCAAATACATGCAAGGTGAGATCAAATTTAGAGACGGTATGATGGACCATCACTTGTTCCGATGTCAGTCCTTTTAGGTTGATATCCAGCGAATCAGTGACATACCCCATGGCGACTTGGAAAATTGGTGAACGACTTAGGTCTCTATCAATTGAAAGGTCATCCACAAGCTTGTCGAATGGATAATGCTGATGCTCAAAGGCTTTTAACGTCATTTCTTTCACCTTTGCCAGTAAATCGGCAAAGGTATCGGCTTTTGAAACGTCCTGTCTCAGCGCCAACGTATTGACAAACATGCCGACGAGCTTCTCTGATTGTTCGACATCACGGCCAGCGATCGGCGATCCAACAATGACATCTGTTTGTCCAGACAACTTGTGAAGCAGGACATAATAGGCTGACAACATCGTCATAAATAGTGTTGTCCCCTGCTGCCTCGACAAGGCATGTAAACGACGAACAAGCGGTTCATCTATCACGATTTGCTCTGTAGCCCCATTAAATGTTTGAACCGGCGGACGAGGACGGTCAAACGGGAGCTCTAATACCGGCAACTCTCCTTGTAACGTTTCTAGCCAATAGCTCTGAGCCTCATGGTGGTTCTTTAATTGCTCATTCTCCCAATGAACATAATCGGTCCATTCAATCTCAAGTGCAGGTAGCTCAGGCATTTTCTCTGATAATAGCGCACCATACACGACTTCTAATTCTTGAATAAGCAGGCTGAGCGACCATGCATCGGAAATGATATGATGCTGCGCACAAAGCAAGTAATATTCCTCTTTCCCCATATCAACAATTGTCCATTGTGCAAGCGGACCCCGTTCTAAGTCATAGATGCGGTTCGCCTCTTGCTGAATCAGCTGTTCCAATCTTCTCGCTCTTGTTTTTTCATTAAATAATGAGAAATTCGCAACGGTTACTGATGGCGGAAGATCTTCACGGATGACTTGAACCGGCTTGCCGCCAATGGTTTGAAATGTTGCGCGCAGTGCTTCATGACGTTTTGTTAAGAGACCGATCGCCTTTGTTAACGTTTGGATGTGTAATTGGCCCATCAGTTTCCAAGCACCTAATATATTGTAATGATGGCTCTTTTCTAATGTAGATAAGAACCAAATTCGCTTTTGAGCGTGTGACAGCTCATAGCTTGTTCGTTTTTCCAGCTTTGGAATGCTGGCTTCCTGAATGGCTGGTGCTCCATTGATGTCATCGACCATTTGTGCCAAGTGTGCCAGATTCTTGCTTTCAAATAAGATTTTTAGCGGTGCCTTTATTGAAAACTCATGATTAATACGTGAAATCGTTTGAGTGGCCTTTAATGAATGTCCACCAAGGTCAAAGAATTGATCCTCTTTGTACACACGATCGACTTCTAAAATATCCTCCCATATGGCCGCAAGCACCTGCTCTGTCTTCGTTTCTGGCAATTGCTTTTCAAACGGCTGTGCGTGTTTGTGATGGAACTGTTTGAGGGCTTCGTGATCAATAGAGCCATCTTGTTTTTTCGGTATATCTTCCACTTGCCTGATGTCCCATTTCCCCTCTATGATGTCTGTGATCTTGTCAGCATCCACTTCTTTGCCTGATTGCACCGTATAGTACAGTTTCTTTTCAAAATGTGGTACTGGTGCTGGTTGAAGATGTTCAGCGATTTCTTGATTCGCCCCATCTAGGCCAATAAATAGATGCGCTTCATTCAGCCGAACACCTAGACATAATGAATGGAGCCCTTGTTTTTTTCCAATCAATTGAAAGCCCTTGCGAACGGTTAGCGCAGCCCCAGTATGTCCCTTAGACAAACCAAGATTATCCCACATACTGAAATTCAACGAAATCGCTCTTCTTCCCTCATGATAGGTAAGGGCATGTGCGAGTCCATCTAAAAAGCTGTTTGCAGCAGAATATGCACCAAATGTTGTGCCACCAAAATAGCCATTCACTGATCCAAAAAAGACGAGTGGAACTGACGGGTCATGCTTGAAGGCTTCTTGTAGCACCCAAGCACCATCTGCCTTCCCTGAAAGTTCTTTGACGAAATCTTCTTCTGTTGTATGAGCCAGTGTGTACGTATCCACATGCTGAAAGTGCTCAGATACATTGCCAGCACCGGCTAAATGAAGCGCTCCTCGGATCGACTGTCCGAAATGCTTTTCTGCTTCATAAATCGCCTGCTCGACGTCACATAAATTCGTCACATCGGCTTGTACATAAAGGACGTCTCCCAGATCTTTAAGTTGTGAGAATGACGCCTCTTTTTCTCTGTCTTCTTCAAGGGATGTCCGTCCAATTAACACGAGCTTCAAGCCAAATTGGAGCATTTGCTTAGCCAGTTCAAATCCAATACCGCCAAGCCCGCCAGTCAGCAAGTACAAGCCTTCATATTCTAAAAACCCTTCTGTCTGAGGTGCCGTCATCATATTCACTTTTTCCAGCTTTGGTACGAGGCGCTGGCCATGCCGGTAAGACACTTCTGCTTTCAAATGAATCGCACCTAGTTCGTCCGCAATATGCTTGGCATCCTGTTCCACATTCTCCGCTTCAATATCAAGGTGAGACACTTCTGCCCCTTCCCATTCTTGCGGGATGGTTTTTAATAATCCGGCAAGAGACGTTTTCTCCACATGAAGCTCATCTTGCGGTTTGACCAATTGACCACCTTTTGTGACAACAACGAGACGCATCGGCTCTTTATTTTCTTGTCTCAATGCTTGATACAAATATAAAATGGATTGGCTGGTGCTTGCATTCAGTTCTTTGAACTGCGCAGGGCTCGCAATCATCTCCTTGTCTGACACATTCCACAAGTGGAGCATACGGTCAATTTTTAATTCATCGGCTTCAAGCGCCGCCACAAGCCTGACGTAATCCCCTTTGATTCGAGGGTTCATCTGATACATCCCTTTTGACAGGCGTAAAAATTCATAACCCTTTTTCACAGAAACATAAGGCAGGTTCATTTGTTCAAATTGGGCATAAAGCGATGGATAAAGCCCTTTTTCATCCTCAAATACGAGTACATGATCAGTGGATACCGGCTGAGATGGACCGATATTCTCTTTTACCCAAATACGTTTAAAGAACCAATCTGGGAGGGTTTGTTCATTTTCCGAAGCAAGATCAAGTGCACGTTCAATGTCATGAAACACCCCATCTTTCAGTGCCGCACCTAGTTGAGCACGTTGGATTTTTCCGCTTTCTGTTTTCGGAAATTGGTCTTTTTTCACCGGAATGATATGGTCAGGTTCGATTCCCATTTTGCGAATGATGCTCTCTCTAATCTGCTGAATCATTGTGATTTGATCCTCTATCGAATCCTTCTGCGTGACAAAAAAGACGGCGAGTGTGTCATTACTTGATTCGGGATTGTAAATGCCATACGCAGCGGCAAAGGTGACTTCAACCCCCTCAACCTCTTCCACAACGGCTTCAATTTCGTAATTCAAATAGTTCGCTCCGTTGATGACGATGATGTCCTTTTCCCGCCCTGTGAGGACTAGGCGCCCTTCATGAATAAATCCTAAATCTCCTGTATGAAACCAGCCGTTTTCTGCAAATACTTCTTCATTCGCTTCCTCATTTTGATAGTAGCCCATCATAATCGTTGGACTCTTCACCTGCAAGCGGCCGACTTGATCTTCTGGCAGCACTTGGTGATGCTCGTCTACAATCCGAATCCATACAGAAGGGATTGGTGCACCGACTTCTGTAAAAGTCATCTTGTGCGGATGATCGTGCGTCACATATTGAATCTCACTTGTTAATGAGGTCTGATCAATGGTCAATTGTCCACCCTGATCATCATGACGCATGAATTCTTTTGACTGGACAATGGCTGATGATGTTTCTGACATGCCATAAGCCGGCACCATCGCATGGCGGCTTAACCCATGCTCACCCATGATGTGCATGAAACGCTGCGTCACTTTAGGAACAACTGCTTCGGCGGCGTTCATGATATAAGTCAAGGTGGAGAGATCCCAGCTCCCTTTGCGAATGTCGTCTTCATATTCATTCATCATCGCAAAGGCAAAGTTTGGCGCCCACGTCCTTGTGACACCGTATCTTTCTACCCAATCCAGCCACACCATCGGACGTTCGATAAATTGGTCAATGGATGGACTAATTTGCTGGCAGCCGAGGTACACATCATGGACATGAAACATGACAATGCCCCCTACATGATCAAGCGGCATCCAGTTCATTGATACATCCTCATGCGTGAAACCATTTGCCTGCTCAAAGGAAATGATTCTAGATAAAATGCTTTGATGGTTGTGCCGGATACACTTTGGCACACCCGTACTTCCTGAGGACAGCAGCTGAAGCACAGGCTCATCCGGCTCTGGTTCATAATGCTGTTCATCTGGATCACAGGCAAGTAATGTTTCGATTGTTAAAATCGGAATCGCTTTTGATTCAAACGTTTTACGTAGCCCTGCAATGTCCTCAGCACTCGCTTCGTTTGTAATAATGAATGGCTCATTTTGCAGCTGAAACACGCCCTTGAGCTTGTTCACGCCTTGATTCATTTCATCATACACAGGCGGTACAGAGACTGGGGTTGGAATGATTCCACCGAGAATACAGCCCCAGAATACCGTGATAAAATCTTGATGGTCTTTCAATTGAAGCAGCACTTGATCGCCGTTTGAAAGTCCGGCTGCCCTTAATCCAGATAGGACACGTTCCGCTCCTGTGAGCAATTCCGGGTAAGTCTGGATCACCTCATGACCGCCTTCTTTGAGATACGTGACTCCGCGATTTGGTGACATAAAGGCGGCTCGGATCAGTACCTCTGTCAATGTGACTGGTGTACCTGGTTTTCTGATCACATCACCTCCATAAACAAGAGCTGGTGGTTTTTCTTGTACGGAGGATTGTATGGTTTGGCTGACTTCATCTTTTGAAAACGATTCGTTTCCATTTGTACGCTGTCTATCCGGGAAGAGGTCATCTAAATGATAAGGTGTTTGTTTTTCTGTCTGACTCTCTATCAAAACAGCTGCTTCCTCTACTCCATCTATGGCTTTCGTGCGCTCTTCTATCTTTCTTCGTTCCTCTTCATCTAGTACATCAATGGCAAGCAGCGCCTCGGTATCGACCGCTCCACTTTCTTTTCGCGGCAAGGAAGGGACGAGGACGAGTGCGGCTGGCACTTCATCAGGATGAAGCGGGCCTTTCATCAAATCCTCTCTTTTCAGCGAAGGGTCCTTCGCCTGTGCAAACAGCACAAGCGATAGGCCTCCTTCTCGATTTTTCTTCGGGATGAGCGCACATTCCTTTAGTGGAAAGTGAAGCATGAAGACTTTCTCTAATGCTTTGAGATCGATTCGTTTTCCATTGATCCTGACAATATGATTTGCTGCATTTCCTTTTCGTCTACTAACTAGCATTCTTCTTCTCCTCCTACATCCAATCCAAAATCTGAATCTTGCTTTCTTCCGACCAAACGCCGACATCCCCTGTCGGATAAAGGTATTCGCCTGTTTGATGTTTGAATGGATGCGGAATTTTATGCGCCTCCATCCAATCGGCTAGCTCTCCAAAAAGTGCTTTGATCTCTTTTGCGCCGATAAAAATATCTCCAGGAAATCCAACCGGCATGAGCTGATGTTCTTCATTCAGGACATATATTTCCGTTTCATAGGTAGAATCATGTACGCCTGCATATATTTCTTCTTGGTCTGGGTATAGCACGCTGACATGTGCGTTTTTCGCCCAATCACTGATCATCCGCTCTTTTTCCTCATTTGTCACAATTGTGAAGGAAGATAGCGGCGTATCCACTTGTTCTGTCATGGCTTCAAGTGTGTGAATCAGCTGCTGCATCAGCGTTTGTATTTGCTTTTCTGTATATTGATTTAAGTTGTATGTGATCCGAAGCTCCAGCGTATCTCCCGGCACTGCGACAAGGGTTAAGTCATAATTTGTTTCTTCATGACTGGCGATGTCTAAAATGCGTACGCCATACGGCTCAATGGACTCAATCGGATAGTTTTCAAACACGACAATGCTGTGAAACAATGCCTCTCCATTTGGAATTTCCGTCATCTGCTGAATATCTGGCAGTACGGTATACTCGTATTCTCTCATCTGAAAAACGGTTTCCTGTGTATGGGCGAGCAATCGTGCAATCGTCCAGTCCGAATGGATCGGTAAACGAAGCGGCAATGTGTTAATAAAGAGCCCTGTCATGCTTTCCACTTCTGGTAAGTCGGCTGGCCGGCCAGATACGGTCACCCCAAATATGACATCCTCTGCGCCCGAATGAAGGTGCAAGAGCAGTCCCCACGCTGATTGAATCAGTGTGCTCATCGTGACCTTCTGCTTGCCAGTCATCTTCTCCAGCTTCTGCTGCATCTCTGGCGTCAATTTGACGCTGGACTGCGCCATGCTTACTTCTTGGTCTAAAGCATGTTCTTCGCCGTCTCCTGGAAGCGGTGTCGCTTCCTCTACGCCTGACATATAACGCTGCCAGAATTCTTGCGCCTTCTCTTGATCCTGCTTTTGCAGCCATTCGATAAAATCTTTATATGGACGGACTGTAGAAAGACTGATCTCTCGTTCGTCCACAAGAGAGCGATAAAGCGCAAAGGATTCCTGAATAAAGCTGAACAAACTCCATCCATCGATTAAAATGTGATGAAAACTAAAGACAAACGTGCATCTTTCCTCATCACAACGGAATAAAGCAATCCGAATCAGCGGTTCATCTATATGGTCTAAATTGAAATCCTTTGAACGATCAGATACTAAAAAGTGTTCGATTGTCTCTTCTTGCTCCTCGTCACTCAGGTGGCGCACATCGTGCTGAGTGAGGTGGATGCTTCCTTCTGATTGAATGAACTGAACAGGCTCCTTCAGCCCTTCCCAAGCGAATTTTGTTCTCAAAATCGAATGACGTTCTACAAGAAGATTCCAAGCTTGTTCATAGGCATCGCCGTTTGTTAAGCCTTGGAGCGTCATATGCACCTGACCAAAATAAGCTTGTGAGGCTTGATCTAGCAGTGCATGAAACAGCATTCCTTGCTGCATTGGAGACAGCGGATACACATCGACTACATTGTCTGGAAGTTCATCTATTTGCTTTTGCGTGAGCTGAACCATCGGAAAATCAGATGGTGTAAAGCCGCCGCTCGTTTCAACACAATGCGTCAAGATGATCTCCATTTTTTCTTTAAAACGTTCAGGTAACAACCGCACCTCTTGATCTTGCAGCAGTTCTCGATTGATCATAAAATTCATCTGCAACTGACCATCTGTCACATATCCATACACATCGATCAAATGCTGTCTTTCTGCTTTCGGATCGTGAACATGTCCATTTCGTTCGTCTGCTATATACAGCTTGGCTTCGCCATCTGCCTGATCTAACTGACCAAGGTAATTAAAGCTCATCTGCGGCGTTACCGTTTTGAGTAAACGAGATTCTGTCATATATTGAAGCAAACCGTAGCCGATTCCCTTTTGCGGCACAGCTCGTAAGGTTTCTTTGACGTCTTTGATTTGTCTTGCAACATCGGTTTGTATAAAAGGAATAAAAATAGGATAAGAGCTTGTAAACCAGCCGACTGTCCGTGACAAATCCATCTGTTCAAATAAATCCTCGCGTCCATGCCCTTCTAACGTGATGAGCATTGGCTTTCCAATGGCTTGCGTGAGTCCTGATAACAGTAAATCGTTAATCTCTGTTCGGTATGCTTGTGAGGCCTGTCTAAGTAACCTATCTGTTTGTTCCTTTGTGAGCTGAACCGAAAGGATCTCTGCATGTTCTTCTATATTAGAAAGCGCAGGCAGTTGGAAAGGAGAACCTTCTTCCTCTTGATCCTTGATTTTTTGCCAAAAAGAGGCCTGCGCTTGTAATTGATCGGTTTGTGCATATTCATATAAGGAATCTGCCCACTGCTTATAGGAGGCGGTTTTTTTCGCAAATATGATGTCCTGCCCCGTAGCAAGCTGTTTCAATCCATTTAGTACATCTTCTTGTATCATGCGCCATGATATGCCATCCATGACGAGATGGTGTGCAGCAATAAAGAGCTCAGACGTGTCTTCACCTGTATGGAAAAGAATCGCTTTGATCACTTCTCCGCGCTGTAATGACAATGTTCCTTGACAGGCACTTGTCTCCAAGCGGATTTGTTCCCGTGCTTCCTCTTGAGACACATCCGTCACATCAAAGAATGTGACACAAGGTGTGACACCAGGCTCACGAATGGTTTGAATCCATGTGCCATCTGCCTCTTTTGTATATATAGCTCTCAGCATATCGTGATGATCGACCAGTTTTGAAAGAACCTGTGTTAACTGTTCATGTGGAACAGATCGCTTCATTTCAATATGCGCCGATAGATTCCAATAATCTTGATTGGTCATCGATTGCTCAAAGAACCATGATTGAATCGGGAGAAGACGAACCTCTCCTGTCACAGGTGATTGATCATAGACCGTAGAGACCTCTGCCTTTCTCATCGCTTGTGCGAGTTGTGAGATGGTCTGTTTTTCAAATACATCTCTCGGCTGGATGACGTAGCCTTCCTGTGCTAAGCGTGCCACCATTTGTATGACAATAATGGAATCTCCGCCAAGCTCAAAGTAGTTATCATGGACGCCAATAGAAGGAGCGCCTAGCAGCTGAGACCACACTTTTTCTAACACACGTTCTTCCTCAGTAGCTGCTCTATCAATGGCTGTTTCTACTTCTTCTTGTCTCCACTCTGGCGGCGGAAGACGCTTTTGGTCTACCTTTCCATTTGGCGTAAGCGGTAATTCATCCAGCTCTATTAATAGGCTTGGCACCATATAATCTGGCAGGATGTCTTTTAAGTTTTGGCGAATGTCTTGCGTGGTCATGCCGCCTTTTTGGACAAAATAACCGATCAATCGCTTATGACCACTCTCATGCTGATGCGGGATAACGGCACATTCTGTGATGTCATCAAATGTCAGCATAGCGGCTTCAATTTCTCCACATTCCACGCGGTGTCCGCGAATTTTCACTTGATGATCGATTCTTCCAAGACAGTCAATGATGCCATTTGACAGCCAGCGGCCCATATCGCCTGTTTTATATAAACGCGCTCCTTCTTGGAAAGGATGCGGGATAAATGATGATGCTGTTTTGTCTTCATCTCCAAGGTAACCAAGTGCTAGCCCTGTGCCGCCAACGTAAATTTCGCCGATGACACCTTGCGGAACTGGCTGCATTTGGTCATCTAATACATAAGCTTGTGAATAAGCAATAGGCTGTCCAATCGGGACCGTCGCCTGATCTTCTTCCAGTGCTCGAATGTGATGCACACAGGAGAATGTTGTATTCTCTGTTGGTCCATATCCATTTAAAAGCCCTTCAGGCAAATACGGTAGTGCTTTTCGGATATGAGCGGCTGATAAGGCATCTCCGCCGACCAATAATGCATGAAGTCCAGATAAAGCTTCTGGATGTTCTTCTGTTAAACGGTTGAACAGCGGCACAGTCAGGAACCCTGTTGTAATCTGATAAGTTTTTAGTGCTTCCGCTAATGTATCCATTGATAAAATGGTATTTCGATCCGTCAGTATGAGCCTTCCCCCGTTTAAAAGGGCTCCCCATATTTCATACGTAAAAGCATCAAAAGAGAAGCTGGCGATTTGTAAAATGCGCGTTTGTTCATCAAGGGTGACATAGTCTGTTTCACACACAAGCCGGACGACCGCTTGATGCGGGATCAGTACTCCTTTTGGCTGTCCAGTTGACCCCGATGTGTAATTGATATAAGCAAGTCCATCAGGTCTTAGTGCAGCGGGCATGACTTCTGCTTCTGGTAAAAATTCTTCATACCCTTGATCAAGACAAATGAGTTCCGTTTGATTGATGGATACTTTTTTCAGCCATTCATTTTTTGTCAGTAAAAGCTGAATACCTGTATCTCTCAGCATATAATCAATGCGGGCATCTGGATATTCAGGATCAATTGGCACATAAGCCCCGCCTGCTTTCACAATGGCCAGCACCCCAAGAATCATTTCAGGCGATCTGTCGATGAGCAGTCCAACTGGTTCATGCGGCGTCACGCCTCGCTGCTGCAAATAGGCTGCTAGACGATTGACTTTCTCGTGTAACTCCTGGTACGTCCACTCATCTCCTTGAAACTCAAGCGCCACTGCATGAGGTGTCTTTTTCACTTGCGCTTCAAATCGTTCCGTCATGAGTAGCGGACCTTTTGGTTGATCAGTCTTTCCGCTCCATTCATAGAGCAATTGATGCTTTTCTTTCTCTGGCAGGAAATTCACTTGTCTGATCGGCTGCGCTGGATTTTCACAAATTCCTTCAAGCAGGTGCTCGTAGTATGCGAGGAATCGCTCCATTGTGTCATCAGAAAACAAATCCGCATGATACTCAAGTTTTAACTGAAGACCTTCAGCTCCTTCAAACACAAACAGGGATAGATCAAATTTCGCTGTATCATTATCTTCAATGGCTAAAACCGACGTCGCCTCTCCCATTGGAGAAGCTTCAAGCGGTAGGTTTTGCAGAACAAACATGACCTGAAACAGTGGCTGCTTACTGCCGTCACGTACAATATTCAATTCATCAACCACCATCTCAAACGGCACATCCTGATGTGCATAAGCACCGACGGTTGTCTCCTTCACTCGCTCTAATAATTCCGTAAAGGCTGGATTCCCGCTATGGTCGATCTGAAGCGCCAATGTATTCACGAAAAATCCGATTAAATGCTCCATTTCCGTTCGATTTCTCCCAGCAATGACCGAGCCAATGACAAACTCGTCCTGTGAAGACAATCGATGTAATAGCGTAGAGAAAGCCGACAGCAAGGTCATATACAGTGTGCTGTCTGTTTTCTTAGATAGCTCATCAATCTTTTCAGACAGTGACTTCGACAGCTGATATGTTTTCGTCTTCCCTTTGTAGGATTGAACGGCCGGCCGCGGATGATCATACGGCAATACCAAATCTTCAACAGGTGCCGCAAATTGCTCCTTCCAATAGGCAAGCTGCTTACCTAGTGGTTCTCCTGTCAAATACTCCTTCTGCCACAGTGCGTAATCCGCATATTGAATAGGCAATGCCGGCAAGTGAGGCTCCCGCCCTTCGATCGCCGCTGTATACCACTCGGATAATTCTCTTGCAACAATGCCGATCGACCAGCCATCTGACACGATGTGGTGAATGGACATCAGCAAGATATGCTCTGCGGGTGAAAGTCGAATCAGCTTCACTCGAAAGAGCGCTTCGTGTTCTAATTGAAAAGGTGTGGATGCCTCTTCTTTCGCCCATTCAGCCGCTTTTTGTTCTTTCTCTTCCTGTGACGCTATGCCTGAAAGGTCCATCACCTCAAGCTCTGGAAGGGCCATCTGTTCATGAATGACCTGTACCGGTTCATCCCCGCTCATCGTAAAGGACGTTCTGAGCGATTCATGTCTTTCCACCATATGATGCAGACTTTCCTGAAGCACCTTGATATCTAAAGGCCCATTCATCCGAAACGAAATCGTATTATTGTATAATGGCAAATCCGGCTCTAATTGATAGAGGAACCACTGTCTTTGCTGGGCATAAGACATCGGAATTTCCTGACCCTTTTCCATTTTTCTCATCGGAATCACTTCATCTGCTTTGGCATTTGAATCGATCCAATCCGCTAATTCTCCGAGTCTCGTATGTTCAAACAACACAGCAAGCGGCACGTCAAACCCTGTTTTTTGTCTAACCGCAGACAGCATTTGCGTCGCCTTCAGCGAATGACCTCCTAGTAAAAAGAAATGATCGCCGCAGTTGACATCTGAGACACCGAGCAGCTCTGACCAAATGTGTGCGAGCAGTTTCTCCGTTTCTGTGTGAGGTGCTCTGTTGTCTGCATCCATTCCGCTTTCCTCTATTAATTCATGAAAATATGCCTCGTCTGGCGATCCATCTTCTGTTTCTTTCCAATATTCCTCAGGAAACAAATGCACGGCATATTCGCCAGATAGACGGGACTGTAAACACGTATGAATCGATTGATAAAGCCGCTCTTCCACCGCCTTTGTTTGATCAGTTTTGAAAAAGACGTAAAAGGTCTGCTCTGTTTGCATCTCCGCATCCGCATGGACCATCTCGTGAATCTCTTTCTTCGATCGATCCAATCCCGCATAAATGAGCGGAGCATCTGTCATCAGACATGCGAGCATCGTTTGGAAGCCTGCCTGCTTTGAAATTGGAAGATAACCTCTTTCTTTTAACATGCCTTTTATCATGGAGCCTTCACTCATGCCAATCTCGTCCCACATGCTGAAACTAAAGCAATATGGCTTCACTGTAGATGTCAGCTTCTGATAATGAGCAAACTGTTCCACGAACTCATTGGCAGCGCAATAGGCGCCGACAGTCATACCGCCCTTTAGCGTTCGGGCTGACGAGCTGGAAAGAAATAAAACATTCCTACGTTTGGAGGCAGCTTCATGAAGCGCAATCGTTCCATATACCTTTGCTTCGTACATGTCATTCAGAGACACAGATGTCATATCAGCAAGCAGTTCTTCTTGAATAATACCTGCGAAATGAATGATGCCATCCAGCCTTCGATTTCCGGCGACCTCATGTCTAGAGATGATTGCTTCTACCTCTTTTTCAGCCGTGATGTCTGCTTTCTCATAAAGAACCTTGCCGCCATGCACTTTTGCCTGCTTTTCTAGCAAAGACAATGTCTCTTGCTGGTCACTAGAAAGTGCCTCTCTCTCTTTCCTTCCAAGCAACACGAGATGTGCTTGATAAGATGTCAGCAGATGTTCACTGACTAAACGGCCAATTCCGCCTAGCCCGCCTGTTATGACATAAAGCCCAGATGATTCAAATGGCGGCTCTTCCCTTTTCTGTTCCTTTTCCAAATGAAGAGGTGCTAAAAAGGGAATATAACGAACACCTTGACGATAAGCAGCAACATGACGGTCTTGGTCATGTGTAAGTTCTGCCATCATCGCCATTGCATGGGAATGACTAGATACCGATTCTGCTAGAGAAAAATCAAGACATTGCACCTTGATAAACGGCCATTCATGCTGAACTGCTGTCATCAGTCCGGCTGTCGTTGCTTTTTCTACATCGTGGATATGATCCCCCGGCACATTCATCGCATGGGCTGAGACAAAAGTGATGGCCACCTGCTCCTCATAGACGGAAATGGCTTTTGTTAAAAATAATGCACTCATGCTGCCCGTTTTCTGCGCTTGTTTTGCCTTGGACACATAAAGCTTGTCTTCTTGGTTTGTATAGTTCCAAAGGTGAATGATGTGTTTCACCGAAACGCCATACGAACGGAGCGTCTCAAAGAGTTGTTCGTAGTCAGACGGCCGATTCGGGTGGATGATGAAGTGAGTGTGTGTGAGTTGTTTGAACGCTTGACCCGGTTCAACCGTAATGTATGTTTGTTCACTGTTTGCAAAAGATTTCAATTGATCTGCCAGTCCTAATGGATCTGCAAAGATCACAACGTCCCCTATGATCTGCTTGTCAGCTGCATCAAGTGGAGCAGGTATCCACTTCTTTTGATAACTCCAATCAGGCAAGGTATGTTCATTTTCAAGTCTCATGTCCATTTCCATGATCATTTCATCAAATTCGCCTTCTTGCCATCTTGTCTTGAGCTGTGCCCTTTCTATTTTTCCAGAGCTTGTTTTGGGAAATGCATGCTTCTGGACAGGAATGATGCGAGATGCAGACAAGCCCATTTTTGTTGCAATATGGGATTTAATGTGCTGACTTGCCCTCATAATATAAGCTGGCTCATACAGCTTCGGTGTAAAAAAGAGAATCAGTTCATCGGATGCAGAAGCCTCCATTCGGACGGAACAAGCAGCCACAAAGCTCGTTTCTACTCCCGGTACTTCCTCTGCTATGGCTTCAATTTCATAGTTGTGATAGTTTTTCCCGTTGATGATAATCATGTCTTTTTCTCTACCGGTTAGTGTCAGCCTTCCTTCGTGCAGGAAACCTAAATCACCCGTGTGAAACCAGCCATCCGCTTGAAATACTTCTTGATTCGCTTCGTCATTCCGGTAATAGCCCTTCATGGTGGTTGGACCTTTTATTTGCACACGGCCAATATGATCTTCTGGAAGAAGCTCATGCTGATGATTGACGATGCGTATCGTGATACCTGGAATCGGTTTGCCCAACTCTGTAAAGCTGACGGTTCCTGTCTCACGTGCTTCTGCTGGTCTTAGCTGCTCTGTCAGCGACGTTTCCTCAAAAGTCAGAACCCCGCTGTTTTCATCTCCACGCTCAATCGCAAAGGAAAACACAACCGCTGATGAGATTTCAGACATGCCAAAAGCCGGTCTGATCACATCTCCCTTTAAGCCGTGCGGAGCAAGCAGGTGTAGAAATCGGTGGATGGTTTTTGGCACGACCGCCTCTGCCCCATTGATCATGCAGGTCATCGCCGACAGATCCCAAGATCCTGATGAAATCTCTTTCTCATAATCATTGATCATCGCAAATGCAAAGTTAGGTGCCCACGTCTTCGTTGCACGGTAGCGGTCCATCCAGTCAAGCCACCGCAGCGGCTGAGCGATAAAGTCATCTGTTCTTGCCCGAATCTGCTCGCAGCCTGTGTACACATTGACAAGGTGGAACATCACGATGCCACCAATATGATCTAAAGGCATCCAGTCTAACGAGACATCCTCTTGTGTAAATTGATTTGCTGCCACTGTTCCTTTGACGTTCGCCAGCACACTTCTATGGGAATGCTCTACACACTTTGGCATCCCTGTACTTCCAGACGTTAAGATAAAGAAGACGGAATCATCTGGCGCGGCAGGGTGAGCGGCTGTATCTCTTTCTAATGTCAGCATCGGCTCAACTGCTGCGACACGTAATTGGTCTGTATGCCACAGTAAGGCTAACCCTTGCACCTCCTCGATCAGTGAGTCATCTGTTAGGATGAGCGGATGCTCGAGCAGCTTCCAAGCGTGATGAAGCTTCTTCACTGCAGCATTCATCTCCCGATAGGTTGGGGCAGCCGACACAAGCGTTGGAACAAATCCGCCTAATACACATGCCCAAAAGGCAGTGACCATGGCATGATTCGATGAGAATTGAAAGAAAACAGGATCGCCTGCCTTAAGCCCCAGTGCCCTTAAACCAGTCAGAACCCTCTCGGCGTCCCCTTGTAACTGCGCATAAGATTGTGTGAGTTCGTTCTTGCTATTCACGATATACGTAAGCCCATTTGTCGTTTTTGCAGCCTCTGTTAAGACTTCCTGTAAGGTCTGTGCGCCTTGTGTGACGTCGAGATCCCCTCCATAGGAAAGAGCGGGCGGCATATCGGCCAAAGCAGGTACAGCCTTTTGCGTCTGTATCGCTTCCGCTGCGGCCTCCTGCTCAATGTGCTTGTCGAGAAATAAATGAGAGAGGTGATACGGCCGCGGTCGAATGGTTTTTTCACGTGAAAAAACAGCGAAGCGTTCGATTTCGTTGGTTTGTAAAATGGTTGTCTTTACATCTTGTAAAATCGCATCCATTGATTCATGTCTACTCGTTTGGTTAATGGTTGATGGTTTCATATGAGTTCCTTTCCTTTTTTGTTAGGCAGGACTGCAAGGCTGCATCCTGCCTAATCTAAAGTTTACAAGACTCGTTCTCTATTTGTTTGATTGACAATATGTTTGATCAGCTTTGCATTTTGAGCTGCACATTCTTTCTGTTTGAACATATCAGCATGCCGGCCATAGCCTTGGTATTGGGTAAAAGATCCGGCCGTTGCCTGTGTCCACTCTTCCATCCAGTCCGGGATCGCTATTTGTTCTTCAGATTGGATGAACGTAATATCTGCCTGTATTTTGCCTTGATTCACCCCCTTAACAAACGTTTCATAGTAGGCGCGCGTCTTTTGGGCAAGCGCTTCTTGAACGATCTCCCCTTGAGCAAGCTCGCTTTGTTTCGTTTGATGAACAATCGCTTCAATATCATCATCAATGGATCGTCCTTCTAAATCACTTTCTCCAATTTTCTTATAGGAATCGATCATGATGACCTTCTCGACTGTCCGTCCTACTTGTTCAAGCGCTTGAACAAGCTCAAAGGCGAGGTAACATCCGCCTGAGTACCCCATCAACGTCAGCGGCCCTTTTGGCTGAAGGTGCTGAATATGCTGAACGTACTGCGCCATTCGGTTATTCGTTTCAATAAAATCAAAAGCGACTAGCCGAACATCATCAAGCGTTTTTGCTGCTTCCTGATAGATAAAGCCGTAGCCTGGTAATGGCGGAAGAGCAAAGACTGTTGATGTTTGAGATTCATTGAATACAAGATAGCCAGCGGTTTCCCCGTCCTGATGCTGAATATAATGACTAAGTGCTTCAATCGTCGGGGTCTCAAACAACAAATGGATCGGCACCTGAACCTCAAACTCTTTTGATACTTTGGACAAAAGAGACATCGCTTTTAAAGAATGTCCGCCAAGCTCAAAGAAATGGTCATCTGTGCTAATATCCTCTCGTTCAAGTACTTCCCGCCACATTACCAGCAGCTTTTGTTCCACTTCATTTGCGGGCAGTTTCACACGGCGGTTTCCTTGCGGTGCCTCTGGTTTTGGTAGCTGGCGTTTATCAACCTTCCCGTTTGGCGTAAGTGGGAGGTTCTCCAGTTCAATCAGCTCATGAGGCAGCATATAAGCTGGAAGACGCTCTTTCAGCCTTGATTTGATGTCATCGAGTTTCCCTTTCCATGCATCATCACACGTGATATAGGCAAGCAGCCTTGTATGATTGGTTTCATCATGATCCGCTAGGAGTACAGCTTGTTTTACACCTTGATGCATGAGAAGGTTGGCTTCAATTTCTGTCAGTTCAATTCGGTGTCCTCGAATTTTTACCTGATCATCAACTCTGCCTGCATACTCAATCAGACCGTCTTCTCGAAAGTAAGCTAAATCCCCCGTGCGATACAGGCGCTCACCCGCAGCGAATGGATGGGCGATAAAGACTTGTTTTGTCAGATCAGGACGATTCAAATACCCTTTTGCCAGTCCTTTGCCGCTCAGACAAAGCTCTCCAACCATTCCAATCGGCTGAAGCTGTCTGTGCTCACTCAATATATAAGCGCCCGTCTGGTTGAGCGGCTTCCCAATTGGAATAGAACGTGCCTCTAAAGGGATCGCTTCATCTATCGGATAATATGTGGCAAAAACCGTTGATTCGGTTGGTCCGTATACATTCAACAATCTGCCTTTTCCCATCACATCAAAGGCTTTTCTCACATGCTGAACCGATGCCCTCTCTCCCCCAAACAGCACCTTACGCACACCGCGCATCCAGTCTGTTCCTTCATCAACGAGAAGATGGAATAAAGCGGTTGGGACAAACATGACAGAAATATGCTCTCCTTTTATCAGCTCAGTGAGCTTCCCCATATCTAAAATGGTTTCTTTTTGCGGCAAGACAAGCTTTGCTCCGTTTAAAAGCGCACCATATACATCAAATGTAAAGCCATCAAATACGCTATTTGATAACGACAGCAATGTATCTGTTTCTAAAATGGTTAAGTAATTCGTATTTTTGACCACCCGGGCAATATTGGAATGGGTCGTCATGATGCCTTTTGGCTGTCCGGTTGTTCCAGATGTATACATGATGTATGCCGTATCATTTAAACCAGCTTCAAGTGGCAGATTCTCTGAGCTCATCAGTAAAATTTCTTGATCATCTGCAAAAAGATACGTGCCATCAAATGCGAGTGACCTCGTCTGACTGATAAAGGATGAATGAGTCAGAAGATGCGTCGCTCCGCTGTCTTTCAGCATATATTGGATACGGCTTTCTGGATAATCTGGATCAATCGGCACATAGGTGGCACCTGCTTTTAAGACAGAGAGTAAGCTGACAATGAGTTCAGGTGTCCGCTCTGCTAAAATGGCGGTCACCGTTTGATGACCCACCCCATTTTTTTGTAAATGCCTTGCCAGTCGATTGGCTTGTTCGTTCAGCTCCGCATATGTCATCGTGTGATCACCTGCTGATAATGCCACTGCATTCGGCTGTTTTCGGACATTATGCTCAAACCACTTTGTCAAATAAAGCTGATCATGCTCCAGCTCAGGTGCATTCCATTCCTCTAACATTCGCTGCTTTTCCTGCTTTGTCACAAGTGTCAGTGTATGAACTGACTGATCTGGATGTTTGATGGCCCCTTTGATCAAAAGGGTCAGCTGATCCTTTAATTTACGGACAAATGCAGGATCAAATGCACGCTGATTAAAGGCCAGCTTCAGCTGCAATTGTTCCCCGGGCGACGCCAGTAAATTGAGATCATAGTTCGATTTTTCATAGACATTCATGTCTTCTACTGTAAAGCCAAGCAGTGACTCCTGCTCGTCTTTCTTTGCAGCAGGGACATTCTCAAACACCACAATATGATCAATGAGCTGCTGCTGACCTGCCTTAGCCTGAATATCATAAATCGGGATATATTGGTGCGGTTCAGCCGCTAAAGACTGCTGCTGCGTTTCTGATAATAGAGAACGGAACGTCATTTGGTCTGTCAGCTGAATTCGTCTTGGAATGACATTGATGAACAACCCCACCATCCGGTCCACACCAGCTAAATCTGCCGGACGTCCTGACACAACCGTTCCAAACAACACATCGTTTGAGCGCTGATACCTGCTTAGTAAAATGGACCAAGCCGATTGAAGCGCACTGCTTAACGTGGCATTCTGCTGCAAGGCTAACTCTGATAAAGCAGCAGTTTCTTCTTTACTCATGGCCCATTCGATTTCGCCTAATTCATGCTCATTTGTTTGCTTTCGCTGTTCTTTAAAAGTCGACTGCCCCTCAAAACCAGCCAAAGATTGCGTCCAATATTCAAGTGAGGCTTGTTTATCTTGTTTTTCCAGCCATTGAATATATTCTTTATATGGCTTGACTGGCTCCAGCCTATAAGGGATGTCATGCAAAAGTGCATGATAAATCGCAAACAATTCCTGCACAACTAGGCCAAAACACCAGCCATCTAGAAGGATATGGTGATAGCTCCATATCCAGCGATAGCTTGAAGGACCCGTTTGAAAAACAGAGGCCCGCATGAGCAGATCCTTCGAGAGATCAAATCCTCTCAGCTGATCCTTTTGTTTAAAACGATCAATACGTTCAAGCTGTTCACTTTCAGAAAGATCCTGTATGTCCACAACATCAAGCTGGAAAGGTCGATTTTTTAATACAACTTGGACAGGACGCTTCACTTTTTCGTGGAGGAACACGGTACGAAAAATATCGTACCGTTCCACAATGATATTCATGCTTTTCTCAAGCAAATCATGCCGAAGTGTGCCCTTCACGTTCATATCCATTTGTTCTACATAAAAGCCTTTTTCTTGATGATGGAGGGTATGAAACAGCATTCCTTCTTGCATCGGTGACAGATAGTACATATCTTGAACTTGATCCCTTTTAAATTGACTCATCTATTTCATTCCTCCTTCCCCTTTTTCATGACTGATCTAGTGGTGTTAGGTCAATTTCTCCTCAAGCATGTCAAAGATATCGTCCATTTCATCCATTTCAAGGTCTGCAGCCGAGAAGTCACTTGGTGTAAATTCTCGCTCTTGATGCGCTAAGCAATGGGTGATGATGGATCTGATCTTCTCCTTCAACAATGCGATGAACTGCTGTATCGTTTGTTCTTCATATTCACTTGCACAATATGAGCACGACAGAATGAATTGATTGTGCTGAACAAGACCGCTGAGGTTCAGCTTATAAACAGCTTCAGATTCAGGGCTTGCTTGACGGCCCATATCATAGGTTGAGGGCCCAAAGAGTTCTGTCGTCACTTCCTGATCAATCTGCCCGAGATAGTTCAAGCTGATTTCAGGCTGCACGTGTTTGACTGACGGTTCGGATGGTGTCATGTATCTTAAAATACCGTAACCAATCCCTTTATTCGGTACACGCCGCAGCATCTCTTTCGTTCCTTTGATAGCGTCTGCAATGGTCTGATTCGGTTTCGCTTCAAGAACGACTGGATACATGCTCGTAAACCAGCCAACTGTGCGGGATATATCTAATCCTGATAAAATGTCCTCTCTTCCATGACCTTCAAGCTGTACATGTACATGAGATTGACCTGTCCATTCCTGAACGGCCAGCCCAAGCGCACATAGAAGAATATCATTCATTTCTGTTGTGTACGGAAGATGGATATTCGTTAACAGATGCTCGGTTTCTGCTTCTGTCAGCTGCATTTTGACCGCTTTCGTATCCGCGACTTTTCTTTCTTTTACTTCATGGTCAACAGGTAAAGTCGTAAACGGTCTATTTTCAATCGCTGCCCAATACTCCTTCTGGTTTTTTAGCAGCTGTGACTGCGCATATCGTTCAATCGCTTCTGCCCATTCTTTGAAAGAGTGCGTTTTTGGCGGCAGAACCATCGTTTCTCCTTTTTCTGCCTGATGATAAAGAGACATAAAGTCTTCTAGTAAAATCCGGCAAGAAACGCCGTCAATCACAAGATGATGTGTGATGATGAGTAAGTGATCACCGTTTTCTGTATGGAAACAAATCACTTTCATCAATGGACCCTTTTCAAGATTCAGTTGACGCTGATACTCATTGGCGTATGTGGAAATCGCCTGTTTCACATCTTGCGCTTTTGAAACATCACAAGAAATAATTGAAAATGGTTCTGTCAACTCCCGCTGATTGTATTGCAGCATGTCATCATGCTCCTGTCTGAACACCATGCGCAGTGCATCATGATGTGAGAGCAGTTTTTGCAGAACTTGTTCTGTGACAGCCAAGTCAAACCCTTTTGGTGCATGAAGCATCATTGAGAGATTCCAGTGGTGCTGGTGATCAAAGTTCCGTTCAAAGAACCAGCGCTGAATCGGTGTTAAAATGACCTCTCCTTCCACAGCTGACTGATCAGCTGTGAGAAGGTCCGCTTCTTCGATATATGGGCGAAGCTCCGCAATCGTTGGGTATTGGAAAAGCAGTTTCATATCGAGCTTCCAGCCTTCTTGCGTGAGTCTGCTTGCCATCTGGATGCCTTTAATCGAATCTCCGCCAAGGAAGAAGAAGTGGTCGTGAATACCAACTTGGCTGACGCCAAGTACATCTTCCCAAATGCCGCAAAGTAGTGCTTCCACTTCATCTCTTGGGGCTTCGTATGCTGTTTGATTCGCTTCCACATCAGGTGCTGGCAGTGCTTTGAGATCCACTTTGCCATTTGCCGTCATTGGCAGTTGGTCTAGCTTGATGATCCATGATGGCACCATATATTCAGGCAAGATGCGCTTTAAGCTTTCTTTCAGCGCAGCCGTTTCTGCATCTGTAATGACGTAAGCGACAAGAGCGTCTTGATCACTTGCGTCTTTGACCGTTGTCACGACGGCTTCTTTCACTTCATTTAGCGCAAGGAGCTGCGCTTCAATTTCTGATAGCTCAATACGGAATCCGCGGATGCTCACTTGATGGTCTTTTCTACCGAGATAGATCAGTTCGCCATCCTCTGTCCACTTCACCAAATCACCTGTACGGTACATGCGCTCTCCTGGATAAAATGGATCTGGGACAAACCGTTTGTCCGTTTCCTCTGGTAGATTCCAGTAGCCTCTTGCCAGTCCTTTCCCTGCAATCACGAGCTCACCCGGTACGCCTTGCGGCGAGAGATCATATAACGAACCCATAATGTAAAAACGAGTATTGGCAATCGCTGTTCCGATAGGAAGCGTGCCTTGATCTGGATCAATGATCCCGCTTGTCGCCACGACCGTATTTTCTGTTGGGCCGTAGTTATTCACGAGTTTGTATGGAACGGGCTTCACCTGTTTCAGCTTGTCCCCGCCTGTCAGTAAGTAACGGAGAGAATGATTGTCCATCGACATAAACTGCTCACATAGCTGTGTTGGCAGAAACGCAATGGTAATGCCTTCGTCATTGAAATACGTATTGAGCTTGATCATATCGAGGCGAATCGCTTCATCGATGATATGGAGCTCTGCGCCGGCGATCCACGTCGGGAACATCTCCCAAATGGAGGCATCAAAGCCAAAGCCGGCATATTTGGCGGTTCGGTCTTGTTTCGTCACCTGGAAAGCATCATTGTGCCAAAAAGCAAGATTGACAAGAGACTGATGCTCGACCATGACACCCTTCGGCTGTCCAGTCGTTCCAGATGTGTAAATCATATAAGCGAGATCCGTTGGTTTGACAGGAACCTGAATCTCGTGCGCTTCTCCTTCTACTGCCTCTTCTATGAAGAGGGTATGACCTGTGAAAGAAGGTGGTGCAGTGAGCTCTTTCTGAATCAGAAGGACCTCTGCCCCGCAATCTTCCAGCATGTAGGCAATGCGCTGCGCTGGATAATCGGCATCAATCGGCACGAATGCCGCACCTGCCTTGAGCACACCGAGAACAGCGGCTGTCATCTCGAGCGATGGACGCGTGAGAATGCCGATGCGGTCTCCCGGTTTTGTGCCGGTGGAAATGAGTCTTGCGGCGACTGTATTCGCCCGGTTGTTCAGTTCTTCATACGTCCAGCTTGTGCCGCAGAAAGTTGCGGCTTTTTGATGAGGTACTTCTTGTGACTTCGCCTCAATCAATGTATGAACCGTTTGATCTGTCGGGACATCTAGGACAGGTCCGGACCATTCATCAAGCAGATGTCGCTCTTCTTCTTTTGTTAAGATGGAGATGGTCGAGATCGACTGATTCAATTTCGCAAGCATTTCGTCTATGATTCGCTCAAAATATTGACTCCATCGCTGAATGGTACTCTTTTTAAATAGTGCCGCTGCATATTCAAAGCGCAAGCCCATTTGATCTTGTTCCTCAAAGATGCCGAGCGTTAAATCAAACTTTGCCTGAACGGCTTCTTGCTGTCTGTGTGAAAGCGTAAGTCCATTCAAATTCGGTAACGTCAGATCACGCTCATCCGTTGTCATCATGACACTAAACAACGGGTTGCGGCTCGTGTCTTTCGGAAGGTCTAACTGCGCGACCAAATCCTCAAACGGGAATCCTTGATGTTCATAAGCTGATAGATTGTGATCTTTTATTTTTTCTAGCAGATGCTCTGCAGTTTCTTCTAACTGAACGTCATGTCGAAGGGCCAGTGTATTCACAAACATGCCCGGAATCCGTTCGATTGACGCATGTGTACGTCCAGCCGTTACAGCCCCTATGACGATGTCATGCTGCCCAGTCAATTTATGAAGGAGAATGGCAAAGGCCGTTTGCATCACCATGTTCAAACTCACATTTTTTTCAGCCATGAGCGCTTTGACATGCTGCGCCTTTTCAGCAGACAGCCATCTATCAATCCGGTCTCCTGCAAATGACTGCACGCTAGGCCGCGGGAAATCAAGCGGAAGTGCTAAGTCTTCTGGCGGCTGTGCATATTGCTCCAGCCAATACTGCCGCTGTTTTTCAAGTGCTACTTGCTGCTCTTCCTCTTGCTGCCATACCGCATAATCCTTGTAGTGCAACTGAACTGGCGGTAACGTCTTATGCTCATACAACTTCGCTAATTCTTGAATGAGCAGACTGCGTGTCACCCCGTCTGCGATGATATGGTGCATATTCATCATGAACACATATTTGTCATCAGACAGCTTTGCCACTTTCGCTCTCATTAGAGGTGCTTGATGTAATGAGAATGGTGTCATGAAGTTGTCTACGACGGATTGTACCTGATCGCTTTCTACTTCAACCATCTGTAACGTAAACGGCACACGGCGATAAATTTTCTGGACGGGACTGCCGTCAATTTCAACAAAGGCTGTCCGCAATGACTCATGTCTATCAATTAAAGCTTGAATCGCTCCTTCTAGCTGCTTCAGATCAAGGTTTCCTTCCATCATGAAAACGGCTGGCATATGGTAGGTGACGGATTCTGGATGTAGCTGCTGTAATACGTACATTCGCTTTTGTGCGGAAGAGACTGGATAGAAATCTTGCTTTTTCGCTGGCTGAATCGATGTGACGAGCGAAGCATCAGCTTCTTCCAAATAGGCAGCTATCTCCCGTATTGTTGGCTTTTCAAAAAGAACCTTGAGTGGTACATGCTGATTCAGTTTGGCTTGGATTTTCGAAATGAGCACCATGCCTTTCAGAGAATGCCCGCCTAATTCAAAGAAATGGTCATCAATGCCGACTTTTTCAATCTCAAGAACATCTGACCAAATATCACAAAGCGTCTGCTCAAGCGCCGTTTCTGGTGCTGCATGTGCCGTGCGATTCATATGTGCCTCATGAGGAAGCGGCAGAGATTTTGCATCTACTTTTCCGTTTTGCGTCAGCGGCATATGATCCACTTTGACAAAATAAGTAGGAATCATGTAATCCGGCAGTGTCTCTGAAAGCTTTTCTCTAAATGTCAACGTTCCAATGTGATCAGGTGCTGTATAATATAACGCCAGCTCCGGTAAACGAGATGTGTTGATCACTTTGACATACACTTTTTGAATGGTTAAAAGGGCACGTGCGGCATGCTCAATTTCTTGTTTCTCAATTCGATAACCGCGAATTTTCACTTGATCGTCTACTCTTCCAAGGAATTCAATCTCCCCATTTGCATGCTGTCTGACCAAATCTCCAGTCCGATACATCCGCTCTTGAGGGAAATAAGGATTTTCAAGAAAACGCTCTGCTGTTAATTCAGGCTGATTCAAATAACCTTTTGAAACACCATCACCTGAAATGTAGAGCTCACCCGGTGCGCCATAAGGGACAAGGCGCTGCTCACGATTGCATACGAGCGCTCTTGTATGAGCAATAGGCTTTCCGATGATAGAACGCTCCTTTAAAGCATCCAGCTCATGCGGTGTCATTAGCTTGCTCACTGTACCAATCGTTGTTTCTGTCGGACCGTAATGGTTCATTACTGCCACGCATGGATGCTGCTTCATAAATGTTTCAACATCTTCAGAGACAATCGGTTCTCCTCCCAATACCACAAGCCGTAAAGCGTCAAATGTATATCCCTTTGAATCTGCCATCATATGAAATAAGGATGGTGTCATTTTGATATAAGTCAGCTCTTGTTCATCAATAAAACGCATGAGACGTACAGGGTCTGTATACACGTCTTCACGAGGAATATAGAGTGTCCCGCCTGCTTTTAGAACCGGGAAAATGCTTGTGTAACCAAGGTCGTATGCATAAGAAGACAGGAGTGCTGTTCGATCGCATTCTTGTAAAGTCACTTCATGTGTCAACCAATTGACGTAGTGTGATAGATTACGATGCGTGAGCTGTACACCCTTTGGCTTCCCTGTTGTTCCAGATGTGTAAATCACATAAGCCAGTTGATCAACCGATACGTCCGGCAGGTCTAGAGAATCGTTTCGTTGGACGGCTTTCTCCACATGTACGACCTGAATCGACTTGAGATGCTGATAGGAATCGCCAAGAGACTCATTTGCCACGATGACTTTTGCCCCTGAATCTTTTAGTGTGTAACGAATACGTTCCGCAGGAAAAGCTGGATCAATTGGTACAAATGCACCGCCCGCTTTCATTACACCTAGCATCGAGACAATGACATAGACAGACCGATCAAGAATAAGCGCGACTGTGCTTTCTTTCTCTACGCCTTGCATCTTCAGCTCACTGCAAAGAGCATTGGACATGTGATCTAGTTCACGGTAGGTCAGCTTCCTTTCACCATCCATCACCGCAATGGCATCAGGCGTTTCCATGGCTTGACGTGAAAATTGCACATGGTACGGCTCATGTTGACCTGTTTGTTCTCCGTCCCTTTTCTCCAGCCGCTCCATTTGCTCATGCTGATCCAAGAGATTGAGCAAGCCAATTTGTTCATTCGGATGCTGGACCGCCTCACGAATAATCGCAAGCAGATGTGTTCCGAACCGGCGGATGGTTTCCTCTTTAAATAATGCCGTTGCATAGTCTAGGCTTAGTTTTATTTCTCCCTCACGTTCAAATGCTTCTAGAGACAGATCAAATTTGACGGATCGGTGCTGCATCGCATAAGGCGAAATGTTCAGATCGCCGAGCTTTAGTGCAGGAACATCCATGTTCTGCATATTAAACGAAACACTAAAGAGCGGGCTTCGGGTTGTATCACGATCAAGCGGCAGACGCGCGATTAACTCTTCGAGCGGATAGCTTTGATGTGCAAAAGCATCTACACTCGTTTCTTTTATTTCTTCAAGCAGCTGTAAAAATGACTTTGTTTGTTCCGGTTTCCCGCGCATCGCAATGGTATTGATGAACATCCCTGGCATGTCCTGAATATCTGGATGTGTTCGCCCCGCAACAGGAGATCCGACAATGATATCTTCCTGTCCGCTGTAGGATGCGAGCAGCACTTGAAATGCAGATAACAAGAACATGTACAGCGTCGTATCTGTTTTCTTGAGCAGCTCATGAATACGCTGAGTCGTCGCTTGATCACAGCCAAACATCACCCGTTCTCCAGAAAAATCACGTTCCACTGGACGCGGGTAGTCTGTCGGCAAATCTAAAACCGGTACATCTCCATCGAATTGTTTCAGCCAATACGCTTCATGCGCACGCTGTTTCTCTGTTTCTTCTTCACTTAACTGCCAGACAGCGTAATCTTTATAATGAATGGCTCTTTCTGCAAGTGCCTCTCCATCATAGGCTTTCGCCAAATCCTGAATGAACGTCTTCATGGAACTGCCATCTGTAATCAGGTGATGTGCTTCCAGAACTAAAAGATGACGGTCGTCACTCACTTTGAGCAACTGTGCCCGCAGGAGGGGAGCGGCTGTCAAATCAAACGGCGCCTGACGTTCAGCAAGAAATGCCTCGGCCTCTTCTTCCTTTACATCATGGACAGGGAGATCAAATACCGCTCGTTCATGTACCCTTTGGACGATGTTCTCGCCTTTCATATGAAAACTCGTTCTTAAGATTTCATGCGTTTGAATCAATTCATCAAATGCTGAGGTGAGTCGCTGATGATCGAGCGTACCTTCAAGCGTTAAGACGATCGGAATATGATAGTTCGTACTCTTAGGTTCAAGTGTTTGTAAAATGTATAAGCGCCGCTGAGCTGGCGACACTGGATAGTCCTCCGCCTTCGCTGCCGGTAAGATCGGATGTCCTTGTTCTTCTTGACCGTCCTGGTCAATGTATGACGCAAGCGATCGAACCGTTGGCTTTTCGAATATCACTTGAATCGGAACTTCCTTTTGGAACACTTCTTGGATTTTGGCTGACATCATCATTGCTTTGAGTGAATGTCCGCCAGTCATGAAGAAATGCTCATCTATTCCCACCGCTTTCCCAAGCAGTTCCTCCCAAATTTGAGCAAGCGCCTTTTCCGTCTCGGTTTCAGGTGGAATGATCCTGATTTCTTCACGATCAGCTTCGTCAGGCGTTGGTAAAGCTTTTCGATCAACCTTTCCGTTTGCGGTAAGCGGAAAAGCATCTAGCTTCATGACGTGATGAGGTATCATATATGCTGGCAGTGCTTGATTGAATAGAGCCCGCACCTCTTCTTCTCTGATCGTTCCCGTATAGTAAGCGGTCATTTCTTTTTCTTCTGAAGGAGACGCATGGATGAGCACAACCGCATCATCGATCCCTGTCTCTTGTTGAAGAATCGTTTCAATTTCACCGAGTTCAATACGGAAGCCGCGGATTTTCACTTGATCATCTGTCCGTCCGAGGAATTCGATTTGACCATTTGAACCGTACCTAGCCAAATCTCCTGTTCGATACAAACGCCCTTCTGCCTTGAAAGGATCAGCGATAAATACTTGCTCTGTTAATTCTGGACGATGGAGATATCCTCTTGAGACACCGTCTCCGCCGACATACAGCTCTCCTGGCGCACCAATTGGCTGAAGTCTTTGATTGTCATCTAAAATGTAAGCGGACGAATGATTGATCGGCTGACCAATTGGAATCGTGCCCGTTTCATCCCCTCTCACCTCATAAATGGTTGAGATGGTGGTGTTTTCTGTTGGGCCATACGCATTCAGTAAAACAAGTGATGGATGATGTTTCTTCACAAGCTCTGCACTTTTCACATTGATCACATCACCGCCTGTGATCAATTTGGACAATCCTTTAAACATATGCGGTCGCTGCTGAGCGAGTTGATTAAACAAACCTGTCGTTAAAAAGAGCGCCGAGATTTGATTCGTTTGGATAAAGCGTTCAAACCGGTTGATGTCCAATAACGTGTCACGGTCAACAGGATAAAGCGTTGCACCGTTCAGCAATGTGGTGAAAATTTCAAAGGTAATGGCATCAAAGCTGACTGCTCCTGTATGTGCCATACGATCCGACTTGTTCAAGCCCAGTGTCTCCTGAGAACAAGCCAATCTGACAATATGCTGATGCTCAATTTGAACACCTTTTGGCCGGCCGGTTGACCCCGACGTGTACATGATATACGCCAATTGCGAAGGAGAGGTCTCGACTTCGAATGGTCCGTTGGAATGATTCGATATGTCCGACACACGAATGGCTTGGATGCTTTCATGAACTGGCGGCTGGCTATCCGCATAGAGCAAAACGGATGCACCGCTGTCTTCAAGCATAAAGCGGATTCTCTCCTCTGGCTGGGCTGGATCAATTGGTACATAAGCAGCTCCTGCTTGAAGAACCGCTAAAATGGCGATCACTGCTTCAGCAGATCGATTCATATACACTGCGACGGCATCTTCTTGTTTCACTCCGCTATCAATCAAATGTCCCGCAACACGATGGATTTCTTGGCCGAGTTCTTCATAGGTGAATGCCCGCTCTCCTTCGACTAACGCCAGATGGTCTGGCTGCGTTTGAATGCGTTCTTTCAGAAGCTCAGGAATAGACAGATGCTTTGGATAATCTCGTTCTGTCTTGTTCCATGCTTCAATCTGCTGTTTTTCTTCTTCAGTGATACACGTCACGTCATGAAGGCGAACTTCCGGATTCTCGATGATCTGCTTCATGAGGTTGGTCAAGTGTTTCGATATTTTTTCAATGATCTCTTCTTCAAAAGCCACCGCATTGTATTTGATTTTCAATGTCCATGTTTCACCTGGATATACGAGGACATTTAGATCGAAATTCGTTTGTTCAAATCCGTCTTTTACATCAATGGAAAACCCTAGACGTTCCGACATGGTGTCACCAGATAGCTCTTGATCTAAAGGATAGTTCTCAAACCCGACCAAGTGATCGAAGAGTTGTCCTCCTGCAGCTGCCTGTTGCTGAATGTCATAAAGCGGCATAAAATCATAGTTTTCCGCTTCCAGCGCATGCTGCTGAACTTTTTGAAACAGCTGTTTGAAGGTGTCTTCCTGATTCATTTCTACCCTGACCGGTATTGTATTGATAAAAAGCCCTGCCATCTGTTCTATCCCAGCCACACTTGGCGGCCTGCCAGATACGACTGTTCCGAAAGTGACATCATTTGCCGCATGGTAAGTGCCTAAAAGAACCGACCAAACAGCTTGGAATAGATTTGGTGCTGTCACTTGGCAATTCCTTGCGATCTCTTGAATGCTGCTGACCATTTCAGCATCCCATGTGAACGTCCATTCCTGATGGTCATATTGTCCGTTCGCTTCTTTTTGCTGCAAAAGCCCTTGATGCTGAATCGCACCGTCTAAGCGATCCTTCCAATAGCCTTCCGCTGCTTGTTGATTTTGCTTGCCAAGCCACTGGATATAATCTGCATAAGGTTTTCCTTGTGAGCGATCCGGCGTTTTGCCGTTCCGATAAGATTCGTAGTAATGAAACAATTTTTTCATCAAAACTCCCATGGACCAACCATCCATGATGATGTGATGGTTGCTCCAAATGAGATGCCAGTTTGTTTCATTCAGTTGAAAAACAGCGACCTTCAATAACAAATCATTCGTTAAATGGAAGCCTTGTTTTCTCACTTGCTTTTTATATTGATCTAGTACCTTTTGCTGTTCCTGATGGTTCAGGTGAGATAGATTCTCTCTATACACATCTAGATTGCGCTCTGCCAGTACAACCTGTCGAGGCTTCTGTAATTGCTGATAGACAAAGGCTGTACGGAGAATGTCATATGTGCCGATGAGCTCATTGAGACTTTTTTCAAAAAGATCGAGATCAAACTTCCCTCTTATTCCAAGCTCCAGCTGTGTGAAATAAGAGGACGAATTAGGATCTAGCATGGCATGATATAACATGCCTTCTTGCATTGGTGTTAAAGGATATACCTTTTGAATCTTCTGTTTGCTCATAGTCCACCTCTTCGTTTGCTTAAAATATATCCATTAGCTTTTCAAGTTCATCCATGGTCAGGTCATCGTCACCTACATCACTAGGCGTAATTTGCGCTTCATCTTGTGATACACAATGTGAGATGAGTGCCTTCACGTTCTTTTCTAAAAGGTCCTTGAACTGCTCCATCGTTTGCTCTTCGAATTCAAGCTGGTGATATGACATCGTCATATGGAACATGCCCTGTTCTACGAAACCAACAATATCTAATGCATGAGGTTTCTCTGATTCTGGACTTAACGATTGACCTGCCTGCCAAGTGGATCGACTTAGTTCACCCCCGCCAATCTGTTCATCAAACTGACCAAGATAGTTAAAGCTGATATCTGGCGTGACATCAAATGCGAGACCGTCCTTCATTTTGTCAGGCGTTAAGTATTTTAAAACGCCATAGCCGATTCCCTTGTTCGGAATGTGTCTGAGCTCTTCTTTCAAAAGCTTGATTTGATACGAAAGATCCTCCGCATGCGACAAATCAAGCAGCACAGGATACATGCTCGTAAACCAGCCGATGGTCCGCGACACATTGACCGCCGGAAGGATGTCTTCCCTTCCATGTCCTTCAAGGTGAATAAAGTGTCTGTCTTCTCCTGTCCACTCTTTCAGGGTCAATCCTAAAGCGGTTAGCAAAATGTCATTGATTTCCGTATGGTACGCCTCATGTACTTCTGTCAGTAGGCTGCGTGTTTCTTCCTCAGACAGCGTAAAGCGAATGGTTTTTGTATGCAGCATTCTTTGATCCTCTGTAACATGATCCTTTTGCAGAGGTGCAGTTAAATGCCCAAGTACCTTTTTCCAATAGTCCCTTTCTGCCAGCAGCTCATCTGACACTGCATATTCCGTCAACTTCTGGGCATATGCTTGGAATGAATGTGTTTTTTCAGGAAGTGTCAGCTCTTCCCCACGCTTCGCCTGCTCATAAAGAGCCATGAAGTCTTCAAGGAAAATACGCCATGACACACCATCAATGACAAGATGATGTACAACGAGCAATAAGTGATCTCCATGATCCGTACGGAAAATCGCAGGTTTGACTAATGGTCCCTCTGTTAAAGAAATACTCGCCTGCACTTCATTTGCCAGCTTTTCTACCTGCTCGATTTGCTGTGATCGTTCTCCTTGTACTTCTATCACGTCCACCGCTACATCGTTTTCGTCTACTCCACGATGACGCTGAATGATGTGTCCTTCTTCTATCGGATAAACCAATCGCAAAGCATCATGATGGGTCATCATCTGCTCGAGCACTTGCTTGACAAGCGCTTCATCCAAACCATTTGCCGCATGGAGCATAACGGACTGATTCCAATGATGCTGGCTGCTGAAGTTACGTTCAAAGAACCAGCGCTGGATCGGTGTTAAAATGGCCTCTCCTTCGACAGCTGACTGATCGGCTGTGAGAAGGTCCGCTTCTTCGATATATGGGCGAAGCTCCGCAATCGTTGGATATTGGAAAAGCAGCTTCATATCGAGCTTCCAGCCCTCTTGCGTAAGTCTGCTTGCCATTTGGATGCCTTTAATCGAATCTCCGCCAAGGAAGAAGAAGTGGTCGTGAATACCGACTTGGCTGATGCCAAGTACATCTTCCCAAATGCCGCAAAGCAGTGCTTCCACTTCATCTCTTGGCGCTTCGTATGCTGTTTGATTCGCTTCCACATCAGGTGCTGGCAGTGCTTTGAGATCTACTTTTCCATTTGCCGTCATCGGCAGTTGGTCTAGCTTGATGATCCATGATGGCACCATATATTCTGGCAAGATGCGCTTTAAGTTTTCTTTCAACGTATCCGTTTCTTTATCTGTGATGACGTAAGCGACAAGAGCGTCTTGATCACTTGCGTCTTTGGCCGTTGTCACGACGGCTTCTTTCACTTCATTTAGCGTAAGGAGCTGTGCTTCAATTTCTGACAGCTCAATCCGGAAGCCGCGGATGTTCACTTGATGGTCTTTTCTACCGAGATAAATCAGCTCGCCATCCTCGGTCCATTTCACCAAGTCGCCTGTACGGTACATACGCTCTCCTGGATAAAACGGATCTGGGACAAACCGTTTGTCCGTTTCCTCTGGGAGATTCCAGTAGCCTCTTGCCAGTCCTTTCCCCGCAATCACGAGCTCACCCGGTACGCCTTGCGGCGAGAGGTCATATAACGAACCCATAATGTAAAAACGAGTATTGGCAATCGCTGTTCCGATAGGAAGCGTGCCTTGATCTGGATCAATGATCCCGCTTGTCGCCACGACCGTATTTTCTGTTGGGCCGTAGTTATTGACGAGTTTGTATGGAACGGGCTTCACCTGTTTTAGCTTGTCCCCGCCTGTCAGTAAGTAACGGAGAGAATGATTGTCCATCGACATAAACTGCTCACATAGCTGTGTTGGCAGGAATGCAATGGTGATGCCTTCGTGATTAAAATACGAATTGAGCTTGATCATATCGAGGCGAATCGCTTCGTCGATGATATGGAGCTCTGCGCCGGCCATCCACGTCGGGAACATCTCCCAAATGGAGGCATCAAAGCCAAAGCCGGCATATTTGGCGGTTCGGTCTTGTTTCGTCACCTGGAAGGCATCATTGTGCCAGTAGGCGAGATTGACAAGGGACTGGTGCTCGACCATGACACCCTTCGGCTGTCCAGTCGTTCCAGATGTGTAAATCATATAGGCGAGATCCGTTGGTTTGACAGGAACCTGAATCTCGTGTGCTTCTCCTTCTACTGCCTCTTCTATGAAGAGGGTATGACCTGTGAAAGAAGGTGGTGCAGTGAGCTCTTTCTGAATCAGAAGGACCTCTGCCCCGCCATCTTCCAGCATGTAGGCAATGCGCTGCGCTGGATAATCGGCATCAATCGGCACGAATGCCGCACCTGCCTTGAGCACACCGAGAACAGCGGCTGTCATCTCGAGCGATGGACGTGTGAGAATGCCGATGCGGTCTCCCGATTTTGTGCCGGTGGACATAAGTGTTGCGGCGACTGTATTCGCTCGGTTGTTCAGTTCTTCATACGTCCAGCTTGACCCGCAGAAGGATGCGGCTTTTTGATCAGGTACTTCTTGTGACCTCGCCTCAATCAATGCATGAACCGTTTGATCTGTCGGGACATTTAGGATAGGTCCTGACCATTCATCAAGCAGTTTTTGCTGCTGCGCTGGTGATAATAATTGCATCTGATCTAATAATTGATCTGGTGCTGACACCATTTGTTCGATCAAGTAAAGGAAATACTCCTTCCACTTCTCAATCGACGACCGTTCAAAGATAGAAGAATTATAATCAAACACAAGCTCGATTTGATCGTCAGATTCGTTTCCAGTTAAGGTTAAGTCAAATTTGGCTATGTTCTCATTGAATGATTGTGGAACAATGTGAAGTCCATCCATCGATAGGTCACGAATATCTGCATTTTCCATCGAGAACACCACATCAAAGATTGGATGGCGGCTTGTGTCGCGAACCGTTTGCACTTGGTCCACCAATTCTTCAAATGGGTAAAGTTGATGTTCATTTGCCGCTAACACAAGCTCATGAACTGTTGACGCAAATTGAGAAAATGTCTGATGTCCTTCTGGTTTTGTTCTGAGTGCCAGCGTATTCACAAACATGCCGATGACTGATTGAATATCAGGATGAGTTCTGCCCACCACTGGAGAACCGATCATGATGTCTTCTTGTCTCGAAAGCTTGCTTAAAAGCGTACTGTAGCAAGCAAGTAGCACTGTATACGTTGTACTGTTGAGTGATCTAACCAGCTCATCCAATTGCGATTTAAGCGCACCGTCTATAGAGAATTCGACGCGGCCCCCTTCAAACGTCTGAACCTTTGGTCTCGGAAGATCCTCAGGCAGTGCCAAAACAGGCAGTTCTCCTTGTAATTGTTCCAACCAAAACACCGCTTCAGCCTCTTTTTTCGCAAGGGATTCTTCACTGTTTGACCAGACCGCATAGTCCTTATATTGAATAGGCAATTCATCAAGTTCGTCTCCTCGATACAAGATCGATAGCTCATCAATTAAAATACCGACAGACGCACCATCTGAAATGATGTGGTGCATATCAATCAACAGATAATGAACACTCTCCGATTCAGACACAAGTCCCACTCTAAGCAGCGGCGCTTTTTCTACATCAAATGGACGGATAAAATCATTCATTAATTGCTGAATGTCTCGGCCGTTCCCTTCGATGTTTTCAATGTTCACAGAAACATTCGTTTCAATTCGCTGAACAGGTTCACCATGAACGAAGTCAAAGCTCGTACGGAATGCTTCATGGCGATGAACAAGCTGGTTTATGGCTTTTTTAAATCGTTTTTCATCAAATACACCTTCAAGCTTTAAAGCAGCTGGCATATGATAGCTCTGCTCGGCATCTGTCATTTTTTGCAGAACAAACAATCTTTTCTGAGCAGATGTCACAGGATAAACAGCCGCTTCTTCCGCTTTTTCCACTCGTCTGATTTCAGTTCGATCTGTTTGATCCACCGCAAGGGCAAACGCCTCTAAAGTGGGTGATTCAAATAATGTTTTCAACGGACATTCCACATGCATCTCTTCATAGAGCCTGTTCAGCATTTTCATGCCGCGCAGTGAATGACCTCCGCATTCAAAGAAATGATCATGTCTGCCGATTTTCGGCACTTCAAGAACTTCCTCCCAAATGTGTGCCAATATACGCTCTGTATCTGATTGAGGAGGGACGTATTCATTTGCCGCCTGTTCACTCACATCAGGTATCGGTAATGCCCGTCTGTCTACCTTGCCATTCCCCGTTAGTGGCAGCTCGTCTAATTGCATGAAGAAAGCTGGCATCATATAAACAGGGAGTTCTCGTCCTGCTTGCTCACGTAAATCCGACAGTGGAACAGCACCTTCTGCTGTGAAATATGCACATAATGTTTCATTTGATAACGCAATGACAACGGCTTCTTTCACTTGCGGATGCTGCAATAGCTGGTGTTCAATTTCGCCAAGTTCGATACGCTGACCTCGAATCTTGACTTGATGATCGATTCGCCCAATGAATTCAATATCTCCATTTGACAGCCATCGTGCGAGATCGCCCGTTTTGTACATGACTTCACCAGATCGGAAAGGATTTTCAACAAACTTTTCGCTCGTTAACTCTGGCTGGCGATAATACCCCTTGACCAGTCCTTCACCTGCGACACAAAGCTCTCCAGCTACTCCCGGCGGCTGCACATGTCCAAACTCATCAACAATATAAACAGCCGTTTGACTCACCGGCTTTCCGATCGGAATCGACAGTGCTTGTTCTTCAATGTGATTCACCGGATAATACGTTGTGAAAATCGTGCTTTCAGAAGGTCCATACATATGAATGAGTTTGTCTTCTCCAACCGTTTCAAGGGCTGCCACAACATGCGGCACAGAAGCACGTTCCCCGCCAAACAGCACTTTTCTGACGTTTTTCAGGCTGCCTTTTTTCATATCAATCAGTAAGTGAAATAGAGCGGTCGTGATCATTAAAATACTGACTTTTTCCTTCTCAATCGCGCCAGAAAGCTCATTCATATTTAAAATGTGATCCTTTGGCAAAACAATGAGTTTCGCTCCGTTCAATAAAGCGCCAAACACATCAAACATAAATGCATCAAATACATAGTTTGAAAGGCTCATCACCGTGTCTTCATGATGAATGGTGAGATAATTCGACTGCTTCACTGTTCTCAAAATGTTCCGGTGCGTCACCATGTTCCCTTTAGGTTTGCCTGTCGTACCAGATGTGTAGGTCAAATTCGCCAAGTCCAAAGGCGAAACACATACAACTGGATTGCTCTCTGACTGCTGATCAACGGCTTGATCTTCTGTTTCTATGATTTTCCCTTCAAACGCAGTAAGCACAGAACGATGACGCAGCACCTGATGGGTCAGGACAAACTGTGCACCACTATCTGTCAAAAAGTGCTTGATGCGCTCATCAGGGAAGTCAGGATCGATTGGCACATAGACACCGCCAGCCTTTAGCACAGCTAAAACGGACAGCACCATCTCATTAGAACGTTCAAAGAATAAAGCCGCTGTCATCCCTTTTTCAAAACCATGTTCGTGTAAATAATGAGCCAGCTGGTTCACTCTGCGATTCAGCTCTTGATAAGAAAGAACCTCATCTTTATATTGCAAAGCAGGCTGATGACCGTGCTGCTCTACTTGTGATTCAAATTGCGTCACAATGGTTTCTTCCGCAGGATAAGGCGTAGGTAACGGGTTCCACATCTTCAATTGAGACGCTGCTTCTTGTTCAGAGAGTAAGCGGTATGATTGAATCGCTTGCTCCGGCATTTCGACCATCTGCTCCAGAAGATAAACATAATGCTTGAGCATCTGCTCGGCAGTACTTCGTTTAAATAACGCCGTACTGTAATCGAGAACAAAGGAAAGACCATGACTTGACTCCATCGCTTGAAGTGTGAGATCAAACTTTGCAATATGGAAATTGGTTTCCTCGACTTCGACTTTCATCTCTCCAATATGCTGGGCTGTTGAATGATCTGGCGTTAGAGTAAAGACCGTATCAAATAATGGATGGCGGCTAAAATCTCTTTGCACATTTAGCTTTTCAAGCAGCCGCTCGAATGGATATTGCTGATGCTCAAACGCCCTCATCGTCTTTTCCTTTACTTGCTCAATCAACTGCGTCATTGAACCGTTCGGATCTACCTCTGAACGTAAAGCAAGTGTTTGGACAAACATGCCGATCATGTCATTCAAATCTGCATGCACCCGGCCTGCTGTCGGTGTCCCCACAACAAACTCCTTTTGACCTGTGTATTTCGCAAGCAATGTATAGTAAGCAGAAAGCAACACGGTATACAGCGTCGTATGATGATTCGCTGCAAGCTCCTGCAAACGGCCTGTTAACGTCTCATCGATGTTTCTGAGAACACGGTCTCCAGCGAAAGACTGGACAGCCGGACGCTGATAATCAGTTAGAAGCTGCAAAGCAGGGATATCTCCTGAAAATTCTTTCAGCCAGAATGCTTCATCTATTTGATCGCCTTGCTCTGCCTGTTGTTCTTGCCAAACAGCATAATCTTGATATTGAAGCTTCAATGGCGCTTTCACTAATCCCTCATATGCGTCAGACAGCTCACGCAGCATCAAATCAATTGAAAGACCATCTGAAATCAGATGATGCATATCGAAATAGAGAAGATGCTCCTGATCATGTAAAGACTGTAGCCCAACACGCAAAAGCGGAGCCTGCTCAAGATGAAAAGGTCTGACAAATTGACGCATGTTCTCTTCCATCGTGCTGCCTGTCAGCTGTTCTATTTGAAATGGGACGGATGAAGCTACCCGCTGACGAGGGACTCCTTTGACTGTATGAAAAGAAGTTCGCAGCATATCATGACGTGCGATCAGTTTTTCAAAAGCTCCCTCCAACTTCTCTCGTTGCAGCGTTCCTCTTAATTTCACAACGGCAGGCATATGATAGGCGATGCTCTGCTCCAGCTGAGTCACCATATAAACACGCTGCTGCGCTGGTGACAGTGGATAATCGGCGGCAGTCGGTGCTTTCGGTATGACCACTTGTGAAGACTTTTCCGCTTGTTCAATATAAACAGCAAGTGCTGAAATCGTTTGCTGTTCAAATAAAACAGATAAAGGGACCTCCACTTGAAAAGCCCGCTGAACGAGTGTAAGAACTTTCATCGCTTTGAGTGAATGCCCGCCTAGGTCAAAGAATGAGTCGTACACACCTATGTTCTCTTGATGAAGAACGTCTTCCCACAAACGAACAAGCTTCGTTTCTACATCGTTTCTAGGCGCTACATAAACAGCACTGACAGCCTTGTCTCCTTTTAATACAGCAAGCGCACGCCGGTCGACTTTCCCACTCACTGTCAGTGGAAATGCCTCAAGCTGCTTGAAATAAAGCGGCATCATATAAGCTGGCAACTGATGTTTGATAGCGGCTTGCAGGGTGTCCACGGAAAGAAATTCTTGTCGTGCTTGATAGTAAGCACTTAAAGCCTTTCCACCGTCCGGTTCATCCACGACAAGGACAACAGCCTGATCGACTCCGTCTACCTGCTCCATGACCGCCTCAATTTCACCTGTTTCGATGCGGTAACCTCTTATTTTTACTTGGTCATCTATTCTTCCAAGGTAATCAATTGTGCCGTCTGGAAGCCATCTCACTACATCACCTGTGCGATACATCCGGTCTTCAGGAAAAAATGGATCTGGTCTGAATGCCTTCTCCGTCAATTCAGGCTGATTCACATAGCCCCGTCCAACTCCTATTCCCGCAATGCATAGTTCTCCCACAGCTCCCTGCACCTGTAGTTGTTCATGTTCATTTAAAATATAAATCCGGTGATGGCCCAGTGGCTTTCCAATTGACACATAGCGCTGTTCTGGTGACTTCTGCAGCTCACTGAGATCTAGACGGTGAACCGCCGCATCCACACACGTTTCTGTCGGACCATACACATTCCACAAGGCAAAATCCGGCTGGCTGACACGCACAGCTTCAATCAGCGCCTGCGCTGCTTTCGCAGGGAGTGCTTCTCCCCCAATCAGCATATGAGTCAGTGCAAGCCCATCCAAATCAGCTGCAAGTAAAAGCTGCACATGTGCTGGCGTTCCATCTGTTGCCTTAATTTGATGTTCTTTGTAATAAGCCGCTAGCTGTACACCGTTTCGTGTCGTTTCTCTTGGCACAATATGAAGCGTATGTCCAAATAAAAGAGCAGCAAAGATTTGTTTAACAGATGCATCGAAATGGAACGGTGCAAGAAGCGCCACTTGAAGCTGATTTGCCCCCTCATACACTTCGTGATGCAGGGCATGAACCAAATGATGCAGCTGAAGATGCTCGATCATCACTCCCTTCGGCTTTCCAGTTGTACCCGATGTATAAATAAGATAAGCCAAATCCTGTGATGTCGTCTGATCGATCAGCTCAGGCAGCGGACGATCTTCTAATTCCATATGCTGCTGGACAATCATTTTTTCCGCAATGGATGAATATTGCTGAACAAACGATTCTTCTGTTAAAACGATAGAAGCACCAGAATCTTCTACAATAAATTGAATGCGTTCCTCAGGTAATGCCGGATCGATCGGTACATATGCACCGCCAGCTTTTAATATCCCAAAAATGGCAACCATCGCATCTGCCGTCCGTTCCATTAAAACGGCAACTGGTACATCACGCGAGACACCTTTCATCTGTAAAAACCGTGCCAGTTTGTCCGCTTTTTGATACAGCTCTCCATAAGTGAACGTTCCATTTTCCGCTACCACAGCTGCCCGTTCTGAATACGTTTTAGCTACCTCATCAAATAAGTGGTGAACTGGTTTCGCTCCTGGTAAATCAAATGCTTCTCCCTTAGATAATTGAAGCAGTTGCTTTTGTTCATCTGCTGGCAGTAAAGAGAGAGCCCCAATCAGCTGATCTGGCTGAGAGACCGCCGCCTCCAGCAAAATGATCAATCGATCAAACAGCTTACTCATATCGTCTTCACTAAATAGGTCTGTACGGTAATCCAAATCAATGGTCAATGTATCTGTATCCCAGCGGTCCTTCACATGAATCGATATATCATTCATCCCGCTTCCACTAAAAATCGGCTCCGTAATGAACGAAAGATTCTCTTTTTTCTGCCACTGCATGACCTGATACTCTAAAGAAATATCAAACAGGCGCCCTGTAAATCCATCTCTTTCCCTTAAATCATTCATGAGCACATTGTAAGGATATTTTTGATGACGCAAGATCTTCATCTGATCCGCCATGACCTGCTTCACGAAATCAAGAAACGTGAGGGATCCTTGCACAGATGCGCGCATCGGAATGGTCGACACAAACATCCCAATCATCTTTTTTTCCTTTGCATTTGTCCGATTGCCCATAAAAGTGCCAAGGACCACATCCTCCATGCCGCTAAATCGGTGCAAGTAAATATAGACAGCGGACATAAACATAGAAAGCATACTGACTTTCTCTTCTTCACAAAAGACTCGAAGCTTCTCCTTTAAAGAATCAGGAATATCCCCTGAAAATCTCTCCGCATGTAAGCTCATCTCGTAACCTTTATGCGGTGTTAAAGAAGCGAAATCTGGAATATTGGAAAATTGCTCGTTCCAAAAAGCTTGGTCTTTCTGAAAACGTTTAGAAGATTCATACGTTTGCTCACTCATGATGTGATCAACGAAGGAAATGTCTTCAATTGGGGAGATGTCTGTCCCCTGCAGCATGTCATGGTATAGATCAATGATTCGATTTCCCATCAAGATAATTGAAATACCATCAGCCACAATATGATGTGCTTTACAGAACAGCCAGCACTCTTGATCACTGATTTGAAAGACCGTAAATTCAATTAAGGAACGATCAATCAGTTCCATCGGCTCACGAATCTCCTCGTTCGCCCACGCTCTGACTTCCTTTTCACTCCAGCCTTTCACCAAACGAATCGGCTGTTTTTCATATGGCTTGATATATTGAACGGGCTCCTCCTGCTCATGTCGATACACCAGCCTTAAACGAAGAGAATCAGTTTCACGAATGTACGCTTGAAGCACATCCACGATCAAAGAAGGATTTAGACCTGATACCGATCTTAACTTGGCAAACCCACCCAAATTAGAAATACTTGTGCCTGGATAAAATCTTTCCGTGTAGAATACTCGCTTTTGCGCATGTGTTAAGGGGTAATAAACTGTACTCATTCTCATCCTCCGCTCTTCTATGTTTTCTCCACCAACTGTGATACCCTGCACCCTCTATATCAAAAGAACCAAGTCTATTTCATTAAAATAGACGGAATAACAAAAAAGGAGCCCACCCCGAATAAAACGGAGGGACTCCCATTTTGATTCGGTAACCTGCCGACCATAGTAAAAAAGCAACTTTTACCTTAGGACATGGCTTTGCGTCTCTATGTTTCCATAGATTTGCCTTTTTCTTCTTTTCTTTTAGATATTTTCTATTTACGTCCACTTTATATGAAATTATTGTTTTTTTCACCGAAAAATGGGTGTAAAGATTCATGCGTTATGCCGAAGGGATCACATCATAATTTACGATATTTACCGAAAATAACTAATAATAGTTGCGTTCCACCGAAAATAAATGACCAATTACCGCAAAAATTTCATGTTTTTCCTTAAATTTTTCAAATATGACCGAAAATGTAGGAGAGAGGTCTCCTATCACGCCTCGCATTTTCTTAAACCTTAAGAACTATATTCCATAAAACTTTGAATATTTTTACCATAAAAAACAATACAAAAAGAGCTGTCATTTCAAATGACAGCTCCTTGTTTCTTCATTATATTTACATCACCTTAGACAGACCAATCGTTTTCTCAATAATGAGCAACGCAATGATAGAAATGATAATAAATATGACAGATATCGCATTGACACTCGGATCAAAAGTTTGCTCAATGTAATTAAACGTCCTCACGGGAATCGTAATGGTTTGAGGTGAAGAAACGAACAAACTAATCGAGATTTCACCAAATGATGTCACAGCAGAAAACACCCCACCTGCGATAATACCAGGCTTGATCAAGGGCAGTGTCACACGAAAGAAAGTACGTATGGGCCCTGCACCAAGATTCATGGAAGCTAGCTCAAGACGTGGATCAAGATTTGAAACACTGACACCCACGGTTCGTACCACATAAGGAAAACCAATGATGACATGCCCAATGACTAATGCCCACAAAGACCCTGTAAAGCCCATAGCTGTAAACAAATACAGCATCGCAATCCCTAATACCACTTGAGGAATCATAAGAGGTGACAAAATAAAGGCTTGAACAGCTTCCTTTCCCTTAAAGGAAAGCCTTGCTAAAGCATAAGAAGCCATCGTTCCTAAAAGAACAGTAAGCGGCGTCACAATCAATAACAGAATCACGCTGATACGCAAAGATTCCATCCATTCTGGATTCGACACGACCTCATGAAACCAGCGAACGGAAAACGAAGTCGGCGGGAATTCAGGAAAAGCATTCGGACTAAAAGCAGAAAGAACAATGACAAGAACAGGTACGGTTAAAAAGAGATAAACGAGTGAGCCTGCGGTCCATATCAGAACCGAAAGCAAACGGTCACCTATTGATTTTTTACGCATGCATCCTCGCCTCCCAACGCTTCAATAAATAGCTTAATAGACTGACGACCGCTAGCACACAAATCAATAAAGTAAAGGACATCGCAGCGGCAAGAGGCAAGTTATACACCTGCATGACCTGCTGATAAATGGACAGTGGCAAGAGCGGTTGCATCCGTCCGCCGACTAGCAAAGGAGTAATATAGCTTCCTGCTGCAAGTGAGAAGACAATAATTGCTCCGGTGATCATGCCTGGAATCGTAAGCGGCAAGGTCACATGAAAAAATGTCCGAATACGACCAGCACCAAGACTCATAGAAGCCGGTCTTAAGTGACGGTCCATATCAGTTAAGCTAGTTGCAATAGGCAGCACTGCAAAAGGCAGCATCACTTGAACATAAGCAATAATGACCGCATTCATATTCCACAGCATCGATAGCGGTTTCTCAATCAGATGTAAATCGATCAGCATGCCATTGATCAAGCCATTTTGCGAAAGAAGCACGATCCATGCAAATGTCCGAATGACGACACTCGTCAAAAGCGGCGATACAAGTAAGATATAGAAAAAAGCCCGCAATCTTGGGTGAGGTGCTTTCACTAGCACATAAGCTGCTGGATATGCCATCAATAAACAAATCACCGTTGTCTGTAAGGCCACCCACACAGTACTTCCAATTGCTTTCACATATGCATCTGTCGTAAATACATGTAAATATTGAGACAAACTATAGGATTGTAACGTATTCATCATCGAATCCACATCACGAAAACTGAGGACAAACATCATCACAAGCGGAGCAAGAAGGAATACAACTAGAAACAAACAAGCTGGCAGCAGCATAAACCAATGAAATCGCTGATTCTTTTTTTTGATTCGCATCACACATGCACCTTCGAATCTAAGAACACAATATCTTCAGGCTGCCAATGAATATGCACAGTTTCTCCAACTTGAGGCAGCTCGGGAAACGCTGCGTCTGATGCATGGACAATGATTTCACCTTGATTAAGCCCAACGACCAAACGTAAAGAGTGCCCAATATAACTGACATCTGCCAACACGCCTGTGACATGATTTGGCTGAACTTCCTCCCCGACAGAAGATAACTTGATTCTCTCAGGACGCAGCATGAGTAAATGCTTCTCGCTCTTCTCTTTAAATGCGGCAACTTTTAGCTGAACTTGCTTCCCGTTTGATTGAATGAAATGTGGAACAGTGTATGTGGAAGTAACTTCATCATATTCCGCTTCAAATAGATTGACCTGTCCGATAAATTCAGCAACAAAACGATTATTTGGCTGACGATATACTTCTAAAGGTGTCCCAATCTGCTGAATTTTCCCCTCACCTAATATCCCAATTCGGTCAGAAAGACTTAGGGCTTCCTCCTGATCATGCGTCACAAGAATAGTCGTAATTCCGACATTCCGTTGAATATTTCGCAGCTCCGTCTGCATATTTTTTCTTAGCTTTGCATCTAGGTTACTGAGTGGTTCATCCAGAAGGAGAACAGCCGGCTGGATAGCAAGTGCACGTGCAATTGCGACCCGTTGCTGCTGACCACCACTTAATTGGTGCGGCATACGTTTGGCAAATGACTCTAATTGAACAAGAGCCAAGCTCTCCATCACCTTTTGCTTGATTTCCGCCTTCTTTTTCTTTTGAACCTTCAACCCATATGCAACATTATCAAATACGGTGAGATGTGGGAAAAGTGCATAGCTTTGAAAGACCATCCCCGTTTTCCTTTGATAAGGAGGTAAAGTCGTCACATCCTGATCACCAATATAGACGACTCCTTTTGTCGGTTCTAAAAAACCACCAATGATATTGAGTAAAGTTGATTTTCCGCAGCCACTAGGGCCAAGAAGGGAGAAAAACTCTCCCTCTTTTACCGTAAGACTGACATCATCAAGAGCAATCTGCTCGCCAAAATGCTGGCTGATATGTTCTAAATTGATTCCACTCATGCGATCACCTATTTTCCTCCGCCTAGTACTTCATTCCATCGATTTGTCCATTGACCGAGCTCTGAAGTCGCTGTTTCGTAATCTACCCAAGTCAGCTTGCTATAATAATTTTCGCCAACCTTCACTTTTCCCTTAATTTTGTCTCCGTATTTCACATCAGAATTCGACATGCCATAGTAAGATTTTTCTGAGAAGGCTTCTTGAGCTTCTTTCCCGCTAAGGTAGTTTAATAGCTTATAAGCCGCTTCCTCATGCTGACTTCCCTTTGTTAACGCCCAGCTCGCAACTGCTGCCACAGCGCCTTCTTTCGGATATGAGAATCCAATATCCATCCCTTCTTCTTCAAGTGCAAATGCTCGGCCATCCCAATATGGAACTGCCGTCACGTCACCACGTTCTAACAGCGTTTGAATAGACCCTGGGTTATCAGGAAAAGCAGCTACACGCCCTTTTAATTGTGCTAGGCTTTTAAATGCTTTATCAATATCCTTAGGATTTGATTCTGTCCCTCCTTGAGCATGGACAAGTGCAGAGAAAAATTGTAAGCCCGCTGAATAAGTTGGGGAAGAAATCGCCACTTTCCCTTTCAGCTGATCGCTCCATAAATCTGTCCAGCTGTTTGGCTCCTGTTTGACAAGATCTTTTCTATAAGCAATTCCAAGCTGTCCCATACTAAAGCCTGCTGCATATTGTTTTCCATCAACAGTGAGTTTCTTTTGAACAGAACGATATAGCTTTTTCACATTCGGTGCTTGATCTTCATCAATAGGCGCAAGAACGTTTGCCGCAATACCTCTTTGAATCGTATCAGGCTGTAAAATAAGCAAATCATACGGTGGATTTTTACCATTAGATGCTTTTAATTTTGTAAACCATTCAGAATCTGCCCCAGAGACCGTTTGTACTTTAATGCCTGTATCCTTTTCAAACTTTTCGAGGATTGGCTTAATATTCTTTTCCCAATCCCCTCCGTAGACACCAACGATCACAGTCTGCTGCTGTTTACTTTGGTCCTGCCCATTTCCACCGCATGCAGACAGCAGTAACATGACGGATAGGACACCTGCAAATATGGCGATTACTCTTCTTTTCATGATTCATTTCCCCCTTTTTGTTGATTCAACTGACGAAGTGCTTGAATAATATCCATCTTTGTTAATGGTTCCTGTCTATGACTAAAATGAGAATGAACCGCATGTTTATAGTGCGTACGCTCATTTGCTGGGTATGAACGAAGCTGCACAGCAAGCTCACTGCTGGCTTCGTCCGTCCACACTTTCTCATAAGCTGCTCTTTGTTTTCCAAAATCCCAAGCGACAGCATCAGCATCATTCATCTTTTCACGAAGCCTGCTCGTCTGTTCGTCATCAATTTTCCATTCATTATGATCTCGATAGACTTTGACGCCATATTGCTGAAGTGCTCTTTCTTCACTTAATAGCCCTGCTTCCACTTCATGAAGGACTTTTTCTTTCGTTCTAGAAAATGGATTCCCCCATCCTCCTCCACTTGGTGAAACCAATTGAACAATATCGCCTTTTTCAAGACGCATGACATCAATTTTCGGCTGGTTTTGTGTCTCCCCATTTGGTTTGGTCAATTTCACCTCACCAATTGCTCCTGCACGTCCGCCCATTAACCCCCAAGGTTGAAACTTCATTCGTTCCATTCCTCGTGCCGTCACCATCGATTCTGGCTTGATCATTTCAAATTCTAAACCAATTGCATGTCCCCCTCTATGTTCCCCTGCTCCACCTGTGTTTGGCAGCAGTTCATATCGGTGTACATGAATATCAATATGCTGTTCCAAGCTCTCAATGGGTGTATTTTTTAAAAATCCTGACGAATGATCAATTCCATCTACTCCATCAGTCCCTTTTTGAGCACCGCCGCCTCCGCCTAACGGTTCGACCACAGACATTTTTCTGCCTCCTGTTTGATCATCAGGAACAGAGAGAACGACGATAGCGGATTGCCCTGCACCTGCCGCCGGCACTGCTTCAGGCAACAGCTTACCAATAGCACCTAGCACGACATTATACAATCTCATTGTAATGGAATGCCGAATACCGACAGAAGCCGGATATTCTGGATGGACAAGCGTTCCTTTAGGTGAAATCACGTCTATCGGATACGTAATCCCACCATTAATCGGAATAAAAGGATCTTTACTAATAATGTAATTGATCAATCCTTGATATAAGAAGGAGTGCTTTTGACCATTGGTGACAAGATTAAAAGCTGTCTTAACTTGCGGGTCACACTCAGAGAAGTCCAGTGTCAGCTGTTTCCCTTTGACCGTCAGCTTGATCTTTAATCGGATCGGCACGTCCGAAATCATATCATCATCCAAGTAATCAGCGAATTCACTCGTTCCATCAGGGATGGCTTCAATGACTTTTCCTGCGCGATCCTCTGCTTGCTTCAGCAGATCAATCATTCCTTGCTTCACTTCGTTTTTTCCAAATTTCTCGATCATTTCTTTTAATCTGATTTCTGCTGTATTAACAGCGGCAATCATCGCATTAATATCGCCATCATTTAAATGACTCGCCCGGCTATTAGCTCTTAAAAAGGTACGAACAACCTGATTCTCTTTTCCACCTTCATAGATTTTCACTGGCGGAATTCTTAATCCTTCCTGATGAACATCTGTTGCAGTTGGAGAAATGCTTGAAGGGACAAGACCTCCCACATCACTTACATGAACAAAAGACCAGGCATAACTGACAATTTCATCTTCTATAAAAATAGGTTTGATGATATGAACATCTGGCAAATGAGTCGCTAAACCGTCTGTCGTATAAGGATCATTTGTGATGATAATGTCACCCGGCTGCATCGGTCCGCTTTCTTCAATCGCTTTTTTGAGACTCAGCCCTAAAAAGATCGTGACACCGACTGTTTTTGGGTAAACAAAGAAATCTCCAGAAGGCGTGGCTAATGCTGTGGCAAAATCCGCCGATTCTTTTACGAATGTTGTAAAGGATGTCCGCTCAATGACATGTCCCATGCCTGATGCAATCGCATTAAAATAACTCCTCATCATCTCAAGCTTTGCTGGATCAGTTCCCATGTAAAGCCGCCTCCCTTGAAATCACCAAGTTTCCTGAATGGTCTATGCTGCCTGCCCATTTTGGCAAAATCAATGTTGTCGTATCATCTTGCTCAATGATGGCAGGTCCTTTCACAACAGCACCTAATGACAAATTACTCCGATTGTAAACAGATGCTTCGTACTCTTTTTCTTCTATAAAGATTCGTCTGTATGATTGTGGTATTAAAGGCTGTCCGCTGCTTTCATCAACAGGAGAGAAAGGCAGTGGAGGTGTTTCACCTATAACCCGAACTCGCAAATGAGTAAATTCAATGTTCGCCTGATCATCTCTATGGCCATATTGACGCTCATGCAGGTTGTGGAAAGCTTCAATCAGGTGATAGACGTCTTGTTCCTGCTTTAGCCAATCCACCGATAATGGCAATTCAATCTCAAATGCCTGCCCTTGATAGCGGGCATCTGCTAATAACAAAATGGACGTTTGTTTGATATGTTGAATGTTTTGCTGGCTGAACCAATCCGTTGCTTTGCGTGAAAGCATTTCATAATCTTGTTTTAATTCGTCCATCGTATAGTCTTGTAAGCAGATTTTCTTAGACAACACAGCATCATGGATAAAATCGGCTGTAAGTGCACCTAGCGCACATAATGTTCCTGGACTTGGAGGGACGACCACATTTTTCGCATGAATTTCTCTCGCAAGGAAATTCGCGACAACAGGTCCTGCCCCGCCAAATGCCAACAAACTAAAATCTCTAGGATCAAACCCTTGCTGCTCCATGACATTGCTTAGTTCTGTGTACATATTGGCAACAGCCACTTGAATCAACTGGTCAGCCGCCTGTTCGACCGTTTTATGAAGCTGATCAGCAATTGGCTGAAAGGCTATTTCCGCTGCAGACCGCTGCAATTGTAAATGTCCTCCGGCAAACCGTTCTTGATTGAGGTAACCGCATATGAGAAATGCATCGGTTAAAGCAGCTTTTTTTCCCCTTCCATACGAAGCAGGTCCAGGCTGCGAGCCAACTGATTCCGGTCCTGCTTTAAGAAGCCCGCCTTGATCAAGCCATGCAACAGAACCTCCGCCAGCCCCTATCGAATACATTGCAACAGATGGAAGAATGATCGGAAATCCTGAAAGCTGATTCGATTGAGCCATTGTAGGCTGCCCATTTTGAATGATCGAGATATCTGCACTTGTGCCACCAACATCAAACGTAATTAAATTGGGTTCATTTGCAGAAGTTGCAATTCTTGCTGCACCAATTACACCAGCTGCCGGGCCAGAAAAAAGTGTTTTAACGGGTGAAGTAGCTGCACTTTCTGCATCCATTAAACCACCATTTGATTGGGTAATGTATGGAGAAATTGGTACACCTTCTTCTTTCAAGCGGCTTTTCAATGTTTGTAAATATTGTTTGACCTTTGGTTGAATGTACAAATTGACAACAGACATCACTGTCCGCTCATATTCCCTCATTTGTGGCCATAATTCAGAAGACGTCAGGACTTCTAATTGTGGGTAATGGTGATGAATATAGGCTTTAGCTTGTAATTCATGAACTGGATTCTGATAACTATGTAAAAAAGAAATGACAATGCCTGCTAGTTTTTTAGACATGACCTGCTGGACAGCATCATCTAATTGCTGCAGTTGGAGAGGTTTTTTGATCGAACCATCGTGTATGAGCCTTTCAGAGATTGGATATACATGTTTTCGTGGTATCAATGGTTCTGGCAATTGAGAATTGAAGTCATAAGGAATGGGTAGACGTAAACGCTGTAATGACAAAATGTCTTGAAAACCTTCCGTTACAAAAAGGGCTAAATCTGCTCCCTTTCTCTGCAATAATGTATTAAGACCGATTGTCATCCCGTGTACGAGATATTGTATTTTGGATAAATCGACACCTCTTTCTTTTAGAAGTTTCAGCCCATTGATAATTCCTTGAGCTGGGTCATCTGTCACTGTAGGTGTCTTGAGTTCAGTCAGCTCCCCTGTCGCTTCATTCATCAGCGATAAATCAGTAAATGTTCCACCTATGTCTATTCCGAGCCGATAAGAGACATCCGCCATTTGTACTTCCCTCCTGCAATGTAATTGGAATCATATTTTGATAAATTACGACATTTTTTGATATTTGACTCCATATTATTAAAGCATATCGGTCTAGTCAATTTTATTTTTTTGAAATTTCTGTGTGTTAAAATCTTGAAATTAGCCTAAAAACCAATCATAAAGCCATTTTGCATCAGCATATATGTTTTTTGAGCAGCAAAATTAAATTTTTATGAGTTTGTACAACGAGGAAAAGAGCATAAACAGGTAAAAAACGTTTTTCGAACTTTAAAAGACGTTTTTTCAAAACGAGGAGAAATTGGTAAGTAATTCTGCTATACTTCTGTTTACAAAATACGCTAAAGAGAAAGAGAGCTAGCATCTATGAAACTTCTTAAAACCATTCTCTTGCTTTTATTGATTGTCATTGGTATAGCGACAGGCTATGTCCAACTAGGGCAACATAAACAAGAGACGACAAACTCTTCTTATGACAAAACCATTCACTTTCCATCAGATCGATATCCAGAAACCGCGAAGCACATAGAAGAAGCTATTGACGAAGGTCATTCTTCCATTTGCACCATTGATCGAAAAAATAGTGATGAGCAAAGAGACAAATCACTTCATGGCATTCCAACAAAGCGTGGTTATGATCGTGATGAATGGCCAATGGCGATGTGTAAAGAAGGTGGAGCAGGGGCTTCTGTCAAATATGTACGTCCTTCGGATAATAGGGGGGCAGGCTCTTGGGTAAGTCATCAATTATCAGATGATCCTGATGGCACAAGAATCCAATTTATTATCGAGTAGCACGATCTTTCCTTTTTTCATAACAAAAATTTCTGTGTAAGTGCATTCACGTATATCAAACATTTTTTTCATGCCGATAATCTTTAAGGAGGGATACCCTACCTTATACCTAAAGGAGTAAAAAGCATGAAGAAAAAAGGAAAACTGAGGCTTGGCGCCAAAATAATGCTGATCTTTTTAAGTGTCCTCATCGTATTTTCAGCAGTGGTTGGTTATGTAGTGAACCGCGAAATGACAGAGAACATTAAGCAAATGGCCACCGAAAAAGCAAAAGGCGATCTAAAGCTAGGATACGCTTACCTAACTGAAAAGGTTGCTGGCTCGTGGCAGATAAAAGATGGCAAGCTTTACAAAGGAAATACTCAAATCAATAACCATGACACATTGGTTGATCAATTAGCCGAATATACTGGTGATACAATCACGATTTTCCAAGGAAATACCCGTGTTGCCACAAATGTCATGTTAAACGGGAAACGAGCTGTAGGAACCGAAGTCTCACCTGAAGTAAAGGCCGCTGTTTTGGATAAAGACGAGAATTATTACGGAACAGCCAATGTTGCCGGGAAAGACTACCAAACGGCTTATATGCCCATCAAAAATGATACAGGGGAAACGATTGGTATTTTCTATACCGGTGCAAATCAAAGCATGATTTCACAAATGCTTCAGTCTTTCTTTATTCAATTTGTCACGGTTCTACTGTTAAGTTTAATTGTTTCTGTTATCATTATTTCTATTTTCACAAAGCGGATTCAGACACGTCTCAAACATATGGCATCTGCTATTAAGAGTGCAGGCGAAGGAAATTTAACCATCAACGTGACAGATCACACAGGCGATGAACTTTCTGAGCTGGCAGGTCACTTTAATAAGATGCGTGAGAAATTAAATCAAACCATTTTAAATGTGATCAAAACATCTGAATTAGTAGCCACCTCTTCTGAGGAGCTGTCAGCTAGCGCAGAAGAAACGAGTGCAGCATCAGAAAAAATTACCCATACCATTCAAGAAGTCGCTCAATCGTCTGAACAGCAATCAGCCCAAATGACAGCTAGTGAGCACACGATGAGACAAGTATCTAACGAGCTAGTAAACATCACTGAAAATGCGGGACAAATGGCAACAAGAAGCCAATCCGCACAAGAAATGGCCCAAAAAGGTGTACAAAATATCGGTGAAGTCAATTCACAAATGACATCTATTGCAAAATCAATTGAAGAGAACGGTACAGCAATTCAAGCGCTAGAAACACGTTCAGCCGAGATTGATCAAATTTCCAAAGTGATTACAGATATCGCTAACCAAACTAATCTACTTGCTCTTAATGCGGCCATTGAGGCAGCACGCGCAGGTGAACATGGAAAAGGTTTTGCCGTTGTGGCAGACGAAGTGAGGAAACTCGCAGAAGAATCGCAAACATCATCCAACATGATTTCACATCTCATTTCCGAAATACAAAAAGAGATGAATCATTCGACGAGTGCCATTAAACGAGTACGAGAGGAAGCGGCTCAAGGGGCTGTTCTTATTTCTCATACAGAGGATTCATTTATTGACATTCAGCAGTCAATGAAGGAAATGGCAGATGGCATTCAACATTTATCAGATGCATCCCAAAAAATCGCAGCTTATACAAATGATGCGAAGCAGACCTTTGCCTCTATCACAGAAGGCGTTAAACTGACGAGTGAACATTCACAACAAGTAGCAGGTTTAACAGAAGAACAATTTGCAGCAATGGAAGAAGTAACAGCTTCATCAGAGGCTCTTGCCCATTTAGCAGGAGACCTAAAAGAAATGGTTTCGCAATTTCACATCTAGATCCCTCAAACAGTAGCGCAAGACGGCGACAATCGTCTTGCTGCCTAACATTCTCTTCAATTATCATACTTTCAAACATTCACTTTTCAACATGATCGCCAGCTGGACAAATTTTATGAATAAAGGAGTTAATCTATATGAATGATTTAAATCAAATGTATCCCCTATCTATCTCCTATCACCAAATCACCGTATACACTGGAAGCACGACGCCACCTGTGATTGATTGGACAGATGACGATATTCTTCAAGGATTCGCAACTGGGGATCGAGGTATTTCTTTTGAAGGCATCAATAACGGAAAGGCTTCTATTATCGTGACATTAAACAGCCATGAGCCTCCATCATCCGTTGATAGAGTCATCACAGTGCCATTTACTCATTCAAGTGATCATGTTTATCTAACAAGCGTCATGGCACAGGTACTGTCTTTCTCCATTCCAAAAGGAGACTATCAGCTCACCTGCTATATATCTGAGCACCCTGATCAAGATCTCTATTATTTTGATTTTCAGACTGCTTAGATCACGCCTGGTCGTACTGCTCAAGCCATTTTTCTGCAAAATCGACTGATTCTCTCATCGGCAATAAATACGAATTGGCTAGCCCGATTTGACTGTGGTTATAACGACATTCTGATTGTAAAAAGTCACGACCAATCTGTTCAAATAGTTCTTCTCTTGTGATGATATCTTGATACTCTTTCCACACCCTCCAACCATTCTCTAAAATGGGGGCCCCTCGTGTCATGAGGTCTTGCTGTGGGATTCGATATTCAGCTAAGTGAAAAGCTGTCACACTTTCGAATGACGTGCCAATTAGCAGCACTTTTGCATCAAGATCGTACATACGTCCAAGAGGTGAATTTTCTCCTAAACCATAAGGAAGCGCATGGTGGTTCAACACTTCATGTTTCCTTTTCCCCCAGGCGGTGAATGAGAAATGAGGATGATTGCTTCTTTCTACGCCTGGGTATTTCCAAAAGGTCTCCGCTACCTTTCCCATTGCTGTTGGAGCTGTGTAAGCCGGATCAAATGCAGGCATCGTGTCTTTGATCGGTTTCCACCAAGAATAAGGAACAGGCGGATTGATCCAATCAGCAGGATCAGACAGCTCTAATGTTTGTGCCGGCATAATCAGTGTTCCTTCATCTGTTAAAATATCCATCATAGCTTGGATAACTGCTATGGCCCCTCCATTCACCCAGCCAATAGATGACAAGGATGAGTGGACACATAAGGTCATGCCCTGCCTCACACCGAGTTGAACCAAATCCGCTTTGATTCTTTCCTTTGTGATTGGTTCAGCCTGATGTTCAATTAATCTTTTCATCGGTTATTTCCTCCTGCGCCTCATCTATTCTTGATGAGTGAGACGTTTCACAGCGATAGACAATTTATAATTTGCATGCTTTGTTAGCTCCGTTAAAAATTGATCAAGCTCATCATGACTGGAGAAATGTCCTTCAGCCATATAACAGCCCTCTCCACTAATTTTAAACAGGTTTTTGATTTCTTCCTTTTGATGGAGAAACGATAAAAGCGGTTCATGATCATGACTTCGGGTAAAGAGCTGTAAAAATGTTTGGATGTTCTGTTGTGTCCGCCAGTTAATTGAAATGGTATAGGCTTCAATAATCCCCTCTTCTTCAAGCTTTAAAACTCTATTTTTAGCAGCTTGACCGGTTAAATGGACTTTTTCACCAAGTGCTTTCATCGTCAATCGACTATTCTTTGAGAGTTCTTTTAATATATCCATATCTGTTTTGTCTAGCATTGGCTCACCTCTTTCAAAAATCAAGTCGTTCCGCTGAAAGACTTTCATGATCCTCTGTCACATGAGGCTCTTTTAATATACTGTAAACTTAATGAGAAAAAAAGGAGGCCTTTCTAATGAAAATAACACTCATTCGTAATGCTACTTTATACCTTCAATATGGTCCGTCAACATTTTTAATCGATCCCTTTTTAGCAGCAAAAGGAACCTATCCACCGTTCCCGCATACTGCCAATCAACATGCAAACAATCCAATTGTTGAGCTGCCTGCAAACATTGATTTGGACAAGATATTACAGCCGGATGCTGTCCTGCTCACTCATTTACATGTAGATCACTTTGACGACGAGGCAAAAAAGAGATTAGCTCAAACTTTGCCGATCTATACTCAATCAGAGAAAGATCGCACGGAAGTAAAAGAAGCTGGATTTCAGCATGTTACATGCATTGAAGATGAAATGGATGTTTGCGGTGTTCATATCAAACGAACTGGCGGGCAGCACGGGACAGGAGAAACCGCTAAACGGATGGGACAAGTGAGCGGTTTTGTTTTCTCTCATCCTGATGAGCCTACTCTTTATATTGCAGGAGATACCATTTGGTGTGATGAGCCGAAAGAGGTTGTGAATACATGTCAGCCAGATATTATTGTGGTCAATAGTGGGGCTGCCCAATTTTTAGAGGGAGATCCAATTACGATGACAAAGGAAGAGATTGTAGACATTCACCATTCTCAACCACAAGCTCAAATCATCGCCTGTCACCTTGAAGCCGTGAATCATTGTTTATTAACAAGAGCCGCATTAACATCTTACATTCAAGAGAATCATGCAGATCAGGCCATTTTTGTCCCTCAAGATGGTGAGACGCTGACCTTTTAACACATAAACAATAAAAACCGGCACCTTGCTGCCGGTTTTCTTGAACTTATGGTCGATGGTGCTGTGGTTTTTTTAGTAATGGAACAAACCCGTTATTTTTTAAGTGATTGTAATGTTCATCCATTCGTTTTGTGATGTGCGTGCCTTGTTCCTTCGTTAACACACCATACTGAACGTATTTTTCGATCACTTCTTTTCGTTTAGACAAAATTTGCTGTTCAAGTACTTCAATTTGTTTTTGTTGCTCTGTCGTTAATTTTACTTGATGCGTGACGGGGCGCTTTTCCATTTGGGGTGTTTCTCCATGAGCCGTATTCACCTGAAACCCAAATAATAGCACCATCGTTAGTATGATCAAACCACTTGTTTTTTTCATCTCTGTCGTTCCCTCCTTTATTCGATTTTAATTTGCGCACTCTTTCCTTTTTTATACATTATTCACCCCATCAAATTGCACATAATATTCTTACTTTTTCGCTTTTCATCTGAAAACGTTGTCCTAACTGAAAAAGCGTGCTATGTTTTGTTTTGTATAAAAAATAGAGGAGGATTCTTAAATGAGTCGTTTTTATCATAGAAAACCTATATGGGTGCTGCTTGTTGTGTCTGCTCTCATGCTTGTCATGTCTGCTTGCAATCAATCAGGCTCATCTCAGTCTGGAGAATCAAAGTGGGATCAGATTCAAAAGAAAGGGAAAATCGTGGTCGCTACTTCAGGCACCTTGTATCCTACGTCTTACCATGATACATCGAACGGCAAGGATCAATTGACTGGCTATGAAGTGGAAGTCGTCAAAGAAGCATTTAAGCGCCTTGACGTAAAAGTAGAATTTAAAGAAATGGGTTATGACGGTATGCTCAGTGCCATTAATTCAGGTCAGGTGGATGCCGCTGCAAACGATATCGACATCACAGATGACAGGAAAGATAAGTTCGCCTTTTCAACACCTTATAAATACTCATATGGAACCGCTATCGTCAGAAAAGATGATCTGTCAGGTATTAAAACGCTAAAGGATTTAAAAGGAAAGAAAGCAGCAGGTGCTGCAACGACCATTTATATGGATGTTGCCCGTAAGTATGGTGCAAAAGAAGTCATCTATGATAATGCCACAAACGAGCAATATTTAAAGGATGTTGCAAACGGCCGTACAGATGTCATTTTAAATGACTACTACTTGCAAACACTGGCGCTTGCTGCATTCCCTAAGCTAAATATTACGATCCATCCAGACTTAAAATACATGCCGAATGAACAAGGGTTTGTGATGAAAAAAGACAATACAGAGCTTCAAAAAGAATTAAATCGTGTATTAAAAGAGATGAAAAAAGACGGAACCATGAAAAAGATTTCGGAGAAATTCTTTAATCATGCTGACGTCTCAAAGAAAATTGATGTTGATGTCGAAGATGTCGACATTTCTAAATAAGGAGCCGCAGCCGTGGGAGATATTCATTTAGAATATATCTTTAATCCTGCACTGGCAAAAGCGTCATTTCCGTTTGTGATGAAAGGCATCTGGCTGACGCTGCTCATTTCTTTTGTGAGCATGTTTTTTGGTACGATTCTTGGCTTTTTTATTGCCCTTGCTAGAATGGCAAATACATGGTTCCTTCGGCTGCCTGCACGGCTGTATATTTCATTCATGCGAGGGGTTCCCATTCTGGTCATTTTGTTTATCCTTTATTTCGGATTCCCTTACATCGGCATTGAATTTACAGCTGTCACTGCTGCTATTATTGGATTCAGCTTCAATAGTGCTGCATACATTGCCGAAATTAACCGGGCGGCCCTCTCCTCTGTTCCAAGTGGTCAAGTGGAAGCCGCCAAATCACTTGGTCTCAGCTATTGGCAAACGATGCGCGGAGTCATTTTGCCTCAATCCGTGCGCATTGCACTACCGCCCCTGACCAACGTCATGCTTGATTTAATCAAAGCTTCCTCACTAGCGGCAATGATTACTGTGCCCGAACTCTTCCAGCAAGCAAAAATTGTGGGCGGAAGAGAATTCGATTATATGACCATGTATATATTGGTTGCCTTGATTTACTGGGGCATATGCAGTGTGGTCTCATTGCTCCAAGACTTTTTGGAAAAACGCTATGCAAAATATCTATAACAACAAAAAACAGATCCATGGGATCTGCTCAGATTGTTAACAAAGGGCTAAAATGAACTTGATTTTAGCCCTTTGTTTTCTTTTCAGCGTGATAGAAAACCTTTGCAGTCTAGGAAGGACGAGTACTGGCACGGAGCGAATTTGACATTCGTGAGCACCAGCACGCAGGACTGACAAAGAATGCGAGGGTTTGTCTATGCGCTGAGATCCATGGGATCTGCTTTTTAATGTATCAGCCATAACCACACATACAACCCCAATAACGTGATGATCAGCGTCGGTATGGTTAGAATGATTCCAGCTTTCATGTATGCCCCCCAAGAAATATGCACACCTTTTTTCTTCAAGACATGAAGCCACAGCAATGTCGCCAATGAACCGATTGGGGTCATTTTCGGGCCAAGGTTTGAGCCGATGACGTTGGCATAAATCAGTGCATCTCTCATCACACCTGCTGTATCTGTGTGACCGATGGCAATCGCATCAATTAAAACGGTTGGGAGATTGTTCATGACAGAAGATAGCACTGCTGCCAGGATCCCCATAAACATCGTTCCCGCAAGTAAACCGTGTGACGCCCCCTGTTCAATCCACGCCGCTAAAATTTCTGTCAGGCCGACATTTTTCAGCCCATACACCACGACATACATGCCGATAGAGAAAAACACAATCGACCAAGGTGCTTCTTTGACGACTCGTTTTGTCGCCACTTGTGGACTCCGTTTCGCCAGCCATAAGAAAGCAATGGCAATGCCGCCTACAATGATTGACACCGGAATGCCTGCCAATTCCCCAGCAAAATATCCAACAAGCAAGCATCCTAACACATACCAAGATAACCGGAACATGCGCAGATCACGAATGGCCGAAGCTGGTTCCTTCGCCTGCGAAACATCGTACGTTTTCGGGATGAGTTTCCGATAAAACACATACAGCACAAGCATACTAGCGCCAAGCGATACAAGGTTTGGGACGAACATGTTTGCTGTATATTCAAGAAAGCCAATATGAAAATAATCGGCTGATACGATATTGACCAAGTTACTAATGACAAATGGCAGAGACGTCGTATCTGCAATAAAGCCGCTTGCCATGACAAATGGCAGGATCATACGCTCATCCAGCTTCAGCGCTCTGACCACAGATAAAACGATCGGGGTTAAGATAAGTGCCGCTCCATCATTGGCAAAAAAAGCTGCTACCACAGCGCCGAGCAATGTTAAATAAATAAACATGCGGACCCCGTTCCCTCTTGCGGCTTTTGCCATATGAAGTGCCGCCCATTCAAAAAAACCAATTTCATCTAAAATCAATGAAATGATGATAATTCCAATAAATGCAAAGGTGGCGTTCCAGACAATTTGGGTAACTTCCCATACATCGCCCAAATGAACGACCCCAAAAGCAAGAGCAAGAATCGCTCCCCCGCACGCTGACCATCCAATGGTTAAACGTCCTGGCTGCCAAATGACAAGGACGAGGGTCATGATGAAAATCAAAATGGCCAAGGTGACTGATCCCAAAGGTGGCCCTCCTTTCACTTTCCTCATAAAATCTTTATCTATCATACAACGAAATAAGGCAATTGTATGCCATTTTATGATCTCGCATAAAAATCCGCAGGTCATCCTTTGCACCTGCGGAGTCCACGCCTATTGATCTTTTTTCATCAGCATCAATTCAATAAATAACTCACATCGCTGGCTAAAATGACTTAAATCAATAGACGTCATTTCAAAAATTTGTTTCATTCGATAGTTTAGTGTATTTTGATGAATAAACAACTGCTCTGCAGCTGGTTTTAGCTTGCAATTATTCAATAAGTAGACCTCTAAGGTTTTTAAAAATGATGTTTGGCTGTCACGGTCTTTTTCCTTTAGGCGCAACAAATCTGGATTAAAGTCGTTTTTCTTTTTTTGGTGACTGTAAATCGAGTCTAAGAACCGGAAGACCCCCAAATGCTCGTAATCGTATGGAATCAATTCCTGTCCGCCGACAATCTTCACTGCTTTCACGACTTCTATCGCTTCAAATCGACTTGTGCTCATTTTCATGACATCTCGATATTCTCTTCCCATCCCAATATATAAAGGAGATGGGTGTGTATGCGTTTTCGATTGAAGATGGGCGACGACATCCGCAGCGGTCGCTTTTGGTGAGTGGCGATCTGACAAACTGCCTAATATCACGACGATGTCTGCTTGCACAGAGTAGACATGATTGACCTTGTCTTCTAGCTGTAAATAGGTTCTAATCATATCCTTCACATCTTCTGCCGTCTCACTTTTGTTATCGGCGGCATGAACAACCATCACAGTAAAGACAGCTGGCAGTGGTATGCTTAAATTCTCAGCTTCCCATTTCAGCTCTTCTTCTGTATAAAAATGATCATCCATGACCTTTTTGAAGAACTCTTCAATCTTGCCTTCTTTTTTCTCCAACTGTTTCTTATTTTTATAAATGACTTTTCCAACTTGAAACGATGCCTCGTGTAAAAATTGCAGCTCCTCTTGAGAGAGAGAATCTTCAATGTCCTGCACCCAAATAAAGCCGACAACCTCTTGCTTGTGCTTGGCGCTCACAGCTACTCGTCGATTAAACCCGAGCTCCTCATGACCATTCACATAAAAAGGATTTGAATCTGTATATAGCTGCTCAATGACCCCTGTTTTTTTTAACCAATCCACCACAGCACCCGGACATTCCTTTGAGAAAATGGTTTGCTGATTGACTGGGTCGAACTGCTGGATGCTGTAAGAATTATAAGCAAGCAGCTGACATTCAGTACTTTCTAAAATGACTGGTTTCTTTAAATAACCACTAATAAATGCAATTAATTTATCGACATCAAAAAATGTATGAAGCTTTTCTAATATCTCTTCCATCCCGATTGCTCCCTGAATAAGTGATACATTTATCATACTTCTTTCCAGTCATATTTGTATAGAAACAAGTCGTAGACAGGTAAAAAAAGCATGAACTCGCCTGCACGAGTTCATGCTTTTCCATATTAAAACATTTCGCTGATCGTTTTGGCCTGCATGTGCAGAGCAAGATAATCTGGTCCGCCTGCTTTTGAATCAGTTCCTGACATTTTAAAGCCGCCAAATGGGTGGTATCCCACAATCGCTCCCGTACAGTTACGGTTAAAGTAAAGGTTCCCGACATGGAACTCCTGCTTCGCACGGTTGATGTGATCACGATTATTTGTAATGACCGCACCGGTTAGCCCATATTCTGTGTTGTTGGCTACTTCAAGCGCCTCATCAAAGCTTGAGACTTTTGAGAAAGCTAGGACAGGTCCAAAGATTTCTTCTTGCATTAAACGAGATGTTGGCTCTAGATCTGCAAACACGGTTGGATGAATGAAGTACCCTTCTGAATCATCACTTGTTCCGCCAGTGACTAGACGGCCTTCTTGCTTGCCAATCTCGATATATTCTGTGATCTTGTCAAAGGAAGCTTGATCAATGACAGGTCCCATGTACACATCAGCTGATAACGGATTCGCTGTTGTTTTCGTTTCTGTGATTTCCTTCACTCGCTCAACGACTTGGTCATACAGTTTCTCGTGGACGACTGCCCGAGATCCAGCTGAACATTTTTGACCTGAGAATCCGAAGGCTGATGTGAAAATGGCGTTAGCCGCTAATTCAACATCTGCATCCTCATCTACAACGACTGTATCCTTACCGCCCATTTCAGCAATGACACGCTTTAAATGCTGTTGTCCTGGCTGTACTTTTGCCGCACGTTCAAAAATACGTGTGCCCACTTCTCTTGATCCAGTGAATGTAATAAGGCTTGTTTTCGGATGATCTACTAAGTAATCTCCAACTTCTGCTCCGCTACCTGGCACGAAGTTGACAACACCTTTCGGCAGACCTGCTTGCTCCAGTTCTTCTACAAAGCGGGCAGCAATGACAGGCGTCGCACTTGCTGGCTTTAATACGACTGTATTCCCTGTGACGATTGGTGCAACGGTTGTCCCTGCCATGATCGCAAACAAGAAGTTCCATGGTGGAATGACAAGCGTCACGCCAGTTGGTGTGTACACATATTGATTGCGTTCCCCTTCGCGGCTGTTCACCGGTTTGCCTTTCGCAAGCTCTAGCATTTGACGGGCATAATACTCTAGGAAGTCAATGGCTTCTGCTGTATCTGCATCCGCTTCATTCCAAGGCTTCCCTGCTTCTTTAACGAGAAGAGCTGAATACTCATGCTTTTTACGGCGAATGCTTGCCGCAGCGCGGAATAAGACGCCTGCTCTTTCTTCTGGAGACGTGTAGCGCCATGTTTCAAACGCTTTTGCTGCAGCTTGAATCGCTTGCTCTGCCTCTTCTTTCCCAGCTTTTGATACGGTACCCACGACTTCTTCCTTCTTCGCCGGATTGATCGAGACAATCTTGTCTGTTGTTTCGATTCTTTCTCCATTAATCACAAGCGGATAAGTTTGCCCAAGTGATTCTGTTACTTTGGCTAATGCTTGTTCAAACGCTTGGCGATTTTCTTCCTGGCTAAAATCCGTGAATGGTTCATGCTTGTAAGGTGTTGTCATCTTTGTCACGCTCCCGTTTCAAATTATTTTCTCGTCATCCCTTTTAAAGCAAATGCAATATTTGCCGGTCGTTCTGCAAGACGTCTCATGTAGTAGCCATACCACTCTCGTCCATACGGGGTGTAGACCCTCATTTGATAGCCTTCCTTCACGAGTGCTTGCTGCGTTTCTGATCTCATGCCATACAGCATTTGAAATTCGAACTGATCTGTCTGTATATTGTGTTTTTTCACAATATGTTTCGTAAATTCGATCATTTGATCGTCATGTGTCGCAATGGCTGTATAATTCCCTGAGAGTAACTGCTTTTCGATCAGCTTCTTGTAATTCTGATCGACGTCTTTTTTGTTTGGATACGCCACTTCGGCGGATTCCTTATAGGCACCCTTTACAAGTCTTAAAAATGGCTGCAACTCATTTAGGTCATCAAGATCTTGTTCTGTTCTGTACAAATACGCCTGCAAAACCGTACTGACATACTCATATTGAGATTTCATTTCTTTAAAAATGTCCAGCGTTTTTTGACAGCGCTGTTCATCCTCCATATCAATTGTCACCATAATACGGTGTTTCTCTGCCGTATCTAAAATGCTTTTCATATTGCGATACACGAGATCATCGTCAATATCTAAGCCAAGCGATGTCATTTTAAGTGATACGTGGGAATTGAGTCCCGCCTCTGCAATTCGCTGAATGGTTTGAATACACTCATTCGTCCGCTCATTTGCAATCTCTGCCTTTGTGACAAACTCACCGAGGTGATCGACCGTTACGGCCATACCTTGATCATTTAATCGTTTGATGACAGGGATAGCGCTCTCAAAATCCTTCCCACCGATGATTTTCTTTGATGCAACAGCACTTCCCCAATTACGAGCAATATGGTTCAAGAGACTGCTCTTTGACAAAAACAAGAAGAAATTTCTTGTGACCGACTCCATAAAGGGCACCTCCCACTCTTTGTAAGCTATGTCTTTATTGTAAGGCTCATGAGCTGTCCGCTACAATATTTGAAGATGACAAAAATTCTGACTTTTTTTGTGGTTTTATCACAATAAGAGATAAAAAAGAGCCTACCGCTAACCGGCTGGCTCTTTCATGCTTACGCCCACACCTCATCAAGGGTAGACTGCAAAAGCTCATTTAATTCTTGCATCAGATTGTCTTTCGGCTGATTGTAGCTTTTCACCAATTCATCAAAACGCACCAGCTCTTGATCAATAAATGGATGGACATGAGCGAGACGGTTCTCTACATCCATTTCTTCTCCGTCCATTTTACGTTTGAGCAGTTCGTGAATTTCTGTTAACAGCGGGCCTTCCTCCACTAGCTCCTTGAGTAATTCATGAAAGTCCATTGGTGGAACTGTTCGATAACGTTCAATCCACTGACAGGCAAGCAGCGGACGAAGCACATAGAAATACTTCTTGATTCGCACCTGCTCTCCTCGTAAATGCCGGCTTTCATTCCGCTTCGCCATATTGAGGTAATGATACATCAAAGCCGCAGGGTAAAACGCTCGATCCTTTAATTCTCTTAGCTGCTTGGCTAGAGAGAAGGATTCAGCATAAATGATGTCAGAAGACAGCCATTCCATAATGGATGGATTCGATTTATTGAATAAACGCAACGCCTTTCGCAGCTCCCAGCCGCTTATATCAAGCATGTCATCAATTGGCCGTTCAATGACATCACGATGCTCTTCCATCGCCCAATACCATTCTTTCCGGGGAACGTATAAAAAGCGAACATCATAATCACTGTCAGTTGAAGGAAATCCCCATGCCCTGCTGCCCGATTCAACGGCGAGACAAATCTTGATGTCATACGTTTTTTCAATGATTTTCAGCTCTTCCTTAATTCTCTCTCTCAAGTGTCCATCAACTCTTTCTATAGAATTCTGCATGACTTCTTCACCTTTTGGGAAAATACGAATAAGACATATATGAAAAAGGAGTTGGATCTGATGTCTATATCTCGCATTATGAAATGGATCACTGGGATTTTTGAAGCTTGCCTTGCTATCCCTGTGATCGGAGGTCTATTCGTTATCAGCAATGGCTATTCACCGCTCATGGTCATGCTTATTCTGCATATTATCACACTCGTCTTATCGAAGCGAGACCAGGGACCAATGATCGGAAGTATCATTGGAATTGTCACATCCTGCCTTGCATGGATTCCGATTCTCGGATTCATCCTTCACATCATCACAGCCCTTGCCCTGATCGTTACAGCATTAGTACCTGATGAAAAAACAAGACAGAACACCAGTTATTAAGCTGAAAGCTCCAATAGCTGAAAAAGACAAAGAGCTAAAATGAATGTGATTTTAGCTCTTTGTCATGCTCTTATGTTGATAGAAGCAAATGCTTTTGTAAAAAGGACAGCTTCTCTGTTTGAAAAGCAGGAATAAACTCGTGCCCATAATATCGGTACACTTTCAGCTCTTTATCTGTTTCTAAATGATTGTATGCCGCAAACACGGTGGATGGCGGTGTCACTTGATCAATCAGACCGATCGCCATCAATGTTGGCTGTTTCACCCAGCCGGCTAAATTGATTAAATCAAAGTAACTTAATGTCTCAAATGCCTTTTCCTCCACTTTCGGATCACTGTTTCTGCGAAAGTATGAATTGATTTCTAAATAAGGCTGCTCCAAGGCAACATCAACTGCACGCTCAAAATTTGATAAGTATGGATAGTCTGCCACAACGACTTTTGGAATGTCTGAAAGGGCTGCGGCCGCAATCGCTAATGCACCCCCCTGACTTCCACCGATCACGCCGATACGGTGTTCATCTACTTCGGGGAAAGACTGAATGACTTCGAGTGCACGAACAGCATCTAGATAAACACCTCGATAATAGTACGTATCCTTCGATAAAATGCCTTTTGTCATCCACCCTAATGCATGCCCGCCTGGCGTCACTGATGTGTCTTCACTGCCACCTTGACCACGGACAAGCATTCCAAACGTCGCATAGCCATGCAGCGCCCAGTTGACGATGTCGTGAATGCCGCCGTCATAGCTGGCATTATAGCCATGAAAACGAACGAGCGCTGGATGCGGACCAGTTTGATCAGGCACAGCATAAAAGCCTTCAATTTTAGAATGTCCAAAGCTTTGATACGTCAGGCGGTACACCTTGACGCCTTTCACTGGATAGTCATAAGATTCAAGTGTTGGCTCTGCCTCCACTTGGTGCAGTTCTTCGAGCGATTTCTTCCAAAAGTCTGAGAAATCAGGACGTGCTGTTTTCTTTGGTTTATATTTCTTTAGCTCTTCTAGTGATAAATCGAACAATTGCATATCATACTATTCCCCTTTGTTTTATTAGTTATGAGTATCATACCACTCATTTCTTGATTGAGAAAGTCATTTAACAAAACCTTCTGACATTTCTATTGGCAAAGATAGCGGAAAGCTTTATGATAAAGAAACTGGCTTGAAGACTAGATGCTTCAGGCAATATCACCCGAACCATTCATTGCATGAAACGAATAAAGGAGGACGACCGACATGAACATCGCCCTGATTCAAATGGACGTACAAATAGGAGAACCTGATGTAAACTTTCAGAAAGCAGAAGCATGTTTAGAAGAAGCCATCCGCCAACAGCCTGATTTGATTATTCTACCTGAAATGTGGAATACCGGCTATGCGTTAGAACAAGCGGATGAGCTTGCCGATGCAGATGGCGAGCGAACAAAACAACTCTTCTCTTCCTTTGCTCGTCAGCACCAAGTGTATCTCATCGCAGGCAGTGTTTTAAATAAGAGGACAGAAGATGAAAACATCACCAATACAATGTATGTCTTTAACCGTCAAGGTGAGCTTTTGTTAGATTATGATAAAATTCATTTATTCCGCTTAATGGATGAACACAACTATTTAACCGCCGGTCATCAGCTTGGTTTATTTAACTATAATGAAGATGTCAAGATTGGCACCATGATCTGCTATGACCTCCGCTTCCCTCAGCTTTCTAGAACGCTCGTGAACAAAGGGGCGAAGGTGCTTGTTAATACCGCTCAATGGCCGTCAGCAAGAGTGGACCATTGGCGCAGTCTGCTCATCGCAAGAGCCATTGAGAATCAGTCATTTGTGATTGCGGTGAACCGGACGGGCACAAGCAGAGACACTGAATTCCCTGGTCACTCCATGGTGATTGACCCGCTCGGACGCATTCTGCTTGAGACAAATGATGAAGAAGACATTTATTATGCAAACATTGATCTTCAGCTCGTAGATGAAGTGAGACAACAAATCCCCGTCATGACAGATCAGCGGCTGGATTTATATTAGAAAGCAGGGGACTCCCCTGCTTTCAGCGTGTAGACAAACCCTCGCATTCGGTGTCAGTCCTGCGTGCCGGTGCTCACGAATGTCAAATTCGCTCCGCGTCGGTACTCGTCCTTCCTAAACTGCAAAGGTTTTCTATCACGCTGAAAAAAGGTAAAAGCAGGGGACTCCCCTGCTTTTTGCGTTTAATTAAACGTTTGTTTAAGCTTTTCCTTGATTCTGTTGAAGGTCCATGAAGGCTTGAGCGGCTTTCGTTAAATATCTTTCTTCCACATATGCAAACACAAGTGTGCGGGTTGGGCATGAATCAATGTGTAAATAAGTGACTTCTTTCCTTTCCTCTTGTGCCACCATTTTCGGCACCACCGTCACACCTAGCTCATTTTCAACCAATGCCTGAGCTGTTTGAATATGACTTGTTTCAAATGCAATCCTCGGCCGAAAGCCATGATGACGGCACAGTTCCATGACCACTTGCCGAAAGCCATATCCCTCTTTCAGCATAATAAATGGGGCGTTTTCCAGAAGGTGAAACGGGACAGACCCTTCTTGATCCGCTTGATTGATGATTTCATTGAGTTCATCCGTCAACCACGGTTGAGCCGTTTGCGGAATGGCGAGGAGAAGCGGCTCTGTCAGCATTTGTTTTGTTTTCAATGATTCATGCTCGACAGGCAGAGAAAGAATCGCCAGATCCAGTTTCCCAGCGAGTAAACGTCTTTCTAGCTCACGAGGCGATTCTTCTATCAAATGAACGTGAACGTGCGGATACGTTTGACAATAGGTTTTTAATAAACTTGGTAGGACATATCCCCCTGTGACAGCTGGCGCACCGATCATCAGTTCTTTCCCTACCTCATAAGCAGCTTCTCCCATCTCACGCAATAAATCATCTCGTTCCTTCAAAATGGTTTCTGCTCTTTTGATCAATCGGTTTCCTTGAGGTGTAGGAGTGACCTGTCCATACTTCCGAATAAACAGAGGAGTATCTAATTCCTCCTCAAGTTTTTTAATTTGCTGACTTAACGAGGGCTGTGCAATGTGAAGTTTTTCCGCTGCTTTTGTAAAGCTTTGCTGCCGGTACACTTCCATGACATATTCCATCATTCGTATATCCACTTCTCTCACCTCATAGGTTTTAACTATTCATATCATATCTTTTATGTCTTAGACAAATCACGGGAAGAACCCTACGATAAAGAAACAACAAAAAGGGGGTAAAGGAATGAATCCATATTCAAAAGCCGAGAAACAATTCTCACAAAATGCAGAGAACTACCGAGATTCACCCATCTTTTCAGCTGGAAAAGAACTTGAATGGATGAAAACGGCGGCGAAGGCAAAGGGCGATGAGCATCTACTTGATATCGGCTGCGCGGCAGGTCATACCGTGTTTTCCTTTTCAGACGTCATCTCTAAAGGAATCGGGATTGATGTCACACACAAAATGATCGAGGTTGCTACAGCACTTGCGGATGAGCGCCAGCTGAACCACATTACGTTTGAGCAGGCATCCGCAGACGCATTGCCCTTTTCTGATGCATCATTTGATCTCGTCACATGCCGATTTGCTGCTCATCACTTCCCACATCTCCCGGCAGCCATGTCTGAAATCAGCCGAGTCTTAAAGAAAGGCGGCAAATTTCTACTTGTCGATCATTATGCACCTGAAAACCAAGCACAGGATGACTTTATTAATCATTTAAATAGACTGAGAGATCCCTCCCATGTGCGAGAAAGCTCGTTATCAGAATGGAAAGAGCTTTTCGCTGACAACCATCTGACGAAAGAAGATATCCGTTACTGGGATATGCATATTGATTATCAGGACTGGATCATACGAGGACATACACCAGAAAATGTTCAAAAGGAAATCGTTGCCCACCTTCATGCTGCAGACGATGAAACGAAACAGCTGTTTCAACTGCAATTCGACGAACATCGTCAGCCAATATCCTTTTGCCTAAAAGCCGCACTGCTTCAAGGGATCAAACACTGATCCTATAGAAAAAAGTCTACCCTAAAGCGGTAGACTTTTTATTTAGAATATAGATCCCAGCCAAGCTTGAGTGTGTCGACAATATAATTGGCGACTTCTTCAGCTTCTAGATGATCTGTTTCCACTCTTGAGTTATGAAGGGAATAAATTTCCCGGCGCTCTTCAAACAGCTCTTTCATCTCGTCAAGCGTGCGGTTATGAAGAACAGGACGGTTTTCAATTAAAATATCCAGCCGCTGCTTCCAATTCTCCCAAGATAGGTCAAGGAAAAGAACCGTACAATGCTTTAAGCAAGATCGTTTGATTTCTTCCTGTTTAAACGCACCGCCTCCAAGAGACACGATCTTTAGCTGAGTATGTTCACATAAATCGACGATATAGTCCTTTTCAGCCTGCCTGAAGAACGCTTCTCCTTTTTGCTGAAACATTTCTGGAATCGTCATGTTGTACTTTTTCTCAATCTCCTGATCAACATCAATAAAATCTCTATATAACTTTTTGGCAACCAGCTGCCCAATGGTTGTTTTCCCAACGCCCATAAAGCCAATGAGGACAATATTTCGCTGTCTCACAGGAATCTCTCTATTGTTTTTCATGTTCGTGACACGTCCTCCTTACGACAAGGAATGCTACATAATGTTTCTATTATATGATAAATGGACTGAGAAAAGATAGGCATTCTTAAAAATTGTGTTTGACGACGTAACCGAGCTGTTCGGAGAGCTTCTCGGCATGCTCTTTCACTTTTTGCTGCAATTGAGGGATGACATCTTCAGTAAATCGTTGGGTCGGTCCAGAGATGGATAAACATGCCTGCACCTCCCCATGAATGTTAAAGATCGGTGCCGCCACTGCCGCCGATCCGACTTCCCGTTCATCAATACTGCAAGCGGTATGCGTTTCAAGAATATGAAGACATTCTTTTTGCCATTCCTCCATCGTCATGTGATCAGCCTCAGACGCGAAAACTTGCTGTTGAAACTCTTCGCTTTGGAAAGCAAGCAGCACCTTTCCACCAGCACCAGCGTATAACGGCAGCTTCTCACCGATTTTCACAAGATGCCGAATCGATTGCAGCCCTTCGGCTTGTTCAATACATACTCTGCTTTTGTGATCGAGCACATACAGGTTGACGGTTTCCTTTGTTTCATCACGAAGTGTGTACATGAGCGGTTTTGCCAGTTCCCTCAATTTGATGGACTTCCCAGCAATATAACCGAGAAGATAAAGTCTTTGACCGAGCCGGTACTTCATCGTCTCTTGGTTCTTTTCCACAAAATGATTCATTTCAAGTGCCTTGAGCAGTCTCGTTGTGGTAGACATTGCTAAGTTCATCTCTTTTGAAATGTCCGTTAGCGTCAGCTCTTGACGTTCTTCGCTAAAGCAAGAAAGAATATCCAAAGCGCGCTGAACGGTACGCAATCCTGATTCTTCTTTTGACTTTTTATCAGCCATGTTCACTTTCTCCTTTTCCCCTTTGATTTCTTATCGACATGATTAACCAATTTTGCTATAATCCATTTTAAATGTTCCATTAAAAGAAAACAAATTCCACTGTACGGAATAAAACCGATAGATGTTTTGATGGAGGAGATATCATGATCTACCTGCTCATTTTCACACTTCTTATTAGCTTATACATCGTTCATCAACTATTCCCTGCTCCCATTCTCTCCTATTTGGTTGGTCTGCTGGCGGCTGCTTCGCTCATCATTTCCTTTAAGAAGGCAAGTGGGCTTTATTTGAAAACGGGTGCTATGTTTCTCTTGATTGGATTGGTGTTATTTTTCTGGTCAGAACAGCCTTTGCATACGCTTTTCCTTCATTTTCATTCCATGCTAGGCTTGCTTTCTTTATTTTTCATGTTGCCATTTATTCATTCTCTCATACATGTTGGACATTTCGATACTCAATTAAATAAACTGCTTACCTTACATACAACAAGTACAAATCAGCTTTATCGCAAGAGTTCATTTGTCACTCATGTTCTTGGCATGTTTTTAAATATCGCAACGATTCCCTTATTATATACATCCTTGAAACCGTCGCTGAACGCCCTTCAGGAACAAGTCAAACAGCACCTTTATACGCGCAATCTTTTAAGGTCATATGCGCTATGTCTTAGCTGGAGTCCTGTCGAAGTACTGGTGAGTGTCACCATTGATGCAACCAAATTGAAATATTATCAGATTGCACCCGTTACCTTTTGTTTAATGGTGCTTGTGCTGTTGACGGATTGGTTGCTGTTTTCTCGTCAAAGCAAACGATTGCCGCATATCATCCAGCCGGCAGAAGCTCACTCCAACCCTCATCGCATCAAGAGAAAAACCCTTCAGCTTGCTTTCATGCTGCTCAGTTTTATGACAGTCGTTTCGCTTGTTGACGCCTGGATTGGAAAAGGTTATCTGTTCGCTGTTGTGCTGACGATTATTCCTTTCGCTCTATTATTCTCGTCTATCATCAAAAAACGAAAACAATATGTAGCTGTCTCTATTCCCCATTGGAAAGAACGAACCCGTCAGCTCTCCAATTATATGTGTCTATTTTTAAGCGCGGGCTTCTTTGTCGATATGCTGCTTGTCACAAACAGCCTGCAGCCGATTCAAGCATTTATCGTCAGTATATCAGATCATGCCATTTGGGTTTATGGGGTCATCGGGCTGTATTTTCTCATCACCGCTCTTTGCGGTTTTCACCCGCTCGTTTCGCTTGCTCTCTTAGTGAGCTTGATGGCACCTGTCATTCATGAACTACCTGCCCTTCCCATCGCCATCATGCTCATTATCGCTGGAACCTCAACGGTCATGTTTAGCCCATATAATGTATCTGTCTCCCTATTAGCCGATTTGATGAAGGTCAACCCTTACCGAATCACTCGATGGAATATCTGGTTTGCTGGTTTTTATATCAGCATGGGTATCGCATGTGCAACGATCATCACCGTCATCTTTTATTCATAGAAAAAGAGAACCCAATGAGTTCTCTTTTTCTTGCTCTCTATTATTTTAATTGAATCCGCTCAATCTTACCTACAATAAAGATATACGACAACGCTCCCCCTAATGCCACTAGGCTGACGAATAAAATACCGCCGTTGTAAGAGCCTGTCGCCGATACAATGAATCCGATGATCAGCGGGGTGATGATGCCGGATAAGTTAGCAAAAAAGTTGAATACGCCGCCAGCCAGCCCTACCATTTCTCTTGGTGCCACCTCAGACAGCATGGTCCAGGAGATATTAGACAGTCCTTGTGCAAAGGAAGCGATGGATAAAATGGTCAGCACAAGCGGAATATTCGTTGTAAAATTCGCTAAAACAATGGTACTTGTCAGAAGCAAGCCGACCACAACCGGTAGCTTTCTCGCTATATTGACCGATACACCCTTTTTAAGCAACCAGTCAGACACATAGCCTCCAAACAGTACCCCAAAGAATGCAGCAATGTATGGCAGAGATGCCGCAAAACCCACTTTGAGAAAGGCCATATTTTTCGCCTCTGCTAAATAGGTCGGAAACCATGTTAAAAAGAAAAAGAGGGTAGACGCAACAGAAAATTGACCAATATAGAGTCCAATCAATTTACGATATTTTAAAAGTGCGGCAAAGTCTGCCCATTTCAATTTCTCCTGTGATGCCACTGTCAGCCCTTCGCCTTGACGGATCAATTCTAACTCATCTTCATTGATCTTCGGATGCTCTTTCGGTTCGTGATAATACTTGTACCAAAAGAAAGCAAATATAATACCGAGCGCACCAGCAGTGATAAAGACGGTTCTCCAATCGAAAGTTGTCATGATCCAAAAAAGAAGAGGTGTCGCAAATGCAAGCCCCACATACTCTCCAGCGGTATAAACCCCTGTTGCAAATGCGCGTTCACGCCTTGGAAACCATGTGGTCACAATGCGATTATTCGCAGGAAATGCGGGAGATTCTGTAATTCCGATAAACAAACGGCAGCCAAATAAGAAGGCAAAGCTGTTCGCAAACGCCTGTAAACCGGTGAAAATAGACCAAGTAATGAGTGATATTCCATACGTTACCTTTGATCCAAACTTATCAAGAATAAAGCCGCCAGGGATCTGCATGGCTGTATAGGTCCAGCTAAATGCTGAAAAGATGAGGCCTAATAAGGCAGGGTTTAATTGCAATGAAGACTGAATCGCAGGTGCAACAATGGATACACTGGCTCGATCAATATAATTAATAGCGGTAATAAAAAACAACAGAATCAAGATGCCGAAACGAGCTTTTGTTGGTTTCGCATAAGTAGGCCGCAAGTCGTTCCCCTTCAGTTCTGAATGCACTTTCATAACCATCCTCCTTTGTTTCCGCAGCGTGCGGATCGGTTGAGTGTCTTAAATGACCCCTTTTTCTTCTAACTGTTTACACTCTTCTTCTGTGAAGCCAAGCATTTTCGTTAAAATTTCATAATTATGTTCACCTAAATCAGGCGCAATATGGCGAATACGGCCGGGGGTTTTTTCAAACTTCGGAATGATCCCAGGCACCTTCACTTTTCCAAGACGCGGATGATGCACCTCGACAATATTTTCTCGTGCTTTAAATTGCGGATGCTCAAAGATATCCCGAATGCTTAGAATCGGACTCACAGGCACACCATGTGTATCTAGAATGTCTAGGACGTCATCTCTTGTTTTGGACGCAATCCACTGCGAGACGATCGCATCCATTTCATCGTTATGCTTCAGCCTGGCTGCATTCACAGAGAATTTCTCGTTCTCAAGTAAATCTAAGCGATTCATCGCCTCTGCCAATCGATTAAAGGTCGAATCTGTACTCGTCACAAGAACCAAATAATGCCCATCCTTTGTCTCATAGGTGCCGGCAGGGCTTGAATGACCGCTTAACCCTGGTGAACGCTCACGCACCTTTCCTAGCTTGTCATATTCAGCAACCAAAAATTCTAACATGCGGAACACAGATTCATAGAGAGCCAAATCCACCATTTGCCCTGTTCCTTCTGGATGTGTGTCACGGTAATACATCGCTGTCACAGTGGCAAACGCCACATAGATTCCTGCGATATAATCCGTAAGGGAAAAGGAAGGGCTGACTGGATGCCGATCTGGAAACCCTTGAATATATGTAAAGCCGCTAAACGCCGTCGCAGGTGTACCAAATCCCGCCTTGTCCTTAAACGGACCGGTTTGCCCATAACCCGAAACACGAATCATAATTAAACGAGGGTTGATTTCTTTTAATACATCGTACCCAACGTCCCATTTTTCTAGTGTTCCCGGACGAAAATTTTCAATGATCACATCAACCTGCGCTGCAAGCTTTTTAAAAATGTCTTTTGCTTCTTCTTTGTGCAAATCGAGTGTAAGAGATTTCTTATTCCTTGAAAGCCCTGACCACCTCAAAGGTTCACCATCTGCAAAAGGACCAACATGCCGCAGTGTATCCCCTTTTCCAGGAATCTCGACTTTAATGACCTCTGCACCAAAATCCCCTAGAAGCACCGCGCCGTATGGTGCAGCAATCATCGTAGAAACATCTAATATTTTGATTCCTTCAAGCGGTGTATTCTTATTCATTGCTTGACTCCCTTTCATTCAATTGATAAAGGGCTAAAATGCTTTCTATTTTAGCCCCTTTTCTTCTTTCTCTCGTGCAAGGTTTTTTTAGTCCTTCGGAAGCTGCCCTTGCGGTGTATAGAGCCAAATCAGCCATAAAGGTTCGTCCCCTGTGTTCACATGCTGATGTGAGACACCATCTGGAATAAACATAAAGTCATTTTGTTTAAATGATTGTCTTTCTCCATCGCAAATGACTTCGCCAGACCCTTTAATCACATAATCAAATTCCTCTGAACCCGGGTGATTGTGTACCGAGCTTGCTTCGCCCGGCTCAAAAATAGTGAGACCTGCCATCATATGCTCTGACCCTACGGTATCTGGTGTTATCGTTTGAAACACTTTTCGAATCATTTTCTCTTCTGGATGATCTAAACCTAACCATAATGGATGACCGTCTTGAAATGGATTTAATACTTTAATTTTCATTGTTTATTCCTCCCTAGTAATGTTTAGTTCACACTGACATGTGAGCGTTTTGTATTTGGTGAATAAATATCATTAATGTTCCAATGTCCATCAGTAGGCACTGGATCATTTTTCATCGCTACATCAATGACACATGGTTCCTGAGAGGCGATTGCTCCAGCCAAAGCTTCTTTGAATTCAGAAGCCGCCGTAATTTTGATTCCCTTCATCCCATAACCTCTCGCAATGGCTGCAAAATCAGGTGAATAGCTTTCTCCATCTTTTCTAAAAACAGTGCCGTATGTCGTTTCATAGTGTGCCATTTGCAAGCCGGCGATCGTCCCAAACGCACTATTGTTCATCACAATCCACACGACAGGAATGTTTTCTTCCATGGCTGTTGCGAGAACAGATGGATTTTGACCGAATCCGCCGTCCCCAACAAGTGATACAACGACACGGTCAGGCTGGGCAATCTTTGCTCCAAGTGCAGCGGGAGCGCCAAATCCCATCGTCGCAAAACCACCTGGGGTTAAAATAGTGCCTGGCGTGTATACAGGAAATTGCTGTCCGACCCCATTTTTATTCCAGCCAACATCGGTTGTAATGAAAGCATCCGGCGGCAATACTTCTCGCACTTCCTGCAAAATACGCTGTGGTTTCATTGGGAAAGACTCGTCTTGAATATTCGTCAAATTGCTCTTCTGAAATTCCTCACGATATGCCGCAATGTCTTTTTTCAATTGAGGGCGATCCAGACCTTCTGGCAGCCTTTCTTTCGCCACACGATTGAGTACAGTCAACGCCTGCTTGAGATCTGCTACCGCTCCAATTTCAACAGGATAGTTCCGGCCAATTTCATTCGGATCAATGTCAATATGAATGAGCTTGGTTGATTGGAAATTGAACGTATACTCCGATTCCCACGAACTCGCATCTGCTTCAGCAAAACGGGTGCCTAATGCCAATATATAATCCGCTTCTTTACACTGATCATTGATAAATTTCGTTCCCCAAAATCCTGTCATGCCAAGGGTCATTGGATGATCATCCGGCATCGCCCCTTTCCCCATCAGAGAATGGGCAACAGGGATGCTCAAATGGTCAGAAAATGCCTTTAACTCTTCTGCTGCATCGGCTAGTAAAATGCCTCCCCCTACATATAAGAGCGGTTTGTCTGCCTGCAGCAATCGATCTAATATCCGATTCGCTGTTTGATCATCAATAGATGGTTTTTCAACGGTGTGTGTATGATGAGCGATTTGTTCAAATAACGACACATCTAAGTCTTTTGAGAACACATCCATCGGAACTGAAATCAGGACTGGCCCAGGGCGGCCGCTTTCAGCTAACTGAAACGCTTTTGATAAAATTTCTGGAAATAATTCTGGAATGTCGACTCGCCATGCTCTTTTCACAAATGGGCGATAAATTTCGTATTGAGAAGCATCGGAATGAAGATTGATTTCTTGGTGTGGGTGCTTTCCGTAGTAATGACTTGGAACATCTCCTGCAATGACAACCATTGGAATGGAATCGAGTGCGGCATTCGCTACGCCTGTTGCCGCATTGGTGAGTCCAGGACCTAAGTGACTGAGCACAACAGCCGTCTGTTTTTTCGCTCGTGCATAACCGTCTGCTGCATGCGCCGCTATCTGTTCATGTCTAACATTCACAAATTGAATACGGCTTTTTTCTAGGGCTGATAAAAAAGCAATATTCGTATGACCGCACAGACCGAAGATATGCTCAACTCCTCGATTTTCTAAATACTGAATGACCTGTGTAGATATATTCTTCTTCATGTTTCTCTCCTCTCACGGTGCAGCTATGAATCTGCTACTCACTGATTCTTTGAAAACACAATCGATAGAACGGCATTCAAATCCTGTATCGCAACTTGTCCAGGTGCCGAGCTTTCTTTCCCTACAGCAAAGGTCATGACAGACCCAAAGAGTCCACCTACCATTCTTGTGAAGGCACCATATTCTCCCATCGCCATCGAAATAACGGGGATGGACAGATGCTTTTTCGCCTTGCCTGTCGCAGAGAGCAGTGTCAGTGCATCCTCATAGGAATGCGGCATGACGGCGATCTTTGCGATATCGGCGCCAACCGATTCTGCATTGGTGAATAGCTCCACGAGCCGATCTGCCTCCGGGGTACGATGGAAATCGTGGTACGACACAATCAAGATGACCCCGTTTCTCTTAGCCGCCTGACTGACTTGCTGGATATGCGAGACATCATGCATTAATTCAAAATCAACGGCAGCCACAAGCTGAGTGGCACAAAGCTCGACAAGCAGGGAAACCTTTTCATCCTCTGAGAGTGAGATGCATTCGCCGCCCTCTTTTTCAGAACGAATGGTGAATAAAAATGGGATGCTACCTGCCTTTTCAATCATCCCTTTCAGGGTGTCGATGACTTGTTCCTTGTCATTGAGGTGATTGAAAAAATCCGCTCGCCACTCTATCACATCAGGTTTCTTCTCAGCTAACACCTCAACTTCAAGAAACAATTCTTCCTTTGTTTGTCCAATGAGCGGCGTACAAATCATCGGTTGACCGCCTGTCTGCGCAATCTTTACCTTTTGCTGAAAGATATTCACATCCATCTGCCCCCTTTATAGCCCATTTGGCAGCACAACCATTTTGGTTTCGGTCATCTCCTCGATGGCGAAACGCGGGCCTTCCCTTCCAATACCGCTTCGTTTAATTCCGCCATATGGCCAATGATCCAGCCTAAAATTCGATGTCCCATTGATGACAACGCCGCCAGTTTCAAGCTCTTTTGCTGCGTGTAACGCAATATCCAGTTGATTCGTAAAGACGCCTGCCTGCAGACCGTATCGACTATCGTTTGCTTCTTTGATTGCCTCATCCAGTTCCTCGTATGGAAGGACACTGACAACTGGACCGAACACTTCTTCACAGACAACCTTGGCTTGTTTTGGAGGGTTTAGCAAAATAGCCGGTGTGATGCTTGCGCCATTTCGTTGTCCTCCAGATAGAAGCTCGGCACCCATTTTCTCTGCCTCTTGTATCCATGCCTCCACACGTTTTGCTGCTTGTACATCAACCATACAGCCGATATCACTTTCACTAGACAGCGGATCTCCAACGACGAGCTGTTCTACTTTTTGTTTAAGTGTCTCAGTAAATGTCGACAAAATTTGCTTGTGAACATAAATTCTTTGAACAGAAATACAGCTTTGACCAGAGTTGCTAAAGCCCGTTTTAGCGCAAAGAGATGCGGCTTGCTCGATATCTGCATCATGATGAACAATCGTCGCTCCATTTCCTCCGAGTTCCAGCAGTACCTTTTTTAATCCAGCCGAGTTTGAAATATGTTCTCCGCCCACCGCACCACCAGTAAAAGAAACAAGATTGGTTCTTTCATCAGTGACTAACTGTCTGCCGGCGTCTACTCCTCCAATCACAAGCTGCAGGCTCTTTTCAGGAAACCCTGCTTCAAGCAGGAGCTTAACAAACGCTGTGGCAACAGCTGATGTTTGCGGTGCTGGTTTTAAAATAATCGCATTCCCTGCCGCAAAAGCTGGACCGATTTTGTGACAAATTAAGTTGAGAGGCGCATTAAAAGGCGTAATCGCCAGCACAACCCCAACCGGCACTTTAAATGTCATCGCCATTGCTCTCTGTCCACGGGAAGATACATTGCCAGGAATGGTCTCACCGATTAGTCGATTGGCTTCTTCGGCTGACTGCGCCAGCGTTTCAATTGATCGTGAGACTTCATCTCTTGTATTTTTAAGCGGTTTGCCTAATTCTAAAGAAATGAGTTTTGCAAAATGCTCTTTTTGTTCTTCCAATAAGGCGGCTGCCTTTGTTAGAAGCGTTGAACGTTCTAATGCTGATATTGCCGCTATTTGTTTTTTAGCTTGCTGCGCAATAGAAAGCGCTTGTTCTATATCTTCTGAGGAGGCAAGATAGGATGTACCGATCATTTCCCCAGTGTATGGATTGATAATGTCTTCTTTGACATGGTTTGCATCCAGCCATTCGCCGTTTATATATGACAACGCTTTCAATTCACTCAAATTTTCTCACCCTCCTTCAAGTGACGCGTCCCGACCCCCGCATAACGAACCAGTCTTTCTTCATTCGGACAAGGGCCTTTCACTAGGGCACCTTTTGTCAGCTCTTCATATGCATGCGCCACGATGCCCATTCCTCTGGATAAGGAAAAGATGCCTTTTGCCGCTTCAGCTGGAATGTTTAATTCACATTGGATCGCAGCAGATACACCATCTATGTTCATCGTGATTTTTTTCCCTTTTAATTGTTCTAGTTCATGTCTAATCGCCTCAGCTAACCGTAAGTACGTTCCGCTGATATCACCTTGTTGCACATATGTTTGACTCAGCTCATACAGCCGTCTCACTCTCGGATCATCATCATGCAGCTGATGACCGATTCCTGGAATTTTTTCCTTGCGAGCTAACCACGTCTGACATACTTGCTTTGCAGCAGACTTCATATCTTTTTGTGCATCATAAACCGCTTTGGCTTCGTATAACATACGCATCGCCTTTTCTCCGGCTCCGCCATGAATATCACCTAATAGATTCACCCCTGTTGCAACAGAGGAATTAAACGAAATGCCGCATGTAACCGCCATTCTTGCCGCTGCAATAGACGGTGCCCTTGGCCCATGATCCGCACCTGCGACCAGAACACTTTCAAAAAGAGCTGCCTTCGAATCATCTAGTAATTCACCAACAAGCAGTAAATAAAGCATTTGTGGATACGACAATTCACCAATAAGCTCTTCAATTGGATAGCCCCGAAGTTCAATTGAATTTTTTTGAATATGACTAATCTCAGTCTCCCACCAAGCGCCTCCTTCTTTGTATATTTCCAGTGCACTTCGATTTTTCATTGTGTGAATCATTCCTTTAGCCACTTATTTGGAGATGAACGACTCCTTTTATTCCGTCTAGTGGAATTCAATTTCACTTTTTGGAATGTGTTTTCATTGTAAGCGCATTCGTTTTTATCGTCAATCATTTTTTCTGAAAATACTGTCTTTTGATGAGAAATTAAGTGAATCGAACTAATTATTTCACCACTTATTATTCAATTCATCCTTTATTTAGTCAAACAGACTTATGTATATCGTTCTACTAATTAATGAACCATTTTCGATTCATTCTGTCAAATTCAGCTGAAATTTGACATAAAAAGGCCCCTCCATCTTCTGGAGAGGTCTCAGAACGAAAAAACACATTTAAAGCCCTTATAAGCGTTTTTGACACACCACCCCTACTTTTAATACCTAAACAAAAAAAGCGATCAGAACCAAATCTGAGCGATCTCAACTGAAATTTTTAAGTAAGCCTCTATGTGAGTGTTAAAATCTCTTGATTTCCGTCAAGCGCCTTTCAAGAAGCAGCCTAGCTCTTTCTTTTTCGTTTTCGTTCCTCATTAGCTTTGATTAAAAACAAAACTGAAACACCTAGAATGAGAAACCCTATCTCAAACAGGTTTATTCCTACTTCTACCTTCACATGCTTCACCTCCGCAGTGACTGGATTTTATCACAAAAAAAAATCCGTCAAAATGAAGCACTGAATAATAAAAAAAATGCTTGCGGACACCGCAAGCAAAATGGAATTTTTCAACAAAAACATAATATTTTTTTTTAAAAAAAACAGGCTCTCCAGCCTGTTCATTAGCGATAATTGACAATCTAATTCTTCTCTATTCGAAATTTCTCCTCCCAATTAAAAGAACCTTTATTGCGGACACCGCAACTGAAAAATAAAATTCCCACCATATTACCAATTATATAGAAATAAATGGTAGCATTGGAATGTATCAAAGAAAGTGAGTGATTTTTATAAGCCCATGTCTCTTATGACTCTTTATGCAACCATTTTTTAGACTCTCTTATGATCCCCCAAAATAGGAACCTGTACAGAACTACAAGCAAGAAAAAAGTATAAACAAACTCAAAGGGAGAGAATGGTTCATAATCAATTAAGTATGCATTAATAAACACTATTACCAAAGAAAACAATTCCATCAAAGAATCTATAAATCTGTTTTCTTTGAACACGTCACTTGTCTTTTTGAAATTAAAGATGTCTTTAATTTCCCCACTGGAAAGTCCTTTGATTAAAGCTAACCCTATCAAGTACACACCAAAAGACATCTCAAAGGAAAAACTCAACATTTGTGTGATTACACAATAAATCAAAGTAAATAAGAATAAATACATTTTATTACTCTCCTTAACCTCTAAGTATTCCACCCCAATAGAAGGAAATATCATGTATGCGTTACCCCAAAAAACAAATAGGAGTGGCACGTATGTTTAAAAAATTTCTAGTAGTGTTATGTGTGCTTACTATTACATTTGGTTTCTCTTCTCCAATGATTAGTCATGCCAGTCAAGGTAATAATGAGACCCCCCCAGTCAGTGTAGATCAAAAACAATTGGAATTAGCAGAGAAACTATCTAATTTCTTTGAATTAGATGCGGATGGAAATATTCATTTTACAGCTGATAAAGAAACCCTTATGGAAATGGGAATTTCAGAACACGACAGTCTACTAATAACTTCAATGAAATCAGAAGAATTTAGTTTTGAAGAGAATGAGAAAAAAGGTGACATGCAGACATTAGGTTTTGTAGGTTTACACCTCAAATTAGGACCGAAAGTTAGAAGCATGAATGCCATAGTAGCAGGTGGATTTGCAGCCGGATATATCGGTTGGTACACAAGTCGAATTGCTGCTGCTGGACCATGGGGTGCTGGAGCCGCTGCGGCTATTACTGCTGGAACTTCTGGTGCTGTTGCATGGGCAGTTAAAAACAAATATAAGAAAGTTGATGTAGGCGTAAATATTATGTTTATTAATTTAGCATATACTGTAAAAATACCTTAAAAATTACTGTTAAGCAACAATAAATAAAAAAGGCCTCCCACAGACCTAGCCTAGCTTGGCTAGGTCTGTGGCAATCTTTTTCATGTTCTGGCACGTAGCTGTGAGGAGAACTTGCACACTCACATTCTGTTTTCCCCTCAACCAACAGTAGCGAAGCCCATGCAGTTGTTTTGAATCTGCAAAGCTTCGCTCTATTTTTTCTTTTCTCTTTTTATATATTTTTTTCCAGAGATAGACAGACGATTTTGTCTAATCTTTTCTTCTTGTTCCTCCCATACATGTCTTGAGATCACTTTTTGATAATTTTTCGATCTTGTACAGCTTTCAAGGAAAGGACAAGAAACGCATTTTTTAGGGTCTGATTTATAGTACCTATAACCTTTTCGGTCAGTTGTCGTATATGATAGCTTTTCACCATTTGGGCATATGTAATGATCATGTTCAAAATGATACTGGAATTTCCTCTTGTTCGATGAAAGCGTCTATGTGCGATGACACCAGAAATGCGGCGATCGGATAAATCCTTTACAGATTGATGTTGTATCTCTATTATAAAATTTGGATATGGAAACTTTAAGGAAAAAATAAAGCTGTCGAGATTTTCTCGACAGCCTGAAACCCCTCCATCTTCTGGAGAGGTCACTTATTTTATTTCCACCAGTCATCAAACATAGAAGCTGGCACTTGACGTTTATGTTCTGATTGAACATAACGTTTTTCAATCGCTTCTGCTGCTTGATCTGAAACTGGTTTTCCTTCTAAGTAATCATCAATTTCATTGTACGTAATACCAAGTTCTGTTTCATCCGTTTGCTGAGGCTTGTCATCCAGCAGATCGGCTGTCGGTTTCTTTAAGTATAATCGCTCCGGCGCCTGAAGGGTCTCAAGCAGCAACCGTCCTTGGCGTTTCGTTAAACCTGTGAGCGGAAGGACATCTGCACCGCCATCCCCATACTTCGTGAAAAAGCCCGTCACAGCTTCGGCTGCATGATCCGTTCCAATGACAAGTAAGCCTTCCTGTCCACCGACGGCATACTGTGCGATCATTCTCATGCGTGCTTTGACGTTCCCTTTATTAAAATCAGACAGCGCACCGCCTGTTTCCTTTTGGTATTGTTCACTGAATGCCGTCACGGCAGGCGCGATATCATATTTCCAAGACTTGTCCGGCTGAATAAATGATAGAGCCAGCTGCGCATCGTCTTCATCTTGCTGCGTGCCATGCGGAAGACGGACTGCAATAAAGACAGCATCCTCTTTTCCTTCTTGACGAAGCTCACTTACAGCGAGCTGAGCGAGACGGCCGGCAAGCGTTGAATCCTGTCCGCCGCTAATACCGAGAACGAATCCTTTTGCACCGGTCTTTTTCAAGTAAGCCTTTAGAAATCCAACCCGTTTTTCGATCTCCTGCTTTGGGTCAATTGAGGGCTGCACATGCAACTCTTGGCTGATTTTTTTCTGCAAACTCATACACTTTTCCTCCTAAGCATCCTCTACATGAAGAGAACAGGTTTTACTTCCATTTCAATTGATTTACCTACGATTTTAGCCACTTTATTATATCATGTTTTGATAAAGGATATTTTTTAGACGTTCCCCTTTTTCATAAATGATCAAACATTCACAAACGAAATAGACCTAGCCGCTTTGACTGGTCTCTCCTTTTCAATCGATCTCCACTCGGATGGATGTACAGCTTGAGCCATTGCATTTTCCAATGTCGGCAGGACATGCAGACACCGCGACAATGAGGTCCATTTCTGCACGCAGGCGGATGTAATCACCGGAGAGCGATTTTGGCAGCTCGACAGACAACTTTCCTTTGTCATCAATGACTGTATTCATAAAGACATTAAAAGGATAATACATATCCTCTTTTGGAATCCCGAATGGCTCAAAGGCCGTCCTGAGATTATCGTAGCATGTATGCATGACCTCTAGGTGCGTACGCCCATATAAGAGCTGATACATTTCTTGCCGGCACGCAGGCATATATAAATCATGACATTCAACTGTATCTTCAATGACCGTAAACATTGGTTTATATAAATTAGAATAAAGCTGATCTCCCTTTTTCACCTTGGAAGAGAATAGGCTGTCCATTGTAGCGCCTTGATCAAATTTTTCATAAAAATCCTTTTCATGATAGGCCATCACATCTGCTACTTGCTGCCCTTCGACATCAACCACTCGCATACATTGTCCTTTTCCTAACCGAAAACCAAGCCCATCCTTTGGTAAAATCACGTATTCTCCGTTCATCACATGCACTCCTTTCCATGTTGACAGTATGCCCAAAACGTCCTCTTGATCATGTATAAAAAAAAGAGGCGGTCACAAGCTAATGCTATTGAATCAGAAAGGTGTTGCACATGCATTGAAAGAAGAACAATCTTTATCTTGGTGGCAGCTTTCTCTTATCGGAGTCGGCTGTACAATCGGCACTGGTTTCTTCCTTGGTTCCAGCATCGCCATTACAAAGTCCGGTTACTCCGTCTGCATTTCATTTTTGCTTGCGGCAGTCGGCACATATCTCGTCTTTAAACACCTGGCTGCGATGACAGCCGAAAACCCAGATAAGGGATCATTTTGTTCCTATGCCCGAAAAGCCTATGGGCGCTGGGCGGGTTTTAGTAATGGCTGGGTGTATTGGTTTTCAGAAATGCTCATCACAGGGAGTCAGCTGACGGCGATTTCTCTTTTTACTCGTCACTGGTTTCCATCCATTCCACTATGGGTGTTTTCAGCGATTTATTCCGCTCTTGCCCTGCTTGTGATTATCATTGGGCTTTCTTCTTTTCAAAAGACGGAAAATGTCCTTGCCGTGCTGAAGACCGGGGCGATTCTGCTGTTTATGATTCTTGCGGTTCTTGTTTTATGTGGCATTCTCACAGAGCATAGGCCCACCCTTCATCTTCCAAATAAAGACCACGAATGGATGCCGCTCGGTCCGCTCGGTTTATGGAATGGTCTAATTTATGCGTTTTATGCTTTCGGGGGGATTGAAATCATGGGGCTGATGGCGGTTCATTTAAAAGACCCGAAAGACGCCGCAAAATCTGGACGTGTGATGCTGATCATTCTTGCTGTCATTTATATCGTCTCCATCGGACTTGCGCTTTTGCTTGTTCCAGTGACAGCCTTTAACGAGAATAGCAGTCCATTTATTACATCACTGGAGCCATTTCATTTATCGATTTTCCTTCATATTTTTAATGGCATTTTCATTATTGCGGGGTTTTCCACATTGGTTGCCTCCCTCTATGCGGTCACAACACTGCTTGGCACGATGTCGGAGCATCAGGATGCACCTGCTTGTTTTAAACAAAAAGAACCATCTCATGTCAGATGGTCTTCAATTCTTTTAACTGCTACAGGGTTGATTGTCTCGATTTTGCTGGCACTCTTTTTGTCCAAACACATTTACGAGCATCTCACAACGGCAGCCGGTTTAACTCTTTTGTACACATGGGTGTTTATTCTGCTTTCAAGCAAAAAGCTGTCAAAGCCATCCACTCGCCAAACGTGCGAAATGGTTCTTGCCCTGATCTTAATTGGTGCAGCTGTTTCAGGTACTCTGACAGAGGCAAGCGGACGACCTGGCTTTTTTATTAGCCTTGGAATCATTGCTGTCATTGGCATCATGGTACTCTTTATGAGAAAAAAGTGGAAACAGGATCAGGCCGCATCATAATTTCATCATGTTTTTTAAAGCAGTAAATGGACATTTGGCGGAGGCTGGTTTCTCCGCCTCATCATCTGAGAGAAAGTATTGTTTCCATTCTAAATTTTTCTGATCCCCATACCATTTTAATGCTGGGTGTACATCTACTTGATCATACGCCTTCAGCCTCTTCCGAACGAGTTTACTCATTTTTTGACCAAATGTGGTGGAACCGTTCATCTTTTCAAACACCCACCTTGGTTGAAAGGCCCACATCACATAAGGAAAGTGACGACTTTTTCTTAGCTTATGCGCTGGTGTCGCACATAAAATAAAATAAGGCTCCCCATGAAAACAAAATTCCCATTCATGATTTTCAGGATCTGATGGAATTTCCTCTGGCCATTTCATTTCATCCTTTTGATGTAATTGCTGAACCATCGACCAAAACTGCTCCTCATACTCTTCGAGCGAATACTCCTTCATATCCTGCGGTGTTTCAAAAAAGCAAATGAACGAAGCATATTGACCGGTTTCCCTAGAGCAGCTTTGGTATTCCCTTAAAAGCTCTGCTAATTCATTCACGGCCTCTTCTCCCCGCGGATCACCGACAAATCCATAACGCAAATGATCGAGAAAAAATCCTTGTCTGCCTGGTACACACGGAAATGTATCTGCCTCATCCCCGACCATTTCTCCAAACTGTGTGAAAGCATCCTGCTTCCATTCATCTAGTGATCGTAGATTTTGATCAAGGCAACTTTTTGCATACAGCTGGGCCATTTTTTTCCACCTCGTTTTAGCGTCTTCTCCATAGCCTATGAGGAGGAAAAAGCTGTGGTGACTGTCCTTCAACGACTTTCACTGGACATTCACAAGGTGGTTGATTTGCCGGATGAAGCAGGAATTCACTTCCATTTATCTAATCATGTATGAGTATGCTTCTGCATATCATCATTTAGCCGCCTCTATCTAATAGAGTCGGTCATCATAAAAGAAATGGGTGAATGACATGCGTCTTCTTTTTCTCCATCCGATGTATCTGATCTTATTTACACTACCAGTGATGGCTTTCCTTTGGGGATTTGTTGGTTATCTGCTATTTAAACGGATATGGCCTGTCCTCATATTAACGTCCGTGATCTCGATGATTTTCATCTTCGTTTATACTGGATTTGACCTTAGCAATCTATACTGGGTCCTTCTGATGACGGCTCTTGCTTTTGTATCAAGCGGATTCTCGAAGGTCATACACGTTCATTTTCAGGAGAAAAAACGGGAAAAACCTTTATGATTGATTCTTCTTCTTTAAAAAGACTGAATCAAGCAGCCAATAAATAAAGGCCGCGCAAAAGCTAAATAGATAAACTTTGTAGCTAATAAAGACGACAACACCATAATCAATCCATAAAGCAAGCGCCGAACAAACCACCCACGCCCCGATAAAATAAACCAATAAATCACGGCGCCGAAACTTCTCAGGATGACGGTGTAAAACCATTTGGATAGGTGCAGCAAATAGGACATAAGCGATCAAAATAAAAAGACTGGTGACCTCCACATAACTGAATCTGGATTCAGGTGGGGCAAACAACATGGTATAAACGAATGTCGCTGTGATCACAGACAAAATCAGCATACACACATAGTTGAATGCTGGCAGGAACATACGCATGGCAAAAACTCCTTCAATTTTATGTATCTTCCATCATTATTGAAGAGTGTCCTATTATTGTCAAATATGAAAAAGGGCTAAAATGATTTAGATTTTAGCCCTTTTTCTTATCAACCATTCTATCCAATGAGCGCCATGATCCCTTGATATCCAAAGTAAGCACCGAAGCCGAGTAAAGAGAGACCTGCCAGAACGGATAAGCCGTGCAAAATCCGTTCATTTAAATATCGTCTAAACGTACTGGCGAGCAGCGCCATACAGAAATCCCATAAGAGCATGCCGATGAAAATAGCGATGCTGTACATCAGCATTTGAGATGCCCCGTACTTTTCAATCGTATTGGCTAAAATACTGCCATAGATCCCAAGCCAAAATAATATACTAAGCGGATTGGAAAGGGAAATAAAAAATCCCGTCATGAACGAATGCCCGATCGACGTGTTTCCTCCGTCCTTCTTTGGGCTTTCATGCAAATTGATTTTACGAAGGCTTTCAATACCGGTATAGGTCAGAACGAAAAAGCCGAACAGCCACAAAAAGGTTTTCACAAGAGGTGCAGTCAAAAGCTGGGCGACACCAAAATAGATGAGGATCATATAGACAATATCCGCAGCCATAGCCCCCACACCAAAAATCCAAGCGTGCCAAAATCCACTTTTAATCCCTCTGTCGATTTGGGCTGCATTGACTGGCCCAACAGGCGCTGAAAGTGACAACCCTAAAAAGATATAACCAAAAAACACCGCCACATAGACGTCCTCCTTTTGATGCTGACTTGTACATGTTATTCACGCTTTCGTTGTTTTAGTACAAGTCCTTCGTCACCTTTTCTGAAGATAAGCTATACAAAAGGAGGAGCCACCAGATCAGCTGCTTATCGATCGGCTTTCATCGCCGGCGGCTGTGTGGGTATGGTTTCTTTTTTCCGAGATCGATTCATTTGAATGGCAGCCGCAAAAAGGAGAACAGCTAAAAAGGCGAAAACAAAGACGGCGCTTGCCGCACCTGCCCACTCAAGGCTAAACCCAATCAAAAAGGACAAACAGGCTCCACCTAAACTAGCGGCGGCAATAAAATAACTCGTTGCCTCGTCGATGGCATTTTCAATCATTAATGCAGAAGCCGTCAAGGCAATGGGGAACATGCCAGCTGCGCACAGACCGATGAAAAAGATAAGAATCAGCTGCGCAGCGATGTGGGTGGCTAGAGCAAATACGGCGAGCAGCACAATCATAAGTGCTGCACTTAGTTTTAAAAAACGCAGCGGATGCAGCTGATCGGCTTTTCTCGCAATGACAGTTCTGCCAATGACGATCGCTGTCCAAAAAGTAGAGACCGCAAAAAGACCCCAGTTGTCTCCCCCTTTTTCCAGCATGATCGACGGTAAAAAGTTCGCAAAGTTCGTTTCAATTCCTGCGTAGAAAAACGCAAAACAGATCATAAGCACCACAATCATTCGATTCCCTCGATCAAACAGCAAGGACGGTTTCTTCATGTCTTGAACAGGAGCCGCCATCTGCCCACGAGGGAGTTTATTCATAAAGGTAAGCCAGAGCATGAGAAAAAAAGTCAGTGCACCGACTTGAAATAAAAACACATAATGCCACGTTTCCTCTGTCACAGTCAGCAGAATCAATAGAGGAAATAATAGCGCACCTAATCCAAAAAAGACCTCCATGATGCTGATTCGCTTTGCACTGTTTGCCATTGAAATCACATACGCCCCGGCCGTCGTCTCAAGACTGCCTGCACCGCTCCCAAGGAAAAAACCTGCCACCACAAGAATCGTCCAACCTGGCACCAAAAGGCCAAGAAGAAGCGCTCCGATCATCAGCAGCAATCCCATCGTCAAAACAGCGCCGTAGCCTTTTTTCCTCACAAGAATGGGCGACAAAAGAACGCCTGTCAAAAAGCCAATAAACTGAAAGAAGATTAAAGAAGATAATTCCCCAGGACCCTTCTCATAACTAGACAGCAAATAAGGCGTTAAACTGCCAAAAAACACATGAATGGTCCCAATAAAAAAATAAAAGATACAGCCAAAATAAAACACCTTTTTCATCTTTTCACTTCCTCTAAAAAGGAGCGGAGTCATGATATCCTCCGCTCCACCTCTTCATTAATATGCACGGGCAGAGACGACAGCCTCTTCCCTCTCGAAGCATGTATTCAGCGCAGCCTGCGCGCGATAACCATCTTCAAAATCAGCTACCTTCATATGAGATGGATATGAGTTTGTATTTACCCAATGCATCAGCTGATCACGGAATGTATCAGACCATCCATAAAATTCATTCGGCGGATCTGTCAGCAATGTTTGCGGCATTTGATGACGCTCTACACACAAGCCATCACTGATCTCATATTCGTTTTTCATGTTTGTATGGTATTTAAAAACCTTGTCATGCCCCACTACTTCTACACTAAATCCACATTCCTCGGGCTGCGTACTTTTGGACGTCACCAAATGAAAGAACACTTGATTCTCCATTTGCCCAAAAATTTCGGTATGGTCATCGACCTGTACCTTTTTCTCTTCCTTTTCCTTTACATGTGTCAGCATCTTCGTATTAAGGGATTCTTTTTTCATTTCACTGCCAAATAAGTACCACAGCATATCAATCAAATGAATCCCTAAATCTCCTAATGCACCACTTGTACGCAGACTTTCACCGCTGTCTCTCCACGAAAATGTCTTTCTTCTAAGGGCACTATTTTTCTTAAAATGTGTCCGTACTGTCAAAACGCGTCCTAATTCACCATTGGCAATCAAGTTCTTCAAAATATTCACAAAGGATAAATAGCGATAGTTAAAGCCCATACTGGCTTGAACCTGGAACTGTTTGGCTGTCTCCACCATTTCCTTCGCTTCTTTTAACGATACAGCCATCGGTTTTTCGCATAAAATCGGCTGTCCCGCTCTAAGCGCCTGAAGGGCATGGTCCTTGTGACAGAAGTTAGGGGAAGCAATGATCAATCCATCTGATGCATCCGCTAGTGTTTCGATACTGGAATACACCCGTCCGCCGTACTGTTTAATAAATCCTTGTGCAACGGATTCGTGCAAGTCATAGACCCCAGATAATTCTGCACCTTTGATCGTTGATAATGCTCTAGCATGTGCTTTTGCAATATTCCCTGCTCCAACAATTCCAATTTTCTTCATGAATGTGCCTCCTCATGTTTATACATCACTGTTTTCAATGTTTCATAGATTCCTTTTGCATACCCATGATGACAAATTTGATGATGGTGCCGTTTGGCTTCGGCTGTTGCATTTTGGACAAGAAAGCCGTGTGTGACGGATTGAAGCATCCGCAGATCATTCCCACTATCACCAAAAGCAAAGCCCTTATCTTTTGACAGGTTATATTGATTCAGCATAAACCGAACGATTTCATCCTTCCCTGTTCCCACTGGTAAAAAATCAACGTCATAGCAATCCGCAGGGTCACCCGCAAGTGGGTTGCATTTGTTGATGTTCACCGCCACACCCCGCTCCTTCGCAAGTGTTTGGATGAACGATAGATGATGGAGATCTGTTCGTTCATCCTGCTCCTGATAATAGAAATTCTTTTTATACCCAGAGCTGCCTAGCTGCGTTTGCGGCCTAAGGGTAATCCCCTTTTCACGTACGGCTTGCAGAATATCTTCAATTTTTTCGTCTGAAAAGCCTTGTGCATCAAGCCGTTTCATCCATTCTGCATCCGGCTGTCCAAATTTCCCATCTGATGTATACACGATTTCAGTTCCTAAATTCGACGCAATAAAATGCGGGAATTGATAGAAACCGCCTTTCTCCATTTTGCTCGTAACAGAATCGAGGCTGCTTCCCGTCACCCAGCCCAGCATGAGCTGTCCGGCTTCGCTCTTTTCTGCCACAAAAGCTTCCAGCCGTTTTACATCCTCTCTCTGCTCCTCGGTCATTCCGTGAGAATAATAGGTCTCATCGAAATCACAGAAGACGATCCACTGCGGATGTTGCGGTTGATGCACAAGCTTTTTATTGAATGGAAGATTTGATAACATGATGGACCCCCTCGATGACTTTCTCCTGATCTTGCAGCGGCATTCCTGGGTAAAGCGGCAAGTGGAGTAATTGCTGTACGGCTTTTTCCGTATGTGGTAGTTCCGTTTGTCTATACTTTTGAGAAACAAGATTCGTTTGATGCTGATGCGATAAAATCGGGTAATAGACATCTGTTTCTATGCCCATTTCCAGTAATTTCTCTGCCAGCTCATCTCGGCTTCCCTTCACCACTCTGATCGGGAATAGATGCCATACATGATCGTCTGTCAGCTTCGGAAGCTTTATATAGCCTTCATCTTCCAGCGTTTGCAGCTGATCTATGTATCTCTTTGCCAAGTAAAAACGTTTAAAGTTTTGTAAACCTAAATATTTCATTCGTTCTAGCCCGATTGCGGCCTGTAAGTTATCAATCTTAGAATTAAAGCCATAGTCACTGCGCTTCACGTTTTTCTTTCCTGGTTCAAAACCGTGATAGCTGATTTCCATGCATTTTTCTGCTAGGGCTTCATCATTTGTTGCGATGGCTCCTGCCTTCCCGCAAACTCCAAGGTTTTTGTAAGGATTAAAGCTGAGAACAAGTCCATCCCCAAATGCCCCAAGCCCGCTGCTGCCAATCGCCTGACAGCCATCCTCAATGATCGATAGACCATGCCGTTTTGCAATCGTCGAAATGGCCTTCATATCCGCTTGCTTTCCATACAAATGAACCGGGAGAATACATACTGTCTTATCTGTGATATGCTTTTCTATTTCATTCGCCGCTAGGCAGTAGGTGTCTGGATCAATATCGGCATAGACTGGAATCGCACCAATCGCAAGCACTGCATTTTCTGTTGCAGCAAAGCTGTTGGCAGGCAGGATGACCTCATCTCCAGGATGGACGCCTGCTGATATTAAACTGATCATCAAGGCATCTGTTCCACTTGATGTGGCAATGACATATTTTTTCCCTAAGTACGCTGCGAGCGTCTTTTCAAACTTTGGAATATAAGGGCCTGATGTAAAACGGCCTGAACTTAATACTTCTTTCAGCACCTGCATAATATCATCGATCTCATCCTCTGAAATCAGTTTATCGACCGGCAGGAACGGTATCTTTTTTTCCTTATTTTGTTTATAATGGAAGAGAATTTTTTCCAAACCTGTACGCGCAATATCTTGCTCAAGGAACGCAGCAAGCTTATCATTCGCTAGATTCTTTTCAACTGAATCAGCCTTTACTTGAACACCTTGATTGATCATATCCAGCAACGGTAGATAATCCTTGCTTTTACCTGATATCTTCGTCAATATTTGCATTCCATTCCCTCCAATTAATCAATTCCATTTGTTAATATTTAACTTGTTTCACATTGTAAATGATGTTATCGATTTCAGAACAATAACTTTGTGTAAAGGATTTGTTAATATGTGTACAATTTATGAAATTGCCAAACGCTGCGGGGTTTCAACGACCACTGTTTCTCGGGTGCTGAACAACCATCCATATGTATCCGAAGAAAAGCGCCAGCACATTTTACAGGTGATGAAGGAAATGGAGTATACACCAAGCTCAGCAGCCCGCACCCTTCGGTCACATCAGACAAAAACCATTGCTGTGTCTGTTCCAGCTGTGGACCATCCTTTTTTTGCACAATTGATTAAAGGCATTTCAAAGGAAGCACTGGATCAAGGGTATAAAGCCATCGTGCTCCAGACGTTTTATCAAGAATCAGTAGAACTTGAAGGGCTTCAATTATTAAAAAGAAAAGAAGTAGATGGTGTCATATTGGGGGCGTTAGAAAATAAGTGGGAAACAATCGAGCCATTTTTATCAAACGGCCCGATCGTCATGGCAAATGAGTATCATCAAACAGCAGACATTCCGATTATCGGATATGATGAGCGGGAAGCTGCCTATAAAGCGGTTGACTACTTGATTCAATCAGGGCGTACATCCATTGGATTTTGCTTTGATACAGAAAGCAGTGAAGCACAAAAACAAAGAAAGCAAGGCTATCTTGATGCGCTTTCTGATCACGGTTTGCCGCTTAAAGAAGATTGGCTGTTTGGCGAGGCTTTTACCATTGAAGACGGCTTTCGTTTGATGGACTTAATCCACCGGATGCCGGATGCGCCGGATGCGATTTTCACCGGCAATGATCAAGTTGCAGCAGGCCTCATTAAACAAGCCATTTCATATGGATATGACATTCCTAAGGATGTAGCGGTGATCGGTTATGACAATCAAGACATTTGCGAGGTGACAGCACCAACGATCACGACCATCGACATCCCCATCGTCGAGCTTGGCCAGCAGTCTGTCAAACAAATGATTCAGCTGCTGCAAGATCAAAAACCATTACAACGTGAACATATTCAACTGCCTACTCGGCTTGTCACACGAGAATCCACATAAAAAAAAGACTGAGAAATCTCTCAGTCTCAGCGTGTAGACAAACCCTCGCATTCTTTGTCAGTCCTGCGCTCTGGTGCTCACGAATACCGAATTCGCTCCGCTCCAGTGCTCGTCCTTCCTAGACTGAAAAGGTTTTCTTTCACGCTGAAAAGAAGACAAAGGGCTAAAAAAAGTACATTTTAGCCCTTTGTTAACAATCTGAAGACTGAGAAATCTCTCAGTCTTTCATTTTTCAATCAATCGATCAACCTATATAAATTGAGCAAGAATGAATGTCCATATACATACGATGCCGAGCAAAATGAAGCTGTACTTCACTGTTTTTTGGAAGAGCTCAGATTCTTTACCTGTTTCTCCAACAGCTGCTGTTGCAATAGCGATAGATTGTGGAGAAATTAATTTCGCCATTACACCACCGGTCGTATTTGCCCCGATTAACAAACCTGCCTGAGAGCCGATTTGAGAAGCGGTGACTGCTTGAAGGTTACCAAATAAGGCATTGTTACTCACAACAGATCCCGTAATAAACACGCCGATCCAGCCAAGCACTGGGCTGACAAGCGGGAATAAATCGCCTGTTTTAGCAAGTGCTAGTCCGATAGCAGAACTTAGGCCTGCAAAGTTCGCCAAGTTGGCAAAGCCCATGACAAAACAAATCGTAAGAACAGGGACCCAAAGCTCTTTGACCGCTGCATTTAAGCAGGCAGCCCCTTCTTTTAATGTAATATGTCTGCTGAACAACCCTGTCAGCATCACCGCAATTAGAATGGCGGTACCTGTTGCACTAATAACATCAATTTTAAAGATCGCATCAATCGGTGTTTCTGTTTGGGCAATTGGCGGTAATTTCACAATTTGCTGATGCAGAAACGGCATTTTCACTAAAATGGTTGTCCAGTTAAACGGTCCTCCTTCAGCAAATAATGCTTTAAAAGCTGGTAGGCTCCATACAGTAATGACGGCAGTTAAAATATAAAACGGAGACCATGCTTTCAGCACCTCAACACCGCTATACGTTTGTTTCTTCTCAATGGCTGGTGCCCCTTCTTCACGATAAATATGTTTCGGCTGCCATTTTCGAAGAAATAAAGCCAAAATTCCCATACTCGCTAAAGCTGAAATAATATTGGCAAGCTCAGGACCCATCGTGACCATTGTAACAGCCTGCAGAATCGCATAGCTTCCACTCACAACAAGCAAGGCTGGTAGTGTTTCTTTGATTCCCTTAAAGCCGTCTACAATGAGAATCAGCAGAAATGGGATACAGAAAGAAATAAACGGAATGGTGTACACAAGGGTTTGAGACAGCTCAAGCGGCGTCATATTCCCCATTTGTGCTCCAGTAATAACTGGGATACCTACTGCACCAAAAGCGCCAGACGCAGCATTTGCAATCAAGCAGAGCATGGCGGCTTTTAGTGGTTTAAACCCAAGCTCTGTTAAAAGAGCGGCACTAATCGCAATCGGTACACCGAATCCAGCGGCTCCCTCTAAAAATGCGTTAAAACTAAAACCAATTAATAAGAGCTGTAACCGTTGATCTTGAGAAATTCCTGCAATACTAGAACGAATGACATCAAACTTTCCAGACTTCACAGCAATTTTATAGAGCCACACGGCCATGATGACGATATATCCAATCGGCCACAGCCCATTAGATACACCGAGCACCACAGCAGATAATGCTTTTTCAATTGGCATATGAAAGAAGAAAACAGCTGTTACAAAACTGACGATCAAGGTAAAACAAGCGGCTAATACCCCTTTTAACTTAAATACAGTCAATGCAAGTAGGAAAAACAAGATTGGAAGCATGGCCACCAATGCACTGACGAACTCATTACCAAACGGATCATATATTTGCTGCCACATAGTGATTCATCCTTTTCTGCTCAGATAGGTTGCCTTTGATTGATTAAAAATGAGGAGCTAAAATTTCTTTTAACACATTCACACTATGTGCGAATTTTTCTTTTTCTGTGTCGTTCAGTGCGAGCTCCATCACTTCTGTTGCACCATTTCGGTTCACGAGGGCAGGTACACCAATGTAGACATCTTCTGCTCCGTATTCCCCATCTAAATAAGTGCTGACAGTCAAAATACTGTTTTCATTGTGTAAAATGGCTCTAGTAATACGGGCTAAACTCATCGCTACGCCGTAATAAGTCGCTCCTTTTTTCTCAATGATTTGGTAAGCAGCATGACGGACATTCTCCATGATGTCGTCTAAATCTTCTTGTTTGTATTGGTCATTTCTCTTCATTAATTCTGTGATCGGTACACTTCCGATATTCGCATGGCTCCAAACAGCAAGCTCTGTATCTCCATGCTCTCCAATGATGTACGCATGCACATTGTGCGCCGCTGCTTCAAAGTACTCACTAAGCATGTATCTGAATCTTGCCGTATCAAGCGTTGTTCCACTACCAATCACTCGTTCTTTTGGCAGTCCGCTGAATTTCCAAGTCGCATATGTCAAAATATCAACTGGGTTCGTAGCAACTAAGAAAATACCATCGAATCCGCTTTTCATCACATTGTCTACAATGCCTTTAAATATATTTAAATTTTTCTCAACAAGATCAAGTCTCGTTTCACCTGGCTTTTGGTTTGCACCAGCGCAGATACATACAATGTCAGCATCCTGACAATCCTCATAATCTCCATACCAAGTATTCACAGGATGCGGGGCGAATGCTTTCCCGTGGTTTAAATCCATGACGTCACCCATTGCTTTATCTTGATTCAAATCGATGACTACCAATTCATCTGTGATTGCTTGATTTATTAATGTAAAGGCATAACTGCTGCCGACAAAACCTGCTCCAATAAGTGCTACTTTGTTTACTTTTTCGTTTGTCATTTATCTCATCCTCCTGAGTAAAACTAGGTTGTTTTTCTTATGTGAAATATTTCACATTCTTATTGTGCAACACTTCACAAACTTTTGCAAGGGGATTGCTCAAAAAAATAATGTAGCCATTTTGTGAACACTCATATTGTGGTTTTAAACCGCTGTCCCCATACATGTTCTCATAAGAAAAAAGCCACCAAACACTCTTTGGTGGCTTCTCTCTTATTTAATAAGGTCCCCAATTGATCATGACACCGATACAAATAAAGACAAGGCCGATGACGAACCAAATGAGCGCAAGCGGCACCATAAAACGCAGCCATTTCACGTATGGAATCCCACTTGCAGCCAAGACAGCCATCAACACACCTGAAGTCGGATTCACGCAGTTGACCACCCCTTCACCGAGCATCACTGCTTCTACCGCTACTTGTCTCGTGATACCCATTAAATCAGCAAGCGGCGCAAGAATCGGTATAAAGACAACCGCTTCTCCTGATCCTGATGAAATCAAAAAGTGAAGGAGCGCACTGGCGATATACATGCCGATCGCACCAGCGATTGGACTAAACCCTGTCAGCATACTCGCAAGCCCATTCACCACAGTATCAAGCAGCTTGCCGTTTTCCAAAATGACTGAAATGCAGCGTGCCATGCCAACAATGAGTGCGCCGTATACAAGGCTTTGACAGCCGACAATAAACGTTTTTGCAATATCATTGGCAGCTAATCCCCCAAGCAGTCCAGCAGCAATGGCCATGAAAATAAACACACCAGCCATTTCCTTATCGGTCCAGCCAAGCTGAAGCGCACCATACAAAAAACCCCCAAGCGACAAACCACACACCGCTAAAATCAGCTTATGTCTGCCGGTGAATTCAGGCTTGTCCACAGATTCCGCATCAGCTCCTCCTAGCCCTTTAGCTGGAAACCACTCGTCACCAAGCAGGCTTCCCTTTTCTTTATTTTTCAAGCGTTTTGTATATAAATAGATGTACACAATACTAGATAGGAGAAAACAAAGATAAATGATGACACGCAGACCAATACCAGAAAAAATCGGCAGTTCTGCAATCGTTTGTGATAAACCTAATGGAGATGGAGACAAAATAGTTGCGTTAAAACCTGCATAACAGCCGATGTAAATAACCGCCGCTCCCGCCACTGCATCCCACTTTAAAGAACGTGCCACAATGATTCCAATAGGAATAAAACCAATGACCGAGTTCACCACAATTCCGGTCGTCCCAAGTACAGAAAACAATCCGCCAACAATACAAATAAACAATAGCTGTTTCGTTTGGAACCGGCTGATGACATTGTGAATCATCCCGTTAATGGCACCTGTCTTTTCCAAAATCGCAATGGTTCCGCCAGTAAAAAGAATCAGAAAAATAATAGAGGATGAACCAACCATCCCTTCTTGAATCGCTGTAAAAAAACCAACCGGACTAACTGGTGATTGATCTATACGGTGATAACTGCCAGGAACAGCTGTTGTGATTTCTCCTGACGTTTTTCGATCAAATTCACCGGCTGGTACAAAATACGTTGCGATCGTACAAATTAAAGCAATCATAAATAAGAGTACATATGCATCCGGCATCTGAAGTTTTCTTTTTTGTTTCTCAGGTGCTGATACTGTCGCTGTTTTCATCTGTCAAAACCCCTTTGTCCCGATCGAAATTTCACTTAATTTTCAGAATAATCAAATGATGTGTTATATTATAAACACTGATGATATTTAAGATCAATATTATTTCACTAAAAGAATGTTTTGGCAGATTATCTGTCAGCAAGGAGGCTTCTCATGACAACTTTGACAAACGAGATGAAACAAACCGTGACAGACATCTTTGAACATCTGCACGCCCATCCAGAAATCAGCTGGGAAGAGACAAATACGACTGCTTATATTGAAGATCTATTAAAGAAATTAGGCTGTAAAACGAGAACATTTGAAGACTGTACAGGGGTAATCGGTGAAATTGGGGAAGGCGCACCAGTAGTCGCTGTGAGAGCCGATATTGACGCATTGTGGCAGGAAGTAGATGGCGTATTTCAAGCCAACCATTCATGCGGACACGATGCTCATATGACGATGGCACTTGGGACATTCATGGCATTGAAAGATAAAGAACTTCCAAGTGGCACGATCCGATTCATTTTTCAGCCTGCCGAAGAAAGAGGAGGCGGCGCTTTAAAGATGATCGAAAAAGGTGTGTTAGCTGACGTCGATTATTTATACGGGGTGCATGTGCGCCCAATTCAAGAAACCTTAAACGGACGCTGCGCTCCTGCCATTTTGCACGGATCAAGTAATCATTACGTCGGGTCGATTCTAGGGGAGGAAGCACACGGTGCACGCCCGCATCTTGGGGTCAACGTCATTGAAGTTGCATCTACGCTTGTGCAGAGACTGGCACATATCCATGTTGATCCACGAGTCGCCCATTCTGTGAAAATGACCAATTTAAATGCAGGCGGCGGCAGCTCCAACATCATACCTGGCAAGGCCTCTTTTACACTCGACGTTCGGGCGCAGACAAACGAAGTGATGGATGAATTAGAAAAGGAAATTGAAAGAGCATGCCATTCTGTAGCGGATGCTTTTGGCGCCTCTATCACACTTTCAACTGACCATCGTCTTCCAGCTGCGACATTAAATGAAGAAGCTGTGGAGATCATGTCACATGCCATAGAGCAAGTGCTAGGCAAAGAACAGCTCGATCCACCGATCGTGACGACAGGCGGAGAGGACTTTCATTTTTATGCAGCAAAGCTTCCTCATATTAAATCGACGATGCTCGGTTTAGGCTGTGATTTAAAACCTGGGCTTCATCACCCTTATATGACATTCGATCGCTCCGCCATTTTTACCGGTATTGAGATTTTGACCGAAGCTGTATACGAAACACTTCAGCAGCATTCATCGTAAAATAAAAAAACCACCCGTCTTTCCTGAAGCGGGTGGTCTCCTTTATTTTATTTTACGCATTCACATCTGTCATCGCCGGGACATTGATTTCTTTCACACAGGACACCCTGGATAGATGAATGACACATCTCGCCAGCTCGACAATATCTTGTACAGGTATTCTCGTTTCATCATACAGAGCAATGGCTTTTTCAGCGCCATCTTCGTATGGAACTTCTGCCGCTAGCTCTCCTGGATTGATACAGGTAACGGATATTTTATCTTTCCTCACGTGCTCTCTTAGTGCGTTCACAATACCACGAAGCCCAAATTTAGAAGCAACAAAAGAAACCTGAGACAAATTCGTATGGTCAAGTCCCGCAGTAGAACCAATGACGATGATCTTTCCATTCTCAGATGTCCTTACGTGCGGAAGCAGAGCTTGGATGTAGGTAATCGTTGAGGTAACGTTCACATTGATTAAATGAGCGATATCCTCCGGTTGATCAAGATCGAAAGAATAATCATCTTCAAAGCCGCGTTTCTCCCATAAACCTACGTTATAAATAAGTACATCAATTGTCTGATTCTTCAATGCTTCGAGCATAAAAGGGATATGGGTTTGGCTTGATAAATCGATCTTCAGCCAAATTCTACGCACCCCATCGTCTATGTTCAAACTGCTTGGTTCACTTCGTGACACAATCCATACTGTATCTCCACTTGAAGGAAGACCTTTTACAAAGGCATCCCCTAATCCTTGACTCGCACCAAATATGATATAGTTTTTACTCATGCTTCCTCCTTCATGGCTCACTTACGAGCTTCCATCCATACACCCATTCATCTGTAAGCGTTTTATACCTATATCATACAGTGTCTTATACATGCCTGCCCCTTTTATGCTCATCTTCACTTTCTAAATGGCCTAGCTTCCTTATTTCCTTTAATTCCGCTGGTAACGCACGCTCTTCTATAAAGCTTTTGATCATGTCGACAAAAAGTTCTTTCTTTTCAAAAGTAAACGTATGTCCAATGTCAGGAACGATGAACCCGGCTGCATTCGGGTGTGCATTCGTGATTTTTTCTGCTGACCTAGTCATAATGCCCTTTTCCTTTTCTCCCACTGTCACAAGAATCCGTGCCTTTGCTTGTTGAAACGTGTCAGGGAGCTTGTAATGAAGATTTTCTTGAAACATCGTAAGCAGCGTCTTCTTCTGCAATTGTTTGGAATCCGCTGCATAATGATCCAGTACATCGTTTGGAAGTCCCATCTTTTCTGCTTGCAGCTGGATGAACCAATCTTTCTTTAATAACGGATATGTAAGAGGTAAAATGGGCCTTACCATCAAATAGAGCCATGGTAATGGCAACACAAGGGCGCTATTGATGATGGCGATGTCTGCGATGTCTGGCTCTCTCGATAACACATCAACGGCTACCTGTGCACCTAGAGAGAAGCCAATTAGAATGACTGTACGGCCATGTGCATGCTCCTTTATCCATGAAATGATTTCATAAGCACTTTCTCGCATGGAAAACGACGTTTCATTTGCTCTTGTCCCGTGACCAATAAAATCAGGGGTATAGCATTCATACGTTTCCTTGAATATTTCCATATGCTCCTGCCACATCCAGCTGCTTACGCCTCCACCGTGCAGGAAAATCATCATTGGTTTTTCCACCATCGACAACTCATCCACCATCCTTATATATAAGAAAAAGCAGTCGCTTTTTGAGCAGACTGCTTTTTCCATATGCTCCCTTCTATTATAAGGGAACTGTTATACAATTGGCTATTTTTTCAAATCTTCGATCGAGTTGACGTTTTTCATATAAGTCGGAACAACGAGACCCATGCGAAGACCCTTCATACTTGTACCGAGATCATCATATTTTCCTTTAAACTTCGCTGCATACGTTTTATGCGTATTTGGAAGCCATGCAGATAATGATGCATCAGCACTTCCGGTTGCAATTGCTGTCCACATTGGGCCCGCTTCAACCTGAGTCAAGGTCACTTTAAAGCCAAGTTCACGCAATACCTCTGCGGCCACATTGGTACTTGCAATCTCACTATCCCACGCAACGTAGGCAAGATTGATTTTGTCACCGTTTGATTTTTTCACGCCTTTTGTCCATTTCGCTACTTGATCTTTATGCTTTTTCACATATTTAACTGCAGCATCCTTTGGTTTGACGCCATCCTGAATATCAAGCATCACTTCACCCATATCATTTTGAGACCATTTAAACTGACTGAGCATTTTGGCTGCTTCCGGCTGATCCTTCGCAAATCCTTTACGAGAAATGGTGTGAATTTCTTCTTCGTCACCATATGATTTTTTCGGATCATCTAAATATTTCAAATCGTAGCGGGAAAACATCCAGTGAGGATTCCAGCCAGTGATGATAATCGGTTTTTTACGGTCATACGATTTCTTCAATGTCGCTGTCATCGCTGCACTTGAGGCAGATACAACCGTCCAATCCTCTAAACCGTAATCCTTTTTCGCTTGATCGGTTAAGGCCATAATACCTGAACCCGGATCAATCCCGATAATCGTTTTATTGACCTGCTGTGCTGCACTTGCATTTGAATCTGATTGTGCACCACAAGCCGCTAGTAAAAAGACGAGCAGGGCGGTCATCCCAATGTAGAGAGACTTTTTCCACATTAAGCATTCCCCCTGGTTTTTTTCGTTTTAATGTTTTGTGTAATACGATCCAGTGTGATCGCTACAATAACAATGGCAATACCAGCTTCAAAACCAATCCCTGTTTTCAGCTGCGTTACTGCACTATATACTTCCGAACCAAGTCCTGGTGCACCAACCATTGCCGCAATGACGACCATGGATAGAGCAAGCATGATACTTTGGTTAATCCCAGCTAAGATGGTTTTTGTAGCAAGTGGAAGCTGAACTTTGAACAAACGCTGGAATGTCGTAGAACCAAATGCTTCGGTTGCTTCAATTAAATCAGATGGTACTTGTTTAATCCCAAGAATGGTCATACGAATCGTTGGCGGCATAGAGAAAATAACCGATGCCACAACCCCAGGAACAACTCCAATATTAAAGAAGAAGATCGCTGGTAAAAGGTATACGAATGCAGGCATTGTCTGCATTAAGTCTAAAATAGGTGTGACAATTTTACGCACCGTTTCCTTCTGTGATGCCCAAATACCGATCGGAACCCCGATCACAATAGAAATGACCACAGCTGTCAGAACGAGCGCAAGTGTTTGCAGCATTGGCTGCCAGTAGCCTAAATAGTCGATCAGTAAGAATCCAATAAGTGTGAAAAGAGCAACTCCTCTTGTACTGATCCACCAAGCAATGCCGGCAAAGATAAGCGTTAAAATAATAGATGGAATCACGCCAAGTGCAGCTACAATACCATTTACTGTTCCAGCTAATCCATTTGTGATGCCATCAAAGAAACCACCAAAGGTTAATGTTAACCAGTCAACAAATTGATCGATATAATCCGCGAACGGAATTCTAGGTAAATCACTCATACTAAACATCTTATTCTACCTCCTGTGCAGAAGGCTCTTGTGCTTTAATTTCCTCTAGCTTGTTAGAAGACATGTTGATATATTCATCATTACCTGATAATGCACCAATCAATGCACCTCTGACCACAATACCCTTCATTCTGTTTTTCTCATCTACAACGGCAATTGGAATGTTCGCATCAGACACCGCGTCAAAGATCTCTGTTAAATACGTTGATTCCAATACTGTCGTAAATTCTTTATCAAGAACAGTTTCTAGCGACGCACCCGTTTCTGCCGCTTTTTTCGCTGCTTGTGCAGAAATAACACCTAATAAATGCTTTTTCTTATCTACTGCATAGATAGACGAAATACCAAGGTTCTTCATGAGCGTGAGCGCAACACGTGCCCCTTTATCAATCTGAACTGTTTCTGCACGTTTCATAATATGACCAGCGGTTAATACTTTAGAAAGGTCTACATCTTCAACGAAACGTTCAACATACTCGTTCGATGGGTTCATCAGAATTTCTTCTGGTGTTCCGATTTGAACGATATTCCCGTCTTTCATGAGTACAATGCGGTCGCCAATACGAAGCGCTTCATCTAAATCATGCGTGATGAAAATAATTGTTTTTCCTACAGACGTATGAAGCTCAAGCAATTCATCCTGCATGTCTTTACGAATTAATGGATCTAGTGCGCTGAATGCTTCATCCATTAACAAAATATCAGGGTCATTAGCTAGTGCACGTGCCAATCCAACACGCTGCTGCATACCGCCACTTAATTGATTTGGGTACTGCTCTTCAAAACCTTCAAGTCCAACAAGCTTTAAAGATTCAAGCGCTTTAGAGCGGCGCTGTTCTTTCTCTACACCTTGCAATTCAAGCCCGTATTCTGTATTCTCCAGAATGGTACGATGCGGGAACAATGCGAAGTTTTGGAAGACCATGCTGATCTTTTTCCGTCTAACTTCACGCAATTGATCCTTTGACATATTTGTTATCATATCCCCATCAATATAAATTTCGCCGGAGGTTGGTTCGATTAACCTATTTAGCAGCCGCACAAGTGTGGACTTTCCGCTCCCTGATAGCCCCATGATGACAAATATCTCGCCGTCATACACATCAAAATTTGCTCGATTGACACCAACTGTTGCGCCGGTCTCTTTTAGGATTTCTCTTTTTGTCTTCCCTTTTTCAAGCATTTGAGATGCTTTTTTAGCATTTTTACCGAAAATTTTAGATACATTATTTATCTTGATTTTGATCTTTCTCTCTTCAGAATTCATTTTTTCCCTCCAAATTAGCATCTTTATAACCGTAACATAAGCGTTATGATGCGAACAATCTTTAGAATTCGCTTATTTCCGTACAATATGTATGAATTCCATATAGAGGTCTGGTGATTACAGTTTATACGCCGTATTACTCGTAAATCCTATAGAATGCTTCATAAACTACATATTTTACGGGGTATTTTCTCTCATCAGACAATATTTTACTGGAAATTCCTTATTGTGCTAAAAAATAAGTCGAATCCTTGTGATAGCGGACTTTTTCTTTCATGGGTGAACCATGCCCCTGAACAGGATTTACCCGAAAAAGGTCACATAAAAACCTTTTTCCTCAAATTTTAATCAAATTCATGAAAAAAACTGCCTGCAACTTTCGTTACAGACAGCCTGTTTTTTTAGGACTCTAGGGCAGCTTTCTTAATATTATCTTGAAGCTCAAGCATACGTTTTGTTCCGTCCTCACGTAATCGTTTGTTTTCTTCTTCAATCTGCTTCGTCTCTTTCATCCCTTGTACAATCGTATTAAAGGATGATTCGATCGTTTCAATGTCGATGCTTGGACGACCTGATAATTTAGCAATCTCAACACTTTGACTTGAGATATTTTCAGCATTTCGTTTCAGCATTTCATTCGTTCTTCTGTCCAGTTCACTCATGGAATCAGCCACAAGCTTTTGTCTCTTCACTGTCACCGCTTGAATAATTCCATTTTTGAAAATTGGAATCGTAATGATGAAGGCAGAGTTAATTTTCCCGATTAATTTCGTATTACCACGCTGTAGCAAACGGATTTGCGGTGCCGTTTGAAGTGCCACCATCCGTGCCATATCAAGATCATATACACGCTCTTCAAGCGCTTGAATCCCATTACGAAGCGTATCTAGCTCCATTTGTGCCAGCTGGTTTCCCCCCGCCGCTTTTTCTTCATAAGAAGGGACCAATTGTTTTAATTCTTCGATCTTCATTTGCCCTGCGACGACATACTTTTCAAGCTCCATATAGTATTGAATGTTATGCTCATACATTTCTTCAAGCGTAACCGTCGATTTGGTCATTTCATCTTTGTATTTACTGATTTCCACATTGATTTTTTCAATTTCTGCACCGAGCGTTTGATATTTGCTGAAAATCTTTTCGATCATGCTGCCACCGCGTTTAAAGATTTTTGATAACAAACCGCCCTTCGGCTCGTCAAAATCATTTTTATCAAAACGATCCATAATCTTTCCAAGCTGTGTAAGCATCGTTCCTGAGTCTGTGACACTTGTTGATCGCATCATAGAGAGGATACGGTCAGAAAACTTAGAGATTTCGACAGCCGGCTGTTTCCCGTATTCAAGCAGTTCAAGCTGATTTTTGGCATCAATCTGTCTCGCAATGTTTTGGACTTCTGGTTCATTGCGCAGCTGAATGCGAATATCGTCTGCCTTTTCAATCGTGATTTCCTCTTTATCAATTGAAATGATGTCATTTCCGTTTGTATTTGTCATAAGCTTTGATCTCCTTATCGGTTTTTAATGGATTGAAATAACTTTCTCACAATAGACGGCTCTTTAAACTCTTGGTTCATGACCATTTCATCAAGCCAATGTGTATCAAATAATTGATCGTCTATATACCGCTCTATACACTGATAGCCGGCGGGATGATAGACGAAGAGATCCACACCCATTTCATTTAGGAAAATCAGGGCAGCCGCATCAGAACGAGTCAGCTCACCATTATATTCCGTATGGTATAAAATCACTTTCGGTACAGTCTGGGCATAATCAAAGGTTTGAATGAGTTCAATTACATCTTGGTTCATATGCAAAAGCTGCTTGAATAAATAAATACGCACATCTAATTCGGTCTCATGGCCTTCTTTTAACAGCTTCGGATGCTGACATATGCGAGAAATGGCCTCTGCGATCGCACGCTGCGTGCCCTCATATAAATGCGAGAACTGCCACACATTGCTTTTCATTACCAAATCAGGGTCAACCTCTCCTGCTTTAGAGAGTGCATGCTGATAATGAAATTGATAATTCGAAGACACTTCTTGTGTGAAAGGGAAATGACGAATCGTTTTCGTTTCTTTCCCCTCCATTAGCGTGTGGATACGGTCCCAATATTCTCGCTTGTCTCTCGTCACCCCCATCATCTTCGCAAAAAGATTCGGAATCTGTATGGTGTCACGGTCTGCTTTGAAATTCGGGCGGATAAACGACCGTTCCTTCGCAATTAAAAACAGCTCATCATACGTTGTCTTTAGCGTAATAGAATGAGGGGTATGATCTCTGAATTGCCATGGCTTATACAGCATGGAATCTTCTGTGTGAAGTACCTCTTCAAGCTCTCTTGTCGAACGGTACGCCACCGTTGATTTCCTCTCAGGCTTTTCTGTAGGGAACGGTTCAAGCTTTGACGTCCCTGGATACTGATCAATAAAAGTCAGCTTTTCTTCTGGATCTAATTCACGAAATTGATCCTTGCCTTCTGGATGAAACAGCACCACATCACAGCCAATCAGCATGACATAGTAAAGAAAATAAAGCTGACTTTTATTCGCCTCTCCATACCAAATGACAGCTGGCATTTTTTCTTCCATATTGCCTTCCTTCAGCCATGGTCCTAGATGATTATTTGAAAACTTCACCACATCTAGCAGCACGCGGCGGAAATCAGGATGCTGGAATCCCCCTTCATGCAGCTGCTTGAAATGTTCAAACACCTGAATTAACGAAAGGCGGATATGCCGGTTCATCACTGGGTTTGGATGACGGACAATGAGCTGTTCACCGTCTAAGAAAGCCACAAATCGATTCACGGACAATCCCTTTTCTTCCTGATTGATCATATGAATCCGCTGGAGCGCTTGAAAGTGCTCCGGCTCAATATGCCGGTTGAGGGTTTCACTTAAAATATGCATGCCGTCAGTTTCGTATAATTCATGTAAATAAATAAAATAATCGGTTGCATCATGCGGAGTTCCAAGGACACGGGCGGCGAGACGCGGCAAGGATAAGGTGTGCTCGTCCTTGACGTAGCCGTCTCGTTCAGGGAGCGGCTTTTTCAGCAGGTTTTTCCAAGCTTCCTGTTTCGCCCGTGTCTGGGTTACATTGATTTCTTTATAACTCACGCCGCTCCTTCCTTTCTCCTATATTTTCTCGAAAGCTACTACTATCATATCATTCAGCCTTCTACTTCTGCTATCGAATCGAAGGCTTTTTTGCTGTGTTCATCTTCTTTGCGACAGAAGCGGCGATTTCGTCTGCCGCCGCCATGCCAGAGGCTGTCGTCGGTTCAAGCGATAGATCAACATCTAAGACTTCACCATGACTCGGAGCGAAGCCTTTATCCGCTTGACGTATGAGATCAGCATCTAACAAGGAGTCGCCCGCACCATATACATATTCAAGTTGTAGCCTTTCTTTTAGAAAAGCAACAGCAGCCCACTTATTGAGCGGCTTTGGAATAAAATACAGCTTTCGACCCTGAAGGGAAACTTGCCAGCCTCTCTCCTCACCCCACAGCCTTAATTCAGCGAGCGGAATATGAGAAAGAAACTCGTCTTTCATAATTAAATAAAGAAATCTTCCCTCAGCTGTTCGAGTACGTTTCACCCAAGCGGCAACCGGAAGTTCAGAGATCGCCCGCAGCATATCTCTCACCGGCATACACTCTTGCAGTCTCTCATCTACAATCGCCTGCCACTCCTCAAGCGGCTTACCGTGATGAAGGATACAGCCGCCGTTTGTCGTGACGGCATACTCTGGTTTGATCTCTTGCTGAAAGAGAGTGATTCGTTCAAATTGTGCTGTCGTTCTTGTCGTCACTGGGATAAACCAGCCTGCTTGATGAATTGCCTGTAAGGAGGCTTTCGTTTCAATAGACATATAGGAAAGCGGCCGGTCGTCCAGCACCTCAATTAATTCGTATGCTCCCTTGTATGCATACTGCTCAAGCATTCGATGTGAGTATATCAGTGTCCGGTCTAAATCACTGGCAAATGCGATGTTCTTCATGACGATTGCTCCAACGGGCGGATGAGCCCGCAGCATGTGTAGGACATGTTGGCATATTCAATGACGGGCACGCCTCTGTCCTCTGCGAGTAGTAAAATGTGCTTGAGCTTTTCCCGAGATCCAGGCTGAATGAGTATTTTCCAAGGGACTCTTCTGAGCAGCACACGGGTCGTCTCACCGACGCCTGGCTTAATCAAATGCGTATTGTCAATTTGGAACTCCTGACCAATCGCTTCAATGGAGGTCATCCCTCGCCAGTCTGGAGGCGTTCCTTGTGCGAGAAGGGTCTCTGCTTTCTCTTTTACATTTGCATCAAGTTCAGAAAACGCTTCTTCAATTGTATTGACATACAAATTAGAGACATCCTCATCAATGAGCTCTTCATAATACTTAGCCCCATGGAAATCATCGGCATGGATCCAGCGGTTGTTTAGCACCGTTCGACTAACTAGACCAGAGACCGTTGAATTCAAGCAGGCACTTGGAATGAGGAAATCCTCTCTCGTTCCGTAAACACTCGTACAATAACCAGGATCAGCCAGCACAGCCAGCTCACTCGAAAGACGAATTCCATATTTCTGTTCAAAATCGAGCACCGCTTTTTGAAGCTCTTTGGAAATAGCACCCTTTCCAGTCCAACCGTCAATAAAGGCAATCTCAAAACCTGGATGTTCTTTGAGGATATAATGCAGCGCATTTTCATCTATTCCACGGTCACGAATAATAGAGATGCTATAATGCGGCAAATCGAGTCCATACGTCTTTCTGATATACCGTTTAATGAGCACCCCGATTGGTGTCCCAGCCCGTGCCAAGCTGCACAGAACGGTTTGAAATCCTCGCTTTTTCACAATTTGTTCTGCGACAATCGCTACGGCTTCCGCTACCTTTTGCTTACTTTCTTCAAGAGATTGATAGAATAAGTCCATATAAGATGCCGTCGGCTTATATTCAATTGGCAGCATTTCTGAGTAATGGGCACCGCTTTGAATAGAGCGCTCCCGCTCTTCTGTACTTTTCTCCATCTCAATCGATGATAAATCCTTGAGTAAGAAGGTTACGTCCTGCTCTGGATAGCTTCCCATCTTTGTATACACGTTAGCCATTCACCTTCACCTCATCTGATAAAGTCACAATATGCACATGCTTCACATGCCGCTCGGCAAATAAGTGGATCAGCGGCATCAAAGCTTCTTGAGACACCTTTTTCTCAAAAAACAAAAAGACATCATCGTACTGATCTTTAGGGATATTGTACACGTAGTGCTGAATGCGGGCATCCTCTGGACTCAAAAATGCGAATCCGTTTTGAACAGCGTACCCTTCCTTTTCAACTGGATGAATCGGACTTCTTGTCGTCGAATGAAAAAGGACACCTTCGCCCATATGAGCTGCAAGTCTCATCGGCACATACATCAATTCTCCTGTTCCTAAGCAAAGTGTCTGTTTTCCTTTTCGTTTTCGCTGAAGCTTCAGCCCAGCCTCAGCAGTTGCTTGATCAATGGCGTCCGTGTCCGCTGCGCTTAAACCGAAACGACCTGTTTCATGGATATACGGCGAATGCCCCGCCGGATTGACTGCATGGGAAAGTGAATATGGCACTTGCTTAAAGAAGGATTGAAGAGAATGAAAAGAGAGTTCAGGTCTTTTCTCTTGCGCAGCAATTTCATACGAATAAGCAGGCTCATCCAGTGTTGTCCCCCGAAACATCATCTGCCCTTTTAATAAAGATAATGATGTGATATTTACCCCTAGCTCCTCTTGAAGCTGAAGCATCGCTTCCTCGTGCTCCTCTGTTCTCCAATCCAAAATGGATAGAATCGTATAAGAGGATCTAGGGTGCTTTGCGTGCAGATCCCGAATGATATTCATATTTGTCCGGCCTGTCGTGACCTCATCATCTACTAGCACAATCGGGCGATCCGTCCGAAGTAAGGCGTCATCTGCGTAGCAAAGCTGATCTGTCGCATGAGAATGTTCCTCTTCAAATACGAGTGAAGGATCAAGATCCAACAGCTGTTCACGTGTCGTATGAATGTAAGATGCTCCTTCTATGACGTCATACACACCATGACCAAGCGCTGTTGCCGTTTCAGCAAAGCCGATCACAATCGGCTCGTTTACCGCCGAAAGCTTCTCTTTTTTGAGCGCAGCATAGGCTTCAGTTAACTTAACATGATCATTCGTTTTTAGTGCTTCTACTACATCGTCTTGATGCGGGGGCGTCTTGCCTGTTTGTTCTTTTGCATAAGCCATTGCCAAAAGACCTGAGACGAGGAGTGGCTTCAACGGGTGAACAGGCATATGTTTCCCGAGCACCTTGCTAACAAATAAAAAGGCTCTCTTTTTGTTCACCCGTGCCGCCATGTCAAAAAGATGTTCTTTTTCAAGCTGAAGCGTACCCTCTTTGAGGTTAAGCTCCACCTCCATATGTTCCAAGATGTTCAGCGTATGCGGCTTCTGCTTCTGTGAGTATGTCGATATAGCTTCTATTTTCATGAAACACCCCGTAAATGTCTGACTTCATTAAAATGTTTTCCGCCCAGCGATAGTGCGGCTTCGTTTCGTTCATTTTATTAGAAAAGGTACTCTTCATCACGCCGACTGTACCATCTGCATGCTCTAAAATACTTAATGCATCCATGTACTCTTCCTTTGTGACAACGTACATGCTTTGAACTGGCTTGAGATGCGTTGGATGGATGACTGTCTTGCCATGAATACCGTTTACCACATCCATCTTTGTCTCTTTGAGCAGACCTTGCATATGATCGAGTTCAGATGAGGAAGATTCACCGCTCTTAGAAATTGCACAGATGAATGGATTTTGTTCTTTTCGTGCCGGTCCAAAATGCTCCCATACAGCACCTGATATCACAAATGAACGACCAAAATAATTGATGATATCTGTGATCAACTCAGCAATGACTCTGATCTCATAAATGGTGGTCTCGCGATCACGGCGAATGCCGTATAATCCACACAGATCCGTTGCTCCAATGCGAATATTCAAAATATATTCCTCATCATTCAGCATGATCTGCTTTAATTCAGACAACACCTGATATCTCGTTTCTTTTTCTAATAAATCTGGTGTTTCTAAAATGGGCATTCCGTATAGTGTTTTCTGAGTTTGTGCTGAAGCCTGTTTCAAACTGTCCACATATTCCTTTGCATTGTGAACGGAGCACTTTGGAAACACAAAACCAGTCAGTAAATGAAGAGAGGGACCGAGCAAATCTGCCATTTTGAGCAGTTGTTTAGGCGAACGAACTCGAATAAATAAAAGCGGCAAATGCTCAGCTATTTCTGGAGAGTGATGAATTGTCTCAGTAAGGCAGGTCAATTGTACCACTATATTCTGTTCAGCCATGTCCACTTCCTGATCACCAATGGCGTCCTCCAAGCAAAACACAACAGAGCAAAGCGCTTCATATTTCTGCGAAAGCAGCATGTCTGCTACATCCTGTCTTGTCGCAGGCATATACAAAGTAGCACCTAATGCATGCGCAAGTACATGCCTTGGCGTCAATGAATGAACTGCCGCCGGCCGCTTTAAAAAAATATCGTGCTGCCTCGTCTCTGATAAAAAACGAAAATATCGCATGCAGTGCCACCTCCTGTTGTAATGACTTGATGATTCAAAAAAGGATGGAGCCGCTAGTCAACTCCATTCCTTTTTGATCGTCCTATTCTTCTTTTGAAGCCGCAGCTTCGTTTGTTACACCTTGATGCTTCTTCTTATTGATTTTATGAACAATAAACGTTCCGATAAACGCTAGGATAATAATCGCAAAGAATGCGAGATGCGGGATTTCAATATGAGCAGCACTTAAGCCCATTTTGATGGCAATAATTCCAATGAGAATAAATGCCGTATTCTCAAGCTCTGGTATACGGTCGATGAGCACAAGGAATAATTGTGCCACTGTACGCATCATGAGAATTCCAAGCATTCCACCTAAAAGAAGAATCCATACTTCCTCAGATACAGCGAATGCAGCAAGGATACTGTCTACCGAGAAGGCAAGGTCCATAATTTCTACAGAAATAACAGTTGCCCAGAAGACGCCAAATACGCGAATCATCCAGCCTTCTTTTTTCAATTCCTTCGCTTCGTCATCTCCGTCACCTAACCAGAAGTGCTTAATGACCAGCCAAGCTAAGTATGCAGCGCCCAGGACTTTCACCCAAGCAAACTTGATGAGCAGCATCCCTACGCCAATGAATAGAAAACGGAAGAAATAAGCGCCAATTAATCCGTAGGTTAATGCCTTTTTACGCTGCTTTTCAGGTAAATGTTTCACCATAACAGCTAATACAAGTGCGTTATCCGCTGACAACAAACCTTCAAGCACGACAAGGGTCCCAATAAGCCCCCAAGAGACAGGATTTGTTAATACCTCTGCCCACATATGCCAATCAAAAAACGAGGCATACGTGTCCAACATATGTTTCAAAATGTCCAACTGGTTTTCCTCCTATAAGTGTAGAAGCATCAGCAGGCTTTCGCCTGCTGTTATTCTTGATCGCTGTTTCTTTCTCACTTTGGAAAATACCCTCATATGAGTCATTGGCAGCGCCTCTTGAATGAAGTTGTTTCTTCTCTTTACACTTCTAACCCATAATTTTGACAAAGAGCTGCAAGTCCGCCAGAGAATCCGCTTCCGATTGCGTTAAACTTCCAATCGCTGCCGTGTCTATATAGTTCGCATACGACGACAGCTGTTTCAATTGAGAAGTCCTCCCCTAAATCAAAACGAATCAATTCTTCCCCGCCCTCTTCATTTACAACACGAACAAATGCATTAGAGACTTGTCCAAAATTCTGGCTGCGTGCCTCTGCATCATGAATCGTCACTGTAATTCCGATACGATCAATGTTAGCAGGAATTTTCGAGAAATCAACGAGAATTTGCTCGTCATCTCCATCTCCTTCACCCGTACGGTTATCACCGGTATGAGTGACACTGCCGCTTGGATGCTGCAGATTATTATAGAACACGAAGTCTGTGTCTTGCTGACAACGATTGTTTGCATCTACTAAGAAAGCCGAAGCGTCCAAATCAAATTCGGCTCCGCCTGAATATTTATTCGTATCCCAGCCAAGTCCGATCATCACTTTTGTCAGCCCTGGATTGGTTTTCGTTAAATCGACACGTTGTCCTTTTGAAAGCTGAATCGCCATATTCGTATCTCTCCTATCTCCTGAAAATATGAAAACGGGCGTTACCCGATATCTAAGCCGAAGTCTGTTGCAATGCGGGCAAGTCCGCCTTGATAGCCTGATCCAACAGCTGAGAATTTCCACTCTCCGCCATGACGGTATAATTCGCCTACAATAATCGCTGTTTCAATTGAAAAGTCTTCTGCCAAATCATAGCGAATGAGCTCTTCATTTGATGCCGCATTTAAAATACGGACGTAAGCGTTAGACACCTGTCCAAAGTTTTGGCTGCGTGCTTCTGCATCATGGATTGTAATGACGAAGGAGATTTTCTCAATACTTGCTGGTACAGTTGAAAGATCAACATTGACCTGCTCGTCATCTCCGTCTCCTTCACCTGTACGGTTATCGCCTGTATGTACGATACTTCCGCCACCGCCAGTTGTTTGATTGTAGAAGACAAAGTCAGATGGAGAGTTTGCTTTCCCTGCTGCATCTAAAAGGAATACGCTTGCGTCTAGATCAAAGTCATGTCCGCCATCATACTTGTTTACATCCCAGCCAAGACCTACGACTACTTTTGTTAAACCTGGATTCGTTTTTGTTAAATCAATTTTTTGACCTTTCGCTAAAGAAATTCCCACTAGGAACCTCTCCCTTCTAATTAAATGTAGTTTCTCGTAATATCGGCAAGCTTCGCATCGTTTGTACCATTTCCTACAGCTGCAAACTTCCACTCATTCTCGTGGCGATAAAGCTCTCCAACGATTAATGATGTTTTACCTGCATATTCATCTTTCAAATTATATTTCACTAATTCTTGATTGTTTGAACGGTCAACAATTCGGATGTAAGCATTTTGAATCATACCAAAGTGTTGGTTTCTTCTAAGTGCATCATAAATGTTCACAACGAACACCAATTTATTCACATTGCCTGGTACCTTGCTTAAGTTGACGAGGACTTGTTCATCATCTCCGTCTCCTTCACCTGTCAGGTTGTCACCTGTATGTTCGACACTGCCGCATTTGCTTTTCAAGTTACCAAAGTAAATCAAATCTTTATTTTCAACAAACTTATCATTTTTCAGCATCAGCACTGAAGCGTCACAATCAATATCAGCGCCGCCTCCGCCGCCAAACAGCTTTCCAAGAAAACCGCCGCCTTGTGACACAGGGTCCCAGCCAAGTCCAACTAGAATATTGGTTAGTCCTGCTTTTCCTTTTGTTAAATCAATACGTTGACCTTTTTCTAATGTAATCGCCAAATCAATCACTCCTCCAGCATAATAAAAATCTATTTATTAAGCGATGGACCCTATTAAAATCATCATACATGAAAATTCGACAAAATTCATGAAATGACATTGGAGCCTCTTACTCTTTTTTCTATTTACTAGTATATACGATCTATGTATAAAAGAGGTTTCAATATGATGATATTTTTTTAAAGAAAGATCCATGACAAAAATGATTCATGTCGTAAAAGAAGTGTTTCATGTGAAACATTGTCGAATGTTCCCGTTACACAGCCTCTCGCTTAAAAACAGGGCGCGCACCCACTTCATATGTTGATATAGAAAATTCACATACATAGCTGTGATAAACCCTTTCATTTCCTTCCGTTCATGACTTTCTTTATACTTATGAATAGAATTCAACGTATTGATGAAAGGGTGTTGATGATGCCATCACTTCATATATTAGATCAAGTCGCCATCCCTAAAGGCCAGTCCGCACAAGAAACATTGGTTCATACGACAGAGCTGGCCAAGCTTGCGGAAACACTGGGGTATGAGCGGTATTGGTTTGCTGAACACCACAGCACGAGAGGACTCGCGAGTACAGCGCCTGAAATATTAATGGCACATATTGCTTCACACACATCGACATTGCGCACAGGCTCTGGGGGGATTTTACTCCCGCAGTACAGCCCTTTTAAAGTAGCAGAAGTCACCCGCCAGCTTGAAGCCCTTTACCCTGGGCGGATTGAGATCGGGGTTGGTAAATCCCCAGGCGGAATTGAACGGACGAGACTCGCTTTGACAGACGGCGTGAAGAAAGAACTGTCTCAATTTGACCGCCAGTTGGAGGACCTTCTTTTTTACTTATCTGACAGCCTGCCTTCTGGTCATCGGCATGCAGGAGTGAAAGCGGCTCCGCTCGTTGATTCTTATCCGCCAGTCTGGCTGCTTGGACTCGGGGAAAACAGTGCCATCCAGGCGGCATCACTTGGAATCAACTATATTTTCGGACATTTTATTCATCCTGCACGAGGCCGGCAAGCTTTTGAAGCGTATCGGTCACACTTTTCTCCATCCGTTTTCTCACGTCAGCCTCAGTCTATGTTTGCTGTCTTTGTGATCTGTGCAGACACAGACGAGGAAGCAAGCCGCATTGCCACCAGTACAGACTTATGGCTACTTCGGGTTGAAAAAGGGCTGGACAGTCGCGTTCCTTCTATAGAAGAAGCAGAGAACTATCATTACACTGAGCAAGAAAAGAAAAAAGTGTTACAAAACCGCCAGCGAATGATTGTTGGCTCAAAGCAAACAGTGAAAGAACAGCTGCAAATCTTAATGGACCGCTATCAAACGGACGAGATGATGATATTAAACAATTCATTTGATCCAATGGAAAAACAGCGTTCCTTTGAACGAATCGCAGAACTATTTTGAAGCCAATCTTTCATTGGCTTCTTTTTTTACATTGTTATAAAAAATGGGAAATGTAACATCGAGATGTCAAAAAGCTTCCTTCTGTCATCTGATCGCAAATGTGTCTTCTAATCGTTAGCGAACTGTAAACGCATTGTAGGTGTACCTTTTATATAGTAGAGGTACATATGAAGTAACGGTTTACAATGCTGAGATGGAAGGAGATGACTGGCCATGAATAAACGACTCGACTGGGTGGATGCGGCTAAAGGAATCGGCATTCTGCTCGTCGTTATGGCGCATGTACCCATTCCTGATTCATTCAAGCAATTTATATACTCTTTTCATATGCCACTCTTCTTTTTACTATCAGGTATGATGTTTCGATCATCCTCACAACCTGCTATGTCATTTATACAGAAAAAAGCGAAAAGCTTGCTCTTACCTTATCTCTATTTCTCCATTATTACGTACGTTTTCTGGTTCACGGTGACCCGATTTTTCGCCTTTAAAGGGCAAACAGATATTGATCCCTTCGTTCCATTTACGGGAATTTTCATTTCAAATGCCGATGAAGCAAGACTGACGCATAACCCAGCCATCTGGTTTTTAACGACGCTCTTTTTAGTGGAAATGTTGTTTTTCTTAATGCATCGTCTGACAAAAGGAAAACCAGCTGTATTGATTTTACTGACCATCCTTTGCGGTGGAGCCGGATATGCTTCCACGCTATTGTTAAACCAGAGTCTCCCTTGGAATGCCAATGTTGCGTTAACGGCTGTTGTGTTTTATTCAATCGGATTTTTAGCAAAACAATGGTTTGTGGAATTAAAAACAGATCCTACCCTTCTGTTATGTACAGGTCTGCTGGTACTGACTGCATATATGCAAAGCTTTAATTCACGAATTGATATGCGGGTCAATGACTATGGGGATCTATTCATTTTTTATGCTTGTGCACTGCTCGGTTCAGCTGCTGTTATTTATTTAAGCTTCAAATTGAAAACGTCCACGATATTGACGTATCTCGGACGTCATTCCATTGTGATTCTCGTCCTGCAATTTGCCGGTATCGATATCATGAAGGCATTTGTTTATTACGGACTAGGCATCAATATCTCTGATACAGCGCAGCTTTCTTGGACGCTCTTTTATACGATCGGTACATTGCTGCTCATGGTGCCATGTATCTCTTTCTTGAGCAAGTATCCTATGCTGCTCGGCAAACCAGCAAAGTCAGCACACCGCTACAAAGAAAAAACATCCGCCGGCTAATGGGGCGGATGTTTTTCTATTATTCATCATTTAATTGAGAAGGATAAAGCGTCATTCCTCCATCAACAAATAATGTAGTACCTGTAATATAGGCAGCTTCTTTCGATACGAGAAATGCAGCGGCGGACCCAATCTCCTTTGGCTCGCCAAACGTTCTCATTGGAATTTTCTCAAGCTGCTTTTGTTTTTTCTGTTCATCTTGAAGGTCGTCATTTGATTCCGTTGCCATCGTACCTGGTGCAATCGCATTGACCCGAATACCCGCTTCGGCATAATCAAGAGCCAGCGTCTTCGTCATCATATTCATTCCTCCTTTAGAAGTAGAGTAATGAACATTGAACGGCCGCGGGATCTCTTGATGGACACTGGATATATTCAAGATTGAGCCTTTCACATCATGTTCCATCATATAGGCAATTGCTGCCTTTGCTCCTAAAAATGAGCCTGTGATATTCACATCAATGACCTTTTGCCATTGTTCCAACGTCATTTCATGCGGCATTGCTTCTTCACCATTAAATCCCGAATTATTGACGAACACGTCTAGTGCGTTAAAATTCTCCAGCGCGGCATCCATTAACGCCTGAATTCCTTCCTCTTTGGAGACATCTGCGTGTACTTTCACCGCCCTACCTCCATGCTGCTGAATGGCTTGTACTGTTTTTTCAGCACCCTCTTCATCACCTTTATAATTCACAACCACGTTCATTTGTTCTTGTCCAAATCTCAAGGCGATGGCTTGTCCAATTCCTTTAGAAGAACCTGTCACAATGGCTGTTTTCCCTTTTAAATCTTGATACATCTTCATTTCCTCCAATCACGTGCTTCATCTTGTTGATACACAATGGTTACCCATTTTGAAAAAAAGAAAAACACAATCCTCTTGAATACAAAGGATTGTGCTGTTCATCAAGCTAAAAGGTGTTATAAACATTCTCACATGTTTCAGCTGTGGGCTGGTAAAAGCAATGTGACTTATATCTTGCCACAAACGGCTGATTGTACCAAGTGGATGGACAATTTCCAGGCGGTTTGAAATACCAAAGACTGAATTTCGCAGGCCAAAATCGTTCACCATTAATGTTCCTCCGTGCAAGTGTCTTTTCACTTTCTCGTGCTCGCTGATAAAAATAGCCATGCGTGACTGCCTCAAACGCATGCTCCTGATAAATCATTTGTGGAATCGTACGCAGCCCTTTAAAGTCAGAACAGTTGGCACGCAAACGATTGATGCCTACATTTCCTACAAGCAGCATCCCTTGTTTCCCTTCACCTTCCGCTTCGGCTCTCAGCAGTCTGGCCATTAAATCAATATCAGAGCTTGTCGCTCTTACCACTGCCATACATCCACCTCCCATTCATTTCTCTTTTATTTTATGTAGGGTTTCTGTGTAGATGACTGCCATTTTGAAGGGAAAAGACACATTCCGTGTCGAGAGCCTGTCTAAATACCTCAACATTTCGCTGGACAAGTGTCTCTATGTCAACAACACACAAACCTAGTGATCATACACATCACAGGAAAAAATATTCATTACTAACGACTCATTTACAAGTCATAAAAATCCTTCTATTTGCTACATCTTCTTCAAAAACAGTCATTTGAACCTATTCAATAATCCGACTCAAAACCTTAAAATATAAAATGTTGAGTTTTTACAGGAGATTTCAAACAATAAAATACACATTTCTCCTCTCAACATAGTGTCATTTTTACTACTTGAAGTGGATGAACCTTTCGAACGCACTGAGGTATTGACAGTACTTTCGCTTCATTCTACAGTAAAAAACATACAGTATTTTTCTTTTTGTGCAAAAAGAACGATATGAACTAAAGCTTTCCAATGAAATTCACCATAAAACCCGAGGAGGAAAACATCTCATGTTTAAAAAGAAATTATCCCTGTTTCTTCTGATTTTGTGTGTAACTGTTGTCGCTGCTGCTTGTAGTGGTGGAAAAGACAAAACTGCTGCGAAAGAAAGCGATACAAAAAAATCCCTTGATGCAGCTGAAGTAAAAGTAGAAAGTGCTGAGTACACTTTACCACCTCAATACGATACATCTGTTCAGGATGATCAATATGTCCTAAAAGTGAATGTATCTGTAAAAAACATCAGCAAAGAACCATTGAATGTGGATAAAAGCAACTTTACGCTTTACCAAGATGACGCTCAGGTGTCTACCATCTCTCCTGATGACTACAACGAAGTATTATCTTCCAGCTCTCTAAATGCAGGTAAAGTATCAAAAGGTGGTCTTTTCTTTGTGGTTGATAAAGAAAAAGACTATCAATTGGTTTACACAGAGCCTGGTACTGGATCGAAAAAAGATGACAAAACACTAGAATTCGATATTAAAGGAAAAGACTTGATGAAAAAGGCAGATACACTTCAAGCGTCTGCAAAAGCCCTTTCTTCTTATATTGATGTCATGATTTTTGGCAAGAAAAATGACGATTTCGAAAAACTAACAGGTGATAACAAATCAACTGTCGTAAACGAATTTGATAAATCATTCAAACAAGGCTACATTTCTTCTTCTGGTATTTCATCTAGCTCAGCAAAAGACGAAAACCTTGATAAGCTTCTAAAAGCTGTAAAAGAAACATTAGCTGAAAAATCAAAAGTATCAACGAAAACAAAATCAATCAGCGGTGATAAAGCTGTCGTGACTGTGACACTTACACCAATTGATGCAAGCCCGCTTGTCGATCGTTTAAAAGAAAAAGCAACTGAATTCTACAGCAAAAACCGTACAGCATCTTATGATGATGCACAGAAATATCTACTTTCTATCTATCCAGATGAATTTAAAAAATTAGGACCATCATCTTCTGAAGAAACAGTAGAAGTGAACATGAAGAAAAACGATATCGACCAATGGAAACTTGATTTGAACGACTACAAAACAAGCTCATTGGTTGAAAAGTTCATCAAGAACTAAAGAAAAACCCCCGGTTCCCGGGGGTTTTCTTTAGTCTTTTTTTGATTGATGTCTATATTTGATTCCGACATACAAACAAGTAAGGAAGAAAATGGTGATCCACACCCACAAGACATTCACCATCAATAATGTGGTGGCTACTACAATCAAAATTGTGAGATCTAGTTTTTTTTCTAGTTTTTTATGGGTGATAACGAAAATGATTAGTAGAAAAGCGATGAAACAGGTGATTCCATAACTGAAAGCTGCGGGCAATTTTCGCACCTCCTTATTGTAAGGCGTATACTGACAAAAGGATACAACATACTATGAAGATAAATTCCCCTTTTCAGCATCATATCCTTTTATGATGTCAATCGGATCAACTGCATCATCTTCTTGTATGTATTCCTCTACATAAGGAGTGATTAATTTCTCGAACCTTTGCTCATCGCCTTCATAGTCAGATTGATAAATGTGCAACAGAACTACCTGTTTCTAAAGCTCTATCAATTGCATTTCTCAATTCTATCAGTCCTTTTTTATTCCCTAAAATGAAAGCTTCAAAATGATGTGTTTGCTGAGCATATATATTACATAACCCCAAAACATCATCATCTTCTAATTGATCACTCATATACAAAACCCCTTTTAAGTGAAATGAAGTCAATTTTACACGACTGAGCATTTTTATTCTATCACCTCATTCACATTGTGATCCCTTTTTTATCACTCACTTAAACATACAAAACAAAAAACTTGTAGAAAAAATCTACAAGTTCTTCATTTCTATCAATGAAATGTTCTTTCTATTTCGCAAGCATCCATTTCTCTTTCATAAACAAACTTCTCACGATGACAAACAAGATCATCACTGTCAGCGCCGAGGAGCCGAGCGTCAGGCCAATCGACATTGGGTCAACGATGCCAAACATCAATTGCTTGCATAGTGCGTGAATATTAAGGAATGGGATCGCAAAGTAATACGTATCTAGCTGCATAGCGCCTGCTCTCATGGTGAAAAACATCGGAATCACACCTAGTGTAATGATCATGGACATGTACGATTGTGCTTCTTTCACTGAGCTTGAAACGACACTGAGCAGCAGTTCAATCATGGATACCATGAATGAGAAAATAATTAATGCCGCAAACATAACACCGATGATGCTCCACACTTGATCTCCGAAGTTCAGCGCTTGTTTCAGCTTTTCTGTAAAGAGCAATGTAGAGAGCAGCAGCATACCAATCGCCACAATGCCACTTAATATACCAAACATAGAAACAGCTAGCCATTTTCCAATCAAAAGCTGAAGTCTGCTGGCCGGTGTCAGGAATAAAGCTTCAATTGACTTTCTATCCTTTTCACCTGCTACGATATCAAGAGCAGCTGGCAAAGCACCTGAGATCACGGACGTCACTAAAATCATTGGAAGGAGAATCGACAGCAGCATGGTGGTCACACCGTTTTCTCCGTCCCCGTCCTCTCCTTCTTGCACATCAACCGATTGCACCTCAAATGGATGAATCACTGACGATTTGATCTGATCCTGTGCCAAACGCTTTTCTACGACTTGGTTTTGATACTGTTCAAGCAATGATTGCAGCATTTGAACCGCAATCACGGAATCATCATCTGTTGGATACCCATGGACTTTAATGGCAAACGATGTTTGATGCTGAAGCATATCGCCTGCATCTTTTGGCATTTCTAGATAAGCATTTGCCTCACCGTCTTTAACGGCTTGCTGCGGGTCATCAAAAGTTTCAAGTTTCAGGTTTTTCACTTCTTTGATCATGTCATTCATATCGGACGGAAGCTTTTCATTGATTGCGACTGTATACGTTTTATCGCCTGGATCAGCGATCATGCTTTCATAGAAAAACACGAGTCCGAGCATCGTCAAAAGAGGGATCAACACTGTTAAGAGCAACGTTTTCCTGTCTCTGAGCGAATCTGTCATTTCTTTTAAAAAGACGGTTTTCCACATTATGCATTCCCCCTTGCGAGCTTCGACATAAAGATGTAATTCAAGTCTTCACTTTGTTCCTGTGCATATAATTCTGGAAGCGTTCCTTTGTACACGAGCTCCCCTTGATGTATCATCATGACACTATCACAAAGCAGGCTGACTTCTTCCATGATGTGGCTTGAAAATAGAATCGTTTTATTTTGCTGTTTCAACTGATGAATAAACTCTCTGAAAATATTACTCGATGTGATATCTAAACCTGTTGTCGGTTCGTCAAACAAAATAATGTCAGGGTCATGAATCAATGTTCTGGCAATCGCCACCTTTTGCTTCATCCCTCTTGAAAATCCTTTTACCTTGCGATCCATGTACTGCCTCATCCCGAATCGCTTTGCCAAATCCTCAATTCTTGCTTTGATTTCATGCTGATCTAAGCCATATAATTTCCCAAAGTATTCAAGGTTTTCACGAGCCGTCAAACGGTCATAAAGTCCCGTCTCGCCGCCAAATAAGACCCCAATTCGCTTCTTCACTTCAGTTGCTTCTTTGACTGTATCAAAGCCTGCGACAGTGACTGATCCGTGCGTAGGTTCTAATAATGTGGCAACGGCGCGTAATAATGTGGTTTTCCCCGCTCCATTTTCTCCTAAGATGCCGACGACTTCTCCTTCCTTCACGGAGAATGTCATATGTTTCATCGCCTTTACGACTTTTTTCTTATCTGTAAACCAGCAACTACAATCGCTGAGAGTAATCATTTGGTTCGCCCCTTTCGACTATCTACGTCTATGATAGAAAAAATACCGCCTGACTGACATAAAAATGTCGCGAATCGTCCTTTTTCTGTCTTGAAATGATCCATTTTAAAAAACAAATGGTAAAATAGACAAATAATAAGAAGAGTCATAGGTGATTTTTATGATAAAAGTAGGTCTTGTCGATGATTACCGAGTGGATTTAGAAAAGCTGCATGCCATTGTCGGCAGAATGGATGCCGTTGACATCGTTTTTGTGACGCAGTCAGCGGAGGAGGCATATGAGAAGGTCAAACAGGGAGACATTGATCTATTGTTTGCAGACATTGAGATGCCTGGCATGTCAGGCTATGAATTAGCAGACCTTATTCACTCTCACGCACTGAATGTAGATGTTGTATTTGTGACGGGAAACAGTGGGTATGCTGTCCATGCCTTTGATTTGAATGTCCACGATTATATTATGAAGCCTTATCAAGCTGATCGAATCGCCAAATCCTTAGAGCGCTACATGTCCACCAAGCAGGAGAAAAGCATTCACGGACGGCTTCTCATCAAGCAGCAATCAGATATCCATGTACTGCAAAAAAAGGATGTCATCTTTGTTGAACGTACTGGCAGGTCGACGACCATTGTCACAACAACAGGAGATATTCAAACATACCAAACTCTCAACGAGTTAAAAGGTGATTTAGCTGAGAAAGACTTTATCCGCTCCCACCGCTCGTTTATCATCAATATTCATTACATTAAGAACTTTTCGGCGTATGCCAAAAATTCATTTATCGTGTCTTTTGAAGGGACTGATAAAAAAGCCATGATGACGAAGCAGCAATTAGAATACTTTAAGAAATACTACTTTTAAGGAGAACGAACGTGAACGCTTTCTATCTTGGATTTCGCATATATACGCTCATCTGGCTGGGTCTTGCAGTTCATGCTGCTGCTAAAGCTGTTCTGCCTTTGTCATCAAGCATGGTGTGGCTTCTGACCTTTTGCATCCTGTGCCTTTACACCTTTTTCATTTACAAAAGGTTTTGGCTAGGTATGAGTGGTTACGTGATATTAGGCGCTTTTGTGCTCATCACCTGTTCAGGCATTTCACTTTTTCTCAATCACGGAAATGGACTCAGCCATCTTTTAACTGTCATCATCATTTTGACAGCCGATCTCCTTTCCTTCAAGGTGATGCAAACGGAGCAACGATTAAATGGACGGCTTCAAGAGCTGATCCATGCTGAGTCGAGAACCAATGACTTGCTGCTTGAGCTGCGAAGTAAACACCATGAAACAGCTAGACATTTAAATGCCTTTTCCGCATCGAATGACGAGCATGAGATCAAAGATTTGATTCAGCAATACGTGAAACATTTCCCTTGGATCAAAGGGGAAAATGCTTATTTGGCCTCCACCCTTCATTCCTTTTTCCAGCGGGCTGAAAAAGAGGACATCGCCCTTTCACTAGATCTTCAAGCACCCTTTTCTTCTCTGCCTTTTTCTAAGGCGGATCAGGTGAGTTTTACTGGCAACCTGCTTGATAACGCATTAGATGCCGCCATTGAAGCGAAGCAAGCTGGGAACGAAGGAAGCATCTCGGTCATGACTTCCATACGGAGCGGGCTCTTTTTGATTCATTGTGAAAACAGTACGAAGGGAATGGAAAAACACGTATTAGATCATCTGTTCAAAACGTTTGGCCGCTCGACAAAAGGCGGTGATCATCAAGGTATGGGTACTTATATCATTCATCAGCTTGTTGAAAAGGCAGACGGCACGCTTGATTTTACGTATCGTTCTCCAAACCTGAGGCTCGTGATCAAGATTCCTCTCACAATGGCATAAAAAATAAGGTGCTGCTTGGCACCTTATTTTTTATATTATGAAAAGATCTGATCGATTTCGTTGATTTCTTCTTTTGTTAACTGAACATCGTTTGTTTTCAAGTTTTGTAAGACTTGCTCGGCTCGTTTTGCACCAGGAATTATGGCATCAATGCCCTCCTGCGCCAATAGCCACGCCAGCGCTACATGAGCTGTTTCGGCATGTTTTGATTGCGCAATGGCCTTCAGCTTGTCTACTTTTTCGAGGTTTTGAAGGAAAGCATCGCCTTGGAAAAGCGGGTCCTTTGCTCGAATATCATCAAATGTCGCATCCTTTGTAAACTTCCCGGTCAACAGGCCTGACGCCAATGGAAAATAAGGGATAAAGGAAATCCCATGCTCCACGCAGTATGGGAGAAGGTCTTGCTCGGCCTGACGTTTCAGCAGAGAATACTCTGATTGAAGCACGTCTAGGTATCCATCTCGATTAAAGGTTTGAAGCTGTTCAAAATCAAGGTTTGATGCCCCAATTGCCCGGATTTTCCCCTCATCCTTCAATTCCTTTAAAGTACCGGCCACTTCATCCAGCGGCGTGCGGCCATCTGGGAAATGCATATAGTACAAATCAATATAATCGGTTTGGAGCCTCTTCAGGCTGTCTTCGACTTGCTGTCTTAAGAAATCTCGGCTATTATCCAGTTCAATTTGCCCGTTTACCTCTTTATGAGCCCCTTTTGTCGCAAGAACCAGTTCGTCTCTGCCACCTCTTTTGGCAATGATCTCACCAATCAATTCTTCTGAACGGCCCAGCCCATAAATAAAAGCAGAATCTAAGAAATTGACACCATGATCAAGAGCTGTTTCTACCAGCTCCCGCCCTGCATCTTCACTCAGATTCGGGAATAAATTATGCCCGCCTACTGCATTTGTTCCAAGCCCTATCGGATTCACCTGTAAATCAGTTCGTCCAAGCGTTACTTTTTTCAAAAGCTCATCTCCCTTATCTGCTTAATCATCCTTATTTTCCCATGAATCATTTTCAACATTCAAGTTTTCTGCTCTCTGAAAATCAATCTGGAGGTGGACGCTTTGAAAGAAAAAAGTTTTGCGATGTGAATTCTAACACATCTTTTGAAATGAAAACTACCTCCATTTCAAGAATTTTATACAAAAAACATTTAAAACCCATGATAAATAGATAAATTAATTCTTATTAACTAGTATATTTTACTTATTAAATTCCGTTTTTTATAGGTATTTGTGTAAAAATCTATTAAAGATAGGGACTAAAACCTATTCCTCATCACGAATGAAATTCGATAGAATGAATAGTGCAAATCGTCATTAGGAGATTTTCCCCTTTAACACCCGAATATACCATTCTATCTGTTTCTTTTTTCTTAGTCAGATAGCGGGAAGAAAATGACGAAAGAAAAGCAAAGGAGCATCAACTGTGAATCTTAAAAAAATAAGTGCACTCCTCATGATTTCATTCGTGATGATCATCTCTGCAGCCTGCCAGAGCTCAGCAAAATCAACAAAGGCTGACCAAAAATCAACAAAAACAGCAGAGGTAAAAGTGAATAGCTACGAATATACGTTACCAGAAGACTCAACAACTACCCTGCGGGACAATGAATTGGTGTTAAAAGTCAACCTGACGATCACGAACAAAGGTGACAAAGCCCTTTCATTATATAACTCTGATTTCACCCTTTATCAGGACGATGCCAAAGTCTCTGATTTAAAATTCTACGGCAGTAAAGACCGCCTTGATCTTGGGTCATTGAACAAAGGGAAATCACTATCAGGAGCTCTTTATTTCCTAGTAGATAAAGGCAAAAAATATCAGTTCGTGTACCAAGATAGCATCAAGAAAAACAGCGATTCGATCGAAATTGAACTAGATGGCGAAAAGATACTGGATACAGCGAAAAAGCTAGATAACCCAGCAAAAGCACTATCTGCTTATACAGATATCATTGTTTTTGACAAAAAGAATGATCAATTCTCAGAATTAACAGGTGACAATCAATCAGATGTCGTTAATAAATATCACGAAATGTTTGTGAAAGACTTCAAGAGAAGTGCAGGCATATACGGAAACGAAGTCAGTGACCGCGATATTTTATCCATGTACAAACGCATGCAACATACAATGAAGGATAAAGCGAAAGTGGAAACAAGTGTGAAAACCATCTCAGATGACGAAGCGAAGGTTGTCGCTCAAGTAACCGGTATTGATGCTTCTAACTTAAAAGACAAACTAGACAAACAAAGAGATGAGTTTTACAACGGCAAAATCCGTTCGAAAGAAGAATTGTATAAGAAAAGCTTGAATATGTACGCATCTGAGTTTGAAAAGCTTCCTCCAGTCTCAAGCCCTGCTGAGTATGAAGTGAAAATGAAACGTAACGGAGATGGTCAGTGGAAAATTGACCTCAATGATTATAATACAGAGCAATACATGAGTGGTTTTATTAAAACAAGATGATGAAAAAAAGACGCTGGCTCCTTGAAAGGTGCCGCGTCTTTTTTCATGCTATGATACAGTCGTCTCTTGCTCTTCTTTGACCGCTTTTTCAATGTCTTTAAATCGGCTCGATACAGTGGACGCACTAATGCCATACTTTTTAGCAACTTGTGCTTGAGAAAGCGGGGCATCGCTTGCAAGTGAATGAATATAATATTCGATTCCCGCAGCAAATGACGCCGCTTTACGGATCACAGGTGCTTTCTGATCACAGTAAGCTTTCCAAACCGTTAAAGCGCCATCTGTCAGGCTTTGGTCACCGTGCTCTTTCATCCCGTCTTCAATTAGCTTGGCTGTTTCCAGCTGAACGTCACTAGCCCATTCCATACGATCTGCTGATAGTCCTACTGTATTTCCTTCTGTTTGAGCAGGCGCTTCTGTTTCTTCAACTTCTTGCTTCGCAAACATACACTTCAGCACTTCAGGGAAGGCTTCTCTCATAAATGTACTACGTGCTCCTCCGTTTGCCTCATGTGCTTCAACGAGCTGGCGAACCTGAAGAAGAAGCGTATCAGTAAACTCTTTCGCGAACATCGTATATTGAATGAAAAACTCTGCTTTTTCTTCAAACTGAACAGGGAAACCAAGAACAAGGCTGCCTTTCTCTGGCAGCACGGTTTGATCCGGCTTCACATCAACTTCAACCTTCTCAGCTGTCACCATATTCTCAAAGTAAAGAGACTCGTCCGTTTTTTCATTTAATAAAAGCAAAGATGGCTCCATGTCTGTCCAAGATTCCACCACTTGTCTTGTTTTAGGACGGGTAATATCTTCTGCTTTTTTTGTCAGGAATTCTTGGAAGATGGTCTCTTTCTTATCTGTTAATGGGCGGAAGAAAATGCCCCATACACTCAAATGAAAGACTGAGATTTGTTGCGTTTCTTTATCCATATCTGCTAGGAAAGAAAACTCATTAATGAATTGATTGATCGCTCTCTGATGCTTAGAGAACGCATAATTCATTAAATCCTTTTGAACTTGTACAGCTTCCTTAAACACAAGCTCAGACGTTTGTTCTCCGCCTGACTTTTGACCACAGCAATGTTTATATTTTTTTCCGCTTCCGCATGGGCAGAGCGCATTTCGTTTAATTTTTCCCAAAATAAAACCTCCGACATTCTAGTCTAACCTCACTATTTTAACAAACGATTGCACAGGAGAGTTTTATTTTCAAGAAAAAAGAAAAATCAGAATGATCAGATAAATAACAAAGACGTCTAAAAGAGCAAGGCGACTCATAGTCAAAAGCACTCTGTCTCTGTTTATTTTCTCCAATCATTCCAATAGATTTCCCTCAGCTCATCCCTTCGAATAGCTGCTTTGCTTCAAAATAAAAGATTTGCACGAACTTTTTCGTATTGACTCTGCCTGTTGACCCTGCGGATGAAGAAGTCTTCTGCATTTCTTTCATTCTTTGGCTGACATCAGTGAAATCAAAAAACTTCGACGCATAGTGCTCAAATTTAGGGTTTGAAAAATCTGTAAGCCCTAGTGATGCGAAATGATTTAAGGAATGATGGATGGCTCGTCTAATTCGCTGCTCTGCTGCTTTCACTTCCCGCATCACTTCCACATCCGACGCACCACGACCAAGCTTTCGTTCCGCCGTTTTGATAAATAGCTGCTTTAATGGCGGAAAATTCACCTCATGAGAATTGGCTGTCTGCGTTTCATGTAAGTAGATCAATATCTCTAGTAAATCCTTAGAGCCACTCTCTCCGACAATTCCTAATTCAGATAGGAGGAATTCTCCTGCCTCTTTCATCGTTCTTCGCTTTGATCCAGTACCTGTCTCATGAGAAATCACTGGCTCTAATGGCAGCACATGTCGAAGAGAAGCTTGAATATCGTAAATTGATTTTTCCAGCTTGATCCGCTCCATGACCTTTCGAATGACACTGACAATTTCAATTCGATTGACAGGTTTATGAATATAATATTCAATTCCAAGTTCATAGGCTTCTGCCATCATCTCTTTTGCTTCTACTTGAGATATCATGATGACCTTGCCTTTGAATTCAGGGTGAATATGACGTATGGTTTGAATGCCGTCTCTAGCTGGCATTAAAAGATCAATCAGAAGGATGTCTACTTTTTTCAGGTTCAATGAATGCGCCTCTAATCCAACACCATCATCAGCCTCATCCACGACCTCTCCCAAATCCTCATCCTCGATGATCTGACCTAAAATCGAGCGTATTGCACGATCATCATCTGCAATGAAAAATCGCATACACTCACCCTCTCTGTATTAAATTTTTTATCGGAAGGACAAGCTGAAAAGCTGTTCCTTTCGTTTCTTTTTGCTCAATCTGGATTTGACCGTCCAGCTCTTGAACCAGCTCTCTCACATAGGATAAGCCAATCCCAGTTGACGGTGTTCCATATGCATCAAATTTTGAGGTATATCCAGGATCAAATACAATCTCTCTCAATTTCTCAGGAATACCCGGTCCATCATCCTCAACCCGAACCTCTATTTTATCATGACTGCCTTTCAATACGAGTGAGATGGCTCCATCATCCTTGATTGCTTCAACTGCATTTGCCATTAAATTATTAATCAGCGATAAAAAAATGAACACATGATACTCATGCAAGTGAATGCCTTTTATATCAGATGTAAAGGAAATGTTCTTCCCGAGAGATAGCGCATATTTCTCTTGAATGCGAATCACGATTTGAACAAGATCCTCTGCCCTCATATAATCTTGCATATTTTCCTTTGAAATCAGCTTTGAAAGCCCGGCGTAAATACGCTGATTGTCCTTTTTGACTTCATGTATTTCCCCTGCAAGCTTCAGCAGCTCCTGACTCACTTTCCTTCCCGCCTCATGTTCATTCAGCAGACGATAGAGCCGATAGGATTCTTGCGTTATGTGCTCTGTATGATTTAACGTTTTCTTTAAATGAACTGTTTCCTCATATAGATTTGAAATGACCATCATCATATGCTCATTTTGCTTCATGATTTGTTTCTCTCTTGATTGTGCCTCATACAGTCTCATCATATTAAAAAAGCTGATGACCACGAAGCTGTGAGCAAATGCAATGAGGATCATATCACTCAGCTTTGAGAAAGTCATGGTTGTATCAAACACTAAAAATTGTACAAACAGCTCAACAAAATCAGCAAGCAGTTCAATCATCAGTCCGATCAGCCCAATAAAAATGGAACGCTGCTTAAAACGTCCTGTACGGACAACAAAGAAAACAAAAGCATAAGTAAAGTAAAAAAAGAAGCTTGGAAACTGCTGATAAAATGACAGAGCCAGATCAGCTTTTTGCTGAATAAGATCTAAACCTACCCGAAATAGGACAATGGCTGCGCCTGTTAAAAACCCTGGCAGCAATGGTCTTGATTTTCTTAAAAGTAATAAGCAAAAGAAAAACGCAGGTGCCCCAAAACTAATGCGAAATGTTTCATTCACAGGATAAAACTTCAGCTCTCCCGCAAGCGGCACAATGACGATCATAAAAATCAAAATAAATGCGTCTTTTTTGACAAGCTGGTTTAAACTCAAATGACTGACATCCCTTCCCCTGTTTACATAGCCACAGTATACAAGGAGACTCTTTGCTTCACAATGAGCAAAAAAATTATTTTCACGGCTTCTTCTCTCTTCAAAATCATTTTTTATGACTATTCTCCGAGAAGGCATGGTGACCTTTCAGCTATTCTACGATTTGGAGATTGTCTACAATAATGGGAATTGTTTAGACAATTGCATACGGACTGATTTTTATTTGTAAGTTTTTCTGTAGATTTTCGTCAGATTGTGTAGTTTCCAAGATAAATTGAATGAACAATTTTAGTGAAACTATATGTAAGCGTTTTCTGAATTTTCACTAAAAACCCTTTTTGTTGTTTCGCCGCCAAAGCCTTCATTTGAACATATATTTAGGTGTAAAGGAGTGGTACAAGCAGCGCATGACAAGTTCTTTGAAGATGTGTAACATGTTTTCGTGCCTATTTGATCGCATTTTTTGTCATCCGCCAATTCAATAGGGTACTTTTTGATTTTTGATTGGAGGAATCGTATGAAAACAGCAATTTCTAATAATACACAACACGCATGCCAGTCTTCTGTTGATCAATGGGCAGAAGAAATACGTCCGTATTACAAAAACGGGCAGAACGCTGGCTACATTCCAGCACTCGGAAAAGTAAATTCCTCTCAACTTGGTATCAGCGTGATAGGCCCAGATGGATCATCTGTACGTTATGGTGATTGGGACGTTCCCTTTACCCTGCAAAGTATCTCAAAAGTCATCAGCTTTATAGCTGCCTGTTTAGGAAGAGGCGTTCCGTACGTCTTGGATCGGGTAGATGTAGAGCCAACTGGTGATGCATTTAATTCCATCTACCGCCTTGAGATGCATAAACCAGGGAAGCCCTTTAATCCAATGATTAATGCTGGAGCTATTACCGTATCCTCCATCCTTCCTGGAAAGACTTCTACAGAAAAGCTAGCATATATTTTCGATTTAATCGAAAACTTAATAGGTAAGCGTCCTTCTGTTAATGAAGAAGTTTATCAATCAGAATGGGCAACTGCACACCGCAACCGGGCACTTGCTTATTATTTAAAAGAAACCAATTACTTAGAATCAGATGTCGAGGACACGTTAGAAGTGTATTTAAAGCAATGTTCCATTGAGGTCACAACAGAGGACATCGCCTTGATTGGACTGATTATTTCAAGTGATGGCTACCATCCCTTTAAACAAGTCCAAGTCATTCCAAAAGATATCGCAAGACTAACAAAGGCATTGATGCTGACATGCGGCATGTACAATGCGTCTGGTAATTTTGCTGCTTTCGTAGGCGTTCCAGCTAAAAGTGGTGTGTCTGGAGGAATCATGGCTTGCGTTCCGCCAAGCGCAAGAAGAGAATTCCCATTTCAGACAGGCTGCGGTATCGGCATTTATGGTCCTGCCATTGACGATTGTGGAAATAGTATTACCGGTGTCATGATGCTGAAGAAACTCGCGAAAGAGTGGGATCTCAGTATTTTTTAAAAAGAACAGTGATGAAATCGAAGAGGTGATGTTATGAACGAAAAAGCTTTGCTATCTTATTTAACAACTACAAATGATTTTATTTGGACTTATCTTGTCATTGCTCTGTTACTTGGAGTAGGGGTCTACTTCACATATAGATCACGCTTCTTGCAAGTCAGAATGCTGAAAGAAATGCTGCGTGTTCTAAAAGAAGGAAGAAAAGAAAAAGAGGGAATCTCACCGTTCCAAGCATTTGCCATCAGTATGGCAGCACGTGTAGGAACAGGGAATATCACAGGGATTGCTATCGCTATTGCGATCGGTGGACCTGGCGCAATCTTCTGGATGTGGATCGTAGCGATTATCGGTTCTGCTTCGAGCTTTGTTGAAAGTACACTAGCTCAGGTGTATAAAGTAAAAGATAAAACAGGATTCCGCGGTGGACCTGCTTATTATATGGAAAAAGGGTTAAACAAGCGCTGGATGGGAATTTTATTTGCCATCCTGATCACGATCTCTTTTGGGATTGTCTTTAACGCCGTGCAATCAAATACAATCACCGTCGCTTTTCAAAACTCTTTTGGTCTAGATCGCTTAACTGTCGGAATCGTTATGGCTGTTATTTTTGCAGCGATTATTTTCAAAGGGATCAAAGCGATTGCAAAAGCATCTGAATATATTGTCGTGGTTCTTGCCGTTGCTTACATCGGGATTGCTTTCTTTGTGATTGTCACAAATATTACTGAACTGCCAGGTGTCATCAGTACGATTGTGAAGCACGCTTTCGGATTTGAACAGTTTGCCGGCGGTACACTAGGTGGAGCATTGTTACAAGGGATTAAACGCGGTCTCTTCTCAAACGAAGCCGGTATGGGTAGCGCCCCTAACGCAGCAGCAACTGCTGTCACGAGCCACCCAGTCAAACAAGGGTTAATCCAAGCATTTGGTGTGTTAACAGATACGTTAATTATATGTACAAGCACAGCCTTTCTTGTCCTGTTCTCTGATGCGTATAAAACAACCAATCTGCAAGGAATTGAGCTAACTCAGGCTTCATTAAGTCAGCACATTGGGCCTTGGGCTTCTGGATTCCTAGCGATCATGATTTTCTTATTCGCTTTTAGTACGTTAATCGGTAACTATTACTATGGTGAAACGAACATTGAATTCTTGGGAGCGAATAAAATTTGGCTCAACATCTATCGTGTGGCTGTCATTGGCATGGTTCTATTCGGAGCCATTGCCACTGTTCCTCTCGTTTGGGGTCTGGCCGACTTATTCATGGGTCTCATGGTCATCGTCAACCTCATTGCCATTACCATGCTGTCTAAAGTCGCCTTTGCAGCACTGAAGGATTACATGCGACAGAAAAAAGAAGGCAAAGATCCTGTTTTCTATAAAAACGCCGTTCCGAACAATGAACAGATTGAATGCTGGGACGACGAACCTGTTTCCTTGAAAAAGAATCAAATCGGATAAAACAAATAAGCTCTGGTCATATGATCAGAGCTTATTTCTTTATGTTAAAAATTCGAGTATGAGCTTATTCACGACATCTGGCTTTTCATGATTGATCCAATGAGTGGCATCATCGACAAAAATCAGCTGTCCATTTGGGCAAATTTTGATCGTTTCTTTTGCGAGCTTTCTGCTTAGAAACTTGTCCTCCATTCCCCAGATCATGCGGACAGGCACGAGAATTCGTTTGGAAATCGGTTTTTCAAAGCCGCCTTTTTTAATACCTCGATACCAATTCAACATGGACGTAATGGCTCCCGGCTGCGTCCATGCCAGCTTATAGCTTGAGACATCTTCCTTCGTGAACAGATGAGGTCTAGCAGACAGTCCAATGGCTTCATCCAGTCTTTGAAAGTGATTTTCTTGAAGGGCTGCCTCTGGTACATTTGGAAGCTGAAAGAACGCGATATAAGAGCTCTTCTTCCACTGCGGCGGATAAAACGGAAGGACCTTCATCATCACACGAGGATGCGGCATGTTGACGATGATTAATTTTTCTACATATTGAGAACGGGTTGAAGCAAGATGCCAAGCAACAGCTCCACCCCAATCATGTCCGCCGACAATGGCCTTTTGATTTGGGCTCAGTGCCTTAATTAATCCCACGATATCATCTCTTAATTTGTCTAAGACGTATGATTCGACTCCTTCTGGTTTGTCACTCAGATGGTATCCCCTTTGATCAGGAACAACGACACGATACCCTGCCTCAGCCAGGGGGCGGATTTGATTTTTCCAACCATACCAAAACTCAGGAAATCCATGCAGCAGAACCAGCAGTGGGCCATCTTCAGGACCAGCCATTGCTGTATGGAGCTTTATGCCGTTTGTTTGAATATATTGAAACTCAACTTGATCCATTCCTTTTCCACCCTTTCCCCATGTCTTATCATTCTTCCAACATAGCATATTTTCCATTTTTCAGAAAATAAAAACACTCACAAAAAAACCTTTACAAGGGTGAAGGTCTTTATTTATTTCATATAATTCAGCACCCATATCAGACCATTCTTCCGATCTTGTACTTGTCCATGAAGTGCGCCAAAAAACGTATCCTGTAATTCCACAAGGACATCTCCGTCAGCTTCAAGCGCCTCGTATACAGCCTTTAACTCTTCCTCATTGTCAAACTGCATGATCAATCGAAGATTCTCCGGTTTTGGTGTGCGGCCAAATGTATCTGAAAAGTGGAGCAGTGATTCTCCAAGGTGTAGCTCAGCATGCAATACACGGTCTTGATGTTCATTTAAGATACGAATATCTCCGCCAAAAATTCCTTGATAATATTGAAGAGATTCTTTGACGTCTTCTACGACAATATAAGGACTAACGCTGATCATTTCCCTCATCCTCCTCTTGTTCCGTTCATTATCTCTTATATAGCTTATCCCAAATCGTATGAAAAAAGGCACAAATCGTCAACGGATTTGCACCTTTTTCTCAAGCAGATTTCGCTAATTCACTGTGTTTGTTAGAATATGCTGCGTACATGACGACACCGATCATCAGCCAAACCCCGAAGTACAGCCATGTCCGGCCTGGTAAATTGAGCATCAGAAACACACAACAGCCCATCGAGATAATTGGCAAAACCGGTACAAACGGAACCCGGAATCCCCTTTCTAGCTGTTTATGTGTCTTTCTCAAAATGAGTACGGATAAGCTCACCATCGCAAACGTTAATAATGCACCGATATTGGCTAGGTTGGACAGATCCTTCAAATCAATAAACCCTGAAATAACAGCTGTCATCCCGCCAATCACCCATATACTGGCAACAGGTGTATCACTTTTATTTGTTTTTGAAAACACTTTAGGCAAGAGCCCGTCCCGCCCCATCGCAAAAGCAATTCGAGTTGCCGCATAATTATTGGCGAAAATCACAGCCATCAATCCAATGACAGCACCGACAGAAATAATACCAGCCACGCTATGTTGATGGACACTTTGCAATACATAAGACATTGCCTCTGTCACATTCAACTTCGTATAGTGCACCATACCTGTCATGACCAAACAAACGACAATATAAATGATCGTACAAATGAGCAATGAACCAATAATGCCAATTGGCAGGTTCCGCTGTGGATTTTTCACCTCTTCTGCAGAAGCCGAAATGGCATCGAATCCTAAAAAGGCAAAAAACACAGCAGCGGCACCAGCAATAATCCCTTCCGTACCAAACGGCATGAACGGCTGCCAATTGGCTGGCTCTACATAAAAACCACCTACTACAATGAAAAGAACAATAATGCCAAGTTTCACAAACACCATGATATTATTGAATTTTTTACTTTCTTTCGTTCCTCTAGATAGGATCCACGCAATGAGTAAAGCAATGATAATTGCTGGAAAATTCATATATCCGCCTTGTTCTGGACCAGCTAAAAATTGATGTGGAATTGAGATTCCAAACCCCTCCAGCAGGCTGTTAAAATAACTCGACCAGCCACTCGCTACAGCTGAAGCAGTCAGCATATAAACAGATAATAACGTCCATCCCATGAGATGACCTACGAGTTCACCCATTGTGGTATATGAATAAATGTACGCACTGCCGAACACAGGCAGCGCGGAAGCCATTTCTGCATAACAAAGTGCTGCTAAACTGCACACAATCGCTGCGATCGCAAAGGAGAAAATAACAGCCGGTCCTGCATCCTTAGCTGCTGTAATTCCGGTTAACACCATGACCCCCGTCCCAATCACAGCCCCTATGCCAAGGAGCGTGAGATCGAGCCCGCCCAGTGTTTTCTTTACCTTTTGCTGTCTGCTCTGTTCTAACAAATCGTGAATGTGTTTCTTACGAAGTATATGTCGCAAACCCTTTCCCTCCAAAACGTTAGAAAAACAAAAAAATCATTCAAATTTCATTATAGCAGAATAGGTCCTACGCATTCACAACCAATTCACGTAAATCTTTCTTCATGATTTTACCAAGTTTATTTTTTGGCAGATCGTGCGTGAAATGAATGGATGGCACTTTGTAATCTGCTAAACGTTCCTTGCAGTAATTCAACACATCTTCTTCGCAGAAATCGACAGATTCGTCTTTTACGATATATGCACTTGGTACTTCACCATATAAGTCATCTGGTACCCCAATGACAGCAGATTCAATTACACCTGGAATTTGATCAATGACCTCTTCCACTTGGTCAGGATAAATATTATCCCCACCGTATAGAATCACATCTTTGTATCTCCCTGTGATGTAAAGAAAACCGTCTTCATCCAGATAGCCTGCATCCCCCATATGGAACCAGCCATCTTTGAGCACTTTCTCTGTCGCTTCAGGTTGATGATAGTAGCCTAAGAAATAAAATGGGCTTCTCATGACGACCTCGCCAATTTCTCCAGCTGGCAGCGCCTCCTCTGTCTCAGGATGCACGATTTTGACTTCTACATCCGGATCCACTTTACCAGCAGAGCCCATTTTATCCTCGCCCATCGCTGGATGCCACGCACTCACAACCCACGCTTCTGTACTTCCATAGCCATGCATCATCTGAATGCCTACTTCTTTGTAATCTTTAATTAAGCGTACCGGTACCTTCGTACCGCCAGAAATTGCAATTTCAAAAGATGAGAGATCGTAAGAACCGCGCTTCATTTCTTCTAGCATGTACGTGTAAGCTGATGGGAAAGCCATCATAAACGTAATTCTTTCTTTCTCAATTGTTTCTAAAATGCGTTTCGGCGTTGCATCATGTAAGAAGACTAACGTATACCCTTCAATTGCAGCTGCAATCAGGTGATTAATTGAACTCATATGATACAGCGGATGACTTGCCAAGTACCGTTTTCCTCTCAGATCAAATCCTCGGTTCCCACGTCGTGTTAAAAATTGATAGATTCGTCCATGTCCGACCATACAGCCTTTTGGATTACCTGTTGTACCTGAGGTGAATAAAATCATGGCCAAATCTTCTTCTGATACCTGTTCAGCAAGATCAATGCCATCATTAGACGCCAATATGTCTTCAAACAGCTGTGTTGTTTTCGCATTGACACCAGATTCCACCATGAGACAATCTTCTAAAGACACATTCACTGCCGCAATGATGTCGCGGAATTCACGGTCAAAAAATAAAGCCTTTGGCTCTGCTTTTTTCAAGATACCTTCTAGCTCAAAAGAGGTAAGTTGCCAGCTAAGCGGTACGGCGACTGCACCTGCTTTAATGGCTGCCAGCATAATCGTAGAAAAGTGATGATGGTTTTGACAAATAAAGCACACCCGGTCACCTTTTCGAATTCCTTTACGGTGTAAGTAATGTGCCAGCTGATCAATGCGTTTTGCATATTCTTCAAATGTATAAGACACACCTCCGCCAGTTACCGCTTCAATTTGTGAAGAGCGTTCCATTCTGTCGTTTAGTAATGCCTGTAAAGTATTCAATATCTTCATCTCCAAACGTTTGATGTCCAATAGCCAATTTCCAGTGAATTGGATTGGCAGATTTTATCTCATTCACATTCTAAAATAAAAAGAGGTGAAAGTAAAATCATTTCATTTTGGAATTGTTCCTTTTATTAATTGATAATATAGGTAATTTTATAGCCGTCTTCCATTTTGGTTTAAATGATGATGCTTATTATGATAAGATAGACCTAGTAATTGATCGGAAAATGCGAATGCAATAGGAAAAGAGGTATGGAGAATGCAACATTTCGAGCTAGAGGCAAGTTTGTTAGACCATGCACTGACAAAGTATTTAAAGGCGACGAAACGAATAGATGAAGAGAATATCCCCAAAAACGTCACGAATGTAAAAGGGTTTATTTTACGCATCATCTACCGCCATCAATCATGTACTGTGAAAAATATTCTGCAGGAAGTTTCATTATCTCCCTCCGCAACAACAACCGCTCTCAATCACTTAGAAGATGAAGGGCTGATTATCCGCTCTAGAAATAACAATGACCGCCGTACGGTATGGATTACACTCTCTGAATCAGGCGAACAAATCGCCAGACAAATGATCGACAATCGTCAGCTGCTTGTCAATCAACTGTTCAATCACCTATCAGAAGAAGATAAAAAAACATTTTTTGAATTAATCGAAAAAATGATGGACGAGCGCACATTAAAGGCTTAGGAAATATCCTAAGCCTTCTTTTTATGGCTTTAAGATGACTTTTATACAATCATCTTGTTTTTCATTGAATATGTGATACGCATGAGCTGCATCATCTAGCGGTAATTGATGCGTGATGATCGCTCTAGGATCAATTTCCCCGGTTGTCACTTTTTGATAAAGCTTTGACATGTACCCTCTCGCCGGTGCCTGTCCCATTTTCAGCGTGACGTTTCTTGCGAAAAAAGCACCCAATGGGAACATATTGTAAAGACCTCCATACACACCCGTCAGCTGAACAGTCCCGCATTTCCTCACGGCTTTTGTGGCAATTTGAATGGGCCCTATCGTTCCGCCTTGCAGCTTGAGCTTCTGTTCAATCTTTTCAAGCGGTGACTTTTTTCCATCCATCCCCACACAATCAATGACAACATCCGCCCCGCCTTTAGTGAGCTCTTTTAGGGTTTCTCCCATGTCAGGGTCTTCTGTAAAATCAAATACTTCTACGCCGCTCATTCGTTTTGCATGGTGAAGGCGATAGTCTATGTAATCAACAGCAATGACCCGCTCTGCTCCCTTTTGCCAAGCAAATTGCTGTGCCATTAACCCAACAGGTCCACACCCCAGCACAATGACTGTATCCCCCTTTTTTACACCTGCGTGTTCTACACTCCAATAAGCAGTTGGCAGAACATCTGATAAAAACAGCAATTGTTCATCCTCTAGCTCACAATCATCCGGTACCTTAAATGGTGTATAGTTTCCAAAGGGCACACGTAAATATTCAGCCTGTCCTCCGGGGTAATTCCCATATTTCTCACTGTATCCAAAAAGTCCGCCTGAATCATAATGGGGGTTTGAGTGATCGCATTGACTTTCTAGATGATGATGGCAATACTGGCATTGACCACATGCCACGGTAAATGGAATGACGACACGATCTCCCTTTTTCACCGCAGTGACATCCGGCCCGACTTCCTCTACCACCCCCATCGGTTCATGCCCAATCACATAGCCGATAGGAAGCGGGAAATTCCCTTGATATAAATGTAAATCTGACCCACAAATTGCTGTAGATGTTATCCGAACGATGACATCTTCACGATCTTGTATAGATGGTACAGCTATTTCCTTCACCGCAATGCGGCTTTTGCCTTGATAGGTGACAGCTCTCATGTGCATTTCCTCCTTTAGCTAAGGTCATCATGTCTATAGCTTCACCTTGAATGGATGGTTCATACATATGAATAGGGATGCTGTTCCATAAGGGAAATAAAATAACCCGCCGATTGATTCGGCAGGCTGTTTATTCAAATCTGTGTAACGCGTTACACAGCTATTTTTCTTCGACAAACACCAAATCATACTGAGCAGAGGTCTCCCCATCCTCCATCATGTCCCCTTCCTGTATAAAATAAGGGCACATACCTGGACTTTGTGCTTCTTCAAATTGTTCAAACACTTGCTCAATATAGCCAGGCAGCAGCAAAACCAACATTTTATTTGAATGAGACACGAATTCATACAAGTGAACGGTATTCGGAGGAATATAGGCAAAATCCCCTGGCATCAAGCAAATATTTTCTCCGTTTAACTGAAGATTGATTCTGCCTTCAACACAATAAAGTGCTTCTGTATGCATTTCATGATAATGCGAACGTAACCCTTTTCCCTTTGTCCCTTCAATCACAAAATAACTAAATCCGTCTCCTGTTGTTTCCGTTGTCGCAATCAGCTCATGAAGCTGACCTTCGACCATGTATTGCTTTCCTTCACCAGCCTCCAGCACATATGGCTGCACTGCGCGCGGGAGCTGACTATGAAACAAAACAGCTGGCTTGGTTGTATTGGATAGCTCCCTAATGCCATGCATCAACATGATATCGCTTTCTTTTTCAGCCTGATGAAAGCTGTCTGCATCAAATGGGTGATCAGTCATCGGCCATTCATTCTGCAACAGCCTCTTTCCGATTTGCTGATAGACATCTGTCATTTGCCCGCCCAGTGTATAAGAAATAAACCTTGTTTTGTGACTATGCATTCTATAGCCATGAATTGTTTTGGGCGGAATATGAATATAATCGCAGGCCGTCACCATATACTTTTTACCGTCCAGTATCACTTCCAGCTTCCCTTCCAGCACAAAGATGGTTTCAAATAGCGTCTCATGACAATGCAGCGGAAAGTAAGCACCTTTCCCACCTGTGATTAAGACAAGCTCAAACAGTTGATTTGTTTGATTTGCTTCTGCCAGCACATGTACAAGCTGATTTTCCAAACCATACAGCTCCCCCGAACCGGACACGGTATAAAAAGAGGTATCTTCGGATTGCTTGATCGATTGTGGTTGCTCCGACATCCCATCACTCCTCATGACTAATTGACTATCTTTATTATATAGACCAATTGATATAATAGATAGGCAATATGCGAGAGATTTTACTCTTCTCGCATAAATAAGTGTCTAAGGTAACATTTTACGTGCTCTAAAGGTGTCGTTTGCTTTAATGCAGTAGTCATTGATAATCCGCCGATGACCATTGAATGAAGGAGAGATGCCCGCTCATCCGCTTTTATTTCATCATATCCGCTATTCATCAGCTTTTCTTTGACAAGCTCTTGCCAGCGGATCATTTCTTGTTTGCATGCAGCATGAAGTTTTGTATGTTCAGGTTTTGACTCTGCCGCCAGTAAGACAATCGGTATCCCTCTTTCACTTTCTTGCTCCATAAAACCCCGAATAATATTTGTCATAAAATGATCGACGGCGACATATGGGTCATCAGAATAGGCAAAGCTTGCTTCAATTTGATCGATGACCCTTTGACTCATATATTCAACGGCTGCTATGGCTAGCTCTTCTTTTCCATTTGGAAAGTAATAATAAAGAGATCCTTTCGGCGTGCCGCTCTCTCGAATGATTTGATTCAACCCTGTCGCATGATACCCCTGTTTACGTAAAAGAAGTGCGGCCGTTTGAATGATTTTGTCCTTCGTACTCACGTGTGACACTCCTTTCCTCCATAGACCAACGTCGATGCCATTGTATTATTGATTCAGTAATGGATGCGTTCCTTTCCATAATGAGGATGATTCTATTTCTGACGCCAGTCTGAGCAGCCAGTCCTCTTTTCCTTTCGGTGCTGTCACCTGTACGCCTAAAGGCATGCCTGCTTCTGTGAGATGAACTGGCACACTCATAGATGGCTGGCCGGTTAGGTTAGCCAGCTGTGTAAATGGTGTGTAGGTCAAACTCTTGAGGAACATTTCATAAATCAGATCCTGCTGTGCTTGCATTGAAAGGGATGACACACGTAACAATGCAGCAATTTCTTGATCGTTATGCATCAGCTCGCCAACCTTTGGAGCCGAATAGGCAGTAGCTGGGGTCACATATAGATCGTAGGTTTGATGAAATGCGGCCATTTTTGCAGCGGCCATATCCCATGCATCAAGACTTTCTGTATAATCAGCAGCTGTCACATTTTTTCCTGCTTCCGCCAGTACCCATGCCACAATATCTGTCTCCTCAGGCTTCACCGGACGCCCGAATGAACGAGCCAGAGAGGTAAATAAGGCAGACATTTCACCGCTGTTCATGACATAATATTGCTGCATCAGATGGACACCATCAATGTCCGGCTTCGCTTCCTCTATTTGATGCCCTTGTTCACTCAGCCATTTCACAGTGTTCAAGACTGCCTGCTTTGCTTCCTCACTCACCTTCGTGCCTACTGGAGAGTCTACACTGTAAGCAATTCGCATCGAAGAGGTTCGTTTCACTAAATCCTCCTGATAGCTACCGTCATATAATGGCGTTTGGAACGCAGCCTCTGGCTGAATGACTTGAAGCAAATCAAGCAGGGCTGCACTGTCTCGAACTGTTTTTGTGAGCGTAAAGTCAATGGAAGCTCCTTGCCACTGCCTTCCTGCACCCGGGCCGACCGGTGTTCTCCCCCTTGTTGGCTTGAGTCCAAATAAACCAGTAAAGGATGCCGGAATCCGAATAGACCCTCCGCCATCACTCGCTCCACCCGCCGGTACGATGCCGCTTGCCACAGCTGCTGCCGTCCCGCCGCTTGAACCGCCCGGAGAATAGTCAGCATTCCAAGGGTTTCTCGTCGGACCATATAAAAAGGGTTCTGTCACATTTCGCAATCCGAATTCAGGTGTGTTCGTATGACCGATCATGAGGAGCCCAGCCTGCTTCAATCGACGGACAAAGTGGGAATCTGTTTGCGCCTTTACATCCTTTAACAGCAAAGCACCCGCCGTCAAAGGTTCATGTTCCAGCCCCTGCGATATATTTTTCAACACAAACGGAACACCAGCAAACGGCTGATCCGCATCTAGTGACTTCATGTCTTTGAACACTTGATCTCGCCTTGTCTGAATCACCGCATTTAGTACTGGATTCACTTCTTCCAATCTAGTAAATGCAGCTTGTACAAGCTCTTTGGGCGTGACCTGCTTTTTCTGCACAAGTGACGCCAGTCCCGTCGCATCATACGTCATATACTCTTTTACATTCATCGGCATGTCCTTCTTTCTCATATTATGATCTCTCTATTGTCTACTAGAATTCTATGAAATTCAATTTCGGGATACGTGTGAAAAAAACTTTCTTTCCAGACTATGATTCTTCTAACCATCCATCCTATTTCTCCGATATAATAAAGAAAAAAAGACGGAGGTCACCTCATATGCAAGGAGCCATTGCCTTGAAAAAGAAAATCGTCGTGGTCATCGCGTTTCTTCTTGCTTTGACAACTGCTTTGCCCTTCCATTCGCAGGCAGTTGCACCACCAAAAGAAACAGATGTCATCATCGTCTATAAAAATCAAAAAGGAAAACAGACGGCTATTCAAGAAAGTGAAAAAGTGAACGCTCAATACATACATCTTCCAGCTGTAGCAGTGACAGCAGATGAGCAAGCTGTCACCTCACTTAAAAAAGACCCGAACATCGCTTATGTTTCAAAAAACGTTAGGGTCAAACTCGCTGCTTCTACCGTGAAAAAAACGGCTGCTGCTACTGGTCAGGATGCTTTGGTACAAAAATCTTATAACTTGCAGAAGCTCAATGTAAAGCAAGCAATCAAAGAAGGTGTGACAGGGAAAAATGTGAAAGTAGCCGTTCTCGATACTGGCATTTTCCCACATGAAGATTTAAAGGTAGCCGGTGGTAAATCATTCGTCGATTACACGTCTTCTTACAAAGATGATGAAGGACATGGAACACATGTCGCCGGTACAATTGGGGCGCTCAATAATGATTACGGTACGGTCGGCGTCGCTTCTGGTGTGAAGCTGTATGCTGTAAAAGTATTAGATAAAAAAGGAGAGGGCGACTTATACAGTCTGCTCCGAGGCATTGATTGGGCGATTAGCAATAAGATGGACATCATCAACCTAAGTCTAGCTTTTGAAGATAACATTCCGATTTTACGTTCAGCAGTTGATGAAGCATACAAAAAAGGACTGCTGGTCGTTGCTGCAAGTGGAAATGATGGAAAGAAGAATGGTATTAGTTATCCTGCCGCATACAATAGTGTCATTGCTGTTTCCGCAACGACTGACAAAGACAAACTCGCCTCCATCTCTAATACGGGGAAAGGAATTGAATTTTCCGCTCCCGGCGAGAACGTCATCAGTACCTATTTGAAAAATGAATATTGGTATGCAACGGGTACATCACAAGCGGCACCGCATGTCACAGGGATGCTGGCGCTGTTAAAACAGCTACATCCTAAGAAAACAAATGTTCAGCTCCGTACTTTATTGCGCAGCTATACAGTGGATCTTGGCGCAAAAGGAAAAGATCCACAATTCGGCTATGGCCGCGTGCAATATGTGCCGCAGTCAACCTTTTTAAAGGCTGCGACAAGCGCAGTCAAGACAGCCGAAACATCTAAAAAACAAACAGATGTTGATCAAGCCAAAACGAAAATTGGCAGACTCACTGCCAGCAAGCAAAAAACCGCACTCACTGACCGAGTCAAAAAAGTCCAAACAGCCATTGATATTCGTGACGCACGAGCGAAGGTCAAATCAGCTGAAAAAAATAAAACCCAAGGCTCGATTAAAAGTGCCCAAACGGCTATTAAAAAGCTATCCAAAGGCAAAGAAAAAACAAGCCTGCAAAACCGGCTCGACAAAGTCAAAAAACAAGTCGCCTATCAAAAGAAAGTGACAGATACCAAACAAAAAGTCAAAAAAGCCGAAGCCAAACGAACAAAGAAAACAAAAGCAACCGCTCAAAGTGCGGTCAAACAACTAAAAGCATCTAAAACAAAAACTGATTTACAAAAACGACTAAACCGGATCAAGGTTTGATAAAAAACGATTCCTTTCAGCAAGGAATCGTTTTTCTATTTCAACATCTTCTGAAACAGGGTGTGATGATATTTCCCTTTCGCATCCAGCCTCACTTGATCGAGGATGTGCGCTATCGAATGGATGACATCACGGAGTGCTCGATGAACCGAGCCCTGCTCAAAGGAAGCTAAACTCTCCGGCAGTTCATCTTCATCCAAAACAAAGAAATCACCATTCGGAAGAACGAGTAGATCAATCAATAAATCTTCAAAAACAACCGCCCGTTCTTCAAACCATGTATGTCTGACGATATTCACATAAGAGCCAAGTTCATTACCTTGATCATCTCGCCAAAAATAGACATTGTAAGGCCGGTCCGTCCAATAATAGGCGGTCGTATAACTCCCTTTTGGAATCGTGACAGTGCCATCACCAGCAACCATTGTAAATGGTTCTTGAATTTTATGAAACAACACGACTTGCTGCTCCTGTGCGTCTAACAGCTGACACGTATGTTCCACAACCTGATCATCGTATTTGATTTTTCTCTCGATTACGTCATCCCAAGAATTTGCATATAGCGGAAACAATCGGTCACAACCCCTTCTGCATCTACTTCTTATTCTAGTATACACTGCTTTCCTTTGAAGAAATAAAGGTTCACTGCTGCTGCCTATGGAAGACATATGGTGAGGTGAAAACAAATGAACGGAATCACAATCATCGAAACCGTAGCAGAACTCGGACAAAGCATCTTGGTTTTTTGTGGCTATGCCCTTTACTGGCGGCTTGTGAAAACGAAAAGAGATCGAAAGCTAACCCCTTATGAACATGTGTTGAAATTCTTTGTCATGTTCGGGTTAATCTCTTGGTGCTTTTCATATATGGCACTGAACGTATGGGTATCATGAGAAAGAGGAAGAGCCCCGTCCATGCAGGACATGCTCTTCCTCTTCTTATGCAGCTTGTTATGAGCCAGCCGGCTGTTCTTTTTTGATCACATACTGATAGCTCTTCACATGCGTCCCATTTTGATTCACAAATTCTTTATCAAGTGCCCGTTCAAAGCCCATTCTTTCATATAAACGAATGGCGGCCTGCATTTTATCCGATGTATGAAGATACAGGACGTTCTCGCCCCACGATTGCGTCAGTTCTATACTTTTACGCAACAATGACTCTGCAATGCCTTTTCCTCTCACATCAGGATCTACCCCTAAAAACCGGACAATCGCTGAAGTAATGCCCATCTCCGGCTTGTCATATGCTTGTTCTGATGATCGGAACATTTGAAGGGTCCCCACGACCTTGCCCTCAAGCTCGGCCACAAGCATCAACTCCATGTTTGGGTTATCTACAGCCGCTCGCAGGGCTGCAGAATAATTTTGCCAGCCTTCCTCTGTAAATTGAGGCTCATACTGTGCGTATGATTTGATCAGCACATGTGTGATCGCCTCATGATCTTCACTCACCGCTTGACGAATGATCAACTCTTGCTGCTCCATGCCAGCACCTCCTGTTTGTCTATGAATGGATATACGTATCATGCAATCACTGCATGCCGATGATCTGATTCTTTTCTCTACTCATTCAATGTAAAGAGTCTTCTTTTAAAGATCAATTATTTTGCACGAAATTTTCTTTGAAAATTTTGATTGAAATGGAAAGCTTGATTCATTATGCTGATTTGAGGACGTATACAAGGAGTGGCATCATATGAATTCTTTATCTTATCCCCAAGAATCGAAAAAAAATCGATTCCTCCTTGCCGCGCTTCTTGGCTCTTTAACAGCCCTTGCACCGCTGGCAATGGATATGTATTTACCTGCTTTACCTAATATCGCCCGTGACTTTGAAGCAAGCACGGCGCTGTCTCAGTTAAGTCTCATGGCTTGTTTGATTGGACTTGCGCTTGGACAGCTCATTGCAGGTCCAATCAGTGATACAGTCGGCAGAAGAAAGCCGCTCATGATTGGATTGATCATTTTTATTGCGGCCTCTCTTTTATGTACAGTGGTCACATCAATTTGGACATTCATTCTTTTAAGACTGATTCAAGGACTTGCTGGTTCAGCAGGCATTGTCATTGCACGAGCCATCGTACGAGATCATTATGAAGGCTCAGAAATGACGAAATTCTTTGCTTTGCTCATGTTAGTCAACGGAGTGGCTCCAGCAGCGGCACCGATCGTGGGCGGACAAATGTTACGGTTCACGACGTGGCAGGGTGTGTTTGTTCTGCTAGGAATCCTCGGGGCACTCATGCTCCTAAGATCGATGTTTTCATTGAAAGAAAGCTTACCTGTGGAACGTAGACAGACTGGGGGCTTCAAACAGATCCTAGGTGCGATGAAAATTCTAGCGAGCGATCGACTCTTTGTCGGATATGCTCTCTCACAAGGACTTGTCTTCGCCGCCATGTTTGCGTATATCTCTGGATCACCGTTTGTATTGCAGGAGATTTTCAACCTTTCTCCGCAGGGCTTCAGCGCTGCCTTTGCGGTGAATAGTCTTGGCATCATCACAGCCGGACAAGTATTTGCCCGCGTTGCTGCGAAAATTGGTGAGGAGAAAGTCCTTCGCATCGGGCTGCTGACAGCTGCTTTAGGGGGCGTCACCTTGTGTGTGATGATCTCTATTGATGCAGGATTGTATGGCATTCTCATTCCGCTCTTTTTTGTGGTCTCAAGCGTTGGGATTGTCGGCACCTCTGCACCATCTCTTGCGATGCAGCATCACGGCGCACATGCTGGAAGTGCCGCTGCCCTCATCGGTGTGGCGCAAATGCTGCTAGGCGCTTGCATGACACCACTTGTCGGCTTAGCTGGTAGCCAGACTGCCTTTCCAATGGGGCTGATTATTATGCTCTGTGACCTTGGCGCACTTTGCTGTTATTTTTTCTTTGTTGCCAGAGCGAAAAAAAGACCCGCATAAGCGGGCCTTTCATTTATGGCTTGCTCCAATTGATCGTGCGGAACACATTGTACTGGTCATTATTTTGATATGCATCTAGGTCAAAGCCTGAAAGTCCAAAACCAATTGCCATGACAATTCCTCCGGCAACGGTGAAGATGATCCCCCATTTGATGCATTGCTTTTTTAAATCATTCACGTTCATACTCTCACGACCTTCTTTTTAAACATTCCCATGAATGCCTTAGTGGATTGAACAGTCCCTTGCACAAATAGCTTTGTCAAATACGCCGTGGCTATGCCGCTTAATAATCCGACACCTAATAGAAGAATACCAACTCCGATCTGCGTCACCACCACATGCAAACCGTCTTGAAAGATAAACGGAGAACCAATGATGCTCCAAAAACCGCCGAGCAGACCAACTAGCGTCATTGTACCTGTCACGAGTGGAATGCACCAAATCACCATATACACAGAAAGAATCAGCAGGAAGACTGTTGCTAGAATACTGCCCCATAACGGAAAGCCCAAAATGAGGATGGAGAGTCTTGTGGCTTTTTCTCCAAACGTCGGCACCTGAACGGTTTTGATTCCTTGTTCCTTCATAATCCCTTCAGCGATGATGGCAGGCTGACCGACTTGATGAACTGCCTCCTGTTCACTGTAGCCATCTTCCTGATAATCCTCGATCATTTCATCGTAATACTCGATGAACCGATCACTTTCTTTTTCGCCTAGACGATGCAGATGCTTCTCCAAGCTGGCTAAAAATTCTTTTTTATTCATTGCTCTGTCCTCCAGAAATAAAGTCGTAAATCGCCATCACTTGATCCCATTCCGCTAAAAATTGCGCGATATGCTCCCGTCCGTTCTTTGTCATCCGGTAGTATTTTCTTAATCGACTGTTATGTTCCTGTGAATAGGTCTCCACATAATTGTTTTGCTCTAACCGCTTTAATATCGGATATAATGTCGATTCTGAAATCTCAATACAATGGGACATATCTTTAATCATTTGATAACCATAGGAATCGCCTTTCTTTAATACCGCCAATACACAGAATTCCAGTAATCCTTTTTTTAGTTGTGCATTCATGTTTACAACTCCTAACTTTTTATACTATACAATACATAGTATGATGTGACAAGAGGTATCAAATATAAAAAAAGACCCTTTTGGGTCTTTTCGTTTTTATATATTCACAAATCCTTCTCCAAACACATCCCGCACGTCATGGACAACAACGAATGCGTCTCGATCAATTTTCTTAATGATTTTCTTTAAACGCATCAGCTCCTGTTTTTGAATGACTGCATAGAGAATTTCCTTCGATTCCTTCGAATAATGACCGCGACCGTTTAAAATGGTCACGCCTCGATCCAAGGTGTGATTGATTTCTTCTGCAATATCATCTTTGCATGAAGAAATAATCGTCACTGCTTTTTTCGTGTTAAGCCCTTCTATGACGAAATCCATCACCTTAGTCGCCACATACAGCATCACAATCGTAAACATTAATTTTTCCGCACCAATAATAAAGTAAGAAGCAAAAACAACGATCAGATCAAAGAACAAGATGGCGTAGCTCACGTTCCAGTCTAGATACTTATTCGCAATTCGGCCAAGAATGGCAGATCCCGCTGTTGTACCGCCCGCTCTTAAAACAAGACCAATGCCAATCCCAATGATGATCCCTGCGAAAATAGAACCAATGATCAATTCATGGACATTCACCACCCATGTAGTGGTCAAATGTAAAAATAGAGAGTTACTCGCGACAGCTACCACTGTGTAGATCGTGGTCTTCTTGTCCAAGTATTTATACCCCACAAGTAATAAAATCGCATTCAACACAAGGTTTGTCAGCCACGGCGCAATCTCAAACATATAGTAGAAAATGATGGACAGCCCCGTTACGCCGCCTTCACCAAACTCAAGTGGAATGACAAACATGTTCACAGCTGCAGCAAATAAAAAAGAACCGACTAGAATCATTGCAATATCTTTTACACATTTTTTCAATTTCTTCTTTCCTCCTTTTTTAAGCATATAAAAAACCCTCTTTCTGCACGAAAGAAGACAGTCGTTGGACAAAATAAAAATCAAAAGACGGCGCCTTTTGATGAAGCTTTCTGAAATGAACCTTTCCATAATATATATCTCTTTTTAGAGGCTGTCAATGACTTGGTTTTCTATTATTTCAACTGTATGTTTATGCACTCAAACCCGCATGTTTTCAGGGTTTTTCCGTCATATGATGCTTATTCCTCTCCTTGACAAAAACACTTTAGTCATTTAAACTACTGCCTCATATCATATCCATTATTTCCGATCGACAAAGGAGGCTGTTTGATTTATATGAATCCTATTCAAAGCCGTTTACAGGCTCACACACCATTGATTTTAGATGGTGCACTTGCAACGGAGCTTGAACGAAAGGGCTGTGATTTAAACGACAGTTTATGGTCAGCCAAAATCCTCATTGAACAGCCAGAATTGATTCAGCAAGTACACTTGGACTACTTCCAAGCAGGTGCTGACTGTGCAACAACAGCCAGCTACCAAACGACAATTGATGGCTTTGCTGAAAAAGGCTATACAAAAGAAGAAGCCATCGAATTAATGAAACGATCTGTCACGTTAGCAAAAGAAGCATGCGAGCAGTTTTGGCAGGATGAGACACATCGTAAAGAGCGGACAAAACCATTCGTCGCTGGATCTGTGGGGCCCTTCGGCGCTTATTTGTCTGACGGTTCAGAATATAAGGGGAATTACGGACTCACAGAGCAGGCGCTCATTGATTTTCACAGACCAAGAATTCAAGCATTGGTAGAGGCTGGTGCAGATATTCTCGCTTGTGAAACCATCCCTTGTCTCATTGAAGCGATCGCCATCGCTAAACTGCTGGAGGATGAGTTCAGCGGTGTATATGCGTGGATTACATTTAGTGCAAAAGATGGTCAGCACATTAGTGAAGGAGATTTACTTAGAGACTGTGTACAAGCACTCGAGCCATATGAGCAAATCGCTGCTGTTGGCGTAAACTGTACACCGCCGCAATATATGTCTTCTCTTATTCAGGAGATGAAAAAAGGGACGAGCAAACCGATTGTCGTGTATCCGAACTCAGGGGAATTATATGATCCTGAAGAAAAGGTTTGGAGCGGCGATACGTCTCACCATACATTTGGTGAATGTGCGCAGCAATGGTATAAAGACGGCGCACAAATCATCGGCGGCTGCTGCCGGACGACACCAGAGGATATTACCGATATCTTAAAACAGGCAACATCGTAGCATCATGACTCAACACACATACTTTTAAGCAAAAGGGCGGGAAGACATGGAACAAGCAAAAGATCAGTCACAACAATATCAACGAAAAATGACCAGCCGTCACCTGTTCATGCTTTCTTTAGGCGGCGTGATTGGCACAGGACTCTTTTTAAGCTCAGGATATACGATCAATCAGGCCGGACCTGCGGGAACGATTTTGGCTTATCTGGTTGGGGCATTAATTGTGTACCTTGTGATGCTCTGTTTAGGTGAACTGTCTGTCGCAATGCCGGTTACAGGCGCTTTTCACACATATGCAACAAAATACATCGGGCCCGGCACTGGCTATACAGTGGCTTGGCTTTATTGGCTGACATGGACCGTGGCACTTGGTTCAGAATTTACAGCGGCAGGTCTTTTAATGCAGCGCTGGTTCCCGGACACATCAGTTTGGATGTGGAGCGGTGTTTTTGCCATTCTCATCTTTTTACTCAATGCTTTTACAGTTAAGTTTTTTGCAGAATCGGAATTTTGGTTTTCTAGCATTAAAGTCATGGCTATTATTCTCTTTATTATCCTTGGCGGAGCCGCGATGTTTGGATTGATTCCACTAAAAGGCGGTGAGGCCGCTCCGTTCTTCTCTAACTTCACTGGAGATGGGGGTCTCTTCCCAAACGGCTTTTTACCGATTTTAATGACAATGCTGGCTGTTAATTTTGCTTTTTCGGGTACTGAGCTAATTGGGATTGCTGCGGGCGAAAGTGTCAATCCAGATGAGACCATTCCCCGGGCGATTCGCACGACTGTGCTACGTCTTGTCCTGTTTTTCGTCGGAACGATCGTGGTCTTAGCCGGCTTAATTCCAGTAGAAGAAGCCGGGGTGATCAAAAGTCCTTTCGTTGTGGTCTTTGACCGCATCGGTATTCCTTATGCGGCAGATTTTATGAACTTTGTCATTCTGACGGCGATCTTATCTGCTGCAAACTCAGGACTATACGCTTCATCTCGCATCCTATGGTCCCTTTCTGAAGAACGAACATTACCTAAAAAGCTGGCAAAATTGACGTCAAAGGGAATTCCTTTGAATGCACTCATTTTGAGTATGATTGGGGGCATTCTCTCTTTGCTATCGAGTGTCATCGCACCTGAAACGGTGTATCTGGTTCTTGTTTCAATCTCTGGACTCGCCGTTGTTGTTGTATGGATGGGAATTGCAGCTTCACAGTTCATGTTTCGCAAAAAATTCTTACAGGATGGCGGACAGCTTCATGATTTATCTTTCCGAACCCCGCTCTATCCGGTGGTTCCGATTGCTGCCTTCCTCCTATGCCTTGCATCTGTGATCGGCATTGCTTTTGATCCAAATCAGCGTATTGCTCTTATCTGCGGTATCCCTTTTATCGCACTCTGCTATGCTGCCTATTACATGACAACATGGATTCAGAAAAAACGAGAAAAACCTGGTGTATAGCACCAGGGTTTTTGTTTGTCCCAAAAAAGGATATCACTAGCAAAACAAAGACATTTTGGTATATGATAGGAATCTATGATTTTCAGGATGAATCAAGGGAGCTGTTTTTAATATGGAAATGACCATTACAAGAGCATTAAGTGAACTGAAAATGTTAGATAAGAGAATCAGCCGAACGATTGATGAAGCCGTACTCGGTGGTTTGATCATCGGGAAACATATACAGAACGGATTTCAAAATCAAGAAGAAGTAGAAAAAAAGGCAAAAGCAGATGACCAATCGATTCAAGCATTAATCAAACGCCGAAATGCCATTAAATCAGCCATCGTTGTGTCGAATGCTACGACAACGATTGAGGTGGCGGGTGTTAGCATGACCGTAGCAGAAGCCATTGAACGCAAGACATCCATAGATTACGATATTCGTTATTTACGAAAATTAAAAAAGGTCTACACAGAGCTGGTTGACCGGTCAGAACAAATCAATGAAGATGTGAAAAAGAGACTGGATCAGCATTTAGAAACACTATTTGGGAAAGACGGGAAAACACAAGCCGCTGCCAACCAAGAGATCGTCAAGTCATTCCTAGCTGAAAATGAGGCGGCGATCATTGACCCTCTTCGTCTCCGAGTGAAGATTGAACAGCTTTCGAAAGAGATTGAAGATTTCCAAATGGAAGTGGATTTCTCCTTGTCAGAAAGCAATACCTTGACAAAAATACAGATCGACTAGTCGATTTTGTTAGTGAGCCGAAAATCGATAGGACTAAACACCTCCGAGGGAAAGGTCATTCCCTCCTCATCTGATGATCATCTTAGGATGATCCATGATAAAAGCTCAAAGCTGAACGTTCAAAGCTGAAAGCTCAAGTATTCAAAGTTCTTATCCATCAAAGTTCAAGATGAAAAGCTCAATGCTCGATCGAATCTGGGAGAAACGGCTCATGAGTGTTTGTTTATCGACTCTTTCGGTTGCCGCCCAGCAGGTTTGCTAACAAAAAGAAAAGGATGTCACTAGCTGACATCCTTTTTTTCTATGAAAACGACAGGAATTTCGCCAAGTCGCCTCTTCTAGCAGATTAGTAACGTGATGTATATGCCAAATGGTACACACTTGTCACATTTGAAGATAGCGTGATGTCGTTTGAAGTAAAAGTCACTGGAACGATATCGTAGTAATGTGTAGACCAGCCTGCATTATTGTATGTACGGTAGCCTGCACCTGCAGGAACTTGAATCGTTAGTGAAAATTGTCCATTCTCGTCTGTTGTACCTGTCGCTGTTTGAGCATATGATTTGATTGCTGCTTCAAAATAAAGCTGAATTGGCTGATTCGCCATGAGTTGACCACTTGTGTCCTTTAATGTTCCTTTAAAAGTAGCTGGATAATATGAACCTACACGATATTTACTGCCAGAACCGTAATTAACCATACCACCGTCTGCTGCTGTGACGCCTGTTACTTGTACGGATGCTGGTACTGCTCCTGTTTCCTCTGCATGTGCAAAGCTTGGGAAAACGAGAAGCAATGATAGAAAGAAAGCAAACATGATTTTTTTCATCGATAAATCCTCCTTTTTTTTCCTACTATATTACTATCGACAGTTATTGTCATTTTTCCAGTAAAAAACAAAAACTTCCCTTTTTATTCAAAAGGGAAGCTGCAAAACTATTTTTTCACAACAACTTTCACTGCTTTACTTTCTCTTTTTCTCACATCTGAAGCCGTCACATACAAGACGGTTTTGGCTTTTTGCGGCTTGATTTTAGCCGTAAATGCGCCTTTGCTATTGGTTTTGACCGTTTGAATGACTTTCTTTGATTTGTTCTTCACCTTGATTGTCAAGCCTGCACCCGCAGTTCCTTTGACCGTTTTACTTTTCACTGTTACTCGATTCACCTTTGGCTTAGCTGGTGCTTTGCCCTTTTTCACGACCGTTTTGAGCGAAGTCGCAGCCTTTCCTTTTGATATCTTGATGTGAAGCACTTTATTTTTGTTTTGATGCTTGATCTTCACACTAAAGGTTCCCTTTTTGCTTGCCGTGCCTTTTCCAAGCAGGGTTTTGCCTCTATACACAGAAATGGCAGCGCCGGCTTTCGCCTTTCCTGTCACCTTTTGATGCTGATCTTCTACTTTGCTGACTGATGCGTTTAATTCAACAGCACTTAATGCGGCAAAAGCATTGAGTCTGCCATGTCCAGTCATCCAATCGATACCCGGAATTTTCGGATCGACAACAGGCTCGTCATTTTCATCATAGAAAATGTCATCTGTTCCATCAACAGCTTTAAATGAAATATCATCCGCTGTATTTTGTAAAATATTTCTCACTTGGTTTGGTTTCAGGGTTGGATTTTTAGAAAGCAGTAATCCTGCTGCTGCTGCAACATACGGTGTAGCCATTGATGTCCCGCTCAAGTATGAAACATTCCCATCAGGCATTAAGCTTGGGATATCGGACCCTGGTGCAGACATGCTTAATCCTTTCCCATAGCTTGAGAATTCAGCGGCAATATCCATGCGATTGCTTGCACCAACTGCCATGGCATATTTGGAAGTCGCAGGATAACCCATTTCTGGAATGCCATCGTTTCCGCTCGCCACTACCACTAATACATTTTTTTGTGCAGCATAGTTCATCGCATATTCAATGACCTTGCTATAGTAGCCACCAAGGCTCATGTTGATGACCTTTGCACCTTTGTCCACTGCATGTTTAATGCCAAGAGCAATATGCTCTGTATCTCCATTTCCATACGCATCCAGCACTTTGACTGGGATGATTCCTGTATGTTGATTCAGCCCTGCCATGGAGTAATGATTATCGGCTTTTGCTGCAATGATACCTGCCACATGGGTGCCGTGGCCATTGTCATCAATTGCATCTTTATTTCGGCCGATGAGATTGGCACCTAAGTCTGTGCGAACCGTTCCGCTTAAATCGGACAAACGGCTGTCGACACCTGTATCCACAACAGCGATTAACGTTTGCTTCATTTTGCTTGTGCCAATCAATGTATTCATTTGTTCAAACTTCACATCAGCGCCTTTTTTCCCACTGTTCTGCGCACTGTTTTTCAGCGGCCACTGATAACCATACTGCGCGTCATTGCTGAGCGCACGATACGTTTGTACAGGCTCTGCAAAATCAACATTTGGCATACTAGAAAGCTTTCTCGCCGTGCTTTTGATCACAGCTTTGCCTGCTTTAAGCGTTTTGCCAGCTGATTCTTTCCCTGCCGGTACATCGTAAACATACATTCCTTTAAATAAAGGATTTACTGACTGAGATGTCACACGGTTTTCTTGAATTCCGTAGCCTTTCATCTTCTTTTTTGCGGATTGAAGCGTTTGTCCATCCTTTAATTTAAAGATGATTTTGTTTGTGTTGACCTTTTCTTCTGGAACAAGCTTTTGTTTCTCTAATACATAACCGATCGATTTTCCTTCAAGCTGATCGATTCCTACTTTTTGTCCCACTGTTTCTAATTCCTTTTTTAGATAGGCTGGACTTGCCTCTTTGAGCATATCAAAAAGGGAACGGATCGCCTGTTGCTCTTTCTCTGTGACGATATGACCGCTGAATGCACCATTTTTCTCTACGTCATTCAGCAATGATTTTAATGTAAGCAAATGATTGTACACCGTTTGCTGCTTTTTTTGATTGTTGATGAGTTTAGATTTAAGAAACGGCTTTGTTTTTTGTAGCAGACGTGTAAGCTTCTGACCATCGGCTGTTTCATTGAATCGTTTGTCTTCGATCGTACGAATGGATTGAAGAATTTGACGTCCATGCTTTTTCTCAATAATGATGATCCCTGGCTCTTCTTCTTCAGGGAAAATCGGTTCAGATGGCGGAAGATTCGCGCCTTTATACCCGATTGTATATGCTGCATCCTCTTCCTCATCACGGCTGTCTTCCTCTGAACCTAAATACAGCACTTTGACATAGTAAGGACCTGACCATGCATGCGGGAAGTTGATTTCTGTCTCTCCACTTGCTGTGTCCACACGATATCTCGAATAAGTGTCATCCTTTATCGCTCTATCCTTACTTGGGTAGACCGATACAGATAACACTTGTTTGCTTTTGACAGCAATTTGCATATGTGTATGTTTTGCCACATCTTGAGCAGATGGCGTGATTTGGTACCATGACTCTTCTTTTTCATTCTGTAATGTACCTGAGATGACTTCACCATTTTTTAACCCAATGGCTTCATTGACACTTGTGCCCTTACTAACTGCTGATGCCTCGTACCCAGGTAATGCAGCCATACATAGAATGATGGCCATGAGTACAACCACACAGGATTTGACCTGCTTTTTAAACATGAAAAGACCCCCTTATCTTTTACAATACCTTGGAAGAATATCACAGAATCCCTTTTAGTAGAATCTATTTTTGACATAATTAAACTCGTTTTAAGCTAGGATTTGAGATATTCAGATGGCTAGTCTAATCGCTTCATAAACTTTTTGCCATTTCAAACGGAAAATGATGCTATTTAACCATATCGAAAAGTACATTACAATCAAAATGTAAGCGCTTAACAAACAAGAGAGAAGGGATCAGCTTGTTCCAAAAAGATCATGTTTTTACACAAGTAAACGGTCGATCAAAGAATGAGATTTTACAATACATTTCCGAGAAAGCTGAAGACCTTCACATTACAGATGATCAGTCAGGGTTATTAACAGATTTGTTGAAACGCGAAGACGAAGTCTCAACAGGACTTCAGCAAGGTTTTGCGATTCCTCATACAAAAAGCTCTGCTGTTCAAACGGCTTCACTTCTCTTTTTAGAACTTGAACAACCCATTGATTGGGGAAGCTTCGACGATTTGCCAACAAGCTATTTATTTACACTGCTCGTTCCACTAGAAGAGGCCAATGTCACACACCTCAAATTACTGTCTGGCATTGCCACAAGTTTAATGGAGCCTGCTTTCATCGAAAAGATTCAACCCGGTCAAACAGCAGACTATTATTACGAAGTCATTGAACAACAATTGAAAGAGGGGATTACACAATGAAAATTGTCGGTGTCACTTCATGCCCAGCAGGGTTAGCTCATACACCAATGGCAGCAAAAGCATTAGAGAATGCGGGTAAACAGCTTGGACACGAGATTAAAATCGAGCAACAAGGAATTATGGGACAGGTGAATGGCATTACAGCAGAGGAAGCCAAGCAGGCAGACCTTTGCATTATCGCCTCCAATCAGCATATTAACGACGCTGAACGCTTCTCAGGTATTCCTACTGTTCGTGTCGAAATCGGACGCGCCCTAAAAAATGCCGAGCAAATCATCACAAAAGCCGTTGCGCTGGTTGAAAAGAAAAAATCTGAATCCCAATAAACAAGAGCAATGCCATATAGAAAGGAGCAAAGCAGAATGAAAGCAAAATTAAAAGTCATTGAAGGCCACCTCATGACCGGTATTTCTTATATTCTTCCGGTGATCATCGGAGCTTCACTTATCGTTGGTTTAGCCAAACTAGTCGGGTTAGGTTTTGGTGTGTCAGATTTAAACGCCTATAAAGATGCAGGCGGCATTTTACATGGTGCCTATTTGATGGAACAGGTTGGCTGGACAGGCATTGGCTTAATGAACGTACTGCTCGCTGGCTTTATTGCCTATTCGATTGCGGATAAATCTGGTCTTGCGGCCGGCTTTATCGGCGGAGCTCTTGCCAGCTCAACAAATGCTGGTTTTATCGGCGCCGTCATTGCAGGTTTCTTCGCCGGATATGTCGCTCTCTTTGTGAAAAGAAAAATTCAAATTCAAGGCTCCGCAGCTGGACTCGTCCCTCTGCTCATCTTACCGCTCATTACTGTTGGCTTAACCGGACTTCTCATGTCCGTTCTGCTGGGCGGTCCATTAGGGGCTTTGAACACCGCATTAATTGAATGGATCAAAGGCATGGTTGCAGATGGAACAAGTACACTCGCACTTGCTCTCATTCTAGGTGCCATGATTGGCTTCGATCTTGGCGGCCCAGTGAATAAATCAGCTTGGATGGCTGGTAACGCGCTCTTCCTATCAGGTGTCTATCTTCCTGCCATTCTCGTCAATATCGCGATTGTCATTCCGCCGCTTGGATACGGGCTTGCGACATTGATTCGAAAACGCAACTTCTCTCCTACCTTCAGAGAAGCCGGACGAGGCGGTCTTGTGATGGGGATTATCGGGATTACAGAAGGAGCCATTCCCTTTACACTCGTCAATCCTTTGAAATTGATTCCGCTGAATGTCGTCGCTTGTGCTGCTGGAAGCGGGGTTGCTGCCTTATTAGGTGTCCATGACATCATGCCGCCAATTGGCGGACTCTACGGATTCTTCTCAGTAGGAAACTGGTGGGCATATTTAATCGGCGCGCTAACTGGCGCACTTGTTATTGGAATTGGTGCCAACCTACTTGTGAACTTCTCTGAGAAAAAAGAACCCCAAAAGCCAGAACATGATCAGAAGCAGAAAGAAGAAGATGATTTTGACCTTGTGCTAGAAGGATAATTTGAACAAAGAAAGGTGTCGTTACACAATGACTGTCAATGTACATGTGATTCCACATACTCACTGGGACCGGGAATGGTATTTTACCACCTCCCGCTCCCGTATCTACTTAATGAAAAGCGTAATGGACATATTGGACACCCTCGAAACAGATGAACGATTCCATTACTTCATGCTCGATGCACAAGCATCCTTGCTAGATGATTACTTGAAATGGCGCCCAGAGGATGAGGATCGAATCAAACAGCTCGTCACAGCAAAACGCCTCATCATCGGTCCGTGGTATACACAAACGGATCAGCTCGTGATTTCTGGGGAATCGATTGTACGGAACCTGCAATATGGGATTGAGCGCTGTCAGCAGTTTGGACATGTCATGAAGGTCGGTTATGTCCCTGATTCCTTCGGTCAATCTGCACAAATGCCTCAAATTTATCAAGGCTTTGGTATTGTCGACACAGCCTTTTGGCGCGGCGTTTCTGATCATATGACGAATCACACAGAATTTAATTGGCGCGGGGCTGATGGCAGTGAAGTGTTTGCAGTGAATCTGCCATTTGGCTACTACTACGGAGGAAATATTCCTGAAAAGGATGAAGACCTGCAAGCCTTTCTTTCTGAAAAAATCGGGGCGCTGCAAGCAAAAGCCACGACAAAGAATGTCTATTTCCCAAATGGCTTTGACCAGGCGCCTATTCGTAAAAACCTGCCTGACTTATTAGAAAAAGCCAATGAAATAGACGAGCACCACTATCAAATCAGCAGTTTAGAAGACTACATTGCAGCAGTGAAAAAAGAGCGGACTTCTTTTGAGACATTAGAAGGAGAGCTCATTCATGCCAAGCATATGCGAATTCATAAGTCCATTTTTTCAACAAGAGCAGATTTGAAAATCTTAAACAATCAAATTGAAAACTATCTTGTCAATGTGATGGAGCCGATCCTTACAATCAGCTATTCTCTCGGACACGATTATCCGCATGACACCGTACGTGATATTTGGTACCTCATGTTTGAAAATGCAGCGCATGATAGCGTTGGTGGCTGTAACAGTGATACGACGAATCAAGATGTCTTCTTCCGCTATAAACAGGCAAAGGAAATCGCCGAGAATCTTGTGGACTTACACATGCGTCTCATCGCCATCCGGCTGCAAACTGAGCAAGAAATCACGTTCACTTTATTTAACACACTGCCTTCAAAGCGCTCTGAAGTCATTGAAGTCGAAACCTTTATCACAGAACGTCCATTTACACTAAAAGACGCTGATGGACGAACTCTTCACTACACAGTCAAAAGCAAAACCGATGTGACAGATTATGTCTTAGCACAGCAGATTTCACTTAACCCAAGCAAAGAGGTGTACATGCCAAAGCAAGTATGGAAAGCTGTTTTACTCATTGAAGCAGTCGACTTGCCATCCGTTGGTTATACACAAGTCAGCATGGTGTTCGATGAATTTAGTGAATCCATTTTGGAAAAAACAGAAGGTCGTGTCATTGAAAATACGTTTTACCGCATTGCAGCAAATGACAATGGGTCATTAGAAATTACGGATAAACAGACCGGACGAACTTTCTCTGAGCAAATGATCTTTGAAGACAACGGAGATGATGGGGATTCTTATAACTATTCACCACCGCGTGAGGATCATTATGTATCGTCTAAAGATATCTCATCAGCTGACATCACCGTATCTAAAAGCAGTTTACAGGAAGAGCTCACCATCAAGCTTCAATTGACTGTCCCATATGATTTAGAGGAACGTTCGGAGCAAAAGGTGACGACTTCCCTTCCGATCACAGCGAAGGTGGCTTTAAATAAAGATGAAGCGGTCATCCGTTTTCATGTAAATGTTGACAACCATGCGCTAGACCACCGTCTACGGGTACTCTTTGATACAGGTATTGCATCAAACGTATCACTCAGCGATCAACAGTTTGGCACCATCGAACGTCCAACGGAGCTGACGCAAGAGCTAGAATGGTGGAACAATGAACATTGGGAAGAAAAACCGATTACCATTGAACCCATGCAATCATTTGTTGCACTTCGCGATGAAGCATATGGTGTCTCTCTTTTGACGGACTGCGTCAGAGAATACCAAATCACAGGCGCGGGCTACACAACCATTGCTTACACACTCTTCCGCTGTTTCGGAAAAATGGGGAAAGAAAACCTTCTTTATCGTCCTGGCCGGGCTTCTGGAGAAAAAATCGTAGAAACACCTGACGCCCAGCTTCAAGGATCGCTATCATTCTCCTTTGGCATGCACTATAGCCAAGAAGCGGTGAATGAAGGACACTTGGCTCAGCTTGCTAAACGTTACACCACCCCGGTTCAGTGCTACGAGCGGGCAGACTTTTTAAACGGTCGTTTAATTTTCTCTTTCCGAGATGAAAAAGAAGACTTACAATCTACTTATAGCCTGCTTGACATTGAGACAGACGGGGTCGTTCTAAGCGCTTTGAAAAAAGAAGAGCATGGAACAGGCATTGTCATTCGTCTCTTCAATCCATATTTAACACGTCAAACAGCCGCTTCAATCAATAGTTCATCTCTACAACATGGAGAAACAGCGAATTTAGGCGAAACACCTGAAGGACATATACTGAAAGCACAACATGGATCATTACACATTGAACCGCTCACACCTTGTCAGGTACAAACCTACATTGTAAAGAAAAAATGAACATGTAGGGGCGGGATCCATTTGGATTCCGCCTCTCTTTAATGGAGGGCATTGATCATGCGAATTGGAGGCATCGAAGCAGGCGGTACAAAATTTGTCTGCGGCTACGGAACAACAGACGGAACGATTGAACATATGACTTCCTTTGCAACAGGGAACCCAGAAGAAACATGCCGGCAAGTGATCGAATACTTTACAGAGCATCCAGTTGATGCGATTGGCATAGGCGCATTCGGACCTGTCGATGTAAAAGAACACAGCCCCAGCTATGGAACGATTCTCGAAACACCCAAAACAGCTTGGCGCCAATTTCCATTACTCTCAACCTTAAAACAAGCACTCGGTCTCCCTATGAAGCTTGATACGGATGTGAACTGTGCGGCGCTCGGTGAAGCTCGTTTTTCAACAGAAACAGACAGACCAAATTCCTTGATCTATATCACGGTTGGGACGGGAATCGGCGGCGGTGCCTATATTGAAAACCGCCTCATTCACGGACTGCTTCATCCAGAAATGGGACATATCACCGTTCAGCGCCACCCTCATGACACCTATGGGGGCTGCTGTCCGATCCACCATGATTGTTTAGAGGGACTAGCATCGGGACCTGCCATAGAAGGCCGCTATCATACATTGGCACAAATGCTGCCAGAGGAACACCCTGCCTGGTCACTTCAAGCTTATTATCTCGGGCAAATGACCGCAAATTTATTACTCACCCTGTCACCAGAACGCATTATTTTTGGTGGAGGTGTCATGAAACGGCCGGCCTTGCTGCCGCTCATCCTTGAAGAAACAGACGAGCGCCTTCATGGTTACTTACAATTACCAAAGCCATTAAATGAAATCGTCACAAAGCCTTCCTTTGACGGATTATCTGGTTTAATGGGAGCCATCGCCCTTGGAGCTGATGCCTTAAAAGAACAAGGAGCAGCGCAATGATGATGACGGCAGATACTCGAACCTACCAGCTCATTCAGCGGCTATTTGAAACGAAAGGGTTCGTGAAGCTGGAGGAGCTCACTGCCTCTTTTCGCTTATCTGACCGCTCCATCCGCAATTTAATCAAAGAAGCAAACGAACTGTTAACACAAGCTGGAGCCATGATCAAGACCATACGCGGGAAAGGGTATACGCTCTTAACAAGTGACCAAGACGCTTTCCTGCTTTGGCTTCATCAGCAAAAGCTTCCTGCCCGCTCTCTCGTACCCGTCATGGCAGAAGAGCGCATACGATTTATGATGAGAAAACTATTGCTTCAATCAGACTACTTAAAAATTGATCAATTAGCAGAAGAATTGTTCATCAGCCGTATGACGGTCAGCAGTGATTTAAAAAAAGGACGGGAGCTGTTAGCCCGTTACGGTATGACCCTTGTCTCAAAGCCCGGATTTGGCTTAAAAGTAGACGGAGACGAATTGCAAAAAAGGACGTGCTACGCAGACTTACTGCTTGAAGAAGAACCCGCCCTATCTCATATAACTGAGCGGGAACAGCTTCATTTCCCTGACATTTCACTTGAAACCATTCGATCCATTGTGCTGACAAATCTATATCAAGAATCACTGCTCATTAAAGATATTGCCCTAAAGAATTTAGTGATTCACTTAGCGATTGCCATTCAGCAAACGCAAAAAAAACAGCGGATACCCGCCAGTACCACTCACACACAAAGACCGCCAGTGTTAACAAGAATCGCTCAAAAGATCACTCATCAAATAAGTGACACGTTTCACGTCACCTTATCAGAGGATGAAACAGATTACTTGGTGATGCATCTCTTAGCGAATCAAACGTGGAAAGAAATCGATGAGCACCAAACGACAGAAGAAGTGCGTCAGGCGGTGACACGATTTCTCCAGCACATTGAAAAAACAAGCGGTCATCGTTTTGTAGATGACGATATCCTGCGTCAAGATTTGATGCTGCATATGAAGCCATTATTAAATCGAATTCAATACGGCGTGTCTTTACAAAATCCGCTTTTGCATGAGATCAAAACTTCTTATCCTTATCCGTTTGATTTGGCTGTCAGCGGACTCAATGCCTTACAGCTGGTGCGGACGCCAAATGAAGATGAAGCTGCATATGTTGCCTTACATATTGCTGCTTCATTTGAAAGAAGTCATCTTGACACCTCACAAAAAAAGAGGGCCATTATTGTATGCGGGTCTGGACTAGGAACGGCACGGCTGCTTGAAATTAAATTGAAGGCGGCCTTTCAACATGAGCTTGAGATTGTTGAGCTTTATTCTTATCAGGATTACGCTTTTAGCACCACTTTGCCATGTGATGTGATTATTACAACCGTACCTCTCGCACCAAAAGGGAAACCAATCATTCAAGTGAATGCTTTTTTTGAACATCATGATGTCCAGCGTGTGAGTGAGGTCATTCACCTGTTAAACGGACACAGTTTCCCTTCGCAGGAGCTGATGGCTTTTTTCCAAGAACGATTGACCTTGTTGGATGTGAACCTTTCCAGCAAAGAAGAGGTATTAGATACGCTTTGCAGCCGGCTGGAGGCGCATCAGCTTGTTTCATCTTCTTTTCGTTCCTCCGTGCTGGAGCGGGAGCAAATGTCATCGACCTATCTTGGCAAGGGAATTGCAATGCCTCACCCGCTCATCACAAATGAAGGCACCTCCTGCGTGGCAATTGCACGATTGAAACAGCCGATTGATTGGCAGGGAGATCAAGTATCTCTGATTTTCTTATTAGCCATTCAGAAAGATGACGCTGCCTGCATGAATCAATTTTTTGAACAAGCTGTCGATTTGTTAGACAGTCCTGACCGCCTTCAATCCTTGACACATGCAAAGACATTTGATGAGCTGATGCATGTCCTGTTTCAATAGCACTAAAGGCCGCCCAAGTGAAATCGGGCGGCCTTTTATTCATCTATTCCTCACATACGAATCAATCATATATGACATTTTTTCCTTCTTCCCTTAACTTTTTTTACGACGTCAGCATATGGTTGATTTCTTCATCGGAATGTCTTTCCCACGCACCTAGTTCTGCGACTATTTTCAAAGGAGATGTCGACCGATAAGAACGGGTCGGATTCCCTGGAAACTTTTGATCCGTCAAATTCGGATCATCTTCAAACTCGCCTGTCGGTTCTACAACATAAATTCTCTCTTTGGAATCAGACCGGGCTAATTCAGCTCCCCATTTGGCTGCATTTAATGTTCCGGTGAAATAGATGTGGTTCGATTGTTTATCCTGATAATTGGATAAATGCAACGGTTCAAGCAGGTCCCCAATCTTCAATTCTGCTTTCGTCCCATGAAAAAACGGCCCAGGATCTAAAACATCTTTCTTGTCATTCATACAGCCACATCCCTTATCGTTATTGACTTGCGTATAACAGTATACGGGCTGATGCGGGCGGAAAACAGTCTATAAATGAGATTAAATTCGGGGTATAATGATAGTAGAGAGTAAGATCGTTTAAAAAAAAGGAAATTTCTCATTGATTCCAACAAGAACAAAAACAAGAATACCTTCCACTGCTGACAGCGTCACAATCAATCCGTGGTTCATTGGGTGTTCCTTCGCAATTAATTTCTGACCAATATAGTTTAAAGCGTAAAAAAGAAAGAACAATAAGAAAAACAAATAAAGGATCGTCATCATCTACATAACCCTCTTTCTTATAATGGATAATCAACCAATTTTTACAATATATCATTAGACTAACATTTTAGAACAACTCGAACAATATGCTCTTGCCAATAAAGTGAACGAACAAAAAAGCCAGCCACCCGCTAATAAGGTGACTGGCTTTTTTCCTGTTACTTCCCGATGTTCTCTCCATTTTGCTCGATCAATGTTTCATACCAATAAGAGCTCTTTTTCCGAATTCTTTTGAGGTCTTTTAGGTCAAATTCATCACGGTTGACGTAGATAAAACCGTAGCGTTTTGAGCAGCCTTGGTGTGTACTGATTAAGTCGATGGCTGACCATGGGCAGTACCCGAATACCTCAACACCGTCAGTGATCGCCCATTTGATTTGTTCAATATGTTTTTCTAAATAATCAATTCGATAATCATCCTGAATCGATCCATCCGCTTCTAACTTGTCAAAAGCGCCTAACCCGTTTTCCGTAATAATAAGAGGCAACTGATAGCGATCGTAAATCTCACGCATCGTTGATCGGAAACCGGTAGGGTCAATCTCCCAGCCAAATGCATTTTTACTTAAGAACGGGTTGTTCCCGCCTTTGTAGACGCCATCTTCACCGGATTTTAAATGCTGATCTCCACCGCGGGCAAATTCATCATTGCCATCTCCTTTACTCGCTTCAACCGTTTGAGATGTGTAGTAGTTAAAGGCAATGAAGTCTGGTTTTGCACTTTTCAAAATATCCATATCTCCCTCTTCAATCACAGGAAGAATGTCTTTTTCCTTCATGTATGCCCATGCAAGGTTGTTATAACGGCCGAATACCGCCATATCAAGATACAGCCAGTTGCGGATCGCATTGTAATTAGCCGCAGCAATGACATCCTCAGGTTTTGGAGATGCCGGGTAAATAAGGGCGATGTTTGGCGCTGGTCCGATTTTCGCCTCAGGCAGTAAACGATGACAAAGCGTCATGGCTTTCGCCTGTGCCACAAGCATATGGTGGTTCTGCTGATATAGTTCTTTTTTCGGATTTTCTAAATTTGGATCCAGTGTACCTAGAGCTGATCCATGTAAGATCATCATGTTTTGTTCATTAATGGTCAGCCAATATTTTACCTTCTCACCATACTCTTGGAACAAAACTTCCGCATAACGTTCAAACGCATCGACTGTCGAACGATTTGACCAGCCGCCTTTCACTTGAAGCGCATGAGGTAAATCAAAGTGATACATCGTCACAATTGGTTCAATGTCATAGCGGCGCAATTCATCAATGAGAGAATGGTAGAAGTCAATTCCCTTTTGATTGATCTCCCCATCTCCATCTGGAATGATACGTGTCCATGCAATAGAGAAACGATAAGCCTTCAAGCCCATTTCTGCAAACATCTTCACGTCCTCTTTATATCGATGATAGTGATCGCTGGCTACCTTAAAATCAGTTGTTCCTTCAGGATAGCTTTCTCTCATATCAATGACTGACGGTCCCTTGCCATCCTCGTTCCACGCACCTTCTACTTGATAGGCGGAAGTCGATCCGCCCCAGAAAAAGTCTTTTGGAAATGGTGCTAGTGTTGAATATCTCATGATTATGTCCTCCCTTTTCTTAAACTAAGTGTAAAAATGATTGTCCTGGTGTCACTTGTTTTTCTTCTGTCTCAATGATATCGCTAAATTCACCGGAATTGGTAATAATCACAGGTGTTGTGACAGAAAGACCTGCTGCTTGAATGGCCTCAATATCAAACTCCGCAAGCAGTTCACCTTCTGTAATCGTTTGGCCCTGCTCAACCTTCGGCGTAAAATGACGGCCCCCAAGTTGTACAGTATCCAGTCCAATATGAATGAGTACTTCTGCTCCGCTTTCAGAGGTGAGACCGTATGCATGTCCTGTTGGGAATACCGTTGTCACGACCCCAGTTACTGGTGCAAACAGCTTGCCTTCTGATGGAATAATGGCTGCGCCCTTACCTAATGCGCCAGATGAGAAGGCTTTATCCTGCACCTCTTCTAGCTTGATGACTTCGCCAGATAAAGGACTTTTCACATGAGCTGCTTTGACACCATGTTCATTTTCAGATGCTGGTGCAGAACTAGCTGCAGGAGCATCTTCTTCATCCACAGGATCTTTGAATCCAATCAAATAGGTTAAGACGATTGAAAGGACAAATGAAACGGAAATTCCGATTAAGAACCCTGTAAATCCTTGACCATAGAAGATCGGAAGTGTCAGTAAACTCGGAAGACCTGACGCGATCGCAATACTTTGTGAATAACCGATAATGGCACCACCGACACCGGCAGAGATCACCGCTGCAATAAATGGTTTTTTCAAACGAAGTGTGACGCCGTATACAGCAGGCTCTGTAATTCCAAATACAGCAGAAACCGCTGTCGATCCAGCTAATGATTTCAGCTTTTTGTTCTTTGTTTTCAGCATAACACCGATGGAAGCACCGGCTTGTGAAAATACAGCTGGCGCAGTGGCCGGCTTAATATGATCTTTTCCATGAACCGCAATATTATTTAAAATGACTGGCACAAGCCCCCAATGGATACCGAAGATGACAAGAACCTGCCATGCCATCGCAATTAAAGCACCGGCAAGTGTAGGGCTAAAGGAGAATACTTTCAGCAGGACGGCTGCAATTCCGTTCCCTGCATACACACCAAATGGTCCAAATACGATCAGTGTCAGTGGAACGACCGTGACCAGTAAAATCAGTGGTGTAATAAAGTTTTTCACACTTTCATGAATGACTTTGTTAAAGAAACGTTCGATATATCCCATCACAAACACTGCCAAAATAATCGGGATAACCGTTGATGTATAAGACATTAAGACAACCGGAATGCCGAAGAACGACACATCTCCGCCGCCTTTTGTGAGCTCTTGAATAGTCGGGTAGATCAGTGCACCTGCAATCGTCACAGCGACAAATGGATTCGCTTTAAACTTCCTAGCAGAAGTGAATGCGAGCAGCAGCGGCAGGAAGTAGAACAAGCTGTCTGATGCGGCAAATAAAATTTGATACGACGTATCTTCAGGAGATAACCATTTTGCATTGATACAGATGCCTAGAAGTCCTTTTAAAATACCGGCACCCGCCATGACACCTAGAAGCGGTGTGAAAATTCCAGAAACAATGTCGACGAATTTTCCAAAAAGACTTGTACTCTCTTCACTTGATCTAGCAGATGAAGAAGTGGAATCCTCTAATAGATTCGTAAACTCTCCAATCTCTCGATATACCTCTGGTACGGTGTTGCCAATGACCACCTGAAACTGGCCGCCGCTTTCCATGACAGTCACCACACCATTTAATTTTTCAATGGCCGCTTTATCTGCTTTTGATCTGTCATTTAATGTGAAGCGAAGTCTTGTGGCACAGTGAACCAATGAATGAACATTTTTCTCTGTCCCGATATGTTTGATAATGTCTTCTGCTAATTGACGATGACTCATACAAAAACCCCCTTTTTTTCAAAAAAATACGTTTTTAGGCAAAATAAAAACCTAAACGGGCACCAAAAATAGTCGCAACTTGCTATTGCGCTTTTTCAGTGAACGTTTAGGTTTTGCCTGCCGAACAGTCACAATCCTCTAAGACGATCATTGTGAAACCGTATTCTTTTATGTTTATGAGCAAATAGTACCACTCACTTTTTATGATGTCAACGCTTTCTTTTAAAATTCTATCTTTATTTTTCTCGTTTGATGAGTCGATTCAAATGAATCGATAGATAGAGCATCTCCTCTGATGTTAGATCGCGATGATATGTTTGATACACATATTCCGCGATTTTCTTTGCGCATTCGTACGCCTTCGGATATTTCACTTTAATCAGCTGATATAAATCTTGATCTTCACTGACGAGTAACGTTTCGTTGATGAGACGCTGTACGAAAAAGCGTAAATGTGTGAGAAAACGATAAAAGTTGAGCGAGTCTTCATCAAATTCCATGTTCAAGTGATATTTCACAATGGTCAGTATGGCATTCACTTCTTTTGTGATATTGACCGTTGTATTCATGTCTTCATTGAGCTCTGCATTAATGATATGCATGGCAATAAAGCCCGCTTCATCTTCGGGCAGTTCAATATCAAGACGATCTTCAATCATCTCAAGGCATTCCTTCGCCACGAGAAATTCATCTTTGTATAAACGTTTAATCTCCCAAATCAGCGAATTCTCAATCAAGTGGTTTTTCTTTAATCGTTCGATGGCGTAATGAATATGGTCTGCCAGCGATACATGCAGACTTTCGTTTAATCTTCGGTTCAGCTTTGTATGTGCGTATTGGATCATTTCCTCGGTCACCTTGACGACATCATATGGAACCTCTTGAAGCAACATTTTCATCCGCTCATGTACGGAATGATCCTCTAGGCGGAACACTTTATCAATTAACGCCTCGTCCACCGGGTCGCCGGGACGTCTTTGAAAAGCGATGCCTCTGCCCATGACGACGATTTCTTTTCCTTGTTCATCTATCACACTAATGACATTATTGTTTAGAACCTTTTGAATCTGCATCTCCAAACACCTCCGTCTATAACCAGCCATCTACACTCAAAATATGCTCTCATCTTAACACAACTGTCAAATCACTTGGCGTTTTTATCTGACTTTTGAAATAGATTTAACGATATTTTCACTTCTTTCTTGCTGGTCTGATCCTCCCTCGGCCTGCATACAATACCCCGAGGAGGTGACCTTCGATGAAGGCTTTTTTCTGGTCAGCATCTTTTTTATTCATGTTCATTCTGACTCTCTTTATTCTAGGTATTGTTTTTTGGCTTAGTGGACAAGGCTTAGATCAGCTATGGAGATATGCGCTTATCTGTCTTGTGACAGCCACCGTTCTACACGGCGTTACCACTTGGCTAAAGCAGCATGTCATGCATCATCTATCCAAATAAAAAGGCTGCCCTCCGTATTCAGGCAGCCCTTCCGTTATTCCTTAGATGAGGCGGCTTCTTTCTGAGAAGCACGCAGTTCATCATTAATTTTTTTCGCATCTTCTAAAAACTCTGTTTCAAATCCACTTTTGAGTGCCCACATATAAAATAACAACGCCACAACTGCAATGAGCGCCATATCCCAACCATAATGAATGACGTTATACCCGCCAAATTTATCACTGCCGAGACAAGAAATCGTCATCATCACAAGCAAATACACAACCATCCAAGCACCTGCTTTAAAGTGACGGCCAAAGCCCTTCCACTTCGCTTTTGCTTGATAGTAAAAATAGATTGGCAGACCGATGAGAATAATGAACAGCACCTGACCCGTCAGCGGCCATCTCGCCCAGTACAGTGTCAATGATGCAAAGACAAAACCAAGCGGAGCAATGATGCTGAGTCCTTTAATTCGCAGTGGACGATATAAATCTGTGCCTGTCTTTCTCAGCGTCATCACTGTCACAGGTCCTGTCAAATAGGAAATCAGGGTCGCCACAGAGATAATTTCAGCGAGAACCCCCCATCCTCTAAACAAAAACAGAAAGATAAACGATACGCCTAAGTTAAAAAACATCGCTGGACGAGGCACACCATAAATTGGGTGCAGACGACCAAGTACACTCGGCATGTACTTGTTTTTTTCCATCCCATAAATCATACGAGACGTCGTCGCCGTATACGTAATCCCTGTGCCAGAAGGAGAAACGAACGCATCTGCATATAAAATAAGGACAAGCCAGTTGATCCCTAGCGCAATGGCAAGGTCAGCAAATGGCGAGTTAAAATTCAAATGCCCCCAGCCATTCACAATCATTGATGGATCGACAGCGCCAATAAAAGCGATTTGCAGCAGCACATAAATGACCGTTGCAATCAAAATCGATCCAACAATGGCGATTGGAATCGAACGCCCTGGATTTTTCGCTTCTCCTGCCATATTAATCGGGCTTTGGAAGCCATTAAAAGCAAACACAATCCCTGATGTTGCGACAGCTGTGAGCACACTCGCCCAGCCGTTCGGCGCAATACTTGTTCCAGAAGTAAAATTCTCACTATGAAAACCTACGAATAAGAGCGCACCAATTGTTAATCCTGGAATGACGATTTTAAAAACCGTAATGAATGTATTCGCCTTTGAAAACAACCCAACTGTCCAATAATTGAGCAGAAAATAAATCACCAGCAGCACACTTGCCACCATGAGCCCCTCGGTCGTCAAAACCCCTTTTGTGACCAAATGGCTTGTCCACTTTGCCCACTCCCAAGGCCATGAGCTCATGTATTGAACGGAGGCAACTGCCTCAACAGGAATCACTGAGACAATGGCGATCCAGTTTGCCCAAGCGGCGATAAATCCAATAAAAGAGCCATGTGAATATTGCGTATATTTGACCATTCCGCCTGCCTCTGGAAACATCGACCCGAGTTCACTATAAGACAATGCGATAAATAAAATAACAACCATCCCGATCAACCATGACAAAATAGCAGCAGGGCCGGCGATTTGAGCAGCCCGCCACGCACCAAAGAGCCATCCTGAACCAATGATTGAGCCAAGACCTACCATCATTAAAGCGAAAGTTCCCATCCTACGATGCAAATGATTCATGTTCATAACACCTTTCGATTAAAATACAGAGATGTGTCGAGCAAGCGCCTTTCTTTTATAGCAGCTCACCTTTCATTCCATTGGCAAATACTTTCTGATCTGAACTTTTATCTTTGTTCATTTTTTTGCCTGTTATATTATCTCTCAATTCTCCATTTTCTGAAATAGTCGAACATGCTTATTTCAAAAGAAAGCGCTTTTTCAACTGTTCAATCTATTAGACTGATTAACTACCTTTACCCTTATTTTGAAAAAAACAAAACAAAAAAGAAAGAGGAAATGACTTCCTCTTCCCTCTGAACACATATCATCCAAAGAAAAAAGGATAAAAGGGAAACCCTCTTATCCTTGTGAGATTGCTTGTTCTTTTTCAATGACAGCTAGTCTTTCTTGAACTTCTTCTTCAGATAAATTGTGCTGTTTCACATAAAGGTTACGTTCGCTTGTTCGGCATTCATGGCTGCAGCTGCGCATATATTTATGCTCGCTTTCTTCTGTTGCAATCATTTTGCGGTTACATGCAGGGTTCGCACAGTTCACATAACGCTCGCAAGGTTCGCCAGTGAAGAAATCTTTTCCTACCACAACGTGCTCTGTTTGATTGACTGGAACCGTTAGGCGGTTATCAAACACATAACATTGACCGTCCCATAGCTTTCCTTGAACTTCTGGGTCTTTTCCGTACGTGACAATTCCACCGTCAAGCTGGGATACATCTTCAAAGCCTTCACGCTTTAACCATCCTGAGAATTTCTCACAGCGTACGCCGCCTGTGCAATACGTCAGAATTTTTTTTCCTTCAAGAATCTCTTTATTGTCACGAATCCACTCAGGCAATTCACGGAATGTCTCAATGTCAGGGCGCACAGCACCTCTGAAGTGACCGACATCAAACTCATAATCATTACGTGCATCAATCACGACCGTATCAGGTGATTGCATTTGCTCGTAAAATTCAACTGGGCTGAGATGTTTCCCCGTTAATTCTAGCGGATTCACATCATCTTCAAGACTTAAATTCACCAATTCATTTCGGTGGCGGACGTGCATTTTCTTAAACGCATGACCATCTGCTTCGTCAATTTTAATTGGCATGGACGCAAAGCGTGGATCTTCTTTCAATGCTTGCATGTACTTGTCCGTCTGCTCAATGGTACCAGAAACGGTTCCGTTTATGCCTTCAGATGAAACAAGAATACGACCTAACAAACCAAGTTCCTTACAGAATGCTAGATGCTCTGCTGTAAATGTTTCTGGATCCTCAATGGGGACATATTGGTAGTAAAGTAATACACGATATTGTTTTTCCATATATATAAACACCTCTTAAATTTAATCAAAACATACCATTTTATATCATACAGGAAATACATACCTTAAGGCAATGTCAGTAGTTCAATTCCATAAAACGGAAGGGTCTATGGTCTCATATTGTTCGATTATTTGACAGAACTTTCTGTAAAATGAGATGATTTAAGAACTATATGATTTCGTAAAGGAGCATAAGTCAATGATCCAGCCAGAAGAGATCGTCAGAAGCGGTCCTAACCAGTTTATTTCTCAAAAGGGAATTTATCACGAACTCGAGTCACTTGCATCTCCTTTTCACTCACCTGCTATAGTGACAGGATATGACTCATATCAAGCCTTTTCACAGTACACAAAGCTTCCATCCGAGTGGCCTATTGTTCAGCATAAAGGTTACAGTTCACCAAATGCGATCACACGAATTGCGGAAGAACTCAAGAGTTCAGACGTGATCATCGGGATCGGTGGCGGAACGATTTTAGATACAGCGAAGTCTGTTGCCGACGCTCTCCAAATTGAAGTGATCATGGTGCCGACGATTCCTGGGACATGTGCGGCTTCTACACCGCTCAGCGTCATTTATGATGACAAGGGAAATTTCATGAGGGTCGACTATCATAAGCGGTCCAGCTATCTCACGTTAATTGATCATACTTTTTTGCTTTCATCTCCTCTTTCCTATCTCCAAAGCGGAATTGGGGATACGCTCGCAAAATGGTATGAAGCGGAAGCCATTATTCGTAACACAAAAGGCACCTTGCCGCTCATGGTACATGCTGCATTAAAGCAGGCAGTGTACGTTCGTGACATTCTTCTGACTCATAGTGAAGAAGCCGTTAGCAGTTTAAAAACAGGCCAGCTTTCTCAAGCCTTTGCAGATGTAACAGATACGATCATTACGTTAGCCGGAACAGTCGGCGGCTATGGAGGACGTTATGGCAGAATGGCAGGAGCCCATGCCGTTCATAATGGATTAACATTTATTGATGCAACACATCATGTGTTACATGGACAAAAAGTGGCCTATGGCATTCTCGTCCAGCTTGCCGCAGAAAACCGTATGACGGAAGTAGAAGAATTACTTGAGCTCTATCAAACACTCGGATTACCTAGAACGATGCGTGAGCTTGGCATCACAGCTCAGCTAGAGGAAGCAGCACATACAGTGGCAAACCATGCTGCACGTAAAGATGAAACCTTTTGTTTGATTGGAGACTATACGAAAGAGCAAATTGTCGACGCCATTCAAATCATTGAGACCTATCAGCCTCAAAAGACGGTTTGAACATATGGGCAAATAAAAAGCACAGGCATCCCGCCTGTGCTTTACTTATATTAAAAATCGAAGTTATCTGGGTCTGGACCCGTGCGCTCATCTTCATTGAGCTGATCAATGACACTCATTTCATGGGCGGACAACTCGAAATCAAATACGTTTGTGTTTTCGATGATTCGGCTCTTCGTCACCGATTTGGGAATGGTGATAATGCCATGCTGCAAGTCCCAGCGAAGAATGACTTGCGCTACTGACTTCTCATGTTTTTTTGCAATATCTTGAAGCACCGGATGGTTAAGAAGTTTCCCGCTGCCTAATGGCGACCATGCTTCTACATGAATGCCTTTTGCCTTGCAGTAGTCACGTAAAGGCTCTTGCGTCAGCTTCGGATGCAGTTCAATTTGATTGACCATTGGCACCACTTCTGCCTCTTCTAATAAATCTTCTAAATGGTGCTGATGGAAGTTACACACGCCAATGGCTTTCACACGGCCATCCTTATAAAGCTTTTCTAGCGCCTTCCACGTTTCTTTATATTTGCCTTCAACCGGCCAATGGATTAAATAAAGATCCAATACATCCAGACCTAGTTTGTTCATACTCGTTTCAAAGGCTTCAAGCGTTGACTCATATCCTTGATCACTATTCCACACTTTTGTCGTAATGAACAGCTCATCGCGAGAGATGCCTGATTGCTGAATGGCTTTGCCAACACCTTCTTCATTTTGATAGGCCGCTGCTGTATCTATACTGCGATAGCCAGCTTCAAGTGCGTCTTTGACTGCATTTACAGCCTCATCCCCATCTTTTACTTGCCATACACCAAAGCCAAGCTTCGGCATTTTCACTCCGTTTGCTAATGTGACTGTATCTGTTAATCCACTCATCAAACAAACCTCCGCTTCATTTTTGCTTACCATGCACTATACCCGAATGTGCGAAAGATCATGCATGAAAATAGACCATGCAAGGGCTACTATGATCTAATTTCATTTTGTCCCATACTAACAACACAAAATTTTTATGTGAATATATTTGTTTTTTAATTAAATAGATTTCTACTTATTCCTATACAAACAGCGAGGTCCAATCATCCTCCTCAGAGAATACTTGAATCCCATGCTGTTTCAGCAAGGCAGACGCCACACCGTCCCCAGCCTTTGTCTTCCCGTTAAACTCTCCCCGATAGATCATCCGGGTTCCGCAAGAAGGGCTGTACTCTTTTAACACGACGGATGTTGCGCCAATAGTCTGAACCTGCTTAAGCGTGTCTTGTGCACCTTTTACATACATCTCTGTCACATCTGTTCCATGAACATCAACAACAGCAGCCTGCCCTCGTAAGACATCATGACCATCTCCACCAATAATTTCTGCGGGAGGTCTTGGTGTTGAGAAACCGCCAAGCAGCTCAGGGCAAACTGTTATCGCCTTTCCTTCCTGCACAAGCTCCTCGATACGTTGATCTAATCGATGGCTGCCATTATAACGGACCTTTAATCCCGCAAGACAAGCGCTGACAACGATCATGTATGTTCCTCATTTCTATGTATTGAACGTTTTTTGCTGACTTTAAAATAAATCCATAAAGGCAAACAGAGTATCGTGTACATCAGAAAGGGCAGAGCACAATACAAAACAGCCGCCCACATGGACCCTTCAACTCCTGTCACTCCAAAGAAATAAACAAATAATAGCAAGCTGACAAACAATCCGACGAACGGCATGATAAAAATAGATTTTTTAAAATTCTCCATCATCTCTTTCACCAACACGGCTCCCTCCCTCAATCATCATCACGAATAACGTCAATATATGTTAATTTTACCATAAAAAACCGAAAGCATCTAGTTTATAGAAAGCTTTCGGTTCGTTATTTATATCTTTTCCTTCCAAGCCTTTAAGAAGCGCTCAATAACATGTAGTTCGTCTTCATTAAATTCATGGAGGAATTCTAAATAGGAGGAGACTGCCTGTTCATGAAGCTCATCATGCAGTGCCGCAAGCTGTGTGCCTTCCTCTGTGAGTGAATAATAGACGGATTTCTTGTCACCTTGCCGGTGGCGATAGTCGACCATGCCTTTTTCGATGAGCTTTTTTACAGCTTTTGTAATAGCTGGTTTTGATAGTTTTAGTTGTTGTGAAAGAAATGTATTATTGGATTCGTTAGGGTTTGCTTGAATCATAGATAAAATATGAAGCTGTGTAAGTGTCCAATCTTGCTTGAGTGTATCAGTCGTGGTAATCAGTGGATCTGTTGGATCGTTCCTTTTCTTTTCCCTATGCATAATCAAATCTTGAATCGCTTTTAAGACAATCTGCTCGTTTGTTTCCATCTGAACCTCCACTCTTAACTGGTTAATAAAATGGTACTAATAATCAATAAAGGAGTCAAAAGAAATGTGGGGATGAGGAAAAGAATGGGTCATCAGACCTGATAAATAAAAGAACTTTTTTACTAGATTGCAAGAGACGGCACAATTTCCTTTTCTTTGCTATCATTTATGATAAGTAACCCTCAATCAAAAAAAGAAGGTGAGAGAATGAAAACAGAGCAGCAAATGGCCATTCGCCAGTTAGAAGAAAAAATAAATTTGTTTTCTTCTGTTGTCAACGGATCGTTCCTATCAACGGAGGATTTCGTTCTATCAAACACGCATATATCAACTGACACGTTCAATTTGTTATTACCCATTTCAGCGCACATACAAGATCAACAAAAAGTGGAAGCTGCCATCGAACAAATGCAGCAACAGCAGCTAACATTCAGCACATGGATCACTCAAAGCCTGCTCCATCCCGATTGGTCGAATATCATGCAGAAATATGGGCTTCAAGAAGTGGAACGCAATACAATCATGATGTTTGAACATACAAACGACATCGATCAAAGGACCTCTCAATCGCTTACGATCAAGGAAGTGACTGACGATCAAACTTTTCTCGATTATCAACATTTATTTATCGAACTTTTCGAAGGATCACCTGAGGCAATCTCTTTAAACAGCTATTTCCAGCGCTTTTCGATTGAACGATTACACCCGAGTACACGCATGTTCGTTGGATATGAACACAACAAACCGGTCACAACGGGCTTATTGATTGAAACAACAGACAGCTACGGTATTTATGATGTCATCACAAAGGCAGAACACCGCGGAAGAGGACTTGGCAGTGACATGTTTCATTACCTTCTGACCCAGACAGATAACAAACAAAAGTGTGTGATGTTACAAGCCTCAAATGACGGCAAACATATCTATCAGCGTGCCGGATTTCATCCAATTGGAGAAATGGTTATTTTTGAATAGAAGATGACATTTTTCCTGACCTATCAAGGGCAAAGAAAGGCATCCTGTCTCTTCTTTGCCTCTAACATCTCATCACAAAAATGAATGTACATTCATTCACTCCTTTGGTACATTTAAAAAAAGGAGCTGAAGAACAGATGGTTCGACCAGGCGATCAATTTCAAACAAGCAAAACCTATACGCATGAAGATGTAATCCAATTTGGCGAGATGACAGGTGATCTTGGCAAACATCATACCGAGCTAGATGATCAAGGCAGGCTCATGGTACACGGCTTTCTCACAGCAAGTCTAGCCACGAAACTTGGCGGGCAGTTTCATTTTATCGGTCAAGAGATGACATGTACCTTCATACGCCCTGTTTATACAGGTGACACCATTACCTGTCAGATGGCCGTCACCAAGGTAGAACCCCTTGAAAAATACCATCGAGTCTACCTTTTTTCCCGTTATATCAATCAGCATGGAGAAGAAGTCATTACTGGTAAAAGCGAAGGTGTGGTTTTCAAAAAATAAAAAGCTGCCTATGATGAGGCAGCTAAACGATCTTATTCTCTTCTATTCAGCGTGATGCTGACGATCCATATAAAGCGGCGGCCTCTTTAATGAAATCACTGCACAGCTAAAGGCAATCAGCACAAAAACAGCGCCGAATTTAGCCAAATCAACAGATGAACCGGTCATTGTAAACATGACACCGCCCACGGCTGATCCAATGGAAATCCCAATTTGCAAAGCGGATGTATTCAAACTCTGCTGAATATCAGACGTCACAGGGTCTGTTTGAATCAAATAGCTCTGCAAAGCAGGTGTCAGTGCCCAGCTAAGAGCACCCCATAGGACAACCATCACCATAAAGAGCATAAACACTCCCGCTGTATAAGGAAGGATAAACATCACAATGGCAAACGCCATGGTCACAAGCAAAATGGCTTTTCCTGATCCTAGTTTGTCACTCAGCCAGCCGCCAAACCCATTCCCGCCAATCGACGCAAGTCCGAAGACCAAATAACAAATACTAATCCAAAACGGAGTCATATGCAGAACTTCCATCAAAAATGGCGTGAAATAAGAATACAGCATATAATGACCAGCAAGCATGAACAAACTAATCAAATGTGCACTGAAAATTTTCGGATGCCCTAAAGAACGAATTTGTTCTTTAAGCGGCGTGACTTTTTCAACAGGCATTTTCTCCAATAGAAAATAAATGAGTACCATAGATATGGCTGACAGAATACTGATTCCTAAAAACATCACTCTCCAGCCAAAGCTCTCTGTAATAAAAATACCGATCGGTACACCGAGAACAAGTGATGAGCTAATCCCAATAAAAATCAGACCTAATGCTTTCGCTCGATGCGCTGGTTCCACCAGCTTGGCGGTAATCGTCAATGATAGTACCACAACAAGCGCTGTACTCATGGCAATCAAGACCCTAGAGATCATGACAAGGGCAAAGGTGGAACTAAAATATGTGAATACATTGCCTAATGTAAAGACCAATAATGCGATTAAATAAAGACGCTTTCGTTCGATTTTGGCTGTGACGGTCAGTAGCACCGGTGCTGAAATAGCATACACAATCGCAAATACCGTGATCAGCTGCCCAGCTGTCGCAAGAGACACATTGAGATCCTCTGCTAAACTTGGCAGAATGCCCCCGACCACAAGCTCAACTAATCCAACCGCAAAAGTAGAAACAGCTAATAAATAAACTCTCCAGTTCATGTCTAACATCCCTTCTCTATATCATGGCTTTCACTTTTGATACAGGGTGCAGACAAACAAAAAAACCCTGATTACAAAAAAGGAAAGCGCGCTTTTGTAATCAGGATTTATCGGATCCTGGTAGAAACCCTCAAACCATATTATTGAGGTTATACAAGTCTATTTTTTTCTTCAAATATATTAGCATAGCCTTCCATAACGTGCAAGCTGCAAAAACAGAAAGTGTCTGCCAATGGCTCAGCAACATAAACGACCTCAGAAGGGCATGAAATGAACTTGCGGACCAACTTGCTTTCTCCCCCATTTACAGGTAAACTGATGAAAAATCAACGAACAAGAATCAACGTAGATCTGGAATAGTAGCTTGAATCGATCTTTACCAGAGAGGGAACGGTGCTGAGAAGTTCCTACTGACATCTTCAAGTGAACCTGCCGATTTAGTTCTGTTTCATACAGCGGTTCATACCGTTATCATGATCGAGTGTAAAGCTGTGCTTTAAATTAGGGTGGTACCACCAGGAATGGTCCCTAACTTAAAGCACAGCTTTTTTGTTTTTTTAAAAGGAGGAAAAAGACGATGTCAAAGAAACAATTTGTTGAGAAAATTACAAGCATGGAAGACGACTTTGCCCAGTGGTATACAGATGTTGTCACAAAGGCGCGTCTCGTCGATTATTCAAGCGTTAGAGGCAGTATGATCATTCAGCCATACGGTTTTAAAATTTGGGAGAATATTCGCGACGAACTTGATCGTCAAATCAAAGAAACGGGTCACGAGAATGTCTATATGCCGCTCTTTATCCCAGAAAGCCTTCTCCAGCAGGAAAAAGATCATATCGAAGGCTTTGCTCCTGAAGTGGCATGGGTGACACATGGCGGTGATTCGGAATTACAGGAAAGACTCTGCGTCAGACCAACATCCGAGGTGCTGTTCGCCGAGCATTATAAAAACATCATTCATTCCTATCGTGATTTACCGAAGCTATATAACCAATGGGCCAATGTCGTCCGCTGGGAAAAGACAACACGTCCATTCCTTAGAACCCTTGAATTCCTCTGGCAGGAAGGGCACACTTGTCACGAGACTGAGCAAGAAGCGATTGAAGAAACAGAAAGAATGCTTCATATCTATGCGTCTATTTGTGAAGAGCTTCTAGCGATCCCTGTCATTAAAGGCAGGAAAACAGAGAAAGAAAAATTCGCTGGCGCCCGCTTCACCTATACGGTTGAAAGCTTGATGCATGATGGAAAAGCCCTGCAAACCGCCACTTCTCACTTCTTCGGCAACGGATTTGCCAAGGCGTTTGGCATTGAATTTTTAAATCGAGAAGGAAAATTAGAGCATGTCCAGCAAACATCATGGGGCTTCACCACAAGAATTATTGGCGCTATGATCATGGTGCATGGCGATGACAGAGGACTTGTCCTGCCGCCAAACATTGCGCCAACCCAAGTACGTGTTGTGCCAATTGCTTCCCATAAAGAAGGTGTCCTCGATCATGCCTATGAATTAAAGGATAGACTCGCCCGCATCGCACGCGCTGACATCGATGCAAGTGATAAACAGCCTGGCTGGAAATTCAACGAATGCGAAATGCAGGGCATCCCATTACGCGTAGAAGTAGGACCAAAGGATATGGAAAAAGGTCAGGTGATGCTCGCAAGACGAGACACTGGTGAAAAGCAAGCCGTCACATTAGATGCACTTGAACAAACCATCACGTCCACGCTTGAAGACATTCAGCAGACGATGTACGAAAAAGCAAAAGAACGATTACATGAAAAAACATCAAACGCCCACACAATCGAAGACATCGAGCAGCTTCTTGCCGAAGAAAACAGGTTGATCAAAGCCATGTGGTGCGGCGATGAAGACTGTGAAAACGACATCAAAGAGAGAACAGGGGCGACATCACGCTGTATCCCGTTTGAACAAGAATCCGTTTCTGACACATGTGTCTGCTGCGGGAAACCAGCTTCTGATATGGTGTTCTGGGCAAAAGCCTACTAATCATATTTCAAATTTTTTTACAAATAATGCAGGGGTTTGTCTATACACTGAAGCATCTTATACGATGCTTCTTTTTTGTTAAAAAGAGCCAAATATCCATTGACCTCCTTCACACAATCCCCTATAATTCATATTAATATAATCGGTTTTTAAGACTTTAACTGGAGTGGTGATCTATGAAGCGCTGGCTCTCAATATTTAACGAACGTTGTCCAAAATGTAAAACAGCATTAGATGTCTCGAAGTCCAATGCCTTGCAAGGCAAAGTCGTGAAAACATGCCCCAATCTTCATTATCAAAAAGAGTACCACCCTGCACTTGAAACGTATATCGAGCACGATGATATGAAATAAAAAGGACCAACACATGGAAAAGAGCCCTTGCTCTCAGTTGTTGGTCTTTTTTTTATAATAAATCCAGCCAGATTTTAATTGCTGTAGCTGTAATCATCACGGCAAGTGCCCATTGCAAATAAACGGCATTGATCTTCTGACCAATCTTCGCCCCAATCGGCGCAGCAATCAAACTGGCTGCCATTAAGACAAGCGCAGGCATGAACATGACTTGACCAGTCAGCACTTTCCCAGCCGATGCGCCGATCGCAGAGAGAAACGTAATGGCCAGAGACGAGGCAATCGTCATCCGCACAGGGATTTTGAGAATCGATAGCATCACCGGCACTAAAATAAAGGCACCGCCTGCACCTAATACACCGGATACACTTCCGATCACAAAGGCAATACCAGCCGCCAATCCTTTATGAAAGGTCACCTCTCCATCTGCTTCTGCCCGCTGACCTTTTTTCGGAACAAGCATTAAAATGACAGCGACAATGGCAAGCAGACCATAGACTACATTGATGCCTTTCTCTGGAAGGAAATGTGATAAATAGCTGCCTAATAAACTCCCTGCCAATATACTGCTCCCCATATATAAAATCAATGGACGATGTAAAAATCCGCTTTTTCGATACGCCAGCACACCGCCGAGTGTCGAAAACAGTACTTGAATGGCACCAATCCCTGAAACCTCGTGAGCCGATAATGCCATCACTCCGACAAGAGGTGGGATATAAAGCAGCATGGGATAGTTGATCACCGATCCTCCTATTCCGACCATTCCTGATAAGAAGGAACCAATAAATCCGATGATAAATAAAGTAATGAAAAATGCAAAATCCACGCTGGTCTCCTCCTTTGCAAAAGGAAAAGGGGTTCCCTCATAGATACCCCTCTCCCCTTTAGGACCCTTTTCTCACCCAGAACTTCAGCACCTGTCCTTCATCCGTCTGCATGATCAATTCATGTCCGCTTGACTTAGCCCATGCAGTCAAATCAGCTTTGGCCCCTTTATCTGTTGCATGTATTTCTAATACTTGGCCTTCAGCCAAGTCGTTCATTTTTTTCTTCGTCCGAATAATCTGCATTGGGCATGCAAGCCCGGTTACGTCTAAAATGTGATCTGATGTCATCTGATCATCCCTCGCTTCTTTATTTTATTGAACATTATCGAATCGCACAACGGTTTGGACCAATTTCCATGTCTCGCTGCGCTTCCTCGTCTGGATGCAGCTTCCCCATATTGGTAGACCGAATGTCTTGATAAGCGTTTGGCTGTGCAGGAAGATCCTGCGTGACCATTTGTCTAAATACGTCTTCATCTTCAATGTTCAGCCCGTGATTTTCTTCGAACAAAGCGCCCAGCTCCTTCCAAACGCTCCCGTCTTCATTAAGCTCCTCCACGATCATAAAATGTGCAGGTAGCACAATCAATTCTGCCGAAAGCGCCGTATATCGCGTATAAAGGGTTTCCCTCAAATCACCTACCCAGTCCTCCGCCATACCGGCTAGATCAGGTCGTCCGATCGAATCAATGAACAAAATATCACCTGAAAGGAGATAACGGTCGTCTACGATAAAAGAGGTTGAACCAATCGTATGGCCTGGTGAATAAAGGGCGTGAATATCAATATCCGCCGCTCCAATCGTCACACGCTGTCCTTCTTCAAGGTGATTGTACGCAAATGTCACCTCTTCGGCGTCTTTTGGCGGCAGCCAGTAGATAGCGCCAGTCTGTTCAGACAGCTTTTTCCCGCCAGATATATGGTCCGCATGAAGGTGCGTATCAAACACATGCGTCACCGTGACTTGGTGTTTTTTAGCAAATTGCGTATAGACCTCCGTCATTCTAGCTGCATCAATAATCGCAGCTTCTCCATTCGACATGATCATATAGGACAAGCAACCCTTGCCCATTCGCACAAATTGGTACAACTCTCCACCGCCAGTTAAATCACCGATCTTCACTGGCTCTAAATGCTCACTCCATGCCTTCATGCCGCCTTGCAAATAATGGACCGTTCTGCCTGCCTCTGACAGCATCTCTGCCACCATAATAGAAGAGCCCTCTTTCGCACAAACGACCAGTACATCTAGGTCATCCGGTATGTTCTCCACCATATCCTCTACGCCATCAAGAAGCTCAAAGTAAGGCACATTTAAATATTCAACGGCTTTCCCTTCAATTTTCCAGTCCTGCACATCTGATTCGTTTCGTACATCCAACAAAAAGATCGGCTCTTTGTTGATGATCTTTTTTGTTAACTGTTCTGCTGTCATTGCTTTTACAGTCATCGTTTCATTCAGCTCCTATTTTTCAATCTCTCCTGTCCAGCTGTTCATACCTGGCACTACATTGATCAATTGATGAAATCCTTTTTCTTTTAACTTTTGTGCGGCTAATTCACTTCTTCTGCCTGAATGACAGATGAGGTAAATGAGCGTCTCTCGGTTCAATTCTTCAGCACGTTGTTCCACCTCGCCAAGAGGGATGTGAACAGCTCTTGGAATATGACCCGCTTCGTATTCATCTGGCTCTCGTACATCTAAAATAAACAATGACTGATCTTCTTTTACCTTCTGTTGAAACATGTTCAACGACATTTCCGAAATCATTGACTGCTCCTCCTCCTGTTTCGCTCCGCCTTTACGAATCAAATGATGAAGCACCTGTCCTTCTACTTTTGTTCCTAAAAATTCATGACCGGCGCTTTTTGACCAAGCTGCTAAATCCGCTGTAGACCCTTTATCGGTTGCTTGCACTTCAAGCACATCTCCTGGCAAGAGCTCATTCATTTGTTTTTTCGTTTTGACAATGGGCATTGGGCATGCCAATCCTTTTGCATCTAGAATTGCTGTTGGTTGCTGCATTGTTTTTCCTCCTTTTTATAGGGGGGGGGGTATATTTTAAAGCCTATTTATACCTATAATCGCCAAGCATTCATGCCACCCTTGATATTCGTAATGTGGGTAAATCCCTGTTTTTTTAACAATTTAGCCGCCTGCATACTTCTCATCCCGCTTTGGCAGATCACATACACTTCTTTGTCTTTCTCAAGCTCATGCGCTCGATTCCTTAACTGTGGTAAGGGGATATTTTGAAATCCTTTTATATGATTTGTTTGAAACTCTAAAGGTGATCGCACGTCTATCAGCTGTTGATGCCGACTATGCAATTTAGGTTTCAGATGAGCTGCGTCCATTTGTTTCACACCCCGTACGGGAAGAAAACGGCTCACAAGCAAAGCGATCACAATGATGAGCAAAAGCATTTGAATCATGTATGGACACCTCCCTAGATAAATAAGTTCACATTCCCGATTTCTGCCTCTGCTAAATACGCGGCCACACCGGCATATTGAATGTCTGCTAGTAATTCATTCTCCTGCAGCCCTAAAAGATCCATCGTCATCGTACATGCCACGAGGTTGATCTCTTGTTCCTTCGCCATATCAATGAGCTGCGGCAGGGTCATGGCATTGTGTTTATTGATCACATGCTTGATCATCTTCGGTCCCATTCCTGCAAAATTCATCTTTGACAGCCCCATTCGATCAGCGCCACGCGGCATCATTTTGCCAAACATTTTTTCTAAAAATCCCTTCTTCAGTGGCACCATCTCTTCCTGACGCAAGGCATTCAGCCCCCAAAAAGTATGAAAAATAGTCACCTCGTGATCATAAGCTGCTGCGCCATTTGCAATAATATAAGCGGCCATCGCTTTATCATAATCTCCACTAAATAAAACAATCGTCGTTCGTTTATTTTGTTCTTCCATCATGATCCTCCTTATCTTAATTACCCGTGGGGGTATACAAAAAGCAAAAAATATATACATATACCGGTAAGGGTATATTATAACAAGTAAAAAAATTCGTCAACCTCCAAAGGCTGAGGAATTTCTTACCGGCTTTTCACCAAGAGCTCAACCGCTTCTTTGACAAGCCCCTCTGTATCCTTGCCTTGTTCAAGACTTTCACGGACACATTGTTCAAGGTTTGTACTCACAATCACACCCATTGCACGATCAATGGCATTGCGTGATGCAGATAGCTGCGTCACCACTTCGCGGCAATCTTTTCCCTGCTCCATCATCGCAAGAACCCCTTTAATCTGCCCTTCAATCCGGCGAAGACGATTCTTCATCTGCTGATTATACTCCACGTTTAACACTCCTTTCTCTTTTCCTTATGATCAGATAGTATACCCTGATAGGTATTTAGTCAAACATGATGAATTAGTATAAAAGAGCTGCTGAGAGCAAATGTCGCAGCAGCACGTTCTCTTTAAGCACTCGCTTCCTCTCGAGAGCGCTTATTTCCTTTGTAAATAAAATAAAGAGCGATCAGCATAAAGAACAATGCCAATATGCGTTTGAGATCAAGTGAAATCACCAGGCTATGGAACCAGCCAAAATGATCGATAACCATTCCAATGACAAGCTGCCCAGCAATCCCCGCAATATTCGCAGCAATGACACCGATTTTCGGAACAGCGATCACTGTCAGGATTAAATAAGCCGTTCCAAGAAAAGCCGCACTCAACTGCCACTTTGGTGCATGCAAGAGATTCAACAGATGGCCGCTCCCAAAGAATAAAATCAGAATGGTCAAAAACATCGTACCCGTTAAAAAGGTCAAAAAGGTCGTTTCAATCGTACCTGCTCTCCTGCTAAACGTACCGTTTATGGAAGATTGCGCACTTAACGTAATGCCTCCGATGAAAGTAAATAAAATTAACAATAATGCCATATCGACTTTCCTCCTAATGAATAAGAATAAGGGCAATGATCATCGAAATGACCGCAAATACCTTCTCTTTGTTTACTCTCGTTCTCTGACTCCCAAGCCAGCCAAAATGCTCAATCACCATACTCATCAGCAGCTGACCAATAATGACAGCAACCATCGTTACCCCCACACCAACAAATGGAACACTCACCACAATAGACGTTAAATACACAACCCCCATCGCTCCGCCAAGTAGCGACCATTTCGGTGCCTTCAACGTATAGGAAAGGTCACCTTTGCCAAAAAAGAGCCACAATAGCCCCATGATAATTGAACCGACAAAAAAGTTATAAAAACTCGTTTCTAACTGTCCGATCGACTTCCCCAGTTCCGCATAGATGGCTCCTTCAAAACTAAGTGCCGCACCCGCTAGTAGCGCAAGTACATAAAAAATCAAACGCATCATCAAATCTCCTTCAATTCATATATTTATATATCTAGATAAACAGATATATAGAATAGAAAAAAACAGAAATCACACATCCTTTAGATCTCTGTTTTCATATATTGTCCGATCTGTTGGATAAATTCTTCATTTCGTCTATAGTATGTCCATTGTCCATGCCGTACCGATTCAAGCAGACCAGCCTTTTGCATCAAATGTAAGTAGCTAGAGACCGTTGATTGAGAAATTTGCGCCTTTTCTTGAATATCCCCAACACAAACGCCCCCCTTATAACTAACCTCCTTCGGTAAATGAGCGCCTTGCTTAGGAAAATGCTTCTCAGGTTCCTTGAGCCACTTTAAAATATTCAACCTTGTTTCATTCGATAATGCCTTAAACACATCAATAGGTTCCATGGCAGACATTGTATATCTAGAAATACCGATATGTCAAGCCATTGCATATTCACCTCTAAATTGGTAAAAAGGAAATAATCAACGCTATAAGGAATATTTCAAGGAAAGAGGGCAACCCATGACTTTACAGCATTATATTGGATCAAACAAAGAACTGCCGCTTGGTACCATTGGTCAAAATCCTACCTATAAACCATTCTCTGAACTCAATATCAGCATGTTTGATAAAAAACAAAAAAAGCATAAAACCTATCAAAAGGAAGATCTTTTGATAGAAGTATTTGAAACAGAAGAGGATTTCGAAGGCATTCATATTGATTATCTAGATCCCGTCTATGAAGAGGTAAGAGACAAATTCACGCATCCTTTTGTTTATGAATTAGGCATCATTCATTCTCTTCGTGCACTTTTTAAATTCATTGAAAAAGAACTGTCAAAAGGAGAAACCATCGAAATCTATTCTTGTCTAGATGGACTCGAAATGAAAGAAAAGGACGATCAATTGGATGTAGAAATTGACCTAAGCAAAAAACGGTTTGGAAAACATATCGATTTTAAAGGGATCGATGAACTGATTGATATGTTTGAATTAGAAAACTTACAATATGTACTAGTGAAGAGGTAGAGGAGAATTGACAAGTTACATCAAAATGCTGTGTTATTAGAGATTGTAGAAGCGTAACCTTGGTTAAGCAAAGGATCAATTGGAGTTATGAATAGAAAAGCGAATAGAAATGTAACACGGAGGTAGTTGAAGGAACCAAAATTTCCTCAATTACCTCTCTTCAGAACATCATAAAATTTTTCATATTATTTGAACTAGATAAGCGAATAGACGGCATGTCTCAATCAGCGATACCCGAAGAAGCTAAATGTCATGATTAAGTTTAAAAAGCACAAAATAATTTCTACCATAAATACTTAATTTATCTAAATTATAACGAAGGAAGGATACCTCAAATCTATTCTTCTCTCCAAACAATAGCTACCCTTCAATCAAACGTTTCAACTTAAGCTCCGTTTCAGTATCCTCAACTGGAGTATAGACACTGCATCTTAAGTCAGTATCCCCGTACACTTGTAATGAAGTGAGATTAAACAACATTTTCCCTACCTTAGCATGACGAAATTCAATTAATACTTCAGGTGCATAGCTGATCTCATTTTCATTCCATATTTTACGAAACTCAGGATATGCCTGCTCCATTTCCTCTATAAATTGCTCATACCATTCATCCGCCACATACTGACCATAATACGTTCTAAATATGGCGATATATCCTCTTACAAAATGCTCCCAATTCACGGCTAAACTTTTAAATTCCTTTCTTGCGAATAGTAAGCGGATGATATTTCTTTCTTCCGGGATGATTTGTTCAAAGTCCAAAAATACATTAGCTGCTGCTTGATTCCACCCAACAATCTGACTTCTTCTATCAGATATAATCGTTGGACAATAACGAAGTTCCTGCAGAATTTTCACTAAAGCCGGACTGATTTCCTTCTCATTCTCAATGATATAGGATTGTTTCACACCTTCCTCTAACGCTAAAGCGTACAAATATCTCCTTTCATCGTTATTTAATTGTAATGCACTAGAAATCGCATCTAATACCGAAGTAGATACTTTTATATCTCTGCCCTGCTCTAACCAGGTATACCAAGTAAGACTCACACCGGCTAGTTGAGCCACTTCTTCTCTTCTGAGTCCTGGTGTTCTTCGGCGGGTTCCTACAGGTAAACCAACCGTTTGAGGCGTAATTTTTGAACGTTGGTTTTTTAGAAATTCTGATAATGCTTGAAGTCTTGTTTCAGGTTTCATTAAAGTCTCCTTTTAAAATATTATTCGTTATACTAGGATAAACAACAACTTGTAATAGGATAACACAATGGCTAAAGTTAATAAAAACAAGGAGGGAATGATCATGAAAAGAGTTGTTATTACTGGAATGGGAGTTATTGCCCCGCTAGGAAATGATATAGATAGCTTTTGGAATCAATTAGTTAAAGGACAATCAGGAATATCTCTCATTGATTCTTTTGATACGACTGATTATAAAACAAAAATAGCTGGAATCGTTCGTGATTTCGATGCAGATGAAATATTAGGGAGAAAAGAAGCAAAACGATTAGATCGTTTTAGTCAGTTTGCGTTAGCAGCAGCCGAACAAGCATTAGAACATTCACAATTACAGTTAGATCAAGTAGATCTTGAACGTTTAGGCGTATATGTTGGTTCAGGAATCGGGGGGATACAATCGCTTGTTGATAATGTGAATGTATTAGATAAACGAGGTCCATCGAGAGTAAGCCCCAGCCTTGTCCCCATGATGATTTCAAATGCAGCTGCGGCCCAAATCAGCATCAAATTAGGCGCACAAGGGCCATCATTGTCACCGGTCACAGCTTGTTCTATCGGGAACACTTCTATTGGTGAAGCTTTCAATGCGATCCGAAATGAAGAAGCAGATATTATATTTGCCGGTGGAGCAGAAGCTGCCGTCAATCAGATATCTTTGGCTAGTTTTGGAAACGCACACGCACTATCTACTAGAAACCAAGACCCAAGTCGAGCCAGCCGCCCATTCGATACAGATAGAGATGGCTTTGTGATGAGTGAAGGCGCAGGTATCTTAGTATTAGAATCATTAGACAACGCAATTCTTAGAGATGCGCCGATATTATGTGAAGTAGTGGGATACGGAGCTAGTTCAGATGCACATCATATGGTCGCTTCACACCCAGAAGGTAGGGGTGCCTACTTAGCCATGAAGAAAGCATTGAGAAGTGCAGATATATCAACAAGTGAAATCGATGTTATTAGTGCTCATGCAACAAGTACACAAGTAGGTGATCGTTCAGAAGTTCTAGCCATTAAGAAATTATTTGGTGATCGTTCAGGCGAAATTCCAACAACTGCGAACAAGTCAATGACGGGGCACATGTTTGGTGCTGCTGGCGGAGTAGAAGCGATTGCTTTAGTGGAAAGTTTGAGACGAGGAATGATTCCACCAACTATTAATGTAGAGAAACAAGATCCAGATTGCAATTTAGATGTTGTATTAGAAGCGAGACAACTTCCATTGAAATATGGGCTATCCAATTCTTTTGGTTTTGGAGGACATAATTCAGCCATCTTGTTAAAACATTACGATTGAAGTGATGAAAAGGTGAAATAATGACAAAACAAGGGTTTATAGCCCTTGTTTTTTTCATGATGGGAATACCTCACAGACAAAATATGACGAGCCTCAGCAATCTGATATATTAAATGGAGAAAAGAAAATACTTAAAAAATTGAAAGAGCAGGTGACCCATGCCAAACAACCAAACACCCAACCCACTCATCACGGAAAAATCACCCTACCTCCTTCAACACGCCCACAACCCAGTTCACTGGTACCCGTGGGGGCAAGAAGCATTCGACAAAGCGAAACGTGAAAATAAACCGGTGCTTGTCAGCATTGGCTATGCCACTTGCCACTGGTGCCACGTCATGGCACACGAAAGTTTCGAAGATCAACAAGTCGCTGACATCCTAAACGAGCATTTCATTTCAATCAAAGTCGATCGTGAGGAGCGTCCAGACATTGACTCGATGTATATGTCCGTTTGTCAGATGATGACTGGGCAAGGCGGCTGGCCGCTCAACGTGTTTGTCACGCCTGATCAAAAGCCTTTTTATGCGGGGACATACTTTCCAAAAAGAAGTGCTTACGGCCGTCCCGGCTTCATTGAAGCACTGACGCAATTGCTGGATGCGTATCACAACGACCGAGATCATATTGAATCATTGGCAGAAAAGGCAACAAATAATTTGCGGATCAAGGCAGCAGGGCAGACAGAAAATACGCTCACTCAGGAGTCGATTCACAAAGCCTATTATCAGCTCATGAGCAGCTTTGATACGCTGTATGGCGGCTTCGGTTCTGCGCCTAAATTTCCCGCACCTCATATGCTCACGTTTCTCATGCGTTATTTTGAATGGACAGGGCAAGAAAATGCGTTATATGCTGTCACAAAGACGTTAAACGGTATGGCAAACGGCGGTATTTATGATCATATTGGTTCTGGATTTACTCGATATTCAACCGATGAAAAATGGCTTGTGCCGCATTTCGAAAAGATGCTGTACGATAACGCCTTGCTGATAGATGCCTACACCGAAGCCTATCAAATCACTCAACATCATGAGTACGAAAAGCTTGTCCAAGGCCTCATTCAATTTATCAAACGAGACATGATGAATCATGATGGCTCTTTTTATTCGGCAATCGATGCCGATTCAGAAGGAAAGGAAGGGCAATATTACGTTTGGACAAAAGAAGAGATCATGACTCATTTAGGTGATGACCTCGGCACTTTATTTTGTGCGGTCTACCACATCACAGAGGAAGGAAATTTTGAAGGACAGAACATCCCTCATACCATTTCCACCTCATTTGATGACATCAAGGCAGCATATTCAATCGACGACAAAACCCTTCATTCCAAACTGCAATCCGCTCGACACATCTTACTCACTGTAAGACAGCAGCGACCTGCACCGCTAATCGATGACAAGGTACTCACCTCGTGGAATGCGCTGATGATTTCCGCACTTGCCAAAGCAGGAAGTGTCTTTCATGTAGAAGAAGCCATACGCATGGCAAAACAGGCAATGTCTTTTCTCGAAACACAGCTCGTTCAACAGGGACGGCTCATGGTCCGCTATAGGGAAGGGGACGTAAAGCATCTAGGCTTTATCGAGGATTATGCGCACATGCTCACAGCGTATATGTCTTTATACGAAGCGACCTTTGACCTAGATTGGCTGACAAAAGCCAGAGCCGTTGCTGAAAATATGTTTGAACTGTTTTGGGATGAGCAAATCGGGGGCTTTTTCTTCTCAGGCTCAGATGCAGAAGCGCTTATTGTTCGTGAAAAAGAAGTATACGACGGGGCCATGCCGTCTGGTAACAGTACTGCACTCCAACAGCTTCTGAAACTAAGCAGAATGATCGGACGTCAAGACTGGATCGAAACACTAGAGAAGATGTTCAGCGCCTTTTACGTCGATGTCTCTTCCTATCCAAGCGGACATACCGCCTTTTTACAAGGACTATTAAGCCAATATGCCGTCAAACGAGAAATCATTATTCTCGGGAAAAAGGGCGATCCGCAAAAAGAACAGCTTCTACAAGCATTGCAAAAACGATTCATGCCATTTGATCTCATTTTAACTGCCGAAACAGGGCAAGAATTAGCAAGGCTCGCACCTTTTGCAAAAGATTACAAAACGATCAACGACAGCACGACGGTCTATATTTGTGAAAACTACAGCTGCCGCCAGCCGATCACCAATCTCGACGAAGCGATGGAACAATTATTCCAAAATTGAGCTGTCATATGATGACTATGAGAAGACAAAATGAGGACAAACAGATAAAAAACATGTCAATCCGCTAACAATTCGTCTGTACGGTTTTATTTTTCCTCTAAAACGGTTAGAATGCGCACTAGATGTTCTCATACCGAAGGGAGAGAAAATAATTGAAAAAAGTATCATATACACTCATTGCTTGTCTGTTATCAGTGGGGCTTGCAGCCTGCTCATCAAACGATGCGAAACAGGATAAGCAAAACGATTCAGCCAAAAGCAAGGAAACAACACAGGCTGACCAAAAAGAGCAGCAAAAGCAAATGGAAGAGATGCAAAAGAAATTAGACGCACAAAAAATTGATGATCAAAAGGTCGTTGCGACCGTCAACAAAGATAAAATCACAGGCAGTGAATACAATAGCGCCCTATCGACCATTCAAGGTCAACTTCAGCAGTCAGGACAAGACCCAACATCTAAAGAAGGCGCAAAAGCTGTCAAGAAGCAAACCATTGATGCGCTAGTAGGTCAAGAGCTCATCCTGCAAGATGCTGAGAAGAAGGGCTATAAAGCCTCTGACAAGCAAGTCGATCAGCAGCTAAAAGAAGAAAAGAAACAATTTAAAGACAATGCTCAATTTGAAGAAGCACTCAAAAAGAGCGGACTGACAATGGATCAGCTGAAAAGTGATATTGCCGACAGCATCAAATACAGCCAATATGTCGACAAAGAAATTAAATCAGCCTCTGTGTCTGAAAAAGACGTCAAAGCGTACTATGACCAATACGCCGAACAAATGAAAAAACAAAAACAAAAAGCACCTGATTTCAAAGACGTCAAATCACAAATCAAGAAGCAGTTAGAATCTCAAGAAAAGCAAAAAGAAGTACAAAAAGAAATTGATCAACTAAAGAAATCTGCAAAAATTGATGTATCAATTTAACCACTATTAAAAATCCGCCATTGTGCGGATTTTTTTCATCACTTCATGAACTGTTTTTCCAAAATAATGACAAAAGCCTCATCATAAACATCTTCTCCATCCGATATGATGGGAGTACAAAAGAAAGCGTTATCAATTCTTTTGTCTCTGAAAAAGTACAAGATCAAAGACAGACCTCGTACTTTTGTTTCAGTCATATCTACATGAGGAGGGTGTTTATGTTCAAATGGTTTAAACCAGCTCCGCATATCGACAGGCTCGATGATGCCAAAACAGACGAAACCTATAAACGGCTGCGTCTGCAAGTCTTTTTGGGGATCTTTATCGGATATGCGGGCTACTATTTGCTGCGCAAAAATTTCGCATTTGCCATCCCTTATTTACAGGAAGAGGGGTTCACAAAAAGTGAATTAGGCTTTGTACTGGCGGCTGTTTCAATCGCTTATGGCTTTAGTAAATTCATTATGGGGATGATCTCAGACCGGTGTAACCCAAGATACTTTTTAGCCGCTGGACTCTTTCTATCAGCTCTTATCAATATTCTATTTGTCTCATTTCCATGGGTGACATCCAGTGTATGGATCATGTTTTTATTCATGTTCTTAAACGGCTGGTTTCAAGGAATGGGGTGGCCGCCATGCGGACGAACGATGGCGCATTGGTTTTCGGTAAGTGAACGTGGTACGAAAATGTCCATTTGGAACGTCGCTCACAATATCGGTGGGGGAATTCTTGCACCGCTTATCACATTAGGAATTGTTTTGTTTGCGACGTGGAAAAGTATCTTTTTCTTCCCTGCCATCATCGCCATTATCGTCTCCTTCGTCATCATTCTTCTCGTACGGGACACCCCGCAATCCGCTGGTCTTCCGCCAATTGAAGAATACCGAAATGACTATCCGGCACAACAATATGAAGATCAAGAAAAAGAATTAACCGTAAAAGAGATTTTGTTTAAATATGTACTCAACAATAAATTCCTTTGGTATATCGCCATTGCCAACGTCTTTGTGTACTTTGTCCGTTACGGGGTCGTAGACTGGGCACCTACCTATTTAACAGAAGCAAAAGGATTCTCACCAGAGCATTCACGCTGGTCTTATTTCCTTTATGAATATGCAGGCATCCCTGGTACATTATTGTGCGGGTGGATTAGTGACCGCTTCTTTAGAAGCCGCCGCGCACCTGCTGGCGTACTCTTTATGATTGGCGTATTAATTGCGGTTCTTGTGTACTGGTTAAACCCTGCTGGCAATCCAATGGTTGATAACATTGCCCTCATCAGCATCGGGTTTTTAATTTACGGACCTGTCATGCTCATTGGACTGCAAGCCATTGATCTCGCTCCGAAAAAAGCCGCTGGCACTGCTGCCGGGCTGACAGGATTCTTTGGATATATTGGTGGCTCTGCTTTTGCTAATGCCATGATGGGCGTCGTCGTCGATCACTATGACTGGACAGGAGGTTTCATTTTACTAGTTGGTTCTTGTATCCTTGCGATTGTGTTCCTCGCCATGACATGGAATACAGGAAAGCGCGTAGAGCAAGCTTAATGAAAATCACATAAAAGATTCATCTCCGCCCAACATGCCCTTTACATCTATTTCTTATGATGGAGGCAGTTACCGTAAAAGGAGGATAAAATATGAAGAAAAGTAGATTACTTGCTTTCGTGTTACTCTCTTTTGCTTTACTGTCTTTTGGTTGGGTGCCGACCACCATATCGGCACATGAACATCTTTTATCTCCAGATCGCATTTTAACCGTTGCACACCGCGGAGCATCAGGGTATGCCCCAGAGCATACCCTAGCTTCCTACAAGCTCGCCACAAAGATGAATGCAGATTACCTCGAACTCGACCTTCAAATGACAAAGGATGGACACCTCATCGTCATGCACGATGAAACGGTTGACCGGACGACAAACGGAACAGGCTGGGTCAAAGACCTCACACTTGCCGAAATCAAACAGCTCGATGCCGGTGCATGGTTTAACGAAGCCAACCCCGACAAACAAAATGCCCACTTTATTGGACAGCAAGTCCTCACATTAGATGAGGTATTACGCTACTTCGGTAAACGAGAAAATTATTATATTGAAACCAAAAAACCAGACATCTATCCGCAAATGGAAGAAAAACTATTGGCCGTCTTAAAGAAACATCATCTTCTTGGAAAACATACGAGAAAAGGGCAGGTCATCATCCAATCTTTCAGCCAAGAAAGTCTATTAAAATTGCAGAAACTCGCCCCTCGGCTTCCAAAAGTACAGCTATTAGATAGAGCGCAAATGACGTCTATTACAGATGATCAGCTCGACTTCATCAAATCATATGCAGTGGGGGTCGGACCGAATTTTAGAGCTTTGACACTTGAAAATGTACAGCAGGTCAGAAGCCATGGACTCCTCCTTCACCCATATACAGTCAATAGCGAGGCAGATATGACACGGCTTTTGCAGTACGGCGTCACCGGTCTTTTCACCAACTTTCCAGATGTCTTTCAGCGTGTCAAAGCTTCTCTGTAAACGACAAAAGCCTTGCGGGTCCACTCCGCAAGGCTTTTGATTATTTCACCGTTTGATCAGAAGAAGCTGTTTCAATCGGTTTTCGTTTACCAATTCCAAATACAAAAAAGCTAAGCGCCACTAAAATCAAGAACCCAATTGCTACAATAAGAGAAATTCGTGTATCCTGATTAATCAGCATAAACACAAGCACCATCAGCAAGAATCCGATTGTCAAATAGTTAGAAAATGGCGCAAGCGGCAGCTTAAACGGATGCTGATCAAGCGCTGCCCCCTTCGCTTTTCTGAAGCCAATGTGACTAATTAAAATCACAAACCAAGGCACCATACCAGGAAGGACACTCGCACTATACACATAAACGAAAATGTTTGGCGGAGAAACGTAATTTAAGACCACCCCAACCGCTAAACCAATCAGCACAGCAAATGTCCCAAAATACGGTACACCATTCTTCGAAATTTTTGTAAAGAAAGCAGGTGCCTGTCCATTCACACCTAATGTATAAAGCATACGTCCCGCACTGAAGATTCCACTATTACAGCCGGACATCGCTGCTGTAATGACAACAAAGTTAATAATACCTGCTGCTGCCGTAATTCCAATTTTCGCAAACGTCGCCACAAATGGACTGCCGAGCGTATTCAGCTGATCCCACGGATACACCGTCACGATGACAAAGATCGCACCGATATAGAAAATCAAAATACGCCAGATGATGCTTTTGATGGCATTTGTCAGCGTCTTTTGCGGATTTTGCGCCTCACCTGCAGTAATCCCAATGAGCTCTACCCCTTGATAGGCAGCAATCACTAGGGACAATGCAAACAAGAAACCGCTAAATCCACCTGTAAAGAACCCGCCGTGCGCCCAAAGGTTAGACAAACCAATCGCTGTTCCACCATTGCCAAACCCAAAGAAAATAATGCCTAAACCTGCAATGATCATTAAAATAATTGTCACAATCTTGATCATCGCAAACCAGAATTCAAACTCACCGAATGACTTAACCGAAATCAAGTTGGCCGCACCTAAAATGATCATGGCGATTAATCCGGGAATCCACGCCGGTAACTCCGGGAACCAATATTTCATATAAGCACCTACGGCGATAATCTCAGACATTCCAACAATGACCCACTGGAACCAGTTACTCCAAGCTGTCATATACCCCGCAAGCGGATGAATATATTGATGCCCAAATGTAGCAAACGATCCCGTACTCGGTTCAAGATACAACATTTCTCCCATCGCACGCATAATAAAAAAGATAAAAATACCACACACTGCGTACGCGAGAAGAACCGATGGACCTGTCCATTGAATGGCTTTAGCTGACCCCATAAATAAACCAACACCAATTGTGCCGCCAAGCGCAATCATTTGAATATGACGAGCACTTAACCCTCTCTTTAATTCCTTTTGAGCCACTTCTATTCCCCCTCATCAACAAACAACATAAAAAATAAAAAATCAGAATTTTCATTCTGATTCAAAATCTTCAATCTTTCGATGTATATTATCATAATAAATCTACCCTTAAAAAACAATTGTTTTTTTGAGGAAAACACTATTAACAAAATATTCTGACATAAAAAGATATTCAAATTATTTTATATTGATATATCGAATCAGAAGATCATCATCGCTTCAATGCCCATCACTTAATAGAAAAGAACCTCCCCTTATATCGACCTCAAAGCTTTTCCCTCCATTTTTATAAACCATTCTCTCCTGATCATCAACACAAGGAAAGTCATTGTGAAAAGTACCTGATCTTTTCTTCACATAACAAATAAATCCATCATTTTCCGGAATTGCCACTTTGACAGATGACCCAGTTGACGTCGATTTGAGCGAATGCAGCATGGCCTTTGAATGTATCTGTACCCTTCTGCCTATTAAATTCAGATCAATATCTGAAAAAGCACCTACCATCTCCACTTTTGACGAAGTAGTACGCAGGCTCATTGTCTGCGTGTTGAGCTGTTGACTAGAAATAAATCCACCCACTGTCTGCAAGCGCAGATGCTTGATTTCTCCCGTGAACATGGACTTTCCAGAAATCAATTGGCAGTCAGCCTCCTTCACCTTCAGTCCATCCAAGAATAGATTTGCTCCTTTACAATGAATAGACAAGGACTGTAACTGTGCCTGAGGGAGGTAAATCTCCAAATTCGTTTGATGAAGATGAAGCCCCAAGCTGATCGCTCGTTTTCTTTTATCTTGAATGACTAGCCTGCCTTCCTGCACTTGATGATGCAGTAAATACCGATGGGGGAATACGTGATTGGTGGTCTGCTTCATCAATAAATAAGGATGATCATGGTGATAAAGGCGAACATCTCCCACCAGCCAGTTTAACGAAAGTTGCGTTATTGCTTCTTCAATTTGAACCGTATGCTTCACATGTCTCCATCCTTTTCCCATCATGAATTACCTCGTTTGCAGCCGGCCGATGCGGCTCCACAATTCCAAGATCACAATGAGAATTGCCGAGATCATCGCTCCTGACAGGACGAGGTTCAATTGATCATTGCCATAAATGGCGAGCGATACATTTCCTAAAACAGCACATAAAACAATTGCAGTCAGGACGGTCATCAAAACCGATTTCTTGCTCAACCCTATTCTCATCGCCATCATGCCAATCGCTTGAACACAAACAATCAACATAAAGAATGTTTTCATCAATTGAAACAGAGAACCTGCCGTCAGCGTATCGTGAACAATAGGGAAAAACATTTCAGTCACACTAAACACAACAAACGAAGGAATGATACTGCACATCATCGCAAACGTTGAAAGGCACACCATCCATATCATATGAGAAAGGAATCTCACTGAATTGGATGTGCGTTCCTGATAAACAGTCTTGCCTACACGCCAATACAGCATAGCTGTGATGATAGAAAAAAAGATCATCCATACTGTACTCGTTAACAAATAAATATTCGTATATTGCTGAAAACCCGGTTCGCGTTCAATTTTTGCAGCAAACGCAATAAAATAGATGAATACTAGCAGCACAATACTCGCGATGAAACTAGCTTGAATATACTGCTTCATGTGGCCTTTTCTTAGCTCAACCTTCATAAAATGAATCATACGTCATCCTCCTATCAGTTGGCATTCTTTATCTTTCGGGCAGATCATACCCGCCAATTTCAGCATAGTGCGCTGTCACCTTTTGAATAAATAGATCACTCACAATATCCACGCCAAGCCCCTTCATCATCTGCTTTAAAAAACACAAACGCTGAACTGTTTCTTCATGATTGCGGACAAACAATGTGGGATTCAACCATATATTCACAAGAAGCAAAAATACTTCTGCCACTTCACCAGGAAATGCAGTTTCCATCGAACCATCCTCATTCCCTTCAATGATTAACTGTTTGATTCTCAAAGCATCCTGATTGACACCTGTCTTCATGCCTTCAATCACAAATTGCGGATTTTTCATCTGATCAACCAAGATCCCATCAATCGAATGAGACTGCGGGTCTGCCACAAGCTGCTCCAGAATAAGCTGCAGCTTCTCTTTCGCATGAGCTGCCTCCGTATGCTCAATTAACTCCTCAAGCTTCTCGGTTGCATAACGAAACTGCCGATCCATCACGCCGCGTAATATTTCATCCTTCGATTTAAAATGATGATAAATAGCCCCTTTAGACATATTCAATTCATGGATAATATCTTGCAAACTTGTCTTTTCAAATCCCTTTTCCTGAAACAACTTTGTCGACACGTCCAAAATTTGCTGCATCGTCTTTTCTGGATACTTATTTCGCGCCAGTTCAAACGCCTCCTTTTACATACCGACCGTCGGTATGTTTAATTATATTTTTCATTATAAACGGTTCATGCAGATTTGTATACAACAAAAAAGACCGCTCACACGGTCTTCTCAAGCTCAAAATGCAAATTCATCGGCACATCTGGCAGAGCCGAAGCCTCTACCATATTCGTTGTAGGTGTTTTCTCATCCACTTCCTCAAATCGAAAACCGTCAGCCCAGACTGTTCCATGACCGCTGAGTAGCACTCCAAAATGAATGGATTCACTGCGCGTAGGAACATCTAATACGATCGCATATTGATTCCATTCCGTAGAATCTGTCACAGGTCGATTCTGCATATTATCAAACTGCACCGTATCACCCTTTCCGTCATCTACCCGCATCCAAATTCCTGCTGAAGATACATTCTCTGTTTTCAAGAAAGCAGAGAGCTTCAACCGCTTGCCTACATACTCTTTTGCTTGAAACCCCTGCATCATCGTCGCAAACTGTCCTTCTTGTACGCCTTCTTTAGATGATAAAACACCTGATTGCTTTCCCGTATGAAACTCTGCTGTATCAACACCCATCTCATACATATGCGGATGTGAACCACTCAAACCCCAGCCAGGTACTGCTTCATGTATTGTCATCGAATCTTCCTCCTTTTTCATTTGCATATCTCTCATCATGGACCTGTACATTCCGGGAGGTAAAGAATAAAGATGCTTAAAAGCACGCGTAAAGGCTTCCTGCGATTGGAATTGTAACGAAAAAGCGATGTCTAAAATCCCCTGATCCGTATACAAAAGAAGCTGTGCAGCCGTAGCCAATCTTCGTTTCCGCACATATTCCCCCATCGACAGCCCGGTTTCTCGTTTAAATACACGCAGCAAATGAAAATGTGAATATCCTACTTTCTCATGCACCTGTCTCAGCGACAGCTCATCCATCAAATGCGACTCCAAATAAGAAATCACCTCTTGCGTCACCCGACTATACATCATCTCCCTCACCTCTTCTTGATCATAAAACAAATCAGTTCACTCGTTTTGATCAAAATTGCGATGTTTCATCTGTCCAGCTGAGGAGGAAAAACGCTAACGTGAGCGCTCGTTGTTCGCTAGAAACTCCCTCACATCATCTGCGATTTCTTTTGATTTCGTATGATGCAAATAATGACCACCTTTGAAAGTAACGACTTTTCCGTGGTCTACATGTTTCAGCAGCTCTTCATGCATTGGTTTCCAGCTTGGTGTTTCTTCCTCCGTTTGATCCGCTAGGTAGAAAACAACAGGGAGACGCTTAGGAAAATGTAAACGCTCTGCATTTTTAAAGTTATTTGTGAAATTTTCCGCCTCACTCGCTTGGCTTTCATTCAAGAAATTTCGAAAGGTCAGCATTTTGATTTGATCTTTCGTTTGTTGATCCACGTTAGGCATCACCAGTTGATCTGGATTCACTTTCAATAACAATCTGTAAAAGCCAGATTGATTGAGCAGCTGCAAGCTAGAAACCGGCAATTCTTCCGTTTCCTGTTGAGGAACACTTGTATCAATGCCGACAAAGGCTTTGACTTCTTTTTCGTATTGATTCACATATTCTAATCCATAGATGCCAGCAATCGAATGACCCATCAGCGTATATTTTTTAATGTTAAGTTTCTGCAAACATTCATGAATCTCATCCACAATGTTTTGACTTGTCCTTGCTTTATCTGTGTCGTCACTTAAACCATAACCAAACGGTTCAATTACAACAACTCTATAATATGGCGATAACTCCTTGACTAACGGTTTAAAATCAAGCACGGGTGAAGCAGTTCCATAGCCTGGGAGAAGGACAATCGTTTCTTTCCCATCGCCTTGAATGAGCACATTCATCTGCTTCCCATCCACCAAGACCTTTTGCCCATAAGCTTCTATTTTCCCCTGTTGTCTTTCCTTACTAATTAGATTAACAACATAAACACTTGCTACAAATACAACCAAGACAGTCAGAATGGTACATAGAGCAATCAGCATTATTTTCAGTAATTTTTTCAATATTTTTTCTTCCCTTCATGATGAAGTACCCTAGCTTGCATCCGCAGATGAAAGATTAGTATTTTCTTTCACAATAGATAATGCCAATTGTATTTGCGCAAACACTTGATACATACATAAACGTAATCGCTATATAAAACCATTCCGTTGGAGATGATAATTCATGAACAAAAGCTTGAATGACAGCAACCAATATATAGGCTAATGCCACACCTACAATTGAAAAACTTCCGGCTTTCGCTAAAATAAATTGGCCCCGTTCATCCTGTTTATATTCACGGCTTTTCTTAAATTGAAAGACCGTACTTAAGATAGAAAGGATAATCAGAGAATAAAGTATGATCGTTGTCATCATCGCTGTTGTTCCTCCTTGTCGACCTCTTGAAAAACGTCATATAAATCAACTTCAAATGTTCTCGCAATTTGAAATGCTAGTTTTAAAGACAAAGAATATTTACCATTTTCAATCGCTGCCACAGTTTGACGAGTCACACCTAACTTCTCTGCCAAATCCTTTTGTGTCCAGTCTTTTTCTGCCCGTAATACTTTCATTCTATTTTTAATCTCCATTTCAGATTCCTTTCTTAAAGGATGTTTTATTTAACATAATGTTAAAAATAATTAACATTATGTTAAATAACAATAACCTGTTTTCTACTGGATGTCAATTTCATATGAATCAAAAAAATAAGAATCATCCATTTTGAAAAGGACTTCCTCAAAATGAATGATTCTTTATTATGATCTGTTTGTATTCTAGCTGAATTAAAACACTTTCCTCTGATAAATCGCAGTAGAGAGCCCCCAAGATAGCAAGTAAATAAGCATAATCAGCACAACGGACCCAGTGTATAAAATAGGGATTGATAAATTCATTATAAAATCAGTGATCCCACTGAATTGCTCTGCTAAATAGATCACAACAGGTGGCCCCATAGCAGATAAAATGATAAAGCCAATAATCACTGCCGTTGTGATATAGCCAGGCTTTAAGATATAAAACAATGGAAATGTGCACGCCGCAAACAATAAAAATAGCCCGCTACCAATCGCAATATCGGTCATCGAAAATAGCTTCCCAAAACTAATGAAAGCAGCACTTGTCAGCCCAATCGAAAGGATCATATAAACAACAGCACCTAAATAACGTGATGCAATGATTTCCTTGCGGGTATACGGCAAAGAATTTAATAGAATATTCGTTTCTGCCTTCTCATCGTACGCATATGTGTTAAATGGAATGAAGACACTAGCAACTAGAAACGTCAATACCGGATGTACATCCATGAAAATAAAAAATAAGATAAACGGAAGAAAAATCATCAGTTGCTTCTTTTGCAAAATCACATCACGCTTAATTAAATGAAACATGCGCAACCCCGCCTTTCAAATAAAACATGATATCCTCAAGCGACGCCGGTTCAATCACAACAGCATCCCCAAAAATAAGTTTCACCTCATCAATCCGATCTGTTAATGCTTCAAATCCGGCTGCCGTACGCTGAATATGGATAAACGCCTTTTCTGTGTCTCGATCCAGCAAATCCAGGCTCCCCTTCACCAGCGCATAATTCTCCACCACCTCATGAATCGACTGTTGAAAGACCAATCTTCCATTTTGTATAAACGCAATATAATCCGCGATGCGATCTAAATCAGTCGTCATATGCGTTGAGAAAAAAATCGTTCGGTTTCCATCAATCATCAATTCTTGTAACGTGCCGAGCAGCTCTCTTCTAAATACCGGATCTAAACCAGCAGTTGGTTCATCCATGATAATCAGCTCTGCATGGTGCGACAGCGCAATCGCAAGCGATGCCTTCATCTGCATCCCTTTTGAAAATGTTTTAATCGCTTTATTCAGCGGCAGACCAAACTGTTCAATATATTGATAAAATAGTCTATCATCCCAGCGTTTATAGGCAGGTGCCACAATTCGTTTGATGTCTTTTAAATTCAATCCTGGGAAAAAAACGTTAGCATCGTAAACAAAGCCAATTCGTTCCTTAATCTCTTTTTCATGGGTGCGATAATCTAATCCAAAAATTTTAACCTCACCAGAATCTGGTTTTAACAAATTCATGATCATTTTAATCGTGGTCGACTTACCGGCTCCATTTTCTCCAATAAACCCAGTAACAAAGCCCTTTTTGACCTGTAAATCAAGATTCTGCACAGAAAAGTCTTTGAACCGTTTTGATACTCCTTTGAATTCAATCACATGCTCCACTCATCTCACTCCTCATACAAGAACTTTAATAACTGCTGCAATTCATCAAAAGATAAGCCTAATTCCTTGCCGTTTGTAACAACCGCTCCAAGCTGTTCCTCAATCACCTTCAATTTTTTCTCTCTCATGACCTCTAGGTTTTGCTCGGCAACAAATGATCCCTTACCGACAATCGAATAAATAAATCCTGCCTTCTCTAACTCTTCATATGCACGTTTTGTTGTGATGACGCTGATTTGTAAATCCTTCGCCAGCTTTCGGATAGACGGCAGTCCCGCACCTTCTGCAAGCTCACCCGTTAAGATCAACGATTTGATTTGCGTCGTAATTTGCTCATAGATAGGCTCCTTAGAATGGTTAGAAATCGTAATTTGCATATAAAAACCTCTTTTTTCTGTACTGGTATTCGCAATGAAATATTGTATATACACTATATATACATTATATACACACTGAAAAAATATTCAACTCCTTTTATGAACTTTTTTGAATGCGATCCAACTAAAAAACCGCACAGCTCTTCAGCCATGCGGTTCCTCAACAAATCAATTTATCTCCAATATACCCATTTTCCCATAAGCCATTCCACAGGCCCTCTTCTCCACTTTTTCAAATAGAGATAGCTGATGAACAGCTGTGCTGTGTAAAGTCCAACAGCAAGCAGCAATCCAAACATTGAGCCCATTTGTCCAAATAAACCAAGTCCGTAAGAATAGAAAATCGTTGTACAAATAATAGATTGAGCCAAATAGTTTGATAAAGACAATCGGCCCAGTCCTGCAAGCAGACGTTTCAATCCTTGTGCAACCTTTGAATAGTAAAAGACAATAAAAGCTTGAATATAACCGATCGTCAGGACATAGGCTCCTAACGTCATCACCATTTCACTCCAAGGGGCATCAATAAACGTCGCACATTTTAAAGCGAGCCCGATCAAAATCATCCAGATCCAGCCTTTACGATACGCCATTCCTCGATCTTCTTCTGTCAGATGACCTTTTTTCCCAATGGCCATGCCAAGCAGTGCAAATGGCCCCACCATGATCGTACCGAATAGAAAACCTAAGATCGGCATCAACGTAATGGTCACGATCGCCATAATAATGGTCACAATCATCATATCGTCTTCAATCGTCACCCGGCTCAATAAAATATCACCGTATGCACCCTTCGCATACACATCAGTTAACAAATCATCATTTCCATAAACAAAGGTCATCAGATATGGTAAAACCACTAATGACAAAGCACCTAACACACCTGACCAAATCAGCATTGTTTTGATCCGGCTGCTTAAAAACATCATCAAGAAAAACGTACATGCTCCATAATATAAGAGAATATCACCATTCCAAATGAATATGTAATGCAGCATCCCAAGCACAATGAGACCGAAACCACGGCGAACGACAATGGCATTCGTATTTAGTCCCTTGGCCTTCGTAGATTCAATCAACTTGATAAAAGAATACCCAAACAAAAAGGAGAAAATCGGATAAAATGACCCCTGGAACAAGATCTCCGTCACATATACCCCAAACTCCTGTCCCCATATGCTCGGATCAAACATCTTCTCAAAATCATAATCATATTGAAAATTAAGCATATTCACAATCAAAATACCTAATAAACTAAAACCACGTAAACTATCAATAAACTCAACCCTAGATCCCTTCAACACGACAGCTCCTTCGGAAAGTATAAATACACCTATATATAATAACTCATTTATATAAGAAAAGTTATATAATCCTGAATGTTATAAAACCCTAAATTCATTGTTTATCGAATCTGTAGACTAGAAATAATTATATACCTTAAAATTTAAACAACCATTAGATTAATTAATATACATAATTTAATGTTCTTACTCGCATTTCTATAAAACAAAGTCCTTTTTACTATATGACGGTGAATTATATTGAAAAACCCAGAAATTATAGTTCGTTAGTTTCAATTTAATGTAAAATATGAAAAAATATGAAAATATTGTTGTGTTTAAACTTATTTTGTTTTAATATTTAATACATAAATTAGCAGGAGGTGAAAACAATGGTAGCTTTCTTAAGACTTGTTGCTCAGCTTGGTACTAAAGCCGCTAAATGGGCTTGGGACAACAAATCAACTGTTATTAACTGGATCAAGAACGGTGCAACGTTCCAATGGATCAGTGATAAAATTGACAGCATTATCAATGGCTAATTCTGAGATATCTTTTAAAGTAGTTTGGTGGAGGTGAAAACAATGGTAGCTTTCTTGAGGCTTGTTGCTCAACTTGGCGCTAAAGCCGCTAAATGGGCTTGGGACAACAAATCAACTGTTATCAACTGGATCAAGAACGGTGCAACGTTCCAATGGATCAGTGATAAGATTGACAGCATTATCAATGGCTAATTCTGAATTTTTTAAAAGTGGAATTTTGGAGGTGAAAAGAATATGGTAGCTTTCTTAAGACTTGTTGCTCAACTTGGTACTAAAGCAGCTAAATGGGCTTGGGACAACAAATCAACTGTTATCAACTGGATCAAGAACGGTGCAACGTTCCAATGGATCAGTGATAAAATTGACAGCATCATCAACGGCTAATTCTGAGATTATCTTTCCAAGTAGTTTGGTGGAGGTGAAAAGAATGGCAACTTTCTTACAACTTGTTGCTCAACTTACAGCTAAACAGGCGATTTGGGCTTGGGCTAACAAAAAAAAGGTACTTGAATGGATAGGACAAGGCTTTTCTTTTAAATGGATTTCAAACCAAATTATCCGAGCTTTAGCAGGCTAAACGAATTCAGGAGGTGAAATAAATAATGGTAGCTTTCTTAAGACTTGTTGCTCAACTTGGTACTAAAGCAGCTAAATGGGCTTGGGCTAACAAATCAACTGTTATCAACTGGATCAAGAACGGTGCAACGTTCCAATGGATCAGCGATAAAATTGACAGCATCATCAATGGCTAGTTGTTCGTTAGCCCAATAGGGATAGTGTAAACACTCTATCCCTATTGTTTTATTATAGCCAAAAATCAAACATTTAAAACCTAAAAATCATAATTTTTGTGATTATTTTTTTATAGTGATGTCTTGTGTTTTCATCTTTTCAATTTCTTTGACTCTTTTTTTGTGGAGCATTCTACGACCGCGGTTCCACTCTTCAATTAAAAGAGCTAATCCAACTAGCGCAATAATAAGAAAACCTATATTATTACTTGCTTTATTTTCGAAATAAAACCATGACATTCCAGCGATAAAGACGATCGGGATTAAAGCTCCCCACAAAAGGTTGTTTCTTGTTGAAAGGAAATACTGAACTGCAAAAACGACAACTACTAAAATAAAATACATTAATTCATTCATTTAATCTCCATCCCTTTCTGCTTTATATTTTTCAATAATGTTTTTGGCAACTTCTAAACTAATTTTTTCCTCAATCGCGAGTTTCTTTACATATTTAATTAGAGTTTCTTGCTCTAAAGTTTCATTTAATCTAATCAATTGAATGATTCTGTCTAATCGGGTTCTAACTGTTGGATAAGAAACATCATAATCTTTCGCCATTTGTTTTAATGAACCTGAACTAAGTATAAATTTTCTTATAAATTCTCTGTCCTCAGAATCTACAGATAAAATCCATGTTGGAATATCTTTCTCCATATATCAGCCACCCCGCTTTTTTATTATTATAACACAGAAAAAATAAATGTAATCAAAAAATGAATAAAAAAATGAATAATGTTTATTTTTTTAAAACTTTTTTAAAATTTATGTGGAAAAATCTATCCAAAATATGTTATTGTAAGTTTAGGTTATTTAACCAATAAATTGTATTTTGTGGAGGTTAAGCATGAAACGTACTTTAGAAAAGACTTTTACTATTATAGGTGTTATTTTATTCACAGCCTTACTTATTGGGAGCTTTATGTTTTATGAAGGAACAAAAAATAACAATGATACTAACAAACTAATCCAAGACTTTATTGATGAAGAAAACGTACAAGATATCACACCGGAACAAGTAATTAACATCCTTGCCAATGGTTCTTTATATATGATCACAATAACGATATTGAGCATACTAGCAGGAATTTTTTCATTAATATTATTAAAAAACAGAGCACGCTCTGCCGGTATTCTATTAATAACTACCTCTATTTTAGGCTCCTTATTAACAATCTTTTTAGGCATACTTGGCGGCATTGCGTATCTAATTGCTGGAATTACTATAATTGTGAAAGATAAAAAAGCAAGAAACGGGACAGATCAGTCATTCTAAAAGAGGTGAAACTATGTTTGCAATTGGTTTGAATGAATTCAAAGCACTGTTTAAAAGTATACGCTCTATCCTAATTATTATTGTCCTAATTGGAATTACAACCGGTACGGCAAAAATCCTTAGCCAATTTAGTGACCAATTGAAATCTTTAGGTCTAGGTGATAATGCATATGTGGGTGGATTAATGGTATTACTTTTCATTGCTGCCCCACTATTTGTCACCAGTCTAGCCCATAATGTAATCAATAAAGAGGTATACTCTCGTACTGTTCGATTTTTAGTGACGAAAACATCTAGAAATAACATATTATTAGGAAAGTTTTTAGGTAATCTTCTTTTTTGGATTGTATGTTTAACAATTTCCTTAATATTAATTATCCCGTTTTCAAACACTTTTTATTTTCTAGAATTAATACAATGTATTGTGTTTATTTCTTACTTCTTAGGGTTAACTCTATTACTATCCACTATCATTTCAAACCCTTCAATTACAATGTTTCTAGGTATTACATTGTCGATTATTTTACCTGTTATCGGTATGATTAGCATTGGATCAAATAATATTATCATTAAAATGATTAGTTATATCACACCCTATTATTATTTCACTCAAGAGCAGACTGCTTTTACATATATAGTCATCCTTTTCCCAATTTTGTTTTTAATCGTAAGTTTAATGCTTTTTAGAAAGAGGGATTTATAGTGTATGCACTCAAAACGACCAATCTAACAAAGAGATATGGAAATAAAATTGTTGTTGATAAAATGAACTTATCAATCGATAAAGGCACAATATTTGGTTTTCTAGGGAAGAACGGTGCCGGTAAATCAACATTTATAAATATGATTACAGGTATAATTGAACCAACTGAAGGACTTTATGAAGTATTGGGCTATAAAAAGAATCAACAAAAATCAATCTGGGGTAAAATAGGGGTTCTCCCTGACTATTCTACATTCTATGAAAACATGACCGCACTAGATCATTTGAAATACTTTAGTCAAATATTGAAATTAGATTTAAAACAAAAAGATTTAATTGAACTTCTAGATAAAGTTGAGTTAAAAGATGCAGCTAAGTTAAAGACTAAAAACTTTTCATTTGGAATGAAAAAAAAACTAGGGATCGCCCAAGCATTATTAAATAAACCTGATTTAATTTTTTTAGATGAACCGACTTCAGGGGTAGATGCAAATTCAGTATTAAATATCCATTCTATTATTAAAGAAATCGCCACAAACGGTACTACCGTATTTCTAACCTCACACAATTTAGATGAAGTTGAGAAATTATGTGATGAAGTTGCTATTATGAACAAAGGTGTCATTCAAATTAAAGGAAGTATGAAAGAGTTAAGAACAGCATACAAAAAGAATATGACCGTTTATATAAAGCATAGTGTTGCTTCAATTGCACAGATTGAGTCATTAACAGTAGACCTTAAGAGTCTTTCTATAAAAAGTGAAATCAGTGAACTATCATCTCAAATAACCATTGAAGATGAATCATCTATACCATTAATCAACAAGCTTTTTATTTCTAAAAACATTGATGTATTTAGAATAGAAGTCGATGAGCCATCATTAGAAGAAATATTTCTTAATATTGGAGATAATAATTAAGAATCCTATAAAAAGTAGATTTAGTATCCAAGTGGTACTAAATCTACAAAGGATAAGGAGGATTATATTTGTATCAATTGAAGGAGCCCTCAAAAAAAATTTCTAAAGATGCGATTAAGGTTTGGCGGATAGTCGACTTTATAAATTTTATTATATCAACTAGCGTTTTAGTTGTCCTTTTAGTTCTACACAACTATTATAGTTGGTCAGAATGGATTGTTTGGCTTATTTATAGCCTTATGGGTATTTTAATTATATCAGCTATTGTAGAACTCATGTTAGTCCCTATTTACAAACAAAAAACTTGGCGTTATGAAATAGATATAAATATGATTCAATTAAAGCATGGAGGAATTTTCAGAAGGAAACACCTAATAATTCCTATGAATAAAGTATATTTTGTAGATACATATCAAGGTCCCTTATTAAAAAAATATGAATTATCTTCTATTAAGATTGGTACGATTGGCTATGTACATGAAATACCTTGCATTCCAGAAAAAGAAGCCTCAGATATTCGTGATTATATAGCGCATATTACTGATAATCAAACCAAAAAGAATGAAATTAGAAAGGAAAGCTCTCTATAAATGGAAACTAATAGTCGCCTAAAAAGATTACATCCATTATGGATGCTATTTGAATTATTAAAATCGATTAAAGGTTTCATCTTCTTCTGTATTTTTTTATCAGTATTATTTGGTTTTTCATCCATATCAATATTCTCTAAATTAGGTTTTTTAATTATTGTTATTTTTGTAATCTACAAGGTCATTACTATATTATTAGAGTGGAAACATTTTGGTTATGACCTAAGCGAAGAGGAGTTATATTTAGAAAAGGGTAGGTTCATTACTGTAAAAAGACATTTTCCAATTAACAGTATTCAAGGTGTGAATCAAACATCTACTTTTTTCCATCGTTTTTTTGACCTTACCTCTTTGTTAATTGATGTAGGATCAAGCAATAATGACCACGTAGTAAAATTACATATGATTACAACTTCAGAAGCTTTGAGCATAAAAAAGCACCTTACGGAAAAAGGCAGTATCAATGCTAATGTAGAAAGTGAATTTGAAGAACCTATACAACAAAGTGCTCAGAAACTTCATTATGAAATCCAAATGAAGGAGATATTTATTGCTTCCCTTACATCTTTAAGATTACTTTTCTTTCTACTTCTTCTCTATTCTGCTTACTCAGAAATCAATCAATTTTTGTCTTTAGAAAAGTATATAGATAGTTTGATTTCATTTGTAAAATCCTCTCCAATGACAATTATTTTGAGTGTTTTTTTACTTATTATATTGTCTATTCTATATGGAATTTTAAAGACATACTTGCAATATGGAGGATTTAAATTATCTTCGGACAAAACTAGACTGTACATCGAAAAAGGTAAATTGAATATTACTGACTTCTCTATCCCAAAAGAAAAGATTGAAGCGTTATACTTCACTAGCAGTTTTATACAAAAATTACTTTCTATTGTGAAAGTAAAAATCATCAGTTCGACTGAAGTTAATGACGAAAATGTAAAATCACCAAATATATTATTTCCTTTTATAAATAAAAATTTGGCAAATAAATTAATTTTAGATATCTTTCCAAGCATTAGACTAGAGACCAATATGAAGAGAATACCATGGTATTCTATCATACCTAAATTATTTAGATCAGTCATATTTTGGTGTTTAACGCCAGCTCTTCTTTTATTTTTCAGAAATGACTTATGGTATATTTCAATATTCATAAGTGTTGTATTTTTACTCATTCAATTGTTTAGCAGTTTGTACAGCTCCTACAGTTGTAATGATCATTATTTGCAAATAAAAAAAGGCGGCCTTACAGATAGACTTCTCATAACACACAAATATAATATAGAAAGATTAATAATCTCAGAGACACTTATCCAAAGGAAATTAGGGTTGGCTTCAATTAAAATAGTTAATAGAGCAAAACCAACAAAAACAACTATCATGCATGATTTACCAAAAGAAATAGCCGAAAATTATTATGATTGGTATTCAAAAGGAATAGCAGAACAAACTTCTATCAACATACCTAATGATCATTCATTAAATCTATTTACTGTTCAGAAACCAACATAATTTAAATCAAATTCAGGCACTCACTTAAGTTGAAACTTTGATTACGTAAAAAAGGGCTAAACATTTTAGCCCTTACCTTTTTCATCCTTCCAAAGCACACGCTTCACATAAAACAAAATCCCCAATCCAAACAAAATCAACGGCAACTCCCAGTCTGCAGAAACCGGCAGCCATGTCAACATCATGAGAATCAGCAAAACAGCTCCCACACCTGCATAAAAGACCACCGTTTTTTTCAATTCTTGGTTTGATTGAAACAAAAAACCACCTCTTTATTAACACTCTTATATACCATTTTTAGCATATTCAACTGATATAAACAATCATTTCATCAATCCATATCCCGACAAGCCCATGCATCCACCTCAACCTTTAAAACAGGTGAAGCCAAAGCCACCACATAAATCATCGTCATACAAGGCAGGTGATCCCCTAAAAACTGACCCATGATTCGTTTTCTACTCTCAGCATCAAACTCCCCTACTAAATAGAACACAAGCTTCGTTATATCTTCCACTTTCATATCTGCCGCTTCTACATTGCGTTTTACATTCTCTAACGCTAGCTCGAGCTGTTCCATCGGGCTCGCTGGGATGGTTCCATCGACTTCCATCCCCACTTGCCCTGATAAGGTTAACCACCGCTGCGGCCCTGTTGTCTCTATTTGATGGATGTACGGTGCAACTGGTGCGTGAATGGTCTCAGGATTACGTGATGTTTTCATTGATCAAACCCCTTTTCTGAAAATACAATCAATTTCCACCTATCATACCAAACTTTCTTCCCATCCTATCTGCATATGCTCCAAACGAAGCAAAAAAAAAAGACCTTTCTTCAAAAGAAAGACCTCTCTAAAATGATGACCCGCTCCGATGCTCAATTTGATGAATCCAATTCAAATCCGCCTCTAAATGAAGCAGTGTGCCAGAAATCAATAAGTACCGACTCTCATCACCTTGCACAAGACATTCCGTTTTTAGCTTCGTGAGTTCCATCACATCTTTCATGATGACGGCTTTCTGCTGCTGAAGCATTTCTTTTTCTTGATGAAATCTGATTTTCCGTGCACAGCCCCATTTAAAGTGAAAATCATCCTTTGCAGCATGATATGGAACAGGTGCCAACAGCCATGATTCCAGCTCTTGTGTGCCTTCTTCCGTCACGTCGTACAGCTTTCGATCTTGGTCATCTATTCCCACTGCTGTCACCAATTGATCACGAATTAACCGATCAAGCGTCGTGTAGATTTGACCCGGGTTGATTTTTCCTTTTATTCCGAGCAATGACTCCAGCTCTAGCTTTAATTCATATCCATGATGTTGCTGCTGACAGAGCGATGTTAAAATTCCGTATTTCACTGACATATGATTTAACCTTCTTTGAGAGATGATATCATCTCTATTTTACTCGCTGTCGCACTAGAAATCCACGAAGCCGCTAAACTAAGTGCAATTCCTGCGATCACTGCCAGCAGTAGATGCACAGGCGGCAATTGGAATGAAACAAATCCACCCAGCCAATCACACCTGTTAACCCAATGAGCACACCTTCTCCGACGATCATTTTTCTCACCTGCTGCTTTGTCAGCCCCAGCGCCCGCATGGTGCCAATCTCAGATGTACGTTCAAGCGTGTTCATCAGCAGTGTATTGGCTGTTCCAATGCTCGCGAGCCCAATAATGAAAATGAGCATCATAGAAATTAACTCGTTCATACCAGTGAAAGCCGATGTCGTTGATTCAATCTCATCCTCTACTGTTTTCACCTTTGAAAGCCGATGTCCAAAGTCTTCCCATAGCTGATCTCGTAAAGACTCACCGGCACCTTTGTCTTTTAACGTAAGCAGGATATCAAGGGGCTGCGCCCACCCTAAATCCTCTTGTAAAAATGTCTGATCGACAAATGCCACATAACCCGAATGATGAGAAGTTTTGACCACATCAATGACTTGTAACTGTTGCCGGCCAGAAGGTGCATTGAGATACACACTCTCTCCAATACGCCCACCCCATTCATCAAACGCACGCTCTCCTAACACGATAGAAGGCGTTTCTGATAATCGTTGATACAAATCGCCTTTATTGTCACCTTCTATAAAAGACGGTCCCTTTTCCTCTACGCCGATCAGAGAAAATTGTCTTTTCTCTCCATCAGCCGTTTCCCATGTCAAAGGAGCCGCTTCCATCATCGGTTCCACCCGTTCAACAGCCTCATAGGATGACAGCTTTTCTTGATCCGCTTTCGTCCATGGCGCTTCAGAAGTAACCCTGAGATCACCGCCGTACGTTTGACGAATCTCTCTTTCGTAGCCGTCTGGAGCCGATTCAATGACCGCACTTAAAAGCAAGATCACAGCAATCCCAACAGCTAGAATCGCCGCCGTATTAGCGTTTCGATTCAGTTGCTGCGTGACATGCTGCGCTGATAGATGACCTGGATAGCCAAAAACCAGCTTCAAAAGAGGCGCCAACAACCGGTTCAAAAAGAGCAGGAAAAATGGGAATAACAGAACCATGCTGGCTAAAATGGCAAGATAAGCAGCCGGATGATCCACCCATATGAATGAAAGCAAGCCTATCCCTATCACCGCCCTAATGACCGATCGTTTTTTCGGTGCAGAAGTTTGGGTAGTGGATTTTAAAGTCAGCAGCACAGACGTTTTTCCTGCATGGTAGATCGGAAATAACGAAAACAGCACAGGGAACACAATACCAACGATCACTGCTATTACAACAGGCACTTGCCAATCTAACGAATACACCATATCAAAAGCGAACACACCAAGCAGTGTTTGCATGAACACATCTCCAAGCCAAACGCCAATCGGCACCCCAATGGCTGTTCCAATACATGCCAAGATCAAAACCTCAATCAACATCAGCTTAGAAACAGAGCCCTGCGTATAACCAAAGCTCTTCATAATCGCAAATTCCTTTTTCCGTTCCATCACACTCGTATAAATCATATTAAACACGATAAAACCGCTCATAAACATCGACAGCCCTGCGATGAGGTAAAAGAACGTGTACAACCCGCCAATGTCATTACTTTGCCGGTCATCCGCCACCACAGGCTGGACAAAAACATCGGCATCCTTGAACTCTTTCTGTAAAGATTGAAAGAGCTGCTCTCCGCCATCATTCGTCTGAAATCTCATATAAGAAAGCTGATGATCGAGTCCCGTCCAGTCTCTCAATAAATCAAGCGGCGCCATCACACGAAAACTCGATGATTCTGCACTCTTCCAGTCACTCGGACTTGAAAGCAGCTGTGTATATTCCACAATGGCAGATACCTTCGCTTCGCCCAAATCAGAAAAACGAATGGTATCTCCCACTTTTTTATTCAGCAGCTTCGCCACAACATCTGGTATGACCAACCCCTGATTATCCAAACGCCCTTCAATCACAGGCAGCTTCAGTAAAGAGCTCGTTTGATCTTGTACTCCGGTAATGCGCACTGCCCGTTGGTTAAGAGAGTGATCACCTTCTACCTCAAAAAACGTCTGTTTATCCAGCGCTAATAATGATCCTGTCACATCAGGATGGTTTAAAATGGAGGAGATCTGTTCCTCATCATACGTATGATCATCACTCAACACCCAATAATCTGCATCAGCGACATACATTTGCTCATAGTAATGAAACACATCATTTGTCGTTCGATCGGCAATGAGCATCGACGTGACAAAAGCAATTCCCACCATGATGCCTAATACAGAAATGGCGAACCGCTTTTTATGCTGAATCATGTTACGCCATGAAATTCGCCACATACTGAGCATAATCATCATCCTTTCTAGATATCACTTGATCAATAACACCGTCTTTAAAAAGGATGATTCGATCCGCAAACCCCGCTGCGAAAATATCATGCGTCACCATGATAATCGTCTGCTTGCTTTCTCGATTGAACTTGCACATTAACGCCAAAATATCCTCCGCTCTATGCCGGTCCAAGTTCCCCGTCGGCTCATCTGCTAACAGCACTGACGGCTGATTGACTAGAGCTCTTGCAATCGCTACACGCTGCTGCTGCCCGCCGCTCAGTAAACTAGCCCGTTTCCGTCCAAGTCCATTCAAGCCAACAGCCTCTAACAGCTCTACAACCGTCTGTTGATTCTCCTTTGTTAAACGTCCATCTGCATGCAGCGGAAACGCCACATTTTCTTCGACAGTTAATGTAGGGAGCAACTGATAATTTTGAAACACAAACCCTATCTGTTTTCGGCGAAAAATCGTTCTCTCTTTCTCATTCATCTCACTCAACTGATGCTCATCTATCAAAATCTCTCCATCAGTAGGCAGATCAAGCCCGCCTAACAGCTGAAGTAATGTACTTTTTCCAGAACCACTCGGTCCCATCACCGCTACAAACTCCCCTTCTTCTACCGTCAAATCAACGCCCCTCAGCACCTCAGTCCGCTCCTGGCCTTGAAAGAATTCCTTCTTCACATTCTCGATCTGAATCATCTGCAAACTCCTCCCATCCCTTTACGGAGTAATTATATACTAAGTATATATTATTTCAACATTTAAATCATGATAATATGTATTCACATCTTATTTATTACTTACTAAATACATAAAAAACCCTTTAGATTTTCATATCTAAAGGGTACATCATGCTATAATTCTTGTTTTCTAAAAAGAAACCATCCGATGAGAAAAAAGAAACCAATCAATACCGATACACCTAGAAAGCTTGTGAGTGCCTGATCCGAATAAGTCCCTCTATGAATCATCTCCTCAGCCGCACTTGTGACGCCTTTAGGTGCAAACTTCCCTAATGTATTCTCATAAAACGAAGGAACGGTAAACAGGATGAGATTGATCAAAAGGGAAACGCCGCCCGCAGTCACTGAGCGCTTAAAAAACGCCGATGCACAAATGGTCGATACTACAATAAGCAGTAAGTTTGGATAATACAAAAACGTTCCTTTTAACACATCGCCCCAAGCCACATGCCCAAATTGAATGTCTACATAATAAACGGAAGCTAGAACCGCCACTACCAAACTAAACAACGTTAAACAGGCATAGGCACATATTTTTGAGGCATAATAACTCATTCGACTGATCGGTTTCACCATAATCATCGCCGTCACCCCAGAGGCACGCTCTCCAGCAATCGTCCCCATCACGATCATAATGAGGATAAACACGCCGAGTGAATCAAATTTACTCAATGCACTAGCTAAAGCCTCTCCAGCACTAGGCTCTGGTATATAAAATGTCGACCCTTCAGGTAAATTAGCGGATTTCGATAAAAGATCCGGCAGCATTTTGAGCGTAATAGGCTGTGTAATCATTAAAATCGTAAAAATGATCGGCACAAATAAGATTTTATAACTAGTGAATAACTCCCTAAATTCCTTTTTCAACATCATCATGCCGTCACAACCTTCATGAAAATATCTTCAAGCGTTAGCTTAGATAGTCGATATTGGAGAAGAACACCGCCAGTTTCAGTGATGAGACCCGGCAGCTCCTCCAATGCCGTATGTTGATTGTTGACTCGCACCTGATAAGTGCCTCCTGTCTCAATACATTCCTCCACCCAATCCCGTTCTTTTAACAAAGCCACTAGTTTCATATTCTGTTGTTCTAATTGAAATTCAATCACGGGCTGGATATAGTCTTCTTTGATCTGTTTCATCGAAGAGGACATCTCAATTTTGCCGCTGTTGATCATGATAATATGATCAGCCACACGTTCAATGTCATCTAAAATATGGGTCGACATAAAGATCAGCATCTCATGCTTTAGACGCTCAATCAAAGTCAGGACGTCTTTTCTCCCCATGGGATCAAGTGCCGACACAGGTTCATCTAGAATGAGGACCTTCGGGCTGTTGATGAGTGCCTGCGCAATGGCAAGTCTCTGCTTCATCCCTCCGCTGTAGCTGCCAATGGCACGATCCTTCGCCTCGTATATGCGGCAAAGCTTCAACAATTCCTCTGTTTTAGAACGAATGGTGTTTTTCTCTAAATGAAATAACCCGCCAACCCAATGCATCCATTCCTGCCCCGTCATATCCTGATAAAATGCAGGATGCTGCGGACAGTACCCAATCACCTGACTGATTTGATCCATGTCCTTTGTGACATCAAAACCTGCCACCTTCACAACGCCAGACGTAGGACGAGCAAGCCCCGTCAAAATCCGGATCGTCGTTGTCTTCCCCGCTCCATTGGCTCCTAAAAAGCCAACACATCCAACCTCCCCAACAGAAAACGAGACATCTTTTAACACTTCATGCCGTCCATACGATTTCGTCAGGCCTTGACACTCCAACATATTCAAGCGAATCCCCCCTACTAAGATTGTTTACGACCAAAAATGAAATACGCAATAGGACCGGCACTCGCCACAAACACAATCACCAAAGCCCAAACCCACTTCACTTCTCCCCTAATCCTCGATGGATCTCTTTTCAACAAATCAAACAAACCAATCACCATTAAAATCGCTTGTAGCAAAATAAGAGGTAAAATCATCTTCATGTCCATCACGCCACTCCCTTTCCAAACGCCAATTTGTTTTGGTATTACTTCTTTTGACGACATGAAGAACGACTTCGTTCAAATGGATTTTATTTTTATTGGTCGAATGGTCTATAAATATAAAAAAGCCCAGTGAAGGTTATTCACTGAGCTTGCTTGTGATGGTCATGACGAATCTCGCAAAATCTTTTCCATTTTCTTTCCCTTGGCTAACTCATCAATCAGCTTATCTAGATACCGAATGTTTTTCATCGTTTCTTCCTCAATGTCCTCTACTCTAACACCACAGATGACTCCTTTGATTAAACTGCGGGAAGGATGGAGCTCAGGAGCCTCGGCAAAAAAGGTTTCAATGTCTATCTGCTTGTCCAACTGTTCCTCAAGCTCTTCTGGACTGTAGCCTGTTAACCAACAAATAATCGTATCGACTTCAGCTTTCGTTTTTCCCTTTCTCTCTGCCTTTGCGATGTAGAGAGGATAGACTTTTGCAAAGCTCATTGTGTAAATTTTAGGTTTGGTCATGTATCTGCTCTCTTTCTTCGTTAAATATTTAAACTGTCACGCTTTCTCAAGGGGACGCTCTCTCATTATGCACTTAGTATAATGTGTTAAAAATATAACTTATAAACGATGATATATGCCTTTATTATTTCTTTCATCTTTTTTGAAAGCTCTATATTTAAGAAATTGAACAATACAAAATCCAAGGAATACACCTATTGGTCCTCCACTTGAGACAGGACCACCAATTAAACAATAAGAAATGATAAACAATGCAATATAACCAATGAAGAAAAAAACAATTCCCCATTTTTCTTTTTTTACGTATCGAATAAAAATAATATTTCCCCCTAAGAATATTTATCATAATAGCAACATGGAAATAGTATCTATCAATCAAAGTTCAGCTTAAATCTTTCAACTGCTAGTTCTATTGACACAAAAATACCCCTTTAGACAATTATATCTAAAAGGGGTATCAAAAAACCGATTTTATTTAAAACCTACTCCACCGTCACACTCTTCGCAAGGTTACGTGGTTTATCCACATCACACCCGCGGTGAAGGGCTGCGTAGTAAGCGATCAGCTGTAATGGCACAACAGATGCAAGTGGTGCAAGTGCTGGGTGTACAGCTGGAAGGACGAAACGGTCGCCTTCGTCTTCTAGGCCTTTTAGTGAGATGACACATGGGTTTGCGCCGCGTGCAACAACTTCTTTGACGTTACCACGAATGCTGAGGTTCACGTGCTCTTGCGTGGCAAGGGCAATGACCGGTGTGCCTTCTTCAATTAAAGCAATGGTGCCGTGTTTGAGTTCTCCGCCAGCAAAGCCTTCTGCTTGGATGTAAGAGATCTCTTTTAGTTTGAGTGAACCTTCAAGGCACACATAGTAGTCAAGTCCTCTTCCGATAAAGAATGCGTTACGTGTCACTGTGAAGAAATCACGAGCGATTTGTTCCATTTCATCCTTTTGATCGACAAGGGCTTCCATTGCGTTTGCTACAATCCCAAGCTCTTTCACAAGATCAAAGTCAAGAGATTGACCATTTAATTCAGCTGCAACAGATGCAAGGATCGCAAGAACAGCGATTTGTGCTGTGTAGGCTTTTGTTGAAGCCACTGCGATTTCTGGTCCTGCATGAAGAAGCAATGTGAAGTCTGCTTCACGAGAAAGCGTAGATCCTGGTACGTTTGTGATCGTTAATGCTTTATGACCAAGTTCTTTGACTTGAACAAGTACAGCACGGCTGTCCGCAGTCTCCCCAGATTGAGAAAGGAAGATGAACAACGGTTTTTTCGATAGAAGCGGCATGTTGTAAGAAAATTCACTTGCTACATGGACTTCTACAGGTACTTTCGCCCAGTCTTCAATGTATTGTTTACCAACAAGTCCAGCATGGTAGCTCGTTCCGCAAGCCACAATATAGATGCGGTCTGCTTCTGCTACTGCGCTTGCGATATCGCCAGCGACTGATAACTTGCCGTTTTCGTCTTGATATTCTTGGATGATTTTGCGCATCACTAGCGGCTGTTCATCCGTTTCTTTTAACATGTAGTGAGGATATGTGCCTTTCTCAATGTCGCTTGCATCTAGCTCAGCGATATAAGAAGGACGTGTCATAATATCGCCGTCAAGGTTTTTAATAATAACCTCGTCTTTAGTAACAATGACCATTTCTTTATCCATTAATTCCGCATATTCGTTTGTTACTTGAAGCATCGCCATTGCGTCAGAAGCCACAACGTTGAAATCTTCGCCGAAACCAACCAATAATGGGCTTTTGTTTTTCGCCACATAGATTGTTTCTTTGTTTTCGTTATCGAAAAGGGCAATTGCGTAAGAGCCTTTTAGTTGAAGAAGCGTTTGACGGAAAGCTTCCTCTGTATCAAGACCTCTATTCACAAATTGTTCGATGACTTGAACAACAACCTCTGTATCTGTGTCGCTTTTTAGTGTGACGTCTTGTAAATATTCGCGTGTCAATTGTACATAGTTCTCGATGACACCGTTATGAACAAGCGTAAAACGGCCAGAAGCACTTTGATGCGGATGCGCATTTAGATGGCTTGGTACACCGTGTGTTGCCCAGCGTGTATGTCCAATTCCTGCTGAAGATGCCACGTTTGCATCAACGACTTCACGAAGCTCAGCGATACGTCCTTTTTCTTTGAACACATGCACGCCTTCTTCGTTTGCCACAGCGATACCTGCTGAGTCATACCCACGGTACTCAAGCTTCTCTAAACCTTTTAATAAGATTTCCTTCGCATCATTCTGACCAATATAACCTACGATTCCACACATAAATATTCTTCCTCCCGATCATGTGAAAGGGACAAAGAAAGCCTACTAAAATAGAAGGGACATTTCTTCGTCCCTCTCTACATGTTTATTTTGGGAGATCATGTGTATTCCCTTTGTACAAAGAGTCACCTCTTTGCTTTAAAGAAACACTTACGGCTGTGATCTCTATATTTGATCAGCCGGGAGGCATCCGCCGAAAAATTCGATAACCTCCATCCTCGTCAACTAAGCATCTGTCTCGTTCGATCGCTTAGTTCGGGCGCTATAATTATAAGAGTGGCTGAACATCTACCCTGCCTTTCCTGCTAGAATAAAAATCCAGTAACACAAGGATGATTGTACTATAAGGTCTGACCTCCGTCAATCACAATTTAGCGGGTGATCCCTTCATGTTAGAAAGTAAGACCTCCCTACACTATATGCGATGAGGCTTGTCACGTTCTACCTTTGATGTGCTCTCTTATGTATGAAAGCAAGCAGCAAATTGCCCTCGCTTATATCATTCGTATAGAACTTTCCTCTTATGACGTTTATTCGAAAAAAAGCAAACCGCTGCTTAGCGATTTGCTTTGATCAATTACTCAATACCCATTTCTTCTTTGACAACAGCCGTAATGCGAGCCACGTATTCATCACACAGCTCTTTTGTTTTCGCCTCTGCCATGACACGTACAAGCGGCTCTGTTCCTGATGGACGAACAAGGATACGTCCGTCACCGTTCATCTCTTTTTCAACCTCTTGGATCACAGCTTTTACTTTTTCATTTTCTTCCACTTTATACTTATCAGATACCTTCACATTCACTAGAAGTTGCGGGAATTTCTCCATTTCAGCTGCAAGCTCTGACAATGTTTTTCCTGTTGCTTTTAGTGTATTCACCAGCATGATCGCAGAAAGCATGCCGTCACCTGTCGTATTATAATCAAGGAAAATCAAGTGGCCTGACTGCTCGCCTCCGACATTATAGCCATCCTTTTTCATCGCCTCGACCACATAGCGGTCACCAACAGCGGTTTGAATGCTCTTAATGCCTTGCTTCTCAAGCGCTTTATAGAAACCTAGGTTACTCATGACCGTTGACACGACCGTGTCATCCTTCAATCGGCCTTCACCCTTTAGATAACGTGCGCATATGTACATAATTTGATCGCCGTCTACAATATCACCTTTTTCATCAACTGCAATTAAGCGGTCGCCATCACCATCAAACGCAAGACCAATATCCGCTCCTTTTTCTTTCACAAAAGCAGAAAGTGCCTCTGGATGAGTAGAACCTACGCCATCGTTGATATTCAATCCGTTTGGTGATGTTCCCATTGTTGACACATCCGCATCTAAATCCGCAAATAAATGTGTCGCAAGAGAAGAGGTTGCACCATGTGCACAGTCAAGCGCTACGTGAATACCTGTGAAATCCTCGTCTGCTGTCTGTTTCAAGAATTGCAAGTATTTCTGACCGCCTTCAAAGTAGTCATTTACTGTTCCAAGGTCCGCTCCAACTGGGCGTGGCAATTGATCGACCGGCTGATCCATCAGCTGCTCGATTTCATTCTCCTGTTCATCTGACAGTTTAAAGCCGTCACCGCCGAAAAATTTAATTCCGTTGTCTTGAACTGGGTTATGCGAAGCTGAAATCATGACACCTGCTTCTGCATCCATTGCCTTCGTTAAATAAGACACACCAGGTGTTGAGATCACACCTAAACGCATGACTTCAGCCCCAATTGAAAGTAAGCCTGCTACGAGTGCTCCTTCTAACATATGACCAGATACACGCGTGTCTCGTCCAACGAGTACCTTTGGACGTTCTTTATCCTTCGTGAGCACATAGCCCCCAAATCTCCCAATTTTAAATGCGAGCTCTGGCGTTAATTCGCTATTAGCCACACCCCTTACACCATCAGTTCCAAAGTACTTGCCCATGTTTCAATCGCTCCTTTTTTACCATTCAAGAGGACGCTGCGTCCTCTTTGTTATCTTCTTTGACCCGCTGTCTTTGACTCGATTCTTTTTTTGCTTTATCTTGTGTTGATTCCTTTTGACTCTTCTCTTCCTGATCATCATCGGATGATTGATCTTTCCGATCATTCGTAGAAGCCGGCTGATCTTCTGTATCAGTAGAAGTCAGTTTCACTTTGACCTTCGATCTAGATAATGTCCATGTCACATTTTGAGGGCCATTCACTTGTACTTTGACCTCATGTGTTCCTTCGTTTAAGTCCCCCACATTGATATAGGCTTCAATATCTGAAGCCTTTAGTTTATCAATTGCACTCTTTGAACCTTTTGCTGTTAGTGTGAGACGCCCAGAAGACGGACTCACAAAAGCAGAGCTAAGATCCTTGCTCAGACCCACGACAGAAATTGGGACATTATCGATCTTTTTTTCTTCAGCTGTTGCAACCTTCACTTTGATCTTAACAGTTTCAGGCGATACCTTTTTCACACCATCTGGCAGTGGAATGTCGGCATCAATCTCTGTATCATCTTTAATCTTGCTTAGGTCGAGCTTAACTCCGTCAATAAAATCAAGTGCATCCAGCACCTTTTGAGAACCGTAAACTGTAACCTCACTTGGGCTTGTCTCAATGCTTGAGATACTGATCCCATCTGGCAAGTTGCCCGTCCGCTCAATCTTAAACGGAACTTTCTTGCTTGGACTCGTAATAGGGACCGTAATATCTACCACAGACGGACTCACTTCGACCGGCAGCTCATTCCCACTGCTATCATACACAGTGAGCTTCGCTTCTTTCTCAATTTGCTGATCGACATCCTCTAAGTTCACAAATGCTTTAATGACAGAAATTTTGTCGATCACGTCTTTTGAGCCAGTAACCGTGACATTTTTCGGATTCACAATAGGCTGCTCTGGTGAATAGCCGTCTTTGATTTTATTTTGATTATAAAATTCCGTTTCAACAGGGAATTCAGCTGTCGTTTTTTCTTGTATCGTCACAGTCGTCACAGACGGATTAATCGTTAACGTGATTCCTTTCGATACATCTCTTGCCTTCAATTCGACTTTATGTGTACCTGTCGTCAGGTTTTGCATATCTGCGTAAATTTCAAAATTTTTCGTTTGTCTTGCTGTTTTCACAGCACTAGTTGATCCTTTAATCGTGACATTGACTGTCTGCGGCACACCAGTGACTACATACTTTTCGTCATCATAATACGCTTTAACAGGAATGTCCGTTAAGGTTGCTTCGTCTGTTGTCGATGTTGGGAAAAAGGATTCACCGATTTTTTTCGGCGTGGGCGCTTGCGCTGAATTGACTGCACCATACAGCAATAAAGCGAAGACCAATGCAAGAAACTTAACGGCCCAGCGATTATTCAAAATCTTATCCATTTTTCTTGCCCCTCCAATACCATTTGGTCGAGGAAGCATCTTTGCTGTTCTTACTAAACTCAGCAATCAGCATTTCTTCAAGCGCTTCTTCTGTCAATTCTCGATGGAGATCACCATTTCTTGCGACACTAATGCCGCCTGTCTCCTCGGAGACAATGACGGTTAAACTGTCCGTTACTTCACTAATACCAACTGCCGCGCGGTGACGTGTACCGAGCTCCTTAGAGATAAAAGGACTTTCAGACAGCGGTAAATAACACGCTGCAGCTGCAATCTCATCACGCTTCATAATCACAGCGCCGTCATGAAGCGGTGTATTCGGAATGAAGATATTAATCAGCAGCTCAGAACTGACCTTTGCATTTAAAGGAATTCCGGTCTCTATGTAATCATTCATTCCAGTATCGCGCTCAATCGTTAACAGCGCGCCTATTCTTCGTTTTGCCATATAGTTAATTGCTTTTGTAATTGCCTCGATCGTTTTCTGCTGCTGTTCCTCTACAGGTGTTCCGCTTCTAGAGAAGAAACGGCCGCGCCCAAGCTGCTCAAGCGCTCTCCTTAGCTCTGGCTGAAAAATAATAATGATCGCAAGGAACCCCCACGTAATCGCTTGATCCATCAGCCATTGAAGTGTGTTAAGACCGAGATACGCACTTCCCATCCTGACGAGAACAATGACGACAATTCCCTTTAAAAGCTGAACCGCTTTTGTTCCGCGGATGACCATCATTAATTTATATATCACATACCAAACAACGAGAATATCAACAGCATTACCGAGGTACTGCAAAAAAGGAATATCCCCTAAAGCCATTTCCTCGTCCTCCAGAATTTTCAGTTATTCTTCGTTCGATTTATTTTTTATAAAAAAAGAGCCTATGTGTAAGTACATAGCGTGGCTATTATACCACATTTTGTTTCAGCAAGGAAAATAGTTGCCATATCTGGCTGGCATTCAAGTCTGTCCATCAATAGAAAAAGAGCAGTCCCCTTAGAGACTGCTCTCAAACTGTTTGATTTACTTTTGCTCCTCTGGACCAATGACCCGCATCACATCTTGTGCTGTAGATTTCATTTTGTACCAAACCCAATCAAACACTTCATTAATTTCATTGATTTGACCAGTGACTTGTCCGGCAGAAGCAGTCAGCTGTTCTCCATTGACGACTGTTACGTTCCCATCAACCTTGCCTTCTACAATCAGCTTGCCATTTTTCACAGTGACATCACCTTTGACGGTTTCCCCTTTAGGTACCGTCACTGTATCATTTTCAACCACGAGATTCGGCTGCTTTGACACACTGAAATTATGATCCGTATTCCAGCTTGTAAACAGACTGCCTCCCATCAATATGACAAAGAGGGCAGCGGCGACCATTAGCGGATGAGCTTTGATCCATCTTTGAATCGACACACGCTTTTTCTCCTTTGGAAGACCTGCCATCACCTTTGCAGTGAAATCAGATGGTGCTTCTATATGAGATGTACTCTGCACGAGCGCGATGGATTTCTCAATTTGTTGAAAATGAGTACGGCATTCCTCACACGATTGCAGATGGCTCTTTAATTCTTTTTCATCTTCGGGCTCTATGTCCCCGTCTAAATACTGATGCATAAGCAGGACGATTTTTTCCTGACAGCTCATCAAAATCACCTCACTCAAAGGTCTCTCAACTGTTTCCGGAGAGCCTCTCTACCCCTGTGTATTCTCGTTTTCACCGTACCAACTGGTATATTCAGAATCTCACTAATTTCTTTTAACGAGAGTTCATCAATATACTTTAATACGATGACCGAGCGATATTTATCGGGTAATCTTAAAATTTTTTGCTGAATGGTGCTCGATAATTCAAGCGACACCACCTCGTCCTCTGGCAAAATGCCGTCAGCCGCAATTTGAGAATACATATTCAGTCCTTCTGTCCCTGCCACCTCTGCATCTAAATAATAATCCGGCTTTTTTTTACGAATACGGTCGATGGTCAGGTTGGTTGCAATGCGGTACAGCCACGTGGAAAACTTACGATTCACATCAAAGCTCTCAATATTCACATAGGCACGAATAAACGCCTCCTGCGCAATATCTTCTGCTTCATGTGCATTCCCAAGCATACGATAGCACAGCTGATAAATTTTGTCTTTATACAGGTCTACGATGTCTGCAAATGCGTTCTGGTCGCCTTTTTTCACTTGCTTAATTCTCTTTTTAATCATTGTTTCCATAGTATATTCAACCTCTGCCTTCACCGGTCTTTATGTATACGAACCTCGTTCCAAAAGGTTTCATTCTCCTCTAAAAAATAGTGTAACAAATTTTTGACAGCATGTTACGCTTATCAGCCGGTAAAAACCTTAACATATCCTTAAATTTCCCCAAAATTAAAAAAAGAACGGGAACAAGTCCCGCTCTATAATAGCTTTTCACCCATTAAAGAACCAATTAATGCAACTGCCGCTTCTGCTGTTTTATTTTTCTCATCTAATACCGGATTCACCTCAACAAACTCAGCAGATGTCAAAATCCCTGCTTCCTCTAAAAGCTCCATTGCAAGATGACTCTCTCTATAACTGAGGCCGCCAGCAACCGGCGTTCCCACGCCAGGGCACTCCGCTGGATCAAGGCCGTCTAAATCAAGCGACAAATGAACACCATCTGTTCTTTCTTTTAAATACGCAATGGCTTCCTCCATTACTCTCGTCATCCCTAATCGATCAATTTCATGCATCGTATACACTTTAATGCCTTTTTCTCTAATCAATGCCCGCTCTCCTTCATCTAAAGAACGAGCACCAATCAAGATCACATTCTCAGGCTTTACTTTTGGCGCATAACCGCCAATATTCGTTAGATCAGCATGCCCAAGACCGAGACTGACAGCAAGTGGCATCCCATGAATATTCCCAGAAGGAGAGGTTTCCTCTGTATTTAAATCACCGTGTGCATCATACCAAATGACACCCAAATTTTCATAATGCTTGGCTACACCGGCTAGTGTACCAATTGCAATGCTATGATCCCCGCCTAAAATCAGCGGAAACGAACCGGACTGCACAATACTGCTAACCTTTTCAGCAAGAAGCTGGTTTGCGCCAGCATTCTCCGTTAAGTTTTTCAGTTTTTCACTTGTATAGAGACCTTTCTCATCATCTCTTTGCTCAACGGGAATATCCCCTAAATCCTCGACATTAAATGAAAGCGATTCCAATTTTTCTTTTACACCAGCACAGCGAATGGCACTCGGCCCCATATCGACGCCCCTTCTCATTTGACCGAGATCCATCGGCACCCCAACAATCGTGACCTTCTTTTGATCTCCCATATGTACATCCCCTTTCCGTTCATGCTTATATTTTACTTTCTCGGTGCCTTCTGACTCAACTCAACAATATTTTGAATAGTTATACATTCCAATCGTCAAAATAAAAAAAAGACACCTTTTTAAAAAAGGTGTCTTAACTGGGCTAGCTGGATTCGAACCAACGCATGACGGAGTCAAAGTCCGTTGCCTTACCGCTTGGCTATAGCCCAAAAATGGTGGAGGGGGGCGGATTCGAACCGCCGAACCCGGAGGGAGCGGATTTACAGTCCGCCGCGTTTAGCCACTTCGCTACCCCTCCACATATGGAATTGATAAAAGAAAAACAGTGCCGGCAAGAGGACTTGAACCCCCAACCTACTGATTACAAGTCAGTTGCTCTACCAGTTGAGCTACACCGGCATATGGTGGAGGATGACGGGCTCGAACCGCCGACCCTCTGCTTGTAAGGCAGATGCTCTCCCAGCTGAGCTAATCCTCCACATCATGGTGACCCGTACGGGATTCGAACCCGTGTTACCGCCGTGAAAGGGCGGTGTCTTAACCGCTTGACCAACGGGCCAGTTTGTCAAGTTTACTGTTTCCGTGAAGCTGACAAAAGTTATTATATACAGGTTGTCCCCCTTTTGTAAAGGGGATTTTTATTTTTTTTATTTTCTAACTATTCAACCCTCATCAGCACAACATTTTGACTGAAATATAATTTCAGTATTTAAATATAATATTGAAATTTCATGTCATACTCAATATACTGAAAATGAAGAAATAAGGAGGTATGTCACATGCAGCCATCTCAACTGCGTTCTTTGACAACAGAATCAAGAAACCCTAACACCATGGGAATTTCACAAGCAAGCCCGATAGAAATGCTCCAAATGATAAATGAGGAAGATATGAAGGTCGCTCAAGCCGTCAACCGTGTCCTTCCAGACGTAAAGACAGCAAGTGACTTTGCCTTTGCATCCATCTCGAATGGAGGCAGACTCATTTATCTAGGCGCTGGAACTAGCGGCAGAATTGGGGTAATGGATGCGGTCGAATGTCCACCTACCTATAGCATTTCACCTGATGTCATCGTAGGCATCATGGCCGGTGGCGACTCTGCCTTTTCACATGCAGCAGAAGATGTGGAAGACAGTGAAGAAGCTGGTCAAAAAGATTTAGAACACATCCACCTGACATCAAAAGATACGGTTGTCGGCATCGCGGCGAGCGGTAGAACACCCTATATCATTGGCGCTTTAAACTATGCTAGAACCATTGGAGCAAAAACAGTAGCCCTCAGCTGCAATGAACAAGCAGAGATTAGCGAACTAGCAGACTGCGCCATTGAAGTCGTCGTAGGACCAGAAGCCATCACTGGGTCAACACGAATGAAAGCCGCATCCGCTCATAAAATGATTTTAAATATGCTTTCCACCTCTGTCATGATCAGACAAGGCAAAGTATATGAAAACCTGATGGTAGATGTAAAAGTAAGCAATCATAAACTAAAAGAACGCGCCATCACCATCATTCAGCATATGACCAATGCTCCCTACGAACAAGCCGTAAAAGCCCTTGAAGCAGCCGATTTAGAAGTTAAAACAGCCATCGTCATGCTCCAAACCAAAACAGATAAAAAGACAGCCAAAGACCTGCTCAACAAAGCAGATGGTCACATCGACAAAGCCATCTTACGTCATCAATCTTAAAGGAGGAAACTCATGTCAGCAGGCGGACTCACCTTACTACACACAATGAAATCAAAGCTTCCCCAATCTGAAAAAATCATTGCAGACTATATCCTTGCCCATCCTGACAAACTCATTAAAAGCACAGTGCATGAAATCAGTCAGGCTGCCGGTGCAAGCAGCTCTGCCGTCATCCGTCTCTGTAAGTCTCTCGGTCTGGATGGCTATCACGATTTGAAAATGCGGATCGCTGGAGACTTAATGCACACTGATAAACAAGGCTACCGGGATATCGAACAAGATGAACCACTTCAATCCATTATTCAAAAGACAGCAGGAAACACCATTCAATCGATCAAAGATACAGCCTCTATTTTAAATGTAGAAGCTTTAGAAAAAGCTGTGCAACTGCTGCTGAATGCAAACCAAATCCATTTTATCGGTGTGGGTGCATCTGGCATCGTCGCAGCTGATGCCCAGCAGAAATTTCTCAGAATCAATTATGCAGCCACCGCCTTCACTGACATGCACATCGCATCTACGGTCATCGCAAATGCTGGAAAGAATGACATTGTGTTCGGTATATCCTTCTCAGGAGAAACATTAGACATCATCCAAGCGCTTCAGCTCGCCAAAGAAAATGAAGTAAAAACCATTGCTTTAACGCACCCAGGTCATACAAGCGTTTCTGCATTGTGTGATGTCCATCTATCAACGTCCGGTTCCAATGAAGCACCTTTTCGCAGTGCTGCCACTTCCTCTAGAATGGCACAGCTCTATTTAATCGATGTCTTGTTCCTCAGTTTAGCCTCCCGTCAATATGAACAGACAGCACAATATATTGACAAAACAAGACATGCCATCCGCTCCATGAAACGAAAAACAAAGGGGGATTCAACATGAGTCATCAAAAAAAATATCAGCAGTTGGCGAAAGAAATCCTTTCACTCTGTGGTGGTTCTGAAAACATCTCTTCCCACACACATTGTATGACACGTCTCCGAATTACACCCATTGATCGTGAAAAAGTGCAAACCACCGCGATCAAAGAACTCGATGGCGTCATTGGCGTCGTCGAAGCGGAAACACTGCAAATCATTTTAGGCACAGGTGTTGTCAACCAAGTATCAAGTGCGTTTGAACAGCTGCTCAACGCCTCAGGTTCATATGACTTAAACAACGAAGCACAGAAAAACAAACAAGCCATTTCACAAAAGAACCGCACACCATTCAAGCTGTTCTTACGGCGGATCGCCAGCATTTTCATTCCCATTATTCCAGCACTCGTTGCATCGGGTCTTATAACGGGTATTACAAAAGCGGTCGTGCAAGCAGGCTGGCTCGATGAAAAATCTCAAGCTGCGATTATCCTAACCGTTATAGGCTCAGGCTTGTTTGCTTATCTCGGTATATTAGTAGGAACAAACGCCGCAAAAGAATTTGGTGGCTCTCCTGCATTAGGCGCATTAGCAGGTATTCTCATCATTAACCCAGCTGCCGCTGATATTATGTTATTTGGCACTAATATTCTACCAGGCAGAGGCGGACTCATCGGTGTTCTTCTTGCAGCTATTTTTATGGCACTTGTTGAGACACGGATCAGACGCTTCGTCCCGCAATCACTCGATATCATCGTCACACCAACCATCACACTACTCATTACAGGCATTTTCACGTACGTTATCTTCATGCCAGTCGGCGGATTTATATCTGATGCCATCACCTCTGGACTTACTTATCTATTAAACATTGGCGGTATTTTTGCCGGATTTGTTCTTGGTGCGACCTTCCTTCCTCTTGTTGTCACTGGACTTCACCAAGGCCTAACACCTATTCATATGGAACTGATTAATTCAATTGGAGATGACCCGCTTCTGCCAATCCTCGCTATGGGAGGCGCAGGACAGGTCGGTGCTGCCTTTGCCATTTATATGAAAACAAAAAAGAAAAAGCTGAAAAGAGCCATTGCAGGCGGACTTCCTTCAGGAATGCTTGGAATTGGAGAACCGCTCATTTTCGGTGTCACACTCCCGCTCGGAAGACCCTTCCTCACCGCTTGTCTCGGCGCTGGAATCGGCGGAGCATTTCAAGCCTATTTCCAAATCGCCACTAAAGCAATCGGGGTATCAGGTCTCCCATTAACCTTTATCGTTCACACACATCAAATGCTACTTTACTTAATAGGACTCTTTATTGCATATGTCGCTGGATTTATCTTCACATACTTATTTGGATTTCATGATGATATGGCTGTTGAATTCGAGGAAAATAAGCAATAGGAGGTCTAGCTCTTGAAGAAATATTTTCTCATCATCACAAGTCTGTTCATGCTCCTTGGGTTACCAGTACAAACATTTGCAACTAGCTCCCATCCTGTATCGTCTTTGTCTAAAACAGCACCTGAAGAATATCCCGTCTTAAAAAAAGCAAAACGACCGGAACAAGTAGGTTTTTCTTCTAGGCAGCTTAGGAAGGTTGATCACATGATTCAAAACGATATCAAAGCAGGATTTCCAGGGGCAGCACTCATCATTATCAAGGATGGTCAGATCGTCCATCAAAAAGCTTATGGCTACAGACAAAAATATAAAGGGACAACAGAACTCAAATTCTATAAGAAAATGAAAAAGAACACACTGTTCGATTTGGCATCCAATACAAAAATGTATGCCACCAACTATGCCCTGCAAAAGCTAGTATATGAACAAAAACTAGATGTAAATGAAAAAATACAAACCATCCTGCCTGACTTTCAAGATGAACCAGATGCAAAGGTAACCGGCAAAGATCAGCTTCGAGTCAAGGATCTTCTCACCCATTCTGCCGGACTTCCTTCCAGTGTTTTATTTTATAGCAAAGAGCAAGCGGGCTCTTTTTTCTCCCAAGAGAGACAAACAACCATGAAATGGCTGCCAAAGGTGCCTCTGCAATACAAGCCAGGCACTCAGCATATTTATAGTGATATTGATTACATGCTGTTAGGCATGATCATCGAGAAAAAAACCGGTATGCCACTTGATCAATATGTAGAGTCGACGATTTATCGACCGCTTGGTCTAAAACATACCATGTTCAATCCGCTGAAAAAGGGGTTCAAGCCAAAGCATTTTGCAGCAACCGAACGTCTAGGCAATACAAGAGATGGAGTCATTGATTTTGAAAACATTCGCAGGTATACCTTGCTAGGTGAAGTCCATGATGAGAAAGCCTATTACTCAATGGCAGGTGTCTCCGGACATGCTGGACTTTTCTCTAATACATCAGATATGGCCGTACTGCTTCAGCTGATGCTCAATAAAGGAGGCTATGGAAAAACAACCATCTTTGACCAAGCTTCTATCGATCTCTTTACGGAATCATCAGACACGAACCCAACTTACGGGCTAGGCTGGCGGAAAAACGGCAATACTGACATGGAATGGATGTTTGGGAAGTACGCAAGTAAAGAAGCGTATGGACACACAGGCTGGACCGGAACGATGACATTGATTGATCCAAAACACAATCTAGGCGTCGTCTTGCTGACAAATAAAAAACATTCACCCGTCATTTCACCTGAAGTCAACCCAAATCAATTTGAAGGTGACCTTTTCCCAACTGGTACTTATGGAAGCATCATGACCGCAATCTACGAATCTTTTAAGTAAAAGGAGGAATTCGATGTTAAAAGCTCTGTTCCCCGCTGCACTCGTTTTGGCCCTGCTCACCTCTTCCATTCCAACGGAAAAGGTGAGCTCCGCCCCTCTCCCAACTGCCAAACAAATGGTTCAAGACATGTCCTTGGATGAAAAAATCGGTCAAATGCTCATGCCAGACTTTCGCAATTGGCAAGCAGAAGGTGCATCCGCTCCTACAGGCTTCACAAAAATGAATAAAGAAGTCTCTCACCTTGTAGAGAAATATCATTTAGGCGGTGTCATCTTATTTGCAGAAAATGTCGTTGATACGAAACAAACCGTCAAACTCACACATGAATTTCAACAAGCATCACCCAACATTCCTTTACTCATTTCCATTGATCAAGAAGGCGGAATCGTCACAAGACTACAAAAGGGAACACATTTCCCAGGAAATATGTCGATTGGTGCCTCTAGAAGTAAGAAAAATGCATATGACACAGGAAAAATCATCGGCAAAGAATTAAACGCTCTAGGTATCAATACAAACTTCTCTCCTGTTCTTGATGTGAATAATAACCCGAATAACCCCGTCATTGGTGTCCGTTCCTTTAGCTCTGACCCTGCACTAGTCACGCGACTTGGTCTTCAAACCATGAAAGGACTTCAAAAGGAAAAGACCATTTCCACATTAAAGCATTTCCCGGGACATGGTGATACAGCTGTTGATAGTCACTACGGTCTTCCGCTTGTAGAACATGATCTAGATCGTCTTAAAAAGGTGGAGCTGTATCCATTTCAACAAGCAATCAACGCAGGGGCAGATATGGTCATGACCGCTCATGTTCAATTCCCAGCCATTGATGACACAACGTATAAAAGTAAAAAAGATGGCGAGGACATTATGGTTCCAGCAACCTTATCAAAAAAAGTCATCACAAACTTATTAAAAGAAGACATGGGCTTTCAAGGAGTGGTTGTAACAGACGCCCTCAATATGAAAGCGATTGCAGATAACTTCGGACAGGAAGAAGCTGTGGTAATGGCTATTAAAGCAGGCGTCGACATTGCCCTCATGCCAGCACCTGTCACATCCTTAAAGACAGAAAAAAACCTAGAGAATGTGTTCAATGCTTTAAAAAGAGCAGTTCTCGCAAACGAAATTCCAATGTCCCAGATCAATCAATCTGTCGAAAAAATCCTTCAATTAAAGATCAAACGCGGCATCATTTCCGCCAATAAATCAGTAAGCCTTGAGAAGAAAATCAAAAAAGCCACACAGCTCGTTGGTCAAAAGTCGCACCGAAAAGCAGAACAAGAAATGGCACGTGAAGGAATCACTCTACTCAAAAACAACGACAAAACCTTGCCTTTTAAGCCTAAAAAGAATGACAAAATCGTACTCATGGCACCATACGAAGATCAAACAAAAGCAATGTCCGTCACAATTGAATCTCTGATCAAACAGAAAAAGATCAAACCTGTGCGTATCCAATCATACGCATTTGCAGATAAGAGCTTCTCCAAAGAAACAGCCAAACTCATTCAAGATGCTGACTATGTCATTACCGGCTCTTACGTTGTCCAAAATGACCCGGCTGTGAATGATGGCGTCATTGATGACGGTGTACAGGATCCGAAAAAATGGGCAACGGCCTTCCCTCGTGCTGTCATGAATGAAGCAGCAGCACAAAACAAAAAATTGGTCATCATGAGTCTTAGAAACCCATATGATGCTGCAAATTTCGAGGAAGCCGACGCCTTACTAGCTGTGTACGGTTTTAAAGGCTACTCAAATGGACAATTCAATCAACCGAATATTCCTGCGGGACTAGAAGTGATTTTTGGAGCGGCCTCACCTAAAGGGAAATTGCCCGTCGCTATCCCATCAGTCACTCATCCTAATCAAACCCTTTACCCATTTGGCTATGGACTCAATTTAAAAGGCAAACAGATCAAATAGGAGGGATTCTCTTGAAAAAGACAGCAAGCTTGATACTCGCTAGCATTCTCATGATCAGCACATTGACCGCCGCCTCCCCCGCAGATTCAGAACGAACAGATACAAAAGGAAAAAAAGCAACAGTCAAAACAGGTATCGAAACATTACTCTCAAGTAACCTCTCTTGGCTTAAAGGGAAAAAAGTAGGGCTTATTACGAATCCTACAGGCATTGATGCAAACATGAAAAGCAGTGTCGATCTGCTATTTGAACACCCCGATATTAAACTGACTGCCTTGTATGGGCCTGAACATGGCGTCCGTGGTGATGCACAAGCAGGAGAAGGCGTCGAATCGTATACTGACGAAAAAACAGGCCTGCCTGTTTACTCTCTTTATGGAAAAACAAGAAAGCCAACTCCTGAAATGCTCAAAAATGTAGATGTCCTGCTATTTGATATTCAAGACGTTGGTGCTCGTTATTACACCTATATTTACACGATGGCGTATGCAATGGAAGCGGCTAAGGAAAACAATATTCCATTTGTTGTCTTAGATCGTCCAAACCCAATAGGCGGACTAAAAGTAGAAGGACCCGTATTAGAGCCAGAACACGCCTCATTTGTAGGTCTCTATCCCATCCCATTAAGACATGGGATGACAACTGGAGAACTTGCATACATGTTTAACAAAGAGTTTCATATCAACGCTGATGTAAAAGTGATCAAAATGAAACATTGGAAACGATCCATGACGTTCGATGACACGAAGCTACCGTTCGTCCTCCCTTCACCTAACATGCCGACCGTTGATAGTACCTTTGTTTACCCAGCAACAGGATTAATCGAAGGCACAAACGTTTCTGAAGGCAGAGGAACGACAAAACCGTTCGAACTCATTGGCGCTCCATATATCAATAGCAATGAGCTAGCAGATCATTTAAATGGGTTAAAACTAAAAGGCGTTCAATTTAGACCTGTCTCATTTACCCCTACCTTTTCAAAACATGCCGGGACTTTGTCTCACGGGGTACAGCTTTATGTCACAGACCGAAAATCATTCGAAGCAGTCAAAACAGGTCTATCCATTATCAAAGCAATACACGACTTGTATCCTAATGACTTTCAATTCCTACAAACAGGCAGCTTTGATAAACTCATCGGGAATAGCTGGATCAAAGAAGAAATCAATAAAGGCACTTCCATCAAACACATCATGAAACAATACCACCATGACCTGAAAACATTCGAAAAGAAACGGAAAAAATCTCTCATCTATTAATCGTAAAAAAAGCCTCCACCTTAAAGGATGGAGGCTTTTTCATGATAAAGACTTAATCACAGCAGGTTCTTTCAGCTCAAAACGATGAAGTAAAAAGCCAAACAAGGCTGCAAGTACTTGCTGAAACAGCATGCCAATCACGACAGGGACAGCAACAGCAGGCGGGAAAAAGCTAATGGCAAGCACCGCACCCGCGCTAATGTTCCGCATACCGCCCGTATACACAATCGCCACAATTTCTCCTTGAGTACATTTCATCGCCTTCCCAATGAACCACGCAAAAGCATATCCACTCATTGCAATGAAAAACACAATGGCTGCTTTACTAAAAAACGCACCATCCAGTTCACGTAAATAGGGAGCAACAACAGAACTATTGATCGAGACCACAACAAACAAGCCTATTTTTGAAAAAGGAGACAAGGTCTGACTGATCTTTTTCGTTACCGCTGGCTTTGCATATTGATGTACGAGCATCCCTAATATAGATGGAAGCACCACCATACCAAACAGCCCCTTCATGATGGCCGCCATGTCCATATGGACCTGTGAACCGACGAGAAGTGACAGACTGGCAGGTACAATAAATGGCGACAGCAGTGTATCAATTAAAATAATGGATAACGTTAATCCCACATTCCCTTTATACATCGCTGCCCATATTAAACTAGAAACGCCTGTTGGGATCACCATGGCAAGTGTCAAACCGGTGATCGTCATGGAGTCACCCGCAAAGATCAAATGTCCCGATGTCCAAGCATAAAGAGGCATCAGCACATGCAAAATCAAAAACGTTAAAATCAAAGGCAATGGATGCATCACTGTATGCTTTAAAGCTGAAAAGGTAGCAGACAGGCTTCCTGCAAATGTCATCACGGCAAACACCCATGGCACCAAAAAGGTCAAATCTTTTAAATACGCCGCCAATAATACACCAAGTAGCACGCTGACAGGCGTAATGAGCGGCATCATCCGGCCGAGCACCTGATTCAAACGGACAAGCATGCCGGCCACCTCCATCCTTCACTTTCTTCCTTGTTTTATTGTAACAAAAAGAAAAGTCTTTTAAGATCCAATCACTTGTTTCATAAGCTTTTGACTAGACGTATCCATTCCAACTACGTCCACCTCTACACCAGCTATACGATATTTTTCCTTCACACGTTCAATCGCGGCCACACCTGATTCGTCCCATATACGCGCTTCAGACAAATCAATGACAACAGCTTGGAGATCTTTTTTCTGATCGAACGCTTGGATGAAATCAGTCACAGAAGCAAAGAAAATTTGGCCTTTTATTCGATAAATCCAAGTCCCTGCTTGGCTTTCTGTAGACGTAATATGAAGCTTCGATATTTTTGCTACAAAGAATACCGCACTAAGAAGAACACCTGCAAAAACACCCTTTGATAAATCATGAGTGAACACCACCGTCACGACCGTGACAAGCATCACAAGAGAATCTGTTTTTGGGTTCTTTTTCAGCTGCTGGAATGAACTCCAATCAAATGTACCAATAGAAACCATGATCATGACAGCCACAAGAGCAGCCATCGGAATTTGAACAACCACATCACCGAGCACAAAAATCAATACCATTAAAAATGCACCAGCCACAAAGGTAGAAAGCCGACCTCGTCCCCCTGCCTTTGTATTAATCACAGATTGACCAATCATCGCACAGCCAGCCATACCGCCAAAAAATCCTGCCACCACATTGGCAATTCCTTGGCCTCTCGCTTCCTTATTTTTACGACTAGACGTTTCCGTCATATCATCTACAATTTGTGCTGTTAATAAAGATTCAAGTAAACCAACCATTGCAAGTGCTAAGGAATAAGGAAAAATGATAGCAAGTGTTTCCCAGCTAAACGGTACATTGGGAATAAGAAAAGTTGGCAAAGAGCTAGGCAGCTCTCCCATGTCTCCAACCGTTCTGACATCAATATGCCCAAATACAGCAATCATCGTCATCACAATAATTGCAATAAGTGGAGAGGGAATAACTTTTGTGACCATCGGCAATACATAAATGATGAACAATGCTCCACCTGTCATGATATACATAGCCATGGATTCCCCAACGAAATGCGGCAGCTGTGCCATGAAGATCATAATTGCCAACGCATTGACAAAACCAACCATCACAGACCTCGGAATAAATTTCATCAGACGAGAAACACGGCACATTCCAAACACAATTTGAATCAAGCCTGTTAAAATCGTAGCTGCGAACAAATACTGCAATCCATGATCTGCAATCAAATTGACCATGACCAGCGCCATAGCACCAGTAGCGGCAGAGATCATACCTGGCCGTCCACCAACAAACGAAATCACAATCGCAATACAAAACGAAGCATACAAACCGACCTTAGGATCAACGCCCGCAATAATCGAAAACGCAATCGCTTCAGGAATCAAAGCCAAGGCCACTAAAATACCCGCCAGCACATCCTGACGCACATGTCCAAACCATTCTTGCTTTACAAATAAATCTTTCAAACCATCTACTCCTTTTTATATACATACCGCACAAGGAAAAAGAAGGCGAATAAAACCCGGAGATACAGAAAGGAAAAAACAATAACCATTCAATTTCGGGGAAAAAGAGGAACGTACAGAGTCTTTTGTAAGAGAGGAAGTCATCACTTTAGTAAGGATAAAAAAAAATACGCCGAAGAATCAAGAACAAATAGAAGGAGTATGTAGAAAGCTAAGGCAAAGCTTCCATCAAAATCGCTCGATTCATTTTCTAGTTTAATAAGCCGAACCAAGATCAATAAACGTTAAATATATATTTTAAAACAAACAAAAAAAGCCTTCTCATCAACGAGAAACCTTAACATTTACCATTATCATATAGAGGAAAGCTTCCAAGCGGGCTCGAACCGCTGACCTCTTCCTTACCATGGAAGTGCTCTACCTACTGAGCTATGGAAGCATGGCTCCGCAGGTAGGACTCGAACCTACGACCGATCGGTTAACAGCCGATAGCTCTACCACTGAGCTACTGCGGAATGGATAAAGTAACTTCTTCCATTGGAAGGATATAAACAAAAAGCTTGGCGGCGTCCTACTCTCACAGGGGGAAACCCCCAACTACCATCGGCGCTGAAGAGCTTAACTTCCGTGTTCGGTATGGGAACGGGTGTGACCTCTTCGCTATCGCCACCAAACCTGATGGAGAGAATGTTCTCTCAAAACTAGATAACAATGTTCATTTTTCACATTAGAATATAGGTTAAGTCCTCGATCTATTAGTATCTGTCAGCTCCACGTGTCACCACGCTTCCACCTCAGACCTATCAACCTGATCATCTTTCAGGGATCTTACTTCCTTGCGGAATGGGAAATCTCATCTTGAGGGGGGCTTCATGCTTAGATGCTTTCAGCACTTATCCCGTCCGCACATAGCTACCCAGCGATGCCCTTGGCAGAACAACTGGTACACCAGCGGTGCGTCCATCCCGGTCCTCTCGTACTAAGGACAGCTCCTCTCAAATTTCCTGCGCCCGCGACGGATAGGGACCGAACTGTCTCACGACGTTCTGAACCCAGCTCGCGTACCGCTTTAATGGGCGAACAGCCCAACCCTTGGGACCGACTACAGCCCCAGGATGCGATGAGCCGACATCGAGGTGCCAAACCTCCCCGTCGATGTGGACTCTTGGGGGAGATAAGCCTGTTATCCCCGGGGTAGCTTTTATCCGTTGAGCGATGGCCCTTCCATGCGGAACCACCGGATCACTAAGCCCGACTTTCGTCCCTGCTCGACTTGTAGGTCTCGCAGTCAAGCTCCCTTGTGCCTTTACACTCTGCGAATGATTTCCAACCATTCTGAGGGAACCTTTGGGCGCCTCCGTTACATTTTAGGAGGCGACCGCCCCAGTCAAACTGCCCACCTGACACTGTCTCCCTGCCCGATAAGGGCAGCGGGTTAGAAGGTCAATACAGCCAGGGTAGTATCCCACCGATGCCTCCACCGAAGCTAGCGCTCCGGTTTCCAAGGCTCCTACCTATCCTGTACAAGCTGTACCAACATTCAATATCAGGCTGCAGTAAAGCTCCACGGGGTCTTTCCGTCCTGTCGCGGGTAACCTGCATCTTCACAGGTACTATAATTTCACCGAGTCTCTCGTTGAGACAGTGCCCAGATCGTTGCGCCTTTCGTGCGGGTCGGAACTTACCCGACAAGGAATTTCGCTACCTTAGGACCGTTATAGTTACGGCCGCCGTTTACTGGGGCTTCAATTCGCACCTTCGCTTACGCTAAGCGCTCCTCTTAACCTTCCAGCACCGGGCAGGCGTCAGCCCCTATACTTCGCCTTACGGCTTCGCAGAGACCTGTGTTTTTGCTAAACAGTCGCCTGGGCCTATTCACTGCGGCTTCTCGGGGCTTTAACACCCTAAGAAGCACCCCTTCTCCCGAAGTTACGGGGTCATTTTGCCGAGTTCCTTAACGAGAGTTCTCTCGATCACCTTAGATTCTCTCCTCGCCTACCTGTGTCGGTTTGCGGTACGGGCACCTCTCACCTCGCTAGAGGCTTTTCTTGGCAGTGTGGAATCAGGAACTTCGCTACTAAATTTCGCTCGCCATCACAGCTCAGCCTTCACGGGAAACGGATTTGCCTATTTCCCAGCCTAACTGCTTGGACGCGGATATCCATACCGCGCTTACCCTATCCTCCTGCGTCCCCCCATGCTCAAATGGTGAGGAGGTGGTACAGGAATATCAACCTGTTGTCCATCGCCTACGCCTTTCGGCCTCGGCTTAGGTCCCGACTAACCCTGAGCGGACGAGCCTTCCTCAGGAAACCTTAGGCATTCGGTGGACGGGATTCTCACCCGTCTTTCGCTACTCATACCGGCATTCTCACTTCTAAGCGCTCCACCAGTCCTTCCGGTCTGACTTCACTGCACTTAGAACGCTCTCCTACCACTGTTCGTAAGAACAGTCCGCAGCTTCGGTGATACGTTTAGCCCCGGTACATTTTCGGCGCAGAGTCACTCGACCAGTGAGCTATTACGCACTCTTTAAATGGTGGCTGCTTCTAAGCCAACATCCTGGTTGTCTAAGCAACTCCACATCCTTTTCCACTTAACGTATACTTTGGGACCTTAGCTGGCGGTCTGGGCTGTTTCCCTTTCGACTACGGATCTTATCACTCGCAGTCTGACTCCCAAGGATAAGTCATCGGCATTCGGAGTTTGACTGAATTCGGTAACCCGGTAGGGGCCCCTAGTCCAATCAGTGCTCTACCTCCGAGACTCTTACCTTGAGGCTAGCCCTAAAGCTATTTCGGAGAGAACCAGCTATCTCCAGGTTCGATTGGCATTTCACCCCTACCCACACCTCATCCCCGCACTTTTCAACGTGCGTGGGTTCGGGCCTCCATTCAGTGTTACCTGAACTTCACCCTGGACATGGGTAGATCACCTGGTTTCGGGTCTACGACCACGTACTCATGCGCCCTATTCAGACTCGCTTTCGCTGCGGCTCCGCATCTTCTGCTTAACCTTGCACGGGATCGTAACTCGCCGGTTCATTCTACAAAAGGCACGCCATCACCCGTTAACGGGCTCTGACTACTTGTAGGCACACGGTTTCAGGATCTATTTCACTCCCCTTCCGGGGTGCTTTTCACCTTTCCCTCACGGTACTGGTTCACTATCGGTCACTAGGGAGTATTTAGCCTTGGGAGATGGTCCTCCCGGATTCCGACGGAATTTCACGTGTTCCGCCGTACTCAGGATCCACTCTGGAGAGAACAACATTTCAGTTACAGGGCTGTTACCTTCTTTGGCGGGCCTTTCCAGACCTCTTCGCTTATATCGTTCCTTTGTAACTCCGTATAGAGTGTCCTACAACCCCAAGAGGCAAGCCTCTTGGTTTGGGCTGTTCCCGTTTCGCTCGCCGCTACTCAGGGAATCGCATTTGCTTTCTCTTCCTCCGGGTACTTAGATGTTTCAGTTCCCCGGGTATGCCTTCTCATACTCTATGTATTCAAGTATGGATACTACTCCATTACGAGCAGTGGGTTTCCCCATTCGGAAATCTCCGGATCAAAGCTTGCTTACAGCTCCCCGAAGCATATCGGTGTTCGTCCCGTCCTTCATCGGCTCCTAGTGCCAAGGCATCCACCGTGCGCCCTTTCTAACTTAACCATTTCTTACTTTAGAAAGAATCACTATGTGTGATGAACTTTGCATTGCATTCAATGTGAATGTATTACTTATTGTTATCTAGTTTTCAAAGAACAATCCTGTCTCGCTAGAGACATGTTTGAAGGAATGATCCTTCAAAACTAAACAAGACGAAAACGCACGCTGCTCCATATATCCTTAGAAAGGAGGTGATCCAGCCGCACCTTCCGATACGGCTACCTTGTTACGACTTCACCCCAATCATCTGTCCCACCTTCGGCGGCTGGCTCCATAAAGGTTACCTCACCGACTTCGGGTGTTGCAAACTCTCGTGGTGTGACGGGCGGTGTGTACAAGGCCCGGGAACGTATTCACCGCGGCATGCTGATCCGCGATTACTAGCGATTCCAGCTTCACGCAGTCGAGTTGCAGACTGCGATCCGAACTGAGAACAGATTTGTGGGATTGGCTAAACCTTGCGGTCTCGCAGCCCTTTGTTCTGTCCATTGTAGCACGTGTGTAGCCCAGGTCATAAGGGGCATGATGATTTGACGTCATCCCCACCTTCCTCCGGTTTGTCACCGGCAGTCACCTTAGAGTGCCCAACTGAATGCTGGCAACTAAGATCAAGGGTTGCGCTCGTTGCGGGACTTAACCCAACATCTCACGACACGAGCTGACGACAACCATGCACCACCTGTCACTCTGTCCCCGAAGGGAAAGCCCTATCTCTAGGGTTGTCAGAGGATGTCAAGACCTGGTAAGGTTCTTCGCGTTGCTTCGAATTAAACCACATGCTCCACCGCTTGTGCGGGCCCCCGTCAATTCCTTTGAGTTTCAGTCTTGCGACCGTACTCCCCAGGCGGAGTGCTTAATGCGTTAGCTGCAGCACTAAGGGGCGGAAACCCCCTAACACTTAGCACTCATCGTTTACGGCGTGGACTACCAGGGTATCTAATCCTGTTCGCTCCCCACGCTTTCGCTCCTCAGCGTCAGTTACAGACCAGAGAGTCGCCTTCGCCACTGGTGTTCCTCCCACATCTCTACGCATTTCACCGCTACACGTGGAATTCCACTCTCCTCTTCTGCACTCAAGTTTCCCAGTTTCCAATGACCCTCCCCGGTTGAGCCGGGGGCTTTCACATCAGACTTAAGAAACCGCCTGCGAGCCCTTTACGCCCAATAATTCCGGACAACGCTTGCCACCTACGTATTACCGCGGCTGCTGGCACGTAGTTAGCCGTGGCTTTCTGGTTAGGTACCGTCAAGGTGCAAGCAGTTACTCTTGCACTTGTTCTTCCCTAACAACAGAGCTTTACGATCCGAAAACCTTCATCACTCACGCGGCGTTGCTCCGTCAGACTTTCGTCCATTGCGGAAGATTCCCTACTGCTGCCTCCCGTAGGAGTCTGGGCCGTGTCTCAGTCCCAGTGTGGCCGATCACCCTCTCAGGTCGGCTACGCATCGTCGCCTTGGTGAGCCGTTACCTCACCAACTAGCTAATGCGCCGCGGGTCCATCTGTAAGTGACAGCCGAAACCGTCTTTCATCCTTGAACCATGCGGTTCAAGGAACTATCCGGTATTAGCTCCGGTTTCCCGGAGTTATCCCAGTCTTACAGGCAGGTTACCCACGTGTTACTCACCCGTCCGCCGCTAACATCCGGGAGCAAGCTCCCTTCTGTCCGCTCGACTTGCATGTATTAGGCACGCCGCCAGCGTTCGTCCTGAGCCAGGATCAAACTCTCCGAAAAAGTACAAAACCGAAGTTTTGTTTTTCGTCAGCGTTTGACTGACTACCTATGATGTATCATAGGATTTTTTTTATAAAAACTCGAATTAACAGGTACGTTTTGTCTTGTTTAGTTTTCAAAGATCATCTTCGCCGTTCTTAGCGGCTTTAATAATATAACATTTCGCTTCATCTTATGTCAACAACTTTTTTCAAGTTTATTTCCCGAAGCGTTTGTGTTTGTCACTGTGTGTCAGCGACGATTAATAATATATCACGAAAACATTCTGTTGGTCAACGCCTTTTCAGAACTTTTTTTAAAATAGTTTTATCGTGCATGTTAAACCCTTGTCCTGCATACAATCAAGTAACAATCTTGGACAAGGCAGGAGTGTTTGAATTGAGTCGATTATATGTGTTGCCTATTAAACGGCTGAAGCAAGTAGTCATTATTCTTGTAGCAGCCCTTGCAGCTGCAACCTTTTTTTATGTACAAAAGGCACCGCCGCTGTCGGTATTTAAAACAGAACAAGGGCCCCGAGCAATTTATAAAGGAGAGACCTCATCAAAACACGCATCCCTTACGTTTAATATTGGCTGGGGAGACGAGAAGGCTGTTCCTATTTTAAATGTCCTCCGAGAGTACGATATAAAGAACGCCACTTTCTTTCTGTCTGCTTCTTGGGCTGAGCGTCACCCGGATATTGTGAAAAGGATTAAAGAGGACGGCCATCAAATTGGCAGCCTTGGCTATGCATATAAAAATTATAGCCAGCTTGAAGAAAACGAAATTAAGCGTGATCTTGTCCGTGCACAAAATACATTTCAAAAGCTTGGACTGGAAGACATTCAATTATTAAGACCGCCAACTGGGCAATTTAATGAAACGGTATTGAAAATTGCAACACAGTATGGCTATACCGTTGTCCATTACAGCATCAATTCTCAAGATTGGCTGAACCCGGGCGTCGACCAGATTGTTCATAATGTAAATGATCGAATGAAAAGCGGAGACATTATTCTCCTTCACGCCTCAGATTCAGCCACCCAAACCGCTCAAGCCTTACCAGCTATTTTAAAACACTTAAAAGATAAGAATTTAAGAAACGTCACGGTTGGCGAACTTATCTCTAATACAAAAACAAAGTCAACTGAGGTTAAGTAGCTTTTGCTTTTGAAAACCGCGGCATAGCTAATAACTGAAACGCATTACAACCTAATAGCGGGAATAGCATTAAATACAGCCAGTCCTCTTCATTGACTCTAAGCGCCGGAAACCATTCTAACGACGTGATGACGACCATGAGAAACATTGCAGAAATAAATGTTTTCTTAGAGGACTGCTGCTGTTTAAAATAAGACACGATCAATGCAAACACACCGATAAAAACAGGCAGCCACAAGTATGGAAGAAATGATTCATTCTCCCCGAAAAACAAAAACCGCAAATAAGCTAAATCAAACAGCACGAAAATCACAAGGAATAACTGAATGGTATTCCATAAAGAATGCGACCTGAAAATCTCCAGCGCAAACCGGTGCACTGTCAAAAAGACAACAAACCCCATCTGACTGATTACACTAAAGATCATCCCCACACCAATAAACCAAAATAACACAGACGCAATCTCTAAAATCTCAAACGATACAAACAGCTTCTGATATTTCCCCCACTCCAGCGCAAAACCTACCACGCTTGTAATGACCGCTCCAACAGCCAGCACAGAGAAGAAAAAACGAACTAAATCCCGACTTTTCATTGAATTGACCCAACCCCTATTTTTGTTATGTATAAATTCACGTGAAACATTCATATTAAAAGTAAGACATGTAACGAAAGGAGCCACAGTATGTCAAAAGGCATCTTGCGTATAATGAGCTGTTTTCTTCTTTTATCTCTAACAGCTTGTGCTCCCAAAACCCAATCCTCATCTAATATGGACTATGACGAAACGAAAAAAATGGTCGTCGATATTTTGAAAACAGATGACGGTAAAAAGGCCATTCAACAGTTATTAAATGACGAGGCAATGAATGAAGCTTTGGTAATGGATGAACAAACTGTGAAAAAAACAATAGAGAAAACACTGACTTCTGATAAAGGCAAAGAGTTCTGGAAGAAGGTCTTTGAGGATTCTAAATTTGCCGAGACTTTCGCAAAATCCATGCAGCAACAGCATGAAAAGATGTTAAAACAATTGATGAAGGACCCTGACTATCAACAAATGATGATGGATATTCTCAAGGATCCTGAAATGGAAAAGAAATACGGTGAACTGGTCAAAAGCAAAGAGTTCCGAAAACACTTAGAGAAAGTCATCACAGAAACATTAAGCAGCCCTCTCTATAAGAAGAAATTCGAAGATGAGCTAAAAAAAGCAGTCTCTGAAAGCAGCAATGATTCCGGTTCACAAGGAAGCGGCAGTTAAACATCACCCGAGTGGCACAAGGTCCACTCGGGCTTTCATTATGCTTTCACTGTTAATTGTTCAATGACTTTATTGGCAATGTGTTGATACACTTCCCCTGTCGGATGACTCGCATCATAGACAGAAGGTGCAAAATCGTCCTCATTCCAATCAGGCTGTCTTAAAGGGATCTGACCAAGTACTGATACGCGCAGCTCCTCCGCCAGCTTGTCCCCGCCGCCCTTTCCAAAGACATATTCCTTCTCACCTGTTTTTTTGCTTTCATAGTAACTCATATTCTCAACGACCCCTAACACCTCGTGATCTGTTTGCAGTGCCATTGCGCCTGCTCTAGCAGCAACGAAAGCGGCTGTTGGGTGCGGTGTCGTCACAATGATTTCTTTACAGCTCGGAAGCATCGTATGAATATCAAGTGCCACATCACCTGTTCCAGGCGGAAGGTCTAATAGTAAGTAATCTAATTCTCCCCACTCTACTTCGTGGAAGAAGTTGTTTAGCATTTTACCAAGCATCGGTCCTCTCCAAATGACCGGTGCGTTTTCTTCAACAAAAAAGCCCATTGAAATCACTTTGACGCCAAAGCGTTCCACAGGAATAATCTTTTCCCCTTTAACTGTCGGTCTGACGGTGATTCCCATCATATCCGGTACACTAAAGCCGTAAATATCAGCATCGATCAGTCCCACTTTTTTCCCTAGACGAGCCAGTGCCACAGCCAGGTTAACGGAAACAGTTGATTTCCCAACTCCGCCTTTTCCACTCGCAATCGCTAAGAACACAGGCGGATTTTTAGAGTTGAGCAAATTTTCTTCCTCATCCTGTGACGGCATAAATTTTTCAAGCGTTTCTTGAGGCAGTTCTTCAAAACGAAGTCCTACAGTGTTCGCGCCCGCTGCTTTTAAAGCTTGTACGATGTCTTGCTGCAGCTTCATCTGCTCAGCAGTGCCGGTTTTGGCAATCGCCACTTTTAAGCTCACATGCTCTTTTTCAGGCTTTAGGCTGATTTCCTTGATGGCATCCAGCTCACCAAGCGGTATATGAAGGAAAGGTTCGTCCATCTTCCCAACTAGTTTTCTCACATCATCTTGTCCGATCATAGCAGAACCTCACCCTTTATTGAATTCGTTTACAATTCAAGTATATCATACATATCCTTACAATGTCTGTCCTCTTTGCCTGCGATAAACAGGAAAAAGCCCCTTATTCAGGCGGCTCTTTTTGCTCTGTTAAATATCTGAGAATGCCTTTATAAATCGAAGCAGCAATTTGATCCTGATATTTAGGAGTCGCCAGCTGACCAGCCTCTTTTGGATTCGATAGAAATCCGATTTCGACAAGCGCTCCTGGCTTCGTGACATTTTGCATTAAATAAATCCCGTTGATTCGCTTCGCCTTGCGATCTGTGTTTTCAAGGTTGTTGCGCAATTCATCTTGAATGAACTTCGCTGCTTTTTCATTCTCTTCATACTTTCCGTAAAAGAACGTCTGTGCCCCGCTCCATTTGTTCGATGGGATCGCATTTAAATGAATGCTTAAATAGAGATCCGCTTCAGATTCGTTGATGGCTTTCACACGGTTTCTCAAGTCCTCCGCTTTCTTTCTGGCATAACCCTTTGTATTCTTTGATGATAAATCAGAGTCATCTTCCCGGGTCATGAGAACAAGTGCTCCCTGCTCCTGCAAATAGTCTCTTATCTTCATGGACACATCCAGTGCAATCTCTTTTTCGAGCAACTCGCCGCCAACAGCACCGCCATCTGGACCGCCGTGACCCGGATCTAAATAGATGATCTTGCCGCTCAAAGGCAAGTTCCACGATTTCCACGAATCATCATTTAGAAACTGAAATCTGAATAAGAATAAGAGGACAATAAACCCGATTAAAAACCCTGTCCATTTCAGCTTTCTTTTCATCCCTGTCCCTCCCATACACCATTATTTTATAGATATGGGACAAGGGCTGGAAATATGCTTAGTGCAGGCGAAGCTTATGCCTTTTTTCTGATTCCCGAAAGCCTTCCTGCCACCACTTACTTAAAAATTCCTTAGCAAATGGATACAGACACGACATCTTACGCTCCATTCGAAACATATTCCCCCACGATTGCAAACACCCTGCTAGCTCCTCAACCAGCTCATCTTCTTCATGAACTGACCGCTTTTTTATATCATCGAATGATTCACCATACTTACTCGACTCACCGTATCTCCCACCTGCTAAAAAAGCCTCAATAGCGAAATCAATACAGCCATCACTCATAATCCCAGCTGGATCATCTGCAAATGGGAACAGCTTCCTCGTGAATTTCTCGGAAGCGACCGTCACCTGTTGAAGAGACAATGTACGCAACAGCTTCTTTTCAAGCGTGACATCTCGTTTTGTTTTCAATTGATAAAATGAAAGAACTTCTGCCATGGACTGAACTCCTTTTTTCTTTGTATTGTTCGTTGGTTTGAACAAAACATGCAGTTCAGTAATTGGAAATCAATGAGCTAACGGATTGGAAAATTGTGATAAAATGAACATATATTATAGAAAGAATAGAAAAGGGGCAAAATTCATGAAGAAGTGGATGTATATCCTATTGCTACTAACAGTCGTCTTATCTGGTTGCAACAGTCAAGCAACCGAGCAAAAGAGCGACATAAAAGGAATAGAAGACATATCATTAAAACAGCTCTCCAAACATAAAAATTCTTATATTGGAGACAATGGAGCAGTCGGCGCTATTTTATCAGATCTTCCAGGTAACGTGATTCGCGAGTATGAAATCGTAGATGAAAAAGCGCTAAAAGTGACATACGGCGTGAAAGAAAATACCAATGATACAGAAGAACAATTTGATTCATTTTGGTTTGATAAGAAGGATACGATTGAAAAAAACTACTTATATAATGCATTGGCACTTTTTATTCTTATCGATAACGTGGAGCAAGTGACACTCCAGATGAACGCTAAAGACGAGCCATCCGTCACGTTTAAAAGAAAACAGCTAGAAAAAAAGCTGCCTCACTCTTTTAAAGTGTACAAAGACGATACAGCGCTTTGGCAAAAGGAACTGGTTGATGGAGTTGTGAAGTCAAAAGATAAACGTCAAGATGTATACAAAGCGTTTCCGGTGAAACAATCATAAAAAGCAGAGGGATGCCACCTTCTGCTTTTTATTTGAAATCAAGCTGCAGCTTCATCCCATCATGCGTGGCTTCAAACCCTAATTTTTCATAAAAACAGCGTGCTTCTGGCCTCTGTTTGTCAGTTGTCAACTGAATCATATGACACCCACGGTCATTTGCGCGTTGAATAGCCCATTTTATCAACAATGTGCCAATTCCTCTTTCTCTATGAGTCGAGGCTGTGCGAACTCCTTCTATTGAAGCTCTCCATCCTCCTTGATACGTTAGAAATGGAGTCATTGTTAATTGGAGAACACCGACTACCTCTTCCCGATCACAAGCGACGATTAAATCAATATTGGGATCCGCTTCGATCGAATGAAAGGCATTGAGGTAGCTTTCTAATAATGGACGAGTGTAGCGTTCTCTCTTTTGGCCTAATTTGTCATCTGAAAGCATCAAAACGATGTTGTCGAGGTCTCCTTGGACGGCTTCTCTAAATGTCAATTGATTCAGATTCAATGAACACACCTCCTATAATGGAACGGAAACTTTTATTCATTCGCCAAAATACCAATTAACAGCGTTTTCATATAAAATTTTATCCGCTGCTTCCTCATCAAAAAGATGTTGAATCAATTCAATATCACCGTATTCAAATGGACGTTTCGCTCTTGTAGATGGAAGGTCTGTACCAAACATCAGTGCATCAGGATTCGTTTGATAAATTGATGTCAACGCATGTTCCACGTTTAAATCAACGCGTCCAAAACCTGTTGCTTTCACTCGAACCCCTTTTTCAACCAGCTTGAGCAAATGCGGCAAACCTTCTTCAGATAAGCCTAGATGATCAATGGAAACGGCCGGCAGCTGTTCAAGCGTTGATGAGATGTCAGGGAGATGCTTAGCGTCTATGTAAATCTCACTATGCCACCCAGCCAGCTCATACACCCTTCTCGCAAAATAATCGAGCTTCGAAATATCCTCCGAACCGCCCCGCTTCACATTAAAACGTAAAGCCTTCACCCCATGTTGATCCAAATGAACAATTTCATTTTCAGTTGCTGTAAAAGGTAATTGTGTCACACCGCAAAAAGCCGGTCCCATTTCATCTAGTGCTTTCAACAAATAGCCTTGATCAAAGCCCTGAAACGACCCTGATACAATCGCTCCACCTACAATCCCCAAATCAGCCGTCTCTCTCCTATAATCATTCACCACATAACTCGGCGGTGTATACCCTTGGTTTTCTTGAATGGGAAAATCAAAATCAATGATATGGAAATGTGCATCAAAAATCCTCATGCCCGCGCCCCTCTTCTGCTTATTTGACCTGATTATATCAATAGAGAAAGCCAAGGGATATTTGGAATGACGAATTACTTCATATCATGAAAACTTATCAAGTTTTCCATTCCTCTCGTAAGATGGCATAATAAAACTCATCCCACCACTCATTTCCTTGTGGTATACATTTTTTAAAATATCCCTCTCTCCTCATACCCATTTTCTCCATCACTCTCCATGACGGCACATTTTCAGGCTGACAAGTGGCAATGATTCGATGTAAATTCATTGTGTGAAAACCATGATGTAGGACAGCAAATGCAGCTTCTGATGCATAGCCTTTGTTTTGATATGCAGAATTGAAGACCCAGCCAATTTCATATGTGTGCTCACCAAAGTAAGGATGAAACACGATATGCCCGATGCATGTATGATCTTCTTTTAATAGAACAGCAAAATTCTTGCCCGTCTCAAGACGATTATTTTTGACAAATTCCTGCGCCTCTTCTCTAGAAAAAACACCTTCTGGCATATACTTCATCACCGCTAGATCAGATGTATATGCATAGACATCCTGCCAATCATCCTCAATAAACGGTCGAATGAGACATCTTTCTGTTGTTAGATTCATAAATGCCATCCCCCTTTAACATCATTTGTTAAACAGAAACCTGACTATGATCCTATTTTATATGTTTCCAGACAGAAAAAAACACAAATAAAAAAGCACCAGCAGGATGCTGATGCTTTTCATATAGGGTTTGTCTGTACAAACCTTTGTAAAACGTCCATACAATATAAAATTGATTAACGTTTTGAGAACTGAGGTGCGCGACGTGCGCCTTTAAGACCGTATTTCTTACGCTCTTTCATACGAGAGTCACGAGTAAGAAGTCCAGCACGTTTAAGTGGTGTACGGTACTCAGGATCTACTTCTAGAAGAGCACGAGAGATACCGTGACGAATTGCTCCAGCTTGACCAGAGAATCCACCACCGTGAACATTTACAAGAACATCGTAGCTGTTAGCTGTTTCTGTGATGTTCAAAGGCTGTTTCACGTCTTCGATTAAAGCAGCGAATGGAATGTATTCAGTAATTTCACGATTATTAACGACGATACGGCCTTCACCTGGAACTAAGCGAACGCGCGCTACAGAACTTTTACGACGACCTGTACCGTAATATTGAACCTGTGCCAAATTGTTAACCTCCCTTATAATTAACCGCGAAGTTCGTAAACTTCAGGTTGTTGTGCTTGATGTGGATGCTCAGAACCACGGTACACATTTAATTTTTTGAACATTTGACGACCTAGTGGACCCTTTGGAAGCATACCTTTGATAGCAAGCTCCAACATTTTTTCAGGGTAGTTTGTACGCATCTCAAGAGCAGTTCTTTGTTTCAAACCACCTGGGTGCATCGTATGACGGTAGTAAATTTTGTCCGTCAATTTCTTACCAGTTAATTCGATTTTCTCAGCATTGATGATGATCACGTGATCACCTGTGTCAACGTGTGGTGTATAAGTTGGTTTGTGCTTACCGCGCAAAAGTGATGCTACTTCAGTAGAAAGACGACCTAGAGTCTTGCCTGCCGCATCAACCACTAGCCATTTGCGCTCAATTGTGCTTGCGTTCGCCATTGGTGTTGTACGCATGAGTTTCCCTCCTAAATAAATCAATGAATTTTCCTGAATCAAATGCTACGTTCTATTTCAAAACACAGATAAGTCTTCCGGGGCTTATTTGTGGGGTTGAAATACATACCATATGATATCTTATAACTTTCTGCTTCCTGTGTCAAGAACATGTTACACCTGGTTTAGTTGTCATAGAAAACTTCCCATAAATACAGTCCGTGACTGGGCGCAGTCTTGCCTGCCGCTTCGCGATTTCGGGCGGCAAGCATGGCTTTTATCTCCTCAGGGTGAAATTTACCAGAACCAATTTCAAGTAACGTGCCGGCTATAATTCGCACCATGTTGTATAAAAAGCCATTCCCTCTCACACGCATTTCAAGCCCGTCTGAGACGTTTTTCCACTCAAGGGCATAAATCTCCCTCACCTTGTCCTGAACCTCTGTATTGGACGCACAAAAGCTTGTGAAATCGTGTGTGCCAATCAGGTGCCCAGCAGCTTCTCTCATTTTGTCTGCATCAAGCCGGTAAGGATAATGACAGGCATACTGTCTAGTGAACACATTTTGGTGCGTTTCCGTTGAGACCTTATAACGGTACTCCTTCGAAACGACACTAAAACGTGCATGAAACGATTCATCCACTTCTTCAGCCTTTAGAACACGAATGTCATCTGGCAGCAAGCTGTTGAGGGCAAAAGGCCATCTTTCCATCGGGATGGCAAGCGGGGTGTCAAAATGGATGACCTGCCCCTTTGCGTGAACGCCACTGTCTGTCCGGCCGGAAGCCACAATCGGAATTAGTTCATCTTGTTTATGCATTCTAGCAAGAACAGATTCAATCTCCGTTTGTACAGTACGCTGTCCTGGCTGCACTTGATAACCTTTAAAATGTGTCCCATCGTATGCTACGGTACATTTTACTTTCATCTAGGCATCACCTAATTTCTAAGCAGCACAAGGAGTGCTGTTAACAGGATGAATAGAAGCAGCGTGAACGTGTCTTTCATTCCCCAGACAAGCTGACGGTATTTCGTGCGCCCTTCTCCCCCGCGGTAGCCTCTCGCTTCCATAGCGGTCGCCAATTCCTCCGCACGCTTAAACGCACTGACGAAAAGTGGGACAAGCAACGGAACAATCGCTTTTAAACGATCTTTCACGGGTCCGCTTGTAAAATCAACACCTCTTGCCATTTGGGCTTTCATGATTTTGTCTGTTTCTTCGAGTAAAGTCGGAATAAATCGAAGAGAGATAGACATCATAAGAGCAAGTTCATGAACAGGTAGCTTGATTTTACGGAAAGGATGCAGCAGCTTCTCCATACCGTCTGTCACTTCAATAGGCGTTGTGGTCAACGTCAGAAGTGTTGTCATCATGATGAGATAGACAAAACGGAGTGAAATGAAAATCCCCTGTTTTAGACCTTCTTCATAAATATTCAGAAAACCAAAGTGAAAGAGCAAAGCGCCATCCTTTGTCATGAAGATATGCAGAATAAAGGTAAACAGAACAATCCACAGGATGGGTTTCATTCCTTTGAGAATAAAGTACAGCGGCACCTGAGACACCATCACCACAAGGATCGTAAAGACCCCTAGAAGCCCGTAAGTGATGTAGTTATTCGCAAAAAAGACAATAAAGACAAAAAAGAAAATTGATAACAGCTTTGTCCTTGGATCAAGACGATGGACAAAGGATGTACCTGGCACATATTTGCCGATAATCATACTATCCATCATGATGTCGTGTCCTCCTGATATAAAGCTGTTAAGGCTTCTGCCATTTCATCCATGGTCAGAAGCGGTCTTGGAAACGTCATCCCCAGTTTTTCTTCAACAGCCTGCTGGAATTTGATCGTTTCCGGGAGGTCCAGTCCGAAAGAAGACATGTCGGTACGATTGGCAAATAGCTCCCTCGGCGTACCTGTCGCTTTTACTGTTCCTTTGTGCATCACAATCATTTGATCCGCATAATGAGCGGCATCTTCCATACTGTGTGTCACAAGGATCGTCGTCAGGTTGGCTTTTTGATGAAGCTCATAGAACATGTCCATGATTTCTTTACGTCCGCGTGGATCTAATCCCGCAGTCGGCTCATCAAGCACAAGCACTTCTGGCTCCATCGCTAGAACACCTGCAATCGCCACACGTCTCATTTGACCACCGCTTAATTCAAAGGGTGATCGAGATAACAAGGATTCAGGAAGGCCTACAAGCTTCAGCATTTCTTTAGCCTTAGCTTCTGCCTTTTCTTTTGGAACGCCGAAATTCATCGGACCAAAGCAGATATCCTTCAGAATGGTCTCCTCAAAGAGCTGATGTTCAGGAAATTGAAACACGATACCTACTTTTTTTCGAAGAGATTTCAGTTCCTTCTGCTTTTTATTGGCTTGTAAGACGGTATCTCCAAGCGTAATGCTCCCCTTTGTTGGTTTGAGCAGTCCATTTAAATGTTGCAGCAATGTCGACTTGCCAGAACCCGTATGACCAATGACAGCAACATAGCTGCCTTCTTTGATGGAAGCATTGACATCATACAAAGCGAGACGCTCAAACGGCGTTTTCATTTGATAACGATGCTCTAATTCTTTGATCGTAATGTCCATAGCTCTTTCACCAATCCTTCTTGTGTCAAATGGGCATTTGCAAGCGGCACACCTTGCTGCTTCAATTGCTTACTCAACCGGTAGGAAAATGGCAGATCAAGTCCAATCTGAACCAGCTGTTCATCTAGTTCAAATACTTCCTCTGGTGTTCCCTCGGCAAATTTCTTCCCGCCATTCATCACAATAACGCGGTCTGCCTTCGCAGCCTCGTCTAAATCATGTGTGATGGAAATGACCGTGACCGTTCCTTGTTCCTTCAGTAGTCTGACGGTTTCTAACACTTCTTCACGGCCAATCGGATCAAGCATTGATGTTGCTTCATCCAAGATCATGATGTCAGGGCTTGCGGCAAGTACACCAGCGATCGCTACTCTCTGCTTTTGCCCGCCTGATAGATGGTGCGGCTCTTGATCAAGAAACTCCTGCATATTGACCTGTTTGACAGCCCAATCTACACGCTCTATCATCAATTCCCGCTCAACCCCGTTATTTTCTAAACCAAAAGCCACATCATCACGAACCGTTGAGCCAACGAATTGGTTGTCTGGGTTTTGAAAGACCATGCCGACCTTTTTGCGAATATCCCAAACACTTTCTTCTTTCAGCTCAATCTCACCAACCTTGACCGTTCCTGCATCCGGTAAAATGAGCCCATTCAGTACACGGGCAAGTGTGGATTTACCTGAACCGTTGTGGCCAACAATGGCAAGCCATTCATTTTGATTCACATGCAATGACACTTGGTCTAAAGCGGGCTTGTCCGCATCTTTGTGATAACGAAATACAATGTCTTTTACGTCAATTAATGTCTTCTCCATCTCTACCGGACCTCCTCTCAGCTCAACCTCTACTTTGCCTATTGCTAAAAAGCCGTAGTATCTAAAAAAGGGCATAGATCCAGTTATGAACTGTCCCGCCCTTTCTTAGATACACGATATGTGATTAAACTAATTCAATGACAGCCATTGGTGCGCCATCGCCGCGACGAGGTCCAAGCTTCATGATACGAGTGTATCCACCTTGGCGATCTTCGTAGCGAGTTGCAACGTCAGCGAATAATTTTTGAAGTGCATCTTGGTTTGTTTCAGCGTTAGCTACTTCGTTACGAATGTAAGCTGCAGCTTGACGGCGAGCATGAAGATCTCCGCGTTTGCCAAGAGTGATCATTTTTTCAACTACAGAGCGAAGTTCTTTCGCACGTGTTTCAGTTGTTTCGATGCGTTCGTTGATGATCAAATCAGTCGTTAGGTCACGAAGCATTGCTTTACGTTGTGCACTAGTGCGTCCTAGCTTTCTGTATGCCATGTGATGTCCCCTCCTTAATTAGAGATGCTGTATGAATAAAAAACACACGAAAATCCTAGTTCACAATGAAACTAGTCAATCGTCTTTACGAAGACCCAGTCCAAGTTCTTCTAGTTTCGCTTTCACTTCTTCAAGAGATTTACGTCCAAGGTTACGAACTTTCATCATATCCTCTTCTGTCTTGTTAGCAAGCTCTTGAACAGTGTTAATACCCGCACGCTTCAAACAGTTGTAAGAACGAACAGAAAGATCAAGCTCTTCAATTGTCATTTCAAGCACTTTTTCTTTTTGGTCTTCTTCTTTTTCAACCATGATTTCTGCATGCTGAGCTTCGTCAGTTAACCCAACGAAAATATTTAGGTGTTCAGTTAAAATCTTAGAACCTAGAGCGATCGCTTCTTTCGGTCCTGTGCTTCCATCAGTCCATACATCTAGTGTTAATTTATCATAGTTTGTGATTTGCCCAACACGGGTGTTCTCCACTTGATAAGTTACACGAGATACAGGTGTATAGATTGAGTCGATCGGAATCACGCCGATAGGCTGATCGTCTCTTTTGTTTGCATCAGCAGGATTATACCCGCGACCTCTTTGTGCAGTCAAACGAACACGGAAGCTCGCATTTTTGCCAAGAGTTGCGATGTGAAGATCTGGATTTAAGATTTCAATATCGCTGTCGTGTGTAATATCAGCAGCTGTTACAGTTCCTTCATCTTGTACATCAATTTCAAGCGTCTTCTCTTCTTCAGAGTAGATTTTGAGTGCAAGCTTTTTAATGTTTAAGATAATCGTTGTAACATCTTCAACCACGCCTTCGATCGTTGAGAATTCGTGTAAGACACCATCTATCTGGATCGATGTTACAGCTGCACCAGGAAGTGAGGATAAAAGGATACGACGAAGGGAGTTCCCTAAAGTGGTACCATATCCACGCTCAAGTGGCTCTACGACAAACTTGCCATACTTGGCATCGTCGCTGATTTCAACCGTTTCGATTTTTGGTTTTTCAATTTCGATCATCTAATAAAACCCTCCTTCAAAACGTCGAAACCTCGAATAGAATCATATGAGATTCCATCCGAAATTCCTCATTGTTTAGTCCCGTATGTGCTCAGGCAACGAGTCGTGTATTCGTCTCATAAATAACTGTATCATAACCCATTATTGACAGGGACACAAAATCTATACAAACAAATTACACGCGGCGACGTTTTGGTGGACGGCATCCGTTATGAGGAACTGGAGTTACGTCTCTGATTGCAGTAACTTCAAGACCTGCAGCTTGAAGCGCACGAATTGCAGCTTCACGACCAGAACCAGGACCTTTAACAGTTACTTCAAGTGTTTTAAGACCATGTTCGATAGAACCTTTAGCAGCAGTTTCAGCAGCCATTTGTGCAGCGAAAGGAGTAGATTTACGAGAACCTCTGAATCCTAATGCACCAGCACTTGACCAAGAAATTGCGTTTCCATGAACATCAGTAATCGTTACAATCGTGTTGTTGAAAGTGGAACGGATATGAGCGATTCCAGCTTCAATATTCTTTTTCACGCGACGTTTACGCGTATTTTGTTTACGAGCAGCAGCCATTCTTTAACTACCTCCTTTACTTATTTTTTCTTGTTAGCTACAGTACGACGCGGACCTTTACGAGTGCGCGCGTTGTTTTTTGTGTTTTGTCCACGAACAGGAAGTCCTCTACGATGACGGATTCCGCGGTAGCTTCCGATTTCAATTAGACGCTTAATGTTAAGTGAAACTTCACGACGAAGGTCACCTTCTACTTTAAGTTTGTCAATGATATCACGGATTTTACCTAGTTCGTCTTCAGTTAGATCGCGAACGCGAGTGTCTTCAGAAACACCTGCTTCTTTAAGGACTTGTTGAGCCGTCGTACGACCAATTCCAAAAACATATGTTAAAGAAATGACAACACGCTTATCACGTGGAATATCTACACCAGCAATACGAGCCATGATTTGGGCACCTCCTTGTTATTAGCCTTGTTTTTGTTTATGTTTTGGGTTTTCACAGATCACCATTACTTTTCCTTTTCTGCGAATCACTTTACATTTTTCACAGATAGGTTTAACAGATGGTCTCACTTTCATGTGTTTCCAACCTCCTTCTTCCGGAGTTGCTTTATTTGTAACGGTACGTAATTCTACCACGAGTTAAGTCATATGGAGATAATTCTACCGTAACTTTGTCTCCAGGTAAAATGCGAATGAAGTGCATACGGATTTTTCCTGATACATGAGCCAAAACTGTATGACCATTCTCTAGTTCAACTTTGAACATTGCATTTGGCAAAGTTTCTGCTACAGTACCTTCCACTTCAATTACATCGTCTTTCGCCATTCAAGTGTTCTCCCTTCTTCAAATCAGTAACTTGCTCTCTGATAAATGTCCAAATGAGATGTTCTCAATTGTCCATCTATCACCCGACCTGTTTTGAATATACTGTTCTGAACTTCCGGAGATACGCAATCATAAAAGGTTAAATGATTGATATTTTTTCTTAGGAGAATGAATTTACGCTTTTCTCCGTCTGCGATTAGTACATGGCAGCCATCGAACACGCCGATAACAACTGTATACTGATCTTGTTCTTTCCTTGGACTATACAGACAACCTGCCCGATTTGGGCCTGAAAGGCTTCAGTGAAGACCTAAATCTTAGTCAGTATATCAAAACCTGTATCTGTAATCGCAATCGTATGCTCAAAGTGAGCACACTTTTTCCCATCAACCGTTACAACCGTCCAGTTATCAGCCAGTGTTTTCACATATCGGCTGCCTGCGTTCACCATCGGTTCGATGGCCAACACCATTCCAGGTTTGAGCCGTGGGCCTTTGTTCGGCGGACCATAATGAGGAATTTGAGGGTCCTCATGAAGATCCTGTCCGACCCCATGTCCAACATATTCTCTAACAACTGAGAAATTCTCACCTTCAACATACGTTTGTATGGCATGGGAAATGTTTGACAGACGTTCACCTGGCTTTGCTTCCTGTAAGCCCTTATATAGAGATTCCTCTGTGACTTCCAGTAGTTTGCGGTCCTCATCACTGATTACCCCAACTGGATAAGTCCAAGCAGAGTCACCATGATAGCCATTTAACTTTGCGCCGATATCAATACTAATGATGTCTCCATCACGTAAAACCCGTTTACCAGGAATACCGTGAACGAGTTCTTCATTCACCGAAACGCAAATGCTCCCGCGAAAACCATTATACCCTTTAAAAGATGGGATTGCACCCTGCTTTGTAATAAAACGTTCGGCAATTTGATCCAATTCTTTTGTCGAAATACCTGGTTTTATGTGTTTCTTCAGCTCTTCATGAGTCAGTGCGACAATGCGTCCAGCTTCTCTCATAATTTCAAGCTCGCGAGGAGTTTTACAGATAATCATTTATTTAATCCCCCAAGCAGGTCCTTGATATCAGCGTAAACATCGTTAATGTGCTTCGCACCATCAATGTTTACAAGATATCCTTTTTCTGAATAGAAGTTCAGTAAAGGTTCAGTCTGCTTTAAGTTCACTTCAAGTCTTGTCGAAACGGTTTCTGCATTATCATCTGCACGTTGATAAAGCTCGCCTCCACACTTGTCACAAACATTTTCTTTCGCAGGTGGATTGAATACTAAATGATATGTTGCTCCGCAATCTTTGCAAATTCTTCGGCCAGTCAGACGCTCCATCAAAGCATCTTTATCGACTTTAATATTAATGACATAATCAATCGTTCTGCCAAGGTCCTTTAGAATGTCTTCTAAAGCTTCAGCCTGAGCGACTGTTCGCGGAAATCCGTCCAGAAGAAAACCTTGTTCACAATCATTCTTGCCAAGTCTTTCTCTAACAATACCGATTGTGACCTCATCAGGAACAAGCTCTCCTTTATCGATAAAGGATTTTGCTTCGAGCCCAAGTTGTGTCTCCTCTTTCATAGCAGCACGGAACATATCTCCTGTTGAGATATGAGGGATCCCATAATCATCAACAATTCGTTCTGCCTGAGTGCCTTTACCAGCACCCGGAAGCCCCATTAAGACTAAGTTCATTTCGGATTTCCCCTTCCTTACTTAGAGAGGTTGGGCAGCAGCCCAGCCCTCTGTTTTATTTCATAAATCCACGGTAGTTTCGTTTCACTAATTGGCTTTCAAGCTGTTTCATTGTTTCAAGTGCAACACCTACAACAATGAGAAGACTTGTGCCGCCAATTTGTGCAGCGGAAGGTAATCCAGCGAATTGAATGAAAAAGATAGGAAGTATTGAAATCACGGCTAAGAAAATGGCGCCCACAAACGTGAGTCGGTACAAAATGCTCGTAATTCTATCTTGAGTCATTTTCCCTGGACGAACTCCCGGGATATAGCCACCCTGCTTTTGCAGATTTTCAGCCATTTGTTCAGGGTTTACTTGGACAAAGGCATAAAAATATGTGAAAGCAACAATCAGTGCTACATAAATCGTCATACCGATTGGCTTAGTATAGTCAAAGTTGTTAGTTATCCAGGTTGTCACATTATTTGTTCCGAAGAACGATGCGATCGTCTGCGGAGTAATAATGAACGAAACGGCAAAGATGACTGGAATCACCCCTGCTGGATTCACTTTCAATGGAAGGTGCGTTGCTTGACTAGCAGACATTTGTGCACGGCCAGTTCCTTTTGAATATTGAATCGCAATCTTTCTCACTGCCATTTGAATGTAAATAACACCGATAACAATGACAAGAATAGCAATCACAATAAGGGCAATTTTCAGGATTTGCATGAACAGCTGTCCATCTCCACCTACAAATTGCTGAGCGTACACTTGCTTTAATGTTTGAGGGATACCTGCGATGATACCGGCAAAGATAATAATCGAAATACCGTTACCAACACCGTGAGCAGTAATCTGCTCTCCCAGCCACATTAAAAATGCTGTTCCCGCAGTGAGTACGACCGCAATTAAGAGATACGTTGAAACACCTGGGTTTTCAATCAGCATGCCTCCTGCCATATTGTTAAATCCATATGACATTCCTAACGCCTGGATAAATCCTAGAACAATTGTAAAATACCTTGTGAATTGTGCTAATTTTCGGCGGCCAACCTCTCCTTGCTTTGACCACTCAGTAAACTTCGGTACAACATCCATCTGCAAGAGCTGGATGATGATCGAAGCAGTGATATACGGCATAATCCCCATTGCAAGAATGGAGAATTGGAAAAGTGCCCCGCCCCCAAACGTATTGAGGATTCCGAAAACACTCATTTGATCCTGTGCCTGGAGAACTTCGGCGTTCACATTAGGCACAGGGATGAAAGCACCTATACGAAAGACGACTAACATTAAAAGTGTAAATATAATCTTATTCCGTATATCTTTCACACGCATAAAATTGGAGATTGTCTTAAACAAGTTAGATCACCTCGGCTGTACCGCCAGCAGCTTCAATCGCTTCTTTAGCAGAAGCAGAGAATTTATTGGCTTTTACAGTTAATTTTTTTTCTAATTTACCGTTGCCAAGAATTTTTACTCCTGCTTTTAACTTGCTTATTGCACCAGTCTCTAGAAGAAGTTCAGGAGTGACTTCCGTTCCTTCGTCAAAACTGTTTAATCTGTCTAAGTTGATTACCGCGTAATCTTTACGGTTGATGTTTGTAAAACCACGTTTTGGAAGGCGTTGGAATAAAGGCATTTGACCACCTTCGAATCCAGGGCGTACACCGCCGCCAGAACGAGCGTTTTGACCTTTATGACCTTTACCAGAAGTTTTACCGTTACCTGATCCAATACCACGACCAACACGGTTGCGTACTTTACGTGAACCTTCTGAAGGCTTCAATTCATGAAGTTTCATTTGGGCACCTCCTTATCGATTAAAAATGTTTTATTGTTCTTTAACAGAAACTAAATGAGACACCTTGTTAATCATGCCGCGGATCGCTGCATTGTCTTCATGTACGACTGTTTGGTTTGTTTTCTTTAGACCAAGAGTACGAACAGTGACACGCTGATCTTCCGGGCGACCGATTACACTGCGTTTGAGGGTAATTTCTAATTTATTTGCCATTATTGTTCCCTCCTTATCCTAACAGGTCTTCTACAGATTTTCCACGAAGCTTCGCTACATCTTCAGCACGTTTAAGTTCACTTAAACCTTGAAGTGTTGCGCGGATCATGTTGATCGGTGTATTAGAACCTAGAGATTTAGAAAGGATATCAGCTAGACCAGCAAGCTCAAGTACCGCACGCACTGGGCCTCCAGCGATAACTCCTGTACCTTCTGAAGCAGGCTTCAATAGAACGTTTCCTGCACCGAATCGACCGATGATTTCATGTGGAATTGTAGTTCCAACCATTGGTACTTCAATTAAATTCTTTTTCGCGTCTTCAACAGCTTTGCGGATCGCTTCTGGTACTTCTTGTGCTTTACCAGTACCGAATCCTACATGACCGTTTTTGTCACCGACAACAACTAAAGCTGCAAAACGGAAACGACGTCCACCTTTAACAACTTTCGCTACCCGGTTAACCGTAACTAAGCGTTCTTCTAACTCTAATTTGCTTGGGTCAATACGACTCATTCGGATGTGTCCCTCCTTCTTTTATTAAAATTTAAGTCCAGCCTCACGAGCAGCTTCAGCTAGAGCTTTTACACGTCCATGATATAAGTATCCTCCGCGGTCAAATACCACGTTAGAGATGCCTTTTTCAACAGCACGTTTTGCAACAAGTTCGCCAACTTTAGTAGCAGCTGCAGCGTCAGAACTATTCTCGATCTTTAACTCTTTATCAAGAGTAGAAGCACTTACAAGTGTTACACCGTTAACATCATCAATTACTTGAGCGTAGATGTTCTTGTTAGAACGGAAAACGTTAAGGCGAGGTCTTTCAGCAGTACCTGAAAGTTTCGCACGAACACGAGCGTGTCTTTTAAGACGAGTAGCGTTTTTGCTAGTTTTCGTAATCATCCGAGTCACTCCTTTCTTCACATTAAGCGATCTTACTTACCAGTTTTTCCTTCTTTACGGCGAACGAATTCACCTTCGTAACGAATTCCTTTACCTTTGTAAGGCTCTGGAGCACGGACAGCGCGGATGTTAGAAGCTAGAGCTCCTACACGCTCTTTATCGATACCTTTAACGATTACTTTCGTTTGAGATGGAACTTCTACTTCAACTCCAGCCTCAGGAACGATTTCAACTGGGTGAGAGTATCCAACGTTAAGAACAAGTTTGTTTCCAGATTTAGCAGCACGGTAACCGACACCGATTAGTTCTAAACCTCTTTCGAAACCTTTAGATACACCTTCAACCATGTTTGCAATTAAGCTACGTGTTGTACCATGTAATGCACGGTGTTCTTTATTTTCAGACGGACGGCTTACAGTTAAGACGTTGTCCTCAATTTTAATTTCCATATCAGGGTGAAATGCACGAGTTAGTTCACCTTTTGGTCCCTTTACTGTCACTGTGTTATCGTTGTTTGTCACAGTTACTCCTGAAGGGATCTCGATTAGCTTTTTACCTATACGAGACATACCAAGCACCTCCATTCATCTTAAACTTTTTTTACCATACGTAAGCAAGTACTTCTCCACCAGCTTGTTTAGCACGGGCTTCTTTGTCCGATAAAACACCTTGTGATGTAGAAATAATTGCGATTCCAAGTCCGTTAAGTACACGTGGTACTTCATTTGATTTCGCATATACGCGTAAACCAGGTTTACTGATTCTTTTAAGACCAGTGATAACACGTTCGTTGTTTTGGCCGTATTTAAGGAACAAACGGATAATTCCTTGTTTGCTGTCTTCGACGTACTCAACGTCACGGATAAAACCTTCACGCTTTAAAATTTCAGCAATTTCTCTTTTGATTTTTGAAGCCGGTACTTCTAGCTTCTCATGACGTACCATGTTCGCATTGCGAATACGAGTCAGCAAATCTGCAATCGGATCTGTCATAACCATTATTTAATAACCTCCTTCCCATTTATGGGGATTACCAGCTGGCTTTTTTAACGCCAGGAATTTGTCCTTTATATGCAAGTTCGCGGAAACAAATACGGCAAAGTTTAAACTTGCGAATTACTGAATGTGGACGTCCACAACGTTCGCAGCGCGTATACTCTTGAACTTTAAACTTTTGTTTGCGTTGTTGTTTCGCAATCATAGACTTTTTAGCCACGATTTCGCCTCCCTTTCATTGATTATTTCTGGAACGGCATACCTACTTGAGTTAATAACTCACGTGCTTCTTCATCCGTGTTGGCAGTCGTAACGATAACGATATCCATACCGCGGACTTTTGTTACTTTATCGTAATCAATTTCTGGGAAGATTAACTGTTCTTTAATACCAAGCGTGTAGTTTCCACGACCGTCGAAAGATTTCTTAGAAATCCCGCGGAAGTCACGTACACGTGGTAAAGATACAGAAATAAGTTTATCAAGGAAATCGTACATGCGCTCTCCGCGAAGTGTTACTTTCGCACCGATTGGCATTCCTTCACGTAGACGGAATCCAGCAATAGACTTCTTCGCACGAGTAACGACAGGTTTTTGACCAGCGATAAACGTTAATTCTTCAACAGCAGTATCGATTGCTTTAGCGTTTTGAACGGCGTCACCAACACCCATGTTGATCACGATTTTTTCGATTTTTGGCACTTGCATTACTGATTTGTATTCAAACTTAGAAACTAATGCAGGTGTAATTTCTTTAACATACTTTTCTTTAAGGCGGTTCATGAGAAAGACCTCCCTTCCTTATTTACTATTTATCTAGAACTTGCCCAGATTTTTTCGCTACACGGACTTTCTTTCCGTCCTCAACTTTATATCCAATACGTGTCACTTCACCCGTTTTAGGATCAAGCGGCATTACGTTTGATACGTGGATCGGCGCTTCTTGTTCAGAAATTCCGCCTTGAGGGTTAGCTTGAGTTGGTTTAGAGTGTTTTTTCACAAGGTTAATACCTTCTACTAAAACACGGTCCTTTTTAGGGAAAGCAGCAAGGATGACACCTTGTTTACCTTTATCTTTACCAGAGATAACCACTACTTTATCGCCCTTTTTAACATGCATTTAATCGCACCTCCTTGAGTCGCGGATTGTATTCATTAAAGTACTTCTGGTGCTAAAGAAACAATTTTCATATAGTTGTTTTCACGAAGTTCACGTGCTACTGGTCCGAAGATACGAGTTCCACGTGGGCTCTTGTCGTCACGGATGATGACACATGCATTTTCATCAAAACTGATGTAAGATCCATCGTTTCTGCGAGCTCCGCTCTTAGTACGAACGATAACTGCTTTCACAACTTCACCTTTTTTGACAACGCCTCCTGGTGTTGCTTGTTTAACCGTACAAACAATGACATCACCGATGTTAGCCGTTTTACGTCCAGAGCCACCAAGAACTTTAATCGTTAGTACTTCGCGTGCGCCAGAGTTGTCAGCTACTTTTAAACGAGTCTCCTGTTGAATCATTAATGTTACCTCCCTTCGGAAAAAGAAATCCGAACTTTATTAGATAATAACAGCTTCTTCGACAACTTCAACTAGACGAAAGCGTTTAGTCGCAGATAATGGACGAGTTTCCATGACCTTTACGATGTCTCCGATTTTTGCTTGGTTGTTTTCATCATGTGCTTTGAACTTTTTAGAGTATCTTACACGTTTGCCATAAAGTGAATGCTTTTTGTATGTTTCAACTACAACAGTGATGGTTTTATCCATTTTGTCAGAAACAACACGACCTTGATACACTTTACGTTGGTTACGTTCGCTCATGTTTGCGGGGCCTCCCCTCTAATTATTATTTATTAGCAGCGATTTCTCTTTGACGAATCACAGTTTTCATGCGTGCGATTGATTTACGCACTTCACGAATGCGAGCAGTGTTTTCAAGCTGCCCAGTCGCTAATTGGAAACGAAGATTGAAAAGTTCTTCTTTAAGAGACTTTACTTTTTGTTCAATTTCAGCAGTGGTAAGGTCACGAATTTCATTAGCTTTCATTTGATTCACCACCAATTTCTTCACGTTTTACGAACTTCGTTTTAATTGGCAATTTGTGAGATGCAAGACGAAGAGCTTCACGAGCAACTTCTTCAGACACACCAGAAATTTCAAATAAAACTTTGCCCGGTTTTACTACAGCTACCCAGCCTTCTGGAGCACCTTTACCGGAACCCATGCGGACCTCTAGAGGTTTAGCTGTGTATGGCTTAGAAGGGAAAATTTTAATCCAAACTTTACCGCCACGTTTCATGTAACGAGTCATAGCAATACGAGCAGCTTCGATTTGACGGTTAGTGATCCAAGAAGCTTCAAGAGCTTGGATACCGAACTCACCGAAATGTACTTCAGTGCCGCCTTTTGCACGACCACGCATTTTTCCACGATGTTCTCTGCGATACTTCACGCGTTTTGGCAATAACATATTATTTTCCTCCTTCCGCAGTATTCTTCTTAGTTGGAAGGACTTCTCCACGATAGATCCATACTTTTACGCCAAGCTTACCATAAGTAGTATCAGCTTCAGCAGTAGCATAGTCGATGTCAGCACGAAGTGTGTGCAATGGAACAGTACCTTCACTGTAATATTCAGAACGAGCAATATCTGCACCGCCAAGACGACCAGAAACCATTGTTTTGATTCCTTGTGCTCCAGCACGCATTGTGCGTTGGATTGTTTGTTTTTGTGCACGACGGAATGAAATACGATTTTCAAGTTGACGAGCGATGTTTTCAGCAACTAGCTGAGCATCAAGATCTGCTCTCTTGATTTCAAGAATGTTGATGTGTACACGTTTGCCAGTTAGGCTGTTAAGAGCTTTACGAAGTGCTTCAACTTCAGATCCGCCTTTACCAATTACCATACCTGGTTTAGCCGTGTGGATTGTGATATTTACGCGGTTTGCAGCACGTTCGATTTCTACTTTAGAAACAGACGCGTCAGACAAACGCTTGCTGATGAATTCACGGATTTTCAAGTCTTCATGTAAGAAGTCAGCGTAATCTTTTCCTGCGAACCATTTAGATTCCCAATCACGAATGACGCCAATACGAAGACCTACTGGATTTACCTTTTGACCCACGGATTATCCCTCCTTCTTTTCTGATACAACGATTGTAATGTGGCTAGTACGTTTGTTAATTGCGCTCGCACGACCCATAGCACGTGGACGGAATCTCTTAAGTGTTGGACCTTCGTCAACGAATGCTTGAGTAATCACTAGGCTGTTAGCGTCCAACTCGTAGTTGTGCTCAGCATTTGCGATAGCAGATTTTAATACTTTTTCAATAATTGGTGAAGCAGCCTTAGGTGTAAGGTTTAAGATAGAAACTGCTTCTCCTACTTGCTTACCTCGGATCAGGTCCATTACTAGACGTGCTTTACGAGGAGCAATACGGACTGTTCTTGCGACAGCTTTAGCTTGCATTTAAAAGCCTCCTCTCATTAGCGTCTTGTTTTTTTATCGTCACTAGCATGACCTTTGTAAGTACGGCTTGGTGCGAATTCGCCCAATTTGTGACCTACCATATCTTCAGAAATGAAAACAGGTACATGTTTGCGTCCGTCATAGACAGCGATTGTGTGACCGATGAATTGTGGGAAAATTGTAGAACGACGAGACCAAGTTTTTACGACTTGCTTTTTGTCAGTTTCATTCAATTTCTCGACTTTAGCCATCAAATGATCATCAACAAATGGTCCTTTTTTTAAGCTGCGAGCCATTGTGGAACCTCCCTTCGTGATTGAACTACGGTCCTAAATGAACCGTAGACAACCCCGTTACTTGTTTTTACGACGACGTACAATGAATTTATCAGACTTGTTGGTTTTCTTACGAGTCTTGAATCCAAGAGTCGGTTTACCCCATGGAGACATTGGTGATTTACGTCCGATTGGAGCGCGTCCTTCACCACCGCCGTGTGGGTGATCGTTAGGGTTCATTACAGAACCACGAACTGTTGGGCGTACGCCTTTCCAGCGAGAACGTCCAGCTTTACCGATGTTGATTAGTTCGTGTTGTTCGTTTCCAACTTGACCGATAGTCGCACGGCAAGCAGAAAGGATCATGCGTACTTCACCAGAGTTCAAACGTACAAGAACGTATTTACCTTCTTTACCTAGAACTTGAGCAGAAGTACCAGCAGAACGAACTAATTGTCCACCTTTACCTGGTTTTAATTCAATGTTATGCACAACTGTACCAACTGGGATGTTGATAAGTGGAAGAGCATTACCTGGTTTGATGTCAGCTTCTGGTCCAGAAGTAACTTCAGTACCAACTTGGATTCCTTTCGGAGCAAGAATGTAACGTTTCTCACCATCTGCATAGTTTACAAGAGCGATGTTCGCTGAACGGTTTGGATCATACTCGATTGTAGCAACGCGTCCAGGTATACCGTCTTTATCACGCTTAAAGTCGATGATACGGTATTGACGTTTGTGACCGCCACCTTGATGACGAACAGTCAATCTACCTTGGTTGTTACGTCCGCCTTTTCTGTGAAGCGGTGCAAGCAACGATTTTTCTGGTTTGTCAGTCGTGATTTCAGCAAAATCTGAAGTAGTCATGCCACGACGACCATTACTGGTTGGTTTATACTTTTTAATCGCCATTTTGAATTTCCCTCCTTCTTTTTAAGATTTACGCTTCAAAAATTTCGATTTCTTTGCTGTCAGCAGTTAATTTCACGATCGCTTTTCTGCGACGGCTAGTCATACCAGTGTAGCGTCCAACGCGTTTTGATTTACCTTTGTAGTTTTGAACGTTGACTTTCTCAACTTTCACTCCAAAGATCTCTTCAACAGCGTCTTTCACTTCTGTCTTGTTAGCTCTGACATCAACTTCGAACGTGTACTTCTTCTCTGTCATTAGATCAGCAGAACGTTCAGTAATGATAGGGCGCTTTAGAACATCACGAGGATCTTTCATTATGCAAGTCCCTCCTCTACTTTTTCAACCGCTGCTTTAGTGATCAGAAGTTTGTCGTGGTTGACAACGTCAAGAACGTTGATACCGTTAGCTTCAACAACTGTTACTCCAGGGATGTTACGAGCAGATAAAGCAACTGTTTCGTTTGCATCCGCAGTGACGATCAACGCTTTCTTCTCAACAGATAACCCTTTAAGGATGCCTGCGAATTCTTTCGTTTTCACTGCATCAAGAGTAAGATCTTCAAGAACGATGATGTTGTTGTCGATTACTTTAGAAGACAATACTGACTTGATAGCCAAGCGGCGAACTTTTTTAGGTAATTTATAAGAATAGCTGCGTGGTGTTGGACCGAATACGATACCGCCTCCGCGCCATTGTGGTGAACGGATAGAACCTTGACGAGCACGACCTGTACCCTTCTGTCTCCAAGGTTTACGACCTCCGCCACGTACTTCAGAACGAGTTTTTACTTTGTGAGTTCCTTGACGTAAGGAAGCTCTTTGCATAAGAATAGCATCGAATACTACGCTTTCGTTTGGCTCAATTCCAAACACAGAAGCGTTTAATTCGATTTCACCGTTAGTAGAACCGTTTTGGTTAAATAATGCTACTTTTGGCATGACTTGTTTCCTCCTTTCCTAAGAGAGTTATTTAGTTTTAACTGCACTCTTTACAGTTACTAGAGATTTTTTAGCTCCTGGTACGTTACCTTTGATCAAAAGAAGATTGCGTTCTGCATCAACTTTAACGATCTCAAGATTTTGGACAGTGATTTGCTCTCCGCCCATACGTCCTGGAAGAAGTTTACCTTTGAATACTCGGTTTGGATCAACAGGTCCCATTGAACCAGGACGACGGTGGTAACGTGAACCGTGAGTCATTGGTCCGCGTGATTGTCCGTGGCGTTTGATAGCCCCTTGGAATCCTTTACCTTTTGATGTTCCTGTTACATCTACGATATCTCCATTTGCGAAAATATCAACTTTGACTTCCTGACCAACTTCATACGCATCTAACTCCACACCGCGTAATTCTTTTACGAAGCGCTTAGGAGCAGTTTCCGCTTTAGCAACGTGGCCTTTCTCTGGTTTGTTAGAAAGCTTCTCACGTTTGTCGTCAAAACCGATTTGGATTGCTTCATAGCCATCCGTGTCAGTAGTCTTCTTCTGAAGAACAACGTTAGCAGCAGCCTCAACAACAGTTACAGGGATAAGATCACCGTTTTCTGCGAATACTTGCGTCATACCAATTTTTCTACCTAAGATTCCTTTGGTCATTCGTCACACCTCCTATAATATGTGTTTTCTATTTGAATTAAAGTTTGATTTCGATATCTACACCGGATGGTAAATCTAAACGCATAAGTGCATCAACTGTTTGCGGAGTTGGATTCACAATGTCGATTAGACGTTTGTGAGTACGCATCTCGAATTGCTCACGAGAATCTTTGTACTTATGCACCGCACGAAGGATTGTGTAAACTGATTTTTCAGTTGGAAGCGGGATTGGACCAGATACACTAGCACCAGAACGCTTAGCCGTTTCAACAATCTTCTCAGCAGATTGATCAAGAATTCTATGATCATATGCTTTTAAACGAATACGAATTTTTTGTTTTGCCATTATTTTCCCTCCTTTTCGCCTACTTACGTTAGACAGTTCTCCGTGAGAAAAACCTGATCACCTTGCCATGGCAAAGCGGCCGGGTGTGTCAGCAACCTCTCACTTCATCGCAGTCAAAGACCAACATGCACTATTGTACCAAATTGGCCTGAGTGTTGCAATAATAAATCGGATAAATTTATGATTTGCACACTTTTCATATTATACAGGGGTTCAGCCTATAAATCAAGCTTTCCCTGAAGATGATGTGTAGCTGTCTTCCTGACGATACGAATAAATTCTTCTGGCTCTTCAATATGCGGAGAATGCGCAGATTCTTTAAAAGTAAACCACTCTTTTATTGGTGCTGTAAGTTGATCAACATATGGTTTTGAAACAGCAGCTGGTGTAATCATGTCATGTTCACCGATGATAAAGTAGCAGGGTATTAATATAGAAGAAACTCGGTATTGAATGCTTTCGTTCATCAGCTCGTCCCACAGCAAATCCTGGCTATACTTCTGTCCCATAAGGAATTTCCACTTATCTTTTAGCTGATAATGCTTACTAACAAGAAATGCATACAGCATTTGAAAAAGTGGCTTCCACCTATGCGTGAGCCCTACTTTTGCGAACTCTTTGTATAGAGAGAACAAAGCATGAGCAGAGGTGCGTTTCCAAGGGGGTGGTGTCAGCAATCTTAGACATCTACTGAAGAAATGCTTGCCTTGATATTTTTTTAGAAGAAGTTCGTACGATACAATATCCTCTTTTAATACATCAACCACCTGACTAATTCCATAATAGGCATGATACAAATCTGGTCGTTTATGTACAGCTTGTATCGCAATTAATGATCCCCATGAATAACCCGCAATGTATATTTTCGTTTGATCATTATAAGAAAGCAGTTTTTCTGTAAGCTCAATCGTATCCTCTACGAATTGCCCAATGGTCATAGAAGACTCAGGAATGTTTTTTTGATAAGACAGTCCTGCACCGCGCTGGTCCCAATGAACAACAGTGAAGTCTTGATCAAGTTCCTTATGAAAGGAATCGATATAACTCATTTGAGCTGACCCTGGGCCACCGTGTAAAAATAATAAAACAGGTTTTATTTTTTTCGCTTGATCTTCTTTTATCATAATCCATTGATCAAGCCCGCCAATCAGCCACTTTTTCAATATTGTCTTCGCCATTCCAGTGATCCTCTCGGTTCCATTTAGATTCTATAGCTTATAGTAGCCGTTATGCACTGGAAAAGCAAAAAAAGAGACCCTTTTGCAAGGAGTCTCTTTTAACTGTTATTACTTAATGATAGTAGAAACGACGCCAGAACCTACAGTACGTCCACCCTCACGGATAGAGAAACGAGTTCCTTCTTCGATAGCGATAGTAGAGATAAGTTCAACTTCCATCTCAGTGTTATCGCCAGGCATTACCATTTCAGTACCTTCTGGAAGATGTACGATACCAGTTACGTCAGTTGTACGGAAGTAGAACTGCGGACGGTAGTTAGTGAAGAATGGAGTATGACGTCCACCCTCTTCTTTAGAAAGTACATAAACTTCAGCTTTGAAACGGCTATGTGGAGTGATTGTACCTGGTTTAGCAAGTACTTGACCACGTTGGATATCTTCACGAGATACACCACGAAGTAGTGCACCGATGTTGTCACCAGCTTCAGCATAGTCAAGAAGTTTACGGAACATTTCAACACCTGTAACAGTTGTTTTACCGTTTTCTTCTTGAAGACCGATGATTTCAACTTCGTCACCGACTTTAACTTGTCCACGCTCAACACGACCAGTAGCAACTGTTCCACGACCAGTGATTGAGAATACGTCCTCAACTGGCATCATGAATGGCTTCTCAGTGTCACGCTCTGGAGTTGGGATGTACTCATCAACCGCATCCATAAGTTCGAAGATTTTTGCTTCGTAATCAGCATCACCTTCAAGAGCTTTAAGAGCAGAACCTTTGATAACTGGTACATCGTCACCAGGGAAGTCATAGTCAGAAAGAAGGTCACGAACTTCCATTTCAACAAGTTCAAGTAACTCTTCATCGTCAACCATGTCACATTTGTTAAGGAATACTACGATGTAAGGAACACCTACGTTACGAGAAAGTAGGATGTGCTCACGTGTTTGTGGCATTGGACCATCAGCAGCAGATACTACTAAGATCGCGCCGTCCATTTGAGCAGCACCAGTGATCATGTTTTTAACATAGTCAGCGTGTCCTGGGCAGTCTACGTGTGCATAGTGACGAGTTTCAGTTTCATACTCAACGTGTGCAGTTGAGATTGTGATTCCACGCTCGCGCTCTTCTGGAGCACCATCGATTTGGTCATAAGCCATAGCTGTACCTTTACCAGATTTCTTATGAAGAACTGTTGAGATAGCAGCAGTTAGAGTTGTTTTACCATGGTCAACGTGTCCAATTGTACCAATGTTAGCATGCGATTTGGAACGGTCGAATTTTTCTTTAGCCATTCTAAAAATCCTCCTTAAAGGTTCATTGTATTTGGTATGAGTGATAGAAAGTGAAGAGTTACCTCTCACTTTCTGATCTTCAATAGTAGTTATACTTTAGTTTAAAGGCAAAATCAATTATTCACCTTTATTTTTTTTGATGATTTCTTCACTGATGCTCTTAGGCACTTCTTCGTAGTGATCCATGTGCATAGTGAAAGTACCGCGTCCTTGTGTGTTAGAACGGAGTGCAGTTGCATATCCGAACATTTCAGAAAGTGGAACCATAGCGCGAACAACTTGAGCGTTACCGCGAGCTTCCATACCTTCTACACGTCCACGACGAGATGTGATATCACCCATGATGTCTCCCATGTATTCTTCTGGGATAACGACTTCTACTTTCATCATTGGCTCAAGTAGAACTGGGTTACATTTGCTGACAGCATTTTTCAATGCCATAGATGCAGCAATTTTAAACGCCATTTCGTTAGAGTCAACATCGTGGTAAGATCCATCGAATAATTTTGCTTTGATGTCGATTAATGGGAATCCAGCTAATACACCATTTTCTAGTGAATCTTCAAGACCTGCTTGAATTGCTGGAATGTATTCACGTGGAACAACCCCACCGACGATTGCATTTGTGAATTCGAAGCCTGCGCCTTCTTCGTTTGGTTCGAATTCGATCCAAACGTGTCCGAACTGACCGCGTCCACCAGACTGACGTACGAATTTACCTTCAACTTTTGCACTAGAACGGAATGTTTCACGGTACGCAACTTGAGGAGCTCCTACGTTAGCTTCAACCTTGAACTCACGCTTCATACGGTCAACAATGATATCAAGGTGAAGCTCACCCATACCAGAGATGATCGTTTGACCAGTTTCAGTGTTTGTTTGTGTACGGAAAGTTGGATCCTCTTCAGCTAGTTTAGCTAAAGCGATACCCATTTTATCTTGGTCAGCCTTAGATTTAGGCTCGATAGCTACATCGATAACTGGCTCTGGGAATTCCATAGACTCAAGGATAACAAGATTTTTCTCGTCACAAAGAGTATCACCAGTAGATGTATCTTTAAGACCAACAGCTGCTGCGATATCCCCTGCATATACAGTAGAGATTTCTTCACGGCTGTTTGCGTGCATTTGAAGGATACGTCCAACACGCTCACGCTTGTTCTTAGAAGAGTTCTTCACGTAAGAACCAGAATCAAGTGTTCCAGAGTATACGCGGAAGAAAGTTAGTTTCCCAACATAAGGGTCAGTCATAACTTTAAATGCAAGAGCTGCGAATGGTGCGTCATCAGTAGACTCACGTACAACCTCTTCATTTGTATCTGGCAATGTACCTTTGATTGCAGCAACATCAGTTGGTGCAGGAAGGTAGTCAAGCACAGCGTCAAGTACAAGCTGAACACCTTTGTTTTTGAAAGCAGAACCAACAAGAACTGGGTAGAATTCAACATTCAAAGTTCCTTTACGGATTGCAGCTTTCAATTCAGGAATTGTGATTTCTTCACCCTCAAGGTATTTTTCCATAAGCTCTTCATCAAGCTCAGCGACAGCTTCAATTAAGCTGCTGCGAAGCTCTTCAGCTTTGTCTTTATACTCAGCAGGGATTTCTTGTGCATCAGAGCGAGTTCCAAGGTCATCTTCGTAGAAGTATGCTACGTTTTCTACAAGGTCGATGATTCCTTCGAATTGATCTTCAGCGCCGATCGGCAATTGAATTGCATGAGCGTTCGCTTGAAGACGATCTCTTAATGTGCTTACAGAGTAAAGGAAGTCCGCACCGGTTTTATCCATTTTGTTAACGAATACGATACGAGGTACTCCGTAAGTTGTTGCTTGGCGCCAAACTGTTTCAGTTTGAGGCTCTACACCTGATTGTGCATCAAGAACAGCAACCGCACCATCAAGTACACGCAAAGAACGTTCAACTTCAACAGTGAAGTCTACGTGTCCTGGTGTATCGATGATGTTTACACGGTAACCTTTCCATTGTGCTGTAGTAGCAGCAGAAGTGATTGTAATACCACGTTCTTGCTCCTGCTCCATCCAGTCCATTTGTGAAGCTCCTTCGTGAGTTTCACCAATTTTATGGATACGACCAGTGTAGTACAAGATACGCTCAGTCGTTGTCGTTTTACCGGCATCGATGTGAGCCATGATACCAATATTACGAGTTTTGTCTAAGGAGAACTCTCTTGCCATTGGGTAATTTCTCCTTCCTTATTAGGGAATAGTTTTTTTAGTTTGGTATAAATCCTACCAGCGGTAGTGAGCGAATGCTTTGTTCGCTTCTGCCATTTTGTGTGTATCTTCACGTTTCTTAACAGCAGCACCAGTGTTGTTAGCTGCGTCAAGGATTTCGTTAGCAAGACGCTCTTCCATCGTTTTTTCTCCACGAAGACGAGCGTAGTTTACTAACCAGCGAAGACCTAAAGTCGTACGACGGTCTGGGCGAACTTCTACAGGAACTTGGTAGTTAGCTCCACCTACACGACGTGCTTTAACTTCAAGAACTGGCATGATGTTTTTCAAGGCTTGTTCGAAAACCTCCATCGCTTCATTACCAGTACGTTCTTTGATGATATCAAATGACTTGTAGAGAATAGTTTGTGACTTTCCTCTTTTACCGTCGATCATCATTTTGTTGATCAAACGAGATACAAGTTTAGAATTGTAAATTGGATCTGGCAAAACGTCTCTTTTTGCTACAGGACCTTTACGTGGCATCTGAATAGCCTCCCTTCTCTTTTAAAAGGATTTCTATCTGTCTTCCATCTCAATTTCATTGTCAGCTGCCTGACTCCACTGATCTGAACTCAACTTCTAAAAACCCTTATGTTTGTTATATTATTTGCTTTGTTTAGGGCGTTTTGTTCCGTATTTAGAACGTCCTTGCATACGACCGTCAACTCCGGCAGTATCAAGCGCACCACGAACGATGTGGTAACGTACACCCGGTAAGTCTTTTACACGTCCGCCACGGATAAGTACTACACTGTGCTCTTGTAGGTTATGTCCGATACCAGGAATGTAAGCTGTTACCTCAATCAGGTTAGACAAACGTACACGAGCATATTTACGTAGTGCTGAGTTTGGTTTTTTCGGTGTCATTGTACCGACACGAGTACAAACCCCGCGCTTCTGTGGAGATGTTACGTTAGTGTGCTCTTTTTTGAAACTGTTGTATCCTTTGTTAAGTGCAGGAGACTTTGAGTTTTCAACTTTACTCACGCGTCCTTTGCGTATTAGCTGATTAATTGTAGGCATGTTGTTATTCCTCCCTTCATTACTTTTTTTATAACCCACATACCCAGGTGGTTCATCAAAAGGCAAAAAACAATGCTTTTGCATTTTAAGCATGCAAAAACAAAACAAGTACGCTATAACATAATGGCAACAGCTGCTGCCCCAACTTCAATTCCGCAGGCCTTGCCGAGCTTTTTCATGGAATCTACCACTAAAATGTCTACACCCTTCTCTTGCGCTAGTTTCATTACACTAGCGGTTAAAGCAGGATCAGCATCTTTCGCTACGACGATTTCCTTCACTGAATCTCGTTTCAGAGCTTTTACTGTTTGCTTCGTACCAATAATAATGGATTGAGCCTGTGATACTTTATCATAAGACATCGAATATCCTCCAAAGTAACAGGTTTTATTTTGAGCACCTTGGTTATATTATCATCATGGCAGAAGGATGTCAATATCGTTTGACAGATTATCTTGACATCCTTCACCATTTTTTGATGATTTTTATAGAAATCTTAAGAGAAAGATTACTCTACAGGAACCATATCGTCAGACGGCTGCACTTGTGAAACCGGCTTAACTTTACGGTAGTTTGGCATTCCAGTTCCAGCAGGAACAAGTTTACCGATGATGACATTCTCTTTCAAGCCAAGCAGTTCATCACGTTTTCCTTTGATCGCCGCATCTGTTAGGACACGAGTCGTTTCTTGGAAGGATGCTGCAGACAAGAATGAGTCTGTTTCAAGCGATGCTTTTGTAATACCAAGAAGAACTGGACGGCCTGTTGCAGGACGTTTGCCTTCGAATAGTACTTTTTTGTTCGCTTCTGTGAATTGGTGTACATCAAGAAGTGTGCCTGGTAATACATCTGTATCCCCTGCATCAGCGACACGCACTTTACGAAGCATTTGGCGAACCATTACTTCTACGTGCTTATCTCCGATTTCTACCCCTTGCATACGGTATACTTTTTGTACTTCATGAAGCAGATATTCTTGAACAGCTGTCATGTCAGTCACTTTAAGAAGTTCTTTCGGATCGATTGAACCTTCTGTCAGTACTTGACCACGAGTGACTTTGTCACCTTCAACAACTTTCAGACGTGCATTGTAAGGAGCTGTGTAAGAGCGAGTTTCAACTTCGCCTTGAACCACAATTTCCTGCTGCTTGTCACGAACATCGTTAATTTCAGCAACGACACCATCAATTTCAGAAATGGTTGCCTGCCCTTTCGGATTACGCGCTTCAAATAACTCTTGGATACGAGGTAAACCTTGAGTGATATCGTCTCCTGCTACCCCACCGGTGTGGAACGTACGCATTGTAAGCTGTGTTCCTGGCTCACCGATCGATTGTGCAGCGATGATTCCAACTGCTTCACCGACTTCAACGTCAGTACCAGTTGCAAGGTTACGGCCGTAGCATCGTTTACATACACCATGAGGCGTGTTACATGTAAATGCAGAACGGATCCATACTTCCTCGATTCCTGCTTCAACCACTTCAAGTGCTTTATCTTCATCAATTAGTTCGTTTTCGCCAACAATGACTTCGCCCGTTTCAGGATGAATAATTGGTTTTCTTGCAAAACGTCCGATAAGACGTTCTTCAAGTTTCTCAATAATTTCATTTCCTTCTTTAATGGACTTCGCCAAGATTCCACGGTCTGTACCGCAATCTGTTTCACGGATAATAACATCCTGTGCAACGTCAACGAGACGACGCGTGAGGTAACCTGAGTCAGCTGTTTTAAGAGCTGTATCGGCAAGACCTTTACGCGCTCCGTGAGTGGAAATAAAGTATTCCAATACTGTTAAACCTTCACGGAAACTAGATTTAATCGGAAGTTCAATGATACGTCCAGCCGGGTTGGCCATCAGACCACGCATACCAGCCAGCTGAGTGAAGTTAGATGCGTTACCACGCGCTCCAGAGTCACTCATCATGTAGATTGGGTTGACTTCATCAAGGGACTTCATCAGTTTACCTTGGATGACATCTTTAGAAGAACTCCAGATTGAAATGACTCTCTCATAACGCTCTTCTTCTGTAATCAAACCACGTCTGAATTGCTTCATGACGTTATCTACTTTTGCTTGTGCTTCTTCAAGGATTTTTTGTTTATCGTCTAGTACCACGATATCAGATACACCAACCGTAATACCGGCTTTAGTAGAATATCTGAAACCAAGATTTTTCATGCGGTCAAGCATTTTAGATGTTTCAGTGATATGGAATCTCTTAAAGATTTCAGCAATGATTTTACCTAAAATACCTTTTTTGAACGGCGCATTGATTTCTTGTTTCTCGATCGCAGCTTTGACATCCTCACCTTTTTCAAGGAAGAAACGATCAGGCGTTTTTTCTTCAATATTGCTCTTAGTCGGTTCATTCATGTATGGGAATGATTCCGGTAAGATTTCGTTAAAGATCAATTTTCCAACTGTTGTAATCAACAATTTAGAACGCTGTTCATCAGTGAATGTAACGTTCTTCAACGAGCTAGCTGCAACAGCTACACGTGTATGAAGATGTACATACCCATTTTGATAAGCAAGAAGGGCTTCATCCGTATCTTTGAAGACCATACCTTCTCCGATAGCACCTTTACGCTCAAGTGTAAGGTAATAGTTACCAAGCACCATATCCTGAGATGGCGTAACAACAGGTTTTCCATCTTTCGGGTTCAAAATGTTTTGAGCAGCAAGCATTAAGATACGAGCTTCAGCTTGAGCTTCAGCAGATAATGGTACGTGAACCGCCATTTGGTCACCATCAAAGTCAGCGTTGTAGGCAGTACATACAAGTGGATGCAGACGAATTGCGCGTCCTTCCACAAGTGTAGGTTCAAACGCTTGAATACCAAGTCTGTGAAGAGTTGGTGCACGGTTTAGTAAAACTGGATGCTCACGAATTACTGATTCTAAAACATCCCAAACTTCCGGCTGCACGCGCTCAATCTTACGTTTCGCGCTCTTAATGTTGTGAGCTAATCCTTTTTCAACAAGCTCCTTCATCACGAATGGTTTGAATAGTTCAAGAGCCATTTCTTTCGGAAGTCCACACTGATACATTTTCAAATGTGGTCCAACGACGATAACGGAACGTCCAGAATAGTCAACACGTTTACCAAGCAAGTTTTGACGGAAACGTCCTTGTTTCCCTTTCAGCATGTGAGAAAGAGATTTCAATGGTCTATTTCCTGGTCCTGTTACTGGTCGGCCTCTACGTCCATTATCAATCAAGGCATCGACAGCTTCTTGAAGCATACGCTTCTCGTTCTGTACAATGATGCTTGGCGCGCCAAGATCTAATAAACGTTTCAGACGATTGTTACGGTTGATGACACGACGATAAAGGTCGTTCAAGTCAGAAGTAGCAAAACGTCCGCCATCAAGCTGAACCATTGGACGTAATTCTGGTGGAATAACCGGAAGTACATCAAGGATCATCCAAGACGGTTTGTTTCCTGAGTTACGGAAAGCTTCCAACACTTCAAGGCGTTTGATCGCACGTGTACGACGCTGTCCTTGAGCTGTTTTTAGCTCTTCTTTGAGTGTATCTACTTCTTTCACAAGATCGATATCTTGAAGAAGTTTGTTAATTGCTTCTGCACCCATAGCTGCTTGGAAGGTGTTACCGTATTTATCTAAATAAGCACGGAATTCTTTCTCAGAAAGAAGTTGTTTCTTCTCAAGCGGTGTGTTGCCCGGATCAGTCACGACGTAAGAAGCGAAGTAAATCACTTCTTCTAACGCACGTGGTGACATATCTAGAACAAGACCCATACGGCTTGGGATACCTTTGAAATACCAAATGTGGGAAACTGGGGCAGCCAGTTCGATATGCCCCATTCTCTCACGACGGACTTTTGCCCGTGTTACTTCTACACCACAACGGTCACATACAACACCCTTATAACGAACGCGTTTATACTTTCCACAATGACATTCCCAGTCTTTTTGCGGTCCGAAGATACGTTCACAAAAGAGACCATCTTTTTCCGGTTTCAGTGTACGATAGTTAATCGTTTCAGGCTTTTTCACTTCACCAAAAGACCAAGAACGGATTTTATCAGGTGATGCGAGACCGATGTTCATATACTCAAAATTGTTCACATCTAGCAAGGGGCCTACCTCCCTTTTAATCTTCGGGTTATACCCTAGTCACTTGCTCTAATCGTTTCTGCTATTCTTTTGTGACTGCGTCACGTTCAAGATCGACAGGTGCGAGGTCTGCAGCATCTTCGTCATTAGATAACGCTAATCCGTCTGCTTTCTTCGTTTCCTCATCGTCTTCTAAATCTCTCATTTCTATCTCTTCTTCATCGCCAGATAGAATTTTCACATCCATACCTAAACTTTGAAGTTCTTTAATTAATACTTTGAATGATTCAGGGACACCTGGTTCAGGTACGTTATCCCCTTTGACGATCGCTTCGTATGTTTTCACACGACCCACAACGTCATCCGATTTTACAGTTAAGATTTCTTGAAGTGTATATGCTGCACCGTAAGCTTCAAGTGCCCATACTTCCATCTCTCCGAAACGCTGTCCACCAAACTGTGCTTTACCGCCCAGTGGCTGCTGCGTAACAAGTGAGTATGGTCCAGTTGAACGTGCGTGAAGTTTATCGTCAACCATGTGAGCCAGTTTGATCATATACATGATTCCAACAGATACACGGTTGTCGAATGGTTCACCAGTTCGACCATCATAAAGGACTGTTTTCGCATCACGGGACATACCTGCTTCTTCAAGCGTTTCCCAAACATCTTCCTCACGAGCACCATCAAATACTGGTGACGCAATGTGGATGCCTAGGTAACGTGCAGCCATACCCATATGAAGCTCAAGTACCTGACCGATATTCATACGAGATGGTACCCCTAGAGGGTTTAACATGATATCAATCGGTGTTCCGTCTGGAAGATACGGCATATCTTCTTCTGGAAGGATTTTAGAGATAACCCCTTTGTTACCATGTCGTCCGGCCATTTTGTCACCTTCAGAAATTTTACGCTTCTGAACGATGTATACGCGAACTAACTGGTTAACACCTGGTGGTAATTCATCTCCATCTTCACGGTTAAAGACTTTGACATCGTGGATGATTCCGCCGCCGCCGTGTGGTACACGTAGAGACGTATCACGTACTTCACGAGCCTTTTCACCGAAGATTGCATGTAATAGACGTTCTTCAGCTGTTAGTTCTGTTACACCTTTAGGCGTTACTTTCCCGACAAGAAGGTCTCCGTCTTTTACTTCTGCACCAATACGGATGATTCCACGCTCGTCAAGGTTGCGTAAAGCATCTTCCCCAACGTTTGGAATATCACGTGTAATTTCTTCTGGTCCAAGCTTTGTATCACGAGCTTCTGATTCATATTCTTCAATATGAATAGAAGTGTAGACGTCATCTTTTACAAGGCGCTCACTCATAATGATCGCATCCTCATAGTTGTAACCGTCCCAAGTCATGAAGCCGACCATGACGTTACGTCCTAGAGCCAATTCACCTTTTTCCATAGAAGGACCGTCTGCAAGAATTTCTCCTTTGACGACTTCATCTCCAACACTTACAATTGGGCGCTGGTTGTAGCAAGTTCCTTGGTTAGAGCGGACAAATTTCAGCAAGCTGTATTTGTCTAGGTTTCCTTTGACTTGTTGTCCGTCAACGTCTTCATAACGGCGAACCCAAATATTCTTCGCTTCAACACGTTCTACAACACCTGGGTAACGGCAGATCACAGCAGCACCAGAGTCTTTACCTGATACATACTCCATACCTGTACCAACAATCGGTGATTCCGGCTGCATCAAAGGCACAGCCTGACGTTGCATGTTTGCTCCCATTAGAGCACGGTTAGAGTCATCGTTTTCTAAGAATGGGATACATGCTGTCGCCGCAGAAACAACCTGCTTTGGCGAAACATCCATGTAGTCAACGCGGTTTCGAGGGACAACTGTGTTTTCCCCTCTGAAACGAGCAATGATATTATCATCAATAAACGAACCATCTTCACCTAATATAGCGTTCGCTTGTGCTACTACGTAGTTATCCTCTTCATCAGCCGTTAAGTAATCGATTCTCGGCGTCACTTTACCTGTTTCAGGATCAACCCGACGGTAAGGTGTTTCGATAAATCCGAAGCGGTTCACTTTCGCAAATGAAGATAGAGAGTTGATCAAACCAATGTTTGGACCCTCTGGTGTTTCAATCGGACACATACGACCATAGTGAGAATAGTGAACGTCACGAACTTCCATTCCTGCACGCTCACGTGTCAAACCACCCGGTCCAAGCGCTGATAGACGACGTTTGTGTGTCAATTCAGCAAGCGGGTTTGTTTGATCCATGAACTGAGAAAGCTGAGAGCTACCAAAGAACTCTTTGATAGAAGCGATCACAGGACGGATGTTGATCAGCTGCTGAGGTGTGATCGTGTTCGTGTCTTGAATCGACATTCTTTCACGAACAACACGCTCCATTCTGCTTAAACCAATACGGAATTGGTTTTGCAGAAGTTCACCTACAGAACGCAGACGACGGTTACCAAGGTGATCGATATCATCTGTGTCACCTACTCCATGAAGTAGGTTAAAGAAGTAACTGATTGAAGCAATGATGTCAGAAGGCGTGATGTTCTTCACAGCTTCCTCTACATATGCATTACCAATCACGTTGATCACTTGCTCGCCTTCTTGATCAGTTGGTGCGTAAATCTTGATAGATTGAAGTTCTACTTCATCCTCTACTACGCCACCGTTTGGATAAAGCTTTCTAAATCCGATGCCGTTTTCTAAGTATGGAAGAACTTTATCAAGCACTCTTCTATCTAAAATTTGACCTTTTTCTGCTAGGATTTCACCTGTTTCAGGATCAACTAGCGTTTCAGCCAATTTTTGATTGAATAGTCTATTTTTAATATGAAGCTTCTTATTAATCTTGTAGCGTCCAACATTTGCTAAGTCATATCTCTTCGGATCAAAGAAGCGAGAGTCTAGCAAGCTTTTCGCATTTTCAACAGTTGGCGGCTCTCCAGGACGAAGACGCTCGTAGATTTCGAGAAGTGCTTTATCAGCATTCTCTGTATTGTCTTTTTCCAACGTGTTGCGTAAGTATTCATTCTCGCCAATGAGGTCAAGAATCTCTTGATCAGAGCTGAAGCCGAGAGCACGCAAAAGAACCGTAACCGGCAACTTACGTGTGCGATCGATGCGTACATAGACTACATCCTTCGCATCAGTTTCGTATTCTAACCATGCGCCACGGTTTGGAATGACAGTCGCAGTAAAACCTTTTTTACCGTTTTTGTCTACTTTACCACTGAAATATACACTTGGAGAACGTACTAACTGAGAAACGATTACACGTTCCGCACCATTAATGATAAAAGTACCTGTGTCTGTCATGATTGGGAAATCACCCATAAACACATCTTGGTCTTTTACTTCTCCAGTTTCTTTGTTAATTAAACGAACTTTTACTCTTAGTGGAGCAGAGTAAGTTACATCACGTTCTTTTGATTCTGCTACAGGATACTTAGGATCCCCTAGGCTGTAATCAATGAATTCAAGAGAAAGGTTACCAGTAAAATCCTCAATTGGGGATATATCTTGAAACATCTCTCTAAGACCCTCATCAAGAAACCACTGATAAGAAGAGGTTTGAATTTCAATGAGATTTGGTAATTCTAACACTTCGCTTATGCGTGCGTAGCTTCTGCGCTGGCGGTGTCGTCCATACTGAACTAGTTGACCTGTCAACTGATTCACCCCTCAAATCATGCGTATTATATGTGTAAAAAGTATTTCTGTCTTTCAAATGTCAGTAAAGAAATACTTTTACAAGACAAAAGAAAAAAGGGTTTCTAAAATAAGAAAACCACATCCAAAAACAAATACCGATTTTATTAGTTTTCCCAAGTATGCATAATTTATACAAAATAGTTGTTTTTTAAGCCTATCAAGCAAAATATACACATTGGCATTTTATAATGTTAACACAGCTAGGAAACTGCGTCAAACTTTTTTAGCTTTGATAATATAGTAGCCCTTTTTTTTCATAACGACCGTCACTTCTCCAAAAAGCTGCTCTAATTTCTCAATCGCAGATGGTCCACCTTGTTTTTTCTGAATAACCACCCACAACTCACCTTCCGGCAATAAATGATCAGCACTTTTTTCAAAGATCGCATGTACTACTTTCTTCCCTGCCCGTATTGGGGGATTGGTCAGTATAGAGGCAAAAGCAGCTGATGAATGAACATTCGAGAACAAATCACTTTGATAGATGCGGACATTATCAATGCGATTATGCTTAGCGTTTTCCTTTGAAAGTTCGACTGCTCTTTCGTTCACATCAATCATATGAATGGTGCGGCCTGTCATTTCGTTTGCTAACGATAAGCCGATCGGTCCATAACCGCAACCGACATCTAAGACGTCGCCATCCAAGTCAGGTTCTTCAAAAGCTTCAATTAAAAGCCTCGAACCATAGTCGACTTCTTTCTTAGAAAACACTCCACTGTCACTTGTAAAAGTAAAGCTACGGTTTCTCAAGGTGAAGTCCCATGTCTGTTTATTGCTTTTCACTGATGGCTTTTCCGTATAATAGTGGTCACTCATGGTGAATGGACCTCCTCTGGATTCAATCGTTTCAGGAGATAAGAAAAGAAAAAGCCCGCCAGTAAAAGCGAGCTTTCCCAAAAGATTAGGCGAAGATTACTTAACTTCTACAGAAGCGCCAACTTCTTCAAGCTTAGCTTTAAGTTCTTCAGCTTCTTCTTTAGCAATACCTTCTTTAAGTGGTTTTGGAGTGTTGTCAACAAGTTCTTTAGCTTCTTTCAAGCCAAGACCAGTGATTTCACGAACCACTTTGATAACTTTGATTTTTTGGTCTCCAGCACCAGCAAGTACTAGATCAAAATCAGTTTTTTCTTCAGCAGCAGCACCGCCACCAGCAGCTACAGCTACAGGAGCAGCAGCAGTTACGCCAAATTCTTCTTCGATTGCTTTTACTAAGTCGTTTAACTCAAGTACAGTTGCTTCTTTAACTGAAGCAATGATTTCTTCGATATTTAAAGCCATTTGTAATTCCTCCATTTTAAGTTTTTTTACGTCAAGTACGCATTAAGCGCCTTGTTCTTCTTTTTGATCTGCAACTGCTTTAGTAGCAAGAGCAAGGTTACGAACTGGAGCTTGAAGAACGCTAAGCAACATAGAAAGTAAGCCTTCGCGAGACGGAAGTTCCGCAAGAGCCTTCACTTCTTCTACAGTCGCTACGTTTCCTTCGATAACACCAGCTTTGATTTCTAAAGCTTCGTGGCTTTTCGCAAATTCGTTGATGATTTTCGCAGGTGCGATAACATCTTCGTTACTGAATGCGATAGCGTTTGGACCTGTTAAGAAATCGTTTAAACCCGTTAGTTCAACTTGTTCAACTGCACGGCGAGTCAAAGTATTTTTGTAAACTTTGAATTCTACGCCAGCATCACGAAGCTGTTTACGAAGTTCAGTCACTTCAGAAACTGAAAGACCGCGGTAATCTACGATTACAGTAGACAAACTGTCTTTAAATTTAGAAGTAATTTCATCAACGACAACTTTTTTAGTATCGATTGCATTGCTCATGGTTACACCTCCTGTACATTCTTTGTGTAACACTTATACCGATCAGGCCATCACGTTCCTAACGAACGGTTCTCCATATAAAAAGCCTCCATTAAGACATGGAGGCTGTATATACAAGCATACGTTAACGTAAGACTGTGACATATACACCTCGGCGGGTTAATTAAGCCATAAGGCCCCTGCTGTCTACGGTATAAATGATTATTCTATTTTACAACATTTTGATATTATCAAAACGGTTGTGACAAGTCAAGAATTATTTTGCAGAGAAAGAAGATGGGTCCACTTTCACGCCAGGGCCCATAGTAGATGTAACAGAAACGTTTTTCACGTATACACCTTTAGCCGCTGCAGGTTTTGCTTTAAGGATTGTGTCATAGATTGTTGCAAAGTTCTCAACAAGCTTTTCGTCCTCGAAAGAAACCTTTCCGATTGGCGCGTGGATGTTACCAGCTTTATCAACGCGGTATTCTACTTTACCAGCTTTGATTTCATTGATTGCTTTTTCTACTTCGAAAGTTACAGTTCCTGTTTTAGGGTTTGGCATAAGACCTTTTGGTCCAAGTACACGACCGATCTTACCAACTTCACCCATCATGTCAGGTGTCGCAACGATTACATCGAATTCGAACCAGCCTTGTTGGATTTTAGTGATGTAATCAGAATCTCCAACGTAGTCTGCTCCAGCAGCTTCTGCTTCTTTTGCTTTTTCGCCTTTAGCGAACACAAGAACGCGTTGAGTTTTACCAGTTCCGTTAGGAAGTACAACTGCACCGCGGATTTGTTGATCGTTTTTACGAGGGTCTACGCCCAAACGAAAAGCAACTTCTACAGTCGCATCAAATTTCGCTGTATTTGCTTTTTTTGTAAGAGAAACAGCTTCAGCAACATCATACGCTTTTGTACGATCGATAAGCTTAGCAGCTTCTACATACTTTTTACCTTTTTTAGCCATTATAAAAATCCTCCTTATGTGGTTTTAGCGGAATAACCTCCCACGAATAAGGGTTGCGAACTTGTCAAAACCAAACTCGCAACCCAACAAGACAAAAAATTAATCTTCGATGACAATACCCATACTGCGTGCAGTACCTTCAACCATGCGCATAGCTGATTCAACGCTAGCAGCGTTTAAGTCAGGCATTTTTGTTTCCGCGATTTCGCGTACTTTATCACGCTTAACAGTTGCCACTTTATTACGGTTAGGTTCACCAGAACCAGACTCAATACCAGCTGCTTTTTTAAGTAAAACTGCAGCAGGTGGAGTTTTAGTAATAAATGTAAATGAACGGTCTTCAAAAACCGAAATTTCAACAGGAATGATAAGACCAGCTTGGTCAGCTGTACGAGCGTTAAACTCCTTACAGAATCCCATGATATTAACACCGGCTTGACCTAGTGCAGGTCCAACTGGTGGAGCTGGGTTAGCTTTTCCAGCAGGAATTTGCAATTTAACAACTTTAACTACTTTTTTAGCCACGAGACACACCTCCTTAAAGTCCGTGATGTGGTAATAGGGGAATCCCCCTCCCACTCAACAACTTCATTCTTTATATGAATGACGAAATAACTAGCTAGCGATCTTGAGCGAACTCAAGACGTACCTTTGCTATATTACCACTTCTATACACTCATTTCAAGCTCTTTTAAATTACAATTTATCGATCTGTGTGAACTCAAGTTCCACAGGAGTTTCTCTACCAAACATATTAACGAATACTTTGACTTTGCTTTTATCATAATCAATCTCTTCGATAGAGCCTGTGAAGTTAGCAAATGGTCCATCGATGACCTTGACTGTTTCTTTAAGTTCAAAGTCGATTTCTGTCTTGCGCTCTTCAAGCCCCATTCTCTTCAGAATGGTTTCTGCTTCGCCAGGTAATAACGCTGTCGGCTTAGAGCCTGATCCAGCTGATCCAACGAATCCTGTCACACCTGGTGTATTACGAACGACATACCAAGAATCGTCAGTCATGACGATTTCTACTAACACATATCCAGGGAATACTTTCTTTTTCACTACTTTTTTCTTACCGTTTTTAATGTCCGTTTCTTCTTCTTCTGGTACAACAACGCGGAAAATTTTATCCTGCATGCCCATTGATTCAACACGCTTTTCCAAGTTCGCTTTCACTTTGTTCTCATAGCCAGAGTACGTATGCACAACATACCAATTCTTTTCCATTTTCGTTCAGGACTATTTAGTCCTTCCCTCCCCACATTTCGTAATGTCTATTTGACGAATCTCGAGTACCGGTAAATATTTTCAAGCAATTGAAAAAACCCGTAAAACGGGTTTTTTGGCAAGTCATATTATGATCTATTATAGCACGTTCAGCAGACCATTATTCAAGTATTAATGAATTAATTCGATTAATTGTGAGATTCCTATATCAAGAAAAGAGAAAAAGATGGCAAAAAATACGACTGTTAAAATAACAGTGATCGTGTAGCGGACCATTTCGTTTTTCTTTGGCCAGCTGACCTTTTTCATTTCTTTCCCGACACTTTTTAAGAAACTGATAATACGCATGTAAAAGACCTCCACAGATTAAAGAACGCAAATCCTACTTCGTTTCTAAATGTGTTTTATGTGAATTACAAGTCTTGCAATATTTCTTAACTTCTAATCTTTCAGCTGCTGAAGCAACACTTTTCATTGTCGTATAATTGCGGCTTCCGCAGTCTTTACAGGCTAGAGTAATCTTTTTCCTCATATTTACACCTATTTTCTCGACATCATTTCCTTAGTACCTTATCACAGTGTCGAAAAAGCTGTCAATATAGGTTTGATTAGAGACTGATCTCGCGCAGCTCTAAATATTTCTCTAATTTTCTCTTTACTCTTTGGAGTGCGTTATCAATTGATTTCACATGACGGTTTAAATCTTCAGAAATCTCCTGATAGGACCTACCATCAAGATAAAGCACAAGTACCTTTCTTTCCAGCTCGCTTAGTAATTCACCCATTTTCATTTCAATATCATCAAATTCTTCTTTGCTAATGATTAAATCTTCTGGGTTAAGCGCTTTAGCACCGGAAATGACGTCCAATAATGTTCTGTCCGATTCTTCATCGTATATCGGCTTGTCTAATGATACATAGGAATTTAACGGGATATGTTTTTGGCGAGTAGCTGTTTTAATTGCGGTGATAATTTGGCGGGTAATACATAATTCTGCAAAAGCCTTAAATGAAGTAAGCTTGTCCTCTCTGAAATCGCGGATAGACTTATAAAGTCCGATCATCCCCTCTTGGACAATGTCCTCTCGATCCGCTCCAATCAAGAAATAAGATCTTGCTTTCGCACGTACAAAATTGCGGTATTTCGTTATTAAATAATCTAGCGCATCACTATCTCCGACATGAACCCTTTCAATGACTTGTTCATCTTCCAACTGGCAAAATTGCTCTCTGATGGACTTACCCTTGCTGTTGTTTAGATTCACTTCGATCCCCCCGACCGCACCTAGATAGAAATATTATACAATAATGGTTGAAATATCGTCAAGCTATTCCAAGTTTCCCCGCCGCCATTTTTCAAACGTTTTCAATACATCTTCTGACAATTCAATTTTGGATGCTGGTTTATCAGAAGTAATCTTTTTGACACGTGTTTCAATCTTTCGTTCAATCACTTCTATCTCTCTTAAGAGCTCTCGTGCTGACTTACGAAGTGCACCCTGTCCAAAAATTGCCCATTGTTCTGTATAATCAGAGGTCGCCACATGAATTTGCGTCCGAATGTTATTCAAGTCTTGTGCCAGTTTTTCAATCCGCTCATCAGCCGTTTCATTTTCTCTTGTAAAGATGACCTCTACTCGGTGGTTTGTCCGCTTCTTTTCGATTCCTTTGACCATATGGGCATCGAATACGACAATGACTCGATACCCTGTATATGCTTGATATTCTGCTAAATGTTGAATCAGCACGTCTCTGGCTTCTTCAAAGCTGTTTTCTTTTAAGTGCTGCAAACGAGGCCATGCACCTATCATGTTGTATCCATCGACTAAGAGGATGTCCATCTCTATTCTCCTAACGGATAACGTTTTCGATACACTTCATACATCAATAGACTAGCGGCAACTGATGCATTTAATGAAGTGACCTGCCCGGCCATTGGCAATTTAATCAAGAAATCACATTTTTCCTTAATCAATCGGCCAATTCCTTTTCCTTCACTGCCGATGACAAGAGCGAGAGGCATCGTGCCGTCAAATTGTCTGTAGTCCTGCTTCGCAGATGCATCTGTTCCTGCGACCCAGATTCCTCTTTCTTTCATTTCATCAAGAGCTCTGGAAAGATTGGTTACTTTTGCGACCGGGATATGTTCAATGGCTCCAGTAGATGCTTTCGCAACAGTTGTCGTCAAGCCTACCGCTCGTCGTTTTGGAATGACGATTCCATGTGCACCAACAGCATCGGCCGTACGCATGATCGACCCTAAATTGTGCGGATCTTCAATTTCATCTAAGATGATGAAAAATGGTTGTTCATTCCGCTTTTCAGCAATTTGATACAGATCGTCCAATTCTGCATATTCATATGCTGCTACTTGTGCAACGATTCCCTGGTGCTGACCTGTTACCATCTGATCAAGCTTTTTCCTCGGAACATACTGAATGGTGATATTTTGCTTTTTCGCGAGTTCAATGACCTGCTGGGCTTGTCCTTTTACAGTGTTTTCTGCCATCCAGAGCTTGTATAACTCCCGATCTGACTTCAGTGTTTCAATCACTGCATTTTTCCCAATCACATAATCATGTTGCTGACTCATTTGTCTTCCTCCCTGACGTTCCGATTTCAATCGCCTGACTAATCAACTCTTCTAAGCGTTCGTCCTGCTTCTCGATAAATAAATAACCCATGAGCGCTTCAAACGCTGTACTATAACGATACGTTTGAACGTCTGTGTTTTTAGGCACTGTGCCTGATTTTGCATTTCTTCCTCTTTTCAGCACCGCTTCTTCCGCTTCTGTGAAAAAGCCCTTCTGCTGAAGCTCAAATAAAATAGCGGCCTGAGATTTAGCTGAAACGATCTTACTTGCACGTTTATGAAGCTCATTTGGTTTGGTCGCCCCCATTTGGAGGAGGTGATGCCTCACGTATACTTCAAAAATGGCATCACCCATATAAGCAAGCGCAAGTCCGTTCAACTGTTTTCCGTCTTTCAGCTTTTCAAAATTCAACATGACCTATTCTCCTCTTTTCCAGCGCGTACCTTGAGGAGTGTCCTCCAATACAATATTCATGCTCTTTAACTGGTCACGAATTTGATCAGACAATGCGAAGTCACGATTCCTTCTAGCTTCATTCCGCTTCTCAATTAATGCTTCTACCTCTTCGTCAAGCGTGTGCTTTTCTTCTAGTGAGAAGCCGAGGACGGATGTGATTTCTTGGAACAAGCCAATAAATGCCTTGATCACTTCCTCGGAAGTATGATCATTTTCCATATAGTAATTCGCTTGTTTCGCTAGTTCAAATAAAACAGAGATGGCATTTGCCGTATTGAAGTCATCATTCATTTCAGAAATAAATGTCGCACGCTGCTCTTCAATCTTTGTCAGCCATTCCGTGTTATCCTCTGTTAAATTGGTACTGCTCTCAAGGCGATGATGTAGATTTGAATAAGATGTTTTGAGTCTGTTAAATGCACTCTTTGTACTTTCCAATAAGTCAATGGAGTAATTGATTGGATGACGATAGTGAACCGACAGCATAAAGAAACGAAGCACATCTGGATCTTGTTCTTTAATAATGTCATGTACGAGCACAAAGTTCCCAAGTGATTTTGACATTTTTTCATTCTCAATATTAATATACCCGTTATGCATCCAATACTTCGCAAAAGGTTTTCCTGTCAAAGCCTCAGATTGAGCAATCTCATTCTCGTGGTGAGGGAACGTTAAATCCTGTCCGCCAGCATGAATGTCAATCGTATCGCCTAAATATTTTTTGACCATCGCAGAGCACTCGATGTGCCAGCCTGGACGCCCTTCGCCCCACGGGCTATCCCAAGAAATCTCCTGATCCTTTGCGGCCTTCCATAATGCAAAGTCGAGTGCATCCCTTTTCTTTTCACCTACACGAATACGGGCACCTGTCTTTAATTCATCAATCGATTGGTGAGACAGTTTTCCGTAGCCTTCAAATGAGCGTGTGCTGTAATACACGTCACCATCTGCTTCATAGGCGTAGCCTTTTTCAATCAATGTGGCGATAAACGCAATGATATCATCCATATTTTCTGTCACTCGCGGGTGAAGGTCTGCTTTTTTGCAGCCTAATGCACTGACGTCCTCAAAGTATGCTTGGATAAATCGATCAGCAATCGTTGGGACATCTTCGCCTAATTCATTTGCTGCTTTGATGAGTTTATCATCCACATCAGTAAAGTTGGATACGAAATTCACATCATAGCCGCTATATTCTAAATACTTACGTACCGTGTCATATACAATGGCAGGTCTTGCATTCCCGATGTGAATGTAGTTATACACGGTTGGTCCGCACACATACATCTTGACCTTTCCTGGTTCAAGTGGGACAAACTCTTCCTTCTTACGTGTCAATGTATTATAAATATTGATTGTCATGATTGTTCTTCCTTTCTGCTCAATGAAGCCAGCTCACGTTTTAGCTTTTCCATTTCTCGCTCCAATTCTTTGAAACGATCAGAAACTGGATCTGGCAAATCTTGATGATTGAGATCACGATTGATTTTCTTTCCATTTTGAACGACCACTCGCCCAGGTATACCTACAACAGTAGAATGGTCTGGTACGTCTTTTAACACAACAGACCCCGCACCAATCTTGGACCCTTTTCCTACGGTAATAGAACCGAGCACCTTAGCACCAGTCGCAATCAGCGCATCGTCCAAAATAGTTGGATGCCGCTTTCCCTTTTCTTTCCCTGTTCCCCCTAATGTCACGCCTTGGAAAACAGTGACGTTATCGCCAATTTCACATGTTTCCCCAATCACGACGCCCATGCCGTGATCAATAAAGAACCGCCGGCCGATGGTTGCTGCTGGGTGAATCTCAACCCCTGTGAAAAACCGGCTGACCTGAGAAATGATCCGCGCAAGAAAATACAGCTTACGCTTGTAAAATGCATGCGCAACACGATGAGCCCAAATCGCATGAAGCCCTGAATAGGTTAGCACTACTTCAAGATAGCTTCTAGCAGCAGGATCTTGATCAAACACAGTATCAATATCTTCTTTCAGCATTTTGAAAAACACATGCTCCCCCCGTTCTTCCCCATCAATCTCTCTTAGGACTTGCTCTCTTTTTTGGACAAATAAAAAACGCCTCTGCCATATGACAGAGACGTTTTGAAAACGCGGTTCCACTCTGTTTAGAAAGCCCTCATTTCGCAGCCTTCTCAACTTCATCCCATAACGGAGGGTACCGCCCTTGCATACTAACATACGTGTTCCTCAAGGGTCTTGAGGGTGCATTTCCAACGTCTGCCCATAAGTCTCTTTCAGCCGGTGAAGACTCTTTCTGTGATGGACGATAACATTGTACTTCTCCCTCGCAACGATTTTCCTTATATTTGTTTAATGCGGTTTAATACCGTCTCTTTACCTAGTAGTTCAATACTTTGCGGAAGCTCTGGGCCATGCGTTTGTCCAGTGACAGCCACACGAATTGGCATGAATAGTTTCTTACCTTTATGCCCTGTTTCTTTTTGTACCGCTTTAATGGCAGCTTTGATTTCATCAGGTGTGAAAGACTCAAGACGTTCAAGCTGACCTGCAAACGAAGCCATCACTTCTGGTACTTGCTCTTCTGCAAGAACTTCCTTTGCCTCTTGATTATACTCAATTTGTTCCTTAAAGAACAACTCTGTTAACTCAACAATTTCTGCTCCGTAGCTCAATTGCTCGTGGTATAGAGAAATGAGTTTGCGCACCCACGTGTTTTCTTCTTCTGTCAGCTGCTCGCTTACCTTGCCTGCCTTTTGAAGATGTGGAAGTGTAAGTGCCACAACTTGATCAAGATCAAGTGCTTTTACGTATTGGTTATTCACCCATTTTAGTTTATGCATATCGAAGAGAGCTGGTGACTTAGAAAGTCGATTGACATCGAAAATATCGATGAACTGCTCTTTTGTAAATAGTTCCTCTTCGCCAACTGGAGACCACCCAAGTAGTGCAATGAAGTTAAACAAAGCTTCTGGTAAATAGCCCAAGTTCTTATACTGTTCGATGAACTGGATAATTGATTCATCACGTTTGCTTAATTTCTTGCGGTTCTCGTTTACAATCAGCGTCATATGTCCGAACAGCGGAACATCCCAGCCAAATGCATTGAAGACCATAATTTGTTTAGGTGTATTCGAGATGTGATCCTCACCACGAAGAATGTGAGTCATTTTCATCAAATGATCATCCACCGCTACAGCGAAGTTATACGTTGGTGTACCATCTTTCTTCACAATAACAAAGTCACCGATGCCGTCTGTTTCAAATGAAATCTCGCCTTTGACCATATCGTCAAATTTGATGATTTCTCCTTTAGGCACTCGGAAGCGGATGCTTGGCTCTCTTCCTTCAGCAATCAGCTTGTCCTCTTCTTCTTTTGATAAATGACTGCATTTACCAGAGTATCGAGGCATTTCACTGCGGGCAATTTGTGCTTCACGCTCTTCTTCTAGTTCTTCAGCCGTACAATAGCACTTATACGCCAAATCTTTCTCTAGCAGCTCGTCATAATATTTTTTGTAAATATCATTACGCTCTGATTGTCTGTAAGGACCGTAGCCCCCATCTTTATCAATGCTCTCATCCCAATCAATTCCGAGCCACTGCAGGTGGCGAAGCTGGCTTTCTTCTCCGCCTTCTACATTACGCTTTTGATCCGTATCCTCGATTCGAATAATAAATTTGCCGCCTTGGCTGCGTGCGAACAAATAGTTGAAAAGAGCCGTTCTAGCATTCCCAATATGTAAATGACCAGTTGGACTCGGTGCATAACGAACACGCACTTCATTTCCCATGAGTTTAACTTCCTTTCATCTGCATCATGTTGTCTGACACCAATTTTTTATAAACGTATTTTATCATCAAAACCCATTCTCATCAAAATGGATTTTACTTTTTCTGAAGAAGTACGGTTGCTTGAGAGGCAATTCCTTCGCCTCTTCCTGTAAATCCAAGTTTCTCTGTCGTTGTTGCTTTGACATTCACCTGTGTGACATCTGCCTCAAGGGCTTCTGCGATTTTCTCACACATTGGCTGAATGTATGGTGCCATCTTTGGTTTTTGCGCCATGATCGTGCAATCGATATTCACCAGTGTATAGCCTTTTTCTTTTACAAGTGCCCACACGTGCTGAAGTAATTTAAAAGAGTCTGCATCTTTAAACTCAGGATCCGTGTCTGGGAAATGTCTGCCGATATCTCCTTCTGCAATCGCACCTAGGCAGGCATCCGCCACAGTATGAAGCAGTACATCCGCATCTGAATGCCCAAGTAGACCCTTTTCATAAGGGATCGTCACACCGCCAATAATAAGAGGTCTTCCCTCTGTTAATTGATGTACATCAAAACCTTGTCCTATTCTAAACATGTTCTAGTACCCTCTTTCCGCATCCATAATTGCCTTGGCAACCAATAAATCATCCGGTGTTGTCAGTTTAATATTGGTATAGTCTCCTTGGACAATATACACACTCTCACCGTGTAATTGTTCCACAAGACTGGCGTCATCTGTTCCAAGAAAACCTGTCCGCTCCGCATGTTCATGCGCTTCTTTTAAAATAGAATGACGAAAAGCTTGTGGGGTCTGGACTGCCCACAAGCTCTGACGTTCAATGGTTTGTTCCACTTTGCCTTCTTGAACGCGTTTGATTGTGTCTTTCACTGGTACCGCTACGACTGCGGAGCCTTTTTCAATCGCTGCTTTAACGAGCAAGTCAATCTGTGTATGCTTAATAAAAGGCCTTGCGCCATCATGAACAAGCACGATGTCCGCATCTTGCACAGCCTTCAATCCTTCGTATACACTTTGCTGCCGTTCTTCACCGCCAGTGACAAGTGAAACAGGCGTTTGAAAAGCGTGTACCTTCAGTAGCCTTTCAAAGTCACGACGCTCTTCTTCATTGATCGCTAAGATCATGCGTCTGCATTGTGAATGAGCGTCAAACACCTTCAGTGTGTGGATGATGACCGGCATTCTTTTCAATTCAATAAAAAGTTTATTGCGGCCGGCCTTCATTCGCTTCCCCTGCCCCGCAGCCGGAATAACTACTTCATAATACATGTTCGTTCTCCCTTTAGAGCGCCTTCTCCAGAAGTTTTGGCTTCGCAAAAATCATTCTTCCAGCAGCAGTTTGCAGCACACTCGTGACGAGCACATCAATGTCTTTTCCAATATAATTGCGTCCTTCTTCGACCACAATCATCGTACCGTCATCTAAGTAAGCAACACCTTGGTTATGCTCTTTCCCATCTTTGATGACCTGTACCTTCATTTCTTCCCCAGGCAGTACAACCGGTTTGACTGCATTGGCTAGATCATTGATGTTTAACACTGCTACTTTTTGAAGTTCGCATACTTTATTTAAATTAAAATCATTTGTCACAACAACACCTGAAGTTAACTTAGCGAGTTTCACAAGCTTGCTGTCAACCTCTTGAATATCCTCAAAGTCACCTTCGTAAATTTCAACTTTAATATCCAGTTCTTTTTGAATACGATTTAAAATATCAAGACCTCTTCGGCCTCTATTTCTCTTTAATACATCAGAAGAGTCTGCAATATGTTGTAATTCCTCGAGTACAAATTGAGGAATGACCATCACACCTTCTAGGAATCCAGTTTGACAAATATCTGCGATTCTTCCATCAATGATAACACTTGTGTCTAAAATTTTCAGCTTTTTATCTTCTATTTCAGGTTCATCATCAGCTGCTCCTTTTTTCTTTGTGACCTTTGCAGATCGGGAGAACAGCCCCATCATTTCATCCTTCTTCTTAAACCCTACCTGAAATCCAAGGTATCCTAAAAAGAAAGCCAGGAAAATCGGAATAATGGTACCAAAAATATGATATGGGATATTGTTTAGCGGGATCACGTTTACAATAAGATATGCTAGAATAAGTCCAAATACTAAACCGAAACTTCCAGATATAAGATCAGGAAGAGGCGCCTTCAATAGAGAATCCTCGATCCATTTCACCCAATTAACCACATAGCCTGTGCACCATTTACCAATGATAAAGAACACAGCGGCTCCTATTAGTGCTGAAGAGTAAGCATTTGTTATGAAAGGTATGTCCTTCACATTTAACAGCAGAAATAACTCTGGAATGATAAAAATCCCTACAACTGCACCGAAAATGATAAAAAACGCCTGAACGATTCTTTTTAACATACCTTCACCTCCTTTATTTTTCATCTGTCAATCCACCTTCATCTGACATTGATATATGCTTAAGTTTCCTATCATCATGAACAGAAAACAAAACCATCATTAATATACCCATATTCATCCATTTTTAACCGTATTTAAGAAAAATTTCTCTTTTTATAGCTGACGGTCGATATAATGTTTTTCTTGCAGTCTTTTTAATCCTTTTTTTATCTTTTTCGCTCTTACTTCTCCAATTCCTTCTACTTCATCCAAATCTTGTACATCTGCTTCCATAATTCGATCTAGCACACCAAATGCTTCGACCACGTTTTCAACGATTGGCATAGGCAGTCTAGGGATTTTATGAAGTAATCTGTATCCTCTAGTGTACACATATTCGTCAATATTTGTAGATGCTGGATAGCCGAGTAACTTGTACAAAATAGAGTCATCTAAAAGTTCAAAGCTCGACATATCTTGGAGCTGTTTCAGCAGCACATATGGATCTTTGATCTTTTCTTTCACGTAATCTTTAATAAATAAAGCCGCTTCCTGCTCCATATCTGTAATCAGCTCATTGACTTGCAGACGGATCAAGTGTCCTTCTGTCCCAAGCTCTTTGATATACATATTGATTTCATTTTTGATTCTAAGTACCATTTCATAACGATGCAGCACGGATAATACATCACCAAAGGTCACAAGCTCTTCAAATTCTAAGGCGCTTAACGCAGAAATGGCGTGATCTAAAATGGTTTTATATTTCTCAAGTGTTTGTATCGCTTGGTTAGCCTTCGTCAAAATAAAACCAATATCTTTCAGCGTATATCGTCGATTCCCTTGGTATAAGGTAATGACATTCCGACGTTCAGAAATGGCAATGATTAAGCAGCCTGTCTGCTTTGCTACACGTTCAGCCGTTCGGTGTCTCATGCCTGTTTCTGATGAATGAATGGTTGCATCCGGCATGAGCTGTGTATTCGCATACAAGATTTTTTGACCAGAGTCACTTAAAATAATCGCCCCATCCATCTTCGCCAATTCATATAAATGTGCTGGGGAGAAAGCAGAATTAATATGAAATCCTCCATCTACCACACTTTTCACTTTATCGTTATAACCAACAACAATGAGCCCTCCAGTATTGGCTCTTAGGACGTTTTCAATCCCTGCCCGCAGGGGTGTCCCCGGTGCCACAAACTGGACAATATCTAAGAGATCGACTTCTCTCGCTCCTTTTTTCTCTTTTTCCATTTCTATGATCCCCCTAGTGAAATACGAAGTGCCTCTGCTACATTTTCTACACCGACTAATTCAATCCCTCTCGGTTTTTTCCATCCATCTATATTCGCCTGAGGAATAAACATTCGTTTAAATCCTAGTTTAGCAGCTTCCTGCACACGCTGTTCAATTCTTGATACTCTTCTGACTTCTCCCGTCAGACCCACTTCTCCTATAAAGCAATCTGCTTGATGCGGCGCTGCATCTTTAAAGCTTGATGCAATGCTGACGGCAATAGCCAAATCAATCGCTGGTTCGTCAAGTTTCACACCACCTGCGACCTTTAAATAGGCATCTTGGTTTTGCAGCAGCAGCCCTACCCGTTTTTCTAAAACGGCCATAAGCAATGACACTCGGTTATGATCAAGGCCAGTAGCCATTCTCCGTGGATTCCCAAAGCTCGTCGGTGAAATAAGTGCTTGTATCTCCACTAGAACAGGTCTTGTTCCTTCCATTGAGGCAACAACACACGATCCAGATACACCTGCTGACCGCTCTTCTAAGAAGATTTCTGATGGGTTTAATACCTCTGTGAGCCCTTCCTCCCTCATTTCAAAAATCCCTAATTCATTCGTTGAACCAAAACGGTTTTTCACTGCCCGTAAAATACGAAACGTATGATGGCGCTCCCCTTCAAAATAAAGAACTGTATCCACCATATGCTCTAAAAGGCGCGGCCCAGCAATCGAGCCTTCCTTCGTCACATGACCAACAATAAAAATAGGAATACCATTCGTCTTGGCAATTTTCATCAGCTGCGCAGTGCATTCCCTCACCTGAGAAACAGATCCAGGAGCTGACGTGATATCGCTTTGATAAACGGTTTGAATTGAATCGACCACAACAAAAGCGGGTTTCATCTCTTGTATAGCAGACGTTATATACTCCATATCGGTTTCAGCCAAAACATGTAAAGAGGCACTTTCAATACCGAGACGGTCCGCCCTAAGCTTCGTTTGTTTGATTGATTCCTCACCAGATATGTATAACACATTCTGATTTTGATCTGATAGCTGTGCTGAAACTTGTAATAATAGTGTGGACTTCCCAATCCCAGGATCACCGCCAATAAGAACGAGTGAACCTTTGACAATTCCACTTCCTAATACTCGGTTAAATTCTTCTAAATTCGTTTTAATTCGGGGTTCTTCGGATGTTTCAATTGCAGATATAGGTGAAGGTTTTTGAATGGTTTGAACAGAATGATTAAACGCACTTCGACGATTTGCCGGCTCTTTACGAACGACCTCTTCTGTCATACTGTTCCAAGTGCCGCAGCCAGGACATTTCCCCATCCATTTGGCTGACTCATAACCGCACGATTGGCATATAAATTTTGATTTTGACTTAGCCATAGATTGAAGAATACAACTCCTTATACTGGTCAGAAAATAAGTAAAGGGAGGCATCCAACTTACTGGTATGCCTCACACTTTTTTCTTACTATATTAGTTCGTAGCAGCCGTTGCTTTTACGACAATTTCTCCATCTTCTACATCTAATACGATATGTTGGCCCTTTTCAATATTGCCTTTCAGCAATTCCTCAGAAAGTCGATCCTCGACGTGCTTTTGAATCGCTCTTCTTAACGGACGAGCACCATACTCAAGATCTACGCCTTCGTCGGCAATCTTGGCTTTTGCTGCTTCCGTCAATTCAATTGAAAGGTCCTGCTCTTTTAGTCGTTTTGTTAATTGATCAGACATGAGAGACACAATCTCTTTTAGATGTTTCTTTTCGAGTGAGTGGAAGACAATGATTTCATCAATACGGTTGATGAACTCCGGTCTAAACGCACGTTTCAACTCACCCATTACTTTGCCTTTCATATCTTTGTAATTTTGACTTTCATCCTGCACGTTAAAGCCAACATATTTATTGCGCTTCAGCTCACTAGCTCCAACGTTTGAAGTCATAATCAAAATCGTATTTCTAAAGTCAACAGTACGACCTTTAGAATCAGTGAGACGACCATCTTCTAATACTTGAAGTAAGATGTTAAACACATCAGGGTGTGCCTTTTCAATCTCATCTAGAAGCACGACAGAATACGGCTTTCTTCTCACCTTTTCAGTCAGCTGACCGCCCTCATCATAGCCCACATAGCCTGGAGGTGATCCAACAAGTCTTGAAGTCGAGTGTTTTTCCATGTACTCAGACATATCAATACGAATCATCGCTTCTTCATCACCGAAGATAGACTCGGCGAGTGCTCTTGCAAGCTCAGTCTTACCAACACCTGTTGGCCCTAAGAAAATAAAGGAGCCAATCGGACGTTTCGGATCTTTTAGTCCAGCACGGGCACGTCTTACAGCTTTTGCAACAGCAACAACTGCTTCATCCTGTCCAATGACGCGAGAGTGGAGCAATTGTTCCATGTTTAGAAGCTTATCTGTTTCTGTTTGAGCAATTTTCGAAACAGGTACTCCCGTCCAGCTAGAAACAACCATTGCGATATCATCCACAGAAACCTCTGAATTCTCTTGTCCCTGCTTTTCTTTCCAAGATTTCTTCGTCACTTCTACCTTTTCACGCAAACGTTGCTCCGTATCACGAAGAGAAGCGGCTTTTTCAAATTCTTGACTTTGAACAGCTGCATCCTTTTCCTTGCGTACTTCATCCAGCTTTTGCTCAAGTTCCTTTAGATTAGGCGGTGTTGTGAAAGAACGTAAGCGAACTTTTGAACCCGCCTCATCAATTAAGTCGATCGCCTTATCTGGAAGGAAACGATCGGAGATATAACGATCAGAAAGCTTTACCGCCGCCTCAATGGCTTCATCTGTAATAGACACACGGTGATGTGCTTCATAACGGTCTCTAAGCCCTCTTAAAATTTGAATACTTTCATCAACAGACGGCTGATCCACTTGAATTGGCTGGAATCGACGTTCAAGTGCAGCATCTTTTTCAATATATTTACGGTACTCATCTAACGTTGTTGCCCCGATACATTGAAGCTCACCACGTGCTAAAGATGGTTTTAAAATATTAGAGGCATCAATCGCACCCTCTGCTCCTCCTGCACCAATCAGTGTATGAAGCTCATCAATGAAGAGAATGATATTTCCAGCCTGACGGATTTCGTCCATGACTTTTTTCAAACGATCCTCGAATTCACCACGATATTTCGTTCCCGCTACAACGGTTCCCATATCAAGTGTCATGACTCGTTTATCACGCAGAATTTCAGGCACTTCGTTGTGAATAATTTGCTGTGCGAGGCCTTCTGCGATCGCTGTTTTACCAACACCAGGCTCTCCAATCAGCACAGGGTTATTCTTTGTTCTTCTACTTAATACCTCAATGACACGCTGGATTTCTTTGCTACGGCCAATCACAGGGTCCAAGCTGTCCTCTTTCGCAATAGCCGTTAAGTCTCTTGCCAGGCTATCTAAAGTTGGTGTATTGGCATTGCTATTAGATCCTGCCGCAGATGCACCCGTTTCATTGCTGCCTAGAAGCTGCAATACTTGCTGGCGTGCTTTATTTAAGCTCACTCCGAGGTTATTTAAAACACGGGCAGCTACACCCTCTCCCTCACGAATAAGACCTAAAAGAATATGTTCTGTTCCTACATAGGAATGACCCAGCTTTCTCGCTTCATCCATAGAAAGCTCCGTAACCTTCTTCGCTCTAGGTGTGTAATGAGGAATAGCTTGAGACACCTCTTGCCCTCTTCCAATCAAGCTCTCGACTTCTTTTTGGATTTTATCTGAAACAAGGCCCAGTGCTTCTAATGCTTTTGCGGCGATGCCCTCACCTTCACGTACAAGACCAAGTAAAATATGCTCTGTTCCGATGTTCTTATGGCCTAGGCGAATGGCTTCTTCTTGTGCAAGTGCTAATACCTTTTGAGCTCTTTCAGTGAATCTTCCAAACATCATATCGTTTCATCCTCCTGTCCATTCCTATGCATTTCTAAGCGCAGCCTTTCTCTGATAATTGCTGCTCGTTTTATATCTCTTTCATTTGGTTCCAAGGCTCCTCCTGAATATTGCTGAAGGAAGCCAGGCTGTGTCAAAATCATGAGTTCATTCAGTATATTACTTGAAAGCCCCTTAATGATACCTAAATCAATTCCAAGTCGCACATCTGACAAACACTTAGCCGTTTCCTTAGATTCAATCATGCGGCAATTAGCCAAAATCCCCAAGGAACGGTACACTCTGTCTTCAAGTTCAATTTTAGACGTCTGATATAATGCCTTACGTGCAGATCGCTCTTGTTCAATGAGCTGTGCCGTCACACTATTCAAATCATCTACAATATCTTCTTCTGATTGACCCAGTGTCATTTGATTTGAAATTTGAAAGATGTTTCCTATTGCTTCGCTACCCTCACCATAAATTCCTCTGACCACAAGACCTAATTGATTAATTGCAGGAATAATGCGATTCATTTGTCTTGTCAGGGCTAATGCTGGTAAGTGCATCATGACTGAAGCCCTAATACCTGTACCTACATTGGTCGGACAGCTCGTTAAGTATCCTCGCTTTTCAGAAAACGCATAATCCACTTGCTCTTCAATCCAGTCATCTATTTGGTTAGCTGCTTTTAGTGCATTGGCCAGCTGAAATCCTGGGAACAAGCATTGAATACGAATATGGTCTTCCTCATTCAGCATGACACTGATTTCTTCATTTTCTGAAAGCAAACAGCCGCCAAATCTTGATTCTGCTAAATTGGGGCTAATCAAATGCTTTTCAACAAGTACCCTTTTAGCCAAAGGCTGCGTTTCATTCATTCGAATCAGAACAAAGTTTCCAATGTCCTTCACTTCCTGGCTCACAAACTTTTGCTCGAATTGCTGAAGAACAGCTTCAGCCTCCTCTTGAGAAAACTGAGTTGGGAAACGAACATGCTCTAGGTTGCGTGCCAACCGAATACGACTGCTTAGAACAATGTCACTTTCTGGTCCTTTCTGTTTCATCCATTGACTTAATGCGTCTTGAATAAAATGCTGGAGCGACATGTCGTTAATCTCCCTCCCTCTGCTGAGATTGCTCATGCTCTAATGCACGAATTTGATCTCGAACTTCCGCTGCTTTTTCAAACTCTTCCTGTTCAATCAGCTGCTTTAGTTCTTGCTGCATTAACTCAAGTTTCCGGCGAACATGCAGACTGCCGGCAATCCGTTTAGGGACTTTTCCATTATGGACTGTATTTCCACTATGGACTTTCCTTAAAACAGGATTTAAATACTGATCAAAGGTTCGATAACATTCTGCACAGCCAAAACGGCCTGTTTTCCTGAATTGCTGAAAAGTTAAGCCACACTTAGGACATTGATCCACTTCTCTTGCCTCTTGAAAAATAGATGATCCTTTATTCGCACTTGTGGTAAAGCTAGGATCAATATTCAATAAGCCTGATAATAAGTTGTGAATCGAGAAACCTTGGTTTCCACTCATAGCATATGAATCACTGTTTTCTTTTGCACATTGTTCACATATGTGCATTTCTTGTTTTTCTCCATTTATTACTTTCGTAAAGTGAAAAGTGGCTGGTCTCTCATTGCATTCTTGACAAATCAATCTTTTCACCCGCTTTACTTTAATTTCAAAGCATTTAACATCGCTTTCATCATCCGAGCTCTCAGTTCATCTCGTTCAGGTAAATCAATGTGTAAAACAGAACGGTCCATGACACTAATCATCATCTTTGCTTCTCTTTCGGATAAAATGTTGTTCTCAACAAGACGCATGATGATATGATCAGATGCAGCCTGTGATAAACGATGATATATTTGGGAAATAATGTTGTTCAATAAATCGACTTCATCATTCATTTTGACTTTAATGATACGGATATAGCCACCGCCGCCACGCTTACTTTCGACGATATAACCTCTTTCGCTCGTAAAGCGTGTATTGATAACATAGTTAATTTGTGAAGGTACGCATTGAAACTTATCTGCAATTTCATTGCGTTTAATTTCTAATATTTCTCGACCATTCTGATCCAAGACTTCCTTCAAATACTGCTCGATGATATCAGAAATATTTTGTGCCACTCCGCCTCCTCCTCCATTGACTTTGACTATATTTGACTTTAATCTTACTATAAATTTTTTCGATCGATTTTTCAAGATAATCGCTCAACTAACAATATTATTTCCACATTTATCTGGTGCCAAACGTCCCAAAAACACAAAAAAGACCAGTTCCGACTGGAACTGATCCTTTGAAAAGCTTGGCGGCGTCCTACTCTCACAGGGGGAAACCCCCAACTACCATCGGCGGCTGAAGAGCTTAACTTCCGTGTTCGGTATGGGAACGGGTGTGACCTCTTCGCTATCGCCACCAAACCTGATGGAGAGAATGTTCTCTCAAAACTAGATAACAACGTTCATTTTTCACATTAGAATATAGGTTAAGTCCTCGATCTATTAGTATCTGTCAGCTCCACGTGTCACCACGCTTCCACCTCAGACCTATCAACCTGATCATCTTTCAGGGATCTTACTTCCTTGCGGAATGGGAAATCTCATCTTGAGGGGGGCTTCATGCTTAGATGCTTTCAGCACTTATCCCGTCCGCACATAGCTACCCAGCGATGCCCTTGGCAGAACAACTGGTACACCAGCGGTGCGTCCATCCCGGTCCTCTCGTACTAAGGACAGCTCCTCTCAAATTTCCTGCGCCCGCGACGGATAGGGACCGAACTGTCTCACGACGTTCTGAACCCAGCTCGCGTACCGCTTTAATGGGCGAACAGCCCAACCCTTGGGACCGACTACAGCCCCAGGATGCGATGAGCCGACATCGAGGTGCCAAACCTCCCCGTCGATGTGGACTCTTGGGGGAGATAAGCCTGTTATCCCCGGGGTAGCTTTTATCCGTTGAGCGATGGCCCTTCCATGCGGAACCACCGGATCACTAAGCCCGACTTTCGTCCCTGCTCGACTTGTAGGTCTCGCAGTCAAGCTCCCTTGTGCCTTTACACTCTGCGAATGATTTCCAACCATTCTGAGGGAACCTTTGGGCGCCTCCGTTACATTTTAGGAGGCGACCGCCCCAGTCAAACTGCCCACCTGACACTGTCTCCCTGCCCGATAAGGGCAGCGGGTTAGAAGGTCAATACAGCCAGGGTAGTATCCCACCGATGCCTCCACCGAAGCTAGCGCTCCGGTTTCCAAGGCTCCTACCTATCCTGTACAAGCTGTACCAACATTCAATATCAGGCTGCAGTAAAGCTCCACGGGGTCTTTCCGTCCTGTCGCGGGTAACCTGCATCTTCACAGGTACTATAATTTCACCGAGTCTCTCGTTGAGACAGTGCCCAGATCGTTGCGCCTTTCGTGCGGGTCGGAACTTACCCGACAAGGAATTTCGCTACCTTAGGACCGTTATAGTTACGGCCGCCGTTTACTGGGGCTTCAATTCGCACCTTCGCTTACGCTAAGCGCTCCTCTTAACCTTCCAGCACCGGGCAGGCGTCAGCCCCTATACTTCGCCTTACGGCTTCGCAGAGACCTGTGTTTTTGCTAAACAGTCGCCTGGGCCTATTCACTGCGGCTTCTCGGGGCTTTAACACCCTAAGAAGCACCCCTTCTCCCGAAGTTACGGGGTCATTTTGCCGAGTTCCTTAACGAGAGTTCTCTCGATCACCTTAGGATTCTCTCCTCGCCTACCTGTGTCGGTTTGCGGTACGGGCACCTCTCACCTCGCTAGAGGCTTTTCTTGGCAGTGTGGAATCAGGAACTTCGCTACTAAATTTCGCTCGCCATCACAGCTCAGCCTTCACGGGAAACGGATTTGCCTATTTCCCAGCCTAACTGCTTGGACGCGGATATCCAATACCGCGCTTACCCTATCCTCCTGCGTCCCCCCATTGCTCAAATGGTGAGGAGGTGGTACAGGAATATCAACCTGTTGTCCATCGCCTACGCCTTTCGGCCTCGGCTTAGGTCCCGACTAACCCTGAGCGGACGAGCCTTCCTCAGGAAACCTTAGGCATTCGGTGGACGGGATTCTCACCCGTCTTTCGCTACTCATACCGGCATTCTCACTTCTAAGCGCTCCACCAGTCCTTCCGGTCTGACTTCACTGCACTTAGAACGCTCTCCTACCACTGTTCGTAAGAACAGTCCGCAGCTTCGGTGATACGTTTAGCCCCGGTACATTTTCGGCGCAGAGTCACTCGACCAGTGAGCTATTACGCACTCTTTAAATGGTGGCTGCTTCTAAGCCAACATCCTGGTTGTCTAAGCAACTCCACATCCTTTTCCACTTAACGTATACTTTGGGACCTTAGCTGGCGGTCTGGGCTGTTTCCCTTTCGACTACGGATCTTATCACTCGCAGTCTGACTCCCAAGGATAAGTCATCGGCATTCGGAGTTTGACTGAATTCGGTAACCCGGTAGGGGCCCCTAGTCCAATCAGTGCTCTACCTCCGAGACTCTTACCTTGAGGCTAGCCCTAAAGCTATTTCGGAGAGAACCAGCTATCTCCAGGTTCGATTGGCATTTCACCCCTACCCACACCTCATCCCCGCACTTTTCAACGTGCGTGGGTTCGGGCCTCCATTCAGTGTTACCTGAACTTCACCCTGGACATGGGTAGATCACCTGGTTTCGGGTCTACGACCACGTACTCATGCGCCCTATTCAGACTCGCTTTCGCTGCGGCTCCGCATCTTCTGCTTAACCTTGCACGGGATCGTAACTCGCCGGTTCATTCTACAAAAGGCACGCCATCACCCGTTAACGGGCTCTGACTACTTGTAGGCACACGGTTTCAGGATCTATTTCACTCCCCTTCCGGGGTGCTTTTCACCTTTCCCTCACGGTACTGGTTCACTATCGGTCACTAGGGAGTATTTAGCCTTGGGAGATGGTCCTCCCGGATTCCGACGGAATTTCACGTGTTCCGCCGTACTCAGGATCCACTCTGGAGAGAACAACATTTCAGTTACAGGGCTGTTACCTTCTTTGGCGGGCCTTTCCAGACCTCTTCGCTTATATCGTTCCTTTGTAACTCCGTATAGAGTGTCCTACAACCCCAAGAGGCAAGCCTCTTGGTTTGGGCTGTTCCCGTTTCGCTCGCCGCTACTCAGGGAATCGCATTTGCTTTCTCTTCCTCCGGGTACTTAGATGTTTCAGTTCCCCGGGTATGCCTTCTCATACTCTATGTATTCAAGTATGGATACTACTCCATTACGAGCAGTGGGTTTCCCCATTCGGAAATCTCCGGATCAAAGCTTGCTTACAGCTCCCCGAAGCATATCGGTGTTCGTCCCGTCCTTCATCGGCTCCTAGTGCCAAGGCATCCACCGTGCGCCCTTTCTAACTTAACCATTTCTTACTTTAGAAAGAATCACTATGTGTGATGAACTTTGCATTGCATTCAATGTGAATGTATTACTTATTGTTATCTAGTTTTCAAAGAACAATCCTGTCTCGCTAGAGACATGTTTGAAGGAATGATCCTTCAAAACTAAACAAGACGAAAACGCACGCTGCTCCATATATCCTTAGAAAGGAGGTGATCCAGCCGCACCTTCCGATACGGCTACCTTGTTACGACTTCACCCCAATCATCTGTCCCACCTTCGGCGGCTGGCTCCATAAAGGTTACCTCACCGACTTCGGGTGTTACAAACTCTCGTGGTGTGACGGGCGGTGTGTACAAGGCCCGGGAACGTATTCACCGCGGCATGCTGATCCGCGATTACTAGCGATTCCAGCTTCACGCAGTCGAGTTGCAGACTGCGATCCGAACTGAGAACAGATTTGTGGGATTGGCTAAACCTTGCGGTCTCGCAGCCCTTTGTTCTGTCCATTGTAGCACGTGTGTAGCCCAGGTCATAAGGGGCATGATGATTTGACGTCATCCCCACCTTCCTCCGGTTTGTCACCGGCAGTCACCTTAGAGTGCCCAACTAAATGCTGGCAACTAAGATCAAGGGTTGCGCTCGTTGCGGGACTTAACCCAACATCTCACGACACGAGCTGACGACAACCATGCACCACCTGTCACTCTGTCCCCGAAGGGAAAGCCCTATCTCTAGGGTTGTCAGAGGATGTCAAGACCTGGTAAGGTTCTTCGCGTTGCTTCGAATTAAACCACATGCTCCACCGCTTGTGCGGGCCCCCGTCAATTCCTTTGAGTTTCAGTCTTGCGACCGTACTCCCCAGGCGGAGTGCTTAATGCGTTAGCTGCAGCACTAAGGGGCGGAAACCCCCTAACACTTAGCACTCATCGTTTACGGCGTGGACTACCAGGGTATCTAATCCTGTTCGCTCCCCACGCTTTCGCTCCTCAGCGTCAGTTACAGACCAGAGAGTCGCCTTCGCCACTGGTGTTCCTCCACATCTCTACGCATTTCACCGCTACACGTGGAATTCCACTCTCCTCTTCTGCACTCAAGTTTCCCAGTTTCCAATGACCCTCCCCGGTTGAGCCGGGGGCTTTCACATCAGACTTAAGAAACCGCCTGCGAGCCCTTTACGCCCAATAATTCCGGACAACGCTTGCCACCTACGTATTACCGCGGCTGCTGGCACGTAGTTAGCCGTGGCTTTCTGGTTAGGTACCGTCAAGGTGCAAGCAGTTACTCTTGCACTTGTTCTTCCCTAACAACAGAGCTTTACGATCCGAAAACCTTCATCACTCACGCGGCGTTGCTCCGTCAGACTTTCGTCCATTGCGGAAGATTCCCTACTGCTGCCTCCCGTAGGAGTCTGGGCCGTGTCTCAGTCCCAGTGTGGCCGATCACCCTCTCAGGTCGGCTACGCATCGTCGCCTTGGTGAGCCGTTACCTCACCAACTAGCTAATGCGCCGCGGGTCCATCTGTAAGTGACAGCCGAAACCGTCTTTCATCCTTGAACCATGCGGTTCAAGGAACTATCCGGTATTAGCTCCGGTTTCCCGGAGTTATCCCAGTCTTACAGGCAGGTTACCCACGTGTTACTCACCCGTCCGCCGCTAACATCTGGGAGCAAGCTCCCTTCTGTCCGCTCGACTTGCATGTATTAGGCACGCCGCCAGCGTTCGTCCTGAGCCAGGATCAAACTCTCCGAAAAAGTACAAAACCGAAGTTTTGTTTTTCGTCAGCGTTTGACTGACTACCTATGAAGTATCATAGGATTTTTTTATAAAAACTCGAATTAACAGGTACGTTTTGTCTTGTTTAGTTTTCAAAGATCATATTGGTGGAGCCTAGCGGGATCGAACCGCTGACCTCCTGCGTGCAAGGCAGGCGCTCTCCCAGCTGAGCTAAGGCCCCATAAAAGATGGTCGGGAAGACAGGATTCGAACCTGCGACCCCTTGGTCCCAAACCAAGTGCTCTACCAAGCTGAGCTACTTCCCGATCTTAATGGCGCGCCCGAGAGGAGTCGAACCCCTAACCTTTTGATCCGTAGTCAAACGCTCTATCCAATTGAGCTACGGGCGCTTATTTTATAATGCCGAGGGCCGGACTTGAACCGGCACGGTAGTCACCTACCGCAGGATTTTAAGTCCTGTGTGTCTGCCAATTCCACCACCCCGGCGTGGATGGTATAAGCGGAAGACGGGATTCGAACCCGCGACCCCCACCTTGGCAAGGTGGTGTTCTACCACTGAACTACTTCCGCATTACAGGATTTCTTTATGTTGTTTGGCAATGCGGGTGAAGGGACTTGAACCCCCACGTCATAAAGACACTAGATCCTAAGTCTAGCGCGTCTGCCAATTCCGCCACACCCGCATGAAAATGGTGAGCCATGAAGGACTCGAACCTTCGACCCTCTGATTAAAAGTCAGATGCTCTACCAACTGAGCTAATGGCTCGCTTTTAAAGCGACTTGTCTATCTTACCATATGAAAGTGGTGCCGGCAAGAGGACTTGAACCCCCAACCTACTGATTACAAGTCAGTTGCTCTACCAGTTGAGCTACACCGGCTTTATCTATCCTAACATTATGTAAGAATAAATATGGTGGAGGATGACGGGCTCGAACCGCCGACCCTCTGCTTGTAAGGCAGATGCTCTCCCAGCTGAGCTAATCCTCCATATTATGTCGTTTCGAATGTCTCTCGATCTGACAAATAGTATTATATAACGATAAGATATTGTTTGTAAAGACTTTTTTAAAATAATTTTTGAATTTATTTTAAAGCTATTTTTTCACATCTTTTCGTTAAGGCACCTAAAGAAGTTTACCACTTGTCTCTTCATTTTAAAAGTCTTTTTTTCATTTTTTTATGTTTTTTTGTTAAAAAGGGGATTAATAGCGCTTTTTCAATGTAAAAACAGCTCTTTTAAAGCTGAAAAATGTTTGTTTTATTCCTTAAATCCTCAGATAACGTGCATATAGAAACGAATTTTTTTATTATTTTATTTTTCCGAGAAACCATTTTGTAAATTTGCTTTATATTAAATTGATCCTGGTCATTTTCCAAAAATTCGTCTCAATGTTCCCTTGCCTCATCAAACATTGTGGTGCTTAACTCAAATCTTCCTCCCCTCTCTCATTAGCAAACCAAGATGCCCTTTGCTCTCTTATGTAGGTTTCAATGATCTAGCAGCAAGCGCAGTTCGCTACATATGGTTGCCAGAGGAGAAGATCCTTCTTAGACATGTTTACTCGTTCGATGTTGACTCTTAGCAAGATGAGCGAGCGACGAGATTAGATGATAAGAATATTATAGAATGTCTAGAATTCCAGTGAAGGGGATGAAATGAATGAGTTATTGAGAATGTAGTGAAAGACCACTATTTTCAATATAAATAGATATATCATTTATTGAAACACAAAAAAGACCAGTTCCGACTGGAACTGATCCTTTGAAAAGCTTGGCGGCGTCCTACTCTCACAGGGGGAAACCCCCAACTACCATCGGCGCTGAAGAGCTTAACTTCCGTGTTCGGTATGGGAACGGGTGTGACCTCTTCGCTATCGCCACCAAACCTGATGGAGAGAATGTTCTCTCAAAACTAGATAACAATGTTCATTTTTCACATTAGAATATAGGTTAAGTCCTCGATCTATTAGTATCTGTCAGCTCCACGTGTCACCACGCTTCCACCTCAGACCTATCAACCTGATCATCTTTCAGGGATCTTACTTCCTTGCGGAATGGGAAATCTCATCTTGAGGGGGGCTTCATGCTTAGATGCTTTCAGCACTTATCCCGTCCGCACATAGCTACCCAGCGATGCCCTTGGCAGAACAACTGGTACACCAGCGGTGCGTCCATCCCGGTCCTCTCGTACTAAGGACAGCTCCTCTCAAATTTCCTGCGCCCGCGACGGATAGGGACCGAACTGTCTCACGACGTTCTGAACCCAGCTCGCGTACCGCTTTAATGGGCGAACAGCCCAACCCTTGGGACCGACTACAGCCCCAGGATGCGATGAGCCGACATCGAGGTGCCAAACCTCCCCGTCGATGTGGACTCTTGGGGGAGATAAGCCTGTTATCCCCGGGGTAGCTTTTATCCGTTGAGCGATGGCCCTTCCATGCGGAACCACCGGATCACTAAGCCCGACTTTCGTCCCTGCTCGACTTGTAGGTCTCGCAGTCAAGCTCCCTTGTGCCTTTACACTCTGCGAATGATTTCCAACCATTCTGAGGGAACCTTTGGGCGCCTCCGTTACATTTTAGGAGGCGACCGCCCCAGTCAAACTGCCCACCTGACACTGTCTCCCTGCCCGATAAGGGCAGCGGGTTAGAAGGTCAATACAGCCAGGGTAGTATCCCACCGATGCCTCCACCGAAGCTAGCGCTCCGGTTTCCAAGGCTCCTACCTATCCTGTACAAGCTGTACCAACATTCAATATCAGGCTGCAGTAAAGCTCCACGGGGTCTTTCCGTCCTGTCGCGGGTAACCTGCATCTTCACAGGTACTATAATTTCACCGAGTCTCTCGTTGAGACAGTGCCCAGATCGTTGCGCCTTTCGTGCGGGTCGGAACTTACCCGACAAGGAATTTCGCTACCTTAGGACCGTTATAGTTACGGCCGCCGTTTACTGGGGCTTCAATTCGCACCTTCGCTTACGCTAAGCGCTCCTCTTAACCTTCCAGCACCGGGCAGGCGTCAGCCCCTATACTTCGCCTTACGGCTTCGCAGAGACCTGTGTTTTTGCTAAACAGTCGCCTGGGCCTATTCACTGCGGCTTCTCGGGGCTTTAACACCCTAAGAAGCACCCCTTCTCCCGAAGTTACGGGGTCATTTTGCCGAGTTCCTTAACGAGAGTTCTCTCGATCACCTTAGGATTCTCTCCTCGCCTACCTGTGTCGGTTTGCGGTACGGGCACCTCTCACCTCGCTAGAGGCTTTTCTTGGCAGTGTGGAATCAGGAACTTCGCTACTAAATTTCGCTCGCCATCACAGCTCAGCCTTCACGGGAAACGGATTTGCCTATTTCCCAGCCTAACTGCTTGGACGCGGATATCCAATACCGCGCTTACCCTATCCTCCTGCGTCCCCCCATTGCTCAAATGGTGAGGAGGTGGTACAGGAATATCAACCTGTTGTCCATCGCCTACGCCTTTCGGCCTCGGCTTAGGTCCCGACTAACCCTGAGCGGACGAGCCTTCCTCAGGAAACCTTAGGCATTCGGTGGACGGGATTCTCACCCGTCTTTCGCTACTCATACCGGCATTCTCACTTCTAAGCGCTCCACCAGTCCTTCCGGTCTGACTTCACTGCACTTAGAACGCTCTCCTACCACTGTTCGTAAGAACAGTCCGCAGCTTCGGTGATACGTTTAGCCCCGGTACATTTTCGGCGCAGAGTCACTCGACCAGTGAGCTATTACGCACTCTTTAAATGGTGGCTGCTTCTAAGCCAACATCCTGGTTGTCTAAGCAACTCCACATCCTTTTCCACTTAACGTATACTTTGGGACCTTAGCTGGCGGTCTGGGCTGTTTCCCTTTCGACTACGGATCTTATCACTCGCAGTCTGACTCCCAAGGATAAGTCATCGGCATTCGGAGTTTGACTGAATTCGGTAACCCGGTAGGGGCCCCTAGTCCAATCAGTGCTCTACCTCCGAGACTCTTACCTTGAGGCTAGCCCTAAAGCTATTTCGGAGAGAACCAGCTATCTCCAGGTTCGATTGGCATTTCACCCCTACCCACACCTCATCCCCGCACTTTTCAACGTGCGTGGGTTCGGGCCTCCATTCAGTGTTACCTGAACTTCACCCTGGACATGGGTAGATCACCTGGTTTCGGGTCTACGACCACGTACTCATGCGCCCTATTCAGACTCGCTTTCGCTGCGGCTCCGCATCTTCTGCTTAACCTTGCACGGGATCGTAACTCGCCGGTTCATTCTACAAAAGGCACGCCATCACCCGTTAACGGGCTCTGACTACTTGTAGGCACACGGTTTCAGGATCTATTTCACTCCCCTTCCGGGGTGCTTTTCACCTTTCCCTCACGGTACTGGTTCACTATCGGTCACTAGGGAGTATTTAGCCTTGGGAGATGGTCCTCCCGGATTCCGACGGAATTTCACGTGTTCCGCCGTACTCAGGATCCACTCTGGAGAGAACAACATTTCAGTTACAGGGCTGTTACCTTCTTTGGCGGGCCTTTCCAGACCTCTTCGCTTATATCGTTCCTTTGTAACTCCGTATAGAGTGTCCTACAACCCCAAGAGGCAAGCCTCTTGGTTTGGGCTGTTCCCGTTTCGCTCGCCGCTACTCAGGGAATCGCATTTGCTTTCTCTTCCTCCGGGTACTTAGATGTTTCAGTTCCCCGGGTATGCCTTCTCATACTCTATGTATTCAAGTATGGATACTACTCCATTACGAGCAGTGGGTTTCCCCATTCGGAAATCTCCGGATCAAAGCTTGCTTACAGCTCCCCGAAGCATATCGGTGTTCGTCCCGTCCTTCATCGGCTCCTAGTGCCAAGGCATCCACCGTGCGCCCTTTCTAACTTAACCATTTCTTACTTTAGAAAGAATCACTATGTGTGATGAACTTTGCATTGCATTCAATGTGAATGTATTACTTATTGTTATCTAGTTTTCAAAGAACAATCCTGTCTCGCTAGAGACATGTTTGAAGGAATGATCCTTCAAAACTAAACAAGACGAAAAACGTACGCTGCTCCATATATCCTTAGAAAGGAGGTGATCCAGCCGCACCTTCCGATACGGCTACCTTGTTACGACTTCACCCCAATCATCTGTCCCACCTTCGGCGGCTGGCTCCATAAAGGTTACCTCACCGACTTCGGGTGTTACAAACTCTCGTGGTGTGACGGGCGGTGTGTACAAGGCCCGGGAACGTATTCACCGCGGCATGCTGATCCGCGATTACTAGCGATTCCAGCTTCACGCAGTCGAGTTGCAGACTGCGATCCGAACTGAGAACAGATTTGTGGGATTGGCTAAACCTTGCGGTCTCGCAGCCCTTTGTTCTGTCCATTGTAGCACGTGTGTAGCCCAGGTCATAAGGGGCATGATGATTTGACGTCATCCCCACCTTCCTCCGGTTTGTCACCGGCAGTCACCTTAGAGTGCCCAACTAAATGCTGGCAACTAAGATCAAGGGTTGCGCTCGTTGCGGGACTTAACCCAACATCTCACGACACGAGCTGACGACAACCATGCACCACCTGTCACTCTGTCCCCGAAGGGAAAGCCCTATCTCTAGGGTTGTCAGAGGATGTCAAGACCTGGTAAGGTTCTTCGCGTTGCTTCGAATTAAACCACATGCTCCACCGCTTGTGCGGGCCCCCGTCAATTCCTTTGAGTTTCAGTCTTGCGACCGTACTCCCCAGGCGGAGTGCTTAATGCGTTAGCTGCAGCACTAAGGGGCGGAAACCCCCTAACACTTAGCACTCATCGTTTACGGCGTGGACTACCAGGGTATCTAATCCTGTTCGCTCCCCACGCTTTCGCTCCTCAGCGTCAGTTACAGACCAGAGAGTCGCCTTCGCCACTGGTGTTCCTCCACATCTCTACGCATTTCACCGCTACACGTGGAATTCCACTCTCCTCTTCTGCACTCAAGTTTCCCAGTTTCCAATGACCCTCCCCGGTTGAGCCGGGGGCTTTCACATCAGACTTAAGAAACCGCCTGCGAGCCCTTTACGCCCAATAATTCCGGACAACGCTTGCCACCTACGTATTACCGCGGCTGCTGGCACGTAGTTAGCCGTGGCTTTCTGGTTAGGTACCGTCAAGGTGCAAGCAGTTACTCTTGCACTTGTTCTTCCCTAACAACAGAGCTTTACGATCCGAAAACCTTCATCACTCACGCGGCGTTGCTCCGTCAGACTTTCGTCCATTGCGGAAGATTCCCTACTGCTGCCTCCCGTAGGAGTCTGGGCCGTGTCTCAGTCCCAGTGTGGCCGATCACCCTCTCAGGTCGGCTACGCATCGTCGCCTTGGTGAGCCGTTACCTCACCAACTAGCTAATGCGCCGCGGGTCCATCTGTAAGTGACAGCCGAAACCGTCTTTCATCCTTGAACCATGCGGTTCAAGGAACTATCCGGTATTAGCTCCGGTTTCCCGGAGTTATCCCAGTCTTACAGGCAGGTTACCCACGTGTTACTCACCCGTCCGCCGCTAACATCCGGGAGCAAGCTCCCTTCTGTCCGCTCGACTTGCATGTATTAGGCACGCCGCCAGCGTTCGTCCTGAGCCAGGATCAAACTCTCCGAAAAAGTACAAAACCGAAGTTTTGTTTTTCGCGCCAGTTTGACTGACTACCTATGATGTATCATAGGATTTTTTTATAAAAACTCGAATTAACAGGTACGTTTTGTCTTGTTTAGTTTTCAAAGATCATTTTCGTTATCGCTCGTAAGCGACTTTAATATCTTAACATTTCGCTTCAGTTGAAGTCAAGAACTTTTTTCATTTTCTTTTTTCAACCTCGTTGCTGTTTTGCGGCAACGAATAATAATATACCATCTGGATTCTTTCCTTGCAATAGTTTTTTTAAAAAAATTTTCATTTTATGAAAAATAAAAAGCGCCACAGATCAAATGGCGCTTTTGTTGATGTATTAACGGTTTCTCATTTGCGGGAAAAGCAGTACATCTCTGATTGATGGAGAATTTGTTAGTAGCATGATTAATCGGTCGATACCGATTCCTAGTCCACCTGTTGGCGGCATGCCATATTCTAATGCTTCAACAAAATCGTCATCCATGAGATGCGCTTCGTCATTTCCTTCTTCACGTTCTTTTAATTGAGCTTCAAAGCGTTCTCTTTGATCGATCGGATCGTTTAGCTCTGTGAATGCATTTGCATGCTCGCGGCGTACGATAAACAGCTCAAAGCGATCAGTAAAGCGCGGGTCTTCAGGATTTTTCTTAGCTAATGGAGAAATCTCCACTGGGTGTCCGTAAATGAATGTAGGCTGAACCAATGTTTCTTCTACTTTTTGCTCGAAGAACTCATTGATAATATGACCTACTGTCATATTTTTCGTGATTTCAACACAATGATCAGCCGCATGCTGTTTTGCTTCTTCAACAGACATCTCCTGCCAGAAGTCTACACCTGTTGCTTCTTTGACCGCTTCAACCATATGAAGTCTCTTCCATTCAGGTTTGAGATCAATTTCATCTTCTCCATATTGAATGGTTGTTGTCCCTAGCACCTCTTGGGCAATATGAGCAATCAGGTTTTCTGTCAGATTCATGATGTCTTTGTAGTCTGCGTATGCTTCATACAGCTCGATCATAGTGAATTCTGGGTTGTGACGAGTCGATACACCTTCATTACGGAATACACGGCCAATCTCATATACTTTCTCTAGACCACCGACAATCAGACGTTTTAAATGCAGCTCGATCGCAATACGCATATAAAGCGGCATATCAAGTGCATTGTGATGAGTAATGAAAGGACGCGCTGATGCACCACCAGGGATGCTATGCATTGTTGGTGTTTCAACTTCTAGGTATCCTTTTGAATCTAAGTATCTTCTCATTGATTGAATGATTTTGCTTCGCATGATGAACGTCTGCTTACTTTCTGGATTGACAATCAAGTCAAGGTAACGCTGACGATAGCGTTGTTCTACATCTTTTAGTCCGTGATATTTATCAGGGAGCGGGCGAAGTGCTTTTGTCAGAACCTCAAAGCTAGTCGCTTTAATTGAAAGTTCTCCTACATTCGTTTTAAATACTGTTCCCGTCACACCGATAATATCGCCTAGGTCCGAGCTTTTAAATAATTCGTAAGCTTCTTCTCCTACACTATCTTTACGTACATAGATTTGAATTTGTCCTTCTAAGTCTTGGATGTGTGCAAAGCCAGCTTTCCCTTTTCCACGCTTTGTCATCATACGGCCAGCAATTGTTACTTGAGCTGCTTTTTCTTCTAAGTCTTCTTTTGAAAACTCGTCATATTCAGCAATAATTTGTGCAGATTGATGAGAACGGTCATATCGTTCACCGAATGGATCGATACCCTCTTCTCTCATTTTATTCATTTTGTCACGTCTTACTTGGAATTGATCATTTAATTCTTCGTTATTAAGCCCTTCATTACTCATTTATATCACTCCAATAATGTATTTTGCAGAGAAAAGCAGAAAAACTGCCAGTACGTGCACTAGCAGTGAGCTACAAAAAGAAAGATAGTCTTATCCTACTTTTATTCTTTGAAGCTCTTTTGCCTCGGCTTCGATCGTAAAGTCATCTAGAACTTTTACAAGCTCCGCTCTCGTTTCACTTTGATTGATTTGATTTCTTACATCTGCATTGCCTCGGACACCTTTTAAGTACCATGCTGCATGTTTTCTCATTTCTCTGACAGCCACATGCTCGCCTTTCAGGTCTATGAGTCTGTCTAAGTGAAGTTTGCACACAGACATTTTCTCACGCACATTAGGCTCTTCTTTTAGTTCACCCGTTTCTAAATAATGAACCGTCCGGTAAATCATCCACGGGTTTCCTAGTGCGGCTCTTCCGATCATGACAGCATCTGCACCCGTTTCATCAAGCATACGTTTTGCATCCTGAGGGGTTTTGACATCTCCATTGCCGATGACTGGAATGGAAACAGATTGTTTGACCTCTTTTATAATATCCCAATTCGCTGTTCCTTCGTACATCTGCACACGTGTCCGTCCGTGAAGCGCAACCGCTTGTCCACCTGCTCGTTCAACAGCACGGGCATTGTCGATAGCGAAGATATGGTCTTCGTCCCAGCCCATTCTCATTTTCACAGTAACAGGTTTATCTACAGCTTCTACGACTGCAGATACCATTTCGTAAATCTTGTTAGGATCCAGCAGCCATTTCGCTCCTGCGTCACATTTCGTGATCTTTGGTACAGGACATCCCATATTAATATCAATAATGTCCGCCGTTGTATTCTGGTCTACAAACTTGGCCGCTTCTACGAGCGTATCCTTTTCTCCCCCAAATATCTGAAGGCTCAACGGTTTTTCACGTTCATCAATGTACAGCATGCCCATCGTTCTGGCATTATTAATCAAGATCGCTTTGTCACTGACCATTTCAGCGCAGACTAAGCCCGCTCCAAACTCTTTCACCGTGAGTCTGAAAGCAGAGTTACACACACCAGCCATTGGTGCGAGCACTACTTTGTTTTTAATTTCGATATCTCCGATTTTAAACATCATGTCCCCTCCTTTCTTCTTCAAGAATTGGTGAAAGTTCTTCCACCGTTATATTTAAAGCATCTGCTATTTGACCAACCATTTGGTTTGTTGGTAATCGATTGCCTCGCTCAATTTCCCCTAAGACAGAGACAGAGATGCCCAGTCTTTTGGCGAACCCTTCCTGAGTATACCCTTTTAGCTTTCGGTATGCACGAATTCTTCTACCCCACATGTCTTTTTCCATATGCTTACACCTTCTTGGTCTGTTACGGCGTTTATCTGGGCTTCGCCGATTTCTGGGCAAATCTCACTCATCGGAACAAGAACGAATAAACGTTCGTACATTCTAGGATGCGGCACTACAAGTTGTTCTGTTTCAATATTTTCACGATTATAAAGTAAAATGTCAAGGTCAGCTGTCCGTGGACCCCATCTCACTTCTCTTGTTCTGCCCAACTCCTGCTCAATGTCCTGAGTCAGTGATAGAAGTTCTTCAGGACGAAGCGAGGTGGAAATCTTCACAGCCATGTTCAAGAAGTCATCCTGATTCTCGTAACCTACAGGTGTTGTCTCATATATAGATGAAATGGATTCAACTTGAACACCTGGATGTTCGTGAAGTTTTTTGACAGCTTCTTTTAAGTAGGTTTCCTTTTTTCCTATGTTTGAGCCTAAAGCGATATATGCTGTATTGTTCATGTGCGTGATCTCGTCATTTCAATAGCAACGGACTGATAGTGTCCTGGAATTGGCGGATCTGGTTTGATTACTTTTACTGTACATTCTTGAACTGTCGGAAAGTCCTTTAACACTTGGTTTGCAATTCTTTCTGTCAGCGTTTCAACGAGGTTCACCGGATCCCCTTCTACAATATTTTTGCAGATGTTGTAGAGCTCAGCATAGTTGATGGTCTCATTTAGGTCATCCGTTTGTCCTGCCTTACTTAAATCAAGTGAAGCTGTTAGGTCCACACGAAAGCGCTGGCCTAGTTTATTCTCTTCTGCAAATACACCGTGATAGCCGTAAAATTCCATTCCGTTTACATATATTTTATCGATGATAAGCGCCTCCTTTATTCAGCATGGCATCCATCATTTTTGCCATTCTTGCGATTTCTTTTACATCGTGCACTCGGACCATCGCGCTGCCCTTTTGAATCCCAAGACAGACCGTCGCACCCGTTCCTTCAGTACGTTCTTCAGGCGGCAGATCTAAAACTGCACCGATGAATCGTTTGCGGGATGTTGCTAGCAGCAGCGGATACCCAAGGTGGCAAAAATGTTCAAGTTCATTCATGACCATGAGGTTGTCAGTTTTATTTTTCGCAAATCCTACACCAGGGTCTAATATAATCATGTCATCACGGACACCCGCTTGTTTTACAATTTGAACACTTTCTTTCAGATCTGCAATCATATCTGAAATCAGATGGGTGTAATTCCGCTCTGGTCGATTGTGCATTAAGATGATTGGCACGTTGTGCTTCGCTGCCACATGCGCCATTTGAGGATCAGCTTTCGCCCCCCATACATCATTAATGATTGAGGCTCCTGCTTTCACTGCCTCATCTGCGACAGGGGCTTTATACGTATCAATAGAAATAGGTATGTCCAATTCTTTTGTGATCTTCTCAATGACAGGAATGACCCTTGAAAGCTCCTCTTGCTCTGAGACAAGTGCCGCCCCCGGCCGAGTCGATTCACCGCCAATATCAATAATATGCGCCCCATCTTCTATGAGCTGCGCTGCATGAGCCAGCGCTTTATCCATTTGATTGAATTTTCCTCCATCTGAAAAAGAGTCCGGTGTGACATTTAAAATGCCCATGACCAATGTCTTTTCTTCATAACTAAGGGTATGGTGCTTGGCTTGTATGATTTTAGGCTGTTTTATCAATTGTTGTGTCATTGTGTCCACCTACTCTTTATGTTCTAGACGTGCTTTTGTATATTCTGTTCTCAGCTTGGTCGAAATCGTTCGGTTGTGGTTTTGCAGGACGTTGTCTCCGATATTTTTAAAAGGCACAATTCCCTGAACCGAATTGGTCATCCACGCCTCATCAGCTGAGAGCAAGTGTGAGAGTGGATATCTTCCTTCTATTAGTGGGATCCCCGAAGCTTGCAGCGTTTCGATACAATATCGACGGGTAACCCCGTTTAAAATGCCGGTATCAAGTGAAGGTGTATAGATCACATCTTTTTTTCGCCAAAATAGATTTGATGTAATTCCTTCTGCCACATCGTCTTCTTTTGTTAAAAAGATCCCTTCTACAGACGGATCGTTCCCTACTTCTCTTTTCGCCAGCAGGTTGTTCATGTAATGATGCGACTTGAGCCGTCTTGGACCTTCCGGTGTGTTTCTTCTTGTATCAAGAATGATTCCCTGTTTTTCATCTACTATTGATTCTGGCCGGAATGGGGAGATCATCACAAAAACAACAGGCTCCTCATAAGGGTCTGCAGAAAATCCATTGCCTCTGCCCGCAGAAACATTGAAGCGGATTCTCGCATGACCGCCCGTTATTTGATTTTGTTTGAATAATGTATGAATGATGTCGAGTACAAATGGTTTCTCTATTGTGGATTCGATGCAAAGGTCACGCAATGATTGATTGAGCCTTTCAAGATGCCAGTCTAACAAGAAGACTTGTCCTGCTAGAGAGGTAAATGTTTCGAATACACCGATGCCATATAGAAAACCATGATCAAAAGGAGAAAGAGTCGCGTCTTTCTCCTCTATATACTGACCGTTCAGGTAAATGATCATGCGTTTACTTCATTCCCCTTTTTACGATAGGTTTCAATGAAATTTCTGAGCATTTCCTTACCGAAGGACGTCATAATCGATTCTGGATGGAATTGAACACTTTCAATCGGAAGTTCTTTATGGCGAATGGCCATGAGTTCGCCTTCCTTTGTTCTCGCTGTTCTGACAAAGCACTCCGGCAGCGTCTCGTCTTTAACAATTAATGAATGATATCTCGTGGCGACGAGCGGATTTTGTAGTCCCGTGAAGACACCTTTGCCGTCGTGTTCAATCTCTGATGTTTTCCCATGCATTAACCGCTCCGCACGAATGACATCTCCACCAAATACTTGTGCAATGGATTGATGACCTAAACAGACACCGAAGATCGGAATCCTCCCAGCAAAATGTTTGATCGCTTCCATACTAATTCCTGCTTCATCCGGACTGCAAGGTCCTGGAGAAATCATCAGAAAGTCTGGCTTGAGCTCTTCGATTTCTTGAATAGTGACTTGATCGTTTCGTTTTACAATCAGTTCTTCCCCAAGCTCACCTAAATACTGGACCAGGTTGTACGTAAATGAATCGTAATTATCAATCATTAATATCATACTCTGCTCACCTCTAACTCAAAATAGTCTCTTCTTTGCTCAACTGTAATGCTTTTTTCACTGCATAGGCTTTTTTAATCGATTCTTTGTATTCGTGCTTTGGTACAGAATCGATGACAATGCCTGCACCTGACTGCATGAAGGCTCTGCCCCCTGTACAATAAGCCGTACGAATGACGATATTAAAATGCATATCTTGATTGAATCCAAACCAGCCTATAGATCCAGTATAAAGCCCACGCCTTGTTGGCTCAAGTTCTTCTATGATTTCCATTGTTCTCACTTTTGGCGCACCTGTAATCGTGCCGCCTGGGAATACAGCTCTCATGACATCTACCGCATCACAATCATCACGCAGCTCCCCTTGGACATTTGATACAATGTGCATCACGTGTGAATATTTCTCAATGGCCATAAACTCGTTCACCTTGACTGAGCCATAAGTAGACACTCGTCCAAGATCATTCCGCTCAAGATCAACGAGCATCACATGTTCTGCGCGTTCTTTTTCATCTTCAATGAGTTCTTTTGCCAGCGCTTGATCTTCCACATCATCCTTGCCTCTTGATCTTGTGCCAGCGATCGGTCTTGTTTCGAGCTGAATGCCTTTTTTCTTAATAAGCAGCTCTGGAGATCCACAGACAATTTGGAAATCTGGCGTGTGCAGATATGACATATATGGAGATGGATTCACGTGACGTAATGTTTTGTATAAATGATATGGGTGGGTATGAAGCTGTTCATCTTGTCTAATGGATAGGTTCACTTGGAACACATCACCGTTCGCGATATATTGTTTAATCGTTTCTACAGCTTCCCCGAAAGCTTCTTCAGTAAAAGGTGCAGCAGGTACACATTCCGAAGAAGACACGTTGACAGATGAATGTGCTGACTCTTCTGATGTGCTTGTCCAGCTTTGCTTTAATTCTTCGAGTCTTTGATGAACTTCACTGACAGGTTCGTCTCCTTCTGTATGAGTCATCAGCCAGAGGACGTCTTTATTATGATCAAAGACAGCGACATCATTGAATACGAGGAAATACAAATCAGGCGTCTTCAAATCATCGATGGACAGCATTTTAAAATGCTCGATATATCTTGCGTAATCATAGCTTAAAAATCCAATCGCTCCACCTTGGAAGTCAGGGTATTCGTCGTTCGTTTCGGTTTGTAGGGTTTGAAACCAATCAGCAAATGCCCTAAAAGGATCTCCCTCTTTGAACAACACCTCATTCTGATAATGGATGGTGGTCATCCCGTCCTTCCCTTTCGCTTTAGCGATCGGATGAATGCCGGCAATACTGTATTCTCCGCCACGTGCACTTTCAAGAAGGACGTGATGTGATTCATGAGCCGTTAATTGTTCGTATCGTTTCAAGAATGCATCTTTCGTAAAAGGAATTTTGATGCCCATCGGCCTACGTTGTGTCATGTTATCATCCTTTTTCATTTTCATTAATCTTATTGTAATGCAATCCATTTTAATTAGAAAATAGTATTTGCTTTCCATCTTCAGAATTCATGAAAAAACCCCAGCAAATGCTGGGGTGTATTGTTTAATCAAATTGATAAAGCGGCGTACTAAGGTAACGTTCACCGTTACTTGGAATAATCGCTAGAACCTTTTTCCCTTTACCAAGCTTCTTCGCTGTTTGAAGCGCTGCATAAATGGCTGCTCCTGAAGATATACCTCCAAGGATTCCTTCTTCTTTCGCTGCCTTTCTTGCAAGTTCAAATGCATCTTCGTTTTTCACTTGGATAATGCCGTCATATACTTCTGTGTTCAAGATAGATGGAACAAAGCCTGCTCCGATGCCTTGAATTTTATGCGGACCTGGTTTCCCGCCTGATAGTACAGGAGAATCTGTTGGTTCTACCGCATAAAGCTGAATAGATGGAATGGCTTCTTTCAGGACTTCACCAGCACCTGTAATCGTACCGCCCGTACCAACTCCTGCAATAAATGCATCAAGGTCGCCGTCAAACTGTTCAAGAATCTCTTTCCCTGTTGTGCGGCGGTGAATCTCAGCATTGGCTTCATTGCTGAACTGCTGAGGCATGAAGTATCCGTGCTCTTCTGCTAATTCTTCTGCTTTTTTGATGGCACCTTTCATTCCTTCTGCACCGGGTGTTAATACAAGCTCTGCACCGTAAGCGCGTAAAAGGTTGCGGCGCTCCTGACTCATTGTATCCGGCATAACTAAAATCGCATTGATTCCTTTTGCAGCCGCGACCATCGCAAGACCGATTCCTGTGTTTCCGCTTGTTGGCTCAATGAGTGTGTCACCAGCTTTTAATGTACCTTTTGCTTCAGCATCTTCGATCATCGCTAACGCAATACGATCTTTTACACTGCTGCCTGGGTTCATATATTCAAGTTTCAAGTAGACATCCGCACTGTCTTCATCTACTAAACGGTTTAATTTAACGACTGGTGTATTTCCTATTAGTTCAAAAACTGAATTTGCAATACGAGCCATCACTAACACCTCTATCTCCGAGTAATTTTATTGTATTAATATTAAATTATCAATTTCGAAAAATTTTGTCAATGCTTTTAGTCCTGCTCTCCATCGTAAAACCATGTGACTTTTGCTTCTTTCCACAGGGTTTTGACATTCGCCTTTTCACCCAGATCTTCCATGGCGATCTGCCTTTTGATCTGATCTTTGACTTCTTCATAAGAGAAGGAGCGGCCATTTAATTTTTCTTTTAATTGTATGATGGCATAACCGTTTTTGATCTCGATCGGCTCTTTCGTCCATTCATCTGGCTGAAGCTTTTGGGCTTCTTGTATGTATAGGGCTGGAATGCTTTCTTGCTCTTCTGTGACAAATCCAAGATCTCCGCCGTAAGGAGAGGTATATCGATCGGTGGATCGTTCAGCTGCTACAGCTTCGAAACTAGATCCGCCCTTTAAATCTTTTAATACACTTTGTGCCTCGTCTTTTGTTTTCACAACAATGTGGCGAATTCGGTATGAGTCATCATATTGATACAAGTCTTTGTTTTTTTCATAAAAGGATTTGGCTTCTTTTTCAGAAACGACCGCATCTCTCGTTAGAAGCTGTTCTAATAAAATTTGATAACGAATCTGCTCTTTCCATTCCTTTTCGCTTGTATGACCGTCTTCGTAGAAATTATTAGATACCGCTTTCAGCATCAGCAGCTCACGATTGATCTCTTTTGAAGATACCTCCAGCTTGTTTTCTTTCGCAAGTTGATTGACTACCTTCTGATTGATCATTTGTTCAAGTGTTGCCTTTCCGTAGCGGTCTTCCATTTTCTTTAACCATTCTTGACGTGTGACTTTCTCTTTCCCAATAGAAGCAATTTCTTCACCGCTCTTCCCATTTGAAGAAGCCTGCGACATTTGTGATTTTGTTAATACATATGCAATGACAACGGCATTAATCATGAGCAGAACGAGGATAAATGTCCATACCACTCTTGCTTTCAGTCTCATCTTTCGTCTCCTTTCCATTCTAAAAAGAAAACCCGCTGCTTAGAGCTTAGCGGGTTATTTCTTCACGTAGCTCTTCTAGCTCTTCTTTTGTAAATACATACGTTTCGTTACAAAAATGGCATTGAGCTTCTGCTTGTCCGTCTTGTTCAATCATATCCTCAATTTCGGCTTTCCCTAGGCTGATAATACCGTTGGCAAACCGTTCTTTTGAGCAGTTACAAGAAAATTCGACAGGTACAGTTTCTAAAATTTGAGGTTTTTCACCGAGCACTTCTTCTAAAATTTCTTCAGGAGTCATCCCTTTTTCAATCAGTTTAGAGATTGGTTCAATGGTTGATAATCTCTTTTCGAGTCTTTCGATGACTGCATCTTCTGTTCCAGGCAGCAATTGAATGATGAAACCGCCTGCTGCAAGGATCGAGTTATCTGGATTGACAAGAACACCCACACCTACAGAGGATGGCACTTGTTCAGAGGAGACGAGGTAATAAGTAAAGTCATCTCCAATTTCACCTGAGACAATTTCTGTTTGCCCTGTAAAGTGGTCTTTCAGTCCGATATCTTTGACAACACTTAACGTTCCAGATGTTCCAACAGCACGTCTAACGTCCAGCTTCCCATGTTCATTTAAATCAAAGTGAACTTGTGGGTTTGAGACATATCCGCGCACCTGACCTTTTGCGTTTCCATCCGCAATGATGGCTCCGATCGGCCCACCGCCTTCAATTTTGACAGTTAATTTATTCTCGCCTTTCAGCATGGCTCCCATCATGACAGTCGCTGTCATGGTTCTGCCGATTGCAGCTGAAGCAGTTGGCCACGTATGGTGTCTTCTCTGCGCTTCGTTGATTGTATCTGTTGTGTTCGCAGCATACGCACGGACTTTCCCGTCATATGCTAACGCTTTAACTAAATAATCCATTTTGATTAAACCCTCCTATAATACACCGACACGATTGCGTTCATAAATTAATTGAAGTCCTTTTAATGTGAGGAACGGATCGACAATATCAATACAGTCTGATTCATTTCCAATCAATGTAGACAAACCGCCTGTTGCAATGACTTTCGGTGTTTGTTTGGCTTGCTGCTTCATCCGTTTCACTATGCCCTCGACTTGACCAACATATCCATAAAGGATGCCGGATTGCATCGCACTGATGGTATTTTTTCCAACAATGTGATCTGGACGGACAATTTCAATTCTCGGCAGTTTTGCCGCTCTTGTATATAAAGCCTCTGTTGAGATGGTAATACCAGGTGCAATCGCCCCACCCATGTATTGTTTCTGTTCATTGATATAGCAGTAGGTTGTGGCCGTTCCAAAGTCTACCACAATGAGAGGCGCCCCATACAGGTGAATGGCCGCCACTGCGTTCACAATTCGATCAGCGCCGACTTCCTTTGGATTATCACACATAATGTTTAATCCAGTCTTCATGCCAGGCCCAACGATTTGAGGAGTAATGTGAAAATACTTTTCGCACATTCTTTCCAGAGCAAACATCATTGGCGGGACAACAGAAGAAATGATAATCCCTTCTATCTGGTCAAACATCAGCCCTACATAGTCAAATAAGGATCGGATTGCCATACCAAATTCATCTTCTGTTTTATGACGGCTTGTTTCAATCCGCCAATGGTAGTTCAAATCGCCATTATGATAAACACCTAAAACGGTATTTGTGTTTCCTACATCTATCACGAGTAACAACTTCATCACCACTTTGAATAGTGTCTCAAAAAGAGCATTTTTCGACTTTCTATCATACCATACACGAATTGAGTTCCATTTGTAAACAATTCGAAACCGATCCATTCATGAATCGAAATAAAAAAAGCTGCCGGTGAGCCCGACAGCTTTTTATAGAAGGAGATTAAATCTCCTCGTCTTCTTCTTTTTTCTTGATGTTCACTTTCACATCATCGTTTTTCTCTTCGTCATCTGCGTATACACGCTCTGGAAGCTTTCCAGTATCGTAAAGAGATTTAATTTGTTCAGCATCTAATGTTTCCACTTCTAGAAGAGCTTGTGCGATGATTTCTAGCTTATCTTTATTCTCAGTGAGAATTTGTTTCGCACGTTCGTAGCTTTCTTTGATGAAGCGCTGAACTTCTTGGTCAATTTCATAAGCGATCGCTTCACTATAATTCGGCTCGTTGTTGAAATCACGGCCAAGGAATACTTGACCTCCTTGTGCTTGACCGAATTGTAGAGGACCAAGTTTATCAGACATACCGAACTCTGTGACCATTCTTCTTGCAATGCCTGTTGCACGCTGGAAGTCGTTGTGAGCGCCTGTACTTACTTCACCAAACGTAATTTCCTCTGCAACACGACCGCCGAGCAAGCCGACGATTTTATCAAGAAGCTCTGGCTTCGTTTGGAAATAACGGTCTTCTCTTGGAAGCATGACCGCATATCCGCCTGCCTGACCACGAGGAACGATCGTTACTTTATGCACCATGTCAGCTTCGTCAAGGACAAGTCCAATGACGGTATGACCTGCTTCGTGGTACGCCACGATATTGCGTTCTTTCTTAGAAATGACACGGCTTTTCTTAGCCGGTCCAGCAATGACACGGTCAGTTGCTTCGTCGATATCACGCATATCAATTTTCTTTTTGTTTTGACGGGCAGCAACAAGCGCTGCTTCGTTTAGTAAGTTCTCAAGATCTGCCCCTGAGAAACCTGGTGTTCTGCTTGCAATGGCTTTCAGGTTGACTGTATCATCAAGCGGTTTGTTTTTCGCATGAACCTTCAGTACTTCTTCACGGCCAATGACATCTGGGCGGTCAACCGTAATTTGACGGTCAAAACGTCCCGGACGCAGCAATGCAGGATCTAGGATATCTGCACGGTTCGTTGCAGCAATGATAATAATCCCTTCGTTGGCACTAAAACCATCCATTTCAACAAGAAGCTGGTTAAGCGTTTGTTCACGCTCATCATGACCACCGCCAAGACCTGCTCCACGCTGACGACCCACTGCATCAATCTCATCAATAAAGATTAAGCAAGGTGCATTCTTTTTCGCATTTTCAAACAAATCACGTACACGTGATGCACCGACACCGACGAACATCTCGACGAAGTCAGAACCACTGATGCTGAAGAAAGGAACGCCTGCTTCTCCCGCAGATGCTCTCGCAAGCAATGTTTTACCTGTACCTGGAGGTCCTACTAGTAAAACCCCTTTAGGGATTCTTGCGCCAAGCTCCGCAAATTTACGTGGATCTTTTAAGAATTCAACCACTTCTACGAGCTCTTGTTTTTCTTCATCCGCACCGGCAACATCTTTAAATTTCACACGTTTCTTCTCTTCTGTGTAAAGCTTCGCCTTACTCTTACCAAAGTTCATGACACGGCTTCCACCGCCTTGAGCTTGGTTCAATAAGAAGAAGAACAGGATAAAGATGATGATGAATGGAATGATGGTTGTCAGAACTTGCAGCCATCCATTTGTTTCAGGTGCTGGTTCTACTTTTACATCTGTATTCTTCAGTGCACTGTAAATCTGGTCAACACCTTGACCGTCTGGAACGTGGGTAATGAAGTATTCATCTTTCTTCGCGCCATCTAATTGACCACGAATTTCATAAACCCCTCTTACAGGCTGGATGGAGATACTCTCCACTTTTCCCGCACTTAAATTTTGCGAAAATTTGCTGTAAGACATGTTCTCAGGCTTTTGATTAGGGGATCCTAACCAACTGACAACCCCTATCACAAGTAATAAAATAAGTATATAAAAAATCGTATTACGAAAAACCCGATTCATTCCTTACCTCCTCCCACAGTAAGCACAACTATGTTCAATAGTATCATAGAAAATCATTCCAACACAACCAATAACCTCATGTAAACGTGTGCTCATTAGCCTTCGTAAACAGATGGTTTTAACACTCCAATATACGGGAGGTTTCGGTAACGTTCGGCAAAATCCAATCCATAGCCAACAACAAATGCATCTGGTACTTCAAACCCAACATAATCTGCTTTGATGTCTGCTTTGCGGCCGCTTGGTTTATCAAGCAATGTCACAATTTTAATGGAGTTTGCTTTACGGTATCGGAAAAGCTCTACCAGATAACTCAAAGTTAACCCACTGTCGATGATATCTTCCATAATTAGAATATCTCTTCCTTCAACAGAAGTATCTAGATCTTTGATGATCTTCACTTCTCCAGAAGATACGGTAGACTTTCCGTAGCTAGATACATCCATAAAATCAAGCTCTAAATATGTATCAATGTGTTTGATCAGGTCTGCCATGAATGGAAGAGCCCCTTTCAAAACACCAATAGCCAGGGGAAATTTACCATCATAATCGCTGGTTAATGTTGCACCCAGTTCCTTCACTTTTAGCTGGATCTCTTCTTCTGAGATCAAAATCTTTTCAATATCTTGTTTCATGCTTTTGCTTGCCCCCTACAAATTTTCGTGCTGTCTATATTGTAATACAATGAGATCGCTGTTTGTCATATCAATTTCTTCAAAAACGGATTTTTTCAGACCTGGGATCCAGATGATTTGATGATCCGAGTCAGTGACGATCGGCCAGCTGTCTCTTTCTGCAAGAGGCACTTTTTTATCAATAAATATATCTTTCACCTTTTTTGATCCATTCATCCCTTTTAGTTTGATTCGATCACCGTTTTTTCGTGAGCGAATGATCAAAGGAAGACGAACATGATCTTTTTGAAGCAAGAAAAAATGGTTTCCGTTCCGTGCATCCTTCGGAACATGATTTGATACCAAGATAGACTGTCCATTCGGGAGAAAAAGTTCCTCGCCAAGCTCACCTTTTAAATGATGAGTATATGACTGATCTATGACAAGCGATCGTTCAAAGGTAAACATACAGTGATCATAAGATTTGACAGCTTGTAAACCTTTTGGCAAATCTAATGATCCAGACGGTTGATCAGTATGAGATAACCAGTCCAAAGTCCCTAGAATATGCTGGTTTGAAAACGCTGATTGAGTGTTTTCATAAAGATAGTTTAATATTAGTTGAATGCCTCTTCTTTGTAAAGGCAAAGGCAGGTCAAGCAAAGGCTTCGTTTTGATCTCAATTTGCTTAGGCGTTTGATTCGTAATGACTTGATGCATTTGATCCTTTGTTAATGCCTGCAAGTACTGCTCATCCTCAGTCAGCATGTCACTTACAAACTGAAAGCTTTCATGCACATGAGGTGCCTCTTCTTTTAACACGGGAAGAACGTGTCTTCTGATCCGGTTTCTCAAGTAGTCATCGGTGTGATTGCTTTGATCAATGACATAAGGAACTTGTTCTTTTTCGCAAGAAGTGAGTACATCATCCTTAGAATATCCAATCAGCGGACGAATCAGCCACCCTTCTTGAAAAGGGCGCTTTGCTTGCATACCTGCGAGTCCTATTCCAACAGTCCCTCTTGTCAGCCTCATCACCATTGTTTCTACTTGATCGTCTCCATGATGTGCAAGCGCTATAAATTGAGCGTTGTACTGTTCCATCAATTGACGAAAGAAAGCATATCTGCACTCTCTTGCAGCTGCCTGTTTGTTTAAGCGGTTTTCTTTTGCATATTGGGTGACCTGTATACGAGCCGATTCAAAAAGGATCTCATGCTCTTTACAGTACGCTTCAACAAATGCCAAATCAGCAAAGGATTCTTCTCCTCTGAACATGTGATCTACATGGGCTGCAATCAGCTGAAAGGAACCTTTTCGACGTTTGTTTAGTTCATGCAGCAAGAGCATAGAATCTGGTCCGCCAGAAACCCCGACAATGACTGTCGTATTTTCAAGGAAAACATCATGTTTTTTCAAAAAAGATTCAATTCTATTCACAACTTCCTCCTCACAAAGAGCAGGTAATTTAAAGATATACATATCCTATCACTTTCATTAGCTCCAAGCAAAGAAGAAGCCTGCTTTTTTACAGCTCTATAATAGGAATAAAACCACATAAGCACAGTAAAGAGCGAGCACACTGCATAAGATGAGAATGGTTTCAAAAAGCCCGCCTGATTTTTTGCGTACTGATGTTCTTTTCGCAGCAGCAACTCTTGATCGTGAAGGTGCGGCCTGTTGATGTTGGGGAACAGCTGGCTTTTGCCTATTTTGCTGTGATGGCTTCTTTTGTTGTGATTTTCTTGAAGCAAGCAATTGTCCTTCTTTCAGCATCGCGCTTTTCATGTCTGCCGCTGATTGATATTTGCCTTGGAGAGCCGCTTTTAACACCCTCTCATATCGCTTTAATAAAGGATGTCCTTCAATCGCCCGATAAAGCTGCTTTTCTGGTTCTGCCCCTTTTTTAAATTCTTTTTTATAGGCACAGTTCACCATGACCATACTTAAAGCAAATAGATCATAAGAAGGTTCTGCTTTTCTTGTACCGAAGCCCCAGTAGCCGCGGTCAAAAAACTCGGTGTATTCCTTAATCGCCCTTCCCGCCTTCGTTGTTCCTCCAACATCAATACATCGAATCGTAGCTGGGGGGCCTGAAACGATGAGATTATCAGGCTTCAAGTCACCGAAGATCCAGCCTTCCTTATGTAAGTGAGCAAGGTTAGACAACAGTTGAATCATGAGAACGACGATCCATTCATCGCCTTTTTGTTTCACAAATTCAAGCAGCAATGGTCCTCTGACATACTCCATGACATAAAACGACCGTTTCTCTGACATACCAGGATAAAGAGCATCATCCATATCATAAAAAGAAGGCCCCATGGTTTTCACAGGAGCCTTTGAAAAGGATTTTAATACATTGACTTCAGATGCAATGAGCATACTGTCATCACTCACTTTAAGGGCCACTTGCCCCTTTGACGATTCGGCCAGATAAACCACACCGTTCGCCCCTTTTCCCAGCTCTTTTACAATGCGGTAATGTTGTTGATGCCACTTTCCCTTTATCATTGTACCTAATGGGATGTTAGAAGCCGAATTCATCATGTTCTTCCTTCGCTTCAAGCAGCCCTTTTCGTGAACGAACTGATTTGAAATGCTGGAGTGCTTCTCGAATTGCTGGTCCTGTCGGTGTAATTCCTCCTGTTGTCAGCTTCGGGAAAATTGATGATAACGAATCGAACCGCGGCGTCCAGTTCAACACAATTTCTGCATCTGAGTTTTTCCCGGGAAATACACACATCCCAAACTGATTTTCACCAATTCTCGAATTTAGACTAATAGAGAGATCGATGAGTGCTTCTTTGACCGTTGGCAGCTTCGGTTTCATACTTGCACTCGTATCCACAAGCACAAGCACTTGAAGATGAACCGTCTCACCGAGCTCGTCCACAACCTCCATCACTTCTCCACGCTTATCTGGGGGAAGTTCTTCAATTTCAGTATCTTTGCCAAGAATTTGCTGCAATTCTTTATTCACAACACCTTGTAACGTTTGCGTCATCGCCTTTTTTGTCACCATTTGTACGGTTTGAGACAATTGCTGAACGTAGACAACCTGATGAATGCCTCCGCCTGCTAGAGCAATCCCCTCTACTTCTTTCATCGCTTCATGATCGTGTCTGTTCTCTTCCATAATGCCAATGACATTGACTGTGATCCCTTGCTCCTTTGCCAATGCGGCAATCGCAAGTGGGTCTTCCCCATGATTTGAGCAGCCATCTGTAATCAGTAAGATTTGGTTTACGTGACCTTTTCGCATCTTCATTCCTCCTGGGATTGTAACTGAATGCTTATATCCCCATCATCGCCAGAAGAAATTCATATTATACGATATTTCAAGAAATCTCTTGTTTCTGAAGATAGAATGTACCTGTCGGAATGGATGCCCATTTTGGTGTATTGTGGTCGAGCCTAATGACGACAACCGTCATATCGTCATCAATTTGACCTGCTCTTGTGCGAATGACCTCCTCCATTAATAAATCAGCAATCTCTTGCGGATCTTCTGTTTTAAAGCTCTTCATTTTTCGTTTGACCCACAAATCATGATTTTCGATATGCTTTGGTCCTTCAAAGATACCGTCGCTCATCATGATAAGGAGATCTCCTGCCTTCATCTGTTCACTCACCACTTCTACTTCAAATTCATCAATAATGCCAATAGGCAAGTTGCTGGCCTGTACCTTCATCACTTGATCACCACGTTTAATAAAACTTGGGGTGGAGCCAATCTTGAGGAATTTACAGCTCGCATCCTGTAAATCAATAATGGATAAGTCTAATGTAGAGTAGACTTCATCCGTTGTCCGTAGAGATAAAATGCTATTAATCGTTTTAATCGCTACTTTTTCATCAATACCAGACGCCAAGATTTTTTCTAACAGCTTGATCGTTTCATTGCTTTCAAAATGGGCTCTTGCTCCATTTCCCATCCCATCACTAATAGCTGCGGCATATTTACCTGCACCCAGCTCCATCATGCTGTAGCTGTCTCCAGATACTAATCCTCCACCTTTCGCTGCATGTGCTACACCTGTAGACACTCGATACGATTTTGCAGAACCGAATACAACATGACAATAACCTGTTGGATGCTCCGCACACTGCTCTGCTTTGACTAAAACTTGTTCTTCTAAAATATCCGAGAGCATTGGAGCGATGATTTTTTCGCATTCCCCATGACCTTGGCAATAGGGAATTCTCATCTCTATATCAACATTTCCCTGTTCTAAGCTATAAATTTCAACTTGCTGAATTTCAATTCCAAAGTTCTGAAGTGCTTCTATCATCTGCTCTTCCTGAATAAAATGCTGCTCTCTTTCTCGTTTTATTTCCCGGGAAAAATCCTCCATGACTTGTGAGACACCCATAAGTTGTTCGGCCACAAGGCGCCTGCTGTCTTGGACCTTTTTCTTTAAGGTCTGATTTGCTTTATAGTAAGCTATCTCCTCTTCAATCAATTCTTCTACATGCTTTGATTTTGAGCAGTGCTGACTGAATTTCTTTTTCAACTTCCGGTTATGCTCGTACGTTTTTTCATCAGATTCATGCATAACTTGTTTCATGAGTTCATAGGTTGTATCAAAGTTCTGCACCCAGCATTTATTTTTCTTATAGCACGTTTGACAGGAACGTTCTGTGATCGTACTTAAAAAAAGATCTACATCCTCTTCCTGCTTCTTCTCCTCAGGAATGGAATCGTAAAATGTCGCAAAACTCTCAGACAGCGCATGAAATACATTAGAGAATTGATCTACCTTTTTTGCTGTCACGTCCCGTACTTTTCTGGCATATTGCTGCTGTTCCTGTACATGCTCTACCGTACCAGGAATATATTTTGCCACCTTGGACGTTACTGACTGTGGCGTGAGCAAAAACAGTGCAACTGCGATGAGTGATTCATATAGCGTGGTCATTAGCCCTGCTGACCCTTCACCGTAGAGGGAGATTAGTAAAGAACCCACAATCAAGCCGATGGCGGCTCCTGCTTTTTTCCCCTCTTTTAGTAATCCGCCTAATAAGCCCGAAAAGGCAAGCAGACTCATCTGATAAAGGTTGCCGATGTTGGCGAGACCAAGAATTAATCCAGTTACAACACCCACTGTACAACCAATACTCGCTCCTCCAATAAAGGCAAAGCTCAGCACTACATATCTTGACAAAATATGCTCTGCCTGCATTCCTTGAAATGTGATCCCAGCCAGACCTGTTAAAACTGAAGCGATTAATATCATAAAGCAAATAATTTCTTCAACCTTTAAGGAGTGTTTGATTTTCCTGACTGTAAAAATCGGCAAACTTTGAAGAAAAATCAGTGTCAAAATGAAGGCAAGTCCAGCTTCAACCCCTGCCATCACATAGTCATAGCTTTGAACCGCACCCTGCTCGAGGTATACAAAAGCTCCCCTGGTTATCAGCATTGAGAGCACAATTACAACCGGTAATGTTTTCACCGGGTCTTTGATGATGAATGAAACGACCTTTAACATGAGAAGGAACACGATCAATGACGCAAACACGAATAATGCATTTTGAGGTGATATCGTCATCGCCCCAGCGAGTAAAGCAAGACAAGCAAGCATCGATTTATCCCTTTTAATGAGCAGCATGGACCCAAAGAAAGGCAATGCAAACGGCATAATTTCAGATAAGATAAAGGCTCGTCCCAATAAAAAGCCCAGAACAACATAAATAAACCCTTTATAGAAAAAAAGAGAATGCGTATGATGAAGAAACAGGTTTTTCATCTTTTTTAACCCTGCACTGATTCTTTCAAACCCGGCTCCCGTTAAATCAGTTCTTCTTTCTAGTTTTTCCATCTTTTCATCCCCCACCTGATATTCGTTGCTTGTCATTATAGCGAAGGTGAAAAAGAAATTTTGTCAAAAGAAGTTGTCGTTTCCATAAAACGTTCGACGCTTTATTTGCCAAAGATGCATACTTTCTTGAAAGTCGATGTCTTTCATCAGAATTTTACGAAAGCACAAAAAAAAACAGCTTTCCTATAGAAAGCTGTTTTGAAGATGACCCGTACGGGATTCGAACCCGTGTTACCGCCGTGAAAGGGCGGTGTCTTAACCGCTTGACCAACGGGCCTTGCTTATTGTTCTTTTTAAAAGGATAGCGGCGGAGGGGATCGAACCCCCGACCTCACGGGTATGAACCGTACGCTCTAGCCAGCTGAGCTACACCGCCATAATGTAAAATGCGCTAAGAAGCACAAGAACTATAATACAAAGGATTCGCTTGTCCGTCAATAGAAAGTTTTAAATTAAATGGCAAATGCACAAAAAACGTTGAATTTGTATTAAAAAAAGCACCCGCTAAACAGCAGATGCTTTGTTGTGAAAAATATATAGAAAGCAGCAACAAGTTAACCTCTTCTTGCTCCGCGCCCCCCACGTTTTGATTCCGTGTTACGTTTTAAAGATGTTAAGCGATCTTCGCTATCTTTTAAGAATTTGTTCATTTTTTGCTCAAACGATTCCTTCGGACGGAAATCATTTCTGCTCGGTCTTGATTGTTGTTGTTGAGGACGATCTTTTGCTTTTTTAATGGACAAGCCGATTTTACCGTCTTTTTCAACGTTAATCACTTTCACTTCAACTTGTTCACCGACTTTTAAATGCTCATTAATATCTTTTACATAGTTATCGGCTACCTCACTGATATGAACGAGACCAGTTGAACCGCCTGGCAACTCCACAAAAGCTCCAAAATTTGTAATGCCCGTAACTTTCCCTTGTAACTTGCTGCCAACTTCAATCGACATAAAAAAAGTGCTCCTCCTTAGACTTATAAAAAAATCTCATTTGTTCAATTATACATAAACTGAATTTTAAGTGTCAACAAGGCTAATCGCTCTTATTGCCCACATCAAAGATTTTTTCGCCTTTTTTAGACATATAATAGTCCCGTCGTGCCAGTTCGAGTACGTATTCTTTGCTTTTCAGCTTTTTGATTTCATCAGAAATATCTTCCTGCTTTGTTTGTAATTGCTTCAATTCTTTTTCAAGCGCAACCTTCTTCTCTTCTTTTTCTTTCAATGCAGACGATTGCGACCAGAGGGCACTTGTTACCAAAACAGCAAACATGAGCACAATGACTCCAAACACGGTAAGCCTTCTAAGGAGTCCCCGGCGTTTGCGTTTTAGGCGCTGCGCTTGCTGTTCCATTTGTTTTTGATAATCATTTTGAATTTGTGCGATATTTCTTTTTCTCTCGTTCAAGGATGAAGGCCTCCTCTCTTACTTTGTCCAGAATTGTTTCCATTTCGTTTTCATGGTACGAGATAATTTCTTGATCCCTTGTAAAATTCCTGCTCCTTTTGAGAAAAACAACCTCATTGATGTTCGCCATTTTTCGGGAATTCGATGAATAATGGTCACATTGAGTAACCAAATAAGCGGATAACAAACAATATACAGCACCTTCCACACGAGTCGAAACGCAAAACGAACAAGGCGTAAGAGCGAGTGGAACAAGAACAGAAGAGCACTTATGATCAAACCGACGATCCAGCGAATGGGCTGGAAAACCATCGACATGATCAGCCTTTTCAGGACGAGAACAGTCTGATAAATACACCTCATCACAAACTTGAGGATGTTCATATACAGCTGTTTCATCAATGCCTGGTACATCGAGAAACCTAGAGCAACAGCTAGAAAAATATAAAGCCTGAATTCTCCCTCATTGGTCAGCAGCAGGACATAAAAGAATAAGAGACCCTGCACCACCCAAAAAAGGAGGTCGTGAATGACCAGCAGCCATTTTGCTGTTTTTTCCCGGTTCACAAACAGCTTGTACGTATCCAGCGATGCGCCCAGCCAGATGCCCATCGCCGCCATCGAAAGCATCGTATAAAACTGGACCGTCAGTGTCATTTAAACAGCTTGCTAAAAAATCCTTTAGCTTTCTCCCCGTGCTGCTCATCTACATAGATTAAGTCAAAGACACGCCCTTTAATGGACACAACGCCCTTTTCTACATCTAAGTTTTTCATTTGCAGATTTTCTCCGCGAATGGCGAGGACTCCCATGACAGTCTCAAGCAGAAATTCTTCATTATCAAAGCTCTCGACCTGTTTGACCCCGGTAATATCTAAATGCTTTCTGTTGCGCATTGTGACATGATGCTCGGCTTCTGATGACAACTTCGTGCCTTGAGGTTGATTATAATATTGATTCATTTATACATCCCCCATATCTCATACTTGCATTGTTACTGCATTGTATGTGACAGGCGGGACATTTAGAACAAGCCCTATTCTGCTGTTTTTTCTTCTTTTAGCACGGTATACATGCCAGCAGCTTCTTCTTTTTTCGTTGTGTCTTTTAACTCGTTGACTTGAACAGTCACAAGCTTTTGGCCAAAACGAATTTGAAGCTCGTCCCCTTCTTTCACGTCAGAGCTGGCTTTCGCCTGCGTGCCATTAATGGAAATTCTCCCTTGATCGGCTACTTCTTTTGCCAATGTTCTTCTTTTGATTAAACGAGACACTTTTAAGAATTTATCTAGTCTCATGTGTGTTCACCTCTTTCTATGCGTTTGGCATCGTTCCACAGATCGTCCATTTCTTCTAAGGTCAAGTCCTCTAGTGAACGCCCTATGTCCTTTGCTTTTTGTTCAATATGCTGAAAGCGCCGCATGAATTTTGTGTTTGCAGAAGAGAGGGCGGTTTCAGGCTCTAGATGATAAAATCTTCCAATGTTGACGAGAACAAACAAAAGATCCCCAAATTCATCCTTCATTTGCTTTGTTGCACCTTCACCCGTCTTATCTGCCACTTCCACAAGGAATTCCTGCTTTTCTTCTTCGTATTTGTTCCAAATATCCTCTACTTCTGTCCAGTCGAAGCCCACTTTTGCTGCTTTCTTTTGGAGCTTATAGGCTTTTGTTAAAGCTGGAAGAGTCGTTGGAATGGATTGCAAAATAGAAGCTGCACGCTCCGGTTTTTCCTGCTGCTTGATTTTTTCCCAGTTGGCGACGACATCTGATGCTTCAGACACATCCGTATCACCAAACACATGCGGATGTCGTCGAATCATTTTTTCTGTGACATGCTGGATGACGTCATCCATTGAGAAGTAACCATCATCTTCACCAATTTGGGCATGGAGTAAAACTTGAAGCAGTACATCTCCGAGTTCTTCAACCATATGATCTGGATCGTCTTCATCTATGGCTTCCAGCAGCTCATAACATTCTTCAATTAAATATGGTTTGAGCGACTCATTCGTTTGTTTTTGATCCCAAGGACAGCCGCCAGGACCTCTTAATGTACGAATGACTTCGCGGAAAGTGTCAAATTGCTGATAGAGCAGCTTTTCATCTTGAATGGGAGGTACATAAACACTCGTTAAGTTATTTATCGACACATCTCGATCAAGTTCAAATAAAGGAACACCTGTAATCTGCTCCTGACTGCTTCCAGCTGCCGTTACGATAAAGACTTCATAATCGTCAGGTAGCTTTTCCATGAGGGTCAGCTTCACATTCGAGGCTGTCATCTGATCATATACCTGACAGATCAGCACATGCTGGGTCAACTTCAGATCATCCGCTCTCATATCCCCTGCGTCAACGAATTGAAGCCCTTCGATTGGGTCAATCTGTAAGGAATTAAACGTCGCATCCAAAAAGCTTTGTCCACCAGCCACGTACACCTCAACCCCGCGCTTCTTCTGTTGTGAAACAAGAAGCTGCACTGTCTTTTCCGCCACAAACGGGTGACCTGGTACTGCATACACAATATCTTTCTCCGCAGCCTCTTGGAAGAGAATGTCTGTGATTTCCTCATACACTGCATCAAACTGATCATGCTTTTCATATATCTCATCAAAAAAGGTCAGAGACGGGACCTCCTGCATCAATTCTGCGGTGAGTGGATGATCCTGCGTTCTCATGTATACTTCTTTCGCCTGCTTCAGCTGCTTATATACACCGAGCGTCAGCTGATCCATGTCGCCTGCCCCAAGACCAACGACTGTAATCTTACCTGCCATTTCGATTCCCTCTCATCTGTTTAAAATATAAAATCTTTTCTCCTAATGGAATGAGTCTCCATTCCTCTTCCGTAAATACGTCTAGCTTAAGAATACTATATAAAAAGGCGAAACCACCAATAAAAACTGAAGTCAGGCTCTCTAAAACAGAAAACGGACGTTTCTCAAAGGGAATGACCCAAGAAAACAATGCCTGATATCCAATTAAAACGACAGCCATGAATGCTGCTGATAAAAGAATTTTCACTGGGAATAGCTCTCTTATTGAAATCCACCCTTTATTCTTCAAATACACCGCATTGAGCGTAGCGGCGGCGAGAAACCCACAAACAGTCGACCATGCGGCTCCATAAATGCCGATTAACGGGACAAGAGCCAGCGTCAGCCCCCATTTCACCAGTACACTAATCAGGACTACGACAGCCGGATACACGGTATGTCCCAGACCCTGAAGTAAAGCGGTTTGCGTAATCGCCATTGATGTGAAGGCAATGGATATGCAAAATATTTGCAGCGCATCTGTCCCTAAATCATTACGAAAAAGCATAATGTTCACAGACGATAAAATACATATAAGCCCGACAGCTGAACCAATCCCCAGCACCGATGTTGCCTTAAACGATGTACGTACTTTTTCACGAATTGCTTCATGCTGCCCTTTTCTTAAGGCCGACGACAAAAACGGAACAAGAGACGTTCCAATACTAATTGCAAACACCGTCCCGAGCTGCAGGAACGGCTGACCTCGGTCATATACGCCTTTTGCCGCCTTTGCAGCTGCTTCACTCAGTCCCTCACTGCGCAGTAGCGCATACAGGTGAAAAGCATCGATCATTTGCATCCATAGGATCAGCAATCCACTCACACAAATCGTCAATGTATACAGCACCAAACTCTTCAGCACATTTTTTTTCCGCAGTGTAGCCTGTTTTAATGTCTTGCTCGCTGACGACCGCTTCCGATAGGTCAGCCAAAGGAAAAGAAGCAAAATGAGTGAAGCCGCACTTCCAGCTATAGAAGAGAACACCGCACCCGCTCCTGTTTCATAAAGCGAATAGCCATGTCTCACAAAATAGAAAGATAAAACAAGCAGGACGCCTACTCTGATGAGCTGCTCAGCCAATTGAGAGACCGCAGTGGGGAGCATCAGCCCATCACTCTGAAAAACACCCCTCAGCATCACGGTAAGCGGCAGAAACAAAAACACAAACGAACTCATCTGGATGAGCAACATTAATTGACTGTCCGCCATGAGATTCGCAATTGTGCCTGCTCCTATGTATAAACAAAGAAATAAGACCAAGCTCAGCAAAGTGATATACACCAAGGATACCTTTGTAATGATTCGGCGATTCTCCTCACCATGCTCGCTCAGGAGCTTGGACACCATCACAGGAAAACCAGTGGTGCCAAGCATGATCGCAATGCCAAGAAAGGGATAGACCTGCTGATAAATATAAAAACCTGTGTCTCCTACGATATTTTGAAAAGGGACACGATATACGGCACTCAGTACCTTTGATAACAAGCCTGCGATGGTTAAAATCACCGCACCTTGGAAAAGCCAATGCGGCTGATTTACAGCATTTTTCATGGATGACTCCTTTATGTTCAATCAAAAAATAAACCTGCATTTAAACGCACTCATTATATCATACGTGACTGGCAAGCCGTTTCTTTCTAAGGAGTAGACGATACATTCATTATTTTGTTTCATTCCATATAAAAAACGCCGACAAAATCAGATGATTTCATCGGCATTCTTTCGTTTTATCAAAATGAAGAATTATTAGACCTAATGTTCCATTTGACGGGCTAAGAAGCCAGCTGCCGTTTCCGCCGCTTTATGCTCCACTTCTCCCATTGAACGCTCTTTAGAAAATAAGACGACGGCGCCAATTGGATCTCCGTTTGCAACAATAGGTGCAATGGTATAAGCTGATACATCATCATCAATACCATCCACAAGCTGAATTTCTTTCTTGCTGTCCTCTAATACAGAATTACGCTGATCCATTGTTCGTTCAAGTAAATCACTAATGGATTTGTTTAAGTACTCTTTTTTTGAACTGCCGGATACAGCAATATACGTATCACGATCACAGATGAGGATAGAATGACCCAAACTGTCGAATAAAGCATCAGCATATTCCTTCGCAAAGTCTCCTAGCTCACTAATCGGTGAATACTTCTTCAAAATCACTTCTCCATCGCGGTCGACGAAAATCTCAAGCGGATCTCCTTCCCGGATGCGCAATGTTCTGCGAATCTCCTTCGGTATAACCACTCTACCTAGATCATCGATGCGGCGTACAATTCCAGTTGCTTTCATTCACTGCTGCCTCTCTTTCGTTTGATGATGTGTTGGGTGAATGGAACAAAAGCGTCCACTTTATGCAACATTCACCACTTGACCCTGAGTTTAGTATCTGTCACATCAAACGTAATATACACGAGAGACCAACAAAATTTTATGAAGATGGAATGGTTTCTTTTTTCACATCTTGAAGACCTCGAAGCATACGAAGAACGACTTCAAGCCACTCCTCCGTTTTCTTGCCTTTTGTTTGGACAGAAATAATCAGCTTGCTGCCTTCCATGCCAAGACCGATATCACGTCCATATTGACTGCCAAGCTCAAATAATTTTTGACCATCGATGTCGCTGCTTGCTTTTTCATCGAGAGTGAGTCTAACAATGCCTTTCTCCATCTTGATCAACTCGACACGTTCCTGCACAGCGTACACCTTCATCGTCGCAATCGTGAACAAATCAGCCACTTCTTGCGGATATTCTCCGAATCGGTCAATCATTTCATCCTGAAGCTCTTTCCGCTCTTCTATTGATCCAATCGCTCTAAACTGTTTATACATCTCGATCTTTTGTTTGCCATCAGAAATATAGCTATCTGGAATGTAGGCGTCAATTTTGAGGTCAATTTCCGGCTCAAATTTTTCTTGAGCAGTCGTATCGCCTCTTCTTTCTTCAATGGCTTCTTTCAGCATTTGAGAGTAAAGGTCGAAGCCAACAGAATCAATAAATCCATGCTGCTGTGCACCAAGTAAGTTCCCTGCTCCTCGAATCGTTAAGTCACGCATCGCAATCTTAAAGCCTGATCCGAGCTCGGTGAATTCTTTAATAGCTTGAAGTCTTTTCTCAGCTACTTCAGAAAGCACTTTGTCTTTTCGATAAGTGAAATAAGCATAGGCCACACGATTCGAGCGCCCAACTCGTCCTCTTAACTGGTACAGCTGCGAAAGCCCCATTTTATCAGCATCATGAACAATGAGCGTGTTCACATTTGGTATGTCTACGCCCGTTTCGATAATGGTTGTACTAACGAGTACATCCGATTCACCTTCTAGGAAATTAATCATCACGGATTCCAGCTCGTTCTCACTCATTTTCCCGTGTGCGTAGCTTACTTTTGCGTCTGGAACAAGCATCGAGATTTCATCTGCTTTTCGTTCAATATCCTCCACTCGGTTATAAAGGAAGTACACTTGACCGCCTCTTGCCAGTTCTCGCTCAATAGCTTCTCTAACTAACGCACCATTGTACTCGACAACATAGGTTTGAACTGGGAAACGGTTCTCAGGTGGTGTTTCAATAACAGATAAGTCACGTACGCCAAGCATCGACATATGAAGCGTACGAGGAATTGGCGTTGCCGTTAACGTCAGCACATCAATATTGGCTTTCATTTGCTTAATTTTCTCTTTATGCGTCACACCGAAGCGCTGCTCTTCATCGATAATTAACAGTCCTAAATCCTTGTACACAATGTCTTTTGAAAGAAGACGATGCGTCCCAATGACCATATCAATCGTTCCATTTTTCAGCCCTTTTAAGGTTTCTGTTGTTTCTTTTCGTGTACGGAAGCGGCTAAGCTGAGCGATTTTAACAGGATAGTCTTGGAATCTGTCCATAATCGTGTCAAAATGCTGCTGCGCTAAGATCGTTGTTGGTACAAGCAGTGCCACCTGCTTCCCGTCAGCAATGGCTTTGAAGGCCGCTCGAATCGCCACCTCTGTTTTTCCATAGCCCACATCTCCACAAAGCAGACGATCCATCGGGCGCTCCCGCTCCATGTCTTGCTTGATTTCATGAATCGAGCGAATTTGATCATCTGTTTCTTGGTAAGGGAATGCAGATTCAAACTGGCGCTGCATCTCATGGTCAGGCGAGAAGGCATACCCTTTGCTTGCTTCACGTTCTGCGTACAGCTTAATCAGATCATCTGCAATGTCCTGCACAGATGATTCTACTTTTTTCTTCACACGTTTCCAGTCGCTGCCGCCTAGTTTGTATAGCTTTGGTTCTTTTCCTTCTGACCCTACATACTTCTGCACCTGATCAATTTGTTCAACAGGGACATAAAGCTTGTCGCTTCCTTGATAATGAATATTTAAATAATCTTTATGAATGCCGCCAATTTCAAGCGTTTCAATTCCTAAATACTTACCGATCCCGTGGTTAATGTGCACCACATAATCGCCCACTTGCAGTTCTGAATAGCTTTTGATTCGCTCTGCGTTTGTCAGCTTTTGCTTACGTGCCTGCTTCTTCACACGTTTCTTGAAAAGTTCACCCTCTGTAATGACAGCAATTTTGGATAAAGGTAGTTCAAAACCGGTTTGAAGCTCACCTTGTAAAATATATACTTGCCCGCTGACAAGCTCAGCATCAGGTTTAGCAAGAGCTGCTTCAATGTCATAATCATGCAAGACAGATGACAACTTCTCTGTCCGCTCTTCATCCGCACCTAAAAAGACAACCGTATAATTCTGCTTTTTGTAGCGTTCAATTTCACTTGCAAGCACATTCATCTGGCCGTGGAAATTCTGCATTTGCTTACTAGATACATTGACGATATTTTGCGGATTGGTCTGCTGAACATGTCTCAAAAATAAGGAATAGTACAGAATCGATCTCGATTGCTGATTGAACAGCTCTTGAAATGGGAAGGAAAGGGCTAGATCATGCAGAATATTCCCTTCTTCCAGCAGACTAATTGTCCAATCTGCTTCTTCCTGTTCAAGCTGTTCTTCCATCTCCTGAATTCTGCTGATTTCATCTAGAATGATAATCGTATCCTGCGATGTATAATCTAGCAAACTAGCAGGCTTTTCATAGAAATAGGACAGATACTTCGTCATTTCTTGTGTCACAATACCTTCTAGCAGCTTCTCACGATCAGCAGAAATATTCTGATGGAGCAGTTCTTTTTGTTTATCCGAGTTGAATTTCTTTAAGCTACTGGCAAGACCTTCGTCAAGCTGTTCAATCGCTCTCACTCGTTCAGGCCCTCTTACAATCAGCTCTTTCGCCGGGCCAATCTTGATTTCTTGAAGTGTTTCCAATGAACGCTGCGTGTCAGAGTGGAAGGACCGAATAGAATCCACTTCTGTATCAAACAGCTCTATACGGATCGGGTGGTCTTCCGTTAACGCATAAATGTCAATGATTCCTCCGCGCACACTAAAGTCTCCGGGCGCAGCGACCATGGACGTCCGGTCATAACCGATTTGCACGAGTTGTTTTGAAAACGCCTCCAAATCAATTTCTTCACCAACCTTTAAATGGATCTGACTCTCCTTCCAGAGCTCAACAGGAGGAAGCATTCTACGCACTGCAGCTGCTGGGGTCACGACAATCGGATTTTCTCCATTCGCGAGACGATTCAATACATCAAGACGCTGCGCTCTAAGCTCAGGGCTTGCTACAGCAATCTCAGATGCAATGAGTTCATTGACAGGATAAAGAAGGACCGAGCGATCTGGCATCACACTTGCTAGATCATCTGTGACCTTCTGCGCTTGATATAAGTTGTGTGTCACAATAAACATCGGACGCTTTAATTCGTCTGATATGGCGGCTGTAAATAAAGATCTGACGGAGCCTGATAGTCCGGCGAGCAGCTGTTCTTTTAACCCTTCTTTTAGTCCGTTAAAAATGGACTGAAAATCATCACTTTGTTTGATAAATGATTGTATGTTTTTCATTTGGCTCCTCCTCCCTGCTTGTTTAAAACAGAAAAACGCTTTGGTCTAATATCTACACCAAAGCTTTTTTATTGAATAAAAGTATGATACTGATGGTAATCAGGATTTCTTTCGAGCGCCTCTTGGCAATCCTCACAAATGGTTTGTACATGTAAATCACCATTTTCCCTATAAGAAATCATATCGTTTCTTTCCTCATTTGTTAAGTGATGAAATCCAAGTGCTTCACTTTGGACAGCGGATTCATCTAGACTGCCAACCTTTACACCACAGTGCCGGCAGTAATAGTGCAAAGCCATACGTGATCCTCCCATGCTGAGATTTTATGATCAGTATGTGCTTTGCTTATCATTCTTATACCTTCTTGTTAAAATCATTCATCACTTCTAAAAATGGCTTTGTTAAAGCCGCTTCACAAGCTTCAACAGATGCTTGAATAGCAGATAAGATATCAGGCTGTTCTTCCTCTGAGAAGCGTCCTAGTACGTAATCGACGACCTTCATGCCGTTTTGTGGACGGCCAATGCCGATACGGAATCGGTCAAACTCAGGTGAACCTAAATGCTGAATCAACGATTTGATTCCGTTATGTCCGCCTGCACTTCCTTTTGTACGCAAACGAATCCGGCCCGTTGGCAAATCAAGATCATCATAGATGACCTTCAAATGTTCAAGGGGAATATCATAGTAATCCATCAGCGGACGCACACATTCCCCTGATAAGTTCATATATGTAAGAGGCTTCACAAGTAGAACCTTTTGCCCCGAAACAAACCCAGTTCCATATTGTCCATGGAATTTTGATTGATTTAATGGGATGTCCCATTTTTTTGATAGTTCATCTATTGTCATAAACCCGACGTTATGTCTTGTTTTTTCATATTCTTTTCCTGGATTACCCAATCCAACGAACGCAATCATGAAACCAATAACCTCCTTTGTCGCACATGCACACGCCTAAAAAATGAGCCAATGTGATTGCCTCATGCAAAACGTATGAATTCTTTTCATTCTAGCACAAAAGACGTAACCGCGGGAGGGTTACGTCTCTAATTGACCAGTTATTCTTCGCTATCATCTTTTTCTTTAATGGCCTCAGGCTCTTGCGTTTCCTCTTCACTATCTGGCTCTGGAACCTCTGATTGCTGAGGCGGTAAGATCGAAGCAACAACTTCTTCTGGATCATTATTAATTTGATACGTAGACTGAACAGACAGATCACCAACTGTTAGTACGTCATTTACTTCTAAATTTGTAATATCAGCTTCAATATTTTGCGGGATATCCTTTGGTTTCGCTGTAATGGATAGCTCAAATAGTGGTTGCTGAAGCACACCGCCATCCTTTACCCCTTTGGATTCGCCAATGAGTTGTACAGGTACATCTGCGTCAATTTCTCGCTGCAAGTCGACCACTTGGAAATCAGCGTGGACAAGCTCATTTTTCAACGGATCTGTTTGCAGTTCTGTCACCATCACAGATTTTGTTTCACCGCCAACGTCTAATGTGATGATTGTGTTTTTTCCTTCATCACGTAATGTCTTTAATAAATCAATGCTGTCTAATGAAACAGCCAGGTTGTCTGTATTTTTTCCGTATATGACACCAGGAACGTGTCCTGAATGACGGATTTTTTGCAGTGTGGAACGTTTGAAATCAGTTCTTTTATTTGCTTTTAAAGTTGCCATATTCAGCACCATCCTATTTCTTTTTTGTCACTACTTTCATAAATACCCATAACTGAATCATTTTAAACATGCTTGCCGTTCATTTATCACAGCAAAAAGACCCCAAGCTGATGCCTAGGGCCTTTTTCAATCAGAAAATTAGCTGAAAAGGTAGCTCACAGATTCTTCTTCATGTACACGGATGATGGCTTCTGCAAGCAAAGGCCCAACTGAAAGCGGAATGAATTTTCCAACTTTCTTGTCATCTGTTAAGTGAATACTGTTTGTCACAACTAATTCTTTAATTTTAGAGTTTGTAATACGTTCTACTGCTGGTCCAGACAATACTGGGTGAGTACAACAAGCATAGACTTCAGCCGCTCCATTTTCCACAAGTGCATTTGCAGCAAGTGTAATCGTACCAGCTGTGTCAATGATATCATCGATGAGAATCGCCGTTTTACCTTCAATGTTCCCGATGATGTTCATCACTTCAGCCACGTTTGGCTTTGGACGGCGTTTGTCGATAATTGCGATTGGTGCTTTCAGGCGGTCCGCCATTTTGCGCGCACGCGTAACACCACCGTGGTCAGGAGACACAACAACGATATCATTCAAGTTTTTCTGTTCGAAATAGTTTGTTAAGATTGGCACAGCCATTAAGTTATCGATTGGAATATCAAAGAAACCTTGGATTTGCGGCGCATGAAGATCAAGTGCAATGACACGTGTAGCACCTGCTGTTTCAAGTAAGTTCGCAAACAGCTTCGCCGTGATTGGCTCACGAGGTTTTGCCTTACGATCTTGACGTGCATATCCGTAATAAGGGATGACAATATTGACCGTTTTCGCAGAAGCGCGTTTTAGTGCATCTACCATAATGAGTAGCTCCATAATGTGCTCATTGACTGGCGCACTAGTAGATTGAATAACATAACAATCACAGCCGCGGATACTTTCTTCAATATTGATTTGGACTTCACCGTCACTAAAACGTTTAACAGAGCTCTTTCCTACATCAACTCCGATACGATCGGCAATTTCTTTGGCAAGTTCAGGGTTTGAATTCAAAGAGAATATCTTTAAATTCGCATCAGCATAACGATTAGACATGGTAAACCTCCGGGTATTTGGATTATTTTTTATGAATATTTTTCACATAATCTTCTTTATTGACTTGTCTTGCTCTAGCAATAGACAATGCATCCTGCGGTACATCTTCTGTAACCGTTGAACCGGCTGCAACATATGCCCCTTTTCCGACAGTGACTGGTGCAACGAGATTTGAATTGCAGCCAATAAATGCGCCATCTTCAATCTTCGTTAAGAATTTGTTCTTCCCATCATAATTAACTGTAATGGATCCACAACCAAGGTTTACATCCGTTCCGACCTCTGCATCTCCAATATAACTTAGATGAGACGCTTTGCTTCGGTCACCGAAAACTGTTTTCTTGATTTCGACAAAATTCCCGATCTTCACTTCATCGCCAATTTTCGACAACGGGCGAATATGAGCAAACGGTCCAATTGTCACATCTACCCCAACTTCACTATCGCAGACAACAGACTGCTTAATGACTGTCCGATCTCCAATTACGCTATCAACAATTTCAGTGTTCGGACCGATTGTGGCATCTGCACCAATCTTTACATTCCCTTTGATGACCGTCCCAGGATAAATCATTGTATCTTCACCGATGACTGCATCTGGCGAGATATACGTGTTCTCAGGATCAATCAAGGTTACACCATTCTTCATATGCTGATGATTAATACGTCGCTTCATGAATTGCTCTGCTTGTGATAGAGCGATACGATCATTGACTCCAAGTGTTTCTTCAAAATGCGGTGTTTGATACGCTGCAACCGTCTGCCCTTCATTCTTTAGAATTTCAATGACATCTGGCAAATAGTATTCACCTTGTGCATTTTCATTTGACACTTGCTCAATCACACGGAAGAGATCTTCATTTGAAAAGCAATAGGTTCCAGTATTAATTTCATTCACTTGACGTTCAGCATCATTTGCATCTTTATGCTCGACGATTTTTACTACAGCACCTGTTTCATCACGAAGAATACGTCCATAACCTGTTGGATCATCCGCGTGTGCTGTCAAAATCGTCACTTTTGCTTGTTGTTTTTGATGCTCGCTTAACATGGCTTCCATTGTTTCCGCTGTCAATAATGGTGTATCTCCACAAATGACAATGGTTGTTCCCTTTTCCTGCGCGAGGAACGATTTAGCTTGTTTGACGGCATGTGCTGTTCCCAGCTGTTCTTCTTGAAGTGCATATTCACTTCTGTCCCCAAGTTGCTTCTTGACGTCCTCTGCTCCATGGCCGACAATCGTCACAAGCTTGGCTAAAGATAGCTTTAACGCTTGATCTGCCACATGCTCGACCATTGGCTTTCCGCAAACTGGATGAAGTACTTTGTATAACTTTGACTTCATTCTTGTTCCTTTTCCCGCTGCTAAAATCACTGCGAACCGCTTATCCATTGATTGGCCTCCAATATCCCTATTATCCATAGAAAAATATATCCTAAATAAGGACTGATTTCAAGGATACAAGAGGAAGTACATTAATTTTCTAATGGTTGAAACCTAGAAGAATCATGAGGAAAAACGCAAAAAAGACAGCATTTAAAAGAAAACATTCCATTTTCCCTTAAAGCTGTCTTTTTGGATTCACATATGATTAAGAAGCTCCAGCTTCTTCATATTCAATTGTTTCTTCTTCTTCGCCTAAGCGATGATATTCATTTAAAACAGCATCTTGGATTTTACCCCGAGTGCTTGAGTTAATCGGATGTGCAATATCACGAAACTCTCCATCAGGCGTGCGTTTGCTAGGCATTGCAACAAACAACCCATTATTTCCATCAATCACACGAATATCATGAACAACAAATTCGTGGTCCAGCGTGATGGATGCAATCGCCCTCATGCGACCATCGGTATTCACGCGGCGTAATCTTACGTCAGTAACTTCCACAGTAGTTCACCACCTTTTCCCAATATAAAAGCATTAATTAGGTATTCAACGATTGTGGTGATTCTCCTGCTCTTTTTTTAAACTTTTTTTGAAATATCGGGATATTTATACATTTTTTGTCATTTTAATGACGACGCTTACATCGGTTGCGTGAAAAAAGACATCATGACGATGCCTTTTCATACATATAATGAAACCAAACGGTCTCTAAAGAGATGGCCTGTTTATTTCACTAATGCCACAACTTCAATTTCTACAAGTGCATCTTTTGGAAGTCTGGCTACTTCTACACATGAACGAGCTGGCTTATGTGTATGGAAGTATTCACCGTACACTTCATTCACTTCAGCGAATTGTTCCATATCTTTAATGAAAACCGTTGCTTTCACGACTGTTTCAAAGGAAGCACCCGCTGCTTCAAGGACGGCTTTAAGATTATGAAACACTTGATGTGTTTGTTCTTTAATATCTCCATTCACAAAATCTCCAGCTGGCGTTAACGGAATCTGCCCTGAGCTGTAAAACATGTTATTGACGATAACCCCTTGAGAGTAAGGTCCAATGGCTGCTGGCGCGTTTTTGGTTTGAACAACTTTTGTCATATCAATCTCTCCCATTCAAATACATGTTTGATCAAAGCTTAAGCTTTCGAATGAAAAAACTCGTGGAAATTGCCTTCATTAATCTCAATGATTTTCTGCTTCATATCAATGGTTGAAAGCTTTAAAAGTGATACATATTCATCGACTAGACGTTCATCTACGCCTTCATCTTCTAATAAAACACCGATCCCTGCAACATTTGCATTAAATTCCTCTAGAAGATTCATCATGCCATTAATGGTTCCGCCTGCTTTCATAAAGTCATCAATAATCAACACATTGGATCCTTTATCTAAGCTCCGCTTTGCAAGTGACATGGTTTGAATTCGGTTAGAAGAACCTGATGCATAATTAATACTCACAGTTGATCCTTCAGTTACCTTATTATCTTTTCTAACGATCACAACAGGCACATTTAAATAACCTGCAACAGAATAGGCAATCGGAATACCTTTCGTCGCAACAGTCATGACAACATCAATCGGTCGATCCGAAAAAATGGTCGCAAAAAGCTTACCGATTTTCGCAAGAATCGATGGATTGCCTAAAACATCAGTTAAATATAAATAACCGCCAGGAAGCACACGTTCAGGAGTTGATAATGCCTCTCCGATATCGTTGACGACTTCGTCTGCTTCTTTTAGATGAATCTTTGGAATATATTTCACTCCGCCAGCAGCGCCAGGTACAGTAAGTAAAGTCCCTATTCCCTGCTGTTCGAAGGTCTGTTTGATAATCGTTAAGTCTTCACTAATAGAGGACTTCGCAGATTGATATCGCTCTGCAAAAAAAGTTAAAGGTACTAGTACGTGCGGGTGGGTTAACAAATAATTTGTTAAGTCCACCAATCTGCCGCTTCGACGAAACTTCATGAACTTACCCCCAGAACCCGAATAATTTATGAATAATATAACTTAATATACGGATTTAATCAAGGGTATTTTGTTCGCCGATCATGCGGACAGCGTAAACCTGATCACAAAATCCTCTCAGTCCGTTATATATTCTTTGTACCTTCGATTCATATTGAATCAAGCCAAATACAGTTGGCCCGCTGCCGCTCATTAATACAGCATCTGCTCCGAAACGCTTCATCTGTCTCTTAATCATATCGACTTCCGGATACATCTTTAATGTCACAGATTCCAACACGTTACCGAGTGAGCCGCACATCTCTTTATAATCTTTCGCTTCAATTGCTTCAATCATACGCTGTACATTTGGGTGTTCTACTTTGCTTGCGTCATATTGTCTGTAGACCTCAGCTGTAGATACCCCTATCACCGGCTTCGCTAAAATCACCCAGCAATGCGGCGGTGTCGCAATATGCTTTAGTTTCTCTCCACGTCCTGTCGCTAGCGCCGTCCCTCCGTGTACACAAAAAGAGACATCTGAGCCGATCTCCGCTCCAAGCTCAGCTAGTTCATCTAACGTGAGATTTAACTTCCACAAACGGTTTAAGCCGCGAAGCGCTGCTGCGGCATCACTGCTGCCTCCAGCTAAACCTGCTGCGACGGGAATTGCTTTTGTGATGACAATCGATACGCCTTTTTGAATACCGAATCTTGTTTTTAATAATTTAGCTGCCTGATAAGCCAAATTCCGTTGATCATCTGGCACAAAACGATTATGAGATGATACACGGATTTCGTCTTTGTCCAGCTCCGTCAGCTCTAGTCGATCTGCAAGATCTATTGTTGTCATCACCATCTCCACTTCGTGGTATCCATCCGGTCTTTTTCCATGAACATCAAGTGAGAGATTAATTTTTGCCGGTGCTTTTTCTAAAATACGCAAACATTTCACCTACTTCTCCATCTAAACATAAGTATCAATATTGTATCACATTTGATGGATCTGATGAATATTGGCTTTTGCCCCCAGCACACTCACTTTTTCAAGCAAAAAAGACCAGAGACACCCGAGGTATCCCTGATCATTTCTTTATCGTTGATTCTCTTCTTGAGCCATGTGCTGTTGAGCTAATTCAATGGCACGTTTGACCATATTTCCTGCGTCACGCGCACGAATCTCTCCCCAGCCTCCATTTTTGACGGTATCATAAAATCCAAGATCCTTCGCCAGCTCGTATTTGAACTCATCTGACATAATGCCTCGGCGTCTACCCAAACGAAACAGCCCCTTTGGTCGAGAATTCGAATCATCGCCACTCCTTTGTGGCTTTCTTATTTTGCATCGATTCCCGCCTTTTACCCCTTTCAAATAATGGACAGCCTCCCATACAGAAAAAAAGGCAAAACAAAAAGCAGTAAACAAAAAGTTCACTGCCCATTAATAGGCGACTGAGCTAGCGGTATCATCGAACGTTAATTCGACCGTCTCAGTCAGTATATCTGCATAACTGTAAGAAACTCTTTCAAACGAATTCTCATCTTGATCTAATTGAATCACAAAAACAGAAGGGTACGTTTCAGCTAAAATGCCCGAACGCTCAATTGTTTTTCGGCGGCCTCCGTTAGCCTTTAACGTCAAACGTTTACCTAAGTTACCATCAAGCGATCTTTTGATGTCGGACAAAGTCTTCGCCATTGCATCCACCTCACTGAGATAATTATACAACAACGGCCCATTTTTGTCAAATAAAAATTAAATTATATCAACCAACACGAGCCATTGTCAACAAAATAATTTTGACAAACTTCTACCTTTTCTCCTCCCTATTTTTCTCAAATTCCGGTGAATTATGTATTCATATGAAATTTCTTTTTGAGCATAAAAAAAACCAGACTGAAATCAGTCGGGTTATGTCGATTCATGGTCTCTTTTATATGGCATACCTACCCTTAAAACACCCCTTGTTTCAATCCCTCCGAGACCTTTTTCTCTCGTCAGTGTATTTCGGAGCACATCCCACACGTTGATTCGATCTACAAATGGAGTGAAGCTGATCTTGGCAACAATATAGACGGGGTCAAGTGCATGAATGTTGACACGTGAGGGTGAGCTTGCAAAATTAGCACCTGCTTGAATTAATGATTCAAAATGAGATTGGCAGGCACCTGCAAAGATCACGAGCTGATCTAAATGCGGAACCTTCCTTCTTGCCTTTTGAACCGTTTCAACGAAATGACGAGAATGACGATATGCACCGATATCGTGTACACCGCCCTTTTGTTTAGAATACGCATCATGTCCTGTGATGACCAAAATATCAGGCCGGTATTGATCAATTAATGAATCAATCATGCTTGGCATTTTCTTCTCGTGGCAATGCACACCATACACAGGTACACCAATTCTTTCATATACATCTAAGCATTTCTTTAAGTATGAAGCATCTCCATCTAAATGCAGAACCTTTCCGGGCATATGAAAATACTGCTCCTGATGCTGATATTGTCCAGACGTATAATACTCTTGTTTTTCACGAAGCAGCTGATAATCTTGCCTGAGTAAGTCGAGCGATTCGTTAATTTTCCGTTCATCGTCTTTCTCTCTTGTCAGTTGCTCCTCTTTTTGAATCAAGACCAAATCTGACATCTTCGCATCGGCGATCAGCCTCACTTCATTCCCATGCAAAATGGCGGTGGCTTCGTGCTGGTCTGTCTCATCAATTCGAATGATACGAAACATAATATCCATCTGATAGGATGCCCTCGTCACCATATCTCCTATTTGAAATTGCATGCTTTTCACTCCACAATCAGGCTCTTATCCTGTTGGTATCGTCTTACGCTACACTTGTTCTTCTTTCAGGTGTGTTGTTCTTTCTAGCCTATGCCTGAACAGATGAAGTGGTGAAAACCAAAAGAAAAAAGCCCTTATGAAAGGGCTTTGTGTAAAACATTGGACAAACGGGCAAATTCATCGATTGATAATGATTCACCACGGCGTTTCCCATCAACCTCAGCTGTTACAAGGGCTTCTTCAATGATCGCTTTATGTTTCTTGCCATCTGGCAGATTGTTCATCAAATTATTCATCAATGTCTTCCGGCGCTGGCCAAAACTCGCACGAATCAGTTGAAAGAAAAACGTATCATTGTCTACTGAGACCGCAGGCGTTTCACGAACAGTTAGTTTGATTACCGCTGAATCCACATTTGGTTGTGGGACGAAAACCGTTTTCGGCACAACCATGACCGTCTTCGCTTCTGTATAAAATTGCACTGCAATCGACAAAGAGTTGTATTCTTTTGATGAAGGAACAGCAGCCATGCGATCTGCTACTTCTTTTTGCAGCATGACAACGATTCCTTTCAATGGAAGGTTTTCTTCAAGCAATTTCATAATAATTGGTGTCGTCACATAGTAAGGAAGGTTTGCTACGACCATTACTTCTTTACAGTCAGCAAACTGTTCTTCAATCACCTTTCTTACATCTGCCTTCAATACGTCTTGATGTATAATGGTGACATTATCGTATGGAGAAAGCGTATCGTTTAAAATCGGCAATAGGCGCTGGTCGATTTCAAAAGCCGTGACTTTCTTTGCCCGTTTAGCGAGCTGTTCAGTCAACGCACCGATACCAGGGCCAATTTCAATCACACCTGTCTCATCCGTAATCTCTGCATGATCGACAATGCGATCTAAAATATTCGTATCAATTAAAAAGTTTTGCCCTAAGCTCTTTTTAAAAGAGAAACCGTACTTCTTCAGTATTTCCTTCGTTCTGATGGGCGTCGCAATATCTTTATTCATCGGCTTCCTCCTGCATGACGGTCTTTAAGGCCGCAATAAAATCCTCTTTCGTTATTTGGAACATGTGAAGACGCTTTTGCAGCTGCTTCGCATTTGTATATCCTATATTTAAAAGCACACCTAATCGTTCGCGGCGGCGTTTTGATGCTTCGCCTCCGATAAGGCCTGCGTCAAATAAATCGTCTAACGTAATCTCGCTTTCTGATTCTTCCATTTCCTCATGGACATGAGCAAGGCATTCTCGAATACTATCCAAGGAAGCATGCTCAACACCAATTCCTTTGTCCCGCTTCGCTTTCGCAAGGTGTTTTGGTAAAAAGGCGTGCTTACAGCCAGGGACAGCCTCTGCGATGGTTTTACGGATCTTTTCCCCAGGGAAATCAGGATCAGTTAAAATGATAACCCCCCTCGTCTCCTGAGCAAGACGCACTTGTTGAATGACTGTATCGCCAATGGCAGATCCATTCGTTTCAATCGTATCTGCATCAACTGCCATCTTTACTCTAGCAGTGTCGTCACGACCCTCCACCACAATGATTTCTTTGATTTTCATGTATTCCTCCGCTTGCAAAAACAATCTACATTTTTTTGTCAAAAAATGAAACCTTCCATGCTGCTTTTGCGTCTAATTAATTAGAAAACAGTGCTTCTATTATAACCAAAAAAACAGAGGGTGCGCAAAGCCCTCTGTTCATATAAATGATTTGATGTGTTTATTTGAGCACTCTAATTTTCACTCGTTTATTTCCCCATTGATAAGCTGCCGACTTACTTGGGACGAACACATCAATTTTATTCCCTTTTATAGCAGATCCAGTGTCTGATGCAACGGCATACCCATAGCCTTCCACATACACTTTAGAGCCCAGCGGAATGACACTCGGATCTACTGCTATGACCTTTGCACCTGGATTTGCTTTTAAATTAAAGCCTGTAGACGTTCTGCCCGTACATCCAGCACAGCTCGCTGTATAGGCTGTAGACGTCACATAGAACTCTTTTCCTGAAGATTCATTACTTCTTGAAACCGCAGGTGACGCTTTAGGTTCCTTCTTGGACACTTGTGTACCAACGGCCACTAAACGATCCTTACTGTCTTTTGCAGTAACCTCTTTAATTAATTCTTTAGACACCACTTTGCCGTTTTCTTTCACAATGGCATAGTGCTTCTTTAATTTACCTTCTTCACCTTTTTCAAGCACCTTCTCTTTTCCTTTTTCAAGAGATCGATCCTTTTTATGTTTGGTATCAAAAGCAATTTTCTCTTCCACTACATCGGTGACTTTTTCCACCCGAGTGATCTTCACATCTGCGCTTTTTTTAGAAAGGTGACTATGTAACGCAGGTTTGATCTTATCGTGCTTCTTGAGCTTCAGCTCTTGTTGCTTTAAAAAGTCAGCGACCGTAGTCGAAGTGGTCCACACTTTCTTATCCTTTCCTCCATCGTTTAAGCTGACCTGGAAGGCCTGCTGAACCACAAGATCCATATTCTTTTTAATCTTGTCATTCTTTCCTGGAGTTACTTGATCGTGCTTCCCAATATCTATCTTCTCATTCTTCAATAATGCTCCAACCGTCTGATCTGTTGTCCATATCGTTTTCTCTTTCCCATCTAGGGTGAGATGAACCGGTATAGCCGCATCATACACAATGTTCATGTTGTCTTGAATCTTTGTATTTAGACTTGGAGAGATATGATCCTCCGCCCTGGTCCTTATTCCAAGGTCTGAAAGCAGCTGTGCTACTGTCTCTTCATGTGTACGAATTGTCTTCTCTTTGCCATTGATTGAAATGGTAATAGACTGCTTAGTGAGCTCATGCGCACCGTAAGCCGTCCCAGTTCCAGCTAAAAGCAAGCAAGCGACTAGAAATAAAACCTTGCCTTTTCCTAGCTTGACAGAAAACAGATTTTTCATTTTTTGTACGATGAAAAACGCCTCCTTCTCCTCGGAGAGATTATATAGAGTATCTCAAAACCTGTCAACCCTTCCACCCACTGTACAAAAATGCTCGATTGTAAACCTATTATGGGAGATTTTTGGAAGGAAGGGAAGAAAGACTTATCGACAACTTATCCTATGAGGAGGCGCAAAGGTGTAGAACTTTTTCGTTATGTTTCACAATTGGACAAGCTTAAACAAGGATTGACATCATATACTGTCAGTTTATACGGAAAACTTTTTTCGCATTTTCTGTTGTCAATGCAGCAAGCTCTTCAAAGCTCATTTCTCGCAATTCAGCAATTTGTTCTGCGATATATTTCACATAGCTCGGCTCATTCCGTTTCCCTCTAAATGGCGCTGGAGTTAAATATGGACAGTCTGTTTCAATCAACAGACGATCACTTGGAATATCCTTTACAACTTCCTTTGGTTTTTTTGCATTTTTAAATGTCACAGGTCCACCAAATGAGATATAAAAGTTCATTTCCATACACGCTTTTGCAATTTCGAGGCTGCCAGTAAAGCAGTGCATAATTCCTCCAACTTCTGCCGCTCCTTCTTCTTTTAAGATCGTCACTACATCTTCCGTAGCGTCACGGTTATGAATGATAATTGGCAGATTCACTTCTTTCGCAAGAGCAATTTGACGTCTAAAGACTTCTTTTTGCACATCTTTTGGCGACTTGTCCCAATAGTAATCTAGACCCATTTCTCCAATGGCAACAACCTTTTCATGCTGAGATAATTCTTTGATCCAAGCCAAATCTTCATCTGTCATATCAATGGCATCAACAGGATGCCAGCCGATGGCTGCATACATAAAATCATATGCTTCAATTAGCTCCATCGCTCTCGTAATGGTTGGACGATCAAACCCGACCACCACAATCTTCTCTACCTTTTCACTTTTGGCTCTTTCAATCACCTGCTCTAAGTCTTCATTATATTGTTCAGCATTTAAGTGGGCATGTGTATCAAATAACATGGTTGATTGCTCCTTTCGACAATTCTTCTGAAAAACAAAAGGTGTTCGACGAAATGTTACACGTGGAACACCTTTGTTGAATTATAAAATTTTTGTTCCATTTGCTAGAGATTGATCTACTTCAAGAACCTGCAATTTACCACCAGTTTCTCCAGTTAAAATCATTCCCTGGGAAATTTCCCCTCTTAGTTTAACTGGTGTGAGATTCGCTACGCAGACGAGCTTCTTCCCTACCAATTCTTCTGGTTGATAATGCTTGGCAATCCCTGAGACAATTTGTCTCTTTTCAAATCCAAAATCAAGCTGAAGCTTTAAGAGACGATCAGCTTTTTTCACTGGTGCTGCTTCCAATACTTGTGCTACACGAAGGTCAACTTTCGAAAAATCATCGAAGGCGATTTCGGCACCCAGCTCAGGTAATTCAGTTTCTTCTATTTCAACTGTCTCTTCTTCTACCTTAGGCGCACTTCCCTGCATCTTCTCTTTAATGTATGCCACTTCTTCTTCAACTTCTAAACGAGGGAACAATGGCTCACCTTTTTGTACCGTCGCTTTTTGAATCGCACCGAAAGAAAGAATGCTTTCCCAGCTTTTGAGTTTCTCTTCTTCAATTCCAAGCTGGAAGAAGATTTTCTCAGGTGTTTTTGTTAAGAATGGTGTTAACAATACAGCTGTGATTCGAAGTGATTCTGCTAAATGGTACATCACAGAATGCAGTTCTTTTCGTTTTGTTTCATCCTTCGCTAATACCCAAGGAGCTGTTTGATCAATATATTTATTCGTTCTGCTGATTAATGTCCAAACATTTGAAAGAGCCACTGAGAATTCGAGGTTTTCCATCGCTTCTTCATAGGCTTTCACCGTTTGTTCAGCTACAGCTTTTAGTTCCTCATCAAACTCATTGACTGGTCCCTTATAGCTGCTTAATGTACCGTCGAAGTATTTTTGCACCATCGCCACTGTACGATTAAGCAAGTTTCCTAAATCATTGGCAAGGTCATAGTTTACACGTTCCACGAATCCTTCTGGTGTAAACACACCGTCTGCACCAAATGGTACTTCGCGTAGCAGGTAATAACGAAGAGCATCAAGACCATAGCGATCAATTAATGTAACAGGATCTACTACGTTCCCTTTTGATTTAGACATTTTGCCATCTTTCATGAGTAGCCAGCCATGTGCAAAAATTTGTTTTGGCAACGGCAGATCAAGTGCCATCAGCATAATTGGCCAGTAAATTGTATGGAATCGTACAATTTCTTTCCCGACTAGGTGTACGTTGGCAGGCCAATATTTTTTATATTTTTCATCTTGATCGGTTCCGTAGCCAATCGCTGTTAAGTAGTTGAATAACGCATCAATCCATACATAGATGACGTGCTTCGGATTATTAGGTACTTTAATGCCCCAATCAAAGGTTGTTCTTGATACAGCTAAATCCTCTAACCCCGGTTTAATGAAGTTATTAATCATTTCATTCTTTCTTGATTCAGGCTGAATGAACGACGGGTTCTTTTCGTAATAGTCTAGTAAGCGATCAGCATACTTACTCATACGGAAGAAATATGATTCCTCTTTAATCAATTCAACAGGGTGTCCACTGTCTGGGCTTTTCCCTCCAATGACTTCCCCTTTCTCATTTCGCTCAACATCAACAAGCTGTGTTTCCGTATAGAATGTTTCATCAGGAATACTGTACCAGCCCTCATATTGATCTAAATAAATATCTCCTTGATCAAGCAGCTTTTGAAAGACTTGTTCAATGATTTTCGTATGTCTTTTTTCCGTTGTACGAATGAAATCATCGTTGGAAATGTCGAGTTTCTTCCATAATGATTTAATGTCAGCAACGACCGGATCTAAATACTCAATCGGTGTAATATTTTGTTCTTCAGCTTTTTGCTGAATTTTTTGTCCGTGCTCATCAGTACCCGTTAAATACATCACATCATAGCCTTGCAGACGTTTATAACGAGCCATGGCATCCCCTGCCACTGTCGTATAAGCATGTCCAATATGTAATTTTCCGCTCGGATAGTAAATTGGTGTAGTCAGATAAAACGTTTTTTTCTTTTCCGGCATGTCGGAACCTCCTGCTTGTGTGTAAATGTCAAAAACTCCCGCCCAATGGACGAGAGCGGTCATCATACTTCATTAAAATGTGTCAGATCATTTCATTATGTTTTGCACTTGTGCTTTCTCTATGATACCATCTTAGCCTTTAAGATCAAGCATATATACATAGAACAGAATGAAATGAATGAAAAAGATGAGTTTTTCGAAAAAAACGACAAACCGCTCGACATTTTGTCGAATATTGTCGTATAAAATCTATTTCCAGATTTACAATTGGCTAAATTAGGGCAAAAGTCTTGTTAATCTGTTATCGTCATTTTTCATATTTTTATAGATAAATTCTGAAAAATCCTTATACACCGGTAGTTTCAAGGTCCTTTGACTTTAAGAGTCATATTTTACAAACAATAGTAAACAAAATGATTGACGATTTATGGAAACCTTGTTATGCTAGGAATGTAAGGAATTTGTCGAATAATGACGAAGATAATATTATATTAAGAATAAGAACTTTTTGGGAGGAGAATGAAGATGAAATCTACAGGTATTGTACGTAAAGTTGACGAATTAGGACGCGTGGTGATTCCAATCGAGCTTCGCCGTACGTTAGGAATCGCAGAAAAAGACGCTTTGGAAATTTATGTTGATGATGAAAAAATTATCCTAAAAAAATATAAACCAAACATGACTTGCCAAGTAACAGGTGAAGTATCAGACGATAACCTTAAACTTGCTAATGGTAAATTAGTTCTTAGCCGTGAAGGTGCAGAGCAAATCATTAACGAAATCCAAAACCAACTTCAATCACAAAAATAAGTTTTATATAAAAAGGTTCTTGCACCGTTTGCAAGAACCTTTCTTTATTGTTCAATATGATACGCATCATAGATCGTCCGCTTTGGCACACCACGTTCGACCGCAGTACGTTTAATAGCCTCTTTTGACGTTAACCCTTCCTCTATGTAATGGATGACGTGCTCTTTTTCAGATAAAGAATTCCACCAAGCTTCTTCATTCAGTTCTTCTTCATCCTGATCATTTCCTTGTACGACGAGACAGAACTCACCACGGATTTGTTGTTCTGTCACCCAAGTCAGCGCGTATTCTAAATCTCCACGAATAAACTCTTCAAATTTCTTTGTCAGTTCTCTCGTAATGGCAATATTCCGGTTCCCCCACACTTCTTTCATCACAGTCAGCGTTTCTTTTAACCGATGGGGCGCTTCATAGAAAATAATTGTTTCTTGGCGTTTCTTCAATGCTTCCAACTGTTTTTTCTTTTCCTTTTTTTGACGATCAAGAAAACCGTAAAAGAAAAATGGCTGTGGTGCGATTCCTGACGCAATAAGCGCCGTAAGTGCTGCGTTTGCACCAGGTAACGGAATGACATAGCCTCCGATGTTCGTAAAGTCTCGAACCACTTCGGCTCCTGGATCAGAGATCGTCGGTAAACCGGCATCGCTCACGAGTGCAATATTCTTCCCTTCTTTTAACCATTCGATTAACTTGTGACCACTGCTATCTTTGTTATGTTCATGATAACTCGTTAATGGGGTATCAATTTCATAGACATGACAAAGCTTTTTCGTTTGTCTCGTATCTTCTGCGGCAATATAGTCTACATCTTTTAACGTTTGTATCGCTCGAAATGTCATATCTTCTAAGTTTCCAATCGGGGTTGGTACGAGATAAAGAATACCCATTTCTGATTGACCATCAAAGCTTTTCTGTGTCTTTTTCATGTGCCGCCTCCTTTTTGATTCGCTTTTCTTCTATATACATGTCCTTTTTTCGACGTGTCCATGTTTTGAAACGATATTCCTGTTGCATGGCTTCTCTTTTGGTTAAAAAGCATTCATGGTAATAGAGTTCCACCGGCCGTCTAGCTCTCGTATACTTTGCACCCTTCCCACTATTATGGGCAGTCAGCCTTTTTTGTAAGTCATTTGTATACCCAGCGTACAAACTGCCATCTGCACATTTCAATACATAGAAATAATGACTATGCTTCTCCATACAGTATCGTCCTGATTTCTTTTGTATACTCTTGGTCTTCTCCATAAACAAAAAGCGGCGGGAGGATTTTCAAATCCGGCTTTCCATCTTTCATCCCTTCCACTAAAATGGTATTCGCTTCTTTTCCTTGTTTCGGATATACAAATTGAATTCGTTTTGGCTCAATTCGGTATTTCTTCATCATTTCAATTATCTCAAGCAAACGCCCAGGGCGGTGAACCATTGCCAGTTTGCCTCCTTGCTTTAGCAAAGTGGAAGAAACACGAATGACATCTTCTAATGTACAATGAATCTCATGACGTGCAATCGCCAAATACTCATTTTCATTGATTTCATCTTTAGAAGGAGTCTTAAAATATGGCGGATTACAAGTAATCACGTCTACTTTGTGGTTTCCGTACCGTTTAGGCATATCATTTAAATCACCATGGATCAACTCAATCTGCTGCTCCAGTTGATTATGCGCCACACTTCTCTTTGCCATATCAAACAGGCGTTCTTGAATTTCAACCCCTGTAATAGAGGCTTTAGATCTCGTCGAAAGCAGCAATGGAACGATGCCATTTCCCGTACAAAGATCAATAATCTCCCCTTTTTGAATCGGCACATACGCAAATTTTGCTAATAACACTGCATCCAATGAAAAGGCGAACACCGTTTTACTTTGAATAATTTTCATATCTTCTGCGAGCAAGTAGTCTAAACGTTCATCTTCTCTTAACGAAACCATGATGTATCCTTTCTTTTCCTGTGAAAAAGGCTCCCGATTCAGCGGAAGCCTTTTCTCATTTTTTATTTAAAAATGACAGACAGAACAAACAGTCTCCCTCTTTCCGAATGCTCCCATAATGTACATTACAAATATGGAAGCCCTCCTGATATAAACGAGCGAGGTTATCATGACCTTCTCCTATATCAGAATGACTTGGCTTCTGGGCAGAATCATGCTCTGCCTCAGACGATTTATCTCGATCGGATTGATCCAGACGTTCACGCAAGTGCTGATTCTCCATCTGCAGCTGATGATTTTCTTCAATCACTTCACCGATATGATTTTTCAAATCACCTAGCTGGCGATAAAGAGAACCGATTTGTTCTTCTAAATTAATCACCGTATCAAATAGTTCCTTTTTATCCAAGGTGGCACACCTCGTTACTCAGTTGTTTGTGCAGATACAACGCCTTCTTGTAATAATTCTTCCCAAGTATATTCTATCACTTTTTCTTGCCCGGTTAATTCAACTTGCAAAATTCGTTCTAAAATATTAAGCCCTACTACCTTTGCAGAGCCATTAGACGTCTGAATCGTTTCACCGATGTCCGGTAATTGTTCTTTTGCTGTTTCGTACTCATCATTCTCATATTTCAAGCAGCACATTAAACGGCCGCAAAGCCCTGAAATTTTGGTAGGGTTTAACGAGAGGTTTTGATCTTTTGCCATTTTAATGGACACAGGTTCAAAATCTCCTAAGAAAGTTGAACAGCAAAGCATACGTCCACACGGACCAATGCCGCCTAGCATTTTTGCCTCGTCTCTTACACCGATTTGACGAAGTTCAATTCTCGTCTTAAAAATAGATGCAAGATCCTTGACCAGCTCACGGAAATCTACTCTGCCATCCGCTGTAAAATAGAAGATGACCTTGTTGCGGTCGAATGTAAATTCGACATCGACCAGCTTCATTTCCAGGCCGTGTTCACTTACTTTCTGAAGACATGTGTCAAAGGCTGCCATCGCTGCTTCTTTGTTCTCCTCAACGATGAGCCGGTCTCGTTCGTCTGCGACGCGAATCACCTTACGCAAAGGGAGAACCACATCGTGTTCATCTACTTTTTTATTGGCGATGACCACTTGCCCGTACTCAACACCTCTGACTGTTTCTACAATGACACAACTATCATTTTCTATATGAAATCCATTAGGATCGAAATAATAGATTTTGCCCGCTTTTTTAAAGCGAACACCAATTACGTTGTACAAGCTTATCCCTCCTGCAACATCAACACCAATTGCTCCATTAGCCCTTGGGCATTCACGTTGGATTGAAGTCTCTTTTTCGCTTCTAATACAGCAAGGATCTGATTCGTCACCATCTGCTGTGTGGAATGCAGCGCGTGCTGCTTCATTGTCTGGAATAAGTCTTGATAAATGACTTTATCTTCATTTCCTATTTGAATCGACAATACATCACGATATATAAATAAAAGCATATCAAGACCAGTTTCTTGAAGGTCTTTCTCTTTGAAAAAAGGCATCCATTGATCTTGTATATAAAAAAATGCATGTTCTTTTCGCTGGTGTAAGACTTCATACAATTTTATCACTTTCGCTCTAGACTCTGCAAACTGATCATTTCGACTTAATTCGAGTGCTTCTGCTAAATTATTGGTTAAATTCGACAAAAGCCTTGCAAGATCCTGAGACACGCCTTCTTGTAAGAGCTGCTGCTCCAAAGATTGCGGCTGTAGCGGCTGAAAGCTAAGCATCTGACATCTTGAAATAATCGTATCCAGCATTTTATGCGATTGTTCAGTGATTAAAACTGCCATCGTTTCCCGGTTGGGCTCCTCTAGGAACTTTAATAAACTGTTCGCAGCATTGACCGTCATTTTGTCCGCATGGAGAATGATATACATTTTCCGATGCGATTCTACGCCTGCTTTTGTAAATTCCTCCTGCAAAGCCTGCACTTGCGCCTTCTTAATTGATTGACCGTCAGGCTGCACTAGATGTAAATCTGGATGGTTGCCAGACTGAATTCTTTTGCAGTTTTGACAGGACTCGCATGGTTTCACTCCTGCTTCCAAACAAAAAAAGCTCTTCGCTAAAAGCATCGCAGCATCTAGCTTTCCTGTCCCTTTTTTTCCTTCAAATAAATAAGCATGAGCCAGTCGGTCTTTATCAATACTATTAAAAATCAGCCGCATGACGCGCGGCTGCAACTCATTCATGTCATCCCAGCTAATTGCCATGTTATCACTCTCTATGTGTAAAGGTTAATCAATAAACCTTTTATTTCTCCAATACGTTCAAGCAAATCAATCGAGGGTTTCTCCTGATTCATCATATCCTCTGTTAACTCAATCAGCTTTTCATCTAATGCTTTGACTAAAGCGAGTGTTCGCGTGTTGCCATAAATGTCAAAGCTCCTTGATGTCTCTATATTTAATCCATTATCGACTGTTTCTTTTACAAAGCGTTTCACAAGTCCTTTAAACCTAGCCAAATCTTTAAGGTTTCGTGACTTTGTCAGTTTCTTGCCGAAGACTTCGATATCGCTCAGCATGACTGTCAGCTGCTCTAAACGCAGTTTACCGCTTTGTGTCTCCATCGATGATTTAAACGATGCTGAAGTTTGGCTTCCTTTCATCGCTTGAAGTTCACGCTTTTCTAAAAGCAGCCGCATATCTTGATTAATTTTCACAGCAACCCATCCTTAAAATTGATGAAATTGTTCAACTGGCAGAATAAAGACGGTAGCTCCACCAACTTCAACCTCAACAGGGTATGGTACATATGAATCTGCATTTCCACCCATTGGTGATACAGGCGCGATCATTTGATCACGTTTACGGCAATTTTCCTTGATTAGCTGTAACGCTTTATCCACTCGGACATCATCGCAACCAATGATAAAAGTCGTATTCCCAGACTTTAGAAATCCACCAGTCGAAGCTAATTTTGTCACGCCGAATTGATGTTCGGTCAATATTTTCAATAACTTGCTGCTATCTTGATCCTGTACAACGGCAACAATTAATTTCATTTGAATGGCCTCCTTCATTTTAGGCACAGGTGACATGCCGATGTCTTCCTCTATATTATAACAACGATTGGGAATGAGGTCATATTTGATTTTTCTTTAATGTGTCCTGAATCAGCTGAAACACTTCATTAAAGACATCCTGAACAGGCTGAGACGCATCTACTACACGGAATCGTTCTGGTGATTGCGCAATCAGCAGCTCATATCCTTCTCTGACCATTTGATGAAAATTCAGTGTTTCCATGTCTAATCGATTTTTTTCTCTTCCTTGATTGGCATCAATTCGCTTTAGACCTTCCTCTGGTGTAATGGAAAAGTAAATGGTCATTTGCGGCATCGTGCCATCAATGGCAAAATCATTAATGGACTTGACTTCTTCAATCCCAAGCCCTCTCGCATAGCCCTGATAAGCAAGGGAGCTGTCGACAAAACGATCACATAAAACAGTTTCCCCCCGCTTCAATGCCGGTTCTACTTTTTCAGCCAAATGCTGCCTTCTAGCTGCTGCATAAAGCAGTGCCTCTGTTTTTGCGTCCATTTTTGTATTTTTTTCATTTAAAATCACTTCACGAATTTGCTCTGCAATGTCAATGCCTCCGGGCTCACGTGTCGCCATCACTGCATAGCCTTGACGTTCCATTTCTTCGTACACTTTTCGAATCACTGTCGTTTTTCCAGCACCCTCAGGCCCTTCAAACGTAATAAACATACCGCTCATAGTGTCTCCTCTTCTATATAAACATATAATTTTCTCTGGTGAATCACCTGACTTGCTTGCACATGAACTTGATGCCCAAGCAAACGGCTTAACGTCGCAATTTGATCTGATTCAATCGGTTGTCCTTTAATCATCAAAGGAATGCCAGGCGGATAGGGAATGACCGATTCTGCACTAATCCGGCCAGCTGCTTTTTCGAATGGAACAGCTTCTACATCTCGCTTCTGCTGATCGTGCTCTAAGAAGAGCGTTCCCGTTTGAGGCTCTTTTTTTACAAGCAATGAATCACTTTGCTGAAGAGCCTGCTCTATAGCTGTAAAAGGAATGTCCTTTGTATGTCTTAGACCAAAAACGAGTAACACTTGATGTTCATCCGCAAGTTCTGGGTGAACATCCACCGACTCAAGCACCTTTTTGAGTTCATAGCCTGTCAGCCCTTTTGTTGAACGAATGACACATTTTAATGGATCCATAGGTAAAGAGTCAGACTCAACCACTTCGAGATTGGAGATCATATTGAACTGTGCTTTCAGCTTTGCCAAGTCTCTCATGATTTCATCCATTAACCCTTTTCCCTTCAACTCCTCCACATAAGCTCTCGCCAAATCTAACGAAGCCATAATTGGATAAGAAGGTGAACTGCTTTGAAGCATCGTTAATAACGTCTTTATCCGCTTCACATCCATTCGGTCTCCTTGAAGATGGAGATAAGACCCCATCGTCATTGCCGGAAGGGTTTTATGTGCTGATTGTACCACCACGTCTGCTCCATAGGAAAGGGCAGATGGAGGAAAGGCACCGCCTAATACAAAATGAGCACCATGCGCCTCATCAACTAATACAATGATGCCAGCTTCATGACACATTTGAATGAGCCCTGATAAATCAGCTGCATGTCCGTAGTAGTTCGGATATGTCAAAACGATTGCCCGACAGTTAGGATGTGTCTCCATAGCTTGTTTGACTGTTTCCTCCGTCACATGGGTTGGGACGTGCAAGTGCGGATCACTCTCGGTTTCTAGCATAATAGGCGTCGCTCCCGCAAGCTCAATCGCATGGAACACAGACTTATGACAATTTCGCTGAACGAAAATGCCCTCCCCAGCCTGACACGCAGACATCACCATTGCCAAATTGCCAACGGTTGTGCCATTCACAAGGAAAAAACTTTGTTTAGCTCCATATAGCTTTGCCAATAAATCCTCTGCCTCTTGAATCACCCCAGTCGGATGGTGAAGATCATCTAGACCTTCAAGTTCTGTCACATCCAGCTGAAGAATGGATTCATAATAGGACCGTGCCTCATCAAAAAAGACATCTCCATTGTGATGTCCCGGAACGTGAAAAGAATAGGGCTTCTTTTCCGCATGTTGTGATAATGCTGTATATAAAGGTGTTTTCAAACAAATCGACCCTTTTCACTTAAACGAAATCTTATATCTATTATAACGTTCAAACAAGTGAACTGAAAGATGGATTCTCATTCCTTTATTGGTTTATGATTCACCAGCTTTTGCTCTGCCTCATGCATGCTACTTTTTAATTGAGCTCGTTCTTGGCTCCCATGTTCTTTTACCTGCAACGTTTCCTGCAATGTTTCGGCCAATTGGCGCTGAACCTTTTTCAACGTATCTATAGGCGTTAAGGATGCATCTTCAAGCAGCTGTCCTTGCTGCTTCGATACCTGTTCATATGTTTGCTGGATACGCTGCTCAAGCGCTGAATTGGCTCGCTGCTGAATATGATTGAACGCAATCGACATTTGGTTGATCCATAAAGGAATTGATGCGGAAACAGTTGATTGAATATGATTGGCTAATGTATGGTTTGTATGCTGAATCATTCGAATTTGGGCATTACATTGCAGTGCAATTTGACGGCTCAACAGCAAATCATACTTCCGTTCTTTTAATCTCTCCATATATTCTTCTTCATCGACTTCCCGATTCATCAATTGCTCCTCTAATGTCCGATCATGTGACTGTGTTGATTCTGTTAGGGCATGTCGCTCTAACAGCGTCAATTTTGCTTCAACTGCTGCAACCTGTAACGTCATCTCTTGAAAGTATGATTGATTTTCTTCAAATAAACGCTCCAATAACTTATGGTCCGAAATTAACACGCCTCTGGCGTAACGAAGCCTTGCTGACAATCTCTCTATCTGTGCTTCTGCTTGTTTAAAACGAGATATGATCTCCTGAGTAGAACGCTTTTCTCGCTGAAACAACCTTAAAAAAAAGCCTCGCTTCTTTGGCAATAAATCCTCTGGCTCCACTAAATGCAGTTGCTGCAAAAAAGCTTCTAGAACGTCTCCGATTTGGTCAATATCTTTTTTCTCCACATATTGCATCATTTGTTTTGATTGTTCTAACAATCGTTCCTGCACACGTGTGCCATAGAAAAGCAGTTTTTGTGGATGGTCAGGGATCTTCTCAGCTCGCTGTAGCGCCTCCTGCTTTTCCTCATCAGATAAGGTATCAAACACCCGAAACGGAAGATCTGTAGTAGATGGGGCTGTTGGTATGACTGGATCTTCTGGTTTCATCGAGTTTGACTCCTTTCATATCTATTTTTTAATCATTTTATCGGCCACTTCAAGTTCAATATGAAGTGCTTCTATATCTCTTCCTAAAACTTGCTGTAAATCATTCGTTAATTGCTTTTGCAGTTCAGTCAGCGTGACTCGAGTTTGGCTTAATGTCATTTCAAGCTCATGGCTACGATTCGGCTGATTATACAGCAGTGCATATTTCTCAGTTAATTCAACAACAGAATCCAAACTCTCAAAATAAAACCGCTGTGCATCATAAAACCGGTTCGGTTCCTTTTTTGTTATCGTATAGATGCGTCGTGCAAGCCGAAGAATTTCATAATTATGCTTGATCGTCTGTACGTTCTTCACAGCAAATAAAGCTTTCTTCAAACGAACCAGCTTTTGCCCGGCTTCTTTTAAATGCTGTTTAATATATACATAATCACTGCGAGACAGTCCGTGTTTCTTCAAAAACAACTGGAAGGCAGCCCATCGGCTTCCTGCAAACATCACACCCCACCCAATCATCGCATACAGTATCGACAATCCAACATGATGATGGAAAACACCAATACTGACAGTTAAAATCACCAGCGAAAAAAGAGTAGAGAGAACGGCCCATACAAATGTGTAAAAAATTGATTTCATGTTCATCGACTCCTATGAATAATCAGGCTCTCTGTTTATCTTATTATTTATTACGGTTGATGTCCAAACTAAGTTCCAAAAAACAGGCCCAATCCCCGATTGCCCATAAAAAAAGACCATCTAATGGTCTATGAATACAAAGGCGGCGTATGAAGACTTTTAAGCTTTCTTACATAATCAGCATAACTAGGATCCGAGGTTGATGTAGAAATTAACTTCCGTTCACAATCTCGGCATAAAAACTGATGATATAAATAAATTCCCTTTGTTTTTTTCTCTTCACAAATCAAACAAATTGCTTCTCGCTCTTTTTTGCTCATTGTGACACCTCCACTTATAGCTTCAGTATGCCCTAACGCTTTCAATTGTATACAAAATTAAGAATGTTTTAGATGATAGTTTAGTATATGTATCCATGCCAGATCGAGTGTTTGTTCCTTTTTTAAAATACAAAAAAGACCAGTTCCGATTGGAACTGATCCTTTGAAAAGCTTGGCGGCGTCCTACTCTCACAGGGGGAAACCCCCAACTACCATCGGCGCTGAAGAGCTTAACTTCCGCGTTCGGTATGGGAACGGGTGTGACCTCTTCGCTATCGCCACCAAACCTGATGGAGAGAATGTTCTCTCAAAACTAGATAACAATGTTCATTTTTCACATTAAAATATAGGTTAAGTCCTCGATCTATTAGTATCTGTCAGCTCCACGTGTCACCACGCTTCCACCTCAGACCTATCAACCTGATCATCTTTCAGGGATCTTACTTCCTTGCGGAATGGGAAATCTCATCTTGAGGGGGGCTTCATGCTTAGATGCTTTCAGCACTTATCCCGTCCGCACATAGCTACCCAGCGATGCCCTTGGCAGAACAACTGGTACACCAGCGGTGCGTCCATCCCGGTCCTCTCGTACTAAGGACAGCTCCTCTCAAATTTCCTGCGCCCGCGACGGATAGGGACCGAACTGTCTCACGACGTTCTGAACCCAGCTCGCGTACCGCTTTAATGGGCGAACAGCCCAACCCTTGGGACCGACTACAGCCCCAGGATGCGATGAGCCGACATCGAGGTGCCAAACCTCCCCGTCGATGTGGACTCTTGGGGGAGATAAGCCTGTTATCCCCGGGGTAGCTTTTATCCGTTGAGCGATGGCCCTTCCATGCGGAACCACCGGATCACTAAGCCCGACTTTCGTCCCTGCTCGACTTGTAGGTCTCGCAGTCAAGCTCCCTTGTGCCTTTACACTCTGCGAATGATTTCCAACCATTCTGAGGGAACCTTTGGGCGCCTCCGTTACATTTTAGGAGGCGACCGCCCCAGTCAAACTGCCCACCTGACACTGTCTCCCTGCCCGATAAGGGCAGCGGGTTAGAAGGTCAATACAGCCAGGGTAGTATCCCACCGATGCCTCCACCGAAGCTAGCGCTCCGGTTTCCAAGGCTCCTACCTATCCTGTACAAGCTGTACCAACATTCAATATCAGGCTGCAGTAAAGCTCCACGGGGTCTTTCCGTCCTGTCGCGGGTAACCTGCATCTTCACAGGTACTATAATTTCACCGAGTCTCTCGTTGAGACAGTGCCCAGATCGTTGCGCCTTTCGTGCGGGTCGGAACTTACCCGACAAGGAATTTCGCTACCTTAGGACCGTTATAGTTACGGCCGCCGTTTACTGGGGCTTCAATTCGCACCTTCGCTTACGCTAAGCGCTCCTCTTAACCTTCCAGCACCGGGCAGGCGTCAGCCCCTATACTTCGCCTTACGGCTTCGCAGAGACCTGTGTTTTTGCTAAACAGTCGCCTGGGCCTATTCACTGCGGCTTCTCGGGGCTTTAACACCCTAAGAAGCACCCCTTCTCCCGAAGTTACGGGGTCATTTTGCCGAGTTCCTTAACGAGAGTTCTCTCGATCACCTTAGGATTCTCTCTCGCCTACCTGTGTCGGTTTGCGGTACGGGCACCTCTCCACCTCCGCTAGAGGCTTTTCTGGCAGTGGTGGCATTCAGAACTTCGCTACTAAATTTCGCTCGCCATCACAGCTCAGCCTTCACGGGAAACGGATTTGCCTATTTCCCAGCCTAACTGCTTGGACGCGGATATCCAATACCGCGCTTACCCTATCCTCCTGCGTCCCCCCATTGCTCAAATGGTGAGGAGGTGGTACAGGAATATCAACCTGTTGTCCATCGCCTACGCCTTTCGGCCTCGGCTTAGGTCCCGACTAACCCTGAGCGGACGAGCCTTCCTCAGGAAACCTTAGGCATTCGGTGGACGGGATTCTCACCCGTCTTTCGCTACTCATACCGGCATTCTCACTTCTAAGCGCTCCACCAGTCCTTCCGGTCTGACTTCACTGCACTTAGAACGCTCTCCTACCACTGTTCGTAAGAACAGTCCGCAGCTTCGGTGATACGTTTAGCCCCGGTACATTTTCGGCGCAGAGTCACTCGACCAGTGAGCTATTACGCACTCTTTAAATGGTGGCTGCTTCTAAGCCAACATCCTGGTTGTCTAAGCAACTCCACATCCTTTTCCACTTAACGTATACTTTGGGACCTTAGCTGGCGGTCTGGGCTGTTTCCCTTTCGACTACGGATCTTATCACTCGCAGTCTGACTCCCAAGGATAAGTCATCGGCATTCGGAGTTTGACTGAATTCGGTAACCCGGTAGGGGCCCCTAGTCCAATCAGTGCTCTACCTCCGAGACTCTTACCTTGAGGCTAGCCCTAAAGCTATTTCGGAGAGAACCAGCTATCTCCAGGTTCGATTGGCATTTCACCCCTACCCACACCTCATCCCCGCACTTTTCAACGTGCGTGGGTTCGGGCCTCCATTCAGTGTTACCTGAACTTCACCCTGGACATGGGTAGATCACCTGGTTTCGGGTCTACGACCACGTACTCATGCGCCCTATTCAGACTCGCTTTCGCTGCGGCTCCGCATCTTCTGCTTAACCTTGCACGGGATCGTAACTCGCCGGTTCATTCTACAAAAGGCACGCCATCACCCGTTAACGGGCTCTGACTACTTGTAGGCACACGGTTTCAGGATCTATTTCACTCCCCTTCCGGGGTGCTTTTCACCTTTCCCTCACGGTACTGGTTCACTATCGGTCACTAGGGAGTATTTAGCCTTGGGAGATGGTCCTCCCGGATTCCGACGGAATTTCACGTGTTCCGCCGTACTCAGGATCCACTCTGGAGAGAACAACATTTCAGTTACAGGGCTGTTACCTTCTTTGGCGGGCCTTTCCAGACCTCTTCGCTTATATCGTTCCTTTGTAACTCCGTATAGAGTGTCCTACAACCCCAAGAGGCAAGCCTCTTGGTTTGGGCTGTTCCCGTTTCGCTCGCCGCTACTCAGGGAATCGCATTTGCTTTCTCTTCCTCCGGGTACTTAGATGTTTCAGTTCCCCGGGTATGCCTTCTCATACTCTATGTATTCAAGTATGGATACTACTCCATTACGAGCAGTGGGTTTCCCCATTCGGAAATCTCCGGATCAAAGCTTGCTTACAGCTCCCCGAAGCATATCGGTGTTCGTCCCGTCCTTCATCGGCTCCTAGTGCCAAGGCATCCACCGTGCGCCCTTTCTAACTTAACCATTTCTTACTTTAGAAAGAATCACTATGTGTGATGAACTTTGCATTGCATTCAATGTGAATGTATTACTTATTGTTATCTAGTTTTCAAAGAACACGTTGGTGGAGCCTAGCGGGATCGAACCGCTGACCTCCTGCGTGCAAGGCAGGCGCTCTCCCAGCTGAGCTAAGGCCCCGATTTAATAGAAGATGGTGGGCCTGAGTGGACTCGAACCACCGACCTCACGCTTATCAGGCGTGCGCTCTAACCAGCTGAGCTACAGGCCCATCTTTCATATCGAAGATATGATGTTGTAGGATCTTTTGCAAGTTCCTTCAAAACTAAACAAGACGAAAAACGTACGCTGCTCCATATATCCTTAGAAAGGAGGTGATCCAGCCGCACCTTCCGATACGGCTACCTTGTTACGACTTCACCCCAATCATCTGCCCCACCTTCGGCGGCTGGCTCCATAAAGGTTACCTCCATAAAGGTTACTCACCGACTTCGGGTGTTGCAAACTCTCGTGGTGTGACGGGCGGTGTGTACAAGGCCCCGGGAACGTATTCACCGCGGCATGCTGATCCGCGATTACTAGCGATTCCAGCTTCACGCAGTCGAGTTGCAGACTGCGATCCGAACTGAGAACAGATTTGTGGGATTGGCTAAACCTTGCGGTCTCGCAGCCCTTTGTTCTGTCCATTGTAGCACGTGTGTAGCCCAGGTCATAAGGGGCATGATGATTTGACGTCATCCCCACCTTCCTCCGGTTTGTCACCGGCAGTCACCTTAGAGTGCCCAACTGAATGCTGGCAACTAAGATCAAGGGTTGCGCTCGTTGCGGGACTTAACCCAACATCTCACGACACGAGCTGACGACAACCATGCACCACCTGTCACTCTGTCCCCGAAGGGAAAGCCCTATCTCTAGGGTTGTCAGAGGATGTCAAGACCTGGTAAGGTTCTTCGCGTTGCTTCGAATTAAACCACATGCTCCACCGCTTGTGCGGGCCCCCGTCAATTCCTTTGAGTTTCAGTCTTGCGACCGTACTCCCCAGGCGGAGTGCTTAATGCGTTAGCTGCAGCACTAAGGGGCGGAAACCCCCTAACACTTAGCACTCATCGTTTACGGCGTGGACTACCAGGGTATCTAATCCTGTTCGCTCCCCACGCTTTCGCTCCTCAGCGTCAGTTACAGACCAGAGAGTCGCCTTCGCCACTGGTGTTCCTCCACATCTCTACGCATTTCACCGCTACACGTGGAATTCCACTCTCCTCTTCTGCACTCAAGTTTCCCAGTTTACAATGACCCTCCCCGGTAGAAACCGGGGGATTTCACATCAGACTTAAGAAACCGCCTGCGAGCCCTTTACGCCCAATAATTCCGGACAACGCTTGCCACCTACGTATTACCGCGGCTGATGGCACGTAGTTAGCCGTGGCTTTCTGGTTAGGTACCGTCAAGGTGCAAGCAGTTACTCTTGCACTTGTTCTTCCCTAACAACAGAGCTTTACGATCCGAAAACCTTCATCACTCACGCGGCGTTGCTCCGTCAGACTTTCGTCCATTGCGGAAGATTCCCTACTGCTGCCTCCCGTAGGAGTCTGGGCCGTGTCTCAGTCCCAGTGTGGCCGATCACCCTCTCAGGTCGGCTACGCATCGTCGCCTTGGTGAGCCGTTACCTCACCAACTAGCTAATGCGCCGCGGGTCCATCTGTAAGTGACAGCCGAAACCGTCTTTCATCCTTGAACCATGCGGTTCAAGGAACTATCCGGTATTAGCTCCGGTTTCCCGGAGTTATCCCAGTCTTACAGGCAGGTTACCCACGTGTTACTCACCCGTCCGCCGCTAACATCCGGGAGCAAGCTCCCTTCTGTCCGCTCGACTTGCATGTATTAGGCACGCCGCCAGCGTTCGTCCTGAGCCAGGATCAAACTCTCCGAAAAAGTACAAAACCGAAGTTTTGTTTTTCGCCAGTTTGACTGACTACCTATGAAGTATCATAGGATTTTTTATAAAAACTCGAATTAACAGGTACGTTTTGTCTTGTTTAGTTTTCAAAGAACTTGTTTACCGCTTCAGAAGCGACTAGAACATCTTATCACGTCCAAGTTGTTAGTGTCAACAGCTTTTTTGTTATTATGTTTTTTCGTTTCTTCGTCATCAGCGACGTATATTAATTTACCACCATATATAATCAAAGTCAACAATATTTTGCATTAAATAATAAACTTTTCAATTACGACTAAAGCTGCTACACCTGGAATGCCCAACAAACCACTAATTCCACTCGTTACAGGGTTAATGGAAACATGAAGCCCTAAACTCTCACCGAATAAATTGAGACAAAATAAAAAAAGAGCACCTGCGACAAACTTAACTCCAATAAGCCCTAACCATTTGAATGGATTCGCTTGAACACCTGACATAAACAACAATAAAACAGCTAACAAAATTGAACCAATCACAATAACAGGTTCCATAATCCTCTCATCTCCTCTTCATATGAATAGTACAAGCATATGAGAGGATTATGGAAAATAGACCTGCTACCTCCAGTTGTTTAAACGTAAATTTCTCTTTTTCGCTTCTCTCAGATAGAAAAAGTACTTCGCTTGAGCAAGCTTTAATTCGAATAGAATGTCCGGTGAAGGCTCAACGCTATTTGCGACAAGCTTTTTTTGTCTGTTCCATTCTTCCTTTTGCTTAAAAAGCTGTTGAATTAATATCTCATCGAATTCTTTTCGAATTGATTTTCTGCGAAGAAAACCCATGTACCGTACTTCTCCTTCCTACATCTCACGTCTGCCTTCTAGAGCCTTAGAAAGTGTGACTTCATCCGCATACTCTAAATCTCCACCTACTGGGAGTCCGTGAGCAATGCGAGAGAGTTTAATTCCTGATGGTTTCAACAATCTAGAGATATACATGGCTGTCGCTTCTCCTTCAATGTTTGGGTTGGTTGCAAGAATGACCTCTGTGACTTGATCGTCTTGTAATCTTTTTAATAAGTCAGGAATTTTAATATCCTCTGGTCCTATTCCGTCCATTGGAGAAATAGCTCCATGAAGCACATGATATAAGCCGTTGTATTCTTTCATTTTTTCCATTGCAATCACATCTTTTGGATCCTGCACGACACAGATTACAGATTGATCTCTTCTTGTATCTTCACAAATATAGCAAGGATCCTGATCAGTGATATGTCCGCAAACAGAACAATAAGTTAAATTACGCTTTGCATTAACAAGTGCCTTCGCAAAATCCAGCACGACGTCTTCCTGCATACTAAGAACAAAAAAAGCCAGACGGACCGCAGTTTTAGGTCCGATTCCTGGCAATTTCATAAAGCTGTCAATCAGCTTTGATATTGGTTCAGGATATTGCATCTTCAGTTATTCCTCCTAGAATAAACCTGGCATGTTCATTCCTTTTGTGAATTGACCCATTGTTTCATTCGTTAATTCATCCACTTTTTTCAATGCATCATTTGTTGCTGCAAGTACTAGGTCTTGAAGCATATCGATGTCTTCAGGATCAACAACTTCTTCATTAATCGCCACATCAACGACTTCTTTTTGTCCATTTACTTTTACAGTGACCATGCCGCCACCTGCCGTACCTTCAAGGACTTTTTCTGCAAGCTCTTCTTGAGCCTTAGCCATATCCTTCTGCATTTTTTGCATTTGTTTCATCATTTTTTGCATATTTCCCATTCCACCGCGCATATGAACACCACTCTCTTTCAAATTGTTAATCTTTAATTTCAATTAAATCGGTTCCTACTAACTTCTTTGCTTCCGCAATTAATGGATCTTCTTCAGCAGAAGCTGCCTGACCATCTGCTTGTTCTTCAGGCTGATGATCTCTTAAAAATTCTTCTCTTATTTTACCCCATTGAGCGTCAGGAACGCCAACTAATTCCACTCTTTTTCCTAGCATAGATTCTAGCAGTTGCTCAAGATTGGTTCGAACACCACTTTTATCTTCGGCCACCATCTTACAATGTATTTCAAATTTGAATTTCAAAACAAAGGCATGAGTTGCCGCCGCAACTGGTTCACTATCTGTTAATAGCGCAGCGTGAGAAACCTTATTTTGCTGTTTTAATTGGGCAAGAAGCTCTCCCCATTTGCCTTTTATTTTTTCTAGTTCCGGTCGCTTCGCTTCTTTTAAAATCTCATGAATTCGACCGACAGGTGCACGATAGCCATTTTTATTACTCGTTTGAGGTCGAGGTGCTTCCGTTTTTGCTTGAGGACTCTGAGACTGAGTCATTGGAACACCCTCAGCTTTTAGCCTAGATAGCTCCTGTTCCAGCCTGTCTATTTTATTCGTTAACGCTGTTAGATCGGAATCAGCCAGAGATGATACAGCACCAGCCGTTGACTGACAGAGCTTAACCACAGCTACTTCAAAGAAAATTCTAGGGTGATTTGTCCATTTCATTTCCTGATGGCTTTTATTCAGCACTTCAATCGTTTCATAAAGAAACTGAGGTGCCACACGTTCTGAAAGAGCCACAAACTTATCGTCAACTTTGACTTTTTCAAGGACACCTTCAAGATCCGGTGCTGTTTTATAAAGAAGCATATCTCTAAAGTAGAAGATCATATCCTCTATTAATTTCGCCGCATCTTTCCCCTGTTGAAGCAATTCATTTAACGTATCCAGCGCTATCGCAATATTTTGCTCAAAAATGGCTTCAGCAAGCTGACTAATGAAATGCTGAGATACAGCACCTGTAATGAGCAGTGCATCATCAATTGTGAGCTGTTCACCACTAAATGAGATCGCTTGGTCAAGGAGACTGAGTGCGTCACGCATGCCTCCATCTGCCGCGCTAGCAATAATCTCGAGTGAACCCTCTTGTATATTTAGGCTTTCTGCATCTACAATTTTCTCCATTCGTCCAACAATATCTTTTGTCGTGATCCGTTTAAAATCAAATCTCTGACATCTTGATATGATGGTAAGAGGAATCTTATGAGGCTCTGTGGTAGCCAAAATAAAGATACAATGAGCAGGTGGTTCCTCTAGCGTTTTAAGAAGTGCATTAAATGCCCCGATAGAGAGCATATGTACCTCATCTATAATATAAACCTTATATGTAACCGCTGAAGGAGCAAATTTCACTTTATCACGTATATCCCGAATTTCATCTACCCCGTTATTTGAGGCAGCATCTATTTCAATCACGTCTGAAATCGAACCGGTCGTAATCCCTCTACAGGCATCACACTCATTACACGGTTCACTAACAGGTGATTTTTCACAGTTCACTGCTTTCGCAAAAATCTTGGCAGCACTTGTTTTACCTGTTCCTCTAGGACCTGAAAATAAGTAAGCATGAGAAAACTTTTTCTGCAAAAGGGCATTTTGCAACGTTTTTGTGATGTGTTCTTGTCCAACAACATCCTCAAAAACTTGAGGTCTGAACACTCGGTATAAAGCTTGATAACTCACAAATACGCCCTCCTCCATTTATCATCATGTTCATTATACATGATGCAACGATCAATTCAAAAGTACACCTTTATTTTCTAACAAACGAAAAAGAGCATTTCCTTTAAAGACTTTTTACTTTTCTTGATTAAAAAACGTGTTTTCCTGCTTTCTGAAAATGTCTGCCAGATCAACAAGAACATTTGTTCTCTATATGAATTGCTTCAAAAAAACCTCACCCTGAAAATGGCTTTTTTGCTATTTGTATAAACAAAACAACTGATATATTCTTTCAATAGCAACAAAAAACTCACCTAGATAAACTAGATGAGTTACATTTAATATTGATTTACCGTGCACCTTCTGTCGATTCGCTACCCCAAGCGTTACTTAAACAGTTAGCTCGGCCCAGGCAACCCTGCGGCACATGAGAGGTTTCACTTAATGCTGCTTCCTTCCGGACCTGACATGGTTCATGAATTCCCATTGCGCAGGACCCAGACGTCAACACCACTTATTTAAGGCAGACCTTGAAGTAAACGAACCTCGAGAAGGGATTCGGCCTCGCTAGAGCGGATTGCGAGTACAGGGCACCGCTACCTCCCCGCTTAGCACGGCAAAATGAATATTAAATTGTTGGTGACGCAGACATAAGTATACCTTCTAAGTGATAAAATTGCAAACGACATCCATTCATTTACTTTTCGCCTGCTTCTTACGCTGACGGAGGTCTCGAAAGAACTGACTTAACAGCTCACCACACTCATTTTCAAGCACACCGCCAATGACTTCAGACTGATGATTGAACCGCTCATCGTCCAATAAATTCATTAAAGTACCAGCACATCCACCTTTAGGATCATAGGCACCAAAAACGACCTTTTTCACTCTTGAAAGTACAATAGCGCCTGCACACATTGGGCACGGTTCGAGTGTAACATAAAGTACAGCATCTTCTAAACGCCAGCTACCAGTCATTTTACAAGCTTCATCAATAGCAAGTAATTCCGCATGAGCAATTGATCGCTGTTCACTTTCCCTTAAATTGTGAGCACGGCTTACAATTTGATCATCAACAACGATGACGGCACCGATTGGAACTTCTCCTATTTGTTTTGCTTTCAAAGCTTCAGAAATAGCTTCTTGCATAAATTGTTCATCTTTCGTCATAGCACGGCTCTCTTTTCATGTTTTTTTAAAGGATATTGAGGTTAACATATTATCACAATCTTTTAAAGGGGGTCTTGATTTGCCAAAACAACAAAAGGCACTACTTATTATTGACATGATCAATAATTTTGATTTCGAAATGGGACATGTGCTCGCTGAAAAAACAGAGCAAATGACCAATAAAATTTTAGCCCTTAAACGACACGCTTTCAAGAAAAATTGGCCAATTATCTATATCAACGACCACTATGGACTCTGGAAGGCTGATATCAAAGCAGTTATGGAAACATGCAAAAACGAACGAAGCGCCCCTATTTTAGAGCAAATGGCACCATCTAAAGATGATTACTTCTTAATTAAACCTAAGCACTCTGCCTTTTACGGAACAGCACTAGAGACACTCCTAAATGAATTAGGTGTGCAAGATCTTATTTTAACTGGAATTGCCGGAAACATCTGTGTCCTGTTCACTGCAAATGACGCTTACATGCGAGAGTACAACCTTACTGTACCTAAAGATTGTATTGCTTCAAATGATGATAGGGACAACGAGTACGCTTTAACGATGATGGAGAACGTTCTTCTTGCCAAAATCACAACAACTAAAGAGATCACGGATGAAAATCAAACATGATTTATCCATCACCCTCATAAATTGTTAGCAATAACAAAGGGGGCGTTGACCATTCAAATTTATGTTGTCAAAAGAGGAGATACATTAAATGAAATTGCCATGCGTTTTAAAACAACGGCAAATGAAATCATTCGGACCAACGACATCGAAACACCAAATCAACTAGTCGTTGGACAAACAATTGTCATCCCTATTAGAGGTCAATTTTATGAGGTCAAACAAAATGATACACTTTATCAAATTGGAAGAAGATTTCAAATTTCGGTAGAAGAATTGGCACGTGTGAATCGGATTCGGCCTGAAGCCATATTGCCTATTCGTTTTTTGCTTTATATTCCACAAAGACCGAAAAGAAATATTAATTCTAATGCTTATATAGAACCTCGCGGAAACCAAGTCAGCGAAAATTTAAAGCAAGCAGCCAGAGAGGCATCTCCATACTTAACCCATCTCGGTGCCTTTAGTTTTCAAGCGCAAAGAGACGGCACACTTCGCGAGCCACCTTTAGATCAATTACCTCAGATTGCCGCTCAAAGCAGAACGGTTTTAACCATGGTAGTCACAAATCTAGAGAATGATAAATTTAGTGATGAACTCGGGCGAATCCTTTTAACAAATCAATCTGTCAAAACGACATTATTAAATGAAATCGTCCGCGTTGCTCAAAAGTATCAATTAAAAGAAATCCATTTTGACTTTGAATATTTACGCCCTGTTGATAAAGAAGCCTACCTTCAATTTTTAAGAGAAGCAACAACTCGTTTTCATCAACAGGGTTGGACTATTTCTGTGGCACTTGCTCCTAAAACAAGCAGTGAACAGAAAGGAAAGTGGTATGAGGCGCATGACTATGAAGCAATCGGTAAGATCGTTGATCATGTTGTGCTAATGACTTATGAGTGGGGCTACAGCGGCGGGCCTGCACAAGCCGTCTCTCCGATCGGCCCTGTCCGCCAAGTCATTGAATATGCACTGACTGTCATACCTGCCAATAAAATTGTGATGGGGCAGAATTTATATGGTTATGATTGGACGCTTCCTTATGTTCAAGGAGGCCCTATCGCCAAAGCCGTCAGCCCTCAACAAGCGGTCGCCATTGCTAGAGAGAATAATGTATCCATTTTATATGACGAAACAGCACAAGCACCTTATTTCCGTTATATAGATGCTAACAACAAAGAACACGAGGTTTGGTTTGAAGATGCAAGATCCATTCAAGCCAAATTTAATCTCATTAAAGAGTTAAACCTAAATGGAATTGCTTACTGGAAATTAGGTCTATCCTTCCCACAAAACTGGTTGTTGTTATCAGATCAATTTAATATTGAAAAAAGAACGACATCGTAATTCATACGCTCTATCTCTCAGAAGGGGTATGGTACAATATACATTGGTTTGACAACTTTATAGATAGAGGAGAACGCCTATGTATCCTGCCCCTTTTATTGCAGTGGAAGGCCCAATTGGAGCCGGAAAAACAACCTTGGCTACAATGCTTTCAAAGGAATTTCAATTTCCTTTAGTAAAAGAAATTGTAGAAGAAAATCCATTCTTAGATAAATTTTATGAAGATATGGAACAATGGAGCTTTCAGCTTGAGATGTTCTTTCTATGCAATCGGTTTAAACAGTTAGAATCTATTGAAGAGAACTATGTCAAAAAACAGCAGCCGATTGTCACTGATTATCATGTCTATAAAAATATGATATTTGCAGAAAGAACCTTATCCAAAAAGCACATGGATAAATACAGAAAAATCTATCACTTGCTGACAGATGATCTTCCTAAACCAAATGCCATGATCTATATAAAAGCCAGCCTTCCCACCTTACTTGATAGAATAAAGATGAGAGGCCGATCTTTTGAAGAAGACATTGATCCAGCTTATTTAAAAACCCTGATTGAAGATTATGAGTTGGCCATCGAGCATTTAAAACAAACTGACCCAGGTCTTCCTATCATTACAATTGAAGGCGATCATACAGACTTCGTTTCCTCACAGCAAGATTACCAGCAAATTGTACAGAAAATAAAGGAGCAAGTACTATGAAAAATATTGAAATACCAAAGGATGCTGTCATTACAATTGCAGGGACAGTTGGTGTCGGAAAATCGACCATGACGAAAACAATAGCGGACAAGCTAGGGTTTCAAACTTCTCTCGAAAAAGTAGATGATAATCCATACTTAGAGCCTTTTTATTCAGATTTCCAAAGATGGAGCTTTCATTTACAGGTCTATTTCCTAGCTGAACGTTTTAAGGAGCAGAAACGAATCTTCGAGTCTGGTGGAGGTTATGTACAAGACCGGTCCATTTATGAGGACACTGGTATTTTTGCTAAAATGCACGCAGACAAAGGTACCATGTCAGAGGTAGACTATGAAACGTATACGAGTCTATTTGAGGCGATGGTGATGACACCTTACTTCCCTCACCCAGATGTCCTTATTTACTTACATGGGGATTTAGATCATATATTACATCGTATTGAAGAGCGCGGGAGAGAGATGGAAACTCAAACCGATCGAGCATATTGGGAAGAAATGTACACTCGATATACAGAATGGATCGAACAATTTGATCTGTGCCCTGTGATTAAAATTAATATTGAAGATTATGACTTACTTCATGATGAAAGCTCACTTGATCCAATTCTTCATGAAATTGCTTCTGTTATTCAAAAAAATCGCTTTAACACAAAATAAAAAAAACCGCTGCATTTCTCGAATGCAGCGGTTTGACAATTTCCAATTTTTATGCGTTTCAATTCAACTAAGGTAAAATCAATATGGCGGAGGAAGAGGGATTCGAACCCCCGCGGGCTTTGACACCCCTGTCGGTTTTCAAGACCGATCCCTTCAGCCGGACTTGGGTATTCCTCCGTATCGACAAGAATTAATATATCATATCATCTTATTTTAAGTCAACATCTTTTCGAAAAAAATTTCAACATTTGATTTTGGTATGATGTTTAGCCTATAAAAAGCAGCCGATTATCGGCTGCTCTTCATCTATTACGTATCCTGTCTAATTTCTTCTATAAAAAGATTCATCTCTTCTTTAAAATCATTTAATGACTCAATAATCTTTGTAAAGTCTGTCACTTGTTTAGCTTGTTCGTTTGTTGAACTGCTGATTTGTGAGATATTTTCAGATAAAGTGCCAATGCTGTCTTGGATTTCTTTTAAAAATGCATTAATGGTTTCAGCTGCTTCCTTTGATCCATCTGATAACTTACGCACCTCGTCTGCAACAACAGCAAAGCCTTTTCCATTTTCACCTGCTCTTGCCGCTTCAATTGCAGCATTGAGTCCTAACAGGTTTGTTTGTCTCGCAATACCGCCAATAGTTTTGACGACTTCTTCAATGTTTGCGGATTTCTCTTCTGCTCTTCCGGCCTGCTCACTAATTTCCAAGCTTGTCGCAGCCAGTTCTTGAGAATGAGCAGCAATTTGCTCAATTCCACCTTGTAACTCTTTCGCTACTTTATTGATATGTTCTATATAGCCGCTTAATTTCTTCTCACGATGATGTGAAAAAGCCACTAAAAAAGAGCCAATCACTTTTCTATCTTCATCAAAAATCGGATAACCTTTTACAGCAATTTCATAACCATATAAAGACTCTGGCAAATGACCATCATATTCTTGTCCTCTTAATGTCGTCGCCACGTTTTGGTCCTCTGGGTTTAAAGCGTCCCCTACTTTAATGCCAAAATCTACTGTGGTCGATGGATAATAGCAAAGTACCTTTTCTGTATCAGTGATGCCGAAAAGGACACTTTCATCTAGAACTTTTCTGAGTAATTGAGCCATTTCAACATAATAGTCAAGCCTATTCAAGGTTATTCCTTCTTTCCTAGATGCTTTTAGTTCTTTTATCGGCTTATTTTAGAAAAGCTGTAGAAGTTTAGGTAAAAAGAATAAGATGCCATGACGGCATCTTATTTTATCACTTCTTTATTTCCCATATAAGGACGTAACACCTCAGGAATAATCACTGTTCCATCCTCTTGTTGATAGTTTTCTAAAATGGCTGCAACAGTTCTTCCTACTGCTAAACCAGATCCATTTAATGTGTGGACGTGTTCTGGCTTTGCTTTAGGCTCAGGGCGGAAACGAATGTTTGCTCGTCTCGCTTGGAACGCTTCAAAGTTACTGCAAGAAGAAATTTCACGATATGTATTTTGGCTTGGAATCCATACTTCGATATCGTATTTCTTCGCAGCCGTAAAGCCTAAATCTCCTGTACACATGCTCATGACACGGTATGGCAGGTTCAATAATTGAAGAACTTTTTCTGCTTGGTTTGTTAGTTTCTCTAATTCTTCATAAGAATCTTCTGGTCTGACAAATTTCACAAGCTCTACTTTGTTAAATTGGTGCTGACGGATGAGTCCGCGCGTATCTCTGCCAGCAGAACCAGCTTCTGATCTAAAACAAGCACTAAATGCTGCATAATTGATTGGCAGCTGCTCTCCTTCAAGAATTTCGTCACGGTGCATGTTCGTAATTGGCACTTCAGCCGTTGGAATGAGGAAATAATCTTCTTCTCGAATTTTAAAAGCATCCTCTTCAAACTTTGGAAGCTGTCCAGTTCCTGTCATGCTTGCTCTGTTTACCATATAAGGTGGTAATACTTCAGTAAAACCAAATTCATCTACGTGTAAATCCAGCATAAAATTATAAAGTGCACGCTCTAACCGTGCGCCTAGCCCTTTATAAAAAACGAAACGGCTTCCTGTCACTTTTCCTGCACGTTCAAAATCCAAAATTTTCAGCTCATCGGCTACATCCCAATGCGGCTTTGGTTCAAATGAGAAGGCTGGCTGTTCGCCCCATTTTCTCACTTCAATGTTGTCATCTTCTGTCTCACCGACTGGTACAGAATCATGAGGGATGTTTGGAATTGAGAACAGGATGGTTTGCAGGCTTTCCTCTACTGTTCTTAATTCATCATCCAACTTCTTAATCTCATCGCCTACCTCACGCATTTCTTGAATAATGTGATCGGCGTCTTTCTTTTCTCTTTTTAGAACAGCCACTTGCTGTGATACTTCATTTCTTCGGCTCTTTAATACTTCTGTTTTGCCGATTAATTCTCTTCTTTTTTGATCCAGCTCACCAAACTTATCAAAATCCGCTAAATCTTCGCCTCGATGGGCTAATTTTTCTTTGATTTGATCAAAATCCGTGCGCAGTTGTTTAATATCCAGCATGTGTAACACTCCTTTTTTGTCGAAAAATAAAAAGAGCCCTCATCCCATGAAAGGGACGAGAGCTCTCGCGTTGCCACCCTGATTGAAAACACGCCAAAAGCATGCTTTCCTCTTTCCTCTGTAACGGCATCACCGTAAATGCTTACTTCGTGTTTCAGCATTTCGCTCAAGGATGGATTCAGAATGCATCTTTCACCGATTCTCACCAACCATCGGCTCTCTGAGAAAGAGGGGCTTCTTACTATTTCCCGTCAACGCTTTTTCGATCTTTGATTGTGATTTTAATGTACTATAAGTTTTATCTATTTTCAACCGTTTTATACAGCAAGCTTCGTTTTATAGGACTCCACCATCTCAACAAACAGCTGTGTTAACCGGTGGTCGTCTGTCAGCTCTGGATGAAAAGAACAACCTAAGATATTGTTTTCTTTTGCCATCACAATCCTGCCGTCATACTCAGCCATGACCTCTACGCTCTCATCTGCGCTGATGATATGAGGCGCACGGATGAACACTCCTGTAAACGGCGCATCCAGTCCTTTCACTTCTACATCTGCTTCAAAGCTGTCTACCTGTCTGCCAAACGAATTACGTGCAACAGATACATTTAACAGTCCAAGATGAGCATCTTCTCGATCTTCTATATGCTTTGCCAGCATAATCAAACCGGCACAAGTCCCAAATATCGGTTTACCTTGAGCAGCGAACGCTTTAATCGGTTCAATGAATTGGTACGTATCCATGAGTCTTCTCATCGTCGTACTTTCACCACCAGGGATAATGAGACCGTCAACAATTTCTAACTCCTCTACCCGTTTGATGATCTTTCCCGCTACGCCACAAGCTTCAATCGATTGAATATGCTCTCTCACCGCTCCTTGAAGCCCTAGTACACCAATTGTTAGCATGTTCGTCGCGCTCCCTTAATTACCAGCCACGCTCTTGCATACGCTCTTCTGGCAATAGATTTGAAATTTCAATTCCTTTCATCGCTGTTCCAAGCTCTTTAGAAAGCTCTGCAATCAGACGGTAATCTGTGAAATGAGTCGTTGCTTCTACAATCGCTTTTGCAAACTTAGCTGGATTGTCTGATTTGAAGATACCAGAGCCGACAAATACACCATCTGCTCCAAGCTGCATCATGAGTGCTGCATCTGCTGGTGTCGCAACACCTCCAGCTGCAAAGTTTACAACTGGCAATTTGCCTTCTTTTTTAATTTGAACCAATAATTCATAAGGTGCGCCCAGATTCTTGGCTTCTGTCATCAATTCATCTTCACTCATTGCCGCCACTTTACGAATTTGAGCATTGACCTTTCTCATATGACGAACAGCTTCTACAATGTTTCCTGTACCAGGCTCACCTTTTGTACGTAGCATTGAAGCGCCTTCTGCAATACGGCGAGTCGCCTCACCTAGGTCACGACAGCCACATACGAAAGGTACCGTGTATTCATTTTTATTTAAATGGAATTCCTCATCTGCGGGCGTCAGCACTTCACTCTCATCAATATAATCAACACCAAGTGCTTCAAGAACACGAGCTTCCACGATGTGGCCGATACGTGCTTTTGCCATGACTGGAATCGTTACTGCATTTTGTACTTCTTCTACGATTCTTGGATCTGCCATACGGGCAACACCGCCTGCTGCACGGATATCAGCTGGTACTCGTTCTAGTGCCATTACTGCCACTGCGCCTGCTTCTTCTGCGATTTTTGCCTGCTCAGCATTGACGACATCCATAATGACGCCACCTTTTTGCATTTCTGCCATTCCACGTTTTACTCGTTCAGTTCCCTTATTGCTCACAATTGTTTCCTCCCATTTGTCTATTCGATTAATTCAACACCTTTATCATACAAGCGTTAGAGTATAACAATAAAGTGAATAGTATAACAATTCAATTAGCTCATAAAAAAGAAGAAACCCTTATATATCAAGGTTTCATAGTTAAAAAGGCATCATTCCCTCTTTTAAGTGTTATTAACATGTTATAATGCATCTATAACAATTCGAAAACATCTATAACAATTCCACACCCATTGGAGGATTTTCATGCATATTGATATCCATCGACATTCAGATACATCTCTTTCGAATCAGATTTACTTTTCCATCGTTGATCACATTCAATCAGGTCTGCTTCAGCAAGGCGATAAGCTGCCGACTGTACGTGATCTAGCGAAACAGCTGAATGTAAGTCTTGTCACAGCAGCAAAAGCCTATACACGGCTTAAGGACGACGGATTTTTAACGACTGTACAAGGAAAAGGTACGTTTGTGAATGAGCAGCATGAGCAAACTGACATCCCGGTTCAGTCATCTACTTCTTTCGATTGGCAGTTATCGATTCCAGATTATTTACCAAGGTCTCAATTCGCTCAGTATCACTATGTCGAAGAAGCCATTAATCTTTCTTCCTCTATGATTGATCCTGGTCTTTTACCTAACCGGTATTTAGAAAAAGAAATGCAGCATGTCCTAGCCCGGCATCCTCAAATCATGTCAAAATACGGAGAAATACAAGGTGACCTTCAGCTTCGTCAGGTCATTCAATCATTTCTAGAAAAATTAGATGTCCCTTCTACTCCTGAAAATATCCTTGTCACTAGCGGTTCTCAGCAAGGGCTTGATTTAGTAGCACGTACATTTATCGGGCCGGATGATGTAGTTGTCATGGAGGCGCCCACCTATCCAGGCGCAATTGATGTCTTTATGGGGAGAGGGGCACGAATTATTACGGTTCCTGTCGATCATGAAGGAATGAACATGAAACAGCTTCAAAGCATTTGTGATAAATATAAACCAAAGCTCATCTATACCATCCCTACTTTTCACAGTCCTACAGGCGCCAGTATGTCGATGAAACGAAGAAAGCAGCTGCTTTTACTGGCACAAAGCATTGATTGTCTCATTGTAGAGGATGATCCTTATCGTGAGCTTTATTTTGAAAAGAAACCGCCGGCACCCATTAAAAGCCTAGATCACGATGGACACGTCATTTATTTACGAGGATTAAGCAAGACACTGGCTCCAGGATGCAGGATTGGAATCATTACAGCGTCAGGCTCTATATTTAACCGTTTATTAGCTGCAAAAGCCAATAATGATTTAGGGAGCCCGCTTCTCACCCAAAAGGCGATCTTACCGTTTCTCACTTCCAAGAAAATGATCGATCATACGAAAAAATTAAGAACTGCCTTGAAGGTGAGACGCGATTTGATGATGGAAGTGTTGACAAAGCATGCGCCAAAGGACGTCACGTGGCAAATACCACAGGGCGGGCTCAATTTGTGGCTTAGTTTTCCTTCCTGGGTCGATACACGTGCCCTATTACATGAGGCACGGAAGCAGCAAATCACCTTCCTGCCTGGCTCTGTCTGCTATCCTGGGGAGCCGAAGCAGAATTATATACGTCTCAGTTTTTCTTATGTGAACGAAAAGGCACTGACGGAAGGGATGGAAAAGTTATGTGGTATTTTTCAGCAGGCCTTGTCTACACCTCAAAACCACAAACAATCTCTTTTCTTTTAACGATAAAAAAACTGCTCTCACATATAGAGAGCAGTTTTTTATTAGAACCAACCTTTTACTGTGTCGACGATTCCGCCCCAAATGCCAGCGAAGAATCCACCTACACCACGCATTGCAAGGATGAACCAGTTTGCTTTTTCATCACCTGTTTTCGTCACAAGCTCAACACCTGATTGGTCTTTACTCAAATAGCCGTAGTCCTTCTCATCACCAGAATAAGAAGTCGTCAACATGCCAACCTTTGTTCCTTTTTTAATAGGAGCTTCTAGGTTCTTTTTATCAATATTTACTTTCGCTTTATAGCTCTTCTCATCACCATTTTTAACCGGTACAGAGAAAGCTTCTTTCGTCACGACGGGTACTTCTTTATCTTTCCCTTTATCGACTTCGATGTTTTCATGTCCCTTGATTTGTTGGCCTTTTTTGTACATTTCTTTCATCGTGAAGTTTTTAAAGGCATAATCGAACAATTTTTTCGCCACATCGAAACGAGCTGTATGAAGATTCCCTTTAGCATTCAGGACAACTGCGATCACACGCATGTCACCACGTTTTGCTGTACCTGTGAAGCTAGAACCAGCTGAATCAGTAGAGCCCGTTTTCAGACCGTCTACGCCTTCATATTCTTTCACAAGTCCTTTAAGCATAAAGTTCCAGTTTGGCATGTCCATTTCGTCATCTGTGCCTTCTCTGAACTTTGTTTTCGCGATGCTTGCTGTTTCAAGAATTTCTGGATGATCTTTGATGAGATGCTGTGCAAGCAAAGCCATATCCTTTGCGGAAACTTCGCTTTCTTCATCAGGTCCCGTACCTTTTGGCTGTTTGCCATGTAAGTCTTTATTTTCTAATCCAGTTGCATTCACGAATTTGTAATTGGTTAAGCCAAGTTCTTTTGCTTTTGCATTCATTTTTTCAACAAACTTTGATTCTGATCCAGCGATTACCTCTGCTAGACCAATTGCTGCTGCATTTGCTGAATAAATAGCCGTTGCTTGATAAAGTTCTTTGACAGTATACGAACCATCTTTTCTCAATGGAACATTGGATAAACTGCGGTCCTGAGAAATTTCGTACACGTAATCATCTGGCGTATATGTTTGATCCCATTTCACTTTGCCTTCAGCAATCGCCTCTAGTAATAGATACTCTGTCATCATCTTTGCCATACTTGCAATAGGCAGTCTTTGTTCTGCGTTTTTACTATAAAGAATTTTACCTGTAGAAGCTTCAATAAGGATGGCTGCTTTCGCATTCACATTGAATGGATCTTCAGCCGCTTTTGCTTTGGACATTGGGGTAAATGCAGTAACAATCAATGCCAATGCAAGGATAGAGACCATAAGCTGTTTCAACATCTTGCTGTTCAATCGTCATACCTCCGTATTCATCTTTTTTCGACGTTTTTCATATATATTTAATCCACAAGGGCTTATTTCGACACAACAGTATAAATTTTATCACAATAAAGACAAAAAAAATAGACAGAGTCATAGACCCTGTCAAATGTAATTTGATTGTCACAATTTATCAAGAAATTGTGTAGTTTGGTGATTCTTTTGTAATTTGTACATCATGTGGATGACTCTCACGAAGACCTGCACCTGTCATGCGAATGAATTGTGCTTCTTCTCTAAGAGTACGTAAGTCCTGTGTTCCACAGTAGCCCATACCAGAGCGAATACCGCCAACGAGTTGGTAAACAGTGTCAACAACTGGTCCTTTATACGGTGTACGTCCTTCGATACCTTCTGGAACGAATTTTTTATTATCTTCTTGGAAGTAACGATCTTTACTTCCTTTTTCCATTGCAGCAACAGAACCCATACCACGATATACTTTGAAACGTCTACCTTGGAAAATTTCTGTTTCTCCTGGGCTTTCAGATGTACCAGCAAGCAGGCTTCCCAGCATAACAGCATGTCCACCAGAAGCTAATGCTTTCACGATATCACCTGAATATTTAATTCCACCATCTGCAATAATAGATTTACCATGTTTTCTTGCTTCTGTTGCACAGTCATAAATCGCTGTGATTTGTGGTACACCGACCCCTGCAACAACACGTGTTGTACAAATCGATCCTGGTCCAATACCCACTTTTACAATATCTGCTCCAGCCTCAAACAATGCTTTTGTTGCTTCAGCTGTTGCAACGTTACCAGCAATGATGTTAAGAGAAGGATACGTTTCACGGATTTTCGATACAGTGTCTAGAACACCTTGAGAATGACCGTGTGCTGTATCAATGACGATCACATCAACATTGGCTTCTACTAATTTTTTCACACGAGTCATTGTATCGCCAGTGACACCTACAGCGGCACCAACAATTAAACGGCCATGTGCATCTTTAGAGGAGTTAGGGAATTCGATCACTTTTTCAATATCTTTGATGGTGATGAGACCTTTTAATGTTCCTTCGTCATCTAAAAGAGGTAATTTTTCAATTTTATATTGCTGAAGGATTTTTTCAGCTTCTTCTAATGTTGTTCCAACAGAAGCTGTCACAAGTTCCTCTTTTGTCATCACGTCGCTAATCTTCATTGAATAATCCGAAATAAAACGAAGGTCACGGTTCGTAATAATCCCAACAAGCTTTTGATCTTGTTCGTTATTAACAATCGGTACACCAGAAATACGATATTTACCCATTAAATGTTCTGCATCGAATACTTGATGATCCGGTGTTAAGAAAAATGGATTTGTAATAACACCACGCTCTGAACGTTTTACTTTGTCCACTTGTTCAGCTTGCTGCTCAATAGACATGTTCTTATGGATGATTCCAAGACCACCTTGACGTGCCATTGCAATCGCCATTTGTGATTCCGTCACAGTATCCATTCCTGCACTAATAATTGGAATGTTCAGCTTTAAAGTGCTTGTTAACTCAACTGATAAATTGACATCACGCGGAAGCACCTCAGACTTTGCTGGAACAAGCAACACATCGTCAAACGTCAAACCTTCTTTTGAAAATTTACTTTCCCACATTAGTAAATCCCCCTCTTTTCGGCAAAATATTATATGTAGATTATCAACTAGGAAACAGCATGTCAAGGAAGCAACAAACAGTTGCAATTTTTAGAAAATATAAAGAGAGTTGAGGAAGAAGATGAAAAGTTCAGGATGGAAGGATTTAAAACGTTTTTACTCACTTGAAACTTCCCAAAAGTTTCTATTTCAACAGTACGAGAAACGGAACATTCAGGAGGCAAACCAGCAGGCCTATAAAAACTGTGAACGATTTATTTACTTTTTAAAGCACGGTCATACATTTTATGACCAAGCTGCATCAGCTCCACTTGAACTAAAACCGATTTTATTGTTTTATGGAATGGCACAGCTGTTAAAGGCATGTTTGCTGACAGTGGATCCCGACTATCCTTCTCAAACCTCTGTCTTAGCTCATGGTGTCACCTCAAGAAAAAGAAAGAAGCAACATTATCGCTTTAGTGAGGATGAAGTCAAGATTCAGCGAAACGGATTATGTATGCATGTATTAAAGCACTTATTTCATTTAAATGGTCTTGAAGATGAGCGATTTACGATGATCAAACTCCTTTCAAAAATACCTGAAATGGGTCATATTCTTGAGTTTCAAAAACAGCCCGCGACTTTAGTTAAAGTAGAGCAAGCCAATGGCATATTGATTCAAGATCATATTCCCTTGCTCTATAATATGTCTGCCGAACGTTTTATTGAATATTTTGAGTTCCATACAACTTGGAAGCTTAAGCAACGAGAGGCTAAAAAACTAACATTTGATGTATTTTCAGAAGAAAACCCTGCTCTTGCTACTCATCTTCATTATGATTTAGAAATGAATCAATGGTTCATTCCAGCAACACGAGATGCCTTTTTAGGGATTCCTGAGATTATCAGCCATTACTTGTTAATGTATAACCTCAGTATGATTGCCCGCTACGAAACAGAATGGTGGTACGAGCTTTTATCTCAATACATTAGTGATGATTATGTCATGATTGAACGTTATATGGAGATTGCAGAGGACAAGTTTCCGGCTTATATCATGATGCTGCTAGAAGAAAACACAAAAAAGACCAGTTCCGACTGGAACTGATCCTTTGAAAAGCTTGGCGGCGTCCTACTCTCACAGGGGGAAACCCCCAACTACCATCGGCGCTGAAGAGCTTAACTTCCGTGTTCGGTATGGGAACGGGTGTGACCTCTTCGCTATCGCCACCAAACCTGATGGAGAGAATGTTCTCTCAAAACTAGATAACAACGTTCATGCTTCACATTACAATATAGGTTAAGTCCTCGATCTATTACTATCTGTCAGCTCCACGTGTCACCCCCCTTCCACCTCAGACCTATCAACCTGATCATCTTTCAGGGATCTTACTTCCTTGCGGAATGGGAAATCTCACCTTGAGGGGGGCTTCATGCTTAGATGCTTTCACCACTTATCCCGTCCGCACATAGCTACCCAGCGATGCCCTTGGCAGAACAACTGGTACACCAGCGGTGCGTCCATCCCGGTCCTCTCGTACTAAGGACAGCTCCTCTCAAATTTCCTGCGCCCGCGACGGATAGGGACCGAACTGTCTCACGACGTTCTGAACCCAGCTCGCGTACCGCTTTAATGGGCGAACAGCCCAACCCTTGGGACCGACTACAGCCCCAGGATGCGATGAGCCGACATCGAGGTGCCAAACCTCCCCGTCGATGTGGACTCTTGGGGGAGATAAGCCTGTTATCCCCGGGGTAGCTTTTATCCGTTGAGCGATGGCCCTTCCATGCGGAACCACCGGATCACTAAGCCCGACTTTCGTCCCTGCTCGACTTGTAGGTCTCGCAGTCAAGCTCCCTTGTGCCTTTACACTCTGCGAATGATTTCCAACCATTCTGAGGGAACCTTTGGGCGCCTCCGTTACATTTTAGGAGGCGACCGCCCCAGTCAAACTGCCCACCTGACACTGTCTCCCTGCCCGATAAGGGCAGCGGGTTAGAAGGTCAATACAGCCAGGGTAGTATCCCACCGATGCCTCCACCGAAGCTAGCGCTCCGGTTTCCAAGGCTCCTACCTATCCTGTACAAGCTGTACCAACATTCAATATCAGGCTGCAGTAAAGCTCCACGGGGTCTTTCCGTCCTGTCGCGGGTAACCTGCATCTTCACAGGTACTATAATTTCACCGAGTCTCTCGTTGAGACAGTGCCCAGATCGTTGCGCCTTTCGTGCGGGTCGGAACTTACCCGACAAGGAATTTCGCTACCTTAGGACCGTTATAGTTACGGCCGCCGTTTACTGGGGCTTCAATTCGCACCTTCGCTTACGCTAAGCGCTCCTCTTAACCTTCCAGCACCGGGCAGGCGTCAGCCCCTATACTTCGCCTTACGGCTTCGCAGAGACCTGTGTTTTTGCTAAACAGTCGCCTGGGCCTATTCACTGCGGCTTCTCGGGGCTTTAACACCCTAAGAAGCACCCCTTCTCCCGAAGTTACGGGGTCATTTTGCCGAGTTCCTTAACGAGAGTTCTCTCGATCACCTTAGGATTCTCTCCTCGCCTACCTGTGTCGGTTTGCGGTACGGGCACCTCTCACCTCGCTAGAGGCTTTTCTTGGCAGTGTGGAATCAGGAACTTCGCTACTAAATTTCGCTCGCCATCACAGCTCAGCCTTCACGGGAAACGGATTTGCCTATTTCCCAGCCTAACTGCTTGGACGCGGATATCCAATACCGCGCTTACCCTATCCTCCTGCGTCCCCCCATTGCTCAAATGGTGAGGAGGTGGTACAGGAATATCAACCTGTTGTCCATCGCCTACGCCTTTCGGCCTCGGCTTAGGTCCCGACTAACCCTGAGCGGACGAGCCTTCCTCAGGAAACCTTAGGCATTCGGTGGACGGGATTCTCACCCGTCTTTCGCTACTCATACCGGCATTCTCACTTCTAAGCGCTCCACCAGTCCTTCCGGTCTGACTTCACTGCACTTAGAACGCTCTCCTACCACTGTTCGTAAGAACAGTCCGCAGCTTCGGTGATACGTTTAGCCCCGGTACATTTTCGGCGCAGAGTCACTCGACCAGTGAGCTATTACGCACTCTTTAAATGGTGGCTGCTTCTAAGCCAACATCCTGGTTGTCTAAGCAACTCCACATCCTTTTCCACTTAACGTATACTTTGGGACCTTAGCTGGCGGTCTGGGCTGTTTCCCTTTCGACTACGGATCTTATCACTCGCAGTCTGACTCCCAAGGATAAGTCATCGGCATTCGGAGTTTGACTGAATTCGGTAACCCGGTAGGGGCCCCTAGTCCAATCAGTGCTCTACCTCCGAGACTCTTACCTTGAGGCTAGCCCTAAAGCTATTTCGGAGAGAACCAGCTATCTCCAGGTTCGATTGGCATTTCACCCCTACCCACACCTCATCCCCGCACTTTTCAACGTGCGTGGGTTCGGGCCTCCATTCAGTGTTACCTGAACTTCACCCTGGACATGGGTAGATCACCTGGTTTCGGGTCTACGACCACGTACTCATGCGCCCTATTCAGACTCGCTTTCGCTGCGGCTCCGCATCTTCTGCTTAACCTTGCACGGGATCGTAACTCGCCGGTTCATTCTACAAAAGGCACGCCATCACCCGTTAACGGGCTCTGACTACTTGTAGGCACACGGTTTCAGGATCTATTTCACTCCCCTTCCGGGGTGCTTTTCACCTTTCCCTCACGGTACTGGTTCACTATCGGTCACTAGGGAGTATTTAGCCTTGGGAGATGGTCCTCCCGGATTCCGACGGAATTTCACGTGTTCCGCCGTACTCAGGATCCACTCTGGAGAGAACAACATTTCAGTTACAGGGCTGTTACCTTCTTTGGCGGGCCTTTCCAGACCTCTTCGCTTATATCGTTCCTTTGTAACTCCGTATAGAGTGTCCTACAACCCCAAGAGGCAAGCCTCTTGGTTTGGGCTGTTCCCGTTTCGCTCGCCGCTACTCAGGGAATCGCATTTGCTTTCTCTTCCTCCGGGTACTTAGATGTTTCAGTTCCCCGGGTATGCCTTCTCATACTCTATGTATTCAAGTATGGATACTACTCCATTACGAGCAGTGGGTTTCCCCATTCGGAAATCTCCGGATCAAAGCTTGCTTACAGCTCCCCGAAGCATATCGGTGTTCGTCCCGTCCTTCATCGGCTCCTAGTGCCAAGGCATCCACCGTGCGCCCTTTCTAACTTAACCATTTCTTACTTTAGAAAGAATCACTATGTGTGATGAACTTTGCATTGCATTCAATGTGAATGTATTACTTATTGTTATCTAGTTTTCAAAGAACACGTTGGTGGAGCCTAGCGGGATCGAACCGCTGACCTCCTGCGTGCAAGGCAGGCGCTCTCCCAGCTGAGCTAAGGCCCCGATTTAATAGAAGATGGTGGGCCTGAGTGGACTCGAACCACCGACCTCACGCTTATCAGGCGTGCGCTCTAACCAGCTGAGCTACAGGCCCATCTTTCATATCGAAGATATGATGTTGTAGGATCTTTTGCAAGTTCCTTCAAAACTAAACAAGACGAAAAACGTACGCTGCTCCATATATCCTTAGAAAGGAGGTGATCCAGCCGCACCTTCCGATACGGCTACCTTGTTACGACTTCACCCCAATCATCTGCCCCACCTTCGGCGGCTGGCTCCATAAAGGTTACCTCACCGACTTCGGGTGTTGCAAACTCTCGTGGTGTGACGGGCGGTGTGTACAAGGCCCGGGAACGTATTCACCGCGGCATGCTGATCCGCGATTACTAGCGATTCCAGCTTCACGCAGTCGAGTTGCAGACTGCGATCCGAACTGAGAACAGATTTGTGGGATTGGCTAAACCTTGCGGTCTCGCAGCCCTTTGTTCTGTCCATTGTAGCACGTGTGTAGCCCAGGTCATAAGGGGCATGATGATTTGACGTCATCCCCACCTTCCTCCGGTTTGTCACCGGCAGTCACCTTAGAGTGCCCAACTGAATGCTGGCAACTAAGATCAAGGGTTGCGCTCGTTGCGGGACTTAACCCAACATCTCACGACACGAGCTGACGACAACCATGCACCACCTGTCACTCTGTCCCCGAAGGGAAAGCCCTATCTCTAGGGTTGTCAGAGGATGTCAAGACCTGGTAAGGTTCTTCGCGTTGCTTCGAATTAAACCACATGCTCCACCGCTTGTGCGGGCCCCCGTCAATTCCTTTGAGTTTCAGTCTTGCGACCGTACTCCCCAGGCGGAGTGCTTAATGCGTTAGCTGCAGCACTAAGGGGCGGAAACCCCCTAACACTTAGCACTCATCGTTTACGGCGTGGACTACCAGGGTATCTAATCCTGTTCGCTCCCCACGCTTTCGCTCCTCAGCGTCAGTTACAGACCAGAGAGTCGCCTTCGCCACTGGTGTTCCTCCACATCTCTACGCATTTCACCGCTACACGTGGAATTCCACTCTCCTCTTCTGCACTCAAGTTTCCCAGTTTCCAATGACCCTCCCCGGTTGAGCCGGGGGCTTTCACATCAGACTTAAGAAACCGCCTGCGAGCCCTTTACGCCCAATAATTCCGGACAACGCTTGCCACCTACGTATTACCGCGGCTGCTGGCACGTAGTTAGCCGTGGCTTTCTGGTTAGGTACCGTCAAGGTGCAAGCAGTTACTCTTGCACTTGTTCTTCCCTAACAACAGAGCTTTACGATCCGAAAACCTTCATCACTCACGCGGCGTTGCTCCGTCAGACTTTCGTCCATTGCGGAAGATTCCCTACTGCTGCCTCCCGTAGGAGTCTGGGCCGTGTCTCAGTCCCAGTGTGGCCGATCACCCTCTCAGGTCGGCTACGCATCGTCGCCTTGGTGAGCCGTTACCTCACCAACTAGCTAATGCGCCGCGGGTCCATCTGTAAGTGACAGCCGAAACCGTCTTTCATCCTTGAACCATGCGGTTCAAGGAACTATCCGGTATTAGCTCCGGTTTCCCGGAGTTATCCCAGTCTTACAGGCAGGTTACCCACGTGTTACTCACCCGTCCGCCGCTAACATCCGGGAGCAAGCTCCCTTCTGTCCGCTCGACTTGCATGTATTAGGCACGCCGCCAGCGTTCGTCCTGAGCCAGGATCAAACTCTCCGAAAAAGTACAAAACCGAAGTTTTGTTTTTCGTCAGCGTTTGACTGACTACCTATGATGTATCATAGGATTTTTTATAAAAACTCGAATTAACAGGTACGTTTTGTCTTGTTTAGTTTTCAAAGAACTTGTTTGTCACTCTCTCAAAGCGACCACTTAAATATATCATATATCTCTATCAATAGTCAACATTTTTCTTGAAAAACATTTTATTTTTTTAAGAAGTTTTTGTTATGAAAGAGATAAAAAATAGAGCCTCTTTTTGCTCCTTTGAAAGGTTAACACATATCTATGAAAAAAGCATTATAAACTTCAAAAAAAATCATGTTTTTTCAAAAAAAAATAAAGCCGGCGAAAAACCGGCTTTATTTTTACTCAGATTGCTCTTGATCTGACTCTACATTTTCTACGTTTTCTACGTTTTCTTCACTATTCTCTTCATCGTCTTCTGGTGATTGTTCTACTAATGCCACTGTAGCGACATGTTCATCATCACCTAGACGGATCAGACGGACACCTTGAGTGACTCGGCCTGTTGTGGAGATATCTGAAACAGCCATACGGATGATGACACCACTGCCTGTGATAATCATCAAGTCTTCTTCAGCTTCAGCGTTAGTCGCCTTCACTGCAACAAGCGGACCGTTGTTGTCAGTGATCTTGCACGTTTTCAGACCTTTACCACCACGGCTTTGGACACGATATTCTTTTTCAGGCGTTAATTTACCATAACCTTTTTCCGTTACGATCAATACATTTGCATCTGGCTCAAGGATTTCCATTCCAACGACGATGTCATCTTCAGAAAGTGTGATCCCTTTAACTCCAGCTGCTGTACGTCCCATTTCACGAACATCTGTCTCGTCGAAACGAATGAGCATTCCTTTTTTCGTTCCGATGATGATTTGTTTTTCACCATTGGTTAAACGAACAGCCATCAATTCATCTTCATCACGCAGGCTGAGTGCAATCAAACCGTTGTTACGGATGTTTGCAAATTGAGACAATGACGTTCGTTTCGATACACCGTGTCTTGTTGTAAAGAAGAGATACGAATCTTCATCAAATTCGCTGACTGGAATAATGGCGTTTATCCACTCTCCCTTTTCTACTTCAAGAAGGTTAATAATCGGAATCCCTTTCGCTGTTCGTCCGAATTCAGGGATCTCATAGCCCTTCGCTCGATAGACCTTCCCTTTATTAGAGAAGAAGAGAATCGTATCGTGCGTAGATGTTGAGATCAGCTGTTCAACGAAATCATCTTCGTTGGTTCCCATTCCTTGTACACCTTTACCGCCTCTTTTTTGACTGCGGTATGTTGATGCAGGCAGGCGCTTAATATAACCATTATGAGTCAGTGTGATCACAATATTTTCAACAGGAATCAAATCTTCGTCTTCGATTGTTTCTATACCCGCTGTCACAATTTCTGTGCGGCGCGTATCATTGAAGCGTTCTTTGATTTCTGTTAATTCTTCTCTAATGATTTCTAGAACTTTCTCATTGTCTGCTAAAATGGCTTTTAATTCAGCAATCAATTCAACAAGCCCTTTGTATTCATCTTCTATTTTCTCTCTTTCTAAACCAGTCAAACGCTGGAGTCGCATATCGAGAATGGCCTGTGCTTGTTTTTCAGACAAGCTATAGTTTTCCATCAAACCATTTCTTGCAATTTCAGCAGTTTGAGAGCCTCTAATTAAGGCAATGACCTCATCTAAGTGATCAAGCGCAATTCTTAAGCCTTCTAAAATATGAGCTCTTGCTTCTGCTTTACGCAATTCATACGCCGTTCTTCGACGAATGATCACTTTCTGATGCTCAAGGTAATATTCGAGACATTGTTTGAGAGACAACACTTTCGGCTGTCCATCAACAAGTGCAAGCAAGTTAATACCGAAAGACGTTTGAAGTGTCGTTTGTTTATAAAGATTGTTTAATAGAACATGGACGTTTGCGTCTCTTCGTAGTTCAATGACGATTCTCATTCCATTACGGTCAGATTCATCACGAAGATCTGTAATGCCATCAATCTTTTTATCACGGACAAGATCAGCGATTTTTTCGATCAAACGAGCTTTGTTAACCTGGTAAGGAATCTCATTGATGATAATGCGCTGCTTACCACTAGATGTTTCTTCGATATTTGACTTTGCACGTAATGTAATAGAGCCGCGTCCTGTTTCATACGCTTTACGAATACCGCTTCGGCCAATGATTTGTCCCGCAGTTGGGAAGTCTGGACCTGGAATGATGTCCATTAGTTCCTGTGTCGTCATTTCAGGATTTTGACTAATTGCCAATACCCCATCAATCACTTCACCCAGTTGGTGAGGCGGGATATTCGTTGCCATCCCTACAGCAATTCCAGTTGCCCCGTTCACTAATAAGTTCGGGAACCTAGCAGGCATAACGACTGGCTCTCTTTCGCTGCCATCGTAGTTATCTTGATAATCAATGGTGTCCTTTGTGATATCACGCAGGATCTCCATCGAAATTTTAGAAAGACGTGCCTCGGTATAACGCATGGCTGCTGCACCGTCTCCATCGACAGAACCAAAGTTCCCGTGCCCTTCAACCAGCATATTACGATAGTTGAAATCTTGCGCCATCCGAACCATCGCTTCATATACAGCGCTATCACCGTGAGGGTGGTACTTACCGATAACTTCCCCAACGATACGAGCAGATTTCTTAAATGGTTTATCACTTGTCATACCTAGGTCATTCATCGCATACAAAATTCTTCGATGCACGGGCTTCAATCCGTCTCGCACATCTGGTAATGCACGCGAAACAATAACACTCATTGCATAATCTAAAAAGGACGTACGCATTTCATGGCTAATATTCACTTCGCGTACATTTGGTGTATGTTGTTCACTCACTATAAGAACCTCCCTTTACGTATCACATGAAATAAATTATGTGGGAGTAAAATATGTATTTATCTTCACAAGACTATTCTCCATTATATCAATAATCTTGCCTTTATACACATTTATTTACTAGAAAATCAACGAAACGCAGAAAACCAGGACATTCGTTTCACGCCCCTGTTTCTTGAAAAACAACCTTATTCCAAACAAGAAATAAGGTTGCTCTCAAGGGGGATACCTATCTAAATATCAAGATTTTTTACGTATTGTGCATTTTCTTCGATAAAGTTACGTCTCGGCTCTACTTTATCTCCCATTAGCATTTCAAAAGTCTCATCAGCATCGATTGCATCCTCAAGTGTAACTTGAAGAAGTGTTCTCGCATCAGGATCCATTGTTGTTTCCCAAAGCTGAGTAGCATTCATCTCTCCAAGACCTTTATAACGCTGAAGTCCAGGTTTCGGTGTTTGAGGCAGCGTTTTTAACAGTTCATCTAGCTGTTTATCGTTATACACGTATTCAACACGTTTTCCTTGCTGTACTTTATATAAAGGCGGCTGTGCAATATACACATAACCGTTTTCAATGATTTCACGCATGTAGCGATAGAAGAATGTTAGGAGTAGCGTCCGTATATGCGCTCCATCAACATCAGCATCAGTCATGATCACAATTTTGTGATAACGTGCTTTCTCTAAAGTGAAGTCTTCTCCGATTCCAGTCCCTAGCGCTGTAATCATTGAACGAACCTCGTTGTTAGATAAAATTTTATCTAGTCGGGCTTTTTCAACGTTTAGGATCTTCCCTCTTAACGGTAAGATCGCTTGGAAATGTCGATCACGACCTTGCTTAGCAGATCCGCCCGCAGAATCTCCCTCTACGATATAAAGCTCAGAGATGGAAGGATCTTTAGAAGAACAGTCTGCCAGTTTCCCAGGCAAGCTAGAGACTTCCAGTGCACTTTTACGTCTTGTCAGCTCACGTGCCTTTTTGGCAGCCATTCTTGCACGAGCTGCCATCACACCTTTCTCCACAATTTTCTTTGCAGCATCAGGGTTCTCTAAGAGGAATTTCTCAAGTGCTTCGGAGAAGAGGGAGTCGGTAATGGTTCTTGCTTCTGAGTTACCGAGCTTTGTCTTCGTTTGTCCTTCGAATTGAGGGTCTGGATGTTTGATAGAGATAATGGCTGTCAAGCCTTCTCGTACATCTTCTCCGCTCAAATTCGAGTCACCATCTTTGAATACGCCATTTTTACGAGCATAATCATTGATGACACGCGTCAGACCGGTTTTAAAGCCAGCTTCGTGTGATCCGCCTTCATATGTGTTGATGTTATTGGCGAAAGAATAAATATTGCTTGTATAGGAATCGTTGTATTGCAGTGCAACTTCAACGGTGATTCCGTCTTTTTCACCCTCGATGTAAACTGGTTCTTCATGAACGACTTCCTTCGAGCGATTCAAATGTTCTACATAGCTCTTAATACCGCCTTCATAGCAGTATTCGTTTCTTCGTTCTTTGCCTTCACGTAAGTCTTCAATGATGATGTTGACGCCTTTTGTTAAGAAAGCTAACTCACGTACACGGTTAGCAAGTGTGTCGTAATCAAATTCAATGGTTTCAGTGAAAATTTCTGGATCTGGCACAAAATGAGTGGTTGTCCCTGTTACATCTGTTTCACCGATGATCTCTAAATCTCCAACTGGAACACCGCGTTTGAATTGCTGGTAATGAATTTTTCCATCACGGTATACGGTCACGTCTAAGGTCGTAGATAACGCATTAACAACAGATGCCCCTACACCATGCAGACCGCCAGATACTTTATAACCGCTGCCGTCAAATTTACCACCAGCGTGAAGAACCGTCATAATGACTTCTACAGCAGGACGTCCCATTTTTTCGTGAATCCCAACAGGAATTCCGCGGCCGTTATCTTTCACTGTGATGCTATTATCTTTTTCAATTTGCACTGTAATGTCTGTACAATAACCAGCTAAAGCCTCATCAATACTGTTGTCGACAATTTCCCATACAAGATGGTGAAGTCCTTTTGCACTGGTTGACCCAATGTACATTCCTGGACGTTTTCTAACCGCTTCTAGTCCTTCGAGCACCTGTATCTGATTTTCATCATAACTATTATGTTGCTGTTCCATTGCCACGTACATTCACCTACACTTTTCTTAAACGATATATTTATATGAATTGAGCTTTTAGACTTCAATTTCAATCACAAATGAAGCACGTTTTTTGAGCGTGCTTGAGGAAAGAGGAGAGTAATACACGGATTCAGTTGTGACGACGATGGATTTGGGTGTCCCTTGTGACAACGAAATGATTTGTTCTTCTTGTTTTTGAAGAAATTCCTCTACAACAGAAGATGACCTCATTTTGTAATCAACAATTGCGACAATCTCTCGTGTAGAAACAACACAATCATCACCTAAATGAATATACAAGACTCACACCTCATTTATCAGTCAATTACTTTTCCACTGGCTACTCTGAAAATTTCCGCTTCTTTCAGGGTGGCGTGGTCGATGCCTTCAACACTCGTAGTGGTGACAAAGGTCTGTACACGTCCCTGAATGGTATGGAGCAAATGAGACTGTCTGTAATCATCAAGTTCAGATAAAACATCATCGAGTAGAAGAATTGGGTATTCACCGATTTCTTCATGAATCAGATCAATTTCTGCCAGCTTTAGTGAAAGAGCTGTTGTTCTTTGCTGCCCTTGAGAGCCATATGTCTGAACATCCCGACCATTCACAAAGAAAAGAAGATCATCTCTGTGAGGCCCCCATAGCGTCACCCCTCGGTCTATTTCTCTGTCTCTTAGTTTCTGAAACGATTCTTCATAGCTATTTTTTATTTTCGACAAGTCTGACGCTTCTGATACCTCTATGGCCGTCTGGTATTGGAGCGTGAGCGTTTCCAGCTCTCTTGAAATCCCAAAATGCAGCGGCTGCGCCCATTTTTCGAGTTGTTTCGTAAAAGTCAGTCGTCTTTTGACAACCTTCGCTGCCGCATCAATCAACTGCTCTGTTAAAATCTCCAGCATCGCTTGATCCGTTTGCTTTCTTGTTTGCAATTGTTTCAAGTAATGATTTCGCTGAGTGAGGATTTTTTGATAGAGCGATAAATCATGCAAGTAGACAGCAGACACTTGTCCAATCTCCATGTCGAGGAATCTTCTGCGGATTTGCGGGCTACCTTTCACAAGGTTGAGATCCTCTGGTGCAAACATGATGGTGTTCAAGGCACCAACATAATGACTGAGTTTCTGTTGTTCAATGTGATTGACCTTGCCCTTTTTTCCTTTTTTTGAGATCACGAGCTGCATGGGGAGTGGACCATTTTTTTTGATGACTCTACCTTCTATTTTAGCATAGTCTTCGTCCCATCGGATAAGTTCTTTATCATTTGACGTACGATGAGACTTTGCCATCGACAATACATAGATCGCTTCCATCAGGTTCGTTTTACCTTGGGCGTTCTCACCAATCATCACATTCACCTTATTGTCGAATTGAAGCTCGGTGTGTTCATAGTTTCGGTATGAAGTTAACGCCAGACTTTGAATGTACATGTATTGTCACCCGTTTCTAATTCACAACTTGAAATGTGCCGTGACCTTCTATCTCGACAACATCACCTGGGTATAATTTGCGTCCCCGTCTATTATCTGGCTCTTGATTGATGAACACCTCATGTTCACTTAAAAACCACTTCGCCATTCCACCAGATTGAATGACTTCGGCTAATTTCAAAAACTGCCCTAATGTAATCATTTCTGTTTCAATCGTTATCAGATTAGGCATTGTATCGACCTCTTTCAATATCACTAATATCTAATTGTACTAAAAAACAAGACAAGAAGGAAAGGGGGAAAGCGAACTGGGATGAAAGAAAACAGAGGAAACGAGGAAAAAAGCTGCTGTGCGCTCACACAGCAGCCATTTTAGACCAAATTAATACGTTCTAACTGGAAGAATCAATTGCAAAATGGAATCATCATTTGGCGTGCGTAATAGGAATGGTCTCATTGCGCCAGTGAAACTGACATGAATCTCTGTTCCCTCTAATACTTTTAAAGCATCAAGCATATATTTCGGACTGAAAGAGATTTTGAGATCCTCCCCTTTAATGTCATCTGCTTGCACCGTTTCAACTACTTTACCGATTTCAGGCGAATTAGAAGAAATTTCAAGGCTTTGCGCAGGATCAGCAGAAAGCTTCACAACGTTGTTACGCCCTTCTCTTGCTAAAAGTGACGCGCGATCAATCGCTTGAAGGAATTCTTTCGTATTCACCACTACATCCGTTTTACTTTCTTGCGGAATGAGGCGAGCTGTATCTGGGTAATTACCATCCAGCAATCTTGAGAAGAACAGCACGTTCTGTGCTTTAAAGAGAACCTGTGTCTCCGTAATGACGATGCTCACAAGATCTTGTCCATCATCAAGAATTTTACTTAGCTCTGTTAAACTCTTTCCAGGAATGACCACATTGTACGAGCTTTCCTCGTTAATATCCAACTTCGCTTTTCTTAAAGCCAGGCGATGGCTATCCGTTGCTGTGCATATTAATTCACCTTTTTCAACCTTCCAGTTTACACCTGTCAAGATAGGACGTGTTTCTGAGGTGGACACTGCGAAAACCGTTTGACGGATAAGGTTTTTAAGCAAATCTGTTGGAATTTGAAAAGCATGATGCTCTTCAATTTGTGGCAGATGCGGATATTCTTCAGCATCTAAGCCGTTTAAATTAAATTCTGCTGAACCAGAGCGGATGATGGTTAGATGATTTTGTTCTACCTCAATTTCGACAGTAGACATAGGCAGTTTCTTAACGATTTCGCTAAAGAAGCGGGCTTGCAGCACAATACTTCCTGGTCGATCAATTGTAATGACTTCTAAATCTCCATCTCTTTGAGGAATAAAAGATTCGATTGAGATATCAGAATCGCTCCCTGTGAGAGAAACCCCTTCGTCAGATGCAACAATTTTAATCCCTGTCAAAATAGGAATCGTTGTTCTAGAGGATACGGCCTTTAATACATCTTGGACACTTTCAACAAGACGATCTTTTTGAATCGTGAATTTCATAGTGGTCCTCCTAATTTTTCTTAATGACATGTATATATATTTATTTAATAAAAATCGTAGAAGTACTAGTAGGGCTTGTGAATATGTGGATAAGTCAGTAGAAAGAAAGGAAAGACAGCCTATCCACATGTGGACAGACTGTGTATGACTATGCTCTAGTTATTCACATTTTCCCGTACTTATCTTATCAGCTTGATTATTTTAGTTGTTCTTTGATCTCTTTGACATGCTGCTGAAGCTGTTCATCTTCAACGATTAATTTTGAAATTTTCTCATGAGCATGAATGACGGTCGTATGATCTCGTCCACCAAATTCTTCTCCGATTTTAGGTAGAGAGGAATCTGTCATTTCTCTAGAGAGATACATCGCAATTTGTCTTGGATAAGCAACTGATTTCGTACGTTTCTTCGCTTTGAAATCTTCTAATCGAATATTAAATTGCTGCCCTACAATTCTTTGAATATCTTTAATTGTAATCACCTTAGGTTTTGATGAAGGAATGATGTCCTTTAGGGCTTCAGCTGCTAGATCAGCATTGATGTCTTTATTAATTAAAGAAGAGTAAGCAACGACACGAATCAAAGCACCTTCCAGTTCCCGAATGTTGCTGTCGATTTGATTGGCAATATAAAGCATGACTTCATTCGGAATGTCTAAACCTTCTGCTTTTGCTTTTTTACGTAAGATCGCAATACGCGTTTCTAGATCTGGCGGGGTAATGTCTGTAATTAAGCCCCATTCGAATCGAGAGCGTAATCTGTCTTCAAGTGTCGGAATTTCCTTTGGCGGCCGGTCACTAGAAATGACGATTTGCTTACTTTCTTCGTGAAGTGTGTTGAATGTATGGAAAAACTCTTCTTGTGTTTGTTCTTTTCCTGCTAAAAATTGAATATCATCTATCAAAAGCACATCTACATTCCGATAGCGATTACGGAAATCGACTGCTTTGTTGTCCCGGATTGAGTTGATAAATTCATTAGTAAATTTTTCAGATGATAGATAGACCACTTTGGCTGATGGATTATGGTCGATGACGTAATGACCGATCGCATGCATTAAGTGAGTCTTTCCTAAACCAACGCCCCCATAAATAAAAAGCGGGTTATATGCTTTTGCTGGTGCTTCTGCGACTGCAAGTGAAGCGGCATGAGCAAAACGGTTGCCTGAACCAATAACAAAAGTATCAAATGTATATTTTGGATTCAGCATATTTTGTGGAATTTCAACGGGTTCTTCTTTCGACATTTTTTTGATTGGAGATTTTGGCATGGCTTCCTCTTCGTCCTGATTTTGAGGAATGATAAATTTGATGCTGAGCTCTTCGCCTGTCAGTTCATAGATGGTATCTGCAATTAAGTGAAGGTATCTTGACTCGAGCCAGTCTCTTGCAAATTCATTAGGTGCAGTAATAGTCAGCGTATCTCCTTGAAGAGAATGGGCTTTAGTGGACTTCATCCATGTTTCAAAACTAGGTTTGCTCAATTTTGTCTCTATTTTTTGAAGTGCTTTATTCCACAGATCTAAAATATTTTCCATAAGGCTTCTCCCCCCTCCTTTTCTTTTTAAAATGACCAGTATCAAACTGTTATAGAACACGAAAAAGAGCAAATGGTCATCACCATTCGTGCACATACTTTGTTGAAAACAATTAATATAGTAGAAAAACGTCTTTTCGACAAATTACACAGGTTGTGGATAAACAATTCAACAAGCTGTGTAATAACTTTCCACAGGTTATCCACAAATTGTGGATAAGATAAATAGGCCAGATAAGTAATTAAGAGTTAAAACACAAATATAATATCAAAATAAACAAGATGGTGCAATGGGTGTCACAAACTTATCCACACACTTTACATCCTGTTGAAAAATAATTATCCACATAGGTTATTTGTGTGAAAAAAATGTCGATAATGGATGTGGATAGTCAAAATATGCCGGAAAAATATCCACAATCTTGTTTTGAAGGTTTTTTTGAAGGAAAAAAAGAATAAAATGCTGGAAACTAAAAAAGAAGGTTTCTTCACTTGATAACTTGTGTTATGCTTATAAGGTTGATAATAAGAGTTTTATCATTGATATTGACAATCGATGGGTTACACAAATATAATGAGTTAGACTGTCTTAAACAGCTATTCCTCAGGGAGGTGTCATAAATGAAAAGAACGTTTCAACCAAATAACCGTAAGCGTAGTAAAGTTCATGGCTTCCGCAGCCGTATGAGTTCTAAAAACGGACGTCTAGTTTTAAAGCGACGCCGCAGCAAAGGTAGAAAAAAATTATCAGCTTAGGCCACTGAATAATGTCAGTGGTCTTTTTTACATAAAATCGTAAATGAACTGTCAGTTTTTATCGGAGTGGAAGAAAACATGAAGAAGCGAAACAGGCTAAAAAAAAATGAAGAGTTTCAAACAGTGTTCAAAAAAGGTCAATCAATGGCTAATCGCCAATTCGTCATTTATCAGCTGGACCAACCAAATCAAGAAGAACTGCGTTTAGGATTGTCTGTCAGTAAAAAGATAGGGAATGCAGTGATAAGAAACCGGATTAAACGACTGATCCGTCAGGTGTTCTTAGAGGAAGGTCATAAGCTAAAGCAAGAAAAAGACTACATTGTTATCGCACGAAAACCAGCAAGCGAATTGACCTTTGAAGAAACAAAGAAGTCTCTCCAGCATTTATTTAGAAAATCCGCTGTTTATCAACAACAACCGAAAAAGTCTTCGTAATAGAAACTTTCGTTGAATCAATTTTTAAAAGCGCTTCCTTCATCTAGTGAATTAAAATGAAACCACCACTTTGTAATGAAAAAATGTTACCATACTGATTAGGTGAGTCACTTTCGTAATCAATTCCAACTTAAATAAAGTTTGAAGTAATGGGAGGAATCTTGTTGAAAAGGCGATTATTACTAATATTTAGCTTGATTGGCGTGTTGGTTCTATTGGCAGGATGTACACAAATCAATGAACCAATCACATCAGATAGTAAGGGATTCTGGAATTCTTACATTGTATACCCGCTATCTCAATTAATCACTTACATGGCAAACTTAACTGGTGAAAACTATGGTGTAGCGATTATTATCGTAACTCTTTTAATTCGTTTGCTTATTTTACCATTAATGATTAAACAATTAAGAAGTACAAAAGCAATGCAAGCACTTCAGCCAGAACTAAAGAAGCTTCGTGAAAAATATAGTTCAAAAGATCAAAAAACACAGCAACAGCTTCAACAGGAAACAATGGCTCTTTTCCAAAAGAATGGTGTAAATCCATTAGCAGGGTGTTTCCCAATCTTAATTCAAATGCCAATCTTAATTGGTTTTTATCATGCGATCATGAGAACAGCTGAAATCAAGAAACATACTTTCTTATGGTTTGACTTAGGCAGTCCAGATCCATTATTCCTGCTACCGATTATTGCAGGTGTAGCTACTTTTATTCAGCAGAAGCTAATGATGGCTGGAAATCCTTCGGACAACCCTCAAATGGCGATTATGCTTTGGGTGATGCCAATTATGATCATTGTATTTGCAATCAGTTTCCCAGCGGCACTTTCACTGTACTGGGTTGTAGGTAACATTTTCATGATCATTCAAACTTTGGTCATTAAAACACCTCAAGTAAAAGTTGATACAAAAGAAAAAGCTGGCGGGAACAAAAAATGAAGGAAATAACTGCTGTCGGTCGCACAGTCGAAGAAGCAGTAGATTCCGGACTGAAACAAATTCAACTACTACAAGAAGAAGTAGATATCACAATAGTAGATGAAGGAAACAAAGGGTTTTTAGGATTATTTGGTAAAAGACAAGCTGTTGTCAAGTTAGTAGAAAAGCGAGATGCGCTCAAATTAGCAACACAGTATTTAGATAAAATTGTTAAATCAATTGATCCTAAAGCAAACATTGTTTCGAAAAAAGAAACGAAAAAGATTTCTTTTCACATTAATGGAGACAAAACTTCATTAATGATTGGAAAAAGAGGACAAACACTGTACTCTTTAGAAACCTTGGTGCAGTTAGTGTTTAATCGTTATTCTGATCAGTATCATCATATTACAATTGATATTGGAGATTATAGGAAGAAACGACAAGAAGCACTTGAACAATATGCAATCAAAACGGCAAACCGTGTTTTAAAAACGAAGAGAAAGGTTCATTTAGAACCGATGCCTTCGAATGAACGAAAAGTCGTTCATGATACGATTGCAGCATTTTCTAAAGAACTTGCCACGGCATCTGAAGATACGGGCACCAAGCGTCATGTTGTGGTGTTTTATAAAAAATAGCAGAAAGGCTAAGATTCAGCAAAGCTGGATTTTAGTCTTTTTTTATTGAAAAATTACCTTTTAATAGTAGATTCCTCCTTTATTTCTAAAAAGTTAGTGTGTTATTTAGATCGAAAACGTCATTTTCCCTTAGTTGCAAAGGGAGAAGGACGTTTTAATTTATTGGATTTAGGTGTAAGATGTGAAGACAAGTTTAGAACGTCGTTATTCACATGTGGATAAGTTAAGTGTTAAAATAGACAGGGTGCAAAACTGTGGATAATTAAATGTGGGCTACTTTCGCTTCGCATGCATTTGTGGTATCTTTAAATTTTGGATTAAGCGTTTTTGATATAGAGATGGACAACGTCCATTTAATAGATATAAGACTGTCTATTGAATAGAGAAAGAGGTGAATGAGCGGTGGATACAATTGCAGCAATTTCTACACCAATGGGTGAAGGGGCAATTGCCATTATACGTTTAAGCGGGCCTGATGCAGTTCAGATTGCTGATCGCATGTATAAGGGGCCTAAGGAGAAAAAACTTGTATCAGTGGATTCTCATACCATTCATTATGGTCATATTGTAGATTCAAGTACCGAGCAAGTGATAGAAGAGGTCATGGTGTCTGTATTAAGAGCACCAAAAACATTTACGAGAGAAGACGTTATTGAGATCAACTGCCATGGCGGAATTGTCACGGTCAATAAAGTCTTGCAGCTTGCTTTAAAAGAAGGAGCGAGATTAGCGGAGCCAGGTGAGTTTACAAAACGTGCTTTCCTAAATGGAAGAATCGACTTGTCACAAGCAGAAGCCGTAATGGACTTGATTCGTGCAAAGACTGACCGTGCGATGAATGTCGCAATGACTCAAATGGAGGGACGTCTCTCCGGTTTGATTAAACGTCTTCGTGGTGAGATATTGGAGACACTTGCCCATGTAGAAGTGAATATTGATTATCCAGAGTATGACGATGTGGAAGAAATGACACATCGAGTCTTAGTTGAAAAGGCGACATCTGTGAAAAAGGAAATTGAATCGCTTCTAACGACTTCACAGCAGGGGAAAATCCTACGTGAGGGTTTATCTACTGTTATTATTGGAAGGCCAAATGTTGGGAAGTCTTCCTTATTAAATAGTCTTGTTCAGGAAACAAAGGCGATTGTGACCGATATTCCTGGAACAACCAGAGATGTCATCGAGGAATATGTGAATGTAAGAGGAGTGCCGCTCCGTTTAGTAGATACTGCAGGTATACGTGAGACTGAAGACATTGTTGAGCGTATTGGGGTCGAACGATCAAGACAGGTCTTAAAAGAAGCTGACCTGATTTTACTTGTGCTCAATTATAGTGAAGAGTTATCTGAGGAAGATATTAAGCTATTTGAGGCTGTCTCGGGTATGGATATTATTGTGATTGTCAATAAGACTGATCTTGAGCCTAAACTTGATGTAGAAAAAGTAAAAGAGTTAGCGAAAGATCGTCCAGTCGTGACAACATCTTTATTACAAGAAAAAGGGATTGATGAGCTTGAAATGGCCATTCAATCTTTATTCTTCACTGGCTCAATTGAAAGTGGAGATTTAACGTATGTAAGCAATACTAGGCATATTGCGCTCCTTCAAGAAGCAAAACAATCGATTGAGGATGCTCTAGAAGGAATTGAAATGGATGTACCGATCGACATTGTTCAAATAGATTTAACACGCTGTTGGGAGCAGCTAGGTGAAATTATTGGGGATGCTGTTCATGAAAGCTTAATTGATCAGTTATTCTCTCAATTCTGTTTAGGAAAGTAAAGGGAGGAACAAAAGAAATGGGTTATGAAGCTGGCCAATATGATGTAATCGTCGTCGGTGCCGGTCATGCTGGTGTTGAGGCTGCTCTTGCTTCTGCAAGACAGGGCGCCAAAACACTTGTATTGACCATCAATCTCGATATGGTTGCTTTTATGCCATGTAATCCGTCCGTAGGAGGTCCCGCTAAAGGGATTGTCGTCAGAGAAATTGATGCGCTAGGCGGGGAAATGGCACGAAATATAGATAAGACGCATATTCAAATGCGTATGCTGAATACTGGGAAAGGACCTGCTGTCCGTGCGTTAAGAGCGCAAGCAGATAAGTTTCAATATCAGCACGAAATGAAAAAAACAATGGAAAATGAACCAAACCTAACAATGCTGCAAGGGATGGTAGACCATTTAATTGTAGAAGATGATGAATGTAAAGGTGTTGTGACTCAAACAGGTGCAAATTATCGCGCGAAGTCTGTTGTTCTAACGACTGGTACTTTCTTAAAAGGCCGCATTATTTTAGGGGATCTTTCTTATTCAAGCGGTCCTAATAATCAGCAGCCTTCCATTAAATTATCGGATCATCTAGCAGAATTAGGATTCGATTTGGTTCGCTTTAAAACTGGGACACCACCTCGAGTAAACAGCCACTCGATTGATTATAGTAAGACGGAAATTCAACCAGGTGACGATGTACCACGTGCGTTTTCTTATGAAACTGTGGAATATATTACAGATCAATTACCATGCTGGTTAACATACACGAGTTTAGAGACTCATCAAATTATTGATGAGAATCTTCACCGTTCTCCTATGTATTCAGGTATGATTAAAGGAACAGGTCCTAGATACTGCCCGTCTATTGAGGATAAGGTGGTTCGTTTTAATGATAAACCGAGACATCAAATTTTCTTAGAGCCAGAAGGCCGTAATACGCAAGAAGTGTATGTTCAAGGTTTATCTACAAGTCTGCCAGAGGATGTACAGCAGCGAATGCTGTCAACCATTCCAGGGCTTGAAAATGTACAAATGATGCGAGCGGGTTATGCCATTGAGTATGATGCGATTGTGCCTACACAATTGTGGCCGACACTTGAGACGAAGAAAATTTCTGGATTATATACAGCTGGCCAAATTAATGGTACCTCTGGTTATGAGGAAGCTGCAGGTCAAGGAATTATGGCAGGTATCAATGCAGGAAGAAAAGCATTGGGTAAAGAAGAAGTCATTTTAAGCCGATCTGATGCATATATCGGTGTTCTCATTGATGATCTTGTCACGAAGGGTACAAATGAACCTTACCGTCTTTTAACTTCTCGTGCAGAGTACCGCTTACTTCTGCGTCATGACAATGCTGATTTAAGATTAACGGAACTTGGATATAACATTGGTTTAATTTCTAAAGAGAGATTCCAAGCATTCACACAGAAAAAAGAGGCTATTGAAGCAGAGAAAAAACGTTTATATTCTGTCATTATTAAACCTACAGCAGAGACACAGGAATATATCCGTTCTCTTGGTGGAAGTGAATTGAAGGACGGTATTCGCGCTAGTGATCTGATGAAGCGTCCAGAGATGAACTATGAATCTGTTGTGAAACTAGCTCCTGCTGACACACCGCTTCCTGCTGATGTGTGTGAACAGGTAGAGATTCAAATTAAATATGAAGGTTATATTGAAAAGTCGCTCCAACAAGTTGAAAAGCTGAAAAAGATGGAAAACAAAAAGATTCCGGATCGAATTGATTATGATGCCATCAAAGGGATTGCAACTGAAGCGAAGCAAAAGCTAAAAGAAGTCCGACCGCTTTCTGTTGCACAGGCTTCTCGTATTTCAGGCGTTAACCCTGCTGATATTTCTATCCTTTTAGTGTATTTGGAGCAGGGACGTATTGCGAAGATAGCAGAGTAGAAAGGATGTCGGCATGAACATTGAACAATTTACAGCAGCACTAGAGGAGAAAGGGATCACTCTTTCTCCAGTGCAGCTTGAACAATTTGAAACTTACTTCCATATGCTTGTAGAATGGAACGAGAAGATGAATTTAACGTCCATTACAGAAAAGGAAGAAGTATATTTAAAGCATTTTTATGACTCGATATCAGCAGCATTTTTTATTGATTTTCACAATGTGACAACAATTTGTGATATTGGAGCTGGTGCTGGTTTTCCAAGCATTCCTCTTAAAATTTGTTTCCCTCATCTACATGTGACCATTGTTGATTCTCTCCAGAAACGCATTACGTTTCTCAATGAGTTAGCAAAAGGGTTAAACTTACAAGATACTACTTTTTATCATGATCGTGCGGAGACCTTTGGACAACGTAAAGATCAACGTGAAAGCTATGACCTTGTCACCGCTAGAGCAGTTGCGCGCTTATCTGTCTTGAGCGAACTATGCCTGCCTCTTGTGAAAAAGGAAGGTTTGTTTGTTGCATTAAAAGCATCTGCTGCAGATGAAGAGATGCAAGCAGGAAAAAAAGCCGTCACTGTCCTCGGAGGAGAGGTTGTTGAAAAGCATTCCTTTGTTCTTCCTTTAGAAGAAAGCGAACGGAACATCATTGTCATTGAAAAGAAAAAACAAACACCAAAAAAATATCCTAGAAAACCAGGAACACCTAATAAATCACCAATAGAGGGTTGATCATGTAAAAGGTCGGTTTTTCTTCAATATTTATGATTTTACAGAAGGAAAAAACATGAGAAAATAGAATTATAAAAAGGTAGTTTTTAAAGGTGGTGTAGGTTCATGAAGCATTCACTCTCACGCTTCTTCGGGCTTGGTGACAAAGAACATCCAGAGCGTGATACCGAAATAGAGGCAGAGATTGCTGAGCATGAAACATTAAAGGAAGAGATACAGGAGCTCCCGGTCGACACAATTATGCCTAACCGTTTTCAGCCACGCACCATTTTTTCAGAAGAAAAGATACAGGAGCTGGCCACAACCATTCATACCCATGGCATTATTCAACCGATTGTTGTTAGACCAACAGAAGAAGAAGGAAAATATGAACTGATCGCCGGCGAAAGACGTTGGAGAGCGGTACAAACTCTTCAATGGGAGAAGATCCCCGCTATTATAAAAGATTTTACTGATACGGAAACGGCATCTGTGGCATTGATTGAAAATTTGCAAAGAGAAGAGCTGTCTGCAATTGAAGAGGCTCATGCTTATGCACGTCTTTTAGAGCTTCATGATTTAACGCAAGAAGCGCTTGCTCAGCGTTTAGGTAAGGGACAATCGACTGTTGCAAACAAACTAAGACTTTTAAAGTTGCCTGAAGAGGTACAGCAAGCCATTTTGGAGAAAAAAATCTCTGAGAGGCATGCCCGTTCACTTGTACCTCTAAAGCTTCCAGAATTACAAATCACGCTGTTGCAGGAAATCATTGAAAAGCAGCTAAATGTGAAACAGACTGAAGAGCGTGTAGTGAAGATGCTTGAACAAAAAACAGATCGCAAACCGAAGCCGAAACGTAAGGCGTTTAGCCGAGATACGCGAATTGCGATGAATACCATTCGTCAGTCTCTCCATATGGTAGAAGATAGCGGACTTAAAATAAATACCGAGGAAGAAGAATTTGAGGAATATATCCAATTAACCATTCGCATTCCTAAATAGAAAAAAGCTGATGAGCATTACTCGTCAGCTTTTTTTGTCTTTCCATCCCTTAAATTCATGATATTTACTTATTATTAATTAATTGGTAAAATATGATTTTCATAGTAGAAGGGAGGTGACATATAACCAATGAAAATGAAAAAGACTATTTTTGCTATTATCTGTTATTTACTAATCTCTTTTTCTCTTTTTTCAAATGAAACGACTGTGTTTGCTGTGAGCACGTCAACGAATCATGATACTCATTCAGCGGAAGAAACGATTACAAAAGAAGAACTCAGTGCTCTGAAGAAACAAGGTGTGGTTTCGACAGATGTAACGGTTCAACAATTAAATCAAGAGCAAGCGTCTCAGGACGATGCGATCGATGTCATCACAGCTGATGATGATTTGGAGAACTATGGCTTACGGCAAAACAAACAGGATGAAATGGTAACAGATGAAAGGCCGAATACCATTCGCCATCTTTTTGGTAAACCGTATCCTGGAACCGATATTATGCCTCAAAAAGGGGATATATTGGTGACGAGCACTGGTGCTTTGAATGGTTTAATTGGTCATGCAGGCATCGTCATTAATGAGAAAAGCTATGCATCCATTCCTGGGTTCCGGCAGCATCCAAATATTGATTCCATTCAAAGCTGGTTTCGCTATAGTGCCAATACAAAGGTGATTCGGATTAATCATCAGGAAAAGGCAGATTTAGCTGGGGATTGGGCGCACGATTACGTGAAAGACCATCCGAAGGCTCGATATTCGATCACTATGTCTATTCAATCCTTGGACCCTACTTATTGTTCAAAGATTGTATGGCAGGCTTACGCGAAAACCGGGGACGCTGTTGGACATGCCACATTTACCATTAAAGCACCCTATGGGTTTTTGAAAAAGAAGAACTATAAAACAGTGACACCTAAAGTCATTGTGAGCGAAGGCCGTAAAATTGGCGGGTTAAACTTTTGATTGTATCTCCCTCACTTTTCATGAAAAGTGGGGGTTTTTTGTCTCGTTATTTTCTTCAAAAAGATATATTAATATATCTTCTAAGCGCGTTTTTATGCATCTATCCATGTACGGAAACACAGATTCATTCACGAATTTATAATGGAGAAACAAAAAAAGCAAACGTTTCATACTTTTTTTGATAGAATAGGAAGTATGAATGAATGAGAAACTTGTTAAGTTGAAAGTGGGTGACATCGTGGGGAAAATCATAGCGATTACCAACCAGAAGGGCGGCGTTGGGAAGACGACAACTTCTGTTAATTTGGGTGCGTGTTTAGCATACATAGGAAAACGAGTGTTGTTAGTTGATATTGATCCGCAGGGAAATGCCACGAGTGGTATTGGGATTGAGAAGGCCGATGTAGAGAAGTGCGTGTACGATATTTTAGTAGACGATGCAGATGTACTTGATGTGATTAAGACGACAGAGGTCGAAAATCTTGATGTCATTCCTGCGACGATACAGCTTGCAGGGGCGGAAATTGAGCTTGTGCCTACGATCTCACGTGAAGTGAGGCTGAAAAGAGCACTTGAATCTGTGAAGCAAAATTATGATTATATGATTATTGACTGCCCGCCATCACTTGGGTTACTGACGATTAATGCGTTAACTGCATCCGATTCTGTTTTAATACCGGTTCAGTGTGAATATTATGCACTTGAAGGATTGAGTCAATTGTTGAATACGGTTCGTCTTGTGCAGAAACATCTAAATACCGACCTTGCCATTGAAGGTGTCTTACTGACAATGCTTGATGCAAGAACAAATCTTGGAATCCAAGTCATCGAAGAAGTAAAAAAATACTTTAGAGATAAAGTCTATCAGACTGTGATTCCGAGGAATGTGAGACTAAGTGAAGCGCCTAGTCATGGGAAACCTATTATCTTGTATGATCCACGTTCAAGAGGTGCAGATGTCTATTTAGACTTAGCAAAGGAAGTGGACGCGAATGGCTAAAGGTCTTGGAAAGGGTATTAATGCGCTATTTAACAATGTGGATGCCAATGAAGAAACTGTCGAAGAAATTAAGTTGAAGGATTTGCGCCCAAACCCTTATCAGCCAAGGAAAACGTTTGATGATGATGCATTGTCTGATCTCAAAGAATCAATTCAGCAGCACGGTGTTTTACAGCCGATTATTGTTCGTAAATCGATTAAAGGATATGACATTGTTGCAGGAGAACGCCGTTTCCGTGCAGCACAACAAGCTGGTTTGACAACGATTCCTGCGATCGTCAGGGAATTTTCAGAAACACTGATGAGGGAGATCGCTCTTTTAGAAAACTTACAGCGCGAGGATTTATCTCCATTAGAGGAAGCGGAAGCCTATGCCTCCTTACTAGATCACTTAAGTGTGACTCAGGAGGAATTAGCTAAGCGATTAGGCAAAAGCAGACCGCATATTGCGAACCACCTTCGTTTATTAACATTACCGGATGAAGTACAAAAGCTGATTGCGGATGGAACATTATCCATGGGACATGGACGCACGCTGCTTAGTTTGAAAAACAAAAAGAAGCTGGCGCCATTGGTAAAGAAGGTCGTGGACGAAGGATTAAATGTCCGTCAGGTTGAGAAACTTGTTCAGCAATTAAATGAAAATGTTCCACGTGAAACAAAGAAAAAAGAAGCACCAAAGGATCGCATGTTGAAAGAAAGAGAATCTTTCTTACAAAATTACTTTGGTACTTCAGTGACGATCAAGAAACAGAAGAAAAAAGGGAAAATTGAGATTGAATTTCTCTCAAATGAAGATTTAGAAAGAATCCTTGAATTGCTTTCTACGAGAGAATCATCGGAATGACCATCTTGATATGAGATGGTCTTTTTTATATTCTTCCCGTGATATTTTGAATAGGGGTGAAGAGAGAACGGCTTTTTTCTCTCGTCCAATCCATTTGATCAATGTGGGATAGACTTTCAGACAGTGTATTGGCCATAGACATCACAAGATGAAGACGTGTGTTTTGGAGAACGAAGTATTCCATAAAACCGCTCACGTTGACGATTCCATTAATATGAATATTGCCTACTTCTGGAAGATCTTTTTGCACACCTGCACCGGGCTTTAACGGTCCTTCTCCAATTTGAAACGATCCTACACTTTTCACTCTCCCTAAACAGGCATCAACGGCTACGATAAATGGATGTTTATGAGCTTGTTCAATTTCAGCGAGCTTTTCCTTTAAATTGACCGCATGCACTGGGTCAGAGAGAGTGCCGTATACATGCATCTTTTTTAAATCCAGACCTGAAAGCTTTGTTCCTACAAGTGGACCTAGAGAGTCACCGGTTGAGCGGTCTGTTCCTATGCAGACGATGGCAACGGGTCTTTTTCCTGCTTTCTGAAGATGCGAGAATAAAATACTTTTAAGCTGCTGAATGGCATTTGTATCCGTATGGGACACGTATTCTTTCACCCTATTTCTTAAAAAAAGACCGTTCTTGCTATTCATAGGTCTCACTTCCTTGTCATAGTAGTTAGTAACAGTATACGGAAACAAGCTTAATTCTATACCTATGAGGTGATGATTGTGTGGAAGGCTGGTTCAAGGTGGACGCTTTTAATTTTAGGAAGCTTGATAGGAGCGGGATATGCCTCCGGTCAAGAAATTTGGCAGTTTTTTGGCCTTGATAGCGGACTAGCCATTCTACTGTTTACGCTCATGTTTATGCTGTCGACCTATGTGGTGTTAAAAATCAGTTATGAGGTGCGTGCTGATCATTTTGTGCCGGTGTTAGAGCGTCTTGTAGGTCCTTGGCTGGCCAAGGTGTATGATATTTTAATTGTTCTTTATCTATTCACGACAACAACAGTCATGATTGCCGGTGGCGGGGTGACACTTGAGATGTATCATGTGCCATTTTGGGTTGGAATCGGTGCATTTTGTTTATTCTCATTTATGATTTTTTTCTGGGATGTGAAAGGACTCTTATCTGTGAATGCCTTCATTATACCAATTTTGGTGGCGGGGCTCATCTATGCGTTTGTTTTTTATTATATGAATCATGATCATATGTGGAGAATTGATTTTGGCCAGCAATACAATTGGCCTGCTAGTATCGTCTTTGCTTCTTTGAATATATTATCTGTTGTGGCGGTGCTATCTTCAGTGGGGAAAGAAATGAAGGGGCTTGGAGAGGCCAAGGTTGCAAGTATATTAAGCGGTTTGATTTTTGGAGTCATTTCTTATGTGTATAACGAAATACTAGTTGATATTTCTGGGAGTCTTTCAGCAGAAGGGATTCCTTTGTTTACAGTATTAGAGGGGGCACCAACATCATTGTTTGTGTTTATGACCATTGTTCTTTGTTTAGCGATTTATACAACAACCGCTGCGGGATTATTTGGTTTATCCAGCCGCATGCTCTCTTTTGTACGAATGCCCCGCTGGTTCATTGTATTCATCATGCTTCTTTTGATGGCACCTTTAACCTCTCTTGGATTTGCTGATTTGATTGCTTTCTTGTATCCGATTTACAGCTTGCTCAATCTTTATTTGCTTGTCTGTTTAATGCTGTATCCGATTTTAAGTAAAAAGATATTTTTCCGTTCTAAAAATTATACTGATAAAATAAAATAAACACCTCTCTTTTAAAGAGAAGTGCTTATTTTATCCGAATGGAATCAATCGCTTCCTTGATATCGTCATATACAGGCATGTGCTGGAGACGCTGCATGCGTTCCTCTATTTCTGAGATGGCTTGTCCCTTTAAATGCTGGGATACGTGCTGTTTGACAATGGTTGTCTGGTTTATCATGTCTTCGGTTTTGGACAATTGGTACTCCAAGTGCATGCGTGTGTTTGCCAATTCATCGTGAAGCCGCATTTTCAGCAATCGCTTTAAATCTTTTCGTTGTCCTTCTCTGCGCATGGCCTGAATAGCGGCAATTTCTTCAGGTGATTGCGATTGTGTTTGTGGTGCAGATTGACTTTCGAATACAGACATGGAGCGGCGGGCACTCACATTTTGCAAGAAACGCTGGGCGTCACTAGGAGGTTTATTTTGATTGATCATATGTCGACTCCTTTCTTAACGAATACCCATTTGCATCGCAAGGCGTCTATCTGCCTTGGCATAGTCATCACCCATTGTGTACATATGTCTTGAAAGGGTGGAAAGTTCTTGTTCGTAGTCTCTCAAGGTGTACAAGGCATTCAGTTGTTTTTCATGAGAATAAAAGGATGATTGCGGCTGCTCCATCCTTACTTCCTCTAACAGTGCTTCTACATCGCTATGGGTTAATAAATCATAGTGACCAAAGCCGACAAGTCCTTTCAGCTCTTGTTTTACATGATGGACGGCATCTTTGACACTATCATCAATTCCATCTATTTTCTCAAATACAGTGTGTACTTCATGTTCAATAATACTTTGTAGATCATAAGATGAATTTTTTAGTAAATGGGATTTTATGATAATTTCAATCCCGTTTTGTGCATATGCACGGCCTGAATGGATGTCTTGTAAAAGCATCGCTGTAAAACTTGTATTGTGATCAAGCTGTTCATCTAAAATACGAGCGGTTCCATTCGAATGGAATGAATGCCCATTTACTTTAAAATCTCCTGAAACGAGAGCTAAAAATGCATTTGTATCAAATGATTCGTTCCACTCTATATTCATTGATGCAAAAGCTGATCTTAAAAAGGTGTCAATTTCTCTTGGTTTATATTTTATGGATTCTTGGACCGATCCCTGCTCCCGGGGCGGTACGGTGTACTTGACTTGTCCAACTCCATGATCATGGCGATTGAGTAAACCTACATAATGATTGGGTTGAATATATTCTGTGAGAACATGGCTATATTTTCCTTCTACTGCTTTTTGCTGAATGGAAGGTGCCAGGCTGCTCCATATATTTGGGCTATCGAATGTGATGGCTTTTTTGACAGCTGGCTGTTCTGTCGCAATGTAAGCACAAACAGCACCGGCAAGCGCTTGTCCAGTGAGATAGATGGTTGCATTCGGGTGCTTCTGACAGACGTCCTTGATGTATTCCTTCCCTTTAAAAAAGACATGATCTTGTTTCCCGGCTAAGGATTTTCTTTCAATGGGGTAGGCATAATCCGTTTTTAACAATGATTGGGTAGCCGTTTGAACATCTTGTGTCGATGTCACCGTCATTTGTTTTGGCAGAGGACAGTGAAACGCGACAATGAACTCATCTGACTGTTCCTGCTGCATCGTTAAACCATATAATTGATGATCTATTTTTAGAAAATCGTTGACAGTGAGCGTATGCTGACCTACTTCTATCGTATGGTTCTGCTGGTAATTCTCTGCGTTTCCAGCGTGATCGGATATGATTTTATAATCTTTGTCGGTTAATCTATCCTTTCGATTGACCATCGTACCTGCTCCCTCACATAACATTTATGCAGATATCATAAATCAAAAAATATGGAAAAACCACAGCGTTCTACCAATAAAAACCTTTTGACCTACAGTGTTTGTGACAATATTGAAAAAAAGCGGAGTTTAAGTAACTATTGGTCACAAATAAAATGATCTAAAAGAAGGGTTTTTTCTATAAAAAAGAACGGGATTGATACATGACAGCGGCTCTTTATTTTGTGCATTGCTCTCTATCGGCATTTTTTTGTACAATAGATTTAATGAAGTGAGCAAGAGAGGTGAATGCTGATGGCAGACAAAGCATTTGGGTTACATGACGTCGTTGAAATGAAAAAACCCCATCCATGTGGTGCCAATCGGTGGAAAGTCATTCGTTTGGGCATGGATATTCGTATTAAATGCGAAGGGTGCGGGCACAGCGTGATGATCCCAAGAAGAGATTTTGAACGAAAAATGAAGAAAATTCTCGTCAAGCATGAGGAGCCAACTGCTTAAGTAGGCCTCATGCTTTTTTGATGAAATTTGTCTTTTGTTCAGAGAAACAGATGCAATTTCTTATTTTAAAGCTCCGATTTAGTCTTTTTGGTAATGTTTCTTCTATTGAAAATGCATGATGGTTAGCTTGTCTTTTCATGTAAACCTACTTATAATTGCTCTAGGTTCATATTACGCAGTATAACGAGCACGTTTCATATAGAGGAGATGAAAGAATGGCTTTAACAGCTGGTATTGTTGGCTTACCTAACGTCGGGAAGTCAACGCTATTTAATGCAATTACACAGGCTGGAGCGGAGTCTGCTAACTATCCGTTCTGTACCATTGATCCAAACGTCGGAATTGTAGAAGTTCCAGACGAGCGTTTGCAAAAACTGACAGAATTAGTGCAGCCAAAAAAGACAGTTCCGACTGCTTTCGAATTCACTGATATTGCTGGTATTGTGAAAGGTGCATCTAAAGGAGAAGGTTTAGGGAATAAATTCCTTTCTCACATTCGTCAAGTAGATGCAATCTGTCACGTGGTGAGAGCATTTGCTGATGATAACATTACACATGTGTCAGGTAAGGTTGACCCAGTGTCAGATATTGAAACGATTAATTTAGAATTGATTTTGGCTGATCTAGAAACGGTTGAAAAGCGTTTAACTCGTGTGAGTAAGCTAGCGAAACAAAAAGATAAGGAAGCGGTAGCTGAATTTGATATTTTGGAAAAGCTGAAGGACGCATTTGAAGCTGGAAAATCTGCAAGATCGGTTGAATTTACAGATGAGCAGCAGAAGCTTGTGAAGCAACTTCATTTACTCACGTCAAAACCTATTCTGTATGTAGCAAATGTGAGTGAGGACGAAGTAGCAGATCAGGACGGAAACGAATATGTACAGCAAATTCGTGAGTTTGCATCTGGCGAAAACGCTGAAGTCATCGTCGTTTGTGCGAAGATTGAGTCTGAAATTGCAGAGCTTGAAGGAGAAGAGAAGCAAATGTTCCTTGAAGAGCTTGGCATTAAAGAATCAGGTCTAGATCAGTTGATTAAAGCGTCTTATTCACTTCTAGGTTTAGCTACGTATTTCACAGCAGGTGAGCAAGAAGTACGTGCTTGGACATTTAAAAAAGGAATGAAGGCGCCGGAATGTGCTGGAATCATTCATACGGACTTCGAGCGTGGATTTATTCGTGCTGAAACGGTTGCTTATGAAGATTTACTAGCTGGCGGAAGTATGTCTGCTGCAAAAGAAGCAGGAAAAGTTCGTTTAGAAGGTAAAGAATATATAGTGAAAGATGGAGACGTTATTCATTTCCGTTTTAACGTATAGGTTCTTGTCATAGGCCAAGTAATTTGTTATAATATACAATTGTGAGTAATATAATTTATTGCTCCTTGCCCGTATAGGGCCGCTTAGACCAAAAGGAGGTGCAATCAGATGAGAAAGTACGAAGTTATGTACATCATCCGCCCAACAGTTGACGATGAGGCTAAAAAAGCAGTTATCGACCGTTTTAATAACGTGTTAACTTCTAACGGTGCGGAGATCACTGGAACAAAGGATTGGGGTAAACGTCGTCTTGCATACGAAATCAACGATTTCCGTGAAGGCTTCTACCAAATCGTAAACGTTCAATCTGACGCTGCAGCAGTTCAAGAATTTGACCGCTTAGCTAAGATCAGTGACGATATCATTCGCCACATTGTTGTTAAAGAAGAAGAATAAATCATTGAAATATATATTTAAAGGTGGTCTTTCAATATGCTAAACCGTGTTGTATTGGTCGGAAGACTAACAAAAGACCCTGAGCTTCGCTACACGCCTAATGGTGCGGCTGTAGCCACGTTTACTCTAGCTGTGAATCGTACGTTTACGAATCAATCTGGAGAGCGTGAAGCCGATTTCATTAACTGTGTTACTTGGAGAAGACAAGCCGAGAACGTGGCTAATTTCTTGAAAAAAGGAAGTCTTGCCGGTGTAGACGGTCGCTTGCAGACAAGAAACTATGAAAACCAGCAAGGACAGCGTGTCTTCGTGACAGAAGTTCAAGCTGAAAGTGTTCAATTTCTTGAGCCTAAAAGCGGCGGTGCTGGTTCAGGTGGATACAGCGGCGGTGGCAATAGCGGAGGCCAGTATTATGGCGGCAGCCAAAATGATCAGAATCCATTTGGAAATGAACCAAGTCAAAATCCATATGGCAATCAAAACAACCAAAATCGTAATCAGGGAAATAGCTTCAATGATGACCCATTTGCGAATGATGGTAAACCGATTGACATCTCCGATGATGATTTGCCATTCTAATTGATCTGAAAAAAATGACCAAAGGAAAGGTGTGAAAACAAATGGCAGGTGGACGCAGAGGCGGTCGTGCGAAACGTCGTAAAGTATGTTTCTTTACTTCTAACGGAATCACGCACATCGATTACAAAGATGTTGATCTTCTTAGAAAGTTTGTTTCTGAGCGTGGTAAAATTTTACCTCGTCGTGTAACAGGAACTAGCGCTAAGTATCAACGTAAATTGACATTAGCGATTAAAAAATCACGTCAAATGGCATTACTTCCATACGTTACTGGTGAGTAAGTCGTTGACTTAAAAGCGAAGGGCCTTGAGCTCTTCGCTTTTTTTATTTGTCTCACTTTTATGAGAAAGTCGTTTCTGGCAGTCTAACTAGGGGAAGTATGTAAAAAGAGAGTTAACGTGACAGTTTGTTCTATACAAATACTAGGTTAATCTGTCATATTGGTATTTTAAAATATACTTGCAGTCAGGGCGTGGGAAGATGATTGAATTTAAGAATGTATCGATGCAATTTTCTGATGACCGCTATGCCGTTCAATCTGTTGATTTGGAGATTCAGAAAGGTGAATTTTTTGTATTGATTGGACCTAGTGGAAGCGGGAAAACGACGACTTTGAAAATGATTAATCGTCTCATCTCTTCTACAGAAGGTGAGATTTACATAAAGGGTCGAACCATCAGCGATTATGATATTTATGAGCTGCGCTGGGATATTGGTTATGTGCTTCAGCAAATAGCGTTGTTCCCTCATATGACCATAGAAGAGAATATTGCTGTAGTGCCAGAGCTGAAACAATGGAAGCGGACTGAGACGAATCAGCGTGTTGATGAGTTGATGTTCATGGTGGGGCTTGAGCCTTCTACCTATCGACATCGAAAGCCAGCAGAGCTTTCAGGAGGACAGCAGCAGCGAGTAGGCGTAGCACGGGCACTTGCTGCTGATCCTGAGATTGTCCTAATGGATGAACCTTTTAGTGCGTTAGATCCACTGACGAGAGAGAAATTACAAGATGATCTGCTTGAGTTACAGCGCCGTATTCAAAAGACCATCGTTTTTGTGACACATGATATGCAGGAAGCCATGAAGCTTGGAGATCGAATATGTGTGATGAATGAAGGAAAAGTGGTGCAGGTTGGACGCCCAGAGGAATTGATTCAGCATCCAGTTAATCCATTTGTGCGGGAGTTTGTTTCAGGAGCTGCCCGTCATGTAGACCATCAAGCATTTGAGCTGACAACTATTTATCAGCCCATGCCTCAAGATGATCTGTTAGGCGATGAGGCGGTCTCCATCCATGCGACGCTGGAAGAGGTTCTATCTCGACTGGCAGAGCATGAAGAGCTTGTTGTTGAAAAGGATGGGGAACGGATCGGGCTCATCACTCGTCAAGCGGTGATTCAGTATTTAGCCGGTACTTCTGCTGAGAGGGGCGAGACACATGAATGAATGGACCAGTGTGCTATGGGCTCGAAAAGATCAGCTCGGACACGCCTTACTTGAGCATATTCAAATTTCCTTCATTGCGTTATTTCTAGCGATTTTGATTGCCATTCCATTAGGGATTTATTTAACGAGAGTCCCTAAGATAGCAGAGTGGATCATTGGGGTGACGGCTGTCTTGCAGACAATTCCGTCTTTGGCGCTGCTTGGACTGCTGATTCCTCTCGTTGGGATTGGTCAAGTGCCCGCAATTATCGCTCTTGTCGTCTATGCTCTTCTTCCTATTTTAAGGAACACATATACAGGCATTCGTGAGGTCGATCCGTCGCTGCGAGAAGCGGCGCTCGCTATGGGAATGAATCACCGCAAACGCTTATTAAAAGTAGAACTCCCTCTTGCTATGCCGGTGATCATGGCAGGTATCCGAACGGGGATGGTCCTGATTGTAGGGACAGCCACTCTTGCAGCTCTTATTGGGGCAGGTGGATTAGGGAGTCTGATTTTGCTTGGAATTGATCGAAATGATATGTCTTTGATCATCATTGGAGCTATTCCAGCTGCATTACTTGCGCTCTTATTTGATGTGGTTTTGCGGACACTTGAGAAAATCTCCTTTAAAAAAACCGTGATCTCTGTGACGGTCTTTGCTGTAATAGCAGGAGCAGTTGTCGCTGCCCCATTGCTGTTTCAACAAGAAAAGAAAGAGATCACCATTGGAGGGAAGCTGGGGTCAGAGCCTGAAATTTTGATCTCCATGTATAAGCTTTTAATTGAGCAGGATACAGATATCCAAGTCAATCTTAAGCCTGGTCTTGGTAAGACGTCCTTTGTTTTTCAAGCACTGCGGTCTGGTGATATTGACATCTATCCTGAATTTACAGGGACAGCGATTTCTGAATTTCTGAAAGAAACAGCGAAAAGCACGGATAAGGAAAAAGTGTATGAGCAAGCGCGCCAAGGTTTGGCGTCATCCTTTCAGCTTCAGCTTCTTCAGCCGATGGCTTATAACAATACATATGCTTTAGCCGTGCCTCAATCACTAGCGGATCAATATGATTTATCAAAGATTTCAGATCTGGGTCAAATCAAGAATCGTATACGTGCTGGCTTTACTTTAGAGTTTTCTGATCGTCAGGATGGATATTTAGGCATTCAAAAAGCTTATCAGTTTTCTTTTGACGATGTGGTCACGATGGAACCGAAACTTCGATATCGAGCCATTCAAAAAGGGAATATTCAGTTGGTCGATGCGTATTCAACAGACAGTGAATTGAGACAATACAAGTTGAAGGTGCTTGATGATGACAAGCATGTTTTCCCGCCCTATCAAGGAGCGCCCTTGCTAAGACAGGAGACATTAAAAGAGTATCCTGAGATTGAGGCCTCTCTCAACAAGCTCGCTGGTCAAATCACAGATGATGAGATGAGAGAAATGAATTACGAAGTCAATGTGAAGGGGAAAGTTGCATTCCAAGTAGCTGAAGCCTATTTAAAAAAGAAAAAATTGCTTCAATAATCAAAGGGAAGCAGGTCTGCTATATATAAAGCGACCTGCTTTTGAAAAGAAAAAAAACAAAAATCATTGACATCTATTTCAAAAAAGAATATCCTTAATTCGAGATAAATATATTTTTTGATCATATATCTCGAATTCGAGATAATATAAAAGCATCAGTCAAGACATAATGAGTAGGGACATGTTACGTCATGAAGAGGAGGTCATTAGAAGTGAAGAAAACAGAAGGAATTCACCATATCACAGCAATTGTTGGTCATCCTCAGGAGAACGTTGATTTTTATGCAGGTGTTTTAGGTCTGCGTCTCGTGAAAAAGACCGTCAATTTTGATGATCCAGGCACATACCATTTATATTTTGGAAATGAAGGAGGTTCTCCAGGTACCATTATTACGTTTTTCCCTTGGCCAGGTGCACAAAAGGGACAAATTGGAGCAGGTCAAGTAGGTGTGACAACATATGTCGTACCGACCGGTGCCTTCTCTTTTTGGAAGGAACGCCTTGAGCAGTTTGACGTTTCTTATGAAATGATTGAACGCTTTGGTGAGGCCTTTCTCTCATTTGAAGATCCGCACGGTTTATTGATAGAACTTGTAGAGCGTGAAGAAGGAAAACAGAATGACTGGACATTTAATGGGGTGACACCAGAAGTAGCGATTAAAGGGTTTGGCGGAGCTGTTTTATTAACTTCACAGCCTGAGCAAACGATGCAGCTGCTAGAGCAAACGATGGGACTTGAAAAAGTCGGCACAGAAGGAGATTATGTGAGATTCCGTTCGTTTGGAGAAATCGGCAATGTGATTGATGTGAACAAGACACCTGTTGCACGAGGACGTATGGGCGTAGGTGTTGTACATCATATTGCGTGGAGAGCAACGGATGATCAGGATCAATTAGATTGGCAAAGACATGTGGCGCAAAGCGGATATCAAGTGACGCCTGTGCAAGATCGAAATTATTTCAATGCGATTTATTTTAGAGAGCTTGGCGGCATATTATTTGAGATTGCGACCGATCCTCCAGGGTTTGCACACGATGAATCTGTGGAAACGATGGGTGAAGCGTTGAAACTGCCACCGCAATATGAGGCTCAGCGTAGTCAGATTGAACAAATCGTGCTGCCGATTGAGGTAAGAGAAATCAAAGGGAAAGGAGATTCATGATGAAGCATCTTTTTCAAAAAGGAAAGAATGAACAAAAACCTGTCCTTCTCATGCTGCATGGAACTGGTGGGACAGAGCATGACTTATTGCCGCTTGCAGAAGTGGTAGACCCTGAAGCATCTGTTCTTAGTGTGAGAGGGAATGTATCAGAAAACGGCATGCCGCGTTTTTTCAGACGTTTGGCAGAGGGTGTTTTTGATGAGCAAGATTTAATTGCGCGTACAGAGGAATTATATACATTTATCGGGGAAGCAGCAGATAAGTATGGATTTGATCGTCACAATGTTGTAGCCATCGGCTATTCAAACGGGGCGAACATTGCTGGAAGTCTGTTATTCCATTACGGAGATGCGCTGAAAGGAGCGATCCTGCATCATCCTATGGTCCCAAGACGAGGGGTTTCATTACCTTCATTAGCGGGGAAACAAGTCTTTATAGCAGCTGGTGAAAATGATCCAATGTGCCGTCCTGAGGAATCTCAGGAATTGGAGCAACTGCTTCAGGAGGCGGGAGCTTCCGTAACGCTTCATTGGGAAAATCGTGGACATCAGCTAACGAGAGAAGAAGTCGATGCTGCGGCATTGTGGTATCGTCGTCAATTTAAATAAGGTGGGGAATACAGGTGGGATTTTTACAGAAGCTATTTGGACAAACCAAACAAAAGGAGATGGAACAAGTGGAAAACGTAAAACTAGCGATTATTTATTATAGTTCAACAGGTACAAACTATCAGATGGCAAAATGGGCTGAGGCTGGAGCGAAAGAAGCTGGTGCTGAAGTCAAAATTTTAAAGGTTCCTGAATTGGCACCAGAAGCAGTTGTTGCATCAAATCCAGCATGGAAAGCACATTTAGATGAAACAAAAGATGTCCCTGAGGTTCAGTTAAGTGACTTAGAGTGGGCAGATGCCATTATTTTCAGCATGCCGACACGTTTCGGTAACTTACCGGCTCAAATGAAACAATTCTTAGACACAACAGGCGGTTTATGGTTCCAAGGGAAACTAGCAAACAAAGCAGTGAGTGCGATGACATCTGCACAAAACCCAAATGGCGGACAGGAGCAGACGGTTCTGAGCCTGTATACAACGATGTTCCACTGGGGAGCCATTATTGCCGCTCCTGGCTACACGGATGATTCCCTATACGGCGCAGGGGGTAACCCTTATGGTGTGAGTGTGACTGTTGACCAAAATGGAAAGATCCAAGAGGATGCAGAAGCAGCCGCAAAACATCAGGCGAAACGTACAGTGAATGTAGCAGAATGGATCAAAAAAGGTCAAAACGCTTAATAGATGTATACAAAAAGAATGCAGCCACTCCGCTGCATTCTTTTTTCATTAATAAGGATCTGAAGGGGTGCTGTTGTTGATCGCATCATTGACAGCCTGTGCCGCGCCTGTTGATCCAATTGGTCCGCTTGGCTCCTCTTGTTTGAAGGCTTTTAAGCCATCGGCCACACGTTTTCCGTAGTCAGGATCAGCTTTTGTAAAGTTTTCGATCATTTGGTCTTGGATGTCTTTTTGGCAGGTAGCTAAGGTGTTGACTAAGTTTTTAATCAGTTCCTCACGTTCCCAATCATTGAAGCGGCGATAGGTTTCTCCCGCTTGTCCGAAATTGTTCGGGCGGTCAATGGCTTCTCGTTTGACTTCACCCTCTACAAAAGGCGTATGATCCTTTCCATCTTGCTGCGCTTCTTTTAATCCCCCGAGAATGGACGGTTCATAATTCACATGGGGGTTTTGTCCTTTTCCTTGATCCACATGATATTCCATTTGCCCATCTCGCTGATTGGTGGCAACATGCTTTTTCGGGGCATTGATCGGCAGCTGTAAATAATTTGGCCCGACACGATATCGCTGCGTATCAGAGTATGAGAAGGTACGTCCTTGCAGCAATTTATCATCTGAGAAATCTAATCCGTCTACAAGAACCCCCGTCCCAAAGGCAACCTGTTCCACTTCTGCAAAATAATTTTCTGGATTTTTGTTTAGCACCATTCGTCCGATCGGTTTCCATGGATAGTCATCCTTGTACCAGAGCTTTGTCGGATCGAGTGGATCAAAGTCTAGATGGGGGTGGGTGTCATCTTCCATGATTTGAGCGTATACTTCCCATTCAGGATGATCCCCTTGTTCAATGGCTTCATATAAATCCTGTGTGGCATGATTAAAGTTTTCCCCTTGAATGGCTTGGGCTTGTTCTTGTGTCAGGTTGCGAATCCCTTGCTTCGGTTCAAAGTGATATTTGACCAGTACTGCTTTTCCTTCATGATTCACCCATTTATAGGCATGGACGCCAGAGCCTTGCATGTGCCGGTATGTGGCGGGAATGCCCCATGGTGAGAAGAGAAATGTCACCATATGTGTTGCTTCAGGTGATTGTGAAACGAAATCAAAAATGCGCTCGCCATCCTGACGATTGGTGACAGGGTCAGGCTTAAAGGCATGAACCAAATCAGGGAATTTCAAAGCATCTCGAATAAAGAAAATTTTGAGGTTGTTCCCAACAAGATCCCAGTTGCCGTCTTCTGTATAAAATTTGATCGCAAATCCCCGTGGATCGCGTAAAGTTTCTGGTGAATGTCCGCCGTGAATAACAGAAGAGAATCGAACGAAGACAGGGGTCTTTTTTCCTTTCTCCTGAAATAATTTGGCTCTTGTATAAGTGGAAATGGGTTCGTCACCGAATGTACCGTAGGCTTCAAAGTATCCGTGTGCGCCGGCACCTCGTGCGTGAACGACACGTTCAGGGATGCGTTCACGATCAAAATGACTGATTTTCTCTAGGAAATCGTAGTTTTCAAGCGTAGTCGGTCCTCGATTCCCAACGGTTCTCATGTTTTGATTATCTGTTACCGGGTGACCTTGTCGATTCGTCAAGGTTTCTTCTGACTCTGAAGATGATGTAGGCTGTTGATCTTCTTTCAAGGTAGAATCCCTCCTTCAATATCTCCCTAACAATATGGTCATGTTGCTCCCTATTTCATACAAGGATTGATATAATGAGTGAAAACTTTTATGAGGAGCGGACCTAATGATTCGATTACACTGCCTTCACGCACATCCATCTAATATTTCTTACATTGACGACGCTTTCTATGACACAGGATTTGATCTGCATCACATCGTCGATTCATCATTTATGGAACGAGCCAAACAAGATCCCGCATTTGATCTTGAGCAGCAGCAAACCTATGCCATCAACAGACTCATGCAAGAAGGAGAGGCTGATCTTGTTTTATTAACGTGTACACAATACATTGCGGCTTTGGGGGAGCAGCAGCACCTGTTCAAACAACCAATTGTTTCGATAGATGAGCCGTTATTTGAGCAGATTTGTGAGCGAGAGGGTCCGCTTCAGCTGGTGTTTTCAAACCCAGATACAGTAGAAGGAACGATGAAGCGACTGTCTTCATATGTAAAAGAGCGGGGAAAGCAGTTGAAGGCAGAAGTGGTTGTGCTAGAGGATGTCTTTCATCTTTGCTTGAACGGTGATATACAAGCCTATCATGAGCGAATCATGGAACAGTTAAGGCAATCTGTGAAGCAGCAGCATGGAGATATTTGTGTGATGCAGCTCTCGATGGTTCACGCTGCAAAGCAGGTGGAGCAGGAAACAGGAGTGTCCATCATTCATCCGCTATCACCACTTAAACCATTTGTTTATCAAAAAATAACGGCTTTAAAAGAGTGAACCCGTCAGGTTCGCTCTTTTTGTATAGAAACGTAAATGGGATGACATGTTAAAAAAATAATGGAGCGCAAACTATTTTTAACAGGTGCGCGTCTATCCAATGTAAGAAATAACAGATGCGCATTTAAGATAAAGGAGCTCTTTGTAAAATGAAGAAACGAAAGATTGATGATCAATTTGCGGATTACGTAATGGAGCATAAACACAGTTTTTATCGATTGTCCTATAGCTATGTCAAAAACCCAGAAGATGCGATGGATGTCGTTCAAGAGGCGATTCATAAAGCACTCAAATCTGTTCACCGATTAGAGGATGCGACCAAGATGCATAGCTGGTTTTATAAAATCGTCGTAAACGCTGCCCTCGACTTTTTACGAAAGAAGAAGCGTGTGCAAGTGACAGACGATGACACGCTGGAATTTTTATCACAGGGTGAATCGGATGTCTATGAGGATCAAGATGTCAGACGGGCGATAGAAGATTTGCCGGAGATGTATCGGGTCATCATTATATTAAGATTCTTTGAGGATTTAAAGCTAGAGGACATTGCTCATATTCTTGGAGAAAATGAAAACACCATTAAAACAAGATTATATAAGGCGTTGCGGCTTTTAAAAGTAGAATTATTGCAGGAGGAAATATAAATGGATAAGCATTTGGAACAGTTAAAAGAGGAATATTTAGAAATCCCTATTCCCCCGGAATACGATGCTATGGTTGAACGGACATTAAAACGAAAAAACAAGAAACCTCATTTTCAGAAATGGACGATCGGACTTGTTGCTGCGGCTGCTTTATTTGTCACCACTGTAAATGTCAGTCCGCAGGCAGCAAGAGCGATTTCAGAAGTACCCGTCATTGGAGAGCTTGTGAAAGTCGTGACGTTCACAGAATTTAAAAAGAGCGATCAGGGAACAAATATTGATCTCAAAACACCACACGTTTCAGGGCTTGGGGACGGAAAATTACAAGACAGCCTGAATCAAAAATATTTAGCTGAAAACAAAAAGCTGTATCAAGATTTTGAAAAGGAAACAAAGGGTTATAAAAATGGTCATTTGAGTGTAGAGAGCGGATATGAAGTAAGAACAAATAATGATCAAATTCTTTCACTAGGTCGATACAAGGTGACAACTCAGGCTTCTGCGGCAGAGGAAATGACATATGATACGGTGGATAAGAAAAACCATGTACTCATTACATTACCAAGTCTGTTTAAAGATGACCGTTATATTGATGTGATTAGTGAAAATATTAAAGAACAAATGAAGAAACAGATGAAAGAGGATTCAAATAAGATTTACTGGATGACGAAGCAAGATACGGTTGACCCGTTTAAGAAGATTCAGCCAGATCAAAGCTTCTATATCAATTCAAAAGGCAAACTGGTGATTTCCTTCAACGAATATGATGTGGCGCCTGGTTACATGGGTGTAGTTGAATTCACGATTCCAACAAGTGTGCTAAAGGATGTTCTTGTCAGCGATATGTACATTCATTAAAAGAAGAAAAAAGACTGCTGAAGATGTCAGCAGTCTTTTTATGTTTATGAAGAAAGTGCGTCTGTTAGTGCAGGCACGACTTGTTTCTTTCTTGATACAACACCTTTGAGTAAAGCAGTGTTGTTTTCAAGTGTGACATTAAATGCTTTTTCTACTTTTGCTGCTTCAGCACCAAGGGCAAGCGCAAGAGAATCATTTTCTAGAATGTCTGTGATCACTAAAACAAATAGATCAAGACCTTTCGCTGCGATAACTTCATTGATTTTTGCTTCGATGTCAGCTTGTCTTGCTGTTACTTCAGCAATATCAACTGTATTAACTTGTGCAATTTCGACTTTGCTGTTACCTAGTGCAAATTCTTTTGCATCCAGTGTGATTAATTCTTGAACTGTTTTTTGGCTTAGGTCAGCTCCTGCTTTCAGCATATCTAAACCATATACGTCAGGGTCTACTCCTGCGATTTTTGCCAGCTCATGCGCAGCATCAACATCCTGCTGTGTGCATGTTGGGGATTTGAATAGCAAGGAATCAGAAATGATCGCAGACAAAAGCAAACCAGCGATTTCTTTTTCAATTGTGACTTGGTGCTCTTTGTACATTTTGTTTAAGATCGTTGCTGTGCAGCCAACTGGCTCAGCACGATAGTAAAGAGGTTCACTTGTTTCAAAGTTGGCAATACGGTGATGGTCAATGACCTCTGTCACTTGTACTTGATCAATATCGCTTACACTTTGTTGGAATTCGTTATGATCGACAAGAATGACTTGTTTTGTTTCGTTTGCAGCCGTTTCAATGAAACGAGGTGCTTCTTGTTTAAAGAAATCTAATGCGTATTGTGTTTCTCCATTGGTTTCTCCAAGTCTGACAGCTTCTGCTTGAACGCCAATTTTGTTTTTCAGATCAGCGTAAGCGATAGCAGAGCAAATCGTGTCTGTGTCAGGGTTTTTGTGTCCGAATACGAGTGTTTTTCCCATGTGAATTCTCCTTCTTACTTTTATTGATGATGTTTCTATTCTAACAGCTTTTGACCTTGAATTCAGGGTTTATAGCTAAGAATAATCTAAAAAATTGTAACATGCTGTCTGAAAAGTTGCATGTACAAGACGATCTAAGTTGTTCCACGTGAAACGCTCTTGGGATAGCCTGCATTTTACTTGCGATTTGCGGCTATGGTAAAATAAAGGTTGGGTCAAGATATGACGGAGCGTACATCGTACGTATACATAGAAGTACACATTGAGCAAGATATAGAAAAATGATTGGATTGAGGTGAAGGTGTGAAACAAACAAAAGCGTTAGTAGAAGGCGCTATCATGATCAGTATTTTTGCGGTAATGACGCTGTTTTATTTGTATGTGCCACTTTTATCCATTATTTTCTTCATGGCTGCTCCGATTCCGATCATTCTCTATACAATCAGGCATGGCTTGAAAAAAGGAATTGCGGCTGGCGCTATTGGCATAGTGATCAGCTTTTTAATTGGGTCTATTAATGGGCTGTTAAGTGCGCCAATGCTGATTGCTGTTGGAATAGGTATGGGTGTTTTCTACAGCAGGAGGCAGCCAGGTCAGGCTATCATTACGGGTGCGCTGATCTACTTATTCAGTTTTCTCATTTACTTTGTTGTCAGTGTCCAGCTGTTTCAAGTAGATATACTGGGTGTCGCAAAGGAATCAATTGACCAAATCATGCCGATGGTAGAGAGTACCTTAAAACAATCTGGCGCTTCTGATCAGGACATAGCAAAACAACTCAAGCAGTTTAGAGAGATGCAGGATACGGCATTAAATTCTTTACCTGTAGCGCTTTTGATTTTTGTCACGCTGATGTCTTTCGTCAATCATTGGTTTGTGCGGCCGTTGATCAAACGGTTTGTTCCAGACATGCCAGCTCTTAAGAAATTTAAGGATATGCGACTGCCAAAAAGCATGGTATGGTATTATTTACTCACACTGCTTTTGATGCTGATTCAGCCGGAGAAAGGCAGCTTTTTATCGCTCGTGCAAACGAGTGCTTTTCAAATTTTATTTATACTGGTGCTTATTCAGGGCTTTTCTTTTATCTTCTATTATTGCCACGAAAAAAACATCTCAAAAGTGGTACCCATTTTTGCCGTCGTATTGACGATTCTCTTTCCGCCAATCGGTGTGATTGTGCGTATTATAGGGATTGCTGACATAGGCTTTGATTTAAGAGAAAAAGTAAAAACAAATAATTCACTCTGAATGTTGAGGAGTTGATATCAGTGCCAAGCTTCTATCGAAAACCTGTCATCAAGTATCCGATCTTCGCGTTAATTGTCCTTGCGGTGATCACAGTCCTCCTCAACCTTTATTTTAATTGGATCATAGGAGCGGTTGGTCTTTTAGTCCTTGCGGGTGTGCTCTACTTTTTAAAGTGGGCAGATACGCAGGTACAAAAAGAGATTGATTCATATATTTCAACATTATCCTATCGAGTCAAAAAGGTTGGAGAAGAAGCATTAATGGAGATGCCAATTGGTATTATGCTGTTTAATGACCAGTATTATATCGAATGGACCAATCCATTTCTCGCTTCGTGCTTCCATGAAAGCACACTTGTCGGCAGATCCTTGTATGATACATTTGAATCCATTGTGCCTCTTATTAAACAAGAGGTTGAGACAGAAAATGTGACGCTGAATGACCGGAAATTCAAAGTCATTATTAAACGGTCAGAGCGCCTTTTATATTTCTTTGATGTCACGGAACAAGTGCAGATTGAAAGACAGTATGAAAATGAACGAACGGTGTTATCTTATATCTTTTTAGACAATTATGATGATGTGACGCAGGGTCTTGATGATCAGGTACGTAGCGCGATAAATAGTGAAGTCACATCGCTGTTAAACAATTGGGCACAAGAATATGGCATTTTCCTAAAAAGAATTTCATCTGAACGATTTATGGCGGTATTAAACGAGAGCATCTTAGCAGAGCTTGAAGCGTCGAAGTTTTCCATTTTAGACGAGGTTCGTGAGAAAACAGGGGCACATAGCGCCACGCTTACCCTTAGTATTGGAATCGGTGCGTCTGTTCCTTCTTTAAAAGAACTTGGCGCACTTGCGCAGTCAAGTCTTGACCTTGCCCTCGGACGAGGCGGGGATCAGGTAGCGATTAAACAGCCGAATGGGAAAGTGAAATTCTACGGCGGAAAAACCAATCCAATGGAAAAACGGACACGAGTACGCGCACGGGTCATTTCACATGCTTTAAAAGAAATTGTATCTGAAAGCGGTAATGTCATGATCATGGGGCATAAGTTCCCCGACATGGATTCTATCGGTGCCTCGATCGGGATTTTAAAGGTTGCTCAGGCGAATGGAAAAGAAGGTTACATCGTCATTGATGCCAACCAGATCGGGGACAGCGTTCAACGCTTAATTAGTGAAATTAAGAATTATGAAGAACTTTGGTCCCGTTTTATCACGCCTGAGGAAGCGATGGAGCTTGCAAAGGATGACACATTGCTTGTGGTCGTAGATACACATAAACCGTCCCTTGTGATGGAAGAACGACTGCTAAATAAGATCGAAAACGTCGTTGTCATTGACCACCATAGACGTGGTGAGGAATTTATCCGTGATCCTTTACTTGTCTATATGGAGCCGTATGCTTCATCTACAGCAGAACTTGTGACAGAGCTGTTAGAGTATCAGCCGAAGAAATTGCGGATTAACATGATTGAAGCCACAGCACTTCTTGCTGGGATCATCGTGGATACGAAGAGTTTCTCCCTCAGAACGGGGTCAAGAACGTTCGATGCAGCATCCTACCTTCGTGCAAAAGGGGCAGATCCTGTCCTTGTGCAAAAGTTTTTGAAAGAGACAGTCGATCATTACATCAAACGGGCAAAGCTCATTCAGCATACAGAGCTGTATCAAAATCAGGTAGCGATTGCTTCCTTGCCGTCTGACAGGTCTGAGTATTATGATCAAATTACGATCGCACAAACGGCTGATTCTCTCTTGTCGATGAGTGAGGTTGAAGCATCATTTGCTGTCGCAAGGCGAGATGACGATACGGTTTGTATTAGTGCAAGATCGTTAGGGGATATCAACGTTCAAATTATTATGGAAGCATTAGATGGCGGCGGTCATTTGACTAACGCTGCGACCCAGATTTATGGTATAACCATTGAAGAAGCGGTAGAGAAGTTAAAAGCTGCCATAGACGAATATTTCGAAGGAGGGGTTCAAAGATGAAAGTCATCTTTCTAAAAGACGTAAAAGGCAAAGGGAAAAAAGGCGAAGTCAAAAATGTAGCTGACGGATACGCTCACAACTTTCTCATCAAACAAGGGTTAGCTGTTGAAGCAACTCCAACGAACCTAAGTGCATTGGAAGGGCAGAAAAACAAAGAGAAAAAGAATGCCATCCAAGAGCTTGAACAAGCAAAACAATTAAAAGAAACACTTGAGGCGTTAACAGTGGAACTCACTGCGAAATCAGGTGAAGGCGGTCGTCTATTTGGATCGATTACAAGCAAACAAATCGCTGATAAATTGCAAAAAGAACATCAAATCAAACTCGATAAGCGTAAAATCGAGTTGAATGATGCCATTCGTGCGTTAGGATTCACAAATGTACCGGTGAAACTTCACCCAGAAGTACAAGCAACATTAAAAGTACACGTCACAGAACAAGCATAAACAGAAAAGAACCCGTCTCCTCGTGAGACGGGTTCTTTGTTTATGATGGATCTGAAATATAGACGCTTCGTCCAGCACGCATACCGGATATAAACATGAAAAATAGGACGATGATAAAGATGATAATGGCTGGCGTCCATGTATGTGTCACATCAAAAAGGATACCGATCATGAATGGACCAACAGCGGCTAATAAATAACCGAGTGACTGCGCCATTCCAGAGAGGGCAGCTGCTTGTTCCATATTGGTTGTTCTTAATCCGATAAATGTGAGGGCAAGACTGATACTGGCCCCTTGTCCGACGCCGATGAATAGCACAGAGATGACAAGAATAGGCGTCGACCCTCCGAGAAGGAGACCAATCATGCCGAGTAAATACACAAGGACAAGGCCGACGACAAGCGGTCTTTGCGTTTTTAATTTTTCTGCAAAAACTGGCGTTAAGAAGGTGGATGGCAGACCAGTGAACTGCATAATAGAGAGCATCCATCCCGCTGTCGCCAGGTTCATGTCATGTGATGTCAAAATATCAGGAAACCATGCGATACTGCTGTAGAAAAGAAATGATTGCAAGCCCATAAAAAAGGTCACCTGCCAAGCGACACGTGAACGCCATATTGGCTGCTCTTTGAGCGAAATGCTTTTGACAGCCGCTGTGTTCTGATGAAGAAGCTGCGGCGCCCACACCATCATCGCAAGAAGGGCAAGTCCGGCCCAGACAAGGAATGATGTATTCCAGCCCCCAGGCATCGCATGACTGAGCGGAACACTGACACCAGATGCAAGTGCAGCAAAAACGGACATCGATGTCGTATACACGCTTGTCATTAATCCAGCATGTGCAGGGAATTTATGTTTCACAAGTCCAGGTAAAAGCACATTACAAATCGCAATCCCGACGCCTACTAGCGCCGTTCCCATCATTAAAAAGGTGATGCTGCCAAATGAACGAATGACAATCCCAAAGAGCAGGACAGCAAGCCCAAGCCAAAGTGTTCGTTCATTCCCAAGACGTTTTCCGATTTTAGGTGCAATGGGAGATAGCAATGCGAATGAGAGCAGTGGTAATGTCGTGAGGAAACCAGCCAGTCCATTTGAAAGCTGTAAATCAGAACGAATGGCACCGATCACAGGACCAACAGACGTAATGGCTGGCCTCAGGTTAAAGGCAATGAGTAAAATCCCAGCAATCAGCAAAATGGTTTGCCCTGTACTGCGAGGATGAAATGTTGATTTTTCTAGTTGTTGTTCCATGAATGTAAACTCCTTTATTTCTTTAAGGACGATCTTTCTTCTGTTCAAGCTCCGCTAATTTAGCTAATAAGATGTGCTGCGGCATATGCATGATTTGCTCTAACGGTACATTGAGTGATACAGCAAGCTTTTGTGCGGTATCGGCTGAGATTTGTAAAGGTCTCATGCGCAAATCCCTCCTCTTTCAATCTATACGTTCCAATATACCATATCGACTTTGTGACTTGCTGATAAAAAATTTGGGTTTTCTTTTATAAAACCACTTGATGGCCGATAAGAAATTTTTTTGAAATTGTTTCAGATGGTGGCCCTCTCCTTGTTCAATGTGAAAGTGAAGCTTTCGTTCCTGCATCCCTTTCTGTAATAAAAGATCATGGAGTTGTTTGTTGAATAAAGGCATGTGCTGTTGGGCAGATGTTTTGCCTTTCCCTTCTTCACTGCCTACAGACAAATAGACAAGGTGGTCCACAGACTGAATGCTTTGTTGTTTAGCAAACGATAGAAAATCTGGATACCAAAATGACCCGGAGAGGGACGCGATGTTTTTAAAAAGGTCAGGGTACATGAATAAGGTATAAATAGCAAAGAGTCCACCTAATGAAGCACCTACGTGGCTATGTTCATGACCGGTCTGTTTAACTGGGTATTCTCTTTTGATATATGGAAGCAAGTCATTTTCTAAAAATGACACATATGTCTGTGCCTCACCTTTAAAGTCAGGGAATCCAGAATGCAGTGATGATGCTTTCCATGGTGTATATTCGTCAAGTCGATTGAAGGGGTGTATACCGACGATGATGATTGGCGAGATGGTTTTGGCTTCAATCATGCTTTCGATCTCTAGCAGGTGGGTTCTAAACAAAGAAGAGCCATCTTGTACAAAGACAGCTGGAACATCAATAGAGGTGTCCGGTGGAAGGTAAATATCAAGCTGCCGCCCGTTCAATTCGTCATATAGAAACGTTCCGTTCATGTGTATTCTCTCCTTCAAGTTTTCAAGCTCCGCTGAAAAGAAGAACAAAGGACTAAAATGTTTAGCCCTTTGTCAAGATGCGCATCTTTTTAGTTGGTTTGATCTAGCCATTTGACAGCCTGATCAAGGAAGGTGGTTTTGCTTAGTGCTGTTCCTCCCTGAAGCATAGGATCAACGACATTTTCATTGATGTGTCCATTTTTCACAGCTTTTAGGCTGTTCCAAATTTTATTTCCCTCTAAGTCCTTCAATGCATTTGGATTCGATGAGTTTTCCTCTTGGGAGAATTGAACAAAGATATAATCAGGATTGAGTTCACCTAGGCGTTCCAATGAAATCATTGCTTGTGCTTTGGCTTTTTTGATATCACTTGGTGCTGTAAATCCTAAGTCCCCATATAAAGTAGAGTTGAAGTATACGTCTTCAGGGTACACGTACAGGTCGCCCTGTCTAATGCGTAAAATGACAGCTGTTTTGTTGTTGCTTTTGTCTTTCAGGGTTTCTTTCGCTTGTTTGAGATCTTTCTGATAATCAGAAATGATGCTTTTCGCTTCTTCACTTTTTCCAGTCAGTTCACCGAGTAATAAAAGGTTGCTTTTCCAGTCGGAAGAGACATGTGATACTGGGATCGTCGTTTGAACTTTATCTATTTTTTTAATTGTTGCAGGCGGGAACTTGGTTGATCCGAGTATCACGTCTGGTTTTAGTTTTAAGATTTTTTCTAGGTTCGGTTCAGTTTTTTCCCCAATGCCTTCTGTTTTTGCTGTAATGTCTTTAAATAATTCCGGGAAATTGCCGCCTACAGTAGAAGCCCCAATAGGCTGGATACCAAGTAGTTTTGCATCTTCCATCGATTCTAGGCTTCCAGCAATGACGACTCTTTTCACTGGTGTTTTGAGTTTGTACGTTTGATCTAAATATTTGATGTTTGTTTCTGCTGCTTCAGCTGACTTGCTTTTGGTTGTGTTGGAAGCCGGTTTATTTTCTGCAGCACCACAGGCTGCTGCGGTGATCGTCATGATACAAAGGATAAGCAATGCGAACCATTTTTTCATTTGTTTTCTCCTTTAACTGATAATTGTTCTCAATTAAAGATTGTAGTAGTCATTCGTCCTTTTATCCATAGACAATGATCTGTCTAGTGATGGACTTTTTACGGAAAAAAAGATAAAAGGTCCTGAATGACTCGTTGATGACTGGCTGCTGTGTATTCACGCCAAGGGTCAGAAGCGAGTGGATAGACGGCTTGTTGCGTCACAGCCTTGAGATTTTGCCAAGCCTCCTGTTGCTTTAATTTTTGATAAAAAGCAATGGTTTTTGGTTCTTTATGCAACAAGAGGAAGATGGCATCTGGGTCTAACTGCTGTATAGAGTGAATGCTGATTTTTTTTTCGATGAGCTGGCCATCATTCTGAAAAGCTGGCAGAAGGCCAATGTCATGAAAAATTACTTCTGACATGGTGCGATTGACAGATAAGTAGAGCTGATCTTGAAAGATACGAAGAGGCAGGACGGTTCTTGGTGGATGATCAATAACGCATGCCTTTTTCGCTTGATTAACGAGTTTTTCGTAATGAAACAGCCATTCTTCTGCTTCTCTTGTTTCGTTTAAGAACAGAGCTATTTGTCTGAATTGAGTGCGCCAATCCAATTGTGTGAATGGAGCAAAGTGCACAGGACAGATGGTTTTCAACACTTGTTTTTCTTCCTCTGTCACATGATCATTTGCAATGATCAGCTCAGGTTGTGCTTCCTTCAATTGCTGTAAATTGGCTTCAGCGTGTTCGTTGATACGATGTGCACTCAGATGAATCGGAATTTCTTCTGCATAATGCTCAAAATCATGTGCTGTCCATTTAGGGTGAAGAGGGGCAGCATATGGGATGATATGAATGGGTGTGAGCTGCCCGAGTATGGAATGACCATAGGCAGCCATTTTCCGTTGACGGCTTTTCATATAAGCAGAAGGAGTGATACCCGTTTTTTTCTTAAAGATGCGGCTAAAGTAATAGGGGTCTTGATAGCCGATGTCCTGTGCAATGTCTTTGAGCTTTGCATGACCTTTTGCCATGAACTGTTTGGCTCTAGCCAGTCTTTTCTTGGTGATATAATCAGTGACACTCACATCAAAATGCTTTTTAAATAACTCGCTGTAATGATTGGCGCTGATACCAGCCATATGAGATAGACTTGTAAGGCTGAGAGGTTCTTCGGAATGTTGATCGATATATTGTTTTGTTTTGAAAAGGGCGTGTGTTGTGTCACAAATGTCTTCTTTATGCAGTGTGAAAAGCTGCAGGATGAGCTGTTGAAAAAGGGTTTGGCTTCTAAAAAAGCTAATGGATTCAGGTTTTTGCCATTCTGTTGTCATGTCGGACAGTAAAGAATGAATGTGTTCAATCGAGCTAATATCGATAAATTGCCATACATTCAGTAAAGATTGGGCTTGTTCAGTTGATACTTCTTCTATGCTTTGACCTTGTGGCGTGTACATCTGAAAGCGAAACAGATAGAGCTCGTGTTTTTGATGTGGCTCTGTTTTCAACATAAATGTTTCCCCAGGCATCATCGTATAGAGTGTCAGATTTTTCAATCGCCATCTTTGATCATTCAATGTAAGTAAACCGCTGCCGCTTATGTTAAAGAGGAGGCAGAAAGTATCTGAAAACTGCTGCTCCGTATGTGGAAGATCTGCATTATTTATTTTTTCAGTATATGTTAATCGATAAATGCATTGTTCAGCATTTACCTTTGTACATAATTGATGATTGTTTCCCATAAAACCACCTGATCTCTTATTAATTGATAAATATTCTCAATTGAATTGTATCAGAAAGAGCTGGAAAATGGTGTGTTTATTCTGTCAAAAAAGCACCCTGATGGAGATCAGGGTGCGTAGGGTGTAGAGAAATACTTGCATTCGTTGTCCGTCCTGCGCATGTGATAAGGGCAATCTTTTGAGATAGATCACTATGTTTCGTGTGTTCACTAGCTTTTTTCCATGTCTGTGGTTGTTAAAGGATCATCATGATAGAGTGCAAAACGAAAAGCATAATTCATCAGCACCGGCAAAACGGACGTATGTCCTTCTTCAGGGAACTCGTGATAGGCAGTATGCAAGCCGTATGACGATAAAGGCAACATACGATTTGCTAGTGAATTGGCATGATCATTCATTTGACATGGATGATGTTTTTCTAACTCACCTACACCTACAAGCAGCCTGACATCCATAGGCACCTGACGTATATAGTTGGTGAATTGGTGTTCTTTTTCTAGAAATAATTTTTTGTTCCAGTGGATAGAAGGGCTCCCTGCAATATATGTCTGATAAGCATCAGGGTGCTCAAATAGTGTGTGTAATACAAAAAGACCACCAAGAGAATGCCCAAACAGTGTTTGACGACTTTGGTTGATCGGAAAGCGTTGTTCGATATAGGGCTTTACCGTCATTTCTAAAAAAGAAAAGAAAGTAGAAGCGCCGCCATATGTATGGTTGGAGAAGTCCTTTCTTTTCCTCCCAATGGAAGCATCAGGGGCGGTAAAAGTGAGATCATAATGCCTAAGCGGATGATAGGATTCTTCTGTTTGATAGCCAATTCCAACAATGATTGCAGGTATGATTCCTGTTTTTTCAGGTCTTCTTGACTGTAAACGAATGGCTTCGACCATTGTGCCAAAAAGCGAATTTCCATCAAGTACGTACATGACTGGAAAACCAGCCGCTGGAGGAGTAGCATTCGGTTTAAATATAAAAAGTCTGTATGGGTGTGCTGTGATATCCAGTTGCTCCGTCCCAGGTATAAAAAAGGGACGGCTTTCTCCGAAAAGTGAATTCTCAGTACCCATTCCTTCAGGGTGTTTCAACATATATAAAAATTCCCTTCCTCAAAATGATCCTCATATGGTGATAAAAGCAGACTTGTGAATATTGGTTGGATGAGAGTATTACTTGAAAACTTCAAATGAAAATGATTCTCAATTATCATGTGAGCAAACCAAATAATAATAGCTATTAATTATAAAGTCAAATGTTCATAAAGTTATGTAAATGTTAATTTCGCCCAATTCATTGATGCGGCCTGCTCTGCTTCTATATTTTGCGTAGGCAGCCGGTCATCGAGAAGTTCCGCCATACCAAGCACCGTCCTTTCATACAAAAATACACTACTCTTCTTTTTAACATTTTCATTCATAACAAAATGAAATGGTCAGTCGGGGTTCTGCTAGAGAGCGTGTTGAAAGAGGAGGGGCTGTTTTAAAAGTGACGAAATAACATATAACATCAAAAATGAGGCAATAAAAAAAGTAAGGGAGGTACCCTTACTTTTTGATCGTATCTGTCAACACTAGTTAATTAAAATCCATCTGTGACATCATATTCGTAACGGATATCGGCTTTGACATTGCTTATAGTAGATCTCGCCGTAGCTTTTGCGTTGTACTTAAAGTTCCATTTTTGAGCGACTCTTAATTGATCTTCCAGAGATATACGATAAGAACCACTTGTTGCAGAGGAGAAAAGTGATTGATACCAAATGTTACTTTCACTATCCATTAATTTGTGTGTGACATTCCCTTGGTTGGGTGTTTGAGTACTAGTTGTCGTAATCGATTTAACGATTGCACTTTTAGGAATAGAAGAATTGTTCGTTAAATCCATTGTAATGACAGAAGAATCAACCCCTAAAAAATTTAAAGAAGAATTTCCCAAGTTTGTAGCCGTCCCCGTAAAATTGAATGTCCCATTTCCAGATTTAATACGATCTTGAATGGAAACAGTAAAATACATATTCCCTGTATATGTACCACGGGTCACTTTCACAAAATAAGTTTCTGAAGTTGAAGTCACGTCACCAGTATTTGCAAAAATAAAGGGTGTGACTGAATCAGGATTAATGACTCTGGACCTTCCGTCCGAATTTTTTGAATTATACACCTCGATTTTCATACCTGTATATTGCTTATTATACGAACTTCGGACATAAACTCTTTCACCTTTATTGATCGTAAACTGATAATACGCTTCATTTTCACCTTCAGGTAAGATTGTCGTGTCTGAACGACTATTTTTCCAATATCCCATTGAACTTGCAGTGTTAGGACTGTTATTCCCCGTAATTGCTGCTTCTGCTGACGTAGGTGCGAAAAAACTAGTAACAAGCGCCAATAATAATGCTGGTAATAATAAACGTTTAAAGATCGTATTTGTCATATATTAACCCTCCTTGTAATAATTACTATATCGACATTAAACTAACAAATTTTAACTGAAATGCCGATATATTTAATAATCACTATTTTCTTAAAAAAGGAGAATCAAAATGAATATTAATACGTCATACACAGCCAGTGCTTCAAACAATCTGAACCAAATAGACTCTAAAGGCCAATCAGCTATTAAAAGTACAAATGAAGTGATGACCGAATCTGATAGACGGATGAAAATATTAGATGAAAAATACGAAAAAATAAATGAACAAAATAAACGATTCAAAGATCCTCATGGTCATATATTTGATAAGTATCGAAATCCATACTCTCCTTATTTCAGAAGTGACCTAACCAAACCAGAAAGAGAAGCGGCTTACTCTATTGAAATTGGCTGGGCTAATAATGGAACAGGAGGACATTATAATTCTAATGATGCCGCCTTCCGTAATGAAAAACGGTACGATCCTACCCAGGAAAGTGTAGAAAAGAAACTATTAAATCGTCAAAAGGTGAATGAACAACTGCAAGCTTTGTTTTCTACCAATGGTTTGAACATTCCTAAAAACGCCAATTTAACTTTTACCATTGACCCAAATCATTTCAAATTAGTGGTGAGTGGATCAACTGATGAATCACTGATCAAACAAATAGAAGACATATTAAATACAAGCAACAATACAAGAGAACTATTTTTCCATATTATGAAAAGTAGAAATGATGATTCGACTCAATTCACGCCGGATTCACTTGCAAAGTTCCACCTTGTCAATCAAATTAAAACGGTGACAGGCTACAATTTAAAAGATTTAAGCATTGTAAACGGTCAATTTGTAACGGATACCGGAGCGAATATTTTTGATATCTACAAAGAAGAACTTCTGAAAAACCCATACACAGCAGAAAATGCCCGTATTGCTGCATCACATTATGGTGCACAGCTCTTTGACTTAGCCAAAAACGGATATGATTCTATTCCCGATTTGGTGTTATCTATTGGGTATGAAAACGGGTCTTTATATGACATTGGACAAAAGGTGAATTACGGAGTTAAGAAAACGATAGATTAAAAAACGCACCTGATATTTTCAATATTTGATCATGTGCGTGTACATGCCATGTTGGAGTATCGATCACATGTGTGAACAACAGCTACAAATTCCATTAGCGATACAAAGGACTCTATAACAATTTATGTTACAGAGTCTTTTCTATTTGAAGTGTGTTGTTTCGCTGTTCAACAAAACATCGACATGGTAATTTTGACTATAGTTGATGTTTTTCACTTTTTTATTGATGAAAATGTTAAAATGATGAGTAGCGTATTTTTTTATGAAAGGACGGTGCTTGGCATGACGGAACTTCTCGATGACCGGCTGCCGCCGCAAAATATAGAAGCCGAGCAGGCCGTATTAGGTGCTGTTTTTTTAGAACCATCTGCGCTAACGCTCGCTTCTGAAGTATTAATTCCAGAGGATTTCTATAGAATGTCGCATCAAAAGATTTACAATGCGATGCTTGTACTTGGTGATAGAGGGGAACCGGTTGACCTTGTCACGGTGACATCAGAACTTGCCAATACAGACTTACTAGAAGAGGTAGGCGGGATTTCGTATTTAACCGATATTGCGAACTCTGTCCCAACTGCCGCAAACATTGAATATTATGCAAAAATCGTGGAAGAAAAATCTATTTTAAGACGTCTGATCCGTACAGCAACAACCATTGCACAGGATGGATATACGCGTGAGGATGAAGTAGAAGATCTATTGAGTGATGCTGAAAAAACCATTATGGAAGTGGCTCAGCGTAAAAACTCAGGAGCTTTCCAAAACATTAAAGACGTTCTTGTTCAGACATATGATAATATTGAACAGCTTCATAATCGAAAAGGTGATATCACTGGGATTCCAACGGGTTTCTCAGAGCTTGACCGCATGACAGCTGGCTTCCAGCGAAATGACTTGATTATTGTAGCGGCTCGTCCGTCCGTAGGGAAAACAGCCTTTGCGTTAAATATTGCACAAAACGTCGCGACCAAGACAGATGAAAGTGTCGCCATCTTTAGTTTAGAGATGGGCGCTGAGCAGCTGGTCATGCGTATGCTTTGTGCCGAGGGAAATATCAATGCACAAAACCTAAGAACCGGTAACCTCACAGAAGAGGACTGGGGTAAGCTGACAATGGCGATGGGTTCGCTATCAAACAGTGGGATTTTCATTGATGATACACCTGGCATTAGAGTCAGTGAAATTCGCTCGAAATGCCGCCGTTTGAAGCAAGAAAACGGGCTTGGCATGATCCTGATTGACTACTTACAGCTCATCCAAGGGAGTGGACGATCAAGCGATAACCGTCAGCAAGAGGTATCTGAAATTTCTAGGGCTTTAAAGTCACTAGCAAGAGAACTTGAAGTGCCGGTCATTGCCTTATCACAGCTTTCTCGTGGGGTAGAGCAGCGTCAGGACAAACGTCCGATGATGTCTGATATTCGTGAATCAGGAAGTATTGAGCAGGATGCCGATATTGTGGCGTTCCTTTATCGTGATGATTACTATGACAAAGAATCAGAGAATAAGAACATTATTGAAATTATTATTGCGAAACAGCGTAACGGTCCAGTTGGAACGGTATCACTGGCTTTCGTGAAAGAATATAACAAATTCGTCAACTTAGAAAGAAGATTTGACGATGCGGGTGTTCCGCCCGGTGCTTAAAGCCCAGCTCAAGAAGCTGGGCTTTTTTGATCCATCTACATCGAAAGAATGACTGAAAAACATTCGAAATGAGGAGGAGAGACAGAAATACAGATCGTATACTAAAGGGAGAAAAGGAGTGATGACTGATGAAGTTTCAACAATTCGAAGCCGCTCAATTACGCATCGCACGTCCGACCGTCAACATGAAAGAGGTTGTTTCTTTTTATGAAGAAGGTTTAGGGCTGAAACGAATTGGCTCATTTGATCAGCATGAAGGGTATGATGGGGTCATGCTTGGGCTTCCTCACCAGCATGTTCATCTGGAAATCACCAAACATGAAGAAGACGAAAGCTTGCCTGTTCCCCACCCAGAGCAGCTGCTTGTATTCTATATTCCGAATGAAGAAGAATTTCAGCAGATGAAAAAGAGACTGATCGCATTTGGTGGACGGCATGTCACCTCTACGAACCCGTACTGGGATCGAGGAGGCGTGACGATTGAAGATCCAGATGGATATCGAGTGGTGCTCATGAATACAGAAGGAATTACACCTGATTAAGAAAGACTCCCATCTCGTGGGAGCCTTTTTTGTTAGGAACGAGGCGTGACACGGAGCTTCAGTTCTTTTAGTCCATACATACCGCTGCTTGTCATTGGGACGTAAGAGAGAAGCTCTAGTGATTCATATCGTGACTGTATGGCTTTGATGGCAGTGCAGGCTTCTAGGCGAGCAAGTGGTGCGCCTAGGCAGAAATGAATGCCGTGGCCGAAGCCAATATGAGGATTAGGGTGCCTGTGTATATCGTACTCATGTGCGTTTGGAAATTGACGCTCATCCCGGTTCGCAGAAGCAAGAAAGACAATCACACTGTCTCCCTTTTTCAAGACTTTCCCTCCAAGTTCGGTGTCTTCTGTGACATACCGGACAATTGTAGGCGCAGGGGCACGAAAACGGACAGCCTCCTCCACAGCTCGAGGAATGAGGTCAGGTGATTGAGCGAGCGCTTCATACGACCCCGGATTTTCTAACAAACTAAAGATCATATTGGAGATCAGGTTGGTGGTCGTTTCGTTGCCTGCTAACAGGAGAAGATTGCAGAAAGGAATTAATTCGTCTGCGGACAGCTTATCTCCATCTTCCTCCGCTTGGATTAAAAGCGAAATCAAATCCTCACTAAGGTTCTGCCGCTTCTCTTCAATGATGTCAGCAAAAAACGCCATCATGTCCGCTTCGCTTTGATCCCGTGTTTTTTGCCATTCAACGACATCTTTTTCATGTTCACTTTTAGGCATGCTGACGAGGATATCGGACCATTCTTTAAAGGGTTGTTTATGTTCTGTTGGCACACCTAAAAGCTCTGCAATGACTATCACAGGAAGCGGATAGGAGATGTCTTGAACAAGATCAATCTCTTCCTTACCTTCTATTTGTCCAATGAGATCATCCATTAACTCTTGAATGCGTGGTTCCCACAATTTCATCACCCGGGGTGTAAAAGCTTTGCTCACAATGGAACGGATTCGTGTATGTTTTGGCGGGTCCATCATGACCATTGTTTTCATCAGTGAATGTTTCCGGTGGTCTTGAGGAGGTTGACTAGAAAAGGTATCTTTATCGATGGTGACGCGCTTTGCTTCTTCATAGGTGAAGACACTCCATGTTTGGCTGTGTTCATCAAAATGAACAGGAGATTCTTGACGCATTTTGGCGTACCAATCAAATGGGTGATACGGGTCCTGCTTATTTTTCCCTCTTAATAACGCTTTTTGAACGGCACTAGGTGTTGTTGTTTCCATGATCATCACTCCTTATGGGTTGTCAGATGATTCCTTTTTTTTACTGTGTTAGATTTAAAGGTAATTCATCAGGAGAAAGGATTCAACCAACAGAAAAGCGAAATCTGTTGAAGAAAATGGGAAGGGGAGAGCGGCTTGTGGCGGACTGCTACAGAGGGGATAAGCGCGCAACTGAATCAAAGCAACAATTAAGAAAAGCATTATTTCAGTTATTAAAGGAGAAGGAATGGGGGAAGATTTCTGTACAAGATTTGACGAACAAGGCAGGGATCCATCGCACAACCTTCTATCAGCATTATGAGGATAAGTTTGACTTAGCTCAGCAGGTCATGGATGAGATGTTTGATGTCATGAAAACCGCTATTTTTGCTCCTGTACATGAAAATGAGTGGAAGAGCGACCATGCAGCATATGTGTATATTTATCGCTTTTATCAGCATTTGCAGGAACATGAAGAGGAGTATCAGATTCTCTTGAAAAGGGGAAAAGAGCTTAATATTCATCAGACGGCCAGTGCTTTTTTTGAAGAAAGCTTTACTTTGGGGCTCGAAGAAGTTACAGGTTCACCACCTGATCCACAACACGTTCCTCTCGAAATGCAGAAGCAATTTGTCATTTCTGCTTATGTTGGAACAGCTGAGTGGTGGCTGAGAAAAGGTAGACCATATTCACCCGACTTTATGGCAAGTTCGATGATTCAATTGATTGAAAATCACTGAACAAACGGAAATGAGAAAAACAGTAATTTTGATCGAAATCTTCTTGTTTAAGCGTAGAATGAGCAATTAAAGCGCTTTTCCTCACATGTAAAACGAACAAAATTTGATTTCGAGATATTAATGTTCGGATTTCACGTTGACTTTTTCATTGTCCATTGATAAAATAAATGTGTTTGAAAGAGATAACGTTTTGAAAGGTTAACGGAGGTGCACGATATGTCTTCAGTAGTCGTAGTAGGTACGCAGTGGGGTGACGAAGGGAAAGGGAAAATTACCGATTTCCTTTCAGAAAATGCAGAGGTGATTGCCCGTTATCAAGGGGGAAACAATGCAGGTCACACAATCAAATTTGATGGAGTGACTTACAAGCTACACCTCATTCCGTCCGGTATTTTTTACAAAGAGAAAACTTGTGTCATCGGTAATGGAATGGTGGTTGATCCTAAAGCGTTGGTCACTGAGCTTGCGTATCTTCACGAACGGAATGTGAGTACAGATAACCTCAGAATCAGCAATAGAGCCCATGTCATTCTGCCTTATCACTTAAAATTGGACGAGGTAGAAGAAGAGCGGAAAGGGGCTAACAAGATCGGTACGACGAAAAAAGGAATCGGACCAGCTTATATGGACAAAGCTGCCCGCGTCGGAATCCGTATCGCAGATTTATTAGATCGTGAAGTATTTGAAGAGAAGCTTGCCCGTAATCTAGAAGAGAAAAATCGTCTTTTAGAGAAAATGTACGACACAGAAGGCTTCAAAATTGAAGATATTTTAGATGAGTATTATGAATATGGTCAGCAAGTGAAAAAATATGTCGTGGACACATCTGTTGTATTGAACGATGCTCTAGATGAAGGCCGCCGTGTTCTTTTTGAAGGGGCACAAGGCGTTATGCTTGATATCGATCAAGGGACATATCCGTTCGTGACGTCATCTAACCCAGTGGCTGGAGGCGTGACGATTGGTTCTGGTGTAGGTCCTACGAAAATTCAACATGTGGTCGGCGTATCAAAAGCTTACACAACTCGTGTAGGTGATGGCCCATTCCCGACAGAACTCCATGATGAAATTGGCGATCAAATCCGTGAAGTTGGCCGTGAATACGGTACGACAACTGGCCGCCCGCGCCGTGTTGGTTGGTTTGACAGTGTTGTTGTCCGTCATGCGCGCCGTGTGAGCGGAATTACAGATTTATCTCTTAACTCCATCGATGTACTAACAGGGATTGAGAAATTGAAAATCTGTGTTGCTTATAAATTGAACGGAGAAATCACTGAAGAATTCCCAGCAAGTCTAAATGAATTAGCGAAATGTGAACCTGTCTACGAAGAAATGCCAGGTTGGACAGAGGATATTACAGGCGTGAAGAATTTAAGTGAACTGCCTGCAAATGCCCGTCATTACTTAGAGCGCATTTCACAATTAACAGGTATTCCACTTTCTATTTTCTCAGTCGGACCAGACCGTTCCCAAACGAACGTTGTCCGCAGCGTGTACCGTCCATCATTATAGACTGATCAGACACCAGTAAAATTACACATTTTACTGGTGTTTTTTTTGTTTAAATATTCCTTAATTTCTACGGAACTGACTTCCCGATATTACCAAAATATGATAACTGTATAAAAGGGAAGGAGCGTTCTAGTGAAAGAAAGAATACGATTATTAGATATTTTACGAGGTTTTGCGATATTAGGTACATTGGGTACAAACGTCTGGTTTTTTGCATACGCAGGGGATACCTTTGCGACAGATCAGATTGCGGATGAATATGAAAATGGCAGTTTTCTTGAAAGTCTTGTCTCTATGTTCGTTTATGGCAAAATGCTATCGCTGCTCACAATCATGTTTGGCGTAGGGCTAGAGCTGAAATACCAGCAGGCGAAAAGAAAAAATACGACTTGGCCGGGTACATATTTATGGATTCTTTTATTTTTATTTATTGAAGGCTTTGTCCATTTTGCGCTAGTGATGGAATATGATGTGCTCATGAGTTACGCCATCACGGGTTTGCTTGTGGCATTTATTGTCCGTGGAGGAAGTCGGCGCATCAAAAAAGGCATGATTGTCTCGGGTGTCATTCATTTGTTGGTGACGGCTTTTCTCGTTGTATTTTCTTTCTCTGAATTGGAAACTGAATCCTATGACGGGAGCAGTGAACCAACGTACGAAGAACAACTGCCGGAGACATGGATATCTCAAGTTCAAGACCGATTACAGCACTTTTTGATGTACCGAGAAGAAGCGATCTTTATTATCCCAATGAATACCTTTTTGTTTTTATTAGGTGTGCGGATGATGAGAGCTGGTGTATTTTATGCAAATGAGCGTGGGCAATCTCTGCGGAAAATATTGTTCCGAATGGGTTTGTGGATTGGACTGCCGCTGAATGCGCTCGTCTTCGTACCAAATGACATAGTAGAATTCGTGGTGCGCTATGTGTTTTCGCCATTCCTCTCTATTTTCTATATTGCTGTCGTGGCGAAGCTTCTAGCACGGACGGAGTCATGGTTCATGTGGACTTGGTTTGAATATGTAGGGAAAATGGCGCTTAGCTGCTATATCCTGCAAAATGTCATCTGCTCGATCCTTTTTTACAGCTGGGGATTGGGTCTTGGCGGCCAAATCAACGCCCCCCTTATCGTCTTGTCATGGCTGTTGATCTCCCTGCTGCAAATCGCTATTTCAGCCCTTTGCTTACACGTCTGGCGAATTGGGCCAATGGAGTATATCCGATCACGGGCACTTCGCCGTGTGACAATGAAGAAAGCATCTTAAAGGGGAATAGATACAATGTTTTTCAAAAAAACGACGAAAAGAGAACAAGCCAATGCACAAAAAGCAGCAGGATCGGCGTTTGTTTTTTATCTTCTAGCATTAGGTGGACATGCGTCTTACGCTTTTTTTCAAGGTGAGAGTACACCTGTGACTTTTGTGATTTTAATGACAGGTCTTCTTGTGTTTTTCACCGCAGATTGGCTATACAATAAAAAACATTCATAAAAAAGAAGCCCTCTGATGAGAGCTTCTTTTTTATTTTAGGCTTTTATATTGGCCTTTTAAATTTTTACGAATGTATTGAATGATTTTGCGCAGTTCGTTGGCATGCGGTCTGCCAAATGGACTTGTTTGTCTTTGCTGATAGAGGACTTGGCCTTTTTCATTTAATAAGAAATAGGCAGGTTCTCCGTGCACCCCGTGATCTTCATATGGGGCATCTTCTCCGTGATAGAAGACTTCATAGGCTTTCAATGATGTGAGGTTTTGGTCAGACATGATGGGGAAAGAAAGTCCCTCTTTGTCTGCAAATTCCTTCAAGTCTTCAGGGTTATCTGTTGAAATCGTCATTAAGTGAATATCCTTGTCTTGAAAATAGGATTGCTGTTTTTCCAGCTCTTTTAATTCCTCGACACATACTGGGCACCATGATCCTCTAAAGAAAACGATGAGGTGCCAGCTTTGATGCTCCTCTAAATGTTTGTAAAACTCAATGTGATCGCCCTGCACTGTTGGCAGTGAAAAATCGGGCATTTTATCTCCTAATTTAAATGAACTCATCCTATGCTTCCTCCTTTTTCAATCACCATGTTGTTTGTTTCTTGTATAACCAATATTGGTCGGAATCAAACGTTTCTGTGTGCTGGATTGGGCAGTAGCCAATGATTGAATGAAGGCGCTTGCAGGATTAGGCGGTTTAACAGAAGATATCAAATCCGACACTTTTTTTAAAAAAATGTCGAAAAACGTATTGCCATATGTAATTACTCTATGATATTATAAATCTCGTTGTTGCAAAGGTCTCTGAAACTTGTTAGGATGCGATGTTCCAGCTTTTTTAAAGCGATTGGTTTGACGCAGTACAACTTCTTCAGAATTACTTTTCACAAACCGAGAGCCATTAGCTCAGTTGGTAGAGCATCTGACTTTTAATCAGAGGGTCGAAGGTTCGAGTCCTTCATGGCTCACCATGTTTTGGCCCGTTGGTCAAGCGGTTAAGACACCGCCCTTTCACGGCGGTAACACGGGTTCGAATCCCGTACGGGTCATTGATTTACTTTAGCGTTAAGCTAATTTTTCCTCACTTGCTTGAAGGAGCACCACGATTGCTTTTTCGGGCAAGTTACTGAGGTCCGGTAGTTCAGTTGGTTAGAATGCCTGCCTGTCACGCAGGAGGTCGCGGGTTCGAGTCCCGTCCGGACCGCCATTTATACATATTCATCTTTTGATGATGGCTCGGTAGCTCAGTTGGTAGAGCAACGGACTGAAAATCCGTGTGTCGGCGGTTCGATTCCGTCCCGAGCCACTTCCAAACGCATCTGCAATCGCAGGTGCGTTTTTATTATGAAAAGAAGGCATAAAAAGGGAGAAGCCGGACCTAGGTAGGGCCCGGCTCCATAAGAAGAAGACGTTACATGTATATAGACGTTTGGTGACTGGAAAAGTTTCAATAAAAAAGGAAAAAGTCATCAAATCTTTTGGGCGGGGTTCTTCTATCCAACGTTTACTAGCAAAGAAAGCCGTTATTATTTTTATCTTTGCCTCGTAAAACGTTATAATAGACAGTGAGCCTTTTTTTCGTAAATGAAGAAGGCATAATGAGACATGCAAAATGGAATGACATAGATGCTAAAAATGCAGGAGGAAATCACAATGGAAAAAAAGATTCTTGTCGTAGATGATGAAAAGCCGATTGCGGATATATTGGAATTTAACTTAAGAAAAGAGGGCTACGAGGTTCATTGTGCGTATGACGGAAATGAAGCCCTTGAAATGGTAGAAGAAATCAAGCCAGACATTATTTTGCTCGACATTATGCTGCCGAACAAAGATGGCGTTGAAGTATGCCGTGAAGTGAGAAAGAAATATGATATGCCGATTATCATGCTGACAGCAAAAGACTCTGAAATCGATAAAGTCATTGGTCTTGAGCTTGGCGCGGACGATTATGTCACAAAGCCATTCAGTACACGCGAGCTGCTTGCACGTGTAAAAGCAAATTTAAGAAGACAGACTGCTGCTCCGCAATCAGAGGAAGAATCTGAATCAAATGATATCGAGATTGGTTCACTTGTGATCTACCCAGATGCGTATGTCGTGTCTAAGCGTGACGAAACGATTGAGTTAACGCATCGTGAGTTCGAATTGCTTCATTACTTAGCGAAACATATTGGACAAGTCATGACACGTGAGCACTTACTGCAAACGGTTTGGGGCTACGATTACTTCGGAGATGTCCGTACAGTAGACGTGACAGTCCGCCGTCTTCGTGAAAAAATTGAAGACAACCCTAGCCACCCGAGCTGGATCGTGACAAGACGAGGCGTCGGCTACTATTTAAGAAACCCAGAGCAGGACTAAGATTCTTATGAGTAAAGTAGGTTTTTTTCGCTCGATTCACTTTAAATTGACCTTGATTTATGTGCTGCTGATCATTGTCGCCATGCAGATCATTGGCGTGTACTTTGTGAAGCAGCTAGAGCAGTCCTTAATTAATTCATATGATAATTCCTTGAATCAGCGAATCTACTCGTTATCGTATTACCTAGAACAAGATTCATCGAAAAGCAAGGCAGAATTAAAAGAGGATGCTCAAAAGATATTAAACGATTTTAACAACAAAGATGAGTCTAATGAAATTTCTGAAGTCAGCTATATTGACGAAAGCAGAGAGGTCATTGCCTCTGTGAATAACGGCAGTCAAGAGATTGCCGGGAAGAAAATCACAGATCAAATCATTAGCCGTATTTTCGCGGTTGGCAAAGACTACGAGAAAAAATTCTATGACCCAGAATCAAATAAACGAGTCCGCATATCGGCGACAGCCGTGAAAAATGAGAACCAAGAAACTGTTGGTGTCATTTATGTGGTCTCATCCATGGAAAGTGTTTTTAACCAAATGCGAACGATCAACACCATTTTGGCGACGGGTACACTCATCGCACTTGGGACGACCGCTCTACTTGGTATATTCATATTCAGAACCATTACACACCCAATTTCGGATATGAGAAAGCAAGCGATCGAGCTCGCCAAAGGGAACTTTTCCAGAAAGGTCCGAAAGTATGGACATGATGAGATTGGTCAGCTAGCGACGACATTTAACCATCTGACGAGAGAGCTGGAGGAAGCGCAGCTGATGACAGAGGGTGAGAGGAAAAAGCTTTCTTCTGTTATCGCCTATATGACAGATGGCGTCATTGCCACGAATCAAAACGGGGCCATTATTCTATTAAACAGCCCGGCACTAGAGCTTTTGAATGTTTCACGTGAAACAGCTCTAGAGATGCCGATCACGTCCTTGCTCGGCTTAGAGGAAACTCATACATTTGAAGATTTAGTCGAAAATCAAGACTCCATGCTGCTAGAAATTGAACGCGAAGATCAGTTGTCTGTTTTGCGTGTCAATTTCTCAGTCATCCAGAAAGAGCATGGGAAGATTGATGGCTTGATCGCGGTCATTTATGACGTGACAGAGCAAGAGAAAATTGATGCTGAACGCCGCGAATTCGTGGCGAACGTATCGCATGAACTGCGTACACCGCTAACGACGATGCGAAGCTATCTTGAGGCACTCGCTGAAGGTGCGATTGGTGATAAAGAGCTTGCACCAAGGTTCCTCAGTGTCACGCAAAATGAAACAGAGCGCATGATTAGACTTGTGAATGACCTGCTCCAGCTGTCTAAGTTCGACAGCAAGGATTATCAATTCAATCGTGAGTGGACGAATTTTATCAGGTTTATCTCGCTCGTCATTGATCGTTTTGAAATGACGAAGGAGCAGCATGTCGATTTCATCCGCAACCTGCCGCAGCGTGAAATATATGTGGAAATTGATCAAGACAAAATCACACAGGTGCTCGATAATATCATTTCCAATGCCATGAAATACTCACCAGAGGGTGGACACATTACGTTTACCGTCGATCTGGACGAGGAGAAGGGCCTTGTGTTATTCAGCGTCAAAGATGAAGGAATCGGTATTCCGAAGAAGGATATGGATAAAATCTTTGAACGTTTTTATCGAGTGGATAAGGCAAGAACAAGAAAGCTTGGCGGAACCGGCCTAGGCCTTGCGATTGCAAAAGAAATGGTTCAGGCTCATGGCGGAGATATTTGGGCTGACAGCATTGAAGGAAAAGGAACAACGGTAACCTTTACCCTTCCGTACAATGAAGAACAAGAGGATGATTGGGATGAAGCGTGAGACCTTTAAAACCATTATATTGACAATCCTAATTGCGATCAGTCTTGTGTTTACGTGGAATATTTGGATGTTCCAGCCCGTCATGCAGGATCAGGCGGATGCCGGCACAAAGGTCGTGGAAACGAAGAAGATTTCAAGCGACGAGCCTCGGAGTCTCATTGATGTCGTGAAGCCGCGTGAGATGTTCATCCATTCCAATGGAGAGCATTTCAAAGTGGATCAAAAGGAACTCTTCCAAAACTTTTGGAATGATGTGAGCCTGTGGGATGTCAAAGAGATTGCCGATGTGTCGGACCAATATTCCGAGCAGAAATTTAAGAATTTCTTCTATGGACGCGAGGGGCAAGGTAAAACATTGGATCTTGTGTTCAATGATCCGATTCCGATTGATATTTTCCAAGCGCTGTTTAAATGGCCGAATAAATCCATTGAATACAACTCGTTTGACCGGATGATTGTGCCGTTCGCTCAGCCGGATAAGGCCAATAAGAAAGTCTATTTGATCTCATACAGCAAGGAATCGGTGCTTGAGCTGACGATTGAATCAGCCAACTATCGTAATCTGATGGATAGCATTGCCGCCGCTCAAAACGAGATGCCGCGCTATGATCTATATACTTTCTCTACAAATTCAAAACGAGATTTCCTTCTGCCGCAGAAGCAAAAGCAGCTTGAAGCGAAAATGTTCTTTATCGAAACGATTAAGACAAGCAAATTCAAGGACGCTTTGTTTACAGACCCAAGTCTAGTTGGGGAAGAGTCTAATTTAAACCGGACGGTGTATACAGATGGAACGAGTCGTCTTGAAGCAAATCAAAAAGACCACCGCATCCAATATCAGCATCGTAATATCAATTCTAGTACCGTATTCCAAACGGGAGATTTGATCAAGCGAAGCGTGAAATATTTCAATGATAACGGAAGTTTTACCGATAATTATCAATACTTCGGCATCAACAGCAACCAGCAGCTGTCCTTTAATATGTTTATGGATGGACTGCCGATCGTCAACAGCACAAAACATCCATTTGGTATGACATCACTTGAAGTACAATGGGCGAATGATGACATCTTGAGTTATAAGCGTCCAAACTACATTCTCGGCAACAAAGCGAGTCAGAGTGAACAGGTCAAACTGATGAATGGGACAGAGCTGAAAAACTTGATCATCAAGCAGACGAAGTATGATGATTTAGAGAAAATTGAACAGATTTTCCCTGCCTATCAAGCGACATCCACGGCATCAGATCAGGATCAAGCGATGTTTGTCTGGCTAGAGCCGGTATGGTGTATGAAATATAACGGAAAAACCGTCATTTTAACGAATGATTTGCTGACAGAGGGGAGCGAGAATCATGGAGTGGAATAAGACCAAAACGATCTTTATCCTAGCCTTTCTCGTTCTCGATATCTTTCTAGGTTTTCAATACTTTGAAAAGCGATCGACCGATCATTTTGCGATTATCGAAAAAACAGATACGCTGGAAGAAATGAAGGCAGACGGAATCAAATATGGCAATCTATCAGATGAAGCGAAGATTGGATACCGCATTACAGCTGAGAAAAAGCAATATACGAAAAAGGATGTCGACGGATTAGCTGATCAAAAGACGAAAAGCACATTCCCGAAAACCGAGAAAGATGATCCTGTCACCCTGCTTGAAATGACCTTCAATAAACCAGTTGCATTGCCGAAAAAAGATATGAAAACAGCAGCGACCAATCTTGTGAGCCAGCGTTTACTGGATGGTAAGAATTATAAGCTCTGGAGCATCGATGAAGAAACAGGTGAAATCGTCTTTTTCCAAACGTATAAAGGAAAATACATCTTCCAAGAAGGTCTTGATGACACCGAAACTATTGGGAAGATCACATTGGATGTGAACGATCAAAACGAGGTCGTCTCGTATCGGCAGTCGATGGTGACATCGATTAATGAAGTGAGAAAAGAAACCCTTGTCCCAGCGCTTGAAACGGTGAAGGACTTATATACACAAAATATGCTGAGCCAAAACACGACAGTGAAAAAAGTGGAGCTTGGCTACTACACGCAATACCCAGGTGCAAGCACTCAAGTCATGGTTCCTGTATGGCGAGTAGAGATTGAAGGCGTGGCAACTGGTTCAAAGAAAAAGACAGAGGAAGAATATTTGATCAATGCCATTGATGGCTCAACCCTTGATCATATAGAGAAAGAAGACAAATCTTCATTGGAGTGAGAGAACATGAGCTTGCAGTTCAGTGTACTAGCGAGCGGAAGTACGGGGAACGCTTTTTATTTAGAAACAGACGAGCATGCTTTTTTAGTAGATGCGGGCTTAAGCGGCAAACAGATGGTAGAGCTGCTTGGTCAAATCGATCGCAAGCCGGAAGACTTGGACGGAATTTTTGTCACACACGAGCACTCAGATCATATTAAAGGACTCGGTGTGATGGCAAGAAAGTACAAGCTTCCTGTTTATGCAAATGCGAAAACATGGAAGGCGATGGAGTCACATATTGGGAAAGTGGATACGGAGCAGAAATTCCACTTTGATATGGAGACGGTTCAATCATTCGGCGGTCTCGATGTTGAATCATTTGGCGTATCACATGATGCGGCAGAGCCCATGTTTTATGTATTCCATTATGGCGGGCGTAAACTTGCCCTTATGACGGATACAGGCTATGTGAGTGACCGGATGAAAGGGATTATTAAATCAGCCAATACGTTCGTATTTGAGAGCAACCATGATGTCGGCATGCTGCAAATGGGACGCTACCCATGGAGTATTAAACGCAGAATTTTGAGCGATGTCGGACACGTATCCAATGAAGATGCAGCTCTTGCTATGACAGACGTGATTGGAGACGCCACCTCACGCATTTATTTGGCCCACTTGAGTCAAGACAACAACATGAAGGACTTAGCCCGTATGGCGGTCCAGCAGACGCTTGAAATGAAGGGCTTTGTTGTAGGGGACGGCTTTGATTTATATGATACGGACCCGAAAAAAGCAACCCCGCTTTGCGCCGTATGATTTTTACAATCGTATGATTAAGATAAGAGCTTCTTACCAACACTATATACATCATCTATTCACTGAAAGGAAGGAAACATAGTGGATTATCGCGATGTAGAGTGGAAGCCGAGACGAAGCAGAAAAGGATATTTCCTATCTGGTCTGATCGGTGTATTGGTAGGAGCTTTTTTAATGGGATTCTTTTTCCCCTATGTGTCTGGCCAAAGCGGCAGCCCCTTTGGCTGGCAGTCAGCTGGAGATCAGCAGGCATCAGATGGCCCTTTAAAGACCGTCAATGTGAACGTGAATGATGCGGTCACAAAAGTGGTATCGAGTATGTCGGATACAGTTGTCGGCGTCATTAACATTCAAAAGTCGAGCTTTTGGGAAGAAGGCGGTGAAGCAGGAAGCGGGTCAGGTGTGATTTATAAAAAAAAGGGTGACACCTTTTATATCGTGACCAACCATCATGTCATCAAAGGCGCAAACCAGCTTGAAGTGAGCCTTCAGGACGGGACAAGGATCGGGGCAAATCTTGTCGGCAGTGATCAACTGATGGATTTAGCGGTACTCACGGTCAAAAGTGATAAGATCAAGAAAACCGCTGCCTTCGGCAATTCAGACCATGTCAAACCAGGTGAGCCTGTCATCGCCATTGGAAATCCATTAGGCCTTGAATTTGCTGGCTCCGTCACACAAGGTGTGATTTCTGGAACGGAGCGTGCAATCCCTGTTGATTCTAATGGTGATGGACAGACGGATTGGAATGCGGAAGTTTTGCAAACGGATGCCGCCATTAATCCTGGGAACAGCGGCGGAGCCTTGATCAATATGGACGGTAAAGTGATCGGCATCAATTCAATGAAGATTGCGGAGTCAGAGGTGGAAGGGATTGGGCTGTCTATTCCTGCGAATCTGGTGATCCCTGTCATAGAGGATTTAGAGCGCTATGGAGAGGTGAAGCGTCCGTACCTTGGTGTTGGGATGAAATCACTAGCAGATATTGCAAGCTATCATTGGCAGGAAACATTAAAACTGCCATCAAAGGTCACAACCGGAGTCGTCGTGATGAGTGTCGAGCCTTTGTCTCCAGCAGGAAAAGCGGGGCTAAAAGAGCTGGATGTCGTGACATCGTTTGACGGCAAGCAAGTACAGAATATCGTCGATCTGCGTAAATATCTTTATCAAAAGAAAGTCGGCGACAAGGTAAAGGTGCAATTTTACCGAAGCGGAAAGAAAAAATCAGTCGAGATCAAGCTCTCCCAAACCGATCGGTTCGGAGGCTAGCCAGTTCCTATAGGGGACTGGCTTTTTTTATATGCCCGGCATATGATAAAGAAAAGGGGGAGAGAGGATTTGGTCACATTACAGCCGATGTCACAAACGGATTATGACGTCTTAATAGAGGAGTCTATTAAGAGGTACGCAGGAGAAAAGGTACTCGCAGGGACATGGGATCAGGAAGAAGCGCAAAAGAACGCAGAGGAACAATTTGACCGGTTGCTTCCTGAAGGACTTCAGACAGAGGATCATGAGCTGTGGACCTTCATGCATGGAGACGAATCCATTGGGTGGGTATGGCTTTGCTATGATCCAGATCATCCCCAGCATGAAGGCTTTATTTATAATTTTATTTTGTTTGAAGCGTATCGAGGAAAAGGCTTGGCAAAACAGGCCATGACGGCATTAGAAGAGCAGGCAAAGTCATTAGGTGTGAAGAAACTATCGCTGCATGTCTTTGCCCATAATCAAATCGCCCGCTCACTTTATGAGAAAACGGGATTTGCTGAGACTGGGATTTACATGAGCAAGCCTTTATAAAAAAAGAGAAGTACCGTGCAGTGAGCGTACGGTACTTTTTTATGTGGACATCATGGCATCTTGCGCCGTGACTCGGTATAGGTCGACTTTGCATTTCACAAACGCACGGATGATGGCTGGGACTTGAGCTTCTGAACGAATCAACAATGAGGTCTCGTCATCTCTGATCACAAGGTCTGTTCCCACACTTTGTAAGTACTGCGTGAGAACAGGCTTCACCTCATCATCAATCCATGCATGCTTGAAGGTGGCACGAATGGTTGAGGACGTGATGGTTTTCTCTTGAGGATGAGTACTTGAGGACACGATTTTTCCTTCAGATATGAAAGCTGTTTTGGTACAAATAGGCTGGGTGAACCTTGGCTCGTCTGCTGTTAAAAAGACGGTTTTTCCTTCGAATTTTAACGATTCAATCACCCGCTGGATATGTAAGATAGAATCTGCATCAATATCCGCAAAAGGCTCATCAAGTAAAATAAAGTCAGGCCGATGAGCGATGGCCTGAGCCATTCCGAGCCGTTTCTTCATCCCAGGTGTAAAGGCACCGACTTTCTCTTGATGATAACGATGTAAGCCAACAAATTCGAGTAATTCTTCATAATAGCTCGTTTTCTGGCGAGTACCCGTAATTTTCGATAAATAGGCAATATGCTCAATAGCAGTCAGCCCTTCATATAAATCTGTATATTCAGGCAGAACACCGATATGATGACGTACTTTTTTTAACGACGTCATGTTCATCATGATAAACGTGCCAGAGGTGGGGCGGGAGATCCCTGTAATGATATTAAAAAAGGTCGTCTTACCAGCACCCTTCGGTCCAATGAGGCCGAAGATATCCCCTTGATGGATATCAAGATCAATATGATCTATTGCGACTTTTGTCCGATATTTTTTTGTCAGCCCTTTTGTGTGAAGCACTTAGACATCCCTCCTCTGAAACAGTAGTGCAGTTCCAACGAGTAAGACAACAGTCAATGCGGCATTCATCAGCACATAGGTCAGCGGTTCACTCCAGCGCGCATAATAATAAGGCGTCACGTATTGGAACCAGTGAATCAACCGTTCTGAAGAAAGAACAGACATCATGCTCATGATCGGAAATAGAAAGGAAAACAACATGCCAACAAACATCGATTTCTGTGGTGTTGGAAAGAGCATGGACAAAAACAAAGCACAGGAGATGCCGACACTGATAAACGTTAATATTTTTAAGGCATCAGAGAACAGAAAACGATGTGAAATCACCATATTTAATATATATGTGGTCATAATGCAACTGAGCCAAAACAGCATCAGCCCAAGATATTTCCCGATGACAATGTTTAAACGGGTCGTTTTGCTGACGAGAAAACGAATGGTTTTCAAATGAATTTCGCGGCTCAAAATATCATGAGATAATAAAAAAATAAGGAAGAAACCAAATAACGAAATCACTAGTTCATTCCCAATGGAATAAGGGTCCTTTGCCTGTTCCCACTTCCCTTGATAAGCAGCTATAAATGGAAGACTTGATACAAAAGTAGATAAAATGAAAATAATAACAATTGTTAAGATGGATTTTTTGCTTTTGAAGAGCTGCTTAAATTCATTCATACAGATGGTCCACACACACTGTACCTCCCTTCATCTTTATTATACCCCTAGAAAAGAAAGACACCATATCTCGCTCTTTAACATTTGCTTAAATTTTATAAAAAAGAAGACTCTTCCAGAACAGTTAACTCATTTTTAAAAATGTTCAGAAAAATATCTTGATTTATCAAAAAACATCATGTATGATAGCTTTAATTCAAGATAGTTAAACAGGCAATGACGAGAGAAAGTACAATCATCAATTTTTCCACAGAGAGCTTCGGTAGCTGAAAAGAAGCAAAAATAATGATTCGAAAAATGGTCTCTGAGCCTCGTGCTGAACATATCCATGATATTAGTAGGTGACGACGAGAGTTGGTACTCGTTATCAAAACCACAGTATATGAGCCAAATTGGAGCTTTGTACTTGTAGAGGCTGTTTAGCGCGAGCAAACAGTAAATAAAGGTGGTACCACGAGACAAATACCTCGTCCTTATGATTCATAGATAAGGATGGGGTATTTTTTATTGTCCACTTTTTTTCATACAAATGTTCAAATGTTCCACGTGAAACACTACAACCATTTTTTCAAATGAAAGGGAGATTAACATGAGTGAACATGCATTGGTTTTACAATCAGATTTCGGTATTGATGATGGAGCGGTCAGCGCAATGTACGGCGTAGCCAATACAGTGAGAAGCGGCATCCGCATTTTTGATTTAACTCACAACATTCCCCAATACGACATTTGGGAAGCGTCTTATCGCTTGCTTCAGACGGTCACATATTGGCCGGAAGAAACGGTATTTGTCTCCGTTGTTGATCCAGGCGTTGGATCAGAGCGAAAGAGCCTCGTCGTCAAAACAACAAGCTCACACTACATCATCACACCTGATAATGGGACACTTACGCATGTCGCACAGGATATTGGTATCGTGGAGGCTCGGTATTTAGATGAAACCATCAACCGTCTGCCGAAGTCAGGAAAATCACATACTTTCCATGGTAGAGACATTTACGCCTATACAGGCGCGAGAATTGCTTCAGGTGTGATTTCTTTTGAAGAGGTCGGGCCAAAGGCGAATATAGAGGACATTATTCACCTTCCAGTCGTACAAGCTTATGCGGAAGAAGAAGTGATCACAGGGACGATTGATATTTTAGATGTGCGGTTCGGAAACCTATGGACAAACATTCATCATACGTTATTTGAACAGCTTTCAATCAATTATGGGGATGCAATAGAAGTTACCATTGCCAACGGGCCAAAAAATGTGTATAAAAATATCATGACCTATGGACGATCTTTTGCCGATTTAAAGGTAGGCGAACCACTCGTATATGTCAATTCACTCGATCATTTAGGCGTGGCGATCAATCAAGGGTCATTTGCAAAGGCTTATAACATCGGTACAGGCACAGGCTGGCGCCTTTCGATTCGCAAAGCTCCGCGCATTATATACGAATAAGAGGAGGAAACATCATGGCAGGTAAACAACTTTCAACGAAAACTGTCGTTGCCATCGGGATTGGCGCAGCCGTCTTTGTCATTTTAGGACGCTTCGTCTCCATTCCAACTGGGATTCCGAATACACAAATTGAAACATCGTACGCGTTCCTTGCATTAATGGCCGTGTTATTTGGTCCTATTGCAGGCGCATTGATTGGATTTATTGGTCATCTCATTAAAGATGCCACCACATTTGGACCTTGGTGGAGCTGGATTATCGTTTCGGGTGTTGTTGGTTTATTGATCGGCCTCATTTCGAACCGTTTAAAAGTAGAAGAGGGCGACTTTGGCTGGAAAAAAATCACGCTCTTCAACGCCGTCCAAGCCGGCGCACAAGCATTAGGCTGGTTTGTCATTGCGCCGGTACTCGACATTGTGATCTATGCAGAACCTGCAAATAAAGTGTTTGTTCAAGGCATCGTAGCAGGAATCTCAAACATCATCACAGTCGGTGTACTAGGCACCATCATCATTGCGGCTTATGCGAAAACAAGAAGCAAAAGCGGCAGTCTATCGAAAGAAACATCATGAAGCAAGGTGGAACACATAAATGAAGAAACCGATGATTCAATTCGAACATTTCGGATTCAAGTATCGCAGTCAGGCAGAACCAACATTGAAAGATATCAACCTGACCATCTATGAAGGAGAAAAAGTCCTCATCGCAGGCCCGTCTGGATCGGGAAAAAGCACACTAGCCCATTGTATCAATGGGCTAGTTCCTGCGTCTTATAAAGGTTCTATGGAAGGAAGTCTTCACATCGGCGGGAAAAATGCAGAGAAAGAGAACATTTTCTCCCTCTCACAGCTCGTCGGAACGGTGCTGCAAGATCCTGATGGACAATTTATCGGGCTGACCGTTGGAGAAGATATCGCGTTCACACTAGAAAATGATCAAGTCACACGCGAAGAAATGAAAACACGTGTCGAGAAAGCGGCAAAATTAACAGAGGTAGACGGCAAACTGGCATCATCCGTGCATGAGCTGTCAGGCGGTCAAAAACAACGTGTCGCCATCGCAGGCGTACTTGTCAACGATGTCGACATTTTGCTGTTTGATGAACCACTGGCAAGCCTTGATCCCGCAACAGGAAAAGAGGTGATCGACCTCATTGACCGTCTGCAAAAAGAAACGAAAAAAACGGTCGTGATGGTGGAACATCGATTGGAAGACGTCCTCTTCCGCCATGTCGACCGCATCATCGTTGTCAATGACGGCACGATTGCAGCGGATATGACACCAGATGAATTGCTCGCCTCAAATGTATTAGAAGCGGCATATTTACGTGAGCCTTTATATGTGAGAGCGATGAAATATGCAGGCATTCCGATTGCAGCAGGAGATCAAATCGCTGATTTACAGCATTTCACCTTAAATGACGAGGCAAAAGAGAAAATCGAGCAATGGATGGAAGCATCTGAGCCATCAGTCGAGCAGAATGAATCGCCGGATTTACTAGAAGTGCGTGAGCTGAGCTTTGATTATCCGACAAGACCAAACACGCTGAGCAACATCTCTTTTACCGTCAAAAAAGGAGAAATGATCAGCATCGCCGGTGCCAATGGCGCAGGCAAGACGACACTATCCAAGGTGCTCTGCGCATTTGAAAAGCCAACAAAAGGGACAATCCTTTTAAATGGCGATGACATCACAGGAGACACCATCAAACAGCGCTCCGAACGAATCGGTGTCGTCATGCAAAACCCAAATCAAATGATTTCGAAACAAATGATTTTTGATGAAGTCGCACTCGGTCTCGTTTTAAGAGGTGTGAAGGAAGACGACATCAAGGAACGAGTGGAGCGAGTCTTAAAAGTATGCGGGCTGTATCCATTTCGAAATTGGCCGATCTCAGCACTCAGTTTTGGACAGAAAAAGCGCGTCACCATTGCATCCATTCTTGTGTTAGAGCCAGAAATCATCATTTTAGATGAGCCAACGGCCGGACAGGATTTTAGACATTACACAGAGATGATGACGTTTTTAGAGCAATTAAATCAGCAGGGCGTCACGATCTTGATGATCACCCATGATATGCATCTCATGCTCGAATACACAACAAGAACCATCGTCATTTCAGATGGAGAAAAAATCGCAGATGATACACCAGCCAAAGTGCTGACAGATCAGTTGCTAGTCCAAAAGGCGAGCTTAAAGGAAACGTCGCTGTATGAACTGGCGCTAAAAGCAGACTGGCCAAATCCAAATGAACTCGTGGATCGCTTCATTGAGGTTGACAGAAAGGAACGAATGACATGGCTGTAGACATGCTGTCTTATATCGATCGCCCATCGCCAATTCACCGGCTGACAGGGGCAACCAAACTCATTTGCTTTATCCTCTGGTCATCCGCAGCGATGCTCACATATGATACAGGCGTATTAGTGTTTATGCTAGTTGCCAGTATCGTGTTCTTTCAGCTATCAAACGTACGATTTCGTGATATCTCCTTTGTGGTGATCGTCCTGGCGATTTTTCTTGTGATCAACAACATCGCCATCTACGTCTTTGCGCCCCAGCAAGGTGTCGCCATCTACGGAGCAAAGCACGAGCTATTTCATATTGCAGGCTGGTACAATGTCACACTTGAACAGCTTTTCTATCAATTGAACATTACACTGAAATACGTGACTGTGATGCCAGCGGCGCTTTTGTTTATCGTGACAACAAATCCAAGTGAATTCGCCTCATCGCTCAGCCGAATCGGGGTCAGCTACCGGATTTCGTATGCGGTAGCGATTGCGCTACGCTATATTCCAGATATTCAGCGTGATTTTCGAACGATTGCCATTTCTCAGCAAGCAAGAGGCATTGATTTATCGAAGAATGAAAAACTGGGAAAACGGATTAAAAATGCGCTTTCGATTGTGATGCCGCTGATTTTCTCCAGCCTAGAGCGGATTGAAAAGATCAGCAATGCGATGGAATTGCGCGGGTTTGGAAAGCATAAAAAGCGCACATGGTTTACGGCGAAAGACTTTCAAAAAGCAGATTATGCGGCGTTAATCTTTGTTGGAGCGGTACTGATTGTGTCGCTAGTGATTACATTTGTTAGAGGAACGAGATTTTACAATCCGTTTTGATAGAAGGAAGCCTTCACAGGAGTGGAGGCTTTTTTATTTGGTTTGTGGATAAAAGGTGTGGAAAATGGTAAAAGACTATTAACATGTGAATAAATCGGTTATATTGAACAATGAGCGAAATACTTGTGAATAACCAGATAATATATTGGAGGAATTAGAAACTTATGAACAAATCACTTTATGCTTGTGCAGAACATATAGAAACCGTACTAGACATGTACATAGATGATCACGAAACACCGCCAGAATTCAGAAAAATCGAACATACACACAGCTTATCCACAACCTGTGAATTGTGCGATGAACCTGCAATATATATAGTGGGGAACGAATGATCGGACACAAAATACACAAATTTTATCCACAATTGTTGATAACTTATATGAATAACTTGTTCTTAAGGTGGGGATGACCTGTGAATATATCAATTATCACAGTAGGAAAACTAAAAGAGAAATATTTAAAGCAAGGCATAGCCGAATACACAAAACGATTACAGGCATACGCAAAAATCGAGATCATTGAGCTCGCAGACGAAAAAGCACCCGAGAATCTCAGTGAGCAAGACATGAAAATCATCAAAGACAAAGAAGGCGAACGCATCCTAAGCAAAATCAACCCAGACGCCCACGTCATCGCCCTCGCCATCGAAGGAAAAATGAAAACTTCCGAAGAAGTAGCCGATACAATAGATAAGCTGGCAACATACGGAAAAAGTAAGGTATGTTTTGTCATAGGTGGATCCCTTGGATTAAGCGACGCTGTCATGCAGCGGGCGAATGAGAAACTGTCGTTTTCGAAAATGACGTTCCCGCATCAGTTGATGAGGTTGGTGTTGGTGGAGCAGATTTATCGGGCGTTTCGGATTGTGCGGGGGGAGCCTTATCATAAGTGAATGAGGTTTTTGAAGAAATATATATATAATCTGATGTAATAGAGTTCTTATTATAAGGGGGATGAATATGGAACATGATATTCGTTTGAAAATTATAGATTTGAATTTGGGTTTTAAAATACTAAAGAAATTTGAAGATAATTGGATTTATATAAAGATGGTATCACATACTTCTAAAAACTCGAGTAATTGTGCCTATTTTAAATTTAAGCTGAAGGATCTTATGCTCTTAGATGATGATATATTTTTATATGGGAATGAGGATGAGGATAGGCTGTATTTAAACAAAAGCGGAATTGTTCAAACTGAATGTTCCCCTGAAGAAGATGAAATTCTTTTTAAAATAGCCTCCTCCGATGGAATTATAGAGGTATTTATAAAAAAATATCTTCCTATCTTAAACGTTAGATTAGATGAACTAACTAATCCTAGTAAAAATATAATTATTACAGAAGGACAAACAGACTGGAGACATTTAAAATATGCTTTAAAAAAGTTAAATGGAAATGACATGTTTCAAAGCTTAGATATTGAATTTTTTGAACCTGATAAAAAAACTCAGATGGGTAACGATAAATTAAAAAAAATTCGTGATTATCATGCTTTATTGGAGAATGAATATTGTAAAATATTTATTTTTGATAGAGATGCTGATGATATTAATAGTGAATTTGGAGATGCTGAAGTATTATATCATGGGAACAATGTGTATTCTATGTTGTTACCAGTACCAGAGCACCGTAAAGACACACCATATATTAGTATCGAACATTATTATTTCGATAAGGATTTATTTAGAGAAGATATTAATGGAAGAAGACTATATATGGTAAAAGAATTCGATAAAATTACAAAAAAACATCTACTAATTCCTAATTTATATGCACTTAAAATAAATAAAGAGTCTAGTGATATAGGTATTTTAGATTTTAAAATTATGAAGTATGAAGAACAAGAAGGGGACTTATCCAAAGTAGCTAAAGATGGACAAAATATTGCATTAAGTAAAAGCAATTTTATTAAACATATTGAAAATGAAGAATTTAAGGGAGTTAATGTAGCGGCATTTTCATCAGTCTTTACAATGATTGAAGATATATTACAAGATTATTTACAAAATAAAGCTGGAGAAATAGAGATAAGTAAGGGTGTGTATTTAAAAAAGTATCCTACAGGATTAAGTACATTATCTTTATTTGCAGAGGCTCCAAAAGAATTATTAACTCTTTATAAAGGTACAAATCTAGTAACCGTTGGACCTGTAGTACTAGAAAATCATAATAAATTGATACTCGAAATTAAGGCTTTGATTAATGAAGAATGGCATCAGATTATACAATTTCCTTTAGATATTACTCCCTACTTAGTGGATTTTATAATGAAGAAAAATAAGAATAGATATAATCGTATAGAGCTTCATTTGTTTAGCCCTGATAGAGCAATAAGTTCTTCAAGAGAAATCTTAAAAGATGACATCTCTGGAACTATTCTATTAAGAGCGCTAAATTTGTAAAAAAATTCGTTAAATAGATAGGTAGTTTAGACCTAAAAAAGTAAAATATTTTTTTAGACTTTAAAAAAATGCTCAAGAGCCTTTTAAAAATGTATTAAAGGGCGAGAGTTTTATAATATAAAGTATTGAGCAGTGACTATCATTCGTGTTAGGAGCTGCCTTTAGATAAAACCTCACTTAGGTGCATTACGGAGAGCCTTATCATAAGTAAAATCAAATCGTTAGTATTAATATATATAGTATTTTATATTAAGAAAGGAGCGGAATTGTGAAGAAGGAGTACAAAAATATAACTATAATATCAGAGATAGAAACAAAAATTAATACTTTAAATAGAACTAGAAATAATAGAATAGAAATGAGTAAACGTTTAAAGAAGTATAGTGACAAATGGAAAATAATTTTTTTCTGGTTAAACATTGAAGCGGTAATATTTGTGTTATTGTCTCTTGGAGGAAAGGAAGTAGAACCTAGTTTTTCAAATAGTGGTTTTAGCTTAATTGCTGGAGTTTTCTCGATTTACGTAATCCTATTACAATACTATGTAAATGAGTTGAATTATAATGAGAGGGCTTTAAAAACACACTATCATCAATTAGATATAGAAGACTTAATTTTAAAGTTAAAAAAGTTGTTTTTAGAAAAGAATAATAGTAATAGTGATGACAAGTCATTAATAGAGAGATTTGATATTATTATGTTTGAGTATCAGTCAATACTTAAGAATAACGAAAATCATGATTCTGTTGATGATGCAAAACATAGATTTAATAAAATAATAGAAGATAAAGAATTTAAGAAAAAGAAAATAAAAGATTTTACAGTAGACAACATTTTATTACATGTTAATATGGCCATACTCTTATTTCCTATAGTTACTATTTATATTTATTTTCTAAAGTGAGTGATATGATGGAACTAATTGAGCTTACATATAAGTATATATTATCAATGTCCAAATCTAAAAAATATAATCCACAAACTATTGCTATTACCAATTACTTTGATAAACATAGTTTCTCGGCTATTAAAATTGAATTAGAAAGAGATGTTAAAGATTTTTGTGAAAATAATTACCCTTTTAAAGCAAGAGATTTTATTTATAAGAACGATTATTTTACACCTAGAAATATGTATTTGATAAGTCCAATATACTATACCTATTATACTTATATTGTTTTTAGAATAGCCAAATTGTTTTTAGATGAAGATACTAAATTAGATTTCTCAAAAGAACGAATGAAGATATTTTATTCAGGATTTTTAGACATAAGTTCTAATCATTCGGATGTCAAACAAAATGCTAGATTTAATAAAAGTTATAGCAGTTTTCAAAAAGAGAGAGAGAGATACTTTGATTTTCCCGTGTTAAAAATAGATTTACAGGATTTTTTTAACTCGATTAAATTAAAATCGTTGATAAATAAATTAAAAACGTTACTAGGAGAAAATAAGATTATTGATGATTTGAGTTATTTTCTTAATTTTTGTGGATTTGATTGTTTACCACAATTTCATTATTCAATAGGTTCATCAATATTATCTCAAGTATATTTGCAAGACTTTGATTCAAAAATAGAGAAAATAGCTTCAAGAGAAAACATAAATCTAATTAGATTTGTTGATGATATGTATTTTATTTATTTAGATGGTGAGATGGACTATAAAAGAAATAATAACTTGCTTAATGAAATAAGCTATTTACTATGGAATGAAGAGTTAGTGTTAAATTCCTCGAAAACAAAATTCTTAAGTCCAGAAGAATATAAAAATACAGTTGAAGTAATTGGCTTTGACTATGGTGAAGAAATGGTATCCTTCACTAGTGAAAAAATTATAGATAAAAGAACTAAAGAAATAATTAATAATGGTAACTTAATTCAATTAGTTAATAAATTATGTAGATTAGAAGAAGAGAGCGGTATAGATTTGAAAAGGTACAAGGAAATATTAGATGAATACATATCAATTGAAGGCGAAGATAATAGAAAAATATTAAATAATATTATTTTCTCTGGTAAATGGAAAGTGTTAAGTGATAAAGAGTTAAAGAATTTAGTTGAAAACTGGAGATATATTCAATTCAATCCATCTCAATTTACCGTCTTATATGTATTAATTTGTCGGCATTTAGAAAGAAAAAATGTCATAAATGGATCGAAAATAAAGTTGATTTTAAACTATTTATTAAATAATAGTAACTTTACATTTCGTGATACATTAGTAGCGGTTGCATATTTATTTCAGAATAAAAATAAACATAGTGATTTATTAAATAAGATCGAAATAGTTAATGTGGATTTTGTTAAATTTGTTAAAAAATATGTATGAAGGAGTTAATTAGTAATGATTCTGGGAGTTATAAAATAAAAGTGAAGCTTTATTTAAGTAATTAATATTGAATTATTATTTCAGTATTTGACAACGAACATATATAAGGACATATTGCGTTCTTAAAGGAGACTTTCATGGGTTTCAAAGCTGATTTTAAACATGAAATACGTAACGTAATAAAAGACGTAGAAAAAGAAATAAATAAAACATGGAAAATTGAATATAAAGGGCATTCTATAGAAATTATAAATCAAATAAAAGAAGAGCAACTAATCATTGATGGTGTGACAGTTGATAAAAAACAACGAAAAAGTTTATTGACTCATATGATCCCTTATTCAAAATTGTCAGGGATATTGGAGCTTCAAGATGGTACAAAACACAAAGTGTCCGTTAAACTTGGTGGGTATGTACGATTTCGTTGTATTGTGAAAGTAGATCATGAAACGGTTTTAGATGATTCAATGAAGATAGACTTTCTACCTTGGGATCATAAAGAGAAAATCGTTCCCTTTATTCAGCAACAAATTCAATCACATCATAAAATAGTAGACGACCGTTTACCCGATGAAGATTATTTATTTGACGAAAATGAACCACGATTGGCTCCCGGTTTATCTGATTATTATGTAGATGAACGACCTGCCCCTTTTTATGTAAAGAAATTATTGAAGCTTTTTGAAATACAACTGAATCATCCTACAAACGAAACTAGAAAGAAAACATATGAAAAAATTATTTCTAACAATATGGCGAGCCGCAGTAGTGAATTAAATGAACGATTTCAGCAAACACAATGGGATGAATCCCGTGTACAGCAAGAAGCGTTATGGCTTCTTGAACATGCAGCACATCGGGAGGTAGTCAAATTTGCAGTCATGATACTGGGATGTACAAACTGTGAAAAATACAAAGAGCTTTTATTCACAATAGGTATGCATGAAGAATTTACTTCTTATGTCGTGTTTGCATTGAAGAATGGCACAATTCAAGGAAACGAACATGTTTGGCGTCTTGCAAAGTCCGTCGATGGATGGGGGAAGATTTCGGCTGTTGAGCAATTGGAAGCATCGACGCCAGAAATAAAACGATGGCTACTAACAAAGGGCTGCGAAAACACAATTATGAATGAATACTTAGCTTATACTTGTGCTCTTAATGGTGATCTGGAAACAGCTTTATCAGAAGATGAAATTTCCAAAGAATTATACGATGGAGCGAGTCTCATCATTCAAGCATTATTAGAAGATGAGGTTTCTATCTACGGAATCGATGAGTATTCAAATGCAAGCTCAGTTCTCTGCCGATTTATTCACCATGCTCATAAGCACTGCCAAGCAATTGAGGACTTTTATCCAATATTGAAAATAAATGAGTTTTTAAATGATGAACAAGAGATTTGGGAAGAACGATTGAATGATTCAGGGACACAGGGCGATTATAAGGCTGTCCAGGAAGCGGTTCAACCGTTTATCAATGACAGTAGATGGCCAAAGCTTGCAATCGATTCGTTACAACAGGGTTTTAGCTCCCAAGCACTTAAAATCGCTCTCTTTTATCGTTTAGATGTGATTGAGCATCTATTTGCTTTACTTGAGAAAGATCCGGCAAATAGTGAAATATACTTTGCTGTGATGGACACAAATCATCACCAGAATATTAGAGAGCTTTGTACATTTGCAGAAACACATTTATCGTTATCAAGTCTTTCAGATGATGAAGTGGCTTGTTTACAATATATTGTGCAAGATTTATATGAACACGAAGGTGTAGGATTGCCATTGATTCAAGCTGCACTTAGATCAGATGATGGAAATTTACAGTATCATGCTTTAAGTGTATTAAAAGAATGGTCTCCTTCGTATTCGCAGCAAATGGCCACAAGAAAATTGATTGAACATATTGCTGTGAAGACAAAGGATAAGGAAGATCGAAAGTTAGCCAAATACTTATTAAAGAAATAGGATTCGGTTTACCTTCGCACTACGAAAATAAAATCTGAATATTAGAAAGCAGGCACACCATGCACACAATCAAAAAAATAGGCCAAACCTTCTCCTATATCACACCAGTATCACTCACCGACCGCCCCATCCTAGGCATGGTCGTAGGCAATAACAAAACATTAATGATCGATGCAGGCAATTCAGAAGATCATGCGAACTATTTCATCCAAAAAACTTTAAAGCATGAGCTCGCCTCTCCCGATCTTGTTGTCCTCACTCATTGGCATTGGGATCATATTTTTGGTCTACCGGCGTTGCCTCATGCGGTTTCAATTGCTTCTGTAAAAACCAGAAAGGAAATGGAGAAGCTTCTTCCGTTTTCTTGGTCAGATGAGGCGATTGATGAGCGGGTGAGGGAAGGAACGGAGATTGAGTTTTGCGCGAAGGCTATCAAAGAAGAATATAAGAATCATCGAGAAATTCAGGTCGTTTTACCGGATGTGACGTTTGATCGTCGGATGGAGATTGATCTTGGCGGGGTGACTTGTGTTGTGCAGCATGTTGGAGGCGATCATGCCGCAGATTCAGTGATCGTGTATGTGAAAGAAGAGAAAATTCTATTCCTAGGAGATTGCATTTATCCGAAAATGTATGCAGAAAAAGTACATTTTACGTTGAATGAAATCTTGCGTCTTTTAGATGAGTTAGATGCTTTTGATGCCGATACGTATATTCCATCGCACCAAAGACCATGGACAAAAGAGGAGTTTCGACAGGAAACAGACAAGCTTAGGAAGATTGCGAAATTCACTGATCTATGTGGTGGAGATAAGCAGAAAATCACGAATGAATATCAAAAGTACGTGAACAGAGAACTGAAAGAAGATGAATTAGAAACTATAGAGTGCTTTGTAAATGGATATTAAATAATAAATAAAAAAAGTCTCATTTGAGTGATTTTCCTCAAACGAGACTTTTTTATTTCTATGGTAAACCTACAAAGTCTTCTGCATCACGAACTGTGACAGACATCTGTTTTGCATTCATAATAATGACACAATCCCAAGTGGGCGTTATTTGCAGTTCATCATTCTCATCAATACGGATCATTCCTTTAAATTCAACCGTTTGTTCTAGAAAAACCATTTTCTTTTCTGTATCATCTTTGACTGCTGTTAAATGTTCAGGATAGTGAACGGTCCAATCATAAAAAGTAGTTTTCTTCATAGTTCCTCCTATTTTCATTCGTACACATCTCCGAATACTTCTTTTGTTTGCCGGATTGTCAGTGATTTATTGGTTGGATCAATTGAAATGACACAATCCCAAGTAGGTTTGATTTGTAGCTCGTTGTTGTCATCCAACCAGATGATGCTATTTAGTTCAATAGATGGCTCTAAAATGACCATTTTCTTTTCATAATGATCTGTAATCGCTGTTAAGTCTGCTTGTAAATGGATGGTCCACTCAAAAAAAGTGATTTTTTTCATTGTTTCTCCCCTCATCTTCGCTTATATTTCCATTATAACCTGAGTGTTTTCTGACACCATTTTTTATCAATTCTTCTATTAATCGAGAGGTTACTTACAGATGGACAAAATAACTGACCCATACGACACCTTCAAAACCAAAATATCGAAATATCCAATTGAACAAAATCATTGGCAAGCTTTCAAAGATGGAACAGCGATTAAACAATTAAAAGCGGGTACATGCATGATCAAGGCTGGCGATCCAGTGAAGCATGCTTATTTCTGTCTAACGGGGCTCTTCCGTCTCTTCTATTTGTTACCGGATGGAAGGGAGTACAACGTGGCTTTTACGTTGGAAGATGATTTTGCTACTTCTTATGCAAGTATGATCAACGGGCAGCCTTCTCCTTATTCGATTGAAGCGATGGAGGATTCTATCGTGATTGAAATTCCGTATGATCTACTTCAAATATTGATGGACAGCAGTCATATGTGGGAGCGGTTTGTTCGGGTGAGTGTTGAAAGGCTGTATACGAGAAAGGAAGAGCGTGAGAGGGAACTGCTATATTTGCCGGCAATTGAGCGATATCAGGCGTTTTTATTGAAATATCCCGGGTTACATCAACGTATCGCTCAATATCATATTGCCTCATATATCGGTATTTCTCCAGTTTCGCTGAGCAGGCTGCTGCATCCTGCTGAACATTAACCTATGTTAATGCACATTCTCTAGAACTGGCGTACAATCATCACATCATAGAAGAATCGAGGGGCTTGATGATGAAATATATGATGGTTGTTTTATTAGAGTTCTATCCATCTTGGCTTGCATTACCACGAGAGGAGCGCAGAACCCATGCGGCTTCGCTGCAAGAATTGATGCAGAAATATGAGGAACATGTGACGGTGCGCTTTTTTGATGCTGAAGCTCTTCCAGGTAAGGATTACACAGATTTTGTGATGTGTGAAACGGATGACCTGAAGTTCTATCATTTTATGTGGGAAGAGATTAGAGATTCTATTCCTTACACAAGTGGTTATGTCAAAATTAAAGAGGTCATCATGGGAATGGAAGATGCTTTTCAAACATATGAAAAAGAATCTCTGAAAATGGATCAGTAATCGAAAACCACCTACTATCAGGTGGTTTTTTGCACATTCTATTTTTTGGTATAATCAGGGGTAAGGTAAGATTCGGATAAATTTTTGAACTTAATCGGAGGTACATATGAAACAACTTTATATGAAACAGAAAGTATTTAGTCTGAGCGGTAGGTTTACCGTAAAAGATCAACAGGAGAATGATGTATATGTGGTCGAAGGCAGCTTTATGAAGGTGCCAAAGACGTTCACCATTTTGAATACAGAACGAGACGTCATCGCTGTAATTACGAAGAAAATGTTTAGCTTTTTACCAAAGTTTTTAGTAGAAGTCGGTGGACAAGAGGTATTGACGATCAAAAAAGAGTTTACATTCTTCAAAGCCAAATATTCAATTGATGCTGCTGGGATCGAAGTGCAAGGGAACTGGTGGGATATGAATTTCCAAGTGCTGCAAAGCGGCGAAGTGGTCGGCCAGGTGAAGAAGGAATGGTTTACTTGGGGAGATAGCTACAAGGTGGGTATTTTGAAAGAAGAGATGGAGCCTGTGATGATTGCATTGGTTGTTGCGATTGATTGTGTGAAAGCGGATGAAGCAGCGTCTAGGTCTTCGTCGACGACAATGAATAATTAATTGGAGGGTTTAAAGTTGGACAATCTCACCCGCATTTTAAGATTAAGAGATGCAGAGATATGGGAGTATGAATTTCTCGATAATAAAGACATCATCGTCTATTTCTCGATTACAGATTTAAATAGAAAAGCAACGATTCATGATAACCCTCTGGCCACTCAAGAAGAACTGGATGAAAGAGATAATTACATATCAATGGATGTGCACAGCCATCTAGATCTCAAGAAAACGCTAGCAGAAGATATATTCGATGATTTTATCACCAATATCTCAGCTTTAGTAGAGCATATGCATGATTTTCACAATGCGCATGTTTTTATTCACATGCATGTTCATGACAAAATCGAATTAACAGATTTTCAGTTAGAAGAAGATGAAGAGATGCATGGCGATGAAAAAGAACAACTCTATACATTTAAACGTTTATGGATTCAGCAGGCATGTTTTCAATTGGTCGAACAACAATTAAATCGAAAAATCACAGACATGTCTAACAGTAGGTTTTGCCAAGATCTAAAGTGAGGTGAGCAAACGAATGACATTCCCATACAAAGTATTTCAAACAGTTGTTGAATGCGGCAGCTTTACAAAAGCTGGTGAGAAGCTTGGGCTGACGCAGTCTGGGGTGAGTCATAATATGACGAAGCTTGAGTCAGAGCTTGGGATTGTGCTGCTTCATCGGAATCGAAACGGGCTGTCGCTGACAGATGCAGGTGAACGAGTGATGCCCCATATTCGCCAAATCATTCATCATGCGTCATTGCTTGAGCAGGAGGCGGCGTTGATTCAAGGGATGGAAGTGGGGAGTATCAAGATCGGCACGTTCTCTAGTTTTTCTTCAAAAATGCTTCCGCAGCTCATTCATCGTTTTACGAAAAGTTATCCCAATATCCAATTGGAGTTATACGAAGGCGGCTATGAAGAGATTGAAGAGTGGATCGCGTCTGGCACAGTTGATCTTGGGTTTTTAACACAGCCATCTAGAGATTTGGAAACTGTTCCACTGTTTCAAGATGAATTGGTAGTGCTCATGCAAGAGAGTCATCGTTTCCATACAAAGAAGGTGATGGAAGTGGCTTCGTTCCAAGATGAACCATTTATTATGCCAAAAGCGGGCTGTGATCAACTCATTAAGAAATTATTAAAAGAAAGCGGCGTAAAACCCCATGTTTTATTTGAGATTGGGGACAACAATACGCTCATCTCTATGGTTCAGGAAGGCCTTGGGCTCACGATCATTCCGAAATTGATGTTGCCGCCTCAGGTGCCTCATGCGAACGTAATTCCACTTGAGACCCGTGTTTATCGCGAAATCAATATGGCGTTTAAATCTTTTAACGCAGCCTCTCCCTCTACTAAAAGATGGATTGAAGCAGTCAAAGATCATTTTAAATAGATTCAGCTTGAACGAGAGTCTCTATTCAAGCTGATCAATTTATAGCGTGACCACCCCGCGAATGGTAATAACCGCTGCACCTGCTACTTTAATGACCGGCTTTGCTTCATTCGGAATGACCGTGATACGAAGCAATCCTGGTCTGCCGATGGCATCACCTTGAGCAATGCGCAGATGAGTGATTTCTTGCTGAGGAATGATCCCTTCCAAATACAGATATCCGGCTAATGCTCCGTTTGCTGCTCCCGTTACAGGATCTTCGGGTATACCAATGCCAGGTGCAAAATCCCTTGTATAAAGATCACCATCTTTTGTGGATTGAAACGTATAAAGATGAGTCGTTGTGATATCCTGCTCTTTATTCATTTTTCCTAAAGCTGCTAAGTTTGGTGCAGCTTGATCAATGTCATCCTGATGTTTCAGCGGAACAAGGAGATGCCAGTTTCCGGTGTTTGCTAATTTTATAGGATAGGATGGATCAATCCTGTCACTGCTTATACCGAGCATGTCACTAAGCTCTTCTACATCCATGATAAAATCTCGCGTCTTTGGCGTAACCTGTGTCATCTCCACATCCACAACTTTGCCATTCTCTTCGTGCCATACAACGGGAACATGGCCGATCTTTGTTTCTAACACAACCCCTGATTTTTCTTTAGCCATCCCTAGCTCCGTCGCTAAAAGCCAAGTCAACCCAACCGTCGCATGCCCGCAGAAATTGACCTCTTCCGTTGGAGTGAAATACTTCACTCGATAATCGGCTTTCTCATCATGTGCCGGTAGTAAGAAAACGGACTCGGGTAAGTTCAACTCCTTGGCGATATTCTGCATCTCATCCTCCGTTAACCATTCCCCATCCAACACCACCCCAGCGGCATTACCTCCAAATTTCTCAGTTGTAAACGCATCGACATGATACACTCTAATATCTTTCATCTGACGAATCCTCCTAAACATGTTGTTATGTTCATCATAAATTTGTATGATGCATTAGTAAAATGAATCTTTTTGATGTGATGAATTTGTATGATTAATGCAAAATGAAAAATCGTTCGATATCACCCTCTATATCTATGAATATGGATTTTATACAAGTCTTTAGACTCAACATTAAACCTTGTACCTATATTGGTTAAAATGTATAATATTTGTATATAAAAACATTAATAGGAAAAGAGAGGATATCTTTATGAAAATAGTCCTGAAAGTAGTAGCTTCTATTCTTTGTATGATGATGTTGAGTTTGAATATACAAGAAAATGTAAGTGCCGCAGAGGGTGGAACGAAAACAACGGTTGATCGTTATCAATATGGTGATAACTATTTGACGGGTAAAACAACGCCAAATGCGATTGTCGCATTTGCAGATTGGGGTGTTCCTGCTAATTGGAAATCTAAATATATGCACTACGCAACAGCAGATAGTAACGGAAACTTTAAGTTGTTCTCTTCAAATTTTAGTTCAGGCCAAACGATAGAGCTAGATACGTATGACCAAAATGGGACAAAGCTTTCTTCAAACAAAGTGTATGTTTTCAAGGAATCGTTTACCTCATTAGATCCGATATATGATACTTCTCAGGAGCTAACTGGGAAAACTGTGAAGAACACAAAAGTAGAGGTCATGAAAGATGGTGAAGTGATTGCCTCAGGAACATTTAATGATGCCATTCATTTAAAGCTTCCTGTCCTAAATGCAGGCACATTCCTAACAGTGAAAATGACGACTGGCAGCAATATCGACGTTTACAAAAAAATTGTTAATCCTAATAAAATCTCACTTATTCCTACGACAAAATGGTCTAAATCAGTGAAAGGCCAAACGGGAATTCCATATGCAAAGATCGTCTTTAAAAACGAGAAATCTGGTGTCATCAATCAATCGGTGACAGCAGATGGAGATGGAAATTTTGAATTTAGTGTAGACAAAGATACCCTAAAGCTCTTAGACCAAAATAAATTACAAGTCATGGAACCAGCATATGACAATGTTTTGAATGAAAGATTTTTTCGTATCAGATCGACGGCTCCAACAATCAACCCATTTACCCAGCTATCAACATCAATTAGTGGAACCGCAACTCCAGAAAGTATCATCCATATTCTAAATGGAGAGGACCAAATCATTGGAGAAGGTCAGACAGACGCTAAAGGGTTTTATGAAGTTCCTGTTTCAAAGCTAATCGGTGGCGACTTAATGACCGTAAAGTCGTTCATGGCTGATAACCCGACTGAAGCAAATCAATCTCAAGAAGATGTACAGAAAGTATTTGTGGAAGAAATCGATGACTCAAGTGATACCATTAATGGTATCAGTACTTTTGGGGATAAAGCTGTTGTAGAAGTGCAATCTGATGCATCGAATAACACAATTAAAGCGATGTCCAAGCTCAGCACAAGTTCCACGAAAAAGAAATATGGACCATTTGCCATTACGCCAGGCAAAAACTTCAAATTAAAAACGGGAAAATTAAGACAGGGGTCTAAAGTGACGATCACGTTGCTAAGTGGAAATAGACAGGTCTCTCTGCCTGCTGTAACCGTCAAAAAAATCGTCACATCTCCGCTTGCAGCATCCCAAGTGAAGGTGACGAACAATAAAGGGAAAAACGATACGGTAACGATAAAAGGAATCAAAAAACAATCCGTCATCAAAATCTTTAAACAAGCTTCTGGTGGAACAGCGATTGCCCAGCAAACTGCATCGAGCACGAACATGACGATTTCCATGAAACAATTGGGTCAAACAAGTGGAACGCTTTATATCAGCATGAAAGAACCTAGTCTAAAAGAGGGAAATCGAGTACCAATTCGCTATCAGGGTGAAAAATCAGACGCTCTAAAAGTCAACCAGATCAAAATCAATAATCTTAAAAATAAAAATGACGTCATTACAGTGAGTAAGCTTAAGAAAAAAGACGTCATCAAAGTTTATTCAACAAACGGCAAACTACTAGCCGCATCAAAACCGGCTAACAGTTCATCCATCAAATTGTACGTCAAACAAGTTGGGGCTAAGAGCGGAAAAGTATTTGTTACACGAAGCAGTGACAAGATGTTGGAAAGCGGAAAACAGGCTGTTTCTTTTAAAGGTGAGCCATCCTCTGCATTAAAAGGCAGCCAAATCAACATCGTCAACAACAAGAAGAAAAATGACGTGATCACCGTCAGTAAATTAGCGAAACAGGACCTTGTTAAAATCTATAACCAATCAGGAAAATTAATTGGTCAGTCAACGGTCTCTAAAGGTAAGGTTGTAAAGGTGACCATCAAACAACTAGGCGCTAAGGGCGGAAAGATCTACGTTACCGTTACAGGAAAAGGAATGTCAGAGAGTAGTAAGATAGTAAAGACGTTTAAGGCTGAAAAGTAGATTTTCCTAATAAATGATCACACTTAATTTCTATAACAATCGTCATTCATTTTAAGGGTGACGATTTTATGTTCAGATCGTATTTTCAAAATAACTCCAATCATAGGATGGTGCCAATCTTGAAAAAAATAAAATATGTTGTCCTAACGGCTATTATCTTTTGTTGCAGTATGTGGTCTTCAAGTGTTCAAGCTCAATCCGGTTATTTCAACACATATACAACGTATACTGGAATGTCAGGCTCTGGATTCTACACCTCTATGCAAGGAATGTGTGTCGACCGTAACAATAACATGATTTATGCTGCAAAAATAAATACTTCAACCCAGCTGACACAATTGTACTCTATTAAAATGAACAGCTCGTCAAGCAATAGAACAGTGAAGCTTCTTAAAAACTCTGACACGAATAGTACTAGCTATGATTTAGGACATGCCAATGACTTAGCTGTCAAAGCCCAAAAAGGAGATGAGCAAGTTAGTATTTATGTAGCCCCTATGACCGATGGTGTCAAGTATGTAAAAAAGATCGTGAAGCTACAAGTGAACACGAAAAAAAGTACATACAAAGTGGCTAAAGCCTATGTCCTTCAGTACCAGGGAACGAATTTATCAGTTAGCGGCATCACGTATTCTGTTGGAGCAGACAAATTTATTGTGAGGTCTGGCAATCGCTTTTTCATTGGAGATTTTAATGATCAAACAGGAAAATTTGAGTATGAGGCCACATTTACATTAAATTATACAAAAGCAGTGATAAATCAATCAGTGGTAGATGTTTCGAAGTACATTCTTCAAGGAATTTCTTTTTACCAAGGAACATTATATGTCCCTTTATCTAAGCCAGATCCCAACGGAGGGGCTTCTAATGCGAGTGTTATTCTCACGTATCCGTTAAATATCAACCAAATGATCAAAGAGCAAAAGGGAACAACAACAATAGATTTTTCAAAAGAGTTGTTTACTAGAAATGACCTATCTTTCCGAATAACGAGCAGTGCATTTACTCTTTTTGAGATAGAAGCTGTTGATTTCGATGACGGAACGTTATATTTTAATACGAATCGTGGGAAAAAAGGGACACAAGAAGATATGATCGCAACATTCAATGACTATAACTACTACAAATGATACCAGCATTAAAAAAAGCTCCTCAAAAATGAGGGGCTTTTTCCTTTCATCACCCATAATAATTATTCGCCTGAATAAAAAATTGGGATTGCATGTAGTTATAAGTGATTTTCGAGAAGTCGAAAGGCTGGCCGTTTGTGAGATGAAAGACGGTTTCGACGCGAAGAGCAGGATCATTTTGCTTAAGTCCGAGGTGCTTCGCTTCAGTTTCGTTTAGTTTGCCAACTTGCAGGTACATGTCAGAAAAGCCCACTTTAAGACCAAGGCCTTCACTAATGAATTTAAATACAGAATCGGCTGCAATTTCTGTGTTGAGGTAAGGAATAATGGTTTTCCGGTAATAGGACTCTTCTAAACATAAAGTTTGTCCATTGATGTAACGAATGCGTTTAAGGTAGAAAACATCCTCATCTGGTTCAATGTTTAAATTCAGCGCAGCTTCTTCTGGCGGTTTGACGGTATCTAACGTGAGAACTTCTGATGTCAGTTGAAATTCCTCTAAATCTTTTTTAAATCCTTGGTTGGATAAAAGGCTGATATAGCCTTTGCGCCTGTGCCTTCTCACAAAGATGCCGCTGCCCCTCACCTGATAGACAATCCCTTTTCTTTCGAGTAAATCTAATGATTTGATAATTGTACTTTTGCTCACAGCAAATTGATTCATGAGCGTCTCAAGCACAGGGAGTTTGTCTCCTTGCTGCAGCTCATGTGTGACAATATATTTTTCAATATCGCTCGCAATTTGTTGATACTTTAACATAGCCATTCCTCTTTGTTTTCACGATTTATTGTCTTTGTATTATAGCACATCCCGATTTCTCTTTGATATGCAAACTCAAATTATATATGTATTGATAAATTGTACCGGTATAATTATAATGTACATATACTAGTAGTGATAAAGGGGGGTTTTATATGTCAAAAGTGAGGGATTATCAAAAGCTTGCAGAAGACATCTTAGAAGCAGTTGGCGGAGAAGAAAATGTGGTGAGTGCTGCAAGATGCGCCACGAGGCTGCGTTTGGTGCTGAAGCGTTCTAATCCAAAGGCAAAAGAAGCAGTCAACGCCATGCCTGGTGTCATTACAGTGGTGGAAAACGGTGGTCAGTTTCAGGTTGTGATCGGTCAGCATGTAGGTGAGGTATATGAGCATTTTTCCAACCTTGTTCAGCTCCAAACGTCGGATGATGATCAGCCGAATGAAAACAAAGGAACGATTCTGAATCGGGTCATTGCGACCATGTCCGCTGTGTTTGCGCCATTTGTGTATATTTTAGCCGCAGCTGGTATTTTACAAGGTGCACTTATCTTAATAAATTTGATATTTCCAAGCTTCTCGAAAACAGGAACTTATGAAGTGTTTAGCTTTATTTCTTGGGCACCGTTTACGTTCTTGCCCATTTTTATTGCGATAACTGCAGCCAAGCATTTCAAAACAAATATGTATATCGCGGTTGCTTGTACAGCAGCGCTTGTCAGTCCTTCTTGGACAGAGATTGCTGGACGTGTAGCATCAGGGGAAGGTGTGACCTTTTTAGGGATTGCGTTATCTGAAACGGTTTATACATCATCCGTCTTGCCACCGCTTTTCTTAGTATGGATTCTTTCCTATGTAGAAAAATTCTTAAACAAACGAATTCATGAGGTTGTCAAACCGCTATTTGTCCCATTTCTATGTATGGTCGTCATGGTTCCGTTAACCATTCTATTAATCGGTCCTCTTTCGACAGCAGGTGCAAATGGGATTGCAAACGGATACAATATCTTAGCTGAAAATGTACCAGCTCTGGCAGGGGCCATTATCGGCGGTTTCTGGCAAGTACTCGTGATTTTCGGTGTTCACTGGGGCATCACGCCAATGGTACTTGCGAACTTTGAACAATATGGACGTGACTCCTTTCAGGCATATCAAACCATCGCTGTTATCGCTCAAGTCGGTGCGGTGCTGGGAGTTATTTTAAAAGCAAGAAATCGGGAAACACGGAAAGTTGGGGTTTCAGCTGGAATCACAGGACTCTTCGGTATTACGGAGCCTGCGATTTACGGTGTCACCTTACGTTTTAAAAAGCCGTTTATTTTCGGGTGTATTTCTGGAGCAGTCGGTGCCATTGTGGCCAGCTTCTTTACGCCTTATTACTTTGCATATGCAGGGCTGCCTGGCCCTCTGACCATTGTGAACGGAATCAGTGCAGATTATCCAACGTCTATCATTGGTATTTTGATTGGTGTGGCCATTGCGCTGATATTACCAGTTGTGCTTATTCAATTGTTCGGTTATGGGGAAGATACGTTAGACCAGCCAGCTGGTGAAACACCTGTTAAAGATCAAGGCGGAGAAACGACACAAGCTTCTATGAACAATGAAGAAATGATCACGGCTCCACTTACAGGAAAGGTGCTTTCGTTATCTGAAGTGCCAGATGCCGTATTTAGCTCTGGAGCGATGGGGAAAGGCTTTGCCATTCATCCGACCGATAACAAACTGTTTGCACCGTTTGATGGCAGTGTCGTCATGCTTGCACCAACAAAACATGCGATTGGTCTGCGTTCTGAATTTGGTGTGGAGTTACTTGTTCATGTAGGAATTGATACGGTCTCTCTAGATGGATCGGCATTTACACTCAATATCAAAGAAGGCGACAAGGTGAAAAAGGGTGACTTGTTGATGACATTTGATCAGGAAGCAATTGAAAGCAAAGGATTACAAACAATCACACCTGTTATCCTTACCAATACCCAAGCATACGAAGATGTGATTGTAGAGAAACGTTCGACATGTCAGCCAACTGACGTCATGATGACAATTGTGAAATAGGAGGAATAGATAATGACTTTACCAAAAGATTTCTTATGGGGCGGGGCATTAGCCGCTCATCAATTCGAAGGTGGATGGAATGCAGCTGGCAAAGGGCCGAGTGTTGTAGATGTCATGACAGCAGGTGCTCATGGTGTTCCAAGACAGATCACGGAAACGATAGAAGAAGGAACTTTTTATCCAAACCATGAAGCCATTGATTTCTACCATCGTTACAAAGAAGATATCGCCATGTTTGCTGAAATGGGATTAAAATGCTTGCGAACATCGATCGGCTGGAGCCGAATTTTCCCTAAAGGGGATGAAGAAGAGCCGAATGAAGCAGGCTTACAGTTTTATGATGATGTGTTTGATGAGCTGATTAAACATGGAATCGAGCCTGTCATTACACTGTCTCACTTTGAAATGCCCCTTCATTTGGCAAGAGAATACGGCGGATTCCGAAGCAGAACAGTCGCTGAATATTTCGCGAAATTTGCGGAAGTATGCTTCAATCGTTACAAGGACAAGGTTACGTACTGGATGACATTTAATGAAATCAATAACAAAATGGACGTCAACAACCCGTTGTTCCTTTGGACAAATTCAGGGGTATCTGTCAAAGAAGGCGAAAATGCCAAAGAAGTCATGTATCAAGCGGGCCATCATGAATTGCTTGCAAGTGCATGGGCAGTGGCAAAAGGAAAAGAGATCAATCCGTCCTTTCAAATTGGAGCGATGGTGTCCCACGTGCCAATTTATCCATATTCCTCAAACCCAGAAGATGTCATGCTGGCAGAAGAATATATGAGACAGCGCTATTTCTTCCCAGATGTCCAAGTACGTGGCTACTATCCAAGCTACGCGTTAAAAGAATTTGAGCGCGAAGGCTATCATATTCCATTTGAAGAAGGCGATGAAGAAAGTTTAAGAAAAGGAAAAGTAGATTACCTTGGCTTTAGCTATTATATGTCAACAACGGTCAAAAGCGATGCAGTATCTGATCACAAAGGAGACATTGTCAATGGAGCACTGCCACATGGTGTAGAAAATCCGTATATCAAATCAAGTGACTGGGGCTGGTCCATTGATCCGACAGGTTTAAGGTATACATTGAATCGTTTTTACGATCGCTATCAAATCCCGCTATTCATTGTGGAAAATGGCTTTGGTGCCATTGATCAAGTGGAAGAAGACGGTTCTATTCATGACCCAGAGCGAATTCAATATCTCGCTTCTCATATTCAAGCACTGAAAAAAGCGGTTGAATATGACGGTGTGGACCTCATCGGCTACACACCTTGGGGCATCATTGATATCGTGTCATTCACAACCGGTGAAATGAAAAAACGCTACGGCATGATTTATGTTGACCGTGATAACAAAGGTAATGGTTCAATGAAGAGACTCAAAAAAGATTCGTTTACTTGGTATCAAAACGTCATCGCAACGAATGGTGAAGAAGTGTAATAAAGAAATGACTGGACCGGATGAGCGTGGGATTCGCTTGTTCGGGTTTTTTTATTTCCTATGCTTCAATGTAGCCTGAATACAAAGAAAAAAGAGAGTGATCACAATAAAATAATTCATTGGATTGTGAAAGATATTGATGCTAAATGCTAATTGAAGAAGAATCCAAAAACCGAATATCACTGTAACAGCTGGGATGATTTTTTTATACACATTGATTCTCCTTTCGAGAGTAGTTTGTTTTTAGGTGGCATTGTCTCATATCATTGCAGAGATGAAAAGAGAGAAAGATATTAATAGGTTCTATTGCATAATTTGGTATAATTGGTCTATAAAAACGATAAATGGTAGATAAAGAATAGGAGTTGTTGAAATGAATCAAACTCTGCAAATGGGTGCCAATACCGTACTAAACTCTCCAAAGGGGCAATTATCCATCAGTTATGAAGTCTCATCTGCAATTGATATTTCTTTAACGGCGTTTCTCTTAACAGATTCAAATCTAGTTCAAGGAGATAATGGCATTATTTTTTACAATCAGCCGGAGAGTACTACGGGTGTCGCGACACTTTTACCAGCAGAGGTATCAGATCAGTTGAAAAGACATCAATTGAATTTTGATATGAGCAAAGTGCCTGTCGGAATCACAAAGATGGCTATTACACTAACAGAGGATCGAGGAATCGGCTTTTCTCATGTGAAGAATCTGCAAGCAGAAATTCGAACAGGTGATGAGGAGCTATACCTAACACCAGTAAGCTTTACAAATGAAAAGGGTATTGTCGTAGTAGAGCTATACATAAGAAATAGTGAAACGAAAGCACGATCCATCTGGCGTGGCTTCGATTCTGGATTGGAAGGGCTATGCAAGCTTTATGGGGTGGAGGTTGAACCTGATGAACAGGATGTTTCTACACCTCCTCAAATGGTTTCTGAAAAACAAATTAATGAGCCTGCTCCAATGAACACAGCCGCTAAAGAGAAAGTCTCTGCACCTATTAGCTTAGAGAAAGTTCAAGGTAAAATTAGTCTAGACAAAGGTCATAAACCGATCATCATTGACAAAACACCAGAGATTACGGCTACAGTATCTTGGGAGTCTGGTACCGATTATGATATTTACGCGTTGATCTATACGAAGTCAGGAAAACAAATAGATGTGGCCATGTTTGGCGCAAAAGGTGTTCCCGCTCTCAAAAGTTACGGTAACGGGGCTGTTGAGCATATGGGAGATGTCGGTAGAGATCGTGAATCAATGAAAACAGAAGTCATTAAACTAAGGTTAAATGATGATATCCTTGCGGTGGTACCCGTTGTTTACTCTGCTCAATCAAATGGAACAGGTTCTTTCTATAGATATAGAGTGTCTATGAGTATCGATAATCATCAAGGAACGTCTGTCACGATTTATGCAAAACATGCAAATGACAATGATCGAATTTATTCTTGTGTTCCTGGTATACTTCAAAACACAAATGATGGCGTGATCATCCGTCCACTAGAGCTTTACAGCAAGCCGAATTCCGAGCGCAGACCTAAATTAAAAATGAAGTCTTCAAATGAAATTGATGTTTTGATGGATAAAGGACCAATCAATGACTATAAGTAACGTGAACATGTGGCTAGACAGAGTATAATGAACTGTCTGGCCTTTTCTATATCTCTACAATGGATAAACTCGTTTATCCAAATTAGAGGGTAAATTGAATAGAAAGTCCATTCCATTTTTTATGTCATTTGGCCTATTTTTCCGTTTTGGAGGTCACGGTAAAATAGACTTTATGATCAATAATGGAGGGAGTGGCTTAATCTGGGCAAGATACTTGATGCAAAAGCACTAACCAATGCCATGGATACAAGGGCAAAACACTATCAGGAACTCCGTGAACAAATGATAGATTTAAAAAAGGCACTTCAAGGTGTTGCCAATCTCGGTGACGACTTCACTGGAAAAGGTGCCGATAACATTAAAAGCTTCTACAAAGAACTCGCCGGAAATGTGGACATGTTTATTAGCTTCATTGATAAACAAAAAGCCTTTCATGAAGGTGTTTCTGGGACACTTGATGATACAAACTTTGGCGGCAACACCTTTGTAGAAGAACACTTTTTAGACAACGCTGTACATATGGGAATCAAGAATGCCAAAAGCATCGTGAAGGATCAAAAAAAGGCACTCAAAATGATTTTTCAAGATATTGACGACCTCATTTCTCTGGAGGTATTTGATAGTAAAACCTTTGACGAAAAGATTGCAGATGCGGAAGGTGAACGGAAGAAAACGGTTAAAGATTTAATAGAACTTGATCAAAATCTAAAAGATGAATATGCTTTGTCAGAGACTGAGGAGAAGGCTACAATGGCATTGTACGCAGAAATGATCAATGCCACAAATGACGGAAAATCCATTTCGCCTATGAATTTTGACAAGAAAGCGTATCAAAATAGCGAAATCTACAAGGCAAAAAGCGATATTGAGAAGCAAACTTCTGAATATCTAAAAATCAAAAAAGATCAAGAAGAAGCCCGCAAGATCGCAAAGGAACAAGAAGCGCTCGCCAACCGTCCTTGGTATGAAAAAGCCCTTGATTATGGGGGAAACATTGTCAATGAGCTAACCGGTGTGAATGATGCAAAACGAGCAGCAACAGGCATTGATCCAATAACAGGCGAGGAACTCACGGCAGGCCAACGAGTCGCTGCAGGTGGCATGGCAGCAGCAGGCTACATCCCGATCGTCGGTTGGGCAGGACGCATTTTCAAAGGAGGAAAAGCCGTCTATAAAACGACTCAAGCCGCGTCAGCCGCAGTCAGAGCAGTCGACATTTACAAGACATCACAAAAATCTTTTGACGCCCTGAAAACGTCTCAAAAAGGCTTATATGGACTCACCGCAACCAACGGCTTCAGCGAAGCGATCACAGGCCGAGATATGTTTGGAAATAAGATCTCGAAAGAACAGCAGGAAGCGAGTATGAATGCAGCGCTTGGGATGCTTTTGCCGTTTGGGGCAAAAGGGTTTCATGGGAAGATGGGTGTAAAGAGTTCAGGTATACCTAATATTTCAAAAAGGCATGATGAAATTGCTCATAAAAGTTATTATGGTAGAAAAGATTTTAGAATAAAGATAAATAGTGCAGTATATTCTCATCATGATAATAAGCATTTAAAGGCTAGAACTGCCGAAGAAGCGAAACGTTTTAGTGAAACCGGAAGACGAAATGCTCAATACCTACCTGAAATAAATAATAAAGTGATAGAAAAAGAAGCTCTTCAAAGAGGGCATATCATTGATAATGGCAATAATAATTTTTACTTCATTTATGATACTGGTAAAGTTGTTGGTTATGATAATGGAAAATCTACTAGTTGGATTAGAGGAGAACTAACGAGTGGTAATGTGTATCACGGTCATCCAATAGCTGGTGATAGATTAAATAAGTATTTAAACAAATTAGGAATAAAATAACTATAAAATTAACAAAGAGGTCGGATAAAGATGAGAAAGCATGTGAAACTTGATATTCCGGAAGTAAACATTCATCCCTTGAGGATAACTGAAGGTTGGAATGTCCGTTATAATCATTTTTGGGAAATTGACCCTAGAAAGTTAGAAACAGAAGATGAAAGATGGTTTATGTTCACTGAAAGTTTGTTACAGCTTTATCATGAGAAATCATCAATAACATTGGACTTAGGTTGGTATCCCGATTTATCTTCAGATGGCAACTATCTTGTTCTAATAGTTAAAAATACAGATTGGGACAATCCTATTCAGGAGTTTAGCTCTGATGACTATAGCAAAGTGATAGATTTTATAGAATTTCATTTAAAAGAAATTACATATAACTGGTGGAAATAAAACTGTATGTATTTCTACGAGGTTAATAAGGCTATTGCTTCTCTGTTTTGCCGTTTCTATGGTGGTGGTCTTATAATGAATAAAAACCAAACAATGCTTAAAAAGCAAAATATGTGGAACCATCATTGGAGCATTAAAAATGTATATAGAACTGGATAAAATTTTATCCGCTGATAAATACTAGTAAGTGAGATACTCTTGTATTTTAGCCTAAACGATTGGGGAGAACTATCAAAACAGGTACTCAATAAACCGATAGAGTGGCAGCGAAAAATTGCGTACTGTCTCGATAATGAGTGCAATGAATATGAGTTTCATATTTTATTGGATTTGCTGAATACTAATGATGTTGAATTATTTGAGATTTGTATTGATACATTAAGAAGTTATCCTATTGAAGAGGGTACAAAAATAGTACTTTGATTGGTTTTATACTGATCAAGATTATTTAATTTACACTTTTATTCGGATTTTAAACAACATAAGATTCATTATTACGTACATGTAATTATACAAAGTCCCCATTTATATTGATTTCCTAGATTTATATCCGGAAATTTTGAAAAAAAGCATAGTTATCTAGAAATCAGTTCATTCCACCGTGTAGCCTGGTGGAATTTTCAAGGGGGAGATGTCTAGAGAGCAATGTTTATACGCCTTGTGGAGGTGCTCCTATGAATAATAAAGGAAAAACAAAAATCGAAACCTTAAAAAGAAAAAGCAGAAGAAAGCACTTAATAAACGAATTAAGCTATATGACACTTCCAGAACCCCCTTTTTTGGAGGTCGAAGAGAATCAATTTTTTTGTCAGAAGGTATTTACTTTCCTGCAATCGAGAGAACATAAAAGTCAAATACATGGAGACAACGATCTAGAGCATATTGAAAAGTCTACACAAATGTTAAATGAAATGGTCGGGAGGATAAAAGAGACTCCTAAACAAGGGAGATTGCTTTTTTTCCGAGATCATGAAATTGAAGCGCTTTTAGTGAATGTGGATGAAGTGTTTCATCATTTAAATCAACTTCTTGAGCAAACCAAATTTTTAAGTGGATACGGAGATTTCATTTTAATAGCAGAGGATTTTCATTTTGGATTATGCATAGAGCGTACAGAATATTTTTATGAGTTTAGTTTTTGGGGAATGTGAGTTTAGATCAAGCTTCATTTCAAAAAATGACAGGGATTTTTCTCTATCACCATTTCCCTCAAATTTAAGCAATTCACTATCATTACCTTTCACATTCATATAAAATAAGAGCTAGTGAAAATTTGAAGAGATGCTTGATAAATGAAGGGCATGTAAGCTGCATGAAATGATGAGATGTTTCAAGTACGTGAAGGTTGCAAAGCTGTTTCTCCTCACGCATGAATCTTGTAAGCGCAACCATTATTTGTCACTTCATTGCAATGTGTTGAGGGGTGTGTCAGCATGAGGAATAGGAATCCGTATTTGAGAACGGCTTCTAGTCTTTATATCAATTATTTTTTATTAGGTATGGTCAATATTATTTTGGCTTCTAATATGCCATTTTTGATCAAACAATTAGATACAAATAGTGCTGGGATAAGTTATATGATATCTGCACTCGGTATTGGCAGGGTGCTCACGTATGGTTTATCGGGCGTACTGTCAGATCGTTTTGGACGAAAGCCGGTCATTTTGGTTTCGGGGGTGCTGATGGCGGTGTTCCTCATTGGAATTCCATTGTCTCCGAATTATCAAATCGCGTTTGCGTTTGCGATTTTGGCAGGGGTGGCGAATTCGGCGATGGATGCAGGGACGTATCCGGCTTTAATGGAAGCTTTTCCTCAAAACTCGGGATCTGCAAATGTGATGGTGAAGGCGTTTATTTCGATTGGGGCGACCATTCTGCCGCTCGCTATTTTCTTTTTAGCAGAGCATGATCTGTTTTATGGATTTGCGTTTTTTGTACCTGCTTTTATCTATTTAGTGAATGTGATGATGTTGTGGACATTGCCATTTCCGAATCATCGCAAGGTGGAGCAAGTTCAGGTGACGGAGCATGATGGACTTCCGCGCTTCTCATCAGAGCCTACGTTTTGGAGAGAAGGGGTCGCACTGATTGTGATCAGTTTTACATCAAATGGTCTGTACGCCTTGCCGCAAATTTGGCTGCCTACGTACGGTGAGGAAATATTGGGAATGGCTTCTGGCAGTGCTGTGAAGCTGCTTAGTTACTATAGCATGGGCGGTTTGCTGTCTGTCTTATTGCTCGCATTTCTTTTGCGCCGTATTGTTCGTCCGGTCACCGTGCTGCTACTCTATCCGATTATTACATTAGCCTCTATCTGTGTGCTATTGGTCGTGAAGTCTCCAGTCATTGGGACCGTCAATGCATTTGTATTGGGCTTTTCAACAGCGGGTGTCTTTCAGCTGACGTTAACCGTAATGGCTGAGTTCTTCTGGAAAAACAAAGGGACGATGACAGGAATTATCTCAACAGCAGGCGGAGTGTCCGCCATTGTGATTCCGGTCGTCACTGGTTTGATCGAAACCCACTCGACGATTTTGCAAATCTTTATATTTGATGCGGGTGTCGCTGTTGTTGCGATCATCGGCGCGATGTATATCCTCAATCGATATCGCCGGATTATGATACACGAATAAAAAAAGACGACTTCCAAAGCGGAGGTCGTCTTTTTTCTATGTTTCGTTTAGAAACGGTCATTTTCAAATAGAATTTGTTTCACTTGTTCAACTGGCATATCCTCGCCAGTAAACAGTTTGTACGCAAGGGCACCTTGCCATAGCATCATGCCAAGACCGTTAATCGTTTTGGCACTAGCTTCTTGTGCTTGAGCAAGAAGTTTTGTTTTTTGCGGGTTGTAGACGACATCTGTCACGATTAAGTCTTTGCGTAATACATCAAGGGTATCGTCAATAATGCTGAGCTCATCTAATGGTTTCATGCCAAGGCTTGTCCCGTTTGCTAAGATCGCACTTTCAGCTACTTCACGACGGAAAGCGTCTTTGTCTTCAAGTGGGAAGATATTCGCTTTGACACCGAATGATTTCATTTCGTTGTTGATGTAATTTACATTTTCTTCTGCTTGAACAAAGTATTGGTCATTACGAGCAAAAATACTAATTTCACGAATACCTGATTGTGCAAGCTGAATGGCAATCGGAGTTGCAGCGCCGCCAGATCCAACGAGTGTAACCTTTTGTCCAGCTAATTCAACGCCATGTTCAATTAAGTTTCTTACGTAACCAAGACCATCTGTGTTGTAGCCAACCAGCTTGCCATCTTTGTTCACAACTGTGTTGCTTGCGCGAGTATGTCTTGCAGAATCATCTAGTTCATCTAAGTAATCAAGTACTTTCATTTTGTTCGGCATGGATACGTTAAATCCAGCTGCACCCATCGCTTTCATCCCGTTTACTGCTGCTTCTAGTTCATCATTTCCTACCTCAAAAGCAAGGTAAGCATAGTTGATTCCTGTTAGTGTATAGCCAAGGTTGTGCATCCGTGGTGACAGGCTGTGCCCGATTGGTGTTGCAAGAAGACCGACTAATTTTGTTTTTCCATCAATATTACGTTCGTGTATGTTTGTCATGATTGACATCTCCTTTAATTATCTAAACAATTTTTTCATGCGTCGTAAAACAAAGACTGCTAACAATACGCTGATGACCGCAATGATCATATCGAAGAATAAAGTCATTTTAATATCGTACGTGCTAACGAGTCCGCTTGTAATCAGCGGAACAAGGATAAACGCTGAACTTGCCGCAATGTTGACATATGATGAAGCCGTTGCTTTGTTTGTAGGGAATAATTTCATCATAATACTCATCGCCAACTGGAAAATGCCGGCTGTAAATAATCCTAAGAAAAAGGTACTAACAATGACAATGCCGTACGTTTCAATTTGAAATAGTGAAAGCATGGCAAGGAATGCCCCGATTGGGTAAATAATGGCGACCATAATCGGTGAAATGAATTTATCTAATACGATTGAAAGCAATAGAACAGATACGAGTGCACCAATACTAAAATAAGAAAGAAGCTGTGTCGCTTGTCCTGAGCCAAGCCCAATCAATTTCAATCCGAGCTGTGGAAGCCAAGTTTGCCATACAACAAATAATGCAGTAGACGTGAATCCCATAAGTACAACAGCTAAACCTTCACCAAACATTTTCGGTTCTTCCTTCATTTGCTCTTGAACGGGAAGATCGTTTTGAGAAGCCGTTTGCTTATGATTTGGGAACGGCATAAAGATCAAGTAAATGCCTACAAGTAAATAGAGAAGTCCTAAACCAAAGAATGCCCAGCCCCAGAAGATGTCATGTGCAATAAGGAATGCCAAGATAAATGGAAGAACAGTCGCACCAATTGATACAGACGCCTTTACTAAAACAGAAGCTGAACTTGCTTTTTTAGGAAATGATTCTGTCAAAGCAGGATATGTTCCTGAATCAAGTAATGAGTTCGCAATCCCTGCGGAAATGGCAAAAATGAAAGCCAATGTATAATTGGTCGTTGTTGGAATCCCAATTAAGAATAATAAGTAGAGAAAGTTACCTGTAATAATGACAGGTTTTCGCCCCCAGCTGTCTGCCAGCCGGCCAGAGAAAAAGAGAGCAATTAATTTACCGATACCGATTGCTGATACAAGCAAGCTGATTTTTGGAATATCTACATGGTAGCGTTCAGATAAGCTTTCCATGTTTGATGCCACAATAATATTGATCATGCCTAGCATGAAATAGTTTAAGTACATGCCAAGTGATGATTTAATGTATGGATTTTTCATGTTCCCACTCCTATATTTGAAACCCTGTTCGGGCCAAATTCTTGTTACCCTTTGTTATTTCCTTAAACGTAAATAATATTAAGTCCATCACAACACCCCTTGTGTGATTGATGAAAAAATAATGAATATTCATCTGTTCTTCAAATAAGTACATCGTTCTACTAAATAATTAAAAATAAAAACAGTTATCATAAGTTGATGGACTTCCTCGATTTGATCAGAATCAAAAGATCCATCTTTAACTGTAGTTGATATCATAAATAACGATATGTTCACAAAAGGTATAACGATATACTAAAAGAAGCAACGAGATAAATATACTCCTGTGTATAAAATGTGTCAAGTTTATGACTTTGTGATTTAAAAAAAGAAAAATGTAATAAAGAAATAGTTGACTTGCTCAATAAAAAAAGGAGAATCGCTTTGCAATTCTCCTTTCAGCGTGTAGACAAACCCTCGCATTCTTTGTCAGTCCTGCGCTCCGGTGCTCACGAATGTCAAATTCGCTCTGCTCCGGTGCTCGTCCTTCCTAGACTGCAAAGGTTTTCTATCACGCTGAAAAGAAGACAAAGGGCTAAAATAAAGTTCATTTTAGCCCTTTGTCAACAATCTGAAAGGAGAATCGCTTTGCAATTCTCCTTTTCATGATCATGTCGAGGTTTCTCGAATATGAAGTTGAGGCTTTAATATCAATCGCTGCAGTTCTTCATCCTGCTCGTTCATTTTATGATACAAAAGGTTGGCTGCTTTGACTCCAATGGATCGTGGAAATGATGAGACTGTGGTGAGCGGCGGGTGATACATCTCCGCTTCAGGGATGTTATCGAACCCAACTACATCAATGTCTTCACCAGGCTTGATGTCACGCGCTGCCAATTCTTGAATCACCCCAAACGCCACTAAATCACTGAAGCAAAAAATAGCAGTAGGTGGTTCGGGAAGGTCAATCACTTGGGCAAGGGCTTCTTTCCCGCCTTCACGGGTAGGCACCATATCGATAATAAGAGATTCATCCATCGTCAGGTCCTCATCATCATGGGCTCTTTTGAACCCTTTCATCCGTTCAATCCAAGTCGAGGAGGATTTGATTCCACCTAAGAAAGCGATGCGGCGATGCCCTTTTTGAAGAAGATGACGGACCGCCATCCAAGTGCCTTGTTCATAATCAACACCGACATAATCACAATGGACATCTGCTAATTCACGATTTGCCAATACTTTTGGCGTGCGAATGTTGTTTAATTGTTTGACCGTTCGTGTCGAACTTTTCGATGCTGGATTTAAGATGATTCCACCCACTCGGTGCTCTACCATTGTGGAGATGAGCCGCTCCTGCTTATCCACACTATCAAAGGTTGTCCCAAGTAAAACGGTATAGCCAAGTGACTCAAGGGTGGTTTGCACACCGATTAAAAATTCAGAAATAAAGGTGTTTGAAATATCCGTGACGATCACACCCACAATATTTGAACTTTTCGACCGCATATTGGCAGCGACGCGATCGTACACGTATCCCAAATCCTCCATGGATTGCAGCACTTTTTTCCGGGTGGCTTCAGAGATCCTAGGGTTGTTGCGAACAACGAGTGAGGCCGTTGAAGTCGATACACCGGCATGCCGAGCGACTTCTTGTAATGTCACACGCTGTTTGTTCATTTTTTTCATTTGTCTTCACCAACTTCATTGGATTGCCTAACTATGGTTCATCATCAAGATGGATGTCTCCACCAAACGAGCCGAACATTCTTTGTTTCATTATACCTTAATCAAGGGGTGTTGATGAAGTGATGTCATATCAGCTTCAGATAAGGAGGAAACAACATCTTAAAAGATTACCATTGACAGCTTTCTTTTAGAGGCGTAAAATATAAAATTATTCAGAAATAGCAACATTTAAAGTAAATATCGAAGGCTATGATTGCTGTGGGTCACACTATGGCAGGAGCAGCTTCTGGAGAGACCGCATGTATGTGCGGCGCCGAAGGGTTCACAATCTCAGGCAAAAGGACAGAAGAGTACGAAATATTGTATTTGTGATGCATGGATCATACTGTGTATTGCTTTTCTCTATTTTGCTATTCTTTTATGACCGTGAGATTGGAGCGCATCCAATCTCTTTTTTTATGGACTTTTTGTGAGTTTATTATTTCAGTATAGGATCGTGTCGTAGGAGGGTGTTGAAATTGGCACAACAAGAGTTAAAGCGAGATTTATCAAACCGTCATGTTCAATTAATTGCCATTGGCGGAACGATTGGAACGGGGCTGTTTTTAGGGTCTGGAAAGGCTATTCAATTGGCAGGACCATCGATCATTTTTGCGTACTTAATTGTCGGAATGGCCATCTTTTTTGTCATGAGGGCACTTGGAGAATTGCTCTTATCTAAGGCGGGCTATCAATCTTTAACGGATATAGCAGAGGATTATCTTGGACCATGGGCTTCCTTTGTGACAGGATGGACGTATTGGTTTTGCTGGATTATGACAGCGATGGCAGATGTTATTGCGGTCGGGGTGTATGTGCAGTATTGGTTTGATATTCCGCAGTGGATTCCTGCTATTATTTGTTTATTGATTTTGCTAGGATTTAATTTATTAACGGTGAAGCTTTTTGGAGAAATGGAATTTTGGTTTGCACTTATTAAAGTGATTACGATATTACTGTTGATTGGCGTTGGAATTGTCCTGTTAATCATTGGTTTTCAAACAGATGCAGGGCCCGTGACGGTAACGAATCTGTGGTCACACGGAGGATTCTTTCCAAATGGTGTGACAGGCTTCTTATTGTCATTCCAGATGGTGATTTTTGCGTATGTGGGCGTGGAACTTGTCGGTGTGTCAGCAGCAGAAACAGCGAATCCGCAAAAAAATATCCCGTCTGCGATTAATAAAATTCCATTAAGAATTCTCTTTTTCTATGTAGGTGCGATTTTTGTATTACTATGCATCAACCCATGGACAGAACTCAGTGCATCAGAAAGTCCTTTTGTGAAAACCTTTGGACTCATTGGGATACCAGTAGCGGCGGGACTCATCAACTTTGTCGTCCTGACATCTGCGGCGTCTGCTTGTAATAGCGGTATGTTCTCAACGAGCCGAATTTTGTATAATCTCAGTCATCAAAAACAAGGACCGGCATCTTTTGGCCGTCTAAATAAGCATGCTGTTCCAAGTAATGCCCTGTTTGTGTCGACGATTGTGGTGTCAGTAGGGGCTCTTTTAAGCAAGCTGATTCCTGAACAAGCCTTTGGTATTGTGACAACGATCAGTGCCATTTGTTTCATTTGGGTATGGAGTATTATTTTAATATGCCATCTGAAATATAAGAAAACACGTCCTGAACTGCATAAGGCGTCTACCTTTAAAACACCATTTACACCTTTTGTGAATATAGCGGTTCTTGTGCTCTTTGCTGCCATTCTTGTCATCATGCTTTTCGCTGATGCAACACGTCCAGCCCTGTTATTGACACCCGTATGGTTTGGGTTTCTATTTTTGATTTATGCACGAAAGAAACGCCGTTCAGCATAATGAACGAAAAAAGCACAGCCTTTTTAAATGGCTGTGCTTTTGCTTATTTAACGATTTCGAATCTTCAACATATAGTATGCATTAAGAATGATTAGAACAAGTCCAACGACGATGATAGAGAAGAGCTGAGAGTGATTGGCGCCAAGAGAATAGACAATCAAAATAAACATGGCACCAGTCAATAAAATATTCATCATTTGAAAAGTGTGAAAAAGCCCATCGAGCATCACATGCTTTTCGCCTTCATCAGAAATGGCGAGCAGTTTTTTGCCATAATCTTTATCAGTTGGACTAGGTAGGTGACGATTAGGATAGACGAGCTTTAGGACAGAGATCGATACATAAGAAAGAATGACGGTGATCAAAAATAAGGCAGCATTTGCGAGAATCAGCCAGAGTGGCTGCTCGGTTACGATGGAAATTCCAATTGCAATAATCGATAAAATGGTACTCACCGTATTAGCTAACGTTACATCAGTAAAGGTTCGGTACTGTTTTACCTCTAGTTCATCTTCCTCATCACCAGATACTGAAAGAGAGACTCTTTTCTTCATGCGTGAAATGCCTGAAAAACAATAAATGATGAATAGAACTGTCAAGCCAGTGATGACAAGAGTCGCTTCAAATGCAGCTTGCAGAAGTGTCAGCTCAAATTCGGCAGCCAGCAAACAGTAAGCACCGAGAAAACCAAGGAGAGCACCTAAGAGCATTTTGTATACAGTTTTCATGTGAGTTCATCCTCCTCGAATAGAAAAATTTGTTCAATGGGTTCTTGAAAAATACGTGAAAGCCTCATAGCAAGTAAGAGAGACGGCATTAATTCATCTCGTTCCATTAAGCTGATCGTCTGGCGGGAAACCTTTGCCCGTTTCGCAAGCTCCGTTTGGTTTAAACCATCACGCGCCCGCAGCTCTTTTAGCCGATTTTTCATTCTGTCACCTCAACTCTGATCAAAATGTTATCTTGATTGTAAAGTATTATATTCATTTTGACAAGTATAGTTGTCAAAATGATAAAAATAATTGTCAAAAGATCGCCTTTATTCAAAAGGGAATCAATGATACGCTAAAGAAAAGAGAAACAGAAAATAGGTGATGCCCATGTTCATTGATCAATTAAAAAGTGATTTACATCAATCACAGCCGCTATTTATTGGAGAAGAGACAGCGTTCAAAGCGGCAGTCCTTGTCCCTTTGGTGCAAGTAGACGGGGAATGGCATGTTTTATTTGAAGTGCGATCACTGACGATGAGAAAACAGCCTGGCGATATTAGCTTCCCAGGAGGCAAACTCGACGGTGGGGAAACCGCACAAGAAGCTGCACTGCGGGAAACATATGAAGAACTAGGAATTCCGCCCGAATCCGTCAAGGTTTTAGGGCAGCTCAGCCCTTATATTGCCTCACCATCCTTTGTGGTATATCCATTTGTCGGGATTATTGATGAACAGCAGGTCAAACATTCCTTTAATCAAGAAGAAGTAGAGGAGACCTTTACTGTGCCTCTATCATGGCTCAGCCAATACGAACCGTACTTACACCATGTATCGGTGCAGCCAACACCAGGAGAGGACTTTCCTTATGAAAAAATCATGAATGGTGAAAAATACAGCTGGGGGAGTCGTTCGATTGAAGAGTGGTTTTATGATTACAATCGTTACACCATTTGGGGATTAACTGCCCGCATATTAAAACATTTTGTGATGGTTGCAAAAAGAAATTCCTAGAGAACCAGCTCTAGGAATTTGTTGTGGAAAGGCGTTCTTTTGCGGTTTCTTTTCCTTTCCCTTTTCCAATTAGGATGGGTGCTTTAGCTTTGCTCAATCCATATGAAGGCATGTTCACGTAGATAGATTCATATGAGCCGGCTTGAATTTGATACGTTTCATGATAAATTCCGACCGCGTCATTATTTCGTGCTCTTTGGTTAAATCCTTTCCAAGCAGCCAAATGCTTCTCCATCTTGGCATAGGCAAGGAGGTCCTCTGTTGATTTCCAATATTGGATCATGGTGGTGGTGCGTAAACCGAAGTAATTTTCTGTCCCGAGAAAACCAAGTTCTTCTTGATGTGTATAAAGTTCTTTGATCATCCCCGGCATCGCCTTAAATACTGGCAGCCATTGATGGACAGCCCAGCGTTTATTGATTCTCATTCCGATAATGAACACAACAATTGGCTCAGAATTGTCTGTTGTATACCTGCCTGCACGTATATTTTTTTTCATTTGTTCACCCTTCTTTCCTCATTGATTCACAGGTCTCCACGCACCAATCAATTCCAGCCTGCGCCACTTTCTTTCCGTAATCTAACGTATACAGCCAATACTTCGCATCAGCTTCATCTGGATACAGCTCTTGAATGTTTTGTTCAATCGCAACATATGTCTCATAACGGATACGGAGCTGCCTCTCATAATCCTGTAAAAGCACCAATTTTTTCTCAAACGAAAGATATTGACCAAAAAATAACTTTAATAACACCTCATTTCGTTCTGATGGTACTTGATCGAGCGGCTGCGCCAGCCATTGCCTCAACGTGTCCAGCCCTTTTTCAGTTAGATGATATTCCCGCTTGTCTGAGCGGCCAGTTGTAGAAGTGGGTGAAACCTTCGCAAGCCCTTCCTCGACTATTAACTTTAAAGCTGGATAAATTTGTCCATAACTAATTTTCCAAAAGTGATGCAAGCTCCTATCAATTAATTGCTTCACTTCATACCCAGACTTACAATCTGTCGTTAAAATCCCCAAAATCGCATACGTCGTATCATTGTATTTTTTCATTGATTAACACACCTATCTAAAAGATATATCATTTAGATATATAATAAACGATGTATAACTGCAGATACAAGAGGTATGAGAAAAAAATAAATGCTAGAAAGGAGGTGAAGAGATCACTGATTTGTTAATCAATGAGATGAATCCTTCATATAGAGTGAACGATCATAGTTTGGAGGGGACATATGAGTAAATCGAAAATCTGGATCATGACTATTCTGGCGGTACTACTGATTGGTGGAGGCGGCTGGATAGCCTATCAAGCAATCGCACAAAAGAGTGGTTTGAATCATCCCTACGCCTTTGCATATAAGACTCATGATCGTGTGAACTGGTTCAAGGTAACGGAGAGAAACGGAAAAGTAACAGGCCAGCTGAACGAAACCATTTTAGAGGAAAATCCGCAAAGGCATTATGATCCCAATCTATTTATCAACAAATATCAATTAACCGGAAAATCAATTGAAAACGGTTACGAATTTTATGTGAAGCAAGGGAAAGAAACGGTCACATATGAAGTTCACCTTGCCGAAAAAGATCTTTCTGTGAAAAAACAAGGTGAAAAGCACAGCATCACATACAAAGCAGTTGATCAAAAAAACCTACGTGCTGTTCAACAGGACATTCATACTCGATATGAGAAACTGATGGATGACACGGAAAATAGATTTCATGATTATGTACGAAACTTCATTAAGAAAGTAACAGGCGCTTATGGTTATCTGTATACAGCAGAGGATGGTTCATACCAACTATTTTTAAAAGTAAAACGAATGTATATGCAGTCTGAATGGGCAGGTTCTTTTCTAATGAGAAAGGTTCCAGGAGATGGTGGTGAACCTTATAAAGAAACGAAACATACAGCAGGTGGAGTTTCAGATGGGATGATGTTTGATTTGAGTACTTATCCTGCAATTGAAAAGGGTTTTATTTTAGGGGAAACTGACCGAGACGCAACATACATTAAATTTCCTTTTAAAATGGCAGGCGGGACAATAGAATTTAAAGCGGTCACGAAAGAGGAATATCAAGAACAAACGGAAGCATTCAAAAAGAAGGCGAAAGAATGGCAAAAGTAGATCGTGTTGGAACAGATGATTGTTGTGAATGGCATTTCAGGGCGATCAGAATTTAGTTGAATAAATAGGGATCATGAAGATATTTTAAATCATATATTAGTGGAGGTACCTATGAGTAAATTGAAAATGTGGGTCGTGTCTATCCTGGCAGTACTCGTCTTAGGTGGAGGCGGCTGGACAGCATATCAAGCAATCGCACAAAAGAATTCATTGAATCATGCCTATGCATTTGCGTATAAAACGAAGGATAAAATGAGCTGGTTTGAGATATCTGAGAATAAAGGCAAAGTAACGGGGCATTTGAATGAAAAGTATATAGAAGAAATATGGTGGGATCCCAAAATATATAAAAAACAATATGTAGTGTCCGGGAGTTCAAAGGAAAACGGTTATGAATTTCGAGTCAAACAAGGCAAAGAAACAATCATATACGAAGTTCAAATGTCCGGTAAAGACCTATCTGTGAAAAAACAAGGTGATAAAAAAAGCAGAATATATAAAGCAATCAATCGAAAAAAGCTAGATTCGTATCACAAAAAACTTCAAGTTCGACATCAACATCTAGTTGATACTTCAGAAACTAGATTTTATGACAATATGAGACACTTCAGGGATAAAGTGGCGAAGGTATATGGTTTTCTATATACGGCAGAGGACAAACAACTATTTTTACAAGTGGAAAGCATGCATATTGAGAATGGATGGCTCGGCTCTTTTCTAATAACAACTGTTTCTGAAGATGGTTGTAAGCCCTATAAAGAAATGAAATTAGAAGTCGGGGGCGAAACTGATGGTGGAGACTATTTAGACATGAGCTACGATCCTATAATTGAACGAGGTGTCATTATAGGTTCGACTGATCGAGATGCAAAATCAATCAAACTGCCAATTAAAAAGACTAACGGTACTATAGAGATAAAAGCTTTCACGTATCAGGAATTTAAAAAACTCCCTAGACCATATATCATGACAGGCGATTCAGTAGAGTTAAAAGCTGTCACGAAAAAGGAATATGAAAAACAAGCGAAAGCATTTAAAAAGAAAGCAGAAGAAAAGAGAAAATAGGCATCTTAAACCAGATGAGTGAATCAACTTATCTGGTTTTTTATGGAGAAACATTTTGTTGATTGATGATAGAAGGAACAAAAGAGTTGCTTTAAGTAAATAAAGAAAAGTATTTTGGGTATATAGACCTTAATAAATTTCAGAAAAATAAATGTTGACGCTTTCATATAATCAATATATACTAAAAACAAATCCAATATAAATAAATTAGACATGTGACTGGTCATGCAGGCAGGATCTAAAAACGATGAATTTCTTTAATTTGTCGTTTTAGATCCTTTTTTTATTGCCAAAATATAGGTCTCATGTATGAGAAAAGGAGGAGAAAAAATGGATTACACACAAGTCGCCAAAGATGTTTTACAGCATGTAGGTGGTAAAGAAAACATTGCGCACCTTGAACACTGCTCAACAAGACTTCGCTTCACACTAATTGATCAGAAAAAAGCAGATGTACCAGCATTAGAAAAAACACCAGGTGTCATAGCTGTCAGAATGTCAGGACAATGCCAAGTGGTCATTGGGAATGACGTGATTGAAGTGTATCAACAGGTAACAAATTTAATGGGCGGCAGCTCGTCTGGGCAAAGCATGCCATCCAATCAGCCAAAAGAAAAAAGAAAAGCAGGCACAGTTCTATTAGATTTCATTGTGGGTGTCTTCCAGCCGCTTGTTCCGGCTATCGCAGGCGGAGGGATTTTAAAATCATTTCTTCTCCTCTTCTCTTTATTAGGATGGGTGGATGCAAAAGGCCAAACCTATCAAATACTGAACATGGTGGGTGACGCACCACTATACTTCCTGCCATTACTAGTCGCTGTCACAACGGCAAATAAACTAAAGGTAAACCCACTGGTCGCATTATCAGCAGTCGGTGCACTCCTTCTTCCGAACATGACAGCCATGCTTACTGAAGGTGCGCAATTAATGTCATTCGACGTAAAAAATATAGCTTATGCGTATCAAGTGTTTCCAGCAATCCTTTCTGTATTGCTTTACGCTCAAATGGAAAAATTCTTCACACGATTTTCACCAAAACCAATTCGGATTTTCTTTGTCCCAATGATGTCATTAGTCATTACTGTACCCGTTACGTTACTGTTATTAGGACCACTTGGTTTTACAGCAGGACAAGGGTTTTCATCCGTTATTCTTGCGATGTTTAATACAGTAGGCTGGGTAGCTGTTGCAATTTTAGCAGCGGTACTCCCGTTTATGGTTGCATCAGGCATGCACAAAGCAATGGTCCCTTATGCAGTGACAACGATGGGGAACCTCGGGAAAGAAGCACTTTATTTACCAGCATCCCTTGCGCATAATATTGCGGAAAGTGGAGCTTGTTTCGCAGTGGCACTACGCACGAAAGACAAGGTACTCAGATCAACAGCCATTTCGGCAGGAATTTCAGCATTTTTTGGCATCACAGAGCCTGCTTTGTATGGTGTGACACTTCAAAATAAACGCGTACTTGGAAGTGTCATGATTGGTTCGTTTGTTGGCGGGATCTTCATTGGATTAGTTGGTATACAAGCCTTTGTACTAGTTGGTCCTGGATTAGCAAGTATGTCGATGTTTATATCAGATGAGCTTCCACGAAATCTAATGTTTGCTGTCATTGGAGCTGTCATTTCCTTCGTTGTTGCTTTTATCGCTGCTTTTGTATTAGGTAAGGATAAAAAAGTAGAAGAAAAGACAAATGATCAAGAAGCATTTGCTGAACAAATTGGAGCAGGGGAAACTTTCAAAAGCCCTGTGATTGGTCAAATGATCTCTCTAGCTGAAGTAAAAGATGATATTTTCTCTTCAAAGGTCATGGGAGACGGAATTGCCATTGTTCCTTCAGAAGGAGCGCTATATGCACCAGTAGAAGGTGAGGTCACCTTGCTGTTCGAAACAAACCATGCACTTGGTATGAAAACGGACAAAGGGGTGGAAGTATTATTCCACATTGGCATTGATACTGTACAGTTGGAAGGACAGTATTTTTATCCAAAAGTGCAGGCAGGAGATCGTGTACAAGCAGGGGATTTACTCATTGAATTTGATGTAGAAAAAATCATGGAAGCAGGATACGATCCAGTTACGCTTGCTGTCATCACGAATACAGATCAATATGATATTAAGGTACAGCCATTACAAGAGGTCAATCGCCAAGATACATTGATGGTTATCACCCAATTAGGAGGCTAAACATATGACGACAATAAAAGGTTTTCCAAAAGGATTTTTATGGGGCGGCGCCATTGCCGCCAACCAAGCAGAAGGCGCTTGGAATGTAGATGGAAAGGGCCCATCTGTTGCTGATATTGCGATGTACCGTTCTAATTTGAGTGTAGAAGATTATGAAGGGCATCTAGCTGTTACTTCTGAAAATATAGATCGAGCGATGAAAGACCCAGATGATAAAAAGTATCCAAAACGCAGAGGTGTTGATTTCTATCATCACTATAAAGAGGATTTGGCTCTATTTGCTGAAATGGGTTTTAAAACTCTTCGCATTTCTATTGCATGGAGCCGTATCTTCCCAACTGGAGAAGAGAAAGAACCAAATGAAAAAGGACTCCAATTTTACGATCGTTTATTTGCAGAAATGAAAAAACACAACATAGAACCGATTGTGACGCTGTCACATTATGAAATGCCGTTAGCACTGAGCGTGAAATATAATGGCTGGGTTGAAAGAAAAGTCGTTGATCTCTTTGTTAAGTTCGCCAATGTATGTTTTGAACGCTATAAACATGATGTGAAATATTGGCTGACCTTTAATGAAATAGATAGTATTCACCGCCACTCTTTTATTACAGCAGGAATTATTCCTGATCGCTGCCCAGAAGGGAAAGAGGAAGAGACGGTTTATCAAGCACTCCATCATCAATTCATTGCCTCTGCACTCGTAACAGCAGATTGTCATCGCATCATACCAGGCAGTCAAGTAGGGTGTATGCTGACAAAATTAACAACGTATCCGCACACTTGTCATCCGAATGATGTGGAGCGGGCATTGAAACAAAACTTAGAAAACTATTTCTATGCAGATGTTCAGGTATTTGGTGAATACCCTCCGCTTATCAAGCGCATGCTTGAGAGAAAAAACATTCATATCCAAATGGAATCAGATGATCTTTCTATTTTAAAAGAAAATACAGTAGATTTTATCTCGTTCAGCTACTATATGTCTTTAACTGAATCAGCTGATGAAGGATTAGAAAAAACGGATGGAAATACCATCCGTGGGGTCAAAAATCCTTACCTTCCATCTACTGATTGGGGATGGCAAATTGATCCGGTTGGTCTGAAAATTTCTTTAATAGAATTATATGATCGTTATCAAAAACCACTGATCATTGTAGAAAACGGCATGGGTGCAAAAGATGTTGTTGAAAGTGATGGATCAATTCACGATGATTATCGTATTAACTATTTCAAAGAGCATTTCCGCCAAATGAGAGAAGCGGTGGAAGAAGGCGTTGACCTCTTCGGATATACGAGCTGGGGCTCAATTGATATTATTAGTGCAGGTACATCACAGATGTCAAAACGATACGGGTTCATTCATGTAGATCAAGATGACGATGGAAACGGTACATTAAAACGTTCTCGTAAAGACTCATTTTATTGGTACAAAAAGGTCATTGAAACAAATGGTGAATCGCTTGATTGAAAAACCACAATCATGAAAACAGGTGATGACGATGTTTAAAATCAAAAAAGTTTTAAACTCGAGTGTGGTTCTGGCTGAAGATCAGAACCAACAGGAGATGGTTCTATTCGGCCGTGGGATTGGTTATGGACAAAAACCAGGTCAAATGATTGAAGAAAAGAAGGCAGATCAAGTGTTTATGTCTGTCGATAACATGAGAGCGAAGGAATTTCTCCAACTATTAGATTCAATGCCACAAGAGTTTATCGATTTAACTCAGCATATTGTTCAATATGCTGAAAAACGCTTAAACTCGAGTCTGAATTCTGGTGTCTATTTTACCTTGATGGACCACTTGAATTTTGCAGTAGAACGGCACAAGAAGAATATTAATATTACAAATCGAGTATACTGGGAAATCAAAAACTACTATACCGAAGAATTTGAAGTAGGTAATTATGCGCTTGAGTTAGTCAACAATACATTGGGCATACAATTACCAAAGGAAGAAGCGGCCAATATCGCCTTCCATTTAATTAATGCGTTAGGTGAAGAGTCCGATTCTAAAGATGGCATGAAGTATGCCAAGATGATTGGAAGTATTGTGAATCTCGTCCGCTATACGTTGAATATGAAAATGGATCAAGAGAATATTCATTACAGCCGATTTATTACACATGTGAAATTCTTTGTTGAAAGATTTTACGCAAATAAATTATTATCAGATCAAGAAAATGAGTTGTTTGAACAAATTGCACACTTGTATCCTCAAGCGATGGATGTAGCTTTCAAAATCAAAGATTATATTAAACAGGTGCATAGTATTGTTATTCCAAATGACGAACTTACGTATCTGGCGGTACATATTCACCGCCTCATTTCTTATCAAGAACTAAAATAAATGTGGACCACTTGCCTTGTAATGAGGCAAGTGGTTATTTGTATTGTATAGGTTTATGTTCCGATAGGTCGTTCTGTTGGGCCAAGATTTGTATCATTTAACGAATTGTAAGACACCGTTTGTCCGAAAACAACGATGGCTAAAGCGAAAATGAGTAAACTCACTTTTTTCATCATAATTCCTCCAATTAAGTGTAGTGTGTTCTAATTGATAGGCATCCTTCAAAAAGAGGTATGCTTGGTGAATTGAACCTAGCTCTTCAAAGTGTTTGGCAGCTAGTGCACTTAATTCACGGGCACCTTCAACATCCTTTAATTCTTTCAGAATACTGATGTCATCGAAACAGGTTTGAGCTTTTTTGGATATGTCTTCAGTGAAATATAGGTGATAGAGAAAATTCATTTTTGCTGTATAGATGGGGTTTCTGTCTATTTCTTGTTTTTGTTTGACTAATTCAAAATAATAGAGAGCTTGCGACTTTTCATCAATGGAGAGTAGCTCTTTTAGTAACATAAACATGGAGTGTTCGAAATAACAAGATGAAAGGTAGTCATCATCACTAAGAGCCTTTTCTAGGGCATCAATACATTTTTTTGATTCTCCAACTTCGGCATATAGAATACTGATATTGTGATAAAGCTGTGATGCTAAAAAATGATCGTTTAATTGATTTGAGATGTGTAATGCTTTTGTGTAGTAATTCTCAGCTCTTTCGAAATCGCCAATATCCATGAAGTTGGTGGCTGCGATCACAAAAGCTGCTGCCAGTCTTCTTTCATAGCCATCATGACCTTTGAAAATATCGATGGCATTCTGAATATAATGAAGTGAAATCAGGCTTTGGCGAAGCATCATATATAGGTTTGCGACCTTCGTATGGAATTCTGCTACTTCTATTTCATCAGGAATGTTTTGTAGTTTTTTCTCAGCAATTTTAAACAGTCCGATGGCTGATGCATAGTCTCTGTTATATGAAGCGTAAAGGGCTTTATATAGGTAAAAATAGTATTCAATTAAGTCGTTTGTTTTAGAAGGGTATTCTAGCACTGTCGGTTCATTCAGTTTTTTACCCCTTCGTTCATATAACATGAGCTTAAACTTGCCTTCTAGCAATGAATAGTAGGTCAAGACCTCCTGATTCTCTTCCATCTCTTGAAGTAATTCCTTTAATTCTGTGTAGATTGTCTTTGCATTGTGTACATCATGCTTACGAATGGCAATTCGCCAATCATTTAAACGATTCCCCACCTGTTCAGCTGAAATGATTTTCATGGAAATTTCACCTCTTTAACATCCTTTCGCCTGTTTCAATAAAAAACGATATCACAATTTTTGGTAAAATATAATCGTTTCTGGGAGGTGATTGACAGGAGGTAATAAAAAGGACCTTATGTCATGAGATGTACGTTATTGTAATGATGATTGATTGTTTATTCAAATGAGTAAAATCTTTTTTTGGAAGTCTAAAAACGTGATAGATACTATTAGTTTTAAGTTTATGGTCGAAAATACCATCTGAATATATGAAATAAAGCTATTTTAGCTATGAGAGGAGAACAATGAAAGGTCGATCTAGAAGGGAAAATCAGTTATGATGTTGCTAGATGATTTTGGAAAAGAAACTGGTAGTTACTGAGAAAGGTGAATATCCGAGACAAGTGTTGACCTTTCAGAAAGGATGTTGAAATGAAAAAAAGATTTCAAATGTTAAACTGGCAAATGACAATTGTGATGACGACGCTTTTACTTGTTTTAGTCACTCTTTATATCTCAAAGAGATACTTTTATAGCAAAGAAATTGAGTTGCTGACAGAATCTTGTCAACAAGAAGACGGCAAAATCATACTAGAAACAAATAGTTTGACTATGGATTACTCCTTTGAGTGTAAGAAAAAATAAAACAGGCAGAAAGCTGCCTGTTTGACACCAATTAAAACCCTAAGTTTTGTAACCACTTGTTTAACAAGGCCTCTCGTTTCTCAGCGGTGAAGCGATCGTATTTTCCTAAATTTAAATGGGCTGAAATTTCACCGTCATTCATAAACAAAATTCTTTCAGAGCAAAGGGCCACTTTTGGATCATGGGTGACGAGAAGCAAAGTTGTTCCTTCAGAATTGATTTGTGAAAAAATATCCATGACTTCCTTTGTGGTGCTTGAATTAAGAGCACCTGTGGGCTCATCGGCAAAAAGAATGTTTGGTTCATTCATAAGAGCTCGACAGATAGAGGCTCTTTGGAGCTGTCCTCCTGATACTTCTGATAAATATCTATCAGCTAAATGATCAATATCAAGTTTCTCCATTAGATATTTTGCTCGTTCATTGACTTCTTTTCTCGGCATTTTCTTCGCTAAGTAAGCTGCAGCAATGATGTTATCAAATAGATTGAGGTTTTTTAGTAAGTGGCTGTGTTGAAAGACGAATCCCATCTCTGATAAGCGCAAAGCTGTTAACTGTTTGTCTGTCATTTCTGATAGCAGTTGACCTTTATATTTGATTTCTCCTCTGGAGGATGTCTCTATACCGCTAAGTTGATAAAGCAAAGAGGTTTTTCCACACCCTGAAGGTCCCATAATGGTGACAAATTCTCCACGTTTAATGGTTAAGTGAATATTTCTAAGAATGGTCTGTTTTTGTCCTTTTAATGAATCAATTTGTAAAGACAATTGTTTCGCTTCAATTAATTGTTCCATGTGAAACATCTCCTTATGAAAGTGTATGACGGCTGATTTTACTAGAAAAAAAGGACTTCAATAACCACGAGATGACAGTTAAATTCACCATAAACAGCAGGAGAGGATACACGATCCAAACCCATTTCGGGGCTAACCACTGAAGGCTGGATGCTCCTAATGATGCGCCGCCTGCACTCATCAACGCCGGACCAATAGTATGAACAGCGATTGCTCCAATGAAGGCACCAATAGAGAGAACGACGATAAAACTTGTTAAGTATTGATAGGTTAAATCTTTTTGAGAAAAACCAATCGTCCTTAACAAGTGAGTACGATTTAAATCTTTCGCCCTTAACATGTGCAGAAACATTATTAACATGAGGCTGGCTGTTCCAAAAGCTGCGATGGTTGAAAATAATGCAATCACTTTTACTAGAGATGCGGTGCTTCCTATTGTTTGATGCACATATTCTTTCATATCCGTCACTTTTGCAGGAGATATATTTGTTTCAAGTGCTGCTTTTTTTCCTGCCATATCTATTCCTTGTTTTAATTGTATTTGAATGGTTTTCCAAAGGGATGAATGCGGAAAAGGCTGAGATAATGCTTTAGCTGTTTTCCCTCCGTTGGTGACGTCTTGATAAATGCCGGTAACCATTTTTTGAACTTGCTGTCCATTTGTGGCGAGAGTGACTTTTTCGCCTATCTTTTTCTGAAGTGAGGCAGCACTCAACACCGATAAAGCAATCTCTTCCTCCTTCAACGGTTCCCTTCCTTGTAAATAGGTGAGAGGGAATGCTGATAGATCACCTGTTTCTAAATAGAGCGTTTCTAGTGTATTCTCCATTGTTTTGGCTTGTAGAGAAGTTGTTTCATAGACGGCAGATGTTTGAATGTCTTGGTCTACGCTAATCATAGACTCTATTTTATTTGTACTTTTCTCTAAATGGTTTCCCTGCCGAATATCAATTCGAAGGTCACTTTTTCCTGAGCCAAGATATGTGACGAAATCGGGTGATTGTAATGTGTACCATAACTGAATCGGCATTAACATTAAAAATGTACAAAGCGCAATAATACAGGTAATTGTTGAATACACCTTTATTCGCGAGAACAGATCTTTCAAACCAAACCAAAAATTGACTGGGAGGAATCTGTTTTTCTGGAGGTGCATAGGAATTTGTTTTTTACGGCTTGGTGAGCTTATGCCGCCTTGAATGGCTTGAGCGGCTGATATTTGACCAAATCTCCTTAGGACAGTATAGCTGAATGAGATGACGATCATTGCCGTCAAAATTGATACCAAAAGCGGGATCACCTGATGAATAAAAGAGAGGCGATTCCCCATATATTGCTGAATATTGGCTGTAAACAAATCACCAAACATGAGCGTCATTAAATATCCTGCTATACACCCTATACAGGCAAGCACAGCATATTTCCCAACGTATAATTGTTTGATTTTTGATAAAGGGATTCCAAGTACTTTTAAGATTCCAATTTCACGTTCATCCTCTTCTATAGCGGCGGTCATAGCGAGACGAAGAGAGAGGAGAGAAATGCTAATGAGTAGAAAGCAGACAAGAAGGAGAATGGCGATCACCATACCATCTGTTAGGGCATTCAGCATGCGAAGCAGGGGTAATGTGACAGCAGGCCCCTGTTGTGGCAGCTCAGATGATTGATAGAGTGATTGAAAAGCATCTGCTTGACCAGCATCATGCAATAAAAATTCAATTAAGTACTCCTTTTTTTGAAACACTTGATTCAGTGCCGCCCAGTCCGCATCATGCAGAAGAAATCTCTTTGAACTGACAAGACTTGGATTCATTTGGGCATCTCGTAAGAACGTTTTGATTTGAAAAGAGAATTGATGAGAGCCTTTTGTAATGAGTAACCTTTCGCCAATCTTTAAGTGGTATTTTTGTTGAAAATAAATAGGGACTGCTACTTCTCCTTTATTTACAGTGAGCTTTTCATTTCGTTCGTTTAAAAGAAAATCAAAATAGCGATTTTGTTTTACAAATAAATGATCCATCACACCCGCTTGAGCAGGCTCCTGCCCGAACTTGATGCTGACGTGTTCGATCGGAATCATTGGAACAATTTGATGTGCCTTTACCATCGACTGTTTACTTGAAAATATATCGACCGCTTTTTCATCTAAGCTGCCATCGTGCATTTGGACAAAGTCTGGTGCTTTGGCTGATTGGAGTAGATCAGAAATGGAACCATTCAGCTGGACCGTCATTTGCGCAGCGCTTGTTGCTAAAAATGATGTCATCATGATGCAAAGGGTTAAGCCGATTGAAATGAGACGGTGGCGGGTTAGGTCTTTCTTGATAAACGTCAATCTCATGAGGCTGATTCTCCTTCATGTCGAAGCATATTTTTTGTAAGGAAGGCAAGTGCAAACATCAAGGCACTGACGATTAACACGGTCACATACATGCTGGCGGAAAAAGTGTTGAACAAGAACCCGTACATCATTTGACCGAGCGGTGCAGCACATTGAGAGACCATTGTCAGATTGGCCATGACTTTTCCTAATTGAGCATTGGGTGTTTTCTTTTGCACATGTGAGATGACAACGATCGAAATCATGGTGAGCAGCATGGCAATTGGGAGACACCCTGCTAAAAAGAGAAAATAGGCTGGAAATGTACCAAATTGAAGAGCCATCTTGGATGTTGAAAAAGCAACAGGCAGCAAAATGACTGCGATGACGAGCAGCCAGCGATACAAAGTAGGAATGCGCCAATGTTTCGCTACAAGCCCAACTAGCAGGGCGCCTGCGATGACGGCAAACTCAATGATACCCATTCCTATTCCGTACATGATGTCACTGCTTTTCATTGTGACCCTTAAAATAATGGGACCTCCAACGATAAAAAATGGTGTGAGGATGAAATTTAGCAGCGCTGCAAGCAGCATGGCTCTTTTTAAAAATGGCTGGCTTCCGATATAGGAAAATCCTTGTTTCATATCTTTCAAGAGTACTTTGGTCATCGGTTCTGCGAGTGGGCTAGGTGAGAAAGAGATATTTAACCGTAAAAGCATGCATGCTGATAGAAAAAATACAATGCTGCTAGCACCTATGATGACCTGGCTCCCAATGAGTCCGTATAAAACGCCGCCAATGATAGGAGCGACAACACCTGAAAGGGCCTGCACGCCATTCACGATGCCATTCGCTTGTTCTAATTTGTCTTCTTTCACTAGCTGAGGAATACTGGACATCACAGCAGGAGCATAAAACGTACTCATGACACCAAGGAGAATCATGACGGCTCCAATCATATAAAGTGAATCATGACCTGAAAATAACCAGAAATAAAAAGCCAGAATCATAATGCCAGTAAGAACATCAAATAAAATCATCAAATTTCTTCTGTTAAACCGGTCAGCAATTGCTCCTGCTAATGGCGAAAGGAGGAGCGGGATATTGGATAAAGCGAAAAGCAGAGCATATAAATCAACACGATGTGTCATATCCAAGACGTGTAAAGATAGAACAAAACGAATCAAGGAAGACCCGAAAACGGAAATAATTTGCCCGAGAACGAGATAGATAAAATGGGTGGAGCCATTTTTGGCTGATAACGACATGAAAATCACTCTCCTTTTAGACCGACCGTCAGTCTATAATGTATGCAGGATTGGTATTGAAGTGACCAATCACTGATTATTGTCTTCCGGTTCTCCAGTTAAACGTTGGAGAAGGAAGGAGAAACTTCCCTTTTCTGCATGTAATGAGGCTTCAAGGATTGCGATAAATGCTAGAGCTCGTTGTATGCTTTCCGCTGCGGTCCATTGGAAAAGTCCCTCATCAAAGATAACCTGAGCAGAAGCGAGGAGAAATTCGACAGTTTCTTGCGGGTAATCCGTTTGAAATATCCCTTCTTCTACCCCTTGCTGAATGACTTCTGCTAAAACGGGTGATAGCTCTGTAATGGCTTTGATCAAGCTTTTTTGATGCATCTCTGCATTAGCAGGCTGATGAAATTGTTCGATCATGCCTTCTTTATGGCTGCCCTGTTTAGGAGATTGTGCCATGATGATGCGAAATAATTTATCAACCACTGAGATATCTGGATCAGCGGCAATACGCTTTGCCTCGATGATATCTGCTTTTATGATCCGGTCAATGATTGCATCCATCACTTCTTCTTTGGAAGTAAAGTAATAATAGAATGTGCCTTTTGCAATGCCAACGGCTTTGAGGATGTCAATAATTGTGGTTTGCTGATAGCCTTTGGTTGAAAAAAGCTTCTCTGCTGCATTTAAGATGTCATTTTTGCGTTCCTCAGGATGTTTAACGGTTCTCATAAAGCCATCCTTTCTTTTGACTAGACTGTCGGTCGGTCCCTTGATTTGATTAAACACTTTTTGGCGTATCTTTGTCAACGGCTGTTTTTTTCAGCTTTGCATTTATTGTGCAATGACACTATGATACATTGAATGAAAACCCCTTCAGGAGAGATGCTGAATGCAATTTTTAACCAGTGAATTGGCGCAAGAGATGGTTGAACGTACGATGCATATTTTACATCAAAACATCAATGTCATGAATGCGGATGGTGTCATTATTGGGTCTGGTGAACGAAAAAGGATTGGACAAAAACATGATGGAGCACGTCTAGTGCTGTCAAGCGGAGATAGTGTGGAGATTGATCAGGAGACATCCCACCGCTTAAAAGGCGTGAGACCTGGAATCAATCTGCCTATTTGCTTTCGCGAACAAGTTGTTGGTGTCATTGGGATTACGGGTGAGCCAGGGGATATTCGTCATCATGCCGAGCTGGTGAAAATGGCAGCTGAGCTCGTATTAGAGCAGTCTTTTCTACTTGAACGCTTCCAGTGGCGGCAGCGAATAGAGAGTGAAATTGTGAATCAGCTCATCTCCGAGTCTGACATGGGTGATCATCAGCTGAAGCACCGTGCTGACTGGCTTGGAATGGATTTAGACAAGCGGCGAATGGCTATTGTTTTTCAGCCGATTCCATCGTCCGAGGATACGGTACACAAAATGATGCATGCCATTCAATACGATAAGAATGCGGATGATTTACTAGGCATGACCTTCCGTCATGAATTGATCCTGTTAAGACAGCCGATATGTGACCATCAATTCAAGCATGTGATGAAACAGCTACAACAAACAATGGCAGGTGCAGTTGATGGACAAGTGCTCGTGGGTGTAGGAACTGTCGCTGAGGATATGAGTCAATTACCGTTGTCCTTTCAGCATGCGAGAGAGGCCCTGCGGTTAGGAAAGGTGCTCCATCCAGAGGAAAGCATATATGTCTTTGAATCTTATCAGCTTGAAAGCTTGTTTATAAAAGCGAGAGCCGCCAAAGAGGGCAAACGGTGGAGTGATTTTTATCATCCGCTGATACAAGAAACGGAACTCGTTCAAACGTTAAAGGTTTACATTGAAGAGGGCGGGGACTTACAAAGAATCGTTGATCGTCTATTTATTCACCGCAATACACTGCGATATCGTTTAGATAAAATCCAGGCATTGACCGGAAAAGATCCTCGTCATGTGAAACAGTTGATGGAGCTGTACATAGCACAATTGGACCATCAACTGTCTTAATTGTGCATTTGCACAACTGGATAAAGAAATAAATAAAAGAAGTTCATCTAGATTCACAACTCGATCCCAATGGGTAAACGCTTACAATTAAGAAAAGACAATTAGGAGGGATGGAGTATGGGTGGAGATGTGACAGTAAGTACATTGGGCGCATTGACTGCGCTTGTGATCGCTATTGTTCTCATTCTAAAAAAAGTATCACCTGCTTATGGCATGCTGGCAGGCGCATTTATTGGCGGTTTGGTTGGCGGTGTAGATGTTGTGCAGACCGTGAACGTCATGATGGAAGGCGCAAAGGACATGATTCCGGCTGTTCTTCGAATCATGGCGGCAGGTGTACTGGCAGGGGTTTTAATTGAGTCGGGTGCAGCGTTATCTATTGCGGAGGCCATCGTGAAAAAACTTGGAGAGGCGAGGGCACTTTTAGCACTCGCACTTGCAACAATGATTTTAACAACGGTGGGTGTTTTTGTAGATGTAGCAGTCATTACAGTAGCACCAATCGCACTTGCCATTGCCAAGCGTGCAAAACTTTCTAAAACGGGGATTTTACTTGCGATGATTGGAGGAGGGAAGGCGGGGAATATCATGTCACCGAATCCGAATGCCATTGCAGCCTCTGATGCCTTTGGTGTACCGCTTACTTCCCTGATGGCGGCAGGTGTCATACCGGCTATTTTCGGGATAGCCGTCACGTATGTATTAGCCAAAAAGCTTGCGAATAAAGGGACACCTGTTTTGGAAGAGGGAGCAGACCAAGGCGAGGTTCAAGCACCTGGTTTTCTACAAGCGCTTGTCGGCCCGCTTGTGACCATTCTCTTGTTAGCCTTAAGACCGTTGTTTCAAATAAATATTGATCCAATGATTGCCTTACCAATAGGAGGAATTGTAGGCGCTCTTTTCATGAAAAAAGGGAAGTTTCTCAATGATTATGCGATGTCAGGGCTGCATAAAATGTCAGGTGTAGCGATCATGTTACTAGGTACAGGCACATTAGCTGGAATTGTATCGAATTCTTCCATGAAAGAGGTATTTATTCAGGCGCTTGACGCTTCGGGATTACCTCCTTACTTGCTTGCACCAACGTCTGGAATTTTTATGTCGGCAGCCACAGCTTCGACAACTGCAGGGACGGCAGTTGCAAGTGGTGTATTTAGCGGAACTCTTATTGGTCTTGGTGTATCTGCCCTTTCAGGCGCAGCTATGATTCACGCTGGCGCAACTGTGCTAGACCATATGCCGCACGGAAGCTTTTTCCATGCAACGGCGGGAAGTGTTCAAATGGATATAAAAGAACGGTTGAAATTAATGCCCTTTGAATCGTTAATTGGTTTGACATTAACCGTTGTATCGACCATTATCTTTGGTATTTTCCAGCTGTTCGGCTGAGGACTTAATGAGAAACGAGGGGTTTTTGGATGAAAATTGTGATCGCACCAGATTCATTTAAAGAAAGTTTATCTGCTTATGAGACAGCATGTGCCATCGAACGAGGATTTCGCTCTATTTTGCCATATGCAGAATATATGAAAATCCCAATGGCAGATGGAGGAGAAGGCACAGTTCAATCGTTAGTGGATGCGACAGGCGGAACCATTGTCCAGCAAGTGGTCACAGGCCCGCTTGGCAAACCTGTAGATGCCTTTTTTGGTATGTTGGGAGATGGGCAGACAGCTGTCATAGAGATGGCAGCAGCATCAGGATTACATCTTGTCCCGCCAGAAAAACGGAACCCCTTATTCACGACGTCTAGAGGGACAGGAGAATTAATGCTTGCAGCGCTGGATAAAGGAGCGAAGCATTTAATCATTGGGCTTGGCGGAAGCGCAACAAATGATGGTGGCGTTGGCATGATGCAAGGTTTAGGTGCTTCTTTTCTCGATGAAGCAGGCCAAGACCTCACGCCGGGCGGTGGATCACTGAATCAATTAGCTTCTATTGATCTATCTCGACTGGATCCAAGATTGCGATCAGTCCGTCTGGAAGTGGCGTGTGATGTGGATAATCCTTTAACGGGTGAAAGAGGAGCGTCTGCTGTGTTCGGTCCTCAAAAGGGAGCAGATACAGAAATGGTTCAACTGTTGGACAAGAATTTATCTCATTTTGCACAAGTGGCTAAGCAGCATCTTCATGTCTCCTTTGGTGAGGCGGCAGGTGCAGGAGCGGCAGGAGGAATGGGCGCGAGTTTATTAGGCTTTTTACAGGCTGATCTGCAAAAGGGAATCGATATTGTACTGAAAGCCGTACATTTTGCTGACGTACTAAAGGACGCTGACCTAGTCATTACAGGGGAAGGTCGGATTGATCAGCAGACCATTTACGGCAAAACGCCAATCGGTGTAGCCAAAGCTGCGAAACAATATGGACTCCCTGTCATTGGCATCGCTGGGTCCCTCTCAAAAGACAGTGCAGTCGTACATGATCATGGCATTGATGCACTTTTTAGTATTGTCCCTGGCGTCACGACTCTGGCTGAAGCCATGCATGATGCTAGTGTGCATGTAGAGAGAACAGCGCGGAATATTGCGGCCGTCATGACATTTGGAAGAGATAAGTAAATGATGAAAAATGTTTCCTTTTCTATCACATTTCTTTCTATAGAAATGTGGTAAAATGGTTCTAAATGAAAAAGAAAGTTGGAGGAAACACAAATGTCTAATCTACCGAATTGTCCATCGTGCAGTTCAACCTATACATACGAGGATGGCAGCATGCTTATTTGTCCAGAATGTGCGCATGAATGGTCGCTAGAACAAGAACAAGCGGCAGAGGAACAGCTTGTTGTCAAAGATGCGAATGGAAATCTATTAAGTGATGGTGACACGGTCACTGTGATTAAAGATTTAAAAGTCAAAGGTTCTTCTTCGGTTTTAAAAATAGGGACGAAGGTCAAAGGGATTCGTTTAGTCGAAGGCGATCATAACATTGATTGTAAAATTCCTAGCTTTGGCGCAATGAAGTTAAAATCGGAGTTTGTGAAGAAAGTATAATATATGAAAAGAGGCTGTCGATCATCAGCCTCTTTTTTATTTCGATATTTATAGGTGAAAGGTATAATCTTAAACATCATTTCATACATATGTACCTATTGAAAATCATTCTTTTTTTAAGAAATCAAGCCTCTTTTCTTATAAAAATTCACGCTTTTCTTAACTCTACCTTAAAAAAGGCAGATGATTCTCTAAATTTTGCCTAATCCCCTTCACAACTTTTGGGCATTGCTGTACCATATGGAAGTGTTCTTCTATTTTTGACGGATCATGGTGTTTATCAGGAAATAGATGATAGATGATACTTAGACAAAGAAGGAGAGGTAACGTGACGAACGTTTTAGAACTGCAAAATGTATCTAGGCATATTCGTGGGAAAAAGATTGTTCAAGACTTGAGTTTCTCTGTCCAAGCGGGCGAAGTCTTTGGCTTCTTAGGGCCGAATGGCGCAGGAAAAACGACAACCATTCGCATGATGGTCGGTCTTTCTCCCATTACATCTGGTGACATTCTGATTAATGGTCATAGTATTCAAACCTCATATCAGCATGCCATCCAAGATGTCGGTGCAATTATTGAAAATCCAGAAATGTATAATCATTTAACGGCTAGACAAAACCTTGTTCATTTTGCCAGAATGAATGGAAAAGTGGATGAAGGTCGAATTGATGAACTACTAGAACTAGTTAGTTTGCAGCATGTGAAGCATAAGCGTGTCCGTACGTTTTCATTAGGAATGAAGCAGCGTTTGGGGATTGCTCAGGCATTGATACATAAACCGAAACTGCTAATCTTAGATGAGCCGACCAATGGACTAGATCCAGAGGGAATTCGTATGATACGAGATTACTTGAGAAGGCTGGCAAAGGAAGAAGGGCTTGCTGTCATTGTTTCAAGTCACCTCATGTCAGAAATGGAATTGATGTGTGATCGTTTCGCCATTATCCAAAAAGGAAAGCTGATTGCGATTGAGGATCAGCGTGCGGAGACGAAGCAGGATGATTTGGTCAATTATCGAATGAAAGTAGCATCAAGTGAGCTTGAAGAAGCTCAAAAGCTCATTGAAGCATTTGAGGAAGGCATCACAGTTAGAGAAGAGGAGCAGTACTTATTCTTCTCCATCCTAGAAGAGAAAATGCCACAATTGATTCGTCATTTGAGCGAGGCTTCTATTCATTTGTACGAAATCAAAATAGAAAAACAAACCTTAGAAGATAAGTTCTTAAGCTTAACAGGTAAAAAGGAGGCAGACGTATGATTCGCCTCATTCAAAACGAGTGGATGAAAATCAGTTATCGTGTGGGTACTTGGATTATGGTTGGGCTTCTTGTTTTAGGTATGATTGCGACGTTGATTTTTGCACTTAAAACAAACGACGAAGATCAATCATCTGGAGCATGGAAAGCCCAGCTAGAGATGATGAATACTGAGAACAAGAAGGAACTCAAAGAAATAGAAAATGGTTACTTTAAAAGAAACCTTGAAAAAGAGATCGCTATTAATGATTATCGAATTAAGCATAACTTGCCGCCAGCTGATCAGTTTAGCGACAGTGTATGGGACTATGTGAAAACAAACGCCAGTTTACTTCAGCTTGTAGGTGTGTTTGTGATCATTATCGCTTCCACCATTGTCTCGGCTGAATACAAGCATGGTACAATTAAATTATTATTGATTCGCCCACCATCAAGACTAAAAATCTTAATATCTAAATATATTACGGTGCAACTGTATGCTCTTCTACTGGTGGTGGTGCTGTTTATCTTGTCATTTATATTGGGTGCCATTTTCTTCGGACTCAATACTGATTATGTGAGTGTGATCTATCAAAATGGTGAAGTGATTGAACGTTCGCAGTTTGCCAATATGGTTTTTTATTATTTAGCTAATTGCGCAATGTTTGTTGTGTTAGGGACACTTTCGTTCGCTATATCAACAATTTTCAGAAGTGAAGCTATCTCCATTGCCATTAGTGTGTTAGCTTATATTGTAGGTGGAACGATTACAGGTATTTTAATGCTCTTCTTTGATTGGACAAAATATTTGTTATTCGCAAATGATCCATCCCAATACTTTATGGAACAGGTTACTGTTATCGAAGGCATGTCCCTAGGTTTCTCACTAACGGTCCTAGTCATTTATTGGGCCATCTTCTTGGCGGTTGCTTTAATCGTCTTCCAAAAGCGAGAAGTAAAAACAGGTTAATTTAACTTTTTAGGAGGTTTCTATCAATGATTAAGCGTAAAGGTGAAAAAATTATGGGGATTATCAGTATTGTCCTCAACGTAATTGGTGTTGGTTTTGGGGCATTGATGCTCTCTGTGGACCCAGCATTTTATGAAGAAATGAATGAAATTTTACAAGAGGAAGGCAGCGCCTTGCCAGTTGAAACACTTGAAGCTTCGGTTCATGCCTTTGGCGTTCAGTTTATGGTTGTTTCCGCAATTGCGGCTGTCTTAGCCCTTGTTGGTGTGATTGTCTTGAAAACAGACCGCCGTGCCGTGCTTTCTGGTATTCTTTTCTTGGTTTCGGCTGTGACTCTTTTAATTGGAACTGTAGGTCTTGCTTTCGTTCCAATGATCTTGTTGCTAATCGTTGGATTGATGTCACTGATTAGAAAACCGAAAACAGACATTCACACGAGTGAATATCCTTCATAATTCAAAGAAAAAGACATGCGCTGATTTTGCGCATGTCTTTCTTTTTTATATGATGCCAATCAGTTTGGCGATGATGAGTAAAACGATACTGAACCCCCACATCCAAAAGAAGGAGTAGCGGATATGTTTCCCCATATCGACCCCTGCAAGACCGATGGCAAGCCATACAGCAGGTGCAAGGGGGCTGACAAAGGTGCCGATGATATTTCCAATCATCATGGCGTATGCCGCAGATGTTCCTGACACACCAACCTCTGATGTAATCGATTCGACAATCGGCAAGAGTGCATAATAATAGGCATCTGTACTTGTCAGCATATCAAGAGGAACCCCAAATATCCCCACAATGATATGTAAAAATGGCAGTAAGAAAGCTGGCAAAATGTGAATACTGTCCACTGCAATCGCCTTTAGCATGCCCGTTCCTTCAAGAATTCCTAAAAAAGAACCTGCGGAGAAAATTACAGCTGCCATCATTAGTGCACTTGGGGCATGTGCCTTTATTCGCTCCATTTGTAAATTCACATTTGGAAAGTTAATCAGAAGTGCTAGTGAAAGACCAATCATAAACATATAGCTAGCAGGAATCACGTTCAGCACAAGAAGGACAACAACAGCTAAAAATAGAATGAGGTTGACCCACATTAAGTGATAACGCTTTAAAGACGCATCGCCTGTTTCGCTGATCGATTGAATGGCACGATCCCAATCGGCGCCTTCTAATTGGACAGCGGCTACTTCATTTGCGGCGATTTTCACCCGAATTCGTTTTTCTTCTCTTTTTCCTAAAATGAATGCCATTCCTAATATGAGCACGACCCCGATCAACTGAATTGGAATGAGCGGTACCCACAGTTCAGATGGGTCCATATTAAGGACACTCGCTGCCCGTCCTGTGGGGCCGGCCCATGGAATCATATTGGTTAATCCAGCACTTGTCCCGATTAACAAAAGCAATAAATAAGGACTCATATGTAATTTTTTATAAAGCGGAAGCAGTGCAGGTACAGTTAATAAAAAGGTGGTAGCTCCTGCTCCGTCTAAGTGTGCGATGACCCCAATCAAGGCAGTTCCCATCGCAACTGTGACAACATTTCCTTTTGTCAGCTTGATTAATGCTTTAATTACAGGTTCAAAGAACCCTGTATCTTGTAAAATGCCAAAAAATAAAATGGCGAAGATAAACATGGTCGCCACTGGCAATACTTTGATAATCCCTTGTTCAAAGAAAGTTTGAATGTCATTGATACCAAATCCCGCGATGAGCGCCCCTATTAAAGGCACCATGACCATGGCGACAATTGGACTCGCTTTCCCCCAAATCAGCAAAACAACAATCGTTAAAATAATCAACAATCCAACAAACGTTAACATAAGCCCCTCCCCCTACAATAAACCGTTTACATTTGTTTGTTTTTATACCAATGCAGTCCCACATCTGCATTGAAAAAAAGAGTATCAAAAATATGAGTATTAGGCAACCGCTTTCATACCTATACAATGGTAAAAAAGGATGGTGAATCCAATCGTGGCGCGGTGTTCAATATGTCAAAAAATTTAGATAAAAAATAATGATTCTATTGGTAATCTACTACCGGAAGAGATTTTATAGGTATTTAGATTCACTTAAAAGTAAAAAGCGCCCTTTGGATGGACGCTTCTTTCACGCTATTTTTTCAAAATAACGTATTCGTAAGGATTCAGTTGTAACTGTTGAGATGTATGCTGTCCAGTCAGCATATTTTCATAGCTTTCCGCTGAATCTAGTGAAATGTTCTGTTGCTGTTCTGTAAAATTCATCATAAACACAAAGTCCTGCGATCCATCTGTTCGTTTCTGGACACTGACGCCCTCTGGAATCGAAGAGGATAGGATCGGTTGTATGCCTATTCCTGTGATAAGGTCTTCGTAAAAATCATCATAAAACGCCTGCTCATTTTCAGAAGCCATATAGTATGCTTTCCCTTTGCCAAATGGACGGACAGTAAGGGCGGGCTGTCCTTCATAGCAGCCATTCTCAAAATGCCCTAACACAGAGGCTGTTTCAGGATGAATGGACTCGCAATATTGCCCGACATGATAAGTGCGTCCATTTCCTGTGGTCATTAAAACGTGTTCATCTGGCATCAATGTGTTGATTTCCTCTGCCCAAACACCAAGTACATGGCGGAGAGGACCGGGGAAACCACCAAGGAAACAGAGGTCGTTTTCATCGACAATGCCGCTCCAGTATGTTGCCACAAAAATGCCGCCCTCTTTGACAAATGCTTCGATCTTTTCTGCCACGCCTGGTTTGATCATGTAGAGCATTGGTCCAACAAGCACTCGATAGGATGAGAAATCCTTTTCCATCCCGACAATATCAACAGGGATGCCCTTTTTCCAGAAGCTTCGATAATGAGTTTGGCAAGCCTCTACATAGCGTTTGTTGGTATTATTTAAGCCTTGCGCATCATCAATCGCCCAATGGTTTTCCCAATCATATATGATGGCGACTTCTGGTTGAACGGACGTACCCGCAATCGGCTGAAGCTGCTCCAGCTGTTTTCCTAAATCAGCGACTTCTTGAAACACACGCGTGTGTTCATGTCCTGAATGATCCACAACGGCGCCATGGAATTTTTCAGAGGCGCCTCGGCCTTGCCTCCACTGGAAATAAAGGACGGAGTCGGACCCGTGGGCAATCGCCTGCATGGCAGAGAGGTGTGCCATTCCTTTATGCTTCACCTTATTCACTTCATGCCAGTTCACGAGGCTTGGTGTGCTTTCCATCACGAGAAACGGCTGACCGTCCTTTAATGAACGATATAAATCGTGAACGAAGGCGACGTTTGACGCTAATTCTGCAGTGGTTTCTCTGCCGCTATGCCATGCTGGATAGCTATCCCATGAGATCACGTCGACTTCTTTTGCAAATTGATGATAATCCAGTCCAAGGAATGGACGCATATGCGGATAGTCGCCCATAAAATTGGTGGTTACTGGCACATGAGGTGTTAATTCTCGTAGCGGTTCAATTTCATTTTGATAAAAATTGATCGTTTGGGCTGTGACAAAACGCTTCCAGTCTAGGTTCATGCCATGAATCATGTGCTCCCCGTGCGGTGCAGGTGACTCGATTTGCGACCAATCGGTAAAGGTGTGGCTCCAAAATCCCGTCCACCATGCTTGATTCAAAGCTTCAAGGTCATGGTTGTATTTGTCTTTCAAATAGTCTCTAAATGCTTCTTGGCAAAGATCACAATGACATTCACCGCCGTATTCATTTGAAATGTGCCACATGATCAGCGCTGGATGATCCTTGTAGCGTTCAGCAAGCAAACGATTGAGTGTATTCGTTTTTTCTCGATAAACCGGCGAGGTGAAGCAATGATTATGGCGAAGTCCGTGTAAGTTGCGCTGGCGGTTTGCTTCAACGCGTAAGACTTCTGGATATGTTTGCGAGAGCCAAGCAGGTCTTGCTCCGCTTGGCGTGGCGAGAATGGCGTGAGCTCCCTGCGCTGCCAAGCGGTCCATGATATCATCCAGCCAGGCAAAATCATATTCCCCTTCTTTTGGCTCGAGCTTGCTCCAAGCGAAAATATTGATAGAGAATGTTTGACAGTGTGCAAGCTTCATTAATCGAAAATCTTCGTCAATGATCTCCGGCATATGGAGCCATTGATCAGGATTATAGTCGCCACCATGCAAAAAGCCTTTCACATTTGGGTGGACGAGTGGGTAACGCTTTCCCATTTTGTCACGTCCTATCTGTTTAATTACGGTGTCATTTGTTTAAATACATCAAGAGAAGGCAGGGCTTTTCCGTTGAAATCGAACATGGCCTGATTTTCCCAAGCATTCCCGACTGTCCCGGTTGTTTGAATATAAGCGAGCCCGTATTGACTAGACCACGGAGCACCTTTTGCTGGAATCCAAAGCGGCTCCCAATAAAAGAACCCTTTCCCGCGATTGTTTTTTACTTGTGAAATTTTTTCTGATAGATCTCGTATAAAAGATGCCTGCCCTTGTGGTGATGCTGGATAACCGGCCGTATTGACTGAATCTTGGTTAAATGAGTTATCGAGGTTGTCACCATTTGCTGTTGTAAAGCCGTAGGCGGTTTCGACCACGATGACATCTTTGTTATAGCGGGCGCTAATATCATTCATGTTGTTAGTAAGACCGCTAAATCCGCCGTCCCAATACGGGTAGTAAGATAAACCGATCGTATCGAACGAAACGCCTCGTTTGGTGATTTCATCAAACCACCAGCGAGATGCACCATTGTCCCCTCCATGTGCAAGATGAAGCATGACTTTGATGTTTGAATCGACAGAGCGGACAGCATTTGTTCCCGCTTTTAGCAAAGCAGCGAGCCGGTCAAATTCACCGCCGCCTTCACCCCAGCTCTTTCCGTTGGGCCAAAGCATACCTGAATTCAATTCATTCCCGACCTGTACCATATTTGGCAGGGCGTTTTGTGCTTTCATCGCTTTGAGCACATCGCTTGTGTAAGTGCCAACCGCTTTCTCTAAATCGCTTTGCGAGAGATTGGTCCAAGCTTTCGGTTTGAACTGTTTACCGGGATCGGTCCAGAAATCACTGTAGTGAAAATCAAGCAGCACTTTCATGTTTTGTGCTTTTGCACGTTTCGATAGAGCAATGGCGGTATTTAAATCGTTTGTCCCGCCGTTATAGGCACGGCCTTGGTTGTCGTATGGATGGTTCCAGAGTCTGATGCGCACATAGTTGACACCTTTCTCTTTTAATAGCTTGAGCGGATCAACCTGCTGCCAGTTTTGGTTGTAGTATTTGCCGCCGCTTCGCTCCACTTCTGCGAGCATGGAGATATCGGCTCCTTTGATGAAATCACCTTGCAATCCATTGATCGGTTTCACCGAAATCGTATCAGCCTTTGCTTCAGGCAGAATACCTAACCCCATCAGAAAGAAAACGACAACAGTGACAAGCAACCATTTCTTCATCAAATCTCCCCTTATCCTTTTGTCCCGCCTTGTGTGAGGCCGGATACAAATTGTTTTTGTAAAACAAGAAACAATAAAGCAACTGGAATCGCAATGAGTAAAGCCCCGGCTGCAAAGGTCGTGTAGCTGGCACCCATTTTGTCTGATACAAGATTGTATAGACCGATTGGGAGCGTATACATTTCGGGTGAACGGACAATGACACTGGAGATGATGAAATCACCGAGCGGTCCTGTAAATGAGTTGATGGCAACAACGGCTAAAATCGGCTTGGCAAGCGGCATAATAATTTGGATGAAAATCCTGAAATGCCCTGCGCCATCCATTCTGGCTGATTCATCGAGATCCTTTGGAATCGCATCAAGATAACCTTTCATTAAATACGTATTCATCGGGATTTGTCCGCCTGCATAAATCAAAATCAATGCGAGGTGGCTGTTAATGAGTCCAAGCATTTGAGCCAATACAAAAATGGCAATCAGCGCTGAAAATTGAGGAATCATTTGCAGCAGCAAAAAGAGCATCAGCCCATTTTTCCGTCCTTTGAATCGGAACCTAGAAAAGGCATAACCTGTAAAGCTGACAAGTATCAACGTTAAGAGCATAGTCGCAATACTGATTTTCATTGAGTTCCAATACCATTTTGCATAAAGTGCTCCCTGACCGAAGAAGAGTTCTGTAAAGTGGCTGAACGTTGGATTCTTCGGAAACATGCTTGTGCTCATCAGGCTGTTCCCGGGATTAAAGGAAGCACCGATCGTCCAAAGGAGTGGATATAGAATACATACGGAGGCGATGAAAAGGATGAAATAAGTGATACTCAGACGAATGAGCTTATTTTGTTTTGATCCCATATCACATCATGTCCTCCTCTTTGAATGAATTCGTTCTCTTAAACTGCCAAAGTGCAATGGCAATGACGAAGATTGATAGTAAGATCGTAACAGCGGCAGCAAGTGCATATTGAGAAGACTGCATCGTCAGTTTGTAAATCCAAGACACCAAGATGTCCGTTCCCCCAGCAGTTGAGCCAGCCACAGGCGGTCCTCCGCCATTAAATAAGTAGATGATATTAAAGTTGTTAAAGTTAAACGTATATTGCGTGATTAATATAGGTGCAATTGAATAGAGGACAAGCGGTAATGTAATGGAACGGAATTTCTGAAAGAAATTTGCCCCATCAATGGTTGCAGCCTCGTATAAATCTTCAGGAATGGCCTGTAAAACGCCGGTTGTCATAATGAACACAAAAGGAAAACCAAGCCAAGTCTGCATCGCAATAAGAGCGATTTTGCTCCAAAATGGATCTGTCAGCCATGGTTTTGGATCAATTCCAATCGATGCAAAAAGGGTATTGTTAATCGCACCAAACGTGTCGTTAAACAATCCAGCAAACACCAAAATGGTCACAAATCCTGGAACAGCCCACGGCAGAATCAAAATCGTTCTGAAAAACCGTTTTCCTTTTAAATCTTTTTGATTGAGCAGAACCGCTAGGAAAATGCCGACAGCACATTGAAGGGTCGATGCAGCCAACGTCCATACGACCGTCCAGCCTAGTACATCAATGAATGTGTCTCTCCAAATATCGATTGAAAAGATATTTTGAAAGTTTTTGATGCCTACCCAATCAATGAGATTGGCAGGAGGCGAGTGGTATAAATCATAGTTTGTAAAGGCCAGCGCAAAGCTGAACATAATAGGAAAGACAACAGAGAATAGAAGTAAAAAGAAAGCAGGAGTGCTCATTAAGTAAGGAAAGCCTTGGTCGATGAGCTGATGGTATTGAGCACGGATGGAATGAAGCGGAACCCCTTGATCACGTTTCTTTCCGTTCATAAATGCATCTCGTATCATGAGTATATAAAAACCGATGCCAAATCCAGCTGTTAAAAGTGCAATAATTCCTTTTGCTAAAAGGAAAACAGAGTTGTCACGAGGCAGCATCGTACCAAGTGTGAACAGCCCCCAGAAGCCAATATTGAATAAATCATAAAACACTACTAGAAAAGAAACGCCAAACAGGAAAAAGAGTGCCCCTTTGCCATACTGTTTGTTGTATATTTGCCCCATCCCGGGTATAAGAGAGAACATTAGCGCCCGTCTCCGGTGTGTCTTTGATTCCACAATGTGTGTGCGGTCTAGTTCAAGGTTACCCGTCACGTCTAACACCTACTTCATATGAAATTAGATCAAGTGCAGGCAGCATGATAGATGAACAGCTACCTGCGCTTGATGTTTATTTGGAGTGATTCGCTTTAATTTGCGAGTCGATTTGTTTGACCGCATCATCAAATGCCTTTTTCACATCGGTACGGCCAGTCGCAATCAGTCCTAATGCACTGTCAATCGGCTTCCACACCTCTGCCATCTCTGGATTATTCGGTGTCAGCGTGGCATATTTCGTTTGCTTTGAAACAGCATCCGCATTAGCGTTTTCAGTAATGACTGGGTCTTTCATCAGCTTTTTCACTGGTGGAATTTCCTCTGTGACTTCAAAGCGCTTTTTCGAATTTTTTTCGTTCGTGATAAACTCAACAAATTTCTCGGCAAGTTCTTTATTTTTAGAATAAGAGGAGACGTTGTAGCTCTTTACACCTAAGAACGAGCTCATATGTTTTCCGTTAGGGAGTGTTGGCAGTTCCGTCACGCCATAGTCGATACCCGCTTCTTTATAAGGACCAAATGACCATGGACCAGAAATCACAGCCGCTGCCTTTTTCTCAGTGAATAAGGAATTGAGGACATTGATTCCTTGCTCACCAATGATGCCTTTCGGGAAAAGACCTTCGCTAAAGAATGTCTGAATGTATTTTCCGCCTTCGATGGCACCATCGTTATTAAGACCAATATCATTGACGTCATAAGACCCATCGTTTTTCTGTTTGAAAATATAGCCACCTGAACCGCCTAATACACTTTCTGCGTAATAAATTTCATCCCACTTCGCAACAAAACCGTATTTCCCGTCCTTTGTCAGCTTTTTCGAAAGGTCATACCAGCCATCGAGTGTCGTTGGTGCCTTTTTCACAAGGTCTTTGTTATAGAAAAGCACAGTGGTTTCAACGGATTTTGGCAGGCCATACAGCTTACCATCTACCGTTTGTGATTGAATCGATTCGTCTGTGAAGGAATTGATTACTTTTTGATCTGGTTTGATTTCTTGTAACAATCCCTCTGTGACAGCTGATCCAATTTGGTCGTGAGGCATGGTGATGACATCTGGACCAGTGCCGGCTGCGCCATCAAGACGAAGCGCTTCAATTTGGTCGGCATATGCTTTTTCGACTACTTTGACTTTCACGTCGTTTTGTTTTTCAAATTCTTTGACAGCGTCTTGAATCCCATCAGACTTTTTGACATCCTCCCACACTAGCAAGGTCTTTGTACCTGTAGATGCCGGCTGTGTACCGCTTGAATTGTCATCTCCTGGTCCGCATGCTGACAGCAGCAGCACAGCAGTACCAACGACTGCCGATAATGTCGCCCATTTTCCCTTTTTCATTCGTAATCCCCTCTCGTTCTTTTTTCACAGATGATAAGAAAACGCTTTCTTAATGTGAGAATATCAACTTGAGTAAAAAAAGTAAACACATTTTATTAAATTTATTAAGTAAAATTTTTTACTGAAATAAAGAGAAAAGAAGCCCGCCATATATGGCAGGGCTTCCAGCTGTTTATATCGTGCTTTTCCGAAAGACAGGATCTGAGGCAATCAGCACGGTTTTTGGTAATGTTCTGCCATCAACAAGTCTTTCTAAAAGTAAATCGACAGCTGTCTCGCAAAGTAAAGAGGTATGGATGTGATAAGTTGTGAGCGGTGGTGACACATATTGAGAGACGTGAATATCGTTGATACTAAAGACACTCACTCGATTTGGTAAAGAAAAACCGCGTTCATTTAATGCTTGTAAACAGCCTATCGCAAGAGGATCACTTGCGACACAAAAAGCGGTTGGCAGGTGATCACCGAGCTCGTCGATCGCCTTCATCATCAATGAATAGCCTTCATCTACAGAGAAGTGGTGACCGATATAGACCAATTGTTCATCCAGTTTGTTGTGTGCTGTCATGTACTGGCGGAAGGTCGTTTCACGAATATCTGGAATCCGCCTATTTGTATTGAGATCAAGATCTGTCCCGCCAATAAATCCGATGGATGTGTGCTGTTTTTCGATAAAAGAATCAATAATCTTTTCTACAATTCGTTTCAGGTTTGGTTTTACAGAATCAAAGCGGTCTTCATCTGGTGATGTATCAATAAAGGCGATATGTTTTGTGATCGCATATAATTGATCCAGCTCAGTTTTTTTAAATCGACCGATGGCGATGATGCCTTCTGTAGAAGGATCAATCGATTGAAGACCATCAGACGGTTTGTAAGCGGTAACATTTAAGCTTCTGGTATTGGTGAGTTCCTCAATGCCTAGACGAATGGATTTAAAATAAATATCTTCAAGCTCCTCTTTTTCTGTCATCCAATAGAGAAAGGCAATTTTTTTTAGTGAATGTTTGAATGTCTTTTTTTGATAGGACAAAGCTTCTGCTGCCGCGTATACTCTCTCACGTGTTTGATCCGTAACCGATAGGTTGGGATCTTGGTTCAGTACGCGAGACACGGTGGCGATGGATAATCCGGCTTTTTCCGCAATGTCCTTTATTTTAGCTGCCAAGTCAGCACCTCCTATAGAAAATATCTCCTTTCAGTATAGAGTCTTTAAAAAAATTAGTAAATATTTTTATTAAATTGATTGGTTTAGGCTGTTCTTTACGAGTTGGAAAGGAATTAGTAAGATATATGTATTGAAGATGTAGGATTAAGATTTCTGATAGGAGAGGGACAGATGTATTATGATGCACTGAAGACATTTGTGACAGTGGTAGAAGAGAAAAACTTTACAAAAGCAGCTCAGAAGCTGCGGATTTCTCAACCGAGTGTCAGTCTTCACATTAAGAACTTGGAGCAGGAATTTCAGACGGTTCTGCTTAATCGTTCGCCAAAGCAATTAACGGTGACGCCAACTGGGGATATGCTGTACCATCGATCAAAACAAATCATTCGTTTATATGAACAGGCGAAGCAGGATATTTATGAGCATCATCATCTGGCACGAGGGAAGCTCACGATTGGAGCGAGTTTTACCATTGGGGAGTATGTGCTGCCGCAAATCTTGGCACAATTTCATCAGCTTTATCCGCATGTTGATATTGAGGTAGTTATTGATAATACAGAGGCGATTGCCAGACATGTTCGCTTATTCCATGTCGACATCGGACTGATCGAAGGACAAACCAATGACAAAGAACTCTCTGTGGAAACGTTTCTAGAGGATGAATTGTATATCGTTGCACCATTAGACCATCCGTTTGCAAAGAAAAAGGATGTCACCATTGATCAATTGCAAAATGAAACATGGATCACAAGAGAAGAAGGATCTGGGACAGGAGAATACTTACAGCACGTCCTGAAATCAAATGGACTGAAAGCGCGAACCTTTGTGACATTTAGCAGCAATCAAGCGATTAAAGAAGCTGTCATTCATGGAATGGGGCTGTCTGTTTTATCTAAATATGTGCTCCAGCGGGGCAGCATTGGCGGGGAATTGGCTGTCATTTCTGTGAGGGGAATGGACTTTAAACGGACATTTTCCTATGTTGAATCCCCGATGACAGGTGGGAATAAGAATAAGGAATTGCTTGTTGAGTTGTTGAGAAAAGAGAGAAAAGACGCTTCTCCGCAGTAGGAGAAACGTCTTTTTTTATAATCCTTTGATGTTGATTTCATCGACTGGTAGGAAAATCTCACCTGTATCTGTGTACTTCATGATGACTTGATCCCCTTCTTTTAAATAAATAATAAGAGGCTCTTTTTCAGAAGACATCGTGTAGTTTTTCCCATCGTCTAGTAAGAAGGTGACGGTTGTATAATCACCGGTCTTTTCCTTATACACCCTCTTCACTTTACCTGTTGACTCTTTCTTTTCTTGCTTCGATGAACTATTGACGGTACCGCCGCCTTTTTGAAGAGCTGTTTTATAGGCTCTTAGTGCTTCGTTTGGTGTAGAAGCATATGCGGCGATTTCAGGATTGGCTGCCGAAACAATAAAGTAGTTTTGCAGGAACCCGTTTGAATCGAGAACAGGTGTAAGCCAGCTAGCTTCCCCATAGAAATTATAAAGAATCGGCATGCGGCCCTTCCATTTCTTCTCGATAAATCGTTTCTCAATAATTTGCAAAGCTCCCTGTGAATCCATGTAGGATTCTTCAAGATTACCCGTATAATACGTGGCTTTTCCTGTTCGGGCATTTGTTAGTGCATACCCGAGCATGGAATCAACGCCCTCTTTTGGACTGGTGAAATCTGTGAAGTAATACATATCCCCTTTTGAATCAAACACTGGACTTACATTGGCCTCAGTCCCCTCATCAGAAGGCAGCTTCACATCCGATTTTCCAAAGAGGCTGTTCCAGAAACCATGTACATAGTTGCCGAAGTAACTATTCTGCAGACTGACGGCCTCTGGTGACACAGCGCCATCAATAAAGGCTGGTACTTTGTCTAAGGCGTATTTCTTCGTTTCACCCGTTTTGGCATCCACAACAACCACACCTGAAGCTTTAAACCCGTTTCGTGCAGAGATGAAATCTCCAAATGTTTGGATGTAATAAGGCTTGCCATCATCATTGATCTCTAGCTGCGTGTCTCCATAGAAAATCAAGTCTGGATACTGAAGACGGATATGCCGCTCAATTTCTTTATTGAAATAGGAAGAAGGCGTATAGACCATCTCGGTTTTCACAAACTTTGGATTGGCAGATGAGTCGGTCGCACTTAATGTAAAGTAACCTGGTGTGCTACCAGAACGAATCCATTTAAAGAAATCGGAGAACTCGACGGGTGCGATATACACATACTCACCATTGACCTTCTGAATTTGCAAACTGCCCAGCTCGTAGTAACTCGTGTTTGGCACCTGACCGAACGATTTCTTCATCTTATTGCGAGCAAATTGCGGTGGTACACTCGCAGGTGTTTCTGTCTCATCAAACGCTTTGATTTCGACTTTTTGATCCATCTTAGACACGTCGAATTTCTCATTTGCATTGAATAGAAAAGCGGTTGCCATATAAACACCGAGCAACAATAATATGAGAAATAAAACGCCCTTGATCTTCCGCTCCAACCCCACTGATAAAAAGGCACCTGCTGCTGTCACAACAAGTCCAATGAGCCACAGTGATGATGGGTTGCGGTCTAAATTGGTGATGTAGTAGAAGCCGAAAATCCCGATGATGAACAGCAGTGCCAGTCCTGCAATCCACATAAGCGGCACCTGTTGTTCGGTCCCTTTCTTTCTAACGATCAACCTGAGTGGTGTGAGCAAAAGGGTCAAGACAAGACCGATCACAACCGAAAATAACAACATATATCCCACAAACAGATCTCCTTTCAAATCAATCACTCTTTTAGTATATACGAGTGAGACAGGGAAAAGATTCACCGGATAGAAGGTTCATTTAAATGCCGATCGAGTCGATGGCGGATTGAACATCTTCTTTCAGCTCAAAAAATGTGAGTCTTTTTTCGATTTTTTCGATTAAGGCGTCAATGGCTTCACCTGACATATGGGTTTGGATGTTCCTTTGATGTTTGTACACGTTAATCAGAAGGTCATCAATCAGATCTACTATTTTTTTGGCTTCTTGACGATCCTCTGCAAATTCATTTTGAAGCTGATGCCGGATGGCTCTGATCAGCGCTGTTTTCTGTTCTTCTTTGATCTTTGCTTTCAAAGCAGCCAGCTCTGCTGGTGTCATGTCTTCCGTGTCAAAGTTTGCTTTTGAGAAAATGGAGCTTGATGTATGCGTATCTGTCATTCTTTGCAAAAAACGATCTGCATCTGTTGGTTGTTTCTTTGAAAATTCCATTTATCGTTCTCCTTAAGAAATACCCATGTTCTTGGCTAGGGCCGTATCTGCATCGTGGTATTGTTTTCCTAGCTGGCTCATATCATCTGATACCGAGTCCAACCACCTTTTCATATTCATCGCATGATCAATCGCTGCATCATACTTTTTAACTGAATAGAACTCATTGTCAAGACCCTCTGTTTTTAAGTGGCGAATGACAGCATCCACATCTGAAGCCGTCAGCTGATCATACGAGCCAAAACCGACAATTTGTTTGTATCTTGAACGTACTCGTTCTACCGATTGATCCACTTTGTCATCGAGTTTCTCAATTTTGCGAATGATTTGCTGCATATGGTGCTCGGCATATGTAGAGAATGTACGACCTGTGTTCATGAGAACATGCGACTTGATTAAAATCGCTACCACACTTTGCGGATGAACATTTGATTGGCTCAATTGATGTAACATGGCGGTAGTGAGAGAAGGGTTTTTTCTCAACATATCATCAACGGTTTGAACGGAGCCATCTGACGAAAAGGAATACCGGTCTAAGCCATGGCTGCCGGCGAGGGCTTCAAGAAATAAATTCGCATCAAGTGAAGGGTTCACACTCATTGCCCGATTGAGGAGATTTTTCATAAACTGGACGGCCTTTGAGGAGTCCTCAGTGTAATCGACGCCTTCAGGTAAAGCGGCATCATACATCACTTTCACACGACCGATTTCTGTCGTATGACGATTTAAGAGAGATAGCCCGTCATTGAGATTGATATATTCTGTTAATCTACTACGGTAATCACCTTTTAATGCTTTGGCTTGCAGACCATCCGATAGATTTGGGTAAATATTCGGATTCTCAAAGGTGACCCCGCCTTGAATAAAATCATTTTTGACAAGAACATAAGAAGCATTTGATCCGCCAAGTGAATGCCCTGTCACATACATCTTCGCATTCGGCATTTTCTTATGGATCTCTTTCGCATACCGGTCCGCTTGCACCATTTGATTCTCTGCACCGTGTTCAAAAGGGATATTTTTAATCAAATACTTCGTATCTGAAATCAACCAATCTTGTACAATCTCATTTGTATAGGTCGTTGTCCCTGTCGTCATCTTCGTCGTGACTTCCTTTGACGTCTCTGACTGGCTAAAAGGAGGAAGCTTTGTCAAAATGGTAGAAAGAAGATCATCTGACTCTTTTTTTCCATGTTTTTTAATGGTATCTTTATATTGGCCTGCGCCAATTGGTTCTGACCCGCGGTAGGCGATGACGGCATTTTTGATTTTGGTGAGGTCTTTTCCGCCATCGGAGCGCTCGAAATCTTCTTCTGATACAAGGGTTAGTGAGTTAAGCCCTTTTTTTGTTTCTTGGTGGTCAACAACATACATTATTTTACCATTTTTCAAGTGTATATCTTTAGAATTTTCATAGTTGAAGATATCATAAGAGGCTGATGATATTTCATTATATTCTTTATCGCTAAGTTGATTAATTGCATATTTTTTGGCCAACATTTACACTCCTGTAATAATTATCATGTATATTATAAGATATTGTATGGTAAATATCTATAAAAAAAGGTATAAAAACCTATCGGTTGAATATTTAAAAGGTGGGATATTTTTTGTGAAAAAGACATTTAAGGTTGTACTGATTGTTTTGATTACTATCGTTTTTATTCTAGTATTATCACTTGTTTTTCAAAAAGATAAAGAAAAAAAATTGAATGAATCAGAAGGTGAAACAATCGTGAAAGAGAAGAACGATTTAGAACAAGCAAAAGAATTCGCAGAAGAAATGAAACCGAAAGTAGAAGAACGTTTACATAAAATAGATATTCACAACTTTATTAAAACCATTACGTTCGATAAGGGAGTAAATGTTAATCCAATGGGTTATATAATAATTAGAGGGTATATTAATGGTAACCCAGAAAAGTATGACTTCTCTGCATCATTAGAATACCGATCTAAGGAAGTAGGTACCATGACTTTTTCTCCTGAATTATCTTATCGATTTAAAGACTGGGATAAATTCAAAGATGAACCTGAACTAAAGGAAAACTATCTTAAAAGACTCTCCGAAAAAGAACGTGAACAGTATCTTAAAGATATTGGAGAAAAATAATAAAGCAGGTAATCACCTACCTGTTTTTTATTTTGTCAATTTCATTAGTCGATGGATTAAAAATCCATTAAGGAGTTTTGCTTTTTATGAGAAATACAATGAAGTTTTCTATTATAATTGTGGCCGTCATCATTTCAGTAACTGTTTTTATTGTAGAGTACATTAATAAGAGTCTGTCAGATGAAGTAGTGGAAGAGAAAAGTGATCAGGAAAAAGCAGAAGATTTTGCAAAGAAGATGAAACCTAAGGTTGAAGAGCATTTACATAAAAGAGACATTCATCACTTTATCAAAACCATAACGTTTGAAAAAGAAGTGACCATCAATCCTATGGGGGATATTATAATCGATGGCTATATAAATAATGAACCGGAGAAGTTCGGATTTTCAGCTTCTTTACAATATAGAGCTAAAAAAATAGGTTCAATGAGTTATGATCCTGAGTTGTCATATCGTTTTAAAGATTGGGACAAATTTAAAGATGAACCAGAATTAAAGGAAAACTATCTTAAACGACTCTCTGAAAAAGAACGAGAGCAATATCTAAAGGACATTGGAGAAAAAGAGTGAAGCAGGTGTCTACCCACCTGTTTTATTTTTTTATTATCATTAATTGAGAAGTTTTGATTGTAAGGAGTGTTGCGTTGTATGAAAAATACTTTAAAACTTGTATCTGTTTTGGTCGTTATCATCATTGTCTCAGTGACTTCGTTAATCACTCAGCACAATAAGCAAAGTAAATCAAATGATGTGGTAAAAGAAAAGAGTGATCAAGAAAAAGCAGAAGAGCTAGCAGAAAAAATGAAGCCTAAAATAGAAGAATGTTTACGCAAAGAAGACATCCATCACTTTATTAAGACCATAACGTTTAAGAAGAGGGTAACTATTAATCCTATGGGCTACATCGTAATTAGAGGATATATAAATGATGAGCCAGAAAAGTACGAGTTCTCCGCTTCATTAAAGTATAGAACAAAAGAAATTGGTTCAATGAGTTATTCAGGAGAACTAGGAGATCGTTTTGAGAACTGGGATGATTTTGATCCTCAAGTGAAAGAAGACTATTTAAATAGTTTATCTAAAAAAGAACGCGAACAATATTTGAAAGACATTGGAGAAAAAGTGAAATAACAAGTCGACAAAGCCGATTGATTCCCTAAATCAATTTCAAAATATGCTATCATTCCCCTAACAACACTTACAAACAAGGGAGAGCTTTCAAACATGGCAAATAAAAAGAAATTGATCTTGGATGTAGACACTGGAATTGATGATGCGATTGGTATTTTGCTTGCAGTGAAAAGTAAGCGGTTTGATATGTTGGGGATCACAACGGTGTGCGGGAATGTGTCTGTTGAAGCGGCGACGTTGAATACGTGTAAAGTGCTTGAGCTGGTTGAGGCAGAGGAAATCCCTGTCATCAAAGGTGCAGTAACGCCTCTTTTAAGAGCCCCTCATTATGAACATCGGGTGCATGGGGAGGATGGAATTGGTGGCGCTTTAAAGGACGCCCGGCCTAAGAAGACCGCAGATGAAGGTTTTGCCCCTGATTTTATCATTGACCAAGTGCTGAAGTATTCGAAGCAGGTTACGCTCGTGTTGACAGGGCCGTTAACGAATTTAGCCCTTGCGGTAAAAAAATGCCCTGAGCTGATTCATCATGTGAAAGAAGTCATTTTTATGGGGGGTGTCGTGCAGGGACAGGGAAATGTCACACCGGTTGCGGAATTTAATACATATGCAGATCCAGAAGCGGCGAAATTGGTGCTGGAGGCTGGTTTCCCTTCACTGACTCAAGTAGGGCTGGATGTCACAAGACAGGTCTTGTTAACGGATGAGAGAATTGATGCCATTCAAAATGAAACGTTAGCCAGTTATATCAGAGAGAGCACAAGCATTTACCGCCAGCGCTATTTTGAGCGAAATGGGGTGTGGGCATGTGCCATGCATGATCCGCTTGCTGTAAGTCTTGCAATTGATAAACAACTTGTGAATACACAGGCTTTTCATGTAGAAGTGGAGACGAAGAGTGAGTTCTGCGATGGTCAAATGATATGTGATTTTCAGCACCAATGGGGAAAAGATCGCAATCTTCAAGTGTGTATGGATGTAGATGCTGAAGGGTTTTTTGATTTAATGATCAAAGTCTTGAATTCTTAAAAAAGAAGTCTGTGCAAACAGGCTTCTTTTTTATAAGATGGGAACATGAGGAAATGTATGCGCTCACATGAATGAGGAAGGAGTGAAGTCAATTGGCTTCTGTCAGTTTAAGTAGTATGGATAAGATAAGGGCAGCAAGCAGAGGATTGCCGCCAAAACTGAAAGCAATTGCTGAGCACATTACGAGTGAGCCCCGCGACATCATCCATTTGTCGATTGTCGAGCTTGCCAAAAAGACAGCGAGCTCAGAGGCAACGATTTTTCGTCTTTGTAAAAGGCTTGGATTTGAGGGGTATCAAGATTTGAAGATTGCTATTGCCCAGGAAATAGACCAAACGAAGCCTGATTATGTAGATGAAGAGATGAGTCTTGACGATGATACTGCCATTTTTATGCAAAAGGTATTTCAGGCAAACATCACTGCATTAAAGGATAGTTTTCAATTGTTGAATCCAGAAGATGTAGAAAAAGCCGTACAATTAATCCATGAAGCAGAGCGCTTAGAGTTTTATGGCAGCGGTGGGTCTGGCCTCATCGCCACAGATGCTTTTCACAAATTTATGAGAACAGGCATCAACTGTATTGTTCATACAGATTCTCACTTTCAAGCGATGTCGGCAGGTCTGCTTGATCAAAAGAGCACAGTGCTTGGTATATCTCATTCTGGTCGAAATAAGGATTTGCTGGATGCGATGAAAACAGCCAAGGAAAAAGGAGCGAAAACCATAGGCATTACAAGCTATCAGCGTTCTCCATTGAGTCAGCTTGCAGATGTCACGCTGTATACATCAACGCAAGAAACGGCTTTCCGAACGGAAGCGATGTCTGCTAGGCTTGCCCAGCTTACTGTGATTGATGTGCTATATTTTGCGCTTGCACATTTAAGGCAGCAGGAAACATTAACAAACTTAAAGCAAATGAGAGAAACCATTTCTCAAAAAAGAGTGTAATGGTTTCAAAAATAAATTTTTCTATTAGTGAAAAATGCTGTTGTGGTAACGATTCTAAGGTTTTAAATGAAAATTATTTTCTTTTTGATCGTTGAATGTCGAAAAAAATATTCCTATAATGGGATTTATCAGGTACACCAGCACCACGACACTTTATTTCAAATCAATGATTGGGCGTGATACAGATGAAGGGAAACCAGGCGGTAATTGGTTTGGATATTGGAACAACAAGTACAAAGGCGGTTCTATTTGGACCACAGGGGAAAGTCATATCAAAACATTCTGTTCCTTATGACCTCATTCACCCCCAGCCAGCATGGGTTGAGCAGAACCCTGAACATATTTTAGATGCTGTGATTGCGAGTGTAAGAGGCGCCTTGACGAAAGCAGCATTTGATGCAAAAAATCTCATAGGTGTGGGAATTAGTACGGCGATGCATTCCTTAATCGTCATGGATGAGAATGGAAAAGCATTAACAAACAGTATCATTTGGGCTGATAACAGAAGTGCAGAACAAGCGAAACGAATCATAACGGACTTAGATGGCTTTCAAATTTATAAAAGAACCGGAACACCGATCCATCCAATGTCACCGCTTTCAAAAATACGATGGATCAAGGAAGTGACACCTGACGTCTTCAATCAGGCAGCAAAATTCATTTCCATCAAAGAGTATGTTCTTTATCATTTCTTCGGTCAGTATGTGGTCGATTATTCAATCGCATCAGCAACAGGACTGTTCCGATTGGAAACGCTTCAATGGGACGAGAAGGCACTACGTATTGCAGGAATTCAGGTGAATCAGCTGTCTGAACTTGTTCCAACGACGCATCAGCTGCGTGGGCTTCAGCCAGAAATTGCGCTGCGAATGGGCATTGAAGAAGATACACCATTTGTTGTGGGTGCAAATGACGGTGTCCTAGCGAATCTTGGTGTTGGTGCAATTGGCAAAGGTGAGGTAGCAGTCACGATTGGGACAAGTGGTGCAGTACGTACAGTCGTAGATCATCCAATTACAGATGAGCAATCAAGAACATTTTGCTATGCATTGACAGACAAGCATTGGGTGGTCGGAGGACCGACCAATAACGGCGGAATTATGCTGAGATGGCTCAAGGATGAATTTGGGTCTTCCGAGGTGGAGGTAGCAAAGCGTCTAGGTGTAGACCCTTACGATCTGATGATTGATATTGCAGAGAAGGTTCCAGCTGGCTCAGAAGGACTGCTGTTTCTACCATTTTTAACAGGTGAGCGAGCACCTTATTGGAATCCAAACGCAAGAGGCACGTTCTTCGGGATCAGTCTTCAGCATAAGCGCGAGCACTTTATTAGAGCCGTGTTAGAAGGCGTCATTATGAGTGTTTTCTCGATCGGTGTGGCACTAAGAGATTTAACAGGTCCAGCGAAGGATGTCAGGGCTTCTGGTGGATTTGCGAGATCCCCGTTATGGCGGCAGATTTTAGCCGATACGATGGGCAGAGAAGTGCTCGTTCCAGAAAGCTACGAGGCTTCCGCACTTGGGGCGGCTGTCCTTGCACTTCATAGTTTAGGTCATATGGAAGAGATAGAAGAGGTGCAGGAATGGATTCGTATTTCTGCCCGCCATGAACCAAATATGAAGAACAACGAAACATACATAGAGCTGTTTTATTTATATGAGCGTCTCTATGACAAACTGAAGGATGAATTTGATGTCATTAGTGCGTTGCAATTAAAACAAAATCGTTAAACATCGGGGAAAAGGTGGGAGAACATGCTTTTATTCATTGTGATTGCGGCGATTGTCCTTTTACTCATTCTCATTACAGTCGCTAAGTTGAATCCGTTTGTGAGTTTGATTATTACCTCTATGCTAGTAGGTTTTGCTACAGGAATGAATTTACAGGAAATCATTCAATCGATTAAAACGGGATTAGGGAACACGTTATCGTTACTGGCGATTGTGCTAGCGCTTGGGACCATGCTTGGGAAAATGATGGCTGAGTCAGGGGGCGCTGAGCGGATCGCTCAAACACTCATCAGTCGTTTTGGGACGAAGAATGTGCATTGGGCGATGATGTTTGTAGCCTTTATCGTGGGGATACCTGTCTTTTTCCAGGTCGGATTTGTTCTTCTCATTCCCTTACTCTTTACCATTGCGATTGAAACGGGCATTTCGCTCGTGACGATTGGGATTTCATTAATCGCAGGCTTGTCTGTTGTGCATGGGCTAGTCCCGCCTCATCCAGCTGCAATGGCAGCAGTAGGCATCTATCATGCCAACGTGGGGAAAACGATTTTCTTTTCAATCATCGTCGGTTTGCCAACAGCTATTATTGCTGGACCGTTGTATGGTAAGTGGATTGGAAAACGAATACATAAACCAGTTCCAGAGATGCTCAGAAAGCAATTCACGGAACGAAATGCTGATCGGAAGCTTCCTGGTTTTGCGAATACGATGTTTACCATTTTGGTGCCGGTCATTCTTATGCTGCTTGCCACGTTGGCGGATATTATTTTGCCAGAGGATAGTATGTGGTATCAGATGTTCAAGTACATTGGAGATCCCATAACAGCTTTATTGATTGCAACAGTGTATTCTTTCTTTAGCCTTGGCTTTATACAAGGGATGAGCCGTGACCGAGTGCTGTCATTTAGTAATGAATGTTTGGGACCGATCGCTTCCATTCTGCTTGTGATTGGAGCAGGCGGAGCGTTCAATAATGTACTGATCGATTCAGGTGTTGGGGATTATATTGCTGATTTAGCCAAACACTCCCCAATCTCACCGATTTTACTTAGCTGGTTGATTGCTGCGGTTATTCGTGTGGCAACAGGATCTGCTACAGTATCCATGATGACAGCGGCCGGAATTGTAGCCCCAATCGCTGCATCCATGCCGGATGTGAGCAGAGAGCTGCTTGTTTTAGCAACAGGAGCGGGTTCACTGATTTTGTCTCATGTCAATGATTCTGGTTTTTGGCTGATCAAAGAGTATTTTGGTATGACCATCAAAGAGACGTTTTTGACATGGACGGCTATGGAGACCATCATTTCCGTTAGCGCCATTGCATTTATTATGATCATAAATATGTTTATATAACGGGACAACAGCTCAATTCTTCGGGATTGGGCTGTTTTTGGCTTGTTGTTATGCCGCTTTTGACAATTTAGGATAAAATAATGATATTGAGCTATGGGAGGCGGACATGATCGAACCTTTAAAACATGTATATAATGAACCATTTATTCAACATTTAGCAGAAAAACTTGCGCAAGCGTCAACTGTATTTGATGCTGATCACTTTCAGCAGCTTGTGTTTCAAGAGGATTGGGAGCAGCTGGAGTTAAAAGGACGAATGAGAAGAGTGACTGAATCGATGCACGCCTGTCTGCCTGAGGATTATGAGAAGGCAATCGATGTACTGCGTCAGACAGCACCGCATTTTACAGGGCTCAGTGCGCTTGTATTTCCAGACTACGTCGAGACATATGGTGTTGACCATTGGGATATCTCGATCAAAGCACTTGAATTCTTTACACCGTTTTCCACTGCTGAATTTGCCGTTCGACCTTTTCTCATACAAGATCAAGAGAAAATGCTGGCGCAGATGCTTGTGTGGTCACAGGATCAAAATGAACATATTCGCCGTCTCGCTATTGAAGGATGCAGGCCTCGTTTGCCGTGGGGATTATCCGTCCCTGCGCTGAAAAAGGACCCTTCTGTCACGCTGCCCATTTTAGAAAATTTGAAGTCAGATTCGGCCAAGTATGTGCAAAAAAGTGTGGCGAATCATTTAAATGATATTTCTGCAATTCAGCCAGACCTCATGAAGCAAATGGTGAAAAGCTGGTATGGAACCAATGAACATACAAACTGGATTGTCAAACATGCATCCCGTACGTTATTGAAAAAAGGCGATCCAGATATCATGGCTTTATTTGGCTATGGAGATGATCCGTCTATCCAAGTAACGGATTTGAAGGTGACGCAAGACCCCGTTCGTATTGGAGAGAAGCTGACCTTTCATTTTATTCTTCAGGTTGATAAGCCATTAAAGCTGCGCGTAGAGTATGCCGTTGATTACGTGAAAGCTCGTGGTACACGCAATCAAAAGGTATTTAAAATCACAGAATTTGAAACAGGATCGGCGCTGCATAGAGAATTTGTCCGGTCACAGTCGTTTCAAAATATGACAACGAGAAAGCACTATGAGGGCATTCATACATTAACCATCATCATCAACGGCATCCCAAAAGCGTCTGTTGATTTCGAAGTCGCAGCAGCTGCTCATGAAAAAACCCGCCATTGAGGCGGGCTTTGCTTGCGTTTCTAAGCTTTCTTTTTCATTAAGAATGAAGCAATGATGGCGGCTGCTAAGAAACCGATACTGATAATCGAGCTAGGTAAGTTCTCTGGTCTGAATAGGAACAGAACAAAACTGACACTGAGTACAAGACCAGCAAATAAAGTGAAATACGGAAATAACCAAACTTTGAAATACGGCTCCTGCGGATATTTTGGACGCAGTTTCAAATGAGCCAGACAGATGCTGATCCAAATAAGAGAAACCGCAAAACCAGGAATAGCCAGCATATAGCTGAAAATTTGATCTGGGTACAAGTAAGCAAAGAATGTTCCGATTAAAAGAAACAGAACGGTCACCCATAAACTTAAAATAGGTACACCTCTTTTGTTGACCTGTGCCAGCTTTTTTGGACCGCCGTCTGATTTAGATAGAGAATGAATCATTCTCGTCGTGCCGTAAATACCAGAGTTGGCGGCAGATAGAACGGCTGTAATTAAGACGAAATTAATGAAGTGAGAGGCACCTTGCATGCCAGCTGCTGAAAAGACTTGGACAAAAGGACTGTTATTCGGATCAATTTGATTCCAAGGAATGAGTCCACAAATAATCAAAATCGGCAGTGTGTAAAACAAGATGATGCGCCACATCATACTTTTGACAACACCAGGTAACACCTTTTCTGCATCCTTTGTTTCTGTAATGGTCAGCCCGATCAATTCAGAGCCTCCATACGAGAAAATCACCACTAATAATGAGGCAAAGACAGCACCCCATCCGTTCGGGACAAAGTTTTGGTAATTGGTGAAAACAGGTGTGCTTTGTTCGCTCGGAATGATTCCAAATAATAATGCAGCACCGAGAATAATAAACACAATAATAACGAAAATCTTCATTCCAGCGAACCAAAACTCAATTTCACCAAAGTATTTTACATTATTTAAATTAATTCCGATGACTAAGAGCGAGCAAAGTAAACATAAAGACCATAAAGGTACGTTTGGCATCCAATATTGAAGTAAACTCCCCGCTGCAATGATTTCAATGACACATACAGTGAGCCACATAAAACAGTAAACCCATCCGACAACAAATGAAAAACGTTGACCAAGCGCAATCTGTATGAGGTCGCGAAGGTTATTCCCCGGGTAGACGATGGCCATTTCAGCTAAAGCCGCCATGACAATGAGAAGAAGCAATCCAGCAAATACATAGGAAAAGATGACTCCAGGACCTGCTAAGCCGATTGTATCGGCACTTCCTTTAAAGATTCCTGTACCAATGACCCCGCCCATCGCAATCATGCGAATATGACGCGGCGATAAAAGCTTTTTTAATTCGTGTTGTTCCTGATTCGCGCTCATGACGTTCTCCTTTTTTAAAATGCTTATGTTCCATTTTCTTTTTTCGAGCGGTCAGTGTCAATATAAAAAAAGAGATTTTTCAGACAAAATAGGCGGTTGATTCTATCAAATGAGCCGTTTTCTTCCATAAATCCTTTCCATGACCCATCCCCAAAATCTGAAACTTCGTGAAAAAATGAACTTTTGCCTTCATTCTGACATAAACAATTTTCAGTTTTTGTCGATATATCTTTTGTATTACTAAAGTCCTAATAAAGAATTATTTATAACTGTAAAATATTTCAAAAAAAGTATGGAAGAATGAAAGGAGTTATTGAAGATGTTTATGAGAAAAGCAAGTGATTCATCGTCGGGGGCCCTTCTTAGTGAAAGCAGTCAATTAGTTGAACGAATTGAGAAGGGAGATTTTTCAGCCAGAATTGATACTGCTGCATTCTCTTCTAGTCAAACAATAGAAGCTGTGGCTCAAATAAATGAAGCGTTACAAAAGATGCAAGAAGCGCAAGAAGATATTCATATGCGTATGAATTTAGTGACAAAAGCGATTCAAGTGGGTCTATGGGATATGACGGTTGTAGCAGGAGATCCTGTGAATCCAAAAAACGAATTCACATGGACAGATGATTTCCGCAGAATGCTAGGTTTTCAAAATGAAAACGATTTTCCGAATGTCTTAGACAGCTGGGCATCTCGAATTCATCCAGATGAGCAGGAATACACTTTGAATGCATTCTCTACGCATTTATTGGATCATTCTGGCCGTACACCGTATGATATCGAGTATCGTCTGAAGTTGAAAAATGGCGAGTATCGCTGGTTCAAAGCAACTGGAACGACGATTCGAGATCGAAATGGGGTACCTCTTCGTGTGGCAGGGGCTCTTTTTGATATTCATGATCAGAAATTGAAAGAAGAAGAGCTGCAAGCATTCGTGACAAGGTATGACTTGATCAACCGTGCGCTTGTGGAAGCGCCTTGGGATATGGTTGTAGAGGCTGGCGATCCTGTCAATCCAAACAATGAATTCTGGTGGTCTCCGCAGTTTAGAAAAACGCTTGGTTTTACAGATGAAAAGGATTTCCCGAACGTGTTGAGCAGCTGGAGTGATCGTTTGCATCCTGAAGATAAAGAATCGGCTCTCCAGGCCTTTGCGGATCACTTAAATGACCATTCTGGCCGCACACCATTTGACATTGATTATAGATTGCAGAGTAAAAATGGCGAGTACCGCTGGTATCATGCGGGCGGTGAGACCATTCGTGATGAGAAGGGTGTCCCTTTACGTGTCGCAGGAACGATTCGTGATATTACGTTAGAAAAAAATAAAGAAAAAACAGCGAATGAAATGGCTTCTCAAGTAGAGCAGCTTTCAAGTTCTATTAGTGAAATGGTATCTGGCATCAGCTCTGTGACAAACCAAGCACAGGAGCTTGCTGTCGCTCAAGAGCAGTCAACGTCTGCTGCTAATCTGGCGAAAAACAGTGCAGATGAGACGAAGAACATTTCAGACTTGATCAAAGAAGTGGCAAACCAAACGAATCTGCTTGGTTTGAATGCCGCAATTGAAGCGGCAAGAGCAGGCGAGCAGGGACGCGGTTTCTCAGTTGTTGCCGATGAAGTGCGTAAGCTAGCGCTTCATAGTGCCAATGCGACAGAAAATATCGAATCTAGTTTAACTGAAATGAAAACACAAATCGATCAAATTCTTGAAAATATCTCCAATATGACAGCTCTTACGCAAACACAGGCTGCTTTAACAGAGCAAGTGAACGCTTCAGTTGATGAAGTGAATCATATGTCTCAGCGTCTGGTGGCATATTCAAAGAGTATCTAATGTCAAAAAACCGCCTTCAGAAGGCGGTTTTTTTATTTAAGCATGATCCGCTGGGAAAACAATACCGGCGTCTTTCCTAGCGGCTTCAAGAACCTTCATGACAGAAAGACTGTCATCAAGCCATTCATAACACTTTTCGACATTTCCGGTTTCAATGATATGCTGAAATGCTTCTGCTTCATAAAACAGGCGGTTTGAATTGGTTTGTGCATTGAGTGAAGTGACTTGGTCTCCTATATGCAGCAACACTTCCTCACAGCCATTCGCACCATTTTTCACATGTAGGAACCCTTTTTCCCCTTGAATCAAAGCGAAATTCATACTGCTTGTATCTTTGCTGCCAACACTTGTGGCGATGAAATCATTGTAAGTAAAAGTTAAAACACCAGATGTGTCGATGCCGTTTGGATGGCGGTTGGCCTGGTAACGAACGTCTTTCGGTGAACCAAATAGATTCATAATGAAATGAACATTGTAAATGTTAATATCCATTAGGGCACCGCCAGAAAACTCTGGGTTAAAGACATTCGGCGTTTCCCCGGCGAGCAGCTGATTATATTTACTTGAATATTGACTATAGTTACATTGAACGAGTTTGATTCTGCCTAATTGATGAAGGTGTTTTTTGATTAAATGATAGTTGGGCATATGAACGGTCGTAATGGCTTCAAATAGGAAGAGCTGCTTTTCCTTTGCGAGAGCGATTAAGGCTTCTAGCTCTTTCACATTAGAGGTAAAAGGCTTTTCGCAAATCACATGTTTTCCGTGTTTCAATGCAGCCGTGGCATGCTCGCTATGTAAACGATTGGGTGATGCGATATATACCGCTTCTATATGGGGATCTTCTAACATAGCGGTTAAATCCGTATAAGTCGTTTGCACCCCAAATTGATCTGCGAGTTTCTTTGCCGTAGCGTCCTTTCTTGAATAGACAGCGTGGCAAGAAGCACCTTCAAGCTGTTCAATTGCCTGGAGGAATCCTTCCACAATCACACCTGTTCCAATGGTTGCTATTCTCATTCTATTCATAACCCCTTCCATACGATTGATGTCACGTCAAGCTGTCTCTAGTATACCTGATGTTTTCATCCAACGTGTACTTAACAGCTAGGCGCAGAGGGGTGCCAGTAAAAAATACCGGCACATCTTTGGCAGCCTCTACAATTAACTAATGTTAGCTAATGTTTGTTTCGTTAACAGTTGAATGGCCGCCTTCCTCTTTTTTAACTCTTGAATGGATTTTTGAATATCTTCTACTTTTTGTTCGAGCAGCTGTTCCGCTTCTGTTTTCGACTGTTTCTCGAATAGTGACGTGATAATTTCTCGAATTTCTTTGAGTGAAAAATCTAGCTTTCTTGCTTCAGTGATAAAGGATAGCATGAGTACATATTTTTTATCATATAAACGATAGCCGTTATGTGCTCTCTTAGGCTCGGGGAGCACACCCTCATTTTCATAAAAACGAATGGTTTCAATATGTACACCAGACATTTTTGACAATTTTCCTCTCGTAAATGTAATCATTCCCTGCACCTCCTTTCTTTGCTATCCATCATACAATTAGATTTGCTAGTTTCAAAATATTCTCCGATGAACATTTGTTCCTTTTCATACTGTTAAAATGACAGGTCTGTCCTATTCACAGCGGATTTCATAGAATAGGTTATAATAGATGAGGATGAAGTGATTTTTTGTTACAGATATGAACAAGTAGACAGTGTGAGAAAAAAACGATAGGCTAAAATAGGTACATAGTATGATGAACAGCATGTGATCATGTAGATGATCACTCAAAATAGTGACAGCACGTTTTGCTGAGAAAAGGGGAGCAGTGAATGTATAAATTAGTCGCAATTGATATGGATGGTACGTTATTAAATGATCAGCATATGGTGCCGGATGAGGTGTTTGAAGCGATTCAACAGGCGAAGGCAGAAGGCGTTAAAATTGTTTTATGTACAGGCCGGCCGATTGGCGGGGTGCATCGCTATTTAAAAGAGCTGCAGCTTGATCAAGAGGGGGATTATGTCATCGCCTATAATGGAGCGCTTGTACAAAACAGCCATACAAATGAAGTCGTATCAGAATTAACTTTATCCTATGATGATTTGACTTCTTTATATGAACTGAGCCGTCAGCTGGATACACCTATGCATTATTTCGATTCAGCTCATCTATACACACCAAATCGGGATATTAGTGAATACACGGTACTTGAATCGTACTTGACGAAATTGCCGCTTAAGTATTTACCTGTCGAAGAGGCAGACCCATCCATGAGACTTCCGAAGATGATGTATATTGATCAGCCGGAACGTTTGGAAAAGACGATACAAGCCATTCCATCTGAAGTGAAGGATCAGTACATGATGGTAAAAAGCACAGATTTCTTCCTAGAAATTCTTCATCCTGATGTGAGCAAAGGGAATGCTGTGAAGCTTCTAGCGCATGAACTGGGGATTTCTCGTGAAGAAGTGATGGCGATTGGTGACAATGGGAACGACGTGTCGATGCTAGAATTTGCGGGCTGTGGCGTTGCGATGGGAAATGCCATTGAAGATGTCAAAGCAGTTGCGGATGTTGTGACAAAATCCAATAACGAAGCAGGAGTCGCACATATCTTGCATGAGCGAGTCATCGGAAAATAAAGAAAGAGCGGTCTACCAATGAGGTAGCCGCTTTTTTATATGTGTGAGAAAAAGTAAACAAGCATACGTCTGCTGTTCAAATTTGTTTTTTCGAGCATCGCCTTTACATGATCATGCACCGTATGAGGCGAGATAAATAACGTACTGGCAATTTCTTTTGTGGATTGTCCTTTTATTAAGCAGTCAAGGACGTTCATTTCTCTTTCTGTTAGCCGATATGTTTTCGCTATATAAGGAAGGATGTCACTTGTTTGAGCTCGTTTAATATGAATCATGACAGCCTCTTCCTGCCCGGCTGCTTGTGCTAAACGAAATGCTTGAAGAGAGAGAAAACGCCCTGTCGGCATTCTGGTGATGCTGACCGCTGTTTGGTCACCGCCGCCATATAAAAGCTTAGCACCTAATGCTCTAAACGGACGGGGCATGATGGCACCGTCATGAATTTGCTCAAAGGTTTGGAAGGTGTGGAGCCAATGAAGACCGGTTTCATTTCCATAAAGAAGATGGTAATCGTGTGAAAGAATGAGGAAGCCTTGGTGTTCCGCCGTTTCATCTTCTTCCGTTTCTCTTCTTTTAAAAAGTTCATCTCTCAGCTTGGCTGCGAGTGCTGGTGTTTGGCGACTAACCGCTTGTATATCTTGTTCATGAAAAGGTTCCTTCTCCTTTTTCCGATAAAGGCTGGCGATTCCCCAGCATTCACCTTGAATCACAAGGGCTGCCCGCAATTCATCTGCCCATCCGTTAGGCAACAAAATTTGCTGGTATCGACCACTATTGAGGTATTCTCCGCTTTGGACGAGACTGGCAACGTGGACAGGACCTTTCGCTAGATCTTCATGCTGGTGCACATCTTTTTTTAAATATTCATTTTGAAACAGCTCGTTATGTATGGCTTCAATCGGTTCATCTGTAAAAGAACCCGTCGAGAGGAGAGTAGCTGGATCAATAGATGTGATACAGGCAGCATCAAAATCACAGATAGCAGCAAGTTCATCTCGAATGCTTTTTCTCAGCTGCTGAAAATGAGCGGCTGGATTGTTCATTTGATCTCCTCCTCAATATCCCCACTTTTAGGGATCGTTTTTTCTCATCTATCTTCTTACAATGAAGATAACATACCGTTAGTGTAAAGGGAACGAAGCAAAGCGGAAACTGGAGGAGAAGACATATGAGTGTAAATCAACATTGGCATGATCCTGTTGCTGAATCCTATGCAGCGACAATTGCACATAAAGTACCGGGCTATCATCTTTTGCATGAGCTGACAGTGGATAGAGTAGAAATCGAATTAATGGGAGCGGCTTCTCGCATGTTAACAGTCGGAGCAGGTGGGGGCGAAGAGATCATCAACATGCTTCAAAGAAATAAAGACTGGCATATCACAGGGGTTGATCCATCTCCAACCATGCTTGATATGGCCAAGCGCAGAGTGGCACAGCTTCATATGCAAGATCGCGTCACATGGTATGAGATGGCCTTAGACAAAGTGCCGGTTGAAAAGTTGTACGATGCAGCAGTAAGTTTGCTTGTCATTCATTTTGTAAAAGATCAGCTGACCTTTTTACAGGAGATTGCCCGCCGGCTTCAGCCAGGGGCGCCTCTCGTGCTGGCGTTTATTCAAGGAGACCCAGAAACGCCTGCATTTCAGCAGGAGCTTCATATGCTTTCTCTATTCATGAAGCGTCAAGGCTTGGGAAAGGAAGTGTTTACGTCCTTCCGAGAAAGGCTGGGTGTCACAACATATCCCGTGTCTGAAAAAAAGATGACAGCACAATTAACCGAAGCAGGATTTCAAGACATCAGACCTTATTTTCAAGCTGGCATGATCAAAGGGATTGTTTGTAAAAGAGGCAATAGAAAGGCGGTTGGAAAATGAGGTCAAAAGTGATGGTGATAGGCGGTTATGGACATGTGGGGCAGCAAATATGTCTTCAATTAAGTGACGTGTATCCTGGGCAAGTCTTTGCGGCTGGCCGAAGTTATGAGAAGGCTGAACAATTTGCACGCCAAACGAATGGGCGTGTACGTCCATTTCAGATAGACGTAAGACAACCAGTGGATACGGACTGGATGGATGAAACGAAACTCGTGATCATGTGTCTTGATCAAGATGACACGTCATTTGCTGAAACATGCTTACGATCAGGTATTGATTATCTCGATATTTCGGCAAAAGGAGCCTATATTGAGAAGCTGGCAAAGGTCCATCAACAGCAATTGAACGCAACGGCTGTGCTGAGCGTAGGTCTTGCACCAGGTCTCACCAATTTGCTTGCAGCGAAGGCGGCATCTATTCTGACCTCTGTGGAGCAAATTGATATTAGTATCATGCTTGGGTTAGGCGACCAGCATGGAAAAGCAGCTATTGAATGGACGCTTGATCATGTGCATACAGATTATGAGCTGACGAAGAATCATCAGCGAAAGAAAGTCAAAAGTTTTACTGGAGGGAAACGCATTGATTTTGGCAAAACGCTTGGAAAGCGGCAAGCCTATCAGTTTCCTTTCTCTGACCAGCAAACATTGCCTTCAACGCTCCATGTGCCTTCTGTGACAACAAGGCTCTGTTTTGATTCTGGTGTAGCGACACGTGCATTTGCTCTCACAAGGAAACTCGGAATGACGTCCCTTCTCACGATGCCGAAAATCAAGGAACGTGCCATTTCACTGATTCAATCTGCTCAAATGGGTACAGATCAATATGCAGTGAAAGTGGAAGCGGTAGGAATGAAGGGTAACGAAATTCATCAAGCAGCGCTTGGAATAAAAGGTCGCGATGAGTCTCAAGCAACAGCTCAAGTCGCCAGTGCTGTGGCACTGCATGTATTGAGCAAGCAGTTTCAGGCAGGTGTCTTTCATATCGAAGAATTATTTTCATTAGCGTATGAGAATGGTGATTTTGCGTTGGTGGATCAAAAAACGAAGGAAAAGCACGCATTAGCATTGAGTGCCAGTCTTTTAACGGCATAAAAGAAAACGACAAAAGATACGCATCAGCTCAAAAGTACAGGTCAGTCATGTGGGCGCTTTATTCATGATCCATTTCAAAACAAGGTGTCTATGATCCGAAAACAATAGCTTGCTCGCCATGTAAATGGCCGAGAGGCGGAAGAGATTTAAATCAAGGATTGTAGTCGGAACTGATATAATGGTTACATTGGGCAAATAAACCTCAAGTGGGTGTTTACAAGTGTTAGATACAGAACAAGATGTAGTGAAGAATTATATAGATTCACCCCAAAAATTGAAAAATTTATATAAACGAGTATTGTTCGTTGTCAGTCTATCGCAAATATTTGGAGGGGCTGGAATAGCTGCAGGAATTACGGTAGGTGCCATTTTAGCGCAACAAATGCTTGGAACTGAAGCCTATGCAGGAGTCCCAATCGCTTTATTTACTTTGGGGTCAGCTGGGTCAGCTTTCATTGTAGGAAAGCTTTCGCAACGTTATGGACGACGCATCGGTTTATCGACAGGTTTTGTTGCTGGAGGGCTCGGAGCAATTGGCGTTGTACTGGCAGCTATGATGAATAGTGTCACTTTATTATTTGCATCGCTCTTCATTTACGGAGCAGGAACATCCACGAACTTACAAGCGCGTTATGCTGGGACGGACTTAGCGAATTCTAAACAGCGTGCAACTGCCATTAGTACAACAATGGTCATGACAACATTTGGAGCAGTAGCAGGTCCGAATTTAGTTGAAGTGATGGGTAAATTTGCAGTGTCCATTGGTGTTCCAGCACTTGCCGGTCCTTTTATTTTATCAGCAGTAGCATTTATTGTAGCTGGTCTTGTCCTTTTTATTCTGTTGCGTCCTGATCCATTAGACATTGCCCGAAGAATAGCAACTTACAAAGCAGAACATGGTCATGGAAATAAAGCAGATGCTGCTGATAAAAAAACAGATAAAAAAGGGCTTACAGTAGGTGCCACAGTGATGATCTTAACTCAAATTGTCATGGTGGCACTCATGACCATGACGCCGGTGCATATGCAGCATCATGGTCATCGATTAGCCGAAGTGGGCATTGTGATTGGTTTTCATATAGGAGCCATGTATCTTCCTTCACCTATCACGGGTGTACTTGTAGATAAACTAGGACGAACAGCTATGAGCATAGCGTCGGGCATCACACTGTTACTTGCTGGTTTATTAGCAGCATTCGCACCAAGTGATTCAATGATTCTATTAATCATTGCTTTGTCTTTACTTGGATTGGGATGGAACTTTGGTTTAATTAGTGGTACTGCTCAAATAGTGGATGCTACAGAACCATCAACCCGGGCAAAAACCCAAGGAACACTCGATGTTTTTGTTGCGTTAGCAGGTGCTTCTGGCGGTGCCCTTTCAGGAATGGTCGTGGCGAATACGAGTTATGCTACATTATCTTTAAGTGGAGGAATTTTATCATTAATTCTCATCCCTGTCATCATTTGGTCTTTTAAAAGTAAAACATAATGCAGCTCTGTGCTCATCCATCACAAAAAAGACATGCCTCCAATCATAGGAAAGCATGTCTTTTTTGAATCTCTCTTCACAGGATGCTAGCTTTCTTATGATGCTGAGGACACATCTCCTTTTTTCTTGATACTGGCTTTAATGAGCTGAGTCAATGTGTCAGAGCCTTTTGTGGAAAGATGAACACCATCTGGCTGAAAATAGGATGGCTGTCCTGTGGCAGCTGAATGCCAATCGACTAAGCTCACATTGTGATGTTGATTGGCCACACGCTCAATGACTGCATTCACAACATTTTCCCAAGATCTTGGAACGCGAGTGTTCACAAGAAAAATATGAGCCTTCGAGAAATGTTGAATGAATGAGGTCAAAGTCCCCTCTGTAAAATAACCATTTGTGCCAAGCTCAATAATAACAGCGGCATTAGATTGATTAAATGAAGCATACTGAGGAGCGATGTTGACGGCTTCGTTCATTTGTCTGCCAACCTTTGCATCGATGGTGATTTGTGCATATGCTTTTTCAAGATTCGGCGCTATGTCTAGCATGACGGAATCACCAATAGCAAGAATTTGGCGAAACTGCTTCTGATCCGCTGCTTTTTTCTCATGTTTGTCTTTCTTTTTCTTCACTTTTGATTCTGTCTGACCGCCTGCCTTTTGGGGCGCTGTCTTAATTTGTGTTACTTCTTGTGCATGCGGGGATGTATGAGACGAGCTAGACATACCAATGGTAAATAAAATCAAAAGGACTGCGGCAATCCCAAGAAACACTTTATTGGACATAGACCATTGCTTGATTCCTGTTTTCCAAATCGACCAAGAGGCAAAATAGTGTCTAAACCCGAGTTTACGAATCGGCTGTTCGATCAAACGATAGGAAGCCTCTGATATGAGTAGAATTGCGATGAGCTGTAATGTGACACGTCCCATGGAAGGCTGTCCAATCTCAATGACCGGTGTGGTTAGCACGATAATTGGATAATGCCATAAGTAGATGCCATAAGACCGCTTTCCGAGCCATACGAGTGGTTGAAAAGACAGCCATTTCCCAATAAGACTGGCAGGATGGCAGACACACGCAATTAAGATCGCTGCATTCAGACAGAATAAAAGCATACCGCCTTGGTAGAGAAAGCCGTCAAATTCATCGACTGCATAAACACATAAGAGGAAAATGACCATCGAACCGAATCCGGCTATATGTAGTATACGTCTGCCGACAGGAAGTAATTTTCTGCTGGAAAGTCTGTGCATGGGCCAGACAAATGCAAGACTGCACCCGATGAGGAGTGCAAACGCACGTGTGTCTGTTCCATAATAGATCCTGCTCGGGTCAGTATCCGGTGAATAGAGAATGGCCATCCATAACGCAGATACAAGTGCCAGACCAAAGGTGATCATAGGAAGATGGGATCTATTTTTCACCCATTTCAGTCCAGCAATCAACAGTACCGGCCAAATGAGATAAAATTGCTCTTCAATCGCCAAAGACCATAAATTTTTTAGTGGAGATACAGCATTGAAGCTGTCAAAGTAAGAGAGCTGATGAAAAATATACCACCAGTTACTCACATAAAAAAAGGACGATAAGGCATCGCCACGAATGGACATTAATGCATTTGAACCAGCAATGGCGCACCAGCTGACGATTAAAAAAATCATGACGTAGGCAGCTGGAAGCAGCCTTCTGATGCGGCCCATCCAAAAAGGCAGAAGCTCTTGATAGCCCAAATCCTGCTTATGCAGCAAGATGGTTGTAATCAAGTAACCAGAAATCACAAAAAACAAATCAACGCCAAGAAACCCGCCGCTTGCGGGTTCAATATGTAAGTGATAAGCAATGACCGCCAATACGGCAACAGCTCTCAGCCCATCTAATCCTAATATGTAACGTAAACGGTTTTCCTTGCTGTTCATGAAAAAGAATCCCCCATCAATGTCAAACGCGTCTTTTTTGTTGTTACACCAAAAGAACAACGATTCTTTTATTTTATATAAGATTAGACGAATCAGCATTACATTTTGTTGGCGAATTTCTGTCTTTTTTAAAATTTTTTTATATGAAGAAACTTTCTAAGGATTGAGGGATTCTTATTTTTATACTCAAACCGAAAATCCCTGTCATAATAAAAGAAGAAGGAAAGGGGATGTGTTGAATGAGAACGATTGAAAATGATCTGTTATTGGTTCAAATCAATGAGAGAGGTGCCGAGGTGAGAGAGGTGCTTCATAAAGAAAGTGGACGTCAATATATGTGGTCTGGTGACCCTGCTTATTGGGGCAGGGTGTCGCCCGTCTTATTTCCGATTGTCGGACGGTTGAAGGATGATCAATACAAGATAGACGATCAAACGTATCAACTCTCGCAGCATGGATTTTTGCGTGATGTTGATTTTGAACTATTTGAAGAAGCAAAAGATCAGGTGGTTTTTCAATATCAATCAAATGGCCGTCACACGTCACAATATCCGTATGAATTTACAGCGCGCATCAGTTATGCACTGTCGGAAAATGGACTAACGATTTCCTGGGAAATTGTTCATGAAGGAGATGGCACGATGTATTTCTCGATTGGTGGACATCCGGCATTTCATGTCCCGCTTGTTGAAGGCGAGCAGACAGCTGATTATTCACTCACATTGATCCCTTCCACCGAACATGATCCAGTCCAATATGAACTTCATGATTCACTTGTGAGAGAGAAGGAGAAAGGTGTTGAGTTTGAGCCGATTCAACTTCGCCCAGAACTTTTTCAGAACGATGCAATGATCTTTAGTCATATTGATCAAGTATCATTGACTTCTCAAGCAGGTCACGGCGTTGAGGTCGATCTCAGTGATTTTCCGTTCGTTGGTATTTGGTCTCCATATGATCAAGAAAAGGGAACAATGGCTCCTTTTGTTTGTATTGAGCCTTGGTATGGGATCGCTGATATGGAAGGGACAAACGGGCAGTATAAGGAGAAATTCGGCATTCAAACCTTAGAGAAGCAAGAGACCTTTCACGCAGCTTACACCATTTTCTTTAAATGAACATTTGTGCATGGTGAAGTGAACAATTTGTTATGATAGAGGAAAAAAGGAGGCGTACGAATGGATCGGGAGAAACAGCAATTAAGTATTGAAGCAGCAAGGCTCTATTACTTATCTGATTACAGTCAGCAGGAAATCGCCAAGCAGCTTGACCTGTCGAGGCCAACGGTGTCTCGTCTGCTTCAGTATGCGAAGGAAAAAGGGTACGTCCAAATTACAGTGATGGACCCATTTGAGGATTTAAATGAGCTGTCCTTATTGCTGAAAGAAAAATATGATCTGCTCGAGGCTCATGTGGTATTTTCACCAAAGGACGATTATCCAACGATTACGGATTACTTGAGCCGGTTTGGTGCAGATTATCTTCAGAATACGGTGAAAGACGGCGATATCGTTGGAGTGAGCTGGGGCACCACGATGTATCAAATTGCTCAAAAGATGCAACCTAAACAGGTAAAAGGGGTAGAAGTTGTTCAGTTGAAAGGTGGAATCAGCCATTCACATGTGAATACATATTCTGCGGAAACGATTCAGCTGTTTGCATCAGCTTTTCAAACGGCACCACGCTATTTGCCACTGCCTGTTGTGTTCGATAGTGCCGCCGTTAAAGAGATGGTCGAACAGGACAGACATATTCATCGCATTATTGAAATGGGCAAACAGGCAAATATCGCTGTGTTTACTGTTGGGACGGTAAGAGATGAGGCGCTTTTGTTTAGGCTTGGTTATTTCCGTGAAGAAGAAAAGGCGTTGCTCAAGACATCCAGTGTCGGAGATATCTGTTCACGTTTTTATGATCAAGAAGGACGCATTTGCAGTGAAGCGATTAACAATCGCACAATCGGTGTGGAGCTGGATGATTTGAGAACAAAAGAGCGCTCCATTCTTGTTGCTGGTGGACATCGAAAGGTTGCCTCTATCCATGGGGCGCTGAGAGGAAAATATGCGAACGTATTGATGATCGATCAGCACACAGCAAGAGCTCTTTTAAATGTCACAAAATAGATGAACAAAATTTCATAACTATATTTACAATTGTTCAATAGTCATTTAAGATGAAAGTATCATATTTAAAAGGAAGTGTGAATCATGACAATAGCAAAGCTCATTGATCATACAGCACTAAAACCAGATACATCTAAAGCTGCGATCATGCAGTTACTAGAAGAAGCAAAGACATATCAATTTGCTTCCGTTTGTGTGAACCCAACTTGGGTATCTCTTGCGGCGAAAGAACTAGAAGGAACAGGCGTTGATGTATGTACAGTCATCGGTTTCCCGTTAGGTGCAAACACAACAGCAGTGAAAGCATTTGAAACAAAGGATGCCATTGAAAACGGTGCAACTGAAGTGGACATGGTCATCAATATTGCGGCATTGAAAGATGGCGAATATGATGCAGTTGAACAAGATATTCGTGCCGTTGTAGACGCAGCAAAAGGCAAAGCCTTAGTGAAAGTCATCATTGAAACTTGTCTACTCACGGATGAAGAGAAAGTACAAGCTTGTGAACTTTCTGTAAAAGCTGGCGCTGATTTCGTCAAAACATCGACTGGATTTAGTACAGGCGGTGCAACAGCTGAGGACATCGCATTAATGCGTAAAACAGTTGGACCTGACATCGGTGTCAAAGCATCAGGCGGCGTAAGAACAAAAGAAGACGTAGAAGCGATGACAGCTGCAGGCGCAACCCGTATTGGTGCCAGTGCAGGCGTTTCCATTATTAAAGGGGATCAATCAGCTCCTTCTAAAGACTATTAATTCATACGATCCTATGGTAGGATAACAATCATGACTCATTAGATGATGAAAAAGTCATATGCGGAAGGATCTCATTTCTGGGATTTTCTTCCGCAATTTGTTTGCGAAATAGGGTTTGTTCCATACAAGCACATTAATGTAAACGAATTCATTCAAGGAGGAAAAACATGAAATACGTCATTGGTATTATCGGTTTGCTGGTGATTCTCGCCATTGCATGGCTGGCAAGTAACGGGAAAAAGCGAGTGAAATTCCGTCCAGTCATTGTCATGATTGTACTGCAATTTATTTTAGGTTATATTCTGCTCAATACAGGTGTTGGGAACTTCCTAGTCGGGGGATTTGCAAAAGGATTCCAAATGCTTCTAGGCTATGCTGGTGAAGGGATCAACTTCGTATTTGGTGGTTTAATGAATGATAATGCGTCAACTTTCTTTATCAATGTCTTGCTCCCGATCGTCTTCATTTCTGCCTTGATTGGTATCCTGCAGCATTGGCGTATCCTTCCGCTGATCGTACGCGGAATTGGGTATTTGCTTAGTAAAGTCAATGGAATGGGGAAACTAGAATCTTACAACGCCGTAGCGTCAGCGATTTTAGGTCAATCCGAAGTGTTCATTTCCATTAAGAAGCAGCTTGGATTATTACCTCAACAGCGTCTTTATACATTGTGTGCATCTGCGATGTCGACTGTATCAATGTCCATTGTCGGTGCGTATATGCAAATGATTAAACCGGAGTACGTTGTTACAGCACTTGTGCTGAACCTATTTGGTGGATTTATTATTGCGTCTATCATCAATCCTTATGAAGTGTCTAAAGACGAAGACATGCTTGAAGTCGTAGAAGAAGAAAGACAATCTTTCTTCGAAATGCTCGGCGAATACATTATGGATGGTTTCAAAGTAGCCATTGTTGTGGCTGCGATGTTGATTGGATTTGTTGCATTAATTGCGATGATTAATGGTATTTTCACAGCTGCCATCGGTGTTTCTTTCCAAGATGTACTTGGATATGTGTTTGCACCATTTGCGTTTATTGTTGGTGTACCATGGAGCGAAGCAGTACAAGCAGGAAGTATTATGGCGACCAAGATGGTGTCTAACGAATTTGTGGCGATGCAAATTCTTTCTGGCGATGCCTTCCATTTCACTGCTCGTACAGAAGCGATCATTTCTGTATTCCTTGTGTCATTTGCGAACTTCTCGTCTATCGGTATCATTGCTGGAGCCGTTAAGGGCTTGAATGAAAAACAAGGAAACGTTGTCGCACGCTTTGGATTAAAGCTGTTATTCGGTGCAACACTTGTCAGCTTCTTAACAGCAGGCGTTGTCGGTTTGATTTACTAAACTAAAGAAGGAATGGTGAAAACAATGAGAATGGTAGATATCATTGCGAAAAAACGTGACGGAAAAGAATTATCTTCAGAGGAAATTTCTTTCTTTGTCAAAGGTTATACGGACGGAACAATTCCTGACTACCAAGCAAGTGCCTTGGCGATGGCGATTTTCTTCCAAGATATGACGGATCAAGAACGTGCAGATTTAACACTCGCTATGGCAAACTCAGGGGACACAATTGACCTGTCTGCTATCGACGGCATTAAAGTAGACAAGCATTCAACAGGCGGTGTAGGCGATACAACAACGCTTGTACTCGCTCCTCTTGTTGCAGCACTTGATGTACCTGTTGCAAAAATGTCTGGGCGTGGTCTTGGACATACGGGTGGAACTGTCGACAAGCTAGAGGCAGTCAAAGGCTTCCACGTTGAAATTACAAAAGACGAGTTCATCGAGCTGGTGAACCGTCATAAAGTAGCGGTCATTGGACAATCAGGCAACCTGACACCTGCTGATAAAAAACTGTATGCCCTTCGTGATGTAACAGGAACTGTTAACTCCATCCCGCTCATTGCAAGCTCGATTATGAGTAAGAAAATCGCTGCTGGCGCAGATGCAATCGTATTAGACGTGAAAACAGGCGCAGGTGCTTTCATGAAAACACCTGAAGACTCTGAGAAGCTTGCAAAAGCAATGGTTCGTATCGGAAATAATGTTGGCAGACAAACGATGGCTGTCATCTCAGACATGTCTCAGCCGCTAGGATTAGCGATTGGAAATTCCCTTGAAGTGAAAGAGGCGATTGACACGCTTAAAGGCGAAGGCCCTGAAGACTTAAACGAGCTTGTGCTCACATTAGGAAGTCAAATGGTCGTTCTTGCGAAAAAAGCAGAGACACTTGATGAAGCAAGAGAAAAGCTAATTGAAGTCATGAAAAACGGCAAAGCACTTGAGAAATTCAAGGAATTTTTAGAAAACCAAGGTGGAGACGGCTCGATTGTAGATCAACCGGAAAAACTGCCACAAGCACCTTATCAAATCGAAGTGCCGGCAAAAGAATCAGGTGTGATCGCTGAAATCGTCGCAGACGAAATCGGTGTTGCAGCGATGATTCTTGGAGCAGGACGTGCAACAAAAGAAGACGAAATCGACCTATCTGTTGGCATTATGCTAAACAAAAAAGTAGGCGATCGTATAGAAAAAGGTGAATCTCTCGTGACGCTGCATGCAAACCGTGAAGATGTTGCGAATGTCATGGAGAAAATTTATGACAACATCCGCATTGATGACCATGCCGATGCTCCGACTTTGATTCATACAGTGATTACTGAATAAAGAGAAAAAGACAAAAGTGATGAATCGCTTTTGTCTTTTTTATGTAAATTTTAGGTAGCGCTTCTTCTAGATATGATAAGTTAGATGAGTGGGAGGGGATAAACCATGAGAATGCTCAAACTCATTCTCTTTATTTTTGTTGTCTTGATGATCATTGGATTTATCAGCTACTATGTGGGACCAACATCGACACCAAGTTCTTAAGGCGAGCAAAAGCTCGTCTTTTTTGATTGAAATAAAAAATTTCACTTTATGAAACAAACCTCTTGCAATCATGAAACAATGGGTGTATATTAGTTGACGAGTCAATGATTGATATATCAACTAATTGATCTGAATAGAAAAGAGGGGATGGCATTGACTGCATTTTGCTCTGAAGAAGCAGAGGTATTATATCGTTTGCAGTGCGTGAACCGTATGATGGGTGTGAAGTTCGAAGCATGCACGGGCATCAGCCAATCAAGACTGGAGTTGCTATCACTGTTATTCCAAGCCGACGAAATCAGCCAATCCGATTTGCAGAAAAAAGTAAATATTGATAGTGCGGCTGTGACGCGTCACTTAAAACAGTTAGAAACAAAAGGAATGGTCACGCGCAGAAGAAAGCCGGAAGATAATCGAGTCACGCTTGTTCGTCTGACAGATGAAGGCAGAACAAGAATCGAAGCTTCTAAAAAAGAAAAAGAACGATTTATCTCAGAAATGCTTGAAAACGTAAGTGATGAAGAACGAAAGCTTCTCACTGATGTGCTCATCCGTATACAACAAAACATCGAAAAGATTCAAACAACCTAAAGGAGTGTTACACATGGCTACAACATTAAAAACAAACGATTTTATGGATATTATGAAAGGGCGCCGCTCCATTCGTAACTATGATCCAGCAGTGAAAATTAGCAAAGAAGAAATGACGGAGATTTTAGAAGAGGCAACAACAGCACCATCATCAGTGAATGCACAGCCTTGGCGCTTCATGGTCATTGACAGCCCAGAAGGAAAAGAAAAGCTTGCACCACTCGCAAAATTCAACCAAACACAAGTAGCTACATCATCAGCTGTCATCGCTGTGTTTGCAGATATGAAAAACAATGAATACTTAGAAGAAATTTATTCAAAAGCAGTAGAACATGGCTACATGCCGCAGGAAGTAAAAGAAAGACAAATTGCTGCATTAACTGCACATTTTGAAGCTCTTCCAGAGCAAGTGAATCGTGAAACGATCTTAATTGACGGTGGACTTGTGTCAATGCAGCTGATGCTTGCTGCTCGTGCGCATGGCTATGATACAAACCCAATTGGCGGATATGACAAAGAAGTCATCGCTGAAACATTCGGCTGGGATAAAGAGCGTTATGTACCAGTTATGCTTCTATCCATTGGGAAAGCGGCTGACGAAGGTTATGCTTCTTACCGTTTACCGATCGACCGCATCACAGAGTGGAAATAATTTTTAAAAAAAGGGAGACGATCATATGATTATTATTCATGCAGGGATGACCATTCATCCAGAGAAAGAAAACGTATTTCTAGAAGAAATCAACGGTTTAATGAAAGCTTCACAGGAAGAAGAAGGCAATGTGTCCTACAAGCTTTTCAAGGATACAGAGAAAGAAAACACCTTTTTAATGCTCGAAGTGTGGAAAGATGAAGCAGCGGTTCAAAGCCATAATGCAAGTGCACATTTCCAAGCTTTCGTCGCAAAGGCAAAAGAATTTTTAGCCGCTCCACTTGATGTTGTTGCATATCAAGGAGAGCAGCTTTCATAGAAAAACAATAAAAGAACCCTAGGCATTTATAGCCTAGGGTTCTTTTATTGTCGACAATTCGTTTCACCTATTTCAATCACGTATTGTGCATTTTCCACAAAGTTTCTGAAAATAAAATGTTTTTCGACTTAAGTATATTGGAATATGCTAGAATTAGATATTATTTATTACCAAATTAGGGAGGAACCAATATGAAAAAAGGGAAATGGACAAGCATCGCACTAACAGCTGTCCTCAGTTTAGGCACATTGACAGCTTTCAGCACCCCTCTATCTGCCCACACCTCAGAAAAGTCAACATCCTCAGATGGTGGTCATTATTCAGGTATTCCATTCGACGCAAGCGTTGTCAATGAAGACCGCCTCATCAAAGCCTTGAAAAAACAAGGAAAGATCAAAAAGAATGCCAATGAGGCAGAAACCCAAAAAGCATTAAAGAACTACCTAAAGAAAAAAGAAGAAGCAGCGATGAAACAAAGCGCAAGTACCTTAACAGAAGAACCTGAATTCCTAAAAGAATACAAACAAAATGTACATAATAAACTAGCCAAAAAGAAAAAGTTAAAGAAGCATAAAGGAAAAGAAGGCAATCAAGTAAAGCCGGTGAAAAAGGAAAAATATAAAGGCGACGTCCGTAATGATAAAGTTTTGGTCTTATTAGTAGATTTTAAAGATTATAAGCATAATAGTATTAAAAAAGAAGAGACTGATATGTACTATGACAAGTACGATCAGCAGCACTACCAAGATATGCTTTTCGGAAAAAATGGCTACATTGGTCCAGATGGTAAAAGAAAAGTATCTATGAAGCAGTATTATGAAAAGCAGTCCGGTGGAAGCTACACGATTAGTGGAACAGTAGCTGGATGGTATACAGCCAAGCATGAAGCAGCATATTATGGCGGGAACGTACCAGACGAATCAGGAAGTGACGGCAGACCGCGCGAATTGGTGAAAGAAGCCCTCGAAGCAGCGGCAAAGGATCCAAACATTGACCTTGGTGAATATGATCAATGGGACCGCTATGATATGGATGGGGACGGTGTTTATAATGAGCCAGACGGTATCATTGACCACCTCATGGTTGTACACGCTGGCGTAGGTGAAGAAGCTGGCGGCGGACAGCTTGGCTCTGACGCGATTTGGTCGCATCGCTGGTCACTTGGTGATGTATTTGAGATTCCAAACACTGAATCAGAAGTGGGTCAAGGCGGAAAGTTAGGCGCTCTAGATTATACGATTGAGCCTGAAGATGGCGCAGCAGGCGTGTTCACACATGAATTTGGACATGATCTTGGTCTGCCTGATGAATACGATACACAATACACAGGCAGAGGAGAGCCCGTTTCTTATTGGTCTATCATGTCAAGCGGAAGCTGGGCAGGTAAAGTACCTGGTACGGAACCAACAGGTTTTAGTCCATATGCAAAAGAAATGCTTCAAAACTTGCATGGCGGCAACTGGCTTTCTGGAAAAACCATTGATGGTAAGACATTAACAAAAAGCAAAACAGTTTTAATCGATGAAGCAGCAACAAAAGGAACCAACCATGATGCGGTTCGAGTCGATTTGCCAGATAAAGAGATTGTGGTCACTCAGCCTGCACAAGGGCAATATTCATACTTCAGCGGAACAGGTGACAATTTGAATGCTACCATGACGACATCAGGGATTGATTTGTCGAAGGGAAGCAAAGCCGAGCTTACGTTTAAAGCATGGTACGATATCGAAGAAGATTATGACTATGCGTATGTAGAAGTTCGTGAAACTGGGACAGACAAATGGACAACCATTGCTGGTAATATTACGAATGATCGAAATGAGGCAGGAGCGAATGAAGGCAATGGCATCGATGGAAAATCAGATGGCTGGGTAGATGCATCCTTTGATCTTTCTGCTTATGCAGGGAAGAAGATCGATCTGCAATTCCGCTATACAACCGATGCAGGATATTCACTGCCAGGTTTATTTGTAGATGATCTAAAGATTACAGTAGATGGATCAAAAGTGTGGTCAGATGATGCCGAGGGAACGTCCACGTTCACTTTTAATGGATTCTCTCAATCTAATGGAAAACAATATGCCGCTCAGTATTATTTACTAGAATGGCGCTCTTATGCTGATGTCGATAAAGGCTTAAAGCATATCAAACGAGGAGCAAGTCTGATGAGCTATAATAACGGTTTGGTCGTGTGGTACGTCGATCAATCGTACAGTGATAACTGGGTTGGAAAACATCCAGGGAACGGCTTCCTTGGAGTCGTAGATGCAGATCAACAAGTGTTGAAATGGAGTGACGGCTCTATTGCAGCGACAGGTTTCCAAGTACATGATGCAGCATTCTCTTTGAATCCAAGCACGAAGCTGAATATTGATTATACAGCGACAACAGGCTTAACCTTAGAGGATCGCTATATCCGCCCAACGCGTACATTTAGTGATAAAAAGAACTATGTGAATCCAAATAACCCGGATGCAGGACGTGATGTGCCAACATACGGCCTATCTTTTAAAGTCGTCGGACAAAGTAAGGACCGTTCTGTTGGAAAGGTATTAATTTCTAAAAGCAACTAAACAAAAAGCCGGATTCAATCCATGAATCCGGCTTTTTGATACGTTAAGACATGGATTTTTAGCGTATGACTCGTCTTTGATCGAATGTTTGTTCTTTTTTATTTTGATATCCGAATGAAACCATTATATAATAGAGATTGGAAGGTTTTTCTTTCATTCAATGTTCTTTTTAGTTGTTAAAAAACCAAGAAAGGATGAGCGTTACCAATGAGTTGTGTCACTGCCAAGCAATTAAAGGTGATCCGAGGGACGATGCAGACTTTTTGCAGCCATTTAGAGTATGATGGCCACGGTAAGCTTCATATTAATACCATCATGGCTTTTATTAAAAAGGAATTTGGTGTAAGAAAAATGAAAGACATTCCACAAAGTCGTTTTCATGAGGCGTTAGAGCTAATCCAAGACTTTGATTTATACACGGACAAAATACAAATACGAGACCGTCTATCAGAAAGGAATTCACTAAATTGAATATTTTAGCAATGATTTTAGTAGGAATTGTCGCTTTAGAGCACATTGTCATCATGTTACTAGAAATGTTTTTTATGGAATCAAAAATGGCGAAAAGATCTTTCAATCTGCCTGAACACTTACAAAAGGATCCAAATGTGAAAGTGATGTTTGCTAATCAAGGGCTATACAATGGCTTTCTAGCTGCTGGACTCATTTGGGGGCTCATTCTTGGTTCGAATACCGTAGGATATATGATTCAGCTATTTTTCGTTCTTTGTGTGTTCATCGCAGCAGTATTTGGCGGGGTGACGTCTAATAAATCGATTATCATCAAACAAGGGTTACCAGCTTTTCTTGCATTAATTGCACTTATCCTGGCTATATAATCCTATCAGCGTGATAGAAAACCTTTGCAGTTTAGGAAGGACGAGCATCGGAGCGAATTTGACATTGGTGAGCACCGAAGCGCAGGACTGACACCGAATGCGAGGGTTTGTCTACACAGTAAAGCCGCCCCAGAGGGCGGCTTTTATCTTTTACGCATTCCCATCAAACGAATAATGGACGTAAGACAAAGGGCAACAGCGACAGCCAATATGATTTTTCCATACATGACGCCCGTAAGATTCATTAAAAAGACAGCCAATATGATACAGAGCGTGATGATAATCATCACAATCGAATAGGTTTTCATCTCTTTTTCCACTCCTTTTAAATTCCCTCTAGCGCAAGAGGTCTGTCAATTGTTTCTCATATTATATCATTTCATCACAATTTTACATGAAATTCCCTGTCAATAGAATGTGACAGAATGATTAGATTTGAAGTGAGGCTATATTTTTTAAAAAATCGGGTATAACATAAAGAGTTGTATCCAAGTCTGATTGCTTGATATTTAATTGTGCAAAATATAAAATAGCCACATGATAAATAGAAAGGATGATAAAGTTGAGCAAAAACGTCTTATTAGTATCAACAAGCAGCTCAGAAATGAACGGACACCCTACAGGCTTATGGCTAGAAGAATTGGCCGAGCCATTTCATATCTTTAAAGAAAATGGACTCAACGTGCAAATCGTTTCAATAAAAGGTGGAACAGTACCGATCGATAAAAATTCAATTCCTGAAGGAGTTCCAGCACAATATCAAGATGTGTATGAATTACTTCAAGACACAAAGGCACTGACAGATGTAAACCCAGCTGAGTATGATGGCATTTTCTTTGCTGGAGGACATGGCCCAATGATCGACTTTGCGTCCAATCAATTGGTTGCCGATGCGATCTTAGCGATTTCAGACAAAAATGGAGCCGTTGGGGCAGTTTGCCATGGCGTTTCTGCCTTTGTTGATGTGAAGGATCGTGATGGAAAATCATTTATCGACGGCAAGAAAATAACAGGATTCACAAACGAGGAAGAGGATGCTGTTCAGCTGACATCTAAAGTTCCATTTTTATTGGAAACAAAACTTCGCGAGCAAGGGGCAGCATTTGAAAAAGGCGATGCATTTGCGCCATTCGCTGTTGTAGACGGACAAATTATTACTGGACAAAATCCAGGATCAAGTGCAGAAACAGCACGCTTATTTGTCAAAACCATTGCATAAATCATCAAATAAACCAGTCGTGACTCATACGGCTGGTTTTTTGTTATGAAAATTTCCTAAAAAAGTCCAAAACAAGTATTAGAAAAATGGTAAAATAATCACAGGGTAAAAAACCCAAATTAGGGAAAAGGGGATGTTCCTGTGAGAGCATTTTATGTCAAAATCACCGCCGCCTTACTGTCTATTTTATTGGTCACAACAGGTTTATTTTCACCAGCAATCAAAGCAGAAGATGCACCAAAATCAAGTGAAAAAGTATCGCCACTGACTGAAAAAGCCATTCAGCAAGTGCAAGAGTCGTTTGAAAAGCAGGATAAAGGGACTGCGGTTCAACAGAAGGAAGTAAAAAAATCATTTAAAGTAGATAAGAAAAAGGGAATAAGTATTAAACGAAAAGCGGCTGCAGATGGAAAGATGCGCACGTCTGCCGTTCGCTCTATTGATGGACTAGCCATTAATCAATCGGCAGTTTTAAACGAGGAAGATCCAGTTGATTTATGGTTCTTAAGTACATCGTCTCCTAAGGCGCTCATCAGCCGGATTACCTCTCCAAATGCTGATTATTTCGTTCAGTTATTTGTTATTGATTATGAAGAAGGACAAGCTTATCCAACGGATCTGATTCAACCAGCAGGCAGTCTGCTTGCGTTAAGCAATTTACCAGCGGGTGATTATGCGTTTGGTATTACTAGCGGTGGAGACTTTGGAGACTCATACACATTACAGGTGAATGCAAAAAACCCACCAAATTTCACAGGTGCTGAATCCCTGTCATCAACGTTGCAATACTTTGTTGCTTCGTATGCCAATGGGGATGTTTTCGCAAATGGTACAAAAGTGTATAACAAACAATCTAAGACCGCTGATTATAAATGGGAGCGTGTATTTTATTTCTCATATGATGGAAAATATCAACAGAGAACGCATTCTGTTGACAGTGTAAAAGTGAAAAGTATTTCGGCACCAGTATCGTACTCTGCTCCATACGCGAGTTCCTCTGAGGCCATTCTTGTCTACTTAGATGTGGAGACATTATTTATGTATCATGAATCATCGTTTGCTAGTGGGCAGTACTACCATAGCAGCTTTGTTGATACTCTCGGAAAGACAACGCCAAGGCGTTTAGACATTGATGACCTGACAAATTACGGCGATCATATTTTGGCTGTTGATTTAAAGACAGGAAAGCCAATTGATTTCTTCAGTGTCCTTAATTTCTACTATGCAGCAGGGATCGAGAAGCTGCCAACGATCAATACATTGAATTAAGACCGGCAGTTGACATCAAATCGCCACATGTGTAGAGTAAAGATAATTAAATGACAAAAGTCCACTAGGGGAGTCATGTATGACTGAGACAAGAGGAAATCTTGGACCCTTTGAACCTGATCTAGTTTGTACTAGCGGAGGGAAGTGGAGCTGGACCTTGTCTTATTCATGATTGAATCGATAAGAAGGCCGCTCCATTTGGGGTGGCTTTTTCATTTATTCAACTGAAAAAGAGGAGGCTTTTTTTATGACATTTTCAACCCAATTAAGGCAAGAAGCAGAACCATTATTTGAAGCGATTTATCAGCATCCGTTTGTGAGAGGACTCGCAGCAGGAGAACTCGAAAAGGAACAGATCATTCATTATGTCAAACAGGATGCAGAATATTTAAATGCCTTTATTAAAATTTATGCGGCAGCCATTAGCAGATGTACAGACAGAGAGGACATTACCTTTTTCCATCAACAAATGGCTTTTGTCCTTGATAGTGAGACACATCCTCATCAAAACCTTTGCCGGGTGGCAGGTGTCGCTTATGATGAACTGCAAGGTGCATCTTTGGCGCCAAGTGCTCATCACTATATTCATCACATGCTGCAAGTCGCCGAGGAAGGGACGCTAGGAGAAATCATTGCGGTTTTGCTCCCTTGCCCTTGGACCTATTGGGAAATAGGCAAACGAATGCTCAGAGATGTAGAGCCCGATCCTGCCCATCCATTCTATGAGTGGATCACGTTTTATGGCGGGTTAACGGACTCTGTTACAGTGGAGCTTTGCAAACGGCTTGATCAGTGGGCAGAAGAAGCAAGTGAGAAGGAAAAGAAGAAAATGAAACAGCACTTCATCTTAAGCTGTCAGCTTGAGTATAAATTCTGGGACATGGCCTTTACTGTCGAAGAGTGGCCTGTCCAAATGGAGGTGCATTCTTCATGACATGGAAGATGAAAGAAGTCGTTCTTGCTGTCATTTTATCTGTGGCATGCGGAGTCATCTATTTAGGGTGGTCGACTCTTTATTTACCGATTACAGCCCTTGTCGGTCCAGCAGGAGGCAACATCATGTTCGGAATTTGGGTCATTGCCAGTCCAATCGTTGCTTACATTATCCAAAAGCCTGGCGCTGCCCTCATCGCAGAAACAGCTGCCGCCGCCGTGGAATTACTGACAGGCAGCCACTTCGGTCTTTCTGCGCTTTTGATTGGTGTGTGCCAAGGACTTGGAGCAGAAATCGCCTTCGTTCTATTTGGCTATAAGCGATATCGCATGTGGACACTCATGTTGTCTGGTGCCTTTGCAGCAGTCGGGGCAATGGCATATAGCCTCATTGCCAATGGATTCGGCTATTACACGCCTCAAGTGTTACTCATGACACTTGTCACTCAAGTCATCAGCGGTATGTTACTCGGCGGTTGCTTGGCAAAGGTTGTGGTGGATGCTTTATCTAAAACAGGTGTGCTGAATCAATATGCCATCATGAAAGAAAAACGAAGTAAGGGTGACCAGCATGGATTCATTTCTCGCGTGCAGTAATCTCACTGTCCGTTTTTATGAACAGCCGAATCCCGTTCTTCATCAAGTATCTCTTTCTATTCAAAAGGGGGAAAAGGTGCTGATATTAGGACCAAGTGGAAGCGGGAAATCTACGCTGATTTCTGTGCTTGCTGGCATTATTCCAGAGCATATGGAAGCTGAAGTACAGGGAGAAGTGATGCGGCAAAGGCATACTGGTGTCATGTTTCAAGACCCAGATTCGCAGTTTTGTATGCACCGAGTCAATGAAGAAATTGCGTTTAGCTTAGAGAATCGATCTGTCCCTCGAGAACAAATGGATGATATGATTCAGCATCTCATGAAAAAAGTACAGCTAGATGTCGACCCAAATACAGATATTCATACCTTATCTGGCGGAATGAAGCAGCGGTTGGCGCTTGCTTGTTTACTAGCATTAGAGCCAGATGTCCTGTTCTTTGATGAACCGACTGCACAGCTTGACCCAGCAGGAAGAATGGAGATATTTCAATTGCTTCAGCAGCTTTCAGCTGAACAGAATCAGACGATGATTTTTGTGGAGCATGTGTTAGACGGTGTCATCGAGTGGATGGATCGGGTGATCTTATTAGATCATCAAGGCCGTATCATAGCAGATGGAACGCCAAAAGACGTGATGAACACATTTGAGGGAGAAATGAAAGAAGCCGGCATTTGGCGTCCGAAAATATTTCCCGAGAAATGGTCCACTGTCGTACAAAATCCGTTTCATCCATTGAGTCAAACACTCTTGCAAACCTTTGAGGCGAGAAAAGTACGGCATGAGAAAGTGTCATCAACAGATCGAGAGACAATCATTCGCACAGATCATTTACAACTAAGCTACGGAAAAAAAAGCATTATAGATGACCTGCATCTGGATATAAAAGCAGGAGATTGGGTTGCGATCATCGGTGAAAATGGAAGCGGAAAAAGTACGTTTCTTAAACATGTCATACGTTTAGAACCAATAAAGAAAGGTCACATTTTCTTAAAAGGAAAACACCTGAAAAAGTGGTCTGACCGAACATTATATGAAAAATCAGGCTTTGTATTTCAAAATCCAGAACTTCAATTTATACAGGACACAGTGTTTGATGAAATCGCATTTGGTGGGAGACAGCGAAATTGGCCAGAGTCTGTGGTGCAAGAAAAAACGAATCAGCTATTGGCAGAGTTCGGCCTAGAGAAGCATAGAGACGTGCATCCTTTCACCTTAAGTTTAGGACAAAAAAGAAGATTAAGTGTTGCCACGATGCTTCTTTTTGATCAGGATGTTCTCATTTTAGATGAGCCGACCTTCGGGCAGGATGAGAAAACGGCGAGGGAGTTAATCCGGCGTTTAAAAGAACGGCAACGACAAGGCACCACCATTATCATGGTCACACATGATATGGAACTCGTTGATGAGTGCGCTGATCAGGTGCTTGTTTTTCATCAAGGGGAGCATGTATATGATGGTTCGCCTTTTGATTTATTTTCTCATCAGGAACTTGTCACTTCGTGTGAGCTGAGAGTGCCGTTACATTATCGCTATATGGCTGAAAGAAAGGAAGTGATGACGATTGCAAAGTAATCACTCCTTTCTATCCACTGTAAATCCAGTCATGAAATTACTCGCCCATCTCCTTGCGATGTGCTGTCTGATGGCGATTTCTGATCCTAAAACGACGTTCATCATCTGGCTGTTTGCACTAGGAATTGGACTTGTCCTAGGCGGCTGGAATTTGAAATACCTCATCACCAGACTTGTACCTTATCTGCTCTTTTTCATTCTCGTGTTTTGGATGATGGCGGCCTTTGGCAAGGGAGATCATACAGTTTGGAAGTGGGCATGGTTTCATATCACAGAGGAGAGTTTAAGAAATGGGCTGACCATTTCTTTTAGAATGCTTGGCTTTGTGACATTTGGTCTCCTTTTTACATCAACAACTGATTTGACGGCCTTTATGATGAGCTTAATCCATCAATGCCGAATGTCACCCAAATGGGCATATGGGATGCTGGCAGGCTTCCGGTTTATCCCGTTGTTTCAAAGTGAATTGAAGCAAATGAAGGCTGCACATAAAATTAGAGGTTACAAGCAAAAAAACAGTTGGAAAGCTTTTATACGTTATGCACTCCCCCTTTTCACGCAAGGCGTACGGAAATCTGAACGACTAGCCATTGCGATGGAAGCAAGAGGCTTCACAGGGACGAGGGAGAGAACATATTATCATGTCATCAGCACTTCATGGATCGACTGCATGTATCTTTTTTTCATCGTCATCAGTGTGTTGATATGCATGTTCTTTTTTTAAAAACAGCCACATTCTCTTGATAGAATGTGGCTGTTTTATATGTCTTAGGTCATTTGGTTGATATTAGTACACATTGCAGGCTGTAATAGATCATATAAAGAACCGATAAAGAGAGTGTACTGAGAAAAAGAGAGGATGAACGTGAGCGAATGTCACAGAGAATTGATAACATAATAGACGCTTTACCAATCGTTGGACTAGCTATGAGAGAGCAGCTAACCTTTTCTGTATTAGGGAAAGAGAAGGTTCTTTATTATCAGCAGCACGGGAACATTGACTTAGGGTTTAAAGCAGGGGACGTTGTAGCTCCCGGGTTCCAAAACTTTTCGATGTTGAAAAATGGGAGAGAGCCATCATTTATCCAGATTCCTAAAGAGGTGTACGGAATTCCTATGGACATCGTCGCCGTCCCGATTAAAGATGACAATGGTCAAGTAATCGCTGCCTTCTGTGTAGCATATGACCAAACGAATCAACAACGATTAGAACACATTATGACGGAAAGTAACGATGCTTCCGAAAAACTGGTCGCGATGGTACAGCAAGTGGCTGCACATTCAGAGGAACTACAAGCGACAAGTGAACAAATTCTACAAAATACAAAAACCACTGTCGAAAATTCCTCTAAAATCAATCAAGTGTCTAATCTCATCAAAGGTATCTCTGATCAAACGAACTTACTTGGACTCAATGCATCCATTGAGGCTGCAAGAGTCGGTGAAGCAGGTGCAGGCTTTGGGGTGGTTGCTACGGAAGTGAGAAAGCTGTCTACTCACGCGAAGCAAGCAACGACTGATATTGAAACAGCGCTAAAAGATGTGCAAGGCTCTATCAAAGGAATGGAAGAAGAAATAGCACAAATCGTGGCTTCATCTGAACATCAAGCAGAACTCGTTGGCACTTTCACAAAAATTATTGAGGGGCTGCACGAAACGAACGAAACGATGAAAACATTGGCAACAGACTTAGTGAATTATCAAGTGAAATAAATAAACGAATCACAAAACCTCCAGCCGTATCGGAGGTTTTTTTAACGTGTTGAAGTGAGTTTTTTGTCATGATATTGACGGGTTTTTCACTGACAGGGAAGTTACACTTCTGTATGATAGAAAAAGAGAGACCTGTTTTGATCATTAGACCTATTCATAAGGAGGAAGACCATCTTGACACAATCAGCAAAGCTGCAAGAAGTACTTGCGCCTTACCGTCCATTGCTAGATCAAACTGAAAAACCACTGATTCAATTACAGATAAAACAAGGAAAAACAGGACCATATGACAGCAAAATATCAGGTGATCCTTATTTCCCAAAAAACGACGAATATCCCGTTGATGGAGAAGGCCATCCTATGAAGCTGCTGGCACAAATCAATTTCGGCCAGCTGCCAAAGCTGAAAGATTACCCAGAAACAGGACTTTTGCAAGTGTTTATTTCTGTACATGATGATCTTTATGGGATGAATATTGACCATAAAACAGAGCAAAAAGATTTTCGGATCAAATTTATTGAGGAACCTTTCTTAGCTGAAGAAGACTTATTGACTGATTTTTCATTCGTGAAAATTCCTGACGATTTTTATTTTCCAGTTACGAAGGAAGGCGCGATTACAGGTGAATTATCAAGCGAAACGATCAGTGTAGAAGATTTCCGCTTTGAAAAAGTCACAGGAAAGCGAAGCTGGGATCTATTCGAAGATGCTGTTGGTATTGATGGTGATGAAGCAGATCAATTGCTAGATGAATTTTATGAGACAGCAAGTGGTTTTGGCCATAAAGTTGGCGGATACCCAGGTTTTACACAAGAAGACCCGCGTACCTATGTAGACCAAGAACATAGTGTGCTATTATTGCAAATTGACTCAGATGATGAAGTGGACATGTTATGGGGAGATTGCGGCATTGCTAACTTTTTTATCAAACCAGAAGACCTCAAACGAAAACATTTCGAAAATGTCGTCTATAACTGGGATTGCTCCTAATTTTGTAAAAAACACTCTTTTTGAAGAGTGTTTTTTGTCTATTTTTAGCCTTTTTGCCCCTAAATCGTCATTTCTGAGAGGTAATATGTCATTCTTTCTAGTTGACCGTATCAAAAAAAAATGTAAAATCATCTTAAAGTCCTCTTTTTTGAAAATAATAATAAAATGACATATCAATCAACAATGAAATGCTCGAAAAAGCGGAATGTACTGGGGGGGATCAATTGATCATTTCGAAAGTAATCAACAATAATGTGGTCAGTGCGTATGATGACGAGCAGCATGAGCTGGTCATTATGGGTAGAGGGATTGCGTTTCAAAAGAAAAGCGGAGACCCGATTGACGAAGAACGTATTGAAAAAGTATTTTCCATTCAAAATAAAGATATATCAGAAAAATTCAAAACCCTGCTTTATGATATTCCGATCGAGTATATGCAAGTGTGTGAGGCAATTATCGATTACGCGAGAACGACCCTTAACAAAAATTTAAATGACAGCATCTATGTCACATTAACGGATCATATTACCTTTGCTATTGAACGTCATCAAAAAGGAATGGACATAAAAAATGCCTTGCTTTGGGAAATCAAACGGCTGTACAAAGAGGAATTCATGTGTGGTGTAGAAGCGATTCGGATCATACAGGACAAGCTCAACATCCATCTTCCCGAGGATGAAGCAGGCTTTATTGCGATGCATATTGTCAATGCAGAACTGAATGAGGAAATGCCGAATGTCATTCAAATTACAAAACTGATTCAAGATATTTTGAACATCGTAAAGTATCATTTCCAAATTGATTTGGACGAAGAATCATTAAATTATTTCCGTTTTGTCACGCATTTGAAGTTTTTTGGACAGCGTCTGTTTAACGAAACACAAATGGAAAATCAAAATGAGTTTCTGTATGAAGTGGTAAAGGAAAAAAATACAGCCGCTTTTCAATGTGCGGAGAAAATTAATGACTATGTTCAAAAAGAATACAACCGAAGTCTCATAGAAGATGAGATGTTATACTTAACTTTGCACATCGATCGAGTCATAAAAAGAAAATAAATCAAAAAGAAAGCGTTGACATATCAAAATTAACATGCTAATTTATAACTATAAACTCAATAACCCACAATCTTTTAGGATTGTTACTGGTCAAGCAGGCAAAACCTAAATCATTGTCCCTATCTTTGATAAGGCATGATTTAGGTTTTTTTGTATCTAAAGGCTTATAAAATTGAATAACGATCAATCGCTATGAAGGATTGTTACTGGTTAAGCAGGCAAAACCTAAATATCGATTAATGTCTGAATCGCTATTTTTCGGGCATTAATGGATGTTTAGGTTTTTTCTATATCAAGATGAAATCAACGATTGGAGGGTAACACAATGAACCACAAACAAACAGCAAAAGAAGTTCTAGAGCTTGTCGGCGGTGAAAAGAATGTTAAGCATGTCACGCACTGTATGACAAGGCTCCGCTTCAACTTATACGATGAAAGCAAAGCGGATAAAGAGAAGCTGCAATCAACAGACGGCGTCATGGGCGTGAATCAAAGCGGCGGTCAATACCATGTCATTATTGGCAACGACGTATCAAACGTCTTTCAAGCAATGATTGCTGATTCTGGGTTATCAACAGATGTAAAGTCAGGCGATTCAGAAGAAGCATCAAAACAAAATGTGATTTCAAAGCTTTTCGATTTTATCTCTGGTGTCTTCACACCGATTCTTCCAGCCATCGCTGGAGCTGGTATGATCAAAGGGATCTTGGCATTAATGCTGACGTTCCAATGGATCTCAGATAAAAGCAGCACATATGCGATTTTAACAGCTATCGGAGACGGAGCCTTTTACTTCTTACCGATTCTGCTTGCTGTAAGCGTAGCCAAGAAAATTGGCACAAATCAGTATATCGCCGCTGCCATTGCAGCAGCCGCACTGCACCCGCAGTTAACTGCTTTACTAGGTGCAGGAAATACAGAATTTCTAGGCTTGCCAGTGGTTGCCGTTGTGTACTCTTCATCGGTGATTCCAATTCTACTCACTATCTGGCTCGGCTCATATGTTGAAAGATTCGCAGAAAAATATAGTCCGAAATCACTAAAAATCATTCTTGTTCCAACAGTTACACTTCTTGTCGTGGTACCAATTATGCTCATCGCGGTTGGACCGCTTGGTGGGATTATCGGAAATGGCCTTTCAGGTGGAATTGATTTATTGTTCAAACATGCAGGTATTTTGGCCGGACTCTTAATCGGTGGCTTTATGTCACCATTGATCATTACGGGCATGCACTATGCACTACTTCCAATCATGATCAACAACATTACATTAAACGGTTTTGACTTCATTCTTCCAATGATGTTTGTAGCGAATATGGCACAAGCAGGCGCAGCATTCGGTGTCTTCTTAAGATCAAAAAACAAAACATTCAAATCATTGGCGATGTCTACAAGTATCACTGCATTAATGGGTATTACTGAACCTGCTATGTATGGTGTGAACATGCGATTGAAAAAACCGTTCCTTGCAGCCCTCATTGGTGCAGCAGCAGGCGGCGTGTTCATGTCCATCTTCAAAGTAAAGTCGTATGTGATATCTGGATCAGCAGGTCTCCCAGGTCTCCCAACGTTCATTGGACCGACATTTGTTTACTCCATCATTGGATTAGTGATCGGCTTTGTTGTAGCAACCATCATGACACTTGTTCTAGGATTCAAAGATGTACCAGTGAAAGATGATACAAAAGCAGACAAACCAGAAGAAAAGAAAGACACAGTAGCGCTTCAAAATGAATTGGTACAAAGCCCGCTTGAAGGTCAACTAAAGCCGCTCAATCAAGTAAATGATGCAACATTCTCTAATGAAATCATGGGTAAAGGAACAGCCATTGTCCCAACAGTTGGACGTGTAGTAGCACCGTTCAATGGCAAGGTTGAAACCATTTTCCAAACAAAACATGCCATTGGTTTAAAGAGTGATCAAGGCACAGAGCTTCTCATCCATGTGGGGATTGATACAGTAAAACTTGGCGGTAAACATTTCACAAGTCATGTAGAGTCAGGTGATCTTGTTCAAGCAGGAGATGTGCTCGTTGAATTTGATATCGAGGGCATTCAGCAAGAAGGCTATGATGTAACAACGCCAATTATCGTCACCAACACAAATGATTATGCACAAGTTGATGCGAAAACAGATGGGGCGATTACAGTAAAAGAGACATTGCTTACAGTCAGTGTAGAAGAAAATGAGGAGGGCATTCAACATGACCAATTTAGAAAAAACATTTCCTAAAGGTTTCTTATGGGGCGGCGCAGTAGCCGCCAACCAAATTGAAGGCGCTTATAACAAAGATGGAAAAGGCTTATCCACAGCGGATGTATCACCACACGGTATTATGCACCCATTCGATGAATCAATGAAAGACCTTAACTTATATCATGATGCGATCGACTTCTATCATCGCTACAAAGAAGATATTGCCCTGTTTGCAGAAATGGGATTCAAGTGCTTCAGACTATCCATTTCTTGGCCACGTATTTTCCCAAATGGCGACGATGCGGAACCGAATGAAGCAGGCCTCGCTTTCTATGAAAAAGTATTTGATGAACTGCATAAGCATGGAATTGAGCCAGTTGTCACGATCTCTCACTATGAAATGCCGCTTGCACTTGTGAAAAACTATGGCGGATGGAGAAACCGTAAGCTTGTGGGTCTTTATGAAACATACGCTAAAACATTGTTCACTCGCTTTAAAGATAAAGTGAAATATTGGATGACTTTTAATGAAATCAACGTTGTGTTACATGCTCCTTTCACAGGGGGTGGCCTTGTATTTGAAGAAGGCGAAGACGAGAAGAGCATTCAATATCAAGCAGCGCATCATCAGTTTGTTGCAAGTGCTCTAGCTGTTAAAGCAGGACACGAAATCATTCCAGATGCGAAAATCGGTTGTATGATTGCAGCGATGACCACATATCCGTACAGCTCAAGACCTGAAGATATGTTTGCTGCGATTGATCAAGATCGTAAAACATTGTTCTTCTCAGATGTACAGGCAAGAGGCTATTACCCTGGATACATGAAACGTTATTTCCTGGAAAATAACATCAACATTGAATTCCAAGACGGTGACGAAGACATTCTAAGAAACCATACAGTCGACTATATCGGCTTCAGCTATTATATGAGTTTTGTGACAAGTACAGATCCAGAGGTTCTTGGACAAGTGACTGGTGGTAACCTATTTGAAGGCGTGAAAAACCCTTATCTAGAAGCAAGTGATTGGGGCTGGCAAATTGATCCAAAAGGACTTCGTACAACACTAAACCAACTATATGACCGCTACCAAAAACCATTGTTTATCGTAGAAAATGGATTGGGTGCTGTGGATCAAGTAGAAGAAGACGGCTCCATTCAAGACGATTACCGAATTGATTACCTCAGAAGTCATTTGCTTGAGGCAAGAGAAGCGATCGCAGACGGCGTTGATATGATCGGCTACACAAGCTGGGGCCCAATTGATCTTGTCAGTGCATCAACAGCTGAAATGAAAAAACGCTACGGCTTCATTTATGTCGACCGCGACAATGAAGGCAACGGTACATTAGATCGAAAGAAAAAGAAAAGCTTTGATTGGTATAAACAAGTGATTGCGACAAATGGAAAGCATTTAGACGCATAAAAATTATATAAAAACAAAACCACTCAACTACATGAGTGGTTTTGTTTTTTACGGTTTAAAGTTATTAATATAGTTTAAAGTAATGACTAGAATATTTATTAACAACCATTATTGATGTATGATATTGTAAACAAGTACTGTGTATATAATGGTAAATTAGCATGTATAGTTAGTCGTTTAATGGTGGTATCTTCCGTTTTGTGTGAGTCTTTTTTAATAGAATCTTGATGGAGGAAAATAGAAGCTTCTCAATGTGGCTTAGGTTATTACACATTTAAAGGAAGTTACGATTTTGAATTAGGTGTTTATGGAAATCACACACTTAATTTATTTAGAGGGGATTGAGATGGCAAGTGAACTTAGATAATAAGGAAGATGCGTCGATTTTAAAGGTCGACCACCTTGGTTTTCAATATGGGAATGCAACCATCTTAAAAAATTTGTCTTTACATATTCAAGGCTCTGGCCTTTATGCCCTTCATGGAGAAAGTGGTAGTGGGAAGACGACATTTATTAATATTATTGCATTGATTCAAAAACCGAGTACTGGGAAGATGACGTTGTTCAATCAGCCCATTGATTTTACAAATCAAGAACAGATTGATAATTACCGCAAAAAAATCGCCTATTTTTTTCAGGATTTGAACTTGATTGAGTCTTTAACTGTCAGAGAAAATCTACACGTTATCTCATTAATTAACGAACAAGAAATCTCAAATGAAAGATTAGTGGAACAGGCTGCGAAGCTCAAAATGAGCGAGAAAATTGATGTCACAGTGAGCAACTTATCAGGGGGAGAAAGGCAGCGCGCGGCTTTTTTGAAAATCATGCTGTTTGATTATTCATTGATTCTATTAGATGAACCAACAAATAACCTTGATAAAGATAATATTCAGATGATGCTTGGTATGTTATCTGAATTGAAGAAAACGAGGACCATTTTAGTCGTTACACATTCTGATACCGTAGTGCAACATGCTGATGTCGTCCTTCGATTTGAAGACTTGAATAAAAAGGACCAATCCATATGAAAACAACATTCGTCTTTGAGTATTTAAAAAAGAAACATCGACCGACCCTGAGAAAATTAGCTGTTTTGAATTTTGTTTTACTGATGTTAATCTTTTTCTCCATATTTACTATCTTGATTTCTGCCGATAATATTTATAAAAACGTATTGACTAATGATCGTCTATCAATGGTTTTAATTAATGGATATTCGAAAACTGGTGAGTATCAGTACGATACAGATAAAATTAAGCGTATGCCGAATGTCAAAGACATTGTCTATGAATATGACGTCTCGTTATCTATTGAAGCAAATGGAGAAACGGATATATTGTCGGCTTTATCATTCAATCCGACAACAAAAGAGACTGTGAGTTATGAAGGAGATCTAAAAGAAAACACTATCCTGCTTCCAGAAAGATTTAAAGGTAAAAAAATAAAAGTTTTTGATGGTGAAGTGGAACCATTAAAAGCGAATATTGATTACTACAAAGGAGAAGGGAACTATTTCTTAAAAGATTACAGTTACTTATCACCTGATCTGTATAAAAAGCTAAGTAATCAAATTAAGATTGGTGAGAACTACGATGGTGTTAGAACACTCATTGTTAATTTAAATAAAACCGAGGATATTTATGAATTTGTGAACCAGTTTGATCGAATGTTTGATGAAGAAGATGTTTTTGTATACTATCAAGCGCAAGGGCTAGAGAAACTAGTTGCTAATTCAAAATTGTCATTTTTACTGCTTGTCGTATTTCAGATCATTTTATTTGTGGTGATTACTTTTATTTATCGAGGTCAGATGCATACACTGATTAGTATTTTGAATCGAGATTTGTTGTCCTTGTATTTAAATGGGATGTCATCAAAGGATATGATCAAGCAATTCTATCGTAGTATAGATAAGATGAACCTAAAAGTGTATATTGTTGCGTTACTATTCATTGCTGTCTTGGGTGCTTTCCTGCTAGGACAATTACCGGGAGAGATCATTCTATGGATTGGTGGAACAGCTGTTGGACTTCTACTTGTCTTGGTTCTATTAAATAAATGGTTTGTGCGATACATTATCACAAAACGTATGAAGAAAGAACTGTCACAAGAAAATATCGTATCAAGATTACGTAACTAAAAAAGAACTGCTAATTGGCAGTTCTTTTTTTAACAACTAGGCTTTGAGAGCTTAGAACTAGATGTGTTATTTCCACACTTGATCCGCAATCTCAATCACATGACGCAGCTTTTCCCATTGCTGCTCTTCTGTTAACAAATTGCCTTCCTCTGTTGAGGCGAATCCGCATTGTGGGCTCAAACAGATTTGGTTGATGTCCACATATTGAGCCGCTTCCTCGATTCGTCTTTTGATCTGATCGACGGGTTCAAGTTCTCCGTACTTTGAAGTGACAAGACCTAGTACGATTTGAAGGTTTGGATTTTTCACATAACGCAGGGGTTCAAATCCACCAGAACGGTCATCGTCGAATTCTAAGAAGAGACCATCCAAATCGAGACCCGCAAAAATCGTTTCTGCCGCTGCCTCATAACCACCTTCGGCTGCCCAAGTTGATTTAAAGTTACCACGGCAAATGTGCATGGTGATCACTAAATCATCTGGTCGATCGGCAACCGCTTCATTGATTGTTTTCGCAAACGATTCACGCAGTTCATCTTCCTCGCGGCCAAAAGCTTTGATTTGTTCATGTCCTTTTTCAGAAAAGAACACAGCCCAAGCTGTATCATCTAGCTGTAAGTAACGGCAGCCTGCATCATAAAAAGCACGGATGGCTTTTTTATAAGCTTGTGCCACGTCATGGTGAAAATCATCTAAGCTGTCGTACACACCTTCTTCAAGCTTTCCACGGAAAAAGAGCATATTCGGACTTGGAATCGTCATTTTAGCCGTATGATCACCCGCGATGCTGTGAAGGAAGCGATAATCCTCTAGCATTGGATGATCAGTAAAATCAATCTTACCTGTTACTTTGATGCCTCTCGCTTTTGTCGTCGTATTGTGGAATTGAATGCCTTGGTCTGCTTCAAATCCTTCGACCCCATCAAGCCCTTCTAGAAAGTCAAAATGCCACCATGCACGTCTGAATTCTCCATCTGTGACAACCTCTAATCCAATTTCTTTTTGCTTCTCTACAATACGAGTGATTTCTTCGTTTTCAATTTGTCTGAGCTGTTCTGCTGTCAGTGTACCGTCTGCCTTTTGCTTACGTGCTTCTTTGATGCGTTCAGAACGAAGTAAACTCCCTACTTGATCTGCGCGAAATGGCGGCTTTGTTGTTTTCTTACCAATGGTTTGTACTTGTGTCATGCTGAATCCCTTCTTTCTTCAGGTTATAAATCAAATAAAAAAGCTCTTCCTTGGATAAGGAAGAGCATCATATACTGTGAGATCTCTGCCTTATCTTCAAACAAGCATCAGCTTGCTTAAGGAATTAGCACCATTCTGTTCCTAGGAACAGCGGTTGCCGGGTTTCACAGGGCCAGTCCCTCCACCACTCTTAATAAGGTTACCTTTGATTCAATTTTCTTAATAAACACAATTATTCAATCTTTTCGAGAAAAAGTCAATGGTTTTTCCTATTTATTTTCCTACATAAACAAATCAGCGACGAGAACACCGGCTAATCCAACAAGTGATAGAACAGTCACCATCAATGTCCAAGTTTTAAAAGTTTGAGCCATCGACAAATTAAAGTATTCTTTGTAAATCCAGAAACCTGCATCATTCACATGAGAGAATGTTATACTGCCGGCGCCTGTTGCAATCACCATTAGTTCGGGGCTAACTCCCGTCAAACCAATTAGCGGTGCAGAAATGCCAGCTGCTGTGAGACCCGCGACAGTTGCTGACCCTAAAGAGACACGAAGGACAGCTGCAATCAGCCAAGTGAGGAGCAGAGGAGACAGTGTGCTTCCTTGCATAATCCCTGCAATGTATTGATCAACACCGCTGTCAATGAGCACCTGTTTAAAGGCGCCGCCGCCTGCAATGATCAATAAAATCATCGCAATGGAGCCAATTGAATCTGTAATCGACTTCATGACGTCCTGCATGCTCTTTCCTCTGCCAAGACCAAATGTGTAGATGGCAAGCAGCACAGAGATTAATAGGGCAATCGCCGGCTCGCCTAAAAACTCAGCTGCCGGTAGCAGCGGGGAGGACGGGAAGAAAATTTCTAAACATGCTCTGAATGTCATGAGCAATACAGGTAAAATAGCGGTGAAAATACTAATGCCGAAGCTTGGCATTTCCTCTTCTGTAAATTCCTTTGGATTAAACAAGTCCTTTGGAATGTGTGCATGCAGTTGGTCTTTCTTAAATAGTTTCGTAAACAGAAGTCCGCCTACTAAAACAGCAGGAATGGCTAAAATAATTCCAACCAATAAGGTTTGTCCCATGTTGGCTTGAAATACATTGGCAATGGCTGTCGGCCCTGGGTGAGGAGGGAGGAAGCCATGTGTTGTAATGAGTGCAGCGACGAGCGGCATTCCCACATACAACACAGGAAGTCTTGCGGCTTGAGCAATGGTAAAGACTAATGGAATAAGAATAATGAATCCGGTTTCATAAAATAGAGCAATTCCGATAACAAATCCAGTCAGCATCGTCGCCCATTGGATTTTCCCGATACCAAAGCGGTCGATGAGTGTCATGGCAATACGCTGAGCACCGCCAGAATCAGCCATCAATTTACCAAGCATCGCTCCAAAGCCAAGAACCAACGCCAGATGGCCGAGTGTACTTCCAAGCCCTTTTTCGACTGAAGCAATCGCTTCAAGTGGTGACATGCCTTCTAAAACGGCAACGATTAAAGAGACAATAATCAACGAAATGAAAGCGTTTAACTTAAAGACAACCATGAGTAAAAGTAATAACAAAACGCCAAGTCCGATAAAAACTAACGACATGATCTTTCCTCCTTTGTGCTGCATAAGGGAGCGTGAACGCCCCCTCTGCTTTATCCTTCAAGTATGTCTACTGCTTCTTTTAACGTATCCTTTGAGCCAACATTTCCCGGGAAAATCACATAAGACATAAATGGGAATTTGCTTTCTTCTCCTGTTTGCCAAACGGGAATACCTGGTTTGATTTGACCTGCGACGGTCGCACGTTTGACGCTGAGTCCTCTTGTTCCAATATCGCTAGAGGTGATTCCACCTTTGGCAATGAGGTACTTAGGGCGAATGGAGAGGCGCTGAACAATGCTTGTCACAGCATCACTAATCTGAACAGACAGTTTCAATTCTTCCTCTTGACGATCATCCCCAAGATCAAGCCGTTCTCTCCTTGTATAAACAGCAACCGATTGCCCGGTTGTTAAAAGCCGTTCAGTTTGTTGAATCACGCGGTCAATTTCCTCTTGAAATGCTTCAGGTTCTAACACGAGGTGTGTATCAAATTCAATAAATGCGATGTCTTTATTTTGCTGTAGCGCTCGCAATTGTTCGGTTGTTTTTTTGACATGGGAACCGACCATGATGAGGCCACCGTGCGTGCTTTCTTCCTGTATTAAGTCTTGTCTAGTTAATAGTGCTTGATCCTCAACACCGCCAAGCACTTTTGTGAGAGCTGCCGCACTTCTAAATAGAAAGTGCTGACCTGCTTTGATGGCATCTATGAGGGCAATGACAAAGACTTTGACATCGTCATAGTCTACTGCATTTACAACCACTTTTTGAAAATCCTTCACGGTCATCAGCTGATCCTTGATTTGTTCAATACGTAAAGCCCGGATATCTTCTAAAGAAATATAAGTAGTGTTTTCCTTAGTGAACGATCCGTTTGATTTCTCTTCGATCCATTCTCCTAGGTGAGAAGATTGAAATCCGAATGTACGATCCAATGCAAATTCTGTGTCACCAGCAGGAATTAATTCGTGACCTTCCTGTACGTAGTGAATATTGCCAATCGTAAAGCGGCCGCCTTCTTTAAAAAAGGGAAGAAGGATTTCGCCGTCAAATTGGCGGGAGCTTTGCTGTTCAATGGTCGTTCTGAGAATTTCAGTCTCTAGCGGGAAGTGTCCACGCAGGGTGGAGTCTCCCCGGCTGACAATGATGAAATCTTGATCAAGCCGTTCAGCCGTTTTCACAATCGTTGATGAGATCGTTTCATGAAGAACCGCCGTTTCTTTCTCTGTCATACTGCGAGAGTTGGTTAAGATAAAGAACATACGGCTGTCTTCAAGAAAACCAGCTTCAATGCTTTTCTCTGACCAATCGGTGAAAACAGAGACGCCGTGTACGGTTTGAATGCCTGTTGGGTCATCGTCTAATACAATCACTTTATGGTGAAAATGGTTTAGTGCTTGTTCATATGCTGATTGAATGCGGTCTGAATCCGCTTTCGGAATGGCATTTAGTAACTCAATGCTTTGTTTCATAGAACCTCATCCTTTCTTCACTTCAACATGAGCCATTTTTTCGTAATATTGAACGATTCCGCCGTGATCAAGTCCAGACTTTCCGTCCGCTTTGAGGGCGTGGAAGATTTCCAGCAGCTGACTAGAAAGCGGGAGAGGAACGCCGATATCGTGGGCAGTTTCCATGACATTGGTTAAATCCTTTAAGTTGATGTCAATACGTCCGCCAGGCTCAAAGTTTCGTTCTAAAATGAGAGGAACCTTCGCATCGAGTACAGCACTTCCTGCCAGTCCACCTCGGATGGCTTCATACATTTTATCAATCGCAATGCCAGACTTAGCGGCAAGGACGAGTGCCTCGGACATGGCAGCGATATTTAAGTTGACGATGATTTGATTCGCAAGCTTTGCGGTTGTCCCGCTTCCATTTGAACCAACTAATACGACATCTGTGCCCATGGCATAGAGGACATCCTTTACTTGTTCAAAGATCTCTTTTTCTCCGCCCGCCATAATCGCAAGTGTCCCGTCTACCGCCTTTGGCTCTCCGCCACTGACAGGAGCATCGATAAATTCGACCTGATGCTGTTTTGCCAGTGCCGCTAATGCTCTAGAAGTAACAGGTGAAATAGAGCTCATATCTATAATGATCGTGCCAGGTTTTGCTGTAGCCAATATGCCTTGTTCACCTGCTACGACTGCTTCTACATGCTCACCTTTTGGAAGCATCGTGATGATGATATCGCTTTCAGATGCTGCCTCAGCAGCTGATGCAGCGGCATTTGCGCCCACTTCTTTTAATGCTAGAACAGCTTCTGTATGAATATCGAAAACAGTCACAGTATGACCGGCTTTTAATAGATTGAGTGCCATAGGTTTCCCCATAATGCCTAATCCAATGAATCCAATTTGTTTTGCCATTTTGTCCGCCTCCTATTTAGAAACCCCTTACAAAAAGCGCTTTCTTTTCTTTTTGTTAGTATATATACTATCGATTTAAATTAATAGTAGGAAATAAACTATTGTTCATTTAATGTACATGACGAAATAGGAATGTGTCAACGGAAAATATGAGAAAAGTCACAAAAAAAAGACCGGAAACAGCTCCGGTCTATGGTCGATTATGTTTTATTTTTAGCTACAGCTAATCGAGATCGTTTGACGTTGTCGATTGCATTTGATCCTAATTCTAAAACAGCTGTGACGTACAAAACATCAATAATCACAAGCTGATTAATACGAGAAATCATTGAGTCAGAACGATAGGTTGTTTCTCTCGATGAACTGAGCAGATGAAAGTCGGATTTCTTGGCGAGCTCTGATTTCGGATAGCTCGTAATCGAGGCGACCGTTGCACCTTTTTCCTTTGCAAATTGCACGGCATCAAGGATTTCTCTACTTTCCCCTGAATGTGAGATCGCGACGATAAAATCATGTTCCGTTGCATGTGTTGCAATCATATTCATCATATGAGGATCACTGCATAGACTCACTTCAAAGCCAAGCTGGAGAAACTTATGATAGGCATCTCCGGCAATAAAACTGGAGGCACCTGCTCCAAAGAAGACTGTTTTATGTGCCTGTTTCATTTGCTCAATAAATTGTGTCACAGCTTGGTCTTCTAAAATATGTTTCATATCCTGAATAGAGTTGGTTGTTAACTCTATGACCTTATGTTTAATATCTACGACACTATCAGATGCTTCGATCTCACCGTATATGGATTGAGGTGTATTGGTCGCAATATCCTGCGCGACATGGACACGAAACACTTGATAGGACTCATAGCCAATTTTTCGCAGAAAACGAAAGATCGTCGTTTCACTTGTGTTGCATTCAGCAGCGAGTGCACTAATCGAATGAAGCACAACTTTCTGAGGGTTTTGTAAAATGTAATTGGCAATCTTTTTCTGGGTAGGGGACAAACTATGAAATGTTGTCCGGATATGACTAAAAATATTCTCTTCTATGATAAACACCACACTTCATCTAACATTCTATCTTAAGCATACAGGAACTTATGAAAACGGTAAACAAACCTCACATGAAAAATAAAGAATAATATGGAAGAAAACACTTCTTTTGGTTCTTTTGTCATGGTATACTCAATTGGTAATAGACAAAAATGGGGGTTTTTACTATGACAATGAAAAAAGGCCTAACGATCAGCCTGCTCATTTTTTCGCTGATTGTTTCATTGTTTGCGCCAGTTGGATCTGCGGATGCCAAACAAGTGAAAAAAGCAAAAGTAAGTACACACTATTATAAAAAGAAAAAAACGTTTAAATATGCACAGGTGAAAAACCTTAGTAAAGCGCATATGAAAACCATCAATCGTGATTTAAAAGATGATATTGCATTCTCTTATTCTACGTACTTGTTCTTAAAGGAGGAAGCGAAAAAGGAAGGCTACGGGAAGGTCACGTATGAGAGAACGTATGAAACGAAATTTAACAATGGTAAGAAACTGAGTATCTTAAACTATGATTACATGTATAACGGTGGAGCGCATGGGGATACGATGGTTACGAGCATGAACTATGTGTTAACAAAGAAAAAAACAAAGCAACTGTACTTTACAGATGTGGTAAAAACAAAGAAAAAGCGTACAAAAGTAAGAGATTATATCTATAACTACACAAAGAAGCATAAAAGTAAATTCTATGCGAATCTGAAAAAAAGCGATATTCAAATTGGCTACGACACGCAGTACTACTTCACGAAAAAGGGAATCGCTGTTGTCTTCCAGCCATATGAAATTTCACCGTACTATGTAGGAATTCCTATGATTCAAGTACCTGCGAAGGTGTATAAATAAACAAGAGAAACGGCCATGAATTTGGTCGTTTTTTTATACATAAAAAGAGCCCCTGATGATGAGGCTCTTCTTTTACATTTATACTTGTTTGGGTGCATCGTTTAGTGGGTGACGGCGTTTGCCGTTGTAGTGGCGGCGCATACGAAAGATTTCAAACTCCGAAAGCTCTGCGCTTTTTCGTTTTTGGGTGCGGTTATCTTTTTTGAAAGAGAATAGTAAGTAGCAGCAAAGTGAAGCGATAATCAATAAAATCATCATATGACATTCCTCCAATTCATCCTATTCTTTAAGTGTAGACAGGGTGAGTGATGTTTATAACTGAAAATAGTGAGCAAATAGCGTTTAGTTCTAAAGATTTATTCTTGCTTCTTTTTTAGGTCTAAAATACTGGTTGTTTTTAACTATTATATTTCCAGTTATTTCACTCGTCAAGAAGAATTTTTCTGGGGTTGTCTCTATTAGTACGATTAAGTGTCATAAAAGTTTCAGAAAATTGTAAACTTTTATTAAAAAACCGTTCCCGAACAGGAACGGTTGTAAACATGTTTATGCTTTTTCTTCAAATAAACGTGCTATTTCCACGATCACTTCTGATGCTTTCAGCATGTTCTCTACAGAGATGAATTCATATTTACCGTGGAAGTTTTCCCCGCCAGTAAAGATGTTTGGCGTTGGAAGTCCTTTATATGAAAGCTGTGAGCCATCTGTACCGCCGCGGATTGGTTCAATGACAGGTGTCACTGAGCGGTTTTCCATGGCTTCATGAGCGATGTCTACGATATGTTTGACTGGCTCAATTTTTTCTTTCATATTGTAATATTGATCCTGAATGCTAAGGGTGATGCTGTTTTCGCCGTAGACCGCTTTTAAGTCGCTTGCGATTTTTTCAAATAGTGCTTTGCGCTTGTTGAATTTCTCTTTATCAAAATCACGAATAATATATTGCAGCTCTGCTTCTTCTACTTCTCCTACAAATCTTGTGAGATGGAAAAAGCCTTCGTATCCTTCTGTGTATTCTGGAGATTCATCTGAAGGAAGTTTGTTGTGAAAGAGCATGCCGATCTTTGCAGCACTGACCATTTTGTCTTTTGCTGTCCCTGGATGGACGTTGTTTCCTTTAATTGATACTTTTGCACCTGCGGCGTTGAAGCTTTCATATTGAAGCTCTCCTAGCGGGCCGCCGTCAATCGTATAAGCATAAGAAGCGCCAAAGGCATCAACATCGAATTTGTGAGGTCCTCTGCCGATCTCTTCATCTGGTGTGAAGGCGACACGAATTTTTCCATGTTTGATTTCTGGATGCTCAATCAGGTAATGCATGGCGGTCATAATTTCTGCGATACCAGCTTTGTTATCTGCACCGAGCAGGGTCGTGCCATCAGTCGTGATGAGCGTATGTCCTTGGTATTTTTGTAAATTTGGAAACTGTGCTGGAGATAATACGATATGTAGATCTTCGTTTAACGTGATGTCCCCGCCTTGATAGTTCTCGTGAATCTGCGGTTTCACGTTCTTGCCAGTGAAGTCAGTGGCTGTGTCGATATGAGCCAGGAAGCCAATGGTTGGCACTTCTTTGTCTGTGTTAGATGGGATCGTGCCCATGACATAACCGTTTTCATCCATTGTCACTTCTTGAATGCCGATGGATTTCATCTCTTCAACTAGCTGCCTTGCTAGGTTCAGCTGTCCTTCAGTGGATGGGCAGCTCTCTATGTCTGCATCAGACTGTGTATCCACTTTTACATAACTTGTGAATCGCTGGATCATTTCCTCTTTCATCAATACGTCACTCCTTTTGTAGAATATGTTCATTTTATCATGTCTTGAATGCGCTTCATAACAAGAAAGGCTTTCTCTGACAATTAGAGAGGAAAAAGACCTACTTTTATTTTGCGATGTGCTGAATGGTTCTTTAGGGTGATTTTTTTGGGTGTCTTTTTATTTATAATGAGGACATATAAAATCATCCATTTGTACGTTAATTTGGGAGAAAGGGGTGCGAAAGTTGGATTCTAGTCAAACACTTGCACTCGCTCAAAAGTTCCAAGAAGCCGCTGATGGCATTCGGCAGTCGAAGCAGCTACTTGAGAATCGGCTGAAGGCAGTTGGATCAGGCTGGCAAGGGGAAGCAAGAGATAAATTTGATCAAAGCTTTGAGGAAACAGTGACACGCTATGATCAATTTGAAAAGGACTTGCTTGAAACAAGTCAGGAACTGCGGGATGCTGCTGTCAAAATCGAGGAACGTAAAGCTGAAATCGCCAGAATGGAAGAGCTTGAGCGAAAAAGGCGAGAAGAACGGAGAGAAAGAAACCGAGAAGGGAGATGATGTGATGGCGCGTGACATTGTAGTAGATCCAGATCAGCTGACAGGGCTGGCGAATGATTTTGTAGGAGAGCTTTCGGCCATCGAAACAAAGCACCACGATTTACATAGTGAACTGGATGGCCTCATCCTAGGCTGTGATCCCCGTTATCGAAGCTGTTTTTCTGGAGTAGGAGATGCGTGGGGTTCTGGACAAGCCTTAATGAGCAAATTGAGCAGTGACGACATTGCTATTCGTCATGCAACGGATAAAATGGTCGAAGCTGATGATATTTTAAGGAAAATGTACAGTTTGTATGATCAATATGGTACACTCACGAGCTTAGCTGGTATTGTGATGATGCAGGCGAAATACTATGGGCTTGGCATGACAACCTTTATCAAAGAAAATGGCCGCTATGCTGCGCAACATTCAAAGCTCCTTCTTGATGTGACCGGACGGGTAGAAGGAACGAGATTTGACCGGCTGGCAAGGATTTGGCTGAGCAAAAAAGAATTATTAAAACGATCGAATTGGTCGATGGCTGACCTGGTCCATAAGAAATTTACGAAATTTTATCCTAGCGATACAGTTGCGTTCACGAACAGTGTACGTGATTTCACAAAAGGAAGTATCAATTGGAAGGACACAGCTGGCATCAAGTCTGTTCTGAAAAATGGTGCAAGGTTTGCGAAAGGAAATGCCATCATTGCAACGGTCGTCACGGGTGCAACAGAAACGGTTGGCTGCGGTCTGAAAATTGCGGAGAACTATGCGGAATTTGGGGATCAGCCAGAAGTTCTCAAGCGTGAAAATGCAAAGGCTGTTGGAAATGCAGTGAATAATACGGTCTTTATTGCAGGCGGATCTGTTGCAGGTGCCGTTGTGGGCGGCGCTCTTGGAAGCTTTGCAGGACCGATTGGAACAGTGGTTGGCGGTGCGATAGGATCAGCAGTAGGTGGCTTTATTGGTGAAAAAGTCGCCAAGCTTACTTCTGGTTTTGCAGAACAGGTCGCAGTGAAATTAAAAGACCCAATTCATGCGGTTGTCGATAAAGGAAAAAAAGCATTTGAACTGGCAGGTCAAGGTGTTAAAGCAGTCAATGACACCATTGATCAAGCAAATCAGGTGATACATAAAGGAATAGAAAAAACAAAAGAAACCGCAGATTCGCTGTTGAAAGGTGCAGGTGATTTCTTGAAGGGCGCATTTTCTTTTGGATAAGGAGAGATCAAGTTGGATCAGCTAAGTCTAAGTATCGAGGAACTCATCTTTAGTTTTTACAGTGAAGGCTATTTTGAGCAAGGGATGTCTTTAAAGGAAGCCTATTATCCAGATGTAGAGGATGAACGTCTTGGATTTTTATTTGAAATTGCATGCCGCTCTTTGCTGGCAAAAGACGTGCTGGAATTTCGAAATAGACAATACCGTTATAAAGAAGAATACCGGCATTTCATTCAAGCCATGAATGATGCATCACATACCGTGAAAGCTTCAAGGTTTGGTGCATTAGATGAAGAGGTCAGTACGTCCTTTCATACGACTCAGGCAGGTGTGTATTCACACCATACGCTTTATGATCAACAAGTGCATCAGATTCACAAACTAAAAGACGATCAGCAGACTGTGGAGCAAGTGACAACCTTTTTGAACATACACATGAGTGAACACCTCACACCAGTCATCAATTTGCAGGCGGAAGAATTTGAACTGCTGTTAGAACAAGCCAGTCAAGGGAATGAGGATTGCCCTTCTTTTCTAAATAAAGCAGAGAACCAAGAGCTTGTGCGGGCATTTGCTTCTGATGTAAGGGTTAGAAAAGGAAAAATGGATTCTTTGATGAAGGTCACTTATGATAAAAATAATACGCCGGATGTAGAGTCTATGATATTTGTTATTCCGGGGCAGAAGCATTCTTGGCTAGTGTCGGGCATGAAGGAAAATGAATTTCGGATAGAAACGGCTCATAGAGACGGATTACGTTCTATATTCTAATGGAGAAAAGGAGAATGACGCTTGAATCCAAGTGAAGTAATAGAAGTGAGGAGCAGACCCTTTCTAAGAGTATGGGCATTCTTAGCAACGGGCGGATTTGGCATCATCGGTATTTGGTTATTTTCAGAAGCTCTTACATTTGAATCGAATTATACGTTGTTTTTATTTTTAGGCGGATTATTAGGCATTGTCTATGGGTGGATCTCTTTTTTGATGATTCTTCCGGCTTTTACGAAGAAGGGAAATGTGATTTTTCGCATTCAGCGTGGAGAGAATGGTGCTGTTTTATACCGGCAACAAACAATCCCTTTTCAAGACATTCAATCTATAGATATGCGCAGGCATCGTTACAGTATCAGGGGATTTCTGTTCATGGATGTGCTCATTCGGAAAATGGATGGGAAATTGATCAAGATTCCGGCGTACAGTATTTTAGATGAAGAAGTATTTGAGCAAACGGTGAAACAAAACATTTATCCATATTTACATGAGACTGCCCAAGAAAATTGGAAACAGCAGCATGGTCATGGTGAAAAGTAGAATCAATAGATGTTTTCGCCATCATTCCATGAGGTGAGACGCCACTTTTTTTAAGAAATCGTGTATGATGTCAGTAAAGACTGAACAATCAAGAGGTGATGAGAGATGGACAAAGAAATGGTAATCGACCTCGTCACAGAACAAATGGCACGAATTCGAAAAGAAAAAAACTATACACAGGACCGCATGGCTGAGGTGCTTGGGCTATCCAAACGGCATTTGCAGCAGGTAGAAAAGAATCGTCTTCGCCTCAACTGGACGCAATCTGCGGCCGTATGTGCATTATTCAGGGATAGTGACATTTTAAAAGGGACACTTGGGGATGATCCGCTTGAGATTTTGGAAGTCGTCGCACACGATGAATTGCATTTATCTGTTGAACGTACGATTGGCGGAAAGGTTTGGTGGCGGACGTCTGTGAAAAAAGGTACGTTTCGTCTTCAGCAGAATGTACTAAGCCAGCATTACCGCATCTTAGATGATGAGAATTATCGCTATTATAGTTCCTTTAATAAAGAAGAAGCGAAGCGGCGGTTAGAGGAATTAAGTGAGCTGTCGTAAGCAGAAAAAGAGAGGTCCCTCTATGACAGGGACCTCTCAGCGTGTAGACAAACCCTCGCATTCGGTGTCAGTCCTGCGCTTCGGTGCTCACGAATGTCAAATTCGCTCCGCGCCGATGCTCGTCCTTCCTAGACTGCAAAGGTTTTCTATCACGCTGAAAAGAAGACAAAGGGCTAAAATAAAGTTCATTTTAGCCCTTTGTCAACAATCTGAGAGGTCCCTCTATGACAGGGACCTCTCTTTTTTGTGTTGTTTATACTTTCAGAGTGTTTTTCGCCCGAATAAAGGCAACAAGCTGTTTGATTTCTTCATCTGTTAGTGGAACGCCGTCTACATGGATGGTTCCTTCTTTTGCTTCCGTCAGTTCAACTTTGATATCAGAGATTTTGCGTTGTATCTCTGGCTCGTCCGTTCTACCAAGTAAAAAATCAATGGACGTATCATACAAATCAGCCAGCAGTTTCACTGCTTCAAGCGAAGGTCGTCGGTACCCAGATTCGTAACCGGCATAGGTGCTTTTGGCGATACCTAGGCGATCTGCCGTATGCTGGAGAGACCATTTTTTCTTTTTTCTAAGGGTGGTTAAACGATCGAGTATCATACATGAACGCTCCTTTATATACAACAACAGTATATCATATTTTGACAAAGAGTGTACGCGTTATGCGTAATAATTTCTTGATTAATTCGCGTTATGTGACTATAATGGCAATGAAGGTACGCGTAAAGCGTATATTATAGAATAGCACAAGCTGGCTTATAATATGTGTGACAAACGAAGTAATTTTACTGAAAGAGGTGGACCTGTTGAAGAAATTATTGCTTTTAACCACTGGTGGGACGATTGCATCTGTAGAGAGTGAAAATGGTTTAGCTCCAGGTGTTAAAGCTGAGGACCTTTTAAGCTATTTAAACGAAATTAATGCAGACTACACAATGGACACAAAGTCCCTAATGAGTATAGATAGTACCAATATGCAGCCTGAATACTGGGTTGATATCGCAACAGCCATTTATGAAAATTATGACCAATATGACGGATTTGTCGTCACGCATGGAACAGACACAATGGCCTATACATCAGCAGCACTATCGTATATGCTGCAAAATCCTGATAAGCCAATTGTCATTACAGGGTCACAAATTCCGATTACGTTTAAGAAAACAGATGCGAAGAAAAACATTACAGATGCGATTCGTTTTGCATGTGACGGTGTTGGCGGCGTATACGTCGTATTTGATGGCAGAGTCATTCAAGGAACTCGCGCAATCAAACTAAGAACGAAAAGCTACGATGCATTTGAAAGTATTAACTACCCATATATTGCATCGATTGAAAATCATCAAATTGAATACAATAGCAAAGTAAAAAGATCATCAATGAAACCGCTTAAATTAGATGCATCCTTGAACACAGACGTTTGTTTATTAAAACTGCATCCAGGACTGAAGCCTGAGTTTTTAGATTCAATCAAAGGTTTGTACAAAGGGGTCGTCATTGAAAGCTACGGCAGCGGCGGAATTCCTTTCGAAGGAAGAAACCTTTTAGAAAAAATCAACGAATTGCTGGAAGAAGGCATTTCTGTTGTGATCACCACTCAGTGTCTCGAAGAAGGAGAAGACATGAGTGTGTATGAAGTAGGACGTAAAATCAATCAAGAACTGGTTGCTCGTTCAAGAAACATGAACACAGAAGCCATCGTGCCAAAGCTCATGTGGGCATTAGGTAAAACAACAGATCCACGAGAAGTGAAAAAGATTATGGAAACGCCAATCGCAGAAGATTTAGTGATTTAACTATTCTATAGAAAGCAGGTCATACGAGATGGTTCAAGCAACTTATCGTTACGAGAAGGATTTTCTAGGTGAAAAAGAAATTCCCGCAGACGTGTATTATGGTGTTCAAACGCTTCGTGCAAAAGAGAATTTTCCGATTACAGGATATCGCATGCATGAGGAACTCATTCGAGCATTTGCCATTGTCAAAAAAGCAGCAGCTCAAGCCAACATGGAAGTCGGACGTTTATATGAAGGAATTGGAAATGCGATCGTTCAAGCTTCAGATGAAGTCATTGAAGGCAAATTCCATGAATATTTCATCGTAGACCCGATTCAAGGCGGCGCAGGAACGTCTATGAATATGAATGCCAATGAGGTCATTGGAAACAGAGCCCTCGAGATCATGGGACATCAAAAGGGCGAATACATTCATTTAAGTCCAAACACACATGTGAACATGTCACAATCGACAAATGATTCGTTCCCAACGGCGATCCATATTGCAGTGCTCAAGCAGTTAGACATTTTACTTGAGACGATGCAGGCCATGCATGACGTATTTCGAAAGAAAGCAAAAGAATTCGATCATGTGATCAAAATGGGGCGTACTCATTTACAAGATGCTGTTCCGATCCGTTTAGGACAAGAGTTTGAAGCATACAGCCGTGTGCTCAGTCGTGATATTAAACGAATCAACCAATCAAAACAGCATTTATATGAAGTGAATATGGGTGCGACCGCTGTTGGAACAGGCCTCAATGCAGATCCTCGCTACATCGAAATCGTAGTGAAAAAGCTTGCTGATATTTCTGGACTGCCATTAGTAGGCGCAGAGCACCTCGTCGATGCGACGCAAAATACAGATGCATACACAGAAGTATCTGCTGCCTTAAAAGTATGCATGATGAACATGTCTAAAATTGCGAATGACCTTCGCTTAATGGCATCTGGCCCACGTGCAGGTCTTGCTGAGATTGCATTGCCAGCCCGTCAGCCGGGATCATCCATTATGCCTGGAAAAGTCAATCCAGTCATGGCAGAGCTCATTAACCAAATCGCATTCCAGGTCATTGGGAACGACCACACCATCTGTCTTGCTTCTGAAGCAGGCCAGCTTGAGTTAAATGTGATGGAGCCTGTTCTGGTCTTTAACTTGCTTCAATCTATTAGTATAATGAATAACGGATTCCGCTCATTCACAGATCACTGTTTAGCGGACATCGAAGCAAATGAAAAACGTTTGAAAGAATATGTCGAAAAAAGTGCAGGTGTCATTACAGCGGTAAATCCTCACTTAGGCTATGAAGCTGCGGCTAGAATCGCAAGAGAAGCCATTTTAACAGGACAATCGATCAGAGATCTTTGCCTGCAAAATGATGTGTTAACAGAAGAAGAACTTGATATTATTTTGAATCCTTACGAGATGACAAAGCCTGGTATTGCGGGTGCAGAGCTCCTGGAGCGATAATAATATCAAAAATTTTATTTTATTAATATGTGGAATTGCCTGTGAAATAGAGAAAAACAGGCAATTCACTTTCTTTCGAATTGACACACTTTTTTCACAATATTTTGAAAACGCTTAACGCACGCACAAAGGGAGGAAACAAAATGAAAACACCACGTCTACCGTCTATTTTAGAAGTCGTGTCTGTACTTGGCTTATTTTTAGCAATTGTTTTATCATTCACTCTTTACTTCAAATTAGATATTCAGCTAGCATTGTTCATCTCATGGTTTATGGTTATTGCTTTAGGAATTCGTTTAGGGCATTCGTACAAAGACCTTCAAAATGCGATCACAAAAGGGATATCAAATGGATTAGAGGCTGTTTTAATCTTAATTGCAGTAGGTGCACTTGTTGGTACATGGATTGCTGGCGGTGTTGTACCCACGTTAATTTATTACGGACTGGAATTTATTCATCCTAATATCTTCTTATTAGCTACACTGATTATCTGTTCTATTATGTCTGTTGCTACTGGTACGTCTTGGGGTACAGTTGGAACGGCAGGTATTGCGATGATTGCGATTGGTGAAGGATTGGGTATCCCATTACCGATCGTAGCTGGGGCTGTTTTATCTGGCGCTTATTTTGGTGATAAATTATCTCCTCTATCTGATAGTACTGTGCTCGCTTCCTCTCTTTCAAAAGTGGACGTGCTGGCGCATGTAAGAGCCATGATGGTTTTATCCATACCGGCCTTTGTTATTACGGCTATTATGTTTACAATTACTGGATTTATGTATGGTGGAAGAAATATTGATCAAGATAAAGTAGAGTTTTTGAAACAAGCATTGCAGGATACATTCACGATTAATATTTGGATGATCATTCCGGCAGTCATTGTTGTCCTATTACTTGTATTGAAAAAACCGTCAATGCCTGTTATCGCAATTGGTGCACTGCTTGGGGCAGTCTGGGCGATGGCATTCCAAGGGATGAACCCAGCTGATGCGCTTGGTACAGCTTATAACGGCTTCTCTATTAATTCAGATGTAGATTTCTTAAATACACTGTTGAACCGTGGCGGTATTGTCAATATGTTAGGATCTCTAGTGGTCATTATTCTTGGACTTGGTTTTGGTGGAGTTCTTGAATACTTAGGCGTGTTAAAAGTGATCGTCGCAACATTCGAGAAAAAATTGCACAATGCAGGAAATGTGACACTGTCTACACTTGTAGTAGCATTCTTTGCGAATATCTTTGGTTGTGCAATGTATGTCTCATTAATTCTTACACCAAAAATCATGGAAAAAAGCTATGACAAATTAAAATTAGACAGACGTGTGTTATCTAGAAACTCTGAGGTTGGTGGAACACTTACGTCTGGTATGGTTCCATGGTCAGATAACGGAATTTACATGGCAGGGATTCTAGGCGTCTCGACATTCTCTTATTTACCATTTATGTGGCTGAGCTTTGTTGCCATTGGTCTTGCCATCATCTACGGATATACAGGGAAATTCATTTGGTACGTGAAAAATCAACAAGACTCAGAAGAATCGGCATCATAAGCCACTGCAAAAGCCGCCCCTCCCCCGGGCGGCTTTTGTTTGTCCTAGGACCGTAAGACTATGTGTGTTTCCAGAAGGGTGGTTGTGTATTTTGACCCCCTATAAAAGAGGGCTTAAGGTGTGGTGTGAAGCAGATTGAAAGCATATTTATACCATAAAAAGGGCACAAATCCCTATTCAAACATGAGTCTTTGAACCTTATAATAACAATATTGGAAAAAGTGCGATTCACCATTACGCTCGTTTAGAGGGACTCTAAGCAGCGTTTTTATTTTTGACAGGAGGAGGAACCCATATGAGCTTATCGGATATGCTGTCTGCCCTTAACGGTGGCATTTCAAATAAAAAGGCAGAGATCGAAGAGAAAATTGCTCGACTCAAAAAGGCAAAAAGTAAGATTGAACGTGAACAAGATGCCGCAGAAACAGACCTAAAACAAATCAAGCAGCCAAAGCTTGGGGCCTCTTGGAAAGGGGAGCGGAGCCAAGATTTCAAATCAGAACGAAATGAAGCGCATGATGCGCTGCAAACGATCGTAAGCGATAAATACCCACGCTACGTGAGCCGAATCGAATTCAAAATCAGTACACTAGAAGCAGAGCAGGCTGCCTTATCCTTTGCCAGCTCTTTAGCTGGAGATGCCGCACGTTTGGCTGAAAAAGGAGAAGACGCAGTAGAAGACGCAAAACGCTTGATCTCAAAAGCATGGAGCAGCTTGTAAGTGAGCTTCATGCTGACTAAATCTGGAGGATATCACAATGGGACAAATTAAGTTAAACTACCAAACAGTTATGGATAAACTAGATGAAGTCTCCCAAGCAGTTGAAGCTTTAACAATGAAAAAAGCAGCAGATAAAGCTGGTGAAAACAGCCTTGAATTTGTGACCAAATGGACGGCACGTGAAGCAGAGGTGGGCGAAATGGTCTCAAGCTTTAAAGAAGCCTTAATCAAAAACGTTCAGGATACACGCTCAAATGTGAAGACGCTAAAAGAACAGGATGAAGCGATAGCGGCAAAATCATAAGCCCCAATCGTTTTATTGATAGCGTAGCTGAGTACGATGTAAAATATAGTCGTAAAGACTCATATATAATTCGGGATTTATGACCTTAGAATATTCCGTTTTTCTTCCAAACACCATGTTAAAAGGACACCTTTTCCCTATTTAAGCCTAAGGCTTTTCACCTTATACTATACTTAATGAAAGCGAACGATAGAAATGTCAGGACTGGAAAAAGCAGATGATCTGCTCGGTTTCAAAAACTCTGACGCCGTGCTTTCTTATGAGGTCTAATAGAGGTGGATGACATGAGTTTATCCGAGATGCTGCACCATCTGCATATGGGGATTGAAAACAAACGTGCAGAATTTGACGAAATGATCTCTCGGTTAAAGACAGCCAAAATTAATATTCGAACAGAACAAGATCTTGCGCAGTCTGACATAAAGGAAATCAAGAAGCCTGCTCTAGATTCGTCATGGAAAGGTGAGAGAGGAACGGACTTTCACCGTCATCGAAAAGAAGCCTATCACGTGCTACACGACATTGTGAACAATGAGTATGAAACCTATATTACGGAGATAGACCAAAAAATTATGCACTTTGAGTTAAAAAAAATGGAACTCGCTGTCGCTAGTAATTTTGCAGGAAGAGCCCAAGATGTGATGGAAAAAGGCGAGGATTTTGCAAAGGATGTCAAACATTTAATTGAACGGGGCTGGAAAGCTCTTTAATAAAATAAACGAAACAGCCGGCTGAACAAGCGGCTGTTTTTTTGGTTTAGTCACATCCGCCGCTACCACCTGAATCACCACCGCAGGAGGCATCAGAAGCGTGATGTGTATACGAATCAGTATAGTTACTGGTTGTTGAACTGTGATGTGCAGAATGCTTAGAAGATGAACGCTTATCTTTTGGTGTAAACATGTGGGCGGCAATGGCGCCTAAAGAAGCTAGTATGATCATGATCACAAACATGATGTATCCCTCCTATTGTTTCATATTCATACGTTTGAGCCATAACAAAGTTCCCGGCCGGAAAGAAAAACTGGGCAAAGAGTTCTATTTTCGTTTATGATGATAGGCAAAAGTAATTGACCAAGGGAGGGGAGTCTATGTTATCTCTACGTCAGGAGGAGCTGTTGAGGCGGTTAATGCAGGCAGAGCAGGAGCTGACAGGTGAAGAAATTGCACGCCTGATAGGGGTCACATCACGAACAGTTCGAACAGATATGAAAGCGCTTAAATCAATATTAGAAGCACATGGGGCAACACTTCATATGAAACGTGGAGCAGGGTATACATTGACTGTCGAAGATTATGGAGCATTTCGTACTTTTTTGAAAAACTCAATGAGAGAAAGAAATGAAAAAAAGAATCAAGTCATTCCAAATCAGCCGGAGGATCGTATCTCTTATTTATTGAGAAGGCTTTTATTATCTGAAGACTATATGAAATTAGATGAATTAGCCGAGGAATTATTTGTGAGTGAATCTACTGTGAAAAATGACCTGAAAGCAGTCAAGCATATATTTTCTTTACATGGACTCTCTGTTGCACACCGACCTAAATATGGGCTGAGGCTGACTGGAGATGAAATGAGATTAAGATATTGTCTAGCTGAGCATGTGTTTCAGCAGGAGCATCCGAACCCTGCCCTTTTACCTGAAGAAACGTATCAATTGATTCAAGATATGGTGCGTTCACGTACAAAGGCAAGCGGTCTTCATGTGTCAGAGATCGGTTTAAGCAACTTAGTGACACATATCGCCATTGCGTGCAAACGAATTGAAGAGAAAAAATTGGTCATGATGCCGGAAGGAGAACTCAAAGACATTCAAACACAGCCCGCTTTTCAAGTGGCGAGGCAAATGGCAGAAGATATGCGTCACGTGCTCGGTATAGATTTTCCATTATCTGAAATGGCCTATATTGCGATTCATTTAATGGGGGCAAAAATGATGGCGTATGGAGAAACGGGCCACACGCTATTTCACATGCTTGATGAAGAGCATTTCCGTTTAACTCACCAATTACTTGGTTATGTCGAAGAGCACATGTCACTTAATATTCAGACAGACAAGGAATTGATTGTAGGACTAAGTCTTCACCTGAGATCAGCGATTCATCGGTTCCGATATGATATGAACATCCGTAACCCCTATTTATCAGACATAAAAAGGCATTATCCGATTGCTTTTGAAGCAGGTGTCTATATGGGAAGATGGCTGAAGGAAAAAGAGAATGTAGAGATTCATGAAGATGAAATCGGATATTTGGCGCTGCATATTGGTGCTGCCATAGAGCGGACAAAAACTCAGACTGTGAGAAAAAAATGCTTGATTGTGTGCGCAACGGGTGTCGCGAGCAGTCAGCTTCTTCTTCATAAGCTGAAGGCCGCCTTTAGCGAAAGGCTAGAGATTGCTGGAACTGCAAGTGTCAGTGACCTTTTGTCGTATGACTTGAGAAGTATCGATTTGATCATTAGTACCATCCCTCTTCAGAACACACTACCTGTGCCAGTGATTGATGTACATACGATCCTCAGTGAAGACGATATGTTGAGGTTGAAACGATTTGTACAGGGGTCACAAGAAATGGGGGTCTTGCGATATATCAGTCCGAAGATGACTTTTTTTCAGCAAGATCTACAAACAAGGGAAGAGGTTCTTCAATTTTTCGTGAATGTATTGCAGGAACAAAACCGAATCCCGGATGATTTTGAACAGCTATTGCTGGAAAGAGAGGAAGTGTCACCTACGTCGTTCGGTCATTTGGTCGCAATTCCTCACCCAATCAAACCGGCAACAGATGATACATTTTGTGCGATCTGTACGTTGAGAAAACCAGTGCTGTGGGGAGAAGAGCGGGTACAAGTCGTCTGTTTGTTAAGTATACAGAAGACGTATCAGAAAGAATTGCAGTCACTTTATCAATTTCTTGTGCGTTTGACAGAGCAGAAGGAAGTGGTGGAGCAAATCATCAAAGCTGCTTCATTTGAAGAACTGACGGCGGCGCTGCACGTGTTGGAACAGCCAGATGAAAAAATAGGACACCCATTTCCGCATCTGTGAGGAAAAAGATTAGATGTTAATGAAAGCGCTTTTAAAATAACATCAAAAGGAGGATGATCACGAGTTTTTGTAAAGGGGGAGACGGATCATGAGCTTTAAAGAGAGAGCGGCCGACGTCATGGGACATGTCGCTTATCGTATTACAAATCAGAAATATATTATGGCGATTAAGCAAGCATTTGTCACATTAATGCCAATTATCATTACGGGGGCATTTGCTGTACTGGTCGCAAATATGATCATGAGCCCGGAAACGGGGCTTGCCCATTTTGAGATATTCAGGTTTTTAGCAGAGCTTCAGCCAATTATGAAGGCAATCAATTATGCCACGCTGAACTTTTTAACGATCGGGGCTGTGTTCCTTATCGGGATTGAGCTCGGGAAAATCAATGGACACAAATCATTGTTCCCAGGATTAATGGCATTGATTTCATTTATATCCGTTATTCCGACGACACTTCTTCTTGAAGTCGATGGATCAATGCGTGAGGTTGTCGATGTGCTGGCGAGGCAATTCTCCGATCCAAAAAGCTTATTTTTGGGTATGATCATTGCCATTGTCTCTGTAGAGATCTTTTGTAAGCTTACCGAGGTGAAGTGGCTGCAAATTAAGATGCCAGATTCTGTTCCATCAAATGTGGCGACATCTTTTTCTTCACTTTTCCCATCAATTATTACGATTACAATCATTAGTTCATTCGGATTTGCGTTTCATCGTGTGACAGGCATTTATTTGCATGAAGCGGTGTATAACGTCGTGCAGCGTCCGCTTGAAAGTGTTGTGCAGGGACTGCCTGGTATTTTAACGTTAATGTTTGTGGCTCAATTTTTCTGGGTGATCGGTATTCATGGCAACCAAATGATTAAACCGATTCGCGAGCCGCTGTTATTAGGATCAATTGCAGTGAATATGACAGCATTTCAAGAGGGCAAAGAGATTCCAAATATTATCACGATGCCATTTTGGGATGTGTATATGAGCATTGGTGGTTCGGGTGTGACGATTGGTCTGTTGATCGCCATTTTTATAGCAGGAAGAAGAGAAGAGATGCGGAGCATTGCCAAGCTTTCATCAGGACCTGGACTGTTTAACATCAATGAACCAGTTATTTTCGGATTACCTGTCATGTTGAACCCTGTGATGGCAATTCCGTTTATCGTTACACCACTCGTGACAGGTACGATTGGTTATATCGCAACCGCTACAGGTTTTGCGGGGAAAGCGGTGGTGATGGTGCCGTGGACGACACCTCCGATTGTGAATGCTTGGCTGTCTACCGCTGGCAGTATGGGGGCTGTCATCACACAGCTTATCTGTATTGTTGTCGCTGTTTTCATCTATTTACCTTTTGTCCTCTTATCCAACCGGAAGCCAGAATCAGCACCTGATTCAGAATAGAAGGAGGGCTCATGAATGAACATGCAATTTAGATGGTATGGCAAAGAAGATCCTGTCTCCCTTTCATATATTCGGCAAATTCCCGGCATGAAAGGGATTGTCAGTGCAGTCTATGATGTGCCGGCTGGTGATCTGTGGCCGGAGGAAAGTATTGCTCATTTAAAAGCGGAAATCGAACGTCACGATCTTGCTTTTGAATGGGAGCGATTGTGAACGTATTGTTTAAGGAAGGATTTGCTGGCTATGTCCGGCCAGATCATGGACGAATGATCTTTGGTGAGACGGGCAGACCTGGCTATGGATTATACGACCGGGCACTTGGAGCTATGTATTTACAAGGGATGTGGGAAGGACTTCAAATTCACACGAAGAAAGGTCAGGTGGCAACATGAACAAAATCGACATACCCAATGACTTTATTCTAGGTGCTGCGGCTTCTGCTTGGCAGACAGAGGGTTGGAAAGGGAAGAAACCGCATCAGGATTCGTATATAGACCTTTGGTATAAGGAGGGGTATCACGTATGGCACGAAGGATACGGACCAGCGGGAGCAACGAATTTTTACGAGCGCTATCCTGAAGATGTAGCCCTTATGAAGGAAATTGGGTTATCTCATTACCGGACATCGATCAATTGGTCGAGGTTTCTCATAGATTACGAGAATGGAATTGTAGATGAGGCCTATGCTCGTTATATTGATGATTTCATCAATGAATTACTTGAAGCAGGTGTAGAGCCGATGTTTTGCTTAGAGCATTATGAGCTTCCTGCCGTTTTACTTGAAAAGTACGGCGGCTGGTCATCTAAACATGTTGTCGATCTGTTTGTTCTCTATGCAGAAAAGGTGTTTGAACGCTATGGAGACCGGGTCAAACATTGGTTTACCTTTAATGAACCAATTGTTGTTCAGACTCGTGTGTATCTAGATGCTATTCGTTATCCTTTCGAGCAAAATACGAAGAAGTGGATGCAGTGGAACTATCATAAAGCCTTGGCGACAGCAAAAGTGGTGAAGCTGTTTCAGGAAATGGGCTTGAAGGAATCAGCCGGTGCAAAAATCGGGGTCATTCTCAATCCAGAAGTGACGTATGCGAGATCGACTGCGTCACATGATCAAGAAGCTGCCCGCATGTATGATTTGTTTTTTAATCGAGTGTTCTTAGATCCCTCCATTAAAGGCGAGTATCCAGAAGAACTGCTTGATGTATTGAAAAAGCATGACATTCTTTTCGATGCAACGGAAGAAGAGCTTCAGATCATTAAAGATCATACAGTCGATGTGGTCGGTCTTAATTTATACTATCCGCATCGCGTTAAGGCACCTAGCAAGGCTTGGAACGAAAATACACCGTTTCATCCATCTTATTATTACGATCTATTTGAGCTCCCAGGGAGAAAAATGAATCCATTCAGAGGTTGGGAAATCTATCCGAATATTGTCTATGATATGGGTATGAGAATAAAAGAGGAATACGGGAATATCGAGTGGTTTGTGGCTGAAAACGGTATGGGGGTCGAGCAGGAAGAACGGTTTAAAAACGAAGACGGCATCATTGATGATCAGTACCGAATTTCATTTATCAGTCAGCATTTGAAAAAAGCCCTTCAAGCGAAAAAAGAAGGTTCAAACTGCAAGGGATATATGCTGTGGGCTTTTACGGATAATGTCTCACCGATGAATGCATTCAAGAATCGCTACGGATTAGTAGAGATCCAGCTGGAGAATGAACGGAATCGTCAGATGAAAGCGTCAGGATACTGGTACAAGACATTAATCCAAACGAGGAAATTAAGGGATGAACCAGATTTTATTTATCAATAGGAGTGATGGGATATGAAGCGAATCATTCTCGCTTGTGCAGCAGGAATGTCAACGTCGATTGTGGTATCTAAAATGAAGGCAGCCGCAGAAGGAAAAGGGCTGGATTATGAAATTTATGCGATACCTGAAGGGGCCATTGCGGACGAATTAGAAGAGCATGGGGACGATGTAAAGGTCATTTTGCTAGGGCCGCAAGTTAGCTTTATGAGAAAGGCAGCAGAAAAAACAGCGGCACCTTATCATATACCTGTCGATGTGGTAAATGTAAGATTATATGGAACAGCGAATGGAGAAAAAATTCTAGAACATGCACTGAAACTAGCAAATGAATCTTGAGCAATCGGAGGAGAAGCAGATGACGGTATTAGAGGAAATGCAGGGAGCAGCCTTTCAAATCATTGCCCATGCAGGTGAGGCACGAAGCCATTATGTAGAAGCCATTCGTCTAGCAAGAGCGGATGACTTTGAAGCAGCGCAGCAGTTGATTGAAAAAGGGGAGGAAGCGTTTCGAAGCATCCATGACCTGCACTTGTCACTGATACAAAAAGAGGCGGCAGGGGAACAGCTTCCCTTTTCTTTACTGCTCATACATGCAGAAGACCAAATGCTCACAACAGAGACCATCCATCTGCTTGCCATTGAAATGATCGAAATGTGTAAAAAAATGAATACCCTGTCAAAATAGATATCAGTTATTAACCAATTTCTGTTATAATCATTCGGTAGATAAAGAGAAAGCAGGATTGGTGAATGAAAAAAACATGTATGTGGCTTGCAGTTGGTTTAGTCATGCTGCTCATTTCGGGCTGTATGGGTACGAAACAGCAAACAGAAGGAAACCAGCAAGCCATCAAAGAGGTAAAGGGTCAAGGACAAACGAAAGAAACAACAGAAACGCAGCAAATTGAAGCGGCAGAGATAGACAAACAAAACTGGATTCAGCAAAAGGAACCCGTTGCGCTTCCAATCTTGATGTATCACAGCATTTCTAGTGGTAATTCTTTACGTGTGCCAAAGAGCGAATTTGCAGCTCATATGAAATGGCTGAAAGACAACGGCTATGTCACGCTGTCGCCGAAAGAGGCATATCAAGTTCTCTCGACCAATTCGACACCAAGTGAAAAGTATGTTCTTATCACATTTGACGATGGATACACGGATAACTACACAAAGGCATTTCCGATTTTAAAGGAATATGGAATGAAAGCCACGATTTTTATGATCGAGCAGTCCATCGGCCGTCCGCATCATTTAACCGATGCCCAAATGGATGATATGGTGGCGCATGGTATTTCAATAGAGAGTCACACCATTCATCATTTAGAACTCAATCGTTTAACACAGAAGCAGCAGGAAGAAGAATTAAAAGGATCGAAGGTATTCTTTGACCAGCGGTTTTCTCAACAAACGATCATGGTCAGCTATCCGGTCGGTCGCTATAACGAAGACACGCTGAAGTTGGCGAAGGAAGCAGGATATGAAATGGCTGTAACCACTGAACCAGGACATGCGAAGAAAGAACAAGGTATGATGTCCTTACACCGCCTGCGCATTTCACCGGGACTTTCACCCGAAAGCTTTGGCAGACTGATAGAGGGAAATTGATCAATATTAGATCACAGATGTTTCACATGAAACATTTTACGACACGTTTCGTGGATTAAATACGATTTGTTTGAGATAAATGTATGCAGAAAGAATCAGTTTTTATATACTGATTCTTTTTTATTTAACTAAATAAGGTCTTACAGTTGCCAATAGAAAGTAGGAGGGCTTAGAAGAAAAGTACAGGTTATTATACTTGAAAGTTATTTTGAGTGTTGTTCAGTTTATTTGATTCATTGCATAACAAAAAGCTGTATAATTTATTTGAAATAATGAAAATTCTGCATTTGAAATGAATAAGTAAGATTAAAAAATAAGCTTAACTATGGTAACAAATTGTTACTTATGGTAACATATTGTTGCACAAGTTTTTTGTTCAACTCGGACTAAGTTGAACTAGTTTTCAAACTGAAGCACGAGAGCTTCAAGGTGAATTTCTTGAACGTTCACCATACAACTGAAAAGAAATTTAATTTGGGCACTCGGCTGACTACCGTGTGCTTTTTCTATGTATAAATTTAAAATGTGAGGAATAAACTGAAATAATATGAAAAAATAAAGCAGCCCTCCAAAAAACAGAAACGAGATAGAACCAGCATTACCTTGACTAGGGGTAATGAAGGTGCCGCTTTATTTTTCATTATCATCTTAAGGGTTCATTCAGAACGTTCTCTTATCTAAAATCCATATGATGAACTGGACTAGAGTTCGGATTGAATTTAAGATAAGGAACCAAAGCTTGTACTTACAGGTACAAGCTTTTTTCTTTTTGTTTTTGCGTCTCTCAACGCGTGAACGCACAAGTTTTGTTCTCAAACTGACCCCTCCTTTCTAGGCATAAAAACACCTTTAGTATGGAAGGGGGGAGGACTATCGTTTGCAACACGTTTCTATGTATATTTTACCATCTTTCCTATTTAATGACGAATAGCACCTTGTTGTTTCCTCTCTGTTTTTCTTTGCGTTTCATTCATAAAACTCCATATGTGTTTTCTCTAGTTTGTAATAATCCAATCGATCTTTCAAGGTTCCTGTATGAAATTCAAATTTATGTCCATCAGGGTCTGTGAAATAAATCGACTTCTGATCTCTTTCGTCTCTTGGCCGGCTTGGTAAGATGTTGACGTTCAAATCTTTTAGTTTGTTATGCATTGGATCTACATCCTCCTCATCAATAGAAAAAGCGATGTGTGTGTAAGAGTGATGGATGTCTTGACGAGGAATGTCTTTTTCTACATTGAGGGCAAGCCACAGGCCGTTCAAATCAAAGTAAGCTGTCGTTCTGCCCTTTGTTAACAATTTGGCATTAAAGACCTTTGTGTAAAAATCAATAGATGTCTCTAAATCAGAAACAGAAAATAATAAATGGTTTATTCCTTTGATGTTCAATTTAATCACCTCAAATTCAATGATGAGAAAAAAGCTTGCAGACTCAATCTACAAGCTTTGTTGTTTATTGATAAACAGGATAACCCGTTATCTTTATATCTTTTCCAAGTGGTTCAAGAGAGAGTTGATCCAGTTCAATTGCATCACTCATGAGGCGTATGCCTTCGCCTCCGAAAAAAGAAGGAGAGAGTCGTCCGCCAATGAGCTTAGGTGCCATGTAGATGACGAGTTTATCGACAAGCTGCTGCTCCAAAAATGAGGCATTGATTTGTCCGCCGCCTTCAATCATCAGGGAGGAGACATTTCTTTCTCCGAGCACTTGAAGTACTTCTTGTAAGGGCACCCGGATATCGCTATCCGTCATGATGACACTGACGCCAGCTGCTTCTAAAGCGGCTCGTTTTTCTTCATCGGCTTGTTTTGTTGTGAAAATCCATGTTGGTGCCATCTGATCTGTGACCACCTTTGCTGTCAGCGGGATAGACAGTTTAGAGTCTAAGACAATTCGAATCGGATGATGACCGTTTGGAATGCGTGCTGTTAATGAAGGATCGTCGTGAATGACGGTTTGCGCACCGACCAAGATCGCATCGTTGATACTGCGAATGTGATGTGCATCATAACGGGACGTTTCTGATGTAATCCACTTGCTGTCAGACGTAGCAGATGCAATTTTTCCGTCTAACGTAATGCCTGCTTTGAGTGTCACGAAAGGCGTTTTTTTCGTAATAAAGTGGTTGAACACTTCATTCATGAGAATGGATTCCTGCTCCATGACGCCTGTGATGACTTGAATGCCTGCATCTTGTAAAATGGCAATCCCGCGCCCGGCAACAAGCGGGTTCGGATCCAGTGCAGCAACGACAACTTTTTCTACGCCAGCTTTCACAAGTGCTTCAGCGCATGGGCCTGTGCGGCCATGGTGGGAACAAGGCTCTAGTGTTACATAGATCGTGGCACCTTTTGCCTTGTCTCCAGCCATTTTAAGTGCATGAATTTCTGCATGTGGTTCGCCGGCCTTCATATGCGCCCCGACCCCAACAATTTCATTTTCACGCACAATCACAGCCCCGACGAGCGGATTGGGAGATGTCTGACCTTTCATTGCTTCAGCATTTTCAAGGGCTAGTTTCATATATCGCTCATGATGTGGCAATCGTACGCACCTCTTGATCCGCTTTCATATGGCCTGAGCGGTTAATTTTTGTCTGCAAGTATTTTTCATTGAACTCAGAGACATCACCCCAAAGTGGAATCCGTCCAGAAAGAGAAAGGCCTGCATGACTGATAGCATCCGTCTTTTTCGGATTATTTGTGATCAGTCTGACTGGCTTTGTACGCAATGTTTGAAGAACAGCAATCGCTTCTTCATATTGACGTGTATCATCTTCAAAGCCTAGTGCTTCGTTCGCTTCTACTGTATCGTAGCCGTTTTCTTGCAAGATGTAGGCCATGGCTTTACTGAAAAGACCGATCCCGCGTCCTTCATGGTTGGCTAAATAAAACAGTGCGCCTGCTCCATTGTCCTCAATCATTCGCATAGACTGTTTCAATTGGAACCCACAATCACAGCGTTTGCTTCCGAAAATATCGCCGGTGTGGCAGATGGAATGCATGCGGATCAGCGCTTCATCAGCATGTTCGAAATCTCCGTAAACAAGGACGCTTGATTGCTGGTGATCTGCAAGTTCACGGGAGGAAAGGCTTTCGATTAAAGCTTCATCTGATAATGGTTCTTTCCCATCGTCTTTTAACCATGAATACCAGTTAAACATGACCGTTCTACCGTCTAAATTCACTGGCAGTTTAATAGGTCCAGTGATATATATAAATCCGTCTTCTTGCTGTACTCGTTTGATTTTATCTTTTAAAATGGCTGTTTTAACCTCTGTGTGTTTGTCCATATTCTACACCTTCTTTTTTGTCTGTTTCTTCAATCTGTAAACGAACGAGAACGCCAAATGGATCAATAAATTCGTTGCTTTTTCCTGTCGTGTTCATGTGAACACCTGCTTTTGTCAGACGTTCGACGACGGATGTTCTATCGTCTTCTTTTGGGAAAACCAGTGTATAGCTTCTAATTCCTGAAAAACGTGGATCAATGGCTCCTTTTCTCCCTCGTCCCCATGCATTAAAGGCAAGGTGGTGATGATAGATGCCACCAGCAACGAATAAGCTGGCTGGGGGAGCCATTCGGATATGAAAACCGAGCGTGTTCACATAAAAGGAATCGGCTTCTTCTGGGTTGAGATGGAAATGCAAGTGTCCCATGACTGTACCAGCCGGGAGTCCTTCCCAGGTGGAATCAGCGGCTTCTTGCAGGAGACCATCTCCATCAAGCGGGGCATTTCCGCCACCTTTCAGCTCTCCATGCTCACCTACCCATATGTCCTGAGGACGATCAGCATAAATCTCAACGCCGATGCCATCTGGATCACTTAAATAAATGGCTTCACTGAAAAAGTGATCGCTTGCTCCAATTAAAGGATAGCCTTTTTTGATCACATGCGCCAGCCATGTGCCCAGGTTTTTTCTGGTAGGTAATAAAACCGCAAAATGATAAAGTCCTGGCTCATGATCCGGCTTCTCTTTCAGCTGCACATCTTCTTTCAGCACAAGGATTGGTTCCTTTGCGTTGCTGCCAAGCGTGACAGTAGAATCCGTCTGTTCTAATAAAGTAAAACCTAAAATGTCTGTATAAAAAGGCAAAGAACGCTCAAAGCTGGACACATGTAATTCTGTTACACCTAATCTTACTTGCTCTATTGTATTCAAAGCTCGGTCATCTCCTTCATGTTATATGCATCTGTATGTTCAATGGTTTATTGAAAATTGATAAAAATGATTACCTTGTTACTTTTAGTAACTAAACTATATAATAGTTAGTGACTTATTTCAAGTAATTAATTATGTTATAATGAAAAAAAGTAGAGAAAAGCAGGAGGGAGTAAAGTATGGCTCAAGTAGATGGCTGCCCAATTACAGATGCCATGGAGATTTTAGGGAAGAAGTGGGTGATTCTCATCATCAATCAGCTTTTGACAGGGCCAAAACGTTTTTGTCAGCTAGAAAATGAAATGAACATCAGCGGACGGTTATTATCAGAAAGGCTGAAAGATTTAGAAGCTGAAGGTCTTGTTGAGAAAAAAGTATATCCCGACATTCCAGTGCGGATTGAATATGAACTAACAGAACAAGGAAAGAAAATTGAACCAGTCATACGGGAAATGTATGCTTGGTCTTTAGAGCGCAAAAATAGTGAAAAGGGTGAACATGTCCCTTCTTAATGGACTTCGATCAGTGTCCCTGATCGATTTTTTTTGTGATTTTCCAGAAATCTAAGTCAATAGTATGAAAAATGATGTTGACAATAATTTCATTCATCATATAATATCAAGGAGAAGAGGGTTCTTTTCCCTGTAATGGAATGGGGGAGGTTATGCCATGGTATCATGAATGGGACAGATTACCTAAACCGTGTATCACTACATCATGTAGCAGCAGACATCTTTGACTTGTCGAAAGCAAAGATTTATTTTTTAAACTCAATTGATAATGATTATCATAATCATTTATGAGCGTGATTCATACGCTGATAAAGGTTATTTTTTTTATTATCTATTGAGAATAATTATCAATATCAATTAGGAGGATAAATATGAAATCACTTCGTTCAGCATCACACGTCTTATTATTCTTTAGCTTTGTTCTATTGTTTGCTCTAGCCCCGGTTAGCTCTGCCTCAGCAGCAGGCTTAGCAGATGGTCAATATTCAGCACAATATGTGGTATGGAAAGCAGACAGTGATTCAACGTCAACAGCAAATACGTATTTTGAAAAACCAGCTAAGCTTGTTGTGAAGGACGGAAAAATCAAAGCGCAAGTCACGTTAACGAACAGCTCTTGGATTACAAGCTTTAAAACATTGGATCAAGGTGTCTACAAAGATGCGAAGGTGATCAGTACAAACACAGCTGTCAATAAGAGAACGGTAGAGTTCAATGTCAACAGCCTGACAGATGTTGTACCAGCTAAAGTGAGTGTGACAGTACCGGTCATTGGATATACAGGCAATTACGATATTCGCGTCAAGTTTGATGCAGCAACTGTTCAATAAAAAGGGAGGAAATTCATCTGATGAAAAAATGGATCAGGATGCCAGCCTTTGTGGCTGCATTATTGCTGGCACTTATACTGCCTTTTTCAAATGCACAGGCTGCCTCATTAAATGATGGTACATACTCCGTCAATTACACTGTGATGAAGGCCGAAGGAACTGCCGTTTCGATGGCAAATGATTACTGGCTGAAGCCGGCAAAAGTGATCGTGAAAAATGGCAAGCTGACTGTGCAAATGACCATTAAAAACAGCAGCTGGGTAACGGAATTTAAAGTGCCGGGAAATGGTGGCTATGTCGATACGACGGTTCTATCAACGAATAAGAAAGCCAATACAAGGCTTGTTCAATTCCAAGCACAGAGTTTGTCTAAACCAATCAAGTCAAAAATCCATGTCACAGTCAAATCGGCTGATTATGATCACGACTATACCATCCAGCTGAAATTCGATGAAAGCAGCATCAAGTCACTTTCTTCTGACAGTTCAAAAGAAACAGCAGGTGCAGCAAAACATCAAGAATCATCAAAAGAAACAACCAAAACAACTGATTCATCCACCAAAACAAAACAAGAAGAAAATCCTCAAACTGGTGATACAAGCCAGATGGGATGGCTCCTTGTGCTTGTCTTATGTTCAGGCGGGTTTTTAGCGAGAAAGTGGATCATCAAGCATTAACGGAAGGAAGTGTCATCTTTTGAAACGTCTTTTTCATCTACAGACAGCTATTCTGCTCGTTTTATTCAGTTTGTTGACTGCGTTTCAGCTGCCTCAAGGAACGGCTCAGGCGGCATCATTGGCTGATGGTGAATATACGGCCGGATTCACCATTTTAAAAAATGGCAGCACTGAAGCATCCATGATGGATACGTATACAGAAAAGCCAGCTAAGCTCATCATCGAAAATGGCAAGACGACTGCCTATCTTACGCTGAAGCAAAGCAAAGAAATCACAGATTTCAAGGTCGAACAAAATGGCTCTCTCGTCACCACTGAAACGGTCAGTGAAGATGAGACAGCAAATACGCGTGTAATCAAATTTGATGTAGCCGATGTATCAGCCAAATTAAATGGCTGGGTCAAAATTTACTGGGACTTAGGCGGCTTTATTTATGATGAGGCGTATGACGTACAGCTCGCTTTCGATCAGAGCAGTCTCACACTTGTCACGCCTGCGAAGCCAGACGATAGCGAAACAACACCAGATGATCAAAATGGTACGACGCCAGGCGACAGCGAAACAAAGCCGGATGATCAAAATGGTACGACGCCAGGCGACAGCGAAACAAAGCCGGATGATCAAAGTGGCACGACGCCAGGCGACAGCGAAACAAAGCCAGATGATCAAAACGGCACAACACCAGTTGATTCGACGCAGAACCAATTAAAAGATGGTGTGTATCGTATCAACTACAGTGTGCTGAAGGGCGATGAGGATGAGGCATCTCGGATGAGCCAATACTTCTCACATCCAGCATCGTTAACCGTTAAAAATGGAACGCAAACCGTTTCCTTTACGGTGAAGGATCATACGTCAGTTGATTCTTTGAAAATAGAGAGAAACGGTTCTTATCAAGAAGTGAAAAACGTGAGCACAGATCAAGCAAAGAACACAAGAGTGGTTTCATTTGAAGTGTCTGATCTGAAAAAAGCAGTTAACGGAAAAGTACACATTGTAGTAGCAGCCGCTCACTATGATCAAACGTACGATATTCGTTTTCAATTTGATTCAAAAAGTATCGTTCCACTGAAGGACGGTCAAATAGAGGAAGAAACCCCGGCTACACCAGAAACACCAAAACCAAATAAACCAGCACCAGACACAACGAACGGCGGAACGAATCAAGAGACAGTTCAGCTAAAAGACGGAGTGTACAAGCTTCCTTTTTCAATGAAGAAAGCAGACAAAGATGAGCTTTCTCGCATGAACGATTACGTCGTGAGCCCTGCGACATTGGTGGTGAAAAATGGCCGCCATTTCGTTTCATACACTGTGAAGAACAGCTCAGCCATCACGTCGTTCCAAGTAGGAACCGGCGGTAAATTTGAAGAGACGCTAGTTGCAAAGGCTGATCAAAAAGCAGATACACGAGTGATTCAATATGAAGCAAAAAGTTTGAGTAGTGATCAGGCAGCACGCGTGAAAATTGACATTCCAGCTGCCAATTATCATGAGCAGTACGATGTCAAACTTGTCTATGATACGAAAGGTATCGCAAGTGGTGAAGGAAGCGGAATTGCGACGGTGATCGGAGACGATGAGAGCATCGGCTTTGTGAAAAATCCGAATGATCACGATTCTCAACCAAACCAGCTTGCGAATCTCGCACCAGAGGAAACGGGCGCAGAGCAGATGACCTTTACGCCATCAGATGACCAAACCAAGTCTGAGACAGGTCAGTTGAACCCAAAAACAGGAGATACTTCACTTCTTTGGGTGTACATTCTTTTATTCGGCGGATCACTATTCGTGCTCGTCAGAAAGTATCAAACTCGTACAAGATAAAGAATCTATTTTAAGTGAGGTGCGCCATTCATCTCGGCGCATCCACTTCCTTTTTTTCGAAAGGAGGCTTCTGTTTTTTGAAGCATCGAATGTTATGTACCCTGATCACGGCTCTATGTGTGTGCGTCTTCTTAGCAGGCTGCTCACAATCAGCTGAAAGCTCAGCGAAAGGCAAAAAAAATGCAGCATCAAGTGCCCGCATTGTGGCAACGACTGTAGCTGCTGCTGAGATCATGGATGCGCTAGAGGTGGATCTTGTCGGGGTGCCAACAAGTCAAAAATCCTTGCCGGCTCGATACAAAGGACTCCCAGCAGTCGGTAACCCAATGAGCCCGGACATGGAAATCATCCAATCACTTCAACCGACAGATGTCCTGTCTGTCACGACTCTTCAATATGATTTAGAAACGCCTTTTCAACAAGCTTCTGTCCCTGCGACATACCTCAACCTTGAGAGCCTGGACAAGATGGAGAACGCCATCACAAAGCTTGGAGAAAAATATGATAGAAAGACACAAGCGAAACGCATTGTGGATGATTTTGAACAAAAAAAGAAAGACATACAAGAGAGAACGAAGGGAAAGACGAAGCCATCCGTTCTCATTTTGCTTGGTGTACCAGGCAGTTATTTAGTGGCAACAGAGAATTCGTATATCGGTGATCTTGTGCGTATTGCAGGAGGAAAGAACATCGTAAAAGGTGAGAAAATGGAGTATTTGGCATCCAATACGGAGTATTTACAAAAAGCCAATCCAGATATCATTCTCCGAGCCGCACATGGGATGCCGGATGAAGTCGTCAAAATGTTTGATCAAGAATTTAAAACAAATGATATTTGGAAACATTTTAATGCGGTCAAACAAGACCGGGTGTACGACCTCGAAGAAAGCTTATTCGGGACAACAGGCAACTTAAAGGCAGCAGAGGCATTAGATGAATTAACTCGTATGTTGTACCCGTCATAAGCGGCGAATCTTAATGATAAAAGGACGTTCAAGATGAAAAAAACAGGGATTTTATTTCTGATAGTCAGTCTCTTACTAGCCGGCGTATTTATTTATTCCGCCATTACGGGGAGCATTCATGTTACACCGATTGAATTATTGGAAGGGCTTATGACCGGTCAACATGCACAGGTAGAAATCATTAAAGATTTAAGAATCCCCCGCATGCTCATTGCGATGTTTACAGGGGCGGCTTTATCTGTCTCCGGTGTCCTCTTGCAGTCTGTGATGAGGAATCCATTAGCAGATGCCGGTGTTATTGGTATTTCATCGGGAGCTAGCTTCTTTTCTTTAATGGCAATTACAGCGCTTCCTCAATTTTATTTCTACTCTCCTTTATTTTCAGTTTTAGGCGGGGCAATTGCCTGCTTCCTCGTATACGTCTTGTCTTGGAAAGGCGGCTTAAGCCCGATTCGAATGATTCTGGTGGGGATCGCCATCAATGCCATGTTTACAGGGATGGCAGAAGCGTTTGTGACCATTTGCAGCTATTTCAATATCACTATTAATCAGTCGGGACAGTCGAATCTGACGATGAAAACGTGGGGAGATGTCCGTTTAATCGGTGTCTATGGCGCCATTGGGCTTGTGGTTGCGCTTTTCTTTAGCAGATGGTGTAACTTGCTTGCCCTTCAAGATAAGACGGCGAAAAACTTAGGATTGCGTGTGACCAGAATGCGCCTTTTGATTTCAATCACGGCGGTGTTATTAGCAGCGGTGACTGCTGCGGTAGCGGGCGTGATTGCCTTTGTCGGCTTGCTCATTCCACATATCTCTAGAAGGCTTGTCGGCTCGGACCACCGAGTACTGATTCCATTTTCTGCGTTAAGCGGGGCCTTGCTCATTTTGACGGCTGATACGCTCGGCAGAACGCTTGTGGCTCCAAATGAAATCCCTGCTTCTACAATCATGGCTGTCATTGGCGGGCCGTTTCTGATCTTTTTATTAAGAAGGGGTGATCGTCTTCATGGACATTCGTGAGGTGTCGTTTTCCTATGATCGGCAGAGGGATATTGTTCAATCGGTCACCACGCACATCGAAAAAGGGAAAATTACGACCATTATCGGTCCAAATGGCTCGGGCAAATCCACACTGCTTTCCTTGATGGCACATAACCATTGTCCACATAAAGGACAGATTCATTTAGATGGGCAAGAACTGAATGCGTTCAAGCCAAGGGAACTCGCGAGAAAGCTGGCAGTCGTACATCAGCAAAATGAAGCGCCGCTCGATTTAACGATCGAACGAGTCGTGGCATTTGGGAGAACGCCCTATCAGACGATGCGCGGCAGTGACAAGGAAGAGGATGAGAAAGCAATCGAGTGGGCACTGTCCTGTACAAAGCTGACGGATAAGCGAAAGGTGCCTCTCGCCTCATTGTCAGGCGGAGAACGGCAGCGTGTATGGATTGCGATGGCTTTAGCGCAAAAAACACCGATCCTTTTCTTAGATGAACCGACGACTTATTTGGATATGTATTATCAATTTGACATTCTGGAGCTCATTCGAGAGCTCAATGTCGAGCATGGATTAACCATCGTGATGGTCCTGCACGATATGAATCAGGCGATTCGCTATAGTGATGTCATCATCGCCATGAAAGATGGACAAATTATCCGCGAAGGACGGCCAAATGATGTGTTAACAGAAGAGATGGTGCGGCACATTTATCATGTGTCCGTCACAATTAAGCAGGATGCAGAAACAGGGATGTATATCGTGCCTGTAGGCATATAAGTTGTGCAAAAAGCAGGTGAGACAGTGTGAAACGAGGGAAAAGGATCGGGCAGCGAATGCTGACGATCGTCTGTTTAGGTGTTTTTCTATATAGCGGTACTGCCATTGGCTTGGAGCTCTTTGGCAATTATCAAAATCGTCAGGTGCTTGCAAAGGCTCAGACACTTTACACACACGAGGATGGAATGAAACAGCGAAAACCTGGAGAAATCCGTCAGTCATTTGATGATTTGCGAAAGGTGAATCAAGACATTGTCGGTTGGATTGATATGAAGGACACGATGATTCAGTATCCAATTGTTCAGTCAAACGATAATGCATTCTATTTAACTCGTAATTATGTAAAGGATGACACACGGGCAGGCAGTATCTTTATGGATTATCGTAATGACGTCTTGCATGAAAGTCCCAATACAGTGGTGTACGGTCATCGGATGAGGGATGGGTCTATGTTTGCTGGTCTCACAAACTATTTGAAAAAAGATTTCTTCCAAGATCATCGCACATTTCAGTACGATACGCTGTACCAAAGCTATGAAGCAGAGATTTTTGCTGTGTATGAGACGACAGTCGACTTTGATTATATTCAGACTGATTTTCAGGATCTTGGTGAATATGCGCACTACTTGCAAGCTGTGCGTAAGAAGTCCATCTATCAAACGAAAACAGACGTATCCACAGATGACTTGATTCTCACATTATCGACCTGTGATCATGTGCTGGCACCTAAAAACAAGCGTCTCGTGGTACAGGCGAAGCTAAAGAAAGTTTACTAGAAAAGGAGAGACAGACGGTTGAAATGTTTACATGTGATTTGGGCAGGACTCGTCGCCGTGCTTCTCCTCGGCGGATGCAGCCAGGCGGCGCCTGTCGAGAATGAGAGCAAGCAAGGTGCGCTCAACATTCAGGATTTTGCCGGCAGAACATTATCGTTTCATGAATCACCTGAACGGATCGTCTCGTTGTCAACTGGCGACATGAGCATCATTTATGCTCTAGGTGGTCAGGTTGTCGGCCGGCCAACTGCCGAATTGCCAGACAATCTACAAAAGGCAAAGTCCGTACAATCAATTGGCACAACCCATCAATTTGATGTCGAGCTGATCACGAGTTTAAAGCCCGATGTGGTGCTTGGGAATGAATCATTAAACAGCAAGGATATCTCTACTATAGAAGGAATTGGTTCACAGCTTCTTTTGACAAGTGCCAACTCAGTGAAGGATATCCAGCGTCAAGTTACTTTATTTGGTGATTTACTTGGAAAGCAGCAAAAGGCCAAAGCGCTCAATGCTCAAATCGATCAGCGGATCAAGCAAGTGAAGCAGCCTGAGAAAAAAGTAAAGACGCTCGTTGTGTATGGTGCACCCGGCACATATATGGCGGCACTTCCGCAATCTTTAAGCGGTGATCTGCTGCGGATCGCTGGTGGGGCGAATATTGCTGAAAATGAACCAGCACTCGAAAAGTTTCCGCAATATGCACAAATCAATGCAGAAAAGGTAATCGAGGCCGATCCAGATCTCATTTTGCTGATGACACACAGCAATCCTGAAGATGTCAAAGCAGGCTTTATGAGTGAAATGAAGCAAAATGCGGCGTGGCACGATGTATCAGCTGTCAAAAATGGACACGTTGAGATTCTACCAAGTGACCTATTTGGGACAAATCCAGGCGCAGAAGTCATCAGAGCGATCGATGAATTAGAGAAGAAATTGAAGCGATTGTCATCATGAAGATGAATGCAGAACTAGATTTTCAAAAAAGGCAGTCAAGACGAAAATGGCTGTTACCAGGATTGTTTCTCTCTTTATGTGTGGGCGTCTGTCTAGGACTTGCGGTAGGTTCTGTCCAATTGTCGCTACCGGATTTAATGGCTGTGTTCACGGGATCAGGTCTGCCTGTTCATGAAAAAATTGTCATGGATTTACGGTTTCCGCGTGTGCTCATTGGTTTTCTCGTTGGGGCCTGTCTCGCAGCATCAGGAGCGATTTTACAAGGAGTTGTCCGAAATCCACTGGCTGACCCTGGGATCATTGGTGTGACTGCGGGCGGCGGGTTAGCTGCTGTACTCAGCATGATTGTTCTTCCGCAATTCACGTATTTGCTTCCGGCAGCCGCTTTTCTGGGCGCCTTATTAGCAGCTCTTGTCGTGTATATGCTGTCATTTGATCAAGGGGTTTCACCGCTTAAATTGATCTTGGCAGGTGTTGCCGTCAATGCCTTGCTTGGTGCGGTGATGAATGGGTTTATGGTGCTTTACAGTGAGCGTGTGCAGGCTGTTTTGCCTTTTCTATCAGGGGGATTAAACGGACGGAGCTGGCATCATCTTAGCTTCGTGTCGCCATATGCGCTGGCTGGATTATGTCTTTGTTTTTTCGCCATTAAACCGTCCAATCTCCTTTTGCTTGGCGATGAATCGGCTCAGCTATTAGGCCTTCGAGTAGAGAGGACTCGATTTTTTCTCATTGCGCTGGCCGCTCTTTTAGCTGGAGCGGCTGTCAGTGTCAGCGGTTTAATCGGTTTTGTCGGGCTTGTTGTACCCCATTTTATCCGTCTTTTAATCGGAGATGATTACCGGTATTTGCTACCGATTTCAATGCTTGGAGGGGGCGTGCTTGTGGTCTTTGCCGATACAGCGGCACGGGTCTGGTTTACACCGGTTGAATTGCCTGTAGGGATCTTGCTTGCCTGCATCGGTGCACCTTTCTTCCTCTATTTATTAAAAAAGAAAGGGAGGGGTTAAGATGGATGTCATTGCAATGGATGACGTGAGTCTCAGTCAAGGCGGCTTTCGGCTGTCTTCCATTTCAGCAGCTGTTCCTAAAGGGAGTGTGACCGGAATCATTGGCCCAAATGGGTCAGGTAAGTCGACTTTTATCAAAGCGGCCGCACGACTGACCTCAATCGAAAGCGGCATGATTTACATTCACGACATCCCGCAAAAAGAGATGACGGCACAGGAGATCGCCAAGGAGGTGGCGGTTCTCATGCAAACAAGAACCGCCATTCCATCGATGACAGTACGTGAGCTGGTCGCACTTGGACGCAGTCCGCACCGTTCCATCTGGAAAAAAAGCGGCACGTCAGATCATGAAGCGATTGAGTGGGCGCTTGAGGTGACGAATAGCCGCACCAATGAAAACAGAATGCTCCATACATTATCAGGCGGAGAAAGACAAAAGGCATATATTGCAATGGCACTGGCTCAGAAGACAGAGACTATCATTCTGGATGAGCCAACCACTTATTTAGACATTGCGCATCAGCTTGAATTACTGGAGCTGCTTAAACAGCTGAATCAAACACATGGCATCACCATTTTAATGGTTCTCCATGACTTGCAGCAGGCCGCAAAATATTGTGACCGTCTCATTGCTATGAAGCGAGGTCAGGTGCATCAAATTGGCTCACCAAATGAAGTGTTAACAGAAGACTTTTTCAAGGAGGTTTTTGGGATTCAGGCAGAGGTTCACTTAGACGGACCGCATCCGCTCATTATCCCCATCGCCTCCATTCAACAACAAAAGGGAGATGAACCAAACATGATTATTGTAAATAACCAAGTAAGAGTAGAAAAAGGCAGTGCCGACCACCTTGTTAAACGGTTTAACAAGCAGGGACAAGTAGAATTTATGGAAGGATTTTTAGGTATGGAAGTATGGGTCACTCAGCAGACAACTGATTACGATGAAGTGACCATTCACACCCGCTGGAATCGAAAAGAAGACTTTGTGAATTGGACAAAATCTCAGGCATTTGGTGATGCGCACGCTCACGGAAAGGCGAAACCTGAAGGCCTGTTAAAAAACAAAATTACGTACTATGAAGTGCAAGTCACAAGACCTGCTTTACAGAAAAAAGCCTAAATATTCAAAAGCGCTGCAGCGAAGAAGCAGCGCTATTTTTTTTGTGATTGTCTCTTTCCGTCACATATTTTTGACAAAGTATTCAAACAACTGACACAATCCTATCCAAATTTTAGGTAAAATTTACTTTATTTTTGAAGCGCATGGGTGTAAAGTACAGGTATAAATAACTAACCGAATGAAAATCAAGAGTAAAATTTCACCGAGTGAACTATATCAAATGGACTTCCGCTTGTGAATCATTGAACAAATAGTGAACTTTTTGTGAAATGGTGAGCATAAATATCTCGAATCATTCGGCATGCGAAAGTAAGGGAGGATGTAAGGCTGTGAGTGAGCTGTTTTTAGCAAGATTTCAATTTGCCTCAACGACATTATTTCATTTTATTTTTGTTCCTATGTCTATAGGTTTGGTATTTATCGTTGCATTGATGCAAACCCTTTATGTCGTCAAGAAAAAAGAGATTTATAAAAAGATGGCGAAATTTTGGGGTCACCTTTTCTTAATTAACTTTGCAGTAGGTGTGGTGACAGGGATTCTGCAAGAATTCCAGTTTGGGATGAACTGGTCTGATTATTCAAGGTTTGTCGGTGATGTCTTTGGTGCACCGCTTGCCATTGAAGCGCTATTGGCCTTTTTCCTTGAATCGACCTTTATTGGCCTTTGGATATTCGGCTGGGACCGTCTGCCGAAAAAAATTCATTTGTTATGTATTTGGCTTGTTTCTCTTGGTACGATCTTTTCGGCGTTTTGGATTTTACTCGCCAACTCATTTATGCAGGAGCCAGTTGGATTTGTGATTAAAAATGGCCGTGCAGAAATGAATGACTTTGGGGCGCTCGTGACAAATCCGCAACTTTGGGTAGAGTTCCCGCACGTTCTGTTTGGTGCATTGGCAACCGGTGCTTTCTTTATCGCGGGTGTCAGTGCCTATAAAATGATCAAAAAACAAGAAGTGACCTTTTTCAAAAAATCTTTCCAGATTGCCATGGTGCTTGCTTTCATTTCTGGCTTAGGTGTGGCGTTCTCTGGACATGATCAAGCAAAGCACTTAATGGAATCACAGCCGATGAAGATGGCAGCAAGTGAAGCCCTTTGGAAGGATAGTGGAGATCCAGCGGCTTGGACACTATTTGCCAACATTGACACAGATAAAAAAGAAAACTCTGCGGAGATCAATATTCCGTTTGCTTTAAGTTACTTGGCTTATTCGAAGTTTAGTGGAGATGTGCCAGGCATGCTGACCCTTCAAAAAGAATATGAAGCAAAGTTTGGTCCTGGAGATTACATTCCTCCAGTCAAAACAACCTTCTGGAGCTTTAGAATCATGGTGGGTGCCGGCATGTTGATGATTTTTGCTAGTATGATTGGTTTGTATTTGAGCTTTAGAAAAAAACTAGAATCAAACAAATGGTATTTACGCTTCATGGTATGGATGATTGCGTTCCCGTTTATTGCAAACTCAGCTGGTTGGATCATGACGGAAATTGGGCGTCAGCCGTGGACAGTCTTTGGTATGATGACAACCGCACAATCCATTTCACCAAACGTATCGTACGGCATGTTGCTATTCTCAGTCATTAGCTTTACGACCATTTATCTGATTCTTGCCATCGTGCTTGCCTACTTATTCATTCGAGAAATTAAAAAAGGTGCACATTCTGAAGAGAATACAGATCAAAAGGATGAAACGGACCTGTCTACAGATCCATTTGATGGAGGCGCATATCATGGCATATCTTAACGAGATTTGGTTTATTCTTGTCGCAGTATTGTTTGTTGGATTTTTCTTCTTAGAAGGATTTGATTTTGGTGTCGGGATGTCCATGCAGCTTCTTGGAAAAGATGCACATGAGCGCCGCATTTTAATCAATACGATTGGCCCTTTCTGGGATGCGAATGAGGTCTGGCTGATTACAGCTGGTGGAGCTATTTTCGCCGCTTTTCCTCATTGGTACGCTACGATGTTCAGCGGATACTATATTCCGTTTGCAGTTCTTTTATTAGCGCTCATTGGGCGGGGGGTCGCCTTTGAATTTAGAGGGAAGGTCGAGAAGGCTTCATGGATCAAAACGTGGGACTGGGTCATCTTCTTTGGCAGCCTGCTTCCGCCATTTTTACTCGGCGTGCTATTCACAAGTATTTTACGAGGAATGCCCATTGATCAAAGCATGAATATGTACGCTGGATTTACAGACTTTGTGAATCTTTATTCAGTGATCGGAGGGGTAGCCGTGACGGTTCTTTGCCTTCTGCATGGATTGATTTTCGTCACACTCCGCACTGAGGGTGATTTAAGAAATCGTGCAAGAAAGCTCGGTCAGCGTGTTTTATTGATTGCACTACCAGTTCTTGTTCTATTTGTTGGTGTGTCTATTCTTGAAACAGACATTTATACCGTACGTCCAATCATCACAATCCCTTTAACTGTACTCATTGTGGTTTGTTATGTAGCGGCTCTATTCTTTATGAGAAAAGAGCGTGATGGCTGGACATTTTTATTCACAGGTGCAGGTATTATGGTGACGGTGACCATGCTTTTCACAGCATTATTCCCGCGTGTCATGATTAGTTCGATCAACCATGCATTCGACCTCACCATTCAAAACGCTGCATCAGGATCTTATTCACTGACGGTCATGACGATTGTTGCCATTTCTTTGCTACCTTTTGTGCTTGGGTATCAAATCTGGAGCTACTATGTCTTCCGTAAACGTGTAAGCGGTAAGGAGCCAATGACCTACTAATGGATAAACGTTTGCTTCAACTAAAAGGAATGAGGGGGCTTCTTGCCCTCTTAGGTATTGTGTCAATCATCCAAGGAGCAAGTATTATTTTTCAAGCACAGTGGCTGGCACATGCCATAACAACGCTGTTTGACGGGAAGAGCCTCATGCAGGCAACACCTTATGTCTTGCTGTTTCTTGCTGCCTTTCTGGTGCGGCACGGTCTCACCTTGATGCGGGAGAAGGTCATGTTCACCTATTCTTCCCGAATTGGAGCAGACGTCAGAAAGCAGCTGTTGGACCAACTGTTCCGTTTAGGGCCAGCTTTCACGAAGAAAAAAGGAACAGGAAAGCTTGTGACATTGGCGATGGAGGGAATTGCCCAATATCGTCAGTATTTACAGCTGTTTTTGCCGAAAATGGTGAACATGGCAGTTATTCCGGTGATGGTGCTTGTCTATGTTTGGACATTAGATGAAACATCTGCTGTCATTCTCATTGTCACGCTGCCGATTTTAATTGTTTTTATGATTTTGCTAGGACTTGTCGCTCAGCGTAAAGCGGCCAAACAATGGAGATCGTATGAGAAATTATCCAATCATTTTACTGATTCTCTCCGTGGCCTTGAAACGCTTCGCTACTTAGGGATTAGCAAAAAGCATTCTCGCAATATTGCAGAGGTCTCAAAGCGTTATCGAAAGGCGACGATGAGCACACTGAAAGTCGCCTTTCTTTCATCTTTTGCTCTCGATTTCTTTTCTATGCTGTCCATTGCGACTGTCGCTGTATTTCTCGGCTTGCGCTTAATTGAAGGAGATCTTTTGTTATTGCCCGCTTTGACCGCACTGATGCTTGCGCCAGAATATTTCTTGCCAGTACGTGAAGTAGGTAATGATTATCATGCGACGTTAAACGGTAAAGAAGCGAATGAGGCGATTCAAGTGATTTTAGAGGAAAAGGGCTTCCGAGAGCAGGAGACACAATCCGTGCAGCTGAACGAGTGGAATGAGCAATCTGAGCTCACACTGCAAGATGTCAGTGTCTTGCATGATGAGCATGCACCATATTCGATTCAGGATGTGGACCTCACTGTGAAAGGAAAGAAAAAAATTGGGATCATCGGTGCCAGTGGTTCGGGGAAATCGACGTTAACGGATGTTCTCGGCGGTTTTGTTGAACCGTCTGCAGGTGAAATCATCCTAAACGGAAAGCCGCTTGCTCATTTACAGCTGGCGGCATGGCAAAAAGAAGTCGTTTATATGCCGCAGCATCCTTATTTATTTCACATGACACTGAGAGAAAACATTCGTTTTTATGAACCGAATGCAACCGATGAAGACGTCGAAAGAGCGGTGGAAGAGGCAGGTTTGTCTCAGCTTGTAGCGGATCTCTCCAATGGACTGGATGAGGTCATTGGCGAACAGGGCAGAGGACTGAGCGGTGGACAAGCGCAGCGGATTGCCCTCGCTCGCACAGTGCTCGGCCAGCGATCCATTATGCTGTTAGATGAACCAACGGCTCATCTGGATATTGAGACAGAGTATGAATTGAAGAAAACAATGCTTCCATTGTTTGAAAATAAACTTGTGTTTTTAGCCACACACAGACTTCATTGGATGACGGATATGGATGAAATCATTGTGATGGATCATGGGACGATTGCAGAGATGGGGACTCATGAATCATTAATGAAAAGAAAAGGTGTGTACTATCAATTGGTACAGGAACAAATGGGGGCGGTCACACATGGTCAGTAAAGGCTGGTTTATACCTTATATCAAGGAGAATCAAAAGCTGTTTGCCTTGGTGCTTTTTTTAGGGGCGATTGCGGTGTTTTCTGCTTCTATGCTCATGTATACGTCAGGGTTCCTCATTTCAAAAGCTGCCACAAGACCTGAGAATATCTTGATGGTCTATGTCCCAATCGTGGCAGTACGTACCTTTGGTATTTCACGCTCAGCTGCTCGTTATGCAGAGAGACTGGCGAGTCATCAGCTCATTTTGACGATGATTGAAAAAATGCGGGTACGTCTTTATGACATGGCTGAACGAAGTGCCAAACAGACGAAGCTTGGAACAGGTGAAATGCTTGGGCTGTTATCAGAAGATGTGGAGAGATTACAGGATGCGTATTTAAAAACAATTTTTCCATCCATCGGTGCGCTGCTTTTATATGCCGCTTCGATTGGAGCACTTGGGCTTTTTTCATGGCCTTTTGCCGGATTGATGCTGCTTTATATGGCGCTGCTCGTATTTGTATTCCCATACATCACAGTACTTGTGAACCGGGCACGACAAATTCAAATGAAGAAAGGCAGAAATGAACTGTACAGCCATTTAACAGATGCCGTCATGGGCGTGAGTGACTGGTTGTTTAGCGGCAGACAGAACGATTTTGTTGAAGGCTATGAACGAAAAGAAGCAAAGCTATTAGCGCTCGAATCGGCAAAGCACCGGTTTATCCGTCTGCGCCAATTTTTAGCACAGCTAGTCATTGGAGGAGCAGTCGTCCTTGTCGTGTATTGGAGCGGCTCAGTCGTTCAGGCTGGTTCTATGCCGCACACGCTGATCGCAGCTTTTGTGCTTGTGCTGTTTCCATTAACAGAAGCCTTTCTTCCGCTGTCAGATGCAGCAGGCGATATTCCTGTTTATCAGCATGCCGTCAGCAGATTAAATCATTATGAAGAGCAGTCGTATGAAGGATTAGTGGAGAGGAAGGCAGCAGACGAGACACCCGTCTCTGATGGCGTTGAAGCGGTCTGTTTTGATCAAGTCACCTTCGGATATGAAGCAGATCAACATGTACTCAAGTATTTTTCGTTTTCACTGAAGCAAGGTGAATCGCTCGCTCTTTTAGGAAAAAGCGGTGCAGGCAAATCGACCATTTTAAAATTGTTAGAAGGGGCAGTCGTGCCAAATCAAGGGGTTGTCAGCATTCAGGGGAAACCGGTACAAAGCATTCAAGAGGAGATTTCCTCCTATGTGTCTGTACTCAATCAACAGCCCTATTTATTCGATACGTCTGTTTTAAACAACATTCGCTTAGGTTCTCCAGAAGCGACAGAAGAGCAAGTAAAAGAAGCCGCGCGGCAAGTGCAGCTGCACGATTACATTGAGTCTTTGCCAGAAGGTTATCACACAGGTGTACAAGAGACAGGGGTTCGTTTCTCTGGTGGAGAAAGGCAGCGTATGGCTCTAGCACGGATTTTGCTGCAAAACACACCGATTGTTGTATTAGATGAACCAACCGTCGGGCTTGATCCACGCACAGAGCGTGAATTGCTTGAAACGATCTTCCGTGTGTTAAAAGGAAAAACAGTCATTTGGATCACCCATCATCTCACTGGCTGTGAGGCATGTGACCGTATGATGTTTATTGAAGATGGACGCATTGAGATGCAGGGGCAGCATCATGATTTGCTGAAAGAAAATGTGCGTTATCAAAAGCTGTATGAAATGGACCGTCCATTTTCGGTCGTGTAAAAAATGGATGACAAGAACGTTCGGACAGAAGATTTCTGCCCGAACGTTTTTTTGAGATTAAGGATTTACTTTTCCTACACCCGCATTTGATACAACTTCTGATTTCACATTGTTCACGTTAAGCAAAGAGTAGTTATAAGGAGGGTTGTACGTACCTGTTGAAGACGTTGGCAGGCTACCTGTGCTGTTAATATAAGAGTTGTTGATGACATGCCAAGTACCAACTTTACTGCTGTCCCAGCTGCCGATGGCATTTTTCGTGTTTTCAAATACGTTGTGTTCAATTCTCATTTTCGCGCCCATACGTGAATTAATCGCTGTTGTTAGGATGTTTTTGTAATAGTTGTTATACACATGGCCTTCCCCGAAGCGCATAGACGGTACACGAGAGTTCAAGTTTTCAAAACGGTTGTTGTGGAACGTGATTTTTCTGTTGTAGTTATCGTTATCGGAGCTGCCCATCAGCATCGTTTTCCAGCTGTCATGGACATAGTTCCATGAGAACGTAATGTAATCAGAGTCATTTTTCACATCGAATAACCCATCATAGTCATCTTTATCAGAGTTTAAAGTGTTGTAGAGTTCATTATGGTCGACCCATACGTTTTTAGAGCCGCCTTCGATTCCGATGGCATCTTTATCACCGATTTTGCTGTGATGGATTTTGAGGTTGCGGATGATGACGTTATTGGCGCGCCATACTTTAATACCAATCCCGTTAAATTCGCCGTTTGTCCCTTTACCGACGATGGAGACATTGTTTGTATCTTTCACATCAATTTTATTGGCTGAAGTATTAGAAGGAGTAATCGTTCCGTCTACCACGATTTTCAATTTTTCATTTGTTCCTTTACTTTTGAGGGCAGCTAATAGTTCATTTCCGGTTTTTACCGTCACCGTTTTACCGCCTTCACCGCCTGTTGTACCGCCATTTAATGTGGAGAATCCTTGCTGATTAAAATTGGCCATAATCGAAGGGCTTTCTGGATATTTCGTTGCTGCTTTTGCCTCTCCATTTGGCGCAAATAATGAAGTCACGAGACCAACCGCTAACACACCAGCTAACATTGGAACTTTTTTCTTCAACATGAACATCTCCATTCTATATTTTGTCTTAATGTAAACGTTTCCAAAATAAGCTGCGATTCAATCGCTCCTCCTTCCTTCGCCAGCATCGCCTCTTTCGGAATGTAGGAAGAGCATAGCACGCAAAAAGGTATCATCGGCTAAGAATTGGAACGAAGTATTCCACGATTTTCTAGGAAACTAAGGCAATGATTATTTCAATTTATCTAAATGAGACAAGGATCATTGACGATAGGTATTGGGGTAACCTAGTGATTATGAAAAGGACGTTCCCCATTTGAAGGAAAATCAAGATGATTACAAAAGCGTCATTTTGTTAGAGACAAAGAAATGTCATAATCATTACATAAGAAAAAAATGGATATCAAATAGATCCATGCGCTGAACAGCAGGTAGAAAAAGCTCCAATTTAAAAAAAGAAGGTCTATTTTAAACGATGCGATCACCGGTGTCGTCTAATCAATAAGAGAAAGAGAGGAAGGAGGGACGTGTTTGGAGCAGACCGAGGAGACTTTATGGATCAAGCGGGCAAAACAGGGGGATGATGCTGCATTTACCGCCCTTTATCGGCATCATTATTCGTTTCTTTACCGTTATTTGATGAAATTGACCCTTCAACAAGAGCTGACAGAGGAGATCATGCAAGAAACGATGCTCAAAGCGTACATGAAACTTTCTTCTTTTAGAGGAGATTCATTATTTTCAACATGGCTCATGTCCATTGCATCTAGACAATTTTTAGATCATCAAAAGAAAAGAAAACGTGAACAAACGAGAGAAGGGAAGGCGAATCAAGAAGCCATCCGCCGGTTCAAATGGGATGTTCAGCAAAAAGGCCATACTTGGCATGACATGTGGGATGCTTTAAATGAGTTAAAGGCTCAGGAGAGAGCACCGATCCTTCTCCATTATTATTATGGCTTTACTTACCCTGAAATCGCTTCGATGCTCGGGGTGAGAGAAGGTACGGTGAAATCGAGGGTTCATCATGGGATCAAGAAAATTCGAAAGGAGTGGGACTGATGAAAGAAGATCGTTTCGCCGATCGTTTAAAAGAGGAGCTGCAGGAGCTCGATGAACAAATCGAAGTAGAAAAGCCGAGTGAACAAGCTTTGATGTTGATGCTAAAGCAGGCAAAGGAAAAAGAGAAAAAACGTTTTAAACAAGAAGTGCTGGCGTACATCATCGTCAGTCTGACCATCATGACACTTTTTGCAGCTGCCATTACTCATTTGCCCATCATCTTCATTCTTCTCCAAGTGGTGAGTGTGCCGCTCTGTGTGGTTGTCGGCATCAAGGAATATCAACATATTAAAGGAGGGTCCTCCTTATGAGTCATACGGAAATGATCATCTTATTGTGCGCATTACCGTTACTGTTTGCACAAGGATTTCTCTTATTTATGGATGCTAAGAAAAGAGGGCGTTATAAATGGTTCTGGGGCATCATTGGATTAATCAACTTCCCATCTTCTTCTATTTTATATTGGCTGTGTGTTGTCTTACCTGATCGTAAAAGAGGAGAAAAGCTCAGAAAAAATTGAAGACGTTGTAAAACTTTTGACCTTTTTTTTGAATGATCATCATCTAGAAACAATGAAAGTTTCATGAATGTGTCAAAGAAAGCGGGATGTTGAACGTCCAGTTCGTCATTTCTAGCACGATAGTCATTCTTTGAGCGCGTCATTTTCATGACGGAAGGTGATTCTGCTTAATCTATCTCATTTCGGCATCGTTTTCATCTGTTATCAATATTGATCAGTTTTTACAAATGGTGTTAAATTAATCTCAATATGCGTTAGAAAATCTAACAACCAAAGAGTGAGATATTGACAAGGAGGCAGATGAGACATGTTGACCTTAGATCGAGCAGCACAAACAGCACAAAGCTACATCCACCGTGTGCTAGAGGATGTAGAAAAACGGAATCCAGGCGAGGCGGAATTCCAGCAAGCCGTGAAAGAAATTCTGGAATCCCTCGTCCCGGTTTTTGCAAAACACCCAGAGTATGAAAAACAGGGGATCTTAGAACGCTTAATTGAGCCTGAGCGGCTTGTGATGTTTCGTGTACCGTGGGTAGACGATGAAGGCAAAGTACAGGTGAACAGAGGATTCAGGGTTCAATTTAATAGTGCCATCGGTCCTTATAAGGGGGGCATTCGTTTCCACCCATCGGTCAATGCAAGCATCATCAAGTTTTTAGGGTTTGAACAAATCTTTAAAAACGCACTGACAGGTTTGCCGATCGGCGGAGGAAAAGGTGGATCAGATTTTGACCCTAAAGGGAAATCTGATGGAGAAATCATGCGTTTTGTTCAAAGCTTTATGAGTGAACTCAGTCGTTATATTGGACCTGATCAAGATGTACCGGCAGGAGATATTGGGGTAGGCGCACGCGAAATCGGCTATATGTTCGGCCAGTACAAAAAAATGCGTGGTGCGTATGAAGCAGGTGTCCTGACAGGAAAGAGCCCTGGTTTTGGAGGCAGCTTAGCGAGAAAAGAAGCGACCGGCTATGGACTGGTGTACTTTATGGAAGAAATGTTAAAAGCCCACGGAATGCAATTTGAAGGACGATCTGTTGTTGTGTCTGGGTCAGGAAATGTATCGATTTATGCGATGGAAAAAGTATTGGAATTAGGCGGAAAGGTTGTGGCTTGTAGTGATTCAAGCGGAGCCATTTACGACCCTCAAGGCATTTCACTTGAGACAGTGAAGCAGCTGAAGGAAGTCGATAACCAGAGAATTAGTGCCTACATAGACATTCACCCGCATGCTGAATTGATTGAAGATTGCGAACAAATTTGGTCTCTCCCTTGTGACATTGCGCTGCCATGTGCGACCCAAAATGAAATTTCAGAGTCGCAAGCACAGCAGCTAGTGGCAAACGGTGTCATCGCTGTAGGAGAAGGGGCCAATATGCCGTCCACACTTGAGGCCGTCAAAGTATTTGAACAACATGATATTTTGTTTGCACCAGCAAAAGCAGCAAATGCTGGGGGAGTGGGTGTTTCGGCGTTAGAAATGGCGCAAAACAGTGCGAGAATGTCTTGGACTTTTGAAGAAGTAGATGGTCAGTTGAAACAAATGATGCAGTCGATTTATCGTCAGTGTACTGAGACAGCTGAAGAATACGGATACGCTGGAAACTTAATGGTAGGCGCAAATATTGCAGGATTTCGCAAAGTGGCAGATGCCATGATCGCACAAGGCGTCATTTAACTCCTGCTCTCCCGCACCTGTTTATTTCATGACAAGATCGGGAATCGTCTTGTAAGAATGACAATAAGGAGGCGCGGGAGAAAATGAAAAAGTGGCTGAAACAAATTGTCAAATGGGCACCAGTGATTTATCCAGTGGTGAGGAAAATATACAAAGAACGAAAAGCATCCAAAAGTCGTAACGTATCAGCCGGGTAATCCGGCTTTTTTTTATGAAATGAATGAAACAAAAAAATATGCTGTGTGAATGATCCATTTCACTTCTCTCTCCGTTAAGTACATAACAAACGGAAAGAGGAGGCAAAACAGATGAAAATGAAAAAAGCATTTTTAACGATCCCGCTTAGTGCAGCATTATTATTACCAACTGCTCAAATGGCAAGTGCACACGAAGGACATATGCATGGGGATGCAAAAAAGTCGTCATCATCACAAGAGGTGTCAAATAAAGCAACGGATCTTCGCGCAGCGCTTGATCAGCTGTTCTCAGAGCATGCTTATTTAGCAGTGATCACGATGCAAAAGGGAATTGACGGCAGTAAAGATTTTGATCAAGCAGCCGCAGCGTTAAATGAAAACACGAATGATCTATCGGATGCGATCACCTCTGTGTATGGAAAAAAAGCAGGGAAACAATTCAAAGAGATTTGGTCAAGCCATATCGGTTACTTTGTTGACTATGTACAAGCAACAGCGAAAAAAGATGAAGCAGGTAAAAAGAAAGCGGTCAAAGAGCTTGATCAATACCGCATGAAACAAGCTGATATGCTTGATAAAGCAACGGATGGAAGATTGAAAGCAAGTGAACTTGAAGAAGGTTTAAAAATGCACGTCAATGAACTGCTAAAAGCTTTTGACAGTTACACAGAAAAGGATTTTGATACAACCTATGAAACGGTCAGAAAATCCATTCATCATATGTTTGAAGTAGGTAAAGGCGTATCATGGGCGATTACAGATCAATTTCCTGGGAAATTTGATCAAAAATCAGTGGATACTCCAGCCGCAGATCTTCGTGAGGATTTAAACTACTTGTTCTCAGAGCATTTGGCACTCGCGGTAGTGGCTATGCAAAAAGGGAATGATGGCAGCAAGGACTTTGACCAAGCGGCAGCAGCCTTAAATGAAAATACAAATGATTTATCAGATGCGATCGCTTCTGTTTATGGAAAAGATGCAGGAAAACAATTTAAAACGATCTGGTCAAGTCATATCGGATATTTAGTTGATTATGTTAAAGCAGATGCATCAGGAGACGAGCAAGCAAAAGAAAAGGCTGTCAAAGATTTAGATGCTTACCGTATGAAACAAGCAAAATTTTTAGATCAAGCGACAGATGGACGATTGAAGGCGGCTGACTTAGAAGCTGGGTTGAAAACGCATATTGATGAGCTCATCAAAACGTACACGTCTTATCATCATGGTGAATATGATCAGCTGTACCCGACTGTCAGAGAAGCATACGGCCATATGTTCATGGTTGGTCAAGATGTCGCATCAGCTATTGTCGATCAGCATCCTGACATGTTCAAATCCAACATGCCAAATGAGATGCCGAAAACAGGTATGGGAGGCACAGCCGGTCCATTAGGTATGTCATATGAAGCATTTGCTGGGATGATGGCAAGTCTCATCTTAGCCGGAGGTGCAGTGGGGGCGTTCTTCCTCATTCGCCGTAAACCATCAAATTAAGCAGGCATCAAGACAAGAGGGAACGTGCACAATCGTGCCGTTCCTTTCTTCAAAAGGAGGTCGACTTGCGTGAAAAGATGGCTGTTTGGTATTCTGACGCTTTTCATCATCACGGGCTGCGCATCCCAATCAATAGATGAAAAGTCATCCTCTGAAACTGCATCATCTCCTGAGCCAATGACAGCAAAACAAGCCAAGAATCAATCTCATTCACACGACACGTTAAAAGATGAGCCATCGGGTATTGTTCCTGCTGACATCTCCATTCCAGCGATTGATGTCCAAGCAAAAGTGGAGAAAACGACTTTATCAAAGGATGGCAGTATGGGTGTTCCACAAAATACAGATCACACAGCTTGGTTTAAAGATGGTCCGAAGCCTGGTGATAAAGGGAATGCTGTCATAAATGGTCATGTTGATAATAAATGGGGTCCAGCTGTTTTTTATCGACTAAAGGAGCTAAAAAAGGGAGACAAAGTCATTGTGACATCCTCGTCAGGGGAAAAGCGAACCTTTGAGGTTCTCAAGGTGAAAAGCTATCCGCGCGAAGAGAAACCAAATGCTTTTTTCGGGTACGCCTTTACACGGAATCTCAATTTCATCACATGTACGGGAACTTTTGATCATGCAGCCGGTACACATGAAAAAAGATTGGTTGTCTTTACACAACTGATTTCCTCATAAGAAAAAGGCGGATACACGGAGGTGTAACGCCTTTTTTTCATGATTTCCACAACAGCATCTTAGAAGAAGATTCATAGGTCATTAGATATGGTTGGTTGTATAAATAGGGGCGTTTGTCATATAAATGAGTTGGCAATTTTTATTTCTTTTCAGTAGAATATGAGTAATGAAGAGAACTGTAAGCGTATACAACCTGTCCAAACAAGGCAGATTCTCCACCCTAAATGAAGGAGGCCGATCTAATGCTGAGTAAAAGACTGGCGCACATTTTAAGTCAGCTGATGGCAGCTGAGACTCCTCTCACGAGCGCAGCGCTTTCTGTCAGTTTACAAGTGACAAGCCGCACCATCCGAACAGACATCAAGGAACTGAATGAGCGTCTAGCCCTTTATCAAGCAGCTGTATCAGCTGTTAGAGGCGCTGGCTATGAGCTGTTGATCAACGATGAGAATGCCTTTCGCCGTTTTATGAAGGAAGAAGTCGAACAGGAAGAACCACTTGCTGTTCTTCCAGAAGAACGAGTTCGATTTATTTTGAAAAAGCTGCTTCTAGCGGAATCATATGTGAAGCTGGAAGACTTACAGGAGCAGCTGTTTATTAGTAAATCGACGATGAGTAATGACATGAAATGGGTCAAACGTAAGCTCGAACCCTTTGATCTGAAGCTTGAAGCAAAGCCGAATAAAGGCTGCCGGATTAAAGGATCTGAGATGAAAATCCGTTATTGCATGTCAGAATATTTATTCAATGAACGGCGTTCCTATCAAACAATGCTGGACACGGCGGTTACGATTTTGCCAAAACATGAGCTGGAATTGATTCAGAGAACCATGATTGATTATATCAACGAGGAAAAAATGAATCTATCAGACATTTGCATGAATAATTTAATTGTTCATATTGCTATTGCCTGTAAACGGATTAGACACGGAAACTATGTATCTGTGCTGCCTGAAGAAATCAACGAAATCCCAAGGGCAAAAGAATACAAGGTAGCCAAAAAAATGGTTGAGCGTCTTGAAGGGCTGCTGGATGTCTCATTTCCACAAGAGGAAATCGTTTATATCGCCATCCATTTGCTAGGAACAGCCAAAATGGTACAGTCTTTTTCAACGGGCGGTCAAAAACAAATTGTGGATGATGACACGAGCCGTCTTGTTCAACTGATGCTGAAAGCCATTGATCAAAAATTGCAGCTGGATTTAGCGGGAGATGCGGAATTGCTGATTGGCCTCAGTTTGCACTTAAAGCCAGCGATCAATCGGTGTAAGTATGGAATGAATTTAAGAAATCCAATGCTAGATGAGATCAAAGCGGGCTATCCAATTGCCTTTGAAGCAGGGATTGTGGCGAGCAGGGTCATTGAAGAAGAGACAGGTTTGTCCATTCATGAAAATGAGATCGGCTATATGGCACTTCATTTTGGTGCGGCCTTAGAGCGTAGGAAAATGGAGATACCACCGAAGCGATGCCTGATTGTCTGTGCGTCTGGTGCAGGGAGTGCAAGGCTACTTCAAGATCGTTTGCGGTCACAATTTGGGTCAAAGCTGACCATTTTAGGAACAGCAGAGCTTTATTCCCTTCCGCATGTCTCTTTACATGCATTGGATTTAATTATTACGACCATTCCCATTCATATGGATCTACCGATTCCGGTCATTCAAGTGAACACGATTTTAGGAGGCAGTGATTTTTTAAAAATAGAAGATGCTTTGACAAGTGAAACAAGAGTGACATTAGCCACGCAATATATGAAAAAGGAATTGGTCTTTACAAAACGCGCCTTTCAAACAAAGGAAGAGGTCATACACTTTCTCACGCAAAAGGTCATTGACATGGGCTTAGCGCCAGCAGAACTTACACAATCTGTGATGGAAAGAGAAGAGTCTGCACCGACTTCATTTGGGCATTATACAGCGATTCCGCATCCGATGACCCCGCTGACAGAAGAGACGTTTTGGGCGATCTGTACATTAGAAAAACCGATCATTTGGGGAGAGAAAAAAGTTCAATTTGTGTGCTTGCTTTGTGTCGAAAAGGAGAACGCCAAAGATTTAAAAGGCATGTACCGTCTGCTTGGAGAGCTTGTCCATCATGTGAAATTTATTCAGCACCTCATCACCTGTGACACCTTTGAAGACATGCTGGATGTCATGGATAAAAAAGCGCCTTCGTACAAGAACTAATGGTGTGATATTAACTTTTTCCGCTTCCTAAAGGAAAAAGTATGGGTGTTTATGAAAGCGGTTTCATAATATGATGAATGTGTAAAGAAAAGCTTCATACTTCAAAAAGGGGGCGTTTACAATGAACATTTTATTAGTTTGTGCAGCAGGTATGTCAACAAGCTTACTTGTCACAAAAATGGAGAAGAGTGCACAAGAACAAGGAAAAGACTATCGTATTTGGGCAGTATCTGGAGATGCTGCTAAAAATCATATTGATCAAGCCGATGTGCTTTTATTAGGACCTCAAGTTCGTTATTTATTACCGCAAATGAAAAAACTCGGAGAAGACAAAGGAATTCCAGTAGATGTGATTAATACCGTGCATTATGGCGTATGTAATGGCGCTGAGGTTTTAAAATCTGCTGAACAGTTAGTGAACGGATAAAGGGGGCGGAAGGGATGAATGGATTCAACCGATTTCTAGAAGAGAAGGTTATGCCGTTTGCAGGGAAGATTGCCGCTCAAAGACATTTACAAGCATTGCGTGACGGAATTGTTTTAACCATGCCTCTCATTATCGTCGGTTCACTGTTTCTTATTTTAGCCAACCTTCCGATTCCAGGATACAGCGATTTTATGGCAAGTGTCTTCGGAGCCGAATGGGCCACGAAACTATCCTATCCTGTGAATGCCACCTTTGACATTATGGCACTTGTTGCGACCTTTGGGATCGCGTACAGGTTAGCTGAAAAGTATGCAGTCGATGCACTGTCATCTGGTGCAATTGCTGTCGCAGCTTTCCTCCTAGCCACACCTTATCAAGTACCGTTCACACCTGAAGGATCAACAGAAGCTATCCTAGTGAATGGCGGTATTCCCGTCACACTGATGGGCAGTAAAGGGCTATTCGTTGCCATGATTATTGCCATGCTTTCCACCGAAATTTATCGCTTTATTGTACAGCGGAATATCGTCATCAAAATGCCTGATGGTGTACCGCCAGCAGTTAGTAAATCGTTTATCGCACTTATTCCAGGTTTTGTGGTCATCACGCTGATCTGGGTCGCTAGGCTTCTGATTGAGATGACACCTTTTGAGAGTATTCATAATATCATCACGGTCTTAATCGGCACACCACTATCCATTCTTGGTGGAAGCTTAGGCGGAAGTATCGTTGCCATCGGTGTGCAAATGCTCCTCTGGGCATGTGGTATTCACGGAGCCACCATTGTCGGAGGAGTCATGGGTCCGATTTGGCTCGGTGCGATGGATGAAAACCGTCTTGCCTTCCAAGCAGGAGAAGTGCTGCCGAATATTTTCACAGCGCAGTTCTTTGAAATCTTTATCAATGTCGGCGGAAGCGGCGCGACGCTTGCTTTGGTACTGACCATGATCTTGCGTGCGAGAAGTAAACAAATGAAACAGCTTGGCCGTCTTGCGATTGGGCCAGCCATCTTTAACATCAACGAACCGATCATTTTTGGAATGCCGATTGTGATGAACCCAATGCTTCTCATTCCGTTTATCCTTACGCCAATTATGATGATCATCACCACATATATCGGAATGAGCACAGGACTTGTAGCAAAACCGGCAGGGATCGCTGTCCCGTGGACAATGCCGCCAATCATTTCAGGCTATCTCGCAACAGGCGGGAAAATCTCTGGCGCGGTCATGCAGCTGATTAACCTTGCCTTGTCATTTGCGCTATACTATCCATTCTTTAGAATGTGGGATAAGCAGAAATTGAAAGAAGAAAATGAGCTTGAAGCAAAAGCATCAACAGATGAAAATGTCGTCAGCATGTAATAGAGGGAACAAGGGGGATGCGGCCGATGGAAATGGAACAAATTGTGTTTCAACTCATCTTGCACGGTGGTAATGGCAGAAGCTCGGCCATGGAGGCCATTACATGTGCAAAGCAAGGCAATTTTGATGAGGCGAAGCAAAAATTGCAGGAAGCACAAGACGCGTTAAATGAGGCGCATCACGCACAGACAGAGCTGATCCAAGGAGAAATCAGAGGAGAGAAAACCGACGTCAGTCTCTTGATGATTCATGCACAGGATCATCTGATGAACGCTATGACTGTCAAGGAGCTTGCAGCTGAAATCATTGAGCTCCATGAAAAAATGAAGCAATTCGGAGGTGTCAATTCATGAAAGACGGAATCAAAATTGTCACAATAGGCGGTGGATCAAGCTATACGCCTGAGCTCGTCGAAGGGTTTATTAAACGATATCAAGAATTGCCTGTAAAGGAATTATGGCTTGTGGATATTGAAGCAGGTCAGGAAAAGTTGAACATCGTGGGTGCCCTTGCAAAACGTATGGTCGAAAAAGCAGGTTTGCCGATTGAAGTGCACCTCACCCTTGACCGCCGAGCAGCTCTGAAAGATGCGGACTTTGTCACGACACAATTTCGTGTAGGACTGCTCGAAGCCAGAGCCAAGGATGAGAGAATCCCGCTTAAATATGGCGTCATTGGACAGGAAACGAATGGTCCAGGCGGTTTATTTAAAGGTCTACGCACCATTCCAGTCATTCTAGACATCGTGAAGGATATGGAAGAGCTTTGCCCAGATGCCTGGCTGGTGAACTTTACAAATCCAGCAGGCATGGTCACAGAGGCGGTGTTACGCTACACGAATCTGAAAAAAGTAGTCGGTCTATGCAATGTGCCGATTGGAATCAAAATGGGCATTGCGAAAGCGCTGGATGTCGATGTCGAACGCATTGAAGTACAATTTGCAGGCCTCAATCACATGGTCTATGGCTTAGATGTGTATTTAGACGGGGTCAGCATTATGGATCAAGTGCTCGATGAATTAGGAAATCCAAATAGCCAGTGGTCCATGAGGAATATTGAAGCGAAAAACTGGGAGCCTTCTTTCGTCAAAGGCTTAGGGGTCATTCCATGTCCGTATCATCGTTATTACTATAAAACGAAAGATATGCTAGAGGAAGAACAAAAAGCGGCTCAAGAAAAAGGAACAAGAGCAGAGGTTGTGCAGCAAGTCGAGCATGAACTATTTGAGTTATATAAAGACCCAGATTTATCGATTAAACCGCCGCAGCTCGAAAAAAGAGGCGGGGCTTATTACAGCGATGCAGCATGTAATTTGATCAGCTCCATCTATAATGATAAACATGACATTCAACCGGTAAATACAGTGAACAGAGGAGCGATTGCCAGCATTCCGGCCGAATCAGCGGTTGAAGTGAACTGTATCATTACAAAGGACGGACCAAAACCAATCGCGACAGGTGATCTGCCTGTGGCTGTAAGAGGACTCGTTCAACAAATCAAGTCCTTCGAGCGTGTGGCAGCTGAAGCAGCTGTGACAGGAGATTACGAGACGGCTCTTGTCGCCATGACCATCAATCCACTCGTTCCATCTGATGAAATTGCAAAGCAAATCTTAGATGAAATGCTTGAAGCGCACCGTGAATATTTACCGCAGTTCTTCAAATCAGTGAATGCTTAAAATAAAATGGCCCCTTTATGGGGTCGTTTTTTATGATTTTTTCATATGGAAACCGGAGAAATCAGTGTATGATAGAAAAAACAACATGTACTGTTTCACAGAAAGGACGGTTAGAATATGGTGGCAATTGGGTTAATGCTTTACGGCTTTATCGTTCAACCTCTACTTAGTTACGGCACAGTGGTTTTGTTTTTGTATGGAATCATCGCTTCATTTATTGGCCTGATTCGGCATAGACAGGATGTGTGGATGTATGTTCTCCGCTTGCTCGTTTGTTTTACCATTCCAGTAACCAATCTGTTAATGTATTTCGCAACCATCGGTGGAGATGAAAGAGACTTTGATTTCCAGCCGATGCCGCCAGTTTATCATCTTGTTTTTATCCTAGAAATCATCATCGTCTTTTTACCAGAGATCTTTTTACTGATCGAGAGAAAGCGGAGTATCAAAGGGAAACAGTGGATATATGCAGGGGCCATTGTGGGGATATCGGTCTTGTTTTGGTGCACGCTTTGATGAGAGGCTGATGGACATCTAAGTCTTTTTCGCCTTTTTGTTGCGTAACCTCTTTCGCCTCACTTTTACAAAAGTAATGGAAAGAACAAAGATAGAAATTCCGAGAAACTTAAATAGAAAACGGGTGAAGAACGGTGAATCGTCGAAACCTGTAGCGATGATGATTGATCCGATGCAAATCCCAAAGAACGCTAGTAAATAAGTAAAAAACATACCATCACTCCTTAAGTGTGGAATAGATCCACATTTTCCATTATGAGGTAATGAAGGAGATAAAGAAACAAAAAAAGAACCCTTCATCAAATGAAAGGTTCTTTCGCTTGCTTATGCCTGCTTGACGACCGAATCGACTTCTACTGTCCAGCCGAAGATGTCTGGCTGAGTTCCTTTTTGGATTCCGGTAATCGCTTCGTACAATTTCTTCGATACTTCGCCTGTTTGACCATTTTGAATGACGTATGGCTGATCGTGATAAATTAATTCACCGACAGGAGAAATGACGGCTGCCGTTCCTGTTCCGAAGATTTCTTCAAGTTCACCTGACTGATGTGCTTCAATTAACTCATCAATTGAAATTTTACGTTCTGTCACAGGGATTTCCCAATGCTTTAACAGCTCAAGCACAGAATTCCGTGTGATCCCTTCTAAAATGCTGCCGTTCAGTTCAGGCGTCACGATTTCTCCGTTGATTTTAAAGAAGATATTCATACTACCGACTTCTTCAATGTACTTTTTCTCGATGCCATCAAGCCACAGGACTTGTGAAAATCCTTTCGTTTCAGCAACTTGCTGTGCTTTCAGACTTGATGCATAGTTTCCAGCTGTTTTGGCATTTCCTGTTCCGCCTTTAACAGCGCGGACAAATTCGTTTTCCACCGCAATTTTGACCGGATGGATGCCTTCTTTATAATAAGAACCTACTGGAGATAAAATGATGATCAGCTTGTAGGTACTTGACGGTGCAACACCTAAATAGGGCTCAGTAGAAATAATGAATGGACGAATATACAAAGAAGTGCCCTCTGCATCAGGTACCCAATCCTTATCAATGCGAATGAGTTCATTTAAGCCTTCTAAAACCGTTTCTGTATCAATTTGCGGGATACATAGGCGGTCATTTGATCTGTTTAAGCGTTCCATATTTTTTTCGGGACGGAATAAGAGAATCTTTTGATCCTCAGACACATACGCCTTCAAGCCTTCAAAAACAGATTGGCCATAATGATAAACCATAGAAGCTGGGTCCATTGGAATCGCCTGATAAGGGATAATTCTCGGATCATACCAGCCTTTATCAATTGAATAATCCATCACAAACATGTGGTCTGTGAAGATTTTTCCGAATTCAAGTTGATCAGATTGAGGTTTTGGTTTTTTTGTTGAACTAAGTTCAACGCGGATGGGTTGTTTTGGCATCGTAAATCTCCTTGCTGTTTGATTATTTGAAAATTCTAATAATATGAAATAATTATGATTCTATTCTATACCTTCACAAAATATTAGCAATAGGTTTTCTGGAATTCAGACAAGAAAAATCTGTTAAAGCGCTTTCCTCCTCTCTATCGTGGTTTTACTGAAGTTTCCCCTTAGAAATAAAATCCAATTTCGTTATTAACTGATTAATCTGACAATTTAAAAGCGATTTATTTTCCTGTAAGATATTCTTTCAACCATACACCTTTTGACTAGTACATTGCAAGGGGCATTGCCATATTTTAATCCTCTTTTTTTAACCGATAAAGATAGAAGAGAATGGAAGGGAGCAAACAACGAGATGAAACGAATGATATCAGGCGCCTTATTGATTTTATTGATGACCGCCATTAGTTTTGGCTGTCAAGCGATGACGGAGGAGGCTGGTGCGAAGCAAGGTACTGCCTATTATGTCGCAGCAAATGGGAACGACAAATATCCAGGGACGAAGCAAAAGCCTTTCCGTACGTTGAAAAAAGCGACAAGTATCGCGAAAGCTGGGACAACAGTTTATATGAGAGGCGGTACATACAAAGAGAAATTGATTGTCCGCCACTCTGGAACAAAGAAAGCACCAGTTGTTTTTCAAGCGTATGGAAAAGAGAAGCCTGTCATTAGCGGAGCATCTCTTAAAGGAAATCAAGCAGACGGTGGTCTTGTGAAGATTGATCAAAAAAGCTATATCACCCTGAAAGGGCTGACAGTCGGACATATTAAAACGAATCAAGAAGATGTGACACCCATCGGTATGTTCATCACAGGCAGCGGCAAAGGCGTCAAACTGCTTAACAACCGTGTGTACGACATTCAGACGACACATCAAAATGGGAATGCTCATGGCATTGCGGTCTATGGAACGAAAGCACCAGCAGCCATTGAAGACATCGAAATCAAAGGAAACACTGTGGAAAAGTTAAAGCTGGGTTTTAGTGAAGCCCTTGTGCTAAACGGAAACGTTAAAAAATTCCGCGTGACACATAATACAGTCCGGCATACGGACAATATCGGGATTGATTTAATTGGTTTTGAGAATGTCGCACCTTCTAAAAAGTATGATCAAGTGAGAAATGGTGTCGTATCTAGAAACAAAGTTTATGAGATTACGAGTGTTGGGAATCCAGCGTACGGCAAGGACATCTCCGCAGGAGGAATCTATGTGGATGGCGGGAAAGACATCGTGATCGATCATAACATCAGCCATCATAATGACCTTGGGATTGAGGTCACAAGTGAACATAAAGGGAAGATGGCCGAACGCATTCGCATTGAGCACAATCAAGTATATTTAAATCGTTATACAGGCATCTCCATTGGCGGATATGACAAGAAGCGCGGCGGAACCACAAACACAACCATCTCCCATAACATTTTGTACAAAAATGACACAGCCGGCTTAGAAGGCGGTCAATTGCTGATGCAATATCAATCGGTGAACAATCGAATCACGAATAATATCATGACAGCCAGTGCTTCGCATTATTTAGTCGTGAATCTCTACGAAGTGAACAAGAAGAATACATTCCAAAAGAATGTCTACGATGACCGCAAAGGTGCAAAAGCCTCTCAGTGGGTATGGCGAGGGAAATGGATGGAAGGCTACAAAACGTATCGCTCGAAAAGCGGTCAAGATAAAGGATCAGCACACCTCAATCCCCAATTTGTGAATGAGAAAAAATATGATTTCCGTCTTAAGGCATCATCACCTGCTAAGAAAATCATCGGCAGGTAAACAAGGCATTCGGTGCAAATGATCATTTTAGAAATTTTCAAAAAAATCATTGACATTGATGAGACATCACATTAAAGTAAAGAAGACATTTCAACTAAAACAAATTTCATAACGGATCTCTTATCAAGAGAGGCAGAGGGACTGGCCCTATGACGCCCAGCAACCGTTTCTATCTAAGAAATTGGTGCTAATTCCTGCAAAGCTGTTACAGCTTTGACAGATAAGAGAGGAAGACTTCCCGATACATGTTTCATGCAACGGTGATCAAGCCTCTCTTTATCAAGAGAGGCTTTTTTTGATCTCTTTTTTGAGAATCAAACGACGGGGTTCTCAGGCATATTCTCACTTTTTTACCTAGTTTTCCGATGAGAAAAATAAAACAACTTGAGGAGGAACAGCAATGAAACGTAAATATTGGACATCATCTCTTGTATTATTGACGGTCCTGACCGTGCTATTATCTGGCTGCGGTACGGGATCAAGCGCAGGCTCAAAGGCTAATGCAAACGAAAAGGTCTCCTTTGACAATGTCCCGAAGCGATTTGCAAAAGGACAGGGAGCAAAAATTAAAGTCATCCGTAAAATTGGCGGGGACGATCATACTGCTCAGTTTTTAGCAGGAACGAAGGCAGAAGGGGAAGCGCTAGGCTTTACAGTAGATGTCTACACGGCAAATGGTGATACGGCGAAGTTTCATGATGCTATTTCTCAAGCACTAGAAGAAAACTATGATGGCTTTATCATCTCTCATGGGGATGATGAGGCGACAGTCGCTGATGTGAAGAAGATCACAGCGAAAGGCATTCCAGTTGTGGCGTTTGATTCAAATCCGAAGCTGAAGGATATCAAAGGAGTCACAGTGACGTCTCAAGATGATGAACAATTAGCGAAAAAATCATTAGACGCACTCGTGGCTGATTTTAAAGGGAAAGCAAATATTGCGTATCTTTGGGTAGACGGATTCCCTCCAATGGTGAGACGAAACAAGGTGTACCAAGAAACGCTTAAACAGCATACAGGGATCAAGGAACTTGACCGATTTGGCGTTGCGGCCTCTGATACATCAGTTCAAACACAAAATGCGGTTGCGGCTATGCTGAATAAATATCCAAAGGGTAAACTGGATGCGATTTTTGCCACGTGGGATGCATTTGCGATTGGTGCCGCAAGAGCTTTAAAAGAAGCAGGAAGAACCGAAGTGAAAATATACGGTATTGATGTGTCTAATGCCGATCTCCAAGAAATGACGGCGAAAGACAGTCCTTGGAAGTACACTGCCGCTGTCGATCCGAAGCTCATTGGTGCAATCGACGTAAGGATTCTTGCGAAGAAACTAGCTGGCGAGAAAACACCATCTTCCTATGACCTTGAGGCCTCTCTCATTTCACAAAAGCAGCTTCAGGATGCAGGAAAGGCCATCAATATGGTTAATCTTGCAGAAGAAGTAAAAGGATTCGGATCATCGACTGCTTTTGAAGAAGACTGGATGAAGACCTTGAAGAAGCATTATGCAAAATAAACCACGTGCACTCTCTTTTCATAGAGGGTGTTTCGTTTTTCAATTGACGATCAGGAGAGAAGGAGGACACCTATGACAACGCCGCTAGTTCATATGAAAAACATTTCGATTGAATTCCCAGGAGTCAAAGCGTTAGATCAAGCAAATTTCACATTAAAAAAAGGCACAGTCCATGCCCTGATTGGGGCGAACGGTGCTGGGAAGTCAACGTTAATGAAAGTTCTCTCTGGTGCTCATTCACATTTTGAAGGAACCATCCACATCAATGGCGAGGCGGCGACCATTCATACACCGAAGGATGCGGCCTCATACGGTGTGCAGACCGTCCATCAAGAAGTGGATACAGCTCTAGTGCCTTATTTAAGTGTTGGCGAAAATATGATGATCCATGAAATGGAGAAAAAAACCTTCGTCCGCTGGAAAGAGATTCACCGCAAGGCAGCACAGCTGTTAAAAGAGATGAATATTGACATCTCGACGAAGCGTCTTGTGAGTGATTTGACACTGGCAGAAAAACAAATGGTGCTCATTGCCAAGGCTGTGTCGATCAAATGCAGCATTTTAATTTTGGATGAACCAACCGCTCCACTTAGTCATGCAGAAACAAGCAAGCTATTCTCAATGATTCATCAATTGAAAAAGAACGGCACAGGCATCATTTTTATCTCGCATCGCATGCCAGAAATTTTCAACATCTGTGATGAACTGACTGTGATGAAGAATGGAACCGATGTGGCGGCGCACCTCATTAAAGAAACCGATCCAAAGCAGGTCATTGAAGAAATGCTTGGCGCGCCATTAGAGGATCAATTCCCATCCCGTACACCGCTTGAGGATGCACCGATTGTGCTTGACGTGAAAGAGTTGCATGACCAGCATAAATTAAACAACATTCATCTTCATGTGAAAAAAGGAGAAATTCTCGGGATTGCAGGACTAGTCGGTGCTGGTAAAACAGAATTGTGCAAAGCCCTATTCGGCGCCTCAGAAAAAAAGTCAGGCACTGTGCAGCTGCATGGTCAAACCATTCATATCAAGTCGCCTCATCACGCTGTGAGAGCGGGTATTGCCCTTGTGCCTGAAGAACGGAGAAAAGAAGGGATTCTAACAGAAGAAAATGTTGGATGGAACGTAACAGCTGCAAGTCTACGTTCGTTTACACGGCCGTTCAGCTTCTTACATCGTTCTAAGGAACGGAAGGCAGCAGATGGAATCGTCAAGCGGCTTGGCGTCAAGACACCTTCTCTTGAAGCGAAGGTGAAGCATCTCTCTGGTGGAAATCAGCAAAAGATTGCGATTGGAAAATGGCTGTTGGCTGAGGCAGATGTCTATCTCTTTGATGAACCAACCAAAGGTGTAGACGTTGGAGCCAAAAAGGACATTTTCTCCCTCATTGCAGAACTAGCTGCAAGAGGAAAAGCGGTTATTTATGCTTCAAGTGAGCTTTCAGAAATTGCAGGAATTGCCGACCGAGTATACGTCTTATATGATGGCAGCATTGCCCGGGAAATGACGGCACCAATGACTGAAGAAGAGCTTTTATATCATTCAACAGGAGGACAATCATGAGTGAACGACAAGTTTCAGCCCCAGTTCAACAAATCAAGAAACAGCGGCCATCCTTTCATCTGTTTGATTTCTTTTATCAATATGGCACCATCTTAACGATTGTCGTATTGATTGTTGTCTTTGCGGCAGCCAATCCGGCATTTTTACAGTCAGGAAATATCATCAACATTTTACGATCGATCTCGATTGTAACCATCATTGCAGTAGGGCTGACGATCTCATTAGCAGTGAATGGCTTTGATTTATCTGTAGGTTCAGTTGCAACGTTATCAAATGCAATTGTGATCTCCATGTTTGTATGGTTCTCGCAAAACCCACTCATTGCGATCCTTTCTGCGCTGGCGGCTTCTCTTATTGTCGGTTTGCTGAATGCTTGGATGATTGTCAAAATGAAGATTCCAGATATGCTCATGACACTAGCCATGATGTTTATCATTCAAGGGCTGGCACAAACCTATACGAAAGGTGCGACCATTTCTGAAAATATGGTGCTGCCTGATGGTACTTTTTCAACTGGCACCATCCCTGCCTTTTTCAGCAAGATTGGGCAGGTCCCCTATATCATTTTGATTATGGCGGCCATTGTGCTTTTTGCACATGTTTTTATGACTTACACAAAGCATGGGCGGTTGATGTATATCATTGGTGGAAATAAAGAAGCCGCTCGATTGTCTGGTATTCATGTGAACAAATACAAAATCGCAGCATATCTGTTGTCTGCCTTATTTGCGGCGATCGGTGGTATCGTGCTGGCATCAAGGGTGATGACAGCAGAAATTAACGCAGGAACGCCATATTTAATGGATGGGGTAGCTGCTGCTTTTATCGGGTTTTCAGTCATGGGAGCAGGTAAACCAAACGCATTCGGTACGTTTATTGGTGCGGTGCTCATCGGTATTTTGCAAAATGGACTTGTGATGATGTCTGTCCCGTATTATGCAATGGATATCGTGAAAGGATCTGTACTTGCACTGGCACTCGCGCTGACTTATTACAAACAACGGGGCTAAGATGTACTTTTTTAAAACCATTTGTGTTCTCTCTCCGTCTAGTAAACGGAAAGCAGTGTAACAGCTGTTTGCCAAAAGGAGATGACAAAAAGAAATGAATATGTCAGCAACTCATGTAGAAGATTTGAAAAGTGTCATGGAAGACTGGAAAAATGAATTATTAGTATATAAATTTGCATTAGATGAAATGGATACAAAGTTTTCGATTATTAGTCAGGAATATAATTTAATCCATGGACACAACCCAATAGAGCATACAAAATCACGGATCAAATCCTTTGAAAGCATCGTGAATAAACTAGCGAGAAAAGGATGTGACATCACCACACAATGTGCCAAGGAGTACATACATGATATCGCTGGTGTCCGCATCATCTGCTCGTTTATTCAAGATATCTATAACATCATTGATGTTCTGAGGCAAAGAGAGGATTTAAAGATCCTTGAAGTGAAGGATTACATTCAGCATCCGAAACCAAATGGCTATCGAAGTCTTCATTTAATTGTTGAGATTCCTGTTTACTTAACGAATCGTGTGGAGCATGTGAAGGTTGAAATTCAGGTGCGGACCATTGCGATGGATTTCTGGGCGAGTCTCGAACATAAAATCTATTATAAACTGCAAAACGATGTTCCTCATCAGCTCACCGATGAACTAAAGGAAGCGGCAGATATCGCTCACTACTTAGATGAAAAAATGCAAAATATCAAACGAGAAATTGATTAACCAATAAAAAGAGTAGCTGTTTTGAATGACAGCTACTCTTTTCAGTCTTATTAAGGATTGGTGCCTCGATCTCTCTTTTGAATGATCGTACCGTCATCTTGCGATTGTGCAGACGGGCTGCCTTTTTGTGTAGAAGTACCAATCCAAACACCTGTGAACAAGAGCGCAAAAATCGCGCTTGAGATCAGCCATTTTTTCATCATACATCACTCCATCTTCTTAACAAGTTTTGAATGACAATGCCTTGTTCTGAAAATACATTGCTTCTTTCGGAAGACCATTTTCAGTTAAGTAGGCGGCTACATCCTGACAGATAGCCTCAAGATCAACAAGGAAATTCATAGATTCTAATTGATCACAATAAGAAATGATCTGCTCAATCATGTTGTTTGGCTGGAGCATCAATGTTTCTAAAATGGATAATTTAAGTGAAATGTTTCGTTGTTTTAAATTTTCTGCTTTTTGAAGTGAAAGCTGTACATAATAGTGGAACAAACCAGGCTTTTTCAGCTTAAATAGCGCTTTCGTGTAGGCATATAAGGCCAGTAAATAACCGCCTGGAGAAGAAGTTTCGAATGCCTCAATCAATAAAGCTTTTTCTAGGAGCGGCACAGCTTCACTGTATTCACTTCTTAGACTTTTAATAAAGGCTGCATTGCAATATGCGTGACCAAGTAAATCTGGATCCTCCATCTGTTCTAGTGAGTGAATCACCTGTCCAAACAAAGTTTCTGCCTCATCATATTTAGATTGATCCGCATAATTCAGAGCAAGCATCATTTGACAGCTGATTGATTTTTTCACATAACATGGATCTGCGTCGTAAATAGACGAAGCCTTTTTTAAGTGGTGGATGGAGAGAAGTGTGGATCTTATATTATAGTATAGACAGCCTGTTTTATAATGGAATTCTGCCTTTTCAATGTCATCATGTACGAGATCTAATTTATCCTCTGCCAATTTCAAATGGTGAAATGCTGAATCTTGATTCCCTCTGCGCATTTCATACATGCCTTTAAAGAAATAGAAATAGTAGCTGAGCATATCATCTGTACGAATCGCATTTTCATCCACAAAAAGACTGTGATCTAACGAAGCTGTATCTTCGACTAAATCTTTGAAACGGTATTCTAAAAGTTGATAGTAGAGTAAGACATCTTGATTCTCTTCCATTCGATCAAATGCTTGAAGAATCTCTTCTTTTAGCTGTATGGCTTCTTGTATGTCTCTTTTTTTCATCAAGACATACCAGTCATTTAGCATATTTGCTACATCAACGGATGACAAAACACCTGTTTCTGCCAATTGGTATCCTCCTTTCTTCACCTATTCATTTCTGCGGATTCTTATTTGTCTGAATCATCTTTCCATATTAAGTATCTTCTTATATTTTAAGCGGTCTATCTCAATTTGTAAAACATGTTTTTTGATGTAAATTCAACCAGTAGTGAAAAAAATAGGGAGTAGCGATCAAATTGTATACGTTTACATTTTTTTAGGTAAAAAGAGGATGTTGAAAAAAATATATCAGGATATCAATAGGGGAAGAGAGACAGTGAAAGAGGGTTTTTTCATAGGTGAGAAAGAAGTGGTATTGAAAAAGGAGTGTTCGCGGTTTTTTGTGAGATTATATCACATGAATATTGTGAAACATGCTTCTTTCAGAATAAAATGAGTTATTCGCAAAAAAGTAAAATTTAAAGAGACTATCGATCTAGAATTGTATGGATCTTTGGTATTGATAAAAAATATCACACAGTATAGCTTTAGCGTGGTATAGTAAGATTGTTGTTGCGAATATTTAGACAAAACTGATAATTGGGGGTCGTGTTTTATGAAGAAATCGATGTTACTGATCATGGGACTAATTGTTGTGCTCGTCATGGCAGCCTGTGGTTCAAAATCGGACAGCGGTTCGGGAGAAGGCAAAGGCACATATAAAATCGGGATAGATACAACATATCCGCCATTTGAATTTGAAAAGGGCGGTAAATATGAGGGAATAGACGTTGATTTAATTAACGCAATTGCAAAAGACCAAGACTTCAAAGTGAAGCTTGAAGCAATGGATTTCTCAGGGATCATTCCAGCGATGCAAGCAGGTCAGCTTGATGTTGGAATGGGTGGTATGAGTATTACAGATGAGCGTAAAAAGAAAGTGGATTTTTCAGATCCATACTTCGACGCTGGTCTGACAGTTGTTGTGAAAAAGGACAGCAGCATCAAATCGATTGATGATTTAAAGGGGAAAAAGCTAGCTGTTAAAAATGGGACAACAGGTGCAAAATTTGCATCAGATAACGCAGACAAATATGGGTATGAAGTAGTTCAATTCAATGACAGTCCATCTATGTTCCAAGAAGTATCTAATGGAAATGCAGATGCTTTAATTGAGGATTATCCTGTCATTACGTATGCGATCGCACAGCAAGACTTGAAATTGAAAACAGTTGGAGACCGCTTGAATGGCGACCAATACGGGATCTCAGTCATGAAGGGGAAAAATCAGGACTTATTGAAGAAAATCAATAAAGGGCTTGAAAACCTAAAGAAAAACGGTGAATATGACAAAATTATTGAGAAATATTTGAAGTCATAACACAAGCGAGGCGCGCTCAGAGCGCGCTTTCTTTATGTGTCAACCGTATGTGAATTAGGGAGGGAGAAACATGGATACGATTGTTAATGCATTTCCGTATTTAATGGATGGTTTGCAAACCACTTTATATATCTTTGTTGTTGCTATCATTTTAGGTTTTATCATCGGGTTAATTGTGGCGCTATTCCGCCTATCACCATTTAAAATCTTGAACTTTATTTCACTCGTTTTTGTCAATGCCATTCGAGGTACGCCATTTATCGTACAGCTATTCTTCATTTATTTTGGGCTTAATACACTTGAATTCATTTCGCTTGATCGAGTGCCGGCAGGGATTATTACAGTAGCGATTAATGCAGGAGCTTATTTCTCAGAAATCATTCGTGCAGGGATTCAGTCCATTGATAAAGGACAAACAGAAGCCGCACGCTCTTTAGGATTCACAGGTGGACAAAACATGCGTTTTATCGTTCTTCCACAGGCATTCCGCCGTATGCTTCCAGCCATTACGAACCAAGCCATCATCAGTTTGAAGGACACCTCTCTCTTATCGATTATCGGTATTGCTGATATCATGCAGCGGGGACAAGTTCAAGCATCGGCTACATTTGATCCTTTGAATGTCTGGCTCATTGTCGGTGTCATTTATTTCGTGATCATTTATTTACTTTCTCTACTGGCTAGCTACGCAGAAAGGAGATTTGATGTGAAATGAGTATGATTACGGTGAAAAACTTGAAGAAATCCTTTGGTGATAACGAAGTCTTAAAGGATATTAATGCAGTCATCGAGGAAAAAGAGGTTGTATGTGTCATTGGTCCTTCAGGGTCAGGGAAAAGCACATTTCTAAGATGTCTCAATAAATTAGAGGATATTACGGCTGGGGAAGTTGTTGTCCACGGACATACGATTACAGACCCAAAAGTGAATATCAATAAAGTACGACAAGAAGTTGGCATGGTGTTTCAGCACTTTAATTTATTTCCTCATAAAACCGTGTTAGAAAATATCACGATCGCACCGGTGAAAGTAAAAGGGATGGAGAAGAAAGCCGCAGTCGATAAAGCATTAGACTTGCTTGAAAAGGTCGGCTTGAAAGACAAGGCAAAAAGTTACCCTAACCAATTATCTGGTGGACAAAAACAGCGTGTTGCCATTGCAAGAGCCTTGGCGATGGACCCGAAAGTGCTCTTATTCGATGAGCCGACATCTGCTCTTGACCCTGAGGTCGTTGGGGATGTATTAGCTGTTATGAAACAATTAGCAGTCGAAGGAATGACGATGATTGTCGTCACACATGAAATGGGCTTTGCAAGAGAAGTGGGAGATCGCGTGATCTTTATGGATGGCGGATATATCGTCGAAGAAGACAAACCAGAAGCACTCTTTGGAAACCCGCAGCATGAGCGTACCAAATCATTTCTTAGTAAGGTGCTATAAAAAAAGAGTAAGAGCAGGTATGCTCTTACTCTTTTTCTTTTGTGACGAGAATGAATATACCGATTCGCATGCATTTCCTAGGAAATATTATCGCTGGAAGAACTCAATCCACTCTTGGTCTGGCCCTCGGAAAAAGAAGTAGCAATAGCCATTGGGCAATGTTGTGATTTCTTCATCTATTAGCTCAATTTGCAGCTTTTGAATACGGTTAAATTCAGCGTGAATATTATCTGTTGTGAAGGCGAGATGGTGAACCTTTCCTTCAGATGGAAGGTCACTGCTATACCCTTGAATGAGTTCGATTTCCGTTTCCGCTTCGTCTTTAAAGCCAAGAAAGGCAAGTTCAATGACTCCGTTTGTATGAGTGATGCGATCCTTTAATTTCATGCCCACCACTTTTTCATAAAAATCAATGGACTGATCAATATTTGTCACCATAATCCCTGTATGATCTAAGCGTAATGTTGTCAAAAAAGAGCCTCCTCTATGTCGAGTTGATATTTTTCTCCTCATCTTATCATAATAGAAGTAACGTATACATTCATATGGTAGGATAGAGAGAGTCAATTTAGGATAAGGATGACACAAATGAAAAAAATCTCATTAAAACAAACATTTGCAGAACAAGTGAAAAAGGGATATCCGCTTATTTCAAAAGATGCTGTGTCGCGTGTGAACGGTGTACAGGAAGGCGAGCTCATTGAATGGGTAGATGAAAGAGGCTCTTTTTTAGGGAAAGGATATTATGGTGTGCAAAATAAAGGCATCGGTTGGGTGCTTTCCTTTGACGCTAACGAAAAAATAGATCAGCCCTTTTTTGTTTCTAAACTTGAACAGGCATCCAAAAGCAGAACGCATCTATTTCGTGATGCACAGACGACGGCTTTCCGTGTGTTCAATGGGGAAGGGGATGGAATTGGTGGAATCACGATTGATTATTATGATGGATTCTATCTCATCCAATGGTATAGCGAAGGTGTTTATACATTAAAAGAAGATGTATTGGCTGCGATTGAGCAGGTGTACCCTGACTATAAAGGCATTTATGAAAAGAAACGATTTGATACGTCTGGACAATATATCGAAGATGACGATTTTGTAAAAGGGGAGAAAGGTGAATTTCCTTTTATCGTCAAAGAAAATGGGATGAACGTGGCGGTTTATCTAAATGATGGTGCGATGACAGGTATTTTCCTTGATCAGCGTCATGTGCGAAAAGCAATTCGAGATCGCTATGCAAAAGGAAAGACCGTCCTTAATACGTTCTCTTATACCGGCGCTTTCTCTGTAGCAGCAGCGCTTGGCGGGGCAAGCCGTACGACAAGTGTAGATGTTGCAAACCGCAGTTTGAAAAAAACATCCGAGCAGTTTGAAGTGAATGGCATTGATGTAGACGGGCAGGATATCAAAGTCATGGATGTCTTTAAATATTTCCCGTTTGCGGCGAAAAAAGGCTGGAGCTATGATGTTGTGATCTTGGACCCACCTTCCTTTGCACGAACGAAGAAACACACATTCAGTGCGGCGAAGGATTATAAGAAACTATTAAAAGAAGCCATCCAGATCACAGCTGAGAACGGCGTCATTGTGGCGTCAACCAATAGCAGTGCATTTGGGATGAAAAAGTTTAAAGGATTTATTGCACAGGCCTTTAAAGAATCGGGGAAAACGTATCGTATTCTTGAGGAATATACACTTCCTGAGGACTTCCGTACAACGAAAAATTATCCTGAGGGGAACTATTTAAAGGTTGTCTTCATCCAAGCATAAGAAAAAGCCATTTTCCGATAAGGGGAAATGGCTTTTTCTATAAGGCAAACGACATCAGGATAGGCGCTGCACATAATGTAATAATGGCCGAAATGATCATGGACACACTTGAGATCGTGCCTGAGACGGAGCTCAGTTCAAAGGCCTTCGATGTGCCTGCACCGTGTGCTCCTGTACCAAGCAGAACGCCCATTGCAATGTCATTATCAATGCGGAAATAACGGATAACCAATGGCCCAATGATTGAACCAAATAATGCTGTTAAAATGACGAATACAGCCGTAACGGACGGCATCCCGCCAATCATTTCAGACACACTCATTGCAACGGGTGTTGTGACGGACCTTGGGACGAGGCTCTCGATCAGACTCGTGTCCAAATGAAACAATTTAGCGATAAACGCTGTTGATAAAATCGCAACGATAGAACCGCAAGCCACATTCAAAATAATTTCTACTGCATGCTTCTTCAAAATATGAAAATACTTATATAAAGGAATGGCAAATGCCACAGTCGCAGGTTGAAGCATATTTGTCAGCCATTTTCCGCCTTGATTGTAAGCATCGTAAGGAATGTTCACGATTAACAGCAAGACCACAAGAACAACCGGTGTTACAAGTAAAGGGGAGACATAGACTTTCGGATGACGTTTATAAACCGCTTTTGATCCGAGATAGATCAGAATGGTTAAGATCAAAAATAGTCCACCAACTAACATAGCTTTTTTCGCTCCTTTCTTTTCGCAATCATCTGCGTCATCATGCCAGTCGAGAGCATGACCACAAAGGTACTAAGTAAAACCACAAGGACAATACTTGTGCCAGATTGAGAAAGTAATGTTCCGTAATCAATCACACCTACTGCTGAAGGGATAAAGAAGAGCAGCAGTTCTCCGAGCAGCCATACGGCGCCAAGTTCAATCCATTTTAATTTAATGATGTTAAAATGAAGTAATAAGAAAATGACAAGAATGCCTAAGATCGTGCCCGGAATTCTTAAATGCAAAAAGGCCGCTAGCACATTCATCAATTTCGCAAAAGCAAATAAAGCCATAATCTGAAGGGTAGCAATCAGCGACGTTTTGAGCAATTGCACTTTCTGTTCACTCCTTTTTCTATATAAATTGTTCACTGTTTCACAAAAACAATACAACGTTCTAATTGGTGAGCTTACTTTAAAGTGTACAGCACGTTCTATTATAGGTAAAATACATATATCGAATAGTTAGTATTCCTTTTGTCTATAGAAAGGGTGAACCATGTGGACATCAGACATTTAACATATTTTTTAGAAGTGGCACGGTTAAAGAGTTTTACGAAAGCATCGCAATCGCTCTATGTGTCGCAGCCGACCATTTCCAAGATGGTCAAAAACCTAGAGGATGAGCTAGGTGTGCAGTTGTTTTACCGTAATGGCAGACAGGTTGAAATGACAGATGCTGGACAAACCATGTATACACAGGCGAGTGAAATCACACAATCCTTTCAGAATTTAACGAGTGAATTAAATGATTTAATGAATGTGAAAAAAGGACATATCCGAATAGGACTGCCGCCCATGATTGGATCAAGCTTTTTCCCAAATGTGATGGGGGAATTCCGCCAGCAGTATCCAGATGTCACCTTTCAATTGGTGGAGCACGGCTCCATTAAAGTAGAGGAAGGGGTAGAGGATGGATCATTAGATATTGGTGTCATTGTTCTACCTGCAAATGATAAAATTTTTCATACATACACCATCATTAAAGAGAATATGAAGCTTGTCACCCATCCATCACATCCGATGGCAGGACGTGATGAGGTTCATTTGGCTGATTTAAAGGAAGAGTCTTTTATTTTCTTTCGAGAAGATTTCGTTCTGCACAGCCGAATCTTAAATGAATGTATGAATGCGGGATTCAGGCCAAACGTTATTTATGAAACGTCACAATGGGATTTCATCAGTGAAATGGTTGCTGAGAACCTTGGAATCGGGCTTCTGCCTGAACGGATTTGCCGTGATCTAGATCCTGATAAAGTGAGGATCATTTCCTTAAATCCGTCTATTCCGTGGCATTTGGGTGTCATTTGGCGAAAGGACCGCTACTTGTCCTTTGCTGCAAGAGAATGGTTAAAGCATACAAAATCCTATGTGTGGGATGCAGAGTAAAAGGGAGGACGATACAGATGAAATTAAGCTGCGTGTCTCATCTTTTGGAAAAGGTTCGAGCGGAAAATCCGCTTGTCCATAATATCACCAACCAAGTTGTGACGAACTTTACAGCGAATGGACTGCTTGCTTTAGGTGCTTCTCCAGTCATGGCAAACGCCAAAGAAGAAGTGGCAGAAATGGCGCAATTAGCGGATGCACTTGTGCTGAATATCGGCACACTAACAAATGATACAGTGGAGGCAATGATCATTGCTGGACAAGCGGCCAATGAAAAAGGTGTACCAGTTCTATTAGATCCTGTTGGTGTTGGTGCGACAACGTTTCGGACGAGTGCGGCGAAACAGCTGTTACAGCAAGTGGACATCACTATTGTCAGAGGGAATGCTGCTGAAATAGCTCATTTAATTGGAGTGAATGGCTGGCAGTCAAAAGGGGTTGATGCAAAAGGGGCAAATGGAGATGTATCGTCTTTAGCAAAGCAGGCGGCAAAAGCCCTTCAAACCGTTGTGGCGATTACGGGGAAAGTGGATGTCGTGTCAGATGGAGAAGAGGTTCTATCTATTCATAATGGACACGAATGGTTAACCAAGGTGACAGGGACTGGCTGTTTACTCACCTCTGTCATAGGGGCATTTTGTGCAACAGGGGAACGTCCAATTCATGCGTCGGCATCAGCTCTGCTGTTTTATGGTGTCGCTGCAGAAAAGGCAGCTCAGCAGACAGATGAGAAAGGGCCAGGGACCTTTCAAATCGAATTGCTAAACGCGCTGTCCAATACAAATGGTCAAGATGTAATCACGTTAGGAAAAATAGGGGGAGTTTTGCATGACGAAGGTTGATCAGCAGCTAATCAAACAGCAATTATCGGTTTATTTTATTATGGGAACAGCGAATACAAGCCGGCATCCGCTTGATGTGGTGAAAGAGGCCATTCAAGGCGGGATCACGATGTTTCAGTTTCGTGAAAAGGGTGAAGGTGCTCTGCAAGGTGAAGAAAAGAAAAAAATCGCTCAGCAGATTCAAGCACTTTGCCAAGAAGCGAATATTCCCTTTATCGTAAATGATGATGTACAACTTGCAATCGATCTTGATGCAGATGGTGTCCATGTTGGGCAGGAAGATACACTTGCACAAGATGTACGGCAAAGAATCGGGAATAAAATATTAGGCGTGTCCACGCACAATCTAGATGAAGTGAGGCAAGCGATGAAGGACGGGGCAGACTACGTTGGGATGGGTCCAGTCTATCCTACAGAAACAAAAAAGGATACACGCAGTGTCCAGGGTGTTTCTTTAATCAACGAAGTACGTCAACATGGTCTTCACATTCCTATTGTGGGCATCGGCGGGATCACGTATGAAAATGCGGCACCAGTCATCCAAGCGGGAGCCGATGGCATTAGCATCATCAGCGCCATTAGCCAAAGCGCTGATCCGAAAGAAGCTGCGGAAGAACTAACATCTCTCGTCGAGTCAGAGAAAGCAGCTCTTTCATCTCTAAAAGACATGGATTGACTCATCCATGTCTTTTCTACCTGCGTGAAAAATAGACAGAAGAGATACAATTGTGTACAATCTAATTGTTTGATTGTTTTCGAAATGACAGGTAAATAAAGGAGAATGAATCATGGAAGTGCTCGATACGTATTTTCGCCGATATGATGAAGCGGGAAAAGGGCAAGAGCAAATGAACGAATTGCTGGCATTGTTTTCTGATGATGTCATGATTGTCTTAAATGGTGCTGAAAAGCCTGGCATCCAAGCGTTCACACAGTTTTTGAACACATTTTTCCACGTACATGAAGACATTAAGCACATGTGGGATGGCTGGGTGAAACGAGAAGATGGGAAGTATGAAACAAACTGGGCTGTTTGCGGAAAGTTAACAGACGGTCGTGTATATACAGCAGAAGGCATTGATATTGCGGAGCTGGATGATCAAGGAAAGATCGTTTATTTAGAAAACGTCCCGAAAAACCCAGAGTTATTCCAGCGATATTAAAAAGCCGGCAGAGCGGATATTATCCCCTCTAATTAGACAGTATGAGATAATAAGCAAGCATGAGGCTTGCTTATTATTAGATTTATTTATCCGTAAATAGCTTATCAATCAAACTTATAGCAACAAAACAAAATGGAAATGCAATGAAAATGTACAGAACGTTTTTAGGTACAAACATATTGTAATAATAGAAAAATACACTCATAAATAAAATCATCACTGCATACTTGATTATCCTCTTCACAACAGTCCTCCTAATATATATCTATCCAACCATTATTAGTGCACTTATCCCTCTTATCTAACTGTTTAGCAATTTGAGTTCACACACTGGTAGCTTAGACTTCTTTTATTTGTCTAACGAATAAGCGTCAATCGCTTCTTTAGCAGATGTTTCTTGATCAAAAAGAAGATATCGGCTGTACACTTCGCTTAAATGCAGGGGACCTTCGTCTAAGTTTTCAACTAGCTCAAAGATATCTAGTACGGCTACTAGTTTTGTGGTTGTTTGTCCATGATCCCCATTTTCAAATGTCTCATCTGGAAAATGGTCTTTGACGATTTGTTTCACTTTTCGATTGTTTTTTGCTCTCACTAAAATGATTCGTTCCTCAAAGATTTTATCCGGTCTCACCTTTGGTGAGGAGCTAGATTCAAATAATAATTTTGCTGAGTACAATTTATGCATATGTTTCACTTCTTCCTTGTGGGGTGAATTTCCAGTATGTGTTTAAAATGATAACATAAGAATAACAAGAGAATTGAAGTCTATGGGGGTAATAGGATTGAAAAGAATCATTGATAACAGAGGAGAAGTTCATGAAATTTTGCTGATCATCATCACATGCTGTTCGTTGATCACGTTGAGGAAATGTGACAAGTTAGAAAGATATAAAGAGAGATTAAAAGGCCAATTTATCCCATATTGAGTACAGTTTTGAAATAGCAAGAACACTGAAAAAGCCGGCAGAGCAGCCGGCTTTTTCTCATCAATCTGTATCCATATGCATACCTGTGTGTGCTTTTACTTGAATTTCAGTAAAGGTGTCTTCATCTGCTTTTTCAGAGGAGAAAATGGTGCCTAAGTAAGCCGCAAGGAATCCGAGCGGGATCGAGATAATCCCAGGGTTCGACAGTGGGATAAGCGGCTCTCCTGTGAAAATGGCTGCCCCTGATGGGTCCCAGACGCTTGGGCTGAGTGACACAATCAGGAGTGCGCTCAGAAGACCTGTTAAGCTTCCTGCGATAGCACCTGTTGAGTTAAATCGTTTCCAAAAGACAGTGAAGATAATCAACGGTAAATTCGCACTTGCTGCCACTGCGAAGGCAAGTGACACAAGAAAAGCGACGTTTAAAGATTGCGCAAATAATGCAAGAATGATGGAAAGGATGGCCACGCCGATAGAAGCAAAGCGTGCCGCCTTCACCTGTTCCCGTTCACTCGCTTTCCCTTTGCGGATAATCTGGCTATAAAAGTCATGAGCAAAGGCAGACGCGGCGGATAAAACGAGACCGGTGACCACTGCCAGTATAGTCGCAAAGGCAATAGCGGAAACAAAGGCAAATAATAAATCTCCCCCCAGTGCCTGTGCAAGCAGTGGCGCTGCCATGTTTCCTGCTGCATCGGCTGCCGTAATTGCATCTGTTCCGACAAAAGCAGCGGCACCGAAGCCGAGGAAAACCGTCATTAAATAAAAAATCCCGATGATCCACGTAGCAGATAGAACAGATTTACGCGCCGAAATGGCATCCTTTACCGTATAAAAACGGATCAAAATATGCGGCAAACCTGCTGTTCCTAGCACAAGGGCAAGGTTCAGAGACAGGGTCTCTAAAGGCACATCATATTTATTTCCCGGGTGAAGAAATGCCCCACCAAGCGGGGTCGCTGTTTTCATCTGCTCAAACATCTTCAGCAGGCTAAAATCAAACTTGGCAAACACAAGCAGCGAAATAATCAGCGTGCCCAGCATGAGAAGCACAGCTTTCGTGATCTGTACCCAGCTGGTTGCGATCATGCCGCCAAACACGACATAAATGGTCATCAAGACACCTACGATCAGCACCGCAATCCAGTAATCAATGCCAAGAAGCAGTTTGATTAATGCACCTGCCCCAACAAGCTGTGCAATCATATAAAAAGTGGAAACCGTGATGGTGTTAAAAGCAGCCACGCCTCGAATAGCAGGGCGTTTGAATCGTGCAGCAATCATATCAGCCATCGTATATTTTCCTAGATTTCGAAGCGGTTCAGCCACGACATAAAGGACGACAAGATACGCTACAAGAAAACCAATACTATAGAAAAAGCCGTCAAATCCATTTAAGGCGATCATGCCGGCGATCCCTAAAAATGAAGCAGCAGACATATAGTCCCCGGCGATGGCAAGGCCGTTCTGAAATCCAGTCAGTCCGCCGCCTGCGGTGTAAAAATCACTCGCATTGCTTGTTTTTTTCGCAGCAAAATACGTGATGACCAATGTGAGCCCTACGATCGCTATGAATAAAATAAAAGCGGTCATGCTCATTCGTCATCACCTCTTGATTCAATTTTTAAAGCGCTTACATATTTGTCGAACTGAGCTGCTTTTTTTGCATAAAGCCCACATAAAACCCATGTCATCACAAATTGCGTGAGGGCAAATAACCAAGCCCACGTGATCGCTCCAATTGCTGGCGTGTTCAAAAAGGTGAAGTAGGATGTAGCAACCGGAAGTGAAAAGTAAAAGAGAAAAAAGAAAATCGTCATCGGTACGATAAATCTGCGTTTTTCCTCAAGAAGTTTTCGAAAATCCTTTGAAGCGGCAACCTTCTTATAATGAACGTTTTTGTCTGCCATTGTTTCCTCCTTTGTACGAATTAGGGACAAGGTACTCCAATGCATATGAGACGATCTGGTTGTTTATGACAGTATATCATAAAAAAGGCACCCGAAAAGGGTGCTTTCTACCGATAATGCGCAAGAAATGTTTGTCTTGCTTTTTCATATGCTTCTGCATCAAAATGATCTCCGCATTTGTGAATACACCAGGGCTCCACTTGCCTTGCAATCCCAACCTCATATCCCTGCTGTGCAAACTCAAAAGACTGTGACACATCATAAAAATGAAAGCCGTCTAAAAGATCCTCACGCCATTTGATATCATATTGTGTTGCCATAAAAAGACCGTCAATAGCTGAAGCTTTGATATAACCTTGGGGCTCTGTCTGTGGATGGCCAGATTCAAACGTTAGCAGCTGATAGGTGTCGTGCCGATATTCAATGACTTTCCCTCTGCAATCATGGCTCTCCCACCAGATTCCATTGTCTGGCACACTTTCTGCACCTATTACCCCAAGCATGCCAAGTGACGGATTTTGCAAGAAAAGTGGGATCAGCTCGAGAAGCATATGCTGTTTGACGATGAGTGTATCTTGATGAAGATAAATTTTAAACTGTGCAGGATGAGTGAGAGCTTCATTGTATCCAGAGGCCATACTTGATGCATGTCTAATGGGCAAAACCTCTACATGATACCCGTGCGGAGCAGGAAGTGAAGCGAGCTGCCGGAAGCAAGCTTGAAACATCGACTCATCATTTACACATAAAACAAATAAGATGGTGGGGCTACTCATTGAGTTGAACCGCCTCAACCACGTATTGATAGGCTGTCGCTGCCTCGTTAAAATCAAAACGGATGCCATGTTTTACGAGTAATTCATGTAGATCATTCATGACGCCCGTATAGGAAGGGTGTTGTACACGAATGGTTTCAAGCTCACGAACATGAAACCCGGCTGACTGAAAGAGGGCATGAATTTCGTGAAGGGTAAAGAAGCGTAAATGTGTTTGATCCATTAATCCTGCATCTGTATAAGAAAATCTCCCAGCCAGTAATTCTAAAACCGTTGAAATATGACCAATATTCGGAATGGAAGACAAGATGACCCCTTCCTTTTTCAGAAAAGGTTTGACCTTTTTTAAAACGGCCCAAGGGTCCAATAAATGTTCAAGAACATCTCCGAAAATGATGCAGTCAAATTGTTCATGCTGATAAGGCAGCGCCATCTGTTCAATATTGCCGCATAAAACATGATCCAGCGCTTTCTCAGCCTGCTTTGCTGCATCTTCAAAAGATTCAATTCCATATATGGTACGGTCTTGTTGTTTTAAGACTTTTCCAAGCTGGCCTGTGCCGCATCCGATATCCAAGATAGACGTCCATTCCTTGCGAATACGATGGACAATCACAGGGTTCACACCGTGATAATATTGATCCTTCTTTTGATGATAATAAGATAGGGAATCTGAACTCACGCGCCACCCACCTTTCTTCTTTCTTGTGTCTTATGCTTAATATATGGGTGGGGAGCTTGGTTTTATAACGAAAATGGGCAATTTTCATGAATGACAGCTAAAAAGGGGTCATATAAAGAACAGGGAACGGACTGTCCTCCTAAAAATAGAAAGACAGAACCCCATTGAGTGGAAGGGATTGGTATGATGAGGTGTTCAATTATTGTAGCGTATCGTCATGAAAGGATGTTTAAAGGTCAATTGACAGGTTAGAACTTTAGCCAAAGCAATCTGAAAGACAAAGGATAACGGCGTTGATTACGGTTTGTTTATCATCTTCTGATCACCGTTGGATGTTAAAAAAGCTTGTATTTCCTCGATGCCTAGTCCAATTTTTTTCGCTTCTTGAATCAAATAAACCCACTCTTCGTCAACTCTTCTTTTCACTTGCGTATCCATAATATCCTCCAGTTCAATAAGACATATTCATCTGCAACCAATGACTTGAACAAACCGTCTAGTAACTGTACGTGTATGTGAATGGAGTACAAAAATAGATTTTTGTCGAAAAATGATGACATTTAACCTATTTTGTAAAATCTATCACCTACCACGTCCCTAAAAAAATGACTAAAAAACCCATAAATATTGAATTCTTACTTCTCATAATAAACAATTGTAAAGTCAGTTAAAAGATTATAAATTAAAATAATGATAAAGACCTAAATCATTTGACTCATATAAACCCATAAGGTTGACATATGCCATCAGCGAGAACAAATTTCATCTTTACAGGACGCACATATTGTTCGTTTGGGAAGTTCTTCTTAAGATGGTATTCTAAAAGAAACAGAATTCACCAAGAAGGAATGAAGAAAGACATGTATAGCCTTTTTCAAAAGTATCAAGAAGTTGTCATGTATCTGATCATGGGTGTGTGTACAACCATTGTCAACATAGTCAGCTTCTATTTATTCGTTGAGATGTTTTCTATGGATTACAAAACAGCAACGGTTGTTTCATGGGTATTTGCTGTGCTCTTTGCTTATATCACCAATAAGAAGTATGTCTTCAAGCAAAAGGCTCGTGACACAAAAAGCCTGATGCGTGAGCTTTCTTCATTTTTTAGTGTCCGTCTCATGTCTCTAGGTGTAGATCTGGGGCTGATGATTTTATTTGTGAGCCAAATGGCGCTCAACGAAACCGTCGCAAAAATTCTTGTTAACTTTGTGATTGTCGTGGTCAATTATGTCGCCAGTAAATGGTTCGTCTTCAAGAAAACAAAAGAAGATGCGATTTAACACATGAAAAAGATAGGTGATGTGAAATGAGCAGCAGGCCAGACGAATTATATGATGCCATATATCAACAAACAGAAAAGCAGCATGAACAAGTGTTGAGGCTAGTCAAAGAAATGACCGCACATCCAGAAGCATTTTCTGAACAAGAAAAGGAAAAGATCAACCGAATGGACATTGCGCTTCAAACAGCGACGGACATTTTAGAAAATTTAATGACCCCTGATACGCAAATGACCATTGTTTTAAGACAAGGGAGAATTCGTGTTGACCTGACGAAAGCGTAAAAGAAGCAGCCAATTGAAAAGCGGCTGCTTTTTATTATGCATCGCTTGTTTCCCGGAGTTGCTTTGGAGACATGCCGATTTTCTTTCGAAAGACTTTATTCAAGTAATTCGCGTTTCGGTAGCCGCACTGTATGGCGATTTCTTCAATCGAGTATTTCGTTGTTTTCAGTAACGTTTCCGCCTTTTCTAAACGAATATTGGTTAAATAATGAATCGGTGTGAAGCCAGTTGCCTTTTTGAATTCCCTCGTAAAATGACTTTTGGATAAACGTGCCGCAGCTGCCATATCGTCAGGCCCAATCTCCTCGTGAAAATGGTGGCTTGCAAATAAGGCCGCTTGGACGATGGGCTCAGGCCATTTCTCCATTTGTCCCTCAAGCTTTGGCAAATATGAATACAGTTCCATGACAAATTGATAAGCAAGGCTAGACCCCTCAAATGGATTGGTAATCCGTCTTTCACTGGCTTCATCATAAATCTTCTTTAGCAGGCGGATCGGTTTGGAATTCGGATGAAAACGCATGACCTGCTTTCCTTGATCGATAAATTGATCAAAGCAAAGGTCACAGGCTTCCCCATAAAGTGTTAAATAGAGAAATTCCCAATGTTCACTGTCTTCTGGAAAATAGTATTGATAAGCACTGGGGCTTTTCACCAGAAAGGCCTGTCCAGGCAATACTTTGAATCGTTTCTGTCCGATTTCAATCATGCCGTGTCCAGACAGTGTGAGCTGAAAGATGCACTTGCCCTGATCCTTCCGCTCTACGCCATTCCAGCTGTATAACGAGGATGATTGAACTTCCCAGCCAACAGACCAGATTTGGGCCGGCAATGTCACATCAGAATGGTGAAAACGAAATGCAAATGCTTCCTTCTTCAAATTGGAAACCCTCCTTCACAGCAAAAAACAACCTTTTTCTATTTTGAATCATGTTACACCTCATATCACATCGTACCATTCACAGCAAAAAAAGGGTATTTTTTAACGATTTTTTTACCATTGAACTTCAGCTGATGGGGCAACTAAAATAAGATTATCAGAAGAGAAAAGGGGAATGGATATGATCGACACATTACGAGCAGCATTTCACCAGCAATTTGGAGATCAGCAAGAACTCCGCTATTTTTTCGCCCCAGGCAGAGTCAATCTGATTGGTGAACACACAGATTATAATGGGGGCCATGTCTTTCCATGTGCACTCACTCTTGGTACATATGCTGCGGGAGCAAGACGATCAGATGGACGCGTCAGAATGTATTCCTTGAATTTTGAAGAAGAAGGTGTGAAAGAGTTCGACCTTTTTGAAATCGCTTTCTCAGAATCGGACGGCTGGGCGAATTATCCGAAGGGAGTATTCCAACAGTTTATCGAAGCAGGCATGGATGTGAAAGAAGGCTTTGATATTGTGTATGCTGGCAATATTCCAAATGGCGCAGGTCTGTCATCTTCTGCCTCTATTGAGCTCGTCACGGCTGTCTTGATCAATGAATGGTCGTCATTCGGCGTAACGCAAATCGACCTAGCCCTTCTTGCGCAGCGTGCTGAAAATGAGTTTATAGGCGTGAACTGCGGCATTATGGATCAATTTTCAATTAGTCTTGGAAAAGAAGGTCACGCTATTTTGCTCAATTGTGACACACTTTCCTTTGAATACAGCCCATTTCGGCAAGAGGGTCTGGCACTTGTCATTGCCAATACAAATAAAAAACGAACACTTGCAGATTCCAAATACAATGAACGCCGTTCAGAATGTCAATCGGCTTTAAACGATCTTAGAAAAGAACGAGATATTGCGCATTTATGTGAGCTCACGGTGGATGAATTCGCTACGCATGAACATTTGATACAAGATGAAACGTGTAGAAGACGTGCAAGACATGCCATCACGGAAAACGAGAGGACCATGAAAGCAGTAAATTTTCTGAAAGATGATAAAATGGAAGAACTAGGTGCACTCATGAAGGCATCTCACCTTTCTTTAAAGAATGATTATGAAGTCACTGGGCATGAGCTAGATGCACTGGCCGAAGCCGCATGGCAACATCCAGGGGCGATTGGTTCCCGTATGACAGGTGCTGGCTTTGGGGGCTGTACCGTCAGCATTGTGAAAGAAGAGCTACTGGACTCATTTATAGAAGAAACAGGTGCGATTTATCAAGAAAAAACAGGCATTCAAGCCTCTTTTTACACAGCTGGAATTGGAGGCGGCGCTAGAGAATTAACGAAGGAGGAATTTTGATGGCAATTTTAGTATGTGGGGGAGCAGGTTTTATTGGCAGTCATGCGGTAGCGGCTCTTTTGGCTAAAGGAGAACAAGTGGTGATTGTGGATAATTTGCAGACAGGTCATAAAGAGGCAGTCGTAAAGGGTGCCGTATTAGAAGAGGGGGATTTAAGGGATCACGCTTTTTTAAGACGTGTTTTTCAAACACATGACATTGAAGCAGTCATGCACTTTGCGGCAGATTCACTTGTTGGAGAAAGTGTAACAGACCCACTGAAGTACTATGACAACAATGTCGGAGGGGCAACGGCTTTACTTCAGGTGATGAATGAATTTGATGTGAAACGCATTGTATTCTCTTCAACTGCTGCGACATATGGTGAACCAAAGCGTGTACCGATCGTTGAAACGGATGAGACGAACCCAACGAATCCTTATGGGGAAACAAAGCTCGCGATTGAGAAAATGCTGAAGTGGTCTGAGCAGGCATATGGTATTGAATATGTTGTGCTTCGTTATTTTAATGTAGCCGGTGCTCATACAGAAGGGATTGTCGGTGAAGATCATCAGCCAGAAACGCATTTAATCCCGATTATTCTACAAGTGGCTTTAGGAAAGCGTGATCAAATCATGATTTACGGTGAGGATTATGAAACAGAGGATGGCACATGCATTAGAGACTACATTCATGTCATGGATTTAGTAGAGGCGCACATTCTAGCGGTTGAGCGTCTGCGTGAAGGAAAAGGAAGCGCGACGTACAACTTAGGGAACGGCACAGGCTTCTCTGTGAAGCAGGTCGTAGAAGCTGCAAGAGAAGTGACGGGGCATGCCATTCCAGCACAGGTGGCAGAAAGACGTGCGGGTGATCCAGCTAAGCTGATTGCTTCATCAGAAAAAGCGCTGAAAGAACTAGGATGGAAGCCGCAGTATGCAGATCTCCACACCATCATTCAAAGTGCATGGGATTGGTTTCAGAAACATCCAGATGGCTATCAAAGTGAGTAACGTGTAGCAGGCAGGGGAGGAGACAAAGGGAATGGCGATTGATATTTTTGAAAAGCTAGAACAGCTGATTCAATATGGGGTTAATAAAGAGCTGATATCACCACTAGATATGGATTATACAAGGAACCGGCTGCTAGAGGTGCTTGGTCTCGATGATGCTGAGGCAAGAACAGTCTCAGGAGACAACGACCTTGAAGACATCTTAATGCCGATGCTCGATTGGGCAGTTGAAACAGGTCTTATTCCTGACGGGACAGATACGTATCGTGATTTATTAGATGCCAAAATCATGGGCTGCTTGGTGGCGCCTCCGAGTGTCATCTATGCAAAGTTTGAAGAGAAACGCAAGCATTGCGGACCAAAGGCAGCGACAAGTTGGTTTTATGAAATGCAGCAGCATGCCCACTATATTCATACAGGCAGAATCGCCAAAAATGTGCAGTGGTTTACACCGACAGAAGATGGTGAGCTTGAGATCACGATTAATCTATCGAAACCGGAAAAGGACCCAAAAGCGATCGCTGAAGCCAAAAAGCTTAGTCAAAAGCAATATCCTCTTTGTCTCCTTTGTAAAGAAAACGTTGGGTTTGGGGGACGCATCAATCACCCAGCAAGACAGAATCACCGGATTATTCCGGTGACACTTACAAATGAGTCGTGGTTTATGCAATTCTCGCCGTATGTGTATTACAACGAACATTGTATTGTGTTCAAGGGCGAGCATGAACCAATGCAGATATCTAAAAAGACCTTCGAGCGTCTGCTTTCCTTCATATCTATATATCCGCACTATTTCATAGGATCAAATGCTGATCTTCCCATTGTTGGAGGGAGCATATTAAGTCATGACCACTTTCAAGGTGGTGCTCATGAATTTCCGATGGCGAAAGCAAAGATGGAAGAAGTGTTTTCTCTCGAAAAGTTTCCGAGGGTGAAGGCAGGCATTGTGAAATGGCCGATGTCAGTGATCAGGCTTCAAAGCAGCGACCAGCAGACGCTTGCGGAGGCAGCGGATTTTATATTACATGAGTGGAAAATGTATTCAGATCCAGAAGCGGGGCTGTTCTCACATACAGGAGAGACCCCGCACAATACCATTACACCGATCGCACGCCGCCATGGGGATGAGTACGAATTAGATCTCGTGCTACGAAATAACCGTACAGACAAGCAGCACCCAGGCGGAATCTTCCACCCGCACAAAGAAGTTCATCATATTAAAAAAGAGAATATCGGATTAATCGAAGTCATGGGTCTCGCCGTGCTTCCTGGAAGATTAGCAGAGGAATTAAGCCAGCTAAAAGCGGCGTTGCTATCCAAAAACCCTCTTGAAGAAATCAAAGCCTGCCCATCTATCATGAAGCACGAGTCATGGGCAGAGCGTCTGATCGAAGAGAATACCTTTACGAAGGACAACGTAGAAGCCATCATACAAAAAGAAATCGGCCTCATTTTTTCTCGTATACTCGCGCAGGCGGGTGTGTTTAAAAGAACAGAGCAAGGGAAAACAGCATTTAAACGTTTCATTCAAACACTCCATACAGGCAGGTGATGAGTTGATGATTGAACAGGTAAGAACTTTAATGGAAGAAAAACAACTCGACGGTGTTCTGATTCAAAAGCGTAATAACTTTTCTTGGCTTACAGGAGGAAGAAGAAACCACATTGTGTTAAACACGCCAGAGGGCGTTTGTCAGCTCCTTGTGTTGAAAGACGATATTGTCCTAGTTGTGAATCAAATGGAAGAAAAACGAATCATTGAAGAAGAAATGGCGTATTTTGACCATCCCTTTCAAGTCGTCACAATGGATTGGTTTGAGGATGAGACTTCTTACATTCAAACACTCATAAAAGACAAACGAATCGGTGCGGATATTCACATGGAAGGAGTGGAATGGATCGAACCCGATTTGTCTCGTGTTCGATCAATCCTTTCAGCACCACAGCTCAGCCAATACGAAACCCTTTGTCATGACACAGCTGTTATTGTAGAAAGTGTCTGTCAAGAAATCGTTCCAGGACAGACGGAGCATGAAATTGCTTCGCTTGTTGCTCAAAGAGCGATCGGGCAGGGGATGACGATAGAAGTGCTGCTTGTGGCGACAGATGACCGGATTCATCAATATCGCCACCCGATCCCAACAGAAAAAGCACTTCAAAAGCATGCACTGGTTGTCCTTTGTGCTGAACGGCATGGGCTTGTGGCAAATGTCACAAGATCCGTTTACTTTGGACAGCTACCAAAGGAGCTTGAAGAAAGCAAGGAAAGGCTTGCGCGAATTGACACGGTCATGAATGCGGCTACTCGTCCAGGGAACACCATTGGAGATGTATTGAAGGCCGGCATTGCTCAATATGAAAAAGAAGGATTTCCTGATAGCTGGAAAAAGCTTCACCAAGGTGGCAAGACTGGATTTGTGTCTAGAGAGATCATTGCAGTTCCTACATCGGTGGAAGAGATCCAGTTTCATCAAGTATTCACTTGGAATCCTTCCTTACCAGGATTGAAATCAGAAGATACGATGGTCGTTGAGAAAGAAGGAAATCGCTTTTTAACCTATACAGGCAAGTGGACGTATATAGACGTAGAACATGAAGGAAGCATCTATAGACGACCAGACATTTTGGTGAGAGACGAATAATGAGAAGCCGGCGATGAGCCGGTTTTTTGCTGGAAGTCTTTAGCGAGTTTCCACTCATTTATCACCATTACCAATCATTACAGCGCATAGGGGGAGGATCGATACTTTCTTTTCTTGTCGACTTGCGTTAAAATGAGTAAGGTTTTTGTTAAATATGGGGATACCTATTTCGGAATTGTTTACCTAGATAAAATTTCATAAAGTTAAATTGAAATTTGACCAAACTTTTTTATTGTGGTAAACCTAAATTTGACAAAGTTCTTGATTGTATGTCCTTTGCCTTCAACTCTCAACTTTTCAAAATCCTAGAAATTTATTGTGTGTGCAATAATATATATTTATGTCGAATTTATGACATTTTAATAGAAATCTGTTGAAAAATAAATGAACTTTTGAAAAAAGGGAAGCTAACTCCAACAGATTTTGATAGCATTACAAAGGGAAGAAAAGTTTTCGAAGGCAGATGGCTTTTCACAATTATTCAGCAATTTATACATTATTTAAGGAAGGATGGTGATCTTCTTGTTCAGAGCCATTAAACCTATGCTTTTATTAGCGATGCTCGTGAGTGTTTTTGTATTAGGAGGTTGCAGCAATATCGCTGTTTTAGATCCTAAAGGACCAGTCGCAGCACAACAAAAAGACTTAATCCTTTTATCTATTGGATTCATGCTCTTTATCGTTGGTGCGGTATTTGTACTGTTTACCATCATTTTGGTTAAATACCGTGAGCGTAAGGACGTTGGAAACGCCTCTTATAACCCAGAACTACACGGGAATACGCTTCTAGAAGTTGTCTGGACAGTGATCCCAATATTAATCGTTGCTGCCCTTTCAGTTCCAACTGTAAAAACAATTTACTCTTTGGAAGAGGCGCCTCAAGCAACAAGTCATAAAGATCCACTTGTCGTTTATGCTACAGCAGTTGATTGGAAATGGATCTTCAGTTATCCAGAGGAAAATATTGAAACAGTGAACTACTTAAACATTCCAAAAGATCAGCCGGTTTTATTCAAAATCACTTCCGCTGATACAATGGCATCACTATGGATTCCTCAGCTAGGCGGGGAGAAGTATGCGATGGCTGGAATGGAAATGGAACAATATCTTCAAGCTGATGAAGTAGGCACATATGAAGGAAGAAACGCCAACTTCACAGGCGAAGGCTTTGCTCAGCAAAAATTCAAAGTCAATGCGATGACGCAGTCTGACTATGATAAATGGGTAAATAAAACGAAAAAAGAAGCACCAAAGTTAACGAAGAAAACGTATGACTACTTGATGCTTCCTGATGCTGCAGATGTGCAGACATTCTCATCAACACATTTATCTTTTGCGAAGCACGGAGAGGATTCTGAATATGCACTCCAAGCACGCAAACGTTTAGGTTACCAATCAGTTTCTCCGCATTCCAAGACAGATCCTTTCGAGAATGTGAAGAACTATAAAAGAAAACTAGAAAACGAATAAACTGACTAAGGAAAGGAGGAGGCCGTTATGCATTTAAAATGGGATGAGTTTTTTGTAACTGGAGACCCATTAATTCTTGGTGCGCAAATTTCTATCGCTCTTACTTCCATTGCCATTGTGTTTGTTTTAACCTACTTCAAAAAGTGGAAATGGCTCTGGAAAGAATGGCTGACATCAGTTGATCATAAAAAGCTTGGAATCATGTATATCCTTGCTGCTGTGATTATGTTCTTCCGCGGTGGGGTAGACGGACTGATGATGCGCGCGCAGCTGGCGCTTCCTAATAATACGTTTTTAGATTCAAACCACTATAATGAAATTTTCACAACGCATGGTACGATCATGATTTTATTCATGGCGATGCCATTCTTAATTGGTTTAATCAACGTCGTGGTTCCTCTTCAAATTGGTGCACGTGACGTTGCATTCCCGTATTTGAACAACTTGAGCTTCTGGACATTTATGGTCGGAGCAATGCTGTTCAACATTTCCTTCGTTATTGGAGGATCACCAAGTGCAGGCTGGACGAGTTACATGCCGCTCGCCGGAAATGATTTCTCACCAGGACCTGGACAGAACTACTACTTGCTCGGGCTCCAAATTGCAGGTATTGGTACACTAATGACAGGTATTAACTTCATGGTGACCATCTTAAAAATGCGTACAAAAGGTATGACGCTTATGCGTATGCCGATGTTTACATGGACAACATTGATCACGTCTGTCATTATCGTTTTCGCATTCCCTGTTTTAACAGTTGCTTTAGCACTTATGACATTCGATCGTTTATTCGGTTCAGCATTCTTTACACTCGAAGCGGGCGGTATGCCAATGCTTTGGGCGAACCTTTTCTGGATTTGGGGACATCCTGAGGTATATATCGTTATCCTGCCGGCTTTCGGTATTTTCTCAGAAATCTTTGCGACGTTCTCAAGAAAGCAGTTGTTTGGTTACAAAGCGATGGTTGTATCGATTGTGGCAATCTCTGTTCTTAGTTTCCTTGTGTGGGTTCACCACTTCTTTACAATGGGGAACAGTGCAGCGGTTAACTCATTCTTCTCGATTACAACAATGGCGATTTCTGTACCAACAGGTGTGAAAATCTTTAACTGGCTCTTTACAATGTATCGAGGCCGTATCAGTTTTACATCCCCAATGCTTTGGGCACTTGGTTTCATCCCGAACTTCGTAATCGGTGGTGTGACTGGGGTTATGCTTGCGATGGCAGCTGCGGATTACCAGTACCATAACACGTACTTCTTAGTATCCCACTTCCACTATGTATTAATCGCAGGTACTGTATTTGCTTGTTTTGCAGGTCTTGTTTTCTGGTATCCGAAAATGTTTGGTTACAAGTTAAACGAACGAATCGGCAAATGGTTCTTCTGGGTATTCATGATCGGATTTAACATCTGTTTCTTCCCGCAGTACTTCTTAGGACTGCAAGGAATGCCAAGACGTATTTATACGTATGGACCAGAAGATGGCTGGACTGCACTAAACTTTATTTCAACAATTGGTGCATTCATGATGGGTATCGGATTCATCATCCTTTGCTATAACATTTACTACAGCTGGAGACACGCGAAACGTGAAGTGTCTGGAGACAGCTGGGGAGAAGGACGTACGCTTGACTGGGCGACATCTTCTGCAATTCCGCCGCATTATAACTTTGCAGCACTTCCAGAAGTGACGTCACCAGATGCATTCCATCATTGGAAGCAAAACAATGTAGACGTTCATCCTGAAAAAGAATTCAAGAAAATTCACATGCCGCACAATTCAGGCAGACCGCTGATCATGTCTGCATTCTTCGGACTTGGTGCATTCGGTCTTGTATTTGAATGGTACTGGATTGGCGTTATCGGCTTAATCGGTGTATTCGCAACAATGATTTTACGTTCATTTGAATATGACGATGGCTACTATATTCCTGTTGAAGAAGTGATTGAAACAGAGAAAAAGAATAAGGAGGCGCAGAAGTAATGGGACATAATGATAGCAGCTATGCAAATGCACCGCTTGAATATCAGTCTGAAACAGGACGTTTAAACATCCTTGGTTTCTGGATATTCCTTGGCGCGGAAATCGTGTTATTCTCAACACTTTTTGCGACCTACTTTGTTCTTCATGGCAGAACAGCTGGCGGCGTTTTGCCAGCTGAGCTATTTGATATGAAGCTTGTATTGATCATGACATTCCTGCTATTGGTGAGTTCATTTACATGCGGGATTGCCGTTCATGAAATGCGCCGTGGAAGTACAAAAGGGGTTGTCATTTGGACGATTCTGACACTGCTTCTAGGTGCAGGCTTCGTTGGTTTTGAGATTTTCGAATTCTTCCATTATGTACATGAGGGTGCGAGCATCCATACAAGTGCATACTGGTCTGCATTCTTTGTTCTTTTAGGAACTCACGGATTACACGTATCCATCGGTATCTTCTGGATTACAGGTGTCTTGTTCCAAATTAAAAAACGTGGATTAACACCACAAACAGCAGCGAAGATCTTTATCTCAAGTCTATACTGGCATTTCCTTGATGTTGTATGGATTTTCATCTTCACAGCTGTGTACTTGATCGGATTAGGGGGGCTTTTGTGATATGGCTGGAAAAACACATTCCTCAGCAGAGCACGAACACTTCCCTTGGAAACACGTAGTCGGCTTCATTCTCTCCATTGTGCTAACCATCTTAGCATTCTGGATTGCCATCGGAGCTGAAATTGGCAGTTCTGCGAAACTATGGATTATCTTTGGTTTTGCCTTCATTCAAGCATTCTTGCAGCTGTTCATGTTCATGCACATGACAGAGAGTGAGAACGGAACTGTTCAAGTCGGAAATACTTTGTTTGGTCTGTTCTGTGCGATCATTTTCGTCATCGGGTCTGTTTGGATCTTTGCGGCTCACTACAGCCACGGAGAGAACAGCAAAGACGGTTATTCACCATCTGCGCCAAAGCAGTCTGAGCATTCAGAGAAATAATAAAAAACCACTCATCTTTCATAGGTGAGTGGTTTTTATGCTGATTGTGATAACGCTTCCAATTGATGATGCGATATCTATCTGCTGCTGAATCTTTTGCGAATGAATGGAAGTCCATAGATGAGGAAAGCTGCAATGTGAGCCAGAATCACGTTAATGGCAAAGAATGCGATCATGAAGGTATGTCCTGCTGGAGATAAACTGCTTGTCATGTAAAGACCGAAGAAAATCCACATAATCATGATGGGTGGAATAGATGCTAATGCAATCTTTCTGTTTTCCAACCATAAAAACAGGGGTGTAGCTGTTGCAATACATAGGTACGCAAAGAACATATCCATCGTATCCAACTCCTTTGTAAGTTGATGTTCAATTCAAATGAGAGGTCAGGATGCAATTGTGTCTGTTTTTAGGAGATATTGTGAACATTTTGTTACAAATATTATACCACAATTGACTTTGAAGTAAACTCAATAATTGGAAAATGGGCCTTATTCCGCAGAAATTGTTTTTTTCTTATACCTCAGTTAAGCTTATGCTGGCAAGATGTGCACCTTTCATATCGCCACATAAGTCATTGAATTTTCCCCTTAAAATCTGTAAAATAATCTTTTTAAAGGACTTATGATCGGTTGTCATGATAGAGTGGAAAGGAATTTTTTCCTATTGTTAGGATGAAAAGTATTTCATTTTTTGAAATTAGAATGGAACCTTTCAGGTGTCACTTCCGTCATATTTAAGGTGAGTTGCTTTTGTGAAAATTTCAATCTAATATAAATAAGGGCTTTTATGTTTTGTAATAAGGGTGGTTAGTTCATGAACAAGCAGAATACATCTCCTTACTATCAAGGAGATTTGATTTTTATATTTTTAGCCTTCTTTGCCATCAGTGTCATCGCTATTTATGCTGCGGGACAGTTTGGGCAATATGGATCTAATGCATGGACCAGACAGATCATTTACTACATGGTCGGGGTCATCTGTATTGTGGCTATTAATTACTTCGATCTGGAACAATTAGAAAAGTTAAGCCTATATATTTTTATAGGCGGCATTATGCTCTTAATTCTTTTAAAAATTGCTCCTGCACAAATTGCAGGTCATGATTTTGCTCCAATTAAAAATGGTGCAAAAAGTTGGTTTGTGTTACCGGGAATTGGAACATTTCAGCCTTCAGAGTTCATGAAAATTGGTTTGATTATGATGCTCGCCTCTGTCATTGGGAAGGCAACCCCAAGAGGAAAACGAACATTAGAAGATGATATTTTCCTACTATTAAAAATTGCCGGCGTGGCTGCTGTACCAGTCGGACTCATCTTTTTGCAAGATGCAGGTACGGCTGCGGTATGTATGTTTATTGTCGTTGTCATGGTCTTTTTATCAGGGGTCAACTGGAAATTGATCTCTCTCATCGGTTCAGTGGTTGTGCTCTTAGTTGCCGCTGTGTTAGCCGTGATTATTCTATTCCCTGATTTCGCACAAAAGATCGGAATTCAGCAGTATCAGATCAACCGGATTACCGCTTGGCTGCCTGATAGTTCTTCGACAGCCAACCAAGCCCAGACACAGGATGCATCGGGATCGGATAAATATCAAGTCGAGCAAGCCATTATGGCAATTGGGGCAGGACAAATTTTTGGGAACGGTGTTAAGAACTTAAAAGTATATGTTCCAGAAGCACAGACAGATATGATTTTCTCTATCATAGGGGAAGCCTTTGGTTTTGTCGGCTGCGCATTTGTGGTGATCATGTTCTTCTTCCTGATTTACAGGCTTGTTGTGCTGATTGACCGTATCCATCCTTATAGCCGGTTTGCGTCATTTTTCTGTGTAGGATATACAGCATTGATTGTCATCCATACATTCCAGAACATTGGCATGAACATAGGCGTCATGCCTGTAACGGGGATACCACTCTTATTCATCAGCTTCGGGGGAAGCTCTGTTTTATCTGTTCTGATTGGATTTGGTATCGCCTATAATGCAAGTGTTCAGTTAACGAAATATCAAAGTTATTTATTTAAATAAAACGGGTAAAGGGCAGTCTAAGCGTAGGCTGCCTTTTTGGCGTGAGTTCTAACTTTTGAAAAGCGATGTTCATTTGACTTATGATAGTAGGAGTGAAGGAGGTCTTCGAATTGAATAAAACGATAGAAACCATCTTAAATCATCGGTCCATCCGTTCGTTTACAGATGAGCGTCTGACAGACGAAGAAGTGCTGACACTTATCAAAAGTGCACAGGCTGCTTCGACATCAAGCTATGTACAGGCGTATAGTATCATTGGTGTAACAGATCAGGAGAAGAAGGCGAAGCTTGCGGAACTGGCTGGAAATCAGCCATACGTTGAGAAGAATGGGCATTTCTTTGTTTTCTGTGCGGACTTGAAACGTCACGACTATATTGCAAAAAAAGCAGGAAAAAACCATCAAGAAGCGCTTGAGAATACTGAAGCCTTTCTGATCAGTGTGATTGATGCGGCGCTCGCAGCGCAAAATGTCAGTGTCGCAGCAGAATCTATGGGACTTGGCATCTGCTATATCGGCGGACTGCGTAATCAGCTGAAGGAAGTATCAGAATTACTTGAAACGCCTTCCTATGTGCTGCCGCTATTCGGCTTGGCCATAGGACATCCTGCCAATCCATCATCTCAAAAGGAACGGCTGCCCGTTGAGCTGATCTACCATGAAAACACATATCAGCAAGACGAAGCTCATGTGGATCGTTATTTAAAAGAATACGATGATCGTATTTCATCATATTATGAAGAACGAACAAACGGTGAGAGAAAAGATACATGGTCTGAGCAAATGCTTCGAGGCTTTAGCCAGCCAAAACGTGCTTTCCTCGGAGATTTTGTGAAAGAGAAGGGCTTTAATCGAAAATAAATTAGGAAATCCCCCTTTCGAGTGAGAGAGGGGGATTTGTGTAGGAGGTGCGACATCATGAAATTAAGTATACTGGATCAATCTCCTTTGATTGGAGATGCGACGCCTGCTGAGGCACTGAAGCAAACCGTCGAGCTGGCGAAGCAGGCAGAGAAATGGGGCTATCATCGTTTTTGGGTATCAGAGCACCACTTTTCAAACCGGCTCGCAGGATCGAGTCCAGAGGTGCTTCTCGGTCATTTATCTGCTGTGACGTCACATATCCATATTGGTTCAGGCGGCGTCATGCTGCCCCACTACAGTGCCTATAAAGTAGCAGAGAACTTCAGAGTGCTCGAAGCCCTGGCTCCGGGCAGAATCGATCTTGGCATTGGACGTGCTCCTGGAGGTATGCCGATCTCCTCCATTGCCCTTCATCATGGAGAACGGAAGCGCCTTGGTGATCAATACCCTGAGCAGGTAGAAGAATTGAAGGTGTATTTACATGATTTAGCCGATGAATTTTATCCGCTGCCTCACCTGACCGCTTCTCCGAAAGTAGAAACTGCCCCAGAGGTATGGATGTTAGGTTCTTCTGGAGGAAGTGCACGGCTTGCCGCAAAAGCAGGTGCAGGCTATACGTTTGCTCTTTTCATTAATGGAGAAGGCGGAGAAGACTCTGTGTCACAGTATATCAGCCGATTTGAACCTTCGGAATTTGGTGATGAGCCGCGTGTCAGTCTTGCGGTCTTCGTTTTATGTGCAGAAACAGAGGAACAGGCAGAAAAATTGGCTGTTAGCTTAGATTTATCATTATTAGCTAACGAACAAGGACAGAACCTTGGCGGCTTTCCTTCATTTGAACAGGCAAAGGCCTATTCCTACAGTCCATATGAACAAAAACGAGTAGCAGCCAATCGACAGAGAATGGTTGTTGGTACGCCATCCTCTGTGAAGCAGCAGCTGACAGCACTCTCAAAGGCGTATCGTACAGATGAAGTGATCGCTGTGACCATCACACACCACATGCAAGACCGTCTCACATCGTATCGTTTATTAAAAGAAGCTTTTGATGCATAACGTATGTAACTTTACCGACCGCGCAGCCAATAAAAGGGATAGAGGAGCATCATGGTGAGAATAAAGGCAGCTGTCACCGCCAAGCTAAGCGGATAAATGCAGGTGGTATAGACAGTCAGTTCACATGCTTGATGAAAAGGACGAGGCTGTTTTGCATGTAAAAAGGTAAAAAAATAAACCAAGGTGATCGTGAGAAAAAAAGCCGTCATAAAAGAAACGATCCATAGCAATATCAACATGAATTTCTCTTTCCTCCATACATGATAGAAAAGCCTTGTTGAGCTGATGGGCTCATACAAGGCTTTTTATGTGATTCTTATTTATTCAGGATAAATATCGAATGGTTCTTTCGTTTGAACCGTATCTGATTTGCCTTTCAGGCTTGCATACGCAAGCATTGTATACTCACCTGCTTCTAACTTCTGTCCTTTATTGATCGTGCCATTCCATTTCACACGATGCTCTCCTTTATCAACATGTTGATAAACTCCTGCTTCACCTAAATACTCTCCATCTGTCGAGTAGACGAGGAATGCAAGATTTTCAGCACCGCCTGGGAGATAGCTGCTAATGACATAGCTTCCAGCACGGTTATCCGGCTCTACGGAAACCGAAGTGACGCGCGGGTAATCAGGCTCTTTTACAATCAATAAAGTAGGGATTTCAGTGACCTTTCTGCCATTTTCGCGAATGGTGATACTGCCTTGGTACGTTCCTTTTTTCGTTTTTCCATAATTCACTTGTACTGCGGAAGTAAAGGACCCTGTGGAATTCCCTTTTACTGTGATTTTTTTCGTGCCGTTTGTGCTAATGCCGTTGCCATCGAACTTGTAATCAATGGTATAGGTTTTCGGTGCTTTTGACAGGTTTTCTACCTTGAACTTCTTCGTTTTGATTTGAACGCCCTTTTCTTTTAAGAAAGTGCCGTACGAATAGCTTGCATCAGACACAATAGAAGACGCTTGAAGTGATTCGATGATTCGAACGCTGCCTGTGCCCTGCGTATTGTGAGGGAACTGGCTGCCATTTGGGTCATACAATGTTTCTGCTGTATTCATCATCAGCGCTTTAATTTGCTCTGTAGAATACGATGGTTTTGCTTGTTTAATAATCGCTGCTACTCCGGCTACATGAGGAGATGCCATGCTTGTTCCTTGCTTCGATCCATAGCCGTATGGCTGAGAAGGATCGTGTGTCGGAATGGTGCTGACAATACTCACGCCAGGTGCTGAAAGATCTGGTTTGATCATCCACGTATCGACAACAGGTCCGCGAGATGAGAAGTCAGCGACTTGTTCACTTAACTCTTTCACAAATTGAATCGAGAAAGTTGTTGTATTGTTACCAGCCTCAATGGCTTTAACAAGTGCTGTTCCTTCCGCTTTTGACAGCTTAATCGTCGGAAGTGCTAGACCTGGTACATCCACAGGGATTTCTCCATCGGTATTGTTGTACATGACAACGCCGATCGCACCAGCAGCTTTCGCATTGTCCACTTTATCAACAAAGGCAATGGCTCCACGTTCAATCACTGCCACCTTTCCTTTGACATCGATGTTTTCAAAATCTTTTTCGTCACCGATGCCTGCTTGGACGAGTGTGACTTGTTTTTGGTCAAGTGCTTTTAAATCATTTTCTTGATAGTAGCCCATCACTTTTGCTGTTGAATAGTTCGGGAATTTCACGTTGTATAAACTGTACGGAAGCTGAGTGGCTCCGACAGAAATAGCATCTCTTGATGTCCCAGGAGATCCAACGGTCCAGCTGTTTGGCCCACTGTTTCCGTTTGATGTCACAGCAACAACCCCTTCAGACATGGCCCAATCCAGTGCGATGCTTGTTGCATAATCAGGGTTATTCACACTGTTCCCAAGAGAAAGGTTCATGACATCGGCTCCGTCAGTGACAGCCCGGTCGATGCCTGCAAGGACATTTTCAGTTGTTCCTGATCCGCCTGGTCCAAGGACACGGTAGGCGAGAAGGGTAGCGTCTTTAGCGACACCTTTAATTTGTCCATTTGCCGCAATTGTTCCTGCGACGTGTGTACCATGATCTGTCGATTCGCCTCTAGGATCTCCTTTTGGTGTTTCTTGTGGAGAATAGTCATTATCAACAAAGTCATAGCCTTTGTATAATCCGAAGTTTCCTTTTAAATCAGGGTGGGTATAGTCTACTCCAGTATCAATGACAGCGACTTTTACCCCTTTTCCAGAGTAGCCGGCATCCCATGCTTTTGGGGCACCGATAAATGGAGCACTTTTATCCATGAGTGGAGAGACATCCTCATTAGGAAGCTGGACGCTTTTCTTTTTCACTTCATCTGTTTGATATGTAACATCCGGATAAACGGCTTTTACTCCGTCAACTGCGAGCAGTTTCGGGATTTCGTTTGCAGGAAGTTTCATAGAGAAACCAGAGAAGACTTTTTCATATTCTTGACGAACACTCGCTTTATCTAACTTTTTGAGTGCTGCATTCTTTACTTTCGTTCGAGATTTTTTGAGGGAGGCTTTTGTTTGTGCTTCGCCTTCTTGCTTGGCTTCAACTAAGGATTTTTCCTTTAATTCAACAATGACAGTGGTGTGTTTTCTAGACTTAACATTGATTTCGCCGAAGATTTCTGCTTTTTCCAGTTCCACCTGTTTGTTCGATGGAGCGGCAGCAGCCTGACCTGAAAAGAATGTGGATAAGGTAAAAATAGTGGAGAACAATAGAACAGAAGAACGAGAGATTACTTTTTTCAATTAATTTTCCCCTTTCTAGCTGTGTATTTAGGGAGATAGCCTTTCTTTTTGTGGATAAATAGGAAAGATTCACTGCCCGTTATTAAGTATTCCATACGATGAAACCAATTCCTTTACTAAAATGGTCTTATTTTACATAGTCACAAAGAACTATTTTGTTTATAAAGTCACACTTATGCACAATAATCTGTTGATAACTCGATTATTCAGATATATATATGGAAAATAAAAAAATCTCATACACAAAATCTAGTAAGAGGGTGTTGATATGTGGATAAACCCTGTTGATAAGATGTGCTTATCTTTGGGATAGTGTGTGTATAAAATTTTCATAGAAACATTGTGGAACATGCTCATCTTCTGCACTTTTCAACAAAACTTCTGAAAACTAGTTCGTTTTTTCACCCAGATTGTGACAAACCTCTCTTTTTTCTCGGGATATGATAGGAACAGTTAATTTGCTAGAACTGCTAGATTCTAAGGAAAGCGGAGGGATGTTCAGTGAAGAAATGGAAGAACTGGTTGAGTGTATGGTTTGGTTTTGTGATGAATGTGCTTGTGAATCCTGGTGAGCTGCTGAAGAAGCAAGGGGTGAAAGTGGCAGCAGTGGATGGAGGATTCTTTCTTGCGGTGAATGAGAGAAAGCTAGAGAAACTGGCAGATGAAAAGAAGAAGAAGCGCAGGACAGAAAAGCCGTTTCAAGAAAGTCTGATGATGCTTTATGAAAAGACAACGAGAGAGGCGCGTGCCGGTCCGTTCTTATCTTTACAGAAAAGTTGAAACAGGGTAAAATCCCACATAAGACACGTTATCTGTGGGAGAGGATGCCCCTTGAAGATATATAAAATATTGAATAACAATGCAGTGGTTGTAAAGGAGGATGATCAGGAGAAAATTGTGATGGGGCCCGGAATTGCTTTTCAGAAGGGGAAAAATGACGTCGTTCCCGTTCAAAAAATAGAGAAGATTTTTGTTGTGCGTGAAGAAAATGAGAAGTTTAAACAAATTCTTGCGACATTGCCAGAAGCGCATATTGAGGTGGCAGAGCATATTATTAGTTATGCAGAGGGTGAACTCATGATGCCGCTCAGTGATCATATCCACATTTCACTGACAGATCATTTATCCTTTGCCATTGAACGCGTTCAAAAAGGCATTGTCTTATATAATAAATTGCTTGGTGAGATCAAAGTCTTATATAAGCAGGAATATGATATTGGAAAGTATGCCATTCGTTATGTAAAGGAGCGGCTTGGGGTTGACCTGCCGGACGATGAGGCAGGGTATGTGGCACTTCATATTCATACGGCCAAAATGAATACGGAGTCCATGAAGAAGACGGTCAAATACACAACGATGATCAAAGAAATGATCGAGCATGTCGAAAGCGTTTTTGAGCGCTCGATTGATGAGGATAGTATTTCATATCAGCGGCTTGTGACACATTTGAGGTATGCATTAGGCAGGTTGGAATCGAATGAAGCATTTCAAATCATGGACGATGACATGCTGACTTTTATCCAAACAAAGTATGATTCGGCTTACCGGTGTGCACTTGGACTGGCTGATTTGCTGAAAAAAGAATATGGACTTCATCTCCCTAAATCGGAGATCGGCTACATCACGCTGCATGTCCAGCGTCTGCAGGATGCCGAATTGGTGTAAAGGTTGTGCCTGTCCGCAGGCTTTTTTTTATGCACACTACTTTAATTAGTGTATATGGGTCATTTGATTCGAAAAAATAGGTTGACGCAGGTCACGCTCTTATAATATGATGAAAGCGTAATCAAAAACCAATATCGTGGGATTGTGACTGTCAGGCAGGCAAGACCTAAAATTTGCGTAACGAGGGGACGTGTATGTCCTTTCATCGTTGGTGAATTTTAGGTCTTTTTTGTTTTAAAAAAAGGGGGAGACAACATGGATTATCAAAAAACAGCCAAAGAATTAACAACATTATTAGGCGGCAAAGAAAATGTCATTAGCGCAACACATTGTGCCACACGACTCCGATTGGTGATGAAAGATGAGGCGTTGATTGACAAAGATGCCATTGAAGAACTTGAGGGTGTGAAGGGTGCCTTCTCAAGCTCGGGTCAATTCCAGATCATATTTGGAACAGGTTCTGTCAACAAAGTATATGAGCCTTTTGCTCGTGAGACGGGTCTTGAGGCAGACGACGAGAATCAAAAACCAGCCAGCCATGATGAAGCCGTGAAGCAAAAAATGAATCCACTTGCACGTTTTGCCAAGACGCTATCGAATATTTTTGTACCAATCATTCCGGCGATTGTAGCAAGCGGTTTATTAATGGGCCTATTAGGTATGATGAAAGCCTTCAAATGGACTGATCCAAGCTCTGCCATCTTCCAAATGCTAGATATGTTCTCAAGTGCTGCCTTTATCATTTTACCGATTTTAATTGGGGTTAGTGCAGCCAAAGAGTTTGGTGGAAATCCATATTTAGGAGCTGTCATTGGGGGCATTATGATTCACCCGAGCTTGCTGAATCCATGGGGACTGACAGACGCAAAACCAGAATATATGCATCTATTCAACTTTGATATTGCTCTTCTTGGTTACCAAGGAACGGTCATTCCCGTGTTATTAACTGTGTATATCATGTGCGTGATTGAAAAGAATTTAAGAAAAGTTGTGCCGAACAGTATTGATTTACTTGTGACGCCGTTTGTGACGGTGATTGTGACTGGATTTGTGACGTTTATTGCTGTAGGACCGCTAGGGAGAATGCTTGGAACAGGGATCTCGAATGCACTCACTTATGTTTATGACCATGCAGGATTCTTAGCTGGACTGATTTTCGGAGGCGCTTATTCTTTAATTGTACTGACAGGTGTTCATCATAGCTTCCATGCGATTGAGGCAGGACTTCTGAATGATATTGGACGGAATTATTTGCTGCCGATCTGGGCCATGTCCAACGTCGCTCAAGGCGGAGCTGGGCTAGCGGTCTTTTTCTTAGCAAAGCGTGCAAAAACAAAAGAAATTGCATTACCAGCAGCATTTTCTGCTTTCTTAGGTATTACTGAGCCGGTCATATTCGGTGTGAATCTTCGTTATCGTAAGCCATTTATTGCTGCAATGATCGGAGGTGCATTAGGCGGGGCGTTTGTCGTCTTCACGAAGGTAGCCGCCAACGCTTATGGTTTAACAGGGATTCCGATGATTGCCATTGCAGCTCCATTCGGTTTACAAAATGTGGTAAATTATGTTATTGGTATGTTAATAGCTGTTGCTGTTTCATTTATTCTTACCATCATCTTTAAAGTCAAAGAAGTCGAAAAATAATCAAGGAGTGGTCACAGTGATGACAACAATGGACGCAGCACTTCGTCAAAAGGTAACAGATCGTATTCGAAACTATGAGCATTTGGTGAAAAAAGATGTGTACCGTCAGAACTTCCATTTAATGCCGCCAGTCGGTCTTTTAAATGACCCGAATGGATTGATTCAGTGGAAGGGAGTCTACCATGTGTTTTATCAATGGCAGCCATTTAAAACAGGACATGGGGCAAAATTCTGGGGTCACTACACATCAACCGATCTAGTGAATTGGCAGCATGAAGAGGCTGCCCTCACCCCAAGTGATTGGTTTGATCAAAATGGCTGTTATTCTGGCAGTGCAGTCATTGACGATGGTCGTATGTATGTGATGTATACCGGAAATGTCCGTGACGAGCAAGGGAATCGTGAGACATATCAATGTTTAGCTGTGTCAGAGGATGGGGTTCATTTTGAGAAAAAAGGTGTCGTGGCGACTTTGCCAGCGGGATTCACTGCACATTTTCGTGACCCGAAGGTGTGGAAGCGGAATGGAAAGTGGTACATGGTCCTTGGAGCACAAAGTGAAGATCTCAAAGGACATCTTGTCTTATTCACATCTGATACATTAGACAATTGGACGTTTCAAGACATTATTGCAGGCAGTGGAAAGAATGGTTTAGATCATTTCGGATACATGTGGGAATGTCCAGATCTGTTTGAATTAGACGGTCAGGATGTATTGATCGTGTCACCACAGGGGCTGAAGCCTGATGGATTCAAATACAACAATACACATCAATCTGGTTATTTTGTTGGTACATTGGATGATCGTACCTACCAATATACGCATGGAGCGTTTGATGAGCTGGATCGTGGCTTTGACTTTTATGCACAGCAGACTTTCCAAGATGAATCGGGCAGACGCATTTTAATGGGATGGATGGGTGTACCAGATCAAGGGGAAGAGCATCATCCAACCATCTCTTATCAATGGATACATTGCTTGACGATTCCGAGAGAGCTCCGTTTAGATGATGAAGGACGTCTTATTCAACAGCCGGTAAGTGAACTTCGATCTATGCGGACAAATGAGCAGGAGCATGTTTTTCACGTTAAACGATCTGTTCACTCCATTCCTGTTGAAGATTTGACGAGCGCAGAGGTATTCATTGATCAAATTGAAACACAAAAAGGATTTGAATGCTGTATCCGTGCTGCTGCTCGTATCATTTATGATAAAGATGAAGGCAAACTAACGTTAGAGCGAGATCGATTTGAAGATCGAACAAAGGAAGTTCGTGAAGTAGAAATTGAGGAATTACAGGATTTGCATATCTTTATTGATGCATCATCGATTGAGATTTTTGTCAACGGAGGCCGGGAAGTATTTACTGCACGTTACTTTCCTTCCCCGGGAAATAAATCAATCTCCATCAGTGGTAGAAATGAAACGAAGCTTAAATTGAAGACGTGGCATTTGCAAAAAGAAGCAGATCATTGATCTGCTTTTTCTAGTGAGATCAGCCTGTATCTTAAAGCCTATATCATGTATATACAAGGTTGGCCTGAAGCGGTTTGATGACGTTTTACATATATGATAACAGGTTCAATTATGGTATCATTTTAAAATATATACAGCTGAGGCTGACGTTTATCCAAATGCGGTAGGACAAAAAGGGGTTGTTTACTTGAATTCAAAACAGCAGCCGACGACTAGAAAACGCTTGGAGACAATGGCAGATCATGTTGAAGATAAACGTGAAGAATATAAAGAATTGCTGATTCAAGTCCAATCTATTCTCGGTGAACCTTCTCTAGAGCAGGAAGAATTAAAAGAGAAGCTGTCAGATACGTATAAACAAATGAAAGAATATGCCTTATTTGTTGAATCCATTGAAGCCTTTATTCGAAAAATGGCGAAAGAATCCGATCAGCAAAAGTAGGTAAAAAAGTATGGTGAAAGAGTGTACCTGGGAGCGGGTATGCTTTTTTTATTTTAGTCAGATCATTCAGAAATTTAAATGAAAGCGTTGACATTCCTTTTGTCATGATACAAAATAAATAAAAATTCATCTGAGCATATACAGGAGGAACGATATGAACCATGCAACCAAGAAATGTCTGATCACCTTTATCATTGTGCTATTTTCTATGAGTTTTCTTCATCCTTCCGTTTCATCTGCACGAACGCAACACACATCATTTTTTACACCTACTGCCTCCGTACCATCTGGTCAATATTATCGCTCACAAGAGGTGGCTCTCCAATCTCAGGTGCCAAAAGCTTCTCTTTATTACACAACAGATGGCAGCCAGCCGACAACTCAAAGTCAGCGATATACAAAGCCTATTCAAATTGATACCGATACGACTTTAAAAGTAAGCGTTTACAAAAATAGGCATCGCCTTGCTACGTCTACGTACAATTATCGTTTTGTCACACGAGAAGACATTGCCTCATCTTTTTTATCTTTTGAATATCAAGGAATGCCTTATCGATTATACATTCCGAAAAATCATAAGAGGGGTAAAGCTTATCCTCTCGTCTTGTTCTTACATGGAGGAGGGGAGCGGGGGACTGATAATCAAAAGCAGCTACTTGCAAATGATGGTGCAGTTTTATGGGCTTCTCCTGAAGTTCAAAAGAAACATCCTGCATACGTACTAGCACCTCAGGCTCGAAATGCTGTGGATGGGGGTTTTGCTTTAACAAGAAACGCGCAAAATGAAATCGACCTGACAAATGTGTTTCAATTTTCACCAGATTTACACAAAGCGCATGAAGTGCTTCAGCATGTTTTAACTTCTTATAAGATTGATCAGAAAAGGATTTATGCGACTGGTTTATCTCAAGGCGGATTTGGCTCGTATCAGTTGAACATCACATATCCTCGTTTGTTTGCAGCGATGATTCCTATTGCGGGGGGTGCAGATCCAAGCAAGGCAGGAATTTTAGCGAACAAGCCAATATGGGCATTTCATGCAGAGGATGATTCCATTATTCCTATCAGTTATGCGAGAAATACAATTCAAGCGATTCAAAAAGCTGGTGGAAGACCGATTTATACCGAGTATGCAAGCAAGTATGGGTATGATCATGCATCATGGACACCTGCTTATGAGACGCCAGGCTTAACAGATTGGTTATTTGCACAGAGACTCAGCTTACGATAAACAAAAAAAACCGATTCATCCAAGCGGCGGATCGGTTTTTTTTGTTTTATTTGTCCAAACGATGTGCGGAATGTTTCGTTGGTCCGATGTATTCGTTTAGTTGGAAAGAGCCTTTAATGGCAGCTGTGATGAATTCTTTTGCTGCATAAATGGCTTCTTTCACGTCTGAGCCGTTTGCTAGTTCAGCTGTGACTGCGGCTGAGAATGTGCAGCCTGCGCCGTGTGTGTATTCTGTGTCGATCTTATCTGTTTCAAGGCGTTCGAAGGTTTGTCCATCATAAAGCAAATCAATCGCTTTATCAGGGCTTAGCTTACCGCCACCAGTGATGACCACATACTTTGCACCAAGTTTATGGATGCGTTTTGCGGCTTCTTCCATTTGTTCCATCGTTTTGATCTCGCCAATGCCGCTTAATTGACCTGCTTCGAAAAGGTTAGGTGTGATAACTGTTGCCAGTGGTGTGAGCTTTTCGCGCAATGCTTCAGCGTGCTCTGGATAAAGGACTTCGTTCGCACCTTTACATACCATAACAGGATCAATGACGACATTTTTCAGCTCATATGTTTTGATCGTTTCAGCTGCGAGTTCAATGACGTCAACTGTTGGCAGCATACCTGTTTTTAACGCATCTACACCGATGCCTTCCACGATCGTTGAGAGCTGTGCGCGGATGGTTGATGTATCGATTGGAAACACTTGATGATCCCAGTTGTTATGAGGATCCATTGCAACGACAACGGTTAAAGCTGTCATCCCGTAGACGTTTTTTTCTTGAAACGTTTTTAAATCTGCTTGGATACCTGCACCGCCGCTTGAATCCGAACCTGCGATGGTGAGTGCTTTATTCATAGACATAGTTGCTGAACCTCCAATGTGATGTGTAACAGTTACTGTTCTACCCCTTATTATAATCAGCTTTTCCATTTATCACAATGAAACGGCATAAAAAAGCGTTCCACTCTTCATGGAACGCCTCATTCTTTATCTTTTACAAATCACCAATTTCCCTTTTTTCAGCTCCTCTAAAAGCGTTAAGGCTAATTCTTGATCGGCACCGGTCGACATGATTTTGGCCATCAGTTCATCATCCCTGGTGCGAATGACATTGGCGATCTGATCTAAAATCCCTTGATCGACAGCTGTCATGCTCTTTGCTTCCGTGTACTCAGTAACGGTATCAGAGCGTTCGGGGTCATACGCAAACACAAACACATCGTCCTTTGCTGATTGTATCTGTTCGATCGTCTGTTTGGCTTCTTTACTATTCTCAACTGTGAAAAATTCCATCATCATCACTCCTTTTCATCAAAAATTCCCATTTTCTCGATCAATCAAACCGCCTTTTATATCATGAGAAGAAAGCCGATTTATGTTTTAATGAAAAAGACGAATCTATTAAAGGAGTTAGGCCGATATGAAGATTTCTTTATTAATTGTGACACATAACCGGCTGAGCGCATTGTGTGAACTGCTTGAATCCATCTCGAGACAAAGCGTACAGCCTTTTGAAATTGTGGTCGTAAATGATGCAGGAGAGCGAGTGGACGTGATTCAGGAACTCTATCCAGAGCTGCCAATCCGCTTGATTCATTTAGATGAGAATGTCCAGCATGTGAACGCAAGAAATGTTGGGGTGCGGGAGCTGACAGGTGACGTCATTATGCTGAGTGATGACGATGATTATTTTACACCTTGTCATATTGAACGTATGAGCAAGGCGTTGGAAGACGCTGATTTTGTCTTTTCGGATGCGGAAATTGTTTCGTTTGAAGAACGAGGTGCGACTCGTTTTCCAGTATCAAGACGTTTGTTTGCTTATACAGCGGACATTGAGGACATGCGTGTTTTTTCTACATACGTTCCTTCTGGCAGTATGTACAAACGCCGCATACATGATGAGATCGGCTATTTTGATCCAGCGATGCATCACTACTGGGACTGGGACTTTTTCCTGCGTGTTACGCAGCATGCACGAGCCAAACGAGTGCCAGCTGCCAGCGTGATCTATGCGTTCTTTGATGGTGGGGGCAATCAGTCGAGTGATCTTGGTGAAACAAGGAAGAACTATTTAGATGATCTGAGTGAAAAGCATGGGCTCGGTGATTTGCCGACAGCGAACTTTGCTGTCCTATTAGAAGAACCAGCGATGAAAAAACGAGAATCAGAGAGTGAGATTGTATGGGATGGAAAACCGATGATCTCAAGATTGGCACAGCAGACAGAAGGAGGACAACCGCAATGAAGCCATTTTTAAATGATAGCTGGTGGGCTGTGATGAAAAGTGAATTTGAACAGCCATATTATCAGGAATTACGTGAGTGGGTAAAGGAAGAATATCATACGCAGATCGTGTTTCCAAAGCCAGATGACATTTATCGTGCCCTCCATTTGACGTCGTATGAAGATGTGAAGGTCGTGATTTTGGGACAAGACCCTTATCATGGCCCAGGACAGGCACACGGATTAAGCTTTTCTGTTCAGCCTGGTGTCAAACATCCGCCATCTTTGAGAAATATTTTTCAGGAGCTAAAGGATGACCTCGGCTGTCCGGTCCCTAACCATGGCTCGCTTGTCAGCTGGGCAGAGCAGGGTGTCTTGCTGTTAAACACCGTGCTCACTGTAAGAAAAGGAGAAGCGAACTCGCATAAAGGCAAAGGCTGGGAACGTGTGACAGACCGCGTCATCGACGTCCTGAATGACCGAGATCAGCCAGTCGTTTTTGTGCTTTGGGGCAGACATGCGCAAAATAAAAAAGAACGCATTGATCAAAGCAAGCATTACATCATTGAGTCACCTCATCCAAGTCCTTTTTCCGCAAGAAACGGCTTTTTTGGCAGTCGTCCGTTCTCAAAAGTAAACGCCTATTTAAAGCAAATGGGGATCGATGAAATCAACTGGTGTATCAAGGACATCGAATCAAAATAGGACGAGGGAAAATCCCTTCGTCCTGTTTATTTTAAAAATTTACGGACAATGTCGAGTCCGTTTTTCGCATTTGGATAGCGGAAAGAAAAATCAAAGCGATTGGTCTGGCGCAGGACGCTTTTTTCATGCGTAAAGGTGAAAAAGCTTTCTTTTCCATGATATCGTCCGATACCACTTTCACCAACGCCGCCAAATGGTAAGTATGGAGTGGCGACATGCATCAGCGTATCATTGATGCAGCCTCCGCCAAATGAGAGGTTGTCTAGAATATAGGCTTCTGTTTCTTTATTTGTTGTAAATAAGTAAAGAGCGAGCGGCTTCGGTCTTGCCTTAATCATGTCAGCTGCCTCTTGAAGAGAGTCAAATGAGATGACAGGCAAAATAGGTCCGAAAATTTCCTCCTGCATCACAGGGTCTTCCCATGTAATGTGATCTAGAATGGTCGGTGCGATTTTGAGCTCTTGTTCATTGCGCTGTCCACCTGTCACAATCGTGCCATTAGAGAGAAATTGTGAAAGTCGATCAAAATGACGCTGGCTGACATTTTTTCCGAAATGCGGATTTGTTTCAGGCTGGTCCCCGTAAAAGTCTCGGATACAGGTCGTCATTTCACGCAATAGGTCCTCTTTGATCGATTCATGAACAAGTAAATAGTCTGGTGCAATACATGTTTGACCAGCATTCGTGAATTTACCAAAGGTGATTCGTTTCGCAGCGAGCTTGATGTCTGCATCAGGCATGACAATGCATGGACTTTTTCCGCCGAGCTCAAGTGTGACAGGTGTGAGATGTTTTGCGGCCGCTTCCATGACGACTTTGCCGACGGCTACACTCCCAGTAAAGAAAATATAATCAAAAGGTAGTTTCAGAAGCTCTGTGCTGACATCCACACCGCCTTCAACGACCGCTGCAAGATCTTCTTGAAACACGCTTTCCACAATCGTGCCAATCACGTTTGAGACGTGCGGCGTTAATTCTGACGGTTTTAAAGTAACGGCATTTCCCGCAGAAATGGCTCCAACTAATGGCGAGAGGGCCAATTGGAAAGGATAGTTCCAAGGGGCAATAATCAGAACACTTCCGTACGGTTCCTTAATGATCATACTTTTTGATCCGATATGGGTCAGAGGTGTTTTCGCGCGAGATGGTTTGGCCCATTTGTGAAGATGTTTGACGGTATGATTGATCTCTTCATATACCATGCCAATTTCTGTTGTATAGGCTTCCTGTTCGGATTTATGTAAATCATGGGCTAAGGCTTGTAATATGTCCTTTTCATGATGTTTAATGGCTTTTTTCAAATCGTTAAGAAGACGGATTCGATCTTGAACCGCTGGTGTTTGCACGTTTTTTTGTTTGTGAATGAGTTCAGTGAGTTTGTTCATCTTTCAGTCCTTTCAAAGACGATATTGTTTCTTTTTTATTATGTGTGAATCTTGGGTAAGGGTCAAATCAGATGAACAGAAGCACACAGCTTTGAAAAAATGAGCCCATTCGGTTTGTTCATTTGGTAAAATAATGTTGGAAAACGAATTTTTTAGATTGGAGGGTCTACCCTTGAATATTCATATATCAAGTCTGCTTCAAAAAATGGAGGAAGCCATTCAAAAAGCAAAACAAAGTGGAAATGATGAAGAGGTGAAACGTCAAGCGGCGGTCATTTCTTCACTATGTGATGTCATTCTCGACACATCATCACAGGTGCAAATGCCGCAGTCTTCGGTTATTTCACCACCTCCATCTATACAGACACCATCTGCACCGGCTGTGTCTACGGATCAAGCCATGCTAGAGAAATTGATGGGCACTAGCGGTGCAAAGAAATTTCAGCATAAAGAAGAGGGTCAACAAGAGAAAGATGGCAACGGTGACTCTATTTTTGATTTTTAATGGTCTTGTCACGACAAAGGGAAGGTGATCGGGTTGAAACTATTTTTGGGCGCCATTCAGTGGATGGCATTTTTTATCGCAGCTTCTATTGCTGTGCCGATTGCGATTGCACAAGCATTTGAATTAAATCAAGTGCAGTCGGCGGAACTGATTCAGAGTACATTCTTTTCACTTGGACTTGTGGCGATGGTGCAGTGTTTATGCGGTCATATGCTGCCGATCAATGAAAGTCCAGCAGGGCTGTGGTGGGGGGTATATACCCTTTATGCAGGCATGACAGGGACGATTTTTGCTACATATCCTGAAACCTTGCAAGCATTGCAAGGGGCGTTAATTTTTAGTGCAGCGTTCTTTTTTATTTTTAGTCTCTTTAAAATCATTAATTGGCTTGCGTCTTTATTTACGCCGGTTGTCACAGGTATTTATTTGCTGCTGCTTGTTGTGCAGTTAAGTCAGCCAATCATGAAAGGGCTGATGGGGATCGGCTATCGGGGAAATCAGGTAGATGGGCTTGTCTTTTGTCTATCGATCTTGATTATTGTCATCACCTTCATGATCAGCCGCTCAAAATGGCATTATTTAAGACAGTTTTCTGTGTTATTCGCACTTGCAGGCGGCTGGTTGTTATTTGCTTTACTCGGACTAGCGAAGCCTGTTCGCATTCCTGAGCAGATCATTGAGTTTCCAAAACTGTTTCCGTTTGGCATGCCGGTCTTTGACAGTGGACTGCTTGTCACGTCCTTCTTTATTACGATCTTACTCATTGTGAATATGCTGGCAAGTATTCGAATTGTGGAAAGTTCCGTCAAGGCATTTGGTGAACTGCGTGAGCGGAAACGAGCCAGACCGGCTGGTTTTGTCGCTGCATTTGGTCATTTGCTGAGCGGACTGATTGGTGCGATTGCGCCTGTTCCTATTTCAGGGGCAGCGGGCTTTATACAAACAACAAAAATTCCATCGAGAAAGCCATTTTTTCTTGGCAGTCTGCTCATTGTCCTCATTAGTTTATTTCCATTATTGATGAGCTTTTTCTCTGCATTGCCGTCACCTGTGGGGCTTGCTGTGAACTTTGTAGTGTTCTCTTCTATGATTGGGATTGCCATGTCAGAATTCGATCAGTATGAAAAAGAAGACATCCCGCGCATTCGATTTGTGCTTGGCATCGCTGTTTTAGCAGGCGTGGGCGCAATGTTTGTGCCACAAGGGGCATTGAAAGGCATGCATCCTGTGCTGATTTCTTTATTGAGCAATGGTCTTGTTCTTGGCACACTGATTGCGATTGTGGTCGATCAAGTGCTGCTGCGAAAGAAGAAATCCGACAATCTCGTGTCAGCATCATAGGAAAGTTGAATGTTGGATAAGACCCGCGCTATGATAAACATAATTGATGAGATAAGGAGAATGACGAATGAAACTATTTTTCATATTAGGTGCCATTAACGCCATGCTTGCGGTTGGTCTTGGAGCCTTCGGTGCACATGGACTGGAAGGGAAAATTCCTGAAAAGTATATTGAGATATGGAATAAAGGGGTTCAATATCAGATGTTCCATGCAATTGGCCTGTTTATTGTCGCCTTTCTGGCAGATAAGCTGTCAGGTGTTTCCCTAGTGCCGACCGCTGGCTGGGTGATGCTGGCAGGCATTCTTTTCTTCTCAGGAAGCCTTTATGTGCTTGCCTTGACTCAGGTGAAGATTCTAGGTGCCATTACACCAATTGGCGGAGTGGCATTTATCGCTTCTTGGATCATGCTAGTGATTGCAGCAGCAAAAAATTTATAAGCTAGGAAAACCGATGCTCTCATAGGGGCATCGGTTTTTTTCTTAACTCCAATAAGGAGAATAGTTCGGAGGTGCTTGATAATAAGGTACATAGTGAGAAGGGGGGACAGGGTGCGTTTGTGCCTCTTCCTCCCGATGGCAGAAAGGTCCGATAAACACACCAGGTTTCACAGGCTGCGTCGCCTGTTTCCACTGCGTTTCGTTCATGCAATAAGTATGTGCCATGATGTGAGAAGGCGTGAGGGTTAGAAGGTCTGAACCTAAGATGACTTCTGGTGTCGATGCGTTAAAAATGGCTAACAAATGGGTTTTGTCCTGTAAGGCGACTTCGTAATGCCACCAGCCTTGTGGCACATTGGCTACCTGCCCGGGGGTAATGGTGTAGGTGGACAGCTTTTTTGTAAATGGGTTCAGCATGGATACAGCAGCAGAGCCGGCGATACAATAAACAAGCTCGGCAGCATTTTGATGATAATGAGGCTCTACTACTTTGCTTTTACTCAAATATATATCCAGCAGAGATACTTGATCGAGCGAATTTAATTGTTTTTTTCCTAAAACATTAATCAGGTTGTGTTGGTCATATTTCACAAGGGGACTTTGGTTCAAATCAAATGAATATTTGACATTCGGCGATGTATAATCCAGCTCAACAGTCATTGATGTCACCTCTAGGCGTTTAATAAAAACTACTAGGCATCTTATGAGCCTTCCCCCGAAGGTGTGTCAAAAACCTAGACAAAAGAAAAAGCAAGGGCGTCTGCACCTTGCTGCTGATATGACCTTGAGGTTATCTCGGAGAATACGTAGACATCGAGTATGGATAGTCATATTGAATTTCCCCATCAAACGTAATGTAATCAAGGTAGATTGTTAACAATAAGTATCGTGTCCCCGTTTTGTTATCACTAATGATAATGTGATCACGTCCTGCGGCCTCAATGACTCCTCTAAAAATCTTAGAGTTCCATTCTTTACTTGCCTCAAACGTCATATAGATCGTGGCTACTTTGCCGCGGTTTAATCGTAAAATATTTTCAATATAGGACTGCTCAAGCGGCAGCTGACCGGTGACGTTCTGCTGATAAATCGGTCCCGAAGGAATTTGATAGGGCTGCCCGCCACTTTGCCCACCTTGGCCTCCTTGTGAAGTACCAGTAGACGGCATTGGCGAATACCCCTGCTGCATTTGACCTTGCATTTGACCCTGCGTTTGGGGAGGGACTGAATAACCCATCTGCTGCGCAGGATACGGATTTGCTCCATATTGTTGCTGGCGAAAATCTTGACCTTCGAAACCCGAACCTTGCCCAAATTGATTTTTCAATTTCATAACGTTCCTCCTCTTTCCTCATGGTGTTCTAAACAGAAGGCAGAAAAGCGCCTGTTGTTTCCATAGCATTCTTTTTCTCTTTCACACTATGAGACAGGAAGAGAGAATATGTACATTGAACGAAAAAAAGGAACTGCTTTGTGCAGTTCCTCAGTATTCAGACAAACCCCTTATTCGTACTGCCTAGATTGCAAAGGTTTCCAACAATTTAAGGAATGCCTCTTTACATCAACCAATTCATAGCCCGCTGGACGTCATAGAGAAGGGTCATCGTGAGAAAAAATAAGGCGATCGGTGCGATGGCAATGATAAAGGCCTGCCATATTCTCAGCTTCATCACAGCAACAAGGCCTAAAACAGCCATCCCAAATATCCATGCCTTGGTATACGCATCAACCAGTGGTAAAACGCTGAGATAATACCATACTTCATAGTGCTGGTCTAAATAGGGTGAGATTTTCACAAATGTATACGGACCAAGCAACCCCACAGTAATAATCCAAGTAAGAGCAAATAAGGTGGAAGGAAAAATGACCGTCAGTGTGCAAGCTTTGAGCACATCTCGATACGGCGCTTTACTGCCAAAAAACAGTCGTCCTAACCACTGTAAAATGAATGAACCGAAAAATAGAAGAAAATTGCCTACTAAAATACCAAAACCTGCTCCGTGTAACAGAATAAAAGGATATGGAATATGATTGCCCATATACTCACTAAAATACCCTTCGTACATCCAGCTAGTACCAGCGATACTTGCAAGGAGTATCATCAGCCACATGGGAATAGAGGTATGTTCATATGAGCGAATAATCGTTTTTGTCGCGACAAAAATTTTAAAGAATCGAAAAAAACCTTTTGCTTCCTCTTCTTGGGAGAGATCACTCTTCATATACTCCAATGTTCTTTACTCCTTTATTACACATAAATGATTACTTATATTACCAAAATTTTTACGTTTTTCAAAGATAGATCATGAAAAAAATCCAATTTTATAAAAAATAGGTCACTCTACAGTCTCTTTAAGAGGAGACACATATGATAACCATAGTTTAAAAGAGACCGAGGTGAAAACATTGACGAAAGTAACGGTCATTATGACGAGCTACAACAAAGCGGCCTACGTTGGCAGATCAATTGAAGCGGTGCTGCAGCAGACCTTGTCAGACCTTGAACTTTTTATCATGGATGATGGATCAAACGAACAAACCCTTGCTGCTATTGAGCCTTTCCGTAAAGATCCACGCGTCCATTTTATCCAAAGTGGGGTGAAAACGCTGGAGGAAAGAACGGCGAAAACACGCTATGCCGTCCTCATTAATCAAGCATTAGAACAGGCAAAGGGCGAGTATATTTCCTATGCCACAGATGACAATGTCTATGCACCAGACCGTTTAGAGAAGCTCACGAAATATTTAGATGCTCGTCCGAATGAAGAAATTGTCTATTCTAGTTCAAAAGTTATCTATTTAAATAGCGAAAAAGAGCCAGTAAAGGAAACGATTCGACCTGCGCAAACGGTGCAGTGGAATGCACCTTGTGCTATTGATCACTGCTCGGTTGTACATCGTGCATCCATTTTAACAAAGATTCGAGCTGAGTTTGGATCCTACTGGGACGAGAGTCCGCATTTTTATCGAATAGGGGATGCCCGGTTCTTTTTTAGATTAAATCACTTTTATCCGTTCTACCCTTTTGATGAGGTATTGGATACAAATTACATCACAGAACAGTCTATTCATTATCAGTTGGCAGAGGAAGAGAAAAACGATTTTATTCAAGCACTTCCTCCGCAGTCTACCTGCAGGGAGCTCCGCCATATATTAAAACAGAGACATGGGAGGTGACCTTAAGTGTCGCATTATATTCATCATTATTGGCAAGTGTACTTTGAGTATGTGAATCTGATGAAAGACTTATCTTATCGCCACATACCCCTTGGGTTAATCAGTAATTTTTATCAATACATCAGCCCTGAAGTAAGAGAACGTATGGAAGATAAGGCGTTTGGTGAAGAGCTGACAACAACTTGTCCAAAGCCGCAAGACATTCAGCCCTTTTTTGATCAGCATAAACAGCAGATCAAGCGTACCCCTTATCGTCCGAGTCATGGAAAGGTGCTGCTTCACTTTGAACACTTGCGTTTTACTGAACAAAATTACACGCGGTTCCATCCGAACCAAACAGTGGTGCTCGCGCGCTGGAAGAAGGCTGATTATTTCGGATTACCAGTGATCAGCAAGCCGGAATTAGCCGGAGAGGTTAATAAAGAAGCCCATGTTGAATATATTGAAAAAGCAAATGCTCTATTGAAACCTTACGCCCACCATCCTGTCTTTGGCAATGTCTTTTTTAGAGAAAAGCTTCGGAAGGACCTTGTGCACTTTATTGATGTGATTGACCAAATAGAAACGCTATTTGAGATGCAGCCAATCACAGCTGTTGTTGTTGGTACGACGGAGGATGCTTATAGCCGTGTGCTCGCCTTACAAACTGTGAAGCGCCATCTAACAAGTATTTGTCTTCAGCACGGTGCGCTCATGGGAGACGAAGCCTTTTTGCCGATTTTCACCACCTGCCACGGGGTGTTTGGAAAATATGAAAAGGACTGGTATGTAGATAAAGGCTGTCAGCCTGAGCAGGTGGAGATCACAGGACACCCGAGATTTGATTTGGTGCAGGAGCGAACACCGCTTCAAGAGGAAATGGTCTTTCGTAAATTAAACTTCAACCCTGCCAAAAAGACTGTGCTCGTGGCAACACAGCCGTTTTCAGAAGCCTTTTACGGTGATGTTCTTAAAACGATTGCAAAACGGAAAGACATTCAGCTGATTATGAAGCCGCATCCGTGGGAAATTGCTCGAAATCGTTTAAATGACTATACAGCGATTGAGCGCGCGGGGAACCATGTGAGATTAATTAAAAAAGAGATCGACTTGTATGACCTCCTGCCGTATATGGATATGGTCATTACGCTCACATCAACAGTTGGTTTGGAAGCAATGCTCTTTAAAAAGAGTGTACTGATTGGAAAAATGACAGAAGGCAGAAGATACCCTTATTACGAGTCGCTTGGCAGCTGCCACATGGAAAACCCTATTGAGCTGGCCGAGAAAGCGATCCGTATTTTATCGGATGAACAAGAAATGAAGCTGGCGAAACAGCAAGGGGCTCGTTTCATTCAAGAACATTATCCGCATGCACAATCGACCGATGTTCTGCTTTCTCTGCTCAAAACAAAAACAGGCGTGGATTTTCAGAGATGAAGATAGGGGTGTGCAAGCGATATGGGACAAAAGAGAGCACAATTTCTTCCTTATGCACTGCCTTTTATTGAACAGGAAGAAATTGATGAAGTCATTGGAACATTAAAGTCCGGCTGGTTGTCCACCGGACCAAAAGTGAGACAGTTTGAAGAAGAGTTTAAGCAGCTGACTGGAGCAAAGCACGCAATAGCAGTGAATTCATGTACAGCTGCTCTATTTTTAGCGTTAAAGGCGAGAGGCATTGGAGCTGGTGATGAGGTCATCACAACGCCTCTGACGTTCTGCGCAACAGCCAATACGATCATCCATACGGGGGCAGCCCCTATTTTCGTCGATATTGATCCGGCGACACTCAATCTAGATGCGAAAAAATTAGAAGCGGCCATTACACCACATACAAAAGCGGTTGTCCCTGTACATTTTGCTGGTCAATCGTGTGATATGGACCAAATTTTAGCGATAGCCAAAAAGTATGATTTGTTCGTGCTGGAGGATGCCGCTCATGCCCTTTATACGACCTATCACGATCAACCGATTGGATCAATTGGTGATGCGACCGCTTTTAGCTTCTATGCAACGAAAAACATAGCGACTGGTGAAGGCGGCATGCTGACGACAAATGATGATGCACTTGCGGCTAGAATCAGAAGGCTGGCGCTTCACGGGATGAGTAAGGGAGCGTGGAATCGTTATGGAGAAAAGGGAACATGGTATTACGAGGTCGAGGAACCGGGCTATAAAATGAACATGTTTGACGTGCAAGCATCGTTAGGGCTCGTTCAGCTAAGCCGGTTGAAGGAGATGCAGACACGCAGAGAACAGATTGCGAAGACATACAATCAGGCATTTCAACATGAAGCTGGTCTCATCTTGCCGCCTGTACATGATGAGGGAAGACATGCGTGGCATTTATATGTGCTGCAAGTTGATCCAAAAGAAGCACTGATCACACGCGATGACATGATTGATCAGCTGCAAAAGGAATATAAAATCGGCACGAGTGTTCATTTTATTCCCGTTCACTTGCATCCATATTATCAAGAGACCTACAACCATTCACCAGAGGATTTCCCTGAGGCACTCACTTATTACAAACGAACGCTTTCGCTCCCGCTCTATCCAAGTATGACAGATGAAGATGTGCAGGATGTCATCACCGCAGTTGTGTCAATTTTAAAAGACAAGAAGGCCTCTTCATGAAAGTCGTTCATGCAATAGACGATCAGGTGCTGGCAGCTTGGCTGAAAACATATGATCATGAAGCGGAACGCATGGCAGGATTCAAGCAGTTTGCTCTTGTCAGCGGCGCTAAGCTCAAAGCAGTGCTGCTATACGAATGGTCCAAATGGGAGAGCGGTATTTTTGACAAGCATATTTTTCATGTGAAGTTTGTGGAAGCTGAATCAGCGCAGCTCTTTAAAGAATTGATGGAGAGATTCATCAATTGGATGAGAACAGAAAAATGTGATTTTTTCTTTTTACGTCTTGAGGCGGCTGATCTTAAAAAAAACCGCATTGTTCAAAAACTATCTCATGTGTATTATGTCGGTGGTCTCACTAGGCTTGAGGCACCGCCTGCCCTCATGGAGATGCCATCATCAGATCAAGATGTGGTGATGGGTGTGCCAGATGAAAAGGATTACGATGAGGCGGTCTTACTAGGTGATCGGGCTTTTGTGAAAAGCCGTTATGCCCTTGACCCATATTTAGACCAGCGTGTTGTTCAGCATTTTTATCAGGAGTGGATGAGAAACAACCTACTCGGACGCGCAGATATCAACCTCGTTGCCAAGGTAAATGATGAAGTGGTTGGCTTGATTCAAGGTATGACAAAGGGGCATGAGATGGGGCTTGAGCTTTTTGCGATTAGACCGGATGTTCAAGGAAAAGGGATCGGAAAAAAGCTGTTTATTGAGATGATGAAAGTGTCTCATCACAGAGGGCATCACTTCATTTCTGCGGGGACACAGCTTCATAATACGACAGCCATCCAGCTGTACGAAAAGATGGGGTTTAGGACAACAAATGCCTTTTTGTATTACCATGTGTGGCCGAAAAAAGGAGAGAGGTAAGATGGCGCATTTCTATATCGGAGATCGCAAAGTGGGAGATGATGCGCCTGTCTTTATCATTGCAGAGGCAGGCATTAATCATGATGGAAAGCTGGATCAGGCACTTGCTTTAATTGATGTGGCAAAAGAAGCAGGGGCTGATGCGGTGAAGTTTCAAATGTTTCAAGCGGATCGGATGTATCAAAAGGAACCGGGGTTATACGAAACGGCCAAAGGAGAAGAAGTGTCTATTTTTTCTTTAGTGGAACAAATGGAGATGCCGCCTGAATGGCTGCCTATCTTATTGACACATTGTAAGGAAAAAGGACTGATGTTTTTAAGCACCGTGTGTGACGAAGAATCGGCTGATTTATTGAATCAAACGAATCCGCCTGCTTTTAAACTGGCATCCTATGAAATCAACCATTTGCCTCTTTTGCGTCATACGGCTTCTTTTCAAAAGCCGATCATTTTTTCAACAGCTGGGGCCACCATTGCAGATGTTCATGAAGCATACGAAACGATTACGAGCCAGCAAAATAAGCAAGTCGCCATCATGCATTGTGTGGCAAAGTATCCAGCGCCTAGAGCATATACGAACCTGCGGGTGATTAAAACCTTAAGATCCGCTTTCCCTGAAGCAGTCATTGGCTTTTCAGATCATAGTGAACACCCGACGGAAGCGCCAGTAGCCGCTGTGAAGCTCGGGGCAGCAATGATTGAAAAACATTTTACAATAGATAAAACATTACCCGGAGCGGATCATTCCTTTGCTCTTGATCCTGAAGAATTAAAGGAAATGGTTCAGCACATTCGAGCGGCAGAAAAGCAGCGGAATCAAGCAGAAATAGACGTTCATTCATTACCAGAGGAGCTTCTTGGCAGTTCTTATAAAACGACAACAGCCATTGAAGGGCAGATTCGAGAATTTGCGTATCGAGGAATTTTTACGACAAAAGGCATTGCAAAGGGTGAGACCCTCACGTCAGAAAATGTAGCCGTGCTGCGCCCTGGACAAAAAAATCAGGGGTTGCATCCGCGATATATGCCAATTTTACTTGGCACAAAGGCTGTGAGAGACATCCCAGCTCATACAGGCGTTTCGTGGAAAGACGTACTGACGCAGCAGGAGTCTCATGATGATGCATGATGTGCTTTTTGTCATTCAGGCTAGGATGGGGTCAACAAGACTGCCTAAAAAAGTGATGAAACCGATCGGCGGCATGGCGCTGATTGATTTGATTGTGGAGCGGGTGAAGCAATCAGATGATTACCATCACAAAATGCAAAACCTTATGATTGCCACAACGGTCGAGCCAGAGGATGACTATTTGGCTCAATATTGTATGTCAAAGGGCTATAAGGTGTTTCGAGGCAGTGAGGCAGATGTGCTTGAGCGGTTTGCGCAGATTGTCCGCCAATTTGAACCTAAAACGGTTGTACGTTTAACGGGAGACAATCCATTTATAGATCCTTCGCTTTTGTCGAAAATGCTTGAAAAACATAGACAGGAAAAGGCTGATTACACATATACGAACGGAACACCACTCGGTATTTCCGGGGAAATGATTGAAGCATCTATTTTATGTGAAATCGACAAATTTCCCCTCACTTATTCAGAACGTGAGCATGTCACGCTGTATATCAGAAAGCATCCCGAGCAATTTTCCCTTCAATTATTCACACCGCCCAAAGAACTTGCATATCCTGCTTATCGATTCACGATTGATACAGAAGAAGATTATGTGTTTGCTACCCGTTTACTAGAGAAAGCTGGTGGTTCTATTGCTGTGCCGACAGCTGAGCTCATTTCCATCTGTGAACAACATCCAGACATTGTTCGTTTGAATCAATCTGTGAGACAGAAGGATGCTGAATGAACAAAAAAATCATGATTGTTGTTTATGGTGGTTTTTTAAGAGGAATGGGTCATGTCGTCAGAATGAAACGTTTGGCAAAAGAACTGCTTCAAGAAGGGAACGACTTATATTTCTATACAAATGATCAGATTTGTGTAGAAATACTTTCGCACCCAGAGTGGCAAGTTCACATGGTGCATGAGCCGAATGCGCTTCTCCAGGTCCAACAAGACATCAAAAAGCTAAAGCCTGACCTTTTAGTCATAGATGTGCTTGATTGTGATCTTCAGTTTCTTCAAACGATCAAAGACTCCTGTGGCAGTGCGAGGCTGGTCTTATTTGAGGAAAAAAGAGAGGAAGCCTGTCAGCTTGCGGACACGGTCATAAACGGCATTTATGGCGGTCTGGACGGGAAGCACGAGCAGGTTAATGGCACGGCTTATTATCATGGAACGCCCTATTTATTGTTAGATCACGAGTTTAAACGATTCAAAGACACATATGAGGTTCGGAAAGAATGTAAAAAGGTGGTCATCAGTCTTGGCGGTAGTGATCCGTGCGGCCTGTTATCAAAAGCTGTATCGGCGCTTCTTCAAACAAATCACCTAGACATTTTAGCGGTCGCAGGAAAAGCCTCTCACATCAAAGAGCAAGTAGAGGCGGAACATATCCAATTCATTCAACATACAGATCAACTACCGGTTCTTTTATCAGAAGCTGATGTGGCTATCGTAGCAGGCGGTATGACGTTATATGAGGTAATTTGTATCGGGGTGCCCAGCATTGTCCTATCGCAAGTAGACCACCAAGCAGTGACAGCGAGCATGTTTGCGCAAAAGGGCGCTTGTTTTCACCTTGGATTAGGTGACCTTGTGGAAGAAAAAGACCTGTTGCAAGCTGTTCAAAAACTGTCTGACAGCTATTTTCTCCGCAGAAGCATTCATCTTAATGGACGTTCACTCATTGATGGAAAAGGAATCGAACGAGTGAAAAACATTCTTATACACCTCATGAATTCACACCAAAAAGAACATAAGGATGTGTAGATGTGAAGGGAGTTATTTTAGCAGGAGGAAAGGGATCACGGCTGGCACCATTAACGAAGATTTTCAACAAACACTTGCTGCCGGTTGGTCCATACCCGATGATTTATTGGTCATTATTCAAACTGAAAGAAGCAGGAATTGTAGATGTGATGCTGATTTCACAGGAAGAACAAATTCCGTTGTTTCAAAAGTTACTGGAAGATGATCGTGAACTTGGGATGAACATTGTGTATCAAGTACAGCCAGAAGCGTCTGGTATTTCCGATGGTTTATCCTATGCAAAGCCCTTTGTTAAAGGGGAAAAATTTGTGCTGATGCTTGGTGATAATGTTTTTGAAGATTCATTATGCCCTTTTGTCGACGCCTTTAGGCAACAAGAAAGCGGAGCCAAGGTTTTATTGAAAGAGGTGGCAGATCCAAAACGGTTTGGCATTGCAGAAATTGATCCTGCTCATCATCGAATTTTATCAATAGAAGAAAAGCCAGAGCACCCAAGGTCATCTTACTGCGTCACGGGCATCTATTTTTATGATCAAGACGTCTTTCAATATATCGAGGAAATCTCGCCGTCAGATCGAGGTGAACTAGAGATTACTGATGTGAACAATCTCTACATCTCAAATAGCCAGCTGACCTATGATATGTTAAAAGGGTGGTGGATTGATGCAGGAACACATGAATCTCTCCACGAAGCATCTATAAAAATGTTTGAAACGATGAAGGAAAAAGAGGGATACGAATGACGAAGTCTTATTTAATTACAGGTGGAGCAGGGTTTATTGGACTGAATTTTGTGAAGCTGCTGCTTCAAGAATCCGATGTCCGGCTGACCGTATTTGATAAATTAACATATGCCAGTCATCCAGAGGAAATGGAATATTTATCAAAGCTGCCTCATTTCCGTTTTGTCCAAGGAGACATCACGCTGCAAGACGAACTGGATCAAGTATTTGATGAAGCCTATGATGCCATCATTCATTTCGCAGCAGAATCACATGTCGATCGCAGTATTGAGTCAGCAGAACCCTTTATTCAAACAAATGTCCTTGGTACCTATCGTATGCTAGAAGCTGTTTTAAAGGGAAAGGCGAAAAAACTCATTCATATTTCCACAGATGAAGTATATGGAGATTTGGAGCCGAATGATCCTGCTTTCACAGAACAAACACCACTTTCACCGAATAATCCTTATTCAGCAAGCAAGGCAAGTTCAGACCTGCTTGTGAAATCTTATATCCACACCCACCAACTACCCGCTATGATCACAAGATGCAGCAACAACTACGGACCTTATCAGCATGAAGAAAAATTAATCCCAACCATTATTAGAAAAGCGGTCAATGGTGAAAAGATTCCGATATACGGAGACGGCCAGCAGATCCGCGATTGGCTGTATGTAGAGGATCATGCGAGAGCCGTAAAGCAAGTAGTAGAAAACGGAACAGCCGGTCAGGTGTACAATATTGGCGGCGGCAACGAGAAAACAAATCTTGATTTAACCAAAACCATTCTCACACATCTAGGCATCTCTCATGATCAAATCGCGTTTATTCAAGACCGGAAAGGGCATGACAGGCGGTATGCCATTGATGCCAGTAAGCTAAAAGAAGAGCTTGGCTGGGTGCAGGCAACTTCATTCGAAAAAGGTATCGAAAAAACGATTGATTGGTACCGTGCCAAATATGATCAAAGTGAAGAAGGGTGACCGATGAAAGTTTTAATCACCGGTGCAGGCGGCCAATTAGGGAAAGAATTGACGAAACAGATGAAAGAAAAAGACATCACCGTCATTGCTTTAACAAGGAGTATGCTGAATATCGCAGATCAACAGGCAGTCAGACATGCAATGAGACATTTCCGACCGGATATTGTTGTCAGTGCGGCTGCTTATACGTCTGTGGATCAATGCGAAATAGAAACGGAAAAAGCCTATCTTGTGAATGGGATTGGCGCCTACTATACAGCGCTTGAGGCTAAGAACGTAGGGGCTGATGTGTTACATGTCAGCACAGATTATGTATTTGATGGGCAAGCGGATACCCCTTATCAAATCGACGCACAAGCAGATCCGCAAACCATTTATGGAAAGAGTAAAAAACTTGGAGAAGAATTGATTCATCTTGTATCAGATGAAGTGAAGATCATTCGGACATCGTGGCTTTATGGACATGAGGGACATAATTTTGTGAATACCATTCTTCGACTGGCTGAAACGAAGGATCATTTGCGCATCGTCAATGATCAGTTAGGGTCTCCTACTTATACAAAGGATGCCGCAGAAGCTTTGATTCACTTGTTTGACCAGAAAGCAGGTATTTATCATGTCAGTAACCGAGCAAGCTGTTCATGGTTTGACTTTGCGGCAGAAATTGTGGCAGCAAGCGGTCTGTCTACGATAATTGAGCCCATTTCCACTGAAGAGTATGGTTTCCAAACACCTCGGCCCGCCTACTCTGTTTTAGATCTTCAAGCGATTGAAGCGACAGGCTGGAAGCCAAGACATTGGAAGGATGCACTTCACGAATACTTGCAGAAAGAAGGGAGATTCGAGCAGCATGATTGATGGTGTACAAACGAAAAAACTCATGAAACATTGTGATGATCGCGGCTTTTTCGCAGAGCTTATTCGAGATGACGAACCGATGCTGAAGCGCTTTGGGCAGGCGTCGTGGTCGAAAAGTTTCCCAGGAGTCATCAAAGCCTTTCATTATCATGAAAAACAAGACGATGTTTGGTTTTTCCCAGCAGGTCATGCACAGGTCGTTTTATACGATTTGAGAGAAGATTCTCCGACAAAGGATCAAACCGATGTGTATTATATGGGAGAAGATAATCCGATGCTGCTCCTCATCCCAAAGGGAGTTGCCCATGGCTACCGCGTATTAGGGGAGACGCCGCTGCAGATTGTGTATTTTACAACAGAATCGTACGACCCAAAAAACCCAGATGAGAAGAGAATTGCGTGGAATGATGAGGCGATCGGATTTAATTGGGAAACGACATTTAAATAGAGAAGAGAGGCCTTTCGCAGGAGAAAGGTCTTTTTTTGTTGAAATACATTCTGTATGTGTCATTTTATGTATATTGATGAAAAGGGATGTGGATGAGTTTGTCTAAAAGAATTGCATTTGTAACAGGGGCAAGTACAGGCATTGGAAAGGCAATCGCAATAAAACTTGCCGCTCAGAGCGATATGAAGGTGATCATCAACTCTAGAAATATGGCCTCACTTGAACAGACGAAACAGCACATTCAAGATATGACAGAAACAAAGGAACCGCTGTCTCTATTCTGTGGAGATATGTCGCTTGAAGCAGTGAGGTCGGAAGCCTTTGAAGAAATAGAAAAGGAGTTTGGCAGACTCGATGTGCTGATCAATAACATTCCAGGAGGAAAGCCAGATACATTTGATTCATGTGAAACTGACCAGATGCTGGCTGCTTTCTCCCAAAAAGCCATCGCCTACGTAGATACAATGAAGCGTGCAGTAGCATTGATGAAAAGACATGAATATGGACGGATCATTCAAATTGTCGGGAACCTGTGGAAGGAACCTGGTGAACAAATGTTTACGAATAGTATGATGAATGCAGCGATTATTAATGCCAGTAAAAATGCAGCCACACAGCTTGCGTCGTCTAGTATTACGGTGAATTGTTTAAATCCTGGTTTTATTGCAACCGATCGGTATGAACAATTTATCGGCAATATGATGACGAAGCAGGGAGTGTCACGAGAGCAGGCTGTACAAGCTGTCGCATCAGGTATCCCAATGCAAAGAGTAGGCTCAGCGAGTGAGATGGCGTCATTGGCAGCTTTTATGGCATCAGAGGAAGCTTCTTATATCACAGGGCAACAAATCTCCGTAGACGGTGGAACGATGAAAAGTATATAAACTGAAAAAACCCGCTATAGGCGGGTTTTTTGATGAAATCGAATGGGGAGGATGGACAGGCGATCGATAAAGAGAGCAAGCTCCTCAATCGGGGCAACCATGGAAATACGTACATGACGGCTTCCATTGGCTCCAAATACTCCTCCAGGCGTGACAACAACATCGGCATGTTCGAGTAAATAGTCAGCAAAGGCATGAGAGTGTTCAAAGTCATCAGGAATCGGAGCCCATAAATAAAAGGCGCCGGGTGGACGTTCGATTGTCCAACCAAGCTTTCTCGCCGCTTGCCGGATGAAGAAATTGATTCGTTCAAGGTATATCGCCTTTAATGATTGAATATGACAGTCATCACTTTGCAAGGCAGCAGTCGCTGCATGTTGAAATCCGCCATACATACTGACAAACACGTGGTCTTGGAAGGTGTTGATGGCTTGGATGATCTCCTCATTTCCAACAGCAAAAGCGACTCTCCATCCTGCCATATTAAAAGTCTTTGATAGAGAATATAATTCCACTCCTACACTTTTCCCGAGAGGAGTATTCATGAAGCTCACGGGTGTTTGTTCATAATGAAATGAACCATAGGCGAAATCATGAATAACATACAGCTCGTGAGCGTCCGCAAAGGTAGCAGCCTCTTCAAAGAATGCCTCATTTGCAACAGCGCCCGTGGGGTTATTCGGATAATTCAAGAACAGTACTTTTGCTTTTTTGACTATGTCAGGATCAATTGAGGAGAGATCTGGTAAATAGCCATTTTTCTCTTCAAGTTTGATACTGTATGGCTTGGCGTCCGCCATCAAAATGCCTGAATGATATTCAGGGTATCCTGGATCGGGAACGAGTGCGATATCTCCTGGATCAAGCAGACACTGACTCATGACATACAGCCCCGTTTTTCCGCCAGTGAAAAGAGCAATTTCCTTCTGCGGATCAATCTCAGCACCGAATTCCGATCTATAAAAATCTGCAATAGCTTGTTTGAAAAAGTCAAAGCCTCTAAAAGGGGCATATTGTTGAAATGGCAAAACATCCGCTGACTCCTGTAGGGCACTCACGATATGGGGAGGAGTTGGTAGATCAGGGTTCCCCTGACCTAGATTCATGATGTTTGCTCCGTTTTTTGTCTTTTGAGCTATTTTTTCAAAGACGGTGCCGAATTTCTGTTCAGGCAGCCGTTCAATCATTTTAGATGCTAACATTTTCACCACAGCAGCCTCTCTTTCTATCCCTTCACTAATTCATCCATTAACTGAATCGTTGCCTGTTTCTGAATATTGCGGATGGACGCGGCAACATCTTGTGAGGATGATCCTTTTAATTCAAGAGATACGATTCCATTAAAAGCTTCAAATAAATCAAGATCCACCATAGTCCCTTTGGCAGGGAATGATTGACTGACAATCGCAGTATCTCCAACGAATGCTTCCTGCGGAATAGACACATGATCAATGGTGATATGTGTGGCTTCAGGTGGGATAAGCCCACTCTCTTTAAAATGCTGAGGGTACAGGTGGCAGTCCGCTACATAGAATGTATGTCCAGAAAGCAGCTGTTTTGGCAGTACAGCCTTTTTTCCATCAACTAATACATCAATCAATAGCTTGGCCATATCGACGCCAAAGACCTTTTTAATATTCGGGATCATATTCCAGCCAGCGAATCGAGCCGCTGATTCGATCAGTCCAGTTTCTCGATTTTTCATGAGTTTGATTTCTGTATGGGTTGCACAATGTTCAAGACCTAGCCCTTCATTTGCCTTCCTTGCTGCTTCAATGATGATTTGCTTGGCTTCATTGTCTAAGATCGTCGGAGTGATATGAGCCGTTTCTGTAAAACCGATTTGAGGGGTTTTATCATGTATGACAAAAGGGAGATATTCGCCCTCTACGACCAGCCCTTCTACACTGACATAATCAGCATATCCTTCATCTTCATACCAATCTTCGTAAGCACCCTCTAAATATGTTTCAGCGACAAACGGTGCTTCATACGTGACAGCGTCTGGGACTGGTATGGTTTCCAAATACGATTGTACTTGTAAAAACAGATCATCACTTCCGGCTTTGTCATGAAACAAGGTGACGCCAATAGAACTGGCTAAATATGTAGGCTTTAAAATGAGCGGTGTTCCGATAGACTCAATGGCTTTTTGGAAATCAGATAAAGTCGTGACAGGCTGAGTTTTCACCGCTTTGACACCAGAGGCGTTGAATGCAGCCCTCATTTGGCTTTTATCACGCGCCATTTCGGCTGCCTTGACACCGGCACCTCGCAGACCAAGACGTTCAGCAGCCTTTGCCATCGGTGCAATGAATAATTCATTATTGGTCGTGATTGCATCTGCTTTGAAAAAGGAAGCCACTTGAATGAAGTCTTCCACAACCTCTTCTTCTGATTTCGGATAATCATCATGTGCCCAGTAAATAGAATCAGGGTGTTCAAAAGAAGGGTGTGTCTCAAAATAATCACGGTCTTTGATGACCGCAATGGAGCATTTTTCGATTAGCTCGGCATGTCCCTTTGTAATCGCAAAGGGTCTTGGGATATAAGAAACGATATGGTATGATGCCGCCACGCTTTCATAAAACATATGGGGTGGGCACCCTCCTAAGTCAGCAATGACAAGTACAGTTTTTTTACTCAATGAAAGCACTCCTTTTATCTAGCGGTGTAACCGCCATCTGCAGTGACGACACTTCCAGTCATATAGCTGGATAGGTCAGAGGCGAGAAAGAGCATCACGCCAGCAATTTCTTCAGGTTTTCCAAGCCGCAGCATAGGATTCACCTTTGCTTTTTCTTTTTTGACGATCTCGAGACTTTCTGTGTGATTGTCTAAAAAGGACTTTTCATTTAGTGGCGTATCAATGATGCCAGGGGCAATACAATTTACCCTAATTTGATGAGCGGCATAGTCGATGGCCATTGATTTGGTGAGCTGAATGACACCGCCTTTTGTTGCATTGTATGCCGGAATGTCAGGCCAGCCCACAAGACCTCCGACAGATCCGGTATTGATAATACTTCCACTCTTCTTTTCAAGCATATGCGGCAATGTATGCTTACTCATGAGAAAGACGCCGGTCAGGTTGACCTGAAGAATACGATGCCAATCCTCCAGTGCCATCTCATGAATAGGTGAGACAATTTCGATGCCTGCATTGTTAATGAGGACATCAATGGCACCGAATCGGCTCAGCACGTTCTGAACGGTTTGGTGACAGTCAGACTCCTTCGTAATATCTGTTTTAAAAAATGCAAGGTGCTCATGCGGCAATGATTCAATGAGTTGGTTGCCGCTGCTTTCATTGATGTCAGCGACAGCTACTTTTGCTCCATGCTCGAGGAAGAGCTTGACGGCAGCAAGCCCAATCCCCGACGCACCTCCTGTAATGAGGACAACTTTTCCGTCCAGCATCATTTCTTCACCTTAGATGCTTTTGGTTTTAAGCGATTATAGCGAGGAGGGAAGAAGAGATTAATAGACTTTGAAGCTTCTGGCTTTGGATTGATGGCCCCATGATCTTCCCTTGGGTCACAGAAATAGGTGGTGCCAAATTCCATCTTTTCTGTAAAGCCTTCGATCGTCATATCATACCCTCCGCTGATGCAAATGCCGATTTGTTCATTTCTATGTTTATGAAAAGGCATTTCTCCGCCGTTTCCAGGGATATTGGCAATCATCAGCTCCATCCAATCCTCCACAAAAAAAGTCACTTCCATGCCAGGGAGTAAATCCCGTGTTTTGAAAATGTCTAAGAAATAAGTGGGGGGAGCTGTATATTCTTCGTCATCCTTTAATCTCTTAATATCAATGGCGATCACTTCTTCATCTGTCAGATTTGAAGCGCCGTGAGGGACAAACGGTGGTGCGATATAGGCTGATTCTAATGGGGTGAGCAGTTGAGTCGATTGGCCGACAGTCATTTGAAGCTCGCCCTTTAACACAATACCGATTTGTGCTTCGGGATGTTCGTGAGGTTCAATGATCGTGCGGGGAGGGACGTATGAAATTAACACTTCCGTACCGCCTCTTACAGTGGAATATTGGATAACGCCATTATCCCATTCTAATTTTTTCGCTTGAGGAAAATATCGTTCTTGCGTCTTTTGTTCAGTTTGCATCTTACATCTCTCCTTTTCCGAATATGGACCAGCTCATGGGTATACTTTTAAACGTTCGAATGAAGATGAGGCCATATGTGGCTCTTGCCACCTCATTCGTTAAAGCAAAATCAAATTCGCCGTCCCTTACTTTCTGCGCGGCAGTACTTGTAGAATTAACAAGTTCAAATTCAGCATTTTGGTGAATGAAATATTGAATTAAATTGACAGGTGCAGGATGTGAGACAATTTTTAAATGGTGGAGCATTTGTTCATGGAATGGGAAATCAGGTCTGACAGCCAAACCATACATGGGCGTGTCACATCTGAAAATTTGTAAAAGCTGTAGATCTGGTCTCATGTAGAAGTGTTTGATGCCTTCATATGCGTGTGGAACGAGAGTAAATTGAAGTGGTTGAGAGAGAGTATGTTCAATGCAAGTTTCGAATGTGTCATAAAGGGATAGTTTCGTATGAGTGCCGAGTGTAGTGGTGGATTGAGAGATGAAATGTTTTGCTGCGTATTCACTGCTTGTCCCCTTAGGACCTAGTGTGTTGACTGTAAACATCTTGGGTGAAGGGCTAGGCTCTTCTTTGAAATGAAACACATCATTCTTTAGGATCATGTTTACCATCCAATCTTTTTCAAATTTTTACTAGATTATAAAATTTAAAATTGGCAATTGTCAACAAATTTTATAAAAAATGTAATATACAATGATATTAAAAATTGATCTAAAAAACTGCACATATCGAGATGTGCAGTGAAATGTGCTTACGTTTCAAGTGTAGTTGGCTGTTTTTTCTGTAAGGCACGTTCTCGTTTATAGCTGCCGAAGCTGATGATAAAACCAACAAGTGTGATCAATGCACAGACAAGACCTACCGTATGATATCCGAAATGGACATAAACGGGTCCCATCAGTGCGGAACCGAGCATAACAGCAAGGTTGGAGGCCAGGCTGTAAAAAGCCATCACTTTCCCGCGATGGGTTTGAGAGCAGTCGCTTAGAACGGTGCTTAGAAGCGTGACAGATAAGCTTTGCATTGCACCCCAAATAAATAGGGCGAAAATCAGCAACATCCACGAGAATGGCGCATAAGGAAGCAAGGCTAGAACAAGCGCAATTCCACCCAGCACGAAGACAAGGGAACGGGTTTTACCGAACCAGTCTGCTAATTTTCCAGTAAACATACTCATAGAAAAGCCGACGCCATAAGCCATAATAAGAAGTCCAGCTGTTGATTGTCCGCCATCAAACAGACTTTGCAAATAAGCACCTAAAAACGAGTACATGCCGTAAAATCCAAGCATATTGCAAAACGTCACAGTCAAATAGGCAGGCACACGATCAATTTTCAAAGCTCCCCATAAAGAGCCTGTTGTCTCTCTAGCTTGAGGTGCCTTCGGATCAGCTGCTCTGACTTGTTTTCTTGATTCAAGGATGACGAGCAGCAGGACAATGAGACTCATCATAGCGAAGATCCAAAACGTCCAGCGCCAGTTTAAACTCTGGCCGATAAAGGCGCCAATGGGCACACCAAGGACAAGAGAAAGAGACCAGCTCGATACAATGAGTCCCATCACTTTGCCGCGGTATTCGTATGGAACCCGGTCGCCCACAAGAGCATAGGCTGTTGGCACAAATACACCTGTCGCCAGCCCTGAAATAGCACGGCCTGCAAAAAACACGGCCAAATTTGGGGCAGCAGCACACATCACTGTTCCAATTAAAAAGAAGGACAGCCCAATTATCAAACACAGCTCTCTTGAATATCGGTCCCCTAAAGGAACGAGTAGCGGAGCTCCAACCAGCACAGCTAACCCATAAATGCTGATGGAAAGAGCGAGAACATCAAGAGAGTGCTGAAAGGAGTTTGATAAATCAGGCAGCAGTGGTGAAATCACCAGTTCCTCCGATCCCGCCGCAAAAACGCCAAGTGTGAGTGCAATGGCAAGTGTGATGGGAAATGTTTTAGAAGCCTGGCTGTCTAAAGATTCTTTCATCAAGTGATCCCTCCATACTTGCTTTTTCATTCAATTCCGTTAAAATAAATTCTACCATTATTTAGTTTTATTTTACATTTCGTATCATAAGTATCATCATAAAATACTTTTCAAATGGAACGATTTTGGGATAGGAGCGTAACGAATGAAAATCACCGATGTGGATGTGCATATTTTAAACGAATTGAGAGAAGATGCCCGCTTATCAATGAGGGAATTGTCCAAACGAGTGAATTTATCGGCGCCTGCGGTAGCAGAAAGAGTGCGAAAACTAGAGGATGCAGGGATTATCGAAGGGTATTCTGTTCAAGTCAATTATAAAAAGCTGGGTCTGATGATAGACTGTTTACTGGAAGTCACCGTATTAAATGGGGAGTATCAGCGTTTTGTGACATTTATGAACCAGCATCCACGTGCATTCTTTGCTTATCGAGTGGCAGGACAGTCCTGTTTTTTCATTAAGCTGTCTGTTTCTTCTCTTGAAGAAATTGAAGCGTTTATTCAAGATGTGTCTGGCTTTACAAAAACGGTCTCCCATATTGTCTTATCAGAGCATTCCTTTACCCATCCCATTCAGGAACGTGTGAAACAAATAGAAGAGCCAGAAATGACCGTGGTGAAATAGAAAAAGGACCTGCCCTCAGGTCCTTTTGATTCGTTTATCTGACTGATAGCTCATGATCGTAATGATCAATCCAATGAATGTCACACCTGCCGCAAAGAGCGGGACAAGCTGTAAATGTGTGATTTCAATAGCAAGACCGCCAAGCGCTGCACCGCCGGCATTTCCAATATTAAAGGCAGAATGACTGAGCGTTGATGCGAGTGTCGGGGCTTCATGTGCCATGTTCATCGTGCGGAATTGCAAGGTAGGAACGAGAATAAATGAAATAATTCCCCACACAAAAATCGTCAGCACGGCAGGCACTTTAAAGGCAGATGTATATGTGAATAACAACAGAACAGCCATCAGCAAGATCAATGTGATGATAATACTCGGCATCAGCTTCCAGTCGGCAAGCTTTCCGCCGACTAAATTCCCAATGGTGACCCCAAGCCCAAAGAGGACAAGAATGAGGGTGACCCCGTTTTCCTGAAAGCCAGTCACTTGCAGCAGGATCGGGCTGATATACGTAAAGGCGGTAAACACACCCGCAAAACCAAAAATCGTCATCGCAAAGGAGACGAGGACCTGCGGCTTTTTCAACACCGATATTTCATTTCGAATATCTAATACTTCTTCTTTCGATTGATTTGGTACTAAACTGATAATACCGATTAAGGAAATGAGACCAATGACGGCAATGACGAGAAATGACATGCGCCAGCCGAATTGATTTCCTATAAAGGTACCAAATGGCACACCCAGTACATTGGCTACTGTCAGTCCTGTAAACATGAAGCTGATCGCACTTGCGCTTCGCTCCTTAGGTACAAGCCGTGCAGCCATAATGGCGCCGACACCAAAGAAGGTACCATGAGCAAATGACGTTAAAATACGTGCAGCCATCAACAGACCATAAGAAGTCGATACAGCGGCGACAGCATTTCCCGCCACGAAAAGAATCATTAATAGGATGAGGAGACGTTTTCTCGACATTTTTCCAGTTGATAACGTTAAAATAGGGCCGCCAACTGCGACACCGAGTGCATATCCGGTAATCAGTTGACCTGAAGCAGAAATAGATACATGGAGATCATTTGCGACATTTGGCAAAAGACCCATGATCACAAATTCAGTCATGCCAATCGAAAACGCACCGAGCGTTAACGCAAAAATAGCGATGGGGAAGTTTTTCATGATGAGATCACCTTTCTAAACAAATACATAAAAAGGCTTCGGAGAGATCCGAAGCCTTATGAGTTTATCATACATTGAAATAAGACGCTAGCTGCTCGTTTGCTAATCGGTTTCCAACAAAGAAGGAACCAAACTCGCCGTAACGTGCACTCACTTCATCAAATCGCATTTCGTAAACCAATTTTTTAAATTGAAGCACATCGTCAGCGAAAAGAGTGACGCCCCACTCATAATCATCAAAGCCAACAGAACCTGTAATGATCTGTTTTACTTTCCCAGCATAGCTTCTGCCAATTAAGCCATGGCTTCTCATAAGGGATTTACGTTCATCCATTGAAAGCATGTACCAGTTGTCATTGCCAGAACGTCTTTTATCCATTGGATAGAAACAGACATATTGAGAAGAAGGAAGCTCAGGATAGAGGCGCGCACGTACATGCGGGTTCTCGTAAGGGTCTCCGCCATCTCCGCCTCCTGCTAAGTAGTTGCTGAGTTCAACAACTGACACGTAAGAATAAGCTGGAATCGTAAACTCAGCTAGTCGTGTCTTGTTGAATTCAAGTTCAATTTCACCTAGTTCTTCCATGGTCGGACGTAAAATCATGAGCATAATATCTGCTTTTTGGCCGACAATACTATAGATTGTTTGGCTTCCAGCCTGATGGTGCTCAGCTGTTTTCCATTTTTCTAATAGACCTGTGAACTCATGAATGATCGCTTGACGCTCATCGCTTGTCAGCAGCTTCCAAGCCGTCCAGTCGATCGTTCTAAAATCATGCAGCGCATACCAGCCATCTAGTGTTTGAGCTGCTTCATTTGTTGTATGTTGTTCGCTCATTTCTTTCACTCCTATTTACAGTTTTCCATCTGTTCCAACTATAACATAGTTTGTCCAAATGAAGATGTGATCAAAACTTGAACGACGAAAACGCTTTTCTAGAAATTGATTTAATTAGTTTGAAAAATAAGAATTTAAATTGTAAGCGCTATAATGTAAGTTGGTAGTTTGAATTTATGTAGAAGAAGAGTATGCTTAAAAGAGAACGCTTTTTTTGTAAAATCAAGGAGGGTATTGAAGTGGCAGATATTTTTTCAACAGTTCAGGAAAAGGTTGCAGGTAAAGGAGTTAAGATCGTTTTTCCTGAGGGAATGGACGAACGCATTCTAACAGCCGTTCAAAAACTAGCAGATGGCAAAGTATTGCAGCCAATTGTTGTAGGTAAGAAGGAAGAAGTAGAAGCAAAAGCAAAAGAATTAGGTCTTACACTTGATGGTGTTGACGTGTATGATCCTCATACATATGAAGGTTTTGACGATCTTGTACAAGCTTTCGTCGAAAGACGTAAAGGCAAAGCGACAGAAGAGCAAGCGAGAAAAGCATTACTGGATGAAAACTACTTCGGTACAATGCTTGTGTATAAAGGCCTTGCAGACGGCCTTGTAAGCGGAGCAGCACACTCAACTGCTGACACAGTGCGCCCAGCACTTCAAATCATTAAAACAAAAGAAGGCGTAAAGAAAACTTCTGGCGTCTTCATTATGGCTCGCGGCGAAGAGCAATATGTGTTTGCTGATTGTGCGATCAACATTGCACCAGACAGCCAAGATCTTGCTGAAATTGCGATCGAAAGTGCAAACACAGCAAAAATGTTTGACATCGAACCACGTGTAGCAATGCTTAGCTTCTCTACAAAAGGTTCAGCAAAATCAGACGAAACAGACAAAGTATCTGAAGCGGTTCGCATTGCAAAAGAAAAAGCACCTGAGCTTGTTCTTGATGGAGAGTTCCAATTCGATGCAGCTTTCGTTCCTTCAGTGGCAGCGAAAAAAGCACCAGATTCCGTCATCAAAGGCGATGCTAGCGTATTTGTTTTCCCTAGCCTTGAAGCAGGAAACATTGGCTACAAAATTGCCCAGCGCTTAGGTAACTTTGAAGCTGTAGGTCCAATCCTACAAGGTCTAAATCAGCCAGTAAACGATCTTTCAAGAGGCTGTAATGCCGAAGACGTTTACAATCTTGCGCTGATTACAGCAGCTCAAGCACTATAAAATAGCATCTCGACTAGAGCAGTCAGTACGATAGATTCGTGCTGGCTGTTTTTTTATTTTGTCCAAATGTGTACAATAAAGAGTGAAAAGAAAACACGAATCGTAGATAAAGCCGATAGGATAGGCAGGTGCTATAATGGAGGATTTAATATATAAACTTCAGCATAAGGTCGCATTTTTAACCGATGCGCAGAGGAGAATTGCAGATTATATCGTACAAAATCCAATGGAAGTCGCTTTTTTAACTGTCGATAAATTGGCGTCAAAAGTCGGGACGAGTACAGCAACGATCATGCGCTTCTCTGCTGCTGTGGGGTATTCCGGTTTTTCTGAATTCCAAAAAGAGCTTCAATCAGCTATGAAGCATAAAGCCGACCCTCAAACGAGACTTGAAGCGAATCTCAAGCATTCAAATAAAAATAAGCTCCTGCATGACCATGTAGAACTGCAATTTCAAAATATCCAGTATGCACTAGACAATATCACGGAAGAAACCTTTCAGCAGATTGTTGGGAAAATAGCCAGCGCACGCCACGTTTTGTGTACAAGTGTTCGAAGTGGAAGACCTGTTGGTGAGTATCTGTCACTCGGAATCAATCGGTTATTGGGGAATTGCCAATACATTGATGCAGACAAAAGCGACTGGGTGGATGATTTGGTTCATTTCAACTCGGGTGATTTCATTATAGCTGTCAGCTATCCGCGCTATGCAAAGCGTATGAAAGATTTGATGGAAGCAGCGAAGTCTTATGGGGTGGAAGTCCTTTTAATTACAGACAGCTACAGCTCTCCATTAACCAAATATGCACAATATGTATTACCATGTTCCTCAGCAAGTGTAGGCTCTCATAACTCTGTCGTATCTGCTATCTTTATCGTCGATTACATTTTAAGTGCCTTAGCGATGAATGATCCTGAAAGAACAAAACCACGTTTAGATCAAATCAATCATATGTTAACGAAAATGAGTTACCACACAACACATTAGTCGTGTGGAACTCATTTTTTTATTTTTGAAAGCGCTTTACTAATTGAAAATGAGGTGGTATGATCATATCACGAAAGTAATAAATATTACTTTAATAAAAATAATTGTAATGAATATAACTCAAAGGGGATGATGGAAACAATGAGTACTGTTCATTTCGTGTCAAATGATCTTATCGCTAGGGCAAAAAAGCTTAACTCGACCTTGCTGTCAGACGTAATGGGATGCACCGGCGCGATGGATCATCAAATCAAACCAGTTGCGAAAGGCATGAATGTAGTCGGCACAGCTTTTACTGTTAGCTTACGGCCAGGGGATAATTTATTTCTTCATCAAGCGATCTACTCTGCTAAAGAAGGAGATGTACTGATTGTTGATGGAAAAGACCATAAGGGTCATGCCTATTTAGGGGAATTGATGGCACATTCAGCAAAGGCTGTAGGAATAGAAGGAATCGTGATTGACGGGCTTGTTCGCGACAAACTCTCTTTAGAGGAGCTGGCTTTTCCAATCTACAGCAAGGGATTTATGCCAAACGGACCTTTTAAAGATGGTCCTGGGGAATTGAATCAAACCATCTCGTGCGGCGGTGTCAAAGTAGCCCCAGGTGATCTAGTGATTGCTGACGATGATGGAGTCGTCATCGTTCCAAAGGAAAAGGCGGAACACCTGCTGACACTAGCGGAAGAGAAACAAGCGTATGAACATCAGAGATTAAAAACGATTCAACAGTATGTGGACGAAGGAAAGCAAGACATCAGTCTCTTAGCACCGGCATGGCTGGAAGGCAGAATGAAAAAATTTCAAGGATAGGGGAATCGGTGATGAAAATAGGCTTTATCGGATATGGTGAAGCAGCATATGAGCTGTCAACGGGATTGAAAACAGAAGGATTAGACCAATTTTATGCGTATGATGTCCTATTACTAAGTGAGAAATTAGCTGGCTCGTTGAAAGAAAAAGCATCGCAAACAGGCGTTCAATTAACGAGCAGTATTAGCGAAGTCATTGAGAAATCTGATCTTGTGATTGCAGCTGTGCCAGCGAATAAAACCTTAGAAGTGGCACAATCCGTATCGGGAAGTTTGAAAAAGAATCAATTATATGTAGATGTATCGGCATCAACACCAGACATCAAAAAACAAGTAGCAAACGAAATTGAAAAGCAAGAAGCTCTATTTGTAGATGCCGCCATGCTAGGGCCTCTTCCAATCAACAAACACAAGGTTCCGATCACGGCAAGCGGCAGTGGAGTTGACCAATTCATGAAAGTGATGAATGCTTATGGCATGAATATCACAAAAATTAGTGACCAGCCAGGAGATGCTTCGGCACTAAAGCTAATCAGAAGCATTTATATGAAGGGGATTGTCGGTCTCTTGATTGAATTTTTGCAAATTTCCAAAAAATATAATGTGGAACATCAAGTGATTTCTTCACTAAGCGATACAATCGATAGCAAAAGTTTTGAAGAGACCATGAACCGTCTTGTGACAGGGAGTGCATTGCATGCAAAAAGACGGGCGATTGAGCTGCTTGGCTCTATTGAAATGCTAGATGAAGCAGAGATTGATGCCAGCATGTCTCGGGCAGCACAACAGAAGCTTGAGAGATTAGCAGACTTTCACTTTGCTGAACGATTTGACGGGGTAAAACCTGCTAGCTGGGAAGAAGTCATTGACGTGATGCAGCAAGGGGAATAAATTGTAAGCGTTTTATTTAATAAAGGGGAGGCGAAGAAACGATATGGGTTTTATTGCGTTGATTGTGTTCATAGCTGTCATCATTATATGGAATGTTATGGTGAAACGGAATATGGGAGAAGCCATGCTACTAGGCTTTATTGCGACCACATTATTTGGCGGATTGGATGCATTAAGACTTTTCTGGGATGGTTTAATCTTTGCATCCACATATGAGGTGCTTTATGCAGCTGTTGCATTTGTATTCATGGCCTATTTAATCGAAAAGTTGGAATTAATTCATGCACTCTTACGAATCCTAAATTCGGTTGTAGGCAAACTTCCTGGCGGAGCGGCTTATATGAGTACGTTAGGTTCAGCAGTGTTAGGCGCTCTTTCAGGTTCAAATTCTGCAAACACAGCTGCGACTGGCTCTATCACCGCCTCTTGGATGATTAAATCCGGGTGGAGCCGGACCCACACGGCCACGATTCTAGCAGGGAATGGCGGACTTGGAGCGGCACTGCCTCCGAACTCTTCCATGTTTATCATGCTTGGTTTTGCCCCAGTTGCCGCCCTTGTATCTGAGGGAGATTTATATATTGCCCTTCTAATAGGAGGACTGTATCAAGTCGTATACCGATTTATTTTGGTGTATCTTCTGGTGAAAAAGAATAAAATTCAGGCCATGCCGCCAGATGATATTCTTCCTTTCTGGGAAGCGGTAAAACAAGGGTGGAAGTCGATCTTTATTTTTTTCGGTGCCTTGATTCCTATCATGATCACCATTGGTCCGTTTGCAAACTACTTAAAAAGTAATCCAAACATCGGACCGGAGGCAATGGATCAAATTTCTTTAATTACGTGGATTCCGATTCTCATGATATTAATTAGTCTAACAATTGGAAGAAAAAAGGCGTCTGCACTTGATTGGTCTCAGTTTTTCAAGTCGGCTATTCCTAAGTTTACAACGATCGGAGCTTTGATGCTGTTTGCAGTGGCTGCTAGTCAAGTGCTTGCTGAATTAGGGCTCGCAGATGATTTGACGCAAATCACATCAGTACTTGCCATTCCGAAATGGCTCATGGTGCTCATTGTGGGTGTTCTTGTCACACTGGTGGCAGGCCCTCTATCTTCAACAGCGACATTAACAGCAGTTGGACTTGTCTCATTTTCAGCTTTAATCTCAGTTGGAGTGGACCCAGTTGTGGCTGTAGTTGCCATTCTTGCTTTTTCATCAACTGAAGGCGCTTCCCCGCCTGCATCAGGGTCCATATTTATCGCTTCTGGTCTTGCAGGGGCCAGACCAGAAAAAACCTTTATCCCACTGATCCTCTATTATATGCTTCCGATCGTTGGCATTGGCTGGCTCATTGGAATGGAGATACTTCCCGTATAGAAAGGAGAAACAGATGAGAGTATTGATGGAATTCTTATTTAAAGTGCTGCTTGTCCTATTTCTAACGTCAGGAACGTTGTTGGTATTCGGTCAAATACTAGGAATACTCTTGCAAAAGGGAGATATGATCATTGCTAGTACAAACCTATTTAAAAACCCAACACTGGTGTTAAGTGCCTTTTTTAGCCTTGTCGGGTTTTCACTCCATTATATCCCTGAGAAGAAAGACGCTGCATGTAACGATCATGGCTCAGCATCAGTCGGTTAGACTTTAAAATAAGCATCAAAAGCTGGATCCTATCGAAGGATTCAGCTTTTTTTATGTGAATTAGGTATAAAAACCCAATACATACGATTCATTTTTTAGTGAATTCGTTTTCAATCATATGCCTCTTGTGCTAGTAAATGGTAACATAACGGAGGACTATTTGAGGAATAGAGGTGTTTGACGATGTCTGGAGCTATCATCGGTTATACAACAGCCTTGTATTCGTTAAAGGCAGACATATCCATAAAAAAAGAACAAATCATAGAACTGAACATGTGTCGAAAAGAAATAAAAGAAGCAAAGTCTGCTCTGGCAGATGCTAACAAGAAAATGACTCATCCAGATCTGACATCACATACATGGTTTGGCCATCTCGCAGATACGTTTGATGACATTCGAGACGAGATGGCATCCGCCAGTCAAGAGATAAAAAGTGTACAGCTGACCAATCTAGTGAACCGAATTGATGAGAAAATCAGCGACTTAAAATCAGAGATCCATTCATTAGAACATGAAATTCATTCGGTTGAAAGAAAAATAGAGAAAGAAAAGCAGAAACAACTGGAAGAAAAAAGAGGGTAGTCACATGAGCAGAGAAATTAAAATAGATGCCAGTCAGGTCAAACGAGTATTGCAGCATGCAAAACAATCAGGCGCTCAAATGAATGCAACACTTCCAACAACCATCAAAGGAAGAAATCAGCTCCTGACGGCAGACACATTAGAAAAAATCAATCAGCAGCTGAACGAATTAAGTACATCCTATATAGACATTCTTCAGAAACAACTTGTACAAACAGAACAAGCGGTGAACACCATGATCGAAACGGACAAGGCGCTTGCTTCCAGCAGTAAAAGAAAATGAAGGAGAACGCAATGAAAACCCTTGATGCTTTTGCGCTAATAAACGGAATTGACCAAACGCTGAATACATTAAAACAGCAATCACAACAGATTAGATCCATAGAAAAACAAATCCAACAGATCATCTCACTTGATGGCGCACTAAAGGGAGAGGCGGGACAAGCCATCCGCTCCTTTTATACAGAATGCCATATTCCCTTCCTGCAATTTTTTCAGGTTGTCATTGAGGAGTACAGCTCTGCGCTCAAACAAACAAAGCAGGCGCTTCATACCCTTGAATCAAATCAGCATGGCTTTATATCACAAGCTTTTATTGAACACGAACTTGATTCAGGTTTAAAAAAAGCAGAGCGAGCGATTTCTGACATTGTTTCAGATGTGAGCCAGGCGATCGGCAGGGTCAGTCATATCGTTCACTTGCCTCATGTAGACGAGTCTGCTTTTCAACAGAGCTATCAAAAAGCGTGGCTTGAGACATCCAGAACCATTGGACTGCTCCATGCCTTTGACAGAGAACAAACAAGTGCTATGAATGAAACAACAAGTGCATTGCAAACAATGAAGCAATACATCAACACGCTAAGCACCATGTTCACCGGTCCAAAAATCGACATCACGAGCTATCAAAAAGGGTCTATTTTCAAAGACACAAAAGAAGAAAAAGTAAGCAGCACGATCAGCGGATTGAATGACAAAATAGACAATCCGAAAGACAATCCGATGATGATCATGCTGAAGAAATTGAATGAGAAAGAACAGGCGAATGTGGATACGGTGGTTCGAGAAATGTCGTCTAGTAAAATTAATCAAACCACCGTAACCTTAAATGGAAAAGTATACAAGTTAAATGAGTACAAAAAGATTAACTTCGAAAATGCAAAGACGGTTGAAGTCATGAGAGATGGAATGCTGTATCGGTTACGGATATCAGAAAAAAACAAAGTAACGATTGAGAGCGTTAAACCGATTTCTGATGTGAAAACAGGCGATCAACCCCAAAATATTTTAAATGCAGCAGTTGAATTTACAGGAATAAACGACGCGATTCGGGTTATTACAGGAAGAGATCCAATAACAGGTGATAAAGTCGCAGGTATGGATCGTTTGGTATCAGGGGTGTACATGGTTCCAAGCGCTAACATTGTTAAAGTGGGGAAATATGTTTTTAAGATTATTAAAGGGGAGAAGGTAGCTAAGAGGGTTGAGAAGAGTGCAAAGGGTATTGGAAGAGGAGAACAAATATTAGATAAAGTTAAAACCTATGAACAAGCCAGAAATAAGACAGTAGACTTAGTTGGAGACCTAGGACCCAATGCACAACCATATACAGGTACGCTTAAGTCGAGTGCTGGGTATGGTAAAGTTGTTGGTAGGCAGTCTGCTGACGGAAAAGTAAGATGGAGATTAGATTATGATCCTAATAAGGGACCACATATAAATATTGAAGATTTTCGTAATGGCAAAGGAGCTAATGCAAAGAAAATCGCTATACCATTTGAAGGTAACGAAGGTACTTTTAAATCTTTATTAAAACATCTGAATAGATAAGGAGATTTTATATGAGTTTATTTGAAGAATGTATTGAGGCACTTGGTGAGAATGTACACGTTTTATATGATAATAGTAGGGAGAAAATATTAAGCCATTTTGAAAGTTCATTTCCATTTTCTGATTGGGGGCAAATTGAATGGAAAAATTTATCTTCTTATGCTGAAGTGAATACGTTTGATGAGATACAATCCTTTTTAAATCAAAAAATGGATGAGTATAATGATGTTGTTTATATCATTTGGGATGAAGGGACGTTACCAATTATTCAATCTACTTTAGATAAAGTTTTTGAAGCTATAGATGATGTTACTGCAGTCAGTTTTGATACATGGATTTTTTCACCATCTTCTGGTTATGTTATTGAAATATTTCATGATGGTGAAGTGAAAGTAGGATTAAAGTAGGGATGTAATAGAATGATGAATAATGATTGGATAACTGTTCAGGAAGTTGAAGATGATACTCAAATATGGGCCGGAACCGTAGTTAGAGTTTTTACGGAGGAATTAAATAAGGATAACCTAGAAGGTAATTTCTATGATTACATCGTTTCTTTTATTTATGATAACAATGAATATTTACAATTAACCTGTCTTACTCAAGGTGAGGGTGGAAATATTGTTTGTGTATTGCAAACAGAACCAGATTCTAATTATTCATTAGGTAAGGAATTAAAAAGAATGATGGATGATGGTACAAACTCTGTTTTTGTGAAATTTTCACCTGAATGTATCGTTAACTGAACCTCTAATAGGAGTGGGAAAGACCAGGTTCTTTTCGAAAAAAATGAGAATAAGTGATAGAAAAGGTGACCGTATTGAAAATAAAAAAAATAAACTGGATTTCACAAGAAGCCTCAGAAGCTGAAGTGATTGTAACAGATGGCGAACTGGAAATAATGTGTTTTGCTCAACCATTAAATTACCTTGAAGAAAATGAACTATTAGAACCTATTTATTGTTTAGATGTGTCAGACTTAGTGAAAGCTGAATTGTCAGAGTATAGAATTGAAAAATTAGATGATAATTTCAGTTATAGTTTTTTAGGACAATTAATTGATAAGCGTGATGAAAAAGTGAAGGTAGGCGGACTTTTATTAGAATTGGATTGCAATATACCGGGAGATATAAATGAAGGCGATTTTATAAGTTTTAATTGTCAACGGTTAGATATTTATTAGTATGAGCCGAAGTCTTAAGGAGCATTAAATGCACAAAAAACAAGAACTAACGAAACAAATCCAAACGGTCATCAACATCCTAGAAAAAGAATATTCGCAAGAGATCCATCAAGGTGTACTTGAATTAATATATAGAAGATACAAGAATGCCCAAAGAATCATGCAAGCCAATGATGATCTCCAAAAGATCTTTATCATTGGCGGAGTTAGGGCTTACTTGGATAGTCATAATGACTATCTAAATCCATTCTTAGATGAATTACATAAAGCGGAAAGTCTACTAAAAGAACTGTTGTATTGATTATATAGTGATATGTAGAAGTCTTTCTATTAGAAAGCGATACAAAAACACAGAAAGGAATTCGTATGAATCAGAAAAAACACATCAACAAAAAAACAGTCAATTGGCTATTAAGCATCAGTGTTCTTCTCGTCATTGGGACAGCTTTTATGAGAGGGGTTTATGTCCCACATGCCGGTTCGGTTTATCGGGGTTTTCCCATTGATTGGCTAGTCCTGCATTCAAATTATGGTGTTGAATTTCTATTTTTTGGTTTTATACTCGATGTCATCATTTTCTATTTTCTATTAAAGGTGCTCCTGCGGGTGTATAAAATGATTATGACAAAATCAGCTGAATAAACGCTAGTTCAACCTTTTAGGAGGCTTTCAAAATGATTCATTTTTCTCAGATTCCCAACCTGGTCATAAACAAACCAGCAAGTGATATACATATCAAAGAGGCAGAATCCCAGCTAAACATGGTGCTGCCCCATGCTTATAAGACCTTGCTGAAACAGACAAATGGATGTTCCGTCGAAGGCGATGTTCTTCTATACGGAACTGAAGACATAGTAGAACGCAATAAAACATGGGAAGTCCATCATTATGCCAGCGGCTATGTAGCCATTGGTGACGATGGCGGAGGGCGAGTATTTCTTATGCGGCAGGCAGAAGAAGAGAAAAAAGTGTGGATCGTCGATGCTGGTGTGATGGACCCTCAGCATGCGGAATTGGTGGCTGAAGACTTGTTAAGCTGGGTAAGTCACGGCTGTTTCATAGAAGTTTAGTCTATTAAGGAGATGATCGATTTGCCGTGGAACACATTGATCGCTGCATGCCTCGTGGTTGGGGTTCCTGTCGTTTTGATTGCAGCTGTTTATTTCATCTCGAAAAGGAAGAACAAGAAAACCAAAGCATCCAGTTGAAAAGCTCTGTGACGTTCCTTGTCATAGAGCTTTTTTCTCTCTCATTCTCCCTCCATGTTATAATAAACACAGTTTATGAACGAGAGGATATGCAGGACATGAAAAATGAACCTATTGAGTTATTGACGCAGCCGACATGGCGAATCATAGATCAATCGAGCCTTGGTCTCTATGTAGACCCAAAGCAATCTTTTGCGATGGATGATACGCTTTGTGCGTCGGTTGGGAAAGGGCTCTCACCAGCGACAGCGCGTTCTTGGGTGCACCACAATACGATCGTTCTTGGGATTCAGGATACAAGACTTCCATTTCTCCAAGATGGTGTAAAGCTTCTTGAGGAAGAGGGATATCGCGTGATTGTACGCAATTCAGGCGGTCTTGCTGTTGTGCTGGATGAAGGCGTACTGAATGTGTCTTTAATCTTTGCTGAACAAAAGAAGGGCATTGATATTGACCGAGGATATGATGCGATGGTGGAATTAATCCGCCGGATGCTGTCGATGTATGAGGTGGACATTGAAGCCTATGAAATTGTCGGCTCTTACTGTCCAGGTAGCTACGATTTGAGCATCAATGGAAAGAAATTTGCCGGCATTTCTCAGCGTAGATTACGCGGAGGGGTCGCTGTGCAAATCTATTTGTGTGCAGATGGAAGCGGCCGGGAACGAGCTGATTTGATTCGCCGTTTTTATGAGGCAGCCTTAAAGGATAAACGGCATGAGGTGAAAGCGGTATTCCCTGATATACAGCCTGATACGATGGCATCCCTATCAGAATTAACTGGAAAACCCATTGACTGTGCGCTTCTCATGCGTCTTTTACTTGAAGAACTTCAAAAGCTGAGCGAGCAACTGACCGCTTCAGGGTTGACCACCGAGGAACAGCTGGAGTTTGAGAAAAACATGACGCGGATGATTGAGCGGAATGAGAAAGTGTTCTCGTAAACATATCTTTCCAGCCATCTTAAAAATAGGGGTGATGTAATGGAAACGAAACTTCTGAAAGCGATTGAACTTCGAGAAAGTGGACAACTTCAAGAATCCAATGACATGCTCATCCGTCTTGTAGAAAAGTATCCAGATCATGCCTCCATTCACTATCAATGTGCTTGGAGTTATGATGTGTTAGGGAAGGAAAAACAAGCTGTCTTTTTTTATGAGAGGGCGCTTGAGCTAGGTTTGTCTTCAGAAGAAAGAGAAGATGCTTTTTTAGGATTAGGAAGTACATACAGAACCTTAGGGGAATATGAAAAGTCAAAACAGATATTCCTCCATGCGATGGAAGCTTATCCGCATAATAAAGCCATTCAAACGTTTTATGCCATGACTTTGTATAATTTAAATGAACATAGCAAAGCAATGGAAATATTACTGAACTGTTTAACTGAGACGACAAACGATCCTGCTATTTTGAGTTATCGAAAGGCCATTGACTTTTATTCAGATCAGTTAGATCGATTGTGGAAATGATTTATATAGAAATGGAGGGGCAATGTTATGAAAGAATCCCCTCCTTTGCTATGACATTTTATATGTGATAGTCCTTTATGACATAAGAAAGAAGGAAAATGTTTTGTCATTCATCACCACGTATTACCCGCTGTTTATGCTTTGTATTTTGTCTCTTTTGTATATGATATATCGTATCCAGCCAATGGCTTCTACTGTGAAAAAAATCATCATTGTGCTATGTGTGTTAACAAATGCTGCCTATATTTGCTGGCGTCTCTTCTTTACATTGCCGCATGAAGGTACTTTTAATATTGTCATGGGCATTTTGCTTGTTGCCTGTGAATGCATTGGGTTTATCCAGCTGCTTGTGTTTTATACACTTGTTTGGAAGCCTTCAAATCGGAAACAAGTCATGATCAGTGATCTTGAAAGGCTGCCAACAGTTGATATTTTCATAGCTACATATAATGAACCGATTGAGGTGCTGAAACGCACTGTTGCAGGTTGTTTGAATCTCTCTTATCCGAAGGAAAGCGTTCAAATTTATTTATGTGATGATGGCAATAGGGAAGCTGTAGAGCAGCTTGCTTCTGAGTTTGGTGTTCATTATCTGACAAGAACAGATAACAGATTTGCTAAGGCAGGTAATTTAAATCATGCGATGTCTCAAACGGATGGAGAGCTGATTCTGACACTTGATGCAGATATGGTCCCTCTTCCTTCCTTTTTAGAAAAAACAGTGCCCTATTTTCATGATGGAGCAACTGCGTTTGTTCAAGTTCCACAGGCGTTTTATAACGAAGATCCTTTCCAATATAATATGTTCTCGAAAGATCGAATTCCAAATGAGCAGGACTTCTTCATGCAAACTCTCCAAGCTGGTAAGGATCGGTTTAATGCCGTCATGTATGTTGGGAGTAATACGGTATTTAGAAGAACGGCATTAGATGAAATTGGCGGATTTGCTACTGGAGTGATTACAGAAGACATGGCAACAGGAATGCTTCTCCAGGGGAAATTCAAATCTGTGTCTGTCGGAGAAGTATTAGCCGTCGGTCTGGCACCTGAAAGCTGGCTTGATCTGTTAAAGCAGAGAGATCGCTGGTCGAGAGGGAACATTCAGTGTGCCCGTAAGTTTAATCCTTTGAAGGTGCGCGGCTTAACGCTGATGCAGAGAGTTCTTTATTTAGATGGCATTTTGTATTGGTTTAACGGTTTGTTTAAAATGATTTACATTCTCACACCGATTTTGTTTTTATTGTTTGGTATTCAAAGTTTCTGGGCAGATTTCCAGTCCGTTTTCATGTTTTGGCTGCCGGCGTTCTTTAGCTCGTATTTAGCATTTAAACTTGTGTCGAATCAAAAAAGAAGTATGTTTTGGAGTCATATTTATGAAAGTTCAATGGCATTCCACTTAGCTGGTGTGGCACTCAGTGAACTGTTCCTGAAGAAACGGGTTGAATTTCTGGTGACACCGAAGGGAATTCAAACGGACAAAAGGCATTTTCATTTGAAAACGATGATTCCCCATCTGCTCTTCTTGCTGCTCTCATTGCTTGCCCTTGTGAAAATAGGTTACGATGTGAAGGTAAATGGGACGATGAACGCTGATCTCATGTTGATTAATATTTTTTGGGTGCTTTATAACGGTGCAGGTTTATTCATGGCACTGCTTGTGGCGTTTGATCGACCGCGTTACCGGAAATCAGAGCGATTTGTCATTGAAAAAGAGGGGCATCTTCGTTCTGATCATCAAGATCAGTCGATTGCTTGTTTTCTACTAGATATGAGTGATTCAGGTGCGCGCCTATCCATTCCATTGGACCAAGCGTCTTCTCTTTATCAAGGACAAACGCAATTATTTTTTTCAGAGAATGAAAGTGTGGCGTGTGACGTGGTTTGGAGCTATCCAGAGGGAGACAAGCTGATGGTTGGTGTTGCTTTTACTGACACACAAAAATCAGAGTATTTATCACTAATCCGTTTCTTATTCACACGAGAGCATGTAGCGATGACGGATCGTGAGAAAAAATCGTATGCTGTTCGGACGTTTCTCCGCTTTTTAAGAGAAACGGAGAAGGTACCAAAGGCTCTGCGTCGCAAATGGATGAGAAGGCCATTGCAAGGTGTGACAGGCACGATCGCCTATGAGGACCGACTAGAAGAGAAGGTGCCGGTGATCATACATGATATCAGTTTATCTGGGTGCAAAATTGAGTTTGAAGATTCAATTGAATTAAATGGGAAAGTGCTGATCACCATTGACACAGAATCTCTAACGGATCAGCCGGCGATTGCGATTTGGACATCACAAAAACGCAGACGTACAATGGCCGGACTCAAGTTTGTTCAGCCTGAAATCAAGCAGATAGAAGAAAGAGAGGGAGTGGTTTCTTGAAATCCAAAAATGGCGGTTATCTCTATTTATTATGGCTTCCTGTCATCATAGGAGCCGGCTACTGCATTTCGCTTTTCGTGCCGTTTCTTCAACCTGTACTGACGCTTGGTATCGCAGGGCTTTATATTTTTATCTTTGGTGATTTTCAGGTGAGGCAAGTTAGGTATATTTTTATGTTCGTCTTCTTGATCAATGTCCTTTTTAGTGTGATGCTATTTTTGGATATTTAAAAAAGTGCTTCCCGCAGGTGGGGAGCACTTTTTGGTTATTCAGCCATTTTTTCAAGGTTGCCGTTCCGGTCCATTTTAAAGGTTGGTGCGGCACTGTCGTCCTCTTCAAACAAAACTAGTTTTCTTGCACGGTTCATGATTTTGACGAGTGTTTCATAATCTTCTTGAATGGTGAGCTGATCCTTTTCAAGCTTTTTCACTTCAGCTTCTAGTTGAGCCACTTTATGTGAAAGTTCGTTGTTTTCTCGTTTTAACCGGCTGTTTTCCATCCGTAAGGCAGAGGATTGCTGTCCATCGCCTTCATAGCGGCGTAAGAAATCAATGATATCCTCAATGGTTAACTCTTGGCGCTGCCCAAATGGATTGGCTTCTGGCTTTTTCTCTGTCACTTGAGAAGCCTGTGACAATAAATGTGATAAACTAGCTAACTCTTCATTGTAGCTTTGATCCACAAACTGAAGCTGGTCGGCTGTTTCGGCTGCAGGTGCAAACGTTTCTTCTTGCGCAGGTTCCAGTTCTTGAGAGAACTCTTCCTGTGTGATCGTTTCTTCAACTTGCGGCTGATAGAGCAAACGTTTTTTCGCAGGCTGCCCATTGCCGAGTGCACGCATGCGTTGTTTACGCTGTTTTTTGGCAAGTGCCAATGCTTTTTCATATTGATGCCTCACGACAGCATTCCATCTAAATCCGCATGCCGCTGAGGTACGGTTTAGCTTGTCTCCCACTTCTTCAAATGCGTTCAGCTGTGTACTGCCCTCTCTGACGTGACGTAAGACGGTTTCTGCCAGAAGGAGATCATTTTCCTCTGACCAAGCATCTTGTCTTTGTTTTGACATGTGTTTAAACCCCCATAAGATTTGATGGTATTAGATTAGCCAAGTTGAAGAAGGTTTATACAAGTTTGCTAAAAGGATAGTGGAAAATACTAGCTTTTATGTGAATACGTCTCTGTGCTGACAAAGCTTCTTGCAACTCCAGTCGCTTCGATGTACAATGTTGGGTGGTATATTATTCACTCTTAGTTGTCCAACTGTTTCATATAGAATGAAGTTTCATCATTGAAAGGAAGCGTAAGAACATGGCTAATGAGTTTCGCGTATGTGACGATTGTGATGCGACGAACCTAAAAACGTTATTGCCTCGACTTAAATCGGTTGACCCTGATGCAAAAATTGAGATTGGCTGTCAATCGTATTGCGGTCCAGGACGAAAAAAGGCTTTTGCGTTTGTGAACAATCGCCCATTATCCGCACCAACAGAAGATGAGTTACTCGAAAAGGTTCAAAAAAAAGTCAAATAAATGTCACTGAATGTGTTCAGTCGACCTAAAAAGAGGTCCGTCCCTGTCAGGTCGGGCTTTTTACGTCCGTTCAATCTATGAGAACACATTCGCCAGCAAATTCAAGGATGTTTTCGGGAAAAGTTACCCGATATAATAGAAACACGTCTTAAAAAAAGAGGGACGAAACGATGGCGTATCCAAAAGGGAAATTATCCGAAGAAAAGGTATTTAAAGATCCTGTGCACCGCTATGTTCACGTACGGGATGCATTGATATGGGATTTAATCGGAACGAGAGAGTTCCAGCGCCTTAGACGAATTAAACAGCTAGGCACCACTTATTTAACGTTTCATGGGGCAGAACACAGCCGATTTAATCATTCACTCGGTGTATACGAGATTGTCAGACGAATTGTGGATGATGTGTTTAAAGGAAGACCCGAATGGGATGAAGGGGAGCGTGAGCTTGTACTGAGTGCCGCCCTGCTTCATGACCTTGGACATGGTCCGTTTTCTCATTCCTTTGAAAAGGTCTTTCATTTAGATCATGAATCGTTTACAAGAGATATCATTTTAGGGCAGACGGAAGTAAATGAAGTGCTGCGCCGGGTCAGTGACGATTTTCCAAAGCATGTAGCAGAAGTCATTGCCAAAACGTATCAAAACAAACAGGTGGTCAGTTTGATTTCAAGTCAAATTGATGCCGACCGAATGGATTACTTGCAGCGTGATGCTTACTATACAGGCGTCAGCTATGGTCACTTTGATATGGAACGTATTTTACGCGTGATGCGTCCAAGAGAAGATCAGATTGTGATGAAACAGAGCGGGATGCATGCCGTAGAGGATTATATTATGAGCCGCTATCAAATGTACTGGCAAGTGTATTTCCACCCAGTGACCCGCAGCGCGGAGGTCATTTTAACAAAAATCCTCCATCGTGCAAAAGAGCTGCATGAAACGGGATATATTTTCACACATGCTCCTGTGCATTTTTATTCAATTTTTGAAGGAAATGTCACCACAGAGGACTATATTAAGCTGGATGAATCCATTGTCTTATTTTATTTTCAGGCGTGGGAAGATGAAGAAGATCACGTGCTGGCTGATTTGTGCCGCCGTTTTATGAACCGCCGTTTATTCCAATATACAGAGTTTAATCCAAACGAAGAAATGACGAAATATTTCAAGCTGACGGCTTTGTTCAAAGAAGCAGGAATTGATCCTGACTATTATTTAGTGGTCGATTCTTCCTCTGATTTGCCTTATGACTTCTATAGACCGGGCGAAGAAGAAGAACGGCTGCCGATCCACCTTTTGACGCAAAGTGGTCATATTAAAGAACTGTCGAGACAGTCAGATATTGTTGACGCCATTTCCGGTAAACGAAGAACCGATCATAAACTTTATTTCCCGATGGACTTAATTGTAGATATGTCGGAAAAAGCTGAAGAAAAGAAGGCGATCATGAAGCTGCTTGGATTGGGATAAGGAAGTACTGAAAAAGGAGATGTCGGGAATTTGTTGAAAGAGCATGCAAAGTTGATGAAGGTGTTCTCTGAATCTGGGGAAATCGTTGGACGGAAGAAGCTGCAAAAAATGATTTACATAGCAAAAAAGCTAGATTTGCCTTTTTACGAGAAATACGATTTTCATTTTTATGGCCCCTATTCAGAGGAGTTGACGCTCAGAATTGAAGAGCTGTGCAACCTTGGATTCTTGGACGAAATGAAGGAAAAAAAGGGCGGATACTATCAATATCGCTATTCGCTGACGGACAATGGGAAAGAGTTTCTCGATCAGTGTGAAGTGGACATGCCTGACCTCAAAGTGCTGACGCAGCAGATGAATGAGCAATCGTCTCGTTTTCTAGAGCTTGTCTCAACGATTTTATACTTTGATGATCTGCCAAAAGATGAGGTAAAGGAAAAGGTCTTCATCATTAAAAGCAAGCAGCGCTATACGGACGAAGAATTTGAGGCAGCCCTTGCGTATATTGATCAGTTGAAGGAATTGAACTAACGACAAGAACCAGTTTGTGATAGCCAATGGCTAGAACAGACTGGTTTTTATTTTGTACGCATATAGAAACAGAAACAAGTCGACCTCATGGATCGACTTGTTTTTTAGGAATGATGATAAGAAAATCTTGCTAAAAATTGTTTTGTCCGTTCTTCTTTCGTCTGTTCAAAGACTTCTTCTGGTGTGCCTGATTCGACAATCACACCATCTTCCATGAAAATGACCCTGTCGGCAATATCATAGGCAAAGCTCATCTCATGCGTGACGATGATCATGGTGACGCCTGTTTGTGCCACTTGTTTAATGACGTCAAGTGTTTCACCTACAAGCTCGGGATCTAAAGCGGAGGTCGGTTCATCAAACAAAATGACCTCCGGATTCAATGCAAGTGCTCTTGCAATGCCTACTCGCTGCTGCTGTCCGCCAGATAATTGATGCGGATAGGCATCTTTTTTCTCTAGTAACCCCACTTTTTTGAGCAATTGGAGTGCTGTGTCATAGGCTTGGTCTTTCGGTTGTTTACGGGCAATGACTAAGCCTTCCATGACATTCTCAAGTGCTGTTTTATGAATAAACAGGTCGTATTGCTGAAAGACCATGGCTGTTTTTCTGCGAATTGCTAGAATGTCTTTCGGTTTTGCTTGATTGAATGTGACAGTGGTGTGATGAATGCTGATCTCGCCTTGATCCGCACGCTCAAGAAAATTTAAGCATCTGAGAAATGTTGATTTCCCAGAGCCGCTCGGTCCTAAAATGACAACGACTTCGCCTTTTTCTACCGTTAAATCAATTCCCTTTAGAATCTGGTTTTGACCGAATGCTTTATGCACTTGTTTGATGTGAATCATGCGAACCGCCCCCTTTTACTTTTGTGTACATATTTCTCATATCCAGCAGTGATGGCTTCAATAGAGGCACACAAAGCCCAGTAAATAAGGGCAACAGCAATGTATGCTTCAAGATAACGATAGTTCACATTGGCTTTAATTAAAGCGCCGTTTAAAATATCGACCACAGATACCATAGAGACGAGAGAAGAGGCTTTGATTAAACTGATGAGCATGTTGTTCAGTAAAGGAAGAGAGATGGGAAAGACTTGTGGAATGATCACTCTTCGCAACACCTGCCTGCCTGTGAAACCAACGGATAGAGCGGCATCAAATTGACCCTTTGGGATGGACGCAAGAGAGCTTCGAAATATCTCTGATAACCCGCTGACGGCATATAAAGAAAGGGCGAAAATGGCAATCCATCGTCTATCTAAATCGCTAAAACGGATGGGCAACGAAAGAGATGCAGCCAATTGATCGAGCGAATCGGAAAAAATAAGATAAGATACGAGCAAGATTAATACAACAGGAATGGCTTTAAAAATCGCCACAAACCATTTGAACAATGGAGACAATACAGGCACTTGATAAAAACGGATAAGGGCAATACCAAAGCCAAAGATGGAGCCGAATACTAGCGGAAGAAAGCCTAATAGCAGCGTCGTTGGCAAATAATGAAGTGCGGCTACAAAGGCCTGAAACATAAAAGCAACGTCAAAATCCACTCAGATCGCTCCTTTCTTATGATGTAGTAAAGTCTCCGCCCAATATTTTTTTAGACAATTCAGCGAGCTTGCCGTTATCAATCAGTTTTTGCAGGGCTTGATCAATGTCCTTTTGAAGTTTTGTATTGTTTTTTTGGTATAAATAATACGTTTTAGATACGTTTACAGGCTTTCCGGATGTCACAAGATGAGCATTGAACTGTTTGTTTAGCTTATTGACGTCATACTTTGTGAGTAAGGCAGCATCGACCGTGCCATTCTGCAGGTTTTTGACTAAAATTTCGTTCCCGCCATCCCCGTAGACAATGTCAATTTTCCGATCATGCTTTGCGTTATATTGCTCTAGAAGATAAGCGAAATTACTCCCTGTAGAGGTGTGCACTTTGTGTCCAGCTAAATCGTCCAGGCTTTGAAAGTCATGACCGGATGCTTTATTCACCACCACATAGCTTGTATAATCTGTATAGCCAACTTTTCCAAATAGATATTTCTTCTGACGCTCGTCATTGATTTCATATTGGTGTGCAGCGAGATCAACTTTACCGGCATCTAAAGCAGGCAGAATATTTTTAAACTCAAAGGATTCATATTTAAACTTATATTGTGGCAGCAGCTGATCCACTTCATCTAATACAGCCTTCTCGTAGCCTGTTAATTTGCCGTTTTCATCTAAGTAAACGAAGGGTTGATAGGCGTTCCCTGTCCCGATGACGATTTCTTTTGCATCTGGGTCATTATTGTTTGCTTCTGCTTTGATTTCATCCGATTGCTCATTATTTCCGCAGGCGGCAAGGAGCAATGAACCAAGTAGAAGCAGGCCGATGATGTAATGATTACTGAATATTATGTTATTTTTCATGTAAATTCCTCCTTAGTTTATTTTGCACGTTTTTCTACAGTAAAGGCCGCTTCGGCTCTTTTTAAGGGAAGCAATGCCGTCTGACGCTGTTTTTTTGTTTTCGGTGTATTGATCCGTTTTTCCAATAGGTCAAATGATTTTTCTAACACCATACTTAAAATGATAAATATAACGGCAGCAATAAAGTATCCTTCTAATACGCGATAGTATAAAGCCCCTAATGTTTGAACCTTTCCGATCATGTCCATCACACCTAATGTAAAGGCGAGGGAGGTATTTTGTAATAAGTTGACAATGGCCACGCCGATATTAGGAAGGGCGATTCTCCCTGCTTGAGGAATGAGCGTTCTTCTATAAATCTGCCATTTCGTCAGTCCAATCGAGGCGGCCGCTTCATATTGAGATGCTGGGACACTCGATAGGGCAGATCGGAATATTTCTGAAAAATACCCAGCTGTATTGAGTCCATATGTAATATACAGAAAGATCAATTTGTTCCACATGGAGATATCAAGCCCTATTGTTGCAAGCACACCAGGCAGGCCATAAAACACAATAAACATTTGAACAAGGATAGGTGTTCCACGAATAAATGAGACATAAATTGCACTGAGCTGATGCAGGATGGGAATACGCTCAATTCGAAAATAAGCAAGAATGAATCCAAGAAAACTGCCAATCAAAGTGGCAAATAAAACGATCAGTAAGGTTGTTGGAAGGGCTGACAATACTTTGGGGAAGAGTGTGACGACATACTCCCATTTGAAAAACTCCCCCATGTTGAATCACCTCCTATGTTGAAGTCGTTTGGACTTTTTCTTCTGAGGGCGGTGCGCCTAATATGGCGGCATCGAACCGTTCAGGTATGAGGACTTTATACATTAATACACCTAAGTCGCCATTATCGGCTTCACGTTCAATATATGCTGTATAGCCTTTTCGTTCGTACATCTCTAGAAGCCAGGGGTGTTTCCGGCCAGAAGTACCCAGTGTGTATGCTGGTGCTTTAAATGTCTGCCGGAGCAAGGTGTTTTCTACATAATCGAGCAGCTTATTTCCAATCCCTTGACCGGCTAAATCAGGAGCTGTGGCAAACCACCAAACAAATGGATAGCCTGAAACCGGTTGAGTGCTCTCCCATGGAAAACGTATGGTGATGGTTGATATGAGCCGCCCGTCTCGTTCTAACACAACAGCAACGGATTGTTTGATGTTTTCTGTGACCATTTCAAGTGTGGCGTTCGTGGATGGCCAATCAATGCCCATTTCTCCAAGCGGTTTAAATGCACTGGACAGCAATTCTAGAAAAGCCGGTGCATCTTCTTCGGTAGCGATGCGAAAAATATCTCGACTCATGACAAACCTCCAATCAAAAGGGTAGTGTGTAATGTCAGCTCAACGCTTTTCGTAAAGCATCGATATCTGGATTCAGCAATGCTTGATACACATGGGGATCACGGCTGATTTCTACTACTGGCACGTAACGGACGCCGTATTTTTCTTCTAAAATATTTCTGTAATGATCATGCTCTGTTACATCAATGGTTGAATAAGTAATATGCTGTTCGTTGAAATAGGACTGAATGCCCTGACAATAGCTGCATCCATTTTTGCTCCATAAAATGATTTTTTGATTATTTGACATTAGACGCTCACCTCTTGGTTTATTTGTTTTTTTGCTGTTAGTTCATGATCAAATGCTTCTTTTAATAATGTGATAGACGCTATTCTTGCCTCAATGTCTACAATCGGAGATAGCACAATGAACTCGTTGATCTCATATGTCTCGGCTAGTTCAGTCAGCCGGTGATGAACGGTTTCTTTTGTGCCAGCGGTATAACCGGTTTTTTGAACGTGAATGTTGTAGTGTTCCTTGTTTGTTCCTTTCACCAGCTTTTCTGCATCTTCTAGTGACGTCACATTAAGCTTTCTTCCATCGGAAAAGGAGACCTTTACTGTTTCCTTTTGCTTGATGTACGAGAGGGCTTGTTCGTGGTCTTCTGCTACAGATACGGTGATGGCGAGAAGAAATTGCTGGTGCGTGTTCTGTGTCTTGAATTTTTGAAAAGTCTCTCTTGCTTCTTTTAATAATGCGTCATCCCCGTTAATAAAATAGGCAAACACAAAGGATATCCCAAGTTTTGCTGCGAATTCCGCGCTCTCAATACTGCCGCCTAGAAGGAACATGTCGGGTGATACGCTAGGAATTGGCTGAGCATTTAATTCATTTGCTTGTTCAGTAAGATACGTTTTGAGATCCACTAATTTTTGAGAAAAGTCTTTCCGTGACGCTTGATAATCTTCCTGAAGCGCTTGTGTCGAGAGGTTCAACCCTCCCGGTGCTTTCCCAACGCCTAAATCGACTCTGCCAGGCGCTAGTGATGCCAGTACATGAAATGTTTCAGCCACCTTAAACGGGCTGTAATGCTGAAGCATGACACCGCCAGACCCAATTCGCAAATGGTTCGTTTTTGCTAAAAGATAACCAGCGAGGGCTTCAGGGGATGATCCTGCCACTTGAGAATTATTGTGATGTTCAGACACCCAAAACCTGTGATAACCAAGCTGATCTGCTGCTTCAGCCAATCTGACAGTATGCTGAATACCCGTCTCTGCTTTCTCGTTTTCACTGACGAGGCTTTGATCAAGAATACTAAGGGTGAGCGACATTGGCTGTTCCTCCTATTAGACTTTGATATTGAGATAGTGCGAGGTTTAATCTGTTTGTGGCATCTGGATCAAGCACATAGCTATCTGAATCCTGCTTTGAGACCTGTTGATCGACAACATACACGCCAGATTGAACGACGGTTGCACCGAGTTGATGAATGATAGGTTTAAGTGCATATTCAATGACGAGCAAATGTCCGTATGTTCCTCCTAAAACACAGGGGAGAACGGGTTTCCCTTGTAACGCTTTCTGGGGGAGTAGATCTAAAAAAGTTTTTAAAATACCGGAAAAAGACGCTTTGTAGACAGGTGTTAACACAATGACACCGTCGCTCTCATTCACAAGCTCAATGGCTTTCACAATGGCTTCGTTTGAAAAATCTGCTCCTATTAAGGCACCGCTAGGAAGCTGGTGGACTTGAATGACATGAACATCAATCCCATGTAACGCCAAACGATGATGGATATGTTGCAGGACACCGGTTAACCGAGATTGGACGGAATGCCCGCCTGCTATAATCGTTACTTTTGCCAATTCGTCTCCTCCATTTCTGATAATTCCTTCTAAACAACTTGGAATAGTTGATAATATAAATTATAATAAGGCAAACCAATAGAAAAGTATAATTAGTAATCATAAATACACGATTCAGATATTTAAAATATAGGGAGAAGAGGGGTTTTCATGGAGATTCGAGCGATACGCACCTTTGCCACGATCGTGAAATACGGAAATTTTTTAAAAGCAGCAGAAGCGCTGAATTATTCTCAGCCAACCATCACTTTGCACATCAAACATTTAGAAGAGGAAATTGGAGAGAAGCTTCTAGAAAGAGGGAAGACCTTAAAGTTAACAGCATCAGGACAGCTTTTTTATGAAAGAGCCAATTCTTTACTCAATGAATATGAGAAATTGACGAAAACACTCCAAGATTTAGAAGTGGGCATTGCGGGGTTCATTCGCATCGGTGTTTCTGAGCCTACAGCCAGCTTAGAATTTCCTGCACTTATTGCAGAATTCAAGGAAAGGTTTCCTAATGTAGAATTTTCTGTGCAAGTAGCGGATGCGAATACGTTGAGTTCCTTACTTTCTCATGATGAGATTGATTTTGCGATTTGCGGAGCACCAGAAGCTTCGATGGAGAATAGCTATAAGCCTCTTTTTCAAGATGATATCGTGCTGCTCGTCCCGTCTTCCCATCGATTAGCGGAAAAAGGGGTAGTGGAGGTGACAGATTTAAAGGATGAGACCATTTTATTCACGCCACACAATTGCCCCATACGTATTCAAATTGAACAACAAATCGTCGATGTCATTGGGACCAATTACAATAAGTTAGAGATTACGAGCAGCATGTCCCATAAACATTATGTTCAGGCTGGATTAGGTGTCTCTCTTTTTACACGAACTGCTCATTCCTTTACCCTTCCAGGCACCAAGGTATTAGAAATAAAGGGCATTCATGTTTCCCCGCCAGTTGGTCTATTGAGGAAAACAAATGATTCGCCAGGAAGAGCCGTACTTCAATTCATTGATCTCATCGAAAATCGACTTCATCAACCAACATGAAAAGAGGGGTAGCCTTTGAGCTAACCCCTCTTTTCATGTTTATTTCACGGTTTGTTTAAGAAACTGATTTTTCTTGATAGGCAGACCCAAATTTTCACGAAGGGTATGAGCTGGATAATTCGGGTCGTAATATCCTCTTTCTACTAATATCGGAATGACGTGTTCCGTCCATTCAGATAAACCGCTTGCTAGAATAGGCGCGCCAAAAATAAATCCATCTGCGGCATCTTCTTCGATCCATTGGATCAGCTGGTCTGCCACTTGTTCATAAGTTCCGAAAAAAGCACTTTTGGGAGTGGTCACTCGTAGAGCGACTTCTCTTAAGGTCAAGTTTTGTTCTTTCGCCATTTTTTTAATCGATTCTGTTGTGGATTGAAAGCTGTTTGAACCGGCATCACCGATATCAGGAAATGGCTCATCAAGTGGAAATTGACTGAAGTCCAAGTGATCAAAGAACCTGCCCAGGTAATGAAGGGCTTCTTCAATAGAGACCAGATGTTGAATGGCTTCATATTTTTCTTCTGCTTCTTCGACTGTTCTCCCTGTAATCGGGTGGATGCCAGGGAAAATTTTGATATCAGCTGGATTTCTGCCCAGCGCTGCGGCTCTATTTTTCACGTCGCGGTAATATGCTTTCGCCTTCTCAAGTGAGTCTGCATTCGTAAATACTGCGTCCGCTTCTTTTGCGGCTAGATCCTTTCCTGCCTCTGACGCACCTGCCTGAAAAATCACGGGCTGACCTTGTTCAGATCGTTCGATATTCAAAGGACCTTTGACAGAAAAGTGTTTGCCATGATGGTTTAATGTGTGCAGTTTATCCCGATCGAAGAAAACCCCTGTTGATCGATCTCTTATAAAAGCATCCTCTTCCCATGAGCTCCATAGGCCGTTCACTACTTTTAAGTATTCTTCTGCAATTTCATATCGAAGTGAATGGCTTGGATGCGGACGAATGATGTGATTTTCAGCAGAGCCTTCAAGTGGGGAAGTCACAACATTCCATCCGGCCCGGCCTTTACTTAATTTATCTAGGGATGCAAATTGCCGTGCAATGGTAAAGGGCTCACTGTAAGAAGTGGATACGGTGCCCACAAGTCCAATCTGTTTTGTGACCGCTGCAAGAGCGGATAAGATGGTTAATGGTTCAAATCGGTTCAAGAAATGAGGAATTGAATGTTCATGAATATATAAGCCATCTGCGACAAAGACAAAACGGAAACCCGCTGCTTCTGCCTTTTTTGTCATTGCTTGATAATAATCAATGTTCACACTTGCATCTGCTGGAACGGATTCATCCTTCCATGCATTCATATGACCTCCTGGACCATGTAACATTAATCCAAATTGTATGTGCTTTTTTTCAGACATGTGGATCGTCCCTTCTGTTTTGAAGTAGCATTGTTTTTATGTTCTTCATCATAAGGGAGAATCGCAAAGAAGTATAATTCGTATCAGTAAAGTCTGACTTTATCTTTTCTAATATCAATTTTTTCTTCCTTATATGATGTGGCTGGGTCTATGACATCATTTTAGAAAAAGGCGGATGATTACTATGTAAATGACCCAGACCAAAAGTGCTGTTTTTTGATGAAATGTGTGTCAAAATATCCGAAAAATTAGTGAAAATGACATGATTCGACTTTCTTCCTGTATATCAAATTCCCTGTTTTTAACTGAATAGAAGGAAAATGGTGAATTTTCAGTGAATATATAACCTTGTGAAAAACAAAGGAGGGATAGGAATGAAAAAGCGTTCAGTCTTTTTGTCATTTTTATTGGTAGGTAGTTTGTTACCGGGGGTAAGTTCAGCTTCAGCACCAGTTGCAAGTGCAGGTCATGGGCATGATCATGGTCATGCGCCGTTCGAAACACATATTAGTGAAGGGTTGCCAAAGGCAAACGATTTTAAAGATTTGACGAAGGCACCTCCTATTGAAAGAGATGTGACAACAAAAATTTTAGACGAGTCTGGTAAACAGGTAGGGTCTAGAACCTTTAAAGCAAATACAGGAGATTCGATTTCAACAAAAGCTAGTACAGGCAGTCAGAAAGTGACCGTCTACGCAGTAGCTGATGCGCAGTATCGTGCGAAATATAGTGATTGGCAGACACGCATTGTCAGCATCATTGAGCAAGCGGATGTGACATTTAACCGTGATCATGATGTGGACTTTGTCGTACAAGCCGTAGGGTCTTGGACGTCTTCAGGATCAAATGCATCACAAATTTTGTCTAACCTTCAGCGCAGCTTTGATGGCAGAGGATACGATTTTGTCACAGGATTTACAGCAAATCCAAACTTTGATGCTGGCGGAATCGCTTATGTTTACAATAGTGCACCGAGCGGAAGTGCATTCAGTGTCAACCTTGATCAAGGAACAGCGAATACAGCAAAAGCGGCTACACATGAATACGGCCATAACTTTGGTTTGCCGCATGACCCTCAAGGCAGCGGAATTGTCTGCTTAATGAATTATGATTATTCTTACACTGTCGATTACTTCGATGCGGCTCATAAAAATCAAGTGAACCGTAATAAAGCTTGGTACAGATAAGGTAAGAGACAAAAGGACAAACACCGAAAAAGTGTTTGTCCTTTTTATATGCTTACAGGTCGCTCATTCGCTTTCCTGCTACAGCATAATGTTCTTTTTTCATTTCTTCAATAATGACAGAGACTTTTTCTGCACCTGCGCCTGTTGTTTCAACAACGGCATCTGTGACTTTCTCCACAAGAGCTCTTTTCTGCTCATCTGTTCTTCCTTCAAGCATTTGAACGGTGATAATTGGCATGGCGAAAACCTCCTTTTTCCTTTCATGCTACGCTTCCCTTTAGTTTAAGGGACTTCTTATAGTATACTGAATGAAGTAAATCATTGTATAGAAAGAAAGAGGGATTCATGCCTTTGGACCAATTTCTTGTTTATCCATTAGAACTGATTCCATATGTCGCCATTACGCTTGTTGTGGCTTTTACGATGCACGAGCTGGCGCATGCATATGTTGCGTATCGTTTTGGAGATCCGACAGCTAAAAATCAAGGGAGACTGACGCTCAATCCATTGAAGCACCTTGATGTTTTCGGGACGATCTTGATCTTTGTGGCTGGGTTTGGCTGGGCGAGGCCTGTACCTGTGAATCGGTACCATTTCAAAAACCCACGTCTCGCAGGGATATGTGTGTCGATCGCTGGACCATTAAGCAATTTGGTTTTGGCATTTTTGGGCTTTTGTGTGTATGCGCTTCTTCAGAAATTTGGTGGGGAGTCGCTCATTCGCTTTGAGCCGGGGGTCGATTATTTCTTCCAAATCTTTATTAACTTGAACGTGATTTTGTTCCTATTTAACTTATTACCGATCCCGCCGCTGGATGGATATCGTATTATTGAGGATGTTGTCAGTCCCGGCATCCGTGCAAAGATGACGCAGTTTGAACAGTATGGAATCATCATTTTCCTCATCTTTGTCATCACACCGCTAGGTCAGTTTGTTTTTGTTCCGTTGATCGGAATGCGGGATCAAATCATATACTGGTTTAATCTTATTTTGAAGCCGCTGCTTTAGGAGGTTTAATGAATGGAAGGTAAAAAGAAGAAACCAATTGGTTTTAATATCATTAAAAAAACAGATGCAACGGATGGACATGGAGGTTTTGGAGCAGGTGCCCTCAGCCTTGATAATATCTCGCCGGTGATCATTGATGTGGAGGAAAAGGAAGCCGTCATTGATATTGGTGCGATGCATGCAAGAAGTGCCGTCGAAAAAGGAATTAAATTTTTAAAAACCAAAGAAGAGGTACCTAACGGAAAACCTTACTGGCTCGTATGGGTGACGATTGACCGTAGAGAAGAGGGGCCATATTATGCTGGTGTCACAGCTTGTGAAATGACCGTTGACCGCTCGATTCGCAGAGGATATAAGTCGCTTCCTGAGCATGTGAATTTAATGGATAAATCCATGAAGCGTAAAATCGTTGTCAGTCATATGGATGATGGTTCGAAAAAGGTGCTCGCTGATTTCTTGAAGAGTCACAATGAGGCGTTATGGGAAGCATCCACAGATGAATTAAAAGAAGGATTGGCTGTTCCTGAGTAATTGTGAAATTTTTGTGAAGAATGATGAATGGATACCAATTCCAGTCGTTTTTTCAGTAAACTGGTGTTAAAGCTAGGACATGGAGAATCCCGAGATGCAGATCTCGGGGTTTTTCATGTCCATTTTTAACGCTTCAGCCACTTTTCCCACCATTTCTTAGGTTGTTGATCCTGAGCCGTGTCTTGCTCAGATGCTTTGTTCTCGGCACCGTAGCAGACACCGGTCGGCTCCGTTCCTTCTATAAAATAGGTAAATACCTTTGATTCGCATCCTGGGCCTGCGAGATCACCCGTTTTTGGATTGATATATACGCCTTTTACACCGTCTGGCGGCATGAAGGAGGAGGCTGGCTGGTTTGAGAGGGCTGATTCCATAAAGGAAGCCCATATCTTTTTCGCATAGGCGGTTTCTGTGACCGAGTCAATGGTGCGTCCTTTATCGTAGCCGGTCCACACACCTGTGACGAGCTGGGGAGAGAAGCCGATCATCCAGCTGTCAGCGCCTGTCGTCCCCGATTTTCCTCCATAATTTCTGGTAAGATCTTTTGAAATGGTACGTCCTGTGACACTTGTATAGCCATTTAATTGATCATTGAACATCCCTGACATCATGTCAGTGGTGACAAATGCTGCTTTTTCATCTAGTACTTGCTCTCGTTTTTGTTTCTCCTCAAAGAGTAAGTTGCCCTTTGCGTCCGTTACTTTCGTAATAAAGGTTGGCTTGACACGTTTTCCTCCATTGACCAGCATCGCGTAAGCATTGGTCATTTCGATTGGTTTGACAGGTGAAGTACCTAGCGCAAGTGAAGGCACTTGATCTAGTTTTTCGTGAATCCCGAACGTTTTCCCTGCACGTACAAGCTGTTCCATTCCTAAAAATAGATGGGTTTTGACCGCATAAATGTTATCAGATAGAGCCAAAGCCTGAAGCATCGTAATACCGTCATTGGCGTAATAGCCATGATAGTTGCTTGGTGAATAAGCGGCGCCGCTTCCTTGCTCATCGAGTTCAAAAACAGTTTCTTCACTGCGCATCACGGTTGCTGGTGTAAACCCATTTTGCAAAGCCATGTAATAGAGAAGTGGTTTCATTGTTGAACCCGGCTGTCTTTTTGCTTGTGTGACACGATTGAATGGGCTTTTCTCGTAATCTCTCCCGCCTATGAGGGCGAGTACATGCCCTGTTTGGGGATGGATGGCAGCAAAGCCGATTTGGATATCTGATTCAGAATCCATGATGTTGGTTAAAGTCTTTTCAGCGATTTTTTGTAATTCAGGTTGTAAGGTCGTTTCGATATGAAGACCATACGTTTCAATTTGTTCCTCGGTTAAACCCAGCGTTTGTTTCAGTTCGCGAATCACATCATCATAAAAATACAGGGCCTGCTTTGCTTGTAGCTGCTTTTGTTTGAGCGGGCGATAGGACAGCTTTTCCTTGCTGGCATCAGCAACCGCTTTTTTCGTAATCATGCCATCCTCTTGCATTTGCCTCAGAATCATATTCTTTCTTGCGCTGGCTTTCTCCTCATTCACATAAGGGGAGTAGAGAGAAGGCCCCTTTGGAATCCCGGCAAGCAAGGCAGACTCAGCTAAAGTTAAGTTCTTCGCTTTTTTTCCAAAGTAAAGGCGGGATGCCGCTTCCACGCCGTATGCGCCGTGGCCATAATATATGGTGTTCAAGTATCCTTCCAATATCTCATCTTTTGTATAGTTTTGTTCTAAGCGGATCGTGTAAAAGGCTTCATTCCACTTCCGCTTCCATGTTTTATCATGATCTAAATATAAATTTCGTGCGTATTGCTGGGTGATCGTGCTGGCGCCTTGTACTTTTGCCATTGCACGAATATCTGCCACCGCAGCACCTGCCATTCGTTTCACATCAAAGCCGTGATGCTGATAAAAGGTTTTATCCTCAACCGCGACCACTGCCTGCTGTATATGAGGAGACATGTCCTTTAACGGAACCCAGTATCTCTTTTCTCCAAAGCTCGATTCGCCAAGTTTAGACCCATCGGCTGCATAAATGGTCGTGGATTGGGGAACTTGAACAGAGGGAGCGCCTTGCCACTTAGCAAGTAAAAGAATCGTCAAAAAGACTGTGCCTGCAAATAGAAAAGCGAGCAAGCCGATAAAAAAACAGGCCCGAATCGTTTTCACGGTCATGCGGATTTTTTTATTACTCATGATTGTGTCCATGCAAAGCCCCCATTTTGACGATTTTTTATCAGTATGGGACAAAGAAAACCGTTTTAAACAGGCGACTGCAAGGGTGCGCTTTAAAAATGAAGTTATCTCATGCGGTTCTTTACAATTTGATACGAATCCACTATACTTTTTTCTTGGACAATCGATATAGTCATAGCCGATAAAAGGCGCTAACAATAGATGTTTGTTTATTATTGGATGAGAGGAAGATGAACAATGAGCGAACTTTGGTATACAGAGAAGCAAACGAAGAATTTTGGCATTACATTGAAGGTGAACAAAACCCTTCACACAGAACAAACAGATTTTCAGCATTTAGAAATGGTGGAAACAGAAGAGTTTGGCAATATGCTGTTTTTAGACGGTATGGTGATGACATCAGAGAAAGATGAGTTTGTATACCACGAAATGGTGGCACATGTTCCTCTTTTCACTCATCCAAACCCTGAAAATGTTCTTGTCGTAGGCGGAGGAGACGGTGGTGTTATTCGTGAAATCCTGAAGCATCCAAGTGTGAAAAAAGCGACACTTGTTGATATTGATGGCAAGGTCATTGAATACTCGAAGAAGTTCCTTCCTTCAATTGCTGGGAAACTAGACGATCCTCGTGTAGATGTGAAAGTCGGAGACGGCTTTATGCACATTGCGGAAGCCGACAACGAATATGACGTGATCATGGTTGACTCAACTGAGCCAGTTGGACCAGCTGTGAACTTGTTCTCTAAAGGTTTCTATGCAGGAATCTCAAAAGCACTCAAAGAAGATGGTATTTTCGTTGCACAAACGGACAACCCTTGGTTCACACCTGAGTTAATTACAAATGTACAGCGTGATGTAAAAGAAATTTTCCCGATTACCAAGCTATACACAGCGAATATCCCAACATATCCAAGCGGTCTTTGGACATTTACTATCGGTTCTAAGAAGTATGATCCACTTGCTGTAGAAGACAGCCGCTTCTTTGATATCGATACGAAATATTACACAAAAGAATTGCACAAAGCGGCATTCGTTCTGCCGAAATTTGTGAGCGACTTAATCAAATAAATCAAGCGAAGTAGAAATGCGCAAATGAAAGTTTGCGCATTTTTTGAAGCGTAAAAGGAGGAATCTTGTATGAGATTCGACGAGGCTTATTCAGGAAAAGTGTTTATTGGAAGTCATCCAACATGGGAAGATGCGAAAGTCATTTTATACGGGATGCCGATGGATTGGACCGTCAGTTACCGTCCAGGCTCACGTTTTGGCCCGAACCGTATTCGTGAAGTATCCATTGGATTAGAGGAATACAGTCCTTATTTAGATCGTGAACTGCACGAGGTACCATTCTTTGATGCTGGCGACATCCCGCTTCCATTTGGCAATGCACAGAAAAGCTTAGATTTAATTGAAGAGTATGTCGACAGCATTTTAGAAAAAGGGAAGTTTCCATTAGGAATGGGCGGAGAGCATCTTGTGTCTTGGCCGGTTTTCCGTGCGATGTATAAGAAATACCCTGATTTGGCCATCATCCATATGGACGCACATACCGATCTTCGTGAGGAATATGAGGGTGAGCCGCTTTCACATTCGACACCGATTCGTAAAGTTGCAGGACTTATTGGACCTGAAAATGTATACTCTTTCGGCATCCGTTCAGGGATGAAAGAAGAATTTGAATGGGCAAAAGAAGCAGGCATGCACATTTCTAAATTTGAAGTGCTGGAGCCATTGAAACAAGTATTACCAAAGCTGAAAGGCCGCCCAGTTTATGTGACAATTGACATCGATGTACTTGACCCGGCTCATGCACCTGGTACAGGAACGGTGGATGCTGGCGGTATTACGTCAAAAGAACTGCTGGCATCTATTCATGCCATTGCTGGTTCTGATGTGCATGTCGTCGGTGCAGACCTTGTAGAGGTAGCGCCTGTATATGATCATTCCGATCAAACGGCGAATACAGCAAGCAAACTTTTACGAGAAATGCTGCTTGGATTTGTGAAATAACATCTTGATAGAGGAGCTTGTCATCTCATAGGGACAAGCTCTTTTTTTACATGGGTGACATGATAAAGGAGGCAGGTCGTGTTTTCTTCTGTATTGATGGTATTACTCGCTTTATGTGTGTTAGCGGCAGGCTTTCTTACGCTGAAAAGAGAGCTTGCAGCGAGTCCGCCCACGTTCACCTCGAAAAAAGAGGCAAAGGATGAGATGGTTCATCTGTTTCAGGATCGAGGCTTTTTCTATCTCACTGGCATAGCGCTGTTGATGCAGTTTGTTTATAAGCAAGGGCATCTTCTCCCATTTGATTTCTTTCAGGCATTTTTGGCAAGTTCAGGCATCCAAGCACTGTTTTATCTCATCAATCGAAAAAGCGCAGGGCTCAAGACTGGACTCGTGATAGGGGTGAGCTTCATTTTTCTTTTTTTCTAAGAGAAATGTGAAGATCAAAAATGGAGTTTCATCCACACGAAGATGAGAAATGATGGGATGATAGGCAATCGGGATTATGGTATACTATTTTAGTTAAACGGGTCTTAGCAAAGGAAGTGCAAAATGACACAAAACCAAATTTCAATTCATGTAAAGTCAGTGATGAAACCAGAGACGGAACCGGCTGAAACGATCGAATTCCGAACAACTGGAACGTATCAAGAGAAGAATGACAAAACGTATCTCACTTACCATGAAGAACATGAAATGGGTCAAGTAAAAACTGTTGTCAAAATAAGTGAAAAAGAAATTTTTGTCATGAGATCAGGTGCAATTCAAATGAAGCAGCGCTTTCTCATTGGAGAAACGACCGTGACACATTACACGATGCCATTTGGCACACTTCAGCTCGATGTGCACACACATGGCATTGATCTTGATGTAGACAATGGGCTTCTGCACATTACGTACGATATGCTGACAGGTGAAGATCAAAAGCATTTACATACATTATCGATTTCATATAAGGAGGATTTACGTTCATGAATATCGCAGAACAGGTCAAAGATGCGTTAAAAGAAGAAATCATTGCGGCAGTCGTCAAAGCAGGACTTGCTGATGAAAGCCAGGTGCCGGATGTTCTTTTGGAAGTGCCAAAAGACAAAACTCACGGTGATTATTCCACCAATATGGCGATGCAGCTTGCACGCATTGCGAAAAAAGCACCTCGTCAAATCGCCGAGGACATTGTGAATGCATTTGACAAAGGCAAAGCGTCAATTGAAAAACTGGATATTGCAGGTCCAGGATTCATCAATTTTTATATGAACAATCAGTATTTAACGAAACTGATTCCGGCAGTTCTTGAGGCAAAAGAGGCTTATGGCGAAACGAATACAGGCGGCGGTCAAAAAGTGCAAGTCGAATTCGTCTCAGCCAACCCAACAGGTGACCTTCACCTTGGACATGCCCGCGGCGCAGCTGTAGGAGATTCTCTTTGCAACATCCTTGATAAAGCAGGCTTCGACGTGAGCCGTGAATACTATATCAACGATGCAGGCAATCAGATCAATAACCTTGCTCTATCTGTAGAAGTACGTTACTTTGAGGCGCTCGGTCTTGAAAAAGAAATGCCAGAGGACGGGTACAGAGGAGAAGACATCAAAGGCATCGGACAGAAACTTGCGGATGAATTTGGTGACCGTTTCGTGCATGAACCAGAAGAAGAGCGTATGAAATTCTTCCGTGAGTACGGTTTAAAATATGAACTAGAAAAACTACGTGTCGACCTAGAGAATTTCCGTGTCCCATTTGATGTGTGGTATTCTGAAACGTCTTTATATGAAAACGGAAAAATCGAACCAGCGCTAGAAACACTTCGCGCTAAAGGCTATGTCTTTGAAGAAGATGGCGCAACATGGTTACGTTCAACTGATTTTGGTGATGACAAGGACCGTGTCCTGATTAAAAAAGACGGCAGCTTCACGTACTTGCTTCCAGATATCGCATATCACAAGGACAAATTGGACAGAGGTTTTGACCAGCTCATCAACATTTGGGGAGCGGATCATCACGGGTACATTCCTCGAATGAAAGCGGCGATCCAAGCACTCGGATATCCAGAGGACAAACTGGAAGTCGAAATCATTCAGCTTGTTCACCTTTACAAAAACGGTGAAAAGATGAAGATGAGTAAACGTACAGGTAAAGCCGTCACAATGCGTGACTTGATTGAAGAAGTGGGCTTAGACGCCACTCGTTATTTCTTTGCGATGAGAAGTGCGGCGACACATATGGACTTTGACTTAGACTTAGCGATTTCTACGTCTAACGAAAACCCTGTGTACTACGCGCAATATGCACATGCGAGAATTTGCAGCATGCTCCGTCAAGGGGAAGAAAAAGGCTACGAGCCAAACCTTGAAAAAGCAGATTTCTCTCACATTCAATCCGATAAAGAATACGATCTTCTGAAAATCATCGGCAGCTTCCCAGAGGTTGTAGCAGAAGCAGCAGAAAAACGTATTCCGCACCGCGTCACAAACTATATCTATGATCTAGCATCAGCCCTTCACAGCTTCTACAACGCCGAGAAGGTCATTGATGTTGAAAATGAAACAAAAACAACAGCACGTCTATCACTAATGAAGGCGACACAAATTACACTAGCCAACGCATTAAAACTCATTGGCGTATCTGCACCGGAAAAAATGTAATGCACAAAGCCCCGCTCTATTTTATGAGCGGGGCTTCTTTATATAAAAACCCGCTATTCTCGAGAGATAGCGGGTTTTGAACATTAACCAAGCGTATTAATAATGTTAGAAATAGAATCGAATAATTGACTAAGTACATCAGAGAACATGAGCGTATCCTCCTTTCAGAAAGCATGTAGTATGTGCGTGTCATAGGAATTACCCAAGTGTGTTAATGATGTTAGAAATAGAATCGAATAATTGGCTAAGTACATCAGAGAACATAGTTTGTATCCTCCCTTCGGCAAGCATGTAGTATGTGTGCGTTAATGGGATTATCCAAGTGTATTGATAATGTTAGAGATAGAATCAAATAATTGGCTAAGTACATCAGAGAACATAGTTTGTATCCTCCCTTCGGCAAGCATGTAGTATGTGTGCGTTAATGGGATTATCCAAGTGTATTGATAATGTTAGAGATAGAATCGAATAATTGGCTAAGTACATCAGAGAACATGTTTTTGCCTCCTCTCTTTTCTTTTTACATCTACTTAACGAAGGGGATGAAGGATTGGATCACTTTTTCTAAAAAAATTTTAAAAAGAAATAAAGGCATAGAAAAAGCACCCTCATATGTGGGTGCTTTTTAGGTTTTATTTATGCATGAACACGCCATTGGATTTGCCCGCCGTCGCAGGATAATTCGGCACTCCCGCCAATCGGCAAGGTGAAGACTGGCTGTGTATGTCCGATATCGACATCGTAAATCACTGGAATGTGTTGAAGCATTGGGTGCTTATCTAGAATGAACCTCAAATGTTCCTCTGTCATCTTGGATTTCTTTTGAAAACGTCCGATGATTAACCCTTTAATGGATTCGGCATGCTGCAAAAGCGAGGCAAGGTCTCTGGCGAATGTTTCAGGAAAGACCAAGTCATCATCCTCCACAAATAAGATGGCATCCTTGATGCGAGGCATAAAGGGTGTCCCTTGCAATAAGTTCAGTGTACAAAGGTTTCCGCCATATAAGGTGCCTTCAGCTGTTCCTTCTTGATAAATCCCCCATGTTGTCGGATGAAACTGCCTATTTGCTTGATCAAGATACCACGCATCATCACTCCACTTTGTAGAAGGGGTGAAATCAAATGGCTCGCTGCTCATCACGCACGCTTGAAACATGGCTGTCTGCTCCTCTTGTCCTTGTTCCATTTGGAAACTGGAGAAATGAGGACCTGAGTACGTCACCATGTCACATTTGGCGGTAATGGCGTTTGCAAGTGCGGTAATATCACTGTAGCCGCAAAGAACCTTTGGGTGCTGACGAATCAAATCATAATCTATATAAGGCAAAAGCTCATTGCAGTTAAAGCCGCCGATTGCTGTCAAAATGCCGTCGACTTCATCATTTGAGAAAGCCTCATGTAGATCAGATAAACGGTGTTCAATAGAAGAAGAGGAATGCAGATCACATTCAAACACGTGTTGTCCAAAAGAAACAGTGAACCCTAATGCCTCTAAACGTTTTTTTGCCTGAGCCATTCCTTCTTCTGATAAAATGCTGGCACTTCGGCTTGGAGCAATTACCCGAATGTGGCTTCCCTTTTTTAAAGCAGATGGTGTACGCATCAGTCATTCGTCCCTTCCTTCACATATTTTCCATTATATCGGATCAAAACGCTCCAGTCTGTAAAAGCTAAAAGAAAGCAGCAAACCGTGCGTTTCAGACGAGCTGTGCAAAGGGTATGGAAAAGAAAAAGACAGAATGAGGGCGGAGAATGTGAAAAAGAGGAGACTGGAATTTCTATTTTTATATTTCATGATATTTGGGGCATATGTGGTGTTTTGGTGGCCGGTTCCAGCGTGGGGTTTTCAGCTTTACGCAGCTAGTTATATCGCCATCATTTTATTTAGTATTATCTCGCTTATGCTAGAGAACCGGACATCACAGCACACGCTGTTATGGATGTATGTACTGATCTTTTTCCCGATCATCGGCTATATGTTTTATTTGTTCTCGGGGCAGCTTTATGTCAAAGGACATTTGTTTAAATCAAAGAGAATGTATAACCGAGAAAAATTACGCAGAATATCAGAGCTTGAGAGTAAGCCGGATGAGACGCGTTTAACCGATAATCAGCGTGCTTTTTTTCATTACACAGAAAAAGCGACAGGGATGCATGTAAATACAAATAGTGATATGGAGATTTTAAAGAATGGAGAGGAAACCTTTCCACGTATTTTTGAAGAATTAAAAAAGGCAAAAACGTTCATCCATATAGAATATTACATGTTCAAATCTGATTTTCTCGGTCACCGGATGATGGAGATCCTAATTGAAAAAGCGAAAGAAGGAGTAGAGGTCCGATTCATCTATGATGCGGCTGGCAGCATTCGCTTCTCACGAAAAGATATTAAACGATTGAAGCAGGCGGGGATAAAGGTCGCTCCTTTTCTGCCATTAAAATACGGATTCTTTAATCAAAAATTCAATTTCCGAAATCACCGAAAAATCGTGATTATTGATGGAGAAACAGGATTTGTTGGTGGGCTCAATGTGGGGAAGGAATATGTAGGACGCGATGAAAACATCGGCTTTTGGCGTGATACGCATACGATGTTAAAGGGTGAAGCCGTTCAGACACTTCACTCCATATTTATGCTGGACTGGGAGTATGTATCAGATGAAGTGTTAATTGATGATCCGAAGTATCACACCCCGCATCCTGTGACAGGAGAAGATGTCATACAGGTCGTGCCGACTGGACCTGATATGAAGGAAAGTATGAGTGATTTATATGACGCACTCATTTCGAATGCACAGCAATTTGTCTGGATTGCGACGCCTTATTTTGTCCCAAATGAATCCATTCGCACAGCGTTAAAAATTGCGGCCACAAGAGGGGTGGATGTGCGTGTGATGGTGCCTGAGATAAACGATGGCTTTCTCACGCAATACGCCACACGATCTTATTTTTCTGAGCTTTTGAAAGAAGGCATCAAGGTGTATCACTATCAAAAAGGATTCATGCATCAAAAGGTCATGATTGCAGACGGAGAGCTTGCCTCTGTCGGAACGGCCAATGTTGATATGAGAAGCTTCCAACTCAATTTTGAGGTCAATGTCTTTACAGCGGCAAAGAAACCGATCGAGCAATTGATGGCTCATTATGAGGAAGATATGAAGGAATGTGAGCAAATGGGGCCGGTTCATTTTTATAAAAGGGGCTTAAAGGAACGTTTAAAGGAATCGTTTGCTCGGTTGTTTTCAGGTGTATTGTGAGGGAATCCAGGGGAAGAAATCATTTCCTGATCTAGTATTTCTATAATGATTCCTCTATAATTGAAAATGATTATCAATTATAGAGGAAGTGAGGTTCTTTTACATATGCTAAAACGCTTTTTTGCCTATTACAGGCCCTATCGTGGTCTGTTCTTTTTAGATTTCTTTTGCGCTGTGGCCGTCGGACTCATGGAACTAGGTTTCCCGCTGATCGTGAACTACTTCATTGATACATTACTGCCGACAGGGAACTGGACGGTCATTGCCTGGACCGCACTTGCGCTGTTTGTCATTTACGCACTCAGCTCAGTGATGCAATTTATCGTGTCGTATTGGGGGCACATGCTTGGCATTAATATTGAGACAGATATGAGAAAAAAACTATTTGATCATTTTCAGCGTCTGTCCTTCAAATTTTTCGATAACAACAAAACGGGCAAACTCATGTCACGGATGACAAATGACCTCATGTACATTGGTGAGGTAGCGCATCATGGACCTGAGGATTTGTTTATTGCGATTATGACCATTCTTGGCGCCTTTGCCGTCATGCTCATGATTAACTGGCAGCTTGCCATTTTAACGTTCTTGATTATGCCAGTCATCATCTGGTTAGCCCTTCATTTTAATAAAAAAATGACACAGGCGATTACACAACTCAACAATGACATTGGAGACTTTCATGCAAGGGTTGAAAATAATATTGGTGGTATTCGTCTTGTTCAAGCCTTTGCAAATGAACATTTCGAGAAAAAGCGCTTTGCTGAAAACAACAACCGCTTTCGAAAAGCGAAACTTCTTTCCTATAAAATTATGTCGGTTAACGGATCAATCAGCTATATTCTCACAAGGCTTGTGACGCTGTTTGTCCTTCTGGCAGGTACATGGTTTGTTCTTCAAGGTCAATTAACGGCAGGCGGATTTATCGCCTTTGTCTTGATCACAAATGTGTTATTCAGACCAATTGATAAGATCAACACGGTGATTGAAATGTATCCAAAAGGCATTGCCGGTTTTAAAAGCTATGTCGATTTGCTTGAAACAGAGCCAGATGTGAAGGATACAGAAGGTGCACGTGATATTTACGGCTTGAAAGGTGAAATTGAGTATCGAAACGTGACATTTGGCTATGATGAGCACAATCATGTATTGAAGGATATCAACTTGAAGATCAAACAAGGGGAAACTGTTGCATTTGTCGGGCCATCAGGAGCGGGGAAATCGACCATTTGTAGTCTGCTGCCTCGTTTTTATGATGTGGACGAAGGAGACATCACCATTGATGGTGTGAGCACGAAATCGATGACCTTGTCCTCTTTAAGACAGCAGATTGGCATTGTGCAGCAGGATGTCTTTTTATTCTCAGGCACCATTCGTGAGAATATTGCGTACGGCAACCTAGAAGCGAGTGATGCAGACATTTGGGAGGCGGTGCGACGTGCCCATTTAGAGGAGCTCGTTCAGCGGTTCCCAGAAGGGTTGAATACGGTCATTGGTGAACGCGGCGTTAAGCTATCCGGCGGTCAAAAGCAACGCCTGTCAATTGCACGGATGTTTTTGAAAAACCCGTCTATTCTTATTTTGGATGAAGCGACGTCAGCACTTGATACAGAAACAGAAAAAGCGATCCAAGACGCACTAAGCGAACTGGCAGTCGGTCGGACGACACTCGTCATTGCTCACCGCCTTGCGACAATTAAACATGCAGACCGAATCATCGTCGTGACAGAGGAAGGCATTGAAGAACAAGGCCGCCATCAAGACTTAATCCAAATGGGCGGTGTCTATAGCAGACTGCATGAAGCGCAGTTTGGTCATTGAAGAGAAGTGATTGAATGAGTCCAGCTATTAAGCTGGGCTCTTTTTGATAGGATAAAATCTTCTTTTCCATTTAAATGGAATGTTGATATACTATAAGGCAATTGGATTCAAAAGGAGAGGATGGCTTGAGTGAAACGGCAAAAACAGTCATGATCAAAAGCATTCACTATGTGACGCTCGTTGGCTTATTTATCTTAATCATTCCCGCTGGACTCAATCCAGTCTTTTTTTATGTGGGAATGATTTTGTTTGGCATCAACACGGGAGTAAACGTCATAGACAGTTCTCTGAGCAGAAAAAAGATATTTGCGATGCTGGCCATCAGTTTTGCTGTCATATTGTTTGGGCTGTGTTTAAGCTCTTATATTAAATCTGTGCCCTTTTGAAAAAGGGCTTTTTTTGCTAGGATAGTAAAAACTCGTGTAGGAAGGATCTGATGGAATGAAGGGGCTTCGGCATTTACAGAAGGGCGATAAAATAGGTATTTATTCTCCCTCAAGTCCAGCATCTGCTACCTCGCCTCTTAGGTATGAGCGGGCGAAGGAATGGCTTGAACAAAAAGGATTCATTGTGGTACCAGGATCATTAACAGGGAAAGAGGATCACTATCGTTCAGGAACGATTCAAGAACGAGCAGCTGAGCTGAATGAGCTGATGGCGAGAGAAGATTTGTCCTGTATCATGTCGATGATTGGGGGGACGAACTCGAATAGTTTGCTTCCTTATCTCGACTTTGAGCTGCTGATGAAGCATCCGAAAATCATGATTGGTTATTCAGATGCGACGGCAATTCTTTTAGCGGCTTATGAAAAAACGGGTCTTCCTGTTTTTTACGGGCCTGCACTTGTGCCGTCTTTTGGAGAGTTTGAACCATTTGTCAATCATACATATCAATCTTTCGAGGACATTCTCATTCATCCGCAGCCCATCCCATATCAGGTGAAAAAACCGCCCTTCTGGACGGAAGAACGGATCAACTGGGAAGAGAAAATACGAGAAAAAGAAAAACGTCCAAACGAGTGGATGTGCGTCATTGAAGGGCAGGCAGAAGGCAGACTGATCGGCGGGAACCTAAATGCCATGTATGGCATATGGGGAAGTGAATTCATGCCTCAAATCCAAAAAGGCGATATCCTTCTCATTGAAGATTGTATGAAAACAGCCTCCATCGTCGAAAAGAACTTCTCTCTGTTAAAGATAAATGGTGTGTTTGAACGGGTATCTGGTATCCTCTTAGGGAAACATGAGCTGTTTGATGATGAAGGAACGGGCAAAAGGCCGCACGATCTCTTACTTGAAGTACTGGGAGATACAAAGAGGCCGCTCATCGCAGAATTTGACAGTGCCCATACGCATCCGATGCTCACGATGCCAATCGGTACACAAGTAAAAATGAATGCAACGTCACGCGAGGTTTGGCTGACAGAAGCGTGGATATAGAAAAAAGAGCAGCTCTAATACTGCTCTTCTTTACGAAGCATGTTCTTTTTCAAATGGCTGTAGAAGGTCTTGTGCCTCTTTTCCTTCTACCACGATTAAATAGTCTGATTCTAAATGAGTGAGCCTAAAGGTTTCTAGCTCTACGATGTTCTTAATGTTGCACATTGTTTTTTTAGAATATACATATAAACGATGCTGAGCGTGCTGGCACTTTTCGTATAGAGAAATAAGCTTATGTAAATTCAATGCTTTCGCAGCAATTCGGATTGAATAGATTTGTGACATCTTCATATCCTCCTGTTAAATACTTTCTCACAATAGCTTTGTTACCCCCGTTGTGATAGAGGTAAACCTTTCTCTACGATTTCCACTCAATGGTGCCTCCGCCCGTCCGCCGATTGCCTCTGATCGCTGACAGCTCCTCAACAAGACGGAGCAAAGCCTGATCCTTTTTCTTTGCCTCAATCATAAAATCCACATCACGACCATACGGCTTTAAAGCTTGAAAAAGTGGCAAAACAAACGACATCTCCACTCCATCCGCATGGCTTCGTATCGCCTTTTCTGATTTAGGTGAGGATAAGTGGATTTTAGGCGGTATGCCAGTGTTTGCCCACGTGTCAAACACTCTTGGCAGAATGTCATCAAGCGCCGCATCATCATCTTTGTTTGCCATGTGATGGTGGTAATCAAATACAAACGGGATGCTATGCTTTTCACAAACATCAAGCGTTTCTAATGACGTATAGGTTTTGTCATCATTTTCAAGCGTCATTCTCGCCTTGATATGTGCAGGAAGCTGCTTTATATTTTCATCAAAACGCTGTAAAGCAGATGCCTTGTCGCCATATGCACCTCCGACATGAATGTTCATATAGCCTTCCTTTTCAAGCTCCATGGCCTCAAGCATTTCATAATGATAGGTCATATCAATGACTGCGTTTTCTGTAATAGATGGCTTTGGACTTGTGAACAAAGTAAATTGATTGGGGTGAAAGCTCACTCGTAATCCGTGCCGCTTTACGAGTTGACCAATCTCTAGAAATTCTTTGCGAAAGGGTGTCACAAAGTCCCACCGCACCTCAGGATGGGTGGCGAGCGGGACAATCGAGCTTGAAAAACGGTAAAGCGGAATATCATGGGCAATCGCAAAATAAAGTGTTCTTAATGTATTGACGAGGTTGGCTTTCGTCGTTCGCAATAGAGCCTCTGTCCTCTCTTCCTTTGAGAGCTTACTGTATCTTGCAAAGGTCAGCGACTTGGCAGGTGAAGCTTCCCATAAAGTGACGGCGTTGGATACATAACCAAATCGATAACGCATAGGTCAACTCCTTTATAAAAAATACGAGAACAGGGCGCCTATCCACTCAATTGGACGCGTGAGAAGTGGGCGTTGTTTGTATTTTTCTTCAGTCATCAGTTCTGACACTTCCATGTGTTCACGAATCTTTTCCTCTACATGTGCGGTGAAGGCGGGATCATCAATGGCCACATCCACTTCTTCGTTGAAAAACAAACTTCGTTTATCAAAGTTCGCTGTACTGATCATACAACGGCTATGATCGATGAGAATGGCTTTCGCATGATAAAACCCTTTATAAAAACGATACACAAGACATCCAGCAGCAATTAGATCTTTCAAATAATGAAATCCAGCTTCTTTCACAAGCGGGTGATCTGCCTTCATTGGGATGATGATGTCGACAGTCACGCCTCGCTTCCGTGCGTCAAGAAGGGCGCTTAGAAGAGGAGCAGATGGAATAAAATAGGGCGTGCAGATGGTGATTTGCTTTTTCGCCTTTTGAATATCGTGAAGAAATAAGGCCTCTAAAGAAAAACCTGCCGTCGCACGTGTAGTGCACTGTAATGTTCCCGGTTCCAGTGTAGGAAAAACCTCGTATTGCAGCTGTTGAATACCAGATGAGCGGTACAAATCATTCAGAAACACATGCTGGAGGTCTGCGACAACCTGTCCTGTCATGCGCAGGTGATAGTCTTTCCAAATGCCAAACCTGCCGTTTTTCCCTACATATTCATCGCCGATATTAAACCCGCCAATGTAGCCGATCTTCCCATCGATGACCGTGATCTTCCGGTGATTTCTCATGTTCAAACGATAAATGAAAAAAGGAAAACGTGGTTTATTTAAAAAGTAAAATTGAATGCCGCTTTTTTCTAGCATCTGAATGGATGTTTGATCAAATGAATAGGAGCCTAACCGATCAGTGAGCAAAAAAACCGAAACACCTTGCTCTGCTTTCGCTTTAAGTGCTTGCAGAATCCTTTGCCCAATCTTGTCGTTCTTTACAATAAAGAACATCATATGAATAGAAGAAGAGGCTTGCTGTATATCCGTAAGAAGCTGATCAAACAGTGGTTCGCCATCATGATAAAAGGCTGCATCGCCGCTTGTTTGGTCAAAAGACCGTTCAAAAGCATGGGTAGAAAAATATTTTCTCCCTATATAAAGATCTAGCCTGACGAGTAGAACAATGACGAAGACGACGAGTAGAATGATCCATGCGATCATGAAGGTTCCTCCTTTTTTATATATGACGATAGTGTACCCAAATGGGCAAAAAATATTGACTGAATACTCATTCATTATTTATGATAGAGGTACAACATGGAAACGGAACAAAGTGGGTCTTGGGGAATGAAAGGGGGAGCAAGATGAATAGCCTTTTAATTGTTAACTTGATTGCATTTGCGGCAGTGACCGCTTACGCTGTGTATTTGTTTATTTATCTCATTCGAACACGAGCGGCGTATATTCGTCTTGGCAAAAAAGAAGAATTTCAAAAAGACATGAAAAAACGCTTAGAACGTGTTTGGGTGAATGTGTTTGGGCAAAAGAAACTGCTGAAGGACAAGAAGAGCGGCATCATTCATGTGCTGTTTTTCTATGGATTTATTTTAGTGCAGTTCGGAGCCCTTGATTTTATTATGAAGGGACTTGTTCCAGACAGCGGGCTACCATTAGGTCCGCTTTACGGTGTCTTTACGTTCTTCCAAGAGGTAGTCACACTTCTCATTTTAGTGGCGGTGGTTTGGGCGTTCCATAGAAGATATGTCGAGAAGTTAGTCCGTTTAAAAAGGGGCTTTAAATCAGGGCTTGTCCTTTTGTTTATTGGCGGATTGATGCTGACCGTATTACTGGGAAACGGAATGAACATCATTTGGCATGGGCACTCACTATCAGCAACTGAGCCAATTGCTTCCGGCGTTGCTTTCTTGCTGGGCTGGCTGTCACCACTTGTGGCAACAATTGTGTTCTATGTCGCATGGTGGGTGCATCTTCTTATTTTACTGACGTTCTTAGTGTACGTCCCGCAGTCTAAGCACGCCCATCTCATCGCTGGCCCGGTCAACGTATTTGTCAGCAGATTGGACCCGCCAGGCAAACTGCAAAAAATTGATTTTGAAGATGAGACACAAGAAACGTTCGGCGTTGGGAAAATTGAAGATTTCCGTCAATCTCAGCTGATTGATCTTTACGCTTGTGTGGAGTGCGGGCGCTGTACGAATATGTGCCCGGCGACAGGGACGGGGAAAATGCTGTCTCCAATGGATTTGATTTTACGATTAAGAGATCATTTAACAAATAAAGGGGCTGCCATTACTTCAAAGACACCGTGGGTTCCGCAGCTTGCTTTCAAACAGACGACAGGAAATCAGCTGGCGATGCAGGCAAGAGGAGCTGGAGCGGAAGAATCTGCGGCGAGCGCAATGTATCATCCTTCTCTCATTGGAGAGGTCATTACAGAAGAAGAAATCTGGGCATGCACGACATGCCGAAACTGTGAAGATCAGTGTCCTGTCATGAACGAACACGTCGACAAAATCATTGATATGCGCAGATACTTAGTGCTGACTGAAGGAAAAATGGACGCAGATGCACAGCGTGCGATGACAAGCATCGAGCGCCAAGGGAATCCATGGGGATTGAACCGAAAAGAAAGAGAAAACTGGCGTGAACTAAGAGAAGATGTGCATGTCCCGACAGTGAAAGAGCTGAAAAAAGCAGATCAGACCTTTGACTATTTATTCTGGGTTGGATCGATGGGTGCATATGACAATAGAAGCCAAAAGATTGCTCTTGCCTTCGCAAAACTGCTCAATGAAGCAGGGGTTTCTTTTGCCATCCTAGGTAATAAAGAGAAAAACTCAGGCGATACACCGAGAAGACTTGGGAATGAATTTTTGTTCCAAGAACTTGCTGCAAAGAACATCGAAGAATTTCAAAAAAATGACGTAACCAAAATCGTCACGATCGATCCGCATGCTTACAATTTATTTAAAAATGAATACCCAGACTTTGGACTTGAGGCAGAGGTGTATCATCATACAGAATTACTGGCAGAGCTAGTAAAAGAGGGAAAATTAACGCCTATTCATGAAGTGAACGAGGTCATTACTTTCCACGATTCTTGCTACCTAGGCAGATATAACGAGGTCTATGATCCGCCAAGAGATATTTTAAAATCCATTCCGGGTGTGACACTGAAAGAAATGGAACGGAATCGTGAATCCGGGATGTGCTGTGGTGCCGGCGGCGGCTTAATGTGGATGGAAGAAGAGACAGGTACTCGAATTAACACAGCGAGGACGGAGCAGGCCTTACAGGTACAGCCATCCATCATCAGCTCAGGATGCCCATATTGTTTAACCATGCTTGGGGATGGGACGAAAGCGAAGGAAGTAGAAGAGCAGGTCGGCACATTTGATGTCGCAGAACTTCTTGAAAAATCAGTGTTTGGCGAAACGAGAACGCAGGCTTCATAAAGGTGTCAGGCCGATGGATCGACTGTTCATCGGCCAGTGGACACCGATATTTTATGAACTGTCTAGCATTTATGTAAGCGGTAACAAATAGGAGGGGAAAGAAATGAGCACGACGGTCATTGTATCTGGAGCGAGAACACCATTTGGAAAAATAGGTGGAACTTTCAGTCGTTTGACTGCTGCAGAATTAGGCGGGATGACGATAAAAGCTGCGCTGGAAAGAGCCTCAAATGTTCATGAAGTGGATGAAGTCATCATGGGCAGTGTCCTTCAAGGAGGACAAGGTCAAATTCCTTCAAGACAGGCAGCTAGACAGGCAGGTCTCCCTTGGTCGGTTCCGACGCAAACCATCAACAAAGTCTGTGCTTCAGGAATGCGCAGTGTCACGACAGCCGATCAAATCATTCGAGCGGGAGATGCCAATGTGATCGTGGCAGGCGGCATGGAATCCATGTCTCATGCTCCTTATCTTCTGAAAAAAGCACGATGGGGTTACAAAATGGGAGATGGTGCAGTACAAGATGCCATGATTTTAGATGGATTAACCTGTTCGTTTACAGGTGTTCATATGGGTGAGTATGGAAGCATGGCGGCGAAAGAGCTTGGCATTACACGAGAAGAACAAGACCTTTGGGCGTTAAGAAGTCATGAACGAGCCGTTGAGGCGCAAAAAAATGGCTTTTTTAAAAAGGAGATCATCCCCGTTACTGTCAAGAATAAAAAAGGAGATCAGCTGATTTCAGAAGATGAAGCCCCGCGGCGTGATACGTCATATGAACGTTTGTCAAAACTGATGCCTGTTTTCGATCAGGCAGGTACGATCACCGCTGGCAATGCACCGGGTGTCAATGATGGTGCAAGTGCGCTTCTATTAATGAAAGACACATACGCCATGCAGCAAGGTGAAAAATCTATGGCAGTTGTGCTTGGGCATGCGCAAGTAGCAGTAGAGGCAAAGGACTTTCCGAAAACACCAGCCTATGCCATCGAAAAAGTGTTAAAGAAAACAGGGAAGCGAGTAGAGGATATCGATTTGTTTGAAATCAATGAGGCTTTTTCAGCGGTTGCATTGGCATGCGAAAAAATTCTTGGACTGGATCGGCGGAAAATGAATGTGAACGGAGGGGCAGTCGCGATTGGTCACCCGATTGGAGCAAGCGGAACACGTATTATATTGACCTTGATCCATGCACTCAGACAAAGAGGCGGCGGGATCGGCATTGCGGCGATTTGCAGCGGCGGGGGTCAAGGTGATGCGATCATGATCAAGGTGGATTAAAAGGGAGGCGTTCATTGTCATGAGTATAGAAGAGACCGTCATGGTCGTTGGGGCTGGGCAAATGGGCTCGGGTATTGCCCAAGTATTTGCACAGTCAGGTTATACCGTCCTGCTCCATGATACGGAAGAGGAGCAGATTCATCGAGCCATTTCCTCTATGACCAAACAACTGACGAAACGAGCAGAAAAAGGAAAGCTGGCACATCAGGCAGTCCGTGATATTACACAGCGACTGGCTGTTTCAACAGATTTAAAGGATGTACAGCAGACGCATTTAGTGATTGAAGCCGCATCTGAACAAATGAAGATCAAAAAACAAATCTTTGAAACCCTCGATCAATTTGCACCTGATGACACGATATTTGCGACAAATACGTCTTCCTTGTCGATCACAGAATTAGCAGCCGTGACGAAACGGCCTGAGAAAGTGATTGGCATGCATTTTATGAATCCAGTTCCCGTGATGAAACTTGTGGAAGTAATCCGTGCGCTACAAACGGATGATGCCACGTACCAATTTGTTTTTGACACCGCAAAGACATTAGACAAAACGCCAATTGAAGTGGAAGACTTCCCTGGGTTTGTGTCAAACCGTATTTTGATGCCGATGATCAATGAAGCCATTTACACCCTTTATGAAGGCGTGGCAGATGTAGAAAGTATTGACGGCATCATGACGCTTGGAATGAACCATCCAATGGGCCCGCTTCGTCTCGCCGACCTCATCGGGCTCGATACTTGTTTATTTATTATGAATACCCTTCACGAGGGTCTTGGAGATAGCAAATATCGACCTTGTCCTCTTTTGAAAAAATACGTGAACGCAGGCTGGCTGGGAAAAAAGACAAAGAGAGGTTTTTACACTTATCACGACCACTCATAGGGGGAGTCAAGATGGATGTGTTGCTGACAGAAAAACAACGTCTTTGGAGAAAACGAGTAGCAGAATTTGCACGCCAGCATGTATTCCCTGAAATAGAAGCGATGGAACAGGGCGTGTTCCCGAAAACGCTTTTAGCTGAAATGGGTCGGCAAGGCTTTTTAGGCATTCCGATCCCAGATAAGTATCACGGATTAGGGGCAGATTTCACAACCTATATCATGGCGATTCATGAATTTTCCAAAGTAAGTGCAACCATCGGTGTCATTGTATCCGTTCATACATCCGTTGTGACGATGCCGATTTTGGCGTTTGGAACGACTGAACAAAAAGAATCCTACGTTCCCAAGCTTGCGTCCGGGCAGAAGCTGGGCGCCTTTTGTCTAACTGAACCGAAGGCAGGATCAGATGCCTCTAGTATTCAGTTGAAAGCAGAGCGGGCAGACGATCACTATGTGTTAAATGGAACGAAAATTTTTATCACAAGCGGCGGTGAAGCGGAAGTCTATCTTGTATTTGCCGTGACAGACCCTGCTTCTGCTAAGAAAAATATATCAGCGTTCATTGTGGAGAAGGGGACACCAGGATTTACGATCGGAAAAGATGAGAAGAAAATGGGCCTGCATGGATCAAAAACAGTCACACTTCATTTTGACGGTGTTCGAATTCCAAAAAAACAGCTGCTCGGTGCAGAAGGAGAAGGCTTTCGGATTGCCATGTCTAGCTTAAATGCGGGGAGAATTGGCATTGCGGCTCAAAGCCTTGGTATTGCAGAAGCCGCATTAGCTGAGGCGGTCACGTATTTAAAGCAGCATCCAGCTGGCCTTGAAACGACCATTCGGTTGGGCGATCTGGGCACCAAGCTGGAAGCGGCAAAACTTCTTGTCTATCAAGCGGCTTCTTATAAAGAGGCCAATCGCCCTGTCACGAAGGAAGCGTCGATGGCGAAGTTATTTGCATCTAAAACAGCGGTTGATATTAGTACTGAAGTCATCCATTTGCTTGGTCTAGCCGGTTACACGAAGCAATACCGAGCAGAGCAGTACTTTCGTGATGCGAAAATTTGTGAGATTTATGAAGGAACAAGTGAAATACAAAGGCTGGTTATTTGTAAACAGCTAATATGAAGTGAGGTGGCTCATGATGCAGTTCCAATTAAGTGACGAACACGAAATGATACAAAAAATGGTGAGAGATTTTGCGAAAAATGAAGTGGAGCCAACAGCAGCAGAGCGAGATGAAACAGAATCGTATGATCCCGCTATTTTTCGTCAAATGGCGGAGCTTGGTTTAACGGGAATCCCTTGGCCAGAAGAAAATGGGGGGATTGGTAGTGATTATTTGGCCTATGTCATAGCGGTTGAAGAGCTCTCACGAGTGTGCGCCTCAACAGGCGTCACCCTATCTGCTCACACATCACTCGCCTCATGGCCAATCTATACATTCGGAACAGATGAGCAAAAGGAGACGTATTTAAAGCCGCTTGCAGAAGGACAGAAGATCGGCGCATACGCACTGACCGAGAGCGGCTCGGGTTCAGATGCCGGCGGAATGAAAACAACAGCAGTAAAAGCAGGGAATGAATACGTCTTGAACGGGGCAAAGATTTTTATTACCAATGGAGGCATTGCGGATTATTATATTGTGTTTGCTGTTACTGACCGGGATGCTTCATCGCGCAATACAACCGCTTTTATTGTAGAAAAAGAGACGCAAGGCTTCTCAATCGGCAAAAAAGAAAGCAAACTGGGCATACGCTCATCGCCAACGACAGAAATCATCTTTGAAGACTGTCGTATACCCGAAAGGAACCGGCTTGGTCAAGAAGGCGAAGGTTTTAAGATAGCGATGATGACACTTGACGGCGGCAGAAACGGTATTGCCGCACAAGCTGTTGGCATTGCTCAAGGTGCTCTGGATGCAGCAGTCAATTACGCAAAGGAGCGCAAACAATTTGGTAAACCAATCATTCAGCAGCAAGGCATTGCTTTTAAGTTAGCGGATATGGCAACGGCAATTGAGGCCTCAAGACTGCTCACCTATCAGGCAGCATGGCTTGAAACGAAAGGGCTTCCGTATGGGAAAGAATCAGCTATGTCCAAGCTTTTTGCCGGTGATACAGCCATGAAGGTGACGACAGAAGCTGTACAAATCTTCGGCGGATACGGCTATACAAAGGATTACCCAGTCGAACGATACATGCGTGATGCGAAAATCACTCAAATCTATGAAGGTACACAAGAAATTCAGCGGCTGGTCATCTCACGGAAACTGCTAGATATGTAGAAACCAAGTAAAGACCACCTGATATGAGGTGGTCTGTTTTTGTGTGAAATGTGAAATCTCTCCAATATGATCTCATATCACCTGATCACTATGGTAAAATTGGGAAAAGAACCAAAATGGAGGTTATCATGATGAACACAACATTTATTGGCATTTTAGGAATCGTCACGATGATCATATGGATTATGGTCTCCACAGAGCTTTCAAAGTCTCCAAAAAGGAAGGAAGAAAAAGAAAACAGCCGCAGAAAACTCATTGTACTCATGTCTGCGGGCACTTTATTCACCGTACCTTTGGTTTTTTCACTCATTCAGAATATCCAGCTGTAACATATCCCTTCGACTAAACCGCTGCTGTCTGTTTTAATTTCATCCATTTGAAGAAAACAAAACGGACGAGTGGTCCCATAATCAACATCTGCAAAGGGAACGCCAACATGACATTATGGCCGAAAATCGTTAAGTAATCAGATAGAATCGATTGTGTTTGAAATCCTGTGCCGATGCTTTGAACAACATATCCGCATAAAGACATGAGACACACCATCCCAAACACGATAAAGATAGAAAGAGTAAGAATAAAATAGATTTTCTTGCCTTTTGGGGCAAAACGGTTGGCTGCTTTTTTTGCTGAAGGCCCAACAATACACATCTCAATCAACAACGTGATGGCAAAACCGATCACATAGGTGAGTACACCTTCTAACCATGTCATATGTCCAAGCCGTCCATTTAAAAATAGGTTATAAAAGAACATCACTGAAAACATACAAAAACACATCAAGACACCAAATTGTATATCTTCTTTTTTTGTCATTGGCAATTTGATCAACCTCTCAAAATTAGTCTATTTATTATAGATTTCTGTTTCAATTCGTCGTAAGTGAACATTTTGTGAAGGAATAAATCCCCTTTTTTAAGAAGAGTAAATGGCTTTGTATTCATCAAAAGAGAAGACAAAAAAGCATGCAAAATGTGTACTTCACACATGAATTATGCCAATTCGGCACAAATGATTGACCGCTAGAGGCTTCTCTTGTGAAAAAATCAAAAATTAACATCAATAAAGGTGGCATAAACTCCCCTAATTTGTTTATAATGAGAGGTATGGTTTGTCGTAAGAATAAGGTATAAATACTTATTATTTCACTGATAAATGGATACATACATGTAATAGAAAGGGAGTGTCTGACCTTGAGTTTGAAAGAATACTCACAGGAACAGCTCAAACAAATGTCTTTAGTTGAACTTGCTTATGAAATTTTCAGAGACAGCAAAACACCGATTACGTTTTCCGAGTTAATAGATGAAATTGTCCGTTTGCAAGGGATACAAAAATCTGATCTTGATGATCGACTTGCTCAATTTTATACAGACTTAAATATAGATGGCCGCTTTATTTCGTTAGGTGATCAGAGATGGGGACTTCGCAGCTGGTATCCAGTTGATCAAATCGAAGAAGAAGTTCAGCCAGCTGTGAAAACAAAAGCGAAAAAGAAAAAAACAAAAGCTGCTGTCGTTGAAGAAGACTTCGATGATATTGAAGAGGAAGAAGAAATCGACGAGCTTGAAGAAGATCTTGATCTTGTTGAAGACGACGAGGACCTTGACCTAGATGATGAAGAAATCGATGAAGAGATAGAAGACTTCGACGAAGATGATGATGAAGATGATGACGGCTTAACGGAAATTGATGAAGACGATTTAGACGATGATGAGGAAGACAAATAACCCTCACAAACCGGTCCTGAAAACAGGACAAAACCGTCTTGACTTTCCAGAGCGAACTATGTAGTATGTATTTTGGGCTCTCTAAAAAAGAGTACGTAAAGATACGTTCATTTACGCTCCCTTTCATTTATTTGAAAGGGAGCTTTCTTATTTTTCAAGAGATTTAGGGATACACTCTAAAAGGATGAAGCTGTGCATGTCTAGTCATGCAAGGGTAAAAAAGAGAGGAGCATACGAAATGACAAAGTATATTTTTGTAACAGGAGGAGTTGTTTCCTCACTTGGAAAAGGGATCACGGCTGCATCGTTAGGCCGCCTTCTGAAAAATAGAGGGATGGATGTCACCATTCAAAAATTTGATCCATATATCAACGTAGACCCAGGGACAATGAGTCCATACCAGCACGGTGAGGTATTTGTTACAGACGACGGTGCTGAAACAGACCTTGACTTAGGTCACTACGAGCGTTTCATTGACATTAACTTAAATAAGTACAGCAACGTTACAACAGGTAAAATCTACTCTACTGTTTTGAAGAAAGAGCGCCGCGGCGACTACTTAGGTGGAACAGTACAGGTTATTCCCCACATTACAAATGAAATCAAAGACCGTGTGTACCGTGCCGGAAAAGAAACGGGTGCAGATGTGGTCATTACAGAAATCGGTGGAACAGTAGGAGACATCGAATCCCTTCCATTCCTTGAAGCGATTCGTCAAATGAAGAGTGACATCGGCCGTGAAAACGTGATGTACATTCATTGTACCCTTGTTCCTTACATCCGTGCTGCAGGCGAACTGAAAACAAAACCAACACAGCATAGTGTAAAAGAACTTCGCAGTCTTGGTATTCAGCCAAACGTCATTGTGGTCAGAACTGAAATGCCATTGGCACAAGACATGAAGGACAAAATTGCGCTATTCTGTGATATTGATACGAAAGCAGTCATCGAATGTCAGGATGCAGATACCCTTTATTCGATTCCGCTTGATTTACAAAAACAAGGATTAGACAAGCTTGTATGTGAGCACATGAAGCTTGACTGTCAAGATGCGGACATGACGGAGTGGACGGCGCTTGTTGATAAAGTACAAAACCTTTCAAAACAAGTTACGATTGGTCTAGTAGGGAAATATGTTGAGCTGCAAGATGCATACATTTCTGTCGTTGAATCCCTTCGTCATGCGGGCTATGCATTTGATGCGGATGTTCAAATCAAATGGATCAACGCAGAAGAAGTCACAGCAGAAAATATGGCTGATTTCGCTCAAGATGTAGACGGCATTATTGTTCCTGGAGGCTTCGGAGACCGTGGAGTAGAAGGGAAAATCATTGCAACACAATATGCGCGCGAAAACAAAGTGCCATTCTTCGGAATCTGCTTAGGTATGCAAGTCGCATCTATCGAATATGCGAGAAACGTACTAGGTTTAGAGGGAGCACATTCCGCTGAAATTGATCCAGAAACAGCATTCCCAATCATCGACCTTCTTCCAGAACAGAAGGATGTTGATGACTTAGGTGGAACACTTCGCCTCGGCCTATATCCTTGTAAATTAAACGAAGACTCAAAAGCATTTGCTGCATACAATGACGAAGTCGTGTACGAACGCCACCGTCATCGCTATGAGTTTAATAACGAATTCAGACAGCAAATGGAAGCAGCAGGTTTTGTCTTCTCTGGTACAAGCCCAGACGGACGCCTTGTTGAAATCATTGAACTGAAGGATCACCCATGGTTCCTTGCTTCTCAGTTCCACCCAGAATTTATTTCAAGACCAACAAGACCACAGCCGTTATTTAGAGATTTCGTTGGTGCTTCACTACAGGCATCTGAATCAAAATAAAACAAAAACTGCCGAGAATATCATCTTCTCGGCAGTTTTTTTATTCATATTCCTCAACGATTTCTTTCACAGTAAACGATAGAGCATGGTAGACATATAAGCAGGTCATCAGTGCAGGATAGCCGAACCTTGTTCCATCTTCAGCAGGCACAAGTGGTTTTTTGAGCTGAAAATCAATGTGGACATCACAATGCTCTTCAATGAATGATGTCTCCTTTTGTGCAGGACCGACACCGACAATAGGTGTGCCTTGTTCGTGCAGCTCTTTGACAAGGGATTGAATCTCTTGATCTTCTGGATCTGAATAAAATAAAAGCACCCTGTCACTTGGATGAAGTAAGCTGCGCTCCTTTTGATCCAGCGGCAGAACCTTCGCACCCGGAAACGGCTCCTTGCTCTCGGATGCCTCTAAGGCTACAGCCGCTAGTTCATTCTTGCCATGAAAATACACGGCATGTCCACTGACAACGGCCTGAGCAAGAAGGCGTGCACCGTCTTCGATCGCTTCGGCCTGCTTATCTCCAATACGTGAAAAAATACCTGATAATTGGGTAGTGAAAATTTTTAACAAGACTCATTTCCTCCTTCTGTCAGATCATTTTATAATAGAATATAAAGAGAATATTAGGAAAAATGCTCAGAAAATGTCGTAAAGTAAACTATTATAATTAAAGGAAATGTGAAAATCAAACAGAATTATTTAACAACAGCTCTTTTTATGGCGAAAAATGAAAGCAATGGGGTGTAACAGATGAATGAGAAAATTTTAATTGTCGATGATCAGTACGGTATTAGAATATTGCTGAATGAAGTGTTTCATAAAGAAGGCTATCAAACCTTTCAAGCCGCTAATGGACTACAGGCATTAGATATTGTGAAAAACCATAGACCAAACCTCGTCCTGCTTGATATGAAGATTCCCGGAATGGATGGCATTGAGATTTTAAAACGCATGAAATTAATTGATGAAGACATCCGCGTGATCATTATGACAGCTTATGGCGAACTAGATATGATTCAAGAGTCTAAAGAGCTCGGTGCATTAACGCATTTTGCTAAACCATTTGATATTGATGAAATCCGTGATGCAGTCAAAGAATACTTGCCACTCGAAACAAATGGCTAGATGGAAATGATTGAATCAAGTCATTCTGTTGCCGATTTGTCGAATAATTGGTATTCTAGATAAGAAGAAGAAAGCGATCTGACTTTGAAAGTTTACATATGGCGAGAAATTCTGGTCATGCTAGGGTGGAGAGCTTTTTTTAGTAAGCAAATTAGCTACATAGGGAGGATTTTTCATCATGCCTTTAGTTTCAATGACAGAAATGTTGAAAGACGCAAAGGAAAAAGGTTACGCTGTTGGACAGTTTAACTTAAATAACTTAGAATTCACGCAAGCGATTTTACAAGCTGCTGAAGAAGAGAAATCTCCAGTGATTTTAGGAGTATCTGAAGGAGCAGGACGCTACATGGGCGGCTTCAAAACAGTTGTCGCAATGGTAAAAGCGTTAATCGAAGAATATAATGTAACAGTTCCTGTTGCGATTCATTTAGATCACGGTTCAAGCTTTGAATCTTGTGCAAAAGCGATTCATGCAGGATTTACTTCTGTGATGATTGATGCTTCTCACCATCCATTTGATGAGAACGTAGCGACAACTGCAAAAGTGGTTGAGCTTGCACATTTCCACGGTGTATCTGTAGAAGCTGAGCTTGGAACTGTTGGTGGACAAGAAGACGACGTCATCGCTGAGGGCGTTATTTATGCTGATCCAAAAGAGTGCCAAGAGCTTGTAGAACGTACTGGTATTGACTGCCTTGCGCCTGCACTAGGTTCAGTTCATGGTCCATACAAAGGTGAACCAAACCTTGGTTTCGCTGAAATGGAAGAAATCGGTAAAACAACTGGACTTCCACTTGTTCTTCACGGCGGAACAGGTATCCCGACTGCTGACATCAAGCGTGCGATTTCACTTGGTACAGCAAAAATCAATGTAAACACTGAAAACCAAATTGCTTCTGCGAAAGCAGTTCGCGAAACACTTGCTGCAAAAACAGAAGAGTATGATCCACGTAAATATCTTGGACCAGCTCGTGACGCAATTAAAGCGACTGTTATCGGCAAAATGCGTGAATTTGGTTCTTCTAACCAAGCATAATTTGATGAGAACCGAAAGCCGCCTGAGTCACAGGCGGTTTTCTCCATATCTTGAGAAAGCGCAATCAAATTTACATTTCAGACAATTTATTGATAGGAGAGTGGCACAGTTATGTTATTTTTCGTAGACACAGCGAATATCGCAGACATCAAAGAGGCACACGAGCTTGGCATTTTAGCAGGCGTGACAACAAACCCTAGTTTAGTAGCGAAAGAAAAGGACGTATCGTTCCACGACCGCCTTCGTGAAATCACTGACGTGGTATCAGGTTCAGTTAGTGCGGAAGTCATTTCCCTCAAAGCAGAAGAAATGATCGAAGAAGGAAAAGAGCTTGCTGCTATTGCACCAAATATTACAGTTAAAATCCCAATGACAACAGACGGTCTTAAAGCGGTCAAAGCGTTAACAGACCTTGGGATTAAAACAAACGTCACGTTGATTTTTAGTGCAAACCAGGCACTTCTTGCAGCTAGAGCTGGTGCGACGTATGTCTCTCCATTCCTCGGCCGCTTAGATGACATTGGCCAAAATGGTCTTGATCTCATTAGTGAAGTGAAAACCATTTTTGATGTTCATGGATTAGATACACAAATCATTGCTGCATCCATTCGTCACCCGCAGCATGTGACAGAAGCTGCGCTTAGAGGTGCTCATATCGGCACAATGCCGCTGAAAGTCATCAAGCAGCTGACAAAACACCCATTAACGGATGCAGGCATTGAGCAATTTTTAGCAGACTGGAATAAATAAGTGATTGTGGCAGACGGATACCCATCCGTTTGCCGCAGTTTTCCTTAAATACGCTAAGAAATGTTTTGTGCAAAGAAGAGAACATCACAGCCTCGCAAAGCTTCGATTATTTTTCTTCCGACAAATTTCGTTTAACCTGTATTCTTTCTCTTGATATTGGCTAAATTTTGGACAAGACCTTTTAAAGCGCGACATCCACAAACAGTATAACTCCAACAGTGATCTTCTTTAAGAAGGGAGACAAATATGGAAAAGTTAAACATTGCCGGCGGTGACCCCTTGCGCGGGACCGTACATATTAGTGGTGCGAAAAATAGTGCTGTGGCACTGATTCCTGCCACGATTCTCGCTGATTCTCCAGTAACCATTGAAGGCCTTCCGCATATTTCAGATATTGACACATTACGAGATCTGTTAGAAGAGATTGGCGGAAAGGTCACGTTTGAAAAAGGTGAGATGGTTGTCAATCCTGCCTCCATGATCAGTATGCCGCTTCCTAATGGGAAAGTGAAGAAACTACGAGCATCCTATTATTTAATGGGCGCCATGCTCGGTAGATTCAAACAGGCTGTCATTGGATTGCCAGGAGGATGTCACTTAGGACCTAGACCGATCGATCAGCATATCAAAGGCTTTGAAGCACTTGGAGCCGAGGTGACAAACGAACAGGGTGCGATTTATTTGCGCGCTGAAAAATTAGTCGGAGCCCGTATTTATCTTGATGTTGTCAGTGTAGGTGCGACCATCAACATCATGCTGGCAGCCGTGCTAGCTGAAGGGAAAACAGTGATTGAAAATGCCGCAAAAGAACCCGAAATTATTGATGTAGCGACACTGCTTGCAAGCATGGGAGCTAAAATCAAAGGTGCGGGGACGGATGTGATTCGGATCGAAGGTGTGGAATCTCTTCATGGCTGCAGGCATTCCATCATCCCTGACCGCATAGAAGCAGGTACATTTTTAATTGCAGGTGCAGCGATGGGGGATGAAGTTGTGCTTGATAATGTGATCCCAACTCATTTAGAATCAATTACGGCGAAACTTAGAGAGATGGGATTCACAATTGAAACAAGCAACGATCAAATGCTGATCGTTGGCAGAAATGAAGGACTCAAGCCTGTCGATATCAAAACCCTTGTGTATCCGGGCTTTCCGACCGATCTTCAACAGCCGATGACGGCTTTGTTAACAAAAGCGAAAGGCACGAGTGTCGTGACAGATACCATTTACTCTGCCCGCTTTAAACACATTGACGAATTGCGTCGAATGGGTGCTAACATGAAGGTGGAAGGAAGATCTGCCATTATTACAGGTCAAACGCAGCTTCAAGGTGCAAAGGTCAAAGCAAGTGATCTGCGAGCAGGTGCTTGTCTCGTTGTTGCAGGGTTAATGGCAGACGGTGTGACCGAAATCACAGGGCTTGAACATATAGACAGAGGATATAGTATGCTTGAGGAGAAGCTTGAAGGCTTGGGTGCAACCATCTGGCGTGAAAAGCTGAATGACCAAGAAATAGAAGAACTTCAAAATTCATAAGGCTTTGACTGTGAGAGGAGATTTGGACAAAAATGGAAAGAAGTTTATCGATGGAACTAGTACGGGTGACAGAAGCAGCTGCATTAAAATCTGCTCGTTGGATGGGTAGAGGTTTAAAAGACGAAGCGGATGATGCTGCAACAAGTGCCATGCGTGATGTATTTGATACGATTCCGATGAAGGGAACTGTGGTCATCGGCGAGGGAGAAATGGACGAAGCGCCAATGCTTTATATTGGGGAAAAGCTTGGAAACGGATATGGACCTCGCGTGGATGTCGCTGTTGATCCATTGGAAGGAACAAATATTGTGGCGAGCGGCGGCTGGAATGCTTTAGCTGTTATCGCTGTTGCAGATCATGGCAACTTGCTGAATGCACCTGATATGTACATGGATAAGATCGCAGTAGGTCCAGAAGCGGTAGGCTGCATCGACATTGAAGCGCCTGTCATTGACAATCTTCGTGCTGTTGCAAAAGCGAAAAACAAAGATATTGAAGATGTTGTTGCGACAATTTTAAACAGAGAGCGACATGAAAAGATCATTGCTGAGCTGAGAGAAGCTGGAGCAAGAATCAAGCTGATCGATGATGGTGACGTTGCAGGAGCCATTAATACAGCATTTGATCACACAGGTGTTGATATTCTATTTGGTTCAGGTGGAGCGCCTGAAGGTGTCCTTTCTGCTGTTGCGCTTAAAGCACTTGGTGGAGAAATCCACGGTAAGCTTCTTCCACAAAGTGAAGAAGAGCTGAGACGCTGTGAGAAAATGGGACTGGATGTTGGAAAAGTCCTCAGAATGGAAGACCTCGTGAAAGGCGATGACGCCATTTTTGCAGCGACAGGTGTAACAGATGGCGAGTTATTAAAAGGTGTTCAATTTAAAGGCTCTGTTGGAACAACACATAGTGTTGTCATGCGTGCGAAATCAGGTACTGTTCGATTCGTCGATGGCAGACACAGTTTAAAGAAAAAACCGAATCTTGTCATTCGTCCGTAATCTGAAAGCGGGTATTCTTTACCCGCTTTTCATATAGGTGTCAAATATATATCATTTTCTTTTTAAAGTTGAATATTCCCTGCAAATGAGGTAAAACTAAAGAGTGCTGCGAAATTTTCTACGAATTTACTTCTTTTAAGCTTCAACAAGTTTAAATACTGCCGCATCATGACGATATACTCATTATCCTTCTCTATGTTGACAAAGCTCAATTTCACATTGTTCCTATCTTTACGATAAAACGAGTGGGAGCGTTACCATGAGAGCGAGGTCATTCCAACAAAAACGGAATTAAAAGCTAATCAAATACAATAGTCATGCATTCGTAATGAAATACATTGACTAGAAAAGTGTGGTGTCCATATTGAAAGATGTTTCGATTTCATCTTTGGAAAATATGAAATTAAAAGAGCTGTATGAGTTAGCAAAAAAGTACAAAATCTCTTATTACAGCAAACTAACAAAAAAAGAATTAATTTTTGCCATCTTAAAGGCGAATGCTGAGCAAGAGGATCTCTTATTTATGGAAGGGGTTCTAGAAATTATTCAGTCAGAGGGATTTGGTTTCTTAAGACCAATTAACTACTCCCCAAGCTCTGAAGACATTTATATTTCAGCTTCACAAATCAGACGCTTTGATTTAAGAAATGGTGATAAGGTGTCTGGAAAGGTACGACCTCCAAAAGAGAATGAACGCTACTATGGCCTCCTTCATGTCGAAGCGGTAAATGGGGACGACCCAGAATCAGCAAAGGAACGTGTTCACTTTCCTGCTCTCACACCGCTATTCCCTGATCGTCAAATGATTCTTGAAACACAGCCTAATCATCTGTCTACTAGAATTATGGATATGATGGCACCAGTTGGTTTTGGACAGCGTGGATTAATTGTTGCGCCGCCTAAGGCAGGGAAGACCATTTTACTCAAAGAAATTGCCAACAGCATTTCTGAAAATCATCCAGAGGCGGAACTGATTGTTCTTCTTATTGACGAACGTCCAGAGGAAGTAACAGATATCGAACGATCTGTTGCAGGTGATGTCGTTAGCTCAACCTTTGACGAAGTACCGGAAAACCACATTAAAGTAGCAGAGCTTGTATTAGAGCGTGCGATGCGTCTAGTTGAACATAAAAAAGATGTCATCATCTTAATGGACAGCATCACAAGGCTTGCTCGTGCATACAACCTTGTCATCCCGCCAAGCGGCCGAACGCTTTCCGGCGGTATTGATCCAGCGGCTTTCCACCGTCCAAAACGCTTCTTTGGTGCTGCGCGTAACATCGAAGAAGGTGGGAGCTTGACCATTTTAGCTACTGCACTTGTTGATACGGGATCACGTATGGACGATGTGATTTATGAAGAGTTTAAAGGAACAGGAAATATGGAGCTCCATTTAGATCGTTCTCTTGCAGAAAGAAGAATTTTCCCAGCCATCGACATTCGTCGTTCCGGTACAAGAAAAGAAGAACTGCTTGTGCCTAAAGAGCATCTTGATCGTCTATGGGCGATGAGAAAATCAATGTCAGATACACCTGATTTCGCTGAGAAATTCATGCGCAAAATGAGAAAAACAAAGACAAACCAAGAATTTTTCGATATTTTAACGCAAGAGTGGAAACAAGCAAATATGTCTGCATCAAGAAGATAGCTTCCTGAAAAAATACATTTGCAATCATAGACTTACACTGTTATAATTTTATCATGTGCGTTTCAGAATTTATTCTGAGATATTAACTCTGTTTCCGAATTGGATTCAGGGCGGAAGGAGATGACAGTAGATGAAAACAGGAATTCATCCTAACTACAAAAAAGCTACAGTCAAATGCGCTTGTGGAAATGAGTTTGAAACTGGATCAGTAAAAGAAGAGGTACGCATCGAGATTTGCTCTGAGTGCCATCCTTTCTATACAGGCCGTCAAAAATTCGCTTCTGCTGATGGACGTGTTGACCGCTTTAACAAAAAATACGGTCTTAAGTAATAATAGATACAATAAACAGGCAGGAATCCGTTCTTGCCTGTTTTTTTACGTGGATTGATGGAACTTTAAAACGGGGGAGAAGACCTTATGTATGTGATGAAACAAAGCGGTTGGCTTGAAGTCATCTGCGGAAGTATGTTTTCTGGAAAGTCGGAAGAATTGATTCGGAGAGCCAAAAGAGCCACCTTTGCCAAACAAGAAGTAAAAATATTCAAACCAGCGATTGATAACCGGTATAGCACAAGCTCAGTTGTGTCACATAACGGTTCATCGGTCGATGGGATTGCAGTAACCTCACCAAAAGACATAATAACGCACATATCAGAACGAACCGATGTCATTGGCATTGATGAGGTGCAATTTTTTGATGAGACAATCATTGATATTGTCACTCAATTGGCTGATAAAGGCTACCGAGTCATTGTTGCAGGCCTTGATCAAGACTTCAGAGGAGAGCCATTTGGTGTTGTTCCGCATTTAATGGCATGTGCAGAGCTTGTAACAAAACTTCAAGCAGTTTGTTCGGTATGCGGCTCCCCAGCGAGTAGAACACAACGCTTGATCGACGGTAAACCCGCATCCTATGATGATCCCATTATTTTAGTAGGTGCGCAGGAATCATACGAAGCACGATGCAGACATCACCATGAAGTACCAAAACTAGATGTTGGTACAACACTTGACAATTAAAAAAATAGCAAATGCCGCTGTGTTTCGTTTTTCGAGTTTTTGGCTGAACACCCATCATTTGTACTTAAATAAATTAAATAACGCTACGAAAAAATTATCTAATTTTCAACGCTTGCGTTTTGGTATAAGCAGGCATAAAATGACTAACTGTAGTGTAAAGCATTTAAACGAAAAGTTCGATTTCTTGTCATAATTTTTTTGATTAAGGATTTTTCTCCTTGATCGTTCTTTGTATTAATAGTTCACTTTATTTATATTTTAGAAAGAGGGTAGTTTTTGATGAACAACGTGAAGAAAACAAAAGAAGGGTACCTCGAAACCACTTTGACAGGTAAAGATGTATTATCGATTCCAACGTTGAACAAAGGCGTTGCTTTCTCTGAAGAAGAAAGACAAGAGCTTGGACTAGAAGGATTACTTCCTCCAACTGTTCTGACTTTAGAACAGCAAGCAGAGAGAGCATACAAACAATTTCTAGCTCAGCCAGATCGTCTTCGTCAAAACGTATACTTAAGTGATTTGCAAAACCGTAACGAAGTATTATTCTATAAGCTTCTAACGGACAAGCTTCGTGAAATGCTTCCTGTTGTTTACACACCAACTGTTGGTGAAGCGATTCAAGAATACAGCCATGAATACAGAAGACCTCATGGTGTCTACCTTTCAATCGACAACATTGACGGTATTGAGAAAGCATTTGAAAACTTACATGCAACAGCAGGCGACATCGACCTCATCGTAGCAACTGACTCTGAGAGTATTCTTGGAATTGGTGACTGGGGTGTTGGTGGTATCAACATCGCAATTGGTAAATTAGCTGTTTACACGGCTGCAGCAGGGATTGATCCAAGCCGCGTGATTCCAGTTGTATTAGATGTTGGAACTAACAATGAGAAATTATTAAATGATCCATTGTACATCGGGAACCACCACAAACGTGTACAAGGTGAAAAATACGAAGAGTTCATTGATGCGTATGTCAAAGCAGCACTTAAATTCTTCCCGAAAGCATTGCTTCACTGGGAAGACCTTGGAAACAAAAATGCGCGTAACATCATGAAAAAATACAACGACAACATCTTAACATTTAATGATGATATCCAAGGTACTGGTGCCATTACTTTAGCGGGTGTTCTTGCAGCTGTCAAGAAAACTGGTACTCAATTGAAAGATCACCGTGTGATGATTTTCGGAGCTGGATCAGCTGGAATCGGAATCGCCGATCAAATGCGTGACACAATGGTTCTTGAAGGTCTAAGTGAAGAAGAAGCAAACAATGCATTCTGGACGTTAGACTACAGAGGATTGCTAACAGATCAGTTTGAAGATGAAGTGCTTGATTTCCAAAAACCATACCTTCGTTCTTCTGATGAAGTAGAAGGCTGGGCTCGTGATGAAAAAGGACAAATCTCATTTGCTGAAGCTGTTCGCAAGGTGAAGCCAACTATTCTTATTGGTACATCAGGTCAAGGCGGCGCATTCACTGAAGAAATTATTAAAGAAATCGCAGCTCATACAGAGCGTCCAGTGATCATGCCGATGTCTAACCCAACACCACTTGCTGAAGCAGTACCGGAAGATCTATTCAAATGGACAGACGGTCGTGCGCTTGTTGCAACTGGAAGCCCATTCGAAAATGTCGAGTATAACGGAATTGAACATGAAATCGGACAATCAAACAATGCGTTCGTTTTCCCTGGACTTGGTCTTGGTTCAATCGTAACGGAATCAAAAATCATCACAAAAGGCATGTTCGTTGCTTCAGCGGATGCGATTGCTGAAATGGTTGATCATGATAAACCAGGTGCTGGTCTACTTCCAAGCATTGATAAGTTACAAGAAGTTTCTATCAAAGTAGCTATTGAAGTGGCAAAAGCAGCAATTAAAGATGGTGTCGCAAGAAAAACACCTGAAAACATTGAACAAGCTGTGAAAGATGCTATGTGGATTCCTGAATATAAAAAAATTGTAAGAGCATAATAAAATGTGTAACGCGGCATTGTTTCGGGTAATGTAAGCAATGCCGCTATAAAATAAGAAACATGTAAAGGATTCAAGGAGGAATAGTAAGATGGACTTTTTAAATATTTTGATCCTCCTAGCACCGATTTTTTTCGTTATCGCGCTGGGTTGGTTCGCAGGGAACTTCGGCAGCTATGACGCTAAATCTGCAAAAGGTGTAAGTACACTTGTTACAAAGTATGCTTTGCCAGCGCACTTTATCGCCAGCATTCTGTCAACACCAAAAGATAAATTCTATAGTCAAATTCCATTTTTCGTTGCATTGATTTTCGGAATCGTAGGCTTTTATATCATTATCCTTTTAGTTACGAAATTTGCTTTTAAATATGATTTAACAGATTCATCTGTTTTCTCATTAAACTCAGCACAACCGACCTTTGCATTTATGGGGATTCCGGTCTTGGGCAGTTTATTTGGGGCTCAAGAAGTTGCAATTCCGATTGCTATTACCGGAATAGTTGTAAATGCATTGCTTGATCCAATTGCTATTATTGTGTCAACTGTCGGTGAAAAAACAAAAGGAAAAGCCAAAGACGGCGAAAGTTTCCTAAAAATGACGACGAAAGCGATTTTGCACGGTTTATCAGAGCCGCTTGCGCTTGCACCGTTAGCAAGTATCATTCTTGTTCTTTTAGGATTTAAACTTCCTGAAATCGGACATGAAATGCTAGAGGAAATTGGAAGTGTGACATCAGGGGTTGCGCTCTTTGCAGTCGGTGTCACAGTCGGTATCCGCAAAATTAAACTGAGCTTACCAGCTTTCAGTATCGCATTGCTCAAAGTAGCTGTACAACCGTTACTTATGTATTTTATCGCCATTCTTATGGGACTTTCGGCGGATGAAATTACAAAAGCTGTATTGCTTGTTGCCTTCCCAGGTTCAGCTGTTGCGGCCATGATCGCCACTCGATTTGAGAAACAGGAAGCAGAAACAGCATCCGCATTTGTGATCAGTGCGATCATGTCACTCATTACATTACCGATCATTATTGCACTTACCGTATAATATAGTAGAAAGGCTGCCTCGTTAGGCAGCCTTTCTTAGCGAAATGAATGAAACAGAGGGAAGAGCACACGCTTTTTTTTCATTTCGGGGTGTGCCTCTTCCTTTTCTTCTTCTTTCAATGGTTTTGGTTTTGTCAATGCGGCTGTGAGGCGTTCTAATTTTGCAGTTAATTCTTCAATTTCTCTTCTGTGCTGGAGGAGCTGGTAGGAAACGCCTTCATCTGCTTTCTTAGCGAGTTTCCGTTCCATTTCTTGAAAACGCGCTTCAATATGACTGACGTGTGATTGCTCTTGAAGGAGCTGTTTCATTTGTTTTTCTAAGGCTTCTATCCGTTTTGATGAGTCAGAAGTTTCTACAGTAGGTGATAATTGCTGGGCGGTTTCTTCATGGATCGGCAGTCTAATGTCATGGAGAATCACACCTTCGTTCATTTGGTGTTGGACCTCTTTGAGCAGCTGGACAATGTCATCATGAAATTCATAATGTCCTAGTTCATTCCGGGCGACAGGGATGTTGAGCTGTTTGACCCAGCGCTGAATGGTTTTTGAAGATACACCAATTTCCTTTGCAACCTCATTTGTATTCAAACCAAATGCCCTCCCTTTTTTCAATTACAAGTACCATTCTCTTTCGTGAGCATCCGTTCCTTCACGTTAGACAAAACAAGTAACCAATCGCCAAAGATCGTGTTTTCTAGTGAAAAATTGCAGAAAATCAATTGTTTTGGAAATTTTTTTGACTGTCATACCCCGCTATACTATAATTAGACTGTTACGCACAAAACAGAGGTGAAGACCATGTTAGACCGTTTAAAATCAATTGAAGAACGCTATGAAAAGCTAAATGAATATTTAAGTGACCCTGAAGTGGTGAACGACCCTAAGAAGCTTCGTGAATATTCGAAGGAACAATCTGATATTCAAGAAACTGTTGAGGTATATAGACAATATCGTGCGGCATATGATCAGCTAAGTGATGCGAAAGCCATGCTGGAAGATAAGCTCGATGCCGATATGCGCGACATGGTCAAAGAAGAAATTTCAGAGCTCACAGAGGAAACAGAACGTTTAGAAGACGAGCTGAAAATCTTACTCATCCCGAAAGATCCGAATGACGATAAGAACGTTATTGTGGAGGTTCGTGGTGCAGCGGGCGGAGAAGAGGCTGCACTGTTTGCAGGAAACCTGTACCGGATGTACAGCCGTTATGCTGAAATGCAAGGCTGGAAAACGGAAGTCATGGAAGCGAGTGTCACTGGAACTGGCGGTTATAAGGAGATCATCTTTATGATTAGCGGTAAAGGTGCATATTCTAAACTAAAGTTTGAAAACGGTGCACACCGCGTGCAGCGTGTTCCAGAAACTGAGTCAGGCGGCCGTATTCATACATCAACAGCGACAGTTGCTGTATTACCAGAGGCTGAGGAAGTTGAAATTGATATCCACGAAAAAGATATTCGTGTGGATACATTCGCATCAAGCGGACCTGGGGGACAAAGTGTTAATACCACAATGTCTGCTGTTCGTTTGACTCACCTTCCAACCGGTGTAGTGGTTTCCTGTCAGGATGAGAAATCACAAATCAAAAACAAAGAAAAAGCGATGAAAGTTTTGCGTGCGAGAATTTATGATAAATTCCAGCGTGAAGCACAAGCTGAATATGATCAAACCCGTAAATCTGCTGTTGGAACAGGGGATCGTTCAGAACGTATCCGTACGTACAATTTCCCACAAAACCGCGTGACGGACCACCGCATTGGATTAACGATTCAAAAGCTTGATCAAATTTTAGAAGGAAAACTTGACGAGGTCATTGATGCATTAATTATGGAAGACCAAGCAAGAAAACTTCAAAATGCAAAATAAAGAGCGAACGATCTTTGAAGCCCTTAAATGGGCTTCTTCTTTGTTAACGGAAGCGGGCAGAGACCAAAACGCAGCAGAGTTAATGTTGATGCATGTGCTTGGATGGAGCAGAAGTGAACTTCTTGCTCGTTTTCATGATCCACTGCCAGAGAAGCAAGATTCACAATTCAGCAAGTTCGTTACGCAGCACAAGCGTGGAGTGCCTGTGCAGCATTTAACGGGTGTTGAATTTTTTTATGGGCGTCCTTTTGAGGTAAACAAACACGTTCTGATTCCTCGTCCTGAAACGGAGGAAGTGGTGCTGGCGGCATTGAATATGATGAATCGCGTTTTTCCTAATGATCAGCCGCTCAAAGCTGTTGATGTAGGAACAGGTAGCGGTGCAATTGCGATTACGTTAGCTCTTGAAAAAGAATCTCTCACTGTGACAGCGACGGATATTTCACATGAAGCACTTGAAGTAGCAAAGCGAAATCAAGAAGCGCTTGGTGCAGACGTTCATTTTGTCCAAGGGGATTTACTTGAACCGATTATGGCTCAAGGCATCAAAGTCGATGTGTTTATTTCCAATCCGCCTTATATTGCGGCAGAAGAAATGGATGGTTTATCAGAGGTTGTCACAAAGCATGAACCTGTCAATGCGCTGACAGATGGGCGTGATGGCCTGTGGTTTTATGAGCGTATCGCTTGTGATCTCCACAAGGTACTTCATCAGCAAGCGGTGGTTGTGTTTGAAATAGGACATACACAAGCACAAGATGTAAAAGCGCTTCTTTTGCAGGCGTTCCCTTCAGCTGATGTTCATATCATCAAGGACATCAACGGAAAAGATCGAGCAGTTTGCGCACACATTCAAAACGGAAGTCCGGCTGAATAAAGTCGGACTATTTTATTATGTAAAGATGAAACTTATGGTAAAAGGGAAACGTATATATAGAAGAATGAACATTCTGATCATGATTTTTTACATAAATTTGTTTTGAAGGAGCGAATGGTGTGAACAGAAGGTATGCGATGGTGTTGGTCATCGTCAGTGTACTATTGATTGTGAGTGCTTGCGGTAAAACGAGCTTTAAAAAAGAAGCAGCAGCATTTGGGGAAAACTATAAAAAAGCACAATACACAGTGAATCGGACGGATGACCTATCTGACATGAAGGAGAAGTTGAAGGATTATTTAACCGAGCATGAATATCAAGAATATACACAAGACAGCATGTTTCCAAGTGTATTAGAAGCAGCAAAAGATCAAGATTGTCAAATTAAACTGAAAAAAATTACGTTTACACCTTCAGATGAAAGCGATGACAGGATTGAATTTGACTATGAAATGATCATTCAATTTATTGACCATAAAGGAAAGGTCAAAAAGGAAATTGAGAAAAAAGGTGCAATGACAGTTATCAAAACAGATTCGGGATTAAAAATCAGCCGAGATTGGGATGGGAGACTGTACCCTTCCGATTACCAATCCTCACTAAAAAGCCGTTCATAAGTTGTTGAATGGCTTTTTTGCATGCAGAAAAAACATTGATTCGCTCACCTCATGTAGTTGTTTTTTACTCATAATCTATTAAAAAAATCATTTTTGCTGTTTACGAGATGCGTTTCCTGGACACAATGTTTTTAGCGAAGAGAAAAAGTGGGGGGAACACATCATGTTCAAAAGTAAAATGATGATTTGTCTTTATATGTTTCTATTATTATGTGGTGCTTTTGCAAACCTTGGAAAAGAGGAGACGGCAGCTGCATCTGCCAATCAGCCTGTTGTGATTCCAGATGAAGCCATTCGTTTACGCATTTTAGCCAACAGTGACCGGTCGGCAGATCAAGATGTGAAACGAAGTATTCGAGATGAGGTCAATGCCAATATAACGGAGTGGGTGAAAGACCTCACATCCATTGAAGAAGCTAGACGTGTGATTCGTTCAAAGCTTCCAGACATCAATCGTATCGCCAAAGCAAAATTAAAGGAACAACACATTGATCAATCCGTATCGGTCAGCTTTCAAAAAGCCTCATTTCCAACAAAGCTTTATGGCAACTTTGTTTATCCTGCTGGGAAATATGAAGCCATTTTGATTACGTTAGGGGAAGGAGACGGAGCCAATTGGTGGTGTGTGTTATTCCCACCGCTCTGCTTTATCGATTTTTCAAACGGAGAAGCGATCGCCTCACCAGAAGGAGATGATAAAGAGCAGGTAGCCGCAGAGCAATCAAATGAATCTGTCAATGAAGTGGTAAAAGAAGAAGAGACGGGTGAAGTGAAATTCTTTCTGTTCGAATGGGTCTCTAGTCTTTTCTCTTAAAAAAGGTCTAAATCTGTTTTTGCCTCATAGAGTTGAAGTAAGAGAACAAAAAGAGGTGAAAGCATGTATTATCAATTAAGAATAGCGAAAGAAGAAGATGCTCCGGCCATTAATGCTTTTCTTGAAAAAGGCCAAGCAAAAGGCGGGGTGACGATTGCAGAGCGTACGTCATTTGTGGTCATGGAAGATGCAGACGGTGAGCTTGCAGGCTGTTTAGGTCTTGAACGACTAAATGAACAAGAAGGATTGCTAAGATCACTTGTGATATCAGATAAACTCGGCCAAGGGCATATCGTTTCTTTGTTCCAAAGTGTTCAAACGCTAGGGGAAAAACAAGGTGTGGACACCTTTTATGTTGTAGCCAATCACTCCTCCTCGCATGATTTTTTAGCGCTGATGGGCTTTACGCCTATAGAGGAAATCCCAGAAAGTGTGTGGGTATCTGCGCATGCAAAAGAGTCGTTGGGAAAAGAGCAGGCGGTTGTGCTGCAAAAAACAGCTAGTTAATCACAAAACACCGGACTTATTCACATACTTATCCACTGTAAAACAAGCGTTATCCACAAATTGTGGACAACGCTTGTTTTATTTAGCATCATCTTTTATACTTTCAAAAGGATAATTGAGATATATCAACAGTTTTATCTTTTTTAAAAGGAGTTTGTATGATGTTAAATACAAAAAGGTGGTCTGTGGATTTAAAAAAGGATTTATCCACATACTATCCACAAATTGAACAAGCAGCTCTGTTGTTGCGGCAGAATGAAGTGGTCGCTTTTCCGACAGAAACGGTTTATGGACTAGGGGCAAATGCAAAAGAGACAGAGGCTGTGAAAAAAATTTATGAAGCGAAAGGACGCCCAAGTGATAATCCGTTGATTGTTCACATTGCGGACGTTCAACAGCTTCATGAATTTGCGCAAATAGAAAATGAAAAAGTAACAGCGCTGATGGATGCCTTTTGGCCAGGCGCTCTCACCATTGTTCTACCTTGTAAGCCGGGCACATTATCAAAGCAGGTGACGGCAGGTTTATCTACAGTAGGCGTAAGAATGCCTGATCATCCTGTTGCGCTTGAACTCATCCGAGCAGCTGGTCTGCCAATTGCCGCGCCTAGTGCCAACCGTTCGGGAAAACCGTCGCCGACACTTGCGGATCATGTCGCGAGTGATCTTGATGGGAAAATTGCTGGCATTGTCGATGGTGGTTCAACAGGTATTGGCGTGGAGTCAACGGTTGTATCCTGTATAGACGAGATTCCAGTGATCTTAAGGCCGGGCGGTATTACAAAAGAAGCGTTAGAAGAGGTCGTAGGAACGGTCAACATGGATCCAGGGTTGACGAAAAAGGATGAGGCGCCTGTATCGCCGGGAATGAAATACACACATTATGCACCTGAAGCACAAATGTATATATTTCATGGAAGTGATGAAGACATGCAGCTGCACATTCAGAAGTACCGAGCTGAAGGGCTAAAAGTAGGTGTGCTGACGACAGAAGAAAAGAAGGAATGGTTTGCGGCAGATGTTATCTTTAGCTGTGGATGGAGAGAAAAGCCTGAAACGGTTGCGGCAAACTTATATCGTGTGCTGAGACAATTTGATGAAACGGATGTAGACTTGATCATTTCAGAAGCCTTCTCAGAGCAGGGAGTTGGTTCTGCGATCATGAACCGTCTGCAAAAAGCGGCAGGAGGGCGCACTCTCTCTTCATTCAAATAGTTCTAACCTCTCTTGGACAAACATAGGTTAAAGGAGAATGCGTGTCCAAGGGGGATTTACATGAATGAACTAGCTGGCGAATTGCTGACACTCAGTATCATGGCTTTTGCACTTGGAATGGATGCCTTTTCGGTTGGACTCGGCATGGGGATGATTCAGCTGAGATTCCGTCAGATCGTTTATATTGGACTTGTCATTGGGATATTTCATATGTTTATGCCTCTTTTTGGCATGCTGACAGGTCAGCTTTTATCTGGCTGGCTTGGACTCCTAGCAACCTATATTGGCGGGGCGCTGCTTTTGGTGCTGGGTCTGCAAATGATCATCGCTTCTATCCGAAAAGAAGATAAGCCATTTATCGCACCTGTTGGGGCCGGTCTCGTTCTTTTTGCAACAAGTGTGAGTTTAGATAGTTTTTCCGTTGGCTTAAGCCTGGGGATTTACGGTTCTCGGGTGTTGATGACCATTTTATTGTTTGGCTTCTTTAGTATGATGCTCACATGGCTTGGATTATTACTCGGTAAACAGGTTCGGTCATGGGTAGGTTCATACAGCGGGGCGCTTGGTGGATTGATTTTACTAGCCTTTGGAATCAAATTATTATTTCCGCTCTAGCCAGTCTCCTTACATAACATGTAGAATGAAATGCTATATAATAGAAGAAAAGGAGGTCGAAAGATGAATATCTTATTTGTTTGTACGGGAAATACTTGCAGAAGTCCGATGGCTCAAGCCCTTTTTTCCTCCATTGCAGATGAAAAAGGCTTACAGGTCACTGTAAAATCAGCGGGCATCTTCGCCTCTGATGCAGGGAAGGCTTCTCCTCAAGCAGTCGAAGCATTATTTGAGAAAAGCATTCCACTCAATCACTCGTCGTCTAAACTAACAGAAGAACTTCTTCATGAAGCAGATTATGTCTTCACCATGACGATTCAGCATAAACAGTTGATTGTGGAGCAATATGCTCATGTGAAAGACAAGGTCTTCACTTTAAAAGAATTTGCGACAGGATCAGAAGGTGACGTGTCGGATCCATTTGGAGGGAGCCTCTCCATTTATCAGGAGACACGAGATGAACTAGAAACGCTATTGTATCAACTTGCTAAAAAGCTTAAACAGGATCATAAATCCTCATAAATGGACAACCTGTAAAACCGTTGCGCAAACGGTTTTTCTGCTTTTGTTTGCAAATGACTAGGCAGAGGTTAAAATATAACTGTAAATAAAAAATGAATGTAAGACATGACAGATTAACTCACCCTTAGGAGGAATTGCCCGATGAAAGTAGCCATTGCATCCGATCACGGCGGAACGAATATTCGTGAAGAAATCAAACAACTAATGGATGAATTAAAGATTGAATACATTGATATGGGTTGTGAATGTGGATCAGGTTCTGTAGACTACCCTGACTATGCTTTTCCTGTAGCCAATATGGTGGCAAACGGAGAAGTCGATCGCGGCATTTTGATTTGCGGGACAGGTATCGGTATGAGCATTTCAGCAAACAAAGTGAAAGGCATCCGCTGTGCACTGGCGCATGATACATTCAGTGCAAAGGCGACGAGAGAACATAACGATACAAATGTTCTTGCGATGGGAGAACGAGTCATTGGACCAGGATTGGCAAGAGAGATTGCTCACATTTGGCTGACAACAGAATTTACTGCAGGACGTCATGCTGTGCGGATTGGTAAAATCGCTGATTACGAAGAAAAGCACCTGTAAGGAGCGCTTAACATGAACATTGGTCAAGATTGGCTTGAGATGTTAAAAGAGTTTCATCAAACAGTTGAACTGCGAGCCGGCCACATTTTAGTGATTGGCTGCAGTACATCAGAAGTGGCTGGCGAGCACATTGGGACAGCGGGAAGTGAGCAAATTGCTGAAGCTATTTATCAAGAGCTCGATCAACTGAGACGCGAGACAGGAATTGAATTGGCCTTCCAATGCTGCGAGCATTTGAATCGTGCCCTCGTTGTGGAAGAAGAGGTGGCGTACCGGCTTAACTTAGAGATTGTAGCGGCAGTACCTGTCCGTAAGGCGGGTGGTTCTATGGCGGCTCATGCGTATCAGCAAATGGAACACCCTGTGCTGGTTGAATCCATTTCAGCACATGCAGGTATTGATATCGGTGATACATTCATCGGCATGCACTTAAAGCGGGTAGCCGTACCGGTCCGTCTCAGCCGTCATCAATTAGGACAAGCACATGTGACGTTTGCAAAAACTCGTCCAAAGCTGATTGGCGGAGAACGAGCCGTTTATACAAGATCATAGTTCGGATATATTTCTAATATAATGTTGAATGATGAAGACGCTTCACCCTTTGAATATTCGGGTTTTCATAAAAAATAAGTCGATTTTCCAAAAAAAACTTTTACATTTTACTCAAAAACCGTGTACAATGAGATGGTGAAAACATCGAATGGAAATAGATTGGAGAGGATTTCGCTGATGAAACATTTACCTGAGCAAGACGCACAAGTATTCAAAGCAATTCAACTAGAGCGGAAACGCCAGCAGGACAAAATCGAATTAATTGCATCAGAAAACTTCGTAAGCGAAGCAGTCATGGAAGCGCAGGGCTCTGTCTTAACAAACAAATATGCAGAAGGTTACCCTGGTAAACGCTACTATGGCGGCTGTGAACATGTAGACGTTGTAGAAGATATCGCACGTGACCGCGCAAAAGAAATTTTTGGCGCTGAGTATGTGAACGTACAGCCTCACTCAGGAGCTCAAGCGAATATGGCCGTATACTTTACAATCCTTGAGCATGGCGATACAGTGCTAGGCATGAACTTATCACATGGCGGGCATTTAACACATGGAAGCCCTGTAAACTTTAGCGGCGTACAGTACAACTTTGTAGAATACGGTGTAGATAAAGAAACACAACATATCGACTACCAAGATGTACTTGAAAAAGCACGTGAGCATAAGCCGAAACTAATCGTAGCGGGTGCAAGTGCTTACCCACGTCAAATTGATTTCAAAAAGTTCCGTGAAATTGCCGATGAAGTCGGTGCTTACTTTATGGTGGACATGGCTCACATCGCGGGTCTTGTTGCAGCAGGTCTTCATCCAAATCCAGTTCCTTACGCTGACTTTGTGACAACGACAACTCACAAAACATTGCGCGGACCTCGCGGCGGAATGATTCTATGCCGTGAAGAGTTTGGTAAAAAGATCGACAAATCGATCTTCCCTGGTATTCAAGGTGGACCACTCATGCATGTGATCTCTGCAAAAGCTGTTTCTTTCGGTGAAGTATTGAACGGAGATTTCAAAACATATGCACAAAATGTGATTGATAACGCAAAACAACTAGCTGAAACCCTTTTATCTGAGGATATTCAGCTTGTATCTGGTGGAACAGATAACCATCTTGTTCTCATCGACTTGCGCTCTCTTGGCATTACAGGAAAAATTGCAGAAAACGTTCTTGATGAAATTGGTATCACGGTGAACAAAAATGCAATTCCATATGATCCAGAGAAACCATTTGTTACAAGTGGTGTACGTGTAGGTACAGCAGCAGTGACAAGCCGTGGCTTCGATCAAGAAGCGATGAAAGAAGTCGGTTCCATCATTGCGCTTGCTCTGAAACATCATGAAGATGAAGCGAAATTAGAAGAGGCGAAAAAGCGTGTATCTGATCTGACAGCTCGTTTCCCTCTATATCAAGAATTAGATTATTAAGATGTAGACCCATTTGCCTATTTTTGGCATGTGGGTTTTTTTTGTAGGATTTGCGAATCATATTGAAAGATGATGTCTTTTTATGTAGAATTGTAGGAAGTGTGCAAAGTTCACCGGAAGATGACAGAAAAGGAGTTGTAGCAAGCAATGGCAAAGGTTTATGTATTTGATCACCCGCTTATTCAGCACAAACTTACATATATTCGTGACGTTCATACAGGAACAAAAGAATTTAGAGAGCTAGTGGATGAAGTCGCAACATTAATGGCATTTGAAATCACAAGAGACTTACCGCTTGAAGAGGTAGATGTAGAAACACCTGTACAAGTCGCTAAATCAAACGTGATCTCAGGTAAAAAACTCGGAGTTGTGCCGATTTTAAGAGCAGGTCTTGGAATGGTAGACGGGATTTTGAAACTCATTCCAGCTGCCAAAGTGGGACATGTCGGTTTATACCGTGATCCGAAGACATTAAAGCCTGTTGAATATTATGTGAAGCTTCCATCTGATGTGGAAGAGCGTGAATTTATCGTAGTAGACCCAATGCTTGCAACGGGCGGATCAGCAGTAGAAGCATTAAACAGTTTGAAAAAACGCGGTGCGAAAAACATCCGCTTCATGTGTCTGATTGCTGCGCCAGAAGGTGTAGAAGAAATGCAAAAACATCATCCAGATGTTGATATCTACATTGCGGCATTAGATGAGAAGTTAAACGAAAAAGGTTACATCATCCCAGGTCTTGGTGATGCTGGTGACCGTATGTATGGAACAAAATAAGAATGATTCATGAAAAGCCCACATGCAAACGTGCATGTGGGCTTTTTTGAAAAATATGACAAACGGTTGATATCGTTCTTAGAAAAATCAATGTATACTGAACATTAGCAGTTTTTTTGCATGAATGTCACAACTCTCCTAAAGTTTGATGAAATTGTGAACATTTTGTGTGCTCTCTCATTATAGAAAAGTTTTTTAACTTTCAACGGATTGACACATCATAGACGCTATTGTATGCTAAACGAGGGTATTATGGTAAGGTTTTCATAGCCTATAGCACTCTACTAATCCTCATTGTGAACCCTTTAATAATCAGGGTTTGTATCAGCGAATGAAGCAGAATCCCATAGATCTAAAGATTTCAAGTCTGATTGCACAATTAGACCGATGGGTGATTGATTTTTTTCAAACAGGACGGCTTATTATAAGCGTCTTCTACGCAGTTTTCATCACCATTTATCACCTTTTTTACAATATTTTTCATCGGGAGTCAGATGAATGAACGATCCAAACGTCATTTTCCGCAGACAGAGTAAATATATGTTCTATTTATTGGCAATTTTTGTGTTTGGCTATGCCATGCCTGGTTTTAAACCACTGTTTCTTGGTTTCATTATCGGCACAATTTTTGCTTTCTTTAATTTATTCCTGCTTATTCGGAGAATGCATGCTTTTGATCGAGCAGTTAAAAAAGGAAAATCTATTCGTTCAATGGGAAGTACAGCCAGGTGGGCCAACGCAATTCTCGCAGTAGCGATTGCTTGGCGTTACCCTAACGAAGTTCATCTGGCAGGTGTTGTTATAGGATTAATGACAATATATCCTGTCATTATGATAGATTCCTTCATTCAACTTAAACGTTCTACTATGGAAGAGAGGTGAATACTCTTTGGGTCACAGTTCAAAAACTACAGAATTTTTAGGGTTAACGTTCAACTTATCCAATGTTCTCATGATTACGATTGCTAGTATCATCGTTCTTCTCATAGCGGTGCTGACTACTCGTGTTCTGGCTATTCGTCCGACAAAGGCGCAGAACTTCATGGAATGGATTGTTGATTTTGTTCGAAATATCATAGGTAGTTCGATGGACATGAAAACAGGAGCCCCATTTCTAGCGCTTGGCGTTACATTACTCATGTACATATTTGTTTCAAACATGCTTGGACTGCCATTCTCGATTACGGTCGATCACAACTTATGGTGGAAATCACCAACTGCTGATCCTGCAATCACAATGACACTAGCGGTTATGGTCATGGGATTGACACACTACTATGGTGTTAAAGCAAAAGGAGTCAAGGAATATACAAAAGACTACTTTAGACCAATCCCACTCTTAGTACCGCTGAAAATTATTGAAGAATTTGCAAACACATTAACACTTGGTTTGCGTCTTTATGGAAATATTTTCGCTGGAGAGATTCTTCTTGGTTTACTTGCAGGACTTGCGACTAATTTCTATTCGCAAAACCTTGCACTAGGTATCATTGGTACATTAGGTGCCATCGTGCCGATGATTGTATGGCAGGCATTCAGTTTGTTTGTCGGAACCATCCAGGCATTTATCTTCACCATGCTGACAATGGTGTATATCTCCCATAAAGTCAGCGACGAACACTAAAAAATTGAGAGTCCAAAATGGACGTTATTTTAAAGGAGGAGCTTTTTAATGAATTTAATAGCAGCAGCAATTGCAATCGGTTTAGGAGCACTAGGAGCAGGTATTGGTAACGGTCTAATCGTATCTAAAACAGTTGAAGGAATCGCTCGTCAGCCAGAGGCTGGTAGAGAACTAAGAACACTTATGTTCATCGGGGTAGCTTTAGTTGAGGCACTTCCAATTATCGCTGTCGTTATCGCATTCTTGGCATTCTTTGGTTAATATGTGAGAAGCGTTCTAATATGAATTTTAATGGCGAAGATCAGATTAGTTCGAAACTTCGCCATTCCTTTATGTTTTGTTTCTTAACATATTATTTAAAGAAGGGAGTTGCCGTACTAAATGTCTCAGTTACCAGTAGTTTTAGGAGCAGGTCTAAACACCGGAGATATCATATTCCAGCTGATCGCTATGCTCATCCTGCTTGCACTTTTAAAGAAATTTGCGCTTAAGCCTTTATTAGGGATTATGAAACAGCGTGAAGATTATATAGGAAATGAAATTTCAAGTGCTGAAGAAAAGCACGTTCAAGCTGAAAAGCTTCTTGAAGAACAACGTGTCTTATTAAAAGAAGCACGCGAAGAATCACATACACTCATCGAAAATGCGAAAAAGATTGGTGAGAAACAAAAAGAAGATATCATTCAAGCAGCGCGTCAAGAATCAGAGCGCTTGAAAGAGTCTGCTAGAACTGAAATCGTGAAAGAAAAAGAACAAGCTGTGGCTGCACTGCGCGAGCAAGTTGCATCACTATCTGTATTAATTGCTTCTAAAGTGATTGAAAAAGAACTTGATGAGCAAGCACAAGAGAAATTGATCCAAGAGTATCTTAAAGAGGCAGGCGAAAGCCGATGAGCGTGACTATTGTCTCTAAGCGTTACGCTTCTGCTCTTTTTGACATCGTTCTTGCTTCTTCGGCAGTAGACGAAACTGAAAAAGAGCTGAATGAGATCAAAAAAGTTCTGAAGGCTGACCAAGAATTAAATGACTTTCTTGTTCATCCGAAGATTACGGCAGACAAAAAGAAACATCTGATTGCAGAAGCTTTCAAAGGTGTTTCGACATATGTTTTGCACACAATGTATTTACTGATTGACCGCGGGCGCACGAATATTTTTCCTGAAATGGCGTCTGAGTTTGTGAAACTTGCAAACCGTACGAAACAAATAGACGATGCGATCGTGTATTCAGTTAAACCGCTCAGCGGAGCTGAAATTCAATCTTTATCTGAAGTATTTGCCAAAAAAGCCGGAGTCACATCACTGCGTGTAGAAAACGTGATTGACAAGGATCTAATAGGCGGAGTGAAAATCCGTATCGGAAACCGCATTTATGACGGCAGTGTCAGCGGAAAGCTTTCCCGCATTGAACGTCAGCTTGCAGGCGAAAATCGTTAGAAGGGGTGAAACCTTAGTGAGTATCAAAGCTGAAGAGATTAGCGCGCTGATAAAGCAGCAAATCCAAAACTATCAATCTGAAATTGAAGTAAAAGATGTCGGTACAGTCATTCAAGTAGGGGACGGTATCGCGCGTGTACATGGCCTTGACAACATTATGGCAGGAGAGCTTGTTGAGTTCTCTAACGGTGTAATGGGTATGGCTCAAAACCTTGAGGAGTCTAACGTAGGTATCGTAATCTTAGGACCTTACAAAGATATCCGTGAAGGTGACGACGTAAAACGTACAGGTCGTATCATGGAGGTTCCAGTAGGAGAAGAGTTAATCGGACGTATTGTGAACCCACTTGGTCAGCCTGTTGATGGACTAGGACCAATTTTAACAAGCAAAACACGTCCAATCGAAAGTGAAGCACCAGGCGTTATGGATCGTAAATCGGTACATGAGCCGCTTCAAACGGGAATTAAAGCAATTGATGCCTTGATTCCAATCGGACGCGGACAGCGTGAATTGATCATTGGGGACCGTCAAACAGGTAAAACATCTGTTGCAATTGATACGATCCTGAACCAAAAAGATCAAGACATGATCTGTATCTATGTAGCGATCGGACAAAAAGAATCAACTGTTCGTGGTGTTGTTGAAACACTTCGTAAGCATGGTGCGCTTGACTACACAATCGTTGTCACAGCTTCTGCATCACAGCCAGCTCCACTTCTTTACCTTGCTCCTTATGCAGGTGTAACGATGGGTGAGGAATTCATGTATAACGGCAAGCATGTGCTTGTTGTGTATGATGACCTTTCTAAACAAGCGGCAGCTTACCGTGAGCTTTCATTATTGCTTCGTCGTCCTCCAGGCCGTGAAGCATTCCCTGGTGATGTTTTCTATCTTCACTCTCGTTTATTAGAGCGTGCAGCGAAGCTTAGTGATGAAAAGGGTGGCGGTTCTATCACAGCATTGCCTTTCGTAGAAACGCAAGCTGGTGATATCTCTGCATATATCCCAACAAACGTTATCTCAATCACAGATGGACAGATCTTCTTACAATCTGACCTCTTCTTCTCAGGCGTACGTCCAGCGGTAAACGCAGGATTGTCTGTATCTCGTGTAGGTGGATCTGCACAAATCAAAGCGATGAAAAAGGTAGCAGGTACACTTCGTCTGGATCTTGCTTCTTATCGTGAGCTTGAAGCATTCGCTCAGTTTGGATCTGATCTAGACCAAGCGACTCAAGCCAAATTAAACCGTGGTGCTAGAACAGTTGAAGTCTTAAAACAAGACTTGAACAAACCGCTGAAAGTTGAAAAACAAGTAGCGATTCTTTATGCACTGACAAGAGGATACTTAGATGATGTAGCGATTGCTGATGTCAAACGCTTTGAAGCTGAGTTATTCATGTACATTGAAGAAAACCATAAAGACTTGTTTGACACAATCTCTCAAACAGGAAACATGCCTGCTGATGAAGAGTGGAAAGCAGCGATCGAAGGCTTTAAACGTACGTTTGCACCAAGCAACTAATTAGTAATCTTTCCGAGAGAAAAAGATTCTCTTTTTCTCTCTTTTCACGTAAATGAACACGGATTCCTGAAAAAAGGTGGTGAAATCTTTGGCCTCATTACGCGATATTAAGTCAAGGATCACGTCAACAAAAAAATCGAGTCAGATCACAAAAGCGATGCAAATGGTATCAGCTGCGAAACTGAATCGTGCTGAAAATAATGCGAAGTCCTTTGTTCCTTACATGGAGAAAATCCAAGAAGTCGTTGCGGCAATTGCAACTGGAACAAGTGCTAAGCACCCAATGCTTCTTTCAAGACCTGTTAAGAAAACAGGGTATCTCGTCATTACATCTGATCGAGGACTTGCAGGACCTTTTAACAGCTCGATTTTACGTGCCGCTTACCAAGCCATTCAATCTCGTCATCAATCTGCTGATGAATATGCGGTGATTGTGATTGGTAAAATCGGACGCGACTTCTTCAAAAAGCGTGGTATTCCAGTTATTTCTGAAGTAACAGGGCTTGGAGACGAAGTAGCGTTTGCTGATATTAAAGAATTAGCAAGCAGTACAGTGCAAATGTTCTCTGATGAAGCGTTTGATGAGCTTTACATGTTCTATAACCATTTCGTCAGTGCCATTTCACAAGAAGTAACAGAGAAAAAATTATTGCCGCTAACGGACCTTTCGGCCGCAGCGACACCAAATAAACGTTCCGCATCTTATGAGTTTGAGCCTTCTGAAGAAGAAATTCTTGAAGTTCTCCTTCCTCAATATGCAGAGAGTTTGATTTTCGGTGCGCTTCTTGACAGCAAAGCAAGTGAACATGCTGCAAGGATGACAGCAATGAAGAGTGCAACAGACAACGCAAAAGAATTGATCGACAGCCTGACACTCTCTTACAACCGTGCTCGTCAAGCAGCGATTACACAAGAGATTACAGAAATTGTCGGCGGAGCAGCTGCCTTAGAATAGAAATAATTGTCAGGAGGGAATGCAATGAAAACAGGACGCATCAGTCAGATCATGGGACCAGTCGTAGACGTTCGTTTTGAAGACGGTCACTTGCCTGAGATTTATAATGCGATCAAAGTTTCGCATAAAGCGGAAAGCGAAAGTGAAGTTGATATCGACTTAACTTTAGAAGTAGCACTACATTTAGGTGATGATACAGTGAGAACCATCGCAATGGCATCAACAGACGGTGTGAAGCGCGGTATGGAAGCTGTAGACCTTGGAAAACCAATTTCAGTACCAGTTGGTAACGTAACACTTGGACGTGTATTCAACGTACTGGGAGATAACATTGACTTAGATGAGCCACTTGGTGTGGAAGCGCAAAGAGACCCAATCCACAGACAAGCGCCTTCTTTCGATCAACTTTCTACAGAAGTTGAAATTCTTGAAACAGGTATCAAAGTTGTTGACCTTCTTGCTCCTTACATCAAAGGTGGAAAGATCGGTCTATTCGGTGGAGCCGGTGTTGGTAAAACCGTTCTGATTCAAGAATTGATCAACAACATCGCACAAGAACACGGCGGTATTTCTGTATTCGCTGGTGTTGGAGAGCGTACACGTGAAGGAAATGACCTTTACTACGAAATGAAAGATTCTGGCGTTATCGAAAAAACAGCGATGGTCTTCGGCCAAATGAACGAGCCACCAGGTGCACGTATGCGTGTAGCTCTAACTGGTTTGACAATGGCAGAGCATTTCCGTGATGAACAAGGTCAAGACGTATTGTTCTTCATCGATAACATCTATCGCTTTACACAAGCAGGTTCTGAAGTATCAGCCCTTCTTGGACGTATGCCTTCAGCGGTAGGTTATCAGCCAACTCTTGCAACAGAAATGGGTCAGCTTCAAGAGCGTATCACGTCTACAAACGTAGGATCGGTTACATCGATTCAAGCGATTTATGTACCTGCGGATGACTATACAGATCCAGCTCCAGCTACAACGTTCGCTCACCTTGATGCAACGACAAACCTTGAGCGTAAGTTGACAGAGATGGGGATTTACCCAGCGGTAGATCCACTTGCTTCAACATCTCGTGCCCTTGCACCTGAGATTGTTGGCGAAGAGCATTATGCGATCGCGCGTGAAGTTCAGCAAACATTGCAACGTTATAAAGAATTGCAAGATATCATTGCCATTTTAGGTATGGATGAATTATCTGAGGACGATAAGCTTGTGGTTCACAGAGCACGTCGTGTTCAATTCTTCCTATCTCAAAACTTCCACGTAGCAGAACAGTTCACTGGCCAAAAAGGTTCTTATGTGCCATTGCAAGAAACTGTTAAAGGCTTCAAGGAAATCTTATCTGGTAAATACGATCACCTTCCAGAAGATGCATTCCGCTTAGTCGGCCGCATTGAAGAAGTGGTTGAAAAAGCCAAAGAGATGGGTGTAGAGGCCTAATCTGGTCCTTAGGAGGGTAAAAGCATGAAGACCGTTCAAGTCAATATCGTTACTCCCGACGGCCCAGTGTATGAAGCGGATGTGGAAATGGTCAGTGTAAGAGCAGAAAGCGGTGAGCTTGGGATTTTAGCTGGCCACGTTCCAATGGTTGCTCCGCTAAAAATCGGTGCAGTTCGCTTAAAACATAGTGGATCAACTGAATTGGTTGCAGTAAGCGGTGGATTTGTTGAAGTTCGCCCCGAAAAAGTAACCATTCTTGCTCAGGCTGCTGAAACATCAGACAAAGTTGATGTAGATCGTGCAAAATCAGCGAAACAGCGTGCTGAAGAGCATTTGAACCACCCGAATGAAAGTGATGTACGCAGGGCGGAACTCGCATTAAAACGGGCATTAAACCGTTTAAATGTAGCAGGGAAATAAAACAGAAAATCCTTCTTATCACTGTGATAAGAAGGATTTTTTTTAGGATGACATGAGAGATTGATACATCGACACATACGGATGAGATGCTTGCTTTTCTAGATATAACTGCTCGCAAAATTGCGTACTGCAATGCCATGTTTTATTGTTTCTGCGTAAGCCAAGCGTATATTGGTGCGAAGAGTCCATATAAGGCCGCACGACCCAATCAGCATCTGAATGATGACGGATGACAACCTCTCCTAAATACACACTCAACATCGCTTCTAATGCATCTATTGGCATTTTCCACTCAGCAAAAAGTTGCTGACGGAAGGCATCGAAGTATAATGACTCTAACTGATAAAGGCTTTCCTCTGAGTAATCCAAAGAAATGTTATGAAAATGACACAATTGTGCTAATTCTTCTAGCTGTGTCTGTCTATAATCAAAGTAGAAAGCAATGGCTTCCCATTCATGTTCAAATGAGGGAACCAGTTCTCCGTACAAATCAACAAAGTCAGGAAAAGAATCTTTCAAATATGATCAGCTCCTTCCACCGCAGTATATCATCTCCTTCGCATCAGAATAAGAGGGGATTCACTCTAAATGTAGCTCTTTTTTCCAAATGATTCATCTTTCCGATTTTGGAGGATATAATGAAAGGGAGTTTTCCTTTACAGAAATCAATAAAAGGAGGATTCAAGTGTATGGAAGACGTAGGACAACAAGCAATTGTCAGTATTGTGATCCACCTATTTTTTATTGCCATTACGTGGTGGGCATTGCTTGCGGTGAATATTGATCCACTGATTAAAAAAGGAAAAATTATTCAAGCTAGATTGCTCATGATGCTGCTCACGATTGCTATTGCATCGGCAGTCAGCAATTTCTTCCTTGATTATTTAAATTTCTCCAGACAAATCCCTTATATGTTTTAACATAAAAGGTTTGGTCACTGCCTTCTGCGGGAACATAAAAAGAAGTGTCAAAAATATGGCCTTTGATGACTTTTCCACGTATGCATTGACCTCCTTGCGGCAACACTTGTAGCAAGGGGGAATGACAAGTGAGAAAGTATTTAAAAGGTTGGCCATTATTTGCATTTATTCTTTTTTTTGTTCTGATGATTCAAGGTGTTCGGGCGGAAGAAACATCCACGCTCGCCCAAATAGCAGAAGGTATGAAAAACCAGCAAATCGAAGTAAGTGGATGGACGCTTCATGCCAAAACAAATATAGACATTTCATCCGAACAATTTTCAAAAAAAGTGAAACGTTTGAAAGACGAACTACGACAGTATGAGTGGACCGAAAAAAAAGAGAAACATGTCACCAAAGTCACAGGAATTTACAAAGATGAAAAAAATGATACATTATCGAAAATTTTACTCGTGAAGACCGACACAAAATCAAACCAAAAGTCGTATTTATTATATGAGCAAAAAGGTGCTCGCCCACTGAATACCTGGGAGCATACATATGATCAGTTCGTACGTCATGCAAAAAGCATATTACAAGAAAAATTTGTGATTTTTACTTGTCTCGATGGTCATGTAAATGGTATGATGGATGTTGTTTTGCAAAAAAAAGCTGAAATGATAGCAAATGAATTTCAAGCAAAACCAGTTGAGTATCTCGTTGAGTCTAATTTTGTGTCGCTTTCCGCTTACACAGAGAAGTGGGAACAGTTCATTATGACTTCAAATGATAAAATGAATGTTCAAATTGCCATCAGAAGTTCGGAAATGAACGAAAATCATACGATTACGGTTGGCACACCAATCGTAACGACTGAATATTAATATAGAGAATTTGGGACGCGGAGGGGAAGACCTTGGAAAAAATCATCGTCCGCGGCGGTCAAAAGTTAAACGGCACAGTTAAAGTAGAAGGCGCAAAAAATGCCGTTTTACCAGTTATCGCTGCATCTTTGTTAGCAAGTACAGAAAAAAGCGTAATTTGTGATGTACCTACGCTCTCCGATGTATATACAATCAATGAAGTGTTACGTCATTTAGGAGCAGAAGTACATTTTGAAAATAACGAAGTATCAGTAGATGCATCTCATGCACTAGAAACTGAGGCTCCGTTTGAGTACGTCCGTAAAATGAGAGCATCTGTGCTCGTCATGGGACCACTTTTAGCTAGAACAGGTCATGCAAGAGTTGCATTACCTGGTGGTTGTGCGATTGGTTCAAGACCAATTGATCAGCATTTAAAAGGCTTTGAAGCAATGGGAGCTAAAATTCAAGTAGGTAATGGTTTCATCGAGGCTGAAGTAAATGGCCGTTTAAAAGGTGCAAAAATCTATTTGGATTTCCCAAGTGTAGGGGCAACTGAAAACATCATCATGGCAGCAGCATTGGCTGAAGGAACGACGATTTTAGAAAACGTAGCAAAAGAACCTGAAATTGTTGATTTGGCAAACTATATCAATGCCATGGGCGGTAAGGTTCGCGGTGCTGGAACTGGTACAATCAAAATCGAAGGTGTAGAAACACTTCACGGTGCAAAACACAACATCATCCCTGACCGAATTGAAGCTGGTACGTTTATGGTGGCAGCAGCCATTACTGAAGGAAATGTTCTTGTAAAAGGCGCTGTGCCTGAGCACATGACTTCACTTGTGGCGAAAATGGAAGAAATGGGTATTCAGATCATTGAAGAAGAAGAAGGTTTAAGAGTCATTGGACCATCTGAGCTCAAGCCAATCGATCTAAAAACAATGCCGCATCCTGGTTTCCCAACGGATATGCAATCTCAGATGATGGCGCTATTGCTTCGTGCGAACGGAACAAGCATGATCACAGAAACTGTGTTTGAAAATCGTTTTATGCATGCTGAAGAATTCCGCCGCATGAATGGCGATATTAAAATTGAGGGTCGCTCTGTGATAATCAATGGACCTGTTCAACTTCAAGGTGCTGAAGTGGCAGCGACTGATTTAAGAGCAGGAGCAGCACTTGTACTTGCTGGATTAGTGGCAGAAGGTCATACACGTGTCACTGAATTGAAGCATATTGACCGTGGATATGTGAACTTCCACCAAAAACTAGCAGCAATCGGTGCAGACATTGAAAGAGTAAATGATGAATCAGCAGATGTGACACAAGAACAAGTTGTATCAGATCTAAACGCATAATCATAAAAGAAATCAGTGTGTCCATTTGGGTATGCTGATTTTTTTTTTTAGAATCATAGACTGGTTTCATTTTCAAAAGCTTATCATTAGTGTATCCAATCGTTTTAAATTTTATTCATAAAGACGAACAGTAAATCAAATGATGAAGAGCACAAACATATCACCAAAAGACTTGTCCAATGAATGAAAGAAGCTGTCATATTAGCTTGTCCTTGCCCATAGGATAAAAGAGATTCAATGACAAATGGGGGCAGCCAATATGAAACCAATGATATGGACAATCGCAGGAATTTGCATCATCATTTTAATGATTCCAACCTTACTCGTGTTGCCGACGTTCCAAGGAAAACCAGCAGCCAGCCAACACGTAGCAGCAGAACCATCAGTTAAAAAAGAAGTGAAAGGTTCAGTCAAATTGAAACAATCACCCGTCTCCATTCCCGTCTACCGTTCAGCGCATCAGCAGGTAGAAAACATCCCCTTAGAAGAGTATGTGATCGGTGTCGTCGCTTCTGAAATGCCAGCCGATTTTGAAATAGAGGCGCTCAAGGCACAGGCACTCGCCGCTAGAACGTATATCGTCAGACAAATGATCATTGATAAAACCGTCAAATCTCCACAGGGTTCTCTTGTAGATGACACCCAAATGTTCCAAGTGTACAAAAATAAACAGGAACTGAAGAAAATTTGGGGAAAAGCGTACAATTGGAAATTAAAAAAGGTCACAGAAGCGGTTGCCAGTACACAAGGGAAAGTACTGACGTATGACGAAAAACCAATTGATGCTTCCTTCTTTTCAACAAGTAATGGGAAAACCGAAAATGCAGAAGCTTATTGGAAAAATGAAATCCCTTATTTGAAAAGCGTCTCAAGTAAATGGGACGAAAAATCACCCAAATTCCAAAACAAGAAAACCATCACAGTGAGTGAATTTCAGCAAAAACTGGGTGTGACCCTTGGCCAGCAGCAGGTGGGAGAAATTGTAGAACGAACACCAGGCAATCAAGTAGCCAAAGCCGTCATTAACGGAAAAACATTGTCGGGCAGAGACATTCGCGAATCACTAGGATTGCACTCTGCAGACTTTACATGGGAACGAAAGGGTCAGCAAATCGTGATTACGACAAAAGGGTATGGCCATGGTGTGGGCATGAGTCAGTATGGTGCACATTATATGGCACAGTCAGGCAAAAAAGTAGAGGCGATCGTGAAACATTATTATCAAGGGATAAAAATTGAATCAGCTGATCGCTTTCTGAACACATATATGGCTAAGAAATAAAAGCAAAGGTGCCTCAAAATGGGGGCATCTTTTTTTATGTGTGAAGAGGTTTGAACAGAATGTGACAAATTGCGACTTAAGACGCACCTCAGGAAATCTTAAACATTTACATCCCGACAAGAACCGATGGCCGATACAAAGCCCCTCGAAAGAATGAGAAAACGAGGGTGACAAAAGAGTCTTTAGGTGAATATATCTAGACATCTGACAGAATTTTAGTGATTTTGATGAAAGAGAAAAAGGGATCGAGTCCTATACCATTCCAAGACAGAATATTTTACGATTAAGATGTTTCAATCAAATACATAAGGAGGAAGGAAAAGCATGTTGAAAAAAGTATTTACACTCGTAACCTTAGCTGTATTGACATTATCAATGTCAATCTCTTCACCAGTATTTGCAGAAGCAGCATCAGCCAAAAAACATAAGAAAGATGTAAGAGTGACCATCTTACTTGATGCAAGTGGAAGTATGGCAAGAAAAGTGGATGGAGAGCGTAAATTCGATTTAGCAAAACAAGAGGTATTTAAATTTGCTCAGTCTCTTCCGAAAGATGCTAAAATCCGTATGAGCTTGTTTGGGTCTGAAGGAAACAACAAAAACTCAGGTAAAGCTCAATCATGTGAAGTCATTAGAGGCGTTTATGGCGTTCAGCCTTATGAAAAGGATAGTTTCGAAAACTCTCTAAACGGTCTTGGACCAAATGGCTGGACACCGATTGCACGTGCTCTTGAAAGTGCAAAGCAAGCGGATAAACAGCTTCATAAGGGAACAAAACACATTGTGTACTTAATTACTGATGGTGAAGAAACTTGTGGTGGAGATCCAGTGAAAGTAGCGAAAGAGCTTCATAACTCAAAAGGATCTACTGTAGTCAATGTGATTGGATTAGACTTTAACGATGGCTATGAAGGTCAATTGAAGCAAGTAGCTAAAGCTGGTAAAGGTCAGTACTACCAAGCAAGCACTGGGAAAGAAATGGGTTCTATCCTTACAGCAGAATCATTAAAACTACACGAATAACTTGCTGAAGAAAAGGGAAACGATTGATTGATGCTTTCGTTTCTCTTTTTCTGTACAAATGAAAAAAAGGGAGATTTTTTAATGAAAAGAAATATTATATTAACCATTTTAGCGAGTCTTGTTCTGCTTCTTTCTTCACCAGCTCATGCTGTAACGAAAAAGGAGCCTGCTCATGTGGTGATTTTACTTGATTTAAGCGGAAGCATGGCACAATCGGTTGAAGGCGAAAAGAAAATCGATATCGCAAAACGCTCGATCCAAAGTTTCGCAAGTATTTTATCAGAAGATACACAAGTCTTGCTTCGTGTTTTTGGTCATGAAGGAACGAATAAAAATGCAGGAAAAGCCGTTTCTTGTGCAAGTTCCGAAGCAGTTTATGGATTTGGAACATATGAGCAAGCAACCTTTCAACAAGCGCTAAATGTGTATGGTCCAACAGGCTGGACACCACTTGCCAAAGCATTAACTGATACGAAACAAGATTTTGAAGATCACCAAGCTGAAGGAAAAAATATTGTATATGTTGTCAGCGATGGTGAGGAAACATGCGGCGGAAGCCCATCACAAGCAGCAAAGCAATTACATGAAGAAGGTATTGACACAATCGTCAATATCATTGGCTTCGATGTAAATGAAAAAGAAGCAAAAAGTCTAAAATCTGTTGCCAAAGCTGGTGGTGGACAATATCAACCAGCAGCAAATGCAGAAGAATTGAATCATATTCTTCAAAAAGAAGCGAACTCTTTTGGTCAATAGGATGTGAATAGACAGCTGGGGAGAAACCCCCAGCTGTTTTTTCATAAAGGATCAATTTAAAGTCGTTTCCAATTCATCAATCCGTTTCTCCACGTAGTGCTGATCTTTTCTTGCATGAAAGGTTTCGGCTTTTTCTAATATTGCGGTGGTATTGTATTCTGGAATCTGGGAATAGCTTTCGTAAACTCCTTTTGGTATTAACACGTTTCCTTCAGGCCAATAAACTGCGATATTTCCACGTTTCAGCTCTCCGAATTGAGCAACTCCTTGGTAGGATCCATATTGATTAAAAAGGACAACGGGATCGCCTTCTTGGACGTAAAGCTCTTTCGCATCTTCTTCATTCATCAAGATAGAATGCCGCTTTCCACCATTAAAGGCATCCTTTTCACTGTAAATCATAGAGTTGAATTGCTTGCCTCGTCTTGTCGTGATATTGAAATGCCCCTCAGTTTTTCGATATTGAGGCAGCTGTGCTGGGAGCAGGTGTCCTTTTCCATCCGGTGTTGGACACACCCCATCTTCGCAAAGCCATGCGCCACCCCATTGAAAGACATCCCCTTTATGACGTAAATGCTGGATCCCATCATAGTTCCGATTTGCGATGGCAATCTCACGGCGAATGTCTTCAGCATGGTCAAAATGAATCAACTTCGCGTCTTCTGGGCGAACTCTTTTTGCTAGGTCAATATAAATGTCCCATTCAGCTCTGGCTTCTTCAATGCGAGGTCCTTCAATTTCCGGACTGAAATACACCATGCGTTCCGTACTGGTTGATGTACCACCGCCTGGCTGTTCATATCTTGTCATTGCAGGCAGAACAATCACAGTCTCTTCTGCTTCTATCAGTGTAGAGGTGTTCAAAATAATATCTTGATGGACACGGAGTTCAAGCTCGGATAGTGCTTTTTCAATCGCTTCAGGATTTGGCATTGTTTCTAAAAAGTTTCCACCGCTAGTAAACAGCATCTTCAGCTTTTGCGGGTGTTCTTTTGGAAGAGCCATTTTTTCAAATGATTGCCCAATCGTGTCACCATGCCATTTTGGAATATCAAATCCCCATATCTTCTCGATTCTTTTAATATTCTCTTCATCAAAATCACTGCCGGGCAATACGAATGGATCGGCACCCATTTCGCCTGAACCTTGGACACCGCTATGGCCACGAATAGGCATAACGCCACAATGTTTTCTGCCAATAAACCCGCGTAACATGGCAAGGTTTGCGACTTGTGATATATTATCAGTGGCAAAGCGATGCTGAGTGAGACCCATACTCCAAATAAACACCCCTGAATTGGCATTGGCAAGCAGTACAGCGAATTCCTTCATTCTTTCTTTAGATAAGCCTGACGATGCTTCGAGATCCGACCATTTTAACTGAGTGACATGCTGCTTTACATCTTTTATGCCGGTTGTATGCGCTTGGATAAATTCATGGTCAAGAGCGGAATGGGGCGCTTGCTCCTCCATATCAAACCAATGTTTGATGACACCATTCATAAACGCAATATCGCCGCCTATATTGACTTGATAAAAATCATCCGCTATTTTTGTGCCGAATAAAGCACTTTCTGGAATAGAAGGGACCCAATATTTTTCCATTGCAGGCTCTTTATATGGATTGATGACAATGATTTTGGTTCCTTTCTTTTTAGCGGCGTACATATATTTAGTCGAAACCGGCTGGTTGTTTGCTGCAACAGAGCCCCAAAATATCAATACATCTGTTCCAATCCAATCACTGTAATTACAGCTGGATGCACCTATACCAAGGGAGCGTTTAAGAGCGGTTTTGCTTGGTGAATGGCAAATACGAGAAGCATTATCGATATGATTTGTTCCGATAAATCGCGCAGCTTTCGCCGCAGTATAGTACACTTCATTTGTAATCCCTCTAGCCGTTAAATAGAAAGCAAGTTGACGTTTATCAATCGATTTGATTTTAGCGGCGATTTGATCTAATGCACTATCCCAAGAAATGCGTGTAAAGGCATTCTCACCTTTTTTTCGAATCAGGGGATAAGGAATACGCCCAAGTTTTCGAAGAGACGTGCTATCCATTTGTTTGAGCCGCTCAATATCTTCGAACCATTTTGGATCAATAGCTGGCATTGTGTTAAGCCGTAGCACATTCAGTCTTGTTGTGCATATATGGGGTCCTGCTAGTGTTTGATCGTATAAACCTGATACACCAAGAGCACAGCCGTCACAAACGCCCTGAGTCAATATACGGTACGCATAGGGGAGGTTATCTTTGTTCTCCCATGCCACTTTCATTGTGTCTCGAATGTGTTTCGGTTTTACTTTTCCAAGCCCCATAGGAGCAAAAGAGGCCCATAGCTTTGGTGAGGGTTTTTTGTTGAGTTTAATAGGCCCCTTGTGTTTTGTTTTTCCCATGATATCGTCACCCTCCTATTACTTTGTAAAGCGTTTTCATATCTAAAAATTACCTGTAGATTGTCATTCTGTCAAATTCATCTTAAGAGCGGACCGTGACAGAAGAAGGAGCAGTAAGATTTGATTCACGAAGTTGTTTAATATCCTTCCGAATGAGAAGAGATATGATAAACGCAATGAAAAATAGGCCAGAGAAGACCATGAGACTTTGTGTGTAATTGCCTGTAATGTCACGAATAAAGGAGGAAAATAAAGGTCCTGCTAAACCAGCAGCGGCCCAAGCGGTGAGAATATAACCGTGTATGGCACCTAGCTGCTTCGTACCAAATAAATCTCCTATATAGGCTGGAATTGAAGCAAACCCTCCTCCGTAGCACGTATAAATGATTGCCATCACGATTGAAAAGATGAGCGGTTCTTTTAAGTAGGGAAGTAAAGGAAAAGCAATGAGCTGTATAGTAAAGAAAATCGTATACGTATTTGGCCTTCCGATATAATCAGAGAAGGATGCCCATCCGATCCGTCCTAGCCCATTAAAAGCACCTAAAATTCCAACAAGAGTAGCTGCTGCACCGGCCGTGAAACCAACACTTTCTTGAGCAAGCGGTGATGCTACAGAAATAATGGCAATTCCGCATGTGATATTAATAAAGAGCATGACCCACAAATAATAAAAACGCCGTGTTTTAATGGCTTCATTTGCTGTGAGCTGTGATAAATCTTGAGGAATTTTCCTTTGGTTTGTTTTTAGCACGTTAAATTGTTTGACATCATCAGGTGCTGGTGGTGATAAATAAAGAGATGAAACGACCATGATGATAAAATAAGAGATTCCGAGAATATAGAAGGTATTTGCAATATCAACTTTTTCAATGAGAAATTGAATAATGGGACTGCAAATAAGAGAAGCAAATCCAAAACCCATAATGGCTAAACCCGTTGCGAGTCCTCTTCGATCTGGAAACCATTTGACTAATGTTGAAACTGGTGCAATATAGCCTACACCTAATCCGATTCCAGCGAGTACACCATAAAATAAATAGAGGAGAGGTAATGAAGACATGTGAACAGCAAACCCTGATCCAGTCATCCCAATGCCGAAGAAAATAGCTGAGAAGAGCCCTGATGCCCTCGGCCCATACTTTTCAACGAAATGCCCCATAAAGGCAGCCGATAAACCTAAAAATAAAATAGCGATGCTAAATGTCAGGCTTATTTCTGTTAATGACCATTGAAAGGTTTGATGTAAAGGATTCGTAAAAACACTCCATGCATAAACAGATCCGATAGATAAATGAATCCCCACAGCACTTGTAGCGATAAGCCAACGGTTTTTTGTTTTGTTCATTGTGTTCCCTCCATATAAAGCAAACAAAAAGTTTGATAAGATAGAAATATGTTACATTTTTATGACTTTTTAAAATAATATCACAATTCGTCTGGTTCATATAACTAAATTTGTGTTGAAAGGAAGATCAGATCATGAATCCTTCTGTTAAAACGAAACGACGTATACACCAATATCGCAGAGGTCAAATGACATGTAAAACAGATGAAGTTGTAGAAGAATTCCCTTTAACCGTGCTGGTGAATGGTGAAGAGTTTGTCACACTCGTTTGTTCACCGGATCATTTGAAAGAATTGGTGATCGGTTTTTTAGCTTCAGAAGGAGTCATGCGATTTGAAAAAGAGATTAAAAGGTTTACAATAGATGAAAGTATGGGTTTTGCATATGTTGACTTACATCACTCAACTCAGTTCCAATCCTCAGATTTTACAAAACGAGTGATCGGATCTTGCTGTGGGAAAGGAAGACATTTTTATTTTCTCCAAGATGTGAAGACGGCAAAAACAGCCATTGACCGAATCAGTATTTCTGCTGAAACTTGTATTCATTTAATGAAATGTTTACAGGAGGAAAGTCAGTTATTTCAACATACTGGTGGTGTCCATAATGCTGGACTATGTGATACAGAAAAGCTATTCATCACTAGGACGGATATAGGACGGCATAATGCGTTGGATAAAATCTATGGATATTGTTTACTTCATAAAATCCCACTGAGAGATAAAATCCTTGTATTTAGCGGCCGGATATCGTCTGAAGTTCTGTTGAAGGCAGCAAAATTAGGGGTATCAATCGTCATATCAAAATCAGCTCCTACTGAGTTAGCACTTAAAATGGCAGAAGAATTAAATATAACAACAGTTGGATTCGTAAGAGGAGAATCTTTTAATATCTATACTCATCATCAGCGTATTACAGAATAGGAGGCTAAGTATGGTCAGTATTTTGGATAAAAGACATCGACCATTGCGCGATTTAAGAATATCCGTAACAGATCGCTGTAATTTTAGATGTACGTACTGTATGCCTGCTGAAATCTTTGGACCAGATTATCCTTTTTTAGATAAAGAAGAGCTGCTTAGCTTCGAGGAAATTGAACGACTTGCTGCGCTTTTTGCAAAGGAATTAGGTGTGGTGAAATTACGTATTACGGGCGGTGAACCTTTAATGCGTAAAGATTTGCCCGTTTTGATAGAAAAACTCGCAAAAATTCCAGGTATTGAAGACATCGCTATGACAACCAATGGAACGCTGTTACCGTTGTACGCAGATAAGCTAAAGAAAGCAGGTCTGAATAGAGTCACCATTAGTTTAGATTCTTTAAATCCAGATCGTTTTAAGCAGATGAATGGAAGACACATTTCTATCCAAAAAGTATTTGATGGGATAGAGGCTGCAAAAAAAGCTGGACTTGCTATTAAGATCAATATGGTTGTCCAAAAAGGTGTGAATGATCAAGATATCTTACCAATGGCAGCCTATTTTAAAAAAGAAGGACACATTCTACGATTTATTGAATTCATGGATGTTGGCAATACGAACAAATGGAATCTCAAGCATGTATTGACGAAAAAAGAGATTATGGAGCTAATTCATTCAAAATACCCTATTAAACCAGAACCCCCTCGATATCAAGGTGAAGTAGCCAAGCGTTATTTTTATGAGGATGGGTCAGGAGAGATTGGCATTATTTCTTCCGTTTCAGATGCTTTTTGTGGATCGTGTAATAGAGCTAGACTATCTGCACGTGGCGAATTATTCACCTGTCTTTTTGCATCATCGGGCTTTGATCTGAGACGATTCATCCGTAATTCAGAAAATGATGAATATCTAGTGAACATATTGAAGGAACTTTGGTCAAACAGACAGGATCAATATTCAGCTGAGAGAGAGCAAAAGAAAGATCAGAAAAAAGTTGAGATGTCCTACATCGGCGGGTAATGACAACAAAGTATCATGATCATCGATTTTTGAAAAGAAGAGAAAATGGTATAATCACTGTTGAAAATCTTCTTTTAACATCAGGACAATCTTTCCTATAAGCTCATCCCCATAAAAAAACAGCAGAGATTCTGCTGTTTTTTTAAAATGCTATTTTGTACCTCAAAATTGACGGAGTAAGGATGAAAAAAAGATTTTTATTCATTTTGTCCTGCTTTACATTGACAGGAACTATGCTAAGATCAAATCAATCTTTACCAACTCGATTTTTTCACTCCTGGAATCTGTCCTTTATAGGCAAGCTCACGAAAAGCAATTCGAGACATTTTAAATTTTCTCAAGTAACCTCTAGGACGGCCAGTTAATTCACAGCGGTTTTTTAAGCGAGTGGGTGAAGAGTCTCTAGGTAGTTTCTGCAAAGCTTCATAGTCACCTTTTTCTTTTAGCTCTTTCCTTAATTGTGCATATTTCAAAACGAGCTGCTGCCGCTTTTTTTCTTTTGCTATTTTTGATTTCTTTGCCATTTAAAACCCTCCTGGTTTAAGTGTGTATGTTCCATTGAAAGGGGGCTTCAAACGTTGTCCAATCTTGATCAAATTCTTCAGGTGTGAGTAAGCATTGATCTAGTGTACGAATAATATCTGCTTTAGGTAAATCTACACCGATAAAGACAAGTTTTGTATGTCGATCACCAAACTCTGCATCCCACTCATCTAGAATTTCTGGTTCCTGATTTAAGATCCGTGATCGTTCTTGCTCAGGCAAGGCAGCAATCCAGTATGCGATTGGTTCAATTGCAACAGATTTTCCGGCTTGTGAAATTAAAATGGTTAAATCATGATGTGTCGCTAGCCATGTAAATCCTTTCGCTCGAACAATCTGCTCTGGCATTTGATCTAACCATGCATTCAGTCTGCCAGTATGAAAAGGAAGCCTTCTTTCATAAACAAAAGATGAGATTTGGTATTCTTCTGTTTCAGGCGTATGCTGAGAGTGTCCAGCATTAATTTCTTTGATCCAGCCCGCAGAAGCACTAGATTTTTCAAAATCGAATAAACCAGTATTCAAAATATCACTAGGCTGTACGTTACCTTTAGAGGTTCTAATAATGGCTGCTTCTGGTTGAAGTTTGGTTAACACGTGCTCAAGCCGATCTAGTTCTGATGCTGATACAAGATCACATTTATTGATAATGAGCACATCACAAAATTCAATTTGATCAATAAGTAAATCGGAAATCTCTCGTTCATCATCATCTGAAACTGCTTCTTTACGATCCAATAAACTTTCTCCTGACTGGAAATCTGTCCAGAAACGGTTTGCATCTACCACCGTTACCATCGTGTCTAATCTGCAAAAACGTGTCAAATCTATGCCCATTTCTTCATCAATGTAAGAGAAAGTTTGAGCGACAGGAATTGGTTCACTAATACCTGTAGATTCAATGACAATATAATCGATATTCCCAGCCTTACAAAGGCGTTCTACTTCAATTAATAAATCTTCTCTCAATGTGCAACAAATACAACCATTAGATAGTTCAACCAGTTTCTCATCTGATCGAGAGAGTTCTCCGCCTTGCTTAACTAATTCTGCATCAATATTTATTTCGCTCATGTCATTGACAATAACAGCTACTTTTAGCCCTTTACGATTCTGTAGAACATGATTTAATATCGTGGTTTTTCCAGCTCCTAAAAAGCCGCTTAGAACTGTGACAGGTATTCTCTTATCCATTTGGTTTAGTCCTTTTGAACATAATCATTTTGTATGCCGCCTCGCTTAAATAGTAATTGTTACGATTTGAATCCCAAAAATTATTTTGTTTCCCGATGAAGGGTGTATTTCTTTAATCGTGGAGAATATTTTTTTAACTCCAATCTGTCTGGGTTCGTTCGTTTATTTTTTGTAGTGATATAGTTTCTGTCACCTGTTTCTGTACAGGCTAAGGTGATTTTCACGCGCATAAGTGCTATAACCCTCCTTTATTCCGTAATGATTACGATTTGTATTTTAAAATGATAAAGGCTGATTGTCAAGTTTAGTATCAAGGCTATGCCAACTCAAATAAAAAAGGGGTATCGCATTTTATTGATACCCCTTTCTATTAATAAAAGTCACCAAGTTCTTCTTCGTAATAATCTTCGTACTGTTGGACATCGGTAGGAAGCTCTTGGAGAAAGGCTAGCCCGCCTAGTATAAACATCAAAACGATAGCGATGAATGAGAGAATAACGGCGGCAATACTTGAAATGGCAAACAGTGTCTGCATTTTCATCATCTTAGCATATTGTTCCAATAATTCTTCGTAAGAAGTATCAGGCGCTTGAATCAATTGTTCAGCTGCTTTCACGGATTTTTGGACATGAATTCCCATCATAATCAGAAAAACGCCAATGGCAGCAGGAAGAACAAGCCAAAACCCACTGAGGATGGATAGACCACCTGAAATATAGAGAAAGATGCTCCCAACCTTTCCCCACTTTGTTATTGAATGAAGAGATTGAATGATTTTCTCAGTTTGTTGCAATTGTGTTCACTCCTTTATGTATTCACTCTATATCATACTTGAGCAAGTAGTACTTTAGGAAGAGTGAATTGACCTTATTTCTATCTTTTATTTACTTTTTATGGATAAATAAATTATTTTCGAATAAGAAAAAAGTAACAATTACTACAATTGTAATCGAAAAATTTTGTCATAAATAAGAAAAGTAGTTTGAAGTAATTAGAAAATTTATCAAAATATGTTGTTAGTTGTCTATCAATTGGTTATTATTGTATTGTATTACCATAAAAATTGGAAGGTGGAATTCATATGTTAGATCGAATTTTAAACAAAATGACCAATGTTCAACCTGCAGCTGCTAGATGTATTTTGCAAAGATTGGTAACTTCTTGTCAATCAGCACCAACTTGTTTCCTTCAAGGCGTTGGAACTTTCCGTTACTATGTGGATCGTGATACAGGTGAGATTTGTACTAGCCAAGAACGCGTTAAATGTGGCTGCTAAATCTAAGTATCTTATTTATTAGGGTGTGAACGCATGAGCATAACTCCAATTTCATTAGTAACAAATGCTATGCAGACGTCAAATAAGCGTCAAGCAGGCCATACATCAAATTCTTTTTTGACCCAAGCAGCGCAAATTGTTCAAGGCGACCATTCTCCAGAAGAGAGAAAGGCGTTATTTCAACAACTGACTTTAGTTCAGCAAGGAAAAGATTTAGAGCTTCATGTTTCTAAATTAAAAGAACTAGAGAAAGAGGTTCAAAAAGAGGGGTCTTCTTCCGTTACTGTGAATCAGCACGGTGATCAAGTTGACATTTCAAATGAAGCTCGCAGTGAGTTTGAACAAGCTGAGGAACAAACATCCGCTTCAAGCGAAGCTAATGAAATCGCTGCAGAGGAAAAAGGGAAGGATGTTCAGCCAAATTCACAGTAATAAAAAATGAGGCATGTGTTTGATGCTCTTCACATGCCTCATTTATCTTTAGTTTGCAGCTAGTCTTGAATAAAGACCGTCTGGAAAAGGTGCTGCATATGAGATGGTATCATTGTCTTCTACCATGATGTAGAACGGAAACTCCTGAATTTGGAATGCGTTTATCAATTGTTCGTCTACCGGAATAATTCGCAAGTTTGTTTCGTTATCACGATATAATTCTTGGTCCTTTTTTTGCCCGTTTTTCAACAAAATACTCAATGAAACGTTTAGTTTACGCTGCTTTTTTGTTTCTAGGAATTGTTCGAGTGATGGAATGCAGTGCGGACATGCTGTGTCAGTGAAGATCAGTAATTGTTGTGTACGATTTGTTTGCAGCAGATCATTCATGTGAATGGGTGATGGCTGTTCGAGAAGTGGATGCGCAAGTTTCTGCCCCACGTGTTCTATAGGTAAGATGATAAGCTGCATCTGTTGTTTTAAATAGATGATAATTCCAGCCGTTAATAGAAGACTGCAAATCATAAGAGCGAGCTGTATAAGAAAAATTGAATTCATCGTATATCGTCCTCTCAAAGTGAAGTTACGCAAAGCTATCATATTACAAATATCAAAAATATGTCAATTATACTAAATGGTGTAAGGTGGAGCATCTCATGAGTACAGTGAACCATTGTTTATATGCAATCTCCTATACTTGGAAAAAAAGTCGTTCTTATCTTCTTTTAACTTTGTTCATTCAAGTGATCGTTGGTTTTATGCCTTTGGCTAGTGTCTGGATTATTCAAACTTTGATTAATGAAATTATTTTATTTATGACGTCTTCAGGTGACATCCAAAAGGTTTTGTGGTTATTTGGACTGCAAATGGTCATTGTGATTTTAGGATATGGGCTTCAATTTATTCTTCAGCTTAGTCAACAGAAAGCAACAAATCTGATTGGTCTCCATTTGAAAGGTGAATTGCTTCAAAAAGCGATAAGACTGCCGTTTATTACGTTTGAGCACCCGTCCTTTTACAATGAAAGTCAACGTGTGATGAACAGTCATCAGCATGTTCTCAGTATGGTGAGAAGTATTTTTACAATGATGAGCGCGTTGATTACTGTTGTATCACTTCTTATTTATATGATCGGTATTCATTGGGGCTTAGCGGTCATATTGTTCTTGTTTACCTTGCCTGTATTATGGATTGAACTTTTCTTTGGAGGCGCACGTTATCGATTAAATCGTTTGTTAACGGCTAATGATCGAAGAGAAATGTATGTATCTGATCTCGTCGCACAGCGAGATTCTTTAAAGGAAGTTCGTTTATATGGAATAGGGAATTATCTTCTTCAAAAGTGGAGAGGTCACTACGTTAAAAGTGCAGATGAAAAATATAATTTGCTGAAACGCCAAGTGCGCTGGGAGATGGCAGGCGGGTTGCTCATGACATTGGCCTATGTGTGCTGTGGTTTATTGATTGTCTTTCTTATTTTTCAAAAAAAATTAGCTGCGGGTACGTTTGTTGCAGTGCTACAAGCTGTACAAAACATTCAAAGTGGGTTTCAAGATTTAACGAGGGAATGTTCTAGTTTATATGAAACGAGCCTATATGTTGATGAAATGAGAGCTTTTCTAAAGAGAGAAGAGGAAATGCATGAACAGACGGAAGAGGCAGCGTCGCTTCAGGGAATTGAGCATATCCAGTCCATTACATTAGACAATCTCTCTTTTACTTATCCGAATATGAAAAAACCAGCGATTGAGCATATTCATTTTCATATGAATAAAGGTGAACGAATTGCATTAGTAGGAGATAATGGGTCCGGTAAAACCACTTTAATCAAATGTTTAACCGGCTTATACGATCCAGATCAACAGAATATGCACAAAGTCAATGGAGAGGATATTTCCACCATCCATAAAAAGTCCTATCATGCGAGAATGGCTGTTCTTTTTCAAGATTTTATGAAGTACGAATTCACTGTGAGAGAAAACATAGGGTTTGGCCGTATTGATGATATAGAAGAGGAAGAGCGGTTGATTTCAGCCGCCCGTCAAGCAGGTATAGAGAAAAGAATTAATGAAATGGAAGACACATATGATGCGCAGCTAGGTCGCTTTTTTGAAGAGGGACATGAATTGTCTGGCGGACAATGGCAAAAGCTTGCGATGGCGAGAACCTTCTTTAGAGAAAGTGATTTTATTATTTTAGATGAACCGACCTCTGCTCTCGATCCATTGTCGGAGATCTCACTCATTCGAAAGTTGTTCGATCATACGCAGGATCAAGGTGTTTTGTTTATTACACATCGTATGGGAGCGGCCCGCTTAGCAGACCGTATCATCGTCATGAAAGATGGTGCTTTCATTGAAGAGGGCAACCATGATGAACTGATGGCATTACACGGAGAATACAGAAGGCTATACGAGGCACAATCTCAACTATTTCAACAAAAGGAGATGGTGTAAGGTGAGTGTCTTTTATTTCATAGGAGTCTATTTACTAGGAATCATTTTTGCAGGTGCATGGCTGGATAAAGCAAGGAAACAGAAGGCACATGTCCAACAGATCAATGCTTATCGGCTGCTGCCGCCTTCTTTCGCGGCACCCATGTTTTATGTATTTTTGTTGATTGAGTTGGTTTGTACGATTCATTTGTTTATATGGAACATGTCTGTCCTGCCTGCAGTGGGCCTTACAGCCCTGTTATGTATTTACACTGGAGCGGTTACGTTCAATTTAATGAGGGGGCATCGTGATATTTCGTGCGGTTGTGGAGGATTACTGGAAAACGATCGCCTGCATTGGGGGATTGTGATTCGCAATCTGCTGATGCTTACTCTTGTGGCAGGGTTATTTTATGTACATCCTAGTGTTGAAATGATTTCATTGCGGTTGAAAATGATTTGTTTTCTCATTGCAGCGGCTGTCTGTTTGATCATAGCGGTCAGCCAAGAAATTGTGCTATTGAAGCGAAAGTGGATCGACTCATTCCAGATTGCAGATGGATCAATTATAGAAGGAGATAAAATGAAATGACAGATATTTTATTAATCATTGTGTTATTAATTGTCATTGCCCAGCTGGCTGTCGTGTTTTTGCTTGCCCGTTTTATCGGGAGATTTATGAATAAAATAAAATCTCTTGATGGAATTGAATTGAAGGAAGCGGATATTGGTGACCCGGCTCCGTTATTTCGCAGTTATTCGCATGTAGGTGAAAAGGTGATCTTGAAGGAGTATTTGCAAAATGGGCGAGCTGTGATGCTGTTATTTGTGAATTCTACTTGTATGACTTGTAAAAGTATTTTGTCTGATGTGCAGCCTCAAACTTCACATGATGATGCTCATGTGATTGTTATTAATGGAGATGAACAAGCCGATGATGCCTCGCTTCTTCAATTGCTGCCGGAGCAAGCTGTTTATATGCGCTCATCACAAATTATGGAGTTGTATGGAGTAACAGTTGTTCCGCAAGCGCTTCTGATTGATGAACATGGTATCATTCTGAAAAGAAAATCGCTTCAAAATGCGAAGCAATTTGAGCAGTTGGTGCATGCTTCATAAAAAAGCGTCTCTTTCTTCAAGAGACGCTCCAGCGTGTAGACAAACCTTCGCATTCTTTGTCAGTCCTGCGTGCTGGTGCTCACGAATGTGACATTCGCTCCGCGCCAGTACTCGTCCTTCCTCGGGCTGCAAAGGTTTTCTATCACGCTGAAAAGAAGACAAAGGGCTAAATTAAAGTTCATTTTAGCCCTTTGTCAACAATCTAAAGCGTGTCTTTCTTCAAGAGACGCTCAGTTTATAATTCTTTTCCTAAAATATCTAAGTCGTACCGATTGCCGTCCATTTCTGCGATGCGTGGCAAATGTCCCCAAGTCTCAAATCCGTGCTTCTTAAATAATTTGATGCTGGCTTCGTTGTGGCCGAAAATAAAGGCAAGTAACGTTCGGATGCCTAATGAGGGTGCCAATTCGAGCGCCTCTTGTAAGAACAGTGACCCTAAACCTTTTCCTCGATAGTTTTGGTTCAAGTAAATACTCATTTCAACAGTACCGTTGTATGCAGGTCTGCCGTAAAACGTTTCAAAACTGAGCCAGCCGTAGATATTTCCTTCCTCATCTGTTTTCACATAGAGAGGACGTTTCTCTGAATGATTCAAAAACCACTGACGGCGGTCTTCTACTGTAACAGGTTCTGTATCGGCCGTTACTTCTCTTGAAGCAATCGTTGAATTGTAGATATCGACGATCTCTTTGAGGTCATCTTCTGTTGCCATGCGGTTGAAAGTTTTCACCATATGTACCCCCATCTTTTTTCATTCATCATACATATTATTGATGCGATTGCGCAAAATAAAAAGAAAAATGATTTCGTGTGTATATATTTTTTGAAAAGTGTTCAGAATGTTGCTGAGGTGATGAAAAATGAGAGAGGAAGAAAAGAAACGTACTTCCAAAATCACAAAAGTTCAGCAATTTTTCCGTAAGCGCTGGGTATTCCCTGCTATTTACTTGGTCAGCGCAGCGGTCGTGTTAACAGCCGTTCTTTGGTATCAAGCTGTATCGAAAGATGTGAAAGACCAATTATCTGATGGAAATCAAACAGGACAAGAACAGCGTGATGATGCCGTTGAAGTTGGAAAGCCAATTGAAAATGTTGCTATGCCGGTCCAGAATTCTGAGAATGTTTCTGTCGTGAAAAAGTTCTATGAAGCAGATGCTGATCAAAAAGAAAAAGAAGCAGCACTTGTAAACTATAATAACACCTATACCTTAAGCAAAGGTATTGATCTTGCAGATAAAGATGGCAAAGTGTTTGATGTCACAGCTGCTCTTAGTGGAACAGTCGTTCAGGCGAAAAAAGATCCAGTTCTCGGTCACGTTGTTGAAATTGAACATGAAGATGGATTGTCTACTGTGTATCAATCGTTGTCTCAAGTGAGTGTAAAAGAAGGCGATGAAGTAAAGCAGAATGATGTCATCGGTGCTTCTGGTAAGAATCTATATGGTGCTGAAAGCGGCAACCATGTTCACTTTGAAATTCGTATGGAAGGTTTAGCGCTTAATCCGCTTAGCTTCATTGATAAGCCTGTTTCTTCCATTGAAAAAGCAGCGCAAGAAGTGACAGAAGAAGCAAAAGAACCTGCACAGCCAAAGGCTGATGAAAAAACGAAGGAACCTGCTGCTGACGATAAGGCAAAAGAGCCGGCTGAAGAAAAATCTGAAGATAAGTCTGATGAGAAGGGGAAATCCTCTGATCAAGAAAAGTCTTCTGATTCCTCTAAAGACCGCAGTCAGTCAGAAGAAACAAAACAATCTTAATGTCATGTCAGATCCTCTGTGTAGATAAATGCACAGAGGTTTTTTTCTGTCTTTAAAAAAACCTCCGCCATATGGCGGAGGGGATGCTATAAGGCGGCAGGTCCTTCTTCACCTGTCCGAATGTTGATTGTATTTTCTATCTCATATATAAAAATCTTCCCATCCCCTGGTTCGCCTGTACGCAGTACTTTCTGTGCTGTTTCCACGACCTGTTCAACAGGTACTTTGCTTAAGACGATTTCAATCTTTAAACGTTCGTACACATTGCTTTCCTTTTTGACGCCACGGTATAGTTCCGTATGTCCCTTTTGTAATCCGCAGCCGTGCACATTGGAAAAGGTAATCGAGGTGACACCAATCTTTCCAAGCTCCACCTTTAATGTTTCAAAATTAGCTGGACGTGTGACAATCTCCACTTTATACATTTTGCTCATAGAGACACCCCTTTTTTCTTTAATCTTGATATGCTTTTTCGCCGTGCATCGTTAAATCAAGACCGACTGATTCTTCTTCTTCAGTTGCGCGGATCTTGAAGAAGATGTTGACGACTTTGATGATCACGTATGTGACAACTGCAACAAAGACGTATGTGGCCACGATGGCGACAACTTGTTTCCAAAGTAAGCTTGGATCGCCGTAAAATAAGCCGTTGGCTCCGCCATCATTGACAGATGTAGTGGCGAAAAGGCCTGTAGCAATGCCTCCCCACGTACCGCCGATTCCGTGGAGACCGAATGCATCCAGTGCATCGTCATAGCCGAACTTGGCTTTGAGTGAATAGACGCCCCAGAAACAAACGATTCCGCCGATGATTCCGATGATGATCGAAGCGAATGGTGTGACAAAGCCTGCGGCAGGTGTAATCGCTACTAGGCCTGCAATGGCTCCAGAGATTGCACCTAGCATCGTTGGTTTTTTGTTGATCATCCATTCGACTAACAGCCAGCCGATGATTCCTGCAGCAGCTGCTGTATTGGTGTTAATAAAGGCATACATGGCGACACTGTCTAATGTGAGGGCACTTCCTACGTTAAACCCAAACCAGCCAAACCAAATCACAGCTCCACCAAGAAGTGTGTAGATCAAGTTATGCGGAGAAGAACTTGCCGCTTCTTTTCGCTTCCCGAGAACAATGGCTACGACTAGACCAGCCACACCGGATGATATGTGGACGACGTTTCCACCGGCGAAGTCAAGTGCTCCCATTTCTCCAATCCAGCCGCCGCCCCATACCCAGTGTGCGACTGGAGCGTATACAAATGTGACCCAAAGGAGTGTAAACACGACCACCGCTGAGTAACGAATACGTTCAGCGAAGGCACCAGAGATAATGGCTGTTGTGAGGACGGCAAAGGTCATTTGGAACATCATGAACAATGAATGTGGAATCGTGTCACTATATGAACCAGGTTCAAAGCCAACGCCTTTTAGTCCAACCCAGTCAAAGCCTCCGATCCATGCATTGCCTGGCGCAAAGGCGAGTGAATACCCAAACACGATCCAGACGATAGAGACAATGGCTAGTGAGGTTAAGCTGTGCATTGTCGTACTTAACACGTTTTTACTTCTCACAAGTCCTCCGTAGAATAAGGCTAAACCCGGTGTCATTAACCACACGAGTAGTGCGCAGAAGAACATAAATACTGTATCACCCATTTGCATGCTGCATTCCCCCGAATCATTCAGAATTAATAGATTTCTTAATTCTTCATTATAGAGAGAAAAGTCATATATAACATATTCATGTAAGTTTATCTAACATGGTTTTTTGGTCATTATCAATATAAATGGATGAAAAGTTCGTAAAAAATGAGAATAAACGTGCATGAATCACGAAAAATAAAGGGCGTTTGACCTATAAAATCGAACTGAGAAACAATTTGGTTCGCTCCTCTTGAGGAGAATCAAATAATTCTGATGGGGTACCTTGTTCGACGATTCGTCCTTCATGCATATAAACAACTCGGTCAGCTACTTCTTTTGCGAAGCCCATTTCATGAGTGACGATGACCATTGTCATGCCTTCTTTGGCAAGACTTTTCATGGTTTGCAGCACTTCGCCTACAAGCTCTGGGTCCAGCGCAGAAGTAGGCTCGTCAAATAACATGACATCGGGCTTCATGGCGAGAGCTCGTGCGATGGCAACGCGCTGTTTTTGACCGCCTGATAGCTTTGAAGGGTACACTTTTGCTTTATCCGCTAGTCCGACTTTCTCTAATAAGACATTGGCTTCAGTTATCGCTTGTGCTTTCTTTGTTTTTTTCACCATGACCGGTGCTTCGATGATGTTTTCAAGCACGGTTTTGTGCGGGAAGAGATTAAAATGCTGAAACACCATGCCTATTTTCTGCCTCATTTCGTTTAATTGATCTCGTTTTGGATGAACGGGACTGCCATCAATGATGATCTGACCGTCATTTTTTATTTCTAAAAAATTCATACAACGGAGCAAGGTGCTTTTCCCAGAGCCGCTTGCACCAATTAAGACGACGACATCATTTTCATATACAGTGAGATCGATATCTTTTAAGACATGCAGCTCTCCAAAGTATTTATTCAGTTTTTCAACACGAATGATCTCTTTTGATTCTGTCATGCTTCTCCTCCTAATGATCACTGACTGAAAGTTTCTTCTCAACGGTTTGCACAGCGAATGTTAACAGCAGGACAAGAACTAAGTAATAGACAGCCACGACAAGTAAGTACGTCATGTTGTCAAAACTGTTGGAACCTTGAGTGGTGGCTATGTTAAAGAGTTCATTGACGCTGATGAAGGCGGCAAGTGATGAATCTTTTAAGCCGATAATAAACTGATTGCCGAGAGGGGGAAGGGCACGCCGCATCGCTTGCGGGAGAATGATACGTCTCATGGTTAGAAATCGCCCCATGCCAAGAGAACGTCCTGCTTCTTTTTGACCTTGATCGATTGATTGAATCGCACCTCTAAATATTTCTGCTATATAGGCACCGTTATGGAAGGCAAGCGCAATAGAGGCTGCCCAAAAGTCGGGTATATTTAATTCTGTAAGCCCAAAATACAGGATAAAAATCTGCACAATGAGTGGTGTCCCGCGTACAAGGAAGATATAGGCATTTGCGATATAACCGAAAACGGCTACGCGGGATATTTTTAGTAAGGCAAAGAAAAGCCCGATGAACATGCCGATGAAAATACTGATGACAGTGAGTTGTAAGGTAAGCAGCATTCCTTCTAAGAAAACGCCTCTAGAATCAATCAGCGTTTGAAAAAAGTGTGATAAGGTAGGCAAAACAATCATCTCCATTTGAAGAAAGTGCGCCTAGAGAAAGGCGCACAATCGTGGTTTTAATCCTGTTTGACGGTAATATCTTCGTCAAAATACTTTTCGCTAATTTGTCTTAATGTTCCGTCTTTTTTGAGTGCATCAATCGCATCATTGATCTCTTTCATGAGCTCTTTATTGTCTTTAGAGACAGCGATTGCTTGCTCACTTTGCCCGAGTCTTTCTTGTGCTTCAATTTTAAGTTTTTTCTTCATGGCTTCTGCACCCGTGGCAAAATCAGTGACGACCGCATCGTGTTTGCCGTTGGCTAGTGCTTCTAAAGCGACAACATCACTGTCGTAATATTTTGGTTCCTGCCCGCTATGTTCTTTGGCAATATCCGCATAGGACGAACCTTTAGAGACAGCGATTTCCTTGTCTTTTAAGTCATCTGCACTGTGAATGTCTGCGCCGGGTCTTGTGAAGATTTGCGGACCGGAGTAGTAATACGGTTGAGAAAAAAGGACGTGTTTTTTTCGTTCCTCGTTGATGGTATGACTTGCAACGGCCGCATCAAATTTGCCTGCTTTGACGCCTTCGACGATGCCTGCGAATTTATATTTTTTCTGTACAGGCTCGAGGCCCATCTTGTCGCTAATCGCATTGCCGACATCAATATCAAAGCCGGACATCTGGTTTCCATCCATGTAACTGAATGGATGGAATTCACCTGATGCTGCAAAAATAAATTTCCCATCTTCCAAAATCGGCGACCCTTTCGCTGTAGAATTACGTTTATCTCCGTTCCCATTTGTTTCATTTGAACCGCACGAAGACAGAAGTAATACTGCAACCGAGAAAAGGGCTGGGACCCAAAACCGTCTTTTTTTAATAATAAGCTTCTCCTCCTTTTCAGCCGTTCTCCGTATAAGGAGAAAGTAGGCTTTTAAATATGTGTAGCATCTTACCATTTGTTCCTCATATTCTCAATTTTATATGCGCTTTTCCAACACTTGCCCTTTTTAGAATGTATGTCTTGCTTTTCGGAGAGAGAACTTGAATTGCTAAGGGTAAAAAAGGGAAATGAATCTCATAATAACGAGGAGATAGACAAAGAACGTGTATGTCAAAAGAAGGGGGCGGGTGTATGATCAAATGGAAAGACAACCGGAATGTTTTTTTAACGGCGATTGCTTTTGGCACGATGTTAAATCCACTGAATTCCTCGATGATTTCTTTAGCCTTGCATCAAATTCAGCATGAGTTCGGTTTGTCGTTTACGACGGTATCTTGGCTCATTTCAACCTTTTATTTGGCCAGCGCGGTCACGCAGCCGGTGAGTGGACGAATTGGAGATCATGTGATGAGCCGGAGAACCTTATTTTTATTTGGACTAGTTCTAGTGGCAGTCTCAGCCATTTGTGCGCCGTTTGCCCCGACTTTTGCGGTGCTGATTGTGATCCGGCTTCTTCAGGCGATTGGAAGCAGTGCGATCTATCCTTCAGGTGTTGGACTGATTCGGGATCATGTGAAGGAACGACAAGCTTCTGCTTTAGCGGTATTGTCCATCTTTGCTTCAGCGATGACAGCACTCGGGCCGACACTTGGCGGGTTTTTGATGACGATCGGCAGCTGGCCGGCGATCTTTTTAGTAAATCTGCCATTCATATTGATCAGTTTTTTTCTAGGCTTTTCCTTATTTCCTAAGGAGAAGAAGAAAAAATTGCGTATAGGAGACACTGTCCGAAAGCTTGATTTGCCAGGGATGTTGCTATTTACAGTTTGTATTGTCCTTTTGCTTTCTTTTTTATTATCACTATCTGATGGTATTCAGTATGTACAGGGCATTCTCTGTCTTGTGAGTGCGGGTGCTTTTATATGGTGGGAGCATCAGGTGGATGAGCCATTTATCCAAATTCGGATGTTCAGGCAGGAGAAACGGCTTTCACTTGTGTATGTGCAATTTATCATTTTAAATATTTTCTTCTATTGTCTCTTTTTTGGCTTGCCAAGTTATTTTCAGGATGAATTGGGCTGGCGTGTGGAGATGACGGGTCTCTTTATGCTTTGCATGTCTGGAGTGAGCATTATGGTATCGCCGCTGACTGGCAAGTGGGTAGATCGCGGCGATGAACGGCATCCTGTTTTGGCAAGTGCTGTGCTCATGCTGGCCGGCGCTTCCGCCATGACTTTCTTTTTTATTCCTGCGCCATTCTGGGGGAAAGGACTGGTTCTTGCTTTGCTTGGACTCAGTTACGGGATTGGAAATGTTGCGCTTCAAGCTGCGATGTTAAAAGCGAGCCCTCAACAAATGATTGGCACGACCTCTGGGCTTTTTCAAACATGCAGGTACCTTGGTTCCATTCTGTCATCTGCCGTGCTTGGCATGCTGTTTGGTGAGGAAATTGCAGGTTCTCATTTTGACCAATTAGGCTGGACATTGATCATGATTTCTCTTGTCGGCATTAGCGTCAGCCTTTATTTTTCGAGTATGGTCAGAGGAAAACAAACAATGAAAAAAGCGGCTGGGATAAAGTAGAAGAGAGGTCTTCCATACTTTATCGCAAGCCGCTTAAGAGTTGGACAGGTCTGACCCTTGGTCCTTTTGCTTCCTTCTGAAAATTTTGCCCACAATGTTCTCGTAAAATGTCACGATACGGTCAATTGGAGAGTCAAAGAACTTCCATAATTTATTCATGATAAAGACAACCACAATCGATACGATTAAGCTGCCTAATACATCAAATGGATAATGATGGCCGACCCAGATGCGGGAGAACCCTGTCAGTAATCCAAAAACAAGCAAAATATTGCCGAGTTTTTTATTACGGGATCGAATGGCTAGTGAAAGAGCCAGTGCACCTGTTGTATGGTCACTTGGGAAGGAAGCGTCTGCTGAGTGCGGGATGAGTGTGTCGACTTTGTGCGCCACAAACGGCCGCTCTTCATAATAAAACAGCGTAATGGCAAAATTGACGATGAGTGCCACGATGCCTGTTACACCAGAAAAGAAGACATGCTTCTTAAATTTGTGATTACCTAAAAACCAACAAATCAATAAGACGAGGGCATATACGAGAATGGCCTTTTTCGTAATGAAAATCATGGCCTGATCTAAAAACTCAGAATGATGAGCCATCCCGTGTATGACTTTAAACAATTCGTAATTCAAAACATCACCTATACTTTCGCTTAACGCCAACTATTTTTCAAAAGACCTATCTGTTCATTTGAAATATCCTATATTTTAGCATGTTTTCAGTGAAGTTTAAAACAGTATCCTATTCTGATAGGGAAACCTTTTGTGCTTTTGCTTCTTGCGGTTTTCGTTCGCTCCAATAAAAAACGCCCATGCTGAGTAACACGACAACGCCAGCAATGAGATATACATTTGAAAAATCTGTGAAGCTGACAAGCAGTCCGAAGACAAAGGATCCAGCGGCAATCCCCGTATCATACAAGGTAAAGAAAGTTGCTGTGGCGTAGCCTGTACGGTGTGCTGGTGAGTGCTGTATCGCAAGTGTTTGTAGACATGGCACCAAAGAGCCGTAGCCAAGGCCGATGACAGCGCCGGATAAAAGAAGCATGGTGGCTGTTTGTGTAGCGGTCAGCATCCATAAACCAATCGCAAAGAGAGCAATAGATGGATAGATCACAATATGAGGCCCGACTCGGTCAAACAGTCTGCCTGTAAATGGACGTGATCCAAGCATTGCAGCTGCAAAAACAATGAAGAAATAACTGCTTGCACCCATCAGGTGAAGTGAATTGGCATAGACTGAAATAAATGAAATGATCGGCGAGTAACAGAAGGAGATAATGATTCCAACTGCTGCCGTTTTTAAAGCGCCTTTTTCAAACAGATGAGAAAAAGTGAATCGAAAGACGACACTTCCGCCATTTTCAGGCTCTGGCTGTCTAATCAGCATCGTGAAAGCTGCACCGATGGAGACGATGATGGAAAAGAGCAGAAATAAAGAATGGAATCCGATTTTTCCGACTTGATTCAGTGCGATAAACGGACCGATGACCACGGCAAGGTTCATCGACATGACAAAGTATCCAAGACCCTCTCCTCGTTTATGTTTCGGAATCATATCAGCTGCAATGGCACTTGCTACGGTTGTCAAAATGCTGAAGAAGATTCCTTGCACGAAACGCAGCATGAGAAGTGTTTGGAATTGATCAATTGGAATGTATAAATAAGTGAGCAGGGCAAAAGCCGTTGAAGAAAAAATCGCCATGCGTTTCTTGCCGAATTTCTCAATAATGGCCCCTGAAAATGGCCTTGTCACAATTGCTGATAATAAGAAGACCGTCACAAGGAGGCCACCCTGTGATTCTGTTCCATTTAATTCATCCATTGTGTAAATGGGGAGTAGTGTCAAAAGGGCATAAAAAGAGGTGAATGTAAATAAATTCACCAGGACAATCATGATAAAGTCTTTTGTCCAAATGCGTTCGTTCATGGTGTATGTCACTTCCTATTCAGTTGATAATTTGTGTAAAAGTGTATGGAGGAGTTGTTTTTCTTCGTAGGTGAAATCTGAAAGACATTCTTCTTCAAATTGTTCCATCGTCTGTTTGATTTCTTTAAACTTTGTTTTTGTATCGTCTGTCATGACGATGAGATTCTCACGTTTGTCTTTTCCTTGGACTCGTTTCACCCAGCCGTTTGCTTCTAGACGCGTCACGGTTCTGGTAATCGTCGGTGCTTCGACGTTCAAATAGGTCCAAATGTCTTTTTGTGTTTTAGGGCCGAATGTATCCAAACAAAAAAGTACAGTCCACTGGGACATGTACAAGTCATAAGCAGCAAGCGCTTCGTTCGCTTTTTTAGACAGCAGCCGCGCGCTTTGATGTATTTGATGTAAACACTCTCTGTTTAACGTATCCATAGGCTCACCTTTATTCATTATTTATCTAGGTAAATAAAATCACCTTTCCTATTTTACGTGTTACACCGATGCTTGTAAAGTGAAAATTTTCGCCACTCGAAATGATTTTTTGTTTTGTCTTTTCTGATAAATCCCTTGTCCCATCTTCATTTTTAGCATATTCCCTATGCAATGCTAATACACTGTTACAAACCTGACAAAGAGAGTGTTTGAGGTGAGGGATCGTGTTTGGCATTTACTACCTAATGGATGAGAAATTAAGACGAACAAGCGCTGCTGAAAATGGATAATATTGATACGGATCTCATTTCACACTTCTCACATCCATTTTAGGGAGGTCGAGTGGTGTGCACGATTACATCAAAGAGCGAACAATCAAGATAGGAAAGTATATCGTGGAGACAAAGAAAACCGTTCGTGTAATTGCGAAAGAATTTGGAGTCTCTAAAAGTACTGTACACAAGGATCTAACAGAAAGACTGCCAGAAATTAATCCAGATCTGGCTAACGAAGTGAAGGAGATACTGGATTATCATAAATCAATCCGTCACCTGCGAGGGGGAGAAGCCACAAAGTTAAAGTATAAAAAAGAAGAAATTTTAGAAGGTGAGCCTGTAAAACAGTAAGCTTTAGTTCTTTGTTCATAAACATGATATATATATCTTCCTCTTATCGGTAGTTTCTAACCACAAATTTTGTAAAGACTTTTGTAAAGAAATATCTTTTTTTCTGCAAATTATGATAGAATATATAATTAGGGCAGAATGTGGTATTTGCTATGGAAACAGATTTTCAAGGAGGATATATATAGATGTTTGCTAGGGATATTGGAATTGATCTTGGTACTGCAAATGTACTGATTCATGTCAAAGGAAAAGGAATTGTGTTAAATGAACCATCTGTTGTCGCTCTTGATAAAAACAGCGGGAAAGTATTAGCTGTTGGAGAAGAAGCGAGACGTATGGTTGGACGTACGCCTGGGAATATTGTTGCGATTCGTCCATTAAAAGATGGCGTAATTGCTGATTTTGAAGTAACTGAAGCGATGCTCAAGCATTTTATTAACAAATTGAATGTGAAAGGGCTGTTCTCTAAGCCGCGTATGCTCATCTGCTGCCCGACAAACATTACATCTGTTGAGCAGAAGGCAATCAAAGAAGCTGCTGAAAAAAGCGGCGGGAAGCATGTATTTCTTGAAGAAGAGCCAAAAGTAGCAGCAATTGGTGCTGGTATGGATATTTTTCAGCCAAGTGGAAACATGGTCGTAGATATTGGAGGCGGAACGACAGATATCGCTGTCATCTCGATGGGTGACATTGTAACCGCCTCTTCTATTAAAATGGCTGGAGACAAATTTGACCTGGAAATTCTCAACTACATTAAAAAAGAGTACAAGCTGTTGATCGGTGAGCGAACTGCAGAGGACATTAAGATCCAAGTTGCAACGGTATTCCCAGACGCACGTCACGAAGAGATTTCGATTCGTGGACGAGACATGGTGACAGGATTACCAAGAACGATTACCGTCACAAGCAAAGAAGTAGAAGAAGCATTACGTGAATCTGTATCTGCCATTGTTCAGGCTGCGAAACAAGTTCTTGAAAGAACACCACCTGAATTATCAGCTGATATCATTGACCGCGGCGTCATCATTACTGGTGGCGGAGCGCTTCTAAACGGGCTTGATCAATTGCTTGCAGAAGAGCTGAAAGTACCAGTTTTCGTTGCAGAAAATCCAATGGATTGTGTAGCAGTTGGTACTGGCGTGATGCTTGATAATATGGACAAGCTGCCAAAGCGTAAACTCAGCTAATGATTTCCCTCATTCTTTTTAGAAAGAATGGGGGATTTTTATTAAAGAAGCCTGCCAATATGCCGATATATTTCATAGAAGATTGTGTACTGATGATTTTAGGTCATGTGAAAGAATTTGAATGAGGTGAGCACGTGTTAAAAGGACTATACACCGCAACATCTGCCATGATCGCTCAAGAGCGGCGGACAGAAATGCTTTCAAATAATATCGCAAATGCGAATACTCCAGGCTATAAAGCAGATGAAGGGGCCATGCGCGCATTTCCAGAAATGCTGCTAAGCCGAATGGAATCAGGACGTTTCCAAACATCTTCAGGCAAAGGCTTTAGTATCCCGCAGCAAACGGCGATCGGCGGAATTAATACGGGAACATACATGCAGGAATTGATTCCCCAATTTACACAAGGAACATTAAAAACAACGGATCAAACAACTGATATTGCATTAGTAGAAAATAATGTACCCATCAACCCGGAGACAAATCAAAAGTCAGCGCTTTTTTATGCTGTGAATACACCAGAAGGCGTTCGTTATACGAAAAGCAGTTCCATTACATTGAATGATCAAAATCAGCTGACGATCAATGGACGTGCCCTTCTCTCCGTGACGGGCCAGCCGATTACCGTTCAAAGTGAGAATTTCAAAGTGAACGCAGATGGAACCGTGAGTGAAAACGGACAAAACCTTGGACAAATTGATGTACGTGTTGCAATGGATACAAGAAACCTTGCGCGTGAAGGAAATGATTTATACCGTACAGCTGATAACCAGCCTCTTCCAAGTGCGGTCAATAACGGTCAAATGTCCTATACATTAAGCCAAGGTGTATCAGAGCTGTCGAACGTTGATGTGACGAAATCATATACAGAAATGACAACAGCCTACCGCGCATTTGAAACAAACCAAAAAGTGGTTCAGGCATATGATAAAAGTTTAGAAAAAGCAGTGAATGAAATCGGAAGAGTGTATTAATGAAGAAATGAAAGAGAGAGGAGGATTCTCATGCTTAGAACGATGATCAATGCAGCTGTGTCGATGAACGAGGTGCAAAAGCAGCTTGATATCATTAGTAATAACATCGCAAACAGTGAAACAACAGGGTATCGTGCGAAAAACACCCGTTTTTCAGAGCTGGTGAGACAACAGTTTAATCAGGTAGATGAAAAAAATGAGCAGGTGGCAAACAGTCGTCTGACACCTGCTGGTTTAAGGCTTGGAACTGGAACGATGGTCAATGCATCCATTAACTCATTGCAAGGGTCTATTAAAGAAACAGGTCGTGACCTTGATGTTGCATTTGGTGCGCCATCTCAGTATTTGCAGGTCAATGCTGGCGGTAACATCCGGTATACAAGAGATGGCTCTCTTTATTTACAGCCAGGAAATAATCGGAATCAAGTCCAGCTGGTGACAAGCGAAGGCCATCCGATTCTTGACGAAAACGGGAATGAGATTGTCTTAAATGCGAATTTTCGTGATATTTCTATCGATAAAAATGGCCGGCTTACAGCTATTTCTCGAGGCAATCAACCGAATCAGCAGGTGAATCTTGGGGTTGTTCAAGTGAATAATTCTTCAGCACTCATCTCTGAAGGAGAAAATTTGTTCTCAGTCGACGGCAACTATCAAGGCGCTTTAACGGCACTGAATGGGGCAAACCGTCAGGCCATTCAACTTCAGCAAGGTGCACTTGAAACGTCGAATGTGGACATGTCTAAAGAATTAACAGACCTCATGACAACACAGCGTTCGTATCAGATGAACTCAAGAACCATTACGATGGGCGATCAGATGCTAGGACTCATTAATACCATTCGATAATGAGCAGGCGGATGTCAGCCTCTCATGATAAAAAAGGCGGCTCGCTCAAAGTCGCCCTTTTTTTTATAAAAATCTGAGACATCTGCAAGCAGATCTTCAAGATCAATCCAGGCTTCTTTTCGTTCAAGACATGTGACGAGTGTAGCAATCTGTTCATCTGCCTTGGGCGTTTGGCTGTAGAGAAGGAATAAAATTTGGAACTTGATTCTTAATAGATCAAATTGGGCATCAACGGCTTCTTTTAGCCCTTTTTGAATATATTTCATTCCTTCATCAGTTAAATTCTCTTTAAAGCAGGAACGCACAGTTTCATAGAGACACGATACATAGGAGTGGGCAGACTTCCGGTATGCTGGGAGCCGAAGCGCTTTTTTAAAGTATTCTAGTGCTTCCTTATGACGATTCTGTCTCGACTTGATAAAACCAGCGTCATAATACACGATACCAAGCAGTTCTTGGTCATCAATCATTTTCACGTATTCAATAATTTCAATAAAAATAGCTTCTGCTTCTTCATATTTTTTTTGGTCACTAAAGTTAAGTGCGAGCACAATTTTGCACCGATAAATGCTGTGGATATCCCCGTGCTTTGCAAAGATATTCATGGCTTTTTCAACATGTCGAATGGATAACAGTGAATAGCGGTTGTTATAATAAACACCACTTGTACGGAAATGAAACTCTGCTTCCTCTAGCTCATCGTCTAGCAGGGGCAGTTTCTCTTCTGCTTTTTCAAGATAATGAATGGCATCATTTTGATCGCTCTTCAAAGATTCGTATAAACCGAGAAAAAAGTAAAAATAATATTGTAGTTGATCGTTCATTTGATCTTTGTGGAGCATGAGTTCATGCTTCAGTTTTTCTAAGTCTTCTGTTTGGTTCATCCAGAGCTGATGGCGAAAAAGCATAAGCTGATAATGTAAATGAAGCTCCTGTTTCTTTGACAATCTACGTTTATATTTGGTTAAGGACGTTTTGATCTCTTCAGCCTTCGAAAAGTGTCGATGTTTTAGCATTGTATACCACGAATGGAGAAGTTTTTTAATGGATTTATCGCTTATAAAATTCATTTTTACCCTCTTATTCAATCAATGATGTAATATATATTACCATATTTGTGAAAAAACGATGAGTGTAGAGTGGATTATATTTCATGACAATAGGTAATAATAGATGTTATTTTTTACCATAATTGTTGGCTAGACATTGAAAAATGACTGCATTCATAATATACTTCAATAGGAATCAAATGAAGATTAGCGATATAGAAAAGAAGGAGAGATCAAGACATGCTTGATGCTCAGCAAATTCAAGACATTATTCCACACCGTTATCCATTTTTATTGGTTGACCGTATTTTAGAAGTTGATGGTGAGAAAAGAGCGGTTGGAATCAAAAATGTCACAGTAAATGAAGAATTTTTTAATGGCCATTTCCCAGGATACCCCGTCATGCCGGGTGTGCTTATTGTAGAAGCGCTCGCTCAAGTTTTTGGGGTCATCATGTTAGGTAAAGAAGAGAACAAAGGGAAAATTGGTTTGTTTGCAGGGATTGACAGCTGCCGATTCAAAAGACAGGTCAAACCCGGCGATCAGCTACGTTTAGAGGTTGAAGTCACGCGTCTTCGCGGTCCAGTTGCCAAAGGAAAAGCAGTTGCAACAGTAGATGGCGAAGTGGCATGTGAAGCAGAACTGACATTTTCTATCGGTCCTAAAGTATCGTAATGTGTCTGACGGTTCATCATGTATGAACCGTTTTTTATATGGAAACATTCAGCCAAAGCGGATAAGGACTTGCTTTTTTGACAAAAAAACGTCATATTAGACAAAAAAAGATGAAGGTGATAAACAATGCTGAAAGAATTTAGAGAGTTTGCCGTCAAGGGGAATGTGATTGACCTGGCTGTCGGTGTCATCATCGGGGGAGCATTTGGCAAAATTGTCACTTCTCTTGTGAATGATTTAATTATGCCGCTTGTTGGTATTATTGTGGGGGGGCACGATTTTAGCGGATTGTCTATTAAAATCGGTTCTGCTCAAATTTTGTATGGAAGTTTCATTCAAACAGTGGTCGACTTCTTGATTATCTCCTTTTCCATTTTTATCTTTATTCGTTATTTAAATAAATTAAAACGGAAAAAGGTAGAGGAAGAAGAAGTGGTTGAAACGCCAGATCAAACGGAAGTGTTGTTAACCGAAATTAGAGATTTATTGAAAAAACAAAGCCAATCGAAAGATGTGCAATAGAAAAAGAGCGGCTCATCCCGCTCTCAGCGTGTAGACAAACCCTCGCATTCTTTGTCAGGGCTGTGCTCCGGTGCTCACGAATATCAAATTCGCTCTACTCCGGTGCTCGCCCTTCCTTGACTTCAAAGGTTTTCTATCACGCTGAAAAGGAAGACAAAGGGCTAAAATAAAGTTCATTTTAGCCCTTTGTCAACCATCTAAGAGCGGCTCATCCCGCTCTTTTTTTATGTGTTCTGTTTAAAAGCATCCAGCAGTTTTTCTCCTGACAGCCCCTCTTTGACGAGGTCTTTTAATACTTCTTCGGTTTCTGTTCTGTAACGATTTGTGATCATTTTACCGTCGAGTAATACAGATATGTTTTCTTCTAAGGCAACGATGTTTTTGACTTGGACCGATAGATGAACAGGGCGGTTGTTTTCTTTTGTAATCGTCACGAGAATCTTTACTTCTGTATGCTGCTGGAAGAGCACCTCAAACACTTGTCTATGCTTCTTTGGAATCAGTGCCTCGATCATCCAGTGATTTTCGCCATCTTCTTTATTAATGATTAAGCCGTCACGAAGGGGAATGCTGGACATTTTATCTTGCTTTGGATCAAGTTCGATTTTTAAATCAATCAGCCTAAAGGTTTTCATATTTATCACCTCACAAGCGTTCATTATTCGTAAGTATCATTATAGCATACAACATCTGTATAAATGAAACCGCTACCTACTCAGAACTAGCTGCATATAAGTGAAAGGAGATGTTTTATGGAGTCCTATCAACTTCGAAACATACATATTGGTGAGGAAAAGGAAAGCAATGTGAGGGTCTATACATGGGGAGACATTCTCTCATTTTGTGATGTGTATATGGAAGAAGGGGAGTCCCTCACTTTTCAATACGTGACAGACGATCAAATGGACTGTTTTGAATTTCAATTGTCCATTCATGATGGAAGGCTTTGTTTTTATTGGTTTGCGTGGGACGGGTCTGACTATATTCACATGCCTTCTAGTAATTGGATTCATTCAGATGTTTTTTATCAATTTATGAAAAATAAGTATTTCGTCAAACAAAATAAGATGATGTTTTATACGCAAGCGGTAAAAAGTAAAAATGATTGAGGAAATAAAGAATTTGAAGAACGATTTTGTCATTTTCGTTTTTTGTCTCTTGTGCTATTTCTCAGTAGACTAGGGTTAGCTGAAAGGAAAGGAGGCAAAAGGCAAAGGTCTAGCATCTCGCGGCCCCCCTCTAGCTATAGCTGATAGACTTTGCCTTGTACACATATTCACTGCGTAATAGTAGAACCAAGGTTTATTTGTATCAGTCATGTGTCCCCTGTGAATCCCCTTATGCGTATCCGGTCATGTAGAGTGACCGGGTACTCTTATATTCATTGATAAGCCGATCATCCCTTGCAAATAGTGGATACTCATTTCATAATGATGATGGATTTGATAAACGGAAGGTCAACTGAAAATGAAGGCAAAAAAGGAGAGACCGATGACAAACATTCAATTAATCGCAACGGATTTAGACGGAACTTTATTGAACAGTGAGCACAAAGTGAGTCAGGAAAACGAGCAGGCGTTAAAGGAAGCAGCAGCGAGCGGGATTGAGGTTGTCGTTTCAACAGGAAGAGCGTATTTTGATGTGAAATCTATTTTTGATCAGCTTGGGATGAATACGTGGGTCATCAGTGCAAATGGAGCTGTGATTCATGATCCAGAAGGTCAGGTATATCATTCGGCTGTTCTAGAAGAAGAAAAAGCAAAACACATCTTATCATGGCTTGAGGAGCGTGATTATTATTATGAAGTGTTTACGAATGAAGCCATTTACACACCAAACCGCGGCAGAGAGCTTCTGGCGATAGAAATGGACCGCTTAAAGAGTGCAAATCCAGAAACGGATCAGCGTGTTCTTGAGCAAGCGGCTGAAGTTCAATACAGCCAGTCAGGTTTTGCTTATATTGATACATATCAAGAATTGTTTCGTGAGGATCAGAAGCTTTCATTTTATAACATCTTAGGTTTCTCATTTTTTCAAGACAGATTGAAAGCCGGATGGGATGCGTTTGGACATGATTCTGAATTAACATTGGTCAGTTCGGCTGATCATAACTTTGAAATTGGTGCAAAGGAAGCGTCGAAAGGGCAGGCGTTAACCAGGCTGGCGGAAAAGCTCGGTATTCCATTAAGCCAAACAGCGGCTGTAGGAGACAGTTTAAATGATGAATCGATGATTCGGGCAGCTGGGGTTGGAATTGCAATGGGGAATGCGAGAAAGGATATAAAAGAATTAGCTGATCACGTCACGTTAACAAATGATGAACATGGTGTGGCACATATGATTCAACATCTTTTGAAATAATTGAATCGTATGTATTTGTATAAATGACATAGGATGAAGCGCATTCTACAAAAGAGGAATTCAGAACTACTTCTATTTACACCTGCTATGGAACATCATATAATTTAATTATGAATATAACCCGCTTGTAAGGAAGTTAAGGAGAGTAAACGAATGGCGCTGGAATCTTATAAGTCCGACAATCTGCATTTAATCAAGGAAGCCTTAGACTATACTCAGGTTGGCCTGACGGTGACGGACCCGTCTTTACCTGATAATCCTTTAATATATGTGAACAAGGGCTTTTTAGATATGACAGGCTATCAAGAAACCGAAGTATTAGGAAAGAACTGTCGTTTCCTTCAAGGAGATGAAACTGAACAGATTGCTCTCAAACAAATTAGGGCAGCCATTGAAAACAAAGAGGCTGTCACTGTACAGTTGAAAAACTATAAAAAATCTGGTCAAATGTTTTGGAACGAGTTAAGTGTGGCGCCTCTATGGATTGATGAAAATGAAGGGAAACGCCTTTATTTCGTCGGTCTGCAAAAGGATGTTACGAAAGAGAAGGAACAGCAAGAGCTTCTTGAGCAATCTATTGATGAAGTATTGAATATTTCTGTCCCGATTGTTCCGGTGAAGGATGGTATTTCTGTACTGCCGATCATTGGTACGTTAACAGCGCCAAGATTTGATAAAATCATCTCAACGGTCTCCACTTATATCTCTCAATCCAAAGACGATTACTTCATTGTGGATCTGTCTGGTTTATTAGAGGTGGATTCATTTGTGGCGGATGCGATCTTTAAGCTGAACGATTTGATTTTAATGACTGGCACTGAACTGATCGTGACAGGTATTAAACCAAATCTTGCGATGAAAATGGGAGAAATGAGAGAGGACTTCCGTGAGTTGAATACGTATATGAATGTGAAATCTGCATTGAAAAAGCTACAAATTTAAGCATTCCTTTATATGAGATTAAAAAAAGAGGACTTTTCATCAAGTTTGAGAAAAGTCCTCTTTTTGCTGTCATTAAGATGATTGAGCGGCTGCACTTAACGTGAATAAATCTTCTAGTTCGTTCGTTGACAGCTCTGTAATCCAGCTTTCACTTTGGATAATTTGATCATTTAACGTTTGTTTTGTTTCGAGCATTTGATCAATTTTTTCCTCTATCGTGCCGGTTGTGATCATCTTATGGACGTGAACAAACCGCTTTTGCCCGATGCGGTAAGCACGGTCTGTTGCTTGGTTTTCTACAGCAGGATTCCACCATCTATCGTAGTGAATGACATGATTGGCGGCGGTTAAGTTTAGTCCGGTTCCTCCTGCTTTTAAAGAAAGAATTAAGATGTTGAACTCTTTTTTCTGGAAGCGTTCCACCATTTTGTCCCGATCATGTTTTGATAAGCTCCCATTTAAAAATTGAACTGGTTCTCCAAACATCTTTTCAGCCAGCTGTTTGATCATGTTGCCCATTTCAATATACTGCGTAAAAATGAGACAGCTTTCTCCTTGTTCGTGTATGGCTTTTAACAGCTCTGCTAATTTATCCATTTTTAATGAACGTTTCAACAATTTCACATCTGTCCCGCTCTCTTTTAAATAAAGAGCAGGATGATCGCAAATTTGTTTGAGTCTGCCAAGCATACTTAAAATGATGGCTTTCCGCTGCATCCCTGTTAATGAGGCCATATGTTCGAATGTATCTTTGACCAGCTGTTCATATAAAGATGCCTGCTCTGCAGATAACGGGATGAATTCTTTTTCTTCTAGTTTCTCTGGCAGATTGAGTGCGACTTCTTCATCTTGTTTTGTTCGTCTTAATAAGAATGGCTTGATCAGCTGCTGCAGCTGTTGGATTCTTTTTTCTTCACGGTCTTTTTCAATCGGAAGGACGAACTTTTTATGAAAACTGGTCAGGCTGCCGAGATATCCTTTGTTCACGAAGTCGAAAATAGACCAAAGCTCTGTCAAGCGGTTCTCCATCGGTGTCCCGCTGAGGGCAATGTGGTGCTGTCCTTTTAATTGCCTAATGGCTCTCGATTGTTTCGTATGGGCATTTTTAATGTTCTGGGCTTCGTCTAAGCAAATGGTATTCCATTTGGCTGCTGTTAATTCATCACGGTCAGAATGTGAGAGACCATACGAAGTGAGGACGATATCTGTTGATTCGTACGCTTTTGTAAAGTTCTCACCTTGTGGACGTGACGGTCCATAATGCAGAGCGACATTCAAATGTGGTGCGAATGTTTCAAGCTCTCTTTGCCAGTTCCCTAATACGGAAGTCGGTGCAATGATGAGAGATGGAGCAGCGTCTTGTTGATGCTCCTTCAAATAGGTGAAATAAGCGATCATTTGAATCGTTTTTCCAAGCCCCATATCATCTGCTAAACAAGCCCCGAATCCATGAGACCTTAAGAACAGAAGCCAGTTGACACCGTGTTGCTGATACGGGCGCAGTGTGCCCTTAAAGGACTCACTCATCTCATAGGATGGCAGTTCTTGTGTATCATTTAACTGATGAACAAGCCCTCGTAATTGAGACGAAAGTTCAAATTGAATATGGGCAAAGGCTGAACTGTCTAGCAGCTCAGGAATCGACTCAGAAGAGGCTTCTTGGTCTGCGAGTTCACGTGATAAAATATCCGACATATGAAGTCCTTCGTTCTCAGCGCGCTCCATCCATTTCTTCATTTGCTGGATAAAGGTCGGATCAATTTTAATCCATTGTCCACGAATGTTGACAAGACGACGTTTACTTTGAACAAGCTCGTTGAACTCATCTTCTGTCAGCTCAATCCCATTTGTGGCAAAGCGCCAATTAAAGTCCATAAGGGCATCCATTCCAACGTGCGATTCGCCTCGTGGTGTGGAGGAAATCCGTGCTTTTAGCATCATGGTGCTTTCTTTGACGATTTGCCACCATGATGGAAGCAGGATCTCAATCCCCATGTTCACAAGTGTTTCACTCGCTTCAGATAGGAAGAGCCACGCTTCTTCTTCTGACATGAGGGTGGTACCAGATGTAAATGAGAGCCAAGGGACAATCTGACCGAACCGCTCTAGCTCTCTGGTGATTTTTTCTTGAAACGGACGCCATGATTTTTTTAAAGAACGGATGCCTTCAAAGAAATGCAGATCACTGTTTTTCTTATCACGCAAAAACAATTCAATTTTCCAATCATCTCCGTCGAAATCAGGCTCATTTAAACGCAAGCCGACAGTGAAAGGCGTCTCATCATCAATCCAGCCGATCGTTTCCAAGAAATCCTGTTCATCTAAAAAATGACCTTGGAAGGAGGAAAGAGCAGGCGATTGTGCAGTCATTCGGTTCCATTTGTGCTGCAAGGCATCATCATATTGAATGTAATCCTGTACGGCAAAGGAGAACCAATCAGCTGTGTAGCCATCTAACAGGCCTTCTTTGTCTTTAAAGCGAAGCATCCCTTTTGTCCAAGCCTCGAAATCTGGGACAAAATCTTCATCCTCGATGAATTCGTAAATGGTTGAGGCTGTTTTCATAAGCGGCTCTGTTTCATCCGTTAACGTCACATGGCTGAAAGTATTGAATGAATTTTTCCCTAACAATTCAACGGTCATCCAAGGACTTAACAGGAAGGCAGGTGTGCCAATAAAGCTCACATCTTCTAAGAATGTTCCGTAAAAAGATGATTCGTGCCATTGGAAAAGCTGCCTCTTCATTTCATTTAGCGGTACAGGCTGTCCGTCCTCTGCTTGCGCTGAAATGGTGAAAGAGAAATCTTCGGTTTGTTCTGCATGAATGACAATTTGTTTATGGCGTGTCATCAATTAATTTTCCTTTCTTCATTTCCTCTTGGAACGCACGCAGCCGTTTTGTTGAATCTTGCAGCTGCTGTACATATCTTTCCCACACCGCGTTTTTCTTCGTTTTATGATAAAGCGTACGCAGTTTCTGGAGCATTTTCACAGATTCCCGGTAAGCACTTCGATTCTTTTGATCGAGAAGCAGTGAGATTTCCCGGTGGTATGAAGGAATGAGTGCTTCAGGCTCTTCCTTTGCAATCTGTTTTATTAATTCTTTCTCCAACTCACTGATAGAGAAACCAACGAGGCTGTGTATTTCAATCCATTCTGCATAGCGTTCTTGTGCATATAAGAGCTGACTATATTCAGTAAATGCATAAGGCATACAGATTTGGAGATAGCGTTCATACAAGAAATGATCTTTCGTCTGTTTAAAGTACGCGTCTAAATAAAAGAAGAAATCGCTGACGGCTCCACGCAGTTCTCTATAAGATAGGTCAAGCTGGCAATATTCTTCTAATACATATGTGATCTCTTGATACCAAAGTTTGAGACGCTTCCAGTCCTTGCGGTTTGTGAGATCCTTTAGCCAATTGAGCACATTCGGCAGCATATCTGCATTGAGCAATTTTAATTGCTGGAAGAGTCTTTCGTCTTCTTTTAGCAAATAATCCATATGCATCAGCCCAATGGTGCGCTCAACCGTTTGCTCCTGCTGTTGGGCGCTCTTGAGTAATTCTGTTTCTTTTTTGACCCATTTCCCTCTATTTAATATAGTTCCCCACATTTCCATAAAGACCGCAACTCGTTCATGCTGGAAAGGTCCGCTGATTTGAAGAAGTGTCCGAACGGCAGTTGGTGTGTTTTCAAGAAACGGATCGAGGGAAAAGGAAAGGGCGTATGTCCTCAAATGATCCACTGAATCAAAAATGGTGTTCATGAGCTGTTCTACATATGGATTCATTGAATAAAAGTCTTTTTCGGCATCAAGGCGGCCGAGGTCGATTAGCTCATGGAGCCTTAACCACACATCGATGGACGTATGAATCGCATACAAACTCTTGAATTCAGGTGAAGTGGGTGCGTGTTTTTTCAGGATCGATAAATAGCCGTAATACAAATGCTGTGGTGTTTGCTGGTGCTTCGGTGTCCGTTTCAGCCAGAGGTGAAATTCCTCCTGGAAAAAATTCAGCCAGCTCTGAAGTGATTGTTCATCTGGGCGCTTCACTTGGAAGTGCTGGCGAATGAGTTCTTTGCTGCGCTGTAATTCATCCTTCTCTGACCAATTTTCTGTAAAGCCGGTCACACTCTCTACTTGAGCGTATAGCGAAAAGAAGACAGCGAGGATATGTTTACATAGTCCATCAGCTGGACATGAGCAGCTGCTTCTCACTGGAAACAGCACATGAAGGTGGACTCTTGCTGCCACGACATCATGTACATAAGCTGACCATTCGGTATCAGACTCTTGCTTGAGCCGATATACGCTGTCCTGTCTATAAGTAATCAATGCTTTTTTGATGAGTTGCTTGTTTTCATCTGTTGCAGGAAGAAGTTCTTTGATCTGTTCGGCTGTTTGTTTGATTTCTTCTTCGTTGATGTTGTGCTGAAGCATTTGATCCGCTCCTAACCAAGTAAAAGATTCCAATTCTTTTATTATAGCTCAATGGTGATTTATAAAAAAGTTTTTCATGAAAATGGTCATAAATTTCAAAAGCTGTCGAATGATGTATTAGAGTATTGCATAAACCAACCATACAGCATATAATAATGAAATTAGTGGAATCGAAAGGATACAGACATGGATAATAAGGGTTTAAATCAAGAAGAGTTTTTAAAGATTTTGATGTACGCTCATGATATTGGTGAAAATTCAAATGATGTCACAACAAAAGAAATGCTTGAAAATCTGATTGCTCATATTCGAAATGGCCTTGTTTCATAAAAGTAGCCCCCTGCTCTCTCAGCAGGGGGTTTTTGTATGCTTTTATGAATGGAACGAAAATCCCCGGCATACGATGACATTACAAGCATAAGGAGTATGGGGAGCTGATGTGACATGAAGGTTGCGATTGCAGGCTGTGGGTATGTAGGGCTTGTCACAGGTGTGTGTTTAGCAGAGGCGGGTCACGACGTGACATGTATGGATATTGACCGGCGGAAGGTCATGCAGCTGAAGCAAGGGAATCCTCCGATGTACGAGCCGGGATTAAAAGAACTGCTCAAACGGAATATGGAGCAAGGACGCATTCGTTTTCATATTGATGGAGCGTCAGCCTATTCGCAGGCTGACGTGTTAATGATTGCTGTCGGTACCCCGCAACAGGCAGACGGTCAAGCTGATTTGCAGTATGTCTTTCAAGCGGCAAAGGAGATGGGCTTACAAGCAAAGCCAGGCGCAGTGCTTGTCGTGAAAAGTACAGTGCCTGTCGGAACGGGCGATCAAATTGATCATTTGATTCATCACGTGTTAGGTCGTAAGGAGCCATTATCTATCGCATCGAATCCAGAATTTTTACGAGAAGGGTCTGCCATCTCAGATACGCTGCGAGCGGATCGGCTGGTGATTGGAGCCGAAACAAAGAACGGATTAGATCAGCTAGAGTCTATGTATGCGGATTTCCACATTCCATTCGTGAGAACAGATCGGAAAAGTGCAGAGATGATCAAATACGCATCAAATGCATTTCTTGCCACAAAAATCAGCTTTATGAATGAAATTGCTTCGATTTGTGGAAAAACGGGAGCTGATGTTGAGAGAGTTGCAGAGGGGATGGGACTCGATCAGCGGATTGGTGCTTCGTTTCTTAGGGCAGGCATTGGTTACGGAGGTTCCTGTTTTCCGAAGGATACAAATGCCCTTGTCCAAATTGCAGGGCATGTGTCCCATGATTTTGAGCTATTGAAGGCTGTCATCAAAGTCAACAATGAGCAGCGAGCAAGTTTTATTCGAAGTGTGAAGGAGCGGATGGGAGAAAACTTGGAAGGGAAGAGAATGGCTCTTCTTGGCCTTTCCTTTAAGCCGAATACTGATGATATGAGAGAGGCGCCGTCAATCCCGATCGCTCATCAGCTCCATCAATTAGGAGCGGAGATCGTAGCCTATGATCCTGCTGCCGCTCGCAATGCAGCTCAAGAACTGCCTGATCAAGTCCTTTTTGCTCAAACGATTGAAGAGGCGATCAAGGATGCTGATGCTGTCTGTATATTAACTGAGTGGTCGGATATTCAGTTATTTCCACTTTCAGCTTATAAAGATTTCATGAGGCAGCCGATCATTTTTGATGGCCGGAATTGTCATACGCTTGAAGCGGCAGAAGTAGCTGGGGTCGAGTATCATTCTATTGGACGTAGGCCTGTTTCTCCTATTTATATGTAAATAAAAAAACCGATAACAGTGAGATTATCGGTTTTTTTCGTTAATGAGGAAGAATGAATCCGCCATATAAAAATGCAGCCACAATCAGAAAGGCAGGGTGCAATTTGAATTTGGTCATAAAGAAAAATGAAATGGCAGCAATGGCGAGTGATTGCGTCCAGCCAATGGCTTTCACGGCATCTCCGCCAATTTCCCATGTTAATAAAAGCATCATCATCGCAATGACAGGCTGTACAGATAAGGTCATGCCTTTGACGACAGAAGATTGGCGAAAACGATCAATGAGTTTTAGCAATAAAATCAATCCAATCGCAGACGGCAGGACCGTCGCAAGCAGTGCAACGATAAAGCCTGGCCATCCCATGACATCATAGCCTACATAAGCCGCAATTTTCGTAGCGATTGGACCTGGAAGTGCGTTGGCTAATGCGAGCATATTGGAGAACCCTTCGTTTGTCATCCAATGAAAATGATTGACGATTTCTTCATAATTGAGCGGAATGGAGGCAGGTCCTCCGCCATACCCTAACAGATTGGATAAGAAGAATGCCCAGAATAAAAAGAGAATTAGCATCACGAAGACACTCCTTTCTCTTTATTTGTTCGATTCCAGCGATCTTTCAGTCTAAAATGAAAGGCACCATAACATAAAAAGATGATGACAATGATTCCTGGATGAATCGAGAGTACTTGAAGACCAACAAATGCCAAAAGGAATAGGGCGATTCCGAAGATCATGCCGAAGCCCTTCAACGCTTTTTGTCCAAATTCATATGCCATCATTCCTAACAGAACGGCAATCACTGGTGTCACAGCACCGATCATATTTTGAATGATGACTGAAGAGCTTAAGACGCTGACAAGTGTAACAAGTGCCACCATAGCGAGACATGTCGGTAAAATATGTGCAGCTGTTGCAACAATGGCGCCAGATACACCTTTTAATCGATAGCCGAGGTATGCCGACATTTTCGTAGCAATCGGTCCAGGTAATGCGTTGGCGATGGCGAGTGTTTCTCCAAATTCGTCATCATTGATCCATTTGTATTTGACGACCGCTTCATGGCGAATGAGCGGGATCACAGAAGGTCCTCCGCCAAATCCCAGAATACCGGTTCGCACCATGGCGATCATGAGTTCAAGATATGATTGCAAGTGGTTCAACTCCTATCTACAATTTCATGCCCATTCGGCTTTTGTATCGTTTAATGAGCATTTGACAGTCAACACTGACGACGCCTTCAAGCGGGTACAGCTTCTTTGTCAGGAACGTCTCCATTTCCTGTTCATTTTGAAAAATGCCATGCATATGCAGTTTGCTTGGTCCTGTCATATGATAAAGGCTTGTGACGGCTGTTTCCTGCTCAAGCTGAAGGGCGACTGTTTCTAAACATTTCGGCTCAACCTCTACGTTAAAAAAGACAGAGACATGAATGCCGATCTTTGCTGGATTAATGACAGCGGTGAATCGTTCAATGACACCTGCTTCAATGAGCTGCTGAATACGGGCTTGTACAGCAACACGGGAAAGGCCGACTTGTTTCCCTAGATCCGTGTAGGACATACGCCCGTCCTCGTGTAATAAGGAAAGAATTTGTTTATCTCTTTCATCTAATGTTAAGTTTGGAATGCGATATTCATGTGCCACCGTATAACCACCTTTCTTCTGTTGATATTCTATCATATTTTATTACGAATAGAATGTTTGATTTTCAATTGAGTAACGAAATGAAATAATAAAAGAAGATAACATATCTTTTTGCATGAAAAAACACCCCAGTATCACCGGGGTGTGTTCATTTTATTTTTCTGGGCTGCTTTCCGCACTGGCAATTTGTTGTGCAAGGTCAGCACGATCAATGTCTGCTTGGAAGAACTCCTGCGTATTTGGAAGGTGTAAATTCATGTGACGTTTTTGGGAAATTCGAATGGTCACTTGATCCACAGTGTAATCAAATACATGCCCGCCTACGCTGCGATCATCATCAATAAAGTGGAGATGATATCCGCTTACCGCAATGCCATGTGCGTACTGTGGTGTACGGAAGCCTGCGATCGTCCCGCGAATATTTTCAAAATCGAAAATAGGCTGTGACTTGACTGCTTCCACCATCGGAACGTAAGGTTTTTCCTGTTTTTCAACCGTACGGGTTTGAACCTTTTTGAATGACCCATCGATGCGGATCGCATAAAAGACATTTTTGCTTGGTAAGATTCGGTCGATTTCTTCCTCTAGCTCTTTGGACGTCATCGGTGCATCAATTCGATGAACGATGTCCGTTTCAAAGAATGCTAGAGAGCAGAATGGTGAATAATCTTGATCGGTTACTGGTGTGGCTGTTCCATCAGAGCGCAGTCGATAAAAAGCGCCATCAAAGCCGATTAGTTCCCCATCTAATTGATTGAATGTGCCAATGCCAAAATCACCGTGCTCGGGAATATGTGATAGGGAGAAATCTCCATCGTATACGGCTTCCAGCAAGGAGGTCATGGTTGATACTTGATAGACCTCTTGCTTTTTGTCCTGCGGTATTGTGTTGTTTTGTTGATTCATTGGGTGCATCATACCCATATCCGCTCACTCCTTTAAAGTAATGTATCGAAGTCTTATCTGACGTTCGTTGTGTGTTTTTCACGAAAGACTTCTGGCCATTTTTGACTGGCGAGGTCTGGGTTGTCTTGATAGTCTATCGGAATATCAATAATAACGGGTCCTTCTATGTTTATACCCTTTTGAAGGACAGTTGAAAGCTCTTCAGGTGAGTTGACACGTAATCCAGTTGCTCCAAAGCTTTCTGCATATTTCACTAAGTCGATCTGACCGAACTCAACACAAGACGTACGGTCATACTTCATTTCCTGCTGGAATGCCACCATATCGTATGTGCTGTCGTTCCAAACGAGATGAACGAGATTTGTTTTCATGCGCACGGCTGTTTCTAATTCCATGGCGGAGAAGAGAAAACCGCCATCACCTGAGACTGAAATGATCTTTTCATCTGGATTCAATATGGAGGCTGCAATTGCCCATGGTAATGCCACGCCAAGTGTTTGCATTCCGTTACTCACTAGGAACGTGTTCGGTTCATAAACACGGAAGTGGCGAGACATCCAAATGGCATGAGATCCGATATCACATGTCACTTTCGTGTCATCTGGGATGATACGTCTCAACGTATGAATGACATCCAGCGGGTGTGATAAATGACTTTCTCTTTCTGGTGCTTTTTCGATATCACTTAACAGCTCTTGTAATTCTGTGACCAGATCTACGTTCTTTTTGCATAATGAAAGTGGAACGCTGTCGTGGGCTAGATGTTGCACCGTTTCAGATATATTGCCCACAAGCTCAAGCGTCGGTTCATAGAAATGGTCAATATCTGCCTGCATGTCATCTACATGGATGATGTGACGCTGCTGCGGTTTCAAATTCCAATGCTTCGGATCGTATTCGATTGGATCAAAGCCAATAGTTAAAATCACATCCGCTTTCTCAATGAGAAGGTCCCCTGGCTGATTACGGAATAAGCCGATTCTGCCCACATATTGAGGCTCAAGCTCTCTTGAGAGAACGCCGGCTCCTTGGTACGTTTCGACAAATGGGATACCAAGTGTTTTTAATAATGTTCTTGTCGCATTTGCCGCAGCTGGACGGCTAGCTTTCATTCCCACAATTGCAACAGGTAAGTGCGCATTTTGAATTTTGGCGATGGCCGAACTGATGAGAGCATCCGGTGCAGGACCTAGTTCTGGAGAAGGGTGAGCAGACACTGGTGTTTGTGTGGTGTGTTCGGTCACGACATCTTGTGGAAAGCTGATAAATGCTGCTCCAGCTTGACCTCTTTGTGCCGCGCGAAAAGCATTTGTTAAGGCTTCTGGTATATTGTTTACGTCTTGTACTTCAACGCTATATTTTGTCACTGGTTTGAATAATGCCGCATTGTCGAGTGATTGATGTGTTCGTTTGAGCCGATCCGCACGGATGACGTTTCCAGCGATTGCAACAACAGGGTCACCTTCTGTATTGGCTGTTAATAGACCTGTCGCTAAATTGGATGCCCCAGGACCTGATGTGACGAGACAAACGCCTGGTTTGCCAGTTAAACGACCGACAGCTGCTGCCATGAATGCCGCATTTTGTTCGTGTCTGCATAGCACAAGCTCTGGACCTCTGTCTTTTAATACATCAAATACTGCATCAATTTTTGCGCCTGGAATCGCAAAAACATGGGTCACACCTTGGGCAATGAGCGTATCGACAATTAACTCTGCTCCTCGTTTTGTTAGGGGTTGTGTTTGAGAATTCATTTACCCCGCACTCCTTTCGGCAAGTAAAATTTTTTATGAAAATATATTTTCATGATATGATTTACTATACATTTCACAAAATAAATTTTCCAATATATGTTTAACGTAGTTTTAATATGTTTCACGAATAAGTGTTTGAGGAGTGAAAGGATGGAACTGAGACATTTGCAGTATTTTGTCACAGTCGCGGAGGAGCTGCATTTCGGCAGAGCGGCCGCACGATTGAACATGACACAACCTCCACTTAGTCAGCAAATTAAGCAGTTTGAGGAAGAATTGGGATTTCCTTTGTTTCACCGGTCTAAAAGAGTGGTGGAGTTAACAGCTGCTGGAAAGGTTTTTTTACATGAGGTCCGGGGGGTGCTGCATCAGCTTGATAAAGCCGTTGATCATGCCCGGCATACGGCAAGAGGGGAGCTTGGGAAGATTATCATCGGTTTCGTTGGTACAGCGACATATGATATTCTGCCGCCAGTTGTCCGTGAATTCAGAGAGCTGTACCCCTCTGTCAGTATTGAACTGCAACAGCTCTCTGTCCCGCAGCAGCTTGAGGCGCTTTTGAATGGTGAGATTGATATTGGTTTTTTGCATCCTACATCACCGCAAGAAGAGTTGGTCAGTCGTTTAATGAAGCAAAGTGAATGTATTTTTGCGATTCCGAAAAACCATCCGCTGGCGGAAAAAGAAGCGGTCACGATTGAAGATATTCGTGATGAGCCGATTATTTCTTTATCAAAGGAATCATGGCCGTCCCTTTATCAGCATTTTGTCCTACTTTGTGAACAGTATGGATTTTCACCTAATATCGTGCAGGAAGCAGCAGAATATCAAATGGTCATTGGGCTTGTCACAGCGGGAATCGGAATTGCTATCATTCCAACATCGGCCCGGCGTTTATTTAATTTAGATGTGGTGTATCGGTCAATTGAAGGTGAGCAGCTACTCGCGGAATGGACCATTTCTTATAGACGAGAAAATCATAATCCGGCATTGTTTCATCTTGTCCATCATATTCTCCATCGCGCTGAGCCGGAATAAGGGAAGAGAGAACGGGGTATGGTATGATGTCGTTACATACAAGAGGAGGCATGTCTGAAGTGATTACATTACAAATGGATCAGTTGTCACGAAAAGAAGCATATAAAGTATTATCTGGTTCCGTCGTTCCAAGACCCATTGCATTTATTACAAGCCTTTCTAAAGAAGAAGTCGTCAATGCTGCACCATTTAGTTTCTTTAATGTCATTAGCGGCCATCCTCCGCTGATCGCTGTTTCTATTGGACGTCGTCAAGGAGAGATGAAAGATACAGCAAAACATATCATCGACAGGGAAGAATTTGTTGTCCATGTGAGTGATGAAGCGATGATTGAAGATATTAATGAAACAGCTGCTACACTGCCAGAGGAAGAGAGTGAGCTGACTCGTACCGGTCTTCATCAAGTGAAGAGCAGCGTGGTGTCAGTGCCAGGAATCAAGGAAGCACGCATTCGCTTTGAATGTCAGCTGGAAAAACATCTGACCTTTCAAAATGATGAAGGGGAGATCACAGTCGATCATATCATTGGCCGGGTGGTGTGTGCGCATTTAGATGAATCCGTCTATGATGCGGAAAAAGGATATATTTTTACGAATGAATTAAAGCCAGTTGCACGTTTAGCGGGGAATGATTATGCCCATTTAGGTACGCCATTTGTACTGAAGAGACCGGAATAACATCTATAACCCCGAGGCTATCGGGGGTCCAGCGTGTAGACAAACCCTCGCATTCTTTGTCAGTCCTGCGCTTCGGTGCTCACGAATGTCAATTCGCTCTGCTCCGGTCCTCGTCCTTCCTAGACTGCAAAGGTTTTCTATTACGCTGAAAAGAAAACAAAGTGCTAAAATAAAGTTCATTTCAGCCTTTGTCTACAATCTAAAACCCCCGAGGCTATCGGGGGTTTAGTGTTTATTTCTTTTGTTCTAGTTTCAATGGAGCGGCGATATTTTTTTCTACCTTTTTTCCTTTTAATACATCGTCCGCAGCGCCGACTGCCAGTTGACCGATCAGCTCTGGCTGCTGTGCGACTGTTGCAGATAGTTTTCCTGCTTTGATCGAGTTGAGTGCATCTTCGTTACCGTCAAAACCGACGACAAGAATGTCTTTTCCAGAGCTTTGGATGGCCTCTAGTGCGCCAAGCGCCATTTCATCATTGTGGGCAAAAACGGCTTTGATGTCAGGGTTTCCTTGAAGAAGGTTTTCCATCACGTTGAGCCCTTTTGTCCGGTCGAAGTCAGCGGCTTGTTTTGCTGTGACATCTAACTTTTTGTCTGCAATTTGATGGAAACCTTTTCCTCGTTCACGTGTCGCAGAAGCACCTGGTACACCTTCTAGTTCAGCCACTTTTGCGCCTTTACCAACCTTGTCGATGATAAAGTTAGCGGCCATTTCGCCGCCTTTGATGTTATCGGAAGCAACGAGCGCTTCAACCTTTCCGCTTTCTGCGGAGCGGTCTAATGTGATGACCGGTATGTCTGAAGCATTCGCAGATTCGACAGCCGTTGATATAGCTGAGGAATCGGCTGGGTTAATGAGTAATGCATCAACCCCTTGTTGAATTAAATCTTCTACATCACTCGTTTGTTTCGCTGAATCATTTTGTGCATCGGCAATGACAACTTCGATGCCAAGCTTTTTCGCTTCTTTTGTCACGCCGTTTTTAAGAGAAACGAAGAATGGGTTATTTAAAGTCGAGATCGACAGTCCGATTTTAATGTCTTTTTTCTTGCCATCCTTTGTTGATTTGGCCCACTCTGGCGGTTCAAGCGAGCAGGCAGAGAGCATGAATAATGAGAGAGTCACGATCAGGATTACATATTTTTTCATAGCAGCTGCCTCCTTAAGCAGATTTCTTTCTGTCGAGTAGGACTGCAATCAAGATGACAATCCCTTTCACAACAGACTGATAGAATGATGAAACACCAAGTAAGTTCATACCATTGTTCAAGACACCAATAATGAGCACCCCGATGAGTGTGCCGACAATTCGTCCTCTTCCGCCGGATAGGCTTGTCCCGCCAAGTACAACGGCAGCAATTGCATCAAGTTCATACGACGTACCAGCTGTTGGCTGTGCTGAGTTGAGACGAGATGTTAAGATCGCACCTGCTAAAGCAGACATAAAGCCTGCTAATGAGTAAATCATGATTTTGACGCGTGGTACTTTAATGCCTGAGATGAGGGCTGCTTTTTCATTTCCGCCAATGGCATACGTTCTTCTGCCAAAAGGTGTTTTATGAAGCAAGACCCAAAGTACGATAAAGGTGAGAAGCATGGTGATCGCTGGAACAGGAATTCCTAAGAAATATCCACGGCCAAATAGCTGAAATGCATAGTTAGAGCCAAGCCCTGTAATTGGGTTTCCGTCTGTATAAACAAGCGTCAATCCTCTGAAAATCGTCATCGTCGCAAGTGTTGCGATAAAAGGAGCCATTTTTCCTTTTGTGATCAAAAGACCGTTGATCATTCCAAGGATGGCACCGATGATACATCCAACGATGATGGCAAGAATTGGGTCCAAACCAGAAACAATAAAGCCGGCAGTCAGAGCACTAGACAGCGCTAGAATGGCACCGACAGACAAATCAATTCCTCCGGTTAAAATAACAAATGTCATGCCAAAGGCAATGAGGGCGTTAATGGAGATTTGTCTGAGTAAGTTTAAAATGTTTAATGGTTCTAAAAAGGCCGGATTTAAGATAGAAACAATGGCGACAAGGATGATGAGTCCTAAGAATGGGCCAAGCTTTTGCATGATGTGATCAAATCGTCCATTTGAAGTAAGTGGTTTCATGTTACTTCCCTCCTGTAGCTAGTGTCATAATTCGTTCTTGTGTAGCTTCTGTTTTACTTAATTCTCCGCTGATGGTACCTTCATGGATGACAAGCACTCGATCACTCATCCCAAGAACTTCTGGGAGCTCAGAGGAGACCATCAAAATGGCAACACCTCGATCTGTCAGCTCGTTCATGAGCTGATAAATTTCTCGTTTCGCCCCGACGTCGACACCTCTTGTTGGTTCATCTAAAATCAGTACCTTCGGCTGAATGCCGATCCATTTGGCGATGACGACTTTTTGCTGATTTCCACCGGACAGGCTGCGTGCAGAAATTTCAGATGAAGCGGTTTTAATCGTGAGTCGTTTGATGAGCAGGTCAACAAAATCCTGTTCGTTTTTCTTATCAATCAGCCCCTTTTGAGAGAAGCTGTCTAAGTTAGGTAACCCGATGTTTTCCCGAATGGATGCATCCAGCATCAGTCCTTCATCTTTGCGATCCTCTGTGATAAAACCGATGCCAAGCTTGACCGCATCACTTGGTTTTTTAATGACAGCCTTTTTCCCATGAACCCAAATTTCTCCTTGATCCAGGGGATCGAGTCCAAAGAGCGACCGCATCATTTCCGTCCGGCCAGCGCCCATTAAGCCTGCAACACCGACAATTTCCCCAGCTTTGACGGAAAAACTGACATCTTGAAAGCGGCCTTTCCTCGTTGCTTGCTTCACCTCTAGGACGATATCACCAGTAGAAGGTGTGCGCTCAGGGTAACGATCGGTTAATTCGCGGCCGACCATTTTTTTGACGACTTCATGGAAATTCGTGTCTGGTATCGCTTTCGTATCGACCGTTTTTCCGTCACGCATGATGGTAATTCGGTCACAGATGGCAAAGATTTCTTCCATCCGGTGAGAAATGTAGACGATGGAAACGCCTTCTTTTTTGAGTGATTCAATGACCTGAAATAGCTTTTCAATCTCACGGTCTGTGAGAGCGGCCGTTGGTTCATCCATAATGATGACCTTCGCATCGGTCATTAACGCTTTCGCAATCTCAATCATCTGCTTTTGTCCGACAGAACAGCTTCCTGCCTCTTGATCGAGCGAGAGGTTGACAGACAATCGGTCGAGCTGTGCTTGGGCGAGGGCTTTCATTTTCTTGGTGTCTAGGAGACCAAGTTTTGTATAGATTTCTTTCCCGATAAATAAATTCTCTAGTACCGTCATATCAGGCCATATATTCAGCTCCTGATGAATGAAGGCAATCCCGTTCTGCTCGGCTTCTTTCGGATTCTTGAAAGCGGTTTCTTTTCCGTCGATTTGAATCGTTCCTTGATCCAGTGAATAGAGTCCTGTCAGCAGATTCATTAACGTTGATTTTCCTGCCCCGTTTTCACCCATAAGTGCGTGGACTTCACCTGTGACGAGGTCAAAGGAGACCCCGGCGAGAACAGTGTTTTTTCCAAAGGCCTTATGGATGTTATGCATTTCAATGTTCATAAGTGGCTCCTCCTTTTAAAAGATGACACCGGCATGAAGAATACAGTTTGCGTATGGGGTGGCTTCACCCGTTCGAATCACTGCTTTTGCCTGTTTGGTCATGTCTTTGAACGTCTCGTGATCGACTTCATCTAACGGATGTGAGAACGCTTTCTTTAGAAATAAATGATCTCTCTCATTGGCTTCTTTGATTTCACTGGCGATTGTGATGTGTTCAACGGCCATTTCCTCAAGAAGGAGGGAAGTAACCTCCTGAAAGGATGGTGTGCCGATGGATAATGCAAGGTCGATCTTGACCGGGCCTTCTGGAATGGGCAGGCCGCAGTCTGCGATGACAATCGTATCTGTATGACCAAGATCAGCAAGCACCTTGGCGATATGACTATTTAAAATACCATTTTTCTTCATTTCTTATTCTCCAATTCTTCTCTTGCTGGCATGCCGCCTTGGGCACCAAATTTTGTGACTGAGATAGATGCGGCTAAGTTGGCAAAGGCAAGTGCGTCGAATAGGGATTTTCCTTCTGTCAGTGCTACAGCTAGAGCGCCGTTAAAAGTATCACCAGCGCCTGTAGTGTCGACGGCTTTCACAGGATAGCCCGGTACCAACACTTCTTTTGATCCATCAAAGTAACGAACCCCATTTTTTCCTTCTGTAATGAGTAATTTGTTTGGATATTGGCGCAAAGCTTCTGCTATGGTGAGTCCATCAAACATAAGAGCTGCTTCGTGTTCGTTTGGCGTGATATAGGCAGCTTGATCTAATATTTGCTGAGAGACTTTGCGAGCTGGTGCGGGATTTAAGATGACAGGAATCCCTTTTTCGCTGCAAATGGCGCAGACGGCTTCGACTGTTTCTTCAGGAATTTCCTGCTGGATGAGGACGATTCCGATATTTTCAATAGAAGAAAGAGCATCTTTTACATAATGAGGTGTTACCTCATTGTTTGCTCCTTTGACGACAACAATGCTGTTATCTCCTTCAGCTAAAATGATATGAGCTGTTCCGCTTTCCATTTCGGTAACCGGTTTCATATAGGTGGTGCGAACACCTTGTGCTTGCAAATTGCTCATAATGTCCTGACCATACGCGTCATCCCCAACTCGGCCGATCATATATACATCTGCACCGAGCCTTGCGCTTGCTACTGCTTGATTGGCTCCTTTTCCCCCAGGAACCGTTTTAAATGATTCGCCTAGGACGGTTTCTCCGGCACTAGGACGTTTATTCGATGTAACAACTAAATCCATGGAACAACTTCCTACGACAACAATTTGACTCATTGTGAATCCACCTTTCTTGTGGTCTCTCGTTCAATAAAAGAGACGGGCATTTGAATAACTGCTTGATCTATAGGCTGTTTTTGAATGGCTTTAATGATCAGCTTTGCGGCTTCTTTCCCCATATCATAGGCAGGCTGCCGGATCGTTGATAAAGAAGGGAAGAGCAGTTCGCTTTGCGGAATATCATCAAATCCAATGATTTGGACGTCTTCTGGAATGGCTTTTCCAATTCGAAGTGCTTCGTGTACGACGGCTGCTGCGACGATGTCATTGCTGGCAATGATGCCATCTGTTTCAGGGTACAGCTTGAAAAGAGCCTTGGCGCTTTTTCGGGCTTCCTGAAAAGAAAAAGAAGCGTTAGACATCACATGAAAGTTAGCACCTTCTTCAGTCAGAACATCAAGTGCGCCTTTGAATCTTTGCCGCGCCGTTTGAAGATGAGCGGGCCCTTTTAGCAATGTGATCTGCTGACTGCCGCGTTTGATTAATTCCATTGCAGCCATTTTCCCGCCTGCCGTAGCATCTGCAAACACAGAAGGCGCATTTGGAACGGTACGATCTAAGAAGACAACAGGCAGTTCATCATCATTGTACAAATCCGATTCAGGTTCGTTTGTGACAGCGATGACACCGACCACCTGGTTTTGCTTAAAGGTTTGTAAATAGGCCATTTCCTTCTCCCGATCTTCATCACTGTTTCCGAATAATAAGCGAAAACCGTTTGCATGAATCTCATCCTCAACGCCTCTAGCCAGCTGAGGGAAGAAGGGGTTTGTGATATCAGGTAAGATGAGACCAACTAATCTTGATTCTCTTTTAAAAAGGGATCGTGCCACTTCATTGGGGAAGTAGTTTAGCTCCTGCATCGCTTGTGTCACACGGGTTTTCGTATCAATATGGACGTATCCAGTATCGTTAAGCACGCGTGAAACAGTCGCAACAGACACTTGAGCAGCTTTTGCAACATCTTTAATTGTAGCCAATGGAGTGCCTCCCTTCTTTGATGTGTAACCGTTTACATAGATAGATTATCACGAAAGCATTAAAAAGACAATCTTAAAAAAATAAAAAAAGAAAAGAAAGAGGGCGTCTTCCTTTTCTTAACTAATAATGCCCGTTTGGGTAATGTTCACTTTGATTTTTGGGATGATCTTCACTTTTGGATAATCGGTGACCCAATTCATTTTCATATACTCATCATAATGTCTGACTCTGTATTTTCTGCCGAGGCTTAAGACGTCAGAATTTGCTTCTTGTAATGTAGCAACAATTTTTTCTGCTTCTTTTGTTAAGATGGTTGAAAGTCTTTTGTTCAGCATTTCAATTTTTTTGTCTGTATCTAGATTATCTTTTGGGTACTCAAGGACAGAAGTATTAAATTCAAATTTGAGTGAGTATGTTAAGTTTCGATGATCAGGATTCAGAATCTCGATGTCTCTCTTCACATCAGTGACTTGGATGGTGATGTAATTGTTTTCTTTTGACTTCATGTCGCTTCTCACTTTTTTTGTGAAGTTGGCATATTTGCCCATTTTTCCGTCCATGACGGTGAGCAGAATTGCATCTTGACCGTACAACTCGCCTTTCTTCTTCTCATTATCAAATAGAGCAACCCCTTTTACACTGATTAATTTCTTCGATTGATCGAAATGAATCAACGGCAGTGTGAAGTCTTCTCCAGTTTGGAGCATTTTAGATCGAATACTTTGAATGTTTTTAGGTGCTACTTGGGAGGAGCGGGATGCGGTTGTGATCAAGTTATTTAAATAGTCACTCACGATGAGTTTCTCCTTGAGCAGCGCGTTTATCAATTCTTCACAGGTTCCCCCTTGAACAACGGCAAGGTTTGCAAGGAGAGGGCTTTTTGGATCACGATAAAACATATCTAAGTAGGGCAGAAGACGCTTTTGCGCAAATTCATCACCGATCAGCATCACCCGCATTTTCGACATGTCTATTTTTTGATCCACTATCCGGCTGAAGTTGGTTCTTGCTTTTCTTAAAGTAGGTGCTTCCGTTGTGAGAAGAGTGGTTAAAAAGCTGCCGGTATTTCCCTGCTCCATACTTTGAGACTGCTGCACTTTTCGATAAGTGATTGAGTACTTCGCATTGTCATCCTCTCCTTGATCAACCGCGGAGGTTAACACAAGAGAGATGTTCTTTAATAAATTTTGATCCCAGCAGCCAGGCATGAATATGAGAGAAAGACACATAAGCAACGTCAGTATGTACTTATGACGCATGTGATTTCACCTTCCCTTTGCGATGTTTGATAAAGATGATAATGGCCATAAAGATTGGGAGTGTGTAAATAAATGAATATTGAGCGATGGTGGTAAAGTCATTAAAGCGCTGTATTCTAAAATTATCAGTTGCAAGATAACAGCTAGCCGCATAAATCAAAATGGCAAAATATAAGACATATTTTTTGTGTTCTTTTTTCTTAAGAATACTTGCCACGCCTTTCGCACAAAAGTAAAGGTAATTACTGAGTGTAGCTAAAATGACAAATACCCAGAAACTAAGGAAAATTAAATCGGTCCGTTCAATCACACCGAACGAAATGGTTTTTAATAGATAAAGAACTGGGTTGGGAATGATATTGAGCTCAATCGGACTGAAGAACATAAAACAAATCAATGTAATAAATAGGTAGTAAAGCGTCGTGCATATATTGGCAATGGTCATGACTTTATATCGTTCCTTAATGGTTCCTTTCATCAATGGAGAGATAATGAGGATCATCTCGAACCCATTCATAGATAGAACGACGTCTTTTAATCCAAGTGAAACTTGAGAAAGATCCACTTGGAAAAAAGGCATGAGGTAGTCGATATTGGTTCCTTTTAATGAATAGAGCATTAAGAGAGAGAGCATGAGCAAAAAGGGCGTCAAAACGAAGTTAAACCTGACAATGGCCGTAATTTGCTCCTTTGCAATGTAAATGATGGAGATCATCAGTAACAGATTAATGACCCAATTTGGTGTGAGCGGCAGTACCCAAATGCCAAGAATTCTTGTGAAAATGGATAAAACAACAATGCAGACGGAGGCGAAGTATAACGTATATAGTGCCACCAAAGTCCGGCCGATCCATTTTCCGAACACTTCAATTAAGGCTTGGAAAAATGATATATCAGGATACTTCTGAATGATGTAAATAAAAATGGTGTTAATGATTTGAATGAAAAAACAGGCTAAGATAATCGCCATCCACCCATCGTGTCCCATGTCTTTCATCAGCAAATGAGGCAGGGCTAGAATACCGACACCAATTTGAGATTGAATGATAAAAAAGACAGCTTGAGGTGGAGATATTTTATTTTTCATCTTTATTTTTCCATCCTCTCAAATTTTCAATTTGCTCTTTCTTTTTTGGATTTAAGTAAACAGGGCGCTTTTTGTACATCCACATCGGTAATCGAATCACAGTATCTTTTAAGTCCTGCCAGTTAAATGGAGCCACTGGTGATAAGTACGGGACACCTAGTGATTCGAGGCGGCATAAATTCATCAATACGATCGACAGGCCGAATGAAATGCCAATAAACCCAAACATCGATGCCATAAACATGAGAGGGAAACGAAGCATACGAATGGTGGACGTCATTTCAAAGGATGGGAGGACAAAGGATGCAACAGCTGTCACGGCAACAACAATGACAAGGACATTCGAAATGAGTCCAGCTTTTACCACAGCGTCTCCAATCACCAAACCGCCTACAATCCCAATCGTCTGACCAATTGGCTTTGGCAGTCGCACCCCTGCTTCTCGTATGAGCTCAATCGTAATCTCCATCAGCATTGCTTCAATTAACGGCGGAAAAGGAATGCCGATAATGGAATTTTTCATCGTAATCGCTAATTCATCCGGGACTACCTCATAATGAAAGCCGATGACTGCAATATAAAAAGAAGGCAAAATCACAGCGATGATACAGGCAATATAACGAAGAATACGAATAAATGTAGCCGGAATCCAGCGGCTATTGTAGTCATCTGGTGATTGAAAGAAGCTAAAGAACGTAATAGGCAGAATGATAGCCATTGGGCTGCCGTCCATTAAGACGACAATTCTTCCTTCAAGAATGGCGGATCTCACTTTGTCAGGTCGTTCTGTGTCAATAAGCTGCGGGAAGATGGAATACGAATCATCCTCAATCGCCTCTACAATAGAACCGGGGCTAAGCAGCGTGTCTACTTTAATAGAAGAAATTCGTTTGTTAACCTCATCTATCTTTTCTTGATTGGCAATATCAGAAATATAAACCGTTGCAACCTTTGTTTCAGATTTTGTACCGACCTTATGATACTGGATTGCAAGTTTTCGATCATTTAAGTGTGAACGCAGCAAATATAAATTGGTATCTAAACTCTCAACAAACCCATCATGTGCGCCTGCAATAATACTTTCAGAAGAAGGTTCAGAAATGGAACGCAGCGGCGGCTGCCCAACAGCAAATATTTTGATCTGTGCGGATTTTTCATCAAGGAAGGCAATACTTCCGGCAATAATGCTGTCGACAATCAGCGTCAAGTCACCTGTTTCGAGTGAACTAAGAGATTTTGCATAGTCCTGTTTTCCAGGAGGGCCAAGCAAGTTGCCAATAATGAAGTTGTTTAATTTACTTTCATCCACTCTTGTTTTAATAAAAAACAGCACTGATTTCGTTTCATTCACCATCAATTCCCGGTATTCAAAATCAGCGCTTTGTTGAAATGCTTTTTTCAGAATCCGAATCTTTTCCTCAAAACCGCCTGATAAAAAGTGTAAGCGTGTTTGCTCATTCGTATTTGGCATCTTTAGCCTCCTCTCACAGATTTTTTAACCATAGTGTAAGCCGAGAAGATGATTTTATGCGTCATCTTTGGGGAAAGCATGACATGCACCGACAACTTTCAACTAAAATCACATTAAAAATGTTAAGAAATGATGAATCTTGATAAAAAGAAATGAATAATGTTTCATTGTTTAGGTCATAAGGAGTGAATATCGTAAAGAGAGGCTATAACAAAATGATTAATCTTTGACATCTTATCCCAATTTTTTGTGACCTGAAAATAAGCAGATGACTTGATTTTTTGACAGGTGACCTTTGTCATAGGTCAACACATAGCGTTCTGACCAATGAGGATGACTTTCTAACCTGTTCATTTAAAAATATAAAATATTCTAAAACACGCACTATTCATTTAAAGCACTGATATGACTGATTTCGTAGAGATGAAAGGACTTTAAAACATTGATTCAAAATACATCTTAATAATTGTCGAAAAATTTAGGGAGAAAAGGACAAAAGATTTTTCACTGTTTGATGGTAACGCTTTCTCTTGTTTGAAGCAGAAATTCAGCCGTCATTTTGTCCGTCTTTTGGCCTTTTCATTTGAGCGTGAGGTAGGCAAATACGCCTTCTGATTAGAGGAATTTGGCATACGAGGAAGTGAAAGATTATGTTACATAATACCGATTGTGATTTTATGCTGAACCTATATACTGTTGATTGAATTTACATATCACACTCATAAAAAAAGGAGATGTAGATAAGCGATGTGGTTAATCGTTATAGCCTGTGTCATCATGTTAGGGATTGGCTTTATTGAAAAGAAGCGTCATCAGAAAAATATCGATGCCCTGCCGGTACGCGTCAATATTAATGGTATACGCGGAAAGTCTACCGTTACAAGATTGACAACCGGTATCTTAATGGAGGCAGGTTATAAAACTGTCGGCAAAACAACAGGAACGGATGCAAGAATGATTTATTGGGATACGCCAGAAGAGAAACCGATTAAAAGGAAACCGCAAGGACCAAATATCGGAGAGCAGAAAGAAGTTATGAGAGAAACAGTTGAAAGAGGAGCAAATGCCATCGTCAGTGAATGTATGGCGGTGAATCCAGATTACCAAATTATCTTTCAGGAAGAGCTGCTTCAAGCGAATATTGGCGTGATCGTAAACGTTCTTGAAGATCATATGGATGTGATGGGGCCAACTCTTGATGAAATAGCTGAAGCCTTTACAGCGACAATTCCTTACAATGGGCACTTGGTTATTACGGATAGTGAATATACAGATTTCTTTAAAGAGATTGCGAAAAAACGCAATACTGAAGTGATTGTTGCAGATAATTCCAAGATTACCGATGAGTATTTACGGAAATTTGAGTATATGGTGTTCCCGGATAATGCTTCACTTGCACTTGGTGTTGCACAAGCATTGGGAATTGATGAAGATACGGCATTCAGAGGAATGTTAAATGCGCCGCCTGATCCAGGAGCGATGAGAATTCTTCCATTAATGGATGCAAAAACACCTGGACATTTTGTAAATGGATTTGCGGCTAATGACGCAGCATCTACATTGAACATTTGGAAGCGTGTGAAGGAAATTGGGTATCCAACAGATGAACCGATTATTATCATGAACTGTCGTGCGGATCGCGTAGATAGAACGATCCAGTTTGCGGAGGATGTACTTCCTTATATTGAAGCAAGTGATCTTGTCTTAATTGGTGAAACGACAGATCCAATTGTGAAGGCATTTGAGGATGGGAAAATTCCGGCTGACCACTTACACAACCTTGAATATCAATCTACAGAACAAATTATGAACATGCTTGAGAAAAAGCTTCATAATCGAGTGGTTTATGGAGTCGGCAATATTCACGGCGCCGCTGAACCTTTAATCGAAAAAATTCAAGAATACAAAATTAAGCAGCTTGTCAGCTAGGAGGAAATATAGAAAATGTTCGGATCAGATCTTTATATCTCGTTAATTTTAGGTGTTCTACTCAGTTTAATTTTTGCAGAAAAAACAGGAATCGTACCAGCTGGGTTGGTTGTTCCAGGTTATCTGGCGCTCGTCTTTAACCAGCCAGTCTTCATTTTAGTTGTTTTATCTGTCAGCTTGCTGACATATGTGATCGTTCGTTTTGGTCTATCGAAATTTATGATTTTGTACGGACGCAGAAAGTTTGCGGCGATGCTGATTACAGGGATTGCCTTAAAGCTCATATTTGATTTCTTCTATCCAGTGGTTCCGTTTGAAATAGCAGAATTCCGCGGAATCGGAATCATCGTGCCTGGATTGATTGCGAATACGATTCAAAAGCAAGGTCTTACGATTACCCTTGGAAGCACATTACTTCTAAGTGGTGCAACATTTGCCATCATGTATGTTTACTATCTATTTTAAGATAAGGTGTGTCCAATGATGAATAAAAAATTGAGCTTTCAGGAAAAGCTGCTGAAAATCACAAAGAACCAAAAGAAAAAGACGAATAAACACGTACTGATTGCTTTACCTATTGTCATTGCTTGTACATTTCTATTTACATTTATCGGGAAAGCACAAGTACCAACTGTAGAAAAGAATCCAGAAAACATCCTGACCGCTTCGTTTGTCGGAGATATTATGTTTGGAAGAAATGTAGAGAAAGTAACAGACCGTTATGGAAAGCAGCACCTGTTCCGCTATGCGAAGCCGTATTTTGATGTATCAGATTATGTAACTGGGAATTTTGAGCATCCAGTGGCTTCAGATAAGGAACAGGCAGCACAAAAGAATATTCATTTGAAAACAGATGAAGATTCTGTACAAGCGTTAAAGGATTTGAATTTCTCTGTACTAAACTTTGCGAATAACCATGCAGCAGACTACGGTGAAAAAGGCTTAAATAACACGATTGATGCCTTTGAAAAAGCTGACATGGATTATACAGGGGCAGGGCGCAACGTCAATGATGCGAAGCAGAACATTTCATACAAAGAAGTGAATGGCGTTAAAATCGCTACCCTTGGTTTTACAGATGTATATGGAAAAGATTTTAAAGCAACAAATCGCAAGGCAGGTATTCTACCAGCTGATCCATCTATCTTTATTCCGATGATTTCACAAGCTGCTGAAAAGGCAGATATCGTTGTCGTTCATGCGCACTGGGGACAGGAATATAACAATGAAGTAAACGACAGACAAAGAGAGCTGGCAAGAGCGATGTCAAAGGCTGGTGCTGATATCATTATCGGTGCACACCCGCACGTTCTTGAGCCGATGGAAGTCTATAACGGAACAGCGATTTTCTATAGCTTGGGGAACTTTATTTTTGACCAAGGCTGGTCAAGAACACGTGATTCTGCCATTGTTCAGTATCATCTGAATGAAGATGGAAAAGCGACATTTGAAGTGGTTCCAATGTACATCAAAGAAGCGACACCTGCTCCAGTCAAAGCAGGATCTCTTGAATCAAAATCGATTATCCGTATGCTGACAAATGGCACGAATGCGGATTGGAAAGAAAAAGACGGACATATTTTCTTTGAAGTCGATCATTCTGATAAAGTTCAAACATTAAAAGAAAACGAGGGGAAGGATAAAAAATGAAATTCCTTAAAGCAAGCTGGCCGTTTGTTGCGTTAATTTTAGTCTTTGTCTTTATGTCTGCTTTTAAATTTAGTGACAGCCTCACCGATCATGAGAAACAAAAGATCTCGGTTGAAATGCAGAAAATTGAACAGCAAAAGCAGTCAAAAGCGGAAGCGAGTAAATAAAGAAATGATGATGAAAAGAGCACGCGAGGCGTGCTCTTTTTTGACGGAAAAAGGTGTAAAATGAAAGGGGTCATGTCGAAACTATAAAAGAAAGGAGGAAGAGAGGATGAAATGGAAAGGAATACTGCTTGGAGGATGTGCCATTGTAGGACTCATGTTTATGTCTCAAACAGAGGTGTCTGCTCAAACAACATCTCCTTTAAAACAAGCGGAAACGCTGATAGGTACGCCTTATCATAAAGGAGGAATCGATCCGAAAACGGGCTTTGATGCGTCTGGCTTTATACAATATGTATATAAAACAACCGGTGCATTTGATTTGCCGCGAAAGGTGATTGATCAATACCAAATCGGTGAAAACGTATCATGGGAAAAAGCGAAGCCTGGAGACCTTGTCTATTTTCGCAGTCTTGAAGAAACAAAAGACATCCCGACACATGTTGCTTTGTACGCTGGAAATGATCAAGTGATCCACATCACACTCAGTCAAGGGGTGGTGAAAACAGATGTCAGCAAAAGTAAATATTGGACCGATCGGTTCTATGCGGTCAAACGGCTGCCTGTCTCCCAAGAGATGTCGGATGATCAACTGGTGAAAGATGCGATGAAATATTTAGGAATCCCTTATGTATTCGGGGCATCAGATCCAAAAGTAGGCTTCGATTGTTCAGGTTTTTTACAATATTTATTTGAAAAATCACTTGGGATTTATTTACCAAGAAGTGCTGAGCAGCAATGGATGGTTGGAGAGAAAGTAGCACGAGACGATATTCGCCCTGGAGACTTTGTTTTTTTTAGCAACACGTATAAAAAAGGAATTTCACATGTAGGCATGTACATCGGAGGAGACCGCTTTATTCATGCGAGCCGTTCGGAAAGTGTGACAATTTCTTATTTGTCTGAATCGTATTGGCGTGAGAAATGGACAGGTGCGAAACGATTAACTGAGCTGAAACTAGCGAAAGAAGACCCAGTCGTATCAAAAGCTGCCACGTATATTGGAGAAGTACCCTATGTAAAAGGTGGTGCGAGCCCAAAGCAAGGCTTTGATACAGCAGGATTCACGCAGTATATCTATCAAGAAGTGCTTGGAATGGAGATGCCTCGCTATGCGCCGGGACAAGTTAAAGCAGGTACACCTGTGAAACGATCGGAACTAAAGCCAGGAGATCTTGTCTTTTTTAAAGGGACTTCGTTGATGCCAGCCATTTATGCTGGTTCAAATCAAGTCATTCATGTGACGGTTTCAAATGGCGTTGTCATTACCAATATGAAAACAAGTACGTATTGGAAGGATAAATATGAGACGGCTGTTAGAATCAAAAAATAAAGAAAAAGCCCGATCAATGCTCAGATCGGACTTCTCGACTTCTCACTAGGCGCTGATCAGACAAGCGTCTTTTTTTCTTGAAATTGATTCTGCAAAAGCAGATCAATAAAATAGGCGACGCCATCTTCATGGTTGCCTTTTGTGATATAGGTGCTTTTTTCTTTAATGACATCCACCGCATTCCCCATCGCTATCCTGTGTCCTGCTTCATCGAACATGGATAGATCATTAGGGCTGTCACCGATCGCATAAATATTGGATCGGTCAACGCCATAATGGGCTGCAAGTTTCTTGAGGGCATGTCCTTTGCCTGACTCTTTTGGCAGTACCTCAATGATATGTTCTCCAGATGAGGTCAAGGAGAGCTCAGGCATCTTAGAAAGAAGATCTCGTGCTTCTTGCAGCTTATTCATATCAAATGAGAAGCATAGTAATTTATAAGTTGGTTCATTCGACTCAAAAATTTGACGGATGTCATCGACAGGTTTGATGCCAAACTGTTTAAATTGAGTCATCGCCCCTTCCCATAAATCAGCTACATCCTCGTTAGGATTGGCGCTTTTGATCATATCAAATTCAGCTTTGAGCTTATCTTTTCCATCAAATGGGGAAAGGAGGGCATCGTCTGTATAGACCTCGAAATAAATGTTCCGTTCCACTAATTCCTTTGCAGCACGTCTACCAGCTTCTTGATCAAGGGTGATTCTGCTGAAGAGCTTGTACCCTTCTGTATGGACAGTTCCTCCGTTTGCCGCAATGATGGGAATATCCAAATCCTCGAGAAGCTCTTTTACATCAAAAGTCGCGCGCCCTGTACAAATGGTCACAATATATCCAGCTTCCTTCGCACGAATCAATGCCTGCCGGTTTTGAGCGGATATTTCACTTTTCGTATTTAAGAGTGTACCGTCTAAATCAATCGCAATCATTTTTTTCATTGCTGTTATATCCTCCTTCATTCATGCAATAGCCTCTTCAAAGTATGTACGATTTCCTTCATTCTCATGAAAGAGTCGGATCGTGGATTCCTCTCTTTAAGGCTAAACAAAAATGGTCAATTGATCAAGGATATAAGAAAAAGCGCCCAAAAGGACGCTTTTAGCGTGTAGACAAACCCTCGCATTCTTTGTCAGTCCTGCGCTCCGGTGCTCACGAATATCAAATTCGCTCTGCTCCGGTGCTCGTTCTTCCTAGACTGCAAAGGTTTTCTATCACGCTGAAAAGAAGAAAAAGGGCAAACACCTTTTTCAACACATAAAAAGCGCCCAAAAGGACGCTTTCTGTGTTTATGATAATTCAAGCTGTTTCTTCAATTCCGTTTTGACTTCGTTCAGTTGGTTTTGATCCAATTGGTAATAATAAACGCCATTTGGCTGGTAATCAGATCCTTTTAGTTGAATCGTATCAACAGATTTCAATGAAGTGAGTAGTGGGAAAAGACCGACTAGTTCTTTCATTGACAGGTTAGTTGAGACGTTATCGCCTAGAGTATCTATGATATTGTCATAAGACGGAATAGATGTTACTGATTTTGATTTATCGAAAATGGCTTTTAATACTTCCATTTGACGCTGTCCACGCATGAGATCACTGTCTGCTTTTCTTGTTCTCACATAAGCGAGAGCTTGATTACCATCTAGTGTGTGAGTGCCCGTTTGCAGCTGAACTTTGCCCTTTGTATCTTTGAGAATCTGTTTCACAACATATTCATCTTTAATGTTAACGGAAACACCGTTTAATTCGTTCACAATTTCCTTAAACGCTTTGAAATTACTTTCAATCACAAAGTCGACAGGGATATCTAGTAAATTCTCAACTGTACTCACCGTGAGGTCTGCATCACCAAATGCGTGTGCATGTGTAATTTTGTCATAACCATGACCTGGAATATTAACATATGAGTCCCTTGGAATACTTAATAATTTCACGGTTTTATTCGTTCGATTTACTGTCGCTAATACCATAGCATCGCTTCGTGCTTGTTTGACGGTTTCGCCTGGTCTGCTGTCAATGCCAAGCAGCAAGACAGAAAAGCTGTCTTTCCCAGGATCAAATGCTTCAATCCGTTTGACAGATTGTGCACCGCGGTCTAGAGAGACTTGTGCTTTTTTCGCAGCTGTTGTCACTTTATAGTAGGCATAGCCGGTGACAGAAGCGGTTGTCAGTAAAAGAATACCAAAAATAAAAAGAGTGACTTTCACCCATGGTTTTAAACGCTTTTTGCCTTTGCGTTTACTTCTTGTTTGATCCATATATTTTAAACCCTCGCTATGATTTTATAGTAAAGATGTCCTTCTTCATGCTTACAAACTAAAACAAATATACCTTAAAACGGGATATAGTGCGACATTTTTTTCACTAACGCTTAATTGACGTTTCCTTATCTAAAAAAGTTTCAATGATACGCAAATGAAATATATTTGTCATAAAACATCGAAATGTTTGAAATGACAGGAAGTGAGGAAAATGATTTTTCATAGAGAAACATCCAGTCATTACATAGATAAAAGAGGGGTTATGATCATGAAAAATCGGAATGGGTGGCTTTATTTCTTCGGCGCACTTGGAGGCGCCTTATATGGTTATGATACAGGTGTCATTTCTGGCGCTATCTTATTTATGAAAGAGGATTTAGGTTTAAATGCATTTACAGAGGGACTTGTGGTCAGCTCGATTTTAATCGGGGCGATGCTCGGGTCTTCTCTTTCTGGAAAACTGACAGATCAATTCGGACGGAAAAAAGCGATAATCGCCGCAGCCATTTTATTTATTATCGGCGGATTTGGAACAGCCCTTGCACCGAATACGGAGGTCATGGTCTTATTTCGAATCGTGCTAGGACTTGCTGTCGGATGCTCGACGACGATTGTTCCATTGTATTTATCTGAACTTGCGCCAAAGGAATCAAGAGGGGCACTTTCCTCATTAAACCAACTCATGATCACATTTGGTATTCTTCTTGCCTATATTGTGAACTACGTTTTAGCAGATGCAGAGGCATGGCGTCTGATGCTTGGAATTGCCGTTGTTCCTTCTGTGCTCTTGTTATGTGGTATTTTGTTTATGCCAGAAAGTCCTCGCTGGCTGTTTGTCCAAGGACAGGCGGACCGGGCGAAAGAAATATTGTCCAAACTTAGACAAAGCAAGCAAGAAGTTGAAGACGAAATTGCGGATATTCAAAAAGCAGAAAGTGAAGAAAAAGGCGGTCTTAAGGAATTACTCGAACCATGGGTGCGCCCCGCTTTAATTGCTGGTGTCGGTTTAGCCTTTTTACAGCAGTTTATTGGGACAAATACGATCATTTATTATGCACCAAAAACATTCACAAGTGTCGGCTTTGGCGATTCAGCAGCCATTTTAGGAACTGTAGGAATTGGTGCAGTCAATGTTGTCATGACGTTTGTTGCGATTAAAATCATTGATCGTGTCGGGCGGAAAGCGTTACTCCTATTTGGAAATGTAGGGATGGTTCTTAGTTTGATTGTTCTAGCAGTGGTCAATCGTTTTTTCGAGGGATCAACAGCTGCAGGGTGGACGACAATTATATGTTTAGGACTTTTCATCGTCATTTTTGCTGTCAGCTGGGGCCCGGTCGTATGGGTGATGCTGCCGGAGCTGTTCCCAGTACATGTCCGGGGAATCGGTACGGGGGTATCGACCTTCCTACTGCATACAGGGAATTTGATCATCTCGCTCACATTCCCAGCCTTGTTAAGTGCAATTGGCATCAGTAACCTTTTCCTTATTTATGCAGCCATCGGCATAGGTGCCTTCTTATTTGTGAAATATTTAGTCACAGAAACGAAAGGGAAAAGTCTTGAAGAGATTGAAGAAGATTTAAAAAAGAGAAACCGTGCCGTCGTGAATGACGAAGGGGAAACGGTATGAAAAAAGACCAGCTGCATGAGGCCGCTGGTCTTCCTTTGTTAAACAAACGTTTAATCAAGAAAGGACAATCACTCATCTTCTGAACGTGCTGCCTATGACATACATATGGAACAGGCGGGCGAAAGGTGGAAATGAGATGAAAGGAAAAACGAGCATTGTGATGCTGACGTACAATGAACTGCACCTAACGAAAAAATGTATCGACAGTATCAAGAAGCATACTCGGCGTGATGAATATGAACTCATTATCGTGGATAATGCTTCATCAGACGGAACAAAGGAATATGTGAGACAACTGGAAGATGTCGTGTTGATTGACAACGAGAAGAATCAAGGCTTTGCCAAGGGCTGTAACCAAGGGGCGAAAAAGGCAACAGGAGATAGTATTCTTTTTTTAAATAACGACACGATTGTGACCGAAAACTGGCTTTTGCCTTTAAGAGAAGCCCTTTTTGCATCAGAGCGTATTGGCATGGTAGGGCCTGTCTCCAATTATGTAAGTGGTCCTCAGCTCGTTCAGCCATCTTACACAGATGTGAAGGAGCTTCCTGCCTTTGCAAAGGCATATACGGCTTCGAGAAAAGGTCAAAGAACATATGTGCATAGACTTGTTGGTTTTTGTTTGCTGGTCAAAAGAGAGCTGATCGAGGATGTAGGGTTATTTGATGAGCGGTTTGTATATGGATCATTTGAGGATGATGACCTTTGTCTGCGTTCTTTGCTAAAGGGATACCAGCTGCAAATCGTCCATGATTCATTTGTACATCATCACGGTCATGCCACATTCAATGCCAATGAAGAAACGAATATCTCTACATTGTTTGCGGAGAACAGGCTTCGATTTTTAGATAAATGGGGTATTGATTTAAACCTGATCTCCCCCCATCCATATTTTGCAGCACTGCTCCCTGAGGATGCCGGATGTGTGCTGGATGTTGGCTGTGGTGCTGGGGCGACAGGACTTGAACTGATCAACCGGCAGTCCGTTGACATGTACGGAGTAGAGGCGGATGCATTAAAAGCAGAGATGGCAAAGGCGTATTACAAAGAAGTGATTGAGACAAAAGCGGAGGCGTATCCTTGGTCAGAGAAAGAAGCTTTTTTTGATGCTGTGATCTTTTCTGATGTGTTAGAGCATGTGTCAGACCCATGGCAGATGATTGCTCAAGCGCATGCGTCTTTAAAACCAGGTGGCGTGATCATTTGCTGCTTACCTAATATGATGCATGCGGAAGTACTGCTGCCTTTATTGGCAGGTGATTTTACGTATCAAGATGTGGGGATTTTAGATCGAACACATATGAGATTTTTCACACCAAACACAATGCGGGCGCTCTTTCCAGACCATTTATTTCATCGCGTGATTGAACAGCCGATCAATGTGCCAATTGATCAAAACGTTCAATTGTTTTTTGACGAAGTGGCGAGAGTAGGAGAGTCACTTGGATTTCAAACAAAAGCATTATCTGATCAAGTGACGCTCTATCAGCTTTTGATCGTTGCACGTAAAAAAGGCGGTTCCCCCTCCGGGTAATCCGCCTCAGCGTGTAGGCAAACCCTCGCATTCTTTGTCAGTCCTGCGCGCCGGTGCTCGGAAATCCTTCATTCGCTCCGCTCCGGTACTCGTCCTTCCTAGACTGCAAAGGTTTTCTATCACGCTGAAAAGAAGACAAAGGGCTAAAACAAAGTTCATTTTAGCCCTTTGTCAACCACCTAAGGCGGATGACCGCCTTTTGTGCTACCATTTAAAGCTTTTTGTAGCGCCTTCTGCACCAAAGTTCAAAATGCTCACTTTTACGTCATATGCAATGTCTACTTCTTGAAATAGTGTATCCCATTCATTGCGGTGCTGATCCCAAAAGTCTGGATACTTGATGCGCACCTGCCGATTTAAAAGGATCGGGTCAACGCCAACTTCTTTTTGCATGTGGTGGACAGCTTTTTGAATGCGTTCTTTGATTTTGCGTTCAAAAATGCGCTCAAATCGTTTGATGTATTGCTCATCGTATGAGTTTTCAGGGGGATATTGATCTTCTGATAGTTTCCCGTTTGTTTGTACACTAATTTTAAAGGAAATCTTTCCGTTCTTCAGATAGGGTTCAATCTTGGATTTTGCTTTCTTGATTTCATACGTAATCGGAAAGCCTTTGTAGGTGGCGGGTACGACTCCGCCTGAGATACGATTCATGACCCAGTTTAAAGATTGGACATCTTTTGCTGGTATGAATCCTATCAGCTTTCGCGTTTTCCCATGGATAATGCCTGCGCCATCATAGGTGAGTTCTCCGTTAACGACATCCACACTTTGGACAAGAAAGCTTGTACCCATCTGAAAGTAATCGGACGCTCGGCCAATACGTGTTGGCAGTAAAATCTTCCCGTTAAAGCTCCGGTTTTTTGATGTTTCAAAAATATGCTCAACTGGAACCTTTTGCTGTGATTTTAATTTTTGGTTGATGACTTTTGATGCTTCGTGCCGTGACACTAGGAGGTAACTGCTTCTTCGAACCTCATCATCTCGTATAAAGTGGTTGAGTGTCCCTTGAATATCATGATGCTCGGCTTGATCTTTGCCAAACAAAAAGATTTTGAGGTGATCACTGTAAATCGGCGGGTCCTTCAAAGCGACATTGCTGACTGCTTCCAGTACATTTTTCCCCTTTGAGACGACATTCACATAGCCAGGGGAATCTGCTTCTTGTGTTCCGCCCATTTTAGGGACAAGGTTTTGATAGGTAAGTTTGACTCCGTTATCATCTTCCTCGTCAATGCCAACACCGCGCACAAACGATAATTTCTCAATATCCTTTAAGTCCCAGCAACCTGTCGATAAAAGCAAAAGACAGCAAGACAGAAAGGTGAGCCATAAACGCCGCACTTTCATGCAGATCGACCTCCCCATTTTTTACGTATCATGAGCAGAACAGCTGTTATAAAAGGAATCGCTAAAACAACGAATAATGCATAGCCGAGTAAAGTCGAGTAGTAAAAGACTTCATTGATATTTCTCGGAAAAAGAGAGAGAGCTGAGGTCAGCAGAAACAGCAACCATAGCAGTCTCGTTAAATTGGTTGTTTTAAAAACCGTTTGACAGCCTTTAATAGCAAATTGGAAAAAGCCAAGCATACAAATAAACTGCTGGCACGTCCAGATCGTCAGTAAGAAAATATCAAAGCGTTCAATGAAGACCCCTTCTAGTTCTAGCGCTTGAATGAGGGAGACAGTGGGCCAGGTGAGTGATTTCGTTTCTCCAACTGTCATGGAACCAATCACAATAAAGAGCGTGAGGGAGTAAATAAGTGTGGTGATCCCTACCCCGATCGCTGCGGCCCATTTCGCTTTTGGCCATTTGTCCTTATAGACAAGCGGTACGACAAACAAAATGACTTCAAAGCCTGTAAATTGAATAAATGTTTGAGAGAACAAATTACTAAAATCTTTAAACCCGTGATTCATTACCGGGCGTAAGTAATCAAAATCAAATATTTTCAAACTAAACAGCATGAGCCCAATATAAATGATCATGGTCATCGGATAAATATATGTCACTATTTTCACTACCGGAAAAATTCCGCTTTTTAAATGATAGGTGGCCACTAGTAAAAAAATCATCACAATCACGGTCATCGGGGTCGATTGCAGCAGGAAAAATTGAACCACTTCCCCAAGTACACGCGCCTCAAAGCCAACAATGGCTAGTAAATAACCGATCAGCATTAGGTTGAAAATCGTGCCAAAGAATGCACCGGCTCCTTTTGTATTCGATTCAAAGATGGTATCCGGTGCATTCTTCTCCGCAATCCAACCTAGCAAAAAAGCAACGAAAGCAAAGATGACTCCCTGTATTAATACAATGATCCAGCCATCAGGGAATCCTGAATTGGCAGAACTGCGAGGAATGGTTAAAATTCCAGCGCCTATCATTGTAGAACTGCACAGAATGGTGACTTGTAACAATGATAGCTTCTCAGCTCTGTACATCGTTTACTCTCCTTGTCTTTTGAGATTTTTTGTCTTGGCTGTTTTCGGTCTCGATTTAAATAGCCCTATTGGTAAACGAACGTACGTATCTTTTAAATCTGAAAACGGTGAAGACAAAACAGGTGTGAAATAGTCAAAACCAAAGGTCTTTAGCTGCATCAAGTGACAAAGTACAAATAAATAACACATGATGAGGCCGTATAATCCAAACATGGCTGAACTGAAGATGGCCATAAACCGCAGAATGCGTAGGGGGAAGCTGAAATCATATGATGGAGCAGTGAAATCGGCTAGTGCCGTCAGAGACACAATAATGACCATTAAGGCACTGACGATATTGGCTTGGACAGCCGCCTGTCCAATAATGACGCCGCCAATCAGTCCAATCGTCTGCCCGATCGCCCTAGGAAGACGAAGTCCAGCTTCCCGCAGCAGTTCAATCGTAAACGACATCAAAATGGCTTCCACTACAGGAGGAAAGGGCACATTTTGCCGGCTGCCTGCGATGGTAAGTGCCATTCGTGTTGGTAATAAACCAGGATGATAGGAAACAAGGGCGATATAGAGTCCCGGTAAAAAGATCGTCAAAAGCACGGCAATATAACGGAGCAAACGCAAAAGAGTCGCACTTGTCCATCTTTGATAATAATCCTCCGGTGATTGCATCAAGGCAGTGAGAGTCATCGGCATAATGAGGGCAAACGGCGTCCCATCGAGCAAAATAGACACCTTTCCTTCTAACACAGAGGCAATCACCCGATCAGGACGTTCTGTATTTTGAATCTGCGGGAAAATAGAGATATGACTGTCTTCAATCAGCTGTTCTATGTAGCCGCTCTCAGGAATATCATCCATTTTGATTTGCTTCATACGAGAGAAGACATCATCTACTAGTTTGGGGTCTGCGATATCACGAACATACACAAGAGCAGCAGATTTCTTGTTGCGAGTTCCTATGTTTACCTTTTGAATGACAAGGTTCGGGTCGTTTGCTCTTTCACGAAGCAATGCCGTGTTTTTTTCAAGATTTTCAATAAATCCAATCCGGGGTCCTCTTACAAGGACTTCTGATTGCGGCTCCTCTACTTCTCTAAATTGAAAAAGATTCGTATGGAGCGCAAGCGCTTGAGTGGCTCTATCCACAAATAAAATAGCCCTGCCGCTGTATAACTGCTCGATGGCAAGGTTCATATCTTCCAGCACATCATTTTGAATGCCAAAGAACGTTTTAGAAAGGGAAGAAAGTGTGGTGTGGTCGACCTCGGTGATGGTCAGTTCCTTTTGCATAGGTGAAATGATTTGTTTGGAAAGCATCTCAAATTCTGTGAGTCCTTCAACGTACACGAGACATGCAGAGACAGCGGAAGGACCAAATGAAAAAGAGTGAAACACGATATCATCACTTTTGCCGGCAAAGCTTTTGACACGCTGAATGACGGACTCTATATCTTGTTCAATACGACTTTTCATAATACCTCACCCTCATGTCTTTTTTTATAGAGTGACTCGGAAGGAGAAGAATTATGCAAATAGAAAAAAGAGAATCCCCTAAAATAGGAATTCTCTTCACATGTTTATCTCGCCAGCCAGCCGCCATCTACGGCTAAAATATGCCCGTTCATATAATCAGATGCAGGGGAGCTGAGAAAGACGGCGGCACCTGCTAGATCTTCAGGCCTTCCCCAGCGTCCAGCGGGGATTCGTTTCAGAATCTCTTCATTCCGGTTCGCGTCGTCACGAATGGCTTGCGTGTTATTGGTTGCAATATAACCAGGCGCGATCGCGTTCACCTGAATATGCTGACTTGCCCATTCATTTGCAAATGCTTTCGTCAAACCTGCGACAGCATGCTTACTTGCTGTATAAGCGGGAACAAAGACACCGCCTTGAAATGATAGAAGGGAAGCGATATTGACAATTTTCCCTTGCCCTTTTTTCAGCATCTGCTGTCCGACCTTTTGCGTGAGGAAAAAGAGACTGTTGATATTCACATCCATCACAGTATGCCAGTTTTCCTCTGAATATTGAGCGGCCTCTTCTCTTTTAATGGTCCCAGCATTATTGATCAAAATATCAATTGTGTGCTGCTTTAAAAGGGCATCAACATCCCGCTTTGCGGACTTAGGATCTGAAAAGTCTACTTGAATCGCATGAAATGATCTGCCGGTCTGTTCGACAAGTTCTTTTGTTTCATCAAGCGGCGTATGGTGGTAGGTGCCGATGATATCTGCACCTGAACGAGCAAGCGCTACGGCAATCCCTTGCCCAATTCCAGTTCCAGGACCTGTGACAAGAGCTGTTTTGCCTTCGAGGGAAAAGAGGGACGCTACATAGGATGTCGTCGTCATCTCATTACCTCAGCTGGTCCATCGGGACAAAGTCCATATCTTTAAACGTATAGTTTTCTCCCGCCATTGCCCAAATAAATGAATAATTTGCGGTACCTGAGCCTGAATGAATGGACCAGGCAGGTGAGATGACGGCTTCTTCATTTGCTACAACGAGATGTCTCGTTTCAGATGGCTCCCCCATAAAATGAAAGACACGTGCGTCTTCCTCTATATCAAGATATAAGTACACTTCCATCCGCCGGTCATGTATATGAGCAGGCATCGTGTTCCATGTGTTATTGGTTTCAAGCTGAGTGATGCCCATCATAAGCTGGCAGCTTTGGATGCCGTCTGCATGAATGACCTGATACAGATTCCGTACGTTCGAGGCGGATGCTTCCCCTAAATGATTCGGTGTTAATTCAGCGATCGCAGCCTTTTGTGTCGGATACGCTCTATGAGCGGTGGCTGACACAAGATAAAATTTGGCCTGCTCACCTGATGAACTAGCAAACTGTACATGTTCGTGTCCAAGTCCAATATATAAGAAATCTTTATGCTGCAGCACAAATGACTCACCATCGACTGTAACCGTACCTTGGCCGCCGACATTCACAATGCCAATTTCCCGTCTTTCAAGGAAATATTCTGTACGTAAAAAGTCGCCGGCATCTAGCTTGATCGGTTCTGATGTCGGCATAACACCGCCAATCACCACACGGTCCTCATGCGAATAATATAGCTTCAATTCACCACTGACAAAGAGTGTCGGAATATGAAAATGACGACGAAGTTCCTCTGTTGTAAAACGCTTGACCTGCTCAGGATGTACAGCATAACGATTTTCCATTTGAGATAAGCCTCCCTTTCCATCTGAAACATATGATTGTTTTATTTGGTATCGGTTTCAAGGAAAATTCTAGAGGAAAAAGAGAGCGGCGTCAACCGTTAATTTGAAATCGCTTTCTTTAATTGTATAAAAGCTTTTTTTTCTTCATGTTCATGAAAAAAATCTTCTGATACAGTTCAACTTGTGGTATGCTTTTTTTAAGTTTATTTGAAATCGGTTTCGAAACAAATGAGAAGATCGATCTTGGGAGTTTTTTGTATGAAAGAGAAAAAGCAAACGAAAGTCACCATTAACGAAGTTGCTGCATATGCAGGTGTCTCAAAATCAACGGTATCCAGATACATCAATGGCAGAACAAATGAAATTTCTCCTGAAAAGGTAAAAAAGATTAAAAAAGCCATTGAGGAGCTCCATTACCGTCCGAGTCAGCTTGCCCAAGGATTGAAAGTAAGAAAGAGCAAGGTCATTGGTTTTATTGTGGCTGATATTACGAACCCGTTCTCTGTTGCGACACTTCGTGGTGTGGAAGAGATTTGTGATGAATATGGATACAGCATCATGGTGTGCAACACAGATAATCGTCCAGAAAAAGAACGAGAAATGCTTCTGAAGCTGAATGCGCATTATATTGAAGGGCTGATCATCAATACGACCGGTCAAAACAATGACATTTTGCAAGACTTTAAGCAAAACGGTGTACCGATTGTTCTTGTTGACCGTAAGTTACCTGAACTCAAGGTCGATACCGTCACAACGAATAACCGTGACATCACGGCTCGTCTACTTCATCAGATGTATGAAAAAGGCTACGAACATATCGCTTTCTTTACTGAGCCGGTCGATGGGATTAGTCCACGTGAAGAACGAAAAGAAGCCTATGAACAGACGGCCATGAGTCAACATAAGACACCTATGATTGCAGAAATCAATTTGAAGCAAAAGGAACAAATGCGAGATGAGATTTGTCGGTTTTTACAATCAAACCATCAGAAAAAAGCGATTTTAGCAGGCAATGGATTACTTATGCTGAAGCTCATCAGTGAACTCGTCGATCTTGGGGTGAAGATACCTGAGGAGATAGGCATTGCTGGATTTGATGATACAGAATGGTATAAGCTGATCGGGCCAGGCATCACTACGGTGGCGCAGCCATCTCATGAGATGGGGAGAGCGGCGATGCAAAAAATCAAGACGCGTCTTGAAGGGGATAAGAGTGCACCCCAGACCATTCAACTTGATGGAGAAATCATTGTGAGAAAATCTTTATAAACGTCAGGCAGAGAAGAGTATACATACGTGCATGCTCTCTCTTTTTCAACTGTTTTGAAACCGGTACCAAGAAAGGGGAGAAATCAGTGAAAGCATTGGATGTGATCACATTTGGGGAATCAATGGCGATGTTTTATGCAAAAGAAATTGGCGAGCTTCACCAAGTGCATACGTTTCAAAAAGCACTTGCTGGTGCAGAGAGTAATGTTGCGGTCGGCTTGGCAAGATTAGGCTTTAGCGTAGGCTGGATGAGCAAGGTCGGGGCGGACTCACTTGGTACATTTATTTTAGAAGAGCTTCAAAAAGAAGGGGTCGATACTGAGGCAGTGCTCCGTTCAAATGATGGGGCTAAAACAGGGATATTGCTTAAATCAAAAGTCATCGATGGAGACCCTGATGTGACGTACTACCGAAAAGGCTCTGCTGCGAGCACATTGAACGCAAGCGATTTCCCGTCCACTTATTTTCAGCAGGCAGGACATCTTCATATGACCGGAATCCCGCCTGCTGTGTCTAGTGAAATGAGAGCGTTTTCTTTTCATGCCCTTAAAGAAATGAAAGAAGCAGGAAAAACCATTTCCTTTGACCCGAACCTGAGACTTCAACTATGGGAAGAGGAAGAAGACATGATTCATACGGTGAATCAGATGGCTGCTCAAGTAGATTGGTTTTTCCCTGGGCTTGCAGAAGGTCAAAGACTCACGGGGTGTCATGAGCCGGAAGCGATTGCGGATGTTTATTTACAAAAAGGTGTCAAGCTTGTGGTCATTAAACTGGGAGCGGAAGGAGCCTATTTCAAAAGTGCATCCGGCCAAGGTGTAGTGGATGGTTTCCATGTGTCTCATGTCGTGGATACAGTCGGAGCTGGTGATGGATTTGCAGTGGGAGTGATGAGCGGTCTGCTGGACGGTTTATCATATGAAAAATCGGTAGCAAGAGGCAATGCCATTGGAGCACTTGCAGTCATGTCCCCAGGAGATCACGAGGGACTGCCGACTCGTGAAGAGCTTCAGGCATTTATAAAAGAAGCCAAACGATATCAAAGGCGACACGATATGAAGGGAGATGAGAGGTATGGGAAAGTCAGCAAGTATGAGTGTTAAAGAGAAGCTCGCAGCTTGTAAACTCATTGCGGTGGTCAGAGCAGGTAGTGAAGCAGAGGGGATAGAGATGATTGGTCGTTTAAAGAAAAAAGGGGTGCGGGCCATCGAAGTGACATATACCACGCCCAATGCAGAGCGGATCATTGCATCTTACCAGCATGACCACGACTTGATTGTCGGAGCCGGAACGATTACAACGCTTGAGCAGGCACAATCAGCCATTGAAGCCGGCTCTCAATTTATCGTCAGCCCGGGATATCTTCCTGTCATCGGAGAGCACCTATCTTTTCATGATACACTTTACGTTCCAGGTGTTTTGACCCCGAGTGAAATTATGCAGGCAAAAGCAAATGGATACAGCGTGTTAAAGCTTTTTCCGAGCGGCGCCTTCGGTTTGTCCTATATGAAAAATTTGCAAGGCCCGTTTCCAGAGATTGAGTTCATCCCAACAGGAGGCATTCATCCAGTCGATGTGCCAAAGTGGCTTGAAGCAGGAGCCGTGGCAGTAGGTGTCGGCAGCCAGCTTGAAAGCAGTACAGCAGAAGAATTACAGGCTGTTCTTTCTTCCACCATCATGTAGTTCACATAAACAACCGGCGGATGACTGCCGGTTGTTTGTTCGTTTATCTGACAAAAAAGCTCAGAAGACGCATCTTTTCACGTAAAATGAGCATAAAGGAGAGGTCGATATGTACATTCAACAAGATGAACTAAAAGATGGTCAAATTGAACAATTGATTCAAGCTCATTTAGAAGAGATGAAAAAACATTCACCGCCAGAAAGCATTCATGCCCTTCCGTTAGACGATCTGAAAAAACAAGATGTCACAGTATGGAGTGCAAGGGATGGCGAGGTGCTTCTTGGCTGCGGAGCCATCAAGGAGCTATCGAGTGAACATGGTGAACTCAAATCGATGAGGACGGCAGCAGCCCATATGCGAAAAGGCGTGGCGAAGCATCTGTTGACCCACCTTCTCCAAGAGGCGAAGCGGCGGGGGTATAAAAGAGTGAGCCTTGAAACAGGTGCGATTGCTTTCTTTGAACCAGCAAGAAGATTATATGAAAGCTTTGGATTTCAATATTGTCCGCCTTTTGGTTCATACCAAGAAGATCCAAACAGTTTATTTATGACAAAGGAATTATAGAGGTCGAGAGAGTATGCTTTTATAAGCAGCTCTTTTTTTATGCGGCAACAATGGAAGGAGGCGGATGTGAATGAAAAGGTCGAAGTTGTTCGGAATAGGCGCATTTCTCACATTTTGTGTTATATCTGTTCTTTTTTTATCTGTATTAGGTCAAGATTTAGTTAAAATTGAAAGCGCTTCCGAAGAGGCAGTATCAACTTATCAATATCACTTTGTTCTTGTACCGGAGGAACTTGATAATGAATATTGGCAATTGGTGCAAAAGGGAGCTGCTGATGCGGCGGAAGTTCATCGGGTGTATCTTGAATACCTAGGTCCAAAGCAGGCTGATTTGGATGATCACCTGAAAACCATTGATATGGCGATTGCTGGTCATGTGGATGGCATTATGACGCAAGGACTTGATGCAAAGAGATACAAACCGCTCTTTCAAAAAGCAAGAGAGAAAGGTATAGATGTCGTCACAGTCGATACCGATGCAGAGGGGAGCAAGCGTCAAGTGTATGTCGGAACAGATAACTATTATTCTGGCTTTATCGCCGGACAGGCACTCATCGCCGATACAAAAGGCGAACAGTATGTGGGCATTGTGACGGGACGGCTTGATGCGATTCACCAGAAGCTTCGCGTGAAGGGGTTTCGAGATGCCGTTTCTGGTGAGAAACGCATTCATATTGCTGGAATAGAAGAGTCGGCGATTACGAAATCAGGTGCTTCCGGTGCTGCGTATAAATTGTTAAATGATCATACGCAGCTCACCGCATTTTATGGAACAAGTGCATTAGACGGTGTCGGCATTATTCAAGCAACAGAGCAATATCATTCATCTAAAGATGTTTATGTGCTCGCATTTGATACTCTGCCTGATACGATTCAAGCGCTGGATGATGGGAAAATTGATGCAGTGGTTGTACAGCACCCTTATGAAATGGGCTATCAAGCGGTTGAATCTCTTGTTCGTTTGCAACAAGGGGATAAACAAGAACCGCTTCAGTACACAGGGACGAGTGTGATTCGGCGAGGAGACCTGCCCCTTCATCAAACAGAAAGACCACAGGGGGTTCAGCCATGAGAAAAATACGAAGTAAATTATTATTGGCATTTTTAATTCTTGTGCTCCTTGGTAATGTGGCCGCTTTTTTTGTGTATTGGAGCAGTTCAAAAATCACATCAGAATATAGCAAGAGCTTTCGTTCCTTTCTCCTGCTGAATGATATTTCGACAGAGGCAAAAACGATGTATGAAAAGGTCAACGCCTTTGCCATCGAAAAGGATCAGGCGTTTGCCAAGGGCTATGCTAAATCAAAACGGAAAATGACATCATATGATCAAGCATTACTCAAAGATGCTGGGCTTCATGCCGCCATCCCGTCCATTGAAAAATATCAATATATGATGCGGACGCTCATAAACGAAAGTGATGCGACAATGAATCATGTCAAAAAAGGGAAAATCAAAGAATATGCTGCAAGTGTGAAAGAAGTAAGAACCGTGTCCTCTTATATCCAAGAACAGACAATGACTCTTTTGGATGATGAATTATCTGAGTATCAAGTACTCTACCAATCCCTTCAAAAAAGACATCAAACGTATGCGCTTTTTACTCTATGTCTGTTTACATTATCGATAGGAATCGCTTTATGGATGGCCTATATCATTGCGGGTGGAATTTCAAGACCGATCGTTCATCTGTCTCGAAGTGCCAAAGAAGTATCAGAAGGAAATTTTGATGGTCCGAATTTGCATGTGTCATCAAAGGACGAAATCTCTGTGTTAAATCATGCCTTTGAGCGAATGCGGCGAGAGATGAAGGTCATGATTGAAGAGATGAAACAAAAGGCTGCTTTAGATCAGAAAATTAAAGACATGAAGCTGAAAACACTACAAAACCAAATGAATCCACATTTTTTATTTAATACATTAAACATCGTTTCACGTATGGCGTACTTAGAATCAGCTGATGCGACATCGAGATTGATACAATCCGTTTCTACGCTGATGCGGTATTCGCTATCTCCTCTCAGCGCATCTGTTACGTTAGAACAAGAAGTGAAAGTGGTAAAAGAATATTTTCATATACAAGAAACAAGATTTTCCGATCGTATTACATGCAAAACGACCATAGATGCGTCGTGTCTATCTGTTCACATTCCGAGCCTTACATTGCAGCCGCTTGTTGAAAATGCCTTTATTCATGGGGTAGAACCAAAAGAGGAGGGGGGGCTTGTAGAGCTCTCTATTGATCGAGATGATCGCTTTGTCATGATTCGGATTCGGGATAATGGACTTGGCATCAGTGATCAAGAGAAAAAGAGATTGCTATCGCAAGAGGAAGAAGATCTTTCAGACACACGTAGTAAAGGTCACTCGACAGGAATTGGTCTTCGAAATGTGATGTCGAGGCTGCGTTTGTTTTACGGAGTGCAGGATGCCCTTCAAATTGATTCAAAGCCAAACGAAGGGACCACGATTCAATTGACAATACCAATCAAGGAGGAACGAGCATGCTGAACGTGCTGATTGTGGATGATGAAAAAATTGAACGAATGGCGATGCGTAAGTTCATGACCGAATGGCTGCCAGACTGTCATATTGCAGGGGAAGCTGCGAATGGAAAAAAGGCGGTGGAATTGGCGCGGTCTAAGCCAATTGACCTTGTGCTCATGGATATTCAGATGCCAGGCATGGATGGGCTCACAGCGATCAAACAGATCAAAGCAAGCTGCCCTTATACTAAATTTATTATGCTGACAGCCTACGATACATTTGATTATGCCAAGCAAGCCATGCAGGAAGGGGTCAAACAATACCTTGTCAAACCAGCTGATAAAGACGAAACCATTACAGCGATTCGTTCTGTTGCGGCAGAAATTCAGCAGGAGGTCTCCCTGCGGCAGGCGGAGAAAGTCAATCAGCAGTCAAAATGGCTGGAAGCCCATGTGTTGAACGGTCAATCTTATACTTCAACAGCGTTTGAGCGGCTGTTTCAGGATTTTCAAGCAGGTCTAGTGATCGCTGTTCAGCGGACAGGCGGGGATCAACTCCTGAATCATTTGCAGGAGTCTGCTCTTTTTCAAGCAGTGCCTATCCAAGTGAGCGGTGAGCTGTTTACATGCTTGATTTACAGCTGTCAATCACCTGGTCATCTAAAGGCGAATGTACTGCAAGCCATTCGCGCTGCTATGACAAGCGAGCAGGATTCCCCTGTCATTGTTGGCATGGGTCATCCTGTCTCAAATCCACTTCAACTTCAGAAAAGTGCGGCAGAAGCGAAGCTTTCCTATTATCAGCGAAAAAAAGATGACGGTGCGGTTCGTTATGGCTTTTACTATACAGATAGACAATCTTACGTATTGATCAACTTGCCTGAGCTTGCCGATGACATGATGCTGGCACTAGAAGAAGGGAGAAGAGATGATGCTCTTGCTTACTATGATGCCTTCCAATTAGAAGGGGCAACCATTTCTCATGTGAAAGAGCTGCTCATTTTACTCAAATCACGACTTCGTGCAGATGTGCCAATTCTAGCTATCACCACAGAAACAGAATGCCGCCAATGCTGTGAACATTTATTTGATCTGTATGAAGCAAGAACCCAGACGGTGAATGATATAGAACGGGCGAAACGATACATTCAAACACATTTTTGCGAACATATCACGCTGGAGCAAACGGCCGCCTATGTTGATTTAAGCCCGACGTATTTCACCAAACGCTTTAAGGATGAGACAGGTCTAACGTTTAAAGAATATGTGACGACCTGTAGGATGGATAAAATGAAGAAGCTACTGAAAGAGAGTTCGCTTAGTTTAAAAGAAATCACCTATCAAGCTGGATATACTGATCCAAATTACGTCAGTCGTGTGTTTAAAAAAATGGTTGGCTGTTCACCGAAGGAATATCGAAAACAGGTCGTAAAAAAATGAAGAATTTCATAAAAAAGTGAAGAAGTTTGCCTGAAAAAAGGAAAGGATCTGCCAGTATACTTATTTTGATAACGCTTACAAAATAGGGATGGGGGATCCATGATGAAGTTTAAATTAGGCTTTACTTTATTGGCACTCTGTATGCTGGTCGTCTCTGCTTGCAGTTCATCGACGAACTCAGATGCAAAAAAAGAGAGCGGAGCGGAGAAACTAGAAATTTTCTCTTGGTGGACTGGTGCAGGTGAGGAAGACGGGCTGAAGGCACTCATTCAATTGTTTGAAGAGAAAAATAAAGACATTCCAATTGAAAATGCAGCTGTCGCTGGTGGCGCTGGTACGAATGCGAAAGCTGTTCTAACAAGCCGGATGCAAGGAGATGATCCGCCAGCTACTTTCCAAGTACACGGGGGAGCAGAGCTGAATGAGAGCTGGGTAGCCGCAGGCAAAATGGAGCCGCTGGATGATCTATATGAAAAAGAAGGCTGGAAGGATAAATTTCCAGAATCACTGATTGACCTTGTGAGCAAAGACGGGAAAATCTATTCCGTTCCAGTGAATATTCATAGAGGCAATGTGCTTTGGTATAACAAAAAAGTATTTGAAGAACAGGGCTTACAGCCACCAACGACGTTTGATGAATTTTTCAAAACAGCCGATGCCTTAAAGAAAAAAGGGATTACTCCTCTTGCGCTTGGGGATAAAGAACCTTGGGCAGCGACTCATTTGTTTGAGAGCGTTCTTCTAGGTGTATTAGGTGCAGATGACTATCAAAAACTTTGGGCGGGCGACTTAAAAATGGATGATGCAAAAGTGAAGGAAGCGGCAGACATCTTTGGACGTATGCTCGAGTACGTCAACGACGATCATAGCTCGCGTAACTGGCAGGATGCCTCACAACTCGTGGCAAAAGGGGAAGCTGCAATGAATGTCATGGGCGACTGGGCAAAAGGATACTTTGTGAATGATCTAGATTTGAAGGTGAATAAAGACTTTGGATACGTGGCAACTCCTGGTACGGAGGGCAGCTTTATGGTCATCACGGATACATTCGGACTGCCGAAGGGTGTCAAACAACCAGAAAACGTGAAAAAATTCTTATCTGTCTTAGGATCTGTGGAAGGACAGGATGCGTTTAATCCGCTGAAAGGGTCAATTCCGGCTCGTGTGGATGCAGATGTATCAAAATATGATGAATACGGAAAATCGGCAATGAAGGCGTTTAAAGAGTCAAAGCTGGCACCGTCTCTTGCGCATGGCTCAGCTGCTGAAGAAGGTTTTGTCACGAAGGCGAACCAAGCCGTCAATATTTTCGTGACACAAAAAGACAGCAGCCAGTTCGTTTCTTCTTTAAAAGATTCAATGAAATAAAGATGAAAGAGGCGGCCGTTAGGCACCGCCTCTTTTTTAAAAAAAGGAGTGTAGCTTCATGCGCATGGACACATCGCCGACCACAAAAACACCAGCAGCAAAAGTGAAACGTGTTCGGAAAAAATGGAATGGAGACCAGCTGCTTGCCCTGCTATTTTTAGCACCGTCAGCTGTTTTATTATTCATTTTTGTTTACGGATTTATTGGCTGGACAGGATATGTTTCATTATCGAACTGGACCTCGCTTGTTCCTGATTTTTCTTTCGCAGGTATGAAAAATTATGTCATGCTGTTTCAAGATTTTCGCTTTCAGTCAGATCTTCGAAACACGGTCTTTTTTACATTATTCTTTATTGGAGCAGTCATTGCTTCTGGGCTTGTACTGGCCATTTTACTAGACCAGAAGATCAAGGGGGAATCACTTTTTCGGAATCTCTTTTTCTTTCCGATGGCCCTTTCCTTTGTTGTCACAGGTGTTGTGTGGCAATGGATCCTAAATCCATCAACTGGGGTGAATCTGTTTTTAAAAACACTCGGCATCCAGCCCAAGTGGTACACGGATACGAACATTTTAGCTGGATTTGTCTGGGGAAAAATTGAGTTTGGTGTACCGGCAGCAATGATTGCAGTTGTCATCGCTGCTGTCTGGCAGATGACAGGATTTTCACTTGCGATGTATTTGGCTGGTCTTAGAGGAATTCCAGAGGAAGTGAGAGAGGCTGCTAGAATGGATGGCGCAACCGAGTGGCAAATCTACTGGAAAATCATTTTTCCGCTGTTAAAACCAATCACAGCGAGTGTCGTCATTATCATGGCACATATCTCTTTAAAGATCTTCGATTTGATTTACTCGATGACAGGACCAGGTGCAAACTTTGTCACCGATGTGCCAGGTGTTTATATGTTTGAAATGACCTTTAGAGGAAACCATTATGCAGGTGGTGCCGCCATTGCGATCGTTATGCTGATTTCTGTTGCAGTCTTTATCGTGCCGTATCTCCTGTCTAGCCGGAAGGGGGCTTCATCATGATCGCAAGAGGGTTTGTCCGTCCAGTTCTTTATGCTTTATTAATAATGTGCAGTTTGTTTTTTCTCATGCCTGTTTATGTCATGCTCGTCACAAGCTTAAAGCCATTAGGTGAAGTGACCCTTGAGCGAATGTGGTCGCTCCCATCTACACTAGATTTCTCAAGCTACAAAATCGCTTTTGAAAAGTTATCACCCAATTTAATGAATTCTCTTTATCTAGTCATTCCTGCTACCTTATTGTCAGCTGTATTAGGTGCGATGAATGGCTATGTGCTGTCTAAATGGCGCTTTAAAGGATCAGAAGTGGTGTTTACCTTCATGTTGTTTGGTATGTTTATTCCATATCAAAGTATCCTCATTCCACTTATTCAATTTTTACGTGAAATCGGCTTGTATAACTCCATTCCGGGACTTGTGCTTGTCCATGTCGTATATGGCCTGCCAATCACAACACTCATGTTCCGCAATTTTTATGTGAGCATTCCTGATGAAATGATTGAATCAGCGAAGATGGATGGTGCCGGATTTATCGGGATCTTCAGACATATGATTCTGCCGCTTTCCATCACAGGGTTTGTCGTGGTTGCCATTTGGCAATTCACAAATGTGTGGAATGAGTTTCTATTTGCGGTTACTATGACCACGGCAGAGAATCAGCCGGTCATGGTTGCACTGCAAAATTTATCAGGCAGTCAAATTGTGCAATGGAATGTTCAAATGGCAGGTGCCATCTTGGCTGCGCTGCCAACACTTTTGGTCTATATTCTACTCGGAAAATACTTTGTGAAAGGGCTTCTTGCAGGCTCTGTCAAAGGGTGAAATGATTTTCTTGTTATCGTTTTCATTCGGTGTACTGAAAGGATTGACTTCTCTTTAGATAGCGTCATAATAAAAGTTGAGACTTGCTAGTTTTCATTATGCTAGGCAAGGATTATCAAAGGGTAGCAAAGGGAGGAGTCATCCTGAATGAAGCAGTCACCAATTTTTTTACTGCCTGAATTGAAGGAGAGAATATGGGGAGGTACAGCCTTAAGGGATCAATTTGGCTATGATATTCCTTCTGATCAAACGGGAGAATGCTGGGCAATTTCTGCTCATCCAAACGGACCAAGTGTCGTGCAAGACGGTCCATATAAAGGGAAAACGCTGATCGAACTATGGAACAATCACAGAGAATTGTTTGGGGGAATAGAAGGCGATCGCTTCCCGCTCTTAACAAAAATTTTAGATGCAAACCAAGATTTATCCGTTCAAGTTCATCCAGATGATGATTATGCGGAAAGACATGAAAATGGTGAGCTTGGGAAAACAGAGTGCTGGTATATCATTGACTGCAAAGAAGGCGCAGAAATGATCTACGGTCATAATGCAAGGACGAGAACTGAGCTTGTGACCATGATGAACAGTGGAGATTGGGAAGGCCTTTTGCGGCGAGTGAAAATTAAGCCGGGCGATTTTTATTATGTGCCAAGCGGTACCATTCATGCACTATGTGAAGGCACACTGGTTCTCGAAACGCAGCAAAGTTCAGATACGACCTATCGGGTGTATGATTATGAACGAAAAGACCAAAATGGCCATGAACGTGAACTTCACTTCACGCAGGCCATTGATGTCACAACGGTTCCTCATGTAGACGGTTATGCAGATGAATCAGTAGAAACTCGTCCAGGGGTGACCATTAGAACATTTGTAGAAGCAGAATACTTCTCTGTGTATAAATGGGAAATTGATCAAAAAGTAGAGCTATCGCAAGATTATCCGTTTTTGCTGTGCAGCGTTATTAATGGGGAAGGGTCCTTAGAGCATAATGGACATACATATCCGCTGCCAAAAGGAGCCCATTTTATCCTGCCTGCTGAAACAGGGAACTTCACAATTGAAGGATCTTGTGAATTGATTGTGTCACATATATAAAGAAAAAGAGGAAGAGGACTTCGAGAGTCCTCTATTTTTCTATTGCATAAAAGACTTGAAAGAGACTTGTTTTTGTCGATAAAGAGATTAGTAGACTATTATGCAAAGTTAAGAGAGGGACAGGGAACGTGAAAAAAACCATCAAGATTATGTTACTCGCAGCTGCCTTTGGTATGACATTACACACAGGCAAAGAAGTGCAAGCAGCCTCCTATGTCGATCAATCCATTTATACGATTAGCACCTCAAAAGTATTTACAACAGAAGCAGAAGTGAAAAAAGCGGTTGACACGTTGAAAAAGGATAAGAAATGGACAGCCACTTATCAAACTTCAGGAAATACATCGACTTATCAACTGACTGCCTCAGGATATGACTCACAAGTAGCAGCTAATGCAAGTGCCGCTGCATTAAAAAAAGAGTTAGGCATGAGCGGTACGGTGTCTCCAGTAGGTGACCGCCTTCCTTTACAGAAAATCGTATCTGATCCAATCAACGATGAAAGTCAGGCGAAAAAACTGACGCTCGAGCTGACGAAAACATCAGGACTCAATAGCACGTATGAAGCTATCAATCAAAGCAGACCATCATATCAGGTCATTTCAGGAGCCATTGATTCTGAAACGAAAGTCAAAAATATTCAAACCGAACTACAAAAACAGGCCGGAGTCACGAGTACATACCAAACTGAAAACAAGGCCGGCACCGTGTATCAGCTGATCTCAGGCAATATTGTTGGACAGAGTAAGGCAAATACCATCCTGCAAGGTTTTCAAAAGGAATCTGGTTTAAAAGCAGTACTCCAAACGGTAGCAGCAGGCAAACCGTATTACATCGTCACATCTGCTACACAAACGAATCAGTCTAAAGCGCAAACCCTTCTGACCCAGCTGCAAAAAGAAGCGAAAATTAGCGGAAAGATTCAGAAGGCTGGAGCTGTTAAAAATGTATATAGCATGGAATCAGGCTATTTCAAAGACAGTAAGCAAGCAGCCTCAGCGGCGGCTCAGATTAAGAAACAAGCTGGTGTGTCAGGGACTGTACAGCGAGTAGGAAAAACGAAAAATTATATCGTAAAGCTCAATCAATTAAATGACACAACTTACGCAAAAACAGTTGCCTTTTTCAAGAAAAAGAAATGGCGCTATACATCTAAAAAGATCTCCTCTACACAGCCATATCAAGTAGTGACTGGGAATCTTTTGGGCGATGATCAAGCGAAAAAAGCAACGGCATTTTTCCAAAAGAAAAAAGTATCCGCCACAACGAAAAAAACAGGCAAAGCATCTGACAGCACGTATCGACTTGTTGTGAATCAGGCAACAGATCAGACAAAAGTAAATAAAGGTGCTACATACTTAAAGGCACAAAAGGTGACAAGCAGCATCACAACAGGCAAGGGACAAGCCGTCAGTAAAGCATACAGCCTAATCACAACCCCTGTATATGATCAAAGCAAAGTAAAGCAAGCGCAAGAGATCATCAAGAAAAATGGAGTTGCCAGCAGTACAAAAACATTAACAGAAGCTGTTAAGCAATACCGTATTACGACAGAGGCGACTGTGAATCAGACAAAACTGAATCAAGCCTTAAGTTATTTAACCAAACAAAAAATGAAAGCAGCCGCTCAAAAAACGGGAGCAACTGATTATGGTCAATATCAGATCAAAACAGGGGTCATTTCGACTGCTGCCTTAAGAGACCAAGGCATGACATTCTTCAAAAAACGAAATGAACCAGCTGCTTATACAACAACGACAAAACCGGCATATAAAATCAACATCACACAGCAGTTTACAGGGTTACCAAATGCGAATGCGGCCATTGCTTTTGTGAAAAGCCAATACGGCTGGACAGCCACAGCGACAAAAATCAAAAACGGTCCAATGGTGATGCAGACGAATTATAACCTCACTGTCAATGAGATGGTAAACAAACAAATGAAGGTATCGCCGCAGACAGATGGTGCAGCATATGTCTATGCGACATATGTAGACCCAGCGACATCCACAGTGAATACAGACGGGCTAAATGTACGTTCTACACCTGATTCAAGTTCGGCAAGCAACATCGTCGCACAGCTGAACAAAGGAACAAAAGTGAAGCAGCTTGGAAAAGAAGGCAACTGGATCAAGATCAGCCTCGGCTGGAGAAATGCGAGTTCAGCAGAAGTATTAAAATATGTAGACCCAGCGAATATCGCGGAGGGCACTCAATCTTATTTTCAATTTCTCAAACTCTCTGAAGCTGCAAATCTCAACCCGACTGAAGTGAATACGAAGATTTTAGCAGGGAAAGGCATTCTTGCCGGAAAAGGACAAGCCTTTATCACAGCAGCGAAAACGTATCATATTAACGAAATCTATCTCATTTCACATGCATTGCTGGAAACAGGCAACGGCAGTTCCATTTTAGCGAACGGTACGAAGTTTAATGATAGAATCGTTTACAACATGTATGGCATTGGTGCATATGACAGTAACCCGAATTACCTCGGTGCAAAGTATGCGTATGAACAGCAATGGTTCACACCAGAGGCAGCCATTATTGGCGGGGCAAAATTCATTGGCAACAGCTACATCAATAACGCCACATACAAACAAGATACCATTTACAAAATGCGGTGGTCTGCGACAGCGACTCACCAATATGCAACAGATATTGGCTGGGCTTCTAAACAGGTCACTCGTATGTATAGTTTGTATAACTTACTTGATAACTATACGCTGTATTATGATATCCCCGTGTATAACAAATAAAAAAACGTCCGTGCTTCTTAATGAGAAGCCGGACGTTTTTTGTGTAAGAGCTGATGTTCAATAAAGGAAAGAAGCTGCTGACTTGATTTCCCTTTTGAATATTGGTTCCATTCCTCAGCAAAGGTTTTCAATAAGTCTTGATTGGCTGATTCGTTTAGCCCCTTAAGCTCCTTTAAGAGCATATCTTGAGTGACGCAAGCCTTTCCTGGAATAATGTCTTCATAACGTTCGACTAAACCGCGTTTCATGCGATAAGTCTCTAGATCGTAAGTGAAGAACAAAACAGGCTTTCGGAGCAGCGCATATTCAAACACAATGGACGAATAATCTGTAATCAGGACATCGCATACAGAGAGCAATGGAAAGAGCGGCTGATCGGACACATCAAATATCCACTCACCATCTGTTTCTGCTTTGGCTAAATGTTTCACTGCAGGATGAAGTTTGACGAGCAGGATATAGTCACCATTCAGCTCACTCTGCAATTGTTCTTTAGAAAAAGGTAAGACAAGACCGTCCATTGCAAAGTCCCGGTAGGTCGGCGCATACAGCAGCACTTTTTTGCCTTTTGGAAAAATATCCATCTGAAAGGAAATAGGGCGCTCATCATAGTACGCATCTGTGAATGGTACACCTGTTGGCAGAAAACGATCGTCCTTGACGCCAAATGAAGTTTTGAAAATCTCGCGCATGTGATCTGAGCCAGTAACGATATAATCGAAAGACGCATAGACCCGCTTGAAACGCTGCAGATCACGAGAACTCCGGTGATGATTTGAAGCATCTTCAAGACCAAACTTTTTCAAAGCACCATTGGCGTGCCACACTTGAATACAAGTGGTAGAAGGTCTATTTCTTAGCACACTTGTCATCAGAAAATAATTATCTGTGACGACAACTTTGCTTTTTAGCATCGTATAGATACATTGAATGAGATGGAAGGGATTTTTTTCATGAAAATAGCGAAATGACACATGAGGCACGTCCTTTTCTATCACGGAAGCATGCTTCGTATAGAGGACAGTGAGCTTCATTGTCATATTCGCCTGTTGTTGATAAGTATCGATGAGAGCAGCTGCATTCTCTTGGAATGAAACAAGCAGCGTCACCTGATTGTCACGAGGTTTCACGCCGCTCATGAGCCATCCAGCAAAAGAAACAAAAGCTGCATAGCATGAGATGATCATTGAGCGTATATTCATCATGTATCAGTCTCTCACAGCTGCTTCGTCTGATCTTTTACTTGCTCAGGATAGTAGCGCTTTTTCCCTTTGTTTTCTTTTAATACGGCAAAAGCGTACTTTGGAATATTCAGCATTCGTTTCCATCTCCACGGATTGACAATGAGTCTGTACAGCCATTCCGTATTTGTTTTAATCATCCAGCGTGGTGCACGCTTCACCGTTCCGCTAAATACATCAAAGCTTCCACCTAAACCGATGCAAACAGCTTGCGGGAACAAATGACGGTATTCATAAATAAAGTTCTCTTGGTTTGGATAACCTAAAGCAACAAACACCATATCTGCTTTTGAACGAGCAATTTGTTTTGCCACAAACCGTTTATCCGCTTGATAACCATCACAGCTCCCTGCAATCACCACATTCGGATATTCCGTATCAATTCGCTGTTTGACAGCCTCGAGCACTTCTTCTTTCGCCCCATATAAAAAGATACTTTTAGATTGCTTGTTTGCAAGATCAAGCATAGACATAAACACATCAAAACCTGCAATTCTTGATTTCAATGGACTTTGCGTCATGCGTGACATCAACACAACACCTACACCATCCGGCAGTACATAATCCGCGGAAGAAACCACTTGATGATATGCATCATCCTTCATGACAGCATAGCCGATCTCTGGATTCACTGTCGCAATCATGGCGCCTCTTCTCTGGGAAATATGATGCTGGTTGATATAGTTAATAAATTCATCTAAGTCACCATTTACATAAGAAAGGTTAGAGACCACTTCTGTTTGCATTGTTCAGACCTCCTTTTTCATTTTGTTATCTATGAAACGTTCATTGTAAATTCATTCTTCGCCTACTCATCATTTTATCACAGTTGCTCCATGAAATATTAACAATAACTTTACAATCCTTTAAATTTCGTGACATTTTGATAACTTCATATGGAAGGTGCTTCATAAAACATTGATTTTTCGGACTTTACGTTCCGTGCCCATTAAATTGGAAATAGTTTGTCTTTACATCTGCTTAACGTTTGTTAGGCGCTGTGATATAATGAGGTTCCGAAGAGCGAAAAACACGATCGAAGATAATAGGATTACGGATAAACATTACTGCTTGAAGCAGTCGAATAAGGAATGAAGAAAGGAGTTTATGTTTGCAATGAAGAAAGTTATTACTTACGGTACATTTGATTTATTACACTGGGGGCACATTAAGCTGCTAGAGCGTGCAAAGCAGCTTGGAGATTACTTAGTGGTAGCCATCTCGACAGATGAATTTAATTTACAAAAATCCAAAAAGGCTTATCATAGCTACGAGCATCGAAAGCTGATTTTAGAAACCATTCGTTATGTAGACGAAGTCATTCCAGAAAACAGCTGGGATCAAAAAGTCCGCGATGTACAAGAGCATGACATTGATGTCTTTGTCATGGGAGATGACTGGGAAGGTAAATTCGATTTCTTGAAAGAGCATTGCGAAGTCGTTTACTTGAAGAGAACAGAAGGTATCTCGACAACTCAAATTAAGGAAGAAATTGCGGGACTTTAATAGATCGAAAAAAAGTACTTCTTATCTTTTGGTGAGAAGTGCTTTTTCATGTAAAATACAATGAGCAAGTTATCATGATTTTTAAGGAGAGCTTCCTTTGTTTCAAAATTGGATGAAGAAAAAAGTTGAAGATACATTGGATCAACCTGAACAAAATGAAACGATGACATTAGTTGAAATTCCTGACATGGACTACTACTTTATTGTAGGTGACGTACCAAATGAGGAAGACGGCTTAACGAAGTCTTTAAAAGCAAGAATAGAGCCATTGGCTGAGAAACATAAACGTACTGCGATGTTAACTTTGAATTTCGATGTAAATGTGAAGGAACGTATTCGCCGCTTGGAGGAGACCTTTCATCCTCAAATTGACATCCTGAATGTATTTGAACATTACATTCTGCCAGAGAGCGGAAGTAAAAGGTATTATTCGGAGTTTATTGCGGGTGAAGTACCTCAATCCATCAATGAAGCAGTTATCCCGGCAGATACATCGACCATTCAGGTGACGAGATATGAACTGCCTTCTTCCCCAATCTGTATGATTGATCAATATAATGAAGAGCAGCAATTAATGAAGAGAGAAGAATACAATTGGCAGGGAGCTTTACGCAGAGTTCAAAGCTTTGTTCCTCATACAGGTGCTCTCTATTTAGAAGAATTGATCAAGGACGATGGCAGCATTTTTATGGAGATCATCTATGCTGGTGATGCAAAAAAGAATCCAGTCCGTCACATTAATTGGTATAAAAAAACAGGAATTCAAACATTTACAAAGAAGACGGATATAAAACAACAATGGCTATCCAGCATTCAATTACAAAATGACCGGTTAAAACTGATGGTCACAGAGGACCGGGACCAGGACCGCCACTTGTTTAAAATAGATCAACCGGAATCAACTTATTATGCTGCTTTTGTGCATGAAGCCCATTATGAGGAAAATCCGCACCATATCAATTCTCAATATGGAGAATTATTTAAACAAATAAGAAAACAGCAAGTGGATGCCGTCTTCTTTGGCGATACTAAGCATAAAGAAGATGTTGAGAAGGTTTTAGGAGAACAAACTTATTTCTACCATGTGCCTTCTGATGAAATGTCAGCTTGGAAAACAGTACTTCATCAGATGCTGGAAAACCGTATACGTAAAGATGAGCTGAGAAAGATCGTGGATCGCACGAAATGGGTGCTGCATGATCTTAGCTCTGAACACCATGTTCTTCATCTTCAGCTTAAGATGACAGACGAAATGAGCCAAGCGGATCATGTGGAAATTGATTTTGCAGGATATGATCGAGTGAATGGAGCTGAAATCATTTCTCAAACAATTGATGAGAATGATCAAGTCAGTTTCCCAATTGGTCATTTTCAAACAAAGAAAAACATCGAAACCAACCAAACAAAATTTGTGGATTTTTACATCCGCTTTAAAACAGAAGAACTTCAAGAAGTTTTGCAACGTCTAGAAGTAGAGGGAGAGCTCCTTACCAATAAACCATCTTCAATTGATGGTTGGTCGTATCAAACGAAACAGGGGAACTATTCTTGGAAAGTAAAATAATGATACAAATAACGGTAAGATTTTTGAACAGAGGAGATTAACGATTAATGATTGAAGAGGGAATCCATAAGAAGAGTGTCGTTGAAGGTTTAAAAAATCATCATGAAAAATTGGAAATGCTCGTTCGCATCTACGATGACATGCCATTAGCAGATAGAGAGTTTTATCTGTTTATGAGGGAAAGGGTCTCAAAACAAGAACTATTCCTCCCGCTTGTTCATCAAGAAGAGAATCTATTCAAATTGGTACTGAGTGAAGCATCGCTTCCGCTTGCGTTAGAGCAAGGCCAGACATACAACTTATATGTCACGGACTATCTGAGCGCAAACAAAGAAGAGGACGAAGACGAGCTCGAAGACTCAGCCTATGATTCTGATTCGGAAGAAGAGGATGAAGACGCAAAAGAAGCGGATACCAGCGCGACTTCCGAAATAGAAGAAAAAACACCATATTATAAACGTCGTTTGAAAATGGAAATTGAAACGCCAGAGCTGACATTTTTAGAAGATAAAGAAGCGCTGTTGTATGTTATTCCATATCGTACAGACAAAGGCAATGCTTCATTGAAAATCAAACGGGAGCTCAAAGTTGTGAAATTCCATCATATCGAGCTCAACAAAGAATGCACGCTATCTTTATCTGGGTATGCAGGCGTTCTAAGTGCAGAGCATCCTTATCAGATCAAAGAAGTAAAGCTTCTATTGAAGAAAAATGGTGAGGAACCAGTTGAGCATCGTTTTCCTGTCAAGATGACACATAAAAAAGATGAAGTCATTCAATATCGTGACGACCATCAAACACCACAACTGTATCAATTTTCAGCAGAAGTTCCTTTAGAGGAGTTAACTTATTCCTTAAACAAACGGTTTGTCTATCGCTTCTATTTTGAGTTTATTTGCGATGTTAACGGAGTGGAAGAAACGTTAACAACAACTTCTTTAGTGCTTGGAGATCGTTCAAACAAACTCAAAGGACTTGTTCAAATTCATAAAAGAAACGATGTACCGATTCGATATGAAGTGTACAGAAAGAAAAAAAGACAAACTTTAGGCATCCGAATTAATGATTACACCATGAAGACACGTGCTAAGTACTACGTAAAAAGCAAGTGGAAGAAATTCAAGAAGCAAGTGGGTAAGATTAAAAAAGTTCGCAATCGCCTTGTGACAAGTACTTTCCAAACGACCTTTACACTGGCGAGTAAACTGTCTGTCAAAAAGAAAACCGTTATTTTTGAGAGCTTTAATGGGAAACAATTCAGCTGTAACCCGCGTGCTATTTATGAATATATGAAAGAAATTCACCCTGAATATACGCTGATCTGGAGTGTTAAAAAAGGTCATGAAGCACCATTTAAAGAAAAAGGCATCTACTATATCAATCGTCTGTCATTGAAATGGATTTTTGCAATGGCAAGAGCTGAGTATTGGGTCGTAAACAGTCGTTTGCCGCTATGGGTTCCAAAACCAGAACACACCCAATACTTACAAACATGGCACGGCACGCCATTAAAACGACTGGCGATGGACATGGACGAAGTGCATATGCCTGGAACAAACACGAAGAAGTACAAAAAGAATTTCACGAAAGAAGCATCGAATTGGGATTATCTGATTTCTCCTAATGCATACTCGACCGAAATTTTTACCCGTGCGTTCCAATTCCAAAAGACCATGATTGAGTCAGGATATCCGAGAAATGATTTCCTTCACAATCAAAACAATGAAGAAACAATGAGAGCGCTCAAACAAAAAATGAACTTGCCGCTTGATAAAAAATTGATTTTATATGCACCGACATGGAGAGACGATCAATTTTATAAAAAAGGGCAGTACAAATTTGATTTAGACCTTGATCTGCATGAGCTACGAGCATCTATCGGAGAAGAATATATCATCATCCTTCGTATGCACTATTTAGTAGCGGAAAACTTTGATCTCGGACCATATGAAGGCTTTGCCTATGACTTCTCTCATTACGAGGACATTCGAGACCTTTATATGATTTCCGACCTACTCATTACAGATTACTCTTCCGTGTTCTTTGATTATGCAAACCTTAAACGTCCGATGCTGTTCTATGTACCAGACATCGAAACATATCGTGACAAGCTCAGAGGATTCTACTTCGACTTTGAACAAGAAGCACCAGGACCACTTGTAAAAGAAACATCACGCGTGATTGAATGGGTAAGAGAAACAGAACAGCCGACATTTACATTACCACCTTCATTTACGCCGTTTTATGAAAAATTCTGCTACCTAGAGAGCGGAGAGTCATCGAAGCGTGTGGTGGAAGTAGTGTTTTCTGAAAAATAGTAAAAAAAGTACCGTTCCTCTCATGTAGAACGGTACTTTTTTGTTTTTTTTATTCCATTGTACACATATTTAAAAGTAATGGTAAAAATAAAAAAACATAGAAATTTAACAGTAAACATGCTAAATTTAGATAAGATTATCCGGTATTGTAAATATGCTGAAAATAATATAGAGGTGCTTCAATGTACAAACTTTATCATAATTTTATAGAAATTCTAAATTTTGATGAACATAAGCTAGTAATATATATTGACGAAATAGAGAAGTTGTCCACTTTTGAATTTAAAGAGTTAAATGTAAACGATTCAAAGTGGATTTGTAAAATTGATGTAAAGGATCAAATGATTTTTGAATCCACAATAGATCATTCTAATGAAATGATTTATCTCTATGCTAAGGATCAAAATTTGTATATCTTGAAAGAAAGCTCTGACATGATTCAGCCAAAACAAATACATTCAATTGAAATTAACAATCAATTTGAAAAAATCTATGTTAAACAATTAGGATTAGACCGCTATGGCTTGTACAGTGGAGAAAAGGAACTGTTGTTATTCTCAGGGCTGCTAAATGTAGATGAGATCAATCAAAATTACAAAATGGATTTAGCCATTGATGGAGAAGAAAAAAGATTTGTGGACATCTCCTTTATCATATATGGTCTTTTCCACTTTGTTATTACGTACGATTGTCAAAATAAAGAACTAAATGTTAGAAAAATCTTGTTTGATGTGATGCAGGAACATAAAGAGATTGAAGTGACTGTAAATAACCGTAATCAAATCAAAATTCTAAATAAGGTAACTGAGCAAAAGAAAATCGTCAACTTTAGACTCGTTCCTACATATCAGCCGCTTAAGATTTTCGGTAAAGATACATTAGAGCAATTCAAAGAAGATAACATTCTTAATATTCTAGTGATAAATAAACAAAGATATTACATATATGTAAGAACAAATGGTGTTTATTTAGTAAGAGGAAATCCATATCTTGTCACAAAACACACTTCTAGATTACGTATTTTTAGTTTGTTTAATAGCTTCTATGTTTATGGAAGACTGACTCATTACGCATATAATTCAGACCAGAAGTATGAATATCTTTATATTAGAAACTCTGAGCACCAATTGGCGAAATTTACAAGACCATTTAGAAAGATCAAGTTTCTGAAAAGATATGGCTTCTTTAAAATTTCGTTAAATGATCTTGATTTAGATAGCAGAATCCACAATAACTTGTTCGTAGGAAATGATCACCGGATTATCCATAGTTTAAGATTGAAAAAAAGAGATAAAAAGGTTAAGACATATATCACGAAAAAGAATGGGGACAAGCTACAAGTACTAAGAACAAATCTTTTTGGAAATGTCACGTCAACTATTATTCCTTATTCTGAGGAATATTCTTTATTTAGTAAGGTCAAAATAAAAGTAGCGAGCATTTTATCATCGTTTTATAAAGACAAAAAATATGGTGTCAATTTGTTTTTTGAGAAAAAGAGTGACAAAGCAGATGAATCAGCTATTAGGGTTTATGACTATGTTCAAGAGAATTGTCAAACAGACTCAAAGAATTACTTTATTCTCAATAAGAAATCCAGTGCATATCCAGCATTGAAGGCGAAATATGGAAAAGGAATCATTCCGAAATATAGTCTGAGACACTATTTAAGTATTTTTAATGCCAGTTATTTTATTTCAAGTGAGCTATCTAACCATGTTCTGAATGATAGACTATATATTGATCATCTTAGAGAGAGAATCATGAGTGTTCCGCTCGTATTTTTACAGCATGGCATTATGTTTGCTAAGCCAGTTGATAATCCAATGGCTTTTGGATTCCATAAAGACAAGAACCAATACAATATTTATAAATCAGTCATCAGCTCTGAATTAGAAGCCGGTGAGTTTTATAAAATGAACTATGACCGTGATGATTTAATTTTGACCGGGCTTGCGACCTTTGACCATGCAAAGTTAGTAAAGGGTGCAGATAAGATTGCCTTCATGCCAACTTACCGATATTGGGAAGAGGGGCTTATTTATACGAATAGAATTGAGGAAACCTCTTATTATAGAGTTCTAATTAAAATCATTAAAAGCTTTGAAGAAGCAGGCTTGCTTGATCGTCTTTTACTTGTACCGCATAATAAATTTTCACAATATGTGTATCAGAATTTACCGCAGTATAAACATATTATTTCTGATAACCCTTCAGAAGCGCTAAAAGTGTCGAAAGTGTTTATTACAGATTATTCTTCTGCTATTTATGATGCGCAATATAGAGGAGCCTACCCGATCTTTTATTGGGAAGAGAAAGATTACTTAATTAGACAGTACAAGGCCATTCCGCCTGTGAACGAAGAGAATGCACCAGGTCCAATTGCATATAACACTCAAGACCTGATTCGTATTGTCAAACATGCAATCGATCATCAGTATGTGGTAGAAGATGAGTATAAAGAAAAATATTTGAAGATCAATAGCTTTAACGATAATCAAAATACAAAAAGAATTACTGATTTCTTAAAAGAGCATCAAATCATCTAACATCTGAGGGGCCCCCTGAATCTACGATCGCAAGGATTCAGGGGGATTTTTAGTTTCTTGAATAAATGATACGACTTTTGTTATAAGATGAAATGTGAATCGTTATCTGTTACAATTATGAGCGGTGCTTTTTAAAAAAGTGATCCCAAAAACTTATATCTAAGGAAGATTAGAATGAACGCAATGTTGACGATACTGAAGGAGCAAATCAGCTCATTTTCGCTGATTATGCGACTTGCTGTTTATGAAACAAAATCAAAATATCAGATGAATTATTTAGGTGTTTTATGGCAGTTTTTAAATCCATTGATTCAAATGCTGGCTTACTGGTTTGTTTTTGGTTTAGGCATTCGCGGAGGACAGCCAATTGTCATTGGAGGCATGGAGGTTCCATTTATCATCTGGATGCTTGCTGGATTAATACCGTGGTTCTTCATTAGTCCGACGATCCTTGATGGATCAAACAGTGTGTTTAAACGCATTAATATGGTATCAAAAATGAATTTTCCGATTAGTGCGCTGCCGTCTGTGGTCATCATGTCCAACTTGTTCAGCTATTTTGTCATGATGGGTGTCTATCTTATTGTGCTGATTTCTTATGGCATATATCCTGACGCGCATTGGCTACAATATATTTACTACCTTATATGTATGATCGCGTTTATGTTTTCGTTTAGTTTGTTTAATTCAACAATTAGTGTACTCGTAAGGGACTATCAATTTCTTTTACAATCAGTGACACGTTTACTTTTCTTTTTGCTGCCGATTTTTTGGAATATCTCAGAGAAGCTCACTGGAGACAAAGCATGGATAGGAGATATTTTAAGATTAAATCCTCTTTTCTACATTATTGATGGTTTCAGAAATAGCTTGTTAAAGGGAGAATGGTTCTTCCATGATGTGAAATATACGCTTTATTTCTGGCTGATTACGCTTCTTTTTTTAACAGTCGGTTCATTGCTTCATATGAAATTTAGGGATAAATTTGTCGATTTTCTTTAAAAAGTAAGGAGATTATACGATGAAACTAAAGGTTTCGTTTCGAAACGTATCCAAGCAATACGTCTTATATAAAAAGCAGTCTGACAAGATCAAAGGGCTGTTTTTTCCTAATAAAAATGAAAAAGGTTTCTTTGCCGTTCGTGATGTGTCGTTTGATGTCTATGAAGGAGAGACGATTGGTTTTGTAGGGATCAACGGTTCTGGGAAATCCACGATGTCGAACCTTCTAGCGAAAATCATTCCACCGACAAGTGGTGAGATTGATATGGACGGCCAGCCATCGTTAATTGCCATTGCGGCAGGGCTGAACAATCAGTTAAGCGGTAAAGACAACATTCGTTTAAAATGCTTAATGATGGGTCTGACAAATAAGGAAATTGACGATCTTTATGAAAAAATCGTAGAGTTTGCGGATATTGGAGACTTTATAGACCAGCCTGTAAAGAGCTATTCAAGCGGAATGAAATCCCGTCTTGGTTTTGCTATTTCAGCACATATAGATCCAGATATCCTCATTATTGATGAGGCACTGTCTGTAGGAGACCAAACCTTCTATCAAAAATGTGTGGATCGCATCACCGAATTCAAAGAACAAGGAAAGACGATCTTTTTTGTCAGTCACTCCATTAGTCAAATCCAAAAAATCTGTGATCGGGTTGCTTGGATGCATTATGGTGAACTTCGTATGTTTGATGATACGAAAAAGGTTGTGAAAGAGTATAAGGAGTTTGTTGATTGGTTTAACAAGCTTTCCAAGAAAGAAAAAAAGGAATACCAATTGAAGCACAAAGAAGGTCGAAAAGGCGTACAAAAGACAGAGAAGGTGTCTCGTTATCATGAGAACGAGAAACGACGTTCATTTTTTGGACCAGCGTTTCAAGTGACCATGATAGCTGTTTTAACCATCTTACTTGCCCTTTCAATGTTTTCGGATCGCCCGCTTCGTACACTTGCGACATTTGGTGCAATTCCTTCAGGTAAAACAGAGGCGCCCCAGTCAACGAACCATGAGACGAAAGGTGCCCCTGATGATATGAAAAAGATTGATCAACAGGCCATAGTTAAGGCAGATCCAATGACGGTTTATACAGACAGGGCCATGAAAGAAAAGGCAGACGTCACATTATCGTTTGGACAAGAAGTAAAGGCTGTGGCTAAAAATAAAAAAGCCATTCAAATCAAAACAGCATCAGAGACGTATTATGTGAAACCTGATGCGCTACAAAACGCAGATGAATTGAAACCATTATCCATCGGACCAGCACAGTTCAATTCCTACGTATCACCCGCATCTGCGGGTTCGTATGAGTACTTACTTTCTTTCCTTGGAAAAGAAGAGTCTGTGCTGAAGCAAAGAATGCAAACACTTAGCTCGGTCAAAAGTGAGCAAGGTGATACCGTTGAGCGGCTGACCACTGAGAAAACCGATTATGTGATTCAAAATGGCCAGGCAAATACGATGGTGTTCCGCGAGATCATGCCTATCTCTCCTTCAACACTTGGACTGACAGAACAGAATGTCTGGATGAATGAGAAACAAACGAAGTTCGCAGTAAAGGGCGAACATAACCTGTTTGTCATTGATAATGAACAGCATACGTTGACCATTTCAGCGACCAAATAAAAAAGCTGCCGATGCCGGCAGCTTTTTTTAATTCACTTCTTCTTTTTCAAGAAGTTGTTTCATAAATGGAATGAGTTTTTTCTTGAGCTCTTCATCTTGAAGGGCAAACTCTAGCGTCGTTTCAATGAAACCTTGCTTCTCTCCGACATCATATCGTTTTCCTTCAAAATCATAGGCAAATACACGCTGGATGTCATTGAGCTTTTGAATGGCATCTGTCAGCTGAATTTCTCCGCCTGCACCAATTTCTTGTTGATCAAGGTACATAAAGATCTCCGGCGTGAAAATGTAGCGCCCTAAAATGGCTAAATTGGATGGTGCGGTTCCTTGCGGCGGCTTTTCAACAAAGTTTTTCACTTGGTAGCGGCGCCCTTCTTGGGTAAGAGGGTCAATGATCCCGTAGCGATGCGTATCGCTGTCCGCTACCTGCTGAACGCCGATCACGGACGAAAGGGTTTTTTCATATTCATCCATTAGCTGGCGAAGTCCAGGTGTTTCGGCTTGGACAATATCATCACCTAATAAAACAGCAAAGGGTTCATCACCGATAAAGTTGCGTGCGCACCAAACGGCATGTCCGAGTCCTTTAGGTTCTTTTTGGCGGATGTAATGAATATCAGCAATATTAGAGGATTTTCTCACTTTTTCTAAAAGTTCACTTTTTCCTTTTTCTTCAAGGTTGCGCTCAAGCTCTGGCGCAAAATCAAAATGATCCTCAATGGCTCTTTTTCCTTTTCCAGTGACAATAATAATGTCTTCAATTCCTGATTCAACAGCTTCTTCAATAATATATTGAATGGTTGGTTTATCAACGATTGGCAGCATTTCTTTAGGCATAGCCTTTGTGGCAGGGAGGAAACGTGTTCCGAGGCCTGCTGCTGGTATTATGGCTTTACGTACTTTTTTCAATGAACTTTGCACCTTCCTTACATAGATAACCGATTTAATAATCAATGTTAGTTCTTGGTCGTCTTTATAAAGTGTAACTTACAAATCATAGGAAAGACAAATGATTTCACTAAAAATGATTTTTAGATAGTTTACATTTTATATGTTAAATGTAAAGGAGGGTGAATGATAACGTTAATTCAATGTAAATTTCTTTTTTATATCATTAAATTTATCCTCCAAATTGTGTATAATTGAAAGTATTATACTAGGAAAGAGGCATAAACAAGTGAAAAAACTAAATGTAATGACTATTTTCGGTACTAGACCTGAAGCAATCAAAATGGCTCCACTTGTCCTTGAACTTAATAAACATCCACAAATAAATTCAATTGTCACTGTAACAGCTCAGCATAGAGAAATGCTAGATCAAGTTCTTGAGGCATTTTCTATTACGCCAGACCATGATCTAAACATCATGAAGCAGCGCCAGACATTATCTGAAATCACATCAAATGCATTGTTGAAACTAGATCAATTATTCCAAGAGGAAAAACCTGATATTGTCCTTGTTCATGGAGACACCACTACAACCTTTGCAGGAAGCTTGGCCGCATTCTACCACCAAATTTCTGTCGGCCACGTCGAAGCGGGTTTAAGAACACACAATAAATACTCGCCGTTCCCTGAGGAATTGAACCGACAAATGACAGGCACGATTGCCGATATTCATTTTGCTCCTACAAATGAGGCGAAACAGAATCTTTTAATTGAAAATAAAAAAGAAGAGACGATTTGTGTGACGGGGAATACAGCGATTGATGCATTGCAAACAACGGTTACAGAGCAGTATCAACACCCTATTTTAGAGAAAATAGGCACAGATAAAATGATTTTGTTAACGGCTCATCGCAGAGAAAATCTCGGCCAGCCGATGAAAAACATGTTTAGAGCGATTAGACGTATTGTAGAAGAGTTTGAAGATGTTCAGGTTGTATATCCTGTACATTTAAACCCTGCTGTTCGTGATGCGGCTCAGACAGAATTCAGTGATCTTGATCGTGTGCACTTAATTGAGCCGCTCGAAGTAGTTGATTTCCATAACTTCGCTGCTGCCTCGCACTTTATTCTAACGGATTCTGGCGGTGTACAAGAGGAGGCGCCTTCTCTAGGGAAGCCAGTACTAGTGCTGCGCGATACAACAGAACGCCCTGAAGGTGTGAAAGCTGGTACGCTGAAGCTCGCAGGTACAGATGAAGAGACCATTTACAACATGGCAAAACAGCTTCTAGTCGATCAGAAAGAGTACGACAACATGTCAAAGGCGTCTAATCCATATGGTGATGGACAAGCGTCAAAACGAATTGTCGAAGAGCTTCTCCATCGTTATGGTTTAAGTGATGAAAAACCAGCCCCATTCCAATCATAAAAAAAGAAGACTACATTCCTGTAGTCTTCTTTTTTACTGCTCCAAACTATCCTTCAATTCCTTCTTCACTTTCGCTAAACTGCTGTCATCAAGCTGATAGTAATAAATATTATTGATTCGTGCGCCTGTACCTTTCAGCTCGTGCTGTTTCACATTTTGTCTTGCATCACGATAATCATTCATCATCGTCCACATGTCGTCAAAGGACATATTCGTTTTCATGTTGTTTTCAACGACTTTAAACATATCGCCGAATTTCGTAATAGATGAAATGTTAGCGCCTTTTGCAATGATGCCTTCAATGACTTGACGCTGTCTTTGCTGACGGCCGAAATCACCTTTAGGATCTTGCTTTCTCATTCTTGTATAGGCAAGGGCTTCATCGCCGTTCAGGTTAATTTCTCCTGTACCAAATGAATGGCCATCATAGCTGAAAGCAAACGTGCTGTTCACCGTAATGCCGCCAAGTGTATCGACAATGTCTTTGAAACTTTCCATATTCACTTTCACAAAGTAATCCACAGGTACATCAAGCAGTTCCTCTACTGTATCTGCAGCCATTTGTGTACCACCGAAAGCATAAGAGTGGTTGATTTTATCCATTGTGCCTTTTCCGACAATTTTTGTATACGTATCACGGGGGATACTCACCATTTCAGTTGTTTTCGTTTTCGGATTCACTGTCATGTATATTAATGTATCTGCACGGCCTCGGTCATTCTTTCTTTCATCGACACCCATGACTAAAATGGAGATCGGGTCTTTTTTACTTAAATCGACATCTTTGTCACGCTTATCTGACTTCTTTAAGTTCTCTTGAATGCCTGCGACAGTGGATGCGGCTGTATTCCAAAGATGATACGCGTATCCGCCAGTGGCTAATACGAATAAGCCAATAATCGATAAAACAATCCAAAGAACCTTCTTTTTCTTTCTTTTTCTCTCAGCTCTCATAATGTCCCTCACCTTTTCTATCATTCTTCCAAGATTATAGGTTTACGAATCTTGATAAACAAGTTATTTTTTTACTCTGAACCTAGATATAGACGTTGTAACAAAAAAAAGGTTTCAAAAAACCTTAAATTTACCTTAAAATATTAAGTTATAAGACGATACAAAGACATGAGGTGAAAAAAATGAAGAAAATCGTCGTTTTACCGTTCTTAATACTACTACTAGGTATCGTGCTCGCAGCATGTGGAACGGCTGAGCAATCCTCAGGAGAAAACAAGACAAGCAGTTCAACTCCTCAGGTGCTGGAAGAAAAAGCTGAATTTATTGGAATGGCTGATGCACATACAGTCGAAGTGAAAAAAGTGAATACGACTTTAAGCTATGAATTTACGGATAATTTTAAAGATGTATTAAATGAATTTAAACCAGGTGACAAAGTAGAAATCTCTTACTTTATCAATGACAGTGGTCAAAAAGAAATTCAGAAGATTGAAAAACAGAAGTAAAAAAAGATGGGCGGGATGAACAAAATTGAAGAAAACAGGCATTACACTTATCGTTCTCATGACACTGACACTACTAATTGCACCTTTTCAGTCTGCCATGGCCAGCTCGACAATTTCAGTAAAACTGTCTAACTATATCGGAAACAAAAACAGCATGGATTTCTCAACAACGGGGGAATACAAACTATCAGGATCAAATGTCGCTGTGACGAAAAGATACGACGGCAAAAATCGTTACGAAGTAGCCAATAGTATTGCTTCTGCAGGATGGAAAAATCCTTCAACCGTTGTGATTGTGAGCCGAGATGCTTTTGATCATGCCATTTCTGTATCGCCGTTAGCATACAAATTAGGCGCCCCAATTTTGTACACGAACATTGAAAAGCTAACGAAGACAACCGAAAATCAGTTGAAAAAGATGAATCCTGATAACATCTTAATTGTCGGGAATACGAAAAGTATTTCAACAGCTGCTGAGAAATCAATCAAAAAGTATGGAAAAGTGAGACGCATTAGTGGGAAAGACAAATTTGAAATTTCCCAAAAAATCGCCAAAGAAATGGGTAACTATAAGCAAGCAATTGTTGTCGGCGGGAACTCATTCATGAATGGGATTGCAATTGCATCCTATGCATCGAGAAAAGGATACCCAATCCTATTAACAAAAAAAGATTCCATTCCGTCTTATAAAATGCCAAGTAAAGTCATTATCATCGGCAGTACAAAAAGTACGGGACAAAAAGTAGAAAATCAAATCAAGAAAACCTCACAGGTGACACGAATCAGCGGTGCCAATCGCTATGAATTATCTGTGAATATCATTAAAAAATTAAACATTAATGCAGATAAAGTGTACTTGGCAAAAGCCTCTAGCTATATTTATGCAATGCCTTTGTCGCAATTGGCTGCAAAATCTAACAGTACCGTTGTGTATGTGAAGCCGGATTCTGTCACAGCGTCATTAAAAGCATTGCTGAAAGAAAAAGGTACATATGCTTACCATCTTGCTGGTAGCACAAGTGCGATTACAGATAGTTTAAAAAATTCTTTAGCCAAACAAGTCTATCTGAAAAAAAATCAAAACTACCAATTGAATATTTCTAACGGAAAAATTTCATTAAAAGGCATTAAGACGTATAACACATTAAGAGTTGTTCCAGAGAAATATTCAACCAAAAATGTCCTTCAAATCGCAGGGAAGCCTTACTTAGGTAACGTCAACTTTGCCATTGAATCAGGATATATCAGGCCGACTAATGAAAATATTCCATTTGAAGACTATCTAAAAGGTGTTGTGCCAAACGAAATGCCTGCGAGCTGGCATGTTGAGGCATTAAAAGCACAAGCTGTTGCCGCTAGAACGTATTCAGTGAAAAGTATTGGAAAAGTCGTACCTGATACAACAGCCTTCCAAGTATATGGAGGATATAACTGGTACACAAATTCGACAAAAGCTGTGGATGCCACAAAAGGCAAGGTTCTGAAATACAACAATCAACTTATTTCAGCCACCTATTATTCTAGTAATGGCGGATACACTGAGGCGAGTGAAGAAGTGTGGGGGAATGCACTGCCATACTTAGTCGCCAAAAAAGACACAAAAGATCCTGTCAATGCGTGGACACTGAAGTTGTCTAAAAAGCAATTAGGTACTACGTTGACTGCAAGTACAGCAGCTTCTGAGTGGTCTAAGGCAAAAGAAGCCAATGCTGCCGACCTTGCTGGTCTAAAATCATGGCTGTTGAAAAATAAAGAAACAGCTGCATCTGACATGAGAATTGCATCTATTTCAAGCCTGACATTCTCAGGAAAAACAAAAGGTCAGCGTGCGAAGACCGTTTCAATCAAGCTGAATTACCATCTGAAAAACAAAACAGGTACGTATACAGTGAACAAAAGTACAACGGCAAGTATGAAAATGACAGAGTTTAGAACAGTCATGGGCGCAACAAAGGTGAAAAGTACGTTTGCGTCAGTAAAGAATAATACAAATGATTTCACGATTTCAGGAAAAGGCTATGGTCACGGCATTGGTATGAGTCAATACGGCGCCAAAGCTAGAGCTGAATCTGGAAACTCGTATTCTTCCATACTTTCGTTCTACTATCCAGGTACAAAACTAACAAACTATTAAGAATAAAAGGAGGACTTAGAAGATGCGCTCAATGATCAAAACAGCCATCCTCAGCCTCATCGCCATTTTCGTTATTGTTCCAACAGCTTCAGCAGATAACTCGGTCTCCCGAATTGATGGTGGGAGCCGGTATGCTGTAGCAGCAAACGTAGCGAAAAAAGGATGGGGAACAGCAAGTACAGTTGTTTTAGTGGGGAAAACTGCATATGCAGATGCAACAGCAGGAATTCCACTGGCACATCAAAAAAATGGACCAGTTCTTTACACAAATAGTACAAGCCTTTCTGGAGATACAAAAAAAGCCTTAACGGCTTTAAAAACGAAGACAGTTATTGTTTTAGGCAGCACATCAAGTGTGTCAAACAACGTGGTCAATCAAGTAAAGAAAATGGGCATCTCTACACAACGTATTTCAGGAAAAAACCGATATGAGCTATCGGCAAATATCGCGAAAAAAATGAAAACGCCAGCTGGCGTCGTTGTGGTTGAAGGGTCATTCTATGCACATGGAATTGCCATTGCACCTGTAGCGGCACAAAAAGGGTTCCCAATTCTATATACAGATAAAAAGGGCCTTCGTTCTGAAATCGCTTCTGTTGCAAAAGCAAGCAATGTGAAACAAACCATTGTCGTAGGCGGAGAGAATTACGTCACAAAAGCAGCTTATAATCAATTAAAATCTCCAACGCGAATCAAAGGCTCTACTCGTTATGACGTGGCTGCGAATATTGTGAAAAAATACAATATGAGCACAAATAATACCTATGTAGGAAGAGGGTTTGGCTATGCCACTTCATCTTCTGCGGCAGGAATTGCAGCAAAGCAAAACAAAGCATTGCTCCTAACGAATGAAAAGACGCTGCCAAAGGTAACAAGAGCGACGATTAGCAGCAAAAAAATCACCAAATTTACTGTCGTTGGCAGTACAAATACAGTGACACCAACTGTCGTGAATCAATTGAAAAATCCTGTCGTTGGCAAAAAAGTATTCATTGACCCAGGTCATGGCGCTCATGATTCAGGAGCGGTAGGCTACGGATTATATGAGAAGAACTTAAACTTAGATGTAGCCAAACGTCTAAATACAAAGTTAAACAACGCAGGTGCACTTGTGACGATGTCAAGAACATCAGACACATTCGACAGTCTTCAAACACGGGTGAGCAAAGGTGCGTCAGCAAATGCAGATATCTTCATCAGTGTCCATGCGAACTCAAATGATAACAGCAGTGCAAATGGAACTGAAACGTATTATGACAAAACATATGCGGCAACAAACAGCTTGAAGCTCGCGCAAAATATTCAGCCTAAAATGGTCAGTGCATTAGGCACAAGAGACCGTGGCGTGAAGACAGCTGGTTTCTATGTGATTAAATATTCTAAGATGCCAAGTGTTCTCTTAGAAACTGGTTTTGTTTCCAGTCCAGTTGATTCAAATATTTTGAAATCTGCTACTTATAAAGATCGATTAGCGTCAGGTATTTCAAGCGGTGTTTCAGGCTATTTTAGATAAGAAAACATACAGATGAGGGGTGCCTAAGATACACCTCTTAGGCTGCTCGAGAAACGACTCTCGGCAGCCTTTTTTCAAAAGTACATGAAGTGTTTCCGGGGTGAAGGGTTCAAAACCAAGGAGGTTGACTTCATGCGTTCTTATATCAAATGTTTTGTTTTGATTGTGGTTTCACTATGTTTGTATGTACCATCTGCATTTGCGCAGCACAATGTATCGAAGATCGAGGGAAGTAATCGATATGAGGTGGCAGTTAACGCTGCAAAACGAGGCTGGTCGACAGCACCTACAGTTGTTTTAGTAGGCGGTGAAGCTTATGCAGATGCGCTAAGTGCTGTGCCGTATGCCTTTCAGCAAGGAGCCCCAGTGCTGTTAACGAATACTAGCAGTCTTTCAGGTGCAACTAAGTCAGGTCTTCAGCAGTTGAAAACGAAGCGTGTCATCATTCTTGGCGGAACCGCAAGCATTTCTCAAAAAGTCGTAGCGCAGCTAAAAGCAATGAATCTATCCGTATCGCGAATACAAGGAAAGAATCGATATGAATTGGCGGCAAACGTTGCTAAGCAAATGAAGAGTGCTGATACAGCTGTGATTGTGAATGGTTCTGCTTATGCAGACGCTGTGGCGATTGCTCCGTATGCTGCAAAACAGGGCTTTCCTATTTTATTAACCGATGCAAAAGGGCTGCGGCAGGAAACAGCCAATCTATTAAAAAGCAAAGCGGTGAAACGGACGATTGTGATTGGCGGGGAAACAAGTGTCAATCAAGCAGCCTATCAAAAGCTACCATCACCCGTGAGAATCAGCGGAGCCAATCGGTATGAAGTGGCAGCCCGAATTGCGAAAACATACCCGATGAAGACAACCCAAACGTATATGAGTAACGGCTATGCATATGCCGATGCGGCAGCTGCGGCAAGTACGGCAGCCAAGCAAGGGCAAACCCTTCTTCTTACAGACGCTCAATCAGTGCCAGACGCGATTCGTCGTGTCATTGGGACTAAAAAGATTTCAACATTTACAGTGTTAGGCGGAACATCAACCATACGAACCAGTGTGATCACACAGCTGAAAAATCATGTGTTAGGTGAAACCATCTTTATTGATCCAGGTCATGGTGCACAGGATGCTGGAGCGGTAGGAAATGGGCTGTTTGAAAAAAATGTTAATCTGGATGTCGCGTTAAAACTGCAAGCAAGGCTCAAACAAGCGGGTGCGCTGACGGTCATGTCTAGAACATCTGATACATTTGATTCCTTGCAAACACGTGTAAGCAAAGGATCACAGGCTGGTGCGGATGTGTTCATCAGCATCCATGCCAATGCAAATGATCATAGCGGTGCAAATGGAACAGAAACGTATTATGATGCGACGTATGCTTCGGCCAATAGTTTAAAGCTGGCACAAAAGGTACAGCCCCAGATGGTGAAAGCCCTTGGCACAAGGGATCGTGGTGTGAAAACAGCAGGGTTCTACGTGATCAAGTATTCAAAAATGCCCAGCATCTTGCTTGAAACGGGGTTCGTAACCAGCCCGATTGATGCCAGTATATTAAAATCAACGACTGCCAAGGAGAGGCTGGCTTCAGGAATCGCAGCAGGTGTATCTCAATATTTTGAATAAAATAGATCGGATGAATGATATGTCAAGTTAAAAATACATTTCATTTCAGGTTATTTTTGTTATAATCGAAACATAGAGGGTGGATTTTTCACGTATTTGCCTTCCAATGACAGCAAATCGACAAATCATGAAGAGGTGACGATCTTGAAAAAATTAATCACAATGCCGTTTTTAGTCTTACTTCTAGGTGTAATGCTCACAGCATGCGGCACATCAAATCAGTCAAACGATAACAATACGGATAACAGCAAAAAAGAAACAACTGAAGCAGCAGATCAAAAGAAAGAAAATGCAACAGATGAAAAGACGGAAGACAAGTCTGCAAGTGAAAAAGCAGATGATGAAAGCAAAGAAACAGCTGCTCAAACAGAAGACCAAGCAGGTCAATCTGATGAAGATGCAAAAGAAAGCTCAAGTAAGGAAATCACAAAAGAAGAAACGACAAATGATCAGTCAAAAGCTGAATCTAAAACAAAAAAAGAATCTACAACGAAGAAAAATGAAGTCACCAAAGAAGGCACATATGTCGGTTTGGCTGATGGACATACAATTGCTGTCAACATTGATGGAAAAGAAGTAGCCATTCAATTCGGAAATACATTTTCTAAACAAGTGAACAGCCTAAAAGAAGAATCAAAAGTGAAAGTAACTTATACAAAAGATGCAAACGGAACGCTTAGACTGAAGACGATCGAATCCGTAAAGGCAAAATAAAAAAAGACACGTAGACCCGCAGAAATGCGGGTCTTTTTTACGTTTAAAAGGGCATAACTTGATATAAGGGCACATTCTTAACACACTTTTACAAGACTTAACAGTCCATTTACATTTGCTTAATGTTGCTCTGCTAAACTGACTTTCATAGAACATCTCTTTACACAACAACTACTTTGAATGGTGAGGTGCAGGTCAGTGAGCGCAGAGAAAGCGATGAACCTTTACAGAGAATATGAAGTGAGACGAAACCACTCTTTTGCTTTAACAGAACATATGGTTCGATATTTATTTGCAAAACGTTTCATAGATGTCGTGTTCTCGTTCATCGGATTGATGTTGAGTACGCCAATCATTTTACTGTTTGCCCTTTTAATTAAGCTAGAAACACCAGGGCCAGCCTTTTATATGCAGGAAAGGGTCGGAAAAGACGGTGTCTACTTTAAATTATGGAAGCTCAGATCGATGAGAACCAACGCAGAAAGCGGAGGAGCGAAATGGGCGCAAAAAAATGACCCTCGTATCACCAAAGTGGGGGCATTCATCAGAAAAACAAGAATTGATGAACTGCCGCAATTTATCAACGTGTTAAAAGGAGAAATGAGTATTGTAGGTCCACGTCCTGAAAGACCAATGTTTACTGCCGAATTTAATCGGACGATTCCAGGCTTTACAAAAAGACTGACAGTGAAGCCGGGGCTGACTGGTCTTGCTCAAGTAAATGGGGGATATGAAATGAGTCCAAGTGAGAAATTATCACACGACTTACAGTATATTCAAAACTTGACATTTTCTCTCGACACGAAGATTATGGTAAAAACGTTAAAAGTCATCGTGACTGGTGACGGAGCCAGATAAGTAAAGTAGGGAAGAGAAATGGCAAGTATGAAAAATCGCCTGCTGGGCGGAGCAAAATGGACAAGCTTGTCCGCATTGATCATTACCATCATCCAAATTGCACAGTTCGCCTTTTTAGGAAACGTAATGTCACTGAAAGAATTTGGACTCGTTGGCATGATCACAACGGTCACAATATTTACACAGATTTTACTTGATCTAGGTATCGGTGCTGCGATCATTCAAAAGGAACAAACGACGGAACGTCAATTATCTACATTATATTGGATCAACTTGCTGACGGGAATTCTCTTGTTTTGTGTATTGATCCTCGCAAGTCCCTTGATTGCCGCCTTTTATGCCAGACCTGAGCTGGAAGGCTTGCTCAAGTTATTATCGATCATGTTTCTTATTGCACCAATTGGTCAGCAATACCAATATATGATGCAGAAAGATTTAGCCTTTAAAACCTTAAGTACGATTGAGACGATAGCGACGATCATTTCGCTGATTGTTCTACTGATTCTAGCCTTTTTTATTAATCCAATTGTGGCCTATGTGATCTCTCAAGTACTGCTTCAATCAGGAAAAGGACTCATGTATGCAGCGGCTTATTGGAAGAAGTGGCGCCCAGCACCCGTTTTCGCATTAGGGGAAGTGAAAGAGTTTTTCTCCTTCGGGGCTTTCCAGCTTGCGTCAAGACTAGTCAATCGGGCAGGCTCAAATATCGACATGATTTTAATAGGACGGTTTCTTGGAGCAGAAGCTTTAGGGATTTACAGCCTGGCTTATCAAATCGTCACAATCCCGGTGCTGAAAATTAACCCGATTGTGACGAGAGTGGCTTTCCCAGTTTTCGCAAAAAGTCAGCGTGATCATTCTAGGCTGCGTGAGGGCTTCCTCAGTATGACGAATATGCTCGCACTCATTAGTTTTCCACTCCTCATCGGTCTTGCTGCCGTATCAGATAGCTTTATAGAAGTGGTGTTTGGAGAGAAATGGCTAGTGGCGGTCCCGGTTTTGAATATTTTGTGCATTGTTGGTCTACTCCGTGTGCTGATGAATCCAAATGGTTCCATCCTTCTTGCAAAAGGAAGAGCTGACTTAGCTTTTTATTGGGATACAGGCATGCTCATCGTATATGGATGCGCCTTATATGCAGGAGTCCATACTGGCAGTCTATTGACTGTAGCTTGGGTCTACTCAGGGGTCAGCCTGCTGAACTTCATTGTCGGCAGGTGGCTGATGGCTTATGTCATTCAGCTAGATATGAAGGTGTATGTAAAATCACTCGTAAAGCCTGCTGTCATGACGCTGTTAATGGCCGGCTGCGCAGTAGCTGTTCATCAAGGGATGAAGCTGACATCAGCGGATATACTGCTTCAATTACTACTGACGATTTGTTTAAGTGCGGCTTTATATAGCTTGCTGCTTGTCAAAATGTATCCGCAGGTGACAGGGAAATTATGGAGAAGAGGTCGTTCGTCATGAAGGTGCTATGGCTGACAAGTGTATATCCTAGTGAAAAACATCCAAGTGAAGGCGTCTTCCATGAAACGCAAGTGCAGGAGCTGGTCAAACAAGGCGTAGAAGTGAGCGTGATTTGTCCTACCCCTGTCAATCCGCCCATCTTACGGATGCTTAAAGCTTCCTATCGTCAGAGAAAAGATCTTCCCCAGCAGGAAGTGAGGTGCGGAGTACCGGTTTACAGACCGCCTTATACAGCACTGCCTGGACAGCTAAAATGGGCTCAGCCGAGTAAACGAATCGCAGCTTCTGTCCTGCGCGCAATGGAGCGTTATGAACTGTCACCGGATTTCATCCATGCGCACTTTGCCATGCCGTCTGGCGGCGCAGCAGCTGTGATCCAAAAGGAAGCGAGCATCCCTTATCTTCTGACCTTACACGGCAGTGATGTGAACATCTATCCAAACTATAGCAAAGGGGCGCTTGCAGCCTTTAAAGCAGCAGTAAAACAGGCGTCTGCTGTTCTCACAGTGAGTGAAGAGCTGGCAAAGAAAACACATGACATGACAGAGGTGGATGCACAATGTCTTCCGCTGGGAATTCCGCTCAAGTCATTTTCTAGAACACCAGAGGATCAAACAGCCATCAGAAAGCAGATTGGTTTACCGCTTCACGACAAGCTCGTCGTTTTTGTCGGCCGTTTAGTCAAAGAGAAAGGTTTGCTTGAATTAGCGGAAGCTGTCAGCGGGATGGAGGGTGTAAAAGCCGTCTTTGTCGGAAAAGGCCCCCTCGCAAAGGAGCTGGCCGAACGGGCGGGAGAATCCATTATACTCCCGGGGCAGGTGCCGAATGAACAAGTCAAACATTATTTAATGGCAGCTGACCTGTTTGCCCTTCCATCCTACAGTGAAGGAATGCCGACTGTCGTCCTTGAGGCGCTCGCTTTAAAACTGCCTGTCATCGCAACACGGGTTGGTGGTCTCCCATCACTATTTTCTACCTATCAACATCTGCTCATTGAACCGCGTTCAACGAGTCAGCTAAAAGAAGCGATTCACGCTTATCTTTATGAAAACAGATGGAACGAGCAAGTGAAGAACGATCTTCACCACATCGTCCATACAGATTATTCATCATCACATAATGCTACGCTCCTGATTCAGCAATATGAAAAGGTGCTGAATCAATCAACATCCACCGTTTAAACAGGATGAAATGTGCAAAGACTGATAGATAAACAGTTTGGAACGACCAATATGCTTTTACTGAGAGGATGAAACATGTTGAAGAAAATTGCTGTGATTGGAACAGGATATGTCGGGTTAGTATCGGGTACTTGTTTTGCTGATATCGGAAATCGCGTCATTTGTTGTGACATCGACGAATCAAAAATCAACAGCTTAAAAAGCGGTCTCGTTCCAATTTATGAACCGGGCTTAAAGGAATTGATTGAGAAGAATACAGAAGAGGGAAGATTGTGTTTTACAACCAATATTCCCGCTGCAATTCGAGAATCAGAGATTATTTATATTGCGGTAGGAACACCAATGACACCTCAGGGGGAAGCGGATTTAACATTCGTGAAAGCTGTGGCTCAAACGGTTGGAGAACACCTGAATGGCTACAAAATCATCGTGAATAAGAGCACAGTGCCAGTTGGAACAGGACGTCTTGTTCAAGCCATTGTTCAAAAGGCTTCACGCAGTAAATATCCATTTGACGTCGTCTCCAATCCAGAGTTTCTGCGGGAAGGTTCAGCTATTCAAGATACGATGAATATGGAGAGAGCGGTCATTGGCTCTACAAGCGCACATGCATCCACGATCATTAAAAAATTGCATGATCCGTTTCAAACAGAAGTGGTTGAGACCAATCTAGAAAGTGCAGAAATGATTAAGTATGCGGCAAATGCCATGCTCGCCACAAAAATCTCATTCATCAATGATATTGCGAACATTTGCGAGAGAGTTGGTGCTGATGTGGAAAAAGTCAGCGAAGGCGTTGGGTTAGATAGCCGTATCGGGCATAAATTTTTAAAAGCAGGCATTGGATTTGGCGGTTCTTGTTTCCCAAAAGATACGATGGCTCTTCTCAAAATTGCCGAAACAGCCGGCTACCGGTTCAAGCTGATCGAATCTGTCATTGAAACAAACAACCACCAAAGAGCCCATCTTGTCAGCAAACTGATGAGTGTGTTCGGTGATATTAAAGGAAAAACGATTTCCGTTTTAGGGCTCGCATTTAAACCAAATACAAACGATATGCGTTCAGCGCCAGCACTAGATATTATCCCAATGCTGAGAGAGCTCGGAGCTTTTGTCAAAGCCTATGATCCAATTGCTTATGTAGAAGCAGAAAGAGAGCTTGGCCCGCAGGCGGTCTTCAGCAATGATCTCTATGAAACAGTGAAAGATACAGATGCTTGTCTCATCTTAACGGAATGGGATGACGTACAGAAGATGGATAAGGATCAGATCAAGCAGCTACTTCGTTCTCCCATTTTAATTGATGGAAGGAATTTGTTTGATCCAGCAGAAATGAAAGAGAGAGGATTTATTTACCAGTCCATCGGCCGCCCAGGCGTATGGGAAACAGAATTGGTATCGAAGGCACAATAATAGGGGGAACTTGGATGAAGAAAGTATTGGTCACTGGGGGAAGTGGATTTATAGGATCTCATACGGTAGAGGCTTTATTAGAGAAAGGTTATGAGCCCATCGTTCTTGATAACTTTTCAACTGGATCGAAGGAAAATATCGCTCATCTTTCCGTACAATGCATTGAAGCAGATGTCACAAAATCAGAAACGGTCGATTTGATCAAACACATTGCACCAGATTATATCATTCATCTTGCAGCCCAAGTGAGTGTAGCCGTTTCGGTTCAACATTTCGTCTACGACGAAGAGGTCAATATTAAAGGTTCGCTGCATGTGATCAAAGCAGCGGCTGAAGCCGGGGTGGAGAAAGTGGTGTTTGCCTCATCGGCAGCAGTTTATGGAGACCCAGTCTATCTGCCGGTCGACACAGCTCATCCACTGCAGCCTGGTTCACCTTATGGCTTGTCAAAACTGACAGTTGAACGATACTTACACATGGCAAAATCACTCTATGATGTGGACTATTGTATTATGCGGTACAGCAATGTATATGGTCCGCGCCAAGACGCACTTGGTGAAGGCGGTGTTGTCTCAATTTTTTCTGATAAGTTTGCAAAGCATGAGGCACCTTTCATCTTCGGAAACGGGGAACAAACAAGAGATTTCATCTATGTAGGCGATCTAGCCGCAGCGAATGTTGCAGCTTTAACCGCTCAATCAAACGTTTGTTTAAATATCTCATGTGGTCATTCCATCACGGTGAATGAGCTGTTTCAAACGATGAAGCGAGTCACGAGATCAGATCTTGAACCGATTTATAAGCCGCAGCGTGCAGGAGATATTGTGCATAGTACATTGGCAAATGAGGAAACGAAACAAGTCTTAGCATGGGAGCCTGTTGTGACTTTACAAGAAGGTTTGGCTCGTACCATTTCCTACTATGAACAGGAAGTAAAGGCTTAATCCCTCAAATCGGATGGGTTGCTTAGGAGGAAAATAGGTATGAGTGTGAAACAAACAGCATGGCAAATCATGATCGGATGTATGTTATTAGCAGCGGGTATAGGGCTTGTACAAATGGCATCCGCACAGCCTATCGGGTTAAAGAAGATGGTGGTCATTCCGGTTTTACTTGTGGTGCTCATGGCGGCTGCTATATGTATGAAGCTCTACATGAATGGTGAACACATATTCATGTCAGCCATTTACCTTTTAATTGCATTAACATTTCTCAATAATGCTTTTTTCTCTATTAGTGTTGGGTTCTTTAGTCTCTTTCTCTACCGCATCATGCTCTTGGCTGTCTTTGCTTTATTCATATGGCGGATGAGAGACAAAGGAACGTACATATCCCAGTGGCAGCAAATTCGTGTTAAAGGCATTCTTGGTTTTTTCGCTGCATGGTTTCTTTACGGACTCATCTCACTGCTTTGGGCTCATTCGGTCACAGACGGCCTGAAATATATGTCTCTTCTTGCGATGGGAATGGGTTTTGTCTTTCTTGTGGTCATGTACATTCAGCGAATGGATCAGATCGTGACTTTTTATAGTATTTGGCTAGTCATGACTGTATTTGTGATGGGAATCGGGTTCTATAATCACTTGACCTTGAATCATTTACCGAATACCTCATTATATCTTGGACCAGCGTACAAACAGCACTATCCTACGGCTGTCTTCTTTAACCAAAATGACTTTGCGACGTTTTTATCTATTAGCTTTTTCTTATATGTGGCGTGCATGCGCCAAATGAAAAATGGTTATATCAAAGCGTTCGGATTACTAGGAGCCATCTTAGCGCTGTATCTTATTTTGTTAACAGAATCGCGCGCCAGCTTGCTTGGCATATTAGCTGGAGCGGCAATCTATGTATGGCTACTGATGCCTCGCTTTTTAAAAAAGTGGTCTATCATGGCAGCAGGCGGGCTTGGATTCATCTGTATCGCCATTTTTTCAGCCAAAATCTATTCTGTCTTTGATGACTTGTTTCTCGCTTCTCAGGTCGCTCATTCTTTTAGCGAACCACTTCCGTCCAACATTGCCCGTGCGAATTTAATCAAAAACGCCTGGCATTTCTTTACGAATTCATACGGTTTCGGAGTCGGAGCGGGCAATGTGTCTTATTACTTAGCTCACTTTTCTATCTTTGATACAGATCAGGTCGTTGAAGTTCACAATTGGCTGCTAGAGGTAATGACGAATTTTGGGTTTGCCGTCATGCTAGGTTATATCTCAGTGTATGCCTATCTCATGTTCTCACTGTACAAACAATACCAATTGGCTGACACGAGATCAGCCAAGATGATCATTGAAGGTCTATTTGCTGCCATGCTGAGCTTTCTCGTCTCAAGTATCAGTCCTAGTTCCGTCTCGAATTTATATTTCCACTGGGTGTTTCTAGGGCTGGTGATCGCAGCGGTCAATATCATGAAAAATAAACAGCGCTTCAAGCCGTGGGCAAACGTGTGATGCTGATTTTGTATGGCTACACTAGTGAAAAAGCAAATACGTCAATGTTGGGAGAATGAGCATGTCTGGTTTTATGTTAAGAATAGGGAAGCGAATGAAAAAATATATCGTCTGGCTTGTGCTGCTGCCTGTCGCATTAGCTGCTTTTGGTTTCTTTTTTGCCAAAGGGACAGTAGACCAGTCTAGTTACACAGCTGCTGTGACCTTGACGCTTGGGAAATATGACGACGGTGTGTATAACAATCTGTCAGAAGTGACATCTCTATTAAAAAGCGATGCATTTCTGAATCAAGCACTCCGTGATGTAAAGGAAGAAGAAAGGCAGGATGTGAAAAATCGTTTGATTCTCACGAACCAGTCCGATACACAATTGCAGTTGTCGTTTACAGATGCTGATCAAGCTCGAGCTTTGGCGGTAGTGAAACAAGTGTCAGATACATTTTTAAAGCAGGACAAAGCCTTATTTACGAAAAGACAGCAAGTCATTGAAAGGAGACTATCCGCTCTTGAAGATGAATCTGTCAGCAATGACTCCAAAGTCGATAAAGAACGATTTTTATATGAATTGGAATCGACAAAGCTCGGGATGAAGCAGGCAAAGATTGTCGATCCTGCCCAAGTACTTGATGAAGGGAACAAAGGGATGTCAGCGAAAAAACGAGCACTGCTTGGACTTGTCATTGGCCTTAGCATCTCGCTTATGTTTGTGGTGTTACCTGAAGTGTTCAAAGAATCTTAATGATGAACTGGAGATGAGTCTTAGGTGAACAATCAACCGTTAGTATCAATTATTACACCGGCGTATAATGCGGAACGTTATTTAACGGATACAGTTCATTCCGTCCTTGCCCAAACCTATTCCAACTGGGAGCTGATCATTGCAGATGATTGCTCAACAGATGGCACAAGGAAGTTGTTAGGGGAATTAAGTCAGACGGACGACAGAATCAACGTCATTTATTTAGAGGAAAACGGGGGAGCCGCTATTGCTAGAAACACCGCCATCAAACAGGCGAAAGGCCGCTTTATCGCTTTTTTAGATAGCGATGATATGTGGAAACAGACAAAGCTCGAAAAGCAGGTCAAGTTTATGTTAGAAAATGATCATGCCTTTACTTTCACGGCATATGACATCATTTCAGAAAATGGAGAGCCGTTACAAAAAACCGTCACAGCGCCGGCTCAGTTGAACTACAATGAAGCTTTAAAAAATACGATTATCGGCTGTTTGACGGTGATGCTCGATCTTCAACAAGTAGGACACGTGGAAATGCCAAACATTCGAACAAGGCAGGACTTAGCCACATGGCTCTCTATTTTAAAAAAAGGATTTACTGCCTATGGAATGAGTGAGCCGCTCAGTGAATATCGCATCGTGGGAAACTCGATTTCTAGTAACAAGTGGAAAGCAGCGAAAAAAACATGGTTTGTCTATAGAGAAATTGAGCAGCTTCATTTTGTGAAAGCATCTTGGTGTTTTATGCACTATGCCACAAATGCTGTCAAAAAGCGTTTATAAACAGAAGGGAAAAAAGGTGATAAAGGTGAAAGCAGACTCGATCATACATGTGATTGTCGCAACGGGAGAATGGGGCCACGATGGCTTAAGGTACAGACGGCATCGACTGGCGGAATTTCTTGCATCTGATCCAGAAACGAAAGAGGTCATCTGGGTATGCCCATCTTCCACTCGTCATTCAACTCCCTTTCAGCCTATAACGGATCGAATGAAGCAAATGACCATTCCTGATGTGCTCAAGAGCAAGTTTTTTCGCTTTGGCCGTTATCAAGATATGTTTTATTTTCATAAATTATCTCCTCTTCTTGAGCATTTGCGTCAAGAAGAAAAGCAGGGCATAGCCGTCTGTTTATGGTATACGTTTCCGGGATTTCCGCTCTTATCTTCTTTATTTGAATGGAAACATATTGTGTATGATTGCAGTGACCTGTGGGGAGAGCCCATCAGCGGAAAAAACAACATTCTCTCTTATATGAGACAGCGAGTCATTGTAAAAGCTGAAAACCGCATTATTAAATATGCACACAGCATTACATGCTCTTCACAATACTTACATGATCAAATCAAAAAAAGGCTCATGGGTGAACCGAAAGATGTCTTTACAGTAGAAAATGGCGTCGAGTATGATGTGTTTGCAAAAAGCAACCTCCCTAGCAGGGAAGACGTGCTAGAGGGAAGAGAGGGAACGGTTCTTGGCTTTATAGGTGGGATCAAGCCGAAGCTCGATTTTGACATGATCGCTCAAGCTGCTCGAATGCAGCCAGATTGGACATTTTTATTTGTCGGTCCGGATGGAACGAATGGAGATCCATCTTTTCAGCATGCACTCAAACTGCCCAATGTCATATGGACAGGAGCAGTCGCACCAGAAGAAGTGCCTGCTTATATGAAATTAATTGATGTAGGGATGATGCCATACAAACAGTCTCCTTACAATCAAGCGGTTTTTCCGCTCAAGCTGTATGAATTTTTAGCTGCCGGAATCCCTGTTGTTGGTTTAAATCTTCCATCAACGGAAAGGCTAAAAGAGAATGATGTGTATGAATATGTAGAGGGCGAAGATCCAGCTCTCTTCGTCGAAGCCTGCCAGAAAGTGATCAGTAAAAAAGATGACATGACATGCAGACATCTAAGACAAAGCCGGGCAATGAAAAAAGATTGGCACGCACTGTTCACAAACATGGTGGAATTAACGAATATTAAAGAAAACGCATAATTCATTCAGGATTGTGCGTTTTTATTTGTTTCTTCTTCTTAGGGGGAGCTTGTGATCATCCTATATTCAATTGTATAATGGAAAGAGCGGCCAATATACAAAATACAGATTTCAATTTAGAAGGAGACTGACCTATGGATTACGAACGCGCCTTATTAGCGTTTTTTGTCTCTCTGGCTACAGTTTTAATTGTGACACCAATCGTCAAAAAGTTTGCAATTAAGATTGGTGCAGTGGACCAGCCGAATAAACGAAAAGTTCATGATAGAGTAATGCCTCGAATGGGCGGTTTGGCGATTTTTATTGGGGTAGCGGCTGGAGCACTAGCAGGCGGGCTGTTTCTACATAATAAAATTACAGCTATATCAGTTGGCGCTGTACTCATCGTCATTTTAGGTATATTTGATGATAAATATAATTTAAGTGCAAAATTTAAATTTCTTGTGCAAGTCCTCGTTGCTTGCTTAATCGTGAGCACGGGCTTAAAAATGGACTTTTTCTCTGTTCCTTTCTTAACAGATCGACTGGAGTTAGGATGGATGGCATATCCCCTGACTGTACTATGGATTGTTGGGATTACAAATGCGATCAATTTAATTGACGGATTAGATGGACTGGCTGCCGGAATTTCGGTTATCGGTTTAACCACGATTGCCGTCATGGCATTTTCTGCGGACAAGATCCTGATTCTTTCGTTATCTCTTGTCGTCATTGGCAGTACCATCGGTTTTCTTTTTTATAACTTCCATCCAGCAAAAATATTTATGGGTGATACAGGGTCGTTATTTTTAGGCTATATGATCTCGGTCCTGTCACTTTTAGGATTGTACAAAAGTGTTACTTTGTTTAGTGTTGTTGTCCCTGTAATTATTTTAGGTGTGCCTATTTTTGATACGACCTTTGCGATCATCAGACGAATATTGAATAAACAGCCTATCTCAGCACCTGACAAATCACACATCCATCATCGACTGATGGCCTTTGGCTTATCACATCGAATGGCAGTGATTGTGATTTACATGATTGGTTTAGTCTTCAGCTTAAGCGCGATTTTGCTGACAAGTGCCACCATTTGGCTGTCATTGATCATCATCTTTTTACTGGTCATGTTTATGCAAGTTATCGCTGAAGTCACTGGTTTGGTGAACGAAGAGTTTAAACCATTTACGAAATTCTACAAACGTATGGTCAAAAGACAATAAAAAACAGCCCGCTTCCAAGGAACGGGCTGTTTTCCTATTATTGTCCTGATGTGCTGGTCGAAGGGGCCTGGGTATCGGCTGACCCTGTTGCATCAGAAGATGAATCGGTTTGTGTATTTGTTTCAGTTGAGGACGATGACTCAGCAGGAAGCTTTAAATGCGTCCTTAACTCATTTTGCACCTCAGCCAAGTTGGTTTGATCTGGCTCAAAGAAGTATGTTCGATTTGGTCCTAAATAAAGGTCTGATCCTTTAATAGATAGTGTTTCAGTATCGTCTCCTTTAAAACCACTGTAAATTTGCTGTAGAGCAAGTCCTTCTGTGATGCGGAAGTTGGTTGTTATATGATCACTTACTTCTTTTGCGATATTATCCACGTTTGCAATGTTATGAGGTTTCGCCATTTGATCAATCATGGCACGTAAGATTTGTTTCTGACGATCGTTACGCCCGAAATCACCACGTGGATCTTGTTTTCTCATTCGCGCATAAGCAAGTGCCTCTTCCCCGTTTAAATGCATATTCCCTTTTTTAAAGTAAATCTTTTTCGATTTTTTGACGTCACTTTTTTCATTGAAGTCAAATGGAACGTCTATATCGATTCCCCCAACTTCATCAATGACATCCTTAAAACCGTCAAAGTCTACTGTTGCATATTTGTCAATTGGGATATGCAAGAATTGTTCGACAGTTTCAATCGTTTCGTCTTTACCGCCTTTAGCAAATGCCGCATTGATCTTTACTTTATTTCCCGTTGTGTCACTAGCAAGCTGTACTCGTGTGTCACGGGGGATACTGACCATTTTCATCGTTTTATCCTGAGGATTAATCGTTGCGACGATGAGTGAATCTGAGCGGCCGTGATCACCATTTGTGGCGTAATCCTCTATACCAACAAATAGGACAGAGAAAGGTTTTTTCTTTATATCAATGACAGCATCACGGAGTTTCGATTTCTCCCCACGCTCTAATTCATCATAAGTTTTGTCAGCAGCCTGGAGTGTATTCACAATCTTATAAACTGCAAATCCGCCCATGCAGATGAAGAGAAGCAAAAATAAGACCAGAATCCGTTTGAAAATCTTTTTCTTCTTACTCTTTTTCTTTCGTACACGCACTTTTACTCGTTGTGCCATTCATCTGTCTCCTTTATCGGACCAACGTCCTTTTCTAAATAAATCAATTCGCCTTCTTTAGTAACACTCTTTCCATTAGTTAACTCAGTCATCCATTCAATGAACTGCTCTGTTTGTGTTTCTTCTACATACGTTTCAAAAATCACATCTTCTGCATAATGGATGTCTTTTAGCTGAAAAGATGAGGCTCTAAGCTCATTCTCTACCTTTCCAAGCAATGTATAATCTATTGTTGTGTGCATCGTACGCATTAAACAGCGCTCTACCATACCAACATGATTAATTGCTTCAGACACAGATTTTCCGTACGCGCGAATTAATCCACCGGCACCTAGCTTAATACCGCCGAAATAACGAGTGACGACAACAACTGTATCTTTCAGCTTGCGTTTTTTAAGCACTTCAAGCATGGGTACCCCTGCCGTACCGCTTGGTTCACCATCATCATTTGCTTTTTGAATCAGATCATGTTCACCGATCAAATAGGCGGAACAATTATGAGTGGCGTTCCAATGTTGTTTTTTTATGGATTGTATAAAGGCTTGTGCTTCTTCTTCTGAGACAGCACGTTGTATATGACAAATAAAACGTGATTTTTCAATGACGATCTCATGCTCGCCACGGCTTTTGACTGTGAGATAGCGGTTCAGCAAAAGACATACCCTCCTGACAAGCAAATTGTAAGGCTAGAGAAAATTTGCATTGGTTTTAGAATTTTACAGCGTATTTTGTTATGATGATAGGAGCGGAAAAAGGGTCGTCATAAAAATTTCATGATTTATACGCATTCTTTCATTATAATTCGACATAAAATGCAGATCAATGACATTTATAATAAAAAAAGATGACATCACTGTTACGGGAGGGAAAAGCCATGACAACACCTAAAATGGATCCGAAGTTATTGGATTCAATCATCATGAAAATGCTAAGTACAGTTGATGGCAGTAAGGACGAAGTATTTAGAATCGGCGAACAGTCCCGTCAACAATATGAAAGCCTAGTAGAAGAGCTCAAGCAAATTAAACAGCAAGTCAACGAAGTAATTGATTTTGGGGATAAACTAGAAGTACATACGAGACATGCTAGAAATCGATTATCTGAGGTCAGCAGAAACTTCAACAAATTCAGCGAAGAAGAAATACGAGAAGCCTATGAAAAAGCACATAACCTGCAAGTAGAATTGACCATGATCCAGCAGCGCGAAAAACAGCTGAGGGAAAGAAGAGATGATCTCGAAAGACGATTGTTAAGCTTACAAGATGTCATTGAACGTTCAGAAACGCTTGTGAGCCAGATCACGGTCGTTCTCAACTACTTGAACCAAGATTTACGTCAGGTCGGTGTTTTACTTGAAGATGCTCAGGCAAAACAAGATTTTGGACTAAGAATTATTGAAGCCCAGGAAGAAGAGCGCAAAAGGGTATCACGAGAAATCCATGATGGACCTGCTCAGATGCTGGCAAACGTGATGATGCGTTCAGAACTAATTGAACGAATTTTTAGAGACCGTGGAACAGAAGAAGGCTTTAAAGAAATTAGAAGTCTAAGACAGAATGTGCGAAATGCACTGTACGAAGTGAGAAGAATCATTTATGATTTAAGACCGATGGCTTTAGATGATTTGGGTCTCATTCCGACACTGCGAAAATACTTAAACACAATTGAAGAATATGATGGAAAAACCAAAATTACGTTCCAATGCCTAGGGGATACAGAAAATGAAAGAATTGCTTCTCAGTTCGAAGTGGCACTGTTTAGACTAGCCCAAGAAGCTGTCACAAATTCATTGAAGCATTCCGAAGCTGAAGAAATCTCTGTAAAAGTAGAAGTGACAAAAGACTTTGTCACGTTAATTATCAAAGACGATGGAAAAGGCTTTGATATGAAAGATGTGAAAACAAATAAAAACAAATCCTTTGGGTTACTTGGTATGAAAGAGCGCGTAGACTTACTAGAAGGTAAAATGACCATAGACTCAAAAATAGGTCTAGGGACATTCATCATGATTAGAGTACCGTTAACATTACAAAATAAAATTGTAAAATAGAGACAAAAGACATATTGACCATAAAGTTCAGGTGTAGAACAATAAACATGGGGAGGCGTAGCTTGTGACTAAAGTAAATATTGTAATTATCGATGACCACCAATTATTCCGTGAAGGTGTCAAACGGATTTTAGATTTTGAACCTACTTTTGAAGTAGTTGCAGAAGGAGACGACGGTGACGAAGCTGCACGTATCGTAGAACACTATCATCCGGATGTTGTCATTATGGACATTAATATGCCGAATGTAAATGGTGTGGAGGCTACAAAACAGCTAGTAGAGCTTTATCCCGAATCAAAAGTCATTATCCTATCTATTCATGACGATGAAAACTATGTGACACATGCATTAAAAACAGGAGCAAGAGGCTACTTGTTAAAAGAAATGGATGCAGATACCCTCATTGAAGCAGTAAAAGTAGTAGCTGACGGAGGCTCTTATTTACATCCGAAAGTCACTCATAACTTAGTAAATGAATTCCGACGCTTAGCAACAAGCGGCGTTTCAGCACATCCACAGCATGAGGTATATCCTGAAATTCGCAGACCACTTCATATCTTAACAAGACGTGAATGTGAAGTTCTTCAAATGTTAGCTGACGGAAAGAGCAACAGAGGTATTGGTGAGTCGCTCTTTATTAGTGAGAAAACAGTCAAAAACCACGTGAGTAACATCTTGCAAAAAATGAATGTAAACGACCGTACTCAAGCTGTTGTTGTAGCAATTAAAAACGGCTGGGTAGAAATGAGATAATGTTCCGGACAAGTACTCCTTTTTCGCCTGTTTTTAGTTCTCTCACATTCAAGTTAGAGAGCAATGATGGGCAGGTAAGGAGTCTTTTTCGGATATAGCGGGCTTGCCTATTGATTAGGCAAGCTTTTTTGATTAGTATTATAAATCTAGTGAAAAACAATGATCAAAAAGCAACTTAACGGATAAGGAAGGTATTTAAGAATGAAAATAGCCGTTGTAACAGACAGTACTGCTTATATACCACAAGAACTACGTGATAAACATCATATTCATATGATCCCTCTGAATGTCATCTTTGGTACTGAATCATACCGTGAAGAAGTAGAAATGGATTGGAAGACATATTATGAAGAAGTCAAGAAACATAAAGATCTTCCAACAACCTCTCAGCCTGCTTTCGGTGAACTTATAGAATTATATGAAAAACTTAGTGAAACATATGATGCTGTGATTAGTATACATCTGTCAAGCGGAATTAGTGGAACATACAATAGTGCGGCCTCAGCGAATGAACTAGTTGACGGAATCGACATTTATCCGTTTGATACAGAGACTAGCTGTATGGCGCAAGGTTTTTATGTGTTAGAAGCTGCTGAAAAAATCCAAGGTGGTGCTTCTCCAGAAGAAGTGATTTCCCATCTCAATTATCTGAAAGAAAATCAAAGAGCTTATTTTATGGTAGACGATTTAACTCATTTACAACGTGGCGGCAGATTAAATGGTGCTCAGGCTTTTATTGGAAGCCTCTTAAAGGTAAAGCCTATCTTGCATTTTGACAACAAGCTAATTGTCCCTTTTGAGAAGATTCGTACACGCAAAAAAGCCATTTCACGTATTTTTGAATTATTTGATGAAGATGCATCACGTGGTGTTCCAATGAGAGCAACTCTGATACATGGTAATAGAGAAGAAGAAGCAGATGAATTAATTGCGCACTTATTAGAAAAGTATCCTCATGTTGAATTTTATAAAAGCTACTTTGGTGCCGTGATTGGCACTCATCTAGGCGAAGGCTCTTTAGCACTTGGCTGGATCATCAGATAGATATCAAAATCCCCTTTTCTCATGGAAAAGGGGATTTGTTTTTCTGTTTTTACAATTAGACGAAAGGCCTTCTCTTTGTACATAATGGGTCAACATGAATGGAAAGGTAGTGCGTGAAATTGAATCTGGAAAAAGCAATGGAACTCAGTCACAAGCTACAATCAAGGCATCTTCTTCCTATTGAATGTCAATGTACACAGTCCGAATTGGAGTGGCTGGAGAATCAAGGATTCATCCATAGAACACCTGCTGTCAATAGGGTGGCGAGTGGTTTGATCTGCTGCCGGTGCGGTGTATCAAACAAGCGCTACTTTGCCCTCTCTCCGTGTGAAACATGTAAAAAAGACTGTGTATACTGTAGATCCTGCATCATGCTGGGAAAAGTAAGTGAATGTGGCTTTCTCTATGAATGGACGGGTCCACAAAAGAAAGAAACAAGACAAGTTGAATTAACATGGCAGGGAGAACTTTCTAAAGGGCAAAAGAGAGCGTCCGATAGGCTAGTAGAAGCAATCCAAAACAAATTTGATCTGCTCGTTTGGGCTGTTTGTGGTGCGGGGAAAACGGAGGTGCTTTTTCACGGAATAAAATATGCGCTAAATAACGGAATGAGTGTTTGTATTGCGACGCCTAGAACCGATGTTGTACTTGAGCTTGAACCTCGAATGAGAAAGGCATTTCAAGGACTGAATATAGCTGCACTTTATGGCGGGAGTTCTCAAAGATTTCAAATGGCACCGCTTATGATCGCTACAACCCATCAGCTAATGAGATATAAAAACGCTTTTGATGTCCTCATTGTAGACGAAGTCGATGCTTTTCCTTATTCAATGGATGAACGGCTTCAGTTTGCTGTTTTAAAGTCAATGAAAAAAACAGGAGTTAGAATTTACTTAAGTGCCACACCATCTAAAAAAATGCAAAAGGATGTTGCTTGTAGACAATTAGAAGCGATCAAAATTCCTCTGCGCTTCCACCAAAAACCGCTGCCTGTCCCAACATTTCAATGGGTTGGAGATTGGAAAAAGAAATTAAAAAGAAATCGGCTTCCAGCATCTACAATGAACTGGCTGCATGAACATATCACAAAGAAAAAAAGAGTGCTACTCTTTGTTCCTTCTATTTCTACTATGAAGAAGGTAACTCATATTCTTCAAGTTCAATGTGTAAATGTACAGGGAGTTTCTGCCGATGATCAAGAAAGGAAGCAAAAAGTCCAGCATTTCAGAGATCATAGATACGATGTATTGGTTACAACAACTATTCTAGAAAGAGGCGTTACCATTCAAGATGTTCAAGTGGGCGTATTAGGTGCGGAATCTCCTATTTTTACAGAAAGTGCACTTGTCCAAATTTCTGGTAGAGCAGGGAGACATCCAGATTTTTTTAATGGAGACGTGTACTTTTTTCATTTTGGTTTAACGAGAAGTATGAAACAAGCAAAGAAACATATCGTAAAAATGAATAATACAGCTGAAAAAGAGTTTTCTGAAAAATAGTGTGGGTTCAACTAAATCATGGTACATTATATTCACAAAACACAAATGGCAGGAGAGACAAAATATGCTACTCAACGCAAAAGAAATACTACTTAAAGAAATTCTCTATCAATATCTCAACCAATTAAACATGATTTGTCATTGTGAAAAATGTATAGAAGATGTATTAGCCATTTCTCTAAATCAAGTGAAACCGCAATATATAACAGATATCGATAAAATATCCTACAGTAAATCCGAGATGGTGGATAAACAGAAAAATACGGCGATGCTCGTCATTCTGACAGAAGCTGCTTCAACGGTCACAACATATCCAAGGTGCGAAAATCATTTGCCGTTGAACAAAGAAAATCGTTGATTTGTCCAATTTGTGAGAGCCATTTTGTGGCTGCTTTTACATGGAAATCATTCCTACTATTAAATGAAGATTGTTTATGTGTAGCATGTAAGGACCACCTGATGAAGATTCAAGGTCCTACTTGTCCCAAATGCGGAAGAGCGCAATTAAATGATCAATTGTGTCAGGATTGTTCAAGGTGGAATAAACGACGGGATTTTGCTGAGATTCTTGTGATGAATCGATCTGTTTATGCTTACAACGACTTTATGAAAGATATTCTAGCTCGATTTAAATTTCGAGGTGATACGGCTTTAGCTGATCTATTTAAAAAAGATGTACAGTCAGCGTTTAAACGTTCTTTTTCAATCAAAGAACCGGTCCTTGTCCCAATTCCTTTGAGTAAAGAGAGATTAAAGGAAAGAGGATTCAATCAGTCAATGATGCTTGCTTCCATGATTGGCGGACCTATATTGGAGCCACTTATAAAAGTACATCAAAGTAAGCAGTCTAAGAAAAGAAAAAATGAACGTTTACATCAACAGAATTTGTTCCAATTAAGGCAGTCAAACCCGATCGTTCTAAAGGATGTCGTGTTAATCGATGACATTTATACAACTGGGGCGACAGTCTATCATGCAGCAAAAATTTTAAAAGGAGCAGGCGCCAAAAGTGTTTCCTCTTTTACGTTGATTCGTAGTTAAAAATCATGACAATCAACCGATATTAAGAAAAGAAAATAACGTAAGGGGTTTTGGTTATGAATCAATTGGCAAACTGTCCACAATGTAATCAGTTATTTTTAAAAACCACCATCCAAACGGTTTGTAACAAATGCTTTGAAGAAGAAGAACGTTCTTTTGATATCGTTTATAAATTCTTGCGTAAGCAAAGTAATAGACAATCAACCATTGCTGAAATAGTAGACGCAACAGAAGTTGATGAAGAATTAATCCTGAAATTTATCCGTTTGAAAAGACTTCAAATTAGTCAATTCCCGAATATCAATTATCCTTGTGAAAGATGCGGCCAACCGATCAGGAAAAACAAGCTGTGTAGCCATTGTGAAAAGGATATAAAGACGCAAATCAGCCAAATGGACCAAGAAGAAGAGCGTAAAAGGGAGATTGAATCTAGGAAAAAAGACACCTATTATGCCATTAATCCTAAAAACGACTGATTCCCTAAACTAAGTTGCAGTTTGGTCGATAAAATGGATAGAATCAAGACAGACTGTAACGGAAAGCGAGAGGAATCCCGTGAAAATTAATCGATATGGAACACAACCAGTAAATCCTTACAAGAAAACATATGAGAAACAAACGTTGCAATCGAATCAAGCAAAATCAACTGACAAAGTCGAAATTTCTAAAAAGGCAATCGAAATGCAAAAGGTGCCGAATATCATGAAAGAACGTCAAGATAAAATAGACCAAATTAAAAAAAGCATTGAAGCCGGAACATATCAAGTAGATACAAAAGGCATTGCAGATAAAATGTTGAATTTTTATAAACAACAATAACAAAAGGGAGTAGCGTGAATGTCAGTAAAAATAATGATTGAAGAACTGCACCGTCTCTACGGATTACATGAACAGCTTCTAAAGCTGTCTAAGAATAAAACAGAAATGCTGAAAAATAACGAGATCGATGCTCTTTCAGAGGTTCTGAACCTTGAGCAAAAATATATTCAGGCCATTTCACAATTAGAAGAAAAGCGGATTGAAGCAGCAGTTCAATTTTTACAAAGTGATCAATCGCCGACAATCACCGCATGTATCGAAAAAGCTACAGGAACGGATCAAGAAGAGCTTATTTCGTTATATGAGAAGCTGAATGACATCATGGTGGAACTGAAAGATGTAAACGAACTGAACAAACAGCTTATTCAGCAGTCACTTCAATTTATTTCACTGACATTCGATCTTGTGAATCCTAACAAAGAAAATATGAATTACGGACAAAATGGTCTTGAGAGTTCAAAGCCTAAACAGCATAGGGCTTTGTTTGATTCAAAGGCGTAAACAAGGAGGATATCTATGGGTTCTACATTCATGGGACTAGAAACGGCAAAACGAGGAATCACAGCCCAGCGTGCAGGGCTGTATGTCACATCAAACAACGTATCCAATGCAAATACTGATGGCTACTCAAGACAGAGAGTTACCTTTAAAGCAGAGAATCCTTACCCAGTGATTTCAGTTTATGATGGCAAGACATACGGCCAAATGGGGACAGGTGTCCAAGTTGGAACTGTTGAAAGAATTCGAGACAGCTTTTTAGATCTTCAGTATAGAGATCATAACAATAACCTGTCTTATTATGCGACGAAGTCTGATGCTCTTTCACAAATGGAAGGAGTGATGAATGATTTAACAGATGAAGGCTTGAATAGAGCCTTTGATAATCTCTGGAAATCATTACAAGTCTTATCGGAATCGAAAAATGCTGATACTGCTTCAGCCCGTACAGTTGTTAAGACAAGTGCTCAGGCTTTAGTAGATCAATTCCGCCTGCTAAATTCTTCTTTAACAACGATACAAAAGAATTTGAAAACTGAACTCGATTCAACGGCAAAAAATGTGAACACCCTATTAACTCAAATTGATGAAGTGAATAAACAGATTGCAACAGTTGAGCCAAATGGTTATCTTCCCAATGATCTTTATGATACCCGAGACGCTCTTATAGATCAGCTTTCCTCACTTGTTGATATTAAAGTGAGCTACAACCCTTCTGGAGGAAATGCTCTGGAAATTGCTGAAGGAACCGTTAACATCGACATTATCGGTGCTAATGGACAATCTGCTGGTACAATTTTAAATGGCATTACCAATGAAAAATCTGAATTACAACTTTCCTATGATAATACGACAGGACTTGTTAACTCACTCCAATTTGGAACGACAACCATCGCAGCTGATCAATTACAAGTGAATGGTAAAGTAAAAGCACTTGTTGAGGCGTATGGCTACATGTCTAATGGAGCTGAAAAAGGCATGTACCCAGATATGCTTGCTGAGCTGGATGAAGTAGCAAAAGTATTTATGGATACTTTTAACGATGTCCATAAGCAAGGGTACACGTTAAATGGCACAAGTGGACAAGACTTTTTCGATATTGAGAATAACAATGATTTGAATAAAGGCTTGGCAGCACGTATCAAAGTGAGTGACGTGATTTTAGCATCGACAGATAACATTGCTGCATCTCTTAATCAAACGCAAGGTGATGGTTCGAATGCTACGAAATTAGCTAATATTCAAAACTTAAAGCTGCCAATCGGCGGAACTACCACAACGATTCAGGATTACTATCAGAATGTCATTGCCGAAATGGGGATACAAGCTAAAAAGAACATGACCCTTGAAAGCAGTTCAGCAGCTCTTGTGAATTCAGCCAATGAACGCAGGATGTCAACTAGTTCTGTATCTATTGATGAAGAAATGACGAACATGATCCAATTTCAGCATGCGTATAATGCAGCTGCAAGAATTATGACGTTACAAGACGAAGTATTAGATAAAATAATAAACGGCATGGGTGTCGTAGGAAGGTAGGGTAACTGATGCGAGTCACGCAAGGTATGATTTCTCAAAATTCACTTCGGAATATTAGTAAAAGTTATGAAAAACTCTCTAAAATTAATGAGCAGGCACAGTCTGGAAAACGTTTCACAAAAACGTCTGATGATCCTGTGGCAGCAGTGAAAAGTCTTCAGTATAGTACAGCCATGTTTCGAAATGAGCAATACCAAACTAATTTAAATGAGGCACGAAACTGGATTGATACATCTGAAACAAGTGTCACTGAAATAATTGATATCATGTCAAATATACGAGATAAAGTACTCGATGCGGCCAATGGAACAAAACAGCCAGAAGATTTAGCTGCTATCGGAGTGGAAATTGGTCAGATGAAGAATCAAATCATTGATGCAATGAACACGCAGATGTTAGGTAAGTTTGTTTTTAATGGGACGAATACAAATGTTAAACCAGTTGTAGAGAATGCAGATGGTACGTTTACATTTAACTTTGAAAACTATACAGATGCAAACGTGGTTCAATCGAACATTTCTGATGGAATCACATTAAATGTGAATTCAAATCCTCTTTCAGCTTTTGGTGGGCAATCTGCCAGTGGTCAAAATGTCATTGAAATGCTGACTGATTTAGAAAACTCATTAAAAAATGGAACGTTTACAAATTCTGATGATGCATTAGGAAATATCGATCAGTTTAAAGAAGTGATGAGTGCTGAGCGTTCAGATCTTGGGGCTAGATCCAATCGTATCGACTTAGTCGGGAGCCGTTTGACTTCGCAATTTGAAGTGCTGAAAAAGGCTAAATCAGATGCCGAAGATGTAGAAAGTGAGAAAGCCATTCTTGATCTTCTTCAACAAGAGACTGTAAATAGAGCTGCTTTAGCGACGACAGCTAAAGTGATTCAGCCATCCCTTGTCGATTTCTTAAGATAAGAAAAAGCATCCGTTGGGTGCTTTTTTGCATCATGGAGGTGAACCTATGCAAATCCCTAGATTGTTAATGGAGCAAACTTATGCAAAGCTGCAAATGTCGACAACCCCTTCCAGGCAAGAAGTAGAGCAGCCAAGAGCTGAGCTTGAGATTCAGCAGCCAAGAGCTGTCATGAATATCACAAGGACACCGTCGAAATTAACCATAGATCAAACCGAGGCATTTGCCGATATGGATATTAAGTCGATTTTTAGACGTTCAGAGGAATGGGCTGCGGAGGGGAAACGTGCGATTGGAGAAGGAATGGGGCGTAGAGCGGAAGAAGGAAGTGAACTCATCAAGATCGAGAATGGTGGGAATGCGATTGCTGAGTTTGCGAAAATCAATGGCAGTCCTCCAGCAAAACAATTCAACATCGGTGTGATTCCTTCATTTTTTAGTGTGAAAATTCACTATCAGCCATCTGAACTTAAAATTGATGTGGAGCCGCAAAAAGCTATTATAGAGGCAACACCTCATAAACCAATTGTTAACTACCAGCCAGGTAAAGTTCATATTGATATGTTACAATACCCAGAATTAAAAATAGAAGTTGACGAAACAGGTCAAAATGGTGATAAGGTATAGTTAAGAAAAATGAAAAAGGTCGTGAATTATGATCATTCAAACAAAATACCATGGTGAAGTGACGATTAAAGAGGAGCAAATCATTCACTTCTCTAATGGGATACCAGGATTTCTGGATCAAAAACAATTTGTCATTTTACCTTTATCAGAGGAATCCCCATTTTTAGTTCTCCAATCTTTGGAAAATGCGGAACTAGGCTTTATTGTCAGCAGCCCATTTTTGTTCTTCAATCAATATGAATTTGACTTAGAAGAATCGGTTGTAGACATTCTTGGGGTGGAAGATGCCAATGATGTGGAAGTCATGGTTATTTTAACAATGGGATCTTCTATTGAAAAAACGACAGCCAATTTAAGAGCGCCTATTATTGTAAATCGGAAAAACATGAAAGCCAAGCAGGTCATTTTGCATGATTCAGCCTATCATACAAAACATTTGCTAGAGGTGGCTTCCTCATGTTAGTTCTATCTCGTAAATTAAATCAATCGATTCAAATAGGCGACGATATTGAAGTCAAAATTATTGCGATCGAAGGCGATCAAGTAAAAGTCGGAATTGAGGCTCCTAAGCATATTGATATTCACAGGAAGGAAGTATACCTGTCTATTCAAGAAGAAAACAGCCGTGCTGCTAGCTTGTCCTTCGATTTACTTTCTCAATTATCCTCACAAAAAAAGTGAGGATTTTTTTATCCTATTTGTCGATCCTCCTCCGTGTGAAACCGTAGAAGTACACCATCTATATGAAACTTTAACAAATCGGTCCATCTATATTTAATTTAATAATTCAAAGCCGATATAAAAGATAGATTAAAGCACAGGAGCTGAATAACTATGTCTGTTGGTAAGTTGACTTCGCTAGAGCCACTGATTGATGCATTTCAAACCCGTGTTACGAATCATCAAAATGACAATGCAAACACTGATTTACAAGCAAATGGAAAAGTCGTTTCAAAAGAAGAAATTGAGAAAACGCTTCAAGGAGCAAATAAGCTGATTGAACCTACTCAATTTCATCTTCAATTTGAATTGCATGAAAAACTCAATGAATATTATGTCAAAGTCGTAGATAACCAAACCGAAGAAGTCATTAGAGAGATTCCTTCCAAAGAATGGCTTGATTTCTATGCGGCAATGACAGAAATTGTCGGTTTATTTGTCGATAAAAGAATGTAATTGAAGGGAGAACATAAACCATGGTTAATCGAATTACTGGATTTTCAAATGTATTTGATATTGATGAAATCGTCTCAAAGCTAATGAAAACTGAGCAAGCACCACTTGATAAAATGACACGACAGAAACAAACACTTGAATGGCAAAGAGACAGCTACCGCGAGGTCAATTCAAAGGTCAAAGAATTAGATGATCTCATTGCCAAACTAAATTTAACATATCCGAGTACTTATGGCGCAAAAAAGGTCACCAGCTCCAATGAATCTGCTGTCACAGCAACTGGCTCAACAAATGCTACCTCTGGCTCGATTAATGTGACCCAACTAGCGACAGCATCCGTATTCAAATCTTCTGGCACATCTGGATTTACTGCTGCAAACGGTACGTTCACGTTTGAGGTGACGACACCAGATTCTACAACACCTAAAACAGTGACCATTAATACAACTGATACAGATACCCTTGATTCAATCGTGTCAAAATTGAACAATGCTCAACTAGGTGTCACGGCTTATAAAGGCCAGATCTTTGATGGAACCAACTACGTAGATACGATCGCTCTGACTTCGCGTACGACTGGTGAAGGTGTCAGTATTAAGGCAGCAGATGGCAATTCCGCTTCATTTTTAACGCAATTAGGCTTCCAAGTGGATGGAGATAATAAATTAGTTGCGACTACTCAAGGGCAGAAAGCGCAATACGAAATTAATGGTCTCAAAATGGAAAATAACAATAATACCTTCACGCAGGCTGGTATCACATATGAGCTGAAAGGAACAACAGATAAGCCTGTCAGCTTGAACGTTTCAACAGATGTCGATGCCATCTTTGATAAAATTAAACAATTTGTTGATAAATACAACGAACTCGTTGAACTGGTCAATGGTAAAGTGAATGAAAAGCGAAATAGAGACTATCAACCATTAACGGCTGAAGAGAAAAAAGCCATGTCTGAAAAAGAAATTGAGTTATGGGAAACAACCGCTAAGTCTGGCTTACTGAGAAGTGATTCTATTTTACGAGCTGGTGCCTCTAAAATAAGAAGTGATTTTTATGCTGATATTACGACAAGTGATGGGAATAAAATTCACATGACACAAATCGGTATTTCTACTTCATCCTCGTATAAAGATGGCGGGAAGCTTGAATTAATTAATATTAATGGAGTAGAGAAATTAAAAAAAGCCATTGAAGAAGACCCAGAAAAGGTAAGACAAATGTTTATCTCTGGTTCTTTAAATGTTGATTCTAAAGACAAAGACAAAGCACAGCAGCAATATAAAGAACAAGGAATCATCTATCGCGTCAAAAATTCCTTATCAGCCTTCACGAAGAGTATTCAAACAAAAGCTGGTAGTACAACAATGGAGCTAAAAGAATATGGACTTGGTAAGGATTTAGATTCTTTGACAAAACGAATGGATACATTCCAAGATCGTTTAAAATTAGTGGAAGCTCGTTACTACAAAAAGTTTAACGCCATGGATAGTGCGATTCAAAAGCTAAACAACCAATCTGGCTATCTTTCTCAACTGCTTGGACAATAATTGGAGGTTTATAACATATGGCAATTCAGAACCCTTATGCCGCCTATCAGAAAAATTCTATTGAGACCGCAACACCGGCCGAGTTAACGCTTATGCTTTATGAAGGATGCTTAAAGTTTATTAGACTAGCAAAGCATGGCATTCAAAAAGAAGATGCTGAAATGAGAAACTTGAACCTGAAAAAGGCTCAAAACATCATCCAAGAATTAAATGTTACCTTAAATCGTACGTATGATGTATCAAAGAGCATGGCAAGTATGTATGACTACATCTATCGAAGACTGATTGAAGCCAATCTGCAAAATGACGAAGAGATCCTGAATGAAGTAGAGCAATATGTGACTGATTTCCGAGATGCTTGGAAGGAAGTCATTCAAACCGATCGAAAAGGGCGTCACCACTCTATTGGGGGATCTCTATGAGTATTGTGGACCAACTGCATGACCAAACGTTAAAAATGGCAGCGGAAATAGAGGCCAACCCGCAAAGCGAAACACTCGTTGAAGACTTTGATGCTTTTTTAGTTGAGAGAGACGAACTAATGAGAGACATTCAACATGAGCTTTCCGTTCAAGAAAAAGAGAAAATCAAAGAAATCATTCAAACAGATCAACTGATGGCCAAGCAATTAACGGAAATTCAAAATGGGATCAAGGCAGATATACAAGCCATTCAACGTAAGAAAACAAAACAGCTGAATTATCAAAATCCGTATCAGCCCATGACAAGTGACGGCGTATACTACGATAAACGGAAATAAATAGGTGAGACCTGTGGCGTATCGTTCAGATGACTATATTTTATTAACCACATATTATGACCTTCTATATACGATAGAAGAGAGTCTAAAATATTTAGATGAAATTGAGAAGGATTTCGCTAAAACAGAAGGGGATCGGATCTTTAATGATCTGATCCATGCCTTCTTTCATTTAGAGACAACACACCCGCTTCTTCTTTCAATTATTGAAAATGAGCACTTTGCCAAGACGATTCGATCGTTTGACCAAATTTTTTTAAGTTTCGATATACTAGCTTTCTATACATTCCCTTCAAATCACTTCCAATCATTCCTTACATCGTATTTTATACCTGAATATAGAAAGTGGATGGATGAAATACATGCCTGTATGAGGCCGTATGTCATTCATTAATTTTTGTTCAATTCAGACCATTCGGAGGAATTTATGAGACTAAAAAATCAATTTTTATTTGGGCTTATTGTCATATGTATATTGTTTGTCAGTATTTTAGGATTTTCTAGCTTTATCTACTACAAAACAGATCAATCGTATAAAGCACTCCTCACCAAAGAAGTGAAGCTGTACCAGACCTCGCTGGAATTAGAAGCACTGCTGCAAAAACAGGAAGCACAAATTAAAACGTATGTGGTTGTGCAGGATAGGAAAGTCTCACAAAATATTGAAGATACCTATGTTGATATTAATAAAAAAACAGGTGATGCTTTAAAACTGAGTACAGTCAAACAAGCAAAAAAATTGTTAGAAAAGATTTCTCAGAAGAATGAGCTTTACTATGAATCCACGAAAAGGCTATTTATCTCATTGAATACCAACAATCAAAAAGAATTCAACACCCGCCTCAGTCAAGAATTACAACCTATCGAACAAGAAATACATACTTTTACAAAAGAATTTGCTCAAACACAATTGAAACAGCGTGATCAAAAAATCAGTCAGCTCAATGAAGAAAGTAACCAATTATTGCTGACACTCATTCTCGTTAGCGCAGCGATTATAGTCGGCTTTTTAGTCATTGGCACAAGGTTTGTTCATCGTATGACAAAACCGATTGTCTCTGTCACACATGCAGCAAGAAGAATGGCAGATGGTGACCTCACACTTGAAGAGGTTGAAGTGACCTCTAAAAATGAAATTGGCCAGCTCGGTACAGCTTTTAACCAAATGACTGCTCATTTGCGTCAGCTCATCTTACAGGTGCAAAACGGGTCAAGGCAATTAGCCGATTCAGCTACTCAATTTGAAGAAACCATCAGTCAAACCATATCGGCTAGTGAACAGACGTCTAGCTCGATTGAACAGGTCAGTGAAGCTTCACGTGAACAATCGGATGCAGTAGGAAAAGTAGCTTCTTCAATTCAAGAAGTTTCGACTGGTATGCATAATGCGGCTGAACATACGTCTGATGTTTCGGGTCACTCAATTTCAGTGACTGAAAAGGCTGAAGAGGGCGCATCCCTCATTCAACAATTTGTGAAACAAATGAGTTCTATTAAGGAATCTGTGAATGAACATCATTCTACAATGGCCAATGTACAAGTACAGTTTACCGGCATTCAAGACCTGCTGGGGAATATTCATGCCATTGCAGATCAGACAAATTTACTTGCTTTAAACGCAGCCATTGAAGCAGCAAGGGCTGGGGAACATGGACGAGGTTTTGCGGTTGTTGCAGATGAAGTCAGAAAGCTGGCAGAAGAATCAAGTCAACTGACTGATCAAATTAGTCAGTTACTCGCCAACGTGAACAAAGATACTGAAAGATCGTCTCAATCTATGACGAAAGTGGAACGAGATGTAGCAGAAGGTGTGAAAGTATCGCAATTGTCTGAACAGAGCTTCCAAGAAATTCTGGAATCCATACGTGATATCTCGATGAAAGCAGAGGAGCTTTCTGCTACGACAGAGCAAATCTCAGCTAGTACAGAAGAAATTTCTCAAACAATTGGTGTTATTGAAGAAGGTGCTAAGCGGAATTCTGAGGAAACAGAGTACATGTCGGCGGCTGTTGAAGAATCACTAGCGGCGAATGAGGAAATGAAAGCAGCTGCGGAAGATTTAAAATCTTTGTCTCAATCACTGAAAACATCTATTTCATCTTTCAAGATTTAACAGTGCGATGGTCTTTTTCAAGAATCAATCGAATATATATTCATCACCTATCAAGTAAAAGCTGAAGCACCGCAGGATTCGACAAATTTCAATAAAAATTCACATTTTTTTTACGTTTGAGCAGGAGAAAAGGAGGGAAAAGTAGAAATAAGTTTACATATCCTTAATTTTAAAGGAGGCGTTCTTTACATGAATTACAATGTCCGAGGAGAAAACATCGAAGTAACACCTGCACTAAGAGATCATGTCGAGAAAAAAATTGGAAAGTTGGAGCGTTATTTTGAGTCAGATGTTGATGCTTCAGTCAACGTGAACTTGAAATTTTACAACGATCAAGAATCTAAAGTTGAGGTTACCATTCCAATGACTGATCTAGCACTTCGAGCAGAGGTGCATAATGAGGATATGTACAATGCAGTAGACCTAGCAACCAGTAAATTAGAACGTCAAATTAGAAAACATAAAACGAAAGTGAACCGTAAATTCCGTGAGCAAGGTGCGAAAAAGCATTTATTTGCTGGAGGAAACGGTGCTTCCGAAGTAGCAGTTCAAGATGACGAAGAAATTGATGAAACAGAAATCGTCAGACAAAAACGCTTCAATCTAAAACCAATGGATAGCGAAGAGGCCATTCTCCAAATGAACATGTTAGGTCACAGTTTCTTTGTCTTCACAAATGCTGAGACAAATTTGACCAATGTGGTATACCGCCGAAATGACGGTAAATACGGACTCATTGAGCCGAACGCTTAATCATTCGTTCCTTTTGATCCGAAAATGACCTAAAAAAAGTAAACCCGTTCCCTTCATTAGGGGCGGGTTTTTTGTGCTAAATCATTGCAAATTCTTTGGAAATCAAGGAAGGTATGGTATGATAAATGCAGGTAAATATGGACCTGTCAAACTTTTGGACATGCCGAAAAATTGCATGAAATAGAGGAGCGTTATTATATGCTTGGAATCTTAAACAAAGTGTTTGATCCTACGAAACGTACGATCAGCCGATATGAAAAAAAGGCAAATGAAATCGAAGCTCTCGCTCAAGATTTCGAGAAATTATCAGACGAGGCTTTACGAAATAAAACGATCGAATTTAAAGAAAAACTTGAAAAAGGACAATCTGTAGACGACCTTTTGGTTGAAGCATTTGCAACGGTTCGTGAGGCTTCCCGCCGCGTGACAGGAATGTTCCCATTTAAGGTGCAGCTCATGGGGGGGATTGCCCTACATGAAGGGAATATCTCTGAGATGAAAACAGGTGAAGGGAAAACGTTGACATCAACGATGCCTGTTTATTTGAATGCTCTTTCTGGAAAAGGCGTCCACATTGTGACAGTCAACGAATATTTGGCAAGCCGTGATGCAGAGGAAATGGGCAAGATTTTCGAATTTCTTGGATTAACGGTTGGCTTGAACTTAAACAGTTTAGACAAAGATGAAAAAAGAGAAGCGTACGCTGCTGATATCACGTATTCAACAAACAATGAGCTTGGCTTTGATTATTTACGAGATAACATGGTGCTGTACAAAGAGCAAATGGTTCAAAGACCACTTCATTATGCCGTCATCGATGAAGTTGACTCCATCTTAATTGATGAAGCGAGAACACCTCTTATTATTTCTGGACAAGCTGCAAAGTCGACGAAACTTTACGTACAAGCAAATGCCTTTGTTCGTACGTTAAAAATAGAAGACGATTTCACTTATGATATTAAAACAAAAAGTGTACAGCTGACTGAAAGCGGAATGACGAAGGCGGAAAAAGCATTTGGCATCGAGAACTTGTTTGATGTCAAACATGTCGCTCTTAACCATCATATCGCGCAGGCTCTTAAGGCACATGTTGCGATGCAAAAAGACGTTGATTATGTTGTGGAAGATGGACAAGTCGTTATCGTTGACTCCTTCACAGGACGTTTAATGAAAGGACGTCGCTATAGTGAAGGTCTGCACCAAGCCATTGAAGCAAAAGAAGGTCTTGAAGTGCAGAATGAAAGCATGACACTTGCAACCATTACGTTCCAGAACTACTTCCGTATGTATGAAAAGCTATCTGGTATGACAGGTACAGCGAAAACGGAAGAAGAGGAATTCCGTAACATTTACAATATGCAGGTTGTCACAATCCCAACCAATAAACCGGTTGTGCGTGATGACAGACCTGATTTAATTTACCGCACAATGGATGGCAAATTTAAAGCAGTAGCTGAAGACGTCGCACAGCGTTATATGACAGGACAGCCGGTCCTTGTCGGAACTGTTGCGGTTGAGACATCTGAATTGATTTCAAAACTGCTTAAAAATAAAGGCATCCCTCATCAAGTGTTAAACGCGAAAAACCATGAGCGTGAAGCACAAATTATTGAGGAAGCTGGACAAAAAGGTGCCGTCACAATTGCGACAAACATGGCGGGACGTGGAACAGACATCAAGCTTGGCGAAGGTGTGAAAGAACTAGGCGGTCTTGCTGTTATTGGGACAGAGCGTCATGAATCACGCCGTATTGATAACCAGCTCCGTGGTCGTTCTGGTCGTCAAGGAGACCCAGGGATTACTCAATTCTATCTCTCAATGGAAGATGAATTGATGCGCCGATTTGGTGCAGAGCGGACAATGGCGATGCTTGATCGCTTCGGTATGGATGACTCTACTCCAATTCAAAGTAAAATGGTCTCAAAAGCTGTTGAATCTTCTCAAAAACGTGTTGAGGGGAATAACTTTGATTCCCGTAAGCAGCTTCTGCAATATGATGATGTTCTTCGTCAACAGCGTGAAGTCATTTACAAACAGCGTTTTGAAGTCATCGATTCTGATAACTTGAAATCGATTGTGATCAATATGATTCAATCGTCTATTGAGAGGGCTGTTGGATCGTATACGCCGAAAGAAGAACTTCCAGAAGAATGGAAACTAGATGGTCTTGTTGAATTAATCAACACGAACTATTTAGATGAAGGTGCCATTTCGGTCAAAGATATCTTCGGTAAAGAAGCAGATGAGATCACCGAATTCATCATGGAGCGGATTAAAGAGAAATATGATGCAAAAGAAGAGACATTTGGCGATGAACAAATGCGTGAATTTGAAAAAGTCATCGTTCTTCGTGCAGTAGATTCGAAGTGGATGGATCATATCGATGCAATGGATCAGCTGCGTCAAGGAATCCATTTACGTGCATATGCACAAACCAATCCGCTTCGTGAGTATCAAATGGAAGGATTTGCGATGTTTGAGCATATGGTCGCTTCAATTGAAGATGACGTTGCTAAATATGTGCTAAAATCAGAAATCCAAAACAACCTAGAACGTGAAGAAGTCGTTCAAGGACAAACAACTGCTCATCAGCCTCAAGAAGGCGATGAGGAGAAAACAGTGAAGAAAAAGCCGGTGCGTAAAGTGGTGGATATCGGAAGAAACTCACCATGTCACTGCGGAAGCGGCAAGAAATATAAAAATTGTCATGGGAAGACAGAATAAGTAATGGAAAGAGGTGAAAACCTCTTTCTATTCATGTCAGCCCCCATACATCTATGAGGTGAAGGATATGGAATTAGTAGAAATTAGACAAGAGCTTGAAAATATGGCTAGCAGGCTAGCTGATTTTAGGGGGTCTCTTTGACCTCGATACAAAAGAAGCGAAAATTGCAGAGCTTGAGGCCACGATGTCAGAGGCTGACTTTTGGAATGACCAGCAAAAAGCGCAAGGTGTCATTAATGAAGCCAATGCACTGAAGGATTATGTGAATACATATCATGAGCTCAGTGAATCTCATGATGAGCTGCAAATGACGCATGATTTATTAAAAGAAGACTACGATGAGGATCTTCATGCAGAGCTTGAAAAAGAGCTGAAGAACTTAACAAAACAATTTAACGAGTTTGAATTGCAGCTTCTTTTAAGTGAACCGTATGACAAAAACAATGCCATTCTTGAGCTTCACCCGGGTGCAGGTGGAACGGAATCACAGGACTGGGGATCGATGCTCCTCAGAATGTATACCCGCTGGGCAGAGCGCAGAGGCTTTAAGGTTGAAACCCTTGATTATCTTCCAGGGGATGAAGCGGGAATTAAGTCTGTGACATTGCTGATTAAAGGACATAACGCTTACGGTTACTTAAAAGCAGAAAAAGGTGTCCATCGTTTAGTCCGTATTTCTCCATTTGATTCATCTGGCCGTAGACACACATCTTTCGTTTCCTGTGATGTCATGCCAGAATTTAATGAAGAAATTGATATCGATATTCGTACAGAGGATATTAAGGTGGATACGTATCGTGCAAGTGGTGCAGGGGGTCAGCACGTCAATACGACGGACTCTGCGGTTCGTATCACACACATCCCAACAAATGTCGTCGTGACGTGCCAAACGGAAAGATCCCAAATCAAAAACAGAGAACGTGCAATGAAAATGCTGAAATCTAAGCTTTATCAAAAACGGATCGAAGAACAACAGGCGGAATTGGATGAAATCAGAGGAGAACAGAAAGAAATTGGCTGGGGAAGCCAAATTCGCTCGTATGTCTTCCACCCATATTCCCTTGTGAAAGACCATCGTACCAACACGGAGATGGGAAATGTTCAAGCGGTGATGGATGGAGATTTAGATTCCTTTATCGATGCGTATTTACGTTCAAAATTATCATAAAAACTCGGCTTCTTGCCGGGTTTTTTTAATTGTGAGAAAATATAATGAATATAAAGGAATACATATGCCATACTGACTCTATATCCTTTGTATGATGAAATTAGCAATTAAAGGGGGAAATAATTTGGGATTAAAACCATTACAAGAGACGTGGGATTTAGATGCCTTTTTTAAAGGAGGCAGTTCTTCATCAGAATTTATCACATACTTAGAGCATATACAGCAGCTATTAGATGAGTTACGACAAAAGGTAGATGCCTTTTCAAAAGAAGATACACAAATTGAAAAAAAGTTAACAGCTGTCCTTGAAACGTATGAAATCACATATAAAAAATTAGCACAAGCAGGTTCATTTGTATCTTGTCTACAATCTCAAAATACAAAGGATATGAAGGCGGGCAGCCTCCGGGGGTCCATTGCCAAGCTGGAAGCTGAATTAGGAACCATTCTAGCCGGGTTTGATCAATCACTTGCTGCGATTCCCACTAGCCAGTGGGAAGAATTAATGGATTCAGCCGCTTTTTCAGATGTTCGTTACATATTAAATGAACGAAGAGAACATGTGAAAGATCAACTGCCTGTTGAACAGGAAACACTCATTCAAAAGCTAGCAGTAGATGGGTATCATGCGTGGGATGAACTTTATTCTAGCTTGGTGAACAAAATTACCATTCCATTTGAGCAAAATGGTGAAACACAAATGATCTCTGTAGGCCAAGCAGAAAATGCGATGGATGATTCAGACCGTGAAGTGAGAAAAGCCGTGTATCATAATTTAGAACATGCATGGACACAGGATGAACATTTGTTTGCAAGCACACTCAATCATCTCGCTGGTTTTCGTCTACAAGTATATGAAGCCAGAGGATGGGATCATATATTAAAAGAGCCTCTTGATATTTGCCGGATGAAACAAGAGACGCTCGATACAATGTGGTCTGTCATTGATGAACATAAACAGCCATTCATTGAATATTTACAACGTAAAGCTGACATGCTTGGGGTTGATAAACTGAGCTGGTTTGATGTGGGGGCGCCTATTGGAAGTGAGACAAAGACCTATTCTTATCAAGACGCAGCCGCTTTTATTATCAAGCATTTCGCAGGGTTTGGAAAAGAGCTTGCTGCTTTTACTGAAAAAGCTTTTAATGAACGCTGGGTAGAAGCTGAGAATCGCCCAAACAAACGAGTGGGCGGTTTCTGTACGAATTTCCCTGATAGCGGAGAATCACGTATTTTTATGACCTTCTCAGGGACTCCATCCAATGTAGCGACACTAGCACATGAGCTTGGTCATTCGTTCCATCAGGAAGTCATGCAGGATGTTCGGATGTTGAATCGTAAATATGCGATGAATGTAGCTGAAACTGCGTCGACATTCGCTGAAATGATTGTGGCAGATGCTTCATTAAAAGAGGCGGCCAATGAAGAAGAGCGTCTCAGTTTGCTAGAGGATAAGCTGCAGCGCAGTGTGGCATTCTTTATGAATATTCAATCACGCTTCTTATTTGAACAACGTTTTTATGAAGAGCGCAAACAAGGAGAAGTGCCAGCTGACCGCTTGAATGAGTTGATGGTAGAAGCACAGAAGGAAGCCTTTGGCGACTCTTTAGATGAATACCATCCGCATTTCTGGGCGTCTAAACTGCATTTCCATATTACAGGTGTCCCGTTTTATAACTTCCCTTACACCTTCGGGTACATGTTCTCGCTAGGTATTTACGCGAAAGCATTGCAGGCTGGGGCATCATTTGAAGAGAAATATATTGCGCTATTAAAAGATACAGCGTCAATGACTGTAGAAGATTTGGCATATAAGCACCTAGGTGTCGACCTTACTCAAAAAGCATTTTGGGAAGAGGCCATTTCACTGGCTGTGGCAGATGCTGAAGAGTTTTTAGAAGCGACGAAGGCATAAAAAATGAAAAGCTCCCATTACGGGAGCTTCAGCGTGTAGACAAACCCTCGCATTCGTTGTCAGTCCTGCGCTTCGGTGCTCACGAATGTCAAATTCGCTCCGCGCCGATGCTCGTCCTTCCTAGACTGCAAAGGTTTTCTATCACGCTGAAAAGAAGACAAAGGGCTAAAATCAAGTTCATTTTAGCCCTTTGTCAACAATCTGGCAGCTCCCATTACGGGAGCTTTTTTGCTGGTTTTACCCATTCCAGCATCGTCTGAACGATGTCTTTTTGTTGCGTGAGGACTGGAATGTCTGCAGGCTGATCCCCTTTTTGTTTGCCATACATGCCAAATTGCGCATGATTACCGCCTTTTATCTCATGATACACCGTTTGAGAAGGCAGCTGCTTTTTCGATTTTTTGATTTTTTCTCGTGTTGCGAGACCATCTTTTTCGCCTGAAATAGATAATACTTGCAAGGAAGCCTGTTTCAAATCATCTGATGCAGGATAGGAGGCAAGGAAAAAGAGGCCGTCCAGCTTGCTTTGATTTTTCTCTGCATACATAGCGGCAGCTGTCCCGCCTAGTGAATGCCCGCCAATGTACCAATGCTTGATGGCTGGATGATTTTTGAGGATATCGTCTGCTTTCTTCGTATTAAATATTGCGAAGGAAAATGGCATGTCTGGGATAAAGACCGAATAGCCTTTCTTCATCAGCGCATTCCCAAGATAGGCATACGCAAGAGGTTCAACTTTTGCCCCAGGATATAGAATGATGCCAGTATCGCTTTTCGATGCTTCAAATGAATATACCCCGTTTTTATGATCGACCTGCTCAATGTTCATCTGCTTTTTTAACGCTTCCGATGGTCCATATGTAAAGCGGCTCCATGTATAGAAAGCACCAAAAGCTAAGATGATGAGTGCAAGTAATGTAATACCGGTGATCTTCAGTATTTTCTTCATTGTATGTCCCTTCTTTCTCATGTACATATTAAATATACCATCATTTACTCTTCTGCCAAACGGCAAGTACGCTGATCCGGCTGTGTGATAAAGTATTAATCCATTAGCACTGCATTTGGCTGTTATTTACAATCCGAATGAGAGGGCTTAAAATAGGTGTGCATTCAGAAGTAACGGAGGAAGAAAGACATGAAGCAGGAACATTCTCAATTTTGGATTGAAGTGAAAAATTATGTACTCATTTTAATAGGATCAGCTATCGTAGCGGTTGGCTTTAATACGTTATTATTACCAAATCAGATTGCTGCTGGCGGTGTGAGCGGAATCAGTACCATTATGCAATCATTCGGCTTTGAAGCTGCATATGTACAATGGGGTCTCAATATTCCGCTGTTTATCGCAGGCTTTTATTTATTAGGTGGAACATTTGGGGTGAAAACGCTCGTTGGTTCTGTCTTTTTACCTTTGATGGTGTTCTTAACAAGACACATTGCTCCTGTCACCCATGAAGCACTGCTCGCCGCAATATTTGGCGGTGTAGTGATTGGGATCGGGATTGGGCTCGTTTTCCTCGGCAATGGTTCAACGGGAGGAACGGCACTTGCGGCCAAAATCATCAATAAATATACAGGGCTGACGTTAGGTACTTGTTTAGCGATGATGGACGGTTTGATTGTTTTGGCGGCCATGACTGTTTTTGGGATTGAAGAAGGACTGTACGCTGTGATCGGAGTGTTCATTTCTAGCAAGACGATTGATGTCGTACAGGCTGGCTTTAGTCACTCGAAGATGGCTATGATTATTACGGGCCATGAGGATGAGGTCAGACAGGCGGTGTTTGATCAAATTGATCGTGGTGTAACGAAGATTTCAGCAGTAGGTGGGTACACCGACCATGACCGGCCTATTTTAATGTGTGTTGTAGGGCAGTCACAATTCACAAAGTTGAAACAAGTGGTAAAAGCGATCGATGCATCAGCGTTTGTCATTGTCATGGATGCAAAAGAGGTGCTTGGTGAGGGTTTTAAAAGGGCGTAAACAAGGATATAATAACGTTGACCAAATGATTGTAAGGGAGGGAAATACATGAAAAAGAGCGGATTAACGCTTCTTTTTGTCGCTATGCTTTTTGTACTTGCGGCCTGTGGAGGAAATTCAAGCAGCAGTGACAAAGAAGGCAGTAAAAGTGCTTCAAATGTGAGCAGTGGTGAAGAGATTTATCAGCAAAACTGTATTGGCTGTCATGGAAAAGACTTATCTGGCGGAGGCGGCCCAAGCCTGAAAGAAGTCGGGAAGAAATATAATGAAAGCCAAATTGCAGATATTGCCCAGAACGGTAAAGGATCTATGCCAAGTGGAATGGTAGATGAAAAACAAGCAAAAGAAGTCGCCAAATGGCTTGCAGAGAAAAAATAAAACCTTTGTCTAATCGACAAGGTTTTTTTATTTTCTATTTGTAGAAAAAGACTTTTGGATAGTATGAAAACGTATTATATTAAATTTTATTTAAAAAATAAGGGTAAAAAGACATGTTTTTCGGTTTTGGTTGCTCTATTTACCTTTTATTTATAAGTTTTGAAATATAAATGTAATACCATTGCGTCGATTCATGACGTATAATTGGAGTTGTTGAAATTTAGACGATTCAATTTTTTCATCTTTTTGGATGAAAAGGACATAAATTGCTTGTGCGTATCGAAGGGTATGTGCGTGACCATACATAACGTTTTTTGACGAGAAGTGTCAGAACATCATGATAAGCTGTTTGACAGCGAATAAGAAAAGATTAGGTGATTACATGATTGAAATGAAGGAAGTCTATAAGATCTATCCTAATGGTGTAAAGGCGATCAATGGAATCAATGTCTCTATCCATCCAGGAGAGTTTGTGTATGTTGTTGGTCCCAGTGGCGCTGGTAAATCCACGTTCATTAAAATGATGTATCGTGAAGAGAAGCCAACCAAAGGAAAAATCTTAATTAATAACAAAGATTTAGGCTCGATGAAGGAAAAAGAAATTCCTTACGTGAGAAGAGAAATTGGCGTAGTATTCCAAGATTTCAAACTACTTCCAAGTCTCACGGTCTTTGAGAACGTGGCATTTGCTCTTGAAGTCATTGGTGAACAGCCAAGTATTATTAAGAAAAAAGTGCTTGAGGTACTTGATTTGGTGCAATTAAAGCACAAAGCTCGTCAATTTCCAGATCAGCTTTCCGGCGGTGAACAGCAGCGTGTATCGATCGCTCGTTCGATCGTCAATCATCCTGAGGTTGTCATTGCAGACGAACCGACAGGAAACCTTGATCCAGATACTTCATGGGAAATCATGAAGACGCTCGAAGAGATTAATAACCGCGGAACAACAGTCGTCATGGCGACACACAACAAAGAGATTGTAAACAGCATGAAGAAACGCGTCATCGCAATCGAAGATGGAATGATTGTGCGTGACGAAGCAAGAGGGGAGTACGGAATTTATGATTAAAACTCTCTCGCGGCATTTACGTGAGAGCTTCCGTTCACTTGGAAGAAACACGTGGATGACATTTGCATCAATTAGTGCGGTCACTGTCACATTGATTTTAGTTGGGGTTTTTCTTGTCATTATGCTCAACTTGAATAACATGGCATCGAACGCTGAGAAAGAAGTAGAAGTAAAAGTTCTCATCGATTTAACTGCGAATCAAAAGCAGCAGGATGAATTAAAAGCAGAAATTGAGAAGATTCCTGAAATTAGTGATGTGAAATACTCATCCAAGGATGATGAACTAAAAGCACTGATTAAAAGCTTTGGTGAAAATGGACAATCTATGGGACTGGTTGATCAAGAAAATCCATTGAATGATGCGTTTATTGTGAAAACAACAGATCCCCACGATACACCAAAAGTAGCGAAGAAATTAGAAAACCTAAAAGGGACGTATAAAGTCACTTATGGAAAAGAAGAGGTCAGCCGACTCTTTAATGTTGTCGGAGTGGCGCGTAATGTCGGCATCGCACTTATTATTGGGCTTTTATTTACAGCGATGTTCTTGATTTCCAATACGATCAAAATTACGATTTTTGCTAGACGTAAAGAAATTGAGATTATGAAACTAGTAGGTGCAACGAACTGGTTTATCCGCTGGCCGTTCTTCATCGAAGGATTACTACTTGGTGTATTTGGCTCGATTATACCAATCGCTGTATTGCTTGGCACGTATCAATATGCTGTCGGCTGGGTGGCGCCAAGGGTACAAGGTTCATTTATTTCAATGCTTCCATACAATCCGTTTGTCTATCAAGTATCACTGGTTCTTCTATTGATCGGTGCCATTATCGGTGTGTGGGGAAGTTTAACGTCCATCCGTAAATTCTTGAAAGTATAAATCTATTTATATTGATGGCAGCACTCGAGGATTCTATAGAAGATGTGACCGGTTGATCCAATTCATCCGGTCGACTCTTCATGCAGGCAGTTGTCATGGGAGGGGAATATCGTTTTGAAAAGAAAGCTGATGATGGCTGGAATGGCAGCGTTTATTGGAACAACGTGGCTATACATTCCAGGGAACGAAAATCGTGCATTCGCATACGAAGACCTAGATCAAAAACGTCAACAAATTGAAGAGAAAACATCGAAGACTGAATCAACCTTGAAGAAAAAGAAATCAGAACTGGCAAAGCTTGAAAAGAAAGAATCAAAGCTAAAGCAAGAAATTGAAAAAATTGACCAAAAAGTAAGTGCCGCAACTGAAAAAGTCGCTGAAAAAGAAAAAGAGGTCAAACAGACGAAACAACAGATCAAAAAACTAAAAAAAGAGATTGAAGTCATCAACGAGCGAATTGAAAAGAGAAAAGCGATTTTCAAAGATCGAATTCGTTCTATGCAAAAAAGTGGCGGTACAATCAACTATTTAGATGTGCTGCTAGGTGCTCGTAGCTTTAGTGATTTTGTCAGTCGTGTGGGAGCTGTTACAACCATCGTCGAAGCAGATAAAGACATGATTACAGAACACGAAAATGATTTGGAGCTAGTGGAGCAAAAAGAAGCAGAGCTAAATAAACAGCTAAGTGGACTTGAAACATCTTTGAAAGAGCTTGAAACGTTGAAAAAGGACCTATCTAAACAGCAAAAAGAAAAAGGAAAAGTCCTTGGTCATGTAACGGAAGAAAAAGAACATGCACATGATGAACTAGGAAAGCTTGAAAATGAACAAGAAATTCTAGCGAATCAGAAAGCGGCGGTAAAGTCTGAAGAAGCACGCCGTCAAAAAGAAGAAGCGAAGAAAGCAGAACAAGCAGCTGCTGAAAAAAGTGTACCTGCACCAAGTGGAGGATCTGATCAAGTGTCAGATACACCAGCAAGTAGCTCAGGTTTCATTAAACCAGCTGCAGGCCGTTTCTCATCAGGCTTTGGCGGGCGTTCTGGCGGACAGCACTACGGATTAGATATCGCTGCAAAAGGCACTGTATCTGTCGTTGCAGCCGCATCTGGCACAGTCACGAACTCAAGCTACTCGTCGAGTTATGGGAATGTGGTGTTCATTACACATAACATCAATGGCCAAACGTATCAAACGGTATACGCTCATCTTTCAACAAGAAGTGTGTCAACAGGTCAAAGAGTCGAGCAAGGTCAATTCCTTGGATATATGGGCAACACAGGTCAGTCTTATGGCCAGCATCTTCATTTTGAAATTCATAAAGGATTATGGAATGGCGCGAAATCAAATGCAGTCAATCCAGCACAATATATCCGCTGACAAAAAGCCGATAACATCATGTTATCGGCTTTTTTCATGTAGATGAAATTAAAATAACAGCAGTAATCCGGCAATAATAGGTGTTAAAAGCACAGCGGATTTTAATAAAAGTTTTGGCGCAAGGCGTGTAAATTTTGCCCCAATAAAAGCCCCTAATACGGTACCGATTAAGATCTGAACGAGCAGGATAAAGTCAACATAGCCTTCTGAAATATAACCAATCCCACCGCCAATAGAGATTGGAATAATCACTAGCATCGTTGTGCCAACAGCTTGTCTAATAGACAGCTTCAGCAAAATCAAAAGCCCCACTTGAATAAATGGTGCTGATCCGATACCGAACATCCCTGAAAGCATCCCTGATACAAGGCCTAATATAATGCCTCTGATCAGCAATTGGCGTGAAGAAAGCGGCTGCTGCTCAGCATCTTCTTTTAGGACAAACAATTTGATCATCATAAAAACAGCAGATAAAAAGAGCATACCAGCTGTTAAATAGTGCAGGCTATCCTCTGGAATAAAAGGAGCCACTTTTGCTCCGGCAAATGAAGCAATACAAGCTAGTGCACCGACAATCAAACCTGATTTGAGCTGGATATTTCCTTCCCGGTAGTGGCTGTATGCACCAGATAAAGTCGTAAATGCCATAGCAGCTAAAGATGTCCCAAGTGCAGTATGGATTGGTACATCAAAGATTAACGTCAACAATGCGATGACAAAACCAGCCCCGCCAGCTCCTACAAACCCTAGTAAAATTCCTAATAAAAGCATAGTCAATATAATATACATAGCGATGACTCCTTCTCGATCGTAACAAAATAAAAATTACACCTAATGAAATGATTAGTCAAGCCTCCCTAGGAGAATGTCTTTACATGAAATCCCTTCTTCTGGCATATAATAACTCAGGTCATCAGGAAGAGTTGAAGAAGGAGGCCAAATATGAAAAAACAAATCGCATCCATCATGGCAAGTGTCATTCTCATCATCAGTGCAGGGGTTGTGACGCATAAAGAGGCGACTCAGGCGGAGTCACCGAAAGCGGCTGCTGCAGTGGCTGGACAAGCTCAATCAAGTGATCGAGCGAAGGAAAACGGAATGGAGAAAATTGAGAAAGCCTATGACCTCATTTCGAATGAATATGTAGAGGAAGTGGATCGTCAAAAGCTGCTTGAAGGTGCCATTCAAGGAATGCTTTCAACCTTAAATGATCCGTATTCAGTATACATGGACAAGCAAACCGCAAAGCAATTTTCGGATTCACTTGATTCCTCATTTGAAGGAATTGGGGCAGAAGTTGGAATGGATGAAGGAAAGATTATCATTGTCTCTGCCTTTAAAAAATCCCCTGCAGCAAAGGCGGGTCTGAAACCGAAAGATGAAATCATCAGCATTGACGGTGAGACGATGAAAGAAAAAAGCCTAAACGATGCTGTACTGAAAATAAGAGGAAAAAAAGGAACGTCTGTCGCCTTGAAAATCAGACGAAATGGAATTGAAAAAGAGCTAACATTCCATATCAAACGAGAAGAAATCCCGCTTGAAACCGTAACGGCTTCAATGAAAGAGGTCAATGGTCATAAAACAGGCTATATCGCGATCTCTAGCTTCTCTGAAGATACGGCGAAGGATTTCACGGCAAGCTTGAATAAGCTCGAGAAAAAGGGCATGGAAGGCCTTGTGCTGGACGTGAGAGGAAATCCTGGCGGCTATCTACAAAGTGTGGAAGATATTTTGAAACATTTTATCACAAAGGATCAGCCATATATTCAAATTGCAGAACGGAATGGCGATCGAAAACGATATTTTTCAAAACGAAAAGAACAAAAACCATACCCGGTCAATGTCTTAATTGATAAAGGAAGTGCATCCGCTTCTGAAATTCTGGCTGGTGCCATGAAAGAAGCAGGGAAGTATGAAGTGGTAGGTGACGTTTCCTTTGGTAAAGGAACTGTGCAGCAGGCGGTACCAATGGGAGATGGAAGTAACATTAAATTAACGCTGTATAAGTGGCTGACACCGAAAGGGAATTGGATTCACAAAAAAGGCGTTGTGCCGACCATTGCGATTCATCAACCAGATTACTTCACCGTTGGCCCGCTCCAGCTGAAAGAACCGCTTCAGCTTGATATGAACAATGAAGAAGTCAGACAAGCACAGACATTGTTAAAAGGGTTATCATTTGACCCTGGCAGAGTAGATGGATATTTTGACGAAGAAACGAAAAAGGCTGTACTCGCATTTCAAAGCACATACAATCTCGAAAAATCAGGCGTGATTGATTTAAAGACAGCGAAAATGATGAACAAGATGGTAGATGAAGTGAAATCTTATGAAAAGAATGATCTTCAGCTGCAAACTGCACTAAAAGCACTATATCTCAAAAAATAAAGAGGCGAATAAATGCCTCTTTTTTTTGGTTCATAAGTGTTACGAACATGTAATAATTTATTCTTAAAAATATATTATATCGAGAAATATATTCATTTATTTTACAAAAAACATAACATTCCTTCGAATTTACCCGATAACATATTTATATAAGAGACTTTCTGTTGATTTAAACATGTCATGAAAATGAAACTTTTGAAAGTTGTATGTTACATAAATAATTCTTACAATAAAAAGTAGCACTCATTTTAAATATTTTATTTTTTGCGGATATTCAGCTTAAGCATTGAGCTGTACCGAGGTTTGCGCTTTTCTTAAAAGAACTAGTAAATGGGGGTACACAATTGAAAAGGGCAAGTATTGTGAGAGAGAAAAAATATTACGAGTTGGTAGAGGAGCTTAAGAGTCGTACGAAAGATGTGACGTTTTCGGCTACAAAGGCATTAAGTCTACTCATGCTGTTAAGCAGGTACTTGGTCAATTACACAACGGTAGAATCAGTCGACGAGATCGATGAAGACTGTGCTGAGATATACTTCAATTATTTAATGGATAATCATAAGAGACTTGGTATAAACTTAACCGACATCAAGAGGTCCATGCAGCTTCTCGGCGGCATACTAGATGTAGATGTGAATCACTATTTAAAAGATTTTTCACTGTCGAATGTCACACTTTGGATGAATCAGGAGAAATAAACCTGATGTCAAGCATCGATTTATTTGATAGAATAAGAGAAAATGCTTGACTTGGGCGGTGAACGATAATGAGCTCGGAGTGGATGGGAGCCGGATTAAAAGCGGTCGGTCTGTTTTTAATCCATCCTCTTTTTTATTTTATGGTATTAATCAGCCTATTATATGGCTACATCCGCGTAAAGCGGGAGAGAAAAGCGTTTCAAACAAGAATAGAAGATGTTTACGATGAACTGAAATTTACATATTCAAAGGGATGGGTTCCAGGAATTTGTCTATCGATCATATCTGTAGGCTTAGGGATTTCCCTTCCGCCTGGATTCATCGTGCTGATTGCAGCGATGACCATCGTTTTCTCTTTATTCTTTAAGGCGAGTGCGCTTTCGTCTGCATACACACTCGGTTTCAGTTTTATTGCGGCATTTGGATTGATGTCTGTTCAAGTGAGCCATTCTTGGCTGCCGCAGCTTTCAATGATGAATGCATCAGCCGTTGTGATCCTGTTAGGGCTACTGTTAATGACCGAAGGCATGTTAGCCTATCGAACGGCGCATTTACGTACATCGCCTGCAATGGTGATGAGTGCGAGAGGACTTTTGATCGGCCAGCAGCGAGCAAACCGTCTGTGGCTTCTACCACTTGTTTTGCTGATGCCGGCAGGTGAATGGACTTCTTCTCTGCCATGGTGGCCTGTGCTTCAAGTGCACGATCAAAGCTTTTCATTTATTGTGATCCCGTACATCATCGGCTTTGGCCAGCGTATTCAAGGATCGCTGCCAATTGTCAGTATTCAAATTACGTCACGCCGAATTATGATGCTCGGTCTAGCTGTTGCTGCAGTAGGTGCGGCAAGTATTTGGTTTGAGCCGATTGCGTGGGGAGCTGTTGTTCTAGCGATTGCAGGAAGAGCCTTTTTATCATGGAAGCAGAGGGCGAATGACAACGCTGCACCATTCTTTTTCTCTAAGCGGAATCAAGGGCTTATGGTGCTTGGTATCATACCGAATACCCCTGCGGCTGATTTAAAGCTTGAGATCGGAGAAATTATTACAAAGGTCAATGGAATCGAGATCAAAACCGTTTCAGAATTTTATGAAGCACTACAAACCAATCGTGCTCTGACAAAGCTTGAGATCATTGGTCTCAATGGTCAGACAAGGTTTGAGAAACGCGCCTCTTACGAAGGGGAGCATCACCAGCTTGGTATCTTGTTTGTGAAGGACGATCCACAGCAAGAGCCAACGGCGATTTCATCTTAAAAAAAGCTGCTAGAGATGGCAGCTTTTTTCTTTTGGGCGCGTTTCTCTCCCATAGGATTCGCCCCATTCACGCATGGCAAAGATAATGGGCTTTAACGTATTTCCAAGAGAAGTCAGTGAATACTCGACACGAGGAGGAACTTCCTCATAGACTTCACGGTGAACAATCCCGTCTTGTTCAAGTTCTCGTAATTGCAACGTCAGGACACGCTGCGAAATTCTTGGCAGAAGCCGGCGTATTTCGTTGTAACGCTTTGGACCGCAAGTCAAATGATAAAGGATGACGCCTTTCCATTTCCCTCCGATGACATTTGTAGTGATAGACACGGGACAGCCATGATTCACAATACTGACTGGATTGGATGGTGCACTCATCTCAACATTCCTTTCTTAAACGAAAATGGTCATAAACGAACATGTTTGTACCTAACGAACAAAAATGTGCGTACTTGAATCAATGGAAGCTTTTCTTTTACCATAGAGATAGGACATCACACATTCGGGTTGTTTGTTTTCCTATCATAACAATTTCTATGAGGGAATGGAAAGAAATTGGATTGTGGGAGCACACCTGTTCATTAGAAAGGATGAATAAAATGCGAGACAAAGAGCAGTTAAAAAAAGAAATCATTGAGGCGTATGAATTCCGTCATGCGACAAAAGAGTTTGACCCAGCGAAAAAGATTCCAGAGGATGATTTTGCATTTATTTTAGAAACAGGAAGACTTTCTCCAAGCTCTGTAGGGTTTGAGCCTTGGAAGTTCCTCGTTGTTCAAAATGAAGCATTTAGAGAAAAATTAAAAGAGTATACATGGGGGGCGCAAAAGCAGCTTCCAACTGCCAGCCATTTTGTGATCATCTTGGCAAGAACAGATGCCCGCTATGATTCAGCATATGCAGAATACATCAACAAGCAAATCAAAGGAATGACAGACGAAACGTTTGAAATGGTCAAGGGGCGCTACAGAGAATTCCAAGAGAACGATCTTCATCTGCTAGAAAATGACCGTACATTATTTGATTGGGCTTCAAAACAAACGTATATTGCCTTAGGTAACATGATGACAGCTGCGGCACAGATCGGCATTGATTCATGCCCAGTTGAAGGATTTAGCTACGATCACATCCATCGTATCTTAGAAGAAGAAGGGTTACTGGAGGATGGTCAATACGACATCTCTGTCATGGCAGCCTTTGGTTATCGTGTCACTGAGCCAAAACGCGGCAAAACACGTCGCCCGATGGATGAAGTAGCTGTTTGGATTCGTTAATCGCTGTTTGTCTGAAAAAGGCTGTTGACAATTGCGTGGTTAGTCAGTATATTTAAAAAATAAAATCTTTGACGAATATACAAATTTGACTATAAACGCTTTGACTTGAGAATAGTAAATGAACATCCGTTTTTTAAGAGAGCTGCGGGTCGGTGCAACGCAGTAAAACGAATCATTGAACTCGCTCAAAGAGCGGTAAGACTGAATGAATAGTAAGTCTTTACGTGTGACCTCCGTTATCGGGTTTTAAGTTGGATTCAGCCATGGCTGAATCAATAAGAGTGGTAACGCGGTTGCAAGGTCAGTCGTCTCTTCCAGGAGATGGCTGGCCTTTTTATATGCTTTTATCTCATATTTGTCTGAAGATTCAAATTTAAAGGAGCTATAGAAAATGGAAAAGGAACATGTGCAGTTAAAACGAACAATGACATCAAGGCATATTATGATGCTTGCGCTTGGCGGTGCCATCGGTGCTGGTCTGTTTAAAGGAAGCAGTTCTGCCATTGATATTGCGGGTCCTGCTGTCATTTTGGCATACATGATTGGTGGTCTTATTTTATTATTTATTATGCAAGGACTTGCCGAAATGACCGTTGCACGACCTGGAGCAAGAACATTCCGTGACTTGATTGAACCTGTGTTAGGAAAATATCCGGCCTATTTCTTAGACTGGATCTATTGGAAAATGTGGGTGCTGAACATTGCAGCAGAAGCGATTGTGTCGGCCATCTTTATTCAGTACTGGTTCCCACAAGTACCAATCTGGATGCTTGTGTTAATCATTTCACTTGTAGTCACAATCATTAATGTTTGCTCAGTCAAAATGTTTGCTGAGACAGAGTATTGGTTAGCTTCTATTAAAATTGCTGTCATCATCTTATTTATTATCATTGGATTCACCATGCTATTTGTCTCATTCGGACAGCATGCAGCACCTGGATTGTCTAACTTAACGGATCACGGTGGATTTTTCCCAAATGGTACTGGCGGATTAATTGCAGCAATGCTGGTTGTCGTGTATTCATATGGTGGGACGGAGATGATTGGGGTCACTTTAGCAGAAACAAAAAACCCTGAAAAAGTCATTCCAAAGGCTATTCAAAGTACGTTTATACGAATCATCGGTTTTTATGTATTGCCGTTCTTTATCATTGTCAGCTTAATCCCTTGGAATCAAGTAAACAATGAGCAAGTAAGTCCATTTGTGACAGTGTTTGCAACGATCGGAGTACCGTATGCCAGTGACATCATGAACGGCATTATCTTACTAGCGATTTTGTCTTCTATGAACTCTGGCTTGTATGCTTCATCACGGGTGCTTTATACACAGGCAATGGATGGCCGTGTATGGAAAGGATTCTCCAAGCTGTCAAAACAGCAGGTGCCTGTTCGAGCCATCCTTGTATGTACATCTACTTTGTATGCAGCTGTATTGATTTCTCTTTTTGTAGGAAGTCAAACGTTTAATTACTTGATGGGCTCTTTAAGTTACACAGTTCTATTCATCTGGTTTATCATTGCCGTCGGTCATTTGAAATCTCGAAGCGTCGCACAGCCAGGCGGATATCGCGTGAAGCTGTATCCTTTCACAACGTGGTTTTCCGTTATTGCGATCATGGCCATTTTTGTCGGCGTTGTATTCAATACACCAATTGTTCAAACGCTGGTCACAATGGGCATTTATTTAATCATTACACTTTCTTTCTTTATTAACAGAAAACGGTTTGAAACAGCCGTCTAATTTATTAAAAAGCGTGCAGGACCTTCTGAAGGGTCTCGCACGCTTTTTTTAATGCTGTTTATATTGCTTGAAATGGACAGGGGATTGAACGGGATGTGGCTTTGCCTGAAGGCCATAGCTCTCCCTGACGATATAAAGCGGCCGGTCCTTGGCTTCATCGTAGATTCGGCCGATATACTCTCCGATCATGCCTAACATAAAGAGGATGATCCCGCTAAAGAATAGCTGAATGACAATTAATGAACTCCAGCCGGTGATGGTGCTGTTAGTAAAAAGCTTTAAATATAAGACAAGAAACATCGAAATGAAGCCAATAGCTGAAAGGACAATGCCTGCCACGCTGGCCAGCTTTAAAGGTTTGTAAGAAAAAGATGTGATCCCATCCATCGAGAGCTTGAGCATCTTTTTGAGAGGGTACTTTGTTTCTCCTGCCAACCGCTCATCCCGAACATATTCTACCGCAATCTGTTTGAAGCCAACCCAGCTCACTAATCCGCGGACAAATGGGTTTTTCTCGCGTATTTTTCTCATTTCATGACACACTTTACGATCCATCAATCTAAAGTCGCCGGTGTCAATAGGAATATCTACTTCGGTGATTTGACGTAGCACTCGGTAGAAAAGGGAAGCCGTGTACTTTTTGAAAGCTGTTTCGCCTTTTCGTTGCGTGCGGACCGCGTATACGACCTCATAGCCTTCCTTCCATTTTTCAATCATGTCTAAAATCAATTCAGGTGGATCTTGTAAATCCGCATCAATCACTACGACAGCTTCTCCCTTTGCATAATCCATTCCCGCTGTAATGGCAATTTGATGCCCAAAGTTACGAGAAAAATCAATAAGTCTCACATGCGGATCAGTCTGGCAGTACCCTTTAATCAGTTCAGCTGTTCGATCCATACTGCCGTCATTGACGAAGAGAAGCTCATATGCTTCTCCCGTCGAATCCATGACGGTCTTGAGGCGCTGATACGATTCATGGATCACAAGTTCTTCATTATACACTGGGACTACAACAGAGTATTGTATGTTCTTTTCCATCAGTCATCGTTCCTCCCTTTTAATAGATGAATTAATCAACGGATAGTTCATAAAGAGTACCGCTCTCCATTCCGCCCATTCGTCCATTTGACTGATCATTTTGTTCGGATTGTTGGCTGCCTGTTTGCTGGTTCGTTTTGGATGTAGAGCTATTCTGCCATTTAGAAGCAGTTACTTCTTTGCCATTTTTTTGAATCCAAGTAAGAATGTCAGAGCTGCCGCCTCTCATACCAGAAAGATAGAAGTATTTGATTTTGCCGTCTTTAACGAGCTGTTTGAATTCATTAAGCGTGAGAATGTTATCAGATCCACTAAATCCACCTAATGCCATAACAGCTTTTCCTGTTTTAATAATGTAAGGCGAAGCAGTGGTTGCATCTGTTGTCCCGAATAGGAATTCTTCTCCCGTATTGTTTTTCTCAAGATAGCTGATCAGCTTTTCATTGACTTGTGAACTCATGCTGCCACTTGAAGTTGCAAGCTGAGGACCAGCCTCTGGCAGCATACTGTTTCCTCCGTAAAGAAGAGGTGTGCTTGCCCAGTATAGTGGTGCGATCAGCATCCCAAGGATGGCAATGAGAGACATGAATTGTTTTAGTTTTTCTTTCCCTTTTACCAAGAGTAGAGAAAGGGTGCTTCCAACACCAATGATACCGACTGCAATGCTTAGTCCAAGACCGATCGTGCTTGTAAAAGTGGATAGGATAAAGATTTCAAATGCGGTTGTGACGAATATCGCAATTGGCAGTAGCCATTTTTTAAAGCCAGTTCCCGTTTGAAACAATTGAGTCATAGAAACCCATCCGGCTCCTGCTAATACAGCAATTGGCGGTGCCAGCATGATTAAATAATAGTGATGGAAAAATCCAGCTACACTGAAGAATGCAGCAACAGGTATAAGCCAAGCTAACCAAAATAGTGTTTCTTTTTGTTTTGTATTGAGACGTCTTCTTTCAAAGGCTGTCGAGAAGAAGATACCAATCGCACCAAAGAGCGCAAATGGAAGCAGCCAGCTGATTTGATCGGACAGTTCAGATTGGAACAGACGTAATGGCCCTTTTGTTCCTGTTCCAAACATGCCAGAACCATTTCCCATTTTTCCGCCCCCGCCATTTGGCGGTCCATCACCATTACCGCCTGAAGGCATATCAGGTGGTGTTGTGCCGTTTGCATTGCTTGGTGGTCCTTGCATTGAAGGCTGTTCCTGACTGGATGATTGGTTTGAATTATCTGAGTTGTTTTGAGTTCCATTTGATGGCGGCTGAGGCATGGTGGATGAATTATTGTCATTTTGCTGATCACCCTGCTGTGAAGGTGGCTGTCCCTCACCCTGATTTGTGCCGCCTCCTCCGCCAGACTGTTGACCAGTCAACCGCTGCAGACCATTGTAACCAAAGGCTAATTCTAGTGCTGAGTTCGATTGACTTGATCCCATATAAGGACGATTGTCTTTGGAAGTGAGATCAACCGCTATAGACCATGAAGCAGATACACCTAAAAGAACAATCATTGAAATCATCAGCGATAACAACTTTTTCTTCCATGTCGTTCGATAGGCAATGATGTAAAACAGGACGAGAGCCGGTACAATCATATACGCTTGTAGCATTTTTGTATTAAAACCGACACCGATCATTGCAAAAGAAGCAATCGCCCAAAGCACTTTCTGCTGTTTCACAGCCTTGAACATCATGGCTGTTGCGAGTAAAAGAATAAAGACGAGTAAGCTGTCAATGTTATTTGTACGAGATACAGCAACTGCGATTGGTGTACACGCCATAATGAGTGCTGACAGTCTTGCTGCAGCCTGGCCAAATGTAGGTTTGACTAGGCGGTAGATTAAATAAACAGATCCAATGCCAGCTAAAGCTTGGGGTAAGATCACACTCCAGCCATGCAGGCCGAAAATTTTGGCGCTGATCGTTTGCAGCCAGAAGGCGAGCGGTGGTTTATCCACCGTGACATAACCTGAGGGATCGAACGAAGCAAAGAAGAAATTATGCCAGCTTTGCATCATACTTGTGACCGCCGCTGTATAATAAGCGTTCACCGTATCGTCGTTCCAAATGTTATAAATGTTTAAAATGGCAGATAAAATCAATATGAAAAATAAATAAAGATCAAATTTCTGAAAGCGTCTAATCAAAAGCTTGTCACTCCTTTTTCTTAACTTGAAAAAAGTGTAACAAGCAAATATGAATAAATTGTTAATAAAAAAAGGCCAATTCTTTATTTTTCTGTTGAATAAAAACAGCTCTAGAAAAGAGCTGTTTTGTTTAAGATGTCATCTTATTTTATGAGGAGACAGGCGGAGTTTCAGTGCTCTCTGCACTTGGTAATTGTATAACAGCGGTCGTACCTAGGCCTTGTTCAGATTGAAGAACGAACGTGCCACGATGTTTTTTTATAATTTGATAAACAATGGCTAGTCCAAGACCAGAGCCGCCATCTTTTCTTGTGCGGGCTTTATTCACTCGATAAAAACGCTCAGAAACATGAGGGAGATCTCCTTTTGGAATTCCGCTGCCTTCATCTGTGATTCTCAATTCAGCAGTTTGTTGGTGAACGAATAATTCAATCGAAATCGATTTTCCTGATGGCGTGTAATGGATGGCATTGTCCAATAAATTACGAACGACTTGCTCAAGTCGATCGCTATCACCATAAATAATACAATCTTCTTCGAGTTCTCGGTTGAACGAGATTCCCTTTTGACTAGTAATGAATGTCATTTGATCAAGAACATCATGAATAAGCTGCGCAAAGACGATTGGTTCCATCGTTAGTGGGTAAGATTCCCCCTCTAACTGTGCGAGATCAAGAAGGTCATGGACGAGCCGGCTTAATCGTGTGGATTCGTCTTGAATAATCTGCATGCCTTTCTTTTGATCAATAATGCCTTCTTCAATTCCTTCAGCATAGCCTTTCATATAACTTAAAGGCGTTCTCAGTTCGTGGGAGACATTGGCAAGGAACTCTCTGCGATGTTGTTCAACTTTTTCTAAGGTAGAGGACAGTTTATTAAAGGAACGGCTCAGCTGATTTAACTCATCCCCTTTTTTGGTCACAGCCATGCGTTTTGAAAAATCACCAGATTCCATTTCCATTGCAATTTCTTTCATTTGATTGATCGTCCTTACGACTTTATTAGAACTTTTATATCCAATAAAGAAAATCAAAAGCAGGATAATTAAAATAGAGATGCCAAGCGTTAATCGAATTTGAACAAACGGTTCATACACATCAGATAAAGGCATAGAGAGGAAAATGGTTCCTGATAAATCATTTTTGTTTGAGAACACAGGGATGGCAATCCCGAGAATATCTTGATGAAACTGGGGGTGTTCTCTAATTAACACAACTGTTTTCCCCTGAAGAAGCTTTTGGCGTTCTTTAAACGTAATGAGGTTATCGTTTGTATTCGTATCAAAAGGAATACCGCTTGAAAGCTCCATAGGATCATCAGTAAAAATAACACTTGCCTGACTTGAGTCATTTGCCCACTTCATTCTGTCAGTAAAATATGTGTCTTTCCCGTGTTTGTGATAGATTTCTGCCAGTTTCTTTCCTTGTAAACTTAAAGAGTCAATCTGTTTATCTATATATAAGTGCTGGTATAAGTAATAAGTCAGGGCAAGAGCTGAGGCAGCAACGATGCCTATAACTGAAAGGATTAAGAAAAGCACTTTCCTTTTAATAGATAATGGCTTCATTTGTCCTCCTCAAACTTATAGCCGACACCCCAAACGGTTTTAATATACCGTTCCGCTTCCTTTAATTTCAGTCTTAGTGTTTTAATATGTGTATCGACTGTTCTTAAAGAGCCACTAGGTGAGTGTGATTCCCACAATTTTTGATAGAGCTGTTCACGGGAAAAGACTTGGCCTTGATTGAGCAGAAGAAACATAAGTAAATCAAATTCTCTTCTTGTTAAATTGATGGGCTTTTGCTTGAGATAGACTTGTCTGCCGTCTTGATCGATCTCCAAGTCACCAATCATGATTCGACTGCGCTTTAAAGAAAGACCTCTAATTCGTCTTAATGTCGTTTCAATTCTAGCTGCAAGCTCACGTAGACTAAAAGGCTTCATGATGTAGTCGTCTGCTCCAATTTCCAGCCCCTTAATGCGATCTTCTTCATAACTTCTAGCTGTTAAAAATAAAATGGGGATTTGGGAGGTTTGCCTGATGCGCTGGCAGACTTCGAATCCATCCATATCTGGCATCATAATATCCAATACAACAAGGTCAATGGCCTCTTTTTCAAGCTGATGTAAGGCGCCCGTGCCATTATTTGCAGTTATCACGTGAAAGCCTTGTCTCTGCAAAAAGGATCCGATTAACTCAAGCATATCTAATTCATCATCTACTATTAAAATATTCATCTGTTCTTTCATTTCTTTTCCTCCAACATGATAGCATAAGGTCCTGCTGGGATGTTCAGTCGGTTCTTCAACATAAATGTATGTTTGTCGATGACGGATACTGAATTGTCATCTAAGTTACTGACATATATAGATGAGGAATCAGCAGTGATATAATTCGGATTTTGACCGGTCTCAACAGAGGAAAGCAGTTTGTTTTTCTCGGTATTTACTTTATATAGTGTGTGGTCTCCATGACATAATACATATAAAGTAGAAGAGTTTTTTTCTGAAAAAAATGCGACTGGCATAACACCTAGTTTGATTTCTCGCTGTTTTTTACCTGTTTTAGGGTCGTAAGCAAAAATGCTCTTATTTAATGTGCCCGGTTTACCGTGCCCTCCAACCCAAATGGAATGCCCATCAAAATGAATGCCAGATGGCCGTTCTAGGACGGAAATCGTTCGTATCTTTTTTTTCTTTTCAATATCAATGACTGAAACAGAATGACTTTTTGCATTTAAAACAAACAACGTTCCTGAAGAAGACAACGCCATAGAAGAGGGTAATGTCCCGGTCTTCACAGTTGCTTTTATTTTCTTGTGCACTGTATCGATAAAATAAACGACATTTTTCTCTGAATCGGTCACAAGTAAAGTGTTGGTATCCGCATCATACGCAAGTGAAGTCAGACCTTTATTCATATCCATATAGTCCGCTGCTGTTCCTTTTTTTAAATTGATTTCTATAAGAGATTGTCCTTCCTTACTTGATGCAATGATCACGTCTTTGTTGATGTGAACAAGATCAGTGAGAGGATGTTTTAAATCAACGGAAGAGACAATTTTATTTTTTTGTAAATCAACGATTGAAAAGGAGGCTTTTTTTAGTTGAGAAATGACAGCAATTGATTGAGAGCTGCCAGGTGGCGTAAATTGCTGGTCTTTTCCGCAGCCTGCTAGGAAAAATAGTAGAGCTGACAAGCATATTAAAAAATATTTCACTCGTTTCATCCTTCTGCTCCTTTGGTGCTCTATTTTCAAAAAGCATAACACAAAAATTGTGAAAAAAAATCGAAGTTATGAATGCTGGAAGATATGAAAAGAAGTTTTTAGGTGGGGAAGTAGAGTTGAATGAAAGTTGAAATTTCTTTTTCGTTTATTCATATGACATTTTTTCATGAGTAAAAGATCATTTTCACAGTTTGATCATTGTATCCATAATCGGTTACAGTAACAAATAATCATAGCTCCCCCGCCCTAAATAGAGCGAAGGGAGTCATTAAGCAGAGTGTTCAGATGAATGAGAAGTGGGTTTCGTTTTTAGACGATGAGAGAGGAGGAAACCAAGAATACCTGCCCCCATTAATACGATAAATAAAGATTGAAAACCACTTAATATACCAATTAAAGTAGATGAAATGATACTTCCGAAATATCGAAAGGTAGAAAAAATCCCAGATGCAGAGCCGGATAAACTCTGATCAACAGATGTTAAAGAAGCCATCTGCATGCTAGTCATGCCAATACCTGATGAGATCCCCCCAGCGACTAATGTGATGATAAGGAGTGGTAAATTTGGGTAGCTGCTTAGTGTGATCAGCATAACACCGGATAAAGTAAGGCATAGAAATGAAAATCGAATCATTTTTTTGGCACCTTTTATTGGATGGAGCTTTGCTCCGAGTAATCCACTAATAGACATACAGAGTGAAAAGATCGAAAGGAAAATCCCGCTTTGTGTATGAGAAAGCGCGAGTTTTTGCTCCATAAACAGCGGCATGATGAGAAGAATCGCGTACATCACAAAATTACTAAGCATGATAGAAAGGTTAGCGTTCGTAAAAGTACTGTTTTTAAATAGTGTCAAATCAATGATGGGATTTGTAACTTTTCGTACGTGTTTGAAAAATAAAGGAATGGAAATGACCGCTAGAACGCCATAGATCATGTATTCGTTTAATACTTGGCTTTTAGTAAACAAAATGAGTGTGGCGATCCCGATTGTTAAGTATAACGAACCGATGATATCTACATTGGCTTGTAAACGTGTATGTTTCATCTTCGGAATCATAAAAACGCCTGTCACAAGTGTGAGAATCAAAAATGGTATATTCACTAGGAAAATGGAATGCCAGTCAAAGCTCTGAATGAGAATAGAGCCGATAAAAGGTCCAAGTGCGGCACCAATTCCCGCTCCAAAACCGAAAAAACCCATAGTTTTAGAAAGCTTTTCATGTGATACTGTTGCACGAATTAAAGCAATGCTGTTCGGCGTTAATATAGCTCCGCCTGCCGCTTGAATTGATCGGAAGCTAATAAGAAAAGCAAGATTAGGTGCGAAAGCACATCCAATGGAGCCAATCAAAAAGAGTATCACACCAGCTAAATACATGCTGCGGTGGCCGTATATATCTCCCAGCTTACCCGCAATAGGTTGAGTGACTGCCATGACAATTAGATAAATCGTGACCACCCAAGTAATGTTTGATATGGATTGATCGTAATAAGTTGATATAGATGATAGAGCGACTGCGATCATGGTTGAATTGACTGGAACTAAAATAGCTCCAAGCAGCAAAGAATAAATGATCAAGTTCTCTTTTTTAAGATTCAATGTGTTTACCACCTTTGTAAAAAAGAAGAATTTCACCCAATTAAGTGGGGGAAATTCCTCTCATGAAAATGTGTGTGCATGTCTCAATAAAGTCTTCTTTTTTTGTTAAAACAAGCTGAATGTCTTGCTCTAGCTGTTGAATGAAAAAGCCAAAATACGTGCTAATAAATATATCTGCATAGATGTCTTCTTTTCCTTCTAATACACGATGCTGAGCACCCATTTTTTTGAAATAATGAATCAGCATGTCTCTCAATTCTTGAGGATAAATTTTTTCATGGTCTGTTAAATCTTTAAACATAGCGGGTTCTCTCATGCTGATATAGATAAATTCTTTTTTTGAAGTCAAATCTTCAAGGAAATAGCTACCGAGAAATTTTAAATCGGTGTATAAATCGTCTTTAAATTCTGCTTCAAGGGTTTTGGTCGGTGTTGATTTCATTTTCATAATGGCAGCAATCACGCCGCGTTTGTTTTTAAAGTTACGAAAAATTGTCGCTTCACTTACATTCGCTTTTGTCGCAATTTCTTTTGTCGTTGTTTTTTGATAGCCCTTTTCAGACAATAATTCCATTGTTGCGCGAATGATCCGTTGATTTGTTGATTTTAACAAGCATACTCACCTCAGGTTATGAATGTGTTTGCAACAAAGTAAGTATACCGATAAAATCTGTGACCGCCAATATGATTCAAACAGTGACGACTATGCCCGTGAATGCTGATTTAATAACTGGATACGCCCATTGGCTCCATCTACTGTCACGAGGTCACCGGATTTTAGTTTTTCAGTTGCGATCCGTGTACCTAGGACAGCCGGTATCATATATTCTCTAGCGATAATAGCGGAATGGGACAAAATGCCGCCAGAATCGGTGATGACTGCTTTTGCGTCTCTAAATAAGCTGGTCCATAAAGGTGTCGTTGTTTTACAAACTAAAATGTCATCTTTTTCAAATTGTGAAAATTCATCAGCAGATGTAATGACTCTGACTCTTCCAGAAGTAATGCCGCTAGATGCACCAATTCCATAGATTGCATCGTCTGTGTTGTTTTCATTTTCCCTTAGCGAACCGAGCATTCTTTCTACTTGCTGTAATTCAGCTTCAGAAGGCGTTCCTGTATAAGCTGGTGGTTGGATGGATTCATTTTCCTTCATTTCAATTTTTCTTTGCTGAATGATCGAATCGTATGTGGTCGAAGTTGTGAGCGCATTGAGTACTTCATCATCGTAAAGATACCAAAGGTCTTCTTGATGAGGGATCGCTCCTTTTTGAACAAGAAGTTCACCAATTTTTAAGAGATAGAGTCTCGCTTTTGCATCTAACATGGCATCAATGTAAAAGTGATGATCATCTCGAATATTGGCTGCATGGAGTGCAAAATGATAAAGTTCCTCAAATTTTGTTTTAAACGCTTCATCTGTCACTTGACTGATAAACTGTTCATACGTTTCTTGCCTTTTGATCACGGCTTGTGCAAATTCTTCATCAAAATCAGATTGGTACCGAATGTTGTTTCTAATGATGTCCAAGACAAATTCAGGATTTTCCACCCATGTTTCCTCTGTGAAATCATGGCTTTTAACAGACCGCCAACCATAGACTTGGAGAAAATCTTCTACTTTGGAAATGAAGTTTTTCCCTTTTTCTGTATGATTGAGTGCATATAATAGTTCAGCATTCGCTGAATGATCGGTAAATGCCTGAAGAAGTTCCGAATCTTGAAGGACGTCTTTTGCCAAGTGAGATAGCTTTTGATCTGTTTCAAGAGACTTGTTCATCACACCTATCATCATTTCATGCAACAGGACGACTTGTGTTTGATCGCCAGCATATGAGACAAGCATGTCTTCAATGATTGCTGATAGAATGACTTGAGGTATGACAATGTCAAAATGGTCGTCATACGCTCTTAGATAAATCTCTTTTAATTCTTGAAAGCCATTAATGGCTTCATCAATTGTCAGCGATTGAGTGATTTGCCGATCAAGTTTTTCGTATAATGGGAACAAGTTTTGCTCTAAAATGCGATACATTCTTTCGCTTAAACGAGGAAACAGTTCGAATAGGCTCTCGTCAAAAACTGGTTCGGCTACCACTTCTGCTTCTGGCATAGACGGTGAAGAATACAAATGGCCTCTATAAAGCTTGATATCTTTAATATTAAGGTCTGGTACTTGATACTTCTCTCCGATTTTCTTCATCCCGTTTTTTAAAGCAGGTATGATCAAACTTGAAAAAAGAGGACTTGTGGGTCCAGGCATATGATCGTCCATTGAAATCCAGAAGTCTTGCAGCTCTTCAGGTTTCATTTGAAAGGATGCACCTGAGGAGCCATTTGCTGTATTGGTAAAAGCAGCAGTAATCGGTCTTGCTTGAAGTAAATAAAAAGTACCATTTGACATGCCGAATTCGATATCTACTCCATGTCCATAAAGTTCTTCTACTTGTTTTGTCATTTTCGTGATTTGGATCAATTGATCATCTCGAAGACAAAATTGGCCAGCCATCTCCTCACCTACGGGTTGTTCAATGACGCCCTCTTGACAGGGAACAATTTGCACTTCTTTTGTTCCTAGTGATTTTTCAATAGAGTACGTTTCTTTGTTTACAATAAATGTATCTGGCGTCACAAGACCGGAGACGATGGCTTCTCCTAGTCCATAGCTTGCAGTCATCATGACTTCGTTTGTTTTTCCTGATACAGGATTCTCACTAAAGATGACACCAGAGATGTCAGAATGGATCAATCCTTGTACAACAACAGCCATGAGCGGCATCTCTTCCTCGTTCTCAATCATCTCTTCCTTATATTCTGTGACTCTTGCTGCGAAGTAAGACGACCAACATTCTTTGACGGCTTGCAAGAATTCTTCATTTGTTTTGATATTTAAATAGGTCTCGTATTGACCTGCAAAGGAGGCGCCTTCGAGATCTTCCGCAACAGAAGAGGATCGCACTGCAACGGATGGATATGTTTTCAACAATGATTGAAAGGATGAAAGTAATTCTGTCTCCATTTGTGAAGGAAACGAAGCTTCTGTGATTTTTCGGGCAAGGTTTTGATCAGTTGGATGGAAATTGTGATATGAAAGAAAGCTTGCAAAGCTGTTCGTTTTAATAATAAATCCATCTGGAACTGGCAGTCCGTGATTGTTTAATTTAATTAAATTCACGCCTTTTGCCCCTGCGAGTGATGCGGATTCTTCAGCCGCATGAAATAATACTGAATACATGGGAATGCCCCCTTATCCAAATAGCCAATGGTTTCATTTGTCTCTTTTTGTTTTTTTGAATGATAGTGCGCACTATCATTTTCATCATAGAATTTATTGGATGTAACTGTCAAAGACGTAAAGACCTATCTTTAGAAAGGGGACGTTTTCACTAATTTTCCTCCTCATCTATATCAAAAGTCTTCACCCGAGAAGAAAAAAAGCTGAAATCGAAAACTGTGAATTGTTCATTATGCCAATCTTTACTATAATCAAGGGAGTAGACCATGTAGAGGGAGGGTTTTTGTGATTACAAAAGCCATATTTGCACTTGTTTTTCCTTTCTTGCTCGTTATTTTATTTTCAAAGGTTACTTATAATCATTACGTTGGCATTGCATTAACAGCAGCGCTTTTATTTGCTTCGTATATGAAAGGCTATACAGAAACCTACTTTATCGTAGGATTAGATATTATTTCTTTAGTGGCCGGGGCATTGTTTATGGCCAAGAAAGAAGTCGAAAAAAGAGAGAAGGCTGAAAAACATCATTGATGTGATCCCTCTTGATGAAAAGAAAATGTTTTTGATACAGGAGCTGTGCTTACGATTTCTAGTGAGTGCAGCTTTCTTTTTTGTGGTTTTTCTGCTGATCGAATATCTCACTCCAAAATGTTCCATACTGAAAGGAAGGTTTCTTTAGAGGGTTATGAGCCACGGCAGAGAGGGTATGGTTGTATTGGAAATAAAAATCAAGTCAGACACGAACTTTAGTTCGTATTTTTGTGTTCTTTTATGATAATATATTCATTAGATAGATTTCGTAACGAAACGGAGGCTTTGATGTGAGTGACCGCTTTGAATTAGTTTCTAACTATCAGCCCCAAGGGGATCAGCCAAAAGCCATTGAAAAGCTTGTGGAGGGCATCCATCAGGGGAAACAGCATCAAACGCTGTTAGGTGCTACAGGTACGGGAAAGACCTTTACTGTATCCAACCTGATCAAAGAAGTGAACAAACCAACCCTTGTCATTGCGCATAACAAGACACTTGCCGGACAATTATACAGCGAGTTTAAGGAATTCTTTCCGAATAATGCTGTCGAATATTTTGTGAGTTATTATGATTATTACCAGCCTGAGGCGTATGTGCCTCAAACTGATACATTTATTGAAAAGGATGCCAGCATTAATGATGAGATCGATAAGCTAAGGCACTCCGCCACATCCTCATTATTTGAGCGGAGAGATGTCATCATCATTGCCAGTGTGTCCTGTATTTATGGCTTAGGTTCTCCTGAAGAATACAGAGAGCTTGTGCTGTCTTTACGAACTGAAATGGAAATTGAACGAAATCAGCTGCTGCGTAAGCTTGTGGATATTCAGTATTCTCGTAATGATATAGATTTTCAGCGCGGAACCTTCAGAGTTCGAGGAGACGTCGTTGAAATTTTTCCTGCTTCACGAGATGAGCATTGTATCAGAGTGGAGTTTTTCGGTGATGAAATTGAACGTATTCGTGAAGTAGATGCTCTCACTGGAGAAATTCTCGGTGATCGTGACCACGTTGCTATTTTCCCAGCATCTCACTTCGTCACAAGAGAAGAAAAGATGGAAAAAGCGATTATTAATATTGAAAAAGAGCTTGAGGAACAGTTGGAAAAGCTTCGTGAAAACGGGAAATTGCTTGAAGCACAGCGTCTTGAGCAGCGGACAAGGTATGACCTTGAGATGATGAGAGAGATGGGCTTTTGTTCAGGGATTGAGAACTACTCAAGACATCTCACCCTACGTCCGCCTGGTTCAACACCTTACACATTGCTTGATTATTTTCCGGATGATTTTATGATTGTTGTCGATGAGTCACACGTGACCATCCCGCAAATTCGCGCCATGTACAATGGGGACCAGGCAAGAAAACAAGTGCTTGTTGATCATGGATTCCGTCTGCCGTCAGCACTTGATAATAGACCCCTCACATTTGATGAGTTTGAAAAGCACATTAACCATATTGTGCATGTATCTGCAACACCTGGCCCATACGAGCTTGAGAAAACGCCAGAGGTTGTGGAACAAATTATTCGTCCAACCGGTTTGCTTGATCCAATCATTGAAGTCCGTCCAATTGAAGGACAAATCGATGACTTAATTGGGGAAATTCATGCAAGGGTTGAGAAAAATGAGCGTGTGCTTGTGACGACTTTAACGAAGAAAATGTCTGAGGATCTGACAGATTATCTGAAAGAAATCGGAATCAAGGTCAATTATCTGCACTCAGAAATTAAGACACTCGAGCGGATTGAGATTATTCGTGATTTACGTCTCGGAAAATATGATGTGCTTGTAGGGATCAACCTTCTTCGAGAAGGCTTGGATATTCCAGAGGTGTCGCTCGTGGCGATTTTAGATGCGGATAAAGAAGGCTTTTTACGTTCAGAAAGATCCCTCATCCAGACGATTGGCCGTGCTGCAAGGAATGCAGAAGGCCGGGTTATTATGTATGCAGACAATATGACGAAATCAATGGACATTGCCATACAAGAAACAAAGCGGAGACGTGAGCAGCAAGAAGCGTATAATGAGAAATTTGGTATCACTCCGCAAACGATCCATAAGAAGATTCGAGATGTGATCAAGGCAACAAAAGTACATGAGGATTCAGAAGAATACGAAACAAAAGCAGCACCAAAGTTGTCAAAAATGAGCAAAAAAGAACGAGAAAAAGTGATCGAAAACGTCGAGATGGAAATGAAAGATGCAGCAAAAGCGCTTGATTTTGAAAAAGCAGCAGAATTAAGAGATCTATTGCTAGAGCTAAAAGCGGAAGGATGAATGCCTGATGGCTATGGAACGAATAGAGGTGAAAGGGGCAAGAGCCCACAACCTTAAAAATATTGATGTCAATATCCCGCGCGATCAGCTAGTGGTCATTACGGGTTTATCTGGTTCGGGAAAATCGTCGCTTGCCTTCGATACCATTTATGCAGAAGGTCAGCGTAGGTATGTTGAATCACTGTCAGCCTATGCACGTCAATTTCTCGGTCAAATGGACAAACCAGATGTAGATGCGATTGAAGGGCTTTCTCCAGCGATTAGTATTGACCAGAAAACGACAAGCAGGAACCCTCGATCAACCGTTGGGACTGTTACAGAAATTTATGATTACTTGCGTCTATTATATGCTCGAGTCGGAAAACCGATTTGTCCTATTCATGGGATCGAAATTACATCACAGACGATTGAGCAAATGACAGACCGCATTTTAGAGTATCCAGAACGAACGAAACTACAAGTGCTTGCTCCGGTCGTATCTGGACGTAAGGGAACTCACGTGAAAGTACTTGATCAAATTCGGAAGCAGGGCTACGTTCGAGTCAGAGTTGATGGCGAGATGGAGGACCTGTCAGAAGAGATCGAGCTTGAAAAGAATAAAAAGCATTCCATTGAAGTGGTGATTGATCGAATTGTCGTGAAAGAAGGCGTGGCGGCACGGTTGTCTGATTCTCTTGAAACGGCACTCCGACTTGGTGAAGGCCGTGTGATGATTGATGTGATTGGACAAGAGGAGCTGTTATTTAGTGAGCATCATGCTTGTCCGCACTGCGGATTCTCTATTGGGGAACTTGAGCCAAGAATGTTCTCGTTTAATAGCCCTTTCGGTGCCTGCCCAAGCTGTGATGGGCTTGGTTCTAAACTAGAAGTAGATCCAGAGCTTGTGATTCCGAATAAGGATTTGACTTTACGGCAGCATGCCATTGCCCCATGGGAGCCTCAAAGCTCACAATATTACCCGCAGCTTCTTGAGGCCGTATGTACACACTATGGAATTGACATGGATATTCCAGTAAAAGATATCCCGACGCATTTATTTGATAAAATTTTATATGGCAGCGGCTCTGAGCTGATTTATTTTAAATATGAAAATGATTTTGGCCAGGTCCGTGAAAATGAAATCGAGTTTGAAGGTGTGCTTCGTAACATTGAACGGCGTTACAAGGAAACGAGCTCCGATTATATTCGGGAGCAAATGGAAAAATATATGGCCAATCAGCCATGCCCGACCTGTAAAGGATATCGCCTGAAAAAAGAAACGCTTGCGGTTCTCATCAATGGCAAACATATCGGAGAAATGACCGATTTGTCTGTATCTGATGCCCTTGATTTCTATAAGAAAATTGAGTTGTCTGAGAAAGATTTGCAGATTGCTCAGCTCATTTTACGTGAAATCAAAGAGCGCTTATCCTTCTTAAATAATGTCGGATTAGATTATCTGACATTAAGCCGGTCTGCTGGCACATTATCAGGCGGGGAGGCGCAGCGGATTCGTTTGGCGACACAAATCGGATCAAGACTGACAGGCGTTCTTTATATTTTAGATGAACCATCGATTGGTCTGCATCAACGGGATAATGACCGGTTGATTGGGACATTGAAAAACATGCGTGATATCGGAAACACACTGATTGTCGTAGAACATGATGAAGATACGATGCTTGCCGCTGATTATCTCATTGATATTGGACCAGGAGCAGGGGTTCATGGAGGAGAAGTGATTTCAGCTGGAACGCCAGAAGAAGTCATGAAGGACCCAAAATCGTTGACTGGACAATATTTATCTGGTGAGAAATTCATCCCGCTTCCGATTGAGAGACGAAAGCCTGACGGGCGCTTCATTGAAATTAAAGGGGCAAAAGAAAACAATCTTAAAAACGTGAATGCGAAGTTTCCTTTAGGTGTCTTTACCGCTGTGACGGGTGTATCAGGATCAGGGAAAAGTACACTTGTGAATGAAATTTTATTGAAATCCCTTGCCCAAAAACTGCACAGAGCAAAAGCGAAGCCAGGACAGCACAAAGAAATCAAAGGAATGGATCACTTAGACAAAGTCATTGATATTGATCAATCTCCAATTGGCCGTACACCAAGATCCAATCCTGCTACGTATACAGGTGTATTTGATGACGTGCGGGATGTTTTTGCGCAAACCAATGAAGCGAAGGTACGAGGCTATAAAAAAGGGCGATTCAGCTTTAACGTGAAAGGTGGACGCTGCGAAGCGTGTCGTGGAGATGGCATTATTAAAATTGAAATGCACTTTTTACCTGATGTATATGTGCCTTGTGAAGTGTGTCACGGGAAACGTTATAACCGCGAGACTCTAGAGGTCACGTATAAAGGAAAAAATATTTCCGATGTGCTTGAAATGACGGTAGAGGACGCACTTCAATTTTTCGAGAATATCCCGAAAATTAAGCGGAAGCTGCAAACGATCTTTGATGTTGGATTAGGATACATTACACTTGGGCAGCCTGCCACGACATTGTCTGGTGGAGAGGCGCAGCGTGTGAAATTGGCATCTGAGCTTCACCGCCGTTCAAACGGAAGATCCTTGTATATTTTAGACGAACCGACAACCGGTCTTCATGTGGATGATATTGCTAGGTTGTTAAAAGTGCTCCAACGCTTGGTCGAAAACGGGGATACGGTATTGGTCATTGAGCACAACCTTGATATTATTAAGGCAGCCGATTACCTTGTTGATCTAGGACCAGAAGGCGGTGCTGGTGGAGGAACGATTATTGCTTCAGGAACACCTGAACACATTGCTAAAGAAGAAGCTTCTTACACCGGTCGATACCTAAAACCGATTTTAGAGCGTGACCGTGAGCGAATGAAACAGTTAGTCAAAGAAACAGAAAGTGTGACATCCTCATAAAGAAAAACCCCTCGGAAAAGAGGGGTTTTCCTTTTATTGCACATCTTCCTTTGGCATTAAGTTACTGAGGTGCGTTAAATCCTTTAAAATATGAGTGCTGCTACTATCGAGCAGTACTTTTAAATAACGGATATCACCATACTTCGGATGAGACGGATGAATGGCCTCTAGCTCCTTGATCATATCGCTGTTCATGCTTTTCTGTTTCTGTATAAGGTCTAAAAGCGTTTGTGCCGTGTGGTTAGCATTATGATGATCTGTCAAAATAATTACCCCCTATAATGATAATCACCATCTTTTCAACATATTTTAAAGGGTAATCCATGAAGAATCTACACTTAGGTGCAAAAAGAAATAATTTGTGTCTAAGGTCATATGTAAATCGAATGAGTTTGAAACTTTTTATACGCCATAAACGTATGAGTTAGAAAGGAATTTTCATCATGAAGGAGCGAATATATATGAACAGAGATCAGTCGATCATTGCATCTATTTGTTATTTTAGTGTATTTTTCATGCCGTTTATTGTACCGATCGTGGCATATTTTGTAGTGGATCAAAAGGAAACGAAACGGCATTCGCTGCGTGCATTGTGGTCACATGTTTTGCCAGTCGCAGCGTGTGTGCTGCTGGTTTTTGGAGCTATCCCCTTTTTATTGACGACACAGGCAAGCGACTCACTCGTTCCAGTGTTCACCGTACTTATCTTGTCCTTTTTAGTCGCCATTGGCTTTTTGATCTCTGTCATTTGGAATATCATTCAAGGTATTAAAGTGCTTCAATCCATCAAATCGTAGGAGGGCTTTGTATGAATGAAAAAGAACGCATTTTAAAATTAGTAGAAGACGGGACATTATCTGCAAAAGAAGCAATTACGCTACTTGAAAAATTAGAAGAAAATCAGTCCATTTCACTAGAAAAATCAACGGCTGATCATACCTTTCATGAAGAAAAAGCTGGCACAGAGAATAAAGGAACTGGTACTGAAAACCTCGGTGCCAAGCTGTTTGGATGGTTAGATTCGGCGGTGAAAAAGGTCAAAGATGTAGATCTTGATTTGAACTTTGGACAGTCCGTCGACGTTGAACACATTTTTCAATTCAAAGACGCGGCACTATCTCATTTAGATATTCAATTGGCAAACGGCAGTCTCAATTTGATGCCTTGGGATGATGGGGATGTTCGGGCAGAGTGTCATGCGAAAATTTACCGTGCAGAGGATGGAGAGCAGGCAAGACAGCAATTTCTTCAACATCTGGATTGCGGGCTTGAAGGGGACAAATTTTTTATCCGAACTGAAAAGAAGACCATGAAGGTCAATGTCACCCTGTATGTACCTCGTATCCAATACGATAAGATCAAAGTCAAACTGTTTAATGGACCGATTCGCGGGGAAAAGCTAAAGACAAAAGAACTGGCTGCAAAAACAACAAATGGCGTCGTCTCTTTTGCCTCTTTACAAGCAGAAAAAGTCGGAATTGAAACAGCAAATGGACAAATCAAACTGGCTGATCACGAGTGTGGTATGATTGAAGTAGAAACCATTAATGGGCTCATTGACCTGCGTGGGAAAAGTGAATCAATTGATGCACAGAGCTTCAATGGGAACATTGCTGTTCAGCTGTCAGATGAGAAATGCCGTTCGATCTATGCAAAAACGACAACAGGCAGTGTGGACGTTCAGATTCCGCGTGCTTGTGCAGTGACTGCGGAGCTGAAAAGCAATCTCGGATCGATCTCTCATGAACTGCTTGATGCAAATATGATTAAAGAGAAAAATGAAACGCTGCAAAAAGAGAAAATGATCAAAGCCAATCAACAGGCGGAGCACAATATATCCATTTTTGCAGAAACAAAAACAGGCTCAATCCAAGTAAAGCACCAATCAGACAAGGAGTGATTCTACATGAAGAAGCTTTATCGTTCAGCGACAGATAAAAAAATAGCGGGTGTTGTTGGTGGACTTGCTGAATACTTAAGTGTCGATGCATCCCTGCTTCGTATTTTAACGGTGATCATCGGATTTATGACAGCATTTATGCCGATATTCTTGATCTACTTCATCTGGTATTTTGTTGTTCCGGAAGAAGGCACTAACTAAATGCTTAGATGGATCGTTAGTATTTTCGTCAATGCATTACTTTTAATCGTCATTGCTGGATATTTTGATTCAGGCATTCTGCCAGGCCTTGGTAGTGTGTATATTGAAGGTTTTGGCGCTGCGATTGTAGCAAGTATTATTTTGTCCTTGCTCAATATTTTAGTGAAGCCGTTTTTGATCATTTTAACGCTGCCAGTGACAGTACTTTCACTAGGATTGTTCCTCTTTGTCATTAATGCCATCACACTGATGATGACCTCAAGCTTTATGGGAGATAGTTTTAACATTGATGGGTTTGGAACGGCCATTTGGATGGCTGTCATTTTATCCATTTTCCATCTGCTCATACAAAAAGGAATCGTGGAACCGTTAGCGAAAAAAAGCTAACGGTTTTTTTGTGTGAATTTATATCGTTTCCCCGTTCCATCTGTCATAAAAACCGTCTTCAGGAGACACAATATCCGAAGGGAGGCGGTGCACGATGGTGAATGTGAGCAGACAAATCATTCTTTTGCTTTTTTTGAGCATTCTTTTTTGTTTCAGTCAGCCTGCTTCAGCAGGATCTTTGACACAAACACAAGTGAACATACGAAATAAGCCCTTTTCACCTTTTATCTTTGATCAATTTCAAGTAGATGTCCGTCCGGTTCAAGGAAAAAACCGTGATCTTCAATTTCGGGCATCTATTAGTCAGTCAGAGCAAATTTTGTCTGCAAACTTGTACTATAAACAGAGTGATGAACTGGGATATCGATTGATCCCAATGGAACGATTGCCGGGGATGAAACCAGAATTTACAGCGAAAATCCCGACAGATCAATTGTGGAATCCAACAGTTCATTACTATACAGAATTCCTGACGCAGAAGTCTGTCATCAAAACAACCGAACAAGCTGTTCACTTAAACGGATTTGAAGAGGATCTCTCACAAATCCCTGAGCTATTGATGACAGAAATCGTGGTGAATTCAAAAAACCGCAAAGGCAAGGATGCTTTTGAATTCATCGAGGTGTATAACACAACACATGCACCCATTTCACTTCGACATTATCAGCTTCGCTATCGCAATCCAGCGCAAGGCGTGGAGATGGATGATATATATTCATTCCACACAAGTCCGATCACCATTTCTCCTGGAAAACCGTACGTATTTTGGCTTAGAAAAAAAGGACAGGAGCATTTAACAGTAGCGGATTTTAATGCGATGTACAAAAGCCATTTAAAAGAGGGCGAGCATCTATCGGTCATTGAGAGTAAAGGATTGTCCAATTCTAAATCCCGCCTTGTTTCTATCACAACAAATATAGGAGAAGAGGTATCGTCGGCATCCTATCGTTTAAAGTCTTCATTGTTTAGCGAGCACAGATCGTTACTGTTCAAGTATCCAATGGATGGAACGACACAAATGAAGCTGATCTCGAAAGTGGAGGAAGAGCCGACACCCGGAAAAGTGTTAAAAGCACAAGTTCCAACTGAAAAAAAAGAAATATCACAAGATGTTCATAAACCTGTGATCGAAGATATGACAGACAATCAACCGATAAAACCAACTGAAGGCATTGAAATGAGAGCAGATGTGCAGGATGATCAGTCCGTCAAAACGGTCAAATTGCGATATCGAATCAATCGTCATGAAGATTTTAAAGAGGTGCTGCTTCAAAAGGATCATAATGATCGGCTGTTTCACCATATTATTTATTCACCTGAGCTCATCGGTAAAGAACGATTGGAATATCAGATTGAAGCGTCAGACGGCGAAAATCAAGCAATGACAATGAAAAAAACAATTGATGTGGAACAAGTAAGCAAAGCTCACGGCCTTCGATTGAATGTAGAAGAAGGAGATACGGTTTCTGGCGTATTTCACTTAAAAGCAACAGCAGATCAGAAAAAAAGCATACAATTAATGATAGATGGAAAACCGATTCGACAAGTATTCCCTGCACTTGAAGCAGATCCATATCTTGCATTTGATGTCAAAGGGACAAATTTATATTTTAAGAATGGTGTATCTATAGGTAAGCACTTACTTTCCATTTTTGATGATTCGACAAAAGTGTATCGCACCTATACAATACCAATACCAGAAAAACACTTAGAAAAGGCAGGTCCACAAACGATATCATTCCATGCTGGGACGAAGTCATCGCCGTTTGACCGATTTCCTGGAGAAAATCACGATGATTTTGAATTGAAAAATGTCCAGATGATTTTATCGAATGGAACTCAAATTCTGCCTCTAAATGCGAGCCAGCATGAGGAATGGAAAATGGGCGACGGTGGCAGCGCTAAGAAGGTAAGAGCATTTCAGTTTCAAATCCCGAAGCAAGCATATGCTTCAAGCTATATTCAGTGGGATACAAGAAGGCTGAAAGAAGGAGTACATGTTGTTCAGGCTAAAACCGCAGACGAATCTCAATCTGTACGTGTGAAAGTCGATAACACGGGTCCGAAAATCAAGAGTAATATACAGGCAAATGACCAATTTAAAGGCGTCTTTACGTTAAAGGCAAAGGTGACGGATCGTTGGAGTGATATAGCGGAGATGAAGGCATATTTAGATGGAAAACCGATCTCTTTGCCTTATCAAACGTCCTCTAGCGAATTAGAACCTGGGGAGCACACATTGAAGATAAAAGCAAAAGATGCCGCTGGAAACAAATCAACTTTGAAAAAGGTTTTTAAGACGGTACATGAACACCCTGAGACGCCAGAGAGAGTGTCAGATAGGACAAAAATGGAATCATCTAAGCAAACAGTGCTAACCAATGATCCTACAAATGATCAGTTAGATTACTCCTTTTACCGTGCCTATCAATATACATCGCTGCATCCGTCCATGAAGATTTTCAAATATGCAGCGGAAACAGAGCCGCCAAAACATTTAAATGAAACAGGGGAAATGATTTTTTCTGATCGAGAAAGAAATCGCATTGCATTTGCTGATGGTAAATCAGTGGAAACGAAAGATCTACAGCATTTTCCTTATCATCGCTTTCAAATCAAGGTTCATCACGATGTACGTGAAAAGGATGTTGTCGAGGCTGTATGGAAAGGAAGCTCATTATCAGGGAGAAAGGTAACGATGTACGCTTGGAATCATCAGCAAGAAAAGTGGGATAAAATCACTCATCACTTTGCCAAGGATGAAAAGGAATTTTACCTGAAAGGGCTGCTGTCAGTCAGACAGTATATGAAAAATCAAACGTTTGATTTGCTTGTACAAGATGAGGTCAGTAAGACGTTAAAGCCTTATAAGATGGTGTGGATGTCTGATACTCAATATTATGCCAGAAGTTATCCTCACATCTTCAAAAAAATGGTCGAGTGGATCAGAGATCAAAGGGACCCATTAAATATTCAATATGTGTTCCATACAGGTGATATTGTGGATGATTCAAAGGACAAGCAGTGGAATCGTGCCGATACATTTATGCGTGTGTTAGATAAGCATCAGATTCCTTACGGTGTATTAGCTGGTAATCATGATGTCAGGCACAAAGACGGCCATTATAGGGAATATGGGAGATATTTTGGAGCGAAACGCTTTGAAGACAAGCCGTATTACGGTGAATCCTATCAAAACAATCGAGGTCATTATGATCTTATCTCTGCTGGTGGCAATGATTATATGATGGTGTATATGGGCTGGGGGATCAAGCAAAATGAGATTGACTGGTTAAATCGAGTCATTTCTGAACATCCAGATCGAATTGTCATTTTAAATTTCCATGAGTATTTGTTAGTGAGCGGCAATCGAAGCCCAATTGGAGATTTGATCTTCCATCAAGTGGTAAAGCGTCACCCGAATATTGTCGCAGTATTTAGCGGTCACTACCACGGAGCCAGTCGAAAAGTAGATGAGATTGACGATGATCATGATGGAAAAGTGGACAGAAAAGTATATCAAATCCTTGCAGATTACCAGTCAGGTCCTGAAGGCGGTCAAGGTTTTATGCGGCTGATCACTGCGGATCAAGAAAAAAATAAACTTCATTTCACCACATATTCACCCTACTTGAATCAAGAACATTTCTATGATCCAAAAACGTATGGAGATCAAGATGAATTTTCAATTGATGTGGATTTAACACCTAAAATGAAATCCGTTAAAACCAATTATTTTGAATTGAATGTCTACACAAACGTTCTTCTTGGAGAGGTCAAAGGTGTGAAAAGTGGTAAAAAAGCAAGCTTTGAATGGAAAGGGTTAAAGCCAAATCAAGAATATTATTGGTACACTGTAGCAAAAGACCGTTTCGAAGGGAAAGCGATTTCGCCTATATGGAAAATTCATACAAAAAATGATGATCAATCAACATTTCTTAGGAAATAAAAAAACTGTGCTTTCAGGAGCACAGTTTTATCTTTCCATTGTGTGAGTGAGTTTGTATCGATCCCCTCTATAAATGGACATGACATACTCGAATGGAATTTCATTTTGAAAATAAGTTGTTCTTACAATGGAGAGGACAGGGTCCCCTAATGAAATAGACAGCAGGTCAGCTTCGTCCTTTGAAGCAACATTGGCTTCAAGCTCCTGCTTGGCATGGGCAATGGTTAGACCTGTGTTCGTTTCTATATATTCATATAAAGATCCAGTTAAATGGTCCTTTGTGAGCTCGCCAGCAAATTTTTCAGGTATATAACTCGTTTCAATAGCCATTGGTTCATCGTTTGCAAGGCGGATTCGTTTTAATTCATAGACATCTTCACTGTTCGACAGCTGTAATGATTGCAGCAAGTGCTCTGGGCATGCGACTTTTTTGAAATCAATCAACTGACTTGAAGCTTTGAACCCACGTTGACGCATATCTTCTGTAAAGCTTGTTAAGCCCTGAAGCGGTTGTTCAAACTTCTTTCGGCTAACAAATGTTCCTTTTCCTTTTTGCCGGTATAAATATCCTTCGTTCACAAGGTTCGATAAGGCTTGTCTGACAGTCATTCGGCTAATACCAAAGCGTTCGGCATATTCTCTTTCAGAAGGAATGAGTGTATCAGGTGCTAACGTTCCATCCTCAATCTGCTTTTTCAAGTTCTCCATAATCTGATGGTACATGGGGATAGGTGACTGCTTATCAATAAACATGTGAAAATCCTCTCGTGTTTAGCGTAGTGAACCAGCTTCTCGATCAATAAAAATCGTCACATCTTCATGAAGTTTTAGAGCAGATGCAGGGAAGTCTGGGTGAATCTCTGTTCGTTCTAAATATTGTATCACGTCCGCTTTTGATTTTCCTGATGCGAGAAGGAGAATTTTTTTGCTTGAAAGAATGCTTGCAATTCCCATTGTAATGGCATGTGTAGGCACCTCATCAATAGAAGAAAAGTATCTTGCATTGGCTTGGCGAGTGTGTTCATCTAATTGGACGACATGCGTCTTTGAGTCGAAGGGAGTACCAGGTTCATTAAACCCGATATGTCCATTTTGTCCGATACCAAGTAGCTGAAGATCAATACCCCCTAAATCTTCAATGAGCTGATCATACCTTAAGCACTCTTCTTCCAAGTGAGAAGCAGCACCATTGGGGAGGAAATATTGATCTGATGGGAGATCAATATGGTCGAATAAATGACGCTTCATGTAAGTCATATAACTATTTTCATGATTTGGATCAATTCCCACGTACTCATCCAGATTCACTGTTCTTGCTTGTTTGAAAGACAATTGTTCTGTTTGATGCAACTGAATTAACTCTTTATAAGTGTCAATTGGTGTACCGCCAGTTGCCAGACCGAGAACCGCATCTGTTTTTGATTCAATGGTACGTGCAATGAAAGCAGCTGCTGCTTTTCCTAATTGATCTTTATCTGCAAATTCGATGATGTTCATCAGTGTGTGGCCTCCTTTTTTTCATAAGCGATTTGTCCATGGCAGATCGTCATCATGAGTTCGCCAGTTTCATCCCAAATGACCAAGTCTGCCAGTTTTCCAACTTCGATCGAACCGAGCTGATGATCGATCCCGAGCTGAGTGGCTGCATTTGTTGAGGTCATTTGAGCAATTTCTGTCCATCCACATTGTGTGATCTGTCTCATACGTTTGACCCCATCTTTCATTTGTAAAATCGATCCTGCAAGTGTTCCATCTGCCAGCAATGCTTTTTCACCGCCGACTGTCACAGTCTGCCCGCCAAATTCGTAGGTCCCCTCTCCAAGTCCTTTTGCACGCATTGAGTCTGTAATCATGATCAAACGTTCACTTCCCTTTGCCAAATACGCAAGCTTTACGGAAAGAGGATGTGAATGAATGCCATCTGTAATCAGCTCAGTCAAAAGCTTTTCGTTTGTAAGTGCAGCTCCTGCAACATTGGGCTCACGATGCTGAAATGAACTCATTGCATTATAAAGATGCGTGACATGACGCGCACCGTGCTTTGCTGCTAGTTCAATCATGTCATGATGAGCATTTGTATGTCCAATAGAAGGAATGATATTTTTTTCTTTTAGTAAGGAAAGAAATGCAAAATCAGTATCTTCCTCAGGTGCAAAAGTGACAATTCGAATCAGCTGATCAGATGCACTCAGCCATTTCTCAAAAAGAGGAAGGTTAGCCTGTGTAATCCATTGAGCTGGCTGCGCACCAGCTTTATCTTTAGAAATAAAAGGACCTTCTAGATGAATGCCTAAACATTGTGCCTGACTTCCAGCCTGCTTTTCATTATAGGGTCTCCACTGTGCGACATTTTTAAGTGCTTGCTCAATCTCTTGATGATTTTGTGTAATGGTTGTTGCTAAAAAGCTTGTCGTTCCTTCTGCGGGTAAGTGATCAGCAAGTGTATTCATGGCTTCTGGTGTCGCATCCATCATATCTGCACCATATCCCCCATGAATGTGAATATCAATCATTCCGGGGAGTAAATAAAAGTTTTCCCGGGAAATATATACTTTTTCATAATTTCCTGTCGGTGGTGATGTTGAAATATAGTCGATCTTGCCATCGCGTAAACCGACAAAACCGTTTTCAATGATTTCTGTCTTTGTCACAATATGAATATTGGAGAGCAATAAAGAACTGCTCATGATTGTGCCCCCTTATTCTCGTCGTTAGATTCAGTTTACCTTTTTTAAGTATAGTTGTCTATACCAGTGAATGTGTTGAAACAGGATCAGGATAAAATACTGTTTTGGGTTCATCATTGAAAGTGATAAAATAGAGCTGTATTTCTGAAACGCCTGTGATAAAAGGAGGAAGAAGCGTGCCGAAAGTTCGTACGAAGGACATAATGGAACAATTTCATCTTGAACTGGTAAGTGGGGAAGAAGGGATTAATCGTCCCATTACAATCAGTGATCTTTCCAGACCAGGTATTGAAATGGCTGGATATTTTACATATTACCCAAAAGAAAGAGTTCAACTTTTAGGGAAGACAGAGCTTTCTTTTTTTGAACAGCTCCCAGAACGCGAACGAAAGCAGAGAATGATGTCTCTTTGTACAGATATTACCCCTGCCATTATTTTGTCACGAGATCGTGAAGTACCAAAGGAATTGATCGAAGCTTCAAATGAAAATGGAGTGCCGGTTTTACGCTCAAGCTTAAAAACGACAAGACTTTCGAGTCGATTAACGAACTTTTTAGAAAGCAAGCTTGCACCAACGACTGCGATTCATGGCGTACTCGTAGATGTATATGGTGTAGGTGTACTGTTAATTGGAAAAAGTGGCGTAGGTAAAAGTGAAACGGCTTTAGAATTAGTGAAGAGAGGACACAGGCTGGTTGCAGACGATTGCGTGGAAATCAGGCAAGAGGATCAGGATACGTTAGTTGGAAGCGCACCAGAGCTGATTGAGCACCTTCTAGAAATCCGTGGATTAGGCATTATTAATGTGATGACCTTATTTGGAGCGGGCGCTGTCAGAAGCTATAAGAGAATTACGATTGTTATGAACCTTGAGCTTTGGGAACAAGGCAAACAGTATGACCGTTTAGGACTTGAGGAAGAAAAAATGCGGATCATCGATACAGATGTACCAAAGCTGACCATCCCTGTACGTCCGGGACGAAATTTAGCGGTCATCATCGAGGTAGCTGCTATGAACTTCAGATTGAAACGAATGGGACATAATGCAGCGGAACAATTTACAAGTAAACTTGCCGATGTCATTGAAGACAATGGCCAGGATGAATAGGAGCTGTCTATATGAATGAAGCAATTCAACCAATTGATCCGATTGCTTTTCAGCTCGGACCTATTTCGGTTCATTGGTATGGTGTGATTATTGGGGTCGGAGCCCTGCTTGGACTCTGGCTCGCATTAAGGGAGTGTGAAAAAAGAGGCATCAATAAAGATATGTTTATTGATCTCATCTTATTTGCCATTCCTATCGCCATTATTTGTGCACGAATTTATTATGTATCCTTTGAATGGGATTATTATCAGCAGCACCCAAATGAAATCATCAAGATTTGGAATGGTGGAATTGCCATACATGGCGGACTGATAGGGGCGGTGCTGACAGCGATTGTCTTTACTAAAGTGAGAAAGGTGTCCTTTTGGAAAATCGCCGATGTCGCAGCGCCTAGTATTTTACTAGGGCAAGCCATCGGGCGCTGGGGGAACTTTATTAATCAGGAAGCGCATGGTGAGGCTGTTTCAAGAGCCTTTTTAGAAAATTTGCACCTGCCTGAGTTTATTATTAATCAGATGTACATTGACGGGACCTACTATCACCCTACGTTCTTATATGAATCATTATGGAATATCGCAGGCGTTTTGATATTAATCTTATTACGTAGAACATCATTGCGTCGAGGCGAAATTTTCTTGTCTTATTTAATCTGGTATTCAATCGGCCGTTTCTTCATTGAAGGAATGAGAACAGACAGCTTAATGCTGACTGAGCATCTTCGAATTGCACAGATGATTTCGATTGCCATATTTGCAGTGGCTGTTTTGCTGATTGTGTTTAGAAGAATCAAGGGATATGCATCTATACGGTATAAAGAGAACAACTCATCAAATTAAGCAAGGGGGATAAGAGATGGGTGAGACATGGAAAAACGGCTTGAAAGCAGGGTTATCGACAACTTGGACACTTGGAAAAGTCATTTTTCCGGTTACCATTCTCGTTAGTATCTTGCAGCATACACCTGTGATGGATTGGATGATACAATTCATCCGTCCTTTTATGGGCCTGTTTGGTCTTTCAGGGGAAGCGGCCATTCCGCTTGTTTTAGGAAATATGCTGAACTTGTATGCGGGTATTGCAGCCATCTTGACATTAGAGCTGCCTGTGAAGGAAGTGTTCATTTTAGCGGTCATGCTCTCCTTTTGTCACAACTTGATCATCGAATCAACAGTGGCGGCGAAGGTTGGGCTGCGGGTGTCTGTCATTTTGCTGGTGAGAATCAGTCTTGCCGTCGTGTCAGCAATTGTCATTCACCTCGTTTGGCAGGGAGGCGAGGAGCCGGCGCAATATGGTTTGCTGACAGCTGCTCAGTCGGCTGATGTGCCTTCTAGCTGGTATATGATCGTACTTCTTGCTTTACAGAAAGCTGTTCTTGGTGTGCTGCAGCTGGCTTGTATTGTCATTCCTCTCATGATCATCATTCAATTTATGAGAGACTTAGGGTGGCTCCATACGCTGTCTAAGTGGCTGTCTCCTTTTACGAGAATGCTTGGAATGAAAGAAAATACGTCTATGACGATGGTGGCTGGTTTAACCATTGGTCTTGCCTACGGGGCAGGCGTCATGATGAAGGCAGTGGAAGAGGACGGTGTCAGCAAAAAGGATTTAACACTTGCTTTCATTTTCCTTGTGGCGTGTCATGCGGTGGTCGAAGATACACTCATTTTCATTCCTTTAGGTATTCCAGTCTGGCCGCTTCTTCTTATTCGCCTTATTTCTGCTATTTTATTGACAGCTGCCATCAGCTATATCTGGCGGAGGCGCGAACATACAGCTGTTAGAAAGGAAGCCATATGAACCAATCAACTATTAACACAGTGCTATTTGATTTAGATGGCACATTAATCAATACAAATGAATTAATTATTGCTTCATTTCAGCATACGCTTGATCATTATTACCCTGGTCAATACAGCCGTGAGGATATCCTTCATTTCATTGGTCCATCATTATTTGATACATTCTCTGCAATGGATCCGAATCTGACAGATGACATGATTCAGATGTATCGAACGTTTAATCATGAACAGCATGACCTGCTTGTGACGGAGTACGAGACGGTGTTAGATACGTTGAAAATTCTTCAGGATCGAGGGTTTAAGCTTGGTATTGTGACTACAAAAATACGTGATACGGTTTTAATGGGATTAAAGCTGACTGGTTTGGAGCCTTTTTTTGAGGTCATTGTCACACTTGATGATGTACAAAATGAGAAGCCGCATCCAGAACCAGTCCAGCTGGCATTATCCAAGCTCGGCAGTGATCCGCATGAGGCGATCATGGTTGGCGATAACTATCACGACATTTTATCTGGTCAAGCGGCAGGGACGAAAACAGCAGGTGTTGCTTGGTCTATTAAGGGAGAAGAAGCCCTGTTAAAGCATCGCCCTGATTATATGCTGCAGAAAATGAGTGATCTCTTGGCGATTGTTGGAGCTGATTAAGTTGAGAAAAACAGATCGTTATCCTGTCAAAGGGGTCAATTCGCTTAGACAAGTCTATCGGACGGTCCCCTTTCTCAAGGTTGTGAAAAACTTTATCTTTATTCAAATGGCAAGGTATACGCCTTTTATGGGAATGAAAAATTGGATTTATCGCACCTTCCTTCGAATGAAAGTCGGGGAGGATACGGCGTTTGCTTTAATGGTGATGGTCGATCTCATGTTTCCTGAGAAAATCACTGTCGGTCGAAATAGTGTGATTGGCTATAACACGACCATTTTGTCCCATGAGTATTTGATTAAAGAGTATAGGCTTGGGGAAGTCTATATTGGTGATGAAGTCTTAATTGGGGCAAATTCAACGATTCTACCTGGAGTGACAATTGGTGATGGTGCGATTGTATCGGCAGGAACTCTTGTGAACAAAGATGTTCCGGCAGGCTCCTTTGTTGGAGGTAATCCAATGCGGATGATATATACAAAAGAGGAAATGGAAGCACGTCAATCTACGTCTGCTGAGTAGCTCGGCAGACTTTTTTGTTGACATTCTAACATGGTGTAACTATAATGATTACAACAGAGGTGAGAAAACATGAAAATCAGCAGCAGATTTACTGTCGCTGTCCATATTCTGGCCTTGCTATCACTTGAAAAAGGATCATTACAGACATCGGAGGATATCGCAGGAAGTGTCAATACAAATCCAGTGGTCATTCGCCGTATCATGAGTAAGCTCAAAAAAGCAGGCCTAATCTCAACGAGTCTTGGCAAAGGCGGTTCTCAATTAAACCGAAGTGAGGATGACATTACACTGCTCGATGTGTATAAAGCCGTTGAAGTGGTGGATGAGGGAGAGTTGTTTCAAATTCATGAAAGCCCAAACCCTGACTGTCCGATCGGTGCAAATATTCAAGCTGTACTAGAATTAATTTTGTGCCGTGCTCAAAGTGCGATGGAGCAAGTGCTTGCTGAGATCAAATTAAGTGAACTAACGCAGGTTTTAATCAAAAAAATTGGATGATCTATTCAATTTTTTTTACCTCTGTTGTAACCATATTGGTTACATCTTAAGTGATCAAAATAACCTTATATTGTAGGAGGAATTTACATGAACATTGGAATCATTGGCGCAACAGGTAAAGCAGGACAACACATTTTAAAAGAAGCTCAATCGAGAGGGCACGAAGTAACGGCAATCGTTCGAGATGCACAAAAAGTGACTAATTCATCAGCAGCTGTTTTAGAAAAGGATGTTTTTCACTTAGAGGCAGGAGACGTCAAAGGCTTTGATGTGATCGTAAACGCATTTGGTGCGCCAGCAGGACAAGAGCACCTTCATGTAGAAGCAGGGAAAAAACTCATTCATCTCTTGAAAGAGACACCAGAAACGCGTTTAATCGTCGTGGGAGGTGCTGGAAGTTTATTTGTAGATGAGGCCAAAACAACTAGACTGATGGACACACCGGAGTTTCCAAAGGAATACTTTGCTACTGCTTCACAGCAAGGAGAAAATTTAATAGATCTTCAAAAGACCGAAGGAGTAAAATGGACATTTCTTAGTCCAGCTGCATTCTTTGATCCAGCAGGCAAACGTACAGGTGCTTATGTGAAAGGCAAAGACCATCTTATCGTCAATTCGAAGGGTGAAAGCTATGTGAGTTATGCTGACTACGCCGTTGCGCTTGTCGATGAGATAGAACAAGCTGCTCATGTTGGAGAACGTTTTACTGTGGTTTCTGAAGCAGAATAAGTAGAATAACATGCGTTTCATTGTCGCTAAAAAACGATGAGTGAGGAGTCTGTCTTATGAATGATCAATTGTATGGGATGCGTATTGTGGCTGGTGTTATGGATTTTCAAACAGCATCCGTACTTTACACGAAAATCACCCTGAGATACCACTGACACTTGTATCGGGCGGTTTATTTGTAGGAGAGCGTCGTCTACCGATAAAGAATTATCCACACATTTCAGAAGCAAATGAGCGTATCAGTCAGCTGACAGGTGTCGAATTTGGAGACCGTTACGAAGAGTTGCTAGAAAACAGAACATTCATTTTAGACTCTGAGGCTGCTGCAATTGGATTTTCAGCATTAAGATCCATCGCACCAGAGCATGCATTGTACTTGGCTTCATCTATGCAAAAGGCCTTTTATCAAGACGGAAAAAGCCTAAGTGATGAAGAAACTTATAGAGATATCGCTATGAAACACCAACTTGACCCTGATGTATTGGTTGAACGAATGAATGAGACAGAAACGATCAATGATGCGTATGCCGATTTTGCAAAGGTTCAGCAATTGAACGTGAATGGCTATCCTACACTTTTACTAAAAAAAGGGGATGAATACATCAGCCTTGGTGGGGGTGCGATGACGGCTGAAAAGCTTGAAGACCGTCTGAAGGAAATACTAAAAAAATAAATCATTCAAAAACATCCTCCATTCGTATGGAGGATGTTTTTGATGCATGTGTGAATTCTCTTCAATGGGAGAAGTGGTTTATGCTTTAATGATAATCGCCTGGCTGCCCATCTGTTTCCAAGAATCCTCAAACTGTTCACGATCGACTTTTTGATTTTTTTCTCCGTATGGGTTATTTAAGTAGATGTGATCCTTGTCGTAGCCAGTGATGACCACGCTATGCATATTAAAGCTGATATCTATTTTTCCATTTGGTGTATTCCATGTTTCAATGTTATCTGTTTTGGCAAAGGTCGAAGTTGTAATGACCCAGACAGGATAACCTTTTTCAAGTGATTGGTAAATGGCTTTTTTAACTGGCTTGCCGGTCAAGTCCACCGCTTGATTACCTACATATTTTTTCGCAAGCTGATAAATGGGTTCATGGTACACACCAAGACCTGGCCCATTCTCCATATCGCCTACAAACCCGTCATGAGGGTCTCCTTTTAAGCCATTCTCATAATTGAGCGGGACACGCTTAATCTCGTTTGCCAATGCGTTTTTCGTTATATGCTCATATCCGCTGTAATGAAGAAGCATGGCTAAGCTCGTGACTTCGCATCCGTTATAAAGCTTTGGTGCATCCATTTGATTAAAGAGGATGACGTCCATGGCTTTTTTATTTCCTTTTAAACTAGAATGTGTCGTTTCTGTTTTTTTCGTAGAACGTGTTTCTTCTGCTGCTAGTGCGGTATCATTTTCTTTTTCTTTGGCTTCTTGCGGTGACGTTGTTTTCTTGACTTGGTCGAATTGTGAAATGAAAATAAAGCCGAAATAAACAAGACATGCGCACAACAAAGTTAAGATTAATGTCTGGATGAATTTCACTGTAATCTCCTGTGTTATTCAATATTTTTAAGTATTATAGCATGTTCCTAAAGCAAAGAGATCAAAAAGGATTAGGTGTCATTTTAATGTAATATATGAACAAATGATTAAGGAAAAAAAGGGGAAAATAAAAATGATTGATTTAATCACTTTATTTTGTTAGCATATTATCATATTAGCGAACTAAAGGATTCGGAATTTTTTGTTTTAATGTGTTGGAGGTGCGGAACATGTTCATGTTTGAAAAACCATATGGTATGCGAGATTCATTACCAGGATTGTATGAGACGAAGAAAAGAGTTAGGCATTCTTTAACAGAGGTCATGAATGGTTGGGGTTATCGTTTAATGGAAACGCCAACGCTTGAATTTTACGATACAGTCGGTGTTCAATCGGCGATTACAGATACGCAGTTGTTTAAGCTTCTTGATCAAAATGGTCAAACCCTTGTGCTTAGACCTGATATGACGGGACCAATTGCGAGAGTGGCGGCCTCAAAGCTTCACGAACAGGCATATCCGCTTCGAGTCGGTTATGCAGCCAACGTGTTTCGGGCACAGGAAAGAGAAGGCGGAAGACCTTCTGAATTTGAGCAGGTCGGTATTGAATTGATCGGTGATGGTTCGATTAGTGCAGATGCTGAAGTCATAGCGCTTGTCGTGTTTGCATTAAAAAATGCTGGACTTCAATCCTTCAAAATTGCGATCGGTCATGTGGCTTTGGCTGAGACCTTGTTTTTAGATGTACTAGGGAATACAGAGCGGGCCAACGTATTGCGCCGATTTTTATATGAAAAGAATTATGTGGGATACAGGCAGCATGTCAAACAATTGCCGCTCTCATCCATCGATAAAACAAGGCTGCTCCAGCTTTTAGAGCTGCGCGGCGGTCAAGAAGTGACCCAGCAGGCTGAAGAAATTGTGGTGTCACAAGAGGGAAAAGAAGTGCTGGCGGAGTTAAAGGCGCTGTGGGAGACACTTGAAGATTACGGCTGTACAGAATATATCCGTTTGGATTTAAGCATGGTCAGTCATATGAGCTACTATACGGGAATTTTGTTTGAAGTATTTGCAGATCATGTTGGGTCTGTGATCGGAAGTGGAGGAAGGTATGATCAATTGCTTGCTCACTTTGATGCACCCGCACCCGCTACAGGCTTCGGACTTCGATTAGACCGTCTTCTTGAGGCACTCGACGCAAAAGAAATAAATGAGCCCCAAGAGGCTGTGATTTTTAGTAAAGAACAACGGCTTGAAGCATTTGATTTTGCAGAAAAAGAGCGGACAAAGGGCAAAAGGATTGTTCTCCAAGACTTAGCAGGTATTGAAAATATCGATGCCATGACCAAGGCATTTGAGCAAGTGACTTATTTTATCGGCGCTAGAAAGGAAGAGCAAAATGGGTAAAGTGTTGACAATGGCAATGCCAAAGGGGCGGATATTTGAAGAAGCAGCAGGGCTATTAAGACAGGCTGGATATCAGCTGCCGGAGGAATTTGAAGATTCAAGAAAACTAATCATTGATGTACCGGAAGAAAATCTCCGCTTTATTTTAGCGAAGCCAATGGATGTGACGACATATGTAGAGCATGGTGTAGCGGATGTGGGCATTGCAGGGAAAGACGTCATGCTTGAAGAAGCACGGGATGTGTACGAAGTGCTCGATTTAAACATTAGCAAATGTCATTTAGCTGTAGCGGGCTTGCCGGGAGCCAGCTGGGGCGGTGTTGCGCCGCGTGTGGCCACAAAGTACCCAAATGTCGCTTCTTCTTATTTTAGAGAACAAGGTGAGCAGGTGGAGATCATTAAGCTAAATGGTTCCATTGAATTAGCACCGCTCATCGGACTTGCCGATCGAATTGTTGACATTGTCTCCACCGGTCAAACACTTAAGGAAAATGGGCTTGTCGAAACGGAACATATTTGTGACATTACGTCACGTTTTATTGTCAATCCTGTGAGCTATCGAATGAAGGATGCGGTAATCGATGAAATGGCGCAGCGTCTGGCAAGAATCATCGAAGGAGAAGGGGAGGAAACATCATGAACATCACCTACATACAAGAAGGTGAGACAGACACTCTCTCACTCAAGCGTTCTCTAGATACAGGAACGGAAGAGCAGCGACTGGCTGTTCAGCGGATTATCGAAGAAGTGAGAAAAAATGGTGACGAAGCCGTACGGTCTTTCACGAAGCAATTTGACGGTGTCTCTATTGAACAGCCACTTGTGACGGAGGATGAAAAGACAAAAGCCTACGAACGTTTGGACCCGGAGATGATCCAAATCATCCAAACGGCGATCCGGAATATTCGAACATACCACGAGCGTCAGCTAACCTCCTCTTGGTTTTATCACCAAAAGGACGGCTCAATGCTAGGTCAGAAAGTAACACCGCTTGATGCGGTCGGTGTATATGTCCCAGGGGGAACGGCCGCCTATCCATCATCTGTTTTAATGAATGTGATCCCAGCACTTGTTGCCGGCGTTGAGCGAATTGTCCTTGTGACACCGCCAGGAAATGACGGCCGTCTGTCTGACGCTGTGCTAGTAGCTGCGAAGGAGTTGGGCATTTCAGAAATGTACAAAATGGGCGGTGCTCAGGCGATAGCCGCTCTTGCATATGGAACGGAAAGTATTCAGCCTGTTGATAAAATCACCGGTCCAGGAAATATTTATGTAGCACTTGCCAAACGGGAAGTATTTGGTCAAGTAGACATTGATATGATTGCGGGTCCAAGTGAAATTGCTGTTTTAGCAGATGAAACGGCAACTGCACATGAGGTGGCAGCTGATTTGCTTTCACAGGCAGAGCATGATGCATTGGCATCCAGTATTTTGGTGACACCATCTAAAGGATTGGCTGAAAGAGTGCAAGCGGAGGTGCAAGCGCAGCTTGATACTTTGCCAAGGAAATCAATTGCAGCACAATCTATTCAAGACCATGGTTATATTTACGTAACAGAATCTTTGGATCGTGCAGTTGATATCGTGAACCAGTTAGCCCCAGAGCATTTAGAAGTGCTGACGGCGTATCCAGAATCACTACTTGGTCAAATCAAGCATGCTGGAGCAATTTTCTTAGGGCGTTACAGCCCAGAGCCGGTAGGGGATTACTTCGCAGGACCGAACCATGTGCTGCCAACAAACGGGACGGCAAGGTTTTCTAGTCCGCTCGGCGTCACGGATTTCCAAAAGAAAACGAGCATCATTTCATATAGTAAAGAAGCCTTTGAAACACATAGGGAAAGCATTGCGGCTTTTGCAAGATTAGAAGGGCTTGAAGCACATGCCAGATCGATTGAAGCGAGAAAGCGGGAGGAATCAAAATGAGACAGGCGGAAACAGCGAGACAGACAAATGAAACGAACATTTCGTTAGCGCTAGAGATTGATGGCGAAGGAAAAGCAGATATTCAGACAGATGTCCCTTTTATGACGCACATGCTCGACTTATTCACGAAGCATGGACATTTTAACTTAACTGTAGATGCAAAAGGAGACACAGATGTCGATGATCACCACACAACAGAAGATATTGGCATTGTGCTTGGGCAGATGTTTAAAGAAGCGCTCGGTGATAAAAAAGGAATTAAGCGCTACGGCTCTAGTTTTGTTCCAATGGATGAAACACTCGCCCAAGTAGTCGTGGATTTAAGCAATCGTCCTCATTTGGAAATGAGAGCCGATTTCCCTAGTCAGAAGGTCGGCACCTTTGATACGGAGCTGGTTCATGAGTTTCTTTGGAAATTTGCCCTTGAAGCACGAATCAATCTGCATGTGATCGTTCACTATGGAACCAATACCCACCATATGATTGAAGCCATTTTTAAAGCGATGGCACGCGCCTTAGATGAAGCAACAACCATTGATCCGCGTGTGAAAGGGATTCCGTCGACAAAGGGGATGCTCTAATGATTGGCGTAATTGACTATGGAATGGGAAATTTGTTTAGCGTATCAAAAGCACTGGAACGAGCAGGAGCGTCTTATATCGTGTCTTCTGAAGCAGAGGAGCTGAAAAAGGCAGATGCGTATATTTTGCCAGGAGTCGGTTCATTTCGTGATGCGATGCTGCTGTTAAGACAGACAGGACTTGAGGCGTTTATCCACCAAGTCGTGCAGGAAGGAAAGCTGTTATTTGGCATTTGCCTTGGCATGCAGTTGTTGTTTGAAGAAAGTGAAGAAGCAGGAAAAACAAAAGGGCTAGGCCTTTTAAAAGGACGTGTCGTTCTTTTGAAGGATCGTGATCAGGATGGACAAAGGCTGAAGGTGCCTCATATGGGCTGGAGTGAGCTCACATTTCATCAGCCCTCTCCATTGTTTGAAGGTGTGCCGGAAGGATTTGCATACTTTGTTCACTCTTATTATGTGAGCGGCATGAATCCAGAAGACCTATTGGCAAGTGCACCCTATGGTGTGCAAGTACCTGCCGTTGTTGGGAAGGGGAATGTGTTTGGAACGCAGTTTCACCCTGAAAAAAGCAGTACAACAGGAATGGCACTGTTGAAACAGTTTATTCAATTAGCAAACGAACAGAGGGTGAGCAAATGAGTGATTTTACATTATATCCAGCAATTGATATGAGAAATGGCAAATGTGTACGACTTGTGCAAGGAGACTATGACCAAGAAACCATTTATGGAGATTCACCGTTAGACATGGCGAGACTGTTTGCAAATGAAGGAGCGAAATGGATACATCTCGTTGATTTAGATGGCGCAAAAGCAGGAAAACGCGTGAATCATGAGCATGTGCTGGCGATTGCTTCCTCATTAGATGTGAATGTCCAAATTGGCGGCGGCATTCGGACAGAAGAAGATGTTGCATTTTATTTAAACAATGGCGTATCGAGAGTCATTCTTGGCAGTTCAGCGGTGTCAAACCCGGTTTTTGTGAAAAAAATGCTGGCGCAATATGGAGAGAAAATCGCCATTGGCATTGATGCACGAAACGGTTTTGTATCGACTGAAGGCTGGCTTGAAACGTCGGAAGTGAAGGCGGAGGAACTTGGTCAGGAACTGGCAAAGGAAGGCGCAGAGGTCTTCATTTTCACGGATATTCAAATGGATGGCATGCTGTCTGGTCCAAATGTGGAAAGTACGGTTCGATTAGCAGAAGCAACTGGCAAACAAGTCATTGCCTCAGGTGGTGTCAGTGCAGTGAGTGATCTGCAAAAGCTGTCAGCACAAAAGCAGACAGGTGTGTCTGGTGCCATCATTGGCAAGGCGCTGTACACAAAGCAATTTACTTTAGCTGAAGCGTTTGAAGGGCTTGACAGCATATGATGACAAAACGAATCATTCCATGTCTTGATGTAAAGGAAGGGCGTGTTGTCAAAGGGATCCAATTTCTAGGGTTGAAGGATGCTGGTGATCCGGTCGAATTAGCGCAGATCTATGACGAGGAAGGTGCGGATGAACTCGTCTTTCTTGATATATCTGCCTCTCATGAAGGCCGAAAAACGATGGTGGATGTGGTCAAACAAGTGGCATCCACTCTCGCTATCCCGTTCACGGTGGGCGGCGGGATTAACCACCTTGATGACATGAAGCGTATATTAAGAGCGGGGGCAGACAAGGTGTCTGTGAACACAGCGGCTGTTTTAAGACCGGAGCTAATAACAGAAGGAGCCGACTTTTTTGGTTCACAGTGCATCGTTGTTGCGATTGATGCGAAATACGATGAAGAGAAACAAGCATACATGGTCTATACGCACGGAGGACGCCGTCAAACGGATTTAGAAGTGAGTGACTGGGCGAAAGAAGCCGTGCGAAGAGGAGCAGGCGAGATCTTGCTGACTAGCATGGATGCCGATGGTGAGAAAACGGGCTTTGAGCATCGTTTGACGAGGCTTGTATCAGAAGCAGTCACAGTGCCAGTTATTGCTTCAGGAGGTGCTGGCAATGCGCAGCATATGCTGGAGGCTTTTACGAAAGGTGAAGCTGATGCCGCACTCGCAGCCTCTATTTTCCATTATAAAGAAACCTCAATTCAAGAGGTGAAGACATATTTGAGAGAACACGGGGTGAAGGTAAGATGAAACAGGCAAACGAATTAACCTTTAATGATGCAGGTCTCATTCCTGCCATTGTACAGGATGCTCAAAGCAAGGAAGTTCTTACTTTGGCGTATATGAATCAAGAATCCTATGAAAAAACATTAGAGACAGGGGAAACATGGTTTTTTAGCCGGTCGAGAAATGAGCTTTGGCACAAAGGAGCCACATCTGGACATACCCAGCGTGTTACATCTATTCGCTATGACTGTGATCAAGATGCCCTGCTTGTTCTAGTGACACCAAGCGGCCCAGCCTGCCATACAGGCAGCTATAGCTGTTTTTCAGAAGAGGGCGTGAAACAGCAAAGGGGAGAACAAGACCGCTTTGCTATTTTAAATGAACTGGAACAGGTCATTGCGAAACGGCAGATGGAAATGCCAGAAGGAGCGTATACAACCTATTTATTTGAAAAAGGAGTCGACAAAATCCTGAAAAAGGTAGGGGAAGAAGCTTCTGAAGTTATCATTGCAGCGAAGAACCGAGATCAAGAAGAATTGAAATGGGAAACAGCAGATCTCCTGTATCACCTTCTTGTGTTATTACGTGAACAGCAGCTGCCTCTTGATGATGTATTAAAGGTATTGAAAAAGCGCCATCAAGGGGAATGAAAAGCTGGGGGTACCCCCAGCTTTTTGCTTTTAAATGAAAAACAAATCCTTCCTTTCCTTTTGTTCTATGTGACGACTCATGAAGTATGTTATACTACACACGGTACACTGTTCGAAATGGAGGGTATCGGTGAGTAAATACACTTCTCAAAATAATCACACACAAGTCGTCCAGCTATTCCAAGATGGGCATTACTTTTTTCATAAAGGTCTAAAAGCATATAGAGAAAGAAATCTGTCTAGGGCAAGTAAGTTGATACAGCGGGCCATCGTACTTGAGCCTGAAAATGTAGAAATGCTGTCGCAGCTTGCCATTATTTATACTGAAATGGGTCATTACCAACAATCTAATGAACTGCTTGATTTTATCCTTGAACACTTGGATGAGAACATGTCAGAGTGTCACTACTTTAAAGCCAATAATTATGCGAATCTCGGTTTGTTTCAAGAGGCATATAGATGCGCCACTGCTTATGCTGCGCTGGAAGAAGACGGGGAATTTGCAGATGAAAATGACGATCTCCTCGATCTGCTTGATATGAGTGACGATGTTGATGAAGATTTTCCTTATGATCAGGATGATCTGATTGTAAAGCAGGATCAAGCCAACCATTTGCTAGAAAGCGGCAGGCTAGATGAAGCAATCGAGATGCTGGAACAGATGATTGTTGAGTATCCAGAGTTTTGGTCAGCGTATAATAATCTCGCTTTGGCCTATTTTTATTCTGGCCAAATCGATCAGGCAAAAGAAATGTTGAACCGGGTCCTTCATGAAAATCCCGGTAATCTGCATGCCCTTTGTAATCAGCTTGTTTTCTATCATTATGAAAAAGAAGAAGAAAAGGTCAATCTGTTAGCGAAGCAATTAACGCACGTGTATCCAATATTAAGTGAACAGCGTTATAAGCTTGGCGCAACATTTGCCCTTGTTGGAGAATTTGAATGGGCATTTAAATGGCTTTATTCTTTGTATAAAACAGGTTTCCAAGGTGATAGTACGTTTTTATACTGGCTGGCAAGTGCAGCCTATTATACGGGCCACAAAACGCTGGCGCAAACCGTCTGGGATAAGATGGTGGAAGAAGATATTGATGCAGATGAAATCAAGCCGTGGCAAGACAAACCAGAGGAGTCTGAGCCAATGGTTTCAATTGAGGAACGACTCACTGCCTACTATGTCAGCAAACAAAAAGGTGAACGTGACGTCTTGCAATCTGTTCTTGATTCCCGCGCTGCGAAAACGGCCTTTGAACAGCAGTTTATTGAGTTACTTTTATATGAAGATCAAATGGAAGAACGATCGTTTTCAGAAGATGCGGTCTTCGCAAAACAGGCGGCATCTGCTTTGGAAGAAGCGGTGCAGCCTGATAGCCACATGCCATATTTTTGGTTATTCCATATTATTCAGCAAGCACGCGCTTCAGGCGTAGAGAAGAAAAATGCCATTGCATGGGCAGCAGCTTCTTATTATCTATGGATGAATGAACAAGAAGAATCAGCTGTCAGCAAAAAAGAGATCGCAGCTTCTTTTCAGATCAGCGTTCAAACGCTGTCAAAATATGAGAATGTTATTTGTGCGTTCATGGTTTGAATAGGTAAATAGAATCAGATAACAGCAGCATGGCCGAAAAGGTCATGCTTTTTTCTTGGATAAAAAGGTGGGATTTGCTAGGATTTGGCGAAGTATGACAATCTCGACATCTATTTGAAACATAAATGTAATAAAAATATTAGCTCATTTTGTCGATGTGTCATGTATAATGAAACTCGTGGATTAAAACAAAGATATATATTTAAATATTTTACTATACATAATGCAACACCTAGTGATAGAAACAATCTGGTCAACATCTGACTGAATCATCAGGAAGAAAGACACAGGAAGCACAGATTGGTCGCAGAGAATTTGCTGCTTTCTCATGTCGCTTGGGAAATTGTCAAAGGAGGAACTATACGTGAAAAAGTTTATTACTTTCGGTTTAGCTTCGGTGATTGGAGCGAGCGGTTTATTTATTCCATTTACTCATGAAGCAAATGCACAGAACTTTGAACAAAAGAAACAAGAACTAGACAGCAAGCAGTCAGAGGTAAACAAGAATCTTCAAAAGAAAAAAGAAGAGCTTTCAAAGCTTGAGGCAAAACAAGAGGCACTTGCGCTAAAGCTAAAAGAAATTGACGAAAAAGCTTTAAAAACAAGTGATCAAATCGAAGAAAAACAAAAAGAAAACGAAAAAACAAAAAAAGAAATCAAAGCACTGAAAAAAGAAATTGCTGATACAGAAAAACGTATCGAAGAAAGAAACGAATTCTTGAAAAAGCGTGTACGTGCGCTTCAAGAAAGCGGTGGTTCTACGAAATACATAGATGTATTACTAGGAGCAAAAAGCTTTAGCGATTTCATCAGCCGTGCAGGTGCTGTATCTACATTAATCAACGCAGACAGCGAAATCATTAAAGAACAAGAAAGAGACAAAGCGGAATTACAAAAGTCTGAAAACGAATTAAACACAAAGCTTGAAGATGTTCAAAAGACGCTTGCAAAGCTTGAAACACTTCAAACAGACTTAAATAAACAGCTTGATGAGAAAGACAAGCTATTCAAGCAAGTGAAAAAGCAAAAAGGAAGTGCCTCTTCTCAAATCAGCGAGTTAAACACTGAGGCAAACAGCATTGCATCTGAAAAAGACGCAACAATCGCTGCTCAAAAACAAGCTGAAAAAGAAGCAAGAGAAGCTGCTCAACAAGCAAAAGAAGAAAAAGCACAAAGACAACAGCAACGTCAAGCTAGTGTTCAAGCAGAAGACAACAGCTCTAATAACGACAGCGGTTCTTCTTCAAATAACAGTGGATCTTCAAATAATAACAACAACAGCAGTTCACCAAGCAAAAAGCCATCTTCTGGCGGTGGATCACCTGTTAGCAATAACGTAGGCGGAATCGAAGGTGCAATCAGCACAGGTTCTACGATTGTAGGACAATCTCCATATAAATGGGGCGGCGGCAGATCACAAGCCGATATTGACGCACGTCGTTTTGACTGTTCTTCATTCGTTCGCTGGGCATTTGCATCAGCAGGCATCAACCTTGGACCAGTTGGCGGTACAACAACAGATACGCTTGTAGGTAAAGGAAGAGCTGTAAGTGCATCTGACATGAAACGCGGAGACCTTGTGTTCTTTGATACGTACAAAGTAAATGGCCACGTTGGTATTTACTTAGGAAACGGTACATTCTTGAACGATAACAGCTCTCGCGGTGTTTCAGTTGACTCAATGAGCAACGTTTACTGGAAAAAAGCATTCAAAGGCGTTGTAAGAAGAGTCGTTGAATAAATCATTACTTACTATATAACCGTAAACAGGCTTCCTTAAACAGCAGTTTAAGGAAGCTTTTTCTTTTTTTGAAGATATGAGCAAATGATTCGCTTATTATCCGCAGATTTAATAGGATATGGGTAAGGCATAAAAGCTAAGAGTGGAATTGATGCTCTCTGTCATGAATGGAAGCATCACCCAAGGGCATTCTAATAAGAAATGCTAGCAGCAATTGAAGAGGGAGTGACAGTTGTGTCAGAAGAAAAAATCTACGATACGATCATCATTGGAGCGGGTCCTGCCGGAATGACAGCCGCTGTTTATACATCACGGGGAAATCTTTCAACACTGATGATTGAAAGAGGAATTCCAGGCGGCCAAATGGCGAATACGGAAGATGTCGAGAACTATCCGGGCTTTGAAAGCATCTTAGGGCCGGAACTTTCAAATAAAATGTTTGAGCATGCAAAGAAATTCGGTGCCGAGTATGCGTATGGCGATATTAAAGAAATTGTAGATGGAGAAGAGTACAAAATCGTCAAAGCTGGTTCCAAAGAATACAAAGGACGCTCTGTTATTATTGCGGCAGGTGCTGAATACAAAAAAATCGGTGCACCAGGCGAAAAAGAACTTGGCGGCCGCGGCGTATCATACTGCGCTGTATGTGACGGTGCCTTCTTTAAAAACAAAGAGCTTGTCGTGATTGGCGGAGGAGACTCAGCAGTAGAAGAGGGTGTTTACCTCACTCGCTTTGCGTCTAAAGTCACAATTGTCCATAGACGCGACAAACTTCGTGCCCAAAGCATCTTACAAGCACGTGCATTTGATAATGAAAAAATCGACTTTATGTGGAACAAAACCGTTAAAGAAATCAATGAAGAGAACGGGAAAGTCGGCAGTGTGACATTAATTGATACCGTGACAGGTGAGGAAGAAGACTTCAAAACAGATGGCGTCTTTATCTACATCGGTATGTTGCCGCTGTCTAAACCATTTGAAAATCTAGGGATTACAAATGCAGAGGGCTACATTGAGACGAACGAAAGAATGGAAACAAAAGTTGAAGGAATCTTCGCAGCTGGAGACATTCGTGAGAAAACACTTCGTCAAATCGTCACAGCAACAGGTGATGGAAGTATTGCAGCACAGAGTGCACAGCATTATGTAGAAGAGCTTGCTGAAAAGCTAAAAGCAATGAAATAAACAGATGTCGTAAATCCTTAATATTGCGTCACGGGCTTTTAACTGGAATGTAACACGGGTGAAATAATTATCCGTTATGATAAAACTAGTAATTGACCCCCTTTTATAAGGAATACATGTTTGGCACGGATGTGAATCCGTGTCCTTTTTTTTGCTTAAAATCAGAAATTCACGAGATGTTCACAAATGACGCATGGAGAACCGTTAGATGTTGTAAAATAAAGAATAGAGAAAGTGCCCGTCACCATATTCATACGAAAACCTGTCTGTTTTCAGTGAAGAACGGGCATGTTCATTGTGGGAGTCATGATGAACCTGTATAATAAGAAAAAGACATAAAAGAGTAGGTGACAGCGGATGCAACGAGTAACCAATTGTGTGCTGCATCACGAAGATCAAGTTCTCTTGCTGCAAAAGCCAAGACGAGGCTGGTGGGTAGCACCTGGCGGCAAAATGGAGAGCGGAGAATCGGTCAAGGATTCAGTCGTTCGAGAATTTAGAGAAGAAACAGGCATTTATATTTTAAATCCGCAGCTAAAAGGCGTGTTTACCTTTATCATAAAAGAAGGCGATCAAATCGTTCAAGAGTGGATGATGTTCACCTTTATGGCAGATTCCTTTACAGGAAAAAACGTATCAGAGTCGGAGGAAGGCATTTTAAAATGGCATGATGTAAAAGATGTACCCAGCTTGCCGATGGCTCCAGGAGATTCCCATATTCTTGACTTCATGTTGAAAGGGAAAGGACTTCTCCACGGCACTTTTACGTATACACCAGACTTTGAGCTGATTGCTTATCGATTAGATCCTCAAGGAGACTAATAAATGAACCGTTTTCATAAAGAAGGAGAGGGAGCAGGCATGAATACGCACAAACAAGATGATATTCAGCTTGTGATTATTACAGGGATGTCAGGTGCGGGGAAAACCGTTGCCATCCAAAGCTTTGAAGACTTAGGTTACTTTTGTGTGGATAACTTACCGCCATCACTTTTACCGAAGTTTCTAGAGCTCATGAAGGAATCCAATTCAAAGATGAGCAAGGTGGCCCTTGTGATGGATTTGCGCGGACGCGAATTCTTTGATAGCTTAATTGCAGCCTTAGATGAAATGAGTGATCTTGGTTGGATCACACCAAGAATATTATTCTTAGATGCAAACGATAAGGTACTTGTCTCAAGATACAAAGAAACGAGACGTTCGCATCCTCTTGCGACAACAGGTTTGCCGCTCGAAGGAATCGCGATGGAACGCGATCTGTTAGAAGAGTTAAAAGGCCGAGCCCAAATGATTTTTGATACATCGGATTTGAAACCGAAACAGCTTCGAGAAAAGATTGTCACACACTTTGCTACGAATCAGGGGCAAGTGTTTACAGTGAATGTGATGTCATTTGGCTTTAAGTACGGCTTGCCAATTGATGCTGATCTTGTATTTGATGTGAGATTTCTGCCGAATCCTTACTATATTGAGAGCATGCGTCCACAGACTGGAAATGATGAAGAAGTACGCTCCTATGTCATGAAGTGGAGTGAAACGCAAAAGTTCACAGAGAAATTAATCGACCTTCTCAGCTTTATGCTACCGTCCTATAAACGAGAAGGAAAAAGCCAACTTGTTATTGCCATTGGCTGTACAGGCGGACAGCACCGATCAGTGACGCTAGCGAACTACTTATCGGAGTATTTTAAAAATGACTACTATACTCATGTCACTCACCGGGACATTGAAAAGAGAAGCAGAAAATAGATGACGACACTTCCAAAGGTGGTCATTCTTGGCGGAGGCACTGGCTTATCTGTTTTGCTCAGAGGGCTAAAAACAAAGCCAGTGGATATTACCGCTATTGTAACGGTTGCTGATGATGGAGGCAGCTCAGGCAGACTGCGACATGATTTGAATATTCCGCCTCCAGGCGATATTCGGAATGTCCTTGCGGCACTTTCTGATGTCGAACCGCTTGTAGAAGATTTATTTCAGCACCGTTTTAATAAAGGGAATGACTTAACAGGCCACTCTCTCGGCAATCTCATTCTTGCGGCTATGACGAATATAACCGGTGATTTTTTTCATGCCGTCACAGAAATGAGCAAGGTCTTAAATGTGAGAGGAAAAGTATTGCCAGCAGCGAATTCAAGTGTTGTTCTTCATGCTGAATTAGAAAATGGGCAAGTGGTAACAGGAGAATCAAAAATCCCAACCTATGGTGAGCGAATTAAACGAGTGTTCCTCACACCCGATACGATTGAACCGCTCCCAGAATCGATTCAAGTCATTCGTGAAGCCGACTTGATCGTCCTCGGACCTGGCAGCTTGTATACAAGTATCTTGCCAAACTTGCTTGTACCGCATATTGGCGAAGAAGTGATTCGTTCTAAGGCGAAAAAAGTCTATATTTGTAATGTCATGACACAGCCGGGGGAAACGCTTTCCTACAGTGCAGCTGATCATGTGCAGGCACTAAACGATCATATGGACCGACCATTTATCGATACGATATTTGTGAACAATAAAGAAATTCCAGAAGAAATCAAAGCAAAATATGCAGAAGAGCAGGCGCAGCCTGTACAATTCGACACAGATGTACTCAAAGCCATGGGACTAGAAGTCATCCCTGGGGAAATCATTACATATGACCAGCATGTGATTCGTCATGACACGCTGAAAGTAGCTGCGCTGCTTGTCGATTTGCTGCATCAGAAAAAATAGGAATGGGGGTGGCAAGGATGTCATTTGCATCCGAAACAAAAAAAGAGCTGACTAATCTGGAAGTGAAGGACTGCTGCACAAAAGCAGAGCTTTCTGCCCTCATCCGTATGAACGGTTCATTATCTTTTTCTAATCGAAAATTGATTTTAGATATACAGACAGAGAACGCAGCCATTGCAAGACGTATTTATACCCTTTTGAAAAAGAAATACGATGTGACTGTCGAGCTGCTCGTTCGTAAAAAAATGAGATTAAAAAAGAATAATGTGTATATTGTCAGACTGGTAGAACGAGCGAAAACCATTTTAGAGGACCTGAAGATATTAGGTGAACAATTTGTATTTGAACGCAACATTTCAGAAGAACTTGTGAAAAAAAGATGCTGCAAGCGTTCCTATATGAGAGGTGCTTTTTTAGCAGGAGGTTCTGTGAATAACCCAGAAACCTCTTCGTATCACCTTGAGATTTTTTCACTATACAAAGAACATAATGATGCCCTTTGTGAGCTCATGAATCAATTCCATCTTAATAGTAAAACACTTGAACGCAAAAAAGGCTTTATCACATACATGAAGGAAGCGGAGAAAATTACGGAATTCTTAAGTGTTGTGGGTGCTCATAACTCATTGCTTCGTTTTGAAGACGTGCGCATCGTCCGAGATATGAGGAATTCTGTGAACCGGCTCGTCAATTGTGAAACAGCAAACTTGAATAAAACGATCGGTGCCTCACTGCGCCAAGTTGAAAATATTCAATTCATTGACGAAAAGATTGGACTAGACGCCCTGCCAGATAAGCTGCGTGAAATTGCGCAACTGCGTATTGACTACCAAGAAGTCACACTAAAGGAACTTGGCGAAATGGTGGAAAGCGGCAAGATCAGCAAATCAGGCATTAATCACCGTTTAAGAAAGCTAGATCAAATTGCAGAACAATTAAGAAACGGACAAGCTGTTACACTCAAATAGGGAAATAAAAAAGGGAGGCAGATCATATGGTGGAAAAAACGGTCACAATTCAGCTGAAAACGGGTTTGCAGGCACGTCCGGCTGCTTTGTTCGTTCAAGAAGCCAATCGTTTTGGTGCTGATATTTTTCTAGAGAAAGATGGGAAAAAAGTCAATGCGAAGAGTATTATGGGACTGATGAGCCTTGCGATCAGCTCTGGGGTCACCGTCAAACTAATAGCTGATGGAGCAGATGAACAAGAAGCCATCGATGCGTTAACGGATTTTATCAATCAAGAAAACTGAGTCTCTTCAAGGGCTCAGTTTTTTTAGGAGGGAAAGTTGTGATTCAATCAGCCTTTTTACAGAAAATTGGATACGAAGCTTCGTCCATTACGTTTGATCAATTACCGGATTTACTAAGGAAGATGGCTTATACCTTTCCTTTTGAAAATAGATCTGTGGTGGGTAAACACGCCTATGCTTTGGATCAAGAAGGTTTGAAGCATCATCTTCTGGAAGGCAGCAGAGGTGGGCTTTGCTATGACCTCAATCCGCTCTTATATTATGTCTTAAAAGAGGCAGGTCTCGCCGTACAGCTCGTTCAAGGGACCGTATATAACAAAGAAGCAGAGAAGTGGGCACTGGATGGGACGCATGTAGCCATCGTCCTTCAACATCACCATGAGCGCTACCTCATTGATGCCGGATTTGGTGTGAATTTACCCCTTCAGCCCGTCCCTTTTACAGGTGAATGGGTGGAAGCACCGTCTCTTCGTTTTCGAGTGAACGCAGAGGAAACAGAAAAAGGAACCCATCTACTCCAATTGGATAGGGGAGCAGGTGCTGAAACAGGTTATGCTTTCACATTGAAAGAAGTCGGTGAAGATACACTTGTGCAATTGAGGCATGAGATTTATGAAAATGAAGCCTCTCCTTTTAACAAAAGACCGCTTGCATCCAAACTGACACCAACAGGTCGTGTGATCGTGACAGAGGATCATGTCACGATACATGAACAGGAAGAAGTATCGAAGAAACCACTCTCACAACCGTTTGAGGAGTACGTACAAAAACTGCTTCCGTAAACAATATGAAAAAAGACAGCCCTTTTGACTTAGGGCTGTCTTTTTATAATGATTAACGAATCCGCGTAAATGTCGCATAGTGATCGGTTGTTTTATAAATGAGCCAGTCACTTGAGTATACTAGGCGGTCTGCATTACGGAAACCGGAGACGTAGTTGATGTCGGCTTCACGCCATGTACGGCCACTAGCGGATGGAAGGCGTCCCTCCCGATTAGAGAATACGTCTCCACCGATGCTTTTGCCCGGCGCGACTTCAGCTAAATTTCCTTTTGATGCCACCCATCCGAGGGCGCTCGCTTGTGATTTGGTGATGTAATTATCAGGTAGTCGTTTATAGCGGATTAAGTAATCTGCTACACCATCAAAGGTATTAATGACGGCAAGGGTACGAAGTTCTGGTGCAAGCTGTACGGAAGCAGTCTCATTTGTGGCTGTTGGAGTAAGTGGTGTTTCTGCATGGACTTGCTGCGGGATAAATCCAGAAAACAGAATGGCAGCAATCAGAGCGAACAGAGTAAAAATCGAACTTATTTTTTTCATCTTGATCCTCCTCAAAAGGAAATGGGATGCCGTCCTCTTGATGCTTGTCTACCTCATATTATAGCACCGGCATATGAAGAGAATGTAAAGAATCAGGAGATTGGAAAAAATGAGGCTTTTTGACCTACTGTCTCTAGATGACGTAAACAAAAAGACGCAGTTCCCTGCGCCTTTTTTCAATTAAGATGAGGCAAGCTCCTTCACAATATCAACAGGGGCTTTGCCGTCAATTCCATGAATCACATTATGAATGGCTCGTTTCAGCATAAGATCTCTTGTCGTTTCAGTAGCGGAACCGATATGCGGGGCAAGTGTGACATTGTCCATCTCTTTGAAAGGATGATCTTCCTGAAGCGGTTCTTGCTCATACACATCCAGACCAGCTCCTTTAATCCACCCTTCCTGCAGTGCTTGAATGAGGCTTTTCTCATCGACGGTTTTTCCGCGGGAGATGTTCACGAATAAAGCTGTCGGCTTCATTAATTTCAATTCCCGTTCTCCTATCATATGGTATGTCTCATCCGTCAGTGGTGTGATTAACACAATGATATCAGCTTGCTTCAGCAAGTCATCCAGTGCACAATATACAGCGCCGTAGGCCGATTCGGCTTTCTCGTTCCGGCTCCGGTTGTGATAGAGGACGTTCATATCAAAACCATGAGCGGCTCGTTTGGCTACTTGCTCACCGATTCGTCCCATTCCAATGATCCCAAGCGTTTGATGATGGACGTCAATGCCGAATATATCTTCCTCTTGAACAAATTTTGTCCATTCTCCCTTGCGGATAAAACGATCAAGCTCGGCAATTCTCCTTGCAGAAGAGAGAATGAGCGAAAAGGCAAGATCAGCAACGGTATGATCGAGTGTATAAGGCGTGTGCGTACCAATCACGCCTCTTTGTCTCATGGCTTCTAGATCAAAATTGTCATAGCCGACTGAATTATTGCTCACCACCTTGAGTTGGGGTGCATGATCTAATAAATCTTGATCAATTTTCGTACCAGATGTTAAAAGGCCATCAGCATTCTGCAGCTTCTCAAATAACAGATCTCTTGGGATCGGGTCCTTTGACTGCCATACCTCATATGTACAATGTTCTTTTAGCATGTCTTCAAAAGAGGCAGGTAAGGGTTTGGCGACAAAAATATGTGGTTTCATCATCAACTCGCTCCTTTCACATGGTCATCTTTCTCTTTTTATTATAAAGCAACCATTTTGGCAGTACACGTTTGAATATGAGCTGCTCAATATTTAATATACTGAAATAACGGAAAAGAAGAGATTTTTATAGTGAAAGAGTAAATGACATGGCCATCTGATGTCTTTTTATGATGTAGAAAAACGAGTGATTAGTAGATGAGTCATAGAAAAATGCTAGATGTTTCGGGAGATAATCTGACAAACTGGAAAATAGATCGAGACTTTTTGATAGAAAATTTATTATATTTGCAGTGTATTAAACGGGACGGTCATTTTCTACTAAACCTTTTCATCGTCTTTTGGTGAAATGTGAGCCATCGTTTGTAAGCAAAAGCCGCATATCCCCTGTGCTGAAGCGGAACAAAGAGCAAAATAGAGAAAATGCTTACATATTCTCTCATCGTTTTCTCATTTTTTTCTTTTTTTTCTATCATTTTTCTTCTCTATGCTTGAGAACACACAAGGGAAAAGGAGGCCAGGTAAGGCGTTACAATCACTTAAAAAAGATAGGAGATGACAGGATGGAATCAACATTAGAACAGATTCTTCAGCACAATGCAGATTTTGTGAAAGAGAGACAGTATGAGCCTTTCAAGGCGGGAAAATTTCCTGAGAAGAAATTGGTTATATTAACTTGTATGGATACACGCCTGTTGGAATTATTACCGCAATCCATGGGGCTTCGTAATGGTGATGCGAAGATCATTAAAAATGCAGGAGCCATCGTCACACATCCATTTGGCAGTGTCATGCGGAGTATTTTACTAGCCATTTATGAGCTGAAAGCAGAGGAAGTATGCATTGTCGGACATCATGAATGCGGAATGGCAGGCCTTGCGGCAGACCCTTTACTTGAAAAGGCAAAAGCACGGGGAATTGAGGAAAAGTGTTTGAGCATTGTGAAAAGCGCAGGTGTCGATTTAAAGGGCTGGCTGACAGGCTTTGATTCAGTGGAAGAGAGCGTATCCCAAAGTGTGAAATTAGTCAAAGAGCACCCGCTCATGCCAAGTGATGTAGCTGTTCATGGACTAGTGATTCATCCGGCAACAGGAAAGCTGGATATCGTTATAAAAGATAAACAGATCGACCCGCAATATACCTAAATCATCTACACATACTTGAAGGAGGCCAACACATACCATGCGTTTTTATGGAAGATTTGAAGGTTATGATTCATCAAAGTTTAGACGCGATTTAATCGCTGGGCTTGTCGTGGGCGTTGTGGCAATTCCTTTAGGCATGGCTTTTGCCATTGCATCTGGTGTCGGACCAGAATACGGATTATACACAGTCATCGTTGCCGGCATTTTGATTTCATTGTTTGGTGGTTCAAAGTATCAGATTGGAGGACCGACCGGGGCATTTGTTCCAATTTTATTCGGGATCGTCAGCCAGTACGGTATTGAAAACTTACTCATTGCTGGTTTTATGGCAGGCTGTATGCTTGTCTTATTCGGAATATTCAAACTAGGAAAGCTCATGAAATTTATTCCTCGTCCGGTTATCATCGGCTTTACTGCCGGCATTGCTGTCATTATTTTTTCAGGACAGATTGCCAACTTCCTCGGATTAAAGGGTGTTGAAAAACATGAAAGCTTTTTCCTCAATATGAGAGAAATCGTGGTCCATCTCGGTACCGCAAACAGTCTCGCCATTCTCACAGCGATTGTTGGGTTCATCGTGATTTTGGCGGCACAAAAATACATTCCCAAAATACCTGGTGCTCTATTAGGTCTACTCGTTTCAACATTTATAGCTGTTCTCTTTTTTCAAGGACAAGTTGAAACCATCGGCTCTGCATATGGCGAAATCCCTCGTCAGCTGCCAACTTTCGCTTTTCCTGAATTGACGATTGAAAAAATGATTTATCTGCTGCCGCCGGCTATTGTCATTGCCCTTTTAGGCGGCGTGGAGTCCATCTTGTCAGCTATGGTTGCTGATAATATGAAAGGCTCAAAGCATGACAGCAACAAGGAGCTTGTCGGGCAAGGAATTGCCAATATGGCGGCACCGCTTTTCGGAGGGATCCCAGCGACGGGAGCGATTGCTCGTACGGCAACAAACATTAAAAATGGTGGAGCAAGCCCCATTTCAGGAGTCGTGCATGGTGTCGTTGTCTTGCTCATCTTAATGTTATTTGCACCATATGCATCGATGATTCCACTTGCTGCCATGGCACCGATTTTGATGTTTGTGGCGTGGAATATGAGTGAGAAAAAAGAGTTTATCAATATTGTCAAAGTCAAAAATGCGGATTCCCTTGTGCTTGTCGTGACCTTCCTGCTAACGGTCATCGGTGATTTGATTATAGGGGTGACTGCAGGTCTCATTTTAGCGTTTATCGCCTTTATCAAAAAAATGAGCCAGACAACGAATATCCACACAAATGTCGCTGTTCCTCAAATCGAAACGGCGGCTGCCTTAGAAAGGGAGACCGATCAGAAAGGGGTTAGTATGTATTCGATTGAAGGGCCACTCTTTTTCGGTACAACCGATTCATTGGAAAATTCGATTTTGGATCATGTTCAGACAAAGCCGAAAACACTCATTTTGCTTATGAACAAAGTGAATTATATGGACACCTCAGCAGAAGCGGTTCTGATGAACATTTCTAATCGTTTAAAGCATCACAATGGAAAATTGATGATTGTAGGGCTTCAATCACAGCCAAAAGAGCTTTTGCATCGTACCGGTCTTTTCCATCACATTGGAAAACAGCATTTCTTTGAACGAACGGATGATATTTCACCACAGCAGCTATAAAAGGCTAAAAAAGCACGTGACATGTCGGTCACGGGCTTTTTACCTGCTCTTTTTCACTAGAAAACCGTTGTGTGAGTTTCTGTTGATGGGAAGAGAAGACCTCTTCTACTGTTACATCATAGAGATCAGCTAGAACAAGTAGATTTCCTAAGACATCTCCCATTTCTTCAATAAGGTCCTTTCTTAACGCGGCGTCCTCCTGTGTTTTCTCATCAGGTCGATCGCGTCCAATTTCGACCGCCCTGACTGCACGAGCGAGTTCTCCTGTTTCTTCCATCAGGAAACCTAACCTGATAAACGGCCCGTATTCTGTCCAATTTCTCATTTTGTAGAAATCTTTGATCCATTTTTCCATTTCAGTTGTTTGCATTCTCTTTATACAGCTCCTTATATGGTGTTCACCTTCTGATTTTACACTATATATAGATAGAGCGGCTGTTTCTTTACAATGAATTATAGTAGAATGAGTGGGTGAAGAAATCATAGAGAGAGATGGAGCTGTTTTGATGAAAACGATTTGTGTGTTTGCTGGTTCGAATCCAGGTGTGAATGACATCTACAAACAAAAAGCTGTCGAGCTAGGGGCTTATATGGCAGAGCAAGGAATCCGCCTTGTATACGGTGGCTCACGAATTGGCTTAATGGGAGCTATAGCGGATGAGGTATTGAAAAACGGCGGGCAAGTGATCGGAGTCATGCCAAAAGGGCTTTTTAGAGGAGAGGTTGTGCATCAAGAGCTAACCGAATTGATTGAAGTCAAAGGGATGCATGAACGAAAAGCGAAAATGAGCGAGCTGGCCGATGGGTTTATTGCCATGCCAGGTGGTTTTGGTACATATGAAGAATTATTTGAGGTGCTATGTTGGGCGCAAATTGGCATCCATCAAAAGCCAATCGGATTGTATCAAGTGAATGACTATTTCAATCCGCTCATAGACATGGTGAAGTTTAGTGTACAGGAAGGTTTTTCGAATGAATCACACCTTCAATTACTACATGCCTCTGGAGAACCGAAAGAATTGATTTCACAGATGGCTTCTTATCAAACACCAACTCTTCAACAGAAATGGACGGAGCTGTCTTAAAATAGATGCATAACAAAAAACCGTCTGTTCAAAGAGCAGACGGTTTGTTTTGTGATTATTTTTGTTCTTCTGTATTACGGGTCAAGACTTTGTCAATGAGTCCGTATTGAAGTGCTTCTTCCGCTGTTTTGAAGTTGTCACGATCTGTATCGCGCTCAATGACTTCAATTGGCTGACCAGTACGTTCAGCAAGTACTTGGTTCAGTTTATCGCGTAAAGAAAGGATTCGTTTTGCCGCAATTTCAATTTCTGTTGCTTGACCTTGCGCACCACCTAGTGGTTGGTGAATCATCACTTCACTATTTGGAAGGGCATAACGCTTACCTTTTTCACCAGCAGCAAGCAGGAACGCACCCATAGATGCAGCCATACCAATACAAATAGTTGATACCTTTGGTTTAATAAATTGCATCGTATCGTAAATGGCCATACCAGCTGTGATCGAACCGCCAGGGCTGTTAATGTAGATAGAAATATCTTTTTCTGGATCCTCGGCTTCTAAGAAGAGAAGCTGTGATACGATGGAGTTGGCAACATTGTCATCGATCGCAGAACCAAGCATGATAATACGGTCTTTTAAAAGACGAGAATAAATGTCGTAAGCTCTTTCCCCACGATTTGTTTGCTCAATGACTGTAGGTATTAAATTCATAATGTTCCTCCTTCACCTTTTAGGTAAGTATGTAATTCAATGATACATTTTTGGTCAATAAAGGTCAAACAAAATGCTGACCTAAAATCAAATACCCCTATCCATTTTCCCCAAAACTCTTCCACTTCAAACCATCATATGAGTATATGTATGGGAATGAAGAAAATGCATCGACAGGGATAGCGATTAATCATTGCTTTCTTGCAGCATTTCCCTTATAATTTGATATGCTGACGTTTAAAAACATATCGTGCGCTCGTAGCTCAGTTGGATAGAGCGGTGGTTTCCGGTACCACGTCTGCCGGGGGTTCGAATCCCTCCGAGCGCGTCTATAGTATCCGATAGGATTGGATTTATAATTTGTGAAAAAGCTAAAAACCCTTTGAAATAAAGGGTTTTTAGCTTTTTTATGTGGGTGGAATTAAAAGTGAGTAAACGATAATGTTACGTTTTATACAAATTTTCCATTTGTGGATCTTTTGAGATGTGGAGAAAAGTAAGAAGCTGTCATGACAACATCCTTGTATGACAGAAAAAACGCCTTTGATGGGAAAGGTGTTTTATGAACAGTTAAGTATACCTATTAATCAAATTCCAAGAAAGAAAACAGGTTATGGCTTTGAAAGGGAAGTGAATCTTCATTATGAAAATGAAATCGGCGGAAAGGTTGCGCCTGCATTTGATTTTGAAGTTCCGACGAATATGGTCGATAGTTATTTGACATACAAGAAAAGCGGAAACCGTTCTTTAATTGAAATGGAAGAAACGAAGCACAGTAGTGAAATGAAGGGCGAAACATCAGTGTACGACATTAAGTATGAGCTTCCGCATATCAACGTCGAGCGTCATACAGGTCGCCTATTTGATGATGAACAGGTCGAGAAAAAAGACAAAAGAATCACGTATGATCTTGTGGATGGAGGGCGTAAGTTTTATAGCCCAATTTGGTCTTATATGGGGAATTGTGGCATGAAACTGAAATCACAGCCTATGGGTGTGAATCTCGTTATGGTGGATGTGCAACAGCAATTAGAGCTATACGCTCATATGTATGCCCATATGGATTCGGAAACGAAGGAATATGACGAGGTTCTATTGAAGTCAGTGTATGCCGATGATCCATTCCCAAATGGATTACCAGAGGGATGGACAAAAGAGGATATGGAATGGATAAAAAAGAAATAGCAGAGAGGAGATAGGTGGATAGAGTTTTGCAAAAGTTCTCAGAAAAGCTATGGACGAAACAAATATTTCACAGGCTGAATTGTCAAAGATGACAGGTATAGGGAAATCCTTAATAAGTGAATATTTACCATAAAAAAACAAATATATATAAAATAGGAAGGTAAAGTATTTCAGTTCTTAGGATGACTTCCTTTGAGCATAATGATGAAATAAGTAAGGATAATACCGATAAGGCGATATATGTAAAAAATCAGCTGAGATTCTGGGGAAATCAGAACAATTTGTACGTGTTGGATTGCAACGTTCTGTCTTGCCTTTTGGCACAGCGGTGAAATTAAACTCCAAATGGACTTATCATATAAGCGCAAAGAAGTTTTATGATTATATCTGATGGATTACGGTTTAAAACATTGAATAGCAGCTATGTGAAAAGAATTAATATTTTTAGGGGATTTTTATAATGTCAGGGTCTAGTATTTGAAAACGAAAAATAATTTGTTTTAAAATCACGTTACAAGTTATATAATTTTAAAAAATGGGCATAATTTAAAATAAGGGAGGTTGGAATTGTGGAATATGAAAAATTAACAAAGCTTTTTTATAAGAAAGGTGAACAATTTGCCGAAGAAGAATATAAAAAGCGAATAAATAGTTATGGTTCCTATCTAACCCCATTATCTGTGCAAGGATTTAGAAAAGGTAAACTTACTCAGTGTCATCACTCCTTATTTTACGTTAACATACCATATTTGATGCAATTAAATAATAAGGTGTTAAAAAATAGTTCAAGAATCTCATCATTAATTGCGAAACTGCCGCAATATATATTAGAACCATATTTTCATAAAATGATTGTTAATGAAGCGCAGAGTAACAATGAAATTGAAGGGATAAGAAGTACAAAAAAAGAACTGGAAAGTGTATTAGAAGGAGTAAATAGATCGGAAAATCTTAACAAACGTTTTACGGGTCTTATGAAAACATATTTGTTTATCGATGATATTGAACCGTTTAAAACTGTGCGGGATTTTAGAGAATTGTATGATGATTTAGTTTCGAAGGAAATTGAAAGTAGTAATGAGCCCGACGGTAGGTTGTTCCGAAAAGGTTATGTTGAGGTAAACAATGGTTTATCGATCACACATATAGGAGTTAGTACCGAGGACAAAATAATAGAGTGTTTAAATACACTTATAACATATTTGGAAGATGATGAACACCCTGAATTATATCGTTATATGGTTGCTCACTATTTTTATGAGTATGTACATCCATTTTATGATGGAAACGGAAGAACAGGGCGATTATTGGTTTGCAGTTATTTATCTAGATATCTTGAGAGATACTCCGCTATAACATTTTCATATGCTGTTAATAAGAATAAAAATAAGTATTATAAGGCACTTGAAGGAGTACCCAATCCATTGAATAAAGGAGAACTTACATTTTATTTAATGGATATGCTTGAATTATTATCTATGGGCCAAGAAGAGATTATAGAGGATTTAGAAATAAGTTTGGGAAAACGTGAGAGAATAGCAAAATTCTTTAATGAAGATTTTGTAGAGAGTAGCCGAGACAAGTGGTTGATATTAAAATTTATGGTTGATATTTCTGTGTTTGTAAATAATGATGCTAATATTTCAATAACGAAACTAATGGATGCTGTTAATATAACGAGATATAAAGTGGATAAAATAGTGAGCGAATTAGAGTCAGAAGGTTATATAGAACAAGTTAGCCTAAGACCTAAAGCATTTAAAGTAGATGAGGGTTTTCTGGAGAATACACTTAGAGTTTAAAACAATGAGTTTTTTGTTCCGCAAAAGGTTTAACTAGGTGGTATTATTAAAGTAAACTCAATGGGGTAAACGTTTATGAAAAAAAGTACAGAATTCAGATGTAATCTTGATATCAGTATCGTTGAGCAAGTCAACAAACGATTGTTAGAAAATGGCTACTCTGAAAATGCTACGGGGATTAAAAATAATAAAGGGGAAATCATACAGGAACAATACAAATGGAATTTTTTAATGGCTTGTTTAACTCGAGTAAAAGAAATTGGCATGTATCTGAATAGTAGCGAAATGAAAATTGATTTTGAAAAAGATTATGTTGAATTTAAATTTATTGAATTACTCAATTATGCAAGCCAAATAGAAATGATAACAAATCAATTAATTGCAAATTTATCCAAAGAAGAGTTTAAAAAACCTCAGGTTAATGATTTCTTTGTTTTGGATGATTTTAGAAGAAAGTATGGAATGAATACTTCAGGTGATTCTCAATTTGTTGAATATATCCGTTCTCTTTGTGCAATTCACCCAACAGAAACAAATAGACATAAAAAGAGGGGGTTTCAATCAGGACTTGAATTTTCGCCATACGTTAGTAAACTAGGGAAATCTATAGATCTTATGAGATTTCCTCTAGTTATCAATACATCTTCAACTACAGAGGAGTTAAGTAGTTCTTGTATAAGCATTACAGTTTATCCCGGAGAAAAAAATATAAGTGAAGATCAAACCTCAAAAAAGACTGAGATAAATAAATTATTTGCAATTGGTGTAATAGATAAAGAAGAGTATGACATTATGTTCGATCGGATTGAATTTGGTGGAGATTTTCACATTATTGTCAATGTGAAAGATTTGATATGTTTCATTGAGAGTAGTTATTCTAGATTAGAAGTGTTGATATAAGAGATGACGAGTAGAGAAAAACTCATCCTCTTTAAATTCGTACGACAACTTTTGAGTAATACATCAGTATAGACAAATTTGTGTTTGGGGTTGCTGTATAAAGATACCTCAGTTCTCAAAATGATACTTGGGGTAAAGAGGAGCAAAAACATGACTGAAAAACAATACGATTTTTTCATTAGCTACAATCATAATGATGAAAGATATGCTAGTTGGATTTCCTACTTGTTGGAAGAGGCTGGGTATAAAGTTTTTTATCAAAATTGGGATTTTAAAGCTGGTCAAAACTTTATTCTTCAAATGCAGCATGGAGCAACATTCGCTAACCACACCTTAGCGCTACTCTCAAAAAACTATTTGGGTTCTACTTATACTCAATCAGAATGGGCTGCAGCATTTGCTTCAGATCCAACAGGAGTGAATCAAAAGTTTATGCCTGTAAGAATTGAAGATATTGATTTGGGAGGACTCTTACCACAAATCATTTACATAGATTTAGTTGGTAAAGATGAAGATGAGGCTAAAGCTGCAATACTCGAAGGAGTTTTAATTAAGCGAAAAAAACCAATGTCTCCTCCTCCATTTCCAGGAATGATTCAAAAGAGTGAGAAACTTGAAAGCATTCAAGGGAAGTGGTATGAAAAATGGTTAGATTCTCGTATAAAAGAACTTGAGAACAATAATTTTGTTGAGGAAGTTTTGGAAGGCGCAAAATTTGCTGTACACTTAGTGCCGTTAGAATCTATTACTAGGAATTTAACATTACCCGTAAATAAATTGAATAAACCCATGTTACTAGAACCATTTTTTACAAATGGATGGGACAATAAAATTAATAAAGATGGATACTGTACATTTTCAAAATGGCCACATGCTGAAAAATACCATGCATATGTACAATTCTTTAAAAACGGAATAATTGAATCTGTTGATATGGGTATTCTTAAGCCACGAGATGAATTGAAATATATACCATTCATAAAATTTGAAAAGGATATAATTGCACACGCCTATAAATATCTTAAAGCCATAAGAAGTGTAGATATTAAGTTACCAATTGCTCTTAATATTACTCTCTTCAACATTTCAGATTACTATGTTGGAAACATTAAATTCCCGAGAGAGAAAATAAATGAATCAACCTTAAAGTTACCTACTGTGATTATAAATTCTTGGGATGATAAACTAGATACCCTTTTAAAACCGAGCTATGATCTAATATGGAATCATTGCGGGTTTGAAGGTTCTTTAAATTATGATGCTGATGGCAATTGGCACGAATTTAACGGAATGTACCACATCTACTAAATGTTTTTTAAATGATTGGGTATCGGATTTGAGAGTAGGCTTAACAAAACGAGAGGTGGACTTATAAAAGATTTTAAGATATTTAGTGTGGTTAATACTGATTTAAAGTGAAAATAGAAATATTCTTTGCACAAATTTTGCTCGAGATAATATCAAAAAGTTGCTATAACAGTAATTAAAGACATAAACTATACGTTCTCCGAGCGCGTCTATAGTATCCGATAGGATTCGATTGATCATTTATGAAAGAAGCTGAAAACCCTTTGAAATAAAGGGTTTTTTGTTTTTTATGAGTGGTGTTGTGTGAGTAAATTGAGAGGAACTCTTCACTATGTATCAGCGTTTAAGTGAAGTAGTTCATTTTTTATCGAAAAACACAGATTACAATTGTTAAAAAGACAAATTTTCTTTATGATAGCGATCAAATAAAGTTTAATTGGTGTAAAATCATTGCATCAACAATATTCTCAAAGCTTGTTCAACGAAAAGGGCAGAATTCATTCATAAGGAGGCACTAATGAATTGTGAAAGTGTTTTACATCAAATTGAAGTAGCTGTTAAAACATTGATAAAAATAGTAAGGCAATTAGAAGAAACTGATTTACAAAAAAGACCAACACCTCATAAGCAGTCTATCGGAGAGTTGCTGGAACACATTGCGATCATTTGTGAAGCTGACTGGCGTATTGCGAATGAGGCGACCCAAGAAGAGATGGAAACATTTTATGCTAATGTATCATATAAAACTGTAAAGTCGATAGAAAAAGGCTTAATGACTAATTTCCATTCATTAAAAAATCATTATATGAAATTATCGGACACAGAACTACTGTCTCGTACCACTTCCTATTGGGGTGTGACATATACAAGGTATGAATGGTTGTTAGAGATTTTAGCACATGTTTATCATCATAGGGGGCAAGTACACGCTATGCTTGTTCACTGTTACGATAAAGACCCTAAAATTTCTATGTTTGAATAACTGTCCTCAATTCAAATAACCATCCATCGTGTTGGTTCAAGTAATGTCAATTATACGTTCTTCGAGTTCATACTCGACCTAGTTCACGATAGAACAAGGTCTCTCAAACCCTTCTCCATTAAGAGAGGGGTTTTTGTGTGGCGTTCACTTCTAAAACTTTACATCTATACCAAACTATTTATGCTATAATTAATAATCATTCTCAATTAAAGGTGGTTTCGTCAGTGAAAAAAATGATTTGGCTTATGAGTCTGCTGGCAGTATTGTTGGTGGCTTGCGGGCAGAAAGACAATAAAGAACAAGAATCAAATACTCGTACATATACAACTGAAACGGGTGAAAAGATCACCATTCCTGACAAGCCAAAGCGTATTGTTGTGTTAACAGCGCAGCTTGGAAATTTTAAAAAGTTAGGTGTGACACCTGTTGGCATGACAGATGTTTATCCTAAATCATCCTTTTTAGATGAAACAGGTGTGAAGAGGGTGCCGATAGAAAATGTGGAGGCAATCGCCAAACTGAAGCCTGATCTCATCATTGCTTATTCACAAAATGATCAAGTTGAGAAATATAAAAAGATCGCAAAAACAATTACTTTCACAACAAGTGAGCATAGCTTCAAAGAGATGCATATTGAAATCGGAAAGATTCTTGGAAAAGAATCGTTAGCGAAAAAACAAATACAAGAAATGGACGAGCAACTGAAAAAAGACGGCAAAGAGGTCAAAGCAAAAATTGGTGAAGACAAGACGTTCTCCATTATGGATGTGCAGCCTAAGCAGGTATACTTATTTGGTACAGACTTTGGCCGCGGTGGGGAGGTCATCTATCAAGGGTATGGATTTAGCCTGCCTGAAAAAGCGGATAAGGCTCTTCCGAAAGAAGGGTATCTCGGTATTTCATTAGAAGAGATGAATGAGTATACAGGTGACTATTTACTTGTACCAACAAAGGATGGAAAAGCACCTAATCTAGATATCACAGGTAGCGGTGTATGGAAGAAGAATAAAGCAGTGAAACAAGGACATGTTTTATCCTATTCAATCAAAGAATTTATCTATGCTGATCCAATCTCAATTGAAAAACAGTCTGCTGCGTTTAAACAAATGCTGCTCAAAAATTAATAGAAAAAAGACAAAGCACTTAAACAGGAGGCTTTGTCTTTTTTTCTGCTATCCTCTTAAAATACTAGCCATAAGTCTCATTTATCCCCTTTTCAGGCGTATTTGTTGAGCCCGATCACTGTATAAGATTAACATGGAAGGGAATTGACAATAAGGAGAGGATTCTTGTGGCGAAGGTTTTAATGATTACGTTCCCAGCTGAAGGACATGTGAACCCAATGTTAGGAATGATAAGAGCATTTGTTGATCGAGGTGATGAAGTGCATGTGGTCACAACTGAACATTATCAAAAGCGGATCAAACGCTTAGGCGCTCACGTACATATACATCCAGATTATATTCGCACATTAAGTGTCGAAGAAAGCGATTTAGAGTCCATGCAGCCATTTTTCCATGCCATGCTGCAAACGTCATTAGACATTTTAGAAGTGGTGGAAACTCTTTCTCAACAGCATTCATTTGATTTGGTCTATTTTGATATGTTTGGAGCAGGTGAGCTTGTGCGGGATTACTTACAAATTCCAGGCATTGGTTCGAATCCTTCTTTTGTGCTGCAGGAGGCGCATTTTGATACACCTTTATACAGAAAAGATGAGAAGGCGGCTCATCTGTTAGAAGAAATACATGAACGTTTTGGCGTTCAGCCAACACATTTGATGCAATTCATGAAAAACCGCGGAGAGCTGAATATGGTGTATACAAGTGAATATTTTCAGCCGTCTGTTGATGCATTGGATGATTCGTTTGTCTTCATTGGACCGAGCTTTCTAAAACGTGCTGACCAGCATGATTTCCCGTTAGAAGCGCTTGAGCGAGAGAAGGTCGTCTTTATTTCAATGGGAACGGTTCTTGGAGATACTGAAGCATTCTTTAATATGTGTATTGATGCTTTTGCCGACTTTGATGGAAAATTGATTCTCGCAACTGGTGAAAAAATCGACATGTCTCTCCTAAAAGAAGCGCCATCTCATTTTCTTATCGAGCCTTATGTGCCGCAGCTTGAAGTCCTTGAACTGACAGATGTGTTTGTGACCCACGGCGGGATGAACAGTGTCAATGAAGGTATTCATTATCATGTTCCAATGGTTGTCATCCCGGTTGACAAAGATCAGCCGATGGTGGCAAAAAGACTGACTGATCTCTCTGCTGCTCGTGCACTCGATAAAGACCAGCTGACAGCAAAACAGCTGAGAGATACTGTAGAGAGTGTACTCGGAAGTGACACATATCGTGCTGGGATTGAAAAGATTGAAGAAAGTTTCCAAACAGCAGGTGGAACAGAAAAAGCATTACGTGTCATTGATCAGTTTATGCAAGCGAAACAGACTCAATCATGAGTCTGTTTTTTCGGTGAAAAAAGCCATTGTATTTCCCAGATCTGTATGCTAATATTCAATTCGTAATCATTTCGATTAATAATCGTAATGATTACGATAAAATGAACATTTGGGGGAAGTACATATGAATCATCAACCTGATTACATAAAGAAAAAGGACGAGAAAAAGCAGTCCTTTGTGACATATACCTTGATGCTGTTTTCAGTCATGGCTTGTTTTCTATTGGCATCTTGTTTTGAAAATAAGACCTCTTCCAGTTTAAGTGGACGAGAAGATGATGAACTGGTGTATGCAAGTACAAAAGATATAAGAGACATTAATCCCCATCTATATGGCGGGGAGATGGCCGCTCAAAATATGGTGTTTGAATCGCTTGTTGTGAATACGGAAAAAGGCATTCAACCTGCCCTGGCCCAAAGCTGGGATATTTCTAAAGATGGAAAAACCTACACATTTCATCTTCGAGAAAACGTGACTTTTTCAGATGGTGAGCCATTTAATGCGAAGGCTGTCAAAATGAATATTGATGCAGTTGTCAAAAATATTGAAAAAAATGCTTGGCTCAATCTCGTGTCAGAAATTAAATCCACAAAGGCTGTAGATGAACATACTTTTGTTCTCACATTGAAGGAGCCCTATTATCCAACATTAGAAGAACTTGGTTTAACACGTCCATTCCGTTTTATTTCTCCCAAAAGCTTTATTGATGGCACCACATCAAAAGGCGTAAAAGGTTATGCAGGTACAGGTCCTTATGTGTTAAAGGAACATAAGAAAAATCAATATGCCATTTTTGAAGTGAATCATCACTATTGGGGAAAGAATCCAAAGATTTCAACGGTGAAATGGAAGGTCATGCCAGATCATCAAACCATTTTACTCGCTCTTCAAAAAGGGGAGGTTGATCTCTTATTTGGAGCAGATGGTGACATGATTGATGGAGATTCATTTCAGGCTTTAAAAGAAGCTGGTCAATATGGTGTGACTGTGAGTCCTCCTGTTGGTTCAAGATCTATTGTAATCAACTCCAATCAACCAATAACACAAGATCCAAAAGTAAGAGAAGCATTTCAATATGCCATTCAAAAAGAGATGATTACAGAAGGGATTTTAAATGGAACTGAACAGGTGGCACATACACTGCTCGCCCCATCAGTCCCTTACGCAAATATTCCGCTTAAAAAGAAAACCTATCAAAAAAAGAAAGCAGAGGCATTATTAGATGAGGCAGGCTGGAAGCTAAAAGAAGACGGCTATCGCTATCAAGAAGACAAGCCGCTCAGCGTGACCATTTATTATAATTCGGATAATGCAGGTGAAAGAACGATTAGTGAATCGATTCAGCAGGACTTCAAGCAGGTTGGAATCAAGCTTGATATTAGAGGTGAAGAAAAACAGGCATTTTTAGATCGTCAAAAAACAGGAAAGTTTGATCTTATGTACTCTCTATCTTGGGGACTTCCTTATGACCCTCAAACATACGTCTCTTCATTTCGTGTTGCATCCCATGCTGATTATCAAGCTCAGTTAGGATTGAAAAAGAAAAAGTGGCTGGATGAGACCATTACGAAAGTATTGGTGGAGCCGGATGAGCAAAAGAGGGCACAAATGTACCGAGATATTTTGACGTATATTCATGATGAAAATGTGTATATCCCTATTTCCTATTCTGTGACAAAGGCCGTTTATAATAAGCGCCTCAAAGGTGTAGATTTTCATGTATCTCAGTATGAAATTCCCTTTGATCGAATGTATTTTTCGTCATAAATCGGAGGCTGAGACATGACACGCTATATCATAAAACGATTATTGCTTCTTTTGCCGCTCATTGTATTCATTACGTTTTTTGCGTTTGTGCTACTTGCGATGCGTGCGAGTGATCCAGCTGAGGTCGCTTTACGTGTGAACCAAGTAACCCCAACGGAAGAGATGATTGAATCTATGCGTCAAGAGCTAGGCTTAGATCAACCGTTTTTCATACGCTATGTCACATGGCTTAAAGACGGATTAACAGGTGATTTTGGCAGTAGTTATGTCACACATGAGCCTGTACTTGACCTGATGATGGAGGCACTTCCTGCGACTTTACAGCTTGCAGGGATGTCCCTTTTGTTTATTATTGTGCTGAGTTTGTTATTCGGAATGGTGTGTGCATATGCGGCACATACATGGTTGGATCGAATCGTGAGAGCATTTGTGTTTATTGCAGCTTCCATGCCTAGTTTTTGGTTGGGCATTTTGTTTATCTGGCTTTTTTCAGTCAAATTTAACTGGGTCAACACGAGTGGAATGGAAGGATTTAAATCGATTCTTTTGCCAGCGATGACTTTATCACTTGGCTACTTATCGACCTATGTGAGACTCATTCGAAATCAAATCCTAAAGTTTCAGCACGAGCCCTTTGTTTTTTATGCAAGAGCTCGTGGTTTAAAGGAACGAACCATTCAATTGAAGGTGATGAGACATGCCCTTCAACTAGCAGTAACAGCACTCGGTATGTCAGTACCAAAGCTCATTGCAGGAACCGTCATTATTGAAAATCTCTTTGCTTGGCCAGGGGTTGGCCGTTTGTGTGTAACAGCTATTTTTCATGCCGATTTCCCTATGATTCAAGCCTATTTGTTTGTGATGGGAATTCTATTCGTTGTGTGCAACCTTATCGCGGACGTCATACAAATGATCATGAATCCGCAGTTGCGAAAGGAGGTCTGAGAACTTTGCCCGGATGGAATCGATTAAGAAAAGATCGCATAGCCATTCTGTCTATTTGGTTTTTGGCACTTGTCACATTAGCTGGGCTGTTTGCACCGTTTCTATCTCCGCATGACCCAACTGACACGAACATTCTTCAAAAATATGCTGGTGTGAGTCTAACATATCCCCTCGGAACCGATCAGCTGGGGAGATGCGTATTGTCCCGGCTCTTATATGGTATTCGGACAACGATGCTTGCTGCCGTGCTGACAATGTGTATCACGATGCTCATTGGCACGATACTTGGACTCGTAGCTGGCTTTTTTAGAGGGAAAGTTGATGAAGTGTTGATGAGAATATGTGATGTCATGCTGTCATTTCCAGCAGAGGTGATGATTTTGGCTGTTGTGGGCATTATGGGACCTGGGCTTTTCAATATTATTTTGGCCAATGTCCTTGCAAAATGGGCTTGGTATACAAGGATGATTCGTTCGTCAGTCCTGCAATATACGAATGAACCATCTGTTCAGTTTGCGAAAGTATCTGGAGGTTCACCTTTTTATATCCTTCGAAAACATCTATTTCCTCGCATCTCAGGAGAGATAGCTGTCTTTGCTACACTTGACGCAGGCTGGGTCATTTTAAATATTTCTGCTCTGTCTTTTCTTGGATTAGGTGTGAGTGCACCTACACCGGAATGGGGCATGATGCTCAACGAGGCGAAGAATGTCATGGTGACGCACCCGGCTCATATGCTCCCGCCTGGACTTGCGATCTTATTTGTGGTCATGGCACTGAATTTTTTAGGAGACAGTCTTCAGCAGGTCATGAACCCTGCCATGCATCTTAGCAACAAAAAAAGGGGGAGACGATTTGCCTTTCATCGAGATAAAAAACCTGTCCGTACATGATCCGATTCAACAAAAGGATTTGGCGGCAAATATCACGTTTACATTACATAGACAACGTTGTTTAGGCGTTATTGGAGAAAGTGGAAGCGGAAAATCAACCGTTGCAAAAGCATTAATTGGCCTTATCCCTCCTTCGCTAGAGATGATTGGGACCATTTTGTTTGACGGTGAAAAATTGACAAGTCAGACTTCACAGCAGTGGAGAGGAAAGCGAATTGGCTACATTCCACAAGATGCTATGAATGCGTTCAATCCAATTGAAACAATTGGTCATCAAATACTTGAAACGTTCCAGCGGCATTTGGGCTTACGTGGCAAAGAAGGAACAGCACATGCGATTACTGGGCTAGAACGTGTCCATTTAAACAATTCGCATATGTTAATGAAAAAATATCCTCATGAGCTGTCGGGAGGGATGCTTCAACGTGTCATGATTGCCATTACGATCATGCTTTCTCCTGACGTGATCATTGCCGATGAGCCTACAGCATCATTAGATGCATATAACCGGCGTGAAGTCATCACGCAATTACAGACGCTGAAAGAAGAAACAGGAGCTGCCTTGATCATCATTTCGCATGATTTAGGCGTCGTTCAGGCAATCGCTGATGAATTGTTGGTGATGCACCAAGGGGAGATGCTTGAGCATCGTCATGCAAAAGAGATATTTACATCACCTGAGCATCCTCAAACGAGGCATTTACTAGAAACGAGGCTTCGCTTATCGGCACCCCTTGAAGCACTGAGGCAGCAGAAGAGAGTGAGGGCATTCCCATGCTGATCACAGCAAATCAACTACTTAAACATGGAGAAGATAAAGGGCGCTTTTTTCATAAAGAGGAATCCATAGCACGCATAGCTCAGGTTTCATTTCAGATTGGAGAAGGTGAATGTGTCGGGTTAGTCGGTGAGAGCGGCAGTGGTAAAAGTACAATAGCACGTACGCTGCTTGGTTTAGAAACATTAGACGGCGGAGAGATAAAGATAGATGGATGGCCAGCTCATACATGGCGTAAGATGAACCGGGGGGGAATGAGTGTTGTTTTTCAGGATTATCTATCTTCTGTCCATCCTTCCTTTACAGTGAAAGAGATCATAGCAGAACCCATGCAAATAATAAAGCGAAACATGGATGTGAACCAAAAAGTGTTGTCCCTGCTCAAGCAAGTAAGACTTCCATCGTCTTTGCTAAATCAATATGCTCATCAGCTAAGCGGCGGTCAGCTCCAGCGTGTATGCATAGCAAGAGCCATATCGACGAATCCAGCCATTCTCATCTTAGATGAAGTCCTTAGCTCACTTGACGTTTCTGTCCAAGTTCAAATATTGGAGCTTCTTGAGACATTAAAGCAAGAGTTAGATATGACCATTCTCATGATTACCCATGATCTAGAGGCAGCCGTTTTTTTATGTGATCGACTTCTTTTTTTACATGAGGGAAAACTTGTGGAAGAATGTAAAAGTGACCAGCTGTTTGAAGCGACTCATCCATTTACGCTCAAGCTAATAGACTCACTCATGCCTTTTCAACTTGACAAAAAATAACCAATCTTTTATCGTATACGTAACAAACGACGGAAGGGTGACCCAATGCAATGAAGTACTAATCCTATGACCTGTAAGCAAAATGAAAGAACGAAGGCAGTGAGCAAACGATATGTGTTGCTATGTTTGCTGCGTTTTCATTTTTTAGCTTCGGAATAGGATGGTACAGCTTGGGAATCAAAGATTGAAGTGATGGATACGGGGGAGATGTGTGCTCATTTGATGAACCGCATGTCATTCTGTATCGATACGCTTATTTTTGTACACCATTTTGCCTCCTATTCTGAGAATGGGAGGCTTTTTCATGTCTCCTGATACGAAAGGAGAGGGTTGGATGTTACTGAGAGCCCACCAATTAAAAGTATTTCGAAAGGATCGCTTGTTATTTGATATAGAGGAGCTGGCCATTCATCAAGGGGACCGAATCGGCCTTGTAGGGACGAATGGCAGTGGGAAAACGACATTGCTCCATGTACTGGCGGGGAGGGAAAAACCAGATAGCGGCACATTTGCACACACTACAACTTGTACGCTGCTTCCTCAACTAAAGACAGGAGATGGCAGACAAAGTGGCGGAGAGATGACTCAAGCTTATATTGAGAGAGCTTTAAGCCGGCCTTCTGCCCTTTTATTAGCCGATGAACCCACGACTCATTTAGATACGGAGCATATTGAGTGGCTAGAAGAAAAGCTTCGTTATCATCAAGGTGCTCTGATTGTCGTCTCGCATGACCGTGCTTTTTTAGATGCGTTATGTACAGACATTTGGGAATTAGAAGATGGGGAGCTCAAACTATACAAAGGCAACTACAGCGATTTTGCCCGGCAAAAAGAACTCGAACATCGTCAGCAAGTGGAGGCGTACGAGGCGTATACCCAGAAGAAAAAACAGTTAGAACATGCACTGCAAAAGAAAATGAAAAAAGCCGACAAAGCGACAAAGCCATCTCCAAAGCTGAAATCCTCGGGGCCTAAAATTGCAAAGCCTTATTATGCAAACAAGCAAAAAAAGCTTCAAAAAACAGCCAAATCCATCGAAACAAGAATGGAGAAATTAGAAAAGGTGGAGAAGGTAAAGGAAGCCCAGTCTCTTCAAATGACGCAGCACACCATGAAGGAAGTGGCAAGCCGCACCATTTTTCGTGTCGAACATGTAGATGGCAAGGCAGGAGATAAAGTCCTTTGGAAAAAGGCGAATGTAGAAGTAAGAGGCGGAGACAAAGTCGCGATCATTGGGAAGAATGGGAGCGGTAAAACGACATTTCTCCGAATGCTTGTAAACGGTCATCCCGGGATTTTTCGTTCAGAAGCCGTGAAGATTGGTTATTTCAGCCAAGATCTTTCAGGACTGAATCTAGATGAATCGATCTTACAAAATGCACTGGAACAGGCGATTCAAGATGAGACTGTCGTTCGCACCGTTTTAGCGAGACTTGGGTTTCGGGGAGACGATGTGTATAAGCTGACGAACGTATTAAGCGGCGGGGAACGGGTGAAGACGATGCTTGCCAAGCTGCTCGTCAGTGATGCCAATGTTCTGATGCTTGATGAACCGACGAACTTTTTAGACCTTGCGGCAGTAGAAGCGCTTGAAGGACTTTTAAAAGATTACCCGGGCACAGTTGTGTTTGTCTCCCACGACAGAAGGCTCATTGAGCAGGTGGCTACTCGTATTCTTCATGTGCACGAGGGAATCATTGAACGCTTTGATGGCACCTATGAAGAATATAAACAAAAGGAAGAAAAGCCAGCTGCTACAAAGAAAGAAGAAGAGCTCCTGCTGATTGATATGCAGCTGTCTGAAGTGCTCAGTCGTTTAAGCATCGAGCCTTCTCGTGAGCTTGAAGAGATGTTTCAAGCATTGTTAAAAAGAAAGAAGTTGTTAGAGTCATAAAAAAAGCCCCTGTGTTTACTGCACAGGGGTCTGTTCGTTTCGTTCTTTTTTCAATTGTTCAAGTTCGCTGACTGTGACAAGCTGGTAGCCTTGTTTGGTGAGTTCATGTATGATCTTCACTGCTGCTCGAGCAGAGCTGTCATAAATATCGTGCATGAGTACGGTTTTGCCATCTGCTGCATGTGAGAGAACATGGTTTGTGATCTGCTGGCTGTTGCGAATTTTCCAGTCTTCAGGATCGACATCCCACAATGAAACGTTCATGCCAACCGCTTGATTGATGTCGGGATTTGTTCCTCCATATGGCGGTCTAAAGTGCGTAGGAGTATAACCGCTGGCCTTTTCAATCAGTTTCTGCGTGTCTTTTACTTGTTTGACCGCTTCTTTTAGAGGGAGTCTCGTTAATAAAGGATGATTATATGAATGGTTTCCGATCTCATTTCCGCCCTTTAAAATGTCGGCAAGCATTCCAGGATAATACTGAACCCTGCTTCCTAATACGAAAAAGGTGGCGTGTCCTTTATTTTCCTTCAGCGCTGCTAAAATGGTTGAAGTTGTGGCTGGGTTTGGACCGTCATCAAATGTGAGTGCGATGGCTTTTTTATTCGGATCAAGCTTTGGCTTTTGCGGCAGCTTGACGGCTTTTCTTTTTGGATTTGGTTCTTTGATTTCATTCTGATTTTTGGTCTTATTCATATATTCCGGCTTCAAGATATCTTTTAGTAGCGTCTTTTTGATCGCCAGCGTTTGCGGACCTAAGTCCTTTGCGGCTACTTGAGAAGCTGGGAAATAGAACTCTATATATTTCTCTTTTAAGGCGAATTGACTGAAGTTTTGATCAGTAGGGGCTGTTCCTTTTTGAAGGAGTGATAGATCCTTAGACAAGGTTTTATCTTTTTTAAGCTCCGTGTATGTAATATAGGATAATTTTTTCAAATAGTCCTTTTTTGGTTGAAATAAATCTTTTGTGTCAAGAAAGTCTTTTTTCTGAAAATCGAAATTGATTGTGACGTGATGAGTGGTTCCATTTTGCTGACCTGTATATGTGTAGGTCGTAAAATAAATGGCCGCAGATTGTTTTGCATAGTGCACCATGTCATAGTCAATATTCAGTTCAAACCGTTTGTTTTCATCAATGTCCTTTGCTTCACTAAATGTCTTTTTGAAATGTTCTAATGCTGAATTCGCATAGCTTTGAATCTTGTCATCTAGCTTTTTTTGATGAAAAAGTGGATAGTTCACCGCATATCTCATAAACTTCCCGTCATTTACAAGAGTGACAATTTCAACATTTTTATAATTCGTATCCTGCTTCACATTTTTCTTCTCTGTACCGCTTGCTTGCTGATTTTGAAAGAATGCAACTGCTCCAATGACGATGGCAAGCGCAAATAGGATGATACTCCATTTTCCCTTTACTGACACAACTTTCAATTCTCCTCTCATGACGGGTCATTCTTTATTCCTTTGACATCTGTTTGTAATATTTTTATAACATTTGACTTACTTTTGTAATTTTAGGGGATTTTCATGCGGAATGTCAACTATTTTCCTATTAAACTACTGTAAAAAATGATAGGTCTTTCAGAACGAGAAAAAGCAGAAGGAAAGAATTCTCTTATTTGCCGTCTACCAATACCTTCAATAATTAAAAAATTGAGCCGTACATTGATTTTTCAGAGGCTGACGGCTATAATTTTGATGATTATGATTCTCATTTTCAAACTGACTTTTAATGAAGAAAAGGATGACACCGATTTTGCCGGATAAGCGAACATCTCAACAAAAACGATCATCACCTATTTTGTTCTTTTTATTGTTTTTTCTCGCTGTCATTGGTTTATTGGCGGCTATGTTTTTGGCTGTTTCCTACGGTGCAAAGTCATTGTCTTTGCAAACGGTGTGGACAGCTGTGTTTGACTATCAGTCTCATGTGACAGAGCAGCAGATCATTCATGAATTAAGGCTTCCTCGTGTGCTAGGAGCGGCGCTTGTTGGAGCGGCGTTTGCTGTGGCAGGTGCGCTGATGCAAGGCATTACAAGAAATCCGCTGGCAGATGCGGGGATATTAGGCATTAACGGCGGTGCGATGTTTGTAGTCGCTCTCTGTTTTGCTTTTTTTCCAGGAATGCCTTATTCGGCATTGATGTTATTTTCTTTTTTTGGTGCCGTTCTCAGTACACTGTTGATCTTTGCCATTGGGGCGGCTGGCGGCGTACTGACCCCACTTCGGCTCACTGTAGCTGGAGCTGTTGTTGCCGCATTGCTGCATGCGCTAAGCTCGGGTATCGCCATTTACTTTGATCTCAGTCAGGATCTGGCTTTTTGGTATGCAGGGGGTGTGGCAGGTGTCAAATGGCCGCAGCTGGTGATCCTTGCTCCAGTCATTCTCATTGTTATCGTTTGGGCGATGTTATTAGGACGATCCCTCTCGTTATTATCACTTGGTGAAGATGTAGCTGCGAATTTAGGGGTGAAAACCCGGCAAGTGCGAATACTAGGTATGGCTGCTGCGGTTCTGCTGGCAGGCGTGTCTGTATCGGCGGTTGGGTCTATTGGGTTTGTCGGGCTTGTCATTCCGCATATTGCACGAAAGTTGGTTGGGGTCAATTATCGTTTCGTCATTCCGATGTCAGCGATTTTAGGCGCAATGCTTCTCGTCTTCGCTGATCTTGCCAGCCGGACAGTAAATCCGCCAAGAGAGCTTGCCATTGGCGTTATGGTGGCACTTGTTGGTGTTCCTTTCTTCTTATATATTGCCAGAAAAGAAGGGAGGAACCTGTCATGAAAGAGAAACGGCGTGCTCTTGTCGTGACAGCCGTTTTGCTTTGTCTGAGTGCGGCTGTTGTGCTGTATAGTTTAAATACCGGCACGCTGAAACTCAGTCCTCTCGTTGTCGTCAAAACGTTATTTTTCCTTGGAGATTTCCAAAGTGAGACGGTGCTGTTTGATTATCGTCTGCCTCGAATCGTCGTGACGATACTAGCTGGAATAGGTCTAGGCATCGCAGGTGGCATTTTGCAGAGTTTATCCCGCAATCCACTGGCTGATCCTGGGATTATTGGTCTGAATGCAGGAGCCGCATTCGGCTTAATCATCTTTGTGACGTATTTTCACGTACTAGAAGGAAATCCATCTTTACTCATTCCGCTCTTTACGTTTGGTGGAGGCCTACTTGCGGCGGCAGTCATCGTTCTTCTTGCGTACGACAGGCATGAAGGGCTTGTGCCTATCCGGCTGATCCTTGTTGGAATTGCCGTAGCTGCGGGGTTTAGTGCATTGACGTTATATTTGTCATTGAAACTGGATGAAGATACATATACCTTCGCTTCAAGGTGGCTTGTGGGAAATGTATGGGGAAGAGACTGGATTCATGTACTTGCGCTCCTGCCTTGGATCGTATGTCTTGTCCCGCTTACGCTCATGCAGTCCAGCACACTCAATGCGTTAACGTTAGGTGATGCCGTCGCCTCAAGTGTTGGCGTACGTGTACAGCGTAAACGTCTGTTGTTACTCACCTTAGCTGTAGGTCTAGCGAGTGCAAGTGTATCGATGACAGGCGGAATTGGTTTTATTGGCCTTGTTGCACCTCATTTGGCGAGGCGTCTTGTCGGCTCACTGCACCAATATTTTTTACCAGTGAGCGCCTTGCTTGGATTGTTGATTTTGGTCAGTGCTGATACACTCGGACGTTCCATATTTGCCCCAAATGCCATCCCAGCGGGTGTGGTTGTGGCTTTTATCGGAGCACCTTATTTTCTCTATTTATTAACAAAAACAAAATAAGAAAGAGGAACTCATCATGAAAAAAGTACTTGTGTTTGGTTTAACGCTCTGTTTCTTGATTCTGGCCGCTTGTGGTCAACAGGAAACAAAGAAGACAACAAATCAAGATGAAAACGGAACACCTAAGATTGCATCCTTGTCGATTCATTTAACAAATGATTTATTAGCACTCGGGATAAAACCTGCTGGCTCTGTTGTAGGGGGAGACTTAAAAGATTTCCTTCCACATGCGAAGAAGCAGCTTAGCCAGACGAAAAAGCTGGGCATCGCAGCAGATCCTGATATGGAGTCATTGCTTGCTTTAAAACCAGATGTCATTTACGTCGATGAAGAACTGGCTGGACAAGACTTATCAAAATACAAGAAAATCGCCAAAACCGAAGTGTTTAATTTAAATGATGGCACATGGCGTGATCATTTAAAAAAAATCGGCAAGCTCGTCAATAAAGAAAAAGAAGCCGATCAATATATTAAGGACTACAATCAAGAAGCAAAAGAAGTCAAATCACTTATCCAGAAAAAGATTGGAAATGGAAAAGTGATGGCAATTCGTGTAACAGCAAAAGAGCTTCGAGTATTTAGTATGAAACGTCCGATGGGGCCAATTTTATACGATGATTTAGGACTGACACCTGTAGATGGTGTGAAAAAACTGGACAGCAAACGTCCATTTGAAGTCATTTCTCAAGAAGTGCTTCCTGACTTTGATGCAGATGCTATTTTTGTCGTCGTGAACCGTGATGATAAGGCGCAGCAGGCATTCAAACAGTTAGAGCAGACGCCGATTTGGAAAGGCCTAAAAGCCGTAAAGAAAAACCAAGTGTATCCGATTGCCGATCAGCCATGGCTTGATTATTCAGCTCTAGGCAACAAAATGGCAATGGATGAGGCAAAAAAGATGTTCTCTAAATAATCAGCACATAAATCAAGGCATCATTCCGCATCTAGGAATGATGTCTCTTTTTTTGATTCATTCGCTTTTTGCATACATATGAGAGGGAACGAGCAGTATCGCCCGTATGAAAGGATAAGGGGAGGGGTTACAGTTGAAGGTTCAAAAAATTAGTGCAGGCACTATTGCGAGGCTTGTGCTGCTTTTATTGGCACTTGTGAACAGCGCTCTCACTGCTGCAGGAAAAAGCCCAATTCCAATTGATGAAGAAGGTGTGCAGCAATTCATTACGTTAGCTTTTCTTGGCATCACATCACTATGGGCCTATTGGAAGAACAATGATATTACGAAAAAAGCACGAACGAAAAAAGAAGAATAATAGAAAACAGAGCCTTTTCATGCAAAAAGGCTCTCAGCGTGTATAGAAACCCTCGTATTCGGTGTCAGTCCTGCGCGGGTACTCACGAATGTCAAATTCGCTCCGCAAAAGTAGCTGTCCTTCCTAGACTGCTATCACGCTGAAAAGAAGACAAAGAGCTAAAATAAAGTTCATTTTAGCCCTTTGTCCATAAACTGAAAAGAGCCTTTTCATATAAAAAGGCTCTATTTCATCGAAGCGACAAGCGCTTCTCCCCGCAAATTGGTTTGATCTCAGTGGCTTACGCCCGGTGTTCTCTCATATTGGTAAGAAACGCTTTCACTTCCTCGATGGTTAAGCCAATGGCCTTTGCTTCACTCATGAGACGCTTCCATTCTGACATATTTGAGTCGGTCAGCTTTCTATGATGGACATGTAATGTCTTTCCTTCCTGCTCCTTTCTGTAGGTTTGGAGCAGCTGATACAGTTCTTCTTTAGGCATGCCGGATTGGACGGCATGAACGATATGATCCCGCCACTCCTGTTCACCGCCCTCAGCGTAATGAAACATCATCGTTTCTGCATCAAACAGCTCTTGTAAATCAATTTCTAGTGATGAGGATACCTTTTTTAAAAACTGGACAGATGGATTACGGTGGACACCACGCTCAATTTTACTCAAATACGATTTAGAGACATGGGCATCTTCAGCCAACTGCTGGATTGAGTATCCTTTCCTCTTTCGGTAAATGCGTATCACCTTTCCAATCATTCGATATATGATCTCCCTTCTCCCCGGCGAATCGTTCTGCGACCTTTTCGTTCATTATAAGAAATAAATTGTTCTTTATAAAATTCAAAAACGTAAGAAACAGGAAGTAAACAAAAGAAAACGAACGATTTCGTTCTTTAAAAAGAACTATAAGACCTATTATGACATTTTTCTTTGCGGGTATTATCTTTTATAATCCAATCATTAACAAAAAGAAACCATATATAACCTTTTTATGATGAAATCGGGAGGTATCTATGAATGAGAATATAGGTTTTAAGCAGCTGTTTTCTGTCATAAAAGAGAAAATGGCCCTTCTGATCCTGATTGTCCTGATCGTAACGGGCATTTCAGCCTACTATCAGTTCTATGTCTCGACTCCTGTATATCAGGCAACCACTCAAATTCTTGTTCATAAACGAAGCAGTGATGCACAAGCGAATTTAAACGATATTCAGATGAACCTTCAATATACACGTACCTTTCAAGTCCTATTAAAAAGTCCAATCGTTATTGAAAAAGTAAAAGAAACACTCAATCTTACAGAATCGGCTGAAGGATTAAAACACAAAATTGCCACAAGTACAGAAAATGAGTCAGAGGTCATAAATATTTCTGTACAAGATGAGGACCGCGCGAAGGCAGTAGCCATTGCGAATACAGCCACAGAGGTGTTACAAGAAGAAATCAAAAAAACCATGAATATGGATCGCATTAATGTTTTGTCTGAAGCCAAGCTGTCCAACACGATACTGATGAACTCACGTAAATTCGTTCACATCGTTCTGGCACTAGGCGCCTCTGTATTAGGGGGAATGACACTCATTTTCTTAATGAATTTACTCGATGATACGGTGAAACGAACACATCAAATAAGAGAAGAGATCGGATTGCCGTCGCTCGGCAGTGTCTATCAGATGCATGCAGACAGGAGGGCAAAAAAAGACAAGCAGTCCGTCATAACGGGAGGACAGAACATTGATTTTTAAGAGGAAAAAACGAGAAAAAAGAGATTTATCCTGCATTTCTGTATTAAATCCTCACTCTGTCATTGCGGAACAATTCCGAACGATCCGAACGAACATCGAATTCACGTCGATTCAAACGAGGCTGAAGTCGATATTGGTTACATCCTCCTTGCCGAAGGAAGGAAAATCATTTACGGCTGCAAACTTGGCAGCTGTTTTTGCACAGCAGAAAAAACGGGTTTTGCTCATGGATGCTGATTTACGTAAACCAGCCATTCATGAATATTTTGATCTAAGCCCGCACACCGGATTGACCAATGTGCTATTAAATAATTGCAGTTTGGAGGAAGCCATTTTGCCTACTCCGATTGAGCATTTAGAGCTGCTTCCGAGTGGGACCATTCCGCCAAATCCCGCTGAGCTGCTTTCCTCCTCTGTGATGAAGCAGCTATTTTACGAGATTGAGCAGCAGTATGACATGGTGATTGTGGATTCCACACCGCTTCTGCCTGTAGCCGATGCAAAAATATTAGCGAACCGAACGGATGGAAGCATTCTTGTGGTGTTAAGCGGTAAAACGAAGATTGCCGCTGTGAAGAAATCAAAAGAAGTATTAGAGGGGACGACAGGGAAACTGCTTGGGGCGATGCTAAATGGCAAGAAAGTGAAAAAGGGAAGGCACTATATGTATTAAAAAGATTGATAGGTGATGTCTCCTAATCTTTAACAACGGAGGCACTCGATCCTGCTGTGGGCATGACATATGCCTTAGATGCTCGTCATCGGTAGTGGGATGTGAGGACGGGTTTGATGCCCATTTTATGTAAGAATAGTGATGCTTTAAAAAGGGGGAGGAGCGTTGACTTACGCCCAAAGATTATCAATCATCGTGGCACTAGATTCATATCTCATTTTAGTAGCCGTCTTTTTTGGCTTTCAATTTGTTCAAGAGGCAGCGTTAACCGTATATACATTTGAAATGCTCGTCATTTCTTCGCTCAGTCTACTGATCGGGCACCATTTGTTTTCGTATATTTTTCACGTGTACAAGCAAGTATGGGCCTATACAGGGGTTAGAGAGCTATTTTCTTTAATGAAGACCTTCGCGTGTTCATTTTTATTTTCCATGATGATGCTGTACATTTTTGTGCAGACATGGCCATTTCGCTTTTTATTTATTGTCTGGCTTTTCCATGTGTTATTCATCGGTGCATCTCGTATGGCATCCAGGCTGTTTCATGATGGTGCGAAGCGGTTTCAAGTTGAAAAGGAGCGGGCACTAATCATTGGCGCTGGATCAGCCGGGACCATTATCGTTCGTCAGCTTCAGCAGTCGAGTGATGTACATATTGAGCCGGTCGCTTTCATTGATGATGACAAAACAAAGCATAAGCTTGAAATTATGGGGCTGCCTGTTCTTGGGGGAAAAGAACATATTCAAACAGCTGTTGTGATGATGGATATTCAAAAAATCATTATCGCCATTCCATCCAAAAGCAGTCACACATTAAAAGGACTGTATAAGGAATGTGTAGCGACTGGAATCAAAACACAGATTATGCCGGAAATGGAACAGATTTTAAAAGGAACCCATGCGCTGAATCAATTGCGGGATGTTCAGCCAGAGGATTTGCTTGGAAGAGAGCCGATTCAATTAGATACAAGCCGTCTATCCGTTCACCTAAAAGGAAAAACGATTATGGTGACAGGAGCTGGCGGGTCCATCGGGTCAGAAATCTGTCGTCAAATTTGTGTATTTTCCCCTCGGGCGATTGTGCTTGTGGGACATGGAGAATTTAGCATTCATTCTATTTTACTAGAGCTGAAAGAATTGTATGGAGACAGCATTAGCCTATATCCACAAATTGCGGATATTCAAGATAAACAAAAAATGAGTGAAATCGTTGGGCATTTTCAGCCGGATATGATTTATCATGCCGCCGCGCATAAACATGTCCCGCTCATGGAAATCAGCCCGAAAGAAGCGGTGAAAAACAATATTATCGGGACAAAAAATGTGGCAGAAGCTGCACATGAGCACGGAGTTGAAACATTTGTCCTCATCTCATCTGACAAAGCGGTCAACCCTGCCAATGTGATGGGAGCGACAAAGCGGTTTGCTGAAATGGTGATTATGCAAATGGGGGCAAGCAGTGAAACGAAATTTGTCGCCGTCCGGTTTGGGAATGTACTCGGAAGCCGGGGCAGTGTCATTCCGATCTTTAAAAAACAAATTGAAAAAGGTGGGCCAGTGACTGTCACGCACCCAGCCATGACAAGATATTTTATGACGATACCAGAAGCATCAAGGCTTGTTATTCAAGCTGGTGCACTAGCAGAAGGAAGGCAGATTTTTGTTTTAGATATGGGGGAGCCAGTCAAAATTGTCGACCTCGCAGAAAACCTCATTCACCTCTCAGGCTACACCACAGACCAGATTCCCATCACATTTACGGGGATTCGTCCCGGAGAGAAAATGTACGAGGAGTTACTCAACCAGCATGAAAAAGCACAGGAGCAAATTTTCCCGAAAATCCATATCGGCCATGCCTTGGATGGTGATCCGTATGTGCTGAACCGCTTTATTCACGAATTTAACATGATGAGTGACGATCAATTAAGACAGGCCTTGTTTGCCGCCATTGAGTCGCATGATGTATTGCCTGAACCGATGCAACGAGAGGAGGAGCCACTTGCTAATGAAGAAAAAAGTCTTGTTTTGCGCAACGGTTGATTATCATTTTAAGGCGTTCCATCTCCCGTATTTCAGGTGGTTTCAGGAACAAGGATGGGAAGTGCATACAGCGGCAAATGGCCAGCTGGAGCTGCCGTATGTGGATCAAGCGCATTCCATTCCGATTCAGCGTTCCCCTTTTCATTTGCAAAATCGGCTTGCTTATGTGGAGCTGAAAAAGCTTTTAGAAAAAGAGCATTATCAGTTCATCCATTGTCACACACCGATGGGGAGTGTCATTGGCAGGCTAGCGGCGAAAACAACACGCAAAAAAGGGACGAAAGTTCTTTACACAGCGCATGGCTTTCACTTTTGGAAGGGGGCACCGCTTCAAAATTGGCTGCTTTATTATCCAGTTGAGAGATGGCTCGTTCAATATACAGATGCACTCATCACCATTAATGGAGAAGACTATGAAAGAGCCGATCGTCTGTCAAAAGAGAAGGCGGCTGTGCATTATGTTCCCGGTATGGGTGTCGATATGAAGCGATTTGCACCAGTTGATGACAAAGAAAAAGACCGCCTTCGTAAAGCATATGGTTTTACCACGCAAGATTTTATCGTGCTGTGTGCTGGTGAATTAAATGACAATAAAAATCAAGGAATGCTCATCAAAGCTTGCGCGCAGGTGTATCGGAATATACCACAAGTGAAAATTGTATTTGCTGGAGAAGGGACAAGTCGGTCGTCCTATGAAAAGCTGGTCTGTCAGCTGAATCTTGAGGAACATGTACAGTTTGCGGGATTTTGCAAACACATCGAAGATTGGATGCATATGAGCGATGTATGTGTATCAACCAGCTTGAGAGAAGGACTTGGGATGAATCTTCTTGAAGCGATGTCTGCTGAAAAGCCGGTGATTGCAACAGAAAATAGAGGGCATTGTGAGCTCGTCAAACATGGAGTGAACGGCTTTTTAGTCAAACCGCATGATGTGAATGGTTTAGCCGTTTATTTACAGCAGCTCTATCATAAAAAGGACCAGCTTCACCTAATGGGGAAAGCGGGACGTTCTATGGCTCACGCATTTGCACAGGAGCAGACGGTAAGTGCTATGGAGGAAATTTACACAACGTATATGGATCAAAAAGAGAAGGTGATGTGAGCATGCGTCAGCCGAAAGTATCGATTATCATGGGTGTTTACAATTGCCAAGAGACAGTAGAAGAAAGCATTGAATCGATTCTCCGTCAAACCTATGAAAACTGGGAGCTCATCATATGTGATGATGCATCAACAGATGGCACCTATGAAAAAGTGCTGCACTATACCATGCGTGAACCCGATAGAATTCGCCTCATCCGAAATGAACACAATCAAAGACTTGCCGCCAGTTTAAATCGTTGTCTCACTGAAACGAATGGAGAACTGATTGCAAGACAGGATGGCGACGATATATCGGTGTCTACACGATTAGAAAAACAGGTTCGTTTCCTTGATGCACATCCGGAATATGATGTAGTTGGTACGGCGATGACGGTGTTTGATGAGTCAGGGACGAAGGGCGTTCGAGCACTTGTCTCAGAGCCTGATCGAAGGGTGCTGGCAAGAGGAACGCCTTTTTGTCATGGGACGATTATGATGAGAGCGTCAGCCTACAAGGCTTTAAATGGCTATCGTTCTGTCAAAACAACCAGACGGATGGAAGATATCGATCTGTGGATTCGTTTTTTTGCTGCGGGGAGAAAAGGCTTTAATTTGCAAGAGCCCTTATACCTTGTAAGGGAGGATGAAGCGGCCTTTCAGCGCCGGAAATTCCGATACTCAATGGATAATGCCTGGCTTGTTTTAAAAGCATGCAAGCAATTGAAATTGTCGCCGTTTGATTATCTCTTTGCGCTTAAGCCGGTCATCCGTGCCTGTATGTCACCAAAGATCATGAGGTTTTATCATCAGCGGAAACTTGGAGGATCTATGGTGAAAAGGAGGACGATTCGGGATGAGTGAGCCAAAGCGTGTACTTCATGTTGTGGGCGGAATGAACAGAGGCGGAGCAGAAACGATGATCATGAATATCTATCGTGCAATCGACCGGAATGTTCTTCAATTTGATTTCGTTACCCACCGGGAGGATGTCTGTGATTACGATGAGGAAATTCGTCAGCTTGGTGGGCGAATTTTTTATGTCCCAAGTATTGGAGCGTCCTCTCCATGGACGTTTGTGAAAACGTTGACGAAGACGATTAAGCAAACGGGACCTTATCAGGCGGTGCATGCACATACAGATTTTCAAACAGGCTTTTCTGCCCTAGCTGCGAAACTGGCAGGTGTGAAGATACGCATTTGCCATTCACATAATACGGCTTGGAAACAGTCTCCTAGCCGGGTGGATCATTTGATGCTCAAAGGATTTCGTCAGCTGATCTTTGCCTTTTCTACGAAGCTTGTTGCATGCGGTGAAGATGCCGGTGTCTTTTTATTTGGACAAAAAAGAATGCACGATGGACGAGTGGACATTTTGCCAAATGGGATTGATTTGAACCTTTTTTTTCAGTTGGAGCCAGAAGCGAAGGTGAAGATGAAAAAAGACCTCCATCTTCACGAGAGAAAACTGATCATTGGACATATTGGCCGATTTCATGAGCAGAAAAACCATGTTTTTTTCATCGAATTAGCGCAGACACTGAAAAAACAAGGGGTCTCCTTTCAGCTAGTTCTCATAGGAGATGGGCCGCTCCGGGCAGTGGTTGAATCGTATGCAGAGAAAGCAGGATTAATGGAAGACATTGTGTTTACGGGCGTTGTCTCAGAGGTTCCGCAGTATATGAAAGCATTTGATGTGTTTGTGATGCCGTCTTTGTTTGAAGGTCTTCCGCTCGTATTAGTGGAAGCGCAGGCATCTGGACTCCCATGTGTGATTTCAGATCATATCACAAAGGAAGTCGATTTAGGCTGTGGGCTTGTGAAACGGAAATCCTTGCAAGATTCAGCACATGAGTGGATGAAAGCCATACTAGAAGCTTACCATGCAGACCCTCCTCTTCAGGAGACGATTATTTCTCAGCTTGGCCTTAGAGGATTTGATGTGAAACAGAACATCACCCGTGTGATGAATGTGTATGGATTGTAAGGAAGGATTGGCAGATGGCGGTTTATTTGGTGAACATGATCATGGTCTATTTATGGTCGAGCTTTGCTGCATTTTATGGCAGACGTGATGATACCATACAAAGCGGCTGGCGGCCGAACAAGCTTCTGGTGTTTTTTCCGTTTTTATTTCTTTGTATTGTGGCGGGCATACGTTACAAAGTAGGAACTGATTTCGTCACCTATGGACAAATGTATGAGTTCTCCGTCAACTATGACAAGCCTTGGCATATTTTCGGATTCGGTGTAGACAAGGCCGCCACTGATCCGGGCTTTACATTGATCTTGTGGATGCTCAATCAACTGTCACATGAGCCGCAAATCATGTATATCACAGTTGGGATCATCACCTATTTTTTTATTATCAAAACACTTGTGCGATATGGACGGCCATTTGAGCTTAGTATGCTACTATTTCTCGGCACATTTCATTATTACGCTTCGTTTAATGGCATGCGGCAGTATATGGTGGCAGCGATTCTTTTTTATGCCATCCATTTTGTCATCAAAGGTCAGTGGAAATGGTATTTTCCGCTCGTGCTTGTATGCGCGCTGTTTCATTCATCGGCACTCATTATGATTCCAGTCTATTTCATCGTCAGAACAAAGGCATGGTCTTGGATGATGCTTGTGTTATGTATGATTTTTCTAGGCTTAACCGCTCTGTATGACCGCTTTGTCTCCGTGTTTGTGGTGATGCTGCAAGGGAGTTCTTATGGTCATTACGAGGAGTGGCTGACAACGAATACGAATGGAATGAATGTGACGAAAATTGGTGTCTTGATTTTGCCGTTATTGCTTGCGTTCTTTTGTCGAAAACGACTTCGTGAGCTGACGCCAGAGAGTGATTATATTGTGAATTTTTGCTTGCTTGGATTTTTGTTTGGCATCCTTGCAACGAAGGATGTCATTTATGCAAGATTTCATATTTACTTTGGTCTGTATCAGCTCATTTTACTGCCTTATTTCACACGGATTTTTGATCAGCGAACCAATTTCTTTATGTATATCGGAATTGCGGTTTGCTATATTTTGTACAGCATCATGCTGATGCCGTTTGATTCTTCTGTTTTACCGTACCGAACGATTTTTACAAAGTAGATTTGAAGAAAGGTGGGGCTTGCTGTCATGCCAGCTATCAGTCTATTGGTCGCAGTCTATAACACTAGTCAATATGTGGAGCAGTGTCTTCAATCGATTGCAGACCAAAGCTTTTCAGATATAGAGGTCATCCTCATTAACGATGGATCTACCGATCACAGTGGAGACATCCTTGAAGCGTTTGCTGCGCGTGATGAGCGATTTCGGGTGATTCACCAAACCAATCAAGGGCTGGGAGCGGTGAGGAACAGGGGCATAGAAGAAGCAACAGGAACGTATCTTGCCTTTGTTGATTCAGACGATGTTCTCGCTCCTCAATACTGTGAGGCTTTATATCAAGAAGCCGAAAATACCGGTGCCGATCTTGTTGTCAGTGAATATTGGATTCAGTTTGAACAGTCAAAACGGATCATACCGACGACGCTGTTAGCTCAGCAGGAAGCCGATAAGACAAGTTTAATAGAATCGTTATTACATGGTGAGATCACGGGATTCTCATGGAATAAGCTGTATCGGCGGGCATTTATCGAAAAGCATCATATCCGTTTTCCGTTGAGAGGTGAGCTTGAGAATATTGAAGATCAATATGTCACGCTGCGCTGTTTTTCTTTATCACGTGTCATTGCCTTTGTTCATGAGCCGCTTTATTATTACCGGGTTCATTTGTCATCCATTGTCCAGCGATATCAAAAGCAGTATTTTCAGCATGGACTGGCGTTTTATGACGCGCAGCGTTTGTTTTTAAAAGAGCATGATGAGCTGACACCATATGAGAAGGCTTTTTATTTTTTTATCGTGAATCATACGCTGCATTGTATGCTCAATGAATGGAAGAGCCAAAATTCCCTTTCCTTTCAAAAAAAGCTTGGTCATATGCGTGAAATGGTGACACATGAAGCTTTTCAGAAGGCTGTGAAACAAGTGGAACCATCGAAGCTGACTGTGCGCAAGCGAATGATCTTATTCCTTGCTAGGATGCAGTGGGTGTATCCGCTCTCTGCCGCAGCTTCAAGCTATCAAAAATGGATTGAATATCAAACGAGAAAATCGGGGTGATGAGTGTGACATTGCAGCAATTAAAAGCACATGCCGCAGAGTGGCTGCTCTTAAAGGTCAAGTATCCACTTCAATATAGGTTGAGCCGCCAAAGACTGCCAGAGCTGCGTCATCAGAAGAAAATCATTCTCACGCTGCTGCCGGCACATGACAACTTAGGTGATCACGCGATTGCCTATGCCAGCTGCTGTTTTTTACAAAAGCATTTTCCAGACTATCAAATCATAGAAGTAGACATGCAGGAGATGTATCGTCTAGCACGTCCGCTGAAGCACGCGCGGCACCCAGAGGACATTGTCTGTATCATCGGCGGGGGCAACATGGGCGATTTATACCGATATGAAGAATGGACAAGACAATTTATCATGAACGCCTTTAAGTCCTATCCCGTCATTCAGCTGCCCGCTACTGCTCATTTTACAGAAACAAAGAGAGGGAAAAGAGAAGAACGCCGCGCTATTCAAGCATATCAGCAACACCCGAGGCTTCTCTTGATGGCAAGAGATCAAACCACCTATCAATGGATGAAGAAGCATTTTCCTGCTAAAGAGGTGTGGAAACAGCCTGATATGGTCCTGACATTAGACGAAACATCAAAGAGTCAAACCCGTAAAGGAGTGCTGCTTTGTCTGCGTGAGGATAAGGAGGCATATCTCACGAAAGAGAAACGAGAACAACTGCAGGAGCATATCAAAGAAACGTATGATCAAGTTGGTTTTATCACAACGACCATTGGTAAGCGAGTGAATCGAACGACTCGTTTAGAGGAATTATCCACGTTATGGACGCAGTTGAGACAGGCACAAGTCGTCGTGACAGATCGACTGCATGGCATGATCTTTTGTGCGATCACACATACACCGTGTGTTGTCATCAGGTCGTTTGATCATAAAGTCATGGAAGGATATGAATGGGTAGCGCACTTGCCGTTTATGACCCTTTTGAAGGAACCAACGGAGGAAGCGGTGAAAAAGGCCATTCATCAGCATATGAAAACAAGCGGACAAAAGGGAGAGGAAGCTGGATGAAGGCCCTTAAACACTGCGTGAAATCACCATGAACCGTGCGTTTCTTTACAATGTCAGTGCAAATGTGATGACGTTTATCTTGATGATGCTGATGTCTGTTTGTTTAACGCCTTACATTGTTCATACACTTGGAGTGGAAGCGTTTGGTCTGATTCATCTGACGCAAAATATGATCAATTATTTATCGGTCATTACGGCTTCATTAAGTGCTGTGGTGGTGCGTTTTTTTTCTGTTGCGGCTCATAAAGGAGAGATGGAACAAGCGCAGCGCTATCTCGCTTCCTATTTTGTCAGTTCTCTTTTTTTATCCATCTGTCTTTTTTTACTTTGTCTATTCATGTCTCAGCAGCTGATTGATTGGCTCCATGTGCCTGCTCATCTTGCAAAAGATACACAGATCGCCTTTGTGTTAGGGGGTCTTTTATTTATGCTCAATTTCGTCATGTCTGGTATTGGGGCGGCACCGTTTTATGCGAACAAATTATATGTATCGAGTGTTGGACAGGCCATTCAGATGTTTGGCAGGGCGCTTGTGATTGTGCTGTTATTTACCGTGACGACACCAGCTATTTGGCATATTCCACTTGCAGCCGTTATGGGGAGTCTCGCCGCTTTGGGAATGGGTCTCTATTATTTTAAGAAACTCATTCCTTGGTTTTCGTTTAAGTGGCGGTACGTTTCTTTATCTTCAAGTCTCACGCTGGTTCGATCAGGGGTGTGGCATTCATTTGAGCAAATGGGCATTTTGTTGTTTTTACAAATCGATTTATTGATGACCAACTTACTGATTGGGGCAGAAGCGACTGGACAGTATGCCGCCATTTTACAATTTCCATTATTATTGCGCACCCTTGCAGGGACACTTGCGATTGTGTTTGCGCCAACGATCACAAAATTATATTCAAACCAAGACGAGCAGGGGCTCATTCAATACGCCGCCAATGCCATGAAATGGAGTGGTTTATTTGTAGCATTCCCAGCAGCTCTGTTAGGAGGTCTTGCCGGTCCACTCATGCTGTTATGGCTTGGACCAGCCTTTGAGGAGCTGAAATGGCTGCTGATGATTCATGCGGCTTATTTGTGTTTCACGTTGATGTTTTTACCGCTGACCTATGTACCGACTGCCTTTAACCGATTTAAAGTGCCGGCGGTTGTGACACTCATATTAGGCGGTTCCAATGTCCTGTTAGCCTATGGACTGACTCACCTACTTCAGCTTGGGTTATATGGCATTGCATCAGCAGGGGCCGTTGTTTTATTGATGAAAAATATCGTTTTTCTCCCATTGTATACAGCCAAGATCACGAAACAGAAAAGCACCATCTTTTACAAACATACAGTCGTTCCGCTGTTTGGGGCTCTATTCATATGGGGGATCTGTGCCGGCATTCAGGCTGTGTATGATGTGACGAGATGGTGGGAGCTATTTTGTATTGGCGGAATATGTTTCGTTCTCTACTTAGGCTATTTGTATCAATTTGCAGGAACAAAACAAGAGCGGATACAGCTCATGCGTAAGGTGAAACAAGCTGCTATTGAACGGGCTGTCTCCCGCTAGTGTGGAAAGGAGAAGCAGTGATGAAAAGAATAATAGATGTGGTCGTGGCTTTGACCCTGCTCATCGCAGGCAGCCCCCTTTTCCTTCTCATCTATGGACTCATTAGGTGGAAAATCGGAGCTCCTGTGGTGTTTCGACAAGAGCGGCCTGGTCTATACGGACAGCCGTTTATGCTTTATAAATTTCGGACGATGACCGAGGAACGCGATGAACATGGCGTACTGCTTCCAGACCATCTTCGATTAACAAAAACCGGCACCTTTATTCGCAAGCTCAGTCTTGATGAATTGCCGCAGCTTGTCAATGTACTCAAAGGGGAAATCAGTCTCGTTGGACCAAGACCGCTTTTAATGGAGTATTTACAAATGTACACAGAGGAGCAAGCGAAGCGTCATCTTGTGAAGCCTGGTATCACTGGATGGGCCCAGGTGAATGGGAGAAATACTCTCTCTTGGGAGGAGAAATTCACCTATGACCTCTGGTATGTAGAGCACCAATCGTTTTGGCTCGATATGAAAATCTTATGGATGACCTTACTGAAAGTCATCAAAACAGAAGGGGTGCAGCAGCCAAATCATGCAACAGCTGAAAAATTCAAAGGAACTGATACGTAAAGAGCAGCCCATTGGCTTAATAGGGGCTGGCGGACACAGTAAGGTCATTCAGGAGTTGATTTTTTTGCATCCTGAGTACTCATTGTGTGCTGTATTAGACGATCGATTTGAGGAAGCTGACCCTCAAACCGGCATTCTGTATGGTCCGATTTCTATGAGTCAAAAGGTAAGAGATGAAATACCTGATATGCAATGGCTGATTGCCATTGGGCAAAACGAAATCAGACAGAGGATCAAAGAACGTCTCGAATTTGAAGAGAGGGCATTTGCCACACTGATTCATCCAGAGGCAGTTGTGAGCTCGTCAACGAAGGTTGGCGGGGGAACGGTTGTGATGGCAAGGGCTGTTGTGCAAGCAGATGCAGTGATCGGTGAGCATGCCATTATCAACACCGGTTCTATCGTGGAGCATGACTGCTTTCTCGAATCCTTTACGCACCTATCCCCGGGAGCTGTGCTCACCGGCTGTGTCTCTGTGCGAGAGGGTGCTCATATTGGAGCTGGGGCTGCTGTCATACCTGGCAGAACCATTGGAAGCTGGGCAGTAATCGGCGCAGGAGCGGCAGTGACCCGAGATATACATGATCAGAAAGTCGCTGTAGGCGTTCCTGCAATTGAGATCAAAGATCGAAGAGAAGGTGGGAAATCATGAGAGACAGGAAACGAATCTACTTATCTCCTCCTCATATGAGTGGAAAAGAACAGATGAAAATAGAGGAGGCATTTAAGAGCAATTGGATTGCACCATTAGGACCGCTTGTAAATGAATTTGAGCAAGTGGTCGCGGATTATGCAGGGGTGAAGAGAGGAGCGGCATTATCTTCAGGAACAGCAGCCATTCACCTTGCCTTAAAACTCCTTGGCGTTCAAAAGGGAGATATGGTCTTTTGTTCCACTCTCACATTTGTTGCCAGTGCAAATCCTATTTTATATGAACAAGCGACACCTGTTTTTATTGATTCAGAAAAAGAGACTTGGAATATGTGTCCGCTGGCGTTAGAGAAAGCCTTTGCTGAAACAAAACGACTTGGGAAAAGACCCCGTGCGGTTATTGTCGTTCATTTATACGGACAAAGTGCGAAAATGGATGAAATCATAGCAGTGTGTGAGGCATATGATGTGCCAATCATTGAAGATGCGGCTGAATCGTTAGGCAGTATATATAAAGGAAGAAAAAGCGGTTCAATGGGCAGGTTCGGTGTTTACTCTTTTAACGGAAATAAAATCATTACAACATCAGGAGGCGGAATGCTTGTCAGTGATGATGAAGCAGCGATCGACCGATGCCGATTTCTCGCGTCACAGGCAAGAGAACATGCCCTACACTATGAACATCAAGAGGAGGGATATAACTATCGGATGAGCAACCTGCTCGCAGGTGTAGGAATTGCACAAATGGAAGTGTTAGAGGAGCGTGTTCAGCAAAAACGCCGCATTTTCGAGCGTTATCAAGATGCTTTAGCCGATATTGATGGTCTTCAATTTATGCCAGAATATCAAGACACCACATCAAACCGCTGGCTGACCACATTCACCATTGATCATCATGCACAGATGTCTCCAGTAGAGATGATAGATGCTTTAGAACAAAAGCAGATCGAAGCAAGGCGTGTATGGAAGCCACTGCACCAGCAGCCGCTCTTTCATGGTTATCCTTTTTATACAACAGCCGATGAAGTCCCTGCATCTGAGTTGTTATTTGAGACAGGTCTTTGCCTGCCATCTGGTACAAGCATGACAGACGCGGAACAGGAGCTTGTCATTGCTACACTGTACAACGCCCTGCAAAAGAAAGCATTACCCTCCTCATAGGCTGCTCGTTCATCAGCAGCCTGCCTCTCTTTTTAACAAATCCCTTAATTTGTGGAATAATAAGGAATATATATTGTCATTTCGTTTCAAATATGATATTGACAACAGAGTCCTTCCTCCTTAAAATGAAAATGATTATCAGCATCAATTAGGAGGAGCAACTTATGTCTATTTGGAGTAATTTTCCGAAAATTAAAATAAATACAATATTACCTATCCTACTGATCTTTTTACTAGTAGGCTGTTCTCAAGCAAATAATGGAGCAGGTGGAGACAAGGATCATCCTGATATGATCACCATGGCATGGCCAAGAGATATTGGCGAAATGAATCCACACATATACAATCCATCACAATTGTTTGCCCAATCCATGATTTACGAACCATTGGTGAGCTATCAGAAAAATGGAAAGCTTAAACCTGAATTAGCAAAATCATGGGATGTTTCCAAGGATGGCAAGGTGTATACGTTCCATCTTAGAGACAATGTCACGTTTTCAGATGGATCTAAATTTAATGCGAACATTGTGAAAAAGAATTTTGATACGATTTTAAAAAACAAAGAAGTACATAGCTGGTTAGGTGTCATAAAGAAAATCAAAAAGACAGAAGCAGTGGACAAGCAAACGTTTAAACTCACATTAACTGAGCCTTATTATCCAACTGTTCAGGAGTTAGCTGTTGTGCGCCCTGTTCGTTTCCTAGGAGAAGCAGGTTTTCCGAAAAACGGAGATACATCAAAAGGAATCGAAAAACCAGTGGGGACAGGTCCTTGGGTATTAAAGACGTACAAAAAAGATGATTACGCGATTTTTGAACGAAATGACCACTACTGGGGAGAGAAACCAAAGGTCAAAGAAATCAAAGTGAAGGTCATTCCAGATGCTGAAACAAGAGTGATGGCATTTGAAAAAGGCGATGTAGATTTACTTTATGGAGAAGGAACGATTAGCCTTGATGCTTTTAAACAACTAGAGGCGAGCGGCAAGTATGAAACGAAGATGTCAGAGCCTGTAGCCACAAGACAGCTTGTCATGAACACAAAAGTCGATCAGCTGTCAGATCAGAAAGTGCGTCACGCCCTTCAGTATGCGATCAATAAAACATCATTGGTGGAAGGTGTGACCTCTGGCTTAGAGGATGTAGCAGATCACATCTTGCCGACAAACATGCCATATACGTCAGGCATCCGGGTGAAATCTTTCCAGTATGATGTGGACAAAGCGAAGGCTTTACTGGATGAAGCGGGCTGGACGCTTCCAAAAGGAAAAACCATACGCGAAAAAGACGGAAAAACGCTTGAGTTTAGTATGATGTATGACTCAGCAGAATCGATTCAAAAAACAATGGCTGAAACACTGCAGGCAGAATGGGCAGCCATTGGCGTTGGCGTCAAACTTGAAGGTGTCGAGCTGGCGACGCAGGTTCAGCGGTTTAAAGCGAACAAATTTGATATGAACTTCTTTAGCAATTACGGAGCGCCGTATGATCCGCATACATTTATGAACGTTGTCTCATCAGATGGTTTTGGATTCAAAGAGGCGATCTCAGCGTATCCGAATAAAGATAAGCTGATCAAAGAAATGACGGAGATTCCATCGACAACAAATGAAAACAAACGCAAAGCACTTTATTCGTCCGTCTTATCTTCCTTGCAAGATCAAGGGGCGATTGTGCCAATCTCTTATTTTAAAAAGACAGCTGTTTATCAAAAAGATGTGAAGGACTTTGATTTCCCTGCGAATCGAGATGAACACCCTTTCACAGGCATCAAGCTGAAGTAACAGAAGGAAGGTAAGCAAATGAGCCGCTATATCATCAAACGAATGTTATCTATCATTCCTGTATTTCTACTAGCCACACTGTTCACAACTGGCATGATTCATCTGTCACCAGTTGATCCAGCGGAGGCATATTTAGCAGCGGCTCATATTCAGCCTACTGATGAGGTATTAGCCCAAAAACGAAGTGAATTTGGTTTAGATGAACCTTTTTACATGCAGTACCTTCATACGATTGAAAAAGTCGTCCGTCTTGATTTTGGGCGGTCGTATATGACCAATCAGCCTGTGCTTGATGAGGTGATCTATCGAATACCTGCGACGATTCAATTGGCGTTCACTAGTCTGCTGATCGCAATTTGTGTCAGTATTCCACTGGGCTTTTTCAGCGGGGTGAGAAAAAATGGCGTTGTAGATCATGTGAGCCGGTTGATTTCCTTCCTAGGAGCATCTATCCCGACCTTTGTTTTGGGGTATTTGCTCATCTTCTTTTTTTCAGTGAAACTCGATCTTTTACCTGTTGAAGGTGTTGGTACATGGGAACATCTTGTACTGCCATCCATTACACTGGCTGTGCCGTTAATTGCGATGTATACGAGATTATTGCGAGCGAGTGTGAGTGAGACGCTTCACGAGCCTTTTGTTCAATATGCGAGAATGAGAGGGTTAAAGGAACAATCGATTATGTTCAAACATGTCTTCAGAATGGCGATATCACCGATGCTGACAGGACTTGGCGTGAATCTTGGCAAGCTGCTCACAGGGACCATTATTGTAGAGGCTGTTTTTTCATGGCCTGGATTTGGACGATTTTTTATTGAAGCGATCTTTAACCGGGATCTGCCGGTCATTCAATTTTATGTGTTGATGGCGGCGTGTATCTTTATCTTAAGCAGCTTGATAGTGGATCTTCTTCTGCTGCTCATTGACCCCCGTATTTCTAGAAAGGAAGGCCGCCAGCCATGATGACAAAAGTAAAACATCTTTTCTATCATCAAAAGATGATCTCGATCTGTGTGCTGCTGCTCGGTCTCCTGCTCATTGTGACGATATGTGCACCATGGATCGCTCCGCATGACCCAGCGGCTGTCAATCTTGCAATGAAGCTAAAGGGTTCTTCATGGGAGTATCCTCTAGGCACCGACCAATTGGGAAGATGCAATTTATCTCGAATTCTATATGGTGCTCGTATTTCACTAGGATGTGCGTTGTTAATCTTTGTTTCCTCTCTATCTATCGGTTTAATCGTAGGGCTGATTTCTGGATATAAAGGCGGCTGGATCGATCACGTATTGATGAGATTGTGCGACGGGGTCATGGCATTTCCAAATTTGGTACTGATCCTCGGATTAGTCGGTATTTTTGGACCAGGGCTTTCTCAAGTTGTGCTGGCTTTGATGCTTGTGCAGTGGGTGTATTACGCCCGCGTCTTTCGAGGGATGGTCCTTAGTTTAAAGGAACAAAACTTTATTGCAGCTGCGAAGATTAGCGGTACTTCCCATTGGAATATCATGAGAAAGCATATGATTCCGAATGTACTGCCGCCACTTGCGGTTGTGGGCACACTTGAAATGGGCTGGGCGATTATGGACATTTCAGCCATGTCTTTTCTAGGCTTAGGGGTTCAGCCCCCTACGCCTGAATGGGGAGCGATGATCCATGAAGGAAAATCTTATATTCAAACAAATCCTCAGCTGATGCTTTATCCGGGCCTTGTGATTATGGCTGTGGTCATTCTATTCAACTTACTGGGAGAAGCCCTTTCAGAGAAATATGGCATCAAACGTCGTGTGTAAAGGAATGAGTCAGTTGGAAGAGTCTATTTTAAATATAGAGAACCTGCATGTGCATACGAAAACGCCGCAAGGAACCATTTCTCTCGTTCAGGAAATAGCATTTGAGGTAAAGCGCGGTCAAATTGTTGGATTAATTGGTGAGAGCGGATGCGGAAAAACGGTGACAAGTATGTCGATCTTAAACATGCTTGATCGAAAAACAACGGAAGTGACTGGCAGTATCACTCTACAAGGTCGAGAATTGATCGGTTTGAGTGAACAGCATATGCGGTCTATTCGTGGCAAAGATCTCTCATATATTATGCAAAATCCAATGAATAGCTTTACGCCTGTATGGACAATTGGACATCAATTGATTGAAACAATCCGCCGGCATACATCTGTCAGTAAAAGGAAGGCTCGGGTCCAGGCAATTGAAGCCTTAGAGAAAATGAACCTGCCGCATCCAGATCAATTACTGAGTAAGTACCCTTTTGAATTAAGCGGGGGGATGCTCCAGCGTGTCATGATTGCTATGGCTGCCTGTATGCATCCGCCTCTGATCATCGCAGATGAACCGACAACCGCATTAGATGTACACAATCAGAAGCTGGTGCTTGAGCACTTGAATCAAATTCGTCATGAATACGGAACGGCGATTTTGCTCATTACCCACGATCTTAGTGTGATTGCGGAAATGGCAGACCAGGTCGTGGTGATGAAACAAGGAAAAATCGTTGAAAAGGCTGAAGTTCTTGAGCTTTTTGAACACCCGAAGCATGATTATACAAAGAAACTTTTAGCAGCTCGTCCATCCATTCCAGCTGTTTGCCCGATTTGAGGTGAGAAGACCGTTGCATTTAATAGAATTAGAAGCAGTTAGTCATTCATATGGCAGCCGATCGTTTCTGATGAGGACAAAAGGGAGAGCCCCTGTCCTGAAAAACGTCCATTTGACCATTGAAGAAGGCACTTGTTTTGGATTATTAGGTCAAAGTGGTGCAGGGAAAAGTACACTCGGCCGCATCATCCTTGGACTAGAGAAGCCGAGTAGCGGACAAGTTCTGTTTGAAGGTCAGGATATCATTCGTGCAGATCAGCGGACACATCAGCATTTCCGCCGACATGTACAAGCGGTATTTCAAGATTCATATTCAGCGGTGAATCCAAGGTGGACAGTGGAACAAATCTTATCTGAGCCGCTTGAAAACTATGAACCAATGACCCGAAAAAAACGTCAGCATATACTGATTCACTGGTTAGAAAGAGTAGGGCTCAGTGAGCAGGATTTGTCCAAGTACCCATACCAATTTAGCGGCGGCCAGCTACAGCGGATCAACATCGCCAGAGCACTGGTGCTTCAGCCAAAGCTCATTGTGCTGGATGAATCAGTCAGTAGCTTAGATATGGTTACGCAGGCAGTCATTTTAGATTTGTTAGTCGAATTAAAGAAAGAGCTGAAGCTTGCATACTTATTTATCACACATGATTTGACAGCGGCCTATCATTTAAGTGATCAATTAGCGATTCTTGATCAGGGTGAACTTGTGGCTCAGTTTCAATCGAAGGATGATTTCTTTATATCAGAGCACGAAGCTGTGCTGAAAATGAAGGAGGCAACGCTCGCCAGCCACCCTTTGTCTCGAACGATTGGCAGGCCGGTTCGTTAACTTTTTCATTCCCTCAATGCCTCTTTTAAGAGAGGCTATTTTTCATGAAAGGCAGGTGGCATCGTGAACCATCGAGCATATTTAGCTTTGGCGATCCCTTTAACCATTTCAACGATGACCACGCCATTACTTGGAGCTGTCGATACAGCAGTTGTTGGCCAGCTTGCCAACCCCGCTTATATAGGAGGCGTCGCAGTCGGCAGTCTCATTTTTAGTACATTGTACTGGCTGTTTGGCTTTTTACGGGTAAGTACATCTGCTTTTGCCGCCCAAGCAAACGGAGCGCAGAACGAGGAGCAGGGTGTTCTTGCTTTTCTAAGGCCTTTTTTGCTGGCTATTATCGTCGGGCTTTGTTTTATTGCTCTTCAATGGCCCATTATTCAATCCGCATTATGGATCATCTCTCCTGCTGCTGATGTGCGCGAATATGCAGCGGACTATTTTCATATTCGGATCTGGGGAGCGCCATTTACCTTGATGAATTACGTCATACTCGGCTGGCTGATGGGGATGGCAAAAATGAAAGAAGCCCTTTCTTTACAAATTTTGATCAATGTCATGAATATGATCTTGGCATTGATCTTAGTTCATGCGTTTTCTTTTGCCGTCAAAGGTGTGGCAGCGGCGACATTGATCTCTGAACTCACTGCTTTTGTGTTAGGTGCCTGGATCATCTTGAAGCATACGTCAAACGGTTTTCGGATGCCGTCTCTTCAGCAGGTGATGGACACACGTGCGGTAAAGAAAATGTTTCATGTGAATAAAGACTTGTTTATCCGAACGATCTGTCTGCTTGTTGTGATCAACATGTTTACAGCGAAGGGAGCGTCTTTCGGAACGGAGCAATTGGCGGCGAATGCCATTTTATTTCAAATTCACTACATCATGGCCTATTTGTTCGATGGATTTGCCAATGCATCCAGTATTCTTGTCGGCAGATCAGTAGGGGCGAACGACCGAGCGCTTTATGATAAAACATTAACCCTTTCGAGACAATGGGCAGTTGTGATGGCATGTGTCATTGCGGCAGCTTACTTTTTCTTTAAAGTACCGATTTTGAGCCTGTTTACAAATTTGCCTCAGCTTCTTGATGTGACACTGCAATATGCCGATTGGCTCGTTCTTTATCCGTTTGCTGCTTGTTTTGGCTTGGTGATTTATGGTGTATTCACAGGTGCGACAGAAATTGCTCCTGTTAGGAATTCAATGCTGTTTGCGATGATTTTGTTTGTGGCTGTTCAGGCGGCAGTCATTCCGATATGGCACAATCACGGACTATGGTTTGCCTTTATCATTTATACTTTAGGACGGTCTGGCTTTTTGATGATGTACAAATCAAAGCTGGATCAAAAGCTTTTCCTATATGAAAAACACCCTTTGCAATCATGAGAAAGGGTGTTGTTTGTCGTCCATTTATTCGCTTTCTTTTTTCACCTTTTGGTACGCTTCATCGAGATGCTGAATTCGCTTCAAGACAACAGCATTTTTCGTCAATTGGTCCTGCACAAGTGTAGAAACCACCGAACGATAATAAGCGTTCATGGCATGAATCTTGTCTTCATGTTGATTCATGGCAATGTGCTGTTTTAAGTTATCAATAAAGTATGGAACGGAAAAAAGTTCAGACATGGAAATCACTCCTATTTCGTATATACGGTCCGTCAATCTTCATGTAAAATGATGAGAGGGAGGGGAGACAATGAGCCTTAAACTGCAACAAGAACTAGTATTAAAGCAGGTACTCACGCAAGAACTCAGGCAGGCGATTACGCTGTTGCAATTGAATTGTGCAGAGCTGGGTGAGTATCTTGATCAGTTAGCGCTTGAGAACCCTCTGATTGAGCGGAAAGACACGGACAGCTATCAACCAGTTTATCATAAAAGAACGCAAGATCGAATGACAGAGCCGTATCGTACGCATCAAAAAGAAAGCCTGCAAATGTATTTAAAGAGACAGGCCATTGATTTGAATTTAAGTGAAAAGAATCAAAGGATTTTTCAATTCATGATTGAGTCCATTGATTCCAATGGCTATTTAAATGAACCGGTTGACCAAATGGCCGCTGTGTTACAGGCTTCGGCAGAAGAAGTTGAAGCTGTTCTTCATCAGCTTCAATCATTAGAGCCTGCCGGTATTGGCGCTAGATCATTGCAAGAATGTATCCTGCTCCAGCTTAGACGAAAAAAGGAACGCTGGTATGAAGCAGAGCTGATCATTGAAGGGCATTTCTTTCTTTTCGCAAGGAAGGCTTGGAAGGAAATCGCAGCTAAAACAGGTATGCCGTTGAAAACCCTGCAAGCCATACAAGATGAGGTGTCGCTTCTCGAACCAAGACCAGGCCTTCATTTCTCTTATGAAGAAGAGGATGTGTATATAGAACCAGATGTGTTGATTACAGCTGCGGGAGGTCACATCACATTCGAGCTGAACCAGCGTGCTTTTCCGGACATTGAAATGAATGAAGGGTATTTCGCCATGATTCAAGATCAAAAGCGGCATGAAGCATACACGTATTTAAAGGAAAAGCAGCAGCAGTACAATTGGCTTGTTCAAGCGCTGAAGCAGAGAAAACAAACGATGACAAATGTCGTTCGTGAGATTATCTTACAACAGACTGATTTTTTCCTGACAGGGAAGCATAAAATGAAACCGCTTACGATGAAGCGGATTGCAGATATATTACAAGTGCATGAGTCGACAGTGAGTCGAACAGTCAAAGGGAAAATGGTGCAGACCCCTTACGGATTAATGGAAATGAAACAGTTTTTCCAAGCGAAACTAGAAGGGCATTCGCTCGAAGAAGCATCCAGCTACACAGTGAAGACCCACATTGCGGAGCTGATTCAATCAGAAAATAAGAAAAAACCGTATTCGGATCAGCAAATCATGACGCATCTTCAGCAAACCTTTGGTATCCGCGTCTCTCGCAGAACCATTGCCAAATATCGTGAACAAATGAACCTTCCGTCTTCCACGCTGCGGAAGCGATATGATTAAAAAGAAGCACATGCCAGAAACAATGGCATGTGCTTCTTTTTTGATGAGTGGAAGAGTGATAGAAGATTTCTTGAGAATTGAAAAAAGGGAAGACGTGTGATCTGAATTTTGGGGTAAAGTATAAGATAGGGCATGAGCCGATAGGGTAGACAACAGTGATGAGGTGAGACCAATTGAAATATAAACAAATCAAAACGAAAAAAATATATGAAGAAATTGCGGACGCATTAGTCGAATCCATTCGAACGGGGGAGCTTCTTCCAGGCGAAAAATTAGACTCGGTTCAAGCACTTTCTGAAAATTTTCAAGTCAGCCGTTCCGCTGTGAGAGAGGCGCTGTCCGCTCTGAAAGCGATCGGATTAATAGAGATGAAGCAAGGAGAAGGCACATATGTGAAGCAGTTCGATCCTGAGCAGCTCACATTTTGTTTATCTCCTGCTTTTTTGATGAAGCAGCAGGATATCGTGCAGCTTCTTGAAGTGAGATCAATCATTGAATCAGGTGCTGTCAAAAAGGCAGCATTGCTGCGGACAGATGATGACCTCCATCGACTGCAGGAGGCACTAGAACAAATGAAGCGTGCAGAAGCGCATAAAGAAATTGGTGAGGAGGCAGACCTCACATTTCATCTTGCCATCGCTAAAGCCTCAAAGAATCATTTACTAGCGGCGTTAATGAATCAGGTCTCAACCTTGTTAATGGAAACGATGCGAGAAACAAGAAAAGTCGTGTTATTCTCAAGAAAAGCTTCCATCCATCAGCTTTACAAGGACCATGAACGAATTTATCAAGCTATCATGGACAAACAGCCAGAAGAAGCAGAGCGGGCGATGCTCACACATTTGGAAAAAGTAGAACAACTTCTTGGTGATGTGCTGCAAGAACAGGAAGGAAAGCCAGATATACAATAAGCTGTGCCGAAAAGCGGCACAGCTCAGCGTGTAGACAAACCCTCGCATTCTTTGTCAGTCCTGCGCGCTGGTACTCACGAATGTCAAATTCGCTCCGTGCCAGTGCTCGTCCTTCCTAGACTGCAAAGGTTTTCTATCACGCTGAAAAGAAGACAAAGGGCTAAAATAAAGGTCATTTTAGCCCTTTGTCAACAATCTAAGCTGTGCCGCATAAGGGCACAGCTCTATTATTGAAGAGAAATATGCAGCTTTTTCATTCGATATTGCAAACTTTGCCTGCTCATGCCCAATATCTTTGCAGTCTGTGAAATATTGTCGTCCATTTTATTTAAGTAATGGACGATGTATTGTTTTTCAAATCGTTCCATTTGGGTTTGGAAGTCAGTTGTATGATCTGAGCTCGTGTAGACGAAGGTATCAGCTGCAGCTGTAGGCTGCACCGGACTCATCTGCATGTGTTCACTAGGATGACCTTCTCCTTGCTTGAATCGGAAATGGTAAGGAAGGTGATGCAAGCTTAAGGATGTTTCGTCCATCATCATATTCATTCCAGCCTCAATCACATGCTCCAGTTCTCTTACATTGCCCGGCCAATGATACGTTTGGAACAGGGCAAGTACCTCTTCATCAGCCGCCTTCACATTCATTTGAAACAGTTCATTATATTTTTGAATAAAATGCATGACAAATGTGGGGATGTCTTCTTTTCGCTCAGAGAGTGGCGGGATAAACAAGGTGACAATGCCAAGCCGGTAAAATAAATCCTTTCGCATCCGTCCACCTGCGATCGCATCCACAGGGTCCTCATTCATATTAGCAAACACTCTCACATCAATGGCGATTTCCTTTGTACTGCCTAACCTTCTTACACGTTTCTCTTGCAAGACGCGCAATAGTTTTGCTTGAAGAGCTGGGTGTAATGAGTTGATCTCATCTAAAAGCAGTGTACCTCCTTGTGCTTGTTCGAATAGACCGGGCTGATCTGTTGCCCCTGTAAAAGCCCCTTTTTGTGTTCCAAAAAGCAGACTTTCAATCAGGTTATCAGGCAGTGCTGCACAATTCTGCGTAATAAATGGTCCAGATGAACGGCTGCTGCCATTATGAATGCTTTGTGCAAATAGCTCTTTCCCCGTCCCTGTCTCACCAACAATCAGCACATAAGAAGAGGTACGTGTGGCTCGTTTCGCATGTTCAATCACTTCTAAAAAGGCAGGACTCTCCCCAATGATTGAATCAAATGTAAAGCGTGTGTTTCCTTTTTTCTTCATATTGTGATGAATGAGCCGTTCCAGTTTCGTGACATCATTCGAAATTTCAACCGCTCCTTGAATCAGACCGTCTCGTACGAGCGGGTATGTATGGTTAATCGTTGTGATTTCTTTACCATTGTAGTTGTGATACGTCTGCTTTGCATGAACCGTCTGTTTCCCGGTTCGCAGCGCTTGGACAAGTGTACTGTGCATCTCGTCCTGAAACACAAAGAGGTCTAAGACATTTTTATAAAGGACATCAGAACGTTTTAAAGATTCGATCTCCATCATTTTTTTGTTATAAACAATGGTATTGCCATTTTCGTCAATGGCGTGAACCCCAACATCAATTAAATCGAGCATTTGTTTATATAGATCAATCTCATTTTCGAGCTTTGCGGTATGCTGATCTTTTTTCACTTGCGCCACCTCCAGACATTACCTCTATTTTACATGAAAAATTTTGCGGTTTCCTCTAAATAATTTTGCATATGCAAAATTATTTTGCGTTAAAGATGAGCACAATCCTAGGCACAGAGCGATCACTAAGTTGGCATGATCCTTGCATAACATAAGAGTGAAGATGAACCCAATCAAAAGAGGCAAGCTTATAGAAGGAGGAATACACGATGACACAGACAAAAGCATTGATTCATCAAACAGAACAATACGGTGCGGCGAACTATCATCCGTTGCCAATTGTGATTTCAGAGGCTGAGGGAGTGTGGGTGACTGATCCTGAGGGCAACCGCTACATGGATATGCTCAGTGCATATTCTGCAGTCAACCAAGGACATCGCCATCCCCGCATTATAGAAGCGCTTAAAACACAAGCTGACCGCGTGACACTCACATCAAGGGCCTTCCATAATGATCAGCTTGGTCCTTGGTATGAGAAGATTTGCAAATTAACGAATAAAGAGATGGCATTGCCGATGAATACAGGAGCAGAGGCTGTGGAAACGGCGATAAAGGCAGCGAGACGATGGGGCTATGATGTCAAGGGTATCGAAGAGAATCGGGCAGAAATCATTGCATGTACCGGGAATTTTCATGGTCGTACAATGACGGCTGTGTCACTTTCTTCGGAAGCAGAATATCAAAGAGGTTTCGGTCCGATGCTTCCGGGCATAAAGCTCATCCCTTATGGAGATATTGAGGCGTTACGCAAAGCGATCACTCCGCAAACAGCAGCTTTTCTCTTTGAACCGATTCAAGGAGAAGCGGGCATTGTCATGCCGCCTGAGGGCTTTATAAAAGAGGCAAAAGCGATCTGTGAGAAGGAACATGTGTTATTGATCGCAGATGAAATTCAAGTGGGATTAGCGCGGACTGGCAAGATGTTTGCATGCGACTGGGAAGGCATTGAGCCGGATATGCTGATTCTTGGTAAAGCACTTGGCGGCGGGGTATTCCCGATCTCATGTGTTGTAGCAAATCGTGATATTTTAGGTGTGTTTAACCCAGGATCTCACGGGTCTACCTTTGGCGGGAATCCTCTTGCGTGCGCAGTATCGCTAGCTGCACTAGATGTTTTAATCGACGAGAAGCTTGCCGAGCGCTCATTGGAGCTTGGGGAATATTTCAAAGACAAACTGTCACGCATTCAAAGTCCTGTCATTAAGGAAGTGCGCGGGCGTGGACTATTTATTGGAATGGAACTGACTGAGGCAGCTAGACCCTATTGCGAGAAGCTCAAGCAAGCCGGGCTGTTATGCAAAGAAACCCATGAGACAGTAATTCGATTTGCACCGCCGCTCACCATTTCAAAAGAAGACTTGGATTGGGCAATCGCTCATATCGAAGCGTTATTTCAAGCATAAATGATCAAGGGAGAAGACTTCAAATTCTCCCTTTCTCTTTCAATGAACGGCGAATTTTGTCAAAGGTTGATGAATAGAAGAGTGAAAGTGGGGAAGCGGATTTGAAGCCAGAACAGCATAATGAATTAGAGCGTTCCATGAAAAGTAGACATCTCTTTATGATTGCCTTAGGTGGGGTCATTGGAACAGGCCTTTTCCTTGGGTCAGGACTCATTATTCATCAGGCAGGCCCAGGGGGAGCCATTCTTTCGTTTATCATTGGCGGATTGCTCATGTATTTGGTGATGCTCTGTCTTGGTGAATTAGCAGTGGCGATGCCGACAGCTGGTTCTTTTCAGGAGTATGCCACGAAGTATATTGGTCCATCCACGGGCTTTATGATCGGCTGGCTCTATTGGTTTAGCTGGGCGTGTACGATTGGACTTGAGTTTACATCAGCAGGTATTCTACTCCAAAGGTGGTTCCCAGATATCCCTGTTTGGCTTTGGTGTCTTGCCTTTAGCGTCATCTTATTTTCCATCAATGCCATCTCGGCACGCAGCTTCGCTGAAACAGAGTTTTGGTTTTCAGCCATCAAGGTTGCTGCGATCTTATTGTTTATTATCATTGGAATTGGCGCAATTTTCGGAATGATTCACTTGAAAGGTGGGGAACCTGCCCCACTATTTCGTCATTTGACGGATCATGGCGGCCTTTTTCCTAATGGTCTTTTGGCGATTTTATTAACCATGGTCACAGTCAATTTCTCCTTTCAAGGAACAGAGCTTGTAGGGATTGCAGCAGGTGAAAGTGAAAGTCCGGAAAAAACACTCCCGCGTTCTATTCGGAATATTATTTGGCGGACGATGGTCTTTTTTGTTTTATCCATTGCGGTTCTTGCGGCGCTTCTTCCATGGCAGACCGCCGGCGCAGTGGATAGTCCGTTTGTTGTGGTATTGGACAAGGTCGGCATACCATACGCCGCAGATATCATGAATTTTATCATCATTACAGCCGTCTTATCTGTAGCGAACTCTGGATTATATGCATCATCACGTATGCTATGGGCGCTTTCAAAAGACGGGAAAGGACCTGTTTTCACGAAAAAATTATCCAAACGTAAAATCCCGATCAATGCCTTATTGGTGACAATGGGTGTATCCGCTCTATCACTGCTCACGAGTGTTGTAGCACCAAAAACGGTATATGTCTGGCTCATATCCATTTCGGGTATGGTGCTTGTCGTTGTTTGGATGTCTATTTGTTTATCCCAATACTTCTTTAGGAGACAATTCATAAAAGAGGGCGGAGATGTAAAGGATCTGGTCTTCCGAACGCCTTTCTATCCATTTGTGCCTTTAGCAGGCTTTATCGCATTTGGCATTGTTCTTATCAGTTTATTCTTTATTGAGGATCAGCGGATTGGTCTTTATTGCGGAGTTCCATTTATGGCCGCCTGCTACATCATTTACTACCTCAAGATTAAACCGAAGGAAGATGCGAAACGGTTTAATGAAGAGAAAGAAACGATACCGAAAACATAAGCAGGCGGCTTTTGACCGCCTGCACCTTTTCAAAGACAAATGCATTCAATATAGAAGAAAATAAATAGTTTGAAAAAAATAAAATAGCGGAAAGCTAGATGACAAGCAGGTTATCGGTCAAAATGTGTCTATTTTTTGTCTAAATGTGTTTGTAAGAGTTGAAAATGCAAGATTATCCTGTTAAAATAATTAAAGAAAGCAGGGATTGATTTTTTTTGGCTGTGGCGGGACGTTTTTTGTCACAGTGGGACGTTTTTAGTCCAACGTGAAAAGAAAGGGTCGTTAGCCATGAATCGTTTATTGGAAGCTCAAAAAAAATTATTACCAGATCTTCTCACAGTTATGCAAAAACGCTACGACATTTTGCAGTACATCAGATTAGCTGAACCAATTGGTCGCAGAAGTCTTGCGACAAGTCTTGGTCTGAGTGAACGTATTTTAAGAGCTGAAGTTCAGTTCTTAAAGGAACAAAATCTGCTGGATGTCAAAACGAGCGGTATGATGCTGACGACTGAAGGTCATGCTTTGCTTGAAATACTTGAAGGAATGATGAAGGACGTTTTAGGTTTAACCTTTTTGGAAAATACATTAAAGAGGAAATTAGGCCTGGAAGAAGTCATCATTGTTTCTGGTGACAGCGATGAATCCCCGTGGGTGAAGCAAGAAATGGGAAGAGCTGCTGTCCAATGTATGAAAAAAAGGTTTACAGGAAATAATATCGTCGCCGTCACTGGCGGAACGACGATGGAAGCCGTTGCCGAAATGATGACCCCTGATGCCAAAAACAGAGACATGATGTTTGTCCCTGCGAGAGGCGGTCTTGGGGAGAATGTAAAAAATCAGGCAAACACCATTTGTGCCCACATGGCTGAAAAAGCTTCCGGTACTTACAAACTGCTGTTTGTTCCAGGACAGCTGTCAGAAGGTGCTTACTCTTCCATTATTGAAGAGCCGTCCGTCAAAGAAGTGCTTCAAACAATTAAATCATCCACGATGCTCATTCATGGAATCGGTGAAGCAAAAACAATGGCGATGAGACGAAACACACCCGCTGAAGATTTAAAAAAAATTGATGAGCATGACGCAGTGACAGAGGCTTTTGGCTATTACTTTAATCGTGATGGCGAGGTCGTCCACAAAGTGCACTCCGTCGGCATGCAGCTAGATGATTTAGAAAGCATTCCACACATCATTGCTGTTGCTGGTGGATCATCAAAGGCTGGGGCCATTGAAGCTTATTTCAAAAAACCCCGCCGAACGGTTCTCGTCACAGACGAAGGAGCCGCAAAAGAGTTATTAAGGGAGTCAATCGATCCCTCAATATAAAACATTGTGACCTATAAAAGGAGGAAACATCATGGCAGTAAAAGTCGGTATTAACGGATTTGGACGTATTGGACGTAACGTATTTCGTGCAGCATTAAACAATCCTGAAGTTGAGGTAGTAGCGGTTAACGATCTAACAGACGCTAACATGCTTGCACACCTTTTACAATATGACTCTGTTCACGGAAAACTAGATGCAGAGGTTTCTGTAGACGGTACGAACTTAGTAGTGAACGGTAAAACAATCGAAGTATCAGCTGAGCGTGACCCTGCGAAATTAAGCTGGGGTAAACAAGGCGTAGAAATCGTTGTTGAATCTACTGGATTCTTCACAAAACGTGCAGACGCTGCTAAACACTTAGAAGCTGGCGCTAAAAAAGTCATCATCTCTGCTCCTGCTAACGAAGAAGATATCACAATCGTTATGGGTGTAAACGAAGACAAATACGATGCAGCTAGCCACGATGTCATCTCTAATGCATCTTGTACAACAAACTGCTTAGCTCCATTTGCAAAAGTACTTAACGATAAATTTGGTATCAAACGCGGTATGATGACAACTGTTCACTCATACACAAATGACCAACAAATTCTTGATCTTCCGCACAAAGACTACCGTCGTGCTCGTGCAGCTGCGGAAAACATCATCCCAACTTCTACAGGTGCTGCGAAAGCTGTTTCACTTGTATTGCCTGAACTTAAAGGTAAATTAAACGGTGGCGCTATGCGTGTTCCAACACCTAACGTTTCTTTAGTTGATCTTGTTGCTGAATTAAATCAAGATGTGACAGCTGAAGACGTAAATGCAGCACTTAAAGAAGCGGCTGAAGGAGAACTTAAAGGAATCCTTGGCTACAGCGAAGAGCCATTAGTATCTGGTGACTACAATGGTAATGCAAACTCTTCAACAATCGATGCTCTTTCTACAATGGTAATGGAAGGCAGCATGGTGAAAGTCATTTCTTGGTACGATAACGAGAGTGGATATTCTCACCGCGTTGTTGACCTTGCAGCTTACATTGCAAAACAAGGTCTTTAATTTCTCACACTGAAGGAACTCACTTGGTTCTTTCCTAGAGACACGATATAATGAAGACGGACAAGGGAAGGGGAAGCATCCCTTTCCCTTTTTCTCTGTATTTATCCGTTCTGCACGATTTCTCGTTTTGATGAGGGCAAAATGGGAAAAGGATAAAGAGAGACTTGTCCAATGCGTAAGGAAACCAGAATAAAGGAGGATCTCCTGACGAGCATGAATAAGAAATCAGTAAAAGACATTGACGTAAAAGGTAAAGTTGTGTTCTGCCGCGTAGATTTTAACGTTCCAATGAAGGACGGAAAAGTGACGGATGATACTCGTATTCGCGCAGCATTACCAACGATTGAGTATTTAACAGGACAAGGCGCAAAGGTACTACTAGCTAGTCATTTGGGTCGTCCGAAAGGTCAAGTTACTGAAGAACTGCGTCTGACACCTGTAGCAAAACGTCTGCAAGAGCTTCTTGGACAAGAAGTGAAAAAAGCAGATGAAGCTTACGGCGACAACGTGAAAAAGCAAATCTCTGACTTAAAAGAAGGAGATGTGCTAGTGCTTGAAAACGTTCGTTTCTATCCTGGTGAAGAAAAGAACGATCCTGAATTATCAAAAGCGTTTGCTGATTTAGCCGATGTGTATGTCAATGATGCGTTCGGTGCTGCACACCGTGCACATGCATCCACAGCTGGTATTGCAGCGTATCTTCCGGCTGTTTCAGGCTTCCTCATGCAAAAAGAGCTTGAGGTTCTAGGAAAAGCCATTTCAAACCCTGATCGCCCATTTACAGCGATTATCGGTGGCGCAAAAGTAAAGGATAAAATCGGTGTAATTGAAAGTCTTCTTGATAAAGTGGACAACCTGATCATCGGCGGCGGACTTGCTTATACATTTGTCAAAGCACTTGGCCACGAAGTAGGAAAATCTCTATTAGAAGAAGACAAAGTAGATTTAGCGAAATCCTTTATGGACCGTGCAAAAGAAAAAGGCGTGAACTTCCTGATTCCAACAGATGTTCTGGTAGCCGACGACTTTTCAAATGATGCGAATACAAGCATTGTGCCAATCTCTGAAATTCCAAGTGATCTAGAAGCACTTGATATTGGAACAGAGACAAGAGAGAAGTATGCTGATGTCATTAAAAACAGCAAACTTGTTGTCTGGAACGGACCAATGGGTGTATTTGAAATCGATGCATTCGCTAAAGGAACAAAAGCAATCGCAGAAGCACTGGCAGAAGCAAAAGATACATATTCTGTCATTGGTGGTGGAGATTCAGCAGCAGCTGTTGAGAAATTTGGTCTTGCCGATCAGATGAGCCATATTTCTACAGGTGGCGGCGCTTCACTTGAATTTATGGAAGGCAAAGAACTTCCAGGTGTGACTGCATTAAACGATAAATAAGACCAAAACTGCTATAAGGAAGTGTCAATCATGAGAAAACCAATTATAGCTGGGAACTGGAAGATGAACAAAACACTTGGTGAAGCTGTAAGCTTCGTTGAAGAAGTCAAGTCATCTATTCCATCTCCTGACAAAGTGGAATCTATTGTCTGTGCACCAGCCCTTTTCCTTGAAAAGCTGAACAGCCTTTCTAACGGAACAGACCTTAAAATTGGTGCGCAAAACATGCACTTTGAAGAAAATGGTGCATTCACTGGTGAAATCAGCCCTGCTGCGCTTAAAGATCTTGGCATCGGCTACTCAGTGATCGGTCATTCAGAGCGCCGCGAATTCTTCGCTGAAACAGATGAAACAGTGAACAAAAAAGCACATGCTGCATTCAAGTATGGCATCGTTCCAATCATCTGTGTAGGTGAAACGCTTGAAGAGCGTGAAGCAGGCAAAACAAACGAACTTGTCGCTGATCAAGTGAAGAAAGCACTAGCTGGTTTAACGAAGCAACAAGTCGCTGAATCTGTCATTGCCTATGAGCCAATCTGGGCGATCGGTACAGGTAAATCTTCTACAGCGAAAGATGCAAACGATGTTTGTGCGCACATTCGCCAAACGGTTGCAAGCGAATTTGGTCAAGAAGCGGCAGACAGCCTTCGCATTCAATATGGCGGAAGCGTGAAACCTGCGAATATTAAAGAATATATGGCAGAATCCGATATTGACGGTGCTTTGGTAGGCGGCGCAAGCTTAGAACCTCAGTCTTTCGTTCAATTATTGGAGGAAGGTCAATATGAGTAAGAAACCAGCTGCATTAATCATCTTAGATGGATTCGGTTTAAGAGGCGAAACAGTCGGTAACGCTGTTGCCCAAGCAAAGAAACCGAACTTCGACCGCTACTGGAACGAATTCCCGCATCAAACCTTAACGGCTTCAGGTGAGGCAGTGGGCCTCCCAGAAGGTCAAATGGGGAACTCTGAAGTTGGGCATTTGAACATCGGTGCAGGACGCATCGTGTACCAAAGCTTAACAAGAGTGAATGTTGCCATTCGTGATGGGGAATTTGAGAAAAACGAAACGTTCCTAGATGCAATGACTTATGCAAAAGAAAATGACAAGGCGCTTCATTTATTCGGTCTCTTGTCAGACGGCGGTGTGCATAGCCACATCCAGCATCTTTTTGCCTTGCTGAAACTAGCGAAAAAAGAAGGCTTAACAAAAGTATACATTCACGGCTTCTTAGACGGACGCGATGTTGGTCAGAAGACAGCGAAAGTGTACTTAAAACAGCTTGAAGAACAAATCAAAGAAATCGGTGTCGGAGAAGTCGCAACACTTTCTGGACGCTATTACTCAATGGACCGTGACAAGCGCTGGGATCGTGTGGAGAAAGCATATCGCGCGATGGCGTATGGTGAAGGCCCAAGTTATCAAAACATCTATGATGTCGTTGATGACTCCTATGAAAATGGAATCTACGATGAGTTCGTTATTCCATCTGTCATTACGAGAGAAAATGGTGAGCCGGTTGCAAAAGTAAACGACGGCGACTCTGTGATTTTCTATAACTTCCGTCCAGACCGTGCGATTCAAATTTCAAACACATTCACAAATGAAGATTTCCGCTCGTTTGACCGCGGGGAAGCACATCCGAAGGATTTACACTTCGTCTGCTTCACACACTTCAGTGAAACGGTAGATGGCTATGTGGCTTTCAAACCAGTGAATTTGGATAACACAGTAGGAGAAGTACTTTCTCAAAATGGATTGAAGCAGCTGCGGATTGCTGAAACAGAGAAATATCCTCACGTGACGTTCTTTATGAGCGGTGGACGTGAAGAAGAATTTCCTGGAGAAGACCGCATCTTAATCAATTCACCAGATGTCGCAACCTATGACCTCAAGCCAGAAATGAGCGCTTATGAGGTAAAGGATGCACTTGTTGCAGACATCAATGCTGATAAGCATGATGCGATCATTCTGAACTTTGCTAACCCAGATATGGTGGGGCATTCAGGTATGCTTGAGCCAACAATCAAAGCCATTGAAGCAGTAGATGAGTGCTTAGGAGCTGTAGTCGACGCAATCCTTGCAAAAGGCGGACACGCCATCATCACGGCAGACCACGGTAACGCAGACGTGCTCATTACCGAAGAAGGAAAGCCGCATACTGCACATACAACGAATCCTGTGCCAGTCATCGTAACGAAAAAAGGTGCGACGCTTAGAGAAGGCGGCATTTTAGCTGATCTATCTCCAACGCTTTTAGACTTACTTGGACTTGAAAAACCAAAAGAGATGACAGGAACATCATTGATTCAGAAATAACAAATTGATTCAAAAGGAGAGAAATAACGATGCCATACATTGTTGACGTATATGCACGCGAAGTATTAGACTCTCGCGGTAACCCAACAGTTGAAGTAGAAGTTTACACAGAATCTGGCGGCTTTGGCCGTGCACTAGTACCAAGTGGTGCTTCTACTGGTGAATATGAAGCAGTAGAACTACGTGACGGAGACAAAGACCGTTACCTTGGAAAAGGTGTTTTGACAGCTGTAAACAACGTAAACGAAATCATTGCACCAGAGCTTTTAGGCTTTGATGTCACTGAACAAGTAGCAATTGACAAAATGTTAATCGAACTTGACGGAACAGAAAACAAAGGGAAATTAGGTGCAAACGCAATCCTTGGCGTATCTATCGCTGTAGCACGTGCGGCTGCTGATTTCTTACAAATTCCACTTTATCAATACCTTGGTGGATTCAACTCCAAAACGCTTCCAGTGCCGATGATGAACATCGTCAACGGTGGAGAGCATGCGGATAACAACGTAGACATTCAAGAATTCATGATTATGCCTGTAGGTGCTCCAAACTTCCGTGAAGCACTTCGCATGGGCGCTCAAATCTTCCATAGCCTGAAATCTGTATTAAGCGCAAAAGGCTTAAACACAGCTGTAGGTGACGAAGGTGGATTCGCTCCAAACCTTGGTTCTAACGAAGAAGCACTTCAAACAATCGTAGAAGCGATTGAAAAAGCTGGTTTCAAACCAGGTGAAGAAGTGAAACTTGCGATGGATGCTGCATCTTCTGAGTTCTATAACAAAGAAGACGGTAAATATCATTTATCAGGCGAAGGTGTTGTGAAAACATCTGCTGAAATGGTTGACTGGTATGAAGATATGGTATCGAAATACCCAATCATCTCAATCGAAGACGGCCTTGATGAAAACGACTGGGAAGGTCACAAACTATTAACTGAGCGTCTTGGCAGCAAGGTTCAGCTAGTAGGAGACGACTTGTTCGTAACAAATACGAAGAAGCTTTCTGAAGGAATCAAAAACGGCGTTGGTAACTCAATCCTCATCAAAGTAAACCAAATCGGTACATTAACTGAAACATTTGATGCAATCGAAATGGCGAAACGTGCAGGCTATACAGCTGTTATCTCTCACCGTTCTGGTGAAACAGAAGACAGCACAATTGCAGACATTGCAGTTGCAACTAACGCTGGACAAATCAAAACAGGTGCTCCATCTCGTACGGACCGTGTGGCGAAATACAACCAATTACTTCGCATCGAAGATCAATTGGCTGAAACAGCTCAATACCACGGCATTGCTACATTCTACAACTTGAATAAGTAATGTAAAGCAACGCGCTGCGTGCGCTCTTTTGAAAAGAGCGTATCGCAGCGCTTTTTTTATGTTGAAATAAAGACGCAAAGCTGGCTCAAGCGAATAGGCTCTGCTTCCTTTGTCATATCCTATTTTTGTAAAAAATCATCCTTCAGTCAGAGGTGAAACGATGAGCTTGACGATTTATAAGCAATAAATCATGAAAACTCTTCTAAAAATATGATCTGAATTGAACTTATGCTATTTGCATGGGGGTGGTATCATTTTACATATATTAGGGGGTGATGAGATGCTGAATCCTTTTAGCCTTCGTTTTCCAGTAGGCGTGTACATGTATGTCCTTCACCTACTGGCGGCATATGATGAAAGGAAGCAACGAATTCTAACTTCTAAGAACGTACAGAAAAATGCATTTTGGATTTATGTCCTTGCCGCTATCTTAGGCATTGTGACAGCTGCAGCTTTGATTTGGGCATGCAAAACATTTGGAAAAGGCTCGAAATTTTTAGGAGAGTTCAAGTTTTTAGGCCTGTATATTAAAATCAAATGCGGCTTCTAACAAATGGTGAGAACAGATGCGAGGTCATCTGTTCTATCTGAAATAAATGGAGGGACATGATGCTGACATTACACTTAACAGAAAAAACGTATAGCCGCACCTTTTCTCTCCGCGATATTCAGTTAAATGTAGAGAAAGGACGTATGCTTCTGCTTTTGGGGCATAATGGGGCAGGAAAAACCACGATGATTCAGTCTATGTTTGGCCTGACACCATTTACGGGTGTTGTCTCTTTAGATGGTAAACAGCTGAATTTTCAATCCTCAGCACATATCTCCTTTTTGAAAGAACATGTTTCCTATATTCCTGATGATCATGCTTTGTTTGATTATTTAACGCCGAGAGAATATTTTCATTTACTCCAGCTTCCAGACAAACGAAATGGACCTCGAGAAGAGGCCTTCGTCGATCTGTTTGAGCTGAGACCTTATATGGATCAGCCAATTGCCCAGCTGTCTCATGGCAATCAAAAGAAAACCCAAATCATTTCACAGCTCCTTAGGTCTTGTGATTATTATGTATTCGACGAGCCTACAAATGGACTTGATCCAGATATGATGATCATCTTAAAAAAGGTGCTCATGAAGCTGAGAAATCAAGGTGCAGGCATTCTCATTTCTACCCATCATTTGGGCTTTGGTGAGACATTGTATGACCACCTTATGATCTTAAGAAACGGTGATATCAAGCTGGATATGTCACGTCAAGAAACAAACAAAACATTCCCTCATCAAGCACTTGAGGATATTTATAAAGAAGTGAATCAAGATTACTATATGCAGGTGGAGAGGTTGCTCAATGACTTGGACACGACACGTTCTTCATAAAATAGAATGGGGCATGCTCACAACGAAAATCAAGCAGCTCGGCAAAAAATATCCTTTGCAGCTTCTCGCCGCAGCCGTTTTTTTATTGCTGATCTACGCCATATACGTTGTCATGAGCCTGCGTTTTTTTATGCAAGTAGGGGAGAGCGAACCAGTTGCTTTATACCTTCAATTTGTGAAAATGACCCTGCTGCTTTTGGGAGCAGGTATTGTCTTTTCCCGTCATAAAATGAAGCGTCAAGAGTATCAGTTCTTCTTTTTGAATAGTGCGATGCAAAGTGTCTCATTTGTCCTTTGTGTGTATTTCTTTCCAGTGCTGTTTTGTTTCATCATGCTTGGTCTGCTTTTTTTACCCATCCTATTAGGACTGATCATTAGCGGCGTTACACTATCTTTGTATTGGATCATTGTGGTAGGGATCACTTGCTGTGGATTGGCGCTGTATACGCTTGCTTCTTGGATGCTGATACGCATTGGTGTGAGCCATTTTATATCAAAAACAAAAGAGCATTTACTGCTGCAAACGATTGGATTTGTGACGCTCGGTGCTTTCGTGTTTCTCCTTTTTCAAAAAGCGGTTGAGATGATTCACGTATGGCCGTCTATCTATCTTGTATTTCTGATGATCTTTCTATGTGCAGGGTGGTTTTGGCTGAAAGGCTTGGCGGCTTGTTATGTCAATCGGATGTTTTTGCAGCTAAAGGTAGAGGTGAAGTCGTTTTCTTACCAAAAAATCAGATCGGATTCTTCATTTTTCACACATCTGCGGCAGGAGCTTGTTTATTTTAGCCGATCAGCTGTGTTTAAAGAACAAGGTATTTTGTTCCTGTTTCTTGTCTGTTTCACGATAGGTCTCCCATTCATCTTTACTCCGGAAGAGATTGGCTGGCTGTTTGCTTTTATTGTGCAGTTTGCCTTAAAGGAGATCCTTATTATGCTTCCTCTGATGATTGGCAGGGAATATCATCTCCATCAGCGAGCCATTTTTATGTTAAATACATCAAAGGGTGCCTATTTATTATCAAGAATTTTATTTTATTACACAATGAATATATTGATTTATTTTGTCTATATCGGGCTTGCTTATTTCATGATTGGGGTTGAAAGTGAAGGGCACGGTTTGGCAAGCTTGTCCATTTTATTGATTACTGTCATGGCGGCATGTGTCGGGTTTGTCGTGAAGATTAGTGATTTTAATAAACTGTTTGTGATCGTGATGATGATTGCTGTGTTCAGTATGTTGGATATGCTTTTAGTCCAGTGGCTTTCAGCAAATATCCAGCTGCTCTCAACTGCCTATATGGCTTGTTCAGCCGCATTCTTCATCTTCATATATGCTGCCATGCTAAAGAGGCCGATTGTGCGATGATGACGCTTTTATTTTGCTTAATAGCCGTTGTGCTCATTCATGAACTCGGACATATCCTGATGGTGATGGTGTGCAACAAAATCGAAAAAAAACCCATCTTTGATTATGTGGTGATGATCGATTGGAAGCACGTGTCGATTGTCCATGAGAAATTTTCACGGCCGGGTTTTAATATGATGGTCGCACTTGCAGGTCCTGTGTTTCCAGTGATCTGCTCGGGTGTGCTTTTCTTCATGTGGAGGCATCCAGTGACGCATCCATTGCTGCTTTTTTCTTTATTAAATACAGTGATGCTGCATCCAGCTTGCCCAGACGGGAAAAATATCATCGCCAGTTTAAAAGAGATGAAAGGAGAGAACTAAATGGTTAAAGTATTTCATTCGTTTTCTAGCGGCTTAACGCTTGCGATGCTTTATGTGTTTGCTGTGTTTATGACGCCAGTATTTTTAATGCTGCTAGAGGTTCATCATGTTGAATCAAGTCCAACTCTATTTGGTATGCCATTTTATATCATGAAAATTGAACAGTATCAATTCAGCTCAGAGGCAACGCTCTTTGGGTGCGTGGTCTGTTTTTTAGCGGGCGCCGCTCTCTACTTCTTGATTCAATATGTGATTCATGCAGTGAAAAAGAGCAGAACATAAAAAAAGCAGGCTGAATGAAGTCAGTCTGCTTGAAGAACGAGTGACAACCGCACCATATCCATACACTGAATACCGTTCTCATAAATCGGTTCATCATAGTGCTTCAGAAAGAAATCGTGATCGATAGACGCCATGCGAAAACCGCATTTTTGATAAAGGGCGAGCTGCTGAATACTAGAGTTGCCTGTGCCAATTTCAATTGTATGAAAGCCAGCTGCCTTGGCTTCTGAAATAGCATGGCGGATCAGCTGCTTCCCAATTCCTCTACCTTGCCATGACTCTTTCACGGCGACATTCATGATTTCCACTGTCTGCTGAGACAGAGGCGTCAGAACATACACACCAATCATGTCCTGTTTATGAAAAGCAACATAACAAGAACCAGATTGTACATAGGCAATGACTTTTTCAGTTGAAGGGTCAGCTAATAGTAAAAGATCCATAGGAACAGATTGATCATGAGACAATGGCCGAATCTGTATCAAATCATTTCATCCTCTCTATTCTTTGATATACCCTTGTTTAACACCCCAATCATATTGATCCTGCACCCATTGAGAAGGAGGATGATGGGTGACATTTGGGTCTTTCTTAACAGTTGTTTTCCTAGTCGTTTGTGCTGCCTGCTTATTCGCTTGAGCCGTTGCTTTCGCTGATGCCAGTTCTTTTTGAAGCTGATCTATTTTTAACTCAAGCGCTTTACGCTGTTTGGTTTCTTTTTGATGCGCCTTCTTTTCTTTCTTCAGCTTGTTTGTGACGGTGGACAATTCCTTTTTTTGACCATCCATTTCATCTTTCATATCCGTTCCTTCTGACTTTAATTGTGTCAGCTGCTCATCATTCTTTCTCATTTCTTGCTGGTGTTTTTTCTCTGCCGCGGTGAGCGACTGCTGCTGCCACACAATCCAGCCAGTTGCACCTAGGATGATCACAGACAAGACAATGATCGTGATGTTTTTTTTCATGTTCTATTCCCCTTTCGTTAAACCTCTATTATCATCGGTTAAAACAAACCAGGTTTTAACAGAACAAGGGAATATTCGCATCAGATTAGCAGACACTATGAAAAAAGGAGGGTGTCTGTTGATTTCCTTTATGATTCATGTCATTGTGTCACTATTTGCTGTCTCAAATCCCATTGGAAACGTGCCTCTTTTTATCACTTTAACAGAAGGCTATTCTGAGAAAGAACGTTCCCAGACGGCCAAAAAAGCGATTGTTGTGTCTTTTATGATTTTGATTGCCTTTCTTTTGGCAGGCAGGCTCATTTTCAAATTGTTTGGCATTGATATCCATGCACTCCGTATCGCCGGAGGTATTTTTATTTTTGGTATCGCTTACAATCTGCTGAATGCAAAAGAATCACATGTTCAAAACCCTCATTCGGATGAAAAGGCAGAAAGCAAGGAGAAGGCCGATGTTTCGGTGACCCCGCTCGCCATTCCGATCATTGCCGGACCTGGTACAATTGCGACCGTCATGAGCTTAACGCCAGGAAGCCACCAAGTAACACTTAATCTGCTTGCGATTCTTATTGGCATTGTAGTCGTACTTGCCATGACCTATTATGCATTTCATTATTCAAGTTTCATTATGCGAAAAATGGGGAAAACAGAGATGAATGTCGTGACACGATTAATGGGATTGATTCTAGCTGTTGTGGCAGTAGAGATGATTGGCGCAGGGATCAAAGGGATGTTCCCAATGCTGATGTCATAAGTGTATATAAAAAAGCTGTTTTTTTCTACAAAATTGTAAAATAAAACAGCTTTTTTAAGGTTTTGGCACATGTTGAAATACTTCTTCACTTTCAAAGAACTCAATTAAACGGCTAATCCAGTCATAATAATCGAGACTTTCCTTGATTTCTGAAAGAAGAAGATTGATTTTATCTACTGTTTCTTCTGGCAGGTCATCTTGTTCAAGCAGCTCCAGCAATTCCTTGCATGTCTTCTTATGTGCCTTGCGATTTTTGCTGACAACACGTGACCAATTGGCTGCAAACAATGAAATAAAGGTTTGATATTGATCTTGCTCAACGTCATATAAATCTTTGCGTATTCCTTTTTCATAAACCTTTTCAGCAATATTCAGATCAAGCATTTCTCGAACGACTTGACTCATTCTTGTTTTGCTCATGCCGGTCGCCTCTGAGAGCTCACCGAGCGTCATTGGTTTACGGTTCATATGAATGATACCAAGCACTCTACCCACTGTGGCAGAAAGACCAAAGGCATTCATGTTCTCGGCAGCTTTTTCAATATAATGATCCTGTGCTTTTTGAATGGCGCCTAACGCTTGCTTGTCCATTCCCCGCTTCATCCCTTCACGACTGACAATTTGTAACACAATATATCATATACCTGTTTGTTGATGAAAACAATAAATATTGAGTATTTGCTCGTAAGTTGGAGGAAAAAGGAGGGATCGCTACATATCAGGCCGTTAACTGAAAATTTTAAATAAATCTTATGCAATACAAACACATTGTAAACTTTTTATTTTATAAAGTTTGCACTATAATAAATAAGGTGTAAATTTTCTGAAAATATATATCCGACTAATTGGAGGTGTCTCATTTGCTGAAACTAGAGAATGTATCTAAGACGTATAAAGGCGGAAAAAAAGCTGTCAAAAATATTGATTTAGAAATAGCAAAAGGAGAATTTATTTGTTTTATTGGACCGAGTGGCTGTGGAAAAACGACAACCATGAAGATGATTAACCGACTGATTGAACCTTCCTCAGGAAACATATTGATCGAGGGAGAAAACATTATGAAAAAAGATCCAGTCCAATTAAGAAGAGAAATTGGTTATGTGATTCAGCAAATTGGACTTTTCCCTCATATGACCATCGCACAAAACATTTCCCTTGTGCCGAAGCTGCTGAAGTGGCCGGAAGAAAAACGAAAAGAACGAGCGCGTGAATTGCTCAAACTCGTCGACATGGGGCCGGAATACTTAGAGCGTTACCCGCATGAACTCAGTGGAGGACAGCAGCAGCGTATCGGCGTTCTTCGCGCACTCGCAGCAGAACCCCCTTTAATCCTGATGGATGAACCATTTGGAGCACTTGACCCAATTACAAGAGATTCATTGCAGGAAGAATTTAAGAAACTGCAAAAAACGTTAAATAAAACAATCGTATTCGTCACACATGACATGGATGAAGCGATTAAACTTGCAGACCGCATTGTCATTTTAAAAGATGGAGAGATTGTCCAAGTGGGCACACCAGATGATATTTTACGTAACCCTGTGAACGAATTCGTAGAAGAATTCATCGGGAAAGAACGTCTGCTTCAGTCAAATCCGAATATGGAACGTGTGGAACAAATGATGAACACATCTCCAGTCACAATTACCGTCGAAAAAACATTGACAGATGCCATCTTTATTATGAGAGAAAAGCGGGTTGATTCCCTGCTTGTCGTTGATGAAAATCATGTGCTGAAAGGCTATATCGACATTGAAACCATCGATGCAAACCGTAGAAAAGCAGCCTTCGTTGGCGATATTTTAAATACAGAATTTTATACAGTACAAGAAGGTGCACTTCTTAGAGATACTGTCCGAAAGATCTTAATACGCGGCATTAAATATGTACCGGTTGTCGATGCAAAAGGGCACTTAAAAGGCATCGTCACACGTGCAAGTCTTGTAGATGTCGTATATGACTCTATTTGGGGAGAAGATACCCCGGAGGCTGTCACTGAAATGAACTAAGGGAGGTGTACACATGGATCAAATCATCGATTTTCTTGAGAAAAATGGTGGGGAACTCCTCACAAAAATGTGGGAGCATTTATACATTTCTTTAATTGCCGTTGTGTTAGGTATTATCGTGGCCGTTCCTTTAGGCGTCATTCTTACACGAATGAAAAGAGGCGCCGGTTTTGTCATCGGCGTCGTGAATATCTTTCAAACACTCCCTAGTTTAGCGATTCTTGCATTTTTTATTCCTATTTTGGGAGTTGGAAAAATACCTGCGATCGTTGCGCTATTTTTCTATTCCGTTTTGCCTATTTTAAGAAATACGTATGCCGGTGTTCAAGGTGTGAACAAAAACTTGCTTGAATCTGGTAAAGGGATTGGCATGACGACATGGGAACAAATTCGTCTTGTGGAACTGCCGCTTGCTGTTCCGGTCATTATGGCAGGGGTCAGAACCTCAACGATTTATTTAATTGGGTGGACAACACTTGCTGCTTTTATCGGTGGAGGCGGTCTTGGTGACTACATTTTAATTGGGCTTCAGCTTTACCAGCCGGAATACATTATTGCGGGTGCAATCCCTGTCACTATTTTAGCGGTCATCATTGACCTTATATTGATGAAGCTTGAGAAAAAAGTAACACCAGAAGGCTTAAAAGGATTGAAGGAAGTTTCATAAGGAGTTGGCTCATGTGAAGAATCGAAAAACAAAATGGATCAGTGCACTGCTTGCCGGATGCTTGCTATTCATAAGTGGCTGTTCACTTCCTGGACTAGCCGGCTCTTCAGGGAGCACGCTGCGAATCGGTGCACAAAACTTTACAGAATCAGAAATTATGGCCTATATGGTGGGAGACATCATTGAGCATTACACAGATAAAAAGACAACCATTGTGAAGAATTTAGGCTCAAATACCGTACAGCAAAAAGCAATGGAAAACGGTGATGTCGACATTTCGGCAACACGATATACAGGCACGGATTTAACAAGTACGCTAGGAATGGATGCAGAAAAAGATCCAAAGCGTGCAATGGAAATCGTCCAGAAAGAATTCAAAAAACGCTATGATTACAAATGGTTTGATTCCTATGGGTTTGATAATACGTATGCCTTTGCTGTGACGCAGAAGATGGCGAAGGAAAACAACCTAGAAACAGTCTCTGATTTAAAAAAGAATGCCAAAAATTATCGCTTCGGTGTGGATAATATTTGGCTGAAAAAGAAAGGTGACGGTTACGAAGGGTTTGTGAAAACATACGGAATTGAATTTGGAAGCACTTTTCCGATGCAGATCGGTCTAGTCTATGACGCATTGAAAAATGAAAAAATGGATATTGTGCTTGCCTATTCAACAGATGGCCGGATCAAAGCGTATAATCTCAAAATCTTAAAAGATGATAAACGATTCTTCCCACCATACGATGCATCACCAGTTGTCCCTGAGAAGGTATTAAAAGAAAATCCAGGACTGGACAAGGTGATCAACAGGTTGATTGGAAAAATCGATACCGAACAAATGCAAGAGCTCAATTATCAAGTCGATGGAGAACTAAAAGAACCAGCGACTGTTGCGAGAGATTTTCTAAAGAAACACAATTACTTTGAGTAAGATTGGGAGGTGTCAGAGCTGATGGACACACTGCAGCAATTATGGGCGTATTATCAACAGAACGGTTCATATGTGTTAGAAGAATTTTACCGGCATTTCCTCATGTCAGCGTATGGGGTATTGTTTGCGGCAATTGTCGGAATACCAGTCGGCATCTTTGTGGCGCATTATCGCAAACTGAGCAATTGGGTGTTCGCAATAACCAATGTCATTCAAACCATTCCAGCGTTAGCGATGCTTTCTGTGTTGATGCTTGTATTAGGACTTGGCGCAAATACAGTCATCTTATCACTCTTTTTGTATTCGCTTCTGCCGATTATCCGTAACACGTACACAGGTATTGTCAGCATTGAGCATGCCTATTTAGAATCGGGGAAAGCGATGGGCATGACGAAATGGCAAGTGCTGAGAATGGTTGAATTACCGCTTGCTTTATCTGTCATTATGGCTGGTTTAAGAACCGCACTTGTGATCGCAATCGGTATTACAGCGATTGGGACATTTGTTGGTGCAGGAGGACTTGGTGATATCATCATCAGAGGATCAAACGCGACAAACGGAACAGCCATTATTTTAGCAGGTGCTATTCCAACTGCGCTCATGGCCATTATTGCCGACCTTGTCATGGGCTGGCTTGAACGCTATTTAAGCCCAACCAACAAGAAAAAAGAAAGCAAGGCGTTAGCTGAAAAAAACATGACATCCGCATAAATGCTTGAAAAGACAAAACCTCCTCTACATCTGTAGGGGAGGTTTTTTTATCATGATTAGGCGGCTCACATCAGGAGACATTTATGATTCAAGTGTGATCCATTCAGAGGACCATTTCGCAATTTCCTCAAAAACGGGTGCAAGTGAGCGCCCCATATCAGTTAATGAATACTCAATACGCACGGGTGTTTCAGCAAAAACCTCCCGTTTTACAATGCCTGCTGCTTCCAGCTCTTTTAATCTCTCAGATAAAACCCTTCCGCTTAAGTTGGTCAGAGCTGCTTCGATTTCACTAAAGCGCTGTGAACCTGAGAGAAGCTGAAAAACAATCAGTGCCACCCAGCGTTTACTTAATAACTCAACTGCTTTTTCAAACCGTGGGCACATATCAGATTGATTCATCTTTCTTCACTCCAATCTGAACCCATTATACCGTAATTCTGTCAAAAATCGGCGCAAAAAGCTTGTCAATGATCAAAACATTTTACGATGACGAACGGCTGTTTAGTAGAAATAACAAATAGCGGTTTAAATCCTCTATTTCATGTTTAGAAAGGGTGGACCATATGTCGCCATTAAATATTTCAAGATCATCAAGTTCATATTGCTCTGCTGCTTCTTTTATTTGGGTAAAAGCCGTTTCTTCTTCCTTTATGACATAGGCAGAAGATGCTTCTTCAATATACCCTGCAGCCTGCATCATGTCCTCATAAGGTACTTTTAATGCACCTGCTAGTTTTTTAATTGTAGGAGGTTTCGGAATGCCGCGTTTCCCGTTTTCAATCCGAGAAATACCAGCAGCGCTGACCTCTGAATACATCGCTAATTGGTTCACCGATAGTTTCCTTTTCTCACGTAATGCTCTTAAATATGCACCGAAGTTCATCAACTCAAAACCTCACATGGTTAAAGATTAGTTATCTCTAGTGTACTCGATTTGTTGACTATTGGCAATAAGTGTACCATGAAAATATTGACATTAGTTAATGGTGGATGTATCTTATGTTTATGCCCCGCTATTTGTTCGCCTTTTTTTGGTTAATGAGCGTGAGAAAGTATTGATTCAGCTGGCTGATGTCTTGTGCGGTGAGTGTTTCCCATTGGTCTCCATCGAAAATAGGGAGATGTTCTACATCCTTTTGAAGCGCCGTTTGATAGATTTTTAATATGGATTCATATTTCGGTTTCATTTCATGCACTTTTTCCTGTTCAATATAACCGGCAAGCAGCATTAAATCCTCATAAGGCACCTTCAAAGCGCGTGCTAATTTTTTTATGGTTAAAGGCTTTGGCACACCACGCTTTCCATTCTCAATCCGAGAAATACCGGCAGCGCTTACGCCTGAATACATGGCGAGTTGATTGACAGACATCTTTCTATTCTCTCTTAAAATGCGTAATTGTTCACCAAAGTGATTCATGTCATCGAACCTCACATTTCAGTATATGACTTATTTTAGTATGATCATTGACCAAAGGAAATAGAAAGGGCGTAAAAGTGTTGACATAAGTTAATGGATCCGGGAGATATGAGAGTCCTACATGTTGTACATATTGATCCTATAGGGAGGTTGTAATGATGGTCGAAAAGATTCAGATCAGGCGGGCGTTTGTGATGCAGTATATGATCGAAAACGATATGTCTTTAAATCAGCTCGCAGATGAAATTGGCATCTCTCCTGCCACACTCAGCAGGGTATTGAATGGTCACCGGAAGCCAGGACAGCTTGTCATTGGCAAAATGATTCATTACTTTGATAAAAAATTTGAAGATTTATTTTACTATGAAGATGTTGACAAAAGTCAATAAATGAAATCATCGTATGATCATTAAGGAGGCGGCTTCATTGAAAAGAACTGGAATGGTAAGACACATTGATTCGCTTGGCAGAATTGTTCTGCCTTCAGAAATGCGAAAGGTACTCAATATAAAAGAAGAGCAGCTGTTAGAAATTTTCATCGAAGATCAAACCATTATGCTGAAAAAATATGATGCAGATAAGAGCTGCTTATTAACTGGCCAAATAACGAAATACAACAAAAGCTATGGAAACGGTAACGTCGTGCTGAGTCCTGAAGGAGCTGAACGGTTGTTAGTAGAATTAAAACAGCTCTTAAAAGAAGAAGCAACTCGCTAAAAACGTTTTTTAACCTCAAAAATTGCATATAAAAAATGCTGCATACAATCCATTGGAGCGAAATTGAATCAAAATGACAAATAAAGTCGACAATATATAGGAAATCTTTATTTTGATGTTTCGTGACATGCACCTTGTTTTCATGTAAAATAAAGTTATGTGTACCAGTTTGTCTGGAGGTGTTTTCATGCACGCATTTGTTATCACATTACTCGTAATTGTCAGTATCGCACTTATCATCGTTGTATTATTACAATCAAGTAAAAGTGCAGGACTGTCAGGCGCTATTTCAGGTGGAGCCGAGCAGCTTTTCGGTAAGCAAAAAGCGAGAGGTCTTGACTTGATTCTTCACCGATTAACTGTCATTTTGTCAGTGCTTTTCTTCATCTTAACACTTGCATTGGCATATTTAGGCGTGTAGGCGCGAGTAACAGAAGGTCTGATCTTTTTTCAGACCTTTTTTTATTATCAGCACTCTTTTGTGTTTGTTTCATACATACAAGTGGAAAATATAAACCATATCAGAAGGAAAGGAAGTCACATCATGAAAGTTGTTACACCAAAACCATTTACGTTTAAAGGTGGAGAAAAGGCGGTGCTTCTTCTTCACGGTTTTACTGGGAATACAGCCGATGTTCGTATGCTTGGGCGTTATTTGAATGAAAGAGGCTATACATGCCATGCACCTCAATACAAAGGACACGGTGTACCGCCAGAGGAGCTTGTTCATACAGGTCCTACAGATTGGTGGAAAGATGTAGAAGAAGGCTATCAATTTTTAAAAGACGAAGGTTATGAGGAAATTGCGGTCTGCGGACTATCCCTCGGAGGAGTTTTTTCATTAAAATTAGGTTACACTGTACCTGTAAAGGGAATTGTACCTATGTGTGCACCTATGTACATAAAAAGTGAAGAAGTCATGTACCAGGGTGTACTAGATTATGCCCGTAACTATAAAAAATTCGAGGGTAAGTCAGAGGATCAAATTGAGCAAGAGATGGAAGAGTTCAAGAAAACACCAATGGGTACACTCAAGGCTCTTCAAGAACTCATTGCAGATGTCAGAAACAATGTTGACATGATTTATTCACCTACTTTTGTTGTTCAGGCACGTCATGATCATATGATTAATACAGACAGTGCAAACATTATTTATAACGAAGTAGAGACAGATGAAAAACATTTAAAGTGGTATGAAGAATCGGGCCATGTTATCACGCTTGATAAAGAGCGAGAGAAGGTTCATCAGGATGTATATGCATTCTTAGAATCACTCGATTGGTCAATTTAAATATATAGGGGGTTAGAGTGTGCAAAAAGAAGAATTTATGGATGAATTACTTGCGTTTATGCAAGAAGAGGCGTACAAACCATTAACGGTACAGGAATTAGAAGTCATGATGGAAATTACCAATCCAGATGATTATAAAGAGCTCGTCAAAGCACTTGTGATATTAGAGGATCAGGGGCTTATCGTCCGTACCCGCAGCGACCGCTATGGTGTACCGGAAAAAATGAACTTGGTCAAAGGGAAGCTGTCTGCGCATGCAAAAGGATTTGCATTTGTGACACCAGAAGAGTTTGGGCAGGATGATATTTTCATTCCGCCAAATGAGCTAGGCACAGCAATGAATGGCGACACCGTCATGGTTCGTGTCAGCCACAAATCAAATGGCACCAAAAAAGAAGGAACGGTCATCCGTATTCTGGAGCGTAATACTCAGACGGTTGTCGGTACCTATACAGAAACGAAAAGTTTTGGTTTTGTCATTCCTGATGATAAAAAAATCACAAACGATATCTTCATTCCAAAATCCGCTAAAAACGGAGCGGTTGAAGGTCATAAAGTCGTTGTCACGCTGACAAGCTATCCAGAAGGAAGAATGAGTGCAGAGGGTGAAGTGACGGAAATTCTCGGTCACAAAAATGACCCTGGCATCGATATTTTATCGATTATTCATAAACACGGTCTACCAGGTGAGTTTCCGGAAGAAGCGCTCCAGCAGGCAGCAGACACACCTGAAACGATCGATGAAAAGGATCTTGAAGGTAGACGTGATCTGCGCAATGAAACGATCGTGACGATTGACGGTGCAGATGCAAAGGACTTAGATGATGCCGTAACCGTGCAAAAGCTCGATGATGGCAAATATAAGCTCGGCGTGCACATTGCAGACGTTTCTCATTATGTTACAGAGAATTCGCCGATTGATCAGGAAGCCTATGAGCGCGGAACGAGTGTGTATCTTGTTGACCGCGTCATTCCAATGATTCCTCATCGCCTGTCAAATGGCATTTGCTCATTGAATCCGAAGGTTGATCGTCTCACACTCTCTTGTGAAATGATCATTGATCGAAGTGGGAAAGTCGTCAAACACGAAATTTTCCAAAGTGTGATCAAAACGACGGAAAGAATGACCTATTCCGATGTGAATAAGATTTTAGTTGACCAAGATGAAGAGCTTTTAGACAAATACGAGCCGTTAGTACCAATGTTCCAAGAGATGGAGAAGCTTGCAGAAATTCTGCGTGACAAGCGAATGGAGCGCGGAGCAGTCGACTTTGATTTCAAGGAAGCAAAAGTGCTTGTAGATGATGAAGGCGCAGCAAAAGACGTCGTCATTCGTGAACGTTCTGTTGCCGAAAAACTAATTGAAGAATTCATGCTGGTGGCAAACGAAACAGTTGCCGAGCATTTCCACTGGATGAATGTTCCGTTCATTTACCGAATTCACGAAGAACCAAATCCTGAGAAGCTTCAGCGCTTTTTAGAATTCGTGACGACGTTTGGTTACATTGTGAAAGGGACGTCAACGAACATTCACCCGCGCGCACTTCAAAGTGTCCTCGATGCTGTCAGAGATCAACCAGAAGAAGTCGTCATTCAAACTGTGATGCTTCGCTCTATGAAACAGGCGAAGTATGATCCAGAAAGCATTGGCCATTTTGGATTATCAACGGAATTCTATACACACTTCACATCGCCGATCCGCCGTTACCCGGATTTAATCGTGCATAGGCTGATCAGAACCTATTTAATAGAGAAAAAGACAGACGAAGCGACCCTTGAAAAGTGGGGCCAACTGCTGCCAGAAATCGCAGATCATGCATCTACAATGGAGCGCCGCTCTGTTGATGCTGAGCGCGAAACAGATGACCTGAAAAAGGCAGAGTTTATGCTTGATAAAATCGGTGAAGAGTTTGATGGTATGATTAGTTCCGTTACGAATTTCGGACTATTCGTTGAACTGCCGAATACGATAGAAGGTCTTGTCCATGTGAGCTACATGACAGACGATTACTATCGTTTTGATGAACAGCACTTTGCCATGATCGGTGAACGTACAGGGAATGTCTACCGTATCGGTGACGAAATCACTGTCAAAGTGGTGAGTGTGAATAAAGATGAGCATTCCATTGATTTTGAAATCGTCGGGATGAAAGGCACTCGCCGTAAATCACCAAAAGACTTCAAGTTCAAAAAACGGACAGATCCACCAGCCAAAAAAGGACGCGGAGGTCAAAAGGCCTCTGGGGAAAAAGGCAAAGAGGATAAAGGCGGCGACTGGTTTACAGGTCGTAAAAAGAAGAAAAAGAAAAAACGCGTTTTTGATAACGCACCGAAACAAAAGCGCAAAAAGAAAAAGTAACGTGACAAAAAGCAAATAGGGCACCATGCTCTATTTGCTTTTTGACCACGTGGCAGCAGCATTGTCGAAAGCTGGATTGTTTGATAAAATAATCCGTACGATTTGGACCGTGTCTGTGTCAAAAGGAGGGTGTACGCCAATGCCAAAGGGAGAGGGAAAGGTTGTTTCCCAAAACAAAAAAGCCAATCATGATTATTTTATAGAAGAAACATACGAAGCCGGCCTTGTATTACAAGGAACTGAAATCAAATCCATTCGAGCAGGAAAAGTGAATTTAAAAGATTCCTTTGCCAAAATCGAACGAGGAGAAGTGTTTCTTCACAATATGCACGTGAGCCCATACGAGCAGGGGAACCGTTATAACCATGATCCGCTCAGAACGAGAAAGCTGCTTCTTCATCGCAAGCAAATCAGCAAATTGATTGGTGCGACAAAGGAAGAGGGCTACTCACTTGTTCCCATTAAACTCTATTTGAAAAATGGCTTTGCCAAAGTGCTAATTGGAGTCGGTAAAGGGAAGAAGAAATATGATAAACGTGAAGATCTGAAGAAAAAAGATGCGAAACGTGAAATCGAGCGTGCTTTCCGTGACCGGCAAAAGCAATTCTAGACGCATGCAGATGGCTTGCTGAGAGCGGAAGCATTATGCTACAATATGTTATGCAGTAAACAATCATCGTCGTTTTTTACAGAAACCACCAGTTGTTTCGAGCGATGAGATTGTTATAATAGTCATATACGGAAGCAGTTAAGCTAAAGAACGTTTCCATCCCGTATATCCCTTTTACAAGGGGACGTTACGGATTCGACAGGGATGGTTCGAGCTTAGGCTGCGAGCCGAGAGGCGATCTCGTTAACACGCACCTAAATGTAACTGGCAAAACTAAAAGTTTTAACCAAAACTTAGCACTAGCTGCCTAATAAGCGCAGCGAGCTCTTCCTGACATCGCCTATGTGTCTGTGAGGAGCCCAATGAAGTAGGCTACGCTTACGTTTTCGTCTGAGGACGTAAGAAGAGATCCATCAGACTAGCTCTCCAAGCGCCCGTCAGCAGGCATGAGGATGAGTGAACACGTAAATATGTTGACTACGCTCGTAGACGCTTAAGTAATCGATGTCTCTGGACGTGGGTTCGACTCCCACCGTCTCCATATGATTTTAAAAAAGTGTCAAAACCCATGTTAGATAAGGGTTTTGACACTTTTTAAATACGTGAAATTTTATAGTTGCAATGAACTTTTGCTATATGTTGCTGTTACAAATATTATAGGAATTCATAATTTAGTTTCAGTTGTTTATATATAAGTGAACTTCGTTCAAGAATAGCTTGATTAACAAAAGTTAAAAATTCACTCAGATTATTTTCATCTTTGGTACTAACTGTTTCTTTAAAGTGATTGCGCCAAAATTCTTTTGGTTCACTGGTTAAATCTTTTGGGTTTTCTAAAAAGCTCTGCAAAAAATTCTTCTCCACAAAATTAGGCCAAGTTTTAAAACTTAAAATCCACTTAGCGGATTCAATAATATATTTTTTATACTTAAAAGTGTTATTGTTCATTGTGTTTTCTAAAAAAATCTCAATAGAATCATTACTATTCATAAAATCATTTAAAATGACTTTAATATGGTTCAAAGTTAGATCCCAATAATCATAGGTAGATTTATAACGTTTGCTATTAAAAGGAGAAAACCAATTTTTATTATTTTTGATGGCGTATACAGGTATAAAATTACCTACTGTGTGTGTTAATTTTGCATAATCTTTAAATATAGGATTAGATAAATCATATGTCTCCTTATAAAAGGCTTTGTAAGGAGTTACAAATGAATTCATTGTTTCTCCATTTGCCTCAACAAAATCTGTTTGTTTAGTATTCCAGAATTCAAATTGATTTCCCCATAAGCGTTTGTATATTTCGAGGGTCAAAGGTAATCTATCACAATCAGATTGGGAACCATAAATATTACCTTTATATAGAATAATATTTGCAATAGGGTTTTTTTCATCATATATTAAATTTCTTAAATCAAAAACCTCTCTTTTGAAATCATAATTTATAAATTCTTCTTCTGAAAGTTCCATTAATTCATCAAAAGTCATTCGTAAGTTCTCCTTTATGTCCACTCTTTATTTATTAGAAGATTATCTAACTTCATTTTTTAACCTCTTTATTATACTTTAATATACTTCATCTAATTCATTTCACACTTAAAATTCAAAAATTAAGAAGCGATTCGGCAATGTAGCTTGTTTCTAAACTTTCAGAAGCCGTCGTATCTAGTGTCTGGAAGATAGATGCTTAGGTTGTTTCTTATAGAATTTTTTATTAGAAAGTTAGGGAGAATACCTAAATATACCTATTTTTTAACCGATGATAATTTGTAGGGAAATATCACCAGATAATGACAGGGGGACAATTTAGTTAAAAGAAAAAAGTTCGAATAGACCCTACAAAGCATATGATTAAACAGCTAAAGTAGTTGACGAATTAGAAAAAGTCTCAAAGGATAAGGAGTAATTCATAAAAATGAAAACAAACAAAAAGACAATCATTTCAGTATTTCTTTTAGTATTTACATTGATGATGGGTACAGCATGCGGTAAAAATGAATCAGCAAACGGTTCATCAAACAAAGCAGCAGCAAAACAAGAAAAAATAGAAAAAATGACTGATAGCGAATATGCATCATGGTATAAGGGATATCTAAAACGGTTTGAAGAAAGAATTATGTCTTTTGTTTTATCGTTGGTTCCTTTAGACGAGGTTTACGATAAAGAATGGGCTAGTGATGTTGAGACAAAGATTGATAGCATGAGAGAATTACTCAGCGAAGCCAAAGACAAAGAAGTTAAAGTTCCTGATACGTATAAAAAAGTAAACGAGTACTTGGTGAAAGCGGATGACAAATTTGAATCACTTTTCAAAGATATCTTAAAAGTAATCAAGCGAGATAAAGTCAGTGATGATGATTTAAGTTTCATGAATTCTAGAATGAAAAAAGCTTTAGAAGAAGTGGATAATGCTAAAAAAGAGATGAGTAAAATGAAAGACAATAAATCAAATGAAAAACAAAAAGATAAATCAAATTCATAATTAAGTAAAGAAAAAGACGTCTGCTTTACAAAGCTCAGAGGGTCTTAAGAATAACGAGTTTAGTTCACAACGTAAGAAGGATGCTACATACTGTCATCCTTCTTACTTTTCATGTAAGTTCCTTGAAGAAAACCGAACCAACCGAATAAACAAAGGACAAACCACAATCACCGCCATCATCAACAAAAGCCCATCAGGCATAATCTCCACAAATGTTGTCTGAATCACATAAACCGCAATCAGCAGCAAATAACTCATCAAAAATAACAGCTCAGATCGTTTCTTCTGAAATGGCTTCTCTAAAAGAATCAGCATGAACAAACCTGCCATGATGATCAAAAAAGTCATCTCCTATCAAGCCTCCTTTTCATTCATCTCCACATTGTACAGATATTTCACTTGCTACAATATGCTTTATCCATAAAATAAGTAAAAAGTAATGAACAGATAAGGCGCCACGACTAGTAAAATGACGAACGCTTTCCAAAAAACCGCCAACCAAATCAAAATCACATCTTCCCATTTGAGACGTCCTCATATATAGTAAGATTAGACTAGTTCTAAATAACTGAAATTGGGGCGTTTACATGGATTCGATTGTTTTACATTTTATTGTGATCATGAGTGTTTCTGGCATTCTGTCCGTAATATTATCAATCATTGCTCATGCAAATCGCCATCGGTATATTGGCTGTCAATTGTTTATGTATATGTCTGGAGCAACTGCGATTTATATTTTTGGACATACATTTGAATTATTGGCGCGCACCCCTCAAGAAATTACATTCTGGGTTAGTTTTCAATACATAGGTCTTCCGTTCATTGCACCGTTCAGCCTGATGATTGTGCTGCAGTTTACTGGTTTCCATCAATATGTAACAAAGCGCCGCGTGCTTCTCTTCTTGCTGATTCCAATTTTAACCACCATTTTGGTGTTCACCAACTCTTTTCATTCACTCTTTTACCGAAGCATCACGATGAATACAGTAGACGGGTTTTTATTGGCTGATTTTACCATTGGCTATTGGTATATCATTCATGGGGTCTATACATTTGGTTGTTCCATGCTCGCTATTTTTATGCTGCTTTGGTTTTTACGTGTAAAGAAAGATTATTTGAAACAGGTTCTGATCTTGCTCGTTGGGATATTATTACCGATCACCACCTCTTTTATCTATTTATTAGGTGTCACGCCCTTTCACATTGACCCAGTACCAGTGGTGATGTTTTTAACCAACGCACTCTACTTATGGGCGATTATGTCTTTTCATCTCTTTAAGCTCTCTCCCATTGCGATGGAGCGTGTGTTTGAACATATGTCAGAAGGTGTTCTTCTATTGGATCGATACCGAACACTGATTGATTATAACCCTGCGGCTGCATTGATCATTCCTGTGCTCGCTAAAAAGGGAATCGGCTATAAAATCGATGATATATTCTCAGGGATCATCAAAGAGCCGGCGTTTATACAGTGGCTGCGTTCTCCGCAGGATCATTCACAGTATGATTTAATGTGGGAAAAAGAGCAGCCCTTCTATTATCATCTCACTGCTTCTTCTCTTTTTAATAGAAGAGGCGAAGTCGAAGGCAGGCAAATTGTGATCAGTGATGTTACTGAGCAGCGACTATTGCAGGAAGAGCTGGAGCGCCGAGCATATATTGATGGTTTGACGAATATCTTCAATCGGTCTTCCTTTATTGAACGAACGCAGATGTTATTGGAAGAGGATGCGCAGGATACCGCAATACTGCTATTTGATATTGATTTCTTTAAACAAATCAATGATACGCACGGCCATCACATTGGAGACGAGGCGTTGCGTCATGTTGTGTCCATTTGTCAGCAGCATTTGAAGATGGATGATTTATTTGGGCGATATGGTGGAGAAGAGTTCGCCATTTGTCTGCCGCATCATTCATTTGAAGAGGCATGTCGTATTGCGGAACAAATGAGACATTCATTTGAAGTGAGTTTCTTTCAGACAGATGAGAAAAAAGTAAGAGTGACAGCAAGCTTTGGCGTCGCCCATACAGCGAATGATCCCTCTATATTAGAAACGCTTCTATTTGAGGCAGATCAAGCCTTGTATATGTCAAAACGCCAAGGACGTAATCGGATTTATGCATCAACTGGTTCGGACTATATGCTGTACCAAAAGCAGGATCTTCCGCCTACTTCTCATTGACTGTTGTCCTTCATTTAGATATGATAAACATAACATTTGAACGGTTTCCTAAAGGGGAGTAGCTTTTACGGTTTGGTCGTCATTACAGAAACATCCGTTGTTTCTCGGCCATTCCGGCATGAACATGTTAGCCAGACCTTTGCCTATCACACTTGAGGCAAAGGTCTGGCTTTTTTTAAGGTCTTTTTGCATCTGTGTGGTTGGGAGCTGGACAAATGAGGGGTTTCAACATAGCAGATGAAAGGATGATGGATCTTGAAACAACATGTGATGGCGTTTCTATTTACCGGTACGTTTTTGTTAAGTGGATGTTCTGGACTGCTAGACCAAGTGAACGATACAACGACATATGTCACAGAAGCAAATGAGTATGTGATGGATATTCAGCAATTCACAGAGGATTTTCCACAGCTTGCGGAAGAAGCTGTACAAGATGCTGCCAAAAGAGCAGATTTGACGCAGCAGCTTGAATCATTGAAAGCAGACATTCAAGAATTTAATGAACTCTCAGCCCGATCAATAGCAAAAGACCTGCATGCACAAATCATGGAGAAAAATAAAGTACTGTCAGAGGAGATTCAAACCTATTTACAGCAATTGAAAATGGACAACTTCGATGCTGCAGCTATTTTAGAGGATCAGCAAGGCCTCATGAAGCAGCTTCAGCAATCCGTCAACCTTTTGCAAGATATTGAACAGTTGACAAACTAGAATAAACAAACGGTGATCTCAGCATATCTTTGCCTTTTCAGGTGAAGATATGCTTTAATGGAATGTAAGACAAGTATGATAGAAAAAAGGTGATCAGATGACAGAACAAGAAGAAAGACATATCGCTTCGCCTAGAGCCGAGAAGGAAAAAGAGCAATTAATCAACCGCTTAAAACGAGTGGAAGGTCAAGTGCGAGGGATTCAGCAAATGATTGAAAACGATCGTTACTGTATAGATGTCGTGAATCAAATTTCTGCTGTCAATGCAGCTTTAAAAAAAGTGAGTCTTCAATTAATGGAAAAGCATACACATCATTGCGTAGCAGATGCCATTAAGAGCGGTAATGGGGATGAAGCCATTGAAGAGTTGATGAATGTCTTCACGAAGTTGACAAAATCGTAGCAAACAGCGGATCATTTATGTTTACAATGATACCCTACTAGGGTATAGTAAAAATAGAAAATGATTGATGGAGGCGATGAGAAGTGGAACAAGCAACACTACAAGTGCAAGGCATGTCTTGCGGACATTGTGTGAAAGCAGTCGAAGGAAATGTAGGAGAATTAGCAGGTGTTGAATCTGTGAAAGTCCATTTAGATAAGGGTCAGGTGGAGGTTTCCTTTCACTCAGATCAAATCACGTTACACCAGATCTCTGATGTCATTGAAGAACAGGGATATGATGTCGTATAAAATGAGCATACGTGCTGCATAAGACAGCACGTATTTTTTTAAAAATAACAATACCCCCATGGAGTATGTGGAGAGGTGAGATAAATGAAAAAAGAAATTGATTTTCAAATTACGGGAATGACTTGCGCCGCCTGTGCAGGCCGCATTGAAAAGGGCTTGAACAGGTTGGAAGGTGTGGACGCCGCCAGTGTGAACTTAGCGCTTGAAACATCCCACATTGTGTATGAAACAGAACAACTCACAGCAGAGGATCTAAAACAAAAAATTCAATCTCTTGGCTATGATGTGGTGATGGAACAAGCCGAATTTGATATAGAGGGAATGACGTGTGCTGCTTGTGCAAACCGAATTGAGAAAAAAGTCAACCGGATGGAGGGTATTGATCAAGGGTCAGTGAACTTTGCGCTTGAGACACTTCAGGTGACGTATCATCCAGGGCAAATATCTCCAAGTGACATAAAAGAGGCTGTGAAATCCATTGGGTATTCATTAATCGAACCAGCCGAAGAGCATGCAGAGGAAGGGAAAAAAGACCATCGCCAAGTAGCGATTGAGAAACAAACGGCACGCTTTTTGTTCTCGATGATTTTGTCATTGCCTCTTCTTTGGGCAATGGTCAGTCATTTTTCTTTCACATCGTTTATTTGGTTGCCAGAAGCGTTTATGAATCCATGGGTTCAGCTCGCATTAGCAGCGCCCGTCCAGTTCATTGTCGGCTGGCCTTTTTATGTAGGTGCTTATAAAGCGTTGAAAAATAAAAGTGCCAATATGGATGTCCTTGTGGCATTAGGGACATCAGCTGCTTTTTTCTATAGTTTATATGAAAGTATTCAGTCAGCGGTTCAAGGTACACATGAGGCGGGCCTCTATTATGAAACGAGTGCTGTGCTGATTACGTTGATTGTGCTCGGAAAGTTAATGGAAGCAAGAGCGAAAGGGAGATCATCAGAAGCGATTCAAAAACTGATGGGCTTACAAGCGAAAGAAGCTGTGATAGAGCGAGATGGGAAAGAAATGACCGTTCCTATTTCTGAAGTGAAAGTGAATGATTTTGTGTTCGTCAAGCCGGGTGAAAAAGTCCCGGTAGACGGAGAAATCATCGAAGGAACAACAGCGATCGACGAATCGATGATTACAGGAGAAAGTCTGCCAGTTGATAAAACCACAGGAGATACAGTCATCGGGGCAACCATCAATAAAAATGGATTTGTGAAAGTGAAAGCAACAAAAGTAGGAAAAGAAACGGCTCTTTCACAAATCATTCGAGTCGTCGAACAAGCGCAAGGCTCAAAAGCACCAATTCAAAGAATGGCAGATCAAATTTCAGGGATATTTGTCCCCATTGTTGTAGGATTGGCTGTACTCACTTTTCTGATTTGGTTTTTCTTTGTTGACCCAGGGAATGTGACATCTGCACTTGAAACCTTTATAGCGGTCATCGTCATCGCATGTCCTTGTGCGCTTGGTCTTGCTACACCGACCTCTATTATGGCAGGCAGCGGCCGGGCAGCTGAATCAGGGATTTTGTTTAAAGGCGGAGAACACTTAGAGGTAACCCAATCACTAGATACAGTAGTGCTAGATAAAACAGGGACTGTGACAAAAGGGGAGCCGAGTCTTACAGATGTGATTGCGTCTGCCAATTGGACAGAAGATAAGCTGCTTCAGTTAGCAGGATCGGCAGAACAGCAGTCAGAGCATCCACTTGCCAGAGCGATTACAGATGGCATGAAGACTCGGGGTCTCCAAGCGGTCGAGGTAGAAGCTTTTCAAGCAGATCCTGGTCATGGAATTGAAGCAAGAGCTGCCGGACATGAGCTTTTGATTGGCACACGGAAACTCCTAAAGAAACATCATATCAGCTGCGAAGCACTAGAAACAGTTGTGACTGAGCTTGAAGAACAAGGGAAAACGGCGATGCTCATTGCCATTGACGGCGAGCCAGCAGGTATTGTCGCCGTTGCTGATACAATCAAATCGTCTTCTTCTCAAGCGGTCGCTCGTCTCAAAGAGCAAGGGATTCACGTCGTGATGATGACAGGAGATAACAAGCGCACAGCAGAAGCGATTGCGAGTGAGGCAGGCATAGATCATGTCATCGCTGAAGTTCTTCCAGAGGAAAAAGCGGCTCATATTGTAGCGCTTCAGAAACAAGGAAAAAAAGTGGCGATGGTTGGAGACGGCATTAATGATGCCCCTGCCCTTGCAACAGCAAATATCGGGATGGCTGTCGGAACAGGTACAGATGTTGCCATGGAAGCGGCAGATATTACGCTCATGACAGGAGATCTCCATGCCATTGCAGATGCACTTGAATTTAGCAGAAAAACGATGAGAAACATTAAACAGAATCTATTTTGGGCACTTGCTTACAATTGTATTGGTATACCAGTCGCCGCATTTGGGTTCCTGGCACCATGGCTTGCAGGAGCGGCAATGGCCTCTAGTTCTGTATCGGTTGTGCTGAACGCACTAAGATTACAGCGATTGAAACCTGTCAGAGAGGGTGTGGCAAAATGAAGCTGAATGTCAAATGGGTGTGGACGTTGAGTGCTGTGATTTATGTAGCCATTGTACTGATAGGCTATGCGGTTTATGTCGAACTTTCTCCTCTTCAAGAGCCGCCAGCTGATCATATGTAACATGAGACTTCATCAGAAGCGAAGTCCTCGCATTCGGTGTCAGTCCTGCACTTCGGTGCTCGTCCTTTCTAGACTTCAAAGGTTTTCTATCACACTGAAAAGAAGACAAAGGGCTAAAATAAAGTTCATTTTAGCCCTTTGTCAATAATCTGAGACTTCGCCATAAGCGAAGTATTTTTTTAACAATTTTGTGGAAAAACCCACCTTTTAAAAGATTTTTCATAAAAAATTCACTTCTTTTTGTTCCTTTTTGTCGTTTTTTGTAGGTTCATCGTTAAGATGCGATTAAGCAACAAAGAAAGCGTTATCAAAAAAAGGGGGTCCACGTATGAAAAAGTTAGGGTTAGCTTCTCAAATACTCATCGCACTTGTTTTGGGTGTTGTCGTAGGAGCACTATTTTATCAAAATGAAACCGTTATTAATGTGTTAACGCCGATTGGCGATATATTCATCCACTTAATTAAAATGATCGTTCTTCCAATTGTTATTGCTGCATTGATTGTAGCCGTTGCAGGTGTAGGCGATATGAAAACCATCGGAAGACTCGGTGGGAAAACGATTCTTTACTTCGAAATTGTGACAACGATTGCATTAGCAGTTGGACTGCTTGCAGCAAACGTTTTCCATCCTGGTACAGGAATTGATATGAGTAACATGGAGAAAGGCGATATCTCTAAATATGAAGAGACATCTAAGTCTTCTGCCGAAAAAGCTAGTTTCTCTGAAACGATTGTGCATCTTGTGCCAACAAACGTGTTCCAATCCATTGCAGAAGGTGATCTATTACCAACAATCTTCTTTACAGTGTTATTCGGATTAGGAATTGCAGCAGTTGGAGACAAAGGAAAACCAGTGTTAGGATTCTTTGAGGGGATACTCGAAGCAATGTTCTGGGTGACCAATAAAGTGATGAAGTTTGCACCATTTGGTGTATTCGCGCTCATCAGTGTGACGGTGATCAAATTCGGGGTCGGAGCGCTTCTCCCGCTAGGTAAACTGGTACTTGTCGTTTACGGCACAATGGCATTCTTCGTGATTGTCGTACTTGGCATTATCGCAAAATTAGCTGGAACAAGCGTCTTTACACTATTTAGAGTGTTAAAAGAAGAAATCATTCTTGCATTCTCAACAGCAAGTTCAGAAGCTGTACTGCCTAGACTAATGGATAAAATGGAGAAGTTCGGCTGCCCGAAAGCGATCACGTCGTTCGTTATCCCAACAGGCTATACCTTTAACTTAGATGGAAGTGCCATCTATCAATCCATTGCCGCCATATTTGTTGCACAAATGTACGGCATGCCTCTTTCCATCTATGAGCAAATTACGTTACTATTAATCTTAATGCTCACATCAAAAGGAATGGCTGGTGTACCAGGTGCATCGATCGTTGTTGTCATCACAACACTTGGAGCAATGGGACTTCCACTTGAAGGACTTGCCTTCATCGTTGGGATCGACCGTATCCTTGACATGGTTCGTACAACTGTTAACGTATTTGGTAACTCACTTGCAGCCATTGTCATGTCTAAGTGGGAAAAAGTGTTTGATCAAGAGAAATCGAAGAAGTATATTGAGGAATTAAAACAACAAACAAAAGCAGCGTAAAAGGAGATCTTTTCAAATGACGAAGCTACAGGACAAGCAAGTTCGTATCGAACGAGACTTTCTAGGTGAAAAGGAAGTAGACACTCAAGCGTATTATGGAATTCAAACATTACGTGCAGTAGAGAACTTTCCAATTACTGGCTACCATGTTCATGAGGAACTCATCAAAGCATTAGGGATTGTCAAAAAGGCAGCCGCACTTGCAAATATGGATACAAAGCGACTATATGCTGGTCTTGGAGAAAAAATTGTTCAAGCCGCAGATGAAGTGATTGAAGGAAAATGGAACAATCAATTTATTGTCGATCCAATTCAAGGCGGAGCTGGCACTTCAATGAATATGAATGCCAATGAAGTCATTGCAAACAGAGCGCTTGAACTACTAGGAAAGGAAAAAGGCGCTTATACTGAGCTAAGTCCAAACACGCATGTGAACATGTCGCAGTCAACAAACGACGTTTTCCCAACAGCGATTCATATTTCAACATTGAATATGATTGAAAAACTACTTTATACGATGGAAAACATGCATCAAGTCATGACAGAAAAAGCGCAAGAATTCGATCATGTCATCAAAATGGGACGTACGCATCTTCAGGACGCTGTTCCAATCAGACTTGGTCAAGAGTTTAGTGCATATGCAAAGGTTCTTGCTCGTGATATTAAACGAATCAAGCAGTCTAGACAGCATTTATATGAAGTCAATATGGGCGCAACAGCAGTTGGAACAGGACTGAATGCTGATCCTAAATATATTCGCCAGGTCGTTGGTTATCTAGCTGACATTAGCGGATTGCCGTTAGTTGGAGCAGAAGATTTAGTCGATGCTACGCAAAATACAGATGCTTATACAGAAGTATCAGCTGCACTGAAAGTATGTATGATGAATATGTCCAAAATGGCAAACGATATTCGTTTGATGGCTTCAGGTCCTAGAGCAGGCTTTGGTGAGCTGCACTTGCCGCCGAGACAGCCAGGTTCATCTATCATGCCAGGGAAAGTCAACCCAGTGATGCCTGAGGTCATGAACCAAGTGGCATTCCAAGTCATTGGAAATGACCACACGATCTGCCTTGCATCAGAGGCTGGTCAGCTTGAACTGAACGTCATGGAGCCAGTTTTAATATTCAACTTACTACAGTCTCTCAGTATGATGAAAAATGTATTTGAATCCTTTGTCGATAACTGCTTGCGTGACCTAAAAGCAGATGAATCTAGATTAAAAGAATATGTAGAAAAGAGTGCTGGTGTCATGACGGCGGTCAATCCGCATATTGGTTATGAAGCTGCTGCACGAATTGCGAGAGAAGCGATTCTTACAGGCGTATCTGTACGTGAGCTTTGTCTGCAAAATGATGTGTTATCAGAGGAAGAGCTTGATGTGATCTTAAATCCTTTTGAAATGACAAAACCAGGTATTGCTGGCGCATCACTTTTAGAAAAGGATCGTTTAGAAGATTAAGCGGCATCATGAGAAGCGCACACCGACAAATGTCCGGTGTGCGTTTTTTCATGGACTGTTTGTTTTTCTGAAGCTCACATAGTATACTATCGTCAATTATTAGGGATGTGACTGCGTTTGAATCTACTGAAAAAATGGTTGAATACAGAGCCTTATTTAATTATCATGCTCATTGTTCTGACTCCGATTGGGGGAGAGCTGAAATTTTATCCATTTGAGGATAGCTTTCGGGTCAGCTTTGGAACCGTTGTCTTTTTCTTTATCCTGCTTCAAATGAAAAAATTCCCGGCATGGGCAAGCGGCATCATTGCGGGGGGATCAGTGTTTGCATTCCGGGTGCTTCTTGATACCGCTGTGTCAGGCCACTTAGCGCTGGAAGAGGCCGTTTCTTTAAGATTTCCTTCCCTGCTGTATTACGTCGTCTATGGTACGCTTTTTTATGTATTACAGGTCAGACGTTTCCGTGATAAGCCTTGGCTCATTGGGGCGACAGGGATTATCATGGAACTATGTGCAAGTGTAGTCGAAATGATTGCACTCAGGGGAGCCATTGATGAAATTTTAACAGTGAGAACGCTGTTTCAACTATTTGTATTGGCGATTTTCAGAAGCTTTTTCGTATTGGCTTGTTATACGATGATTCGATTATACGAAGAACAGGCGAGAGAGCGCCAAATGAAGAAGGAAAAGGAACACCTGTTGATGCTGCTGTCGAATCTTTATACGGAATCTACATATTTTTATAAAACCCTTGCACATGCTGAGCACATTACAGCTACTTCATATCAATTGTATCAATCTCTGCATCATGCAAAGGATACGGAATCATTAGATTTAAAAAAACTCGGAAAAACAGCCCTGCAAATTGCAGGTGAGGTACACGAAATCAAAAAGGATAATCAGCGGATTTTTTCTGCCTTATCAAAACTGATTCATGAGGAAAACTTTCAGGAGTATGCAAGTCCTGCTCATATCGCTGGACTTGTGATTCGTATCCATGAAAATTACGCGGAATCTCTTAAAAAACACATCGTTTTTCATTATGATGAAGAAGGACAGCACCCTGCTTATCATGTGTATACCATTCTATCTTTATTAAATAACATTGTATCCAATGCCGTTGAAGCGATTCCAGTAAATGGAGAGGTATCACTATCCATTTCGCGGAAAGAGAATGATGTAATTTTTCAAATCAGTGACAACGGTCCAGGCATTAAAGAGCGTAACCATCATGTGATCTTTAAACCGGGCTTCACTTTAAAATACGACCAAGCCGGGAACCCATCAAGCGGCATCGGTCTTTCCTATGTGAAAGACACAGCCGAGAAGCTTGGCGGAAGTGTTGAAATGAAGAGTATCCCAAATCAACAAACGATGTTCACTTTAACGATACCAATTGATCAAGTCAGCAGAAAAGAGGGGAATGGGAGATGAGATTTTTTATTGTTGATGATGATGAAGCCGTTCGTTCTTCACTGGCACAGCTCATTGAAGATGAAGAGCTTGGCATTGTGGCAGGGGAAGCAGAGGATGGTGCTGAAGTAACAGCGAGCTACTTAAATGATTTGCATATTGATATCTTGTGTATTGATCTTCTGATGCCGGAAAGGGACGGTCTTGAGACGATTCGAGCGATCAAGGATGAATTTCATGGGAAATATTTAATGCTGTCACAGGTAGAAACAAAGGAACTCATCGGCCAGGCATATACGCTCGGTGTCGAGTATTATGTGACAAAGCCGATCAATCGGGTAGAGGTCTTAAGTGTGCTCCACCTCATGATTGAACGTCTGCATTTAGAGCACTCAATTGAAAATATTCAGCATTCGCTCAAATCGGTCATGCAGTTCCAGCAGCGCGGACAGACCACGAAAACGAAGCAGCGTGGGAAAAGTCTTGCAGAGGCAGGTCAGTTTTTGCTGGCGGAGCTTGGGATTGTCGGCGAAAAAGGGTCTAAGGATTTACTAGATATGATTCTTTTCACAGATCAGTATTTAGCGTTACATGCCGATCAGCACGACTCTTTTCCTTCATTAAAAGTAATTTTCACTGGCATCACAGAGGATAAATTAAACGAACCTTTTACATCAGCAGACATCGCAAGAGAAGCAAAAGCAGCGGAACAGCGGGTAAGACGTGCGATCAACCAATCATTGAAACACATCGCCTCGCTCGGGTTAACCGATTTTTCTCACCCAACCTTTGAAAACTATGCATCAAAATTTTTCGATTTTACCATTGTGCGTAAGAAAATGAGTGAACTCACAAAAGAGAAAAGTGGAAGAGAAGAGCACACACGTATCAATGTGAAGAAATTTGTACAGGTGCTCTATTACGAGGCGAAACGTATTTTCATGGAAGATTAAATAAGACATGCTCTCTATAAGGAGAGCATGTCTTTTTTTGTGATGGATTGAAGATGCATCTGTAGCACGGAGCGCATGAGCTGTGGCGGTAAACGATGGGGCTGTACGATTCCATTCAATGCAAGCCCATTGATGACCGCATAAAGCCGCTCAGTTTCTAATAAAAGATCGAGATGATCTAGCAGTAGCTCATCCTCTTTCAATTTCATTAAGCAAAATTGAACGGTTTGAAAAAGCTCGTCATACATCTTTGCATTGAGCGGCTGTAAATCTGGTTCAGTCAGTGCCTTGACTGTAAAAGCCTGCCACACCTCCATTTCAAATATTCGTTCTTCGTCTAGTGGAAGAACCTGCTCCAATAAAGTGAATACATTTTCCTCTGTTGAACCGTTTAATGGAAGCTTAGCAATTCGCTCCTTCACTCTTTCCTGAATTAAATTCATGGAGAATAGAAATAATTCTTGCTGTGTGGAAAAATAATGACGCATAGAGCCGGCTGAAATGCCAGCTTCAACGGCTATTTTTCGTACAGAAGCGCTTTCCAATCCCTCTTGTTTAATCACTCTCATAGCAGCTTGAGCGACCTTTTGTTTTTGTTTATGGTGATCGACGATTTTTGGCATACCTTGATTTTAGCACAGCTATTGTTTTTTTAACACAGTTGTGTTATTTTTTATTTAATACAATCGTGTTAAAAAGGATGTGGGGAAATTGGTCGGTTTATTGATTGTGGCATGTGAAATTGGTTTTTGGCTGTTTATTCTTATGGGCTTAACACTGCGTTATGTGTTTAAACAGAAAAAATGGGGTGCTTTCTTTCTTGTCTGTACGCCGGTTTTAGATCTCATCCTTCTTGCGGCTACTTATATAGATTTAAAGCAAGGGGCTGTGGCGAACGTCATTCACGGGCTTGCGGCTGTTTATATTGGTGTGAGCCTTGCCTTTGGACATCAAATGGTGAAATGGGCGGATGCTAAGTTTGCTTATCGTTTTGCAGGAGGCCCTAAGCCGAAGGGAAAACCAAAGTACGGGAAGGAGCGGTCTTTGTATGAGATGGTGGGCTGGACGCGTCATTTCATCTCTTATGTCATCGGAGCGGGGCTGTTATATGGATTGACCTATCTCATCCAAGCACCAGAACGAACGGAATCTCTGATGCAGCTTGTCAGTGTGTGGGGGATGGTCTTAACCATTGATTTCATCATTAGCATCAGCTACGTCATTTGGCCGAAAAAACACCCGGAAAATATAGCAGGTTGACAAAAAAGACAGGCGGACTCATTCCACCTGTCTTTTTGCTATGAGGACAATCCTTTGTAAATGGTGTCAATATTCCATTTCATCATCTTATAGTAGCTGTCCCCATCTTCACCTTCTTTGCCAATAGAGTCCGTAAATACTTTCCCCTTAATCGGAACTCCGGTTTCCTCAGATAGGCTTTCAAGGCTGCGCTTATCTACACTTGTTTCAAGAAAAAGGGCAGGAACTTGATGGTCTTTAACAAAATGAATGATGCGCTTCATTTGTCCAGGAGTTCCTTCACTTTCTGTGTTGATCTCCCAAATGTAGCCGGCTTTCAGTCCATACGCATCCGCAAAATATTTGAATGCCCCTTCGCTTGTGACAAGGAGTTTTTTGTCTTTTGGGAGTTGATCAAACTTGTCTTTTGCTTCATCGTGAAGCGTTTGAAGTTTTTTGATATAGGTTTCAGCATTTTTCTCGTAATCCTCTTTATGCTCAGGATCTGCTTGAATGAGCGCATCTCTGGCATTTTGCGCATAAAGAATCCCATTCTCGACATTCAGCCATGCGTGTGGGTCCTGCTGGCTTTCAAGCCCTTTTGAAGACAAATGCTTCACTTTGACGCCTTTACTCAGCTCGGCTACAGGTGCATCATCTCCGTCCTTGCCGCTCGATTCAAGCAGTTTTTGAAACCAGCCATTCCCTGTTTCAAGGTTCAAGCCATTAGATAGAACAAGGTCTGCATCCGTCGTATACTGAACATCCTTTGGTAGTGGGTCAAATTCATGTGGGTCTGTACCAATGGGAACAATGCTGTGAATAGAGACATGCTGTCCGCCTACTTCCTTCACAATGTCATAAAGAATGGAGTAGGTCGTGACAACTTTTAATGTACCGTCATCTTTTCCGGAACTCTTTTGCTGAGTAGAACAGCCTGCGATGACCAAAAGGGCAATACATACTGCGGTCAAACGGATTGCTAATACCTTCTTCATATATGTCCTCCTTTTACATAGACGCTTCCTTTTTTAACTGTGTTCGTTTTCGCTTCGATTTTAAGGATCTCCACAATATCCCTTGTTTCGGTGAAAAGATAAAGGCACTGCCGAATAATATGGTCGCGACCAGCACAATGGAAGCACCAGACGATAAGTTATACGTAAAGCTGAGCCCAAGTCCTACGACGGCTGAAACTGCTCCAAAAAAAGCAGATAAATAAATCATGATCCATAGCCGGTCTGTCAGTAAATAAGCGGTGGCAGCTGGTGTAATAAGCATTGCAACAACAAGAATAATACCTACAGTTTGCAGAGACGCCACGGTCACTAAGGTCAATAAGGTCATGAGGAAATAATGGATCATGCGATTCGGTAAACCGTAAACCGAAGAAATCACTGGATCAAATGAACTAATGAGCAGTTCTTTGTAGAAAACAATGACAGCCAGCAAAATGAAAATGCCAATGCCAAGCGTGATCCACATATCAGATGAACGAACGGCTAGTACGTTTCCAAACAAGATATGATATAAATCGCTGGAACTTTTCAAAAATGTAATCAAAATGATCCCAATGGAAAAAAAAGCAGTGAATACGATGCCGATGGCAGAATCATTTTTAATGCGGCTGTTTTGACTGACATATCCGATGCCGATGGCTGTCAGTACACCAGTTAGAACCGCACCAAAGAAAAAGTTAATGCCGAGCATATAAGAGATGGCGACACCTGGAAGTACAGCGTGTGAAATCGCATCTCCCATCAAAGCCATTCCCCGTAAAATGATAAAGCAGCCAATGACGCCGCAGATGATCCCTACCATAACGGATGTAAATAACGCTTTTTGTAAAAACGCATATTCAAAAAGTCCGGTTAAGAATTCCATTACGCGTCTCCTCCTGCTGATTTTAAAAATGGCAGTTGTGTTTCGTATGCTTGGAGCATGACCTCAGGACGAAGAATATCATGTACAGGCCCTGCTTTGACCAGCTTTTTATTTAGAAGAACGAGATGGCTGAAGTAATCATCGGCTTTACTTAAGTCATGGTGGACGACCAGAATGGTTTTTCCTTCATCTCGTAATTCCTTCAAAATGCCGATCATCGTTTCTTCACTTGCCATATCAATTCCGACAAATGGTTCATCTAAACAAAAGAGCTGTGCGTTTTGAGCGAGTGCTCGCGCAAGGAAGACACGCTGCTGCTGACCGCCAGATAATTCCCCAATCTGTCTTTTGGCAAAGTCCTGCATCCCGACCTTTTCTAAGCAATGGTACGCATAGGCACGGTCTTCTTTTTTCGGTCGTTTGATCAATCCGAGCTTTGGGTATGTGCCAAGCAGTACGGTATCCAGCACATGGATAGGAAACGTCCAGTCTAGATCATTTCTTTGCGGTACATAGGCGATCTGTTTTCTCACTTGTTTAAAGGGTTGTTCAAAAAAACGAATATCCCCTTGATCCTTTTCAATTAAATCTAAACATGCTTTCAATAAAGTCGATTTACCAGCACCATTTGGACCAATGATTCCAGTCATCGTTCCTTCCTGTATGGAAAGAGAGACGTTTTCTAGTGCATCCTGTCCGTGGTATGAGACATACAGGCGGTCGATTGTTAAAGCGTTTGACATCTCTTGCGGCCCCTTTCGATCATCAATTGCGTTTCCTAAAAATATATGCATACATTTAATAATTTTGACTAAAGGATGAAATGATTCTCTAACGCTAATTTGTTTCCTTAAGGAAACTTTTATCTTATTCTAATCGTATGTCCTTCTTTTGTAAAGAGAAATGCTGAATATTCCCATCAAGCGATCGTTTTTATGTTATGCAACGAAGAGGGGACATGAGCATGGATTATTGAAAATTCACGTGACATCCTTGAATACGAAAAATCTCAAACATTTGCTTATAAATGATTGACAGTTTGTAAGAACTCCTCATATAATAAGGGTAATTCAATATATGAATATGTGCTCATATATAATATCTACAGCAGCTGATAGGTTTGATTGAATCAGGGAAGGCTACTTATATAGAAAAAGGTGAGAACATGAAAAAGATGAAGGATGAATACGTATTAAGCGGTCTCGATTGTGGAAACTGTGCACGTAAAATTGAAACAGGTGTCAGCAAACTCGAAGGGGTTGAAGCCTGCTCAATTAATTTTGCGACGGGTACATTAACTGTGACACATGCTGATGCACAAGAAACGATGTCAAAGCGTATTGAAAAAACCGTTCAGTCCATTGAACCTCATGTGAGTGTATCACCAAAAGAAGAAGGACATCACCACGATCACGATCATGGAACAAAGAATTTAAAAACGATTGTACTGAAATTAATTGGTGGTGCAGTCATTGGAACGGCGGCTTATTTTATACCTGACAATGGCTTACTGAAGTTCATCATGTTTTTCGCCGCGTATTTACTCGTTGGCGGAGATGTTGTCCTGAAAGCGCTGAAAAATATTGTGCGCGGTCAAGTATTTGATGAGAACTTCTTAATGACCATAGCTACAGTTGGTGCTTTTGTGATTCAGCAGTATCCTGAGGCATTGGCAGTCATGCTGTTTTACCAAATTGGAGAACTGTTCCAAGGGGCAGCTGTGAACCGCTCTAGAAAATCAATTAGCGAATTAATGAATATCCGTCCAGAATACGCAAACCTCAAAGTGGGGCAAGAAACAAAAAAGGTAAAGCCGGAAGAAGTCAAAGCGGGTGACCGTATTGTTGTCAAACCAGGTGAAAAAATTCCTTTGGATGGACGCGTGATAGACGGTTATTCTCTTGTGGATACCTCTGCACTAACTGGGGAGTCTGTTCCAAGAGATGTGGAAGCAGGAAAAGAAGTGCTTGCTGGATTTGTGAACCAAAACGGCATTCTTGAAATTGAAGTGCAAAAAGAGCTCAGTGAGTCAGCGGTTACGAAGATTTTAGATTTAGTCGAAAATGCAAGCAGCCGTAAAGCGCAGACAGAAAACTTTATCACAAAGTTCGCTAAATATTATACACCTGCTGTGGTCGTGCTAGCTTTATTGCTTGCCTTTGTACCACCGCTTCTCATCCCATCAGCTCAATTGTCTGATTGGGTGTACCGGGCACTTGTCTTCCTTGTCATTTCGTGTCCATGTGCTCTCGTTGTATCCATTCCATTAGGTTTCTTTGGCGGGATTGGTGCCGCATCAAAACGAGGCATTTTAGTGAAAGGCAGTAACTACTTGGAAGCCTTAAACTCTGTGCGCTATGCGGTGTTTGATAAAACAGGTACTTTGACAAAAGGAAACTTTACAGTCACTCATATCGAAGCAGCGAATGAGAAATGGTCAGAAGAGGAATTGCTTTCTTTTGCGGCACTGGCAGAAGCACATTCTTCGCATCCGATTGCAGAATCGATTAAAGCGGCTTACGGAGCGTCTCTTGATGAGAGCCAGATCGAATCTTACGAGGATATTGCGGGTCATGGGATCAAAGCGACAATTCGCGGAGCCCATGTATTGGCAGGTAACCATCGCCTGATGGAACGAGAAGGCATTTCTTTTGAAAAAGAAAAACGAAGCGGAACGGTTGTGTATTTAGCAATAGACGGTGAGTTTGCGGGATCTATCTTGATTGCAGATGAAGTAAAAGACGATGCAGTTGAAGCGATATCTTCTCTAAAAGCTGCGGGCATTCAAACCGTGATGCTTACAGGGGATGCTGCGCAAGTAGGAAATGCAGTCGCACAGCAGATCGGCATTGACGAAGTTCACACTGAATTATTGCCACAGGATAAAGTCGCCAAAATCGAAGACATGTATCAGAAAAAAGCATCTCAAGACAAATTATTGTTTGTTGGTGATGGCATAAACGATACGCCGGTTTTGGCAAGAGCGGATATAGGTATTGCCATGGGTGGGCTTGGTTCGGATGCAGCAGTTGAAGCGGCTGATATTGTGATTATGACAGATCAGCCATCAAAGGTAGCGGAAGCCATTGCTGTCGCTAAAAGAACGAGAGCCATCGTATGGCAGAATATTGCGTTTGCTCTTGGGGTGAAGGCCGTCTTTCTCATACTTGGTGCATTCGGTATTGCAACGATGTGGGAAGCCGTCTTCTCGGATGTTGGTGTCACTGTACTGGCTGTTTTAAATGCGATGAGGGTCATGAAATAAAATTGTAAGGAAAAATTCATGAATAGCGTCTTTCATAATAGACCCCCTCTTGTTAAAATAGAAGAAGTTGGATAATGGCATTTTCCTGAGCTGTTATCCTTTTTCTTTGTGAAGGAATGAATGAAAAAGATAAGGTAGGTGCTTTTGTGAGTAAAAAAAATAATCAATCTTCATCCATCAAGTTTGCAGTTATATTAACCATCATTGCAGCTCTTCTCATCGGTATTTTCGTTGTGATCGGTAACAACAACAGCCAAGAAGCACAAACAGTCGACAGTAAGCCGTCTATTAAAGGACAGCCTGTCATGGGAGATCAAAAGGCAAAAGTGCAAGTTGTCGAGTTTGGGGACTACAAATGTCCATCATGTAAATCATTTGAGACAGACATTTTCCCAAAATTGAAAGCAGACTACATAGATAATGGCGATGTATCCTTCTCATTTATTAATTTACCACTGCCTGTTCATGGGGACGGTGCGGTATTAGCAGCACTGGCTTCTGAAGAAGTGTGGAAAGAAGATCCGAAAAACTTCTGGGCATTTCATGAAGCGGTCTACAACGCACAACCAGATAGTGAAGCAGAATGGGTAACGCCAGCAAAGCTCACCGAATTGGCGAAGAAGACAACGAAAATTGATACGGACAAGCTGAAAGATAACCTATCAAAGAAAACATATCAGCCACAGCTGAACACAGATGATCAGTTGGTGAATCAATACAAAGTAAATGCAACACCAACTATTTTCATTAACAATAAACAAGTCCAAAACTTTTATGACTATGATGAAATCAAAGAATTAATTGATCAAGAGCTGAAAGGGAAAAAATCATGAAAAATAAACTGATTTACTTATACAGCGCTTGGATCGTCTCAATTGTGGCGACGATGAGCAGCCTGTATTTAAGCGAAGTAAAGAAGTTTATTCCATGTGATATGTGCTGGTTTCAGCGCATTTTCATGTATCCGCTTGTGCTTTTACTTGGAATTGCTACATTCCGTGGCGATGTCAAAGTGAAGTACTACGTTCTCCCTTTGGCCGGGATTGGTGCTTGCTTTTCCATCTATCATTATATGGAACAAAAGATTCCAGGCTTTGCATCGATTCGTCCTTGTCTAAGCGGTATTCCTTGTTCCGTTGATTATCTGAACTGGTTTGGTTTTATCACCATTCCACTCTTAGCTCTCATTGCATTTATTCTGATCATCATTAGTATGCTGCTTTTAAATGCAAAAGAAGATTGAGGAGATAGCCTGCTTTTAAGCAGGCTGCAGCGTGTAGACAAACCCTCGCATTCTTTGTCAGTCCTGCGTGCTGGTGCTCACGAATGTCAAATTCGCTCCGCGCCAGTACTCGTCCTTCCTAGACTGCAAAGGTTTTCTATCACGCTGAAAAAAACAAAGGGCTAAAATCAAGTTCATTTTAGCCCTTTGTCAACAATCTGAGCCTGCTTTTAAGCAGGCTATTTTTTATTTTTGCAAAAAGATAAAATTTAAAGAAAATTTGTATTGCTTTTCATTTGTGTCAGATATACATTAAGGGGAGAGTGTTAGATGATCAGACAATGGTAAGGAGATAAGCGGAAAATGGCATGGGAAGTGTTAAGTATTATTGGCATTGTGGCATTCGCCATTAGTGGTGCGATTGTCGCAATGGAAGAAGAGTACGATATTCTTGGTGTGTACATTTTAGGGATTGTCACAGCATTTGGTGGGGGAGCGATTCGGAATCTATTAATTGGTCTTCCGGTGTCTGCTTTATGGTCGCAGGGCAAAATGTTTACCATTGCCCTTGTATCCATTACGATCGTGTTCCTATTTCCAAAGCTTTTGCTCAAGCACTGGAGCACGTGGGGGAATTTCTCGGATGCGATCGGTTTAGCAGCCTTTGCGATTCAAGGCGCATTATTTGCTGTACAAAGAGAGCTCCCGCTCAGTGCGGTCATTGTGGCAGCCATTTTGACTGGAAGTGGCGGCGGCATTGTGCGTGATTTATTAGCAGGACGAAAGCCACTTGTGCTAAAAGCAGAGATTTACGCAGTATGGGCAGCCCTTGGCGGCTTACTCGTCGGACTCGGCTTAGCGCAAGGAGAGCTTGCTTTATATCTGCTGTTTGTCATCCTCGTCATATGCAGGGTTTGTTCCTACTTATTCAAATGGCGGCTTCCCGCTAGGTCTTATTTTTTAAATAAAGGGTAAAACGAAAAGAGGGCGATGTCGCTCTTTTTTTTATGTGTTATTCGAGCTTGATGTCAGCAGGTCAAGCTGTTTTCGTGTAAAATAAAAGTAGGTTCTTTATTCATCATTGGAACAATACACGAGATGAAAATGTTGTCATTTGACTGAATATGTAGATTCAGTCTTTTTTTGCCTAGATGGATTGTTATGTGTTGGTTTCGCTTTTTGCGGGATACTAAAGAAACGCTCATGACCGAACGGATGGATCTGAAAGAAATGAACACATCTTTGCATGTAAGCAAAACATGACGGAAAAAATGAAATGGGAGGGACATGTACTAGTGGAGATTTTTTTGGCAGTGCTCGTACTACTAGCACTCATTGCATCATCTAATATTATCAATCGTTTTCTGCCCTTTATTCCAGTTCCATTAATCCAAGTGGGTTTAGGGATATTGGTCGCAGCTTTTCCTTCAGGTTTACATATTTCTTTAAATCCTGAGCTATTCTTCGTTTTATTCATTGCACCGCTGTTATTTAATGATGGGAAGCGTACCCCAAGGGACGAGCTGTGGAAATTAAGAGCACCCATTCTTCTATTAGCTTTAGGGCTCGTATTTGCAACGGTCATTGTCGCAGGATATACCATCCATTGGATGATTCCAAGCATACCACTTCCAGCTGCATTTGCGCTTGCAGCGATTTTATCACCGACAGATGTAGTGGCTGTAAGTGCACTTTCCAGCCGTGTGAATATGCCGAAGGGGATCATGAGACTGCTGGAAGGCGAAGGGCTGATGAACGATGCGTCAGGACTTGTTGCCTTTAAATTTGCTATTGCTGCAACGGTTACAGGGGCATTTTCCATTGCTGAGGCATCCTTTAGCTTTGTTCTGATTGCTGCTGGCGGATTATTGACTGGATTTATTCTGTCGTTTTTTATCATTCGTTTCCGCTATTTTCTCCGCCGTTTAGGCATGGACGATGTCACAATGCACATCATCCTGCAAATCCTCACGCCGTTTGTGATTTATTTAGCAGCGGAAGAAATTGGCGTATCCGGCATTTTAGCCGTTGTTGCCGGTGGTGTGACACATGCCATCGAGCAAGACCGAATGGAAGCGAATTTAGCAAAACTGCAAATTGCTTCTTCAAACACGTGGAATATTATTTTATTTATTTTAAATGGCCTTGTTTTCGTTTTACTTGGGTTACAAATTCCTGATGTATCGACCGTCATTTTCCAAGATGAAGCCTTTAATAATATGCAGGTCATCAGTTACATTTTAATCATTACATTCTGTCTAATGATTCTCAGATTTCTATGGGTATGGCTGTTCTGGGCAGGAAACTGGAGTGTATCGAAAAAGAAGAACGCGAAAAAACCGAAGCTGCGTGCTTCCATGCTGATGACATTCTCTGGTGTTCGTGGTGCTGTTACATTAGCAGGTGCTTTCTCCATCCCATTTACGCTTGCAGACGGATCACCATTTCCTGAGCGTCATTTAATTATTTTCCTCGCAGCAGGCGTCATTTTATGTACACTCATTTTAGCGAGTGTGCTGCTGCCTATTTTATCGGAGAAAAAAGATAAGCAAGTGGATGTGGACTTAGATACAAAGATTCAGCACGCGAAACGGAAGCTGCTGAGAAGTGCCATTAAAACTCTAAAAGAAGGAATGAATGAAGACAATCGAGAAGTCTCCCTTGCACTCATCAATGATTACCGAATGAAGCTGAGAAATATTCAGCGGGAACCGTATCAGTTTGGTATGAGAAAACAAGAGAGAAAAATCAGACTACACGGCATTAAAGCAGAACAGATGAAACTTCAGCAGTTGATTGAGGAAGAGAAAATCGACAAAGAAGAAGCGTATGAGCTGCAAGAGAGATTTCATGAGCTGGAAATGCTCTATTCCAACTCCTTTAAAATTCGTTTCTCAAAAGTGAAGTTTCTGCGCTTACTACAATGGCTTCAACTATGGCGTCCGAATCAGCGTATTTCAAGCGGCATATTAGAAAACGAGGAATCGTATAAACAAATCCGTAAGAAAACGGCTGAAGCTGCGGTGGATTCTATTAAGCACCATATGACCGAAGACAATCAACAAACGTGTCATCAAGTCATTGGGTTTTACAATCAAGTGATATTCCGCTGTGAACATGGTCCTTCTTTCTTTCAGCAAAAGGATCGTACGTTTGACCGGAAGAAGAAAGAGCTTAACTTCCAAGCCGTACAGACGATTCGTAATGAAATCCAAACCTTATATGAAAATGGCGAAATCAATCGTGATATTGCCCATCATTTAAGGGAGTATATCAACGACATGGAAGCAGTCTTACTGACCAATACATGATGTTGTCATCTTCTCGCCTATGTTTTATGATGAAAAAAAGAGACGAGCAGGGGGAGAGGCAGGATGACATATTACGGAGCGATTGAAGCTGGGGGAACAAAGTTCTGTTGTGCCATTGGCAATGAACATGGTGATATCATAGAGGAATTGACCATTCCAACAGAGCACCCGGAAAAAACCATCCAATCACTTATTCCATTTTTTCAGCAACATGAAATTGCAGCATTAGGGGTTGGTTCCTTTGGACCGATTTGTGTCCAGAAAGACGATCCTTCTTACGGTTACATCATGAATACGCCGAAGGTTGAATGGAAACATTACCCGTTTATACCTGAGCTGGAGAAACAATTAGGCGTACCGGTGTCCTTTACGACAGATGTCAATGCCGCAGCATTAGGTGAACTGACAAAAGGGGCCGCCAAAGGGCTAAGCAGCTGTCTGTATATCACGGTCGGTACGGGGATTGGTGCCGGGGCTGTTGTGAAAAATGAGCTTCTCCACGGTCACTCACATCCAGAGATGGGACACATCCTGGTCAGGCAGTATGAATCAGATCAGTTCGCAGGTGTCTGCCCAGCGCATGGTACTTGCTTAGAAGGACTGGCGGCAGGACCAGCTATTGAGGCAAGGTGGGGGAAGCCGGCTAAAGAGCTTACCGAAGAAGAAGAAGTTTGGTCTCTTGAAGCAGATTATTTAGCACAGGCATTAATGCAATACACGCTGATATTAAGCCCAGAGCGAATCATAATGGGTGGAGGCGTCATGAAGCAAAAACAGCTATTTCCGCTCATTCGAGAGAAGCTGGCTGCGTATGTCAATGATTATGTCGACATGCCGCCGCTTGATACATACATTGTCTCTCCTGGACTTGAGGACAAGGCAGGTATGACAGGTGCTTTGCTGTTAGCGATTGAAGCGAAGAGAAACGCCTGATAATAGAGTTTTCAAACGCAACATGAGATAATGAAAAAGATGGAATCTATGAAAAGGTGGTTGTTAACATGGTCAAAAGCTTGAATGATACCGTAACACTAAATAACGGAGTAGAAATGCCATGGTTTGGTTTAGGTGTATTCAAAGTGGAGGACGGCAACCAAGTGGTTGATGCCGTAAAAGCAGCCATACGAAACGGTTATCGCAGCATTGATACGGCTGCCGTTTATAAAAACGAGACAGGCGTAGGGAAAGCCATTAAAGAATCTGGCGTCAAAAGAGAAGAATTGTTCATTACGTCAAAAGTATGGAACACAGATCAAGGATATGACAAAGCACTCGCTGCATTCGACGCAAGCTTAAACCGGCTCGGTCTTGATTACTTAGACCTCTATTTGATTCATTGGCCTGGACCAAATGCAGATACATTTAAAGAGACATGGCGTGCGCTTGAGAAGCTTTATAAAGATGGAAAAGTAAGAGCGATTGGTGTCAGCAACTTCTACGTGCAGCATTTAGAAGAGCTGTTAAAAGATGCGGAGGTTGTTCCAGCGGTGAACCAAGTGGAGTTTCATCCAAAACTGACACTTGTCGAATTACGACAATATGCGAAAGAAAAAGGCATTCAAATTGAAGCATGGTCTCCGCTGATGCAAGGAAAGCTTTTGGATCATGACGTATTAAAGGAAATTGCAGCACAATACAACAAATCTGTGGCTCAAGTGATCTTGCGTTGGGATCTGCAAAGCGGCGTTGTCACCATTCCAAAATCAATCAATGAAGATCGCATTAAACAAAATGCCGACATTTTTGACTTCGAGCTTTCACAAGAAGACATGGAAAAAATCAATGCACTTAATAATAACGAACGTGTCGGGTCTAATCCAGAAACGATGACGGTTGGGTTTGAATAAATAAAATTATCCCCTTAGCGTGTAGACAAACCCTCGCATATTTTGTCAGTGAGTACTGGTGCTTCCTAGACTAGCAAAGGTTTTCTATCACGCTGAAAAGAAGACAAAGGGCTGGGCTAAAATCAAGTTCATTTTAGCCCTTTGTCAACAATCTGAATCCCCTTTCTCTTTTTGAGAAGGGGATTTTTTAAGTCCTGCTTCGGCGCACAGCCAACAGCATGAGGAAAGACAGGATCACAATACAAATGGTCCAAGCCCACGCAAGTTCCATTCGTCCAGAATCAATCGCCACATAGATGGCTGTTGGGAGGGTTTGCGTTTTCCCAGGAATGTTGCCGGCGAACATTAAAGTCGCTCCAAATTCTCCTAAGGCCCTTGCGAAACTTAAAACCGCACCAGAGAGAAGAGATGGCAGTGCGAGTGGGACGGTAATATAGGCAAAGACCTGGAAAGAATGCGCACCATCAACTTTTGCAGCACCTTCAATGTCTGACTCAATCGTAGAAAAACCAGCTTTCGCTGATTGATACATGAGCGGGAATGCGACAACTGTCGATGCAATGACCGCTGCCCAATAAGTGAAGATGACAGGCTGATGGAAGATCCATTCAATGGCTTGTCCAATCACGCTGTTCTTCCCGAACGCAACGAGCAGCAGAAATCCTACGACCGTTGGCGGAAGGACAAGCGGCATCATGAGGAGCGTTTCCACGATCATTTTCCCTTTGAAAGATGTACGGGCCATCCAAAAACCAATGGACGTTCCTAAAACGACAGCCAATAATCCGCTGAAAGCAGCCACTTGTACGGACAGCCAGATAGGTGAAAGAAAATCTTCGGTCAGCATCGGCATTATTTCACTTGAAAGCCGTACTTTTTAAAAATCGCTGCGGCTGGATCTGATTGGAGATATTGAAAAAATGCATTCGCTTCCTTCATATGTTCGGTCTGTTTGACGATGCCAACAGGATAAATGATGGGGGAATGCATGTCTTGATTTGCCTCATCTACTATCTTTACTTTGCGAGAAACGAGCGCGTCCGTCTTATACACGACACCAGCTTCCACATTTCCTGTTTCGACATAGTTTAATACTTGACGAACATCCTTGCCATAGACAGCGTTTTGTTTCACTTGATCCCATATATTCAGTTTTGTGAAAATCTCTTTTGCATATGTACCAGCAGGAACAGATTCAGGTGTGCCAAGCGCTATCTTTCCTTTTATGTGATCAACATCGCGAAAGGTTTTGATAGAAGAGGAACCATCTTTTGGCACGATGAGGACAAGCTCATTTTGTATGACATCCTTTGTATGATCCTGATCGATGTCGCCGGATTGAACAAGGTCATCAAAAGGCTCTTCAGCTGCTGAGAAGAAGAGATCCGCTTTTGCTCCTTGAGCGATTTGCTGCTTCAATGCACCTGATGACCCGAAATTATTCGTGAGTGTCACGTTTGGATGATCATCTTCATAGGCAGATTCAATCTCTTTCAAAGTATCCTGCAGGCTTGCCGCCGCTGAAATCACAAGTTCTGTCTTTTTGCTTTGATCTGATGACGTCGACTCCGTTTGACATCCAGTCAGGAGCAAACAGATGGTGACGTAGGTTACGAATAAATATTTCATGATCACACCTCTTTATCATTCAACATCATGTGTATCCTTTATTATAATCAAACTTATTTGACCATTCATAGGTTTTCAGGAAAAGAGAAAAGAAAAAGCCGCCAGAGGGCAGCTTTTAGTGCTGATAAAAACGTAGTAAGTTCCCGTTGATCACTTTATCTGATAGAGACAGCTCTTTATTGGCTTTTTCTATATAGGGCTGGCATACTTCATCTTCTTCAACAGGTTGTTTTGTTTTTTGATCATAGCACGTGTTCTTTGTATAAAGATAATCATCTGTAATAAAGTTTCCATTTCTCAGCACAGCGAACGGTGTACGCTCATTGGAGAAAAGGTCATTTCCAAATTGAATGGCATCTTTTGATTCAATGCCGAGTAAATGAAGAAGTGTCGGTTTGACATCCATTTGACCGGCTGTTTCAGAAATGGTTTGAGGCGCCTCGTCTGTCACCCCAGGAATGTAAATCAAAAAAGGGACCCGCTGCAGTTTAACCGCATCAAACGGTGTGATTTCATCCTGCTTCAGCAGCTCTGCCATTGCCTCATGATGTGCTTCTGAAATGCCATAGTGGTCTCCCATCAGGACAAACATTGTATTTTCATATAGTCCTTCTTCTTTCATTCGTTCAAAGAACCTTTTGATGGCTTCATCTTGATAGCGGACGGTGGTCACATAGCGGTTTAAAATGGTGCTAGTCGAATCATATTCATCAATGAACTGATCCTTTGGATCAATTTCAAATGGGAAGTGATTGGTTAAGGTAATAAACGTGCTGTAATAAGGCGCCTTCAGCTTTTTTAAATAATCAATGGATTGGTCAAAAAAGTCGATATCTTTTAAGCCCCAGCCAGTCGAATTCTGTTCATTGACATCAAATGAATCGACATCATAAAAGCGGTCAATCCCAAGAGATTCATACATCACATCACGATTCCAGAACGTTTTATTATTCGCATGAAATTGGACGGATTGATAATTCTCTTTTTTCAATTGCTTGTACAGTGTGTCATATTCGTTGTCACTCGCTGTGAAAAAGACAGCGCCACTGCTAGATGGATAGAGGGAGTTTGCGACGATAAACTCTGAGTCCGACGTTTTGCCTTGCTCTGTCTGCTGATAAAATTCATCGAAATAGAAGCTTTTTTTGGCAAGTTGATTTAAAAATGGGGTGATGTATTGTCCATTCACCTTTTGATTCATGACAAATTGCTGTGTTGATTCAAGTGAAATGAACACGACATTTTTGCCTTTAGCAAGTCCAAAGTAGTCTTCATTCGGTGCACTGTAATCAGCTTTTGTGTAGTTTGCCACTGTTGAAAGTGTATCTTCGTCAGCAAAGGCTTTTTGTCCAATACGTGCTGTTTGAGCGGCACCGTCATACAAATGGAATTGAAACAGCCCAAGGTTGCGTACAATGACTTCTCGATCATATGAGCTTGTCAAAAAACGAGGGTGATCCATCATGGCTGAGCTGACATGGAACAATAGAAAACTGCAGCAAACCACATAGTATGTTTTGATCGTCTTAAAAGACGCTTTTGGTGATAACGGTTTCCGTTTTAAGAGCCATGCCAGCACCACAAAATCAATCAGCATGAGTATAAATAGCGGATGAAACAATTCAGTCATACTGCTGCCCATATCTCCCATGTTCTTTGCTTGAAATAAGACAGGAATGGTAATGAAATCAATATAAAAACCGTAAAAGATCGTATTCGATATCAAAATGGCTGTCAAAATAAAATTTGTGGTCAATAAAAAGACCTTTTGTTTCGTTTCATTTAAGAAAAGAGCAATCCCAAACAAAGGGAGCAAAAAGCTAAGTGGATTGATCAAAAGCAGCCATTCGTGAAACAGATTGGCCGTTCGTATATGAAATCCGAATTGATAAATGATGTATGTTTTCATCCACATAAAGAGGATGGAGTACACTAAAAACCAGTGATTTTTGAAAAACGCTTTCATTTATGTAACTCCTCACCATTCTGTATTCAGCTGCAAGGCAAAAACACTTATCTTAAAACTACTAAAAAAATGAGGAATGATCAATTCATATCCTGCTTTTTTGCAAAACTCTTTTTTCTTTTTCTAAAACGGCAATGGGATGGATATTCCGCAAATGACAGCCATGTAATAGCAGGTAACAATGGTCAGAGCAGCTAGTACGACTTGTTCTCCTGTGCTGCCTGTTTTGACATAAAAGGGGAGGCGTACTTTCATGGTTGCAGGGAACAAAAATTTAATACCGTTCACTGTGCCTGCATCAAGGATGAGGTGGCTTGCCATCCCAACTAGTAACCCGGTACTGAGGCTATCATTTGGAATGTATGTTGTCGCAATAAAATAAATGATCAGCAGAAATAATAAACTATGTGTAAAGGTGCGGTGCCCGAACACACTACTGATCAGTGTGGAAAGGAGCGGGAATTTCCTGCCGATTTTGCTTTTCGTATGACATAGATCTGGGATGAGGGCACCTACTGATCCAGCAGCAGCCATCGTCACTGGTTCGAATCCGTAATAATAGGCGACGGCTGTGGAGGCGGCAATTCCGCCCATAATATGTGTTTTTCCTGTCATGATGCGTACTCCTGTTCTGTTTTTTGTTCAAGTACTCACTATATCAAGGGTGAATCCATTCAGCAAGGCTTATTTCTAAAGAAAAATGGGATAAAATAGTTGGCTGTTTAGAAAAACATTCTATAATAAGAAGGAAGTCATCTTGACACTAACGATAAGGATGCGATTCGGATGAGTAATGCAGACATTTTAAAAGAAATTGTTCTTGTACATTATGAAGTCAGCCGTAAATTAAACCGCAAGTTACTTGAGTTAGAAAAAGACATCACGCCTCCACAGATATATGCTCTTTCTATATTGATACAAGGAAAAGTATCACATGCTGAAGAGCTCAAACAAAGACTCTCGCTCAACCCAGGTGCCGCTTCCATTGCCCTCAATAAATTATGTGAGCAAGGCTATATTCAGAGAGAGAGGGACAAGGACGATCATTCCCTTGTCCGGCTAGAAGCCACGGAAAAAGGGCTGGCTATTTACGAAAAGCATACACGTCTTTTTGGAAAGGTGATTCAGCATATGATGTCAGACTTCACAGAGGAAGACTTAAAGACCTTTCTAACGTATTTGCAAAAAATGAGACAGACCTTTCACGATGAATGAACCGCTCCTCTTTGTATAATGCTGAGCGCTGTAGCACAAATTAAACAGGCAAAGGCATTTTATGAAAAGGGGGGGAAATAGCGATGTCATTTTTCCAAAAGGATAAAAAGGCGAAAAGCGAGAAAGACCATCAGCAGGTCGATCAGCTGTTAGAAGAAGCAAGTAAAGAACTAGCAGGCGATCCGCTTCAAGAAGCTGTCCAAAAGAAGAAAAACAACCATCAATAAGCTGACAGAAAGGCGGAGAATCATTTCTCTGCCTTTTTTCTATGTTTTTCCCTTTGACAGATATGAGAATGTTTGATAATCTTCGTGTAGTAAAAATGAATAGAAATCCTCACGCTATGTCTCAGTGAGGTAGAGGTTGCGCGGATGATGAGTCACTCATGGGAGAGATGGAATCGTTGATCATGAGAAAAAAGGCATCAGCGCCGAAGTGTAGAGAGAGCTCCAACTTTCTTTATGCTGGGTCTGCATTGAACAAATGCAGGACTGCCACGTCTTTGAAGCGTGGAGGGCTATCCGGAGATCAAGGTGTATGTTTTGAAAAGCATGGACTTTTGTTCAGGCTTTTTTTTATGTTCTGATTGCCTAAGAAAAGGGTATGCTGGTAAGAAAGTGACCCAACATGAACATAAAGAATGCAAGTCATTGCTTCACAAATATATCAATGAAGATACTGCCGGGTCTGGTCCAAAGTGAATATAACGGAGGTACGAAAATGGAACAGACAAAAAAATGGGGTTTTTGGTTATTGACGGCTTTTGTCGTCGGAAATATGGTAGGTTCAGGCATCTTTATGCTGCCTAGTACACTTGCCCAGCATGCAAGTCCTTTAGGTGTGACGATGGCATGGCTTGTCACAGGTGGCGGCGTACTGATGATTGCCTTTGTGTTTGGACATTTGTCCATTCATAAACCGCAGCTGACAGCTGGACCACAAAGCTATGCAAGAGCGCTTTTTAAAGATCCGAAAAAAGGAAAAGCAGCCGGTTTTACAATGGTTTGGGGATATTGGGTGGCAAGCTGGATTAGTAATGTCGCCATTATCACAAGCCTAGCTGGTTATTTAACAACCTTTTTCCCAATTTTAACCGTGAAAACGGAGATCTTTACTTTTGGAAAAGAAGCGATCACACTTGGTCAGCTCACAACGTTTATCGTATGTACAATCCTTCTATGGGGGACTCATACGATTTTAATTACAAGCTTAAGCGCAGCAAGTAAGCTGAATTTTATTACGACCTTTTCAAAGGTGCTTGGATTCGTCCTTTTTATTGTCGCAGGCTTATTTGCATTCCAAACAGCATTATTTGAACATTATTACTTCCCTGTTGAAGCAGCAAGTGGTGAAGGAGTGCTCGGACTTGGAGGCCAAATTCATCATGCGGCCATTTCCACACTATGGGCATTTATCGGCATTGAATCTGCTGTCATTTTATCAGGAAGAGCCTCCTCGCAGCGTGATGTCAAACGTGCGACGATTACAGGACTTTTAATTGCACTGTCTATTTATATGATTATTACCTTGATTACAATGGGCGTTCTGCCGCATGATCAATTGCAAGGTTCTGATAAACCATTCGTAGACGTGCTTCAGCTGATTATCGGACCGGCTGGCGGCATTGTCATGGCACTTCTTGCGATCATTTGTTTATTTGGTTCGATGCTCGGCTGGATTTTGCTTGGTTCTGAAGTCCCTTATCAAGCAGCAAAGGCTGGCGATTTCCCAGCAGTGTTTGCAAAAACAAACAAAAAAGGCAGTCCTGTTTTTGCTTTGACTGTCACAAATATCATGTCACAGCTGTTTATTTTCTCAGTCATGTCACGTACGATTAATGAAGCCTTTACTTTCTTAACAACATCAGCGACACTTGCGTATCTCATTCCGTATATCGTGTCGTCGATCTACAGCTTTAAGGTCATCATGCAAGGTGACACATATGAGCTCCAAAAAGGAAATCGGACAAGAGACGGGATCATTGCGCTTGTGGCCATGGGGTATTCCGCTTGGGTCATTATTTCAGGCACAGCTGATTTAAAAACATTTGGTCTTGGTATTGGATTGTTTTTAGTTGGCATTTTACTTTACCCATTCATGTCCAAAAAATTTGCCAAAGGTACAGTATAAGAAATACGTTTCTCCAGCATTGGAGAAACGTATTTTTTTATGAGGCAGATGTTAATTGATCCACAATAAATTCGAGCTGACCTTCTAGTGACACAGGGTCATTAAAGAAGTAACCGACTGTATCTGTTTCAAATACGCGTTTGTTTTGGACAGCAGGAAGTGATGCCCAGATGCTGCTTTTATACACTTGATCGCCATTACTTTTTGATCCACTCCATGGGCTTGTGAAAATATAATCACCTGCAAATTCTGGAAGCTTTTCAAGAGAAATGTTTGCATAACCGACACCACTGTCGATGGCTTCTTTTTGGACGGCCTTCGGAGCTTTTAATTTCAGCTCGTCATAAATGATTTCACCACCGCGTGCAAAAGTGTTACCGAAAATGTAAATGCCCTTATCGAATGGTGATACGATCGAAACGGTTTTGTTTCCTACAGCTTTTGTTACTTTTGGTTTCACTTCAGCAATTTTGGCATCCCATTTTGTGATCCAATCCGTTGCTTTTTTTGATGTGCCTGTCATTTTACCGAATTCTTTTAGCTGGTCTTTAAACGAATATTGATTGTATTGAATGGCAACTGTAGGTGCAATTTTTTTGTATTGATCAAATTTCTCATCTTCTCCCCAAGCAATGATCATATCTGGCTTCAAAGAGGCTACTTTCTCAACAGAGGGAGATTTTCCGAGATTTTTCACTCCATCTGTTTTCCCTTTATAGAAAGGGTTTTTAAAGATGGGCGCAGTGGCAGCAATTGGGGTTTTGCCGAGTGTGACGAGATCCCCGTAATAGCTTTCCGCCAGAAGCACAATTCGTTGTGGGTTTTGAGGCAGTTTCACTTCACCCTTTACATCTTGATAGGTGATCGTGGCATTTTTTTTGGCTCCCGATTCTTTATTGGAAGTGCTGCCGCAAGCAGCAGTAAAAATCATAAGGGTCATGAAGGAAATCAAAAGAAGTCCAGTTCGTTTTTTCACAAAAGTTCGCTCCTATTCAATTGTTTATGATAATGATTCTCATTCGCGATTATATCTTAACATGATAGAAGAAAAAATGCATCGGCTATTTTATGACCAAAATGAAAATGGTGAAATTCTCCCGGTTTTTTGATGAAAATAAAGAAATTTATCAGAACAAGGATTTCAAAACGTGAAGAAAGTGATATACTAGACTCCGAGATTGATAATCATTATCACTAATAACGAATAGATATGAACGGAAAGGAAGAGACTGGTTTTGGGCTCACAATCGAATAAACAGCTGTCAGCTAAAGATGATGCGATAGATATTGTGACAAAGCCTTTTGGTACAGCAGCTGTTGTCATCATAGGAATCATTGCTTTAGCATTCGGTCTTTTTTTATCAGTATCGCTAGGAGCGGCAAACATTCATTTACACACGGTATGGGAAGCCGTCTTTCATTTTGACTCACAACAAACCTCACATCAAATCATTAGGGAACTGAGGCTGCCGCGTACAGTTGGTGCCGCACTTGTCGGTGCCTTTTTAGCAGTATCGGGTGCCATCATGCAAGGCATGACAAGAAATGCGCTTGCGTCTCCTGAAATCATGGGTGTGACAAATGGCTCTGCATTTGCGATTGCCATTGCGTTTGCTTTTTTCCCAGGCCAATCTTCTTTTACATTAATTCTTTGGTCATTTTTGGGTGCCGCACTCGGTGCTTCTATTGTATTTGGGGTTGGAACCCTTTCAAAAGGGGGGCTTACTCCTGTAAAACTCGCATTAGCCGGTACGGCTGTTGGCGCACTTTTAAGCTCAATTTCCTCAGCGATTGCCATTCGATTTGACGTCGCGCAAGATATGAGTTTTTGGTACGCAGGCGGTGTGGCTGGGGTAAATTGGAGCAATATTAAGATCATCATTCCAGTTGCGGTTGTAGGACTGATCATCGCTATGGTTCTTGCCCGCTCCATTACGGTTTTAAGCTTGGGCGATGAATTAGCAAAAGGGCTTGGACAATATACACGAACAGTCAAGGTACTTGGCATATTGGTCGTGATCCTTTTAACAGGTGCAGCCGTGTCAGTTGCAGGTTCTATTGGCTTTATCGGGCTTGTGATTCCTCATGTTACGCGTTTCTTGGTCGGCGTTGACTATCGCTGGATTATACCTTGCTCAGCTATTTTAGGGGCTATTTTGCTCATTTATGCAGACATTGCGGCAAGGCTTGTCAATGCGCCGTTTGAAACGCCAGTTGGTGCCATTACAGCCATTATAGGCGTTCCTTTCTTCTTATATTTAGCGAGACGTGAAAGGAGCGGAATTTAAATGGAAATGGTGCAGCAGGCAAAGAAAAAGAAATACAAACGAACGATGGTCATGATCTTTTTAGCCATCGTGGCTGTGTTCCTGATTAGTTTAAATACCGGAGAGATAAGGATTTCTCCGATGGATACATTCAAAACATTTTTTGGACTCGGAAGTGAAATGGATGAGCTTGTATTATTCGAGTTCAGACTTCCAAGGATGGTCATCGCTTTACTTGTTGGCGCTTCTATCGCTGTATCAGGTGCCATTTGGCAAGGTGTTTCTCAAAATGGTTTAGCTGATCCCGGCATTCTAGGTGTAAATGCGGGTGCAGGTTTTGCGGTTGTTTTGTTTATCTTTGCCTTTCAGGGCTCGATGTCGAACTTAGGTGATTTTACGATATTTGTACTGCCGCTTTTCGCTTTCGCAGGTGCAGCCTTTGCTGCATTTCTCATTTATGTGCTAGCGTGGAAAAAGGGCATTACGCCTGTTCGATTGATTTTAACTGGTATTGGGATCAATGCTGCATTTTCGGCAGCAATTGTAGTCATTCAATTAAAGATGAGCCCAAATGATTTTAACCAAGCCATTGTGTGGCTGTCAGGAAGTATTTGGGGCTCAAGCTGGACATATGTCTTATCAGTCGTGCCATGGATGCTGATTTTTCTTGTATTAGCGATGGTGAGGGCACGCTACTTAAATATCATGAATTTGGGTGATCAGATATCTTATGGCTTAGGGATTTCAGTTCATAAAGAAAGAAGTTTTCTCATGCTGATTGCAGTTGCATTAGCCGGTGCAAGTGTCGCAGTTGCAGGGAGTATATCGTTCCTAGGGTTAGCGGCACCACACCTCGCAAGAAAGCTAGTTGGGCCGAAACATCAAGGAATGATACCGGCGTCCGCTATGATTGGTGCACTGCTGTTATTACTTGCAGATACACTTGGGCGTGTCATACTTGCTCCATCAGAGGTGCCCGTTGGACTTGTCGTTTCTGCTTTAGGCGCACCTTACTTCATTTACTTATTGATGAAAACGAACTAATGAGGAAGGAGAGTACAACAGATGAAATCACTTGAAACAGAAAAGCTTTGTATTGGCTATCATGACCGTTTGATTGTAGACGATTTAAATATCAGCATCCCAAAAGGCAAGGTGACCACATTAATTGGGCCGAATGGGTGCGGGAAGTCAACGATTTTAAAAACAATGTCTCGTATTATGAAGTCCCATCAAGGTGCTGTTTATTTAAATGGCCAGGCGATCCATCAAACACCAACAAAAGAAATTTCAAAACAAATGGCTATCTTACCGCAGACGCCTGAAGCCCCAAGTGGTCTGACCGTTTATGAGCTTGTGTCATATGGACGTTTCCCACATCAAAATGGATTTGGCCGCTTATCAAATGAGGACAAACGAATCATCAGATGGGCACTTGAGGAGACGGGAATGATTGCATTTCATGACCGGCCAATTGAAGCACTCTCCGGTGGACAGCGTCAGCGGGTATGGATTGCGATGGCACTCGCTCAGGAAACAGAGCTGCTTTTATTAGACGAACCAACGACGTATTTAGATCTTGCTCATCAGCTGGAGATCCTTCAGCTATTAGAACGCTTAAACAGAGAGCAGGGCAGAACGGTGCTGATGGTGATTCATGACCTCAATCATGCTGCACGCTTTTCACATTACATGATTGCCCTCAATCAAGGGAAAGTCATTAAAGATGGTACGCCTCATGAAGTCATGACAAAAGAGGTGCTCAGTCAGGTGTTCCACATCGATGCAGAAATTGTTCTTGATCCGAGAACGAATAAGCCAATCTGTTTAACATATGACTTAATGAATCATGAAAGAAAGCTTGAAGCTGTGAACGGATAATAGATGGACAAAAAACTCGGTATGTATGACCGGGTTTTTTTGCATTTTTTGATATTACCTTGTGATGCCATTTTCTCCAGTTGATCTTTTTTCGCTTTTATGCAGAAAAGAGGTACTTTTTTACTTTGGACAATGGTAATATACGGTTAGAGATCATAGCTAGAAAGGAAAGAGATGCGTGGAAACAGCAAAAATATTGATTGCAGATGACGAAGAAGCAATTGTAAAAATGGTTGAACGCGTATTAAAAAAAGAAGGGTTTCAACATATTTATAAAGCCTATCATGCAGATGAAGCATTAGATATTGTCAAAAACGAGGACATCCACCTCTTACTTCTAGATGTGATGATGCCCGGTAAGTCAGGCTTTGATGTTCTGCCTGACATCAGGAAAATGACGAAGGCACCGATTTTCTATTTAACAGCAAGAACGTCTGATGTAGACAAATTGACTGGATTTGCACAAGGTGCAGACGATTACATCACAAAGCCATTTAATCCGTTAGAGCTAGTAGCTAGAATTAAGGCGCACTTAAACCGAACTTATATCTCCTTACAGGAGGAGCAGGAAGAAGCGCACAGTCAATATGAATATGCTCATTTCTCGTACCATCCTCATGCAGCCGAGTTGAAAGTAAGGGGAAAGGTGACAGCTTGCTCAGCTCAGCTTTTGTCCTTGCTGAAGTATTTTTGTGACCATCCGAATGTGGTACTTTCAAAAGATCAAATCTATGAGAAAGTATGGGGTGTTCCGTCATATGGTGACAACAACACCGTCATGGTTCATATCCGAAAGCTGAGAGAAAAAATAGAGTTAGATCCAAGCCAGCCTGAATATATTGTGACGATCCGTGGTATGGGCTATAAGTTCATTCCGCAACCTGTGAAGGTTCTTCAATAGTTTATGAATTTACGAACAAAACTTTTCTTTCACTTTGTCGGACAAATGTTTATTGTCATCGTCATTCTAACGATCGGGCAAACATTCTCTGAAAATCTTTATTTTCAAAAGCGCTATGAGAATATGACTGAAACTGGTTTAACGAAGGCAGATGGAGATACACTCATGAGCTGGCTTTATTTTAACGAGGATGGAAAAATGGAAGCCGATGATCAGCTCAAACAAGCAGTGGAAAAACGTGATGGCTGGCTACAAGTGATTGATTCCAAAAAACGCAACGTCTATAGCTATCAACTCCCTAAAAACATTCCAACATCCTATCAAAAGGATGAAATGATCAAGATCTTTGAAAAAAGACAATTTAAAGATTACAAGATGTACTTCTGGCCAATTGAGATTGATCAAGAAAGCTTTATCGTCTTATATGGATTTAAAACGAACAGCACAAAGGTAGCCAATTATCTCAAGCAGCATGAAAAAAACCTGGCTGCATTGTCTCAATATTCGGTTGAAACAAAAGAATTTTTGAAAAGAATGAATGGATCGGTGCATCTGTTTAATGAAGAAGGAAAATACTTAAAAGGTATCCGAGCCAAAAATAATTTGAAAAATAACGTAACGGATGTTGAACTGCTCAAGTATCAATCAAAGCCTTGGGAGTTTAGAAGTGACCTGTCGTATATCAAAGTGAATAAGGATTTGTATATGATTGTTTCGGTGCCAAACAAAGTATACAGCCCAGACGAGCTTTATGATAAAGAGACAGAGGCTTTAAACCAATATACAACGCTTTTGATTGCAGGTCTTGCGCTTACGATTATTATCGTTATGACATTATGGTACTCGTATCGCTATGGGCTACCGATCTATCACATTATCCGCTGGCTGATTTTCTTATCAAGAAATAAGTTGCAGGAGCCAACAAATAGAAAAGGTATTCCAGTAAGTAAAAATAAAAAGGGCCGTATTAAGCGGGAGTACCGGCTGTTTGAGGATATCCTCAAAACAATGGATCAGCTCACCAATACGTTAAAAGAGAATGAAGCAAACCGAAGAAAAATTCAAACCACAAGGGAAGAATGGATCGCAGGGCTGTCTCATGATCTAAAAACGCCTCTTAGCACGATTTACGGCTATGGATTAATGCTAGAATCAGATCAATACCAATGGTCCAAGGAAGAAGTCATGGAAATGGGACAAGTCATTCGTGAGAAATCAGAATACATGTCGACCTTGATTGAGGATTTAAACCTCACGTATCGATTGAAAAATGGTGCATTGCCTATTAATCGAAAACCTGTTGAGCTTGGTGAATTTTTAGCCTCCATTATGGACGAGTTTTCAAGAAGCACGCTTTCAGAAGATTATTTATCATCCTTTGAAGATCAAACAGAGGGTGTCATGTTTGAGATCGATAAAGCCTGGTTTAGACGAGTCATTGAGAACCTGCTGGCGAACGCAGTGAAGCATAACCAGAAAGGTACTCTTATTCAAGCTGTTCTATCTGAAACAAATGATGAAGTTCGGATCGAAATGAAAGATAACGGACGCGGAATGGCGCAAGAAACGGTGGATCATTTATTTAATCGTTACTATAGAGGGACAAATACGAATGATCCAACAAATGGAACAGGATTAGGACTGGCGATTGCAAAAGAGCTTGTCTTGCTACACGATGGCGATATTCAAGTAGAAAGTGAATTAGGTCAAGGAACAACTATTGCGATTATCCTAAAGAAAACACCCTCTGTAAAATAACCAAAAAACGATTTTCTTTTCTAAAGGAGATCGTTTTTTCTTGTTTTAGGATTGAAATCAATTTTGTAAACGATTACAATAAAATTGTTAACGTGAACAAATTGATTTTCATCATTATAAGAGATGGGGGAGTTTGATGAAAGCCTTTTTAGATGAGCAGTTTTTATTAAACAGTCAAACGGCGGAAAAGCTATACCATGAGTTTGCAAAGAACCTTCCGATTATTGATTACCATTGTCATTTAAGTCCAAAAGAAATCTATGAAAATAAAACGTTCCGAAATATAACCGAAGCATGGCTTTACGGGGATCATTACAAATGGCGCGCCATGAGAGCAAATGGGATACCTGAAACACATATCACAGGGGATGCCTCAGATGATGAGAAATTTTTAGCATGGGCGAAAACTGTTCCGATGACGATTGGAAATCCTCTCTATCACTGGACCCATCTAGAGCTAAGACGATATTTTGATGTTGAAGAACTTTTGAATGAAGAAAGCGCAGACATCATCTGGAAAAAAGTAAATGAAAAGTTGCAAGGAGATGGATTTGGTGCGAGAGATTTCATTGTGAAATCAAATGTTGAAACGGTTGTGACGACAGACGATCCGGTTGATTCGTTGATTTATCACCAACAACTGCGGGAAGAAGGCTTTTCTGTGCAAGTACTGCCAGGGTTTCGGCCAGATAAGGCATTAGATATCACAAATGACTTGTTTATCGAGTATGTTCATCAGCTAGCGGAGGTTTCATCTATCAAGATCGAATCCTATCAAGACTTCATAAAAGCACTTCATATGCGAATCGATTTCTTTCATGAACAGGGCTGTTTGATTTCAGATCATGCCATCAATGAAATGACGTACGAAGACACGACGGAAGAAGAAGCTACGATCATTTTTCATAAAAGAATGTCTGGACATCCATTGACGGAAAAGGAGAAGGTTCAATTTAAAACACACACATTCATTGAACTAGGTCAGGCATATGCTCAGCGGGGATGGGCGATGCAGCTTCATATCAATGCGCTCAGAAACAACAACTCGAAAATGTTTGAGCGGCTTGGACCAGATACCGGATATGATGCAATGAATGATGAAGACATTGCAAAACCTCTTTGCCGCGTATTAGATCGGTTAGAACAAGCACATGCATTGCCAAAAACCATCCTCTATTCCTTGAATCCAAGGGACAATGTGGTGATTTCAACGATAGCTGGAAGTTTTCAAGATGGAAAGACTCCTGGGAAAATGCAGCATGGAACAGCCTGGTGGTTTAATGATACAAAGCAGGGAATGACAGAGCAGATGATGGCACTTTCCAGTATCGGACTGATCAGCCGATTTATTGGGATGCTGACAGATTCACGAAGCTTCCTGTCTTACACAAGACATGAATATTTTCGTAGACTGTTATGTGACATCATTGGAGATTGGGTGGAAAAAGGTGAAGCGCCTAATGATCTCAATTTGCTAGGGGGAATGGTAAAAGGAATCAGCTATGAAAATGCAAAGCAGTATTTTCAATTTGAACGGGCAAATGAGCTTTCGCATAAAAGCAAGATGATATGAACAAAAAGCAAGAATATGAAAGCGTTTTTATGATAAGATGATAAAAAATCATAAAAGGCGGAATAGCATGACAGTCACAATCAAAGATATAGCAAAATTGGCAAACGTTTCTCATACCACAGTATCAAGGGCTTTGAATAACAGTCCTTTTATTAAAGAGAAAACAAAACAAAACATCTTGTCGATTGCAAAACAGCTGAATTACTCACCGAATGTCCATGCCAGAGGCCTTGTCTCGCAAAAATCATTTACAATTGGTCTGTTTTTTACGAGTTTAACAGAAGGCACATCCTCAAGTTTCTTTGTTGATGCATTAAAAGGCGTCAACAGTGTAATAACAGAAAACTATCATTTGGTTGTAAGAGGAATTGACGATTTTCACGATTACACAACCATTCATAAACAGCGGTATGATGGTATTTTGCTTATGAGCCAAAGCGAGCATGATGAAGCGTTTATCCATCATGTGAAAAAACAGGGCATTCCCATTATTGTACTGAATCGCCGTGTAGAAAGTAATCAAGTGATGAATATATTAGCGGATGATGGTGAAGGGGCATACCAAGCTGCACACTATTTCATTCAGCAGGGGCATAAACAAATTGCCATTATTGAAGGGAAAGAAGGGTTTAAATCCACACAGGAAAGAAAAGCTGGTTTTTTGCAAGCACTCATTGACCATCATGTACCCATGAAGAAGGAATACATGATCACAGGCGACTATCATATGAAGAGCGGCTATGAATCAATGGAAGCCTTACTCACTCTTGATGATCCGCCAACTGCCCTTTTTTGCTCAAACGATGACATGGCGATTGGTGCGATGAATGCATTGTTTGCAAAAGGTAAAAGGTGTCCTGATGATCTCTCTATTATCGGTTTTGATGATATTTCATTTTCATCTTATACAACGCCTGCCCTCACAACAGTCAAAAAGCCAATTGAAAAAATGTGTGCGCTTGGAGCAGAAGCGATCCTTTCAGTCATCAACGGTGAAAAGCAAGAAGACGATCATCTGGAAAAAGTGTATGTCCACACAGAGCTGATGATTAGAGATTCAGTAAAAAAGGTGCAGTAATCAGCATCTTTTAAATGAAAATGTTCACGTGTGCAAAAAATGCGGGGAGGAAAAGCGTTTGAGACGATTATCCAAAGATGTGTACCCAGTGGCTGAATATCCTGAAACCATTCTACAAATTGGCGAAGGGAACTTTATGCGGGGATTTATGAATTGGCAGATCCAGAAGTTAAACGACTGTACAGATTTTAAAGGAAGAGCAGTGGTTGTTCCTCCTCGAAAAGGATCAGTGACCGCTCTAAATGAACAAGATGGTTTGTACACTTTATGTATTCAAGGGTTTCATGACCAAAAAGAAATGAACGAACGGATCGTCATTCAATCCATCAGCAGGGGAATCAGCACATATACAGATTATGAAGCCTTTTTACATGTAGCGGAAAGTCCTGATGTGCGCTTTGTCTTTTCTAATACAACAGAGGCAGGACTTGTGTTAAGAAAAGAGGACCGATTAGAAGATCGGCCGCAAGCAAGTTTTCCAGGAAAGCTGACAGCCTTCTTGTATCACCGCTTCAAAGCTTTTTCTGGAGATGAGAAAAAGGGCTTGATCATTTTACCTTGTGAATTGATTGAACAAAACGGTGATCGATTAAGAGAATATGTGATCACAATGGCAGCTGAGTGGAATCTTCCGCCTGATTTTGTGGCTTGGGTCAAGGAAGCCAACACGTTCTGTAATACGTTAGTTGATCGGATTGTCCCAGGATTTTCTCAGAAAGCAGCGGAGACTGTTCAAAAAGAAGAGGGGTATATTGATGAATTGCTTGTCACGGCAGAATATTATCACCTGTTTGTCATTGAAGCACCTCCGTTTGTTCAAAAAGAGCTTCCTTTTCAAGAAGCAGGGTTAAACGTACTTTTTGTGGAAGATATCGCTCCCTATCGTATGAGCAAGGTTCGCATTTTAAACGGTGCGCATACAGCGATGGTGCCGATTGCATATTCATGTGGCTTGGATACTGTCAAAAAAGCGGTGGATGATGAGCATGTTGGTGTGTTCATTCGCCGCATGCTTGAGGAGGAAGTGCTGCCAAGTTTGCCACTTCCTGAAGAAGAGCTGCTGCTTTATACACAATCCGTTTGGGATCGATTCTGCAACCCTTTTGTCAAACATCAATTACTCGATATTGCCTTAAATGGTGTATCTAAATTTCGGGCACGTATTCTCCCGTCTCTTCTAGATTATATAGAGCTAAAAAAACAGTTGCCTACGAAACTTATGTTCTCACTGAGCAGTTTGATTTATTTTTATCAAATCCAAGCAGAGCAAATAAAGGATGATGAGTCTGTGATGACATTCATGAAGGAAGCATGGGAGGAAGTGGAACATTCCTATGAATTAATGGTCGATCGACTTCTTTCAAACGAAGTTTTATGGGGGATGGATTTGACGAGGATCGCAGGGCTGAAGGATGCAGTAGCCGAGCAGCTCACCTGCATTCATGAAAATGGCATGAGAGCTGCTGTTCACCAAATACTTCAATATGAAAGTCAGGGGGAGAAGGTATGAGAGACTTTGTTGTGATTCATCCTTCAGATAATGTTGGCATCGCTTTAAAAGTGCTTGAGCAAGGCGAAGAGCTTCAGCACCAAGGACATACAATCATTTTAAAAGAAACCGTTGCTAAAGGTCATAAATTTGCATTGGCTGAGATCAAAGAAAAAGAGAATATCATCAAATATGGCTACCCCATTGGTCATGCATCCACTGCGATTTCGACTGGAGAATGGGTGCATACGCACAATATCAAAACGAATCTATCAGGTAAGCTCGATTACGAATACCGACCTTCTTTAACAGAAAACCCCTATGAAAAAACGAATCTGACATTCAAAGGGTATAAACGAAAAAATGGCGCAAGTGGTATACGAAATGAGCTTTGGATTGTCCCAACAGTTGGGTGTGTCAATGGCATTGCCGATCAAATCATTCAAATATTTACTGCTGAAATGGGGGGAAGCATCCATCCTTTTGAAACGGCGTTAGTATTAAAGCACAATTATGGGTGCTCCCAACTTGGGGATGATCATGAAAACACAAAAACCATCTTACAAAATGCCGTAAAGCACCCGAATGCTGGAGGGGTTCTCGTTCTAGGGCTTGGCTGTGAAAACAATGACATTGAGGATTTTAAAGCTACATTAGGGGAGTATGACCAGACGAGGGTGAAATTTTTAAGAAGCCAAGAAGTAGGGGATGAGATTGAGACAGGTGTCGCTTTGCTCAAGGAAATTTATGACGCAGCGAAAGAAGATCAGCGTGAAGACATTCCGTTATCTGAGCTGAAAATTGGGTTGAAATGCGGAGGATCAGATGGGTTTTCAGGCATTACCGCAAATCCACTTTTAGGCAGACTGTCCGATTTTATTGTGGCTCAAGGAGGGACCACCGTTTTAACAGAAGTACCGGAAATGTTCGGGGCTGAAACGATCTTAATGGAGAGAGCGGAATCAAAAGCGACATTCGACAGTATTGTGCAGATGATCAATGATTTTAAACAATACTTTATGGATCATCGACAGCCAGTATATGAAAATCCTTCCCCGGGAAATAAAGCAGGAGGAATTTCGACATTAGAAGATAAATCTCTCGGCTGCACACAAAAAGCGGGTACTTCCGTTATAAAGGATGTTTTAACATACGGGGAGCTACTAAAACGAAAAGGATTGAATTTATTAAGTGCGCCTGGGAATGATTTGGTTGCTTCATCTGCTCTCGCAGCGTCTGGCTGTCAGCTCGTCCTCTTTACAACAGGCAGAGGCACACCGTTTGGCACATTTGTTCCAACGATGAAGGTATCGACCAATACCGCTTTATATGAAACAAAAAAACATTGGATCGACTTTAATGCGGGGGAATTGCTTGAAGATGTACCAGAAGATGTGGTGCTAGAGAAATTCATTGCCACGGTGATTGATGTGGCGAGTGGAAAGCTGTTAAATCATGAAAAAAACAATTTTAGAGAGCTGGCCATTTTTAAAACAGGTGTGACACTTTAAGGCGTCTGGGGGATGAGGAAATGTCTAAAAAATGGAATTTGATGTATGTGACAGCAGGAACAGTACTAACAGGAATTGGACTCGCACGTTTAGCAAAGCAAGGGAAAAAAGACAAAGAAACAGATGGTATAGATCATGTGTTAAAGCAGATAAAAGCGCCAAAGTTCCCAGATCGTGAATTCAATGTCATTCATTATGGTGCAGATAACAAAGGGATAGAGCTTTCGACAAATGCTATTCAGTCTGCCATCGATGATGCACATCGTTTGAAAGGAGGGCGTGTGCTGATTCCTGAAGGGACATTTTTGACAGGCGCTCTTGAATTGAAAAGCAATGTAGAGCTTCATCTTCATGAAAACGCCTATGTGAGCTTCAGCCAAGATACACGTGATTATCTCCCACTTGTTCTAACAAGATATGAAGGAATTGAGCTTTATAATTATTCACCACTTATTTATGCCCATCATGCAGAAAACATCGCGATTACAGGAGCAGGCACGCTGGACGGGAGGGGCGATGAACACCACTGGTGGCCTTGGAAGTATGGAACAAATGGTCAACCCTCTCAAGATCGGGATCGACAGCTTCTTTTTGAAATGGCTGAAAAAAGAATACCAGTGGAAGAAAGGGTGTTTGGCGAAGGACATTATTTAAGATCAAGCTTTATCCAGCCATACAATTGCCAAAACATTCTCATTGAAGGAGTAACAGTAAAGGATTCACCGATGTGGCAAGTCCATCCGGTGTTAAGTGAAAACGTCATCGTCCGTGGGGTGAATATCATCGGTCATGGCCCAAATACAGATGGTGTGAATCCAGAGTCGTGCCGACATGTGCTCATTGAAGATTGTTATTTTGATAATGGCGATGATTGTATTGCCATTAAATCGGGCAGAAATGAGGACGGCCGGAGAATCGGTGTTCCATCTGAAAATATCGTCATTCGTAGAAATACGATGCGTGATGGTCATGGCGGAGTAACGATCGGGAGTGAAATCTCTGGAGGCGTCAAGTATGTATATGCAGAGGATAATGTCATGGACAGTCCGAACCTCGACAGGGCATTGCGCATTAAGACCAACTCTGTCAGGGGCGGTACCATTGAACACATCTATTTTAAAAACAATCTAGTGAAAAGCTTAAAGCATGAGGTGGTCTGTATCGACATGATGTATGAGGAAGGGGATGCCGGTCCGCATAGACCTGTAGTCCGTCATATTGAAGTAGAAGGATTAAAAAGCAGCGGAGGGCGATATGGTGTCAAGATCGCCGCATACTCACATTCCCCGGTCACACACTTTAAAATGAAAGACTGTGTCATTGAGGATGTCACGTACCCTCTTTCATTGGAACATGCAGTATCTCCTTCATTTCAGAAAGTTGTCATTAATGGTGAACATATCAACCAATAGCGGAAGTGAAAACAGCCACGTCAAAGGCTGTTTTTCTTTTACAAGGACAGACAAGACGTATTCGGAATCACATATACAACCTATCTGCACTGTAGTATAATATTCCCGAAATTAGAAAAGAATTGACGAAAGAGATGACGTCAAGCAGTACATAAAGCAGGGGGTTTATTGATGAAAAAGTTAACTGGTATTTGGCTATCATTGTTACTTGTGATCGGTGTTTTAGCAGGGTGTGCAGGTGCGGAAACGGACCAAAAAACAAACAGTTCAAAGCCTAAAGAGACAGCGGCTGCAGCATTTCCTGTATCCATCAAAGATGCAGCTGGTAAAACAGTTGAAATCAAAGAACAGCCTAAACGAATTGTTTCGTTAATTCCAAGTAATACAGAGGTTGCCTATGCCCTTGGTCTTGGAGATAAAATCGTTGGTAGATCAGACTTTGACAACTATCCAAAGGAAGTAGAAAAGGTGGAGAAGATTGGCGGTCTTGATTTCAATGTAGAGAAGGTTATTTCCTTAAAGCCTGATCTTGTCTTAGCACATGCATCACAAATGAGCTCAAAAGACGGATTTAAACAGCTTGAAGATGCAGGTATTCAAGTGCTGACTGTTAATGATGCAGCTTCCTTCAAAGATGTGTATAAGTCTATTAATATGATTGGTGAAGCAGCTGGCGTAAAAGAGGCATCAACGAAGCTTGTAGATGAGATGAAATCAAAACTGAATGACATCAAAAAACAAGCAGAATCCATCTCCAAAGACAAACAAAAAACAGTTTTTGTCGAAGTATCAGGTGCGCCTGAAATTTATACAACAGGTAAACAAACGTTTATGGACGAAATGTTGTCTGTCATTCATGCAAAAAATGCTGCTGGCGACCAAATAGGCTGGGTGCAAATGACGGAAGAATCAATTATTAAACGAAATCCTGATGCTATTGTTACGATTGATGGCGCAAGTTTAGCTGATCTGAAAAAAAGAGACGGCTGGAAGGCGATCAAAGCAGTCAAAGAAAAACAAGTCTTTCAATTGAATACGGATCTGGCATCACGACCGGGACCGCGATTGGTTGAAGGAGTGGAGGCTCTTGCGAAAAGCATCTATCCTGACACGTTCAAATAAAATCATCATCGCATACACAGCAAGTGCTTTACTTCTTGTGGTGAGCATTGGAATGGGAATCTCATTTGGCAGTTTAGGGATTCCCATTCCTTCTATACTTCGGATCTTTGTTCATGAAGTATTTGGAATTCAGGCCGGAACCATTGATGCAATTGACCGCAATATTATGATGAATATCCGGCTGCCGAGAGTGATATTAGCGGCGTTAGTCGGAGCAGCTCTGGCGTTATCTGGTGCAGCCTTTCAAGGTTTATTAAAAAATCCCCTCGCTGACCCTTATACACTTGGGGTATCTCAAGGGGCATCTGTGGGGGCTGTAGCCACATTGTTTTTCAGTTTGCAGTTTCCTTTGCTTGGCAGTTTTACACTGCCTTTTTTGAGTATGACAACAGCGCTTGTCACACTATGTCTCGTCCTCTTTTTTGCCCGTCTGGTTCACCGAGGAATGAGCATTTCTTCTTTAATTTTGACGGGGGTCATCTTTAGCTCTTTTTTAGGAGCGCTCATTTCATTAATGATTGCGTTAACAGGTGATGATTTAAAAGAGATTATTCATTGGCTTCTAGGCAGTGTGTCTATGAGAGGCTGGCGATATATTGCTCTTTTCCTTCCTTTTTTCCTCATTGGTACATTTGCACTCATCCTGATGGGAAGAGATTTAAATGTGATGACATATGGCGAAGAAAAGGCAAAACTGTTAGGGGTGCATGTGAAACGGAGCAAATATGTGGTGTTGCTTGCTGGTTCGATTCTGACTGGAAGTGCGGTGGCTGTGTCAGGAACGATCGGATTTGTAGGACTGGTGATTCCACATTTTATCCGTCTTTTATCCATTACGGATCATCGTCATTTGCTGCCTTTGTCGATGCTGAATGGTGCTTCCTTTCTCGTTTTAGCAGATGTGCTCTCCCGTACGATCATTGAACCGACTGAATTGCCTATTGGCATCATTACGGCGTTAATTGGTGCTCCTGTCTTTGGCATCATCCTCATCCGCAGATATAGAGGAGGGACGCATCTATGATTCAAGTGAAGGAAGTTAGAGGAGGATATGGTGAAAAAGAGGTCATTCACGGCGTGAGTTTTGAAGTGGAGCGAGGGGAATTCCTCGGCATCCTTGGTCCGAATGGGAGCGGTAAGACGACGCTACTTAAAATGATCGCAGGTATTTTAGCACCTGAGAGCGGCCAAGTAACACTAAGTGGTCATCCAGTTCAATCCTACCGCCCAAAGGCACTTGCGCAAAAATTGGCGGTTCTCCCTCAGAAGACCGATCAAGCCTTTTCATTTACAGTGGAAGAAACGGTCCAGTTTGGGCGTTATCCTTATCAGAAAGGGTGGCTGCAATCTGTTACGAAAGAAGATATCGAGATTGTCAGCAAGGTGATGGACCAAACAGATATTGCGCAATTTAAGGATCAATCCATCCATGAGTTAAGCGGTGGAGAACAGCAGCGGGTTTACTTAGCTCAAGCGCTGGCTCAGTGCCCTGACTATTTATTGCTGGATGAACCAACCAGTTTTCTTGATTTAGCTTATCAAAAAGAGTTACTCGATTTGATTAAACAAGAGACCGCTTCCTCTAACTTAACGGTGATCGGTGTGTTTCATGATGTGAACATTGCCAGTTTGTATTGTGACCGTTTGCTTTTGCTGAATGAAGGAAAGACGGACATGCTGGGAGAACCGCATCATGTGTTGACCACCGAACGGGTGAACCGGGTGTATGAAACAGATGTAACACCTCTCCAACATCCACTGCGGGCAAACCCTCAGCTGGTAATTGAACCTGCGTCCATCTCTGAACATTCAAGGTTGAACTTAGCGGATGGGTGGAAAACATATGGCGCAAAAGGAATGACATTTTCTACTCATCATCCGTTGCGCATCCTTTCATCACATGAGAAAAGCGGGGGCTTCTTTTGGACACGGTCCCTTGGAACGGGAACTGAAGCACTCCAAGACATGCTGGATGATGAGGAAGGGTACTTATTTCTTGGTCAATCTGATGGGCCGAAGCAATACGCCGCTGAAGATGATGATGAAGATGTCCTTCTTTATGGGATGCATCAAGAAGGAGAGCTGTCCGTTTGGCTTGTGCTGAAAGGAACGATATCAGATGGTGCGTCTGTCCAGCTGATGGGCGAGCTGATGCACTTCATTAAACAAGAGACAAGTATCCAGGTACATCATCTTTGTATCGCTGCTGCCAATGCAGAAGAAAAGGAGCATACTGCTCATTTACATGAAAGAGTCAGACAGAAAGTGAAGCGTCTTCTTCATACATTGAATGCTATGAAAAAGTGAACCGGCTGGTTCGCTTTTTTTGTTGAAAACATCAACATCTACTTATGTCATCCACTGAATATTTGAAAAAAACGAAAAATGTGTTGCTAAATAAATCATATTGCTTTTATAATAAGAATCATGAAAGCGTTTTAATAATTAATTGTTTAAAAATGCAACAACCGGAAGGGGAGGATCATTTGAACATTCAAGGAATCATTCCAGCTATTTTGACACCGCTTACAGAAGAAGAGCATTTTCATCCAGAAGTGACAAAGCAACTTATTGATCATTTAATCGACTCAGGTGTGCACGGCATCTTTGCTTTAGGGACAAACGGCGAATTTCATTTGTTTTCAGAGGAAGAAAAGCTTCAAATTGCTGAAACTGTTGTAAAGGCTGCGGGCGGCAGGGTGCCTGTATACATGGGAGCAGGTGAGAATAGCACTAAGGCAACCATTAAGCTGTCAAACATGTTCGCAGATTTAGGCGTAGATGTCTTGTCGGTTATCACCCCTTATTTTGTTGCGCCATCACAAGAGGAGCTGTATGAGCATTTTCGTCATATTTCAGAGAATGTGACCATCCCCATTTTACTTTATAACATTCCATCAAGAACAGGTGTGTCACTTGCGCCAGAGACGGTTGCAAGGCTCAGCGTCCTACCGAATGTGTTAGGTATTAAAGACAGTAGTGGAGATATTGCCAATATCAAAGCGTATCTCGATGTCACAAAGGATGAAGAGTTTGTCGTGCTTGCAGGAACGGATTCCCTCATTTTAGAGACATTGAAGCTAGGCGGAACAGGTGCAGTGGCGGCAACGGCAAATGTGCTTCCCAAAACCGTCGTTGGCATTTATGAATCGTTTCAGCAAGGAAATCTTGACCAAAGTGAGCAATGTCAGCAGCAGCTGCAGCCGTTAAGAGCGACATTCACATTAGGAACGTTACCAGCACCTTTGAAAAAAGCAGCTGAACTTTCAGGGATTCCTGTAGGTCCGCCAAAAAGCCCGGTCAAAGCATTATCCGGCGAGGCTTTAGAAGCTGTGATGAACATGATGGAGAATTATCGGATACAAGCAAAAGCAGCAAAGGAGTCGTGAAGAGATGACAATATCACATTATCACTTTCAAACGGCATCACACATTGTTTCTGGCGCCCACTCTCTAGAGCTCCTTGGGGAGAAACTAGAGCTATTAGGACTTAGCAAATTGAGATCGATTTTTATTTTAACGCAGCCATCCATCGTATCTCTTGGTTACGCAGATCAAATCAAAACAGAACTTGCGAAAAAAGGGATTGCGAGTGAGATCAGCACAGAGATTAAGCCTGAACCAACGGAAGAAAATATCGAGGACGTATTCCAGACATTTTTAAAAGGGGAGCATGAAGCCATTATTGGGATTGGTGGCGGGAGTGTGCTGGATGCGGCCAAAATATTAGCCGTTCTAAAGACGAATGATCAGCCAATTTCTGATCTCGTTGGCACGAACCTTGTTAAAAAAAGAGGAGTTCCAACGATTCTCATTCCAACAACCTCAGGTACGGGATCAGAAGTGACACCAAACGCGATTGTTACCTTTCCGGAAAAAGAATTAAAAATTGGCATGGTCAGCCCATACCTTTTGCCTGATCTTGTGATCTTAGATCCCTCACTGACACTCAAATTGCCAAAAGCCATTACCGCAGCTACAGGGATGGATGCGTTTACGCATGCGCTTGAATCGTATATTTCAAATAAAGCCAATCCATTTAGTGATATGTTTGCACTCGAATCGATGAGGCTCATTTCAGGAAGTATTCAGGAGGCCTATCATCACGGGGATAATATGACAGCAAGGGAAGATATGCTGGTTGGTGCCATGTATGGCGGGATGGCGCTCACAAGTGCCGGAACCGCTGCTGTTCATGCAATGGCTTATCCGTTAGGGGGGAAATTCAAAATTTCACACGGTGTCGCTAATTCCATGCTGCTTCCTCATGTCACGGCGTTTAATGCAGACCATATCAAAGATCGTCTTGAAGATATTGCTAGAGTGATAGGGATCGAAGAGAAAGGCTCAAAGCATACGCTTGCAGAGCAAGTGATTCGTCAAGTTGAAGAGTGGACAGCGGATTTACACATTCCTCAACAACTCAAAGCCTTCGGCGTGTCAAAAGAAGATGTGCCGGTACTTGCTGAAGCTGCTTCAGAGGTGAAGAGATTAATGGATAACAACCCGAAGCCGATGTCTGTCTCTGATATTGAACAGATCTACATGAAACTGCTCCACGTTTAACACTTCATACGTCACTGGGATGGGACATGAGAAGTTGCTTCATACGGCTTGCACACAAAGGGGGATTTTAAGTGAATGTCTTAAGTAGTTCTGTCATCACATTTATTTTAATCGTCATTATTCTCTATATTCTGTTTACGACCTGGCTGACGATGCGTTTCCGTAGTAAGTCTAACTCAGAATTTAACAATGCCGCTAAGTCACTTCCAGCTATTGTGGTCGGTATTTTGTTAATGAGTGAATTCATTGGGACGAAGTCAACTGTCGGAACAGCTGAATCTGCTTTTACACACGGGCTTTCCGCTTCATGGTCTGTTATCACAGTTGCTATTGCCTTTTTTATTTTTTCCTTTTTCTTAGTGGGAAAGTTTTATCGAACAGGACAATACACGATTTCAGGTATTATTGATCAAAAATTTGGGAAATCAACAAAGCTTGTTGTCTCTGTCATTATGATTGCAGCCCTGCTCTTGGTGAATCTAGGAAACTATTTAAGTGGTTCAGCTGCCATTGCATCCATTCTTGGTCTTCCTTTAATGACCTGTGCCATCATCACGGCGGTTGTGAGTACATTTTATTTTACTTTCGGAGGAATGAAGGGGGTTGCATGGGTCACGATCCTTCATTCAATTGTGAAGTATGCGGGGATTTTGATTACACTAGGGGTAGCCCTTTATTTAACAAAAGGCTTTGAGCCAATGAAACAAACATTACCCGACCATTTCTTTACATGGGATGGGACCATCGGTTGGGGAACGATTGGAGCTTGGTTTATAGGAAACATGGGGGCCATTTTTGCGACGCAGTTTATCATTCAAGCGATCACCTCGTCGAAAAGTGAGCGAGAAGCGAAAAAATCGACCCTGTATGCAGCACTCCTTTGTTTGCCGCTTGCCATTGCGATCGGGATCATCGGTGTCGCAGCCCGTTATTTGTATCCAGACATTGACCCTATTTATGCTTTCCCTGTCTTTTTACAGCATATGAATCCGATTTTGAGCGCTATTGTGGCAACATCGCTTGTCGCATCCATTTTTGTTGGTGTCTCGACGGTTGCACTTGCTACAACCACGTTGATTATTGATGACTTTTATGTACCGAAAAAGAAACCATCACCAGAGCAGCGTATGAAGGTGACTCGGTATGTAGCCGTCATGGTTGGGATTGTGCCGCTTGTGGGGGTCGCACTTGCACCAGAGTTGCTGTCACTTTCCTTTTTTACACGAGCACTTCGAACATCGATTGCAGTTGTAGCAGCAATGGGCTTTTACTTGCCATACTTTAATTCAAATAGAGGAGCAACCATTGGTCTTGCCGCTTCAGGCATCGCCACGACGGTGTGGTATTTACTCGATAATCCATTTGGAATCGATAATATGTATGTGGCCATTATCATTCCTTTCCTAGTTCTGGTGATGGATCGATGGATCAGCCCGCCAGCTAAAAAGGATCAATCACTGAAAGGAGAATTATGATGACAAATGAAGACATCATGATCAAAATAGATGGAAAATTGCGACAAAATGAACAAGACGCAGCTAGAAAAGAAGCCTTTTTACCAACAGATTGCGTGCAAAACCATGCGGCTAATCTCATCGAACTGGATAATGGAGATTTGCTGTGTGTATGGTTTGGCGGTACGCAAGAAGGAATTCCTGATATCTCTATCTATATGTCAAGGCTCAAGCAAGGAAGTAATCAATGGACGAAAACTGTGAAGCTGTCTGATAATTCTACACGATCTGAACAAAATCCAGTTCTTTTTCAAGAGAAAGATGGCAGGCTGTGGCTGCTTTATACAGCACAACTTTCTGGCAATCAAGATACAGCTCTTGTGAGATATCGTTTATCGGAGGATAGAGGAGAGACTTGGGGAGAGATTGGTACTTTATTTGATCAGCCGGGGACGTTTATACGACAGCCTATTGTTGTATTGGATAATGATGATTGGCTCCTTCCGGTGTTCTATTGTAAAACGATTCCTGGCGTAAAATGGACAGGAAACCGTGATGTCAGTGCTGTGAAGATTTCCTCAGATCAAGGGAAGACCTGGGAAGAGGTCACTGTGCCCAACAGTACTGGCTGTGTTCATATGAATATCGGAAAATGTGCGGATGGTTCCCTGCTTGCCCTCTTTAGAAGCCGGTTTGCTGATTCGATTTATATGAGCCGTTCAGTGGATCATGGACGGACATGGTCTGAGCCAAGAGCAACAGAGCTGCCAAACAATAACTCATCCATTCAATTTACGGTGCTCCATAATGGTCATCTTGCCCTCGTTTATAACCATATCAACGCGGATGATCAAACAGAAAGAAGAGCGTCCTTGTATGATGAAATTGAGGATGAAGGCGATACACGAACGGCTGTTGATACAGAGGCGCGTCCAGCCTTTTGGGGAACACCGCGTGCGCCAATGACACTTGCCATCTCGACGGATGACGGTGCGACATGGCCCGTCAGACGTAACCTTGAAATTGGCGATGGATATGCCATGACAAACAACTCAAAGGACAAATTGAATCGAGAGTATTCCTATCCATCCATCACAGAAGGAAAAGATGGGAGCCTGCACATTGCGTTTACTTTTTACCGGCAGGCCATCAAGTATGTGTGTGTGAAAGAAGAATGGACTCATCACACGTCTTAACCGCAAGGGATCAGTGTTTCCGTGAATTGTAACCCTCATTTTCTTCATTTATAATTGATGTTTGGAGGGTTGTCTCAATTTGCTAACATTTGGACTCCCTCAACGTATGTCTCACGATGAAGAGATAAAAAATGGGGGTCCTTTTCATGAATATAAAAGTATTAGGTATTGCGCCGTATAAAGGATTAGGCGATGTATTAATCGACCTTGCCAAAGACGAAAAAAGCATCACATTCCAGCTTGAAGTCGGAGATCTTAGGTCTGGTGTTGCACTGGCAGAACAGGCCGAGGCTCAAGGAATGGATATTATTATGAGCCGCGGGGGGACAGCTGCGCTTATTCAAAAACACGTCAACATTCCAGTGGTGGATATACCTGTGTCAGGCTACGACTTGCTTCGTGCCCTGACGCTGATTAAAGATTACCAAGGGAAAAAAGCAGTAGTTGGATTTGAAAATATTACACAAGGTGTACGCACCATCGGAGAGTTATACGGGATCAAAATTGATATTTATACAATACAGCAAGAGGAAGAAGTGTGGGATCTTTTACAGCAGTTACAGGAGCAAGGGACACAGGTTGTACTGGGTGATGTGGTTACAGATAAAGCGGCCAAGGAGCTTGGGATGCAAAGCATGCTCATTACCTCAGGACGTGAATCTGTCAAAGAAGCGTTTCATCAAGCAAAACAAATGTACCGTTTATATAAAGAGGCGACAGCTGAGCAGCGCCTCTTTCGTGAAATGATTGACCAAGAGTCAAAAGGGATGCTGATCATTGATCAGCACAATCAGCTTTATTTTATCAATCAGCAAATGAAAGAATGGACAGAAAAAGGGTTATTTGCACCGTTTACGTCTCATGTTGATGTGATGGATTGGTGCCCGGCGCTTGAACCAGCAGTAAAAGCAGTTCGAGAAGGAAAACAAAATGGATATTCTCAAATCTCCTTTCAGCAGCAAGTGTGGCATGTCAAAGGAAGCTTATTATCTAAAGGTGAGCTACTTTTGACGATTGAGAAGCCTTCTGCTGTGATTAATAGGGAGGGGCAGCGTATATGGACGCTGGCTGCACCTGTTCATTCAGCACATCCATTTGCTCTTTTTACTGAGCAGAGTTCAAATATGAAAGATGTGATTAAAAGGGCAAAGGCGTTCAGCCAAACAGATCGATCGATTTGTCTCTATGGTGAACAAGGAACTGGTAAATCAAGCCTTGCTTTTGCTATTCACCAAATGAGCGAGAGGAAAAATGAGAGCTTTATGACGGTGCATTGCAGCCGTTTGACTGAATTAGATGATGTAAACATAATTCCGGTGCATCAAAAAGGGACGATCTTTCTGAAGGATATTGATCGTGTCCCAATGGCTATGCAGCCCATTATGGCCGAGCAGCTTATTCATCATCAGCAGAACATTCGCTGGATGGCTGCATCTACAGTTGATTTGTTCAAATTGATGCAATCTGGGGCGTTTCATGAAGACCTATATACGTGTTTGCAGGAGCTCGTCATTCATGTCCCGCCGTTATCTGAACGGGCAGAAGATATTGAGGATATGAGCCGGTTATTTATAGCTGAATTAAATTCTCTTTATGGGACGCAGGTTGTTGGGCTGTCAGCAGAAGTGATTGCCGCCTTTCAAAACGAGCGATTTAGAGAAAATGTCCGGCAGTTCAAGCGGATTATGGAAGAACTGGTGCTGACAACAAAAAGTGGATATATCACGTTGAGTAAAGCAAAGCCGGCAATTGAGCAACTTGCTTCTGAGAATGAAGAAAAACAGCTGTCCAGCTATTTACATGGCACGCTTGACGAGATTGAAAGACGAATCATTCGGACGGTGCTGGAAGAAGAAAATATGAATCAATCAAAAGCAGCAAAGCGGCTAAATATTAACCGCACGACGCTGTGGAGAAAGCTAAAGGAATAATATGCAATGAGACCGAGGTGTCTAAATGACAAACGATCTATTAAAAAAAGGAGCGAACTTAGAGCAAAAGGTGATCATTGTGGCTGATGATTTAACAGGCGCAAGTGATACAGGTGTTCAATTTGTGAAGGCCGGTTTAAAAGCCTCTGTGCTGTTCCAGCCGACATTTGAGGATATGAGCCGGTACAAGGAGGAAGATGTACTGATTGTCGATACAGACTCGCGAAGTATGTCTTCTGAAAGAGCGTATAATGAGGTCAGTCAAGTGGTTCAGCCGTTTCTACAAGGGGATTCGCACCTTTTCTTTAAAAAAATAGATTCAACGTTAAGAGGAAATATAGGAGTAGAGCTTCAGGCACTAATGGATCTTGGCCGGTTTGATGCGGCAGTCATTGCCCCCGCTTACCCCGATGCGAATAGATCTACGGCCTATGGCATTCATTATGTGGAGGGTGTGCCTGTTCATCTATCAGAAGCAGCGAAGGACCCAAAAACGCCTGTCCTGACATCCAGTATTTCAGACTTAATTGACGAGCAGACAAACATCAAGCCAAAACATCTTTCGCAGCAAGCGATCTATTCAGAGCTAAACGAAACGAGTCATGACGTTTCATCTTTATTAAAACATGGTCATCAATGGTTTGTGTGTGATGCAGAAACGAACCATGATTTAACACAGATCGTTGATTTGTTTATGAAGATCAATCAAAGAGTGCTTTGGGTCGGGTCAGCCGGACTCGCTGGCGCATTATCATCCTATGTTGCGAAACACCGCAATCTTTCTCGTGCAAAAAAGCATGAATCTGTTCTCATCGTTTCAGGAAGTGCTTCTCAAAAAACAAATGAGCAGTTTGCTTTTTTAAGAGAAAAGCACGATTGTCTCGAGGTGAAAGTGAACCCGTTGAATGTATTAAATGGCCGTGAAGCATGGGAAAGGAAATCAGTTATGGATCAGCTGCTCATGCGTCAGGATGAAGATATTCTCCTTTATACAGACGCAAGGCCAGAAATGGTTGAACAGATGTTGGCATACGGTGAAGCGAATGGCATGACAAGACAAGAAGTAGGAAGTACCTTATCTGTCTGTCTTGGTAAGATCACAAAAGACATTGTTGAATTAACAGGGGTGAAACGCCTTTTTTTAACTGGTGGAGATACGGCGCGTGCGATATGCCATGAGCTTGGAGCAGGCGGGATTCAGCTGTTGAAAGAAATTGAACCCGGCATCCCGCTTGGGCGGCTCGTTGATACGAGTGTATATGCGGTCACAAAAGCAGGGGCATATGGTCAAAAAGATTCTGTGCTCCATGCGGTTGAAGTGTTGAAAAACATAGAGGGGGTAGACGAATGGCAAAACCAATCATTGCTGTAACGATGGGAGATGCTTCTGGGGTTGGTCCTGAAATTATTTTAAAAGCCTTCCAGCAAAGCCGTTTACATGAAGAAGCCGTTCTATTTGTCATTGGAGACACCCATATATTAAATAGGGCGAAAGATTTTGTGAATACAGATGTGGAGATTGTCAGTATTAAAGAACCGGAGGAAGCGGAACAAGTAAAAGCTGGTACCGTTCCTTGTCTTGATCTTCATCTATTAACAAGTGATATTCCAGTAGGAGAGATTTCAAAAGAAGCAGGGAATGCCGCTTTTCGCTATCTTGAAAAAGCCATTACACTTGCGAATGACCGTAGAATTGACGGCATTTGTACAGCACCGTTAAACAAGGAAGCACTTCATAAGGCTGGTCATATGTATCCAGGGCATACAGAAATTTTAGCTGACCTGACAGGTACGGACGATTATGCCATGATGCTGGCAGCTCCTAATTTAAAAGTGGTGCATGTGACGACACATATCGGATTAATGGATGCCATCTTAAAAATCAATCCTGAGCGTGTATACACAACGATTAAACTGGCTCATGATACCCTCGTTCGATCTGGTATCCCTGCACCTAGAATTGCTGTGTGCGGGATTAATCCGCATGCCGGGGAGAATGGTCTGTTTGGAAACGGAGAAGAAGAGGAGAAGATCATTCCAGCGGTAGAACGAGCACAGGATGAAGGGGTTCAAGTATTTGGCCCGCTACCAGCTGATACACTGTTCTTTAGGGCGACAAGAGGCGACTTTGATATTGTTGTGGCGATGTATCATGATCAAGGGCATGGACCAATCAAGGTGCTTGGCTTAGAATCAGGCGTGAACATTACAGTTGGATTGCCTATAATCCGTACAAGTGTCGATCATGGGACGGCATTTGATATTGCAGGAACAGGAAAGGCTGATTCTGCGAGTATGGAAGAAGCCATTCGGCAGGCAATCATGCTTTCTGGTACGAGAGAGAACCGATAGTAAAAGAGAAAGAGCCTTCCAATGGAGGCTCTCAGCGTGTAGACAAACCCTCGCATTCGTTGTCAGTCCTGCGCTTCGGTGCTCACGAATGTCAAATTCGCTCCGCGCCGATGCTCGTCCTTCCTAGGGCTGCAGAGGTTTTCTATCACGCTGAAAAGAAGACAAAGGGTTAAAATAAAGTTCATTTTAACCCTTTGTCAACAATCTGAGAGCCTTCCAATGGAGGCTCTTTCTTTAGTTCATATACGTTCCGCCATTCATATTGATGGTTTCCCCTGTGATGAAATCTGACTGATCAGAGGCTAAAAAGGTGACGGCGTTTGCGACTTGCTGCGGTGTTCCAATTGTTTTCAGAGGAATTCTTTCTAAAACAGATCTACGGTATTCATCACTCCACTGTTTGCTCATGTCTGTCTCAATTGGCCCAGGACAGACAGCATTTACATGAATGTGATGTGCTGCTAATTCTTTGGCAAGATGCATCGTTAAGTAATTGATACCTGCCTTTGAAACGCCGTAAGCGGGTGATGCATTGTGATGAGGGGTTTTGCCAGTAGTTGAACTCATGTTGACAATCTTCCCGCCTTGCTGTTTGATCATGTCAGGAATGACTGCTTGACACATGAGAAACGTACCCGTCAAATTAATATCAATTAGTCTTTTCCATTCATCAACAGATGTATCGACTGTTGATTTCCGCAAATTGATCCCAGCATTGTTGACCAATATATCAATCTGTCCGAAATGGTTTTTTGCCTTCTCAACGAGGGAGGCAGCTGTCGCTGGTAAACTAGCATCACCAGCGACAGAAACAGCGCGTGTCTCTTCTTTATTTAGAGAGGAGCAAACGTCTTGCAATAGCACTTCATTCGTTCCGTTCAGCACCACTTTAGCTCCTTCAAAGACAAATGCCTCCGCAATGGCGCGCCCAATCCCTCTGCTTGCACCTGTAATGATTGCTACTTTGTTTTGTAAAGTCATCTATCATCCCACCTATCTGTCATAATTAAAAAGCGCTTTCATTTATTATAAAATGTGATGTTTCATCATTCAACATATAAAGTGGGAATGAAGAGGTTTTGAATAAAAGTGTTTCATAATAAAACAAATACATCTTTTCCACTTCAGGGTATACTAAAAGGAACAAGCAATGGATAAGGGGGAACCTCAATGAAACTTTATACAAAAACCGGAGATCAAGGTCAAACAGGCTTGATTGGCGGGCGGGCTGATAAAGATGACGCAAGAGTAGAAGCGTACGGTACATTAGATGAGGCGAATAGTTTGATTGGACTAGCCCATGCAAACTTAAGGCAGCATGGCGAATTGTTTCAAGATATTCTATCTGAGCTAATGGTCATTCAGCATGAACTGTTTGACTGCGGCGGTGATTTAGCAGCGGTGAAACCACCGAAAGAAGGCAAGTTAAAAGAAGAATCTGTCACAGTCCTTGAAAAGCGAATGGACGTGTATGTAGAAGAAGCCGCGCCGCTGACTAAATTTATTTTACCTGGCGGCCAGGAAGGTGCTGCCCTCTTACATGTAGCGCGAACAGTCGTCAGGAGAGCCGAGCGGCATATTGTGACACTCGCAAAGCAGGAGGAAATTCCAGCAGTTACGCTCACATATGTGAACCGTCTATCCGATTATTTATTTGCTGCCGCCCGTATTGTGAATCATCGGCTTGGTGAAGCGGATGTTGAATATGAACGAAGTGCAGACGTGTTTCGTTCTAAATGAGGAAAAGCACTCTTCTAGTCGAAGAGTGCTTTTTCTATAGATTCAACCGTTCAGTCTGAGCCATGTTACGACTCTGGTCGCAACCAAAGATCAATCTACGACACGTTTTGCCGGCTTCCTTTTTTGACTATAGTTAAAGCAAGGAGCAAGAAAGGAGGCATGAAGATGAAAATCACAAGTAAAACCATCATCGGTTCAATCCTGATGTTCATCGGTTTATCCATCTTCTTTGGTGGTTCATTGGGCGGGCTGATCCCGACTTTGATTGGGGCGTGGCTCATTTATGTAGGTGTCAAAAAATATGATAAAGGCAGTAAAACAACAGGGGTCATACTCACTATTATCGGTGTATTGCTCGTCGCACAGTCGCTGCCATTTTTACTCGGAATCGCATTTGCTGGAGTACTTCTCTACTTTGGCTGGAAGATGATCAATGGTGAATCTGCTAAGGAATCATCCGGCAGAACAACATATATGGAGCCAAACACGGCACCGAACATGGAAGAACCCATGCACACGACATTTGATCAAGAATGGGAAGACTTTTTAAAGAAAAAATAAAGGGAGGAATATGAAATGGTATTAAGAAGAGTACGTGATATGTTTGTTGCAACAGTCAATGAAGGTTTAGATAAATTGGAGAATCCGCGTGTCATGCTGAATCAATATGTTCGTGATATGGAGGACGATATTGCCAAAGCGAAACATGCGATTATCAAACAGCAAACCATTCAGCAAGGTTTCTTGAGAAAAGCAGAAGAGACAGAAGCATTTGCTGATAAGCGAAAGAAACAGGCGGAGCTGGCGTTTCATGCAGGAGAAGAAGAACTTGCACGGAAAGCACTGACTGAAATGAAGTATTTTGAAGAAAAGCACAATGAATATCAAGATGCCTATCAGCAATCTGTTAAACAGCTGAAAGAGCTGAAAGAACAGTTGCAGCATCTAGAAACAAAGCTGCGTGATGTTAAAGACAAGAAGCAAGCGCTGATTGCAAGAGCCAATGCCGCACAGGCAAAGCAGCATATGAATGAATCTATGAATAAAGTTGATAGTGAAAGTGCTTATAAAGAATTTCTACGCATGGAGAACCGTATAGAGGAAATGGAGACAAAAGCGGGCAGCTATGCACAATTTGCTGATCAGGGTGCATATGCTCATCTTGATTACGCTGATGAGGTTGAAAAGGAATGGCAAAAGCTTCAACGATCAAAGCAGCTTGAGAAACAGCCGGCAAACTAATGGAAATGTGTCAAAACGGAAGAAAAACAGGATTTTTCTTCCGTTATTTGATTTCTTTCTGTTTCGCTTTTCCTTATAATAAAAAGGTCAAAGGATAAAGGGATGATATAAATGAAACGGTTCATTGGTCTAATTTGTATACTTGTTGGTGTTTTTTTGATGATTGGGATGCTTTTCAAAAATGGAGATCTCTTTCATTTGAGCTTTTCTCGTGATAAAGCGGTCACAACAGCTTCAGCGAAAAAGGATGAGGTTGAACAATTAGATATCTCTCTTTCTGGATTTCGCATCAAGGTGGAGCCGGAAGATCGTTCGGATATTTCTGTGATGGTTGTGAATGGAAAAGGGAAAATGTATGCTGAACAAACAGGCGGAACATTCAAAGTCCGTGCTGAAAATAAAGGATTTTTGTTTTTCTCTGCATTTGAAAAAGGAGAACTCTTAGTCAAAATTCCAACAGATTATCATAAAGATGTGAAAATAACAGGTGGAATCGGCGTGAGCGAAGTAAATGGCGAAGGAAAGCTGTCTCTTCAAGATGTGACGCTCAAATCAACGAGCGGAAACCTCACAGCTGAGAACTTCTCAGCAAATCGTGTGGAAATCAAAGCGACTTCTGGCAGACTTTCAGTGTCTCATATTGATGCGAAGGAAAGTGATATTGGTGCCACTTCTGGTCGTGCTGATATTCAAGATGTAAAAGGAAAGCTGCAATTAGGCATGACAAGCGGCAGGCTGACAGCAAGCTTTGATACAATTGATTCACCAGTCGACTTTCACATGACATCAGGCAGTGCGAAATTGAACTTGCCAGATGAGGGAGATTTCAAAGTTCAAGTGAAAAAAACGAGTGGACGTATTGATCATTCGTATGATTTTGACCAAGCGGATAGTGAAGGCCGAGGTTTTACAGGCACGCATGGGAAAGGGACACACTTAGTCGATATTGAGATGACAAGCGGAAACTTAAAATTGCGGTAAACAAACGAAAAAAGGAAGGAGGCGAGTCAACTGCGTTTTTCTAGAAATCAAATTTTAGGCATCATTGTGGTGATTTTTGGTATTAATCTTTTTCTCAAAATTATTGGGATTGGGGCAGACCTATTTTGGCCAGTGTTTTTTGCTCTATTTGGTTATTGGCTGCACTCTCGATCTAAACGTTGGCTCGGTTCGGTTTCCTATATTTTTGCAGGCTTTCTCTTCTTGAAATTTCTACTAAATATCACGTTTAGTTTGACTGGGTATTTATTTGCTGCCTTTTTGATCTATGCGGGCTATCGTTTATTGAAAAACAAACCTGTTTTTGATGTCGATAAAAAGGATTCATCAGACGATGGAAAGCCTTCACTGAAAGTCAATCTTGAAAAAGAGGGCGATCAGAAGAAAACAAAAAGCCAGGCAAAGCCGCGCAAAGAACATGATTTCTTTATCGGTGAAGTCAGGCTGATGAAAAAACCATTTCAATTAAGTGATTTGACCATTTCAGGTTTTATTGGCGATGTCAAAATCGACTTATCAAAGGCGATTATTGCTGAGGAAGAGAGCACGATCGTCATTAGTGGGCTCATTGGAGATGTCGATATTTATGTACCTCAGGATATTGAAGTATGTGTGAGTGCTTCGGCTGCAATTGGTGATATGAAAATCATTGATGAAAAAAGAAGTGGGTTCGGCAGTAAAGTGTATGTCATGACAAATGATTATGATGAGAGCAAGCGAAAAGTGAAAATCTCCATTTCTCTCCTGATTGGGGATGTGGATGTGAGGTACTTATGAGGAAACTGCATTTAGGCATCCAGTGGCAATCTGTTCGTCTTGCAGTCGGTATCTCGCTTGGTGTTGTCATCATGACGACACTCCCGATGTTTTTTTATTATCAGCTTGATCCCATGATTTTGCTGTCTACGCGGTGGTTCGGCATCCCGTTTTTTTGTATTTTGCTCATTATTAGTCTCGCCATTGGTGTATCAGCGGGGCATGTGTTTGGCTATCAGCATAAGAAGCGGCTGGATCAGCTTGTAGAGTCGATTTTGAAGTTTGAAAATGGGAATTTTGCCTATAGACTGCCTTCTCTAGGTGATGATGAAATTGGTTTGGCGGCAGATCAATTAAATGAAATGGCGAAACGAGTGGAAGGGCAAGTAGCCTCCTTACAAAAGCTCTCAAATGAGCGAGCTGAATGGCAGGTTCAAATGAAAAAATCGGTTGTCTCAGAAGAGCGTCAGCGTCTAGCGCGTGAGCTGCATGATGCAGTCAGCCAGCAGCTATTCGCCATTTCGATGATGACGTCTGCGATTCTTGAAGGGATGAAGGAAAAGGATGAAAAGATTTTAAAGCAAATGCGTCTTGTGGAACGAATGGCTGGCGATGCACAAAATGAGATGCGTGCACTCCTTCTGCATTTAAGACCGATCACCCTTGAAGGAAAAGACTTGAAAAAAGGCTTGATTGAGCTACTCAATGAATTTCAGGCAAAGCAGCCAATTGATATTGATTGGGAAATAGAAGATGATGCTCCGCTGTCTAAAGGGGTGGAGGACCATCTGTTCCGAATTGTGCAAGAAGCCCTTTCCAATGTGTTTAGGCATGCAAAGGCGACAAAGGTGACAGTGCGTCTGCTCATTCGAAACCGTCAAGTTCAGCTGAAAATAATTGATAACGGGATTGGTTTTCAAACAGATCATGTGAAGACTGCTTCCTACGGACTTGAATCGATACGAGAAAGAACAAGTGAAGTAGGCGGTGTCGCAGAGATTATGTCATTTGAGGGAAAAGGCACACAAATTGATGTGAAGGTTCCCATTTTTGATGAAGGAAAAGGAGAGAACGTTCGATGATTCGAGTGCTTTTAATTGACGATCACGAAATGGTGAGAATGGGTCTTGCTGCTTTTTTAGAGGCACAGGCGGATATTGAAGTCATCGGTGAAGCGTCAGATGGACAAAAAGGTGTAGAACTAGCGGTTGAATTAAAGCCAGACGTGATTTTAATGGACCTTGTCATGGAAGGCATGGATGGCATCGAAGCAACGAAAAGAATTTGTCAGGAAATAGAGGATGCCCGGATTATTGTACTGACGAGCTTTATTGATGATGATAAAGTGTATCCAGTGATTGAGGCTGGTGCTTTAAGCTATCTTTTAAAAACATCGAAAGCAGGAGAAATTGCTGATGCCATCAGGTCTGCGAGTATCGGCGAACCAAGACTTGAATCAAAAGTAGCTGGAAAGGTCATGAACAAACTCCGCCATTCATCAAATGGGTCCATTTTACACGATTCGTTAACCGCAAGAGAAATGGAAATATTAAAGCTGATTGCCGATGGGAAATCGAATAAGGTCATTGCTGAGGAATTGTTTATTACCATCAAAACAGTCAAGACGCATATTACCAACATTCTTTCCAAGCTTGATGTAGAAGACCGCACACAAGCAGCCGTGTATGCACATCGCCATAAGCTGATTCAATAAAAAAACAGCTTTCAAATGAAAGCTGCTGGAACATGCGCAAAATTAGTCCTTCTGTCCTGTGATTGGACGTTCGGATAGTTGATGGAGCTCAGGAACTGGAAAAGCCTCCTGCTCCTCGGCCGATTTGTCTTCCAGGGTTTTCTTCATCTCGGAAAGCAGTTTGACGCTTTCCTTTGCCACTGCCGCTTTTTTCTCTTGCAAATCAATGATCTGTGAAAGTCCAACAAATAAACCGCCTCCAATCAGAAGGAGCGCAGGGGTTTGTCCATAATAAATCACGATCAAAAATGTGCTTGAAAAGCTGTCGGCTTCAATGAAGAAATCTTCTTTTGATTGCATGAATACCACGACTAACAGAAGTATTCCTAGAATCAAAAATAGAATGCCGGCCGAAAGTAAAGCTCGTTTCATGATTGACACCCTTTTTTTCTTACCATTTTAACATACTCTATCAGGATTGTGTTGCGCCCTTAGTCCCGAAGTCACGGATTTTCACATTTACCTTGTAACGAATATCCGATTCACTAAAAATGTCATCCCAATGTTTTGCTTCTTTTCGGAATTCCTTCGGATAGGCAATACTCGCTTTTTGATAAAATCCACAAATATCTGCTTTGATCTCATGCTGTAATTCCCCGATAAAATCTTTTACATTTTCCTCAAGTCGATGTGCCACGACTTTCTCAATTTCTTGGAGGTATTTTTCATTAAATGAATTTTCCCGTTCATTCCAATCCTCAGACAATCTTCCATCAAGCTCCACTGACACATCAAATTCATATTTGCCACTGGCTGTTTTATGGGTGTCAATGTTGTGTTTGATTTTAAAGATCTCAAAAGAATAAATGCTATGTTCATATTGGAATTCAATCACTCCGCCTGTTGCATCTCCAGTCAGCAGGTTGTAGGACTGCACCGCTAAAGGAGAGATGTTGGTGAGAAATCGTTTGTTCTGAATAATCGAGGCACCATCCAGCATTAATTTGCCCTGACTGACACTGACTTTCGGAATGGCAAAGGATACGTTGTTTTGCATAGCAGAAGAAATATCTCCTAAGGAAACGGGCTTGAACATACGAATGGTCGTTTTTGTATTCGAAGAAATATCGTATAAGGTGGAAGCGGCAGGCTGGCCGTCGTCATTGATTTTCAGCATATCTCCAGGCTTCTCAGAGGCCATAAAGACAAGGCTTCCTCTTCGTGTTTCATTGTCCCGAATGAATTGATTGATGACCAAATCGAAATTATTTTCATTGATAAGGTCTTGAGAAAACAAATAAACCCTCAGCTGCTGAGCAAAAATGCGGTGTGTTTTTAGGGCCGTTGTACGAAAAATTTGGTGTATGGAATCACCGCTTGTCTCAATAATCTTCGTCGGATCTTTCACGCTTGATTCTTGCTCAATTTTTTGCGGAACGAGCACCTGCATAGACAGCTTCAATTTATGTCCGTCATCTCCTTTATCTACAGCAAATCCAATTGCCATGTTGAGCTCCTCGATATTTGTACTATCCCAGCACCCGCATAATAGAATCAGTGAGAAGAGCGCAAGAACCGCTTTCTTTTTCATGCTGTTTTCCGCCTCCTTTTGAAAAATACGATGATAAATAAAAGAAACGGGAGTATACCAAATAGAAGAAAGAACAAGTTGTTTACGTAGGTTAAATAGTCTCGGACCGTATCAACATCTTTTGGGAAAAGAGCGGCAAAGAAGATCACAATGCCCATCAAGGCGAGCGCGATTTTTTTAGGGAATTTAGTCAATTTGATGACTCCTATCGTAGCAAAAAACGTATATCCTACAAAGCTCGTATAAAGCTGGACAAGCCAAACAATCAGCAAAAAGGATTCAATCCGTTCAATAAAAATCCCCTGAATATCAAATGATTGAAATAAGGCAATGGTCGGCCACGTCAGAGTCGCCGTTTCTTTCACCGTGAGCGCACCAACCACAAGAATATAGGTGAAAATATAGATGATCGCAGGAATCAAAAAGCCGATGGAGCCATATGCAAAAGTGTGTTTTTGCGTATTCATATAGGCAGGCATGAAAAGCATCATTTCAATGCCGACAAACGAAATGGCCGAAGCATTCAAGGAATTGAAAACAGGGGAAATGCCCTCTCCTAAAACTGGCCGTAGGTTATCGAGCTTAAACTCTTGTACACTAAGTCCGTAGGCTACAAATAAGATGATGAGTGTGACAATCAGAAAAAAAGGGCACAGCCGGGCAAAATCTCCAATCCCCCCAATCACAAGGTAAAAACCAACCAAAATAAAGCTGATCATCGTCACGGCTACCGGTGTGTTTTGAAGTAGAAAGAATTTCACCATCTCAGACATGGCTCGTACTTCATAGCTGGCAACGCCGAGAAAGTAAATAATAATCAACAGGTTGGCAAGTGAGCCAATCCATTTCCCAAGTCCTTCTTTTGTATAGTCATAGTAGGAAGAAAAGGAGACCTTTTTCATCATGAGCACATTGACAAAAATGAACACAATGTATATCACACTCATGAGTAAGAGTGCAATCCAGCCGTCAGGTGTAGGCGCAGCTTGAGCCATTGATCTTGGCAGAATCATCATACTTGCACCTAGTGTGGTATTGGCGATAATGGCACTTGCCTGATAGCTTGTGATCGACTCTTTATGATTGACCATGTCGTTCCCCTTTCTTTTGATTTTTCAAAGGCAATCTGATGATGGAATTGTCCTCATTTTTATAACTGAACACAAAATCTGGTGAAAAATATGGGGTGCCAAAGCTTTTTTGTCTTGTCAAATGAGTGAGTAAGACGAGCATAAACAGGACAAGTCCATATAAACCGAATGCAGCTGCAGTAAACATGGACACAAAGCGAAGGACACGAAATGATATCCCCATTCCATATTGAGGAAAGGTAAAGGATGCAAGTGCAATGACGCTGACAATAATGACCATAATGGAGCTGACGATATGGGCTTGTACGGCTGCCTGCCCAATGACAACACCGCCCACAAGTCCGATTGTTTGTCCAAGTGGATTAGGAAGCCTTAACCCAGCCTCTCGCAGCAGCTCAATGGTCATTTCCATGATGAGTGCTTCCACAATAGGAGGAAAGGGGACATTCTCTCGTGTGCTTGAGATGGAAATAGCTAAAGTTGTGGGCAAAAGACCTTGATGGAAGGACACAAGGGCAATATAAATGGCTGATAAAAACAATGTGAGAAAGATGGACGTAAAACGTAGCAAACGAATAAGAGAGGCGGCGATCCATCTTTCATAATAATCATCAGGTGACTGCATAATCGTCGCGAGGGAAGCAGGCACAATTAAGATAAAAGGCGAATGATCGACAAAGATGGCGACGCGCCCATTGTTTAAAGCAGATGCGACTTTATCAGGCCGTTCTGTGTTTTGAATTTGCGGAAAAGGAGAATACACATTGTCTTCAATGAGCTCTTCAAGGACGCCAGAGTCTTGTATATCATCAATGGTGACTTGTTTGAGACGCTTTTTTACCTCTTTTAAAACAGAGGGCTCAACGATACCGTCAATGTACATGATCGATACTTGGGTGTATTTCTTTTCGCCGATTTTCATGTCTACTGTTTTGAGATCAGGGTTTTTCAAACGCTGTCTGACGAGAGCTAAGTTCGTGTTGATATCTTCAATGAAACCAATCTTTGGTCCTCTTACGACGGTTTCAGATGTAGCATCTCCTAAATTGCGTTTCTTCGTTCCATGTGTTTCTAAAATATAAGCGTGCTGAAATCCATTAATCAGTACGACACAATGTCCTTGAAAAATAGCATCTACTAGTTCTTCAGAGGTTTTTACCGTACGGGTAGTCATCATCGATAAATTGGATTCTAGCTTCTCTTTTGTTAGAGAGGCATGATCTTGCAATAGCAGCTTTAAGAAGGTTTGAATCTGCATCGCTTCGTTCATTTCTTTAATGTATAAATAGTAGACAACCTGTCCATGAGGCAATGTTTTTTTCTCATGGATCAAATCATCCATGTCCTTTAACTGAGGGAGAATGACAGAGAGATTATCGTATAAGTGCTCTTTCAATGGAGTTTGATTCAAATGGATCACCCGCCTCAATTTCTTTTTCTTAGCATTACCTGCTTGAAAAAACAATATTCTGTGTTACATTATTTTGTGGTATATGAAAGAATCACGGTGTTGGAGGAAAGACGATGGCGCAAATTCGTTTAGCAGGAACAAAAGAGGAGATCGACCGTATTCTACAGTCGTTTGACAAGCATTATGAGGTGACCTATACGTCAAAAGATTACGGAAAAACCAATCCGAAATACAAATATTCCAAAGATGTTCGTGTTTATATTGAACTAAAATTAAAATAAAGATAAAATTTTAATTGAAAACGCTTAAAGGATTTTCGTTTTTTGTATAGAATAGAGTTGAGTGATGAAGCTATGGAGGGATACATAATGACAGAATTTAGAATCGAAAAAGATACAATGGGCGAAATCAAGGTGCCAAAGGACAAGTTCTGGGGTGCACAAACACAACGAAGCAAAGAAAATTTCAAAATCGGTTCTGAGAAAATGCCAAAGGAAGTTGTGAATGCGTTTGCAATTTTGAAACGTAGCACAGCGATTGCCAACGAACGTCTTGGCAACTTAGAAAGTGAAAAAGCAGAAGCGATTGCTGCTGTATGTGATGACATCATCAGTGGAAAATATGACGAGCATTTCCCGCTTGTTGTATGGCAAACAGGAAGTGGAACACAAAGTAACATGAACATGAACGAAGTCGTTGCAAATAGAGCAACTGCTTACTTGAAAGATAAAAATAGTGAATTCAGCATTCACCCGAATGACGATGTCAACCGCAGCCAAAGCTCAAATGATACATTCCCAACGGCTATGCACGTGGCAGCTGTTTTAGCTGTGTACAAAAAGCTATTGCCTGCGATTGACCAGTTAAGAGCGACGCTTGATGAGAAAGCAAAAGCATACCAAGAAATCGTGAAAATTGGCCGTACGCATTTGCAAGATGCAACACCTCTTACAGTTGGCCAAGAGATTAGCGGCTGGGTGTACATGCTTGACCGTTCAAAAGAAATGATTTTAGAATCTACTGAAAAAATGAGAGAACTTGCGATTGGCGGAACAGCTGTTGGGACAGGAATTAACGCACATCCTGAGTTTGGCAAATACGTGGCAGAAGAAATCAGCCAGTTAACAGGTCAAACGTTCAATTCTTCACCAAACAAATTCCATGCGCTCACAAGCCATGATGAAATCACATATGCACACGGTGCGCTTAAAGCTCTTGCAGCTGACTTAATGAAAATTGCCAATGATGTGAGATGGCTTGCAAGTGGTCCTCGCTGCGGAATTGGTGAATTGATCATTCCTGAAAATGAGCCAGGCAGCTCCATTATGCCAGGAAAAGTCAACCCAACTCAAAGTGAAGCTTTAACAATGGTTGCCGCACAAATCATGGGGAATGATGCAACGATCGGTTTTGCCGCAAGCCAAGGAAACTTCGAGCTGAACGTATTTAAACCGGTCATCATCTATAACTTCTTGCAGTCAGTTGAATTGCTTGCTGACGGCATGAACTCATTCCATGACAAGTGTGCCGTTGGAATTGAACCAAACCTAGAAACAATCGAGAAAAACCTAAACAATTCATTGATGCTTGTGACGGCACTCAACCCGCACATCGGATATGAAAATGCAGCGAAAATTGCGAAGCTTGCGCACAAAGAAGGATTAACACTAAAAGAAGCTGCCCTTCAATTAGAACTATTAACAGAAGAGCAGTTTGAAGAGTTTGTGAAACCAGAAGAAATGGTGACACCGAAAGCAAAATAAGACACCAGAGGCCTCTGTGCCTCTGGTTTTTTTATGGAAACTCCCTGAAATTACAGAAAAGAAGTTTGATTATTTGTCACAATCATAAACCCAGGGCAACCAAGCCCTGGGTTTTATAAATGATCTTCTTTTAGAATGCGTAATAAGGAGCTGGAGACCGGCTGAAGCGGTGTGTATAATTTCAATTGATAAAGCATGCCTTTGACGATGACTTGTCTTGGTTTTTGTTTGTTTAACTCGTTTTCTAAAATGCCAAGCGCTTCAAATAAATCTGGCTTGTCTTTCACTTCATAATGTGCTTCTGCCAGCTCTCTTAATTCTTTTAATAGAGATTCTGTGAGCGGGTCAAATGATCGTTCATAAATCGGGCCGAACCAGTCGCTTGCTTGGTCCACAGAAATGAGCGGATGGTCATTGCGCTTCATCATACCGCCCATTAGATCATCAATACGGTGAATCATTGTTGCGGCAAGCTCCTCTGCTTCGAGCTGAAAATCATATAAAATGGCAAGCTCAAAGTAAACGTGACTCATGCCCTCAATCGTTAAACATAGATCAGCCATATAAGGAATGGCCGCATCTCCATACACTTGCTTAATGTTATCAATGTGCAACTGAATCGTCGCAAGTCGAATTTGCTTTGCGAGCTGCTGCGTTTCTTCGTTCAATGGGAGCGCCCTGTCGCTTAGCTGCATTTTAATAAAATCCTTTTGTTGCAAAATATTATCGTAATAGACAGTGAGCTGTTTCCGGTAGGCCTCTTTTGGTGTGCCGCCCTCTGTTTGAACCTCATGAATCCGGGTAAATACCTTATCGTAATAGTAATGCAAGATCGAAATAAGTAGTGCTTCTTTCGATTTGAAATAAAGGTAAAACGCACCCTTTGACATGTGGCATTCATCCGCAATTTCCTGAACAGACGTTGTATTATAGCCTTTGCTGGCAAATAACTTCATACCAGCCTCAATAATCATTTTTTCTTTCTTTTTCAATATGAATGTCATCCTTTCTTACCGAGCGACAAATGTCTTAGGAAACGTGCGCAAAGAGATGTGACTTATCGGTCATAAACGACAAAACTTTTCAAAAATTAATCAGATTGTAACTTGTTTTTTACAGTGTAATTCTTTATATTATAAAGTAAGGTGACCAACCGGTCAAAAAATGTGAAAGGATGATGTTCCATGAGAGAAATTGATGATATGATTAGACGCTTGAAAGCAAAAGGAATTCAAGTAGAAAAAGTCAAAATGCCGAAAGAGACAACCATTGAAAAGAAATGGATGTATCAAGCTGGCAAGAAGATCAAAGCCACATACCGTGATTTCAATGGGTATTCATTCATCTAAAAAAAGACTGCGGTGTAAAACCTACAGCCTCTTCTTTGGAACAGTGATCGTATAGCGTACACCTAGTTCATCATTTTCAATTGATATGGACGCTTGATGCATTGAAAGAATTCGTTTGACAATGCTTAATCCAATGCCGAATTCGCCCTTTTTTCCCTTACTAAAAGGTTCGTATAGGCTGGATAGCATGTGTTCTTCAATTGGAGGGCCATCATTACGAATGACGATGCGAATTTGATCCTCTTCCTGCTTCATATGAATATCAATTTTATTTTTTGCGTAGCGAAGTTGATTTTCTAATACATTTTCAAATAATTTGCTCCATTGTTCTGGATCGCCTTCAAGTGCAGCCTCATCATCTAAGTCCACGTTCCACTGCAATTCATTTTTCGACCAGCGTAAACGGTCAACCACTTCCAGCATTGTATTACTCACAAGGAAGGGAGAATGCGCCGGATGTTGTTTTGATAAATAATCAAGCTTTGTTAAATACAGCAAATCTTTGATTTTCTTCTCAAGCTTTTCCGCTTCGCCTTCAATCACTTCCACCGTTTGTTCAAGATCTCCTTTAGGGAAAATTCCATCTTTAATAGACTGCGTATAACCGCGGATGACCATCACAGGTGTTTTTAAGTCGTGTGATATATTTTGCAAAAGCGTTCGTTCTGTTTCATCCTTTTGAATGAGCTTTTGTCTCATTTCTTCAATCGTATGCCCCAGTTTGCCAATTTCATCTTGCCGGTCAACCATCACAGGATCGTCCCAGTCTTCTTGTGCAATGCGTTTGACGTGCTTTTCAAACGCGACGATTGGACGTGATAAGTAGCGGGCGAGCCAAATCGATGGAATCCAGCTTAGTAAAATAACCGTTCCTAAGATGAAAATCAGCTGTTTAAACAGTGTAAAGGACAAGTCATCTCGATAAGAATCGGGTGCATATGACAAGAGAATATATTGTGTATTGCCAGTTGAGACTTTTTTGATCACAAAAAAGATATGCTGGCCATTCACTTCTTCAGAATAGCGTTTTGTTGCGCTTTTTTGTTTTTTAACAAAGGACTGCACTTTTTCAATAAAGGCATGCGGGAAAAACTGAGCCATTTGATTTAATTCATCTGACGGAATCAGAATGTGCTGAACCGAGCGGTTTTCTGGTGTCGACTTTGGTGAGCCGTCTCGATTCAGAGGGTATTCTGTTAACACTTGCTGCTCGTTTTCGATGTTTTTATAAATTTCATTCGTAAAGAAGCTGCGTAATGTATTTGAAAATAAAATGATCAGGACAATCGAGATGGTGAGTAAAATGCCAGAGATGACAACCCAAATTTGAAAAGCGAGTGGTTTGTTCTTCATCCTTTTAGCATCCTATAGCCAAATCCATAAATGGTCTCGACTTTTAAGTCAGGCATTTTTTTGCGCAGCCGTCTGACAAGATCATCGACCACACGATCTGTCCCGAAGTAATCGTGCCCCCAGATCTTGACGAGGATATCTTCCCGGGAAAAGGCATGTCCTTGATGATGGGTAAATAAGAGCAGCAAATCAAATTCCTTAGACGTTAAATTAATCAGCTGATCTCCTTCATACACCTCTCTTACGTCCTCATGAATGATATAGGAAGAAACGGGTGTGACGCTTTGCTGCGGTGTGTCACTGTTTTTATATACAAGCTCCAGCAGCTTTTGCACACGGATGATCAGCTCGCGCGGAAGAAAGGGTTTCGCAATATAATCACTGCTCCCGAGTTCTAAGCCAAGCACACGATCAATATCTGCATCACGTGCCGAAATAAAAATGACCGGTACGTCAGGCGAGGCTGCTTTGATTTCTTTAATGAGTGTGTAGCCGTCTGTATCAGGCAGCATAATATCTAAAATCCATAGATGCGGGGGCTTGTTCATTGCTTCGCGTGCCGCTTCTCCGGTTAAAAAAGAGGACACATTCCAATTTTCACTCTCTAAATATTTGGTTAACAGTTCATTTAAATTCTGCTCATCTTCAACTAAATAAATGGTGTACGACAAAGTCTTCCACATCCTCTCAACGTCATTATAACGGGATACAAAGGCGGCATGTCAACAATCACACGCTTTTTTCACAATTTCACATATTCTTCTCATTATTATCCCATAATGTTTGTTTATGATAAGCTCAAGGGAAAAAAGGGCATAGACAAAAGGCTAATGAATAGGTGCTTTTCACCAATGTGCACACCTTGCTTTTTTTCTATGAATAAGTATTATATAATTTGACATATTGTCATAAAGAATTTTTCAATGATATTGCCATTAAGAGGACATGAGTCCTGTCTAGACATATGAATGAAGCATTTCATGAAAATGATGCAAAGGAGTGCAAGCGATGGATTTCCGAAGAGAAGATGAAGAGAAAAAAATGAATGATCAAGAACTCACACATCAAGAGAATGAGAAACAAATAGAAGAACCAGAAAAAGAGAAAGAACTCGTTTTTCACCACCATGAAAACGAAGCATCTGCCTCTCAGGAGAGGGTGACAAATGGGTCTCCTCAAGTGATTGATGACCGTTCGTCTAAAAAGGAGAAAAAACGAAAGGCTGCATGGCTAAGTCCGATTCTTGGAGGGATTATTGGCGGCGGTCTTGTGCTTGGCATTACACCGCTTTTACCGCAGTCACAAGATACAGCGGCAAACACTCAAACCCAAACAGCATCAAGCGAACCGGCTTCATCTGAAAATTTCTCAACAAAACAAATCACCAATGCGACGAATGTTGCTGATATGGTAGAAGATTTAGAGCCGACGATTGTAGGGGTATCAAACTATCAATCTACACAAAACTCGTTCGGTCTTAGCGGTGATTCAACTGAAGCAGAAGCTGGAACTGGTTCTGGTGTCATCTTCAAAAAAGATGGCAAAAAAGCATACATTATCACAAATAACCATGTAGTCGAGGGTGCCAATAAATTAAAGGTCACACTATACGATGGAAAAACAAAAGATGCGAAGCTTGTCGGCAGTGACGTAATGACAGATTTAGCTGTCGTGGAAATAAATGCTGACGGCATTGATAAAGTTGCAAGTTTTGGAGATTCTTCTAAGCTTCGTGCTGGAGACAAAGTCATTGCAATCGGGAACCCGCTCGGTGCGCAGTTCTCTGGTACAGTAACAGAAGGGATTATTAGTGGTCTCGATCGTACCGTTGAAGCCAATACATCATCTGGAACCGTTGAGATGAATGTGCTTCAAACAGATGCTGCCATTAACCCTGGAAACAGTGGCGGTCCACTGATCAATACAGACGGTCAAGTCATCGGCATCAACAGCTTGAAAATTAGCGAAAGCGGAGTAGAATCACTCGGATTTGCGATCCCAAGTAACGATGTCAAACCGATCGTAGATCAGCTGTTGAAAAATGGAAAAGTCGAACGTCCTTACCTTGGCGTACAAATGATTGATCTTGAGCAAGTGCCTGAAACGTATCAGGAAAATACACTTGGCCTATTTGATAAACAAATCGGTAAAGGCATCTATGTAAAAGATGTTTCAAAAGGATCTCCTGCACAAAAAGCAGGCTTGAAGTCTGGAGATGTCATCATCAAGTTCAAAGGAAAAGATGTAGCGAACAGCTCACAACTGAAAGAAATCCTTTATAAAGAAACAAAAATTGGCGATAAAACGACAATGACTGTCATTCGTGATGGAAAGAATAAAAATCTTGATATTACCCTTGGGCAGTCTGATAACGAATAAAAGAAAACAGGTGGATAAAAGATCCACCTGTTAGATTGTTGACAAAGGGCTAAAATGAACTTGATTTTAGCCCTTTGTCTTCTTTTTTTCAGCGTGATAGAAAACCTTTGAAGTCTAGGAAGGACGAGTACTGGCGCGGAGCGAATTTGACATTCGTGAGCACCAGCACGCAGGACTGACAAAGAATGCGAAGGTTTGTCTACACGCTGACAGGTGGATAAGCGATCCACCTGTTTTTTTGTGCCTATTTTTTTGAGGATAGTGTCCGTAAAATAATGTTTTCCCATACATTCCAAGGCAAGAGCTGCTTTGCTATGAATGAAAGCCGAACACCTTTCCCCACAAGATACCTTAGCTTCTTTAGTCGCTTCTTCTCTGCAAGCGAAACCACAAGCTCTGCAACTTCGCCTGGATCTCCATAGTTGTTTTTTTGCGTCTCTATATAGGACATCATGTTTTGATAAATAGTTGTGTATTTAGAACCTGCTGATGGTGGTGTCATTTGCTCATTCATGGAGGTGTTCCAAATGTTCGTTTGGAAAGAACCCGGCTCAATCAAAGCGGCCTGAATACCAAACGCAGCCAGCTCAATTCGCAAACTCTCTGTATAGCCCTCTAGTGCAAACTTTGACGATACATATGGAGAGAGTGCGGGCATTCCCATGAGTCCGCTGATACTGCTCATATTGAATATTTTTGCACCGCTCGTCATCAACGGAAGGACTGCTTGTGTCATTTCCATCACACCAAAGACATTGACTTCAAATTGCTCACGGTACTGGTCAACAGGCACTTCTTCAGCAAAACCAGCATAGGCCGTTCCCGCATTGTTCACAAGCAGGTGAATGGGAGCATAGGCATTAAGCCTTTTTTGAAATGCTTGAATGGACTGTGTATCTGTCACATCTAATGCTTCAATATGTATTGATTCGGATAAAGCGGCGTTCTTTACTTCTTCGGCAAGCTTTTTCGCATTGGTTTCCTGTCTTACGCCAGCAATCACAGTGTACCCTTGCTGAGCGAGACGCAGTGTGATGAGCTTTCCGAAACCGCTGTTGGCACCAGTCACAATGGCTGTTTTATTCATCTTCCGGTTCTCCTTTTTGTTTTAATCTACCATAGTCTGCTGTTTTATTGAATAACCAAAAGGGGCTTGGAGAAGAATAAAAAACGATGCTATGAAATAGGAGGAAACACATGATGTGCTGGAAGAAGGCGGGACTGCTAGGAGTGCTGTTCTTTATGCTGTCTGGCTGTCGTTCAATCGAACCAATACAACATCCACATGAAGCAGAAGCTGAAAGTCTGTCAGCTGTTCAAATGAAGGAATTGCCATTTCAGCATTTGCAATTGCACGTACAATATGGACAAAAAAGCGAATTATATGAAGCTACCTATCGTCAAGCTGGTGGAAGAGAAGAAGCACTGATTCGAGATCATATGAATGGTGTCCGCTATGAAGGGGAAGAAGCTTTACGTGAAATGAAAATGAAGCTCAATGATATGTCGATTCCTAGTGCAAAGCTGAATGAAACATATGTCAATGAGTTATTATCTGCTTTTAATTTAGATGATGATTATCAGCGGATACGAGTCGATATCAAGCTCGAAGATGGGACAAAACGTGCATTCGAAAAGAAAAAGTAAACGAGACTTTCTCATTTTTTAATTGAAAATGATTTTCAAGATCACTTAAATCTGATACACTAAATTGAGATAAGTGATCTTTGACGTCTACATAGACGATATTCAATATAAAAAATTTGGATGAGAAAAGGAGCGTTTGAGCGGAATGAGTGCCATTTCTACTGAAGGTTTAAGCTTAGGTTACGGAGAAACAATGATCATAGACGAACTAAATGTGTCAATCCCTAAGGGTGAAATCACAGTATTTATTGGCAGCAATGGATGCGGTAAATCCACGCTACTTCGCTCTTTGGCCCGTCTCATGAAGCCAATGGGTGGTTCTGTCCTTCTTGAAGGTCATTCCATTGCAAAATTACCAACAAAGGAAGTGGCGAAACAGCTCGCCATTCTTCCGCAAGGACCAGAAGCGCCAGAAGGATTAACGGTGCATCAGCTCGTCAAGCAAGGGCGATATCCTTATCAAAATTGGCTGAAGCAATGGTCAAAGCAAGATGAAGAAGCGGTTAATCGCGCACTAAAGTCAACGAAGATGGAAGACCTTGCTGATCGAACGGTTGATTCATTATCAGGTGGACAAAGGCAGCGTGCATGGATTGCGATGACACTGGCTCAGGAGACGGATATTATTCTATTAGATGAGCCAACAACGTATTTAGACATGACGCACCAAATTGAAATCCTGGATCTTCTTTTTGATTTAAATGAAAAAGAGCAGCGCACGATTGTCATGGTTCTGCATGACCTCAATCTCGCTTGCAGATATGCGCATCACCTTGTGGCCATTAAAGACAAGTCGATTTATGCAGAAGGAAGACCGGAAACTGTCATTAACTGTGATCTTGTGAAAAATGTCTTTGATATGAACTGCCAAGTCACAACAGATCCTTTATTCGGAACACCTTTATGTATTCCGCACGGCAGAGGACGCTGTATTGTCCAACAGGCACAAGCTGAGACATTTCTTGCTGCAAGATAATCGTATGTGAAAAGCCTGACATCTGTTACACGCAGAGTCAGGCTTTTTTCTGAAAAAAGGAGCGGAATACCAATGGGAAATGAATTAGATGAAAAGCTCGAAGGCCTGCTTGATAAATATACAGAGCTGCTGCTTGGTGAAACGAATGAGGAACTGAAAAGAGATGTCTCGCAGTGGATCATCTATTCTCATATTGCCAAAAGCATGCCGCCTTTAGCCAAGCATTTTAATGACATGTATCCAGAGGCAAAAGAAGACATCAAAGAAATGATTCAGCGGATCAAGCAATTAAATGAAGCTCATCGTGCCAATAAAGACCGTTAAAAAACTGCCAGTACGAGCTGGCAGTTTGAGATTGTTGACAAAGGGCTAAAATGAACTTTATTTTAGCCCTTTGTCTTCTTTTCAGCGTGATAGAAAACCTTTGCAGTCTAGGAAGGACGAGCACCGGAGCGGAGCGAATTCGACATTCGTGAGCACCGAAGCGCAGGACTGACACCGAATGCGAGGGTTTGTCTACACGCTGAAACTGCCAGTACGAGCTGGCAGTTTTTCTTTATGACATGGGTGATGATCCGTACGGTGATTGATCTGTCAGTGTTTGCTGGAACTTTTGATGTGCCTGCTGAAGCTTCTGCTGGTCAGCGGCTTCGACAGAGTACCAGCCATATTTGAACATGACATCATATAAATGTCTTTGCGTTTTTTGTGTTTCTAGCGCAATTCGCTGAATATCTTGGTAAAGAGATTCATGGCTGAATTCATTGAGCGCTGTGTTATATCCGCTTGTCATATATTTTTCAGTCGACAAAAGGTCTGTGACAAAGTCGCGATCGTTCATGTTTGTCGTTGTTGGAACCGGCGTTTGTGGATTCCCGATTTTTTGTTGGTTTTGCTGTTCCATGTCTGTTACCTCCTATTGCATAAAGCCAGAAGACTGGCCTTGCCCTGAGCTGCCTAAATGTTGAAGTATTTGTGTGTAATGCTGATGGTGCATTTGACCCACTTGATTGAGTTCTTGTTTCAATGTTTGATCCTGACAATGCTCGGCCATAAAGTGGGCCTTTTTCATTGCGATCAAATTCCAGTTGAGCATATCCTCTAGGTACAAGGAATCCTTTACTGAAATCACCTGTGGGGGCATATTCATTTGCTGGTTGTTCAAGATGTGTTCCTCCTTACGATTTCTTTTTATATTGCTGATTTTGACTGGTCTTTTTACCGCCTAGGTCTGCTTCTTGTGATGGACCTGCGTTTCCTTTCACACTTGCAGCACTTACGCCTGCTTTTGATGGGTTCTTTTGCAAACGAGACATGTGGACATCACCTCCATTCTTACAATTCCCCCTCGTCTTTAATTCATACGCTGTAAAGAAAGACGCATGAGAATGTGTAAATTTTTGAAATCTGCTATTGAACTGTTTCGGAAAATCTTTTAAGATAAAGAAAGAGGCATTGCTTTTTTTTGGACAAAAAATGAATGACTATTCATTCAAAATGTTTAGGGGGATATTTATGGGCAAACATATTCGCAAGGCGGCTGTCATTGGTTCAGGTGTCATGGGCTCAGGCATTGCTGCACATCTAGCCAATATCGGGATACCAGTAACATTGCTAGATATTGTGCCACATGAACTGACAAAGGAAGAAACGGCAAAAAAGCTAACGATTGATCACCCTAGTGTTCGGAATAGATTAAGCCAAGACGCAATGAAAAAATTGTTAAAGCAAAAGCCAGCACCTCTTACTTCAGCCAAAAACCTATCATACATCACACCCGGAAATCTCACAGATCACCTTTCCTTATTACAAGATGCTGACTGGATCATTGAAGTCGTCACTGAAAAGCTCAGCATTAAACAACACGTATTCTCTCTCATCGACGAACACCGCAAAGAAGGCAGCATCGTATCCAGCAATACATCCGGTATTTCTGTTGAAAAAATGGCAGAAGGCCGATCAATTGATTTTAAACGCCACTTTTTAGGCACTCACTTTTTTAACCCAGCTCGTTATTTAAAGCTGTTAGAAGTAATTCCTATTCAAGAAACAGATCCAGAAGTACTCTCATATATGAAAACATTTGGTGAAGATGTACTTGGCAAGGGTGTGGTCGAAGCAAAAGATACACCGAACTTTATTGCCAACCGAATTGGCACTTATGGGCTTCTTGTCACAGTGCGTGAAATGCTTGAGAACAAATACACGATCGGAGAGGTCGATTCTGTTACAGGTCCACTCATTGGCAGACCGAAAAGTGCGACCTTCCGCACACTTGATGTGGTGGGACTCGACACATTTTCTCATGTAGCCCGCAATGTGTATGAACAGGTAGAAGGAAAGGAAAAAGATATTTTTCAGCTGCCTGAGTTTATGGAAAGAATGCTCGAAAAAGGGTGGATCGGCAGCAAAGCAGGGCAAGGATTTTATCAAAAAAACGGAAAGAGCATTTTAGAGCTTGATCCTGTCACACTCACATACGGAGAACGGACAAAGCTGAAGGATCCGGGCATTGACATTGCCAAGCAGCAAAAGGGGACAAAAGCGAAATTGAAAGCGCTTATTTATCAAGACGGCCGTGCTGGGCAATTGCTTTGGAATATGACCGCACCTGTTCTTCTTTATTCAGCTCAACTAAAAGGCGACATTGCGGATGATATTCAGTCCATCGATAACGCCATGAAATGGGGATTTGGCTGGCAGCATGGCCCGTTCGAGCTGTGGGATGCGATTGGCGTGAAAAAAGCCGTCAGTCGAATGGAAGCGGAAGGGCACAGCATCCCGACCTGGGTGCGAGATATGCTTTCACAAGGACATGACACATTCTATCAAGAAAATGCCGAAGGAGACCGTGCATTTTATCAGAATGGTGCTTATGAACAGGAAAAGGGAAACGACAAGAATATTTCGTTAGCTAGATTGAAAAAGAAACACGATGTCATTTTTAAAAATACAGGTGCAAGCTTGATCGATATCGGGGATGATGTTGTCTTGCTTGAATTTCATTCGAAAAGTAATGCCATTGGGCTTGATGTCATTGATATGATCAATCGTGCTGTAGATGAAACGGAAAAGAATTATAAAGGGCTGGTCATCGGTAACCAAGGAAAGAACTTCTGTGTTGGTGCGAATCTCGCCTTAATTTTAATGGAAGCACAGGACGACAACTTCTTTGAAATTGATTTTGTCATTCGCAGGTTCCAGCAGGCGATGATGAAGGTGAAGTATAGTGACCGTCCAGTTGTGGCTGCACCATTTGGTATGACACTTGGCGGAGGGACGGAGCTTTGTCTACCAGCAGCCGCTATCCAAGCGTCCAGTGAAACGTATATGGGGCTTGTCGAAGCGGGGGTCGGACTCATACCGGGCGGAGGCGGAAACAAAGAACTCTATATTCGCCATCTGCAAGGAGCGGAAAAGCCATCAGCAACTGCGATCCAAGATGCTACGCTACAAACCTTTGAAGCCATTGCGATGGCAAAGGTATCTACATCAGCAGAGGAAGCGCGTGATATGAAGATGCTCCGAGTGAATGACCGGATCAGCATGAATGGTGATCATTTAATCCATGATGCGAAACAACTCGTTCTTTCTCTTGATGAAGCGGGTTATCGTGCACCTCTGAAGCGAAAGGTGCCCGTGATGGGGGAAACAGGCTACGCAGCAATGGTGCTGGCTGCTGAAAACATGAGATTGTCTGGATACATTTCAGACCATGACATGACCATTGCGAAAAAACTAGCACATGTCATTTCTGGCGGCAAATTGCCATTTGGTACAGAGGTGGATGAACAATACTTATTAGAGCTTGAAAGAGAAGCCTTTTTAAGTCTTGTAGGGGAAGTCAAATCTCAGGCACGCATGCAGCACATGCTCGTTAAAGGAAAACCTTTACGTAACTAGGGGGGAGTCAAAATGAGAGAAGCAGTGATTGTAGCTGGCGCAAGAACACCAGTAGGGAAAGCCAAAAAGGGATCATTAAAACATGTCAGACCTGATGATATGGGCGCATTGTGTGTAAAAGAAACGCTAAAGCGTGCCGGTGATTATGATGGAACAATCGATGATTTAATCATCGGATGTGCGACACCAGAAGCAGAGCAAGGGCTGAATGTGGCCCGGAATATTGGGGCATTAGCAGGTTTGCCATATACAGTACCTGCTATTACCATTAACCGCTATTGCTCTTCTGGTCTGCAGTCAATTGCTTATGCAGGTGAACGAATTATGCTTGGGCAGGCAGAAACCATTTTGGCCGGAGGCGTCGAATCGATGTCGCAAGTCCCAATGATGGGTCACTCCATTCGTCCAAACGCTCTTTTGACAGAGCAAGCGCCTGAATACTATATGAGCATGGGCCACACAGCGGAGCAAGTGGCGCAAAAGTATCAGGTCACAAGGCAAGATCAAGATGCTTTTGCGGTGAGGAGCCATCAAAAGGCAGCAAAGGCACTTCAAGAAGGGAAATTTTCAGATGAAATTGTTCCCGTTGATGTGACAGAAAGACGGGTAGGAGAGCAGAATCAACTAGAAGAACGCCAATTTACGTTCTCAAAAGATGAAGGTGTCAGAGCGGGCACAACAGAGGAGGTTCTCTCAACGTTACGACCTGCCTTCTCAACAAAAGGCACAGTGACTGCAGGAAACTCTTCGCAGACGAGTGATGGAGCGGCATGTGTCATGATGATGGATCGCGAAAAAGCATCTTCTCTTTCTCTTCAGCCGCTCGCCAAGTTCAGAGCGTTTGCTGTTGGTGGTGTACCACCTGAAGTCATGGGAATTGGGCCGGTTGAAGCCATTCCGCGTGCGCTGAAAATCGCTGGTCTAGAGCTGAAGGACATCGGGCTGTTTGAATTAAATGAAGCATTTGCTTCTCAGGCGATTCAAGTCATTCGTCATTTAGGGATCGATGAAGAGAAGGTAAATGTCAACGGCGGCGCCATTGCATTAGGACATCCGCTAGGCTGTACAGGAACGAAACTCACGCTGTCCCTCATTCATGAAATGAAACGGCGAAATGAACAATTTGGTATTGTGACGATGTGTATCGGCGGGGGCATGGGAGCAGCAGGCATTTTTGAATTGATCTAAAGGGGGAAAACAGGATGAAAGCAATGGAAGAAGTAAAAAAGGGTGGCAGTTTCTTAATTGATGAGACGAATTATGAGCATATCTTTACACCAGAGGATTTCTCTGATGAACATCAAATGATCGGGAAAACAACAGAAGATTACATTTTACAAGATGTCGTTCCGCACATCGATCAAATTGAAAATCATGAATTCGAGCATTCTGTTCGTCTCTTGAAAAAGGCTGGAGAGCTTGGCCTGCTTGGTGCTGATGTTCCTGAGGAATTTGGCGGGCTTGGGCTAGATAAAATCAGCTCAGCCATCATTACTGAAAAATTTGCAAGAGCAGGCAGCTTCTCTCTTTCTTACGGCGCCCATGTTGGGATCGGTTCTTTGCCGATCGTGCTGTTCGGCAATCAAGCGCAAAAGGAAAAGTACCTGCCAGGACTCGCCTCTGGAGAAACAATTGCGGCCTATGCCCTAACAGAGCCAGGGTCAGGTTCTGATGCGCTAGGTGCGAAAACAACGGCAGTCCTGAATGAAGCTGGAACACATTATGTCCTCAATGGGGAAAAACAATGGATCACAAACTCCGCATTTGCCGATGTGTTTGTCGTGTATGCGAAGATTGATGGTGAACACTTCTCTGCTTTCATCGTAGAAAAGGATTTTCCTGGAGTCAAAACAGGACCTGAAGAGAAAAAGATGGGCATTAAAGGGTCATCGACGAGAACGTTAATCCTTGAAGATGCCGAAGTGCCAAAGGAGAATTTGCTTGGTGAAGCAGGCAGAGGTCATGTCATTGCCTTTAACATTTTGAACATTGGACGCTATAAGCTGGCTGTAGGGACAATCGGAGCATCAAAACGAGTCATTCAATTATCGGCAGAGTATGCCAATCAGCGCAAGCAGTTTAAAACACCAATTTCTCAATTTAGCTTAATTGGCGAAAAAGCAGCCAACATGTCGGCAAAGCTTTATGCCATGGAAAGTGCTGTATACCGCACAGTCGGGTTATTTGAACAAAGAATGGGTCTGTTAAGTGACGAGGAGCAAAAGGATGGGAAACAAATTGCGCAATCCATTGCAGAATATGCGATTGAATGCTCTCTTTGTAAAGTGCTTGGCTCTGAAACGCTCGATTATATTGTGGATGAAGGTGTGCAGATTCACGGCGGATATGGTTTCATGCAAGAATACGAAGTCGAAAGAGCCTATCGCGACTCACGAATTAACCGTATTTTTGAAGGAACGAACGAAATTAACCGATTGCTTGTGCCAGGCACCTTCTTGAAGAAAGCGATGAAAGGAGAGCTTCCGCTTCTTCAAAAAGCGCAAACCCTACAGGAAGAGCTAATGATGATGATGCCGGAAGAGCCGGGTGATCAGCCGCTTGATCAAGAGAAATACTTACTTGCCCATGCGAAAAAGATCGCCTTGATGGTGGCAGGTATGGCCGCCATGAAATATGGGAAAGCATTAGACAAAGAGCAAGAAATCCTTGTGAATATAGCAGATATCGTCAATGAACTCTTTGCTGCTGAGTCGGCGGTCTTGCGTACGGAAAAAGCAATCGCAGCATCAGGCACAGAAAAAAATGCACAAAAGCTTGCGTATACACAAATTTTCACGCAGGAAGCCTTTTTAAAAATTGAAGCTCATGCGAAAGAATCATTGATTGCCATGGAAGAAGGAGATTCACTCCGTATGAGTCTGTCAGCCCTTCGCAAGCTGACAAGATTCACGCCAATGAATGTCATTGCGAAAAAGCGTGAGGTGGCGAAACGAATCTTTGAAGCAGAGAAATATATCGTATAAGACGGCTTAAAAGGTGCGGATATCATGTCGCACCTTTTTGTAAGCATACATTTAGGTTTTTAACATGTTTTGTGATAAAATGTTGTCACTATTTGCAGGAGGTGAAAATGGTGGCTTTAGATTTTTACGAATACCCATCTTGCGGTACATGCCGAAAAGCAAAGAAATGGCTGGAAGAACACAATAAAGACATCAACAGCATACATATCGTCGAAGAGACGCCTGATAAAGAAACATTAAAAGCCCTTTACGAAAAAAGCGGTTTAGAGCTGAAGAAATTCTTTAATACGAGCGGTCAGAAATACAGAGAGCTGCAGCTGAAAGATAAACTTCCTGCAATGTCAGAGGACGAGCAGCTTGAATTACTTGCGTCTAACGGAATGCTAATCAAGCGTCCAATTACAACAGACGGCAAACGAGTGACAGTTGGATTTAATGAAGATACATTTAAAAGCGTCTGGAAATGATGTAACTTTCATTCAGATTGTGGTATCTTCAATATAGATTGTAAGAAAAGACTGGAGGGGTATGAAATGAGCACACCAAAAGATTTACGTTATTCAGAAGAACATGAATGGGTCAAAGTAGAAGGAGATAAGGTGCGTATCGGTATTACGCATTTTGCTCAATCTGAGCTAGGGGATATCGTGTTCGTTGAGCTTCCTGAAGTAGGAGACAAAATCACAGCGGACGAGCCTTTCGGAAGTGTAGAATCAGTCAAAACAGTTTCTGAACTATACGCACCGATTAACGGCACAATCGTTGAAGTGAACGATGAGCTTGATGACAGTCCAGAGTTCGTCAACGACTCTCCATACGAAAAAGCTTGGATGATCGTAGTAGAGCCAGCGGATGCGTCTGAAATCGAGAACTTAATGACAGCTGAGCAATATGAAGAAATGACAAAAGAAGACTAATTCATGTGAAATTGGACACTCTACCTTTATGGGGGGGGTGTCCAATTTGTCTTTTCAAAAAGAACAGGTGGATATAACAGAGCATGTCACTGGACGATTCAAAGAGAGCGGCATGGTGCTTTACCATCAAAACGAAGAGATTGGCACGATGATTAGTGAAAATCAATATGAATTAAAATCAGGTTATTCCTATGATCAAAACCGTTTTTATCGTCTGTCAGATACGTTGACCCATGGGACTGAAAAATATGTAGACTGTGACGATGAAAATGGCTGGTGCTAATCACAGATAAGGCTGTAGTGAGTGAATGCTACAGCCTTTTTGTTGATCAAGTGCCCAATCTTTACAACCCGAATGAAAGATTGTAATCTAAGGAAGAAGTGAATCAACGTCAAAAGGGCCAGGTGATCGTGATGAATGTCGAGATAGAAAAGGTCATCATTGTAGAAGGTAAATCAGATAAACAGAAGCTAAAAGAAGTCATAAGTGAACCTGTTACCATCATTTGCACCAATGGCACGATCAGTACATCGAAGCTGGATCAGCTTGTGGACGATTTATTCGGGAAAGACGTTTACATATTAGCAGACAGTGACGATGCTGGCGACAAACTGCGGAAGCAATTCCGAAAAGAATTCCCTGAAGCACTGCATCTTTTTGTCGACAGAACGTACCGCGAAGTGGCCGCTTCACCGTCAGCCCACATTGCATCTATTCTATTAGCTGCAAACATTGATGTTCATTCGAAATATTTATAAGGGTGACGTATATGAAAGAGATTGAAGAGCATGAATTCAAGGAGATAGAGGACGATTTATTTCTTTTGTACTTATATACACCATTTTGCGGAACATGCCAGCTGGCAAAGAAGATGCTGGCAGTGGTTGATGCCATGCAGCCGGAAGTTCCTTTTTATGAAAATAACTTAAATTACTCGCCAAGTTTTGCAAAAGCATTTGAGATCGAAAGTGTCCCTTGCTTTCTCCTGTTTAAAAAGGGTGAAATCGTGCAAAAAGGCTATGCCTTTCACTCCGTTCCATATCTTCACGAAATGATTGAAACCGCTAAATAAAGCGGTTTTTTGTCATATTTCAAGCAATTCATTTGAAAATTTGTCGAGCTATTTATAAAGGACAAGCCGATGTTTGTAGAGAAATGTTATGTATAACCAAATGACAGGGAGGTTATACATGTGGAAAATGTGAAAGCCCATGGAAGTGCAGGGCAGCGATTATTGTTAAAGCCGTTGCTCTCATCATCATCCTTGAAGATTACATTTGAGGCGGAAACGGACTCTTGTACATTGATTGTGGATGAACGTGGTGAAGTGAAGAAACTACCTGCAATTGAGTTATCGGATCTCATCTTTTATGGTGAGCGAAAAGAGATTTTGCAATTATTAGATGGAGACATGTCCTTACAGCAGCTGATCAGCAGAGGACAAGTGAAAGTGAAAGGCTCATTTCGAGCTCTTCTAAGACTAGAAGCGGTACTTTGGCTGACGAACGGTTTTTTTCGAAAAATGATAACGTAGTCGTTTACTTGGAAATTAGCGATTTACAGCGTTGACATATCTCAGATAGCATGATATTCTACGTTAGTAAAAACATGAACATCACATAAAACAACATATTTTCTCTTATTAAGAGAGGTGGAGGGACGTGCCCTATGAAACCCGGCAACCGTCAGCATAGCTGAAATTGGTGCCAATTCACTCAAAGCCGCAACGCTTTGAAAGATGAGAGAAAGGCGTATTTGATATAAAAGGCCTTTCTGCTTGCGTTGCAGTTAGGTCTTTTTTACTGACCTTGCGTCAGGCTAGCGTCATAACAGTCGGAAGAATAATTGAACGTATGTGATGGCAACCTATAGATTCAGCAAGAAAGCAGGTGAACAGACTGTGATCCATTTACAGAATGTATCAAAAACGTATCTTTCAAAAAGCGGAAATGTTGATGCCGTGAAAGACGTCAACTTGGATATCGATAAAGGTGAAATATTCGGAATTATCGGGTATAGCGGCGCTGGGAAAAGCTCCTTGATTCGCCTATTAAACGGTCTGGAGTTGCCAACAGAAGGAATCGTTGAAGTGGCAGGCAACCGGATCAATGAAGTATCGAATGCGAAACTTCGGAAAGCAAGACAAGAAATCAGCATGATTTTCCAACACTTTAACTTGCTCTGGTCAAGAACAGTGAGACAAAATATTATGTTCCCGCTCGAGATCGCAGGTGTACCAACGTCAAAACGGAGAGCTCGTGCAAACGAACTGATTAAATTGGTCGGTTTAGAAGGAAAAGAAAATGCATATCCTTCTCAGCTCAGCGGCGGGCAAAAGCAGCGTGTAGGGATTGCGAGAGCATTAGCGAATGACCCAAAAGTTCTGCTATGTGACGAAGCCACTTCTGCGCTTGATCCACAAACAACGGATTCCATCCTTGAGCTTTTAGCCGATATTAATAAACGACTAGGACTCACCATTGTATTGATCACACATGAAATGCACGTCATTCGCAAAATTTGTCACCGTGTGGCAGTGATGGAGAATGGCCGTATTGTCGAAGAAGGCGAAGTATTACGTGTCTTCAGACAGCCGAAAGAAGAAATGACGAAGCGATTCGTGAAACAGCTTGCTGAACCAGAAGAAGCAAAAGAAACGATCGAGCACGTCCTAGAGAGAGTAAAAGAAGGTCAGGTCGTCAGGTTGTCCTTTATTGGAGATTCTGCCGAACAGCCGCTGATCACGGAAATTATTCGATCCTTCAAGGTCGATGTGAACATCCTGCAAGGAAAGATTTCTCAAACGCAGGAAGGCGCGTTTGGAACACTCTTTATCCATATTAATGGAGACGAGAACGAAGTTGAAAAAGCCATCGCCTATATCCAAAGCAAACAGGTTGAAATCGAGGTGATGACACATGTTTGAGAAATGGTTTCCGAACGTTGATCTAGAGGTTATTTGGAACGCGACGGGTGAAACGGTCTATATGACACTCATTGCATTAGCGTTTGCTTTTGCTATCGGCATCATCCTTGGGCTGTTGCTCTTTTTGACAAGTAAAGGCGGTTTGTGGGAAAACAAACCAATTAATGCTGTCATCGGCGCAGTAGTCAACATTTTCAGATCGATTCCCTTTATCATATTAATCATTCTATTATTAGGATTTACTAAACTAATTATGGGCACGATATTAGGTCCAAATGCAGCATTACCAGCCCTTGTCATTGGCTCAGCCCCTTTCTACGCACGTCTTGTCGAAATTGCACTGCGTGAAGTAGACAAAGGAGTCATTGAAGCAGCACGATCTATGGGAGCAAAAACGTCGACCATAATTTTCAAAGTATTGCTTCCAGAATCACTGCCAGCCCTTATTTCAGGAATTACTGTAACAGCGATTGCTCTGATTGGCTCTACTGCGATTGCAGGAGCAATTGGAGCAGGCGGACTTGGTGACCTTGCTTATGTAGAAGGATACCAATCTGGTAATACAGATGTCACACTTGTAGCCACTGTGTTTATTCTGATCATCGTCTTTATCATTCAAATAATCGGTGATTTGATTACAAATAAAATTGATAAACGTTAAGGGAGGAATTATTCATGAAGAAATTGATTTTAAGTGCACTATTTCTAGCATTTGCAGGCATTTTAGCTGCTTGCGGTTCATCAAATAACGCAAGCGATAACAAAACCATCACGGTTGCCGCTTCAAAAACACCACATGCCGAGATTCTTGAAGAAGCAAAACCACTTCTAAAAGAAAAAGGCTACGATCTAAAAGTGAAAGTACTGAGCGATTATAAAATGTACAACAAAGCATTAGCTGAAAAAGAAGTGGATGCGAACTTTTTCCAACATATCCCTTACTTGAACGAAGAAAATAAATCAAACAAAGATTACAACTTAGTGAGTGCTGGTGCCGTTCACCTTGAGCCTTTCGGTATCTACTCTAAGAAATACAAATCAGTAAAAGATATTCCAAACGGCGGCACGATCATCATGACAAACAACGTAGCTGAGCAAGGACGTATGCTTGCCCTATTACAAAATGCTGGTGTGATCAAGCTTGATCCAAAAGTAGATACAATCAACGCAACAGTCAAAAACATCAAAGAAAACCCGAAGAACCTAAAATTCAAAAAAATCGCTCCTGAACTAACAGCGAAAGCTTATGAAAACAGTGAAGGCGACGCTGTATTTATTAACGTTAACTATGCGATCCAAAATAAATTGAATCCGAAAAAAGATTCAATCGAACTTGAGCAAACGAAAAACAACCCGTATGCAAACATCGTCGCTGTTCGCAAAGGTGACGAAAAATCAGAGAAGATCAAGGTATTAATGGAAGTTCTTCACTCTGATAAAATCAAAGAATTCATCGACAAAAAGTATGATGGTGCAGTATTGCCTGTATCTGAATAACAACTTGTAAACCTCGCTTCATGAAAGCGAGGTTTTTTTGTGTATTTTTTCAAATCTCGCTCATAATAAAAACGAACAAATGACTTGAAGGGATGGAATGAAGATGAATGAACAACATATGAGCGGATCGATGCAACAATCACTGACGGATTATAAAACGGCAATGGGTGAATTTCAGAAGAAAATGCCGGTGTTTGGCAAGAAATTTAATGAATTTACGGAGCAGTGCTTTCAGAGCGATTCCTTAACACAAAAAGAAAAACAAATGATTGCCCTTGGCATCAGCATTCATGCACAAGATGAATATTGCATGATCTATCATACAAAGGGAGCGCTCGACCAAGGCGCAACAGAAGAGAATTTGCTGGAGGTCGTCAGTGTGGCGGCAGCGTTTGGCGGCGGTGCTGCGCTAAGTCAAGGCATCACAGTTGTTCAGCAATGTATTGATGAATTTGGAGGACAGACGCATTAAGGGAAGGATAAGATGGTATTTTTCCAAATCAGGGAGTTGAGTCGTTCTCAGCCGGTTGTGTGAGAAAATATGCCAGCATAGCGTGTTATATCCCTTTTGAGTGAAGCAGCATGCCTTTGATACAATGAAGCTACACTCAAAGAAGGGAATGGTTTATTATTTGTTCGGACCAGAGTACACTGGGATTGGATTATACCGCCGAGATGGAAAAGGCCATGCATCAATCTCATGGCATGAGTTATGCAGAGTACGAAAGAGACCATGACTTACGAATGAAAGTAGAACTTAAACGAGAGCAGTCCTATCGAGATGAGAAAAGACAGCTCGCAAAAATGAATATACGAGGCTATTGATAGCTAAGGGGCGGGGAGAATAGTTTCCCGTCCTTTCTTTATGAAAACAGTCTTTTCGACATAAATCCTTTTATCTACCTGTATTTTTTGTTAGAATTTTGAGAGCATCCTCTCACGCTTGTCGTGAATGTGTTGTATTCACTTTTAATTTGTTATAAAATTAGAATGAGAATAAATTGAGAATAATGATTATTTTGGAGGTATCGATATATGACTGCTTCGACATTAACAATTAAGGACTTGCACGTTGAGATTGAAGGGAAAGAAATCTTAAAAGGTGTAAACCTAGAAATAAAAGGTGGAGAATTCCACGCAGTAATGGGACCAAACGGTACAGGTAAATCTACTTTATCTGCTGCTATCATGGGTCACCCTAAGTATGAAGTGACAAAAGGCAGTATCTTGCTTGATGGCGAAGATGTTCTTGAAATGGAAGTAGATGAGCGCGCTCAAGCGGGTCTTTTCCTTGCAATGCAATATCCATCTGAAATTAGTGGTGTGACAAATGCAGACTTCCTTCGTTCGGCTATTAACGCACGCAGAGAAGAAGGCGATGAAATCTCTCTCATGAAATTCATCCGCAAAATGGACGAAAACATGGAATTCCTTGAAATGGACCCAGATATGGCACAACGCTACCTAAACGAAGGTTTCTCAGGCGGGGAGAAAAAACGTAACGAAATTCTTCAATTAATGATGATTGAACCAAAAATCGCAATCCTTGACGAAATCGATTCTGGTCTTGATATCGATGCGCTGAAAGTTGTTTCTAAAGGAATTAATAAAATGCGCGGCGAAAGCTTCGGCTGCTTAATGATCACTCACTATCAGCGTTTATTGAACTACATCACACCAGATCACGTTCATGTTATGATGCAAGGACGTATTGTGAAATCTGGCGGACCAGAACTCGCGCAGCGTCTAGAAGCAGAAGGTTATGACTGGATTAAAAAAGAGTTAGGAATTGAAGACGAAACTGTTGGTCAAGAAGCGTAAGCGTTAGGAGGATTATTGATGACATTAGAAACGAAATTATCAGTAGATCAAGATTATGTCAAAAGCTTCTCCGAGAAGCATCAGGAACCGGCATGGATGAGTTCCCTTCGCTTACAGGCTCTTGAAAAAGCAGAAGACCTTCCAATGCCAAAGCCTGACAAAACGAATATTTCTAAATGGAATTTAACCAATTTCAAACAGCATACAGTCGAAAGTGCGCCATTTGGATCTTTAGAAGAGCTTCCTGAAGAAGTGAAGTCTCTTATTGATTTAGAGGACACAGATAAGACAGTCTACATTCAGCGTGATCAAACGCCAGCATACTTGTCTCTTTCTAATGAAGCAAAAGACAAAGGCGTGATCTTCACTGATATCCATACTGCGATTCGCGAACATGGAGACCTAGTGAAGAAATATTTCATGACTGATGCAGTGAAAGTGGATGAGCACAAACTAACAGCTCTACATGCTGCTTTAGTGAATGGCGGAGCTTTCCTCTATGTACCGAAAAACGTAGAGCTTGAAGCACCAATTCAAGCCGTTTATCTTCATGAAAATGACGAAACAACGTTGTTCAACCATGTCATCGTTGTAGCAGACGATCATAGTGCTGTGACATATGTCGAAAACTACATCAGTACGGCAACACCAGAAGAAGCGATCTTCAATATCGTGTCTGAAGTCTTCACGGGTGCAAATGCCCGCGTCACTTACGGTGCAGTGGATAACCTTGCAGAAGGTGTGACAGTCTATGTGAATAGACGTGGTATGGCAAATGGTCGTGACAGTAAAATCGAATGGGCTCTTGGTCTGATGAATGATGGAGACGTCGTGTCTGAAAACATCACAAAGCTTATGGGCGACGGTACATTCGGTGATACAAAATCAGTTGTTGTTGGCCGCGGGAATCAAACGGAAAACTTCACAACAAGCATCATCCACTTCGGTAAAAACTCTGAAGGGTATATCTTGAAGCATGGTGTCATGAAGGATCAAGCATCTTCTATCTTTAACGGAATTGGTAAAATCGAGCATGGCGCAACGAAGTCAAATGCGGAGCAAGAATCTCGTGTTCTCATGCTGAGTGAGAAAGCACGCGGTGACGCTAACCCAATTCTTTTAATCGATGAAGATGATGTAACAGCAGGGCATGCTGCTTCTGTTGGGCGTGTTGATCCAATTCAACTCTATTACCTCATGAGCCGTGGGATTTCCAAAGAAGATGCAGAAAGACTTGTCATTTATGGCTTCTTAAATCCAGTCGTCAAAGAACTGCCGATTGAAGGAGTTAAAAAGCAGCTCGTTTCTGTGATTGAAAGGAAAGTAAAATAATGAATATCAAAGACGTTCGTGAGCAGTTTCCAATCCTTCATCAGCAAGTGAACGGACATGATTTGGTGTATTTGGACAGTGCAGCGACATCTCAAAAACCACGAGTTGTCATTGATGCAATGAATGAGTATTACCGGTCTTACAACTCGAACGTCCACCGGGGTGTTCATACCCTTGGCACAAAAGCAACGGACGCATACGAGGGTGCAAGAGAAAAAGTTCGAGCATTCATTGGCGCTTCTTCTGTCCAGGAGATTATTTTTACTAGAGGTACAACAACAGCACTGAACACAGTGGCAATCAGCTATGCTAGAGCAAACCTTAAAGAAGGCGATGAGATCGTCATTACGCATATGGAACATCATGCGAATATCATCCCTTGGCAGCAGGCAGCAAAAGCAACTGGCGCCACATTGAAATATATTCCGTTACAGGAAGACGGCACGCTGTCGCTTGAAGATGTGAAGCAAACCATCACACATCAAACGAAAATCGTTGCTGTCACACATGTCTCAAACGTATTAGGAACCATCAACCCAATTAAAGACATCGCAAAGATTGCTCACGATCACGGTGCAATTATCGTCGTCGATGGTGCCCAGAGCACCCCGCACATGCAAATTGATGTTCAGGACTTGGATTGCGACTTTTTCGCCTTCTCTGGGCATAAAATGTGTGGACCGACTGGCATTGGTGTTCTTTACGGGAAGAAGGACCTTTTGAATAATATGGAGCCTGCTGAGTTTGGCGGTGAAATGATCGACTTTGTGGATCTATATGATTCTACATGGAAAGAGCTGCCGTGGAAATTTGAAGCGGGAACACCGATTATTGCAGGAGCAGTTGGGCTCGGAAAAGCGATTGATTTCTTAAATGACATCGGAATGGAGGAAGTCAGCCGTTACGAGCATCAGCTTGCGACTTATGCACTTGAGCGCTTTAAGGAGCTTGAAGGTGCCACGGTTTACGGACCGCAGCACCGAGCTGGACTTGTGACGTTTAACTTAGACGACGTCCATCCTCATGATGCCTCAACTGTTCTAGATACGGAAGGTGTGGCCATTCGTGCTGGACATCACTGTGCACAGCCGCTCATGAAATGGCTTGGTGTATCAGCGACTGCAAGAGCAAGCTTCTATCTGTACAACACAGAAGAGGAGATTGACGAGCTCATGGCAGCGCTCCGTAAGACAAAGGAGTATTTTACGAATGTCTTTTAATGTAAACTTAGACACACTGTACAGACAAGTGATTATGGATCATTATAAAAATCCGAGGAACAAAGGTGTGTTAAACGACAGCATTGTCGTCGATATGAACAACCCTACGTGTGGTGACCGCATTCGTCTCACGATGAAAATCGAAGACGAAAAAGTCATCGATGCGAAGTTTGAAGGAGAAGGATGCTCGATTTCAATGGCATCTGCCTCTATGATGACGCAGGCGATTAAAGGGAAAGATATTGAAACAGCTTTGAAAATGTCTCAGATTTTCTCCGATATGATGCTAGGAAAAGAATACGACGATTCCATTGATCTTGGTGACATTGAGGCGCTGCAGGGAGTGGCAAAATTCCCAGCGCGCATCAAATGTGCAACATTATCCTGGAAGGCGCTTGAAAAAGGCGCATCTGCCGAAGATAACGGCAAATCATAAGATTGGAGTGAAAATGGATGGCTAAAAAAATGCCAGATGTTGGTGAATATAAATACGGCTTTTCTGATAAAGACGTTTCCATTTTCCGTTCAGAGCGCGGACTGACAAAAGAGATCGTTGAAGAAATTTCTCGTATGAAAGAAGAGCCTCAGTGGATGCTCGACTTCCGTTTGAAATCTCTTGAGCACTTTTACAACATGCCGATGCCACAATGGGGCGGAGATTTAAATGCATTAAACTTTGATGAAATTACGTACTACGTAAAGCCATCTGAGCGCTCTGAGCGTTCTTGGGATGAAGTACCAGAAGAAATCAAACAAACCTTTGATAAGCTTGGTATCCCTGAAGCAGAGCAAAAGTATTTAGCAGGTGTATCTGCTCAGTATGAATCTGAAGTTGTGTATCACAACATGAAGCAAGATCTTGAAGATCTAGGCATTGTGTTTAAAGATACAGACAGTGCATTAAAAGAGAACGAAGACATCTTCCGTGAGCACTGGGCAAAAGTCATTCCTCCGACTGACAACAAATTTGCTGCGCTTAACTCGGCTGTATGGTCTGGTGGTTCATTCATCTACGTACCAAAAGGCGTAAAAGTAGATACACCACTTCAAGCATACTTCCGAATCAACTCTGAGAACATGGGTCAGTTCGAACGTACACTGATCATCGTTGATGAAGGCGCACACGTGCATTACGTAGAAGGCTGTACAGCTCCAGTTTACACAACAAACTCACTTCACAGTGCGGTTGTTGAAATCATCGTCAAAAAAGGCGGCTACTGCCGTTATACAACGATTCAAAACTGGGCAAACAACGTCTTCAACCTTGTGACGAAACGTACAGTATGTGAAGAAAATGCAACAATGGAATGGATTGATGGAAACATCGGTTCTAAGCTGACAATGAAATACCCAGCTGTCATCTTAAAAGGTGAAGGCGCTCGTGGTATGACATTAAGTATTGCCCTAGCAGGTAAAGGTCAGCACCAAGATGCAGGTGCAAAAATGATTCACCTTGCACCAAACACATCTTCAACGATCGTATCGAAATCGATTTCCAAACAAGGCGGTAAAGTCACATACCGCGGAATCGTTCACTTCGGACGCAAAGCAGAGGGTGCACGCTCAAACATCGAGTGTGACACACTCATCATGGATAACAAATCAACATCTGATACGATCCCTTACAATGAAATCTTAAACGACAACATTTCATTAGAGCACGAAGCGAAGGTATCAAAAGTATCAGAAGAGCAACTATTCTACTTGATGAGCCGCGGAATTTCTGAAGAAGAAGCAACAGAAATGATCGTCATGGGCTTCATCGAGCCATTCACAAAAGAACTACCAATGGAATACGCCGTTGAAATGAACCGTTTGATTAAGTTTGAAATGGAAGGTTCTATTGGTTAAAATTTAAAAACCTTTATTTACAAGGGTTTGAATAGTGTAGAAGGCGAACTTTTGAAGTTCGCCTTCTTTTATTTTTCAGTAATATCTAGATAAATGTCCTCTGTTGTTTTAATCGATTTATGCCCCACAACCACATTAAAGAAGCGGTATTGCGCATGTGTAGGTTAAATCATGTGTGCCTTTATATTTGTACATATTACTCTGTCTGGAGATGATTCCTTAAGCACACCAGTCACAAAAATATGAAAAAATAGAAAATTATAAAAATGTTAAAACCGCTTATGGTATGGTTTTCAGGATATTTTCCGTCAACGGTAATATGTAATATAGAAATATTTCATATTATCGTTGACGAAACAACCTTGATGTGTTTTAATTTGTAATATAAAGATATTTCAAAAAATCATATATGTGATTAGGGGCGATTTAATTGGAGAAAAGAAAATTAAATGAATTCGTAACATTCGTTCCCGGTATTAATCCAACAAGAACACAAAAGCAATTTGAAACTCAAGAAATAAAGTATTATGACCAAGCGTCTTTTGAAGCTGATTATCATCGTGAGGACGTAGCTGTTGAAGAAAAGGCAAAATCTCAAAATAACCTATCTTTAAATGAAGGTGATGTTGTTATCAGTAACTCATTGCAGCTAGCCACAATTGTTGGTGAAAATAATGTTGGTAAAGTGTTGTCCCTCAACTTTACGAAAATAGAGTTTGATAGCGAACAACTTGATAAGAGATATTTTCTTTACTTGTTTAATGCTCATAAAGATGTGAAGCAGCAAAAAGAAAGGGGGTCACAGGGGAGTGGCCCTATTCTAAGAATTCCGCTTCGTGCCCTTGGGGAAATGATCGTTCCAGTTGTTCCGATCGAGGAACAGAAGAAAATAGGCACTATTTACGTAGAAACAATGAAGCTACAAAATAAGTTAAGCCAATACGCAGACTTGATAGGGCAGTTTACGAGCTCGGTAATAGAAGAAACATTAAAGGGGGAGTAATGAAATGAAGAGTAATGAAGTGAAGAGTCAATCGGAATTAGCATTTGAAAATGAAGTGATCGATTATTTGACCAAAATCGGTGGAGTAAAACAATGGGAATACAAAAAAAACATTAAAACAACTGAACAACTTTGGGATAACTTTAAAATAATCTTAGAACAAAACAATAGCGCTCGATTAGATGAACCCTTATCTGTTACTGAATTTAATCAGGTGAAGAAAATCATCACGAGTATTGAATCACCTTACCAGGCAGGACAGTTTTTGTATGGTGTTAATGGTGTTTCTGAAATTGAAGTTGATCTTGATAATGGTAGGCATGTGTTCTTGACAGTATTCGACCAAGCCCAAGTCGGTGGCGGGAATACCGTTTATCAAGTAGTGAATCAAATTAAACGGCCAAAAGTTGTTGATGGTAAAACGACTCGTAGGTTTGATGTGACTTTGCTCATTAATGGTTTGCCGATTATTCAAATTGAATTAAAGAAAGCACTTCATAGCGCTACGGAATCTTTAAATCAGATGGAACAGTATATAGCTGAAAAACAATTCAGCGGTATCTTTTCAACTTTGCAGATTTTAATCGCGATGACACCGTTTGATATTCGTTATATGGCAAATACCCCACTCGAAAACTTTAACCGAGCTTTTGCTTTCAACTGGCAAAACGAAGATGATGCTCGCCCTATTCGATCATGGAAGACATTTGCGGATAAAGTGTTGTCCATTCCAATGGCTCATGATTTGGCAACACGTTACATGGTACTAGATGGTACAAAAAACAAAGAAAGTATCAAAGTCATGCGCCCGTATCAAGTCTATGCCACTAAGCGTGTACTTGATAAAGTTAGAAAGTTTGACTTTAAATATGATGGTGGTAAATTAGGATACATTTGGCACACGACAGGCTCAGGTAAAACAATCACAAGTTTTAAGACAGCGTGGCTTGCAAGCCGTCTATCTAATGTAGATAAAGTGATCTTTTTGGTTGACCGGATCGCACTTACCAACCAAACAGCAGATGCTTATAAAGCCTATGATCCTGTTGCGGGATTTGAAGGGAAAACTGGCGTGGTGGGTGACACAGCTAATATTTCAGACCTTCATCGCAAACTAACGAAAAAAAGCGATAAGAACATCATTGTAACAAGTATCCAAAAAATGTCACGTTATGTAGCGCGAGACAGCTTCAAGCCACTGAATGAAAATATTCTTTTTATCGTGGATGAAGCCCACCGTTCAACTGGGAGTGGTACTGAAAATGAAGGGATGCTTGAAACGATTCGAAAAGCAATTCCTAATTCTGCTTGGATTGGTTATACTGGTACACCAAAATTCCCAGAAACACGAGAAATCTTTGGAGAACTATTACATGCATATACCATTAAAGAAGCGATTGCGGATAAAAATGTGTTAGGGTTTAACGTTGAATTTAAGGAAACAATCGAGGCTCCCGAAGATCCCACCGAAGATGATATTGATGATAATATTCGTGGTAGTGTTTACGACTATAGTCCAGAACATGTGAACTTAGTAGTGAAAGACATCTTCGATAACTGGAAGAAACGTTCAAATGATCGCAAATATAATGCCTTGTTTACAGTTCACGTTGGTGGTAATAAACCAAGTACACCAAGAGCGATGGAATATTTCGATAAGTTTGCAGAAGAGAATGCGAATCGTCCAGCAGATCAACGATTAAAAGTTGCGGTGAGTTTCTCGGCAGATACATCCAATAGTATTCATCAACTCAAAACGAACGAAAACTTACATAGAGCCATCAAAGCTTATAACGCAACGTTTGGCACAGCTTTTGATATGACGACAGTGAAAGCCTATACAGAAGACTTAGCAAGACGTTTGAACAAGACAGCTGATGATGGTAACTATTTAGATTTAGTCATTGTTGTGGATCAACTTTTGACCGGTTTTGATGCGCCTGAGATGAATACGCTCTATATTGATCGAACACTTAAAGGTGGGAACTTGATTCAAGCATACTCACGTACAAATAGAATACATAACGCTGTCCATAAGCCTTGGGGAAATGTCGTGAATTATCGTTGGCCGGAGCAAAACGAGTATGAAATGAATAAGGCTTTTGCTGTTTATTCAAATCGTGCATCTGCCGACGAACAGCTTCCACTTGAAGAATTGAAGAAAGGCAATGAAGAGTCTGGTATCACTTCCAAACCATTTAGCAAGGTTCAAGCTGAGATGCAAGAAGTCATTAAGAAGCTTTCCACGCTCACAGACGATTTTATACAATTACCACCAAGTGAAAAAGCACAGGATGAAGTCTTTGAGAATCTGAAAGAGTATAATCGTTTGTTAAGTCAGTTGAAACAATATACCGAAGACGATGACAAAAATCCTATATCCGCCTATGATAATCCTGAAGAGTTCTATGAACGTCTAGGTATTACTGAAGAGCAGGAAGTTATTTTAACAACTGTCATTGCTGGTGAGTTGAAAGAACGACGTGCAAAGCGAGAAGACATTGATATTTCGCAAGTCAATCTCTCGATGGTTCATATTCACGATGTGACCATCAACTATGATTATTTGATTGATTTGATCGCCCGGATGGCTGACGAAGTTCACGCGAATGAAATGTCGAAAGCTGAAAGTACACGTGATGAAATCCAAGTTGAAATCGCCAAGTCTGACAATGAAAAAGAAAAATCTAAGGTGAGTCATTTTGTATCTAAGATTTTCTCCAAAGAGTTTGAATTTGATCATTATCCAGTACCTCGAAGTGTTGAAAAAATGAACCAAGCAATGGATCAAGCACAAAAGGATACGAATATCCAACTTGTAACGAACTTCATCCGTACTTGGGGACTAGATAACAGTACTAAGCCTAAGGAACTTGAAAGCATGATTAAGAAACATCGATTAGGTCAAGAGGATATGGATAAACAAGGGGAGTTAACCGCTATTATGAATGACGCAAGAGCTGATTATAAAGAAATCGCCGTTGAAGAGATTGCAGCGTTAAGCTGGGTTCGATATCGCATTGAATTTCGTAAGGCATTTTACGAAATGGCTGACGAAATTAAGAAGGGGGAATAACTGCTATATAAAAACTATATAGGCTAAAAAGGAGAGCGGAAATGAATTTATACACAGAACGCCATGGTTTAAGAAGACCCATTGCTCATACGAGTAAAATTTCAAAAGAAGTTTATATTTTGCTATTAAGTATATGTCAAAAATATTATAAGAATCTAACACATATTTACCAAATTCAAAAGCACTGTTCAATTGTGGATCAGTACTATATTGAATTTGACAATAGTCAGTTTGAAAATAGAATGGCAATAAAAATCCCTAATATTCTTAGAGATTATTATGGTCATATAGCGGCTCCACAACATAATGATGATTATGATCAATATTCATTAATCGACCTAATAGAATATGTCGCTAAAAATATAAAGGATATTTCTGAAGGATGGAATAATGATCATTACAAAAATTATTGGTATATTCATTGTTTAAATACAACAAAAGTATTTGCTGAATATCGAAATGAAATAAACGAAATATTTCAGGAGTCGGGGTTGTTGTTCACATTAACTAGTGAGAAACTTATTGAGCGTGTAGTAGAAAATAGCCCACTTTCTCCTGCAATAGAGACACAAATACAGAAAATTGCAGAATATGGGGCAAGAGAGTTGATGAAAGATGCAATTGTATTATATAAAACACCAAATCCACAGGCTCGCCAAGCTTCAGTGGAGAAAATATGGGACGCCTTTGAACGTCTGAAAACATATTATACCAATCTAGACAAGCGAAGATCTGTAAACAAAGTGGTAAATGATATGAGCAATGGGAAGTCAGAATTTAGTGCAATTTTTGATGCTGAATTTAGGGCACTAACGGACATTGGTAATAGTTTTAGAATCCGTCATCATGAGACAAATAAAACAGATATAACTGATAATCGTTACAATGATTACTTCTTTAACCGCTGCTTGTCTTTAATTGCTTTAGCGATTCAATATTTAAAATAAAAGGAGATTAGTAATGAGTGATAAAATAACTAAATCACCTCCAATTAGATTCATTAAATTCATGGATGCTTGGGAACAGCGAAAGTTTGGAGAAATTATAAGTGAACGACGAGAAAAAACTAAAGTTGAGAATGAGGATATTCTGCTATCAAGTGCTATAGATGGAATGTATTTAAATTCTGAATTATTCAGCCATTTTAGAGGTAATAGTAATATTGGTTATTTAAAAATCAGGAAAAACGACATGGTTCTTTCGACACAAAATTTACATTTGGGAAATTGTAATATAAACAAAAGATTTGAGCATGGTATTATTTCGCCTGCTTATAAAGTATATAATTTAGTTGATGTTGATGCCGATTTTATGCATGCATGGATAAAAAAAGACTCAACTAAGCAATTTTTTGAGAAAGCTACTACAGAAGGTGCAAGTGTATGTAGAAAAAATATTGAATGGGGGACATTATATAATCAAATAATGTATATTCCGATTTATAGTGAACAACAAAAAATCGGAGCATTTTTCAAACAAATAGACGAAACTATCACCCTTCATCAGCGTAAGTTGGAACTGTTGAAGGATACGAAAAAAAGTCTACTTCAAAAAATGTTTCCGAAAGATGGAGCCAATGTTCCTGAAATTCGCTTTGCAGGATTTACTGATGCTTGGGAACACCGAGGGTTTTCCGATGTACTAGATTTCTCGATTTCAAACAACACATTATCCCGTGCAGGTTTGAACTATGATCATGGCGAAGTCAAGAACATTCACTATGGTGACATCCTTGTAAAATTCGATTCAATCGTTGATATTAATAGCGAGGATGTTCCTTGGGTTACTGACGGTAAACCTGAAGATTATAAGAACCAGTGGTTGCAAAACGGCGACGTAATTATCGCTGATACAGCAGAAGACGAAACAACAGGTAAAGCCATCGAAGTTACTGGTATCACTAATAAATACGCTGTATCTGGTCTACACACAATGGTGGCAAGACCAAATCAAGAGTTTGCACCTAAATATCTTGGCTATTATTTGAACTCGCCTGCGTATCACAATAAGCTATTACCGCTTATGCAAGGTATCAAGGTATTATCTTTGAGCAAAGCAAATATTGCTAAAACAAACGTTGCTTTTCCAAAAGATGCCGAAGAACAAGCAAAGATTGGCTCGTTCTTTGAGAGCATCGACAACCTTATCACCCTTCATCAGCGTGAGTTAAATTTACTGAAAGATTTAAAGAAATCGCTACTTCAACAAATGTTTATATAAGAAAAGGAGATTACACAAATGAGTAATGCAGCAGATATTACATCAAAGCTATGGGGAATGGCTAACAAACTGCGTGGGACGATGGATGCAAGTGAATATAAGAACTATATTTTGCCATTTATGTTCTATCGTTACTTATCGGAAAATCAAGATGAATACTTAAAAACCAATGGTTTGGAAGAGTTCTACGAAGTGACAGATGAGACTGAAAAAGAAGATTACCTTGAAGAAATCAGTAAAGGTATCGGATATGCGATTGACCCAGCCTACACTTGGGACAAAATCGTATCAAAAATCGAAAATCACAAAATCAAAGCTAGTGACTTCCAAGATATGTTTGACTCATTTAATACAAATGCCAAACGTAATGCTGTCGCAGAAGCGGACTTTGCTAATGTATTTTCAGATGTTAACCTTGGGGACACACGTCTTGGCTCAAGTACAAACGAACGTGCAAAGGCTTTGAATGATATCGTGTTGATGATTAACGAGTTCACTTTTAAAGATGATACAGGGCACGACATTTTGGGTGACGTTTATGAATACTTGATTGGACAATTTGCTGCAAATGCTGGTAAAAAAGGTGGGGAATTTTATACACCACATGAAGTTAGTCAAATCTTAGCGAAAATTGTAACTAATGATGCAGATGGTACTAGCGGTCAATTCCGTGTTTATGACCCTACAATGGGATCGGGTTCACTTCTTTTAACAGTCCAAAAAGAATTACCAAATGGTGATGAAGAAGGAAGCGTTGAGTTTTACGGCCAAGAGTTGAATACGACGACTTATAACTTAGCTCGCATGAACTTGATGATGCATGGTGTAAATTATCGCAATATGGAGTTGAAACGAGCAGACACACTGGATGCTGACTGGCCATTTGCTGAAAAAGATGGCACACAAATTCCTTTGAAGTTCGACGCCGTCGTATCAAACCCACCATATTCTCATAAATGGGATACAAAAGACATTGATCGAGAAAAGGATACACGTTTCAAGGGTTATGGTGTAGCACCTGCATCTAAGGCAGATTATGCTTTTGTACTGCATGGACTTTACCATTTAGATAAAACTGGAACAATGGCTATCGTATTGCCGCATGGGGTACTCTTCCGAGGTGCTTCTGAAGGTAAAATCCGCAAAAATATCATAGATAATAATCTATTAGATACTGTGATTGGATTGCCCGCTAACTTGTTTTATGGCACAAGCATCCCAACTTGTGTGCTGGTATTCAAAGGTCGTGAAGCTCGCAAGAATAAAGACATATTATTTATTGATGCTTCAAATGAGTTTGTAAAAGGAAAGAACCAAAACAAACTCTCTCGTGAAAACATCGACAAAATTATTGAAACATACAGTAACCGTAAAGACGTTGAAAAATATGCTCATGTGGCATCTTTGGATGAAATCAAAGAAAATGATTACAATTTAAACATTCCACGTTATGTCGATACGTTTGAAGAAGAAGAAGTAATTCCACTTTCACAAGTGGCTCAAGAGTTGGCAGAAGTTAAAGCAGAAATTGCGAGTTCATATGATAATTTGTTTGGGTTAATGAATGAGCTGGAAGGGACAACAGATGAAGCCAAAGAAGAACTAAGTAAATTTATCCGTCTTTTAGGTAAATAATAGTCTTAAAAAAGAGCATTGGATTTAATTATGGCTCTTTTTGGCTTGAAAATTTCTTTATTTACGTATTAATCAAGTTCGAAATGGAAGGTTCAATCGGCTAATAATAAAAGACCAAAAACGTGATATCAAACGTTTTTGGTCTTTTTGTTTTTGAAAGAATACAGCTTACACCCCGCTAGGTTGGTAAAACGCATCAAAGGCTTTAGACAAATCGTCAGCTGCAGATGTCAAGATCGTTTCTTCTTCTAAAATCGCTGTTCCTTGTGCTCGGACAATATGAAATTGATGAAACCCCATCAAGTTTTGAAATATTTCTTTTAGGTAATGATGTGAAAATTCCAGAGGTGTATATCGATCGTTATTTGTGAAAATTGAGCCACTTGCTTGAAGCAAAAGTACACGATAATCGTCAGTCATCAGACCAACTGAACCATTTTCTGTATATTTGAACGTTTCTCTAGCAATGAAGATATTATCTATATAATCTTTCATTCGTGACGTCACATTGAAATTATGAACAGGTGACACGATCACAATTCGATGATGTGCTTTGAATTGAGCCAATAGAGCAGATGAAGCAGCGGCGATTTTTTCTTCGGTAGCCGTTAATGCTTGTTCGGATGCTTGCTTATCCCAAATTCCTAGCAGCTGTTCTTTTTCGATACGAGGAATTTCAGTTTCATGTAAATATAAAATTGTTGGTTCTTCATGAGGGAATCTTTCTTTAAACTGTTTTAAAAAAAGTGTTTGCAGTTTGTTTGAATAACTTTCTCGATGAGTGAAATCTGGGTGCGCGTTAATGATTAATGTTTGCATATACATGCTCCTTTTCTTTTGATAAGCTGAGTATAAATGATAAAGGTGACAAAAGAAGTCACCTTTTAAGAGGGAAGGCAAATGAAAAAATCAGAACGATTAAACCAAGAACTTATTTTTTTAAGCGATAAACACTCTTTTCAGTTAAAGGACTTACAATCCGAATTTGGCATTTCTAAACGTACGGCTTTAAGAGATATGGAAGAGCTAGAGTCCATGGGCTTAGCTTTTTATGTTGAAAATGGCAGACATGGAGGATATCGGCTCGTGAATCAATCCCCATTGGTTCCGATCTATTTTCAAATAGATGAAGTTCAAGCCATTTTTTTCGCTCTTAAAGCCTTAGATCTGTTGTCAGCAACACCGTTTAAAAAGTCTTACTCACAGATTCGTCAAAAACTGTTTGCTACAATGTCTGATGAGAGAAAACATCGGATCACGGAGATTTTGGATGTGATTCATTACTATCATGTCGCACCAGTGAGTGAACAACATCATTTGGATTTGATATTGCAGGCAATGATGGAAGATCAAATCGTGAAGATGATATACACTCAATATGAACATAAAAGGATCAGGCTACAATTTCTTGAATTGTTTTATCGAAATGGGATTTGGTTCACCGAAGCATATGATGTTCAGAATAAAAAGTGGGGCATCTACAGATGTGATTGTATGACGGACATGATGATCGAAGAAGAAACGAAGGACACTTTTACGAAGGAAGAATTAAAAGCACTGCAGCTCGAATACGAAAAAACCTATCATGATATCTCTTTTAAATGTCGATTAACGGAACAAGGGAAAGAGAAGTTTTTGAAGAATCATTATCCGAATATGAGATTGGAGATCATTGAAGATACGCCTTATATTGTAGGGGGATACAACCAGGAAGAATTATCGTATATGACTCACTATTTGATCTCATTTGGGAAACATGTGAAAATTGAATACCCCGATGAATTAAAAGAGAGTTATTTGACTCAATTGCAAGAAATGATGGATCAATATTAAAAATGAACGGATTGTATCTGAATCACAAAAAACTTAACACATTAAAAAAAGGCGAACTGTCGTAATTCGCCTTTTTTCTATTACTTCGCCGCCTGAAATGTATTTGTTTTCGATTTGTCATTGATCTTTCCATACGTCAGCTGACGCCAGATAAATTCCATCGGTCCAGACTTAAATCGCTTTAACCATAACGTACTGAAAAGGACAAGGAAGGCATACACGCCAATGCCAATGAAGAACGTACCAGCGGGTTGAAGATGATCTGCAAGTCCGGCTCCATATTTCAGAAACAGCACTGTTCCAATGATCGAGTGAAGCAAATAGCAGGTCAGGGACATCCGTCCGACCTTGGTAAAAACCATCAAAGCACCTCGCAGCTGAGGAACGTGCAAAAACAGCATCGCAAGTGAACTCATATAGAACATACTGCCAGTTAATCCTCCGTTTTGCTCAAGTGCAGAGACAATGTTCATCCATGGCGTATGTTCAAAAGGGGTGACCGCTGTCATAATCGTACTGCCTTGTGTGATAAGAAAAGCGATTGTACAAATCATCCAAATACGATTCCAAATCGCTTTTTTCGTCTCCATGTTTTTGAAAAACGACATTTTCACAAAATACACACCAAGTAAAAACATGAAGAACATGGAATAGACGGTGGAAAATGAGCTCGAAGCCATCGTGACCATATCGGCCCACCGGTCACCAATAGATGCTAAATAAGTCAGACTGTTGTGGCTAGTCAGCTCGAAATCAGCAAAATCCGGCTTGCCTGATGATCCTGTACTGATGGTGTTGAGCAGCATTGAGAAAAGAGGCGTGAGCAATTGAATCACAAAGAGTGTGATCAGCCAGTACAGGATGGTTCTGGCTGTGCGTTTGTAAAAGAAAAGCAATAAAAAGCCCGCGACAGCATAATAGGTCAAAATATCACCAATCCATACAAACGTGACATGCAGAAGACCAAATCCTAAGAGAATCGTTAATCTGCGAGCAAACAGCTTGTTCGGACTGTCCACCTTCTGAGCAGCTCGATCCATAAAAATCATAAACCCAACCCCGAATAGAAAGGAAAATAACGTAATGAACTTTCCTGAAGCAAACCAATTCACCAAGTTGTGAAATACATCATTAGACTCCATCTCAAATCCCTTGACCGAATCCACAATCAAAAAATAGTTGACCAAAATAATTCCCATTAAGGCGAATCCTCGTACGATGTCCAAGAAATGCACCCGTTCTTTGTGACTCATTGGTTGTCCATGTTCTACCTTGCTTACATTCATATTAATGCTCCTTTTCATGTATTGGATCTAAAGATAGATCCTTCAATGAATCAATATACAGGCCAATTCTTAATCATTTATGAAGATCCAATTTTTTGAAAATAAATGTGGCAACTTGATGGCAATTGATCATATTCATAAACACTTAAGATTTATGGTGTATCTTTTCACATAGCTAGATGATATATAGTAATAATATATAAGAATGAAGTCATGGAGGATGAGGTGAGAGAGATATGACCCATCGAATATTAGTTGTAGAGGATGATCAGGATATTGGTGACCTGTTGCAGGAATCTCTGACACGTACAGGGTATGAGGTGTTGAGAGCCATGAATGGCAAGCAGGCATTGCATGTTATAGATGATTCGCTGGATTTGGTGATTTTGGATGTCATGATGCCAGGTATCTCCGGTATAGAAACGTGCCAGCAAATAAGAGCCTCCTCAAACGTTCCCATTTTATTTCTGACAGCCAGATCAAGTACATTGGATAAAACAGAAGGATTACTCGCTGGCGGAGATGATTATATGACAAAACCTTTTTCAGAAGAGGAGCTTCACGCTAGGGTCATGGCGCAATTGCGCAGATATACCATCTATCAGGAAAAAAAGGAACAGGAAGAAACCTATTTAGTTGGTGGTAGCCTGAGGGTGAGTGAGGAATTTAATGAAGTGTGGAAAAGTGGGCAGCAAATCAAGTTATCTGATTTAGAATATCGGATATTAAAACTGCTCATGAACAAACGAAACAAAATATTTTCTGCTCAAAATATTTATGAAAGCGTGTGGGGCCAGCCTTATTTTTATTGTTCAAACAATACGGTCATGGTGCATATCCGAAAGCTGCGTGCCAAAATTGAAGATGACCCGGCTCGTCCCGTGTATATCAAAACAGAATGGGGGAGAGGATACCGGTTTGGCACATCGTAAATATACGCTGACCAAAAAGCTGTCACTGCTCATTTTGGTCGCTACTATCGTAAGTGGTGTTGTCTTTTTGACACTGCAAAAGATCACTGATCACCTGATTGAAGGATATTTAAGTTCGGATGAGTACTATAAGGAAGAATCTGCTAGATACATTCAAACATTCAGCCGCTACGTTTCAGAACATGAGCTGACTTCAACGGATCGAAAAGCATTCGGTGAGTGGGTGAAGAAAGAAGATTATATTAATCTCACTGTTTACAAAGATGAAGTGCTTCAATATGACTCGATTTACTCTGTCGCTGACGAATCGGCCTATGGGAAAGAAAAGGAGACCGACTACGCAAAGCGTCATTCTTACCCGGTTCAATTTAGCGACGGAGAAGGTAGGGTTATGGTAGACGGGTTTTACTCCTCTCGATATCACGATCTCGCCTTTACACTAGAACTGCTTGGTGCAACACTCATTTTTCTCCTGATTGTGCTTGTTGGCATTCGCCGAAGCCTACGTTACTTGCAAACGATCCGTGAAGAGATTCATATTCTTGAAGGCGGTGAGCTCGATTATGAGATGACAGTGAAGGGGCATGATGAATTGGCCATGATTGCAAAGAGCATTGAGGATTTAAGAACAGCCTTTTTGGACAAGCTTCATGCCATTGATAATCTGCAGGAAGAGAGCCGCAGTTTAGTGACCGAAATGTCGCATGATATGAGGACCCCGCTGACATCACTCATCATGAATCTGGAATTTGCGAAAAAAGAGGAGGCTCTAGCGGATACCCGCAAGGAGCAATATATAGCGAGTGCGTATGGAAAAGCCCTACAATTAAAGAATCTGTCTGACAATCTATTTGCCTATTTCCTGCTAGATAAAGATCACGAGTCAGAGCTTGAAACCGTTGCAGTGAAAGAAGTGATTTATGATCTTCTATCAGATCAGGTCGCCCTGCTGCATCAGGAGAATTTCACGGTCCATATTGTAGGCGAAATGCCGGATAGCTATATTAATGTGAATGTCGAGGAGCTTGGCAGAGTATTTGATAATGTGATGTCTAACTTACGTAAATACGCAGATCCTGAAAAGGACATTCAGATCACTTTTTTATCCGACCAAGATGTCTTTGAAATCCATGTGAGCAATGCGATAAAAAAGACAGACATCATACCGGAAAGCAATGGACTCGGGGAACGAAGCATCAAGCGGATGATGTCCCGAATGCATGGACAGTTTGAAAGTGTAGAAAAACACGATACCTACTACATCGTACTGCGATTTTGGAATACCAAAATGTAGAGAGCAAAAACAACATCATGGAATGGGGAAACAATCTGATGAAACGATTCAACAATTTCCAAAAGGTACCTGATCTTCTGCAAGCCCTTCTGAATATCTGCCTGTTCTTTCTAGCGATTGCTCTAAGCGTACTCTTAATTAGTGAAACATGGTACATCGTGCAATTCGTCTATAAAACATTATTTAACAAAGGAGAAAGCTATTATGGAATGCTTGGCGAGCTGCTGATCTTCTTTATGTATTTTGAATTTATCGCCTTAATTATTAAATACTTTAAATCCAACTTTCATTTTCCGCTTCGCTATTTCATTTATATTGGCATCACAGCTGTCATCCGTTTGATTATCATTGATCATGAACAGGCCGTATCGACATTCTGGTGGGCATTGGCCATTCTTGCGATGACCTGTGCACTCTTTATCGCGAGCAAAAGAGATACTGCTCATGAGCATGAGGAAGTGAAGTGAGGAAGAAGAAGGACGAGTGGTCAACACTCGTCTCAGCATGTAGACAAACCCTCGCATTCGGTGTCAGTCCTGCGCTTCGGTGCTCACGAATGTCAAATTCGCTCCGCGCCGATGCTCGTCTTTCCTAGACTGCAAAGGTTTTCTATCACGCTGAAAAGAAGACAAAGGGCTAAAATAAAGTTCATTTTAGCCCTTTGTCAACAATCTGGGACGAGTGGTCAACACTCGTCTTTTTTATGTTTAAATGAACAGTTTTTGAATATGTGTTGATTAATGAACAATGATTGCAAGATTGACAATTGATGATGATGTATCTAGAAAATATAATATAAATAGACAGGTGTTCATAAATGAATAGATGTATAGAAAAAGGTCCAAAGCAGTTAACGGATTCACAAGTTCTTATGTTATGCTTTAGAAAAAGAGAAACCATTCTTTTCCTAGACATTGATTGTCATCATTCTATCTATTGGGGTCGATCGTATGCGAAGTATTCAAAGTTTATTTGTTGAATGGTTACTTGTACTTACAAGGAAGAAACTAAATGTTGAGGGGTATTTAGAAGAACGAAGAATGGCGAATCAATTACCTTATGTGCTGCCTGAGAAGTTGAAAAAGAAATATCACATCACCAAAAGCAGCACGTTTTCAGTCGATACGTACATGTTGAAATCAGATGTGCAGCCAGATGATCATCAGGTGCTATTTTTACATGGAGGAGGCTATATTGAGCAGCCGCTCGTATGGCATTGGCGTTTCTTGGATCGATTGACGAAGCAATTAAATAGTACGGTGTATGTGCCAGTTTATCCAAAAGCACCGAATCATCAGTATATGGATGCAATCGAGAGTGTTCTCCCAGTTTACCAAGCTCTTTTAGAAAAAGGAACACCAGAAAAAATCGTCATCATGGGTGATTCTGCTGGCGGCGGTTTATCGCTCGCCTTTGCTCAATACTTAGCAAAAAAAGGTCTCCCGCAGCCTGGAAACATGATTCTATTATCACCATGGCTTGATGTGACATTAAGTCATCCTGATATCGCTAAAATGGTTCCAAAAGAGCCAATGCTCAACCTAGATTTACTGATCGAATCGGGCAAAGCCTATGCAGGTGATACAGATGAAACACATCATTTGATCAGCCCGATCTATGGAGAAATCAAATCGTTAGGACGAATTTCTGTTTTTATTGGCACTCATGAATTCTTTCTCCCAGATGCCCGGAAATTCAAAGAGATGGCAGACAAGCAGGGTGTTCCCATCAACTATATCGAATACCCAAAAATGAATCACGTCTTTCCTGTCTTCCCTATTCCCGAAGCGAACCAAGCGTTAAAACAAATTGTCGCTATTATTGAAAGTAAGACGTTCCCTTTGAGGGATATGACAAAATAGGATGCGAACATGAGGATGGCCAGCAATGCTCTAGTCATTCTCGTTTCTAATTGGAGGATCAAAAGTTAATTATGAACGAAACAGAACCGTTCTCATTTACAAGTATGCAGGAAGTAGCTCCTGTAGCTATTCCAGAAAGACAGTTCATTCAATCACATGACGGCATACGTCTTGCTTATTATCCGTTTTTATCAGAAACAAACACGCAGACCAATGTGATCATCATTCATGGCGGAGGCGCTCACAGCTTGGCTGGTTATGAGCATATTGCCTATACATTGCAACATGATTTTCACGTGAATGTGTTTTTGCTGGATTTGAGAGGTCACGGACATTCTGGAGGAAAAAAGGGAGATACACCCAAAGTCACTGACGTATGGCAAGATATTTCGCAAGTTGTGGATGTCATCAAACAGCAGCACGAAGGAGCACTTTATCTTTGTGGTCATTCCTCTGGAGCTGGATTGCTGCTTCAATATCTATCTTGGGATGAAAAAAGAAAAGTAGACGGTTACTTTTTTATTGCTCCTGAATTTGGCTACAAATCTGACACAGCGAAGTCTAATCAAGTCCCTTTTGCCACAGTTCAAGTTTGGAAATTCGTGCTATCTGCGATGACAAAAGGAAGGCTGATGGGGCATTCAGAAGCTGTACGATTTCACTACCCAGCATGGGTGATTGCACAAGATCCACTTCTTTTAACAGGCATTACCATCAATATGTCTCTTGCCTTAACGCCATCTGCACCTCAAAAACAATTTGCAAGGCTGGACCAGCCTTATGGCATGTTTGTTGGAAACGAGGATGAGTTATACGACGTAGACAAATTTCATCCATATCTGGCGCTTCCAAATCAGCAGGTGAAAAATCAATCTGTTTACCAAGTGATAGAAAACCATACTCATTTGTCCATTTTACTAGAATCGGGAAAAAAGATTGGGCGTACCATCCAAATGTGGAAAAGTTCCAATTAACCTGAACAACTAGTCAACACTCTACCTTTTTCTTAAAAATTTACATTGACACCATCCTTTTCTATGATAAAATCAAATTGTGATAATGAGAATCGTTATCAAACGATGTGACTACATATAGAATGGATAGGTGAGGTACATGTTCAAAAAATCTTTTTGGTCGCTATTAGTTGTGCTCTCCATCGTATTACTTGCGGCTTGTGGCAGTAATAGCAGTGAAGGCAAGTCAGATAGTAATGAGAAAACAAGAACCATTGAAAGCGCTATCGGTTCAACTGAAATTAAAGGATCGCCTAAACGTGTGGTGACGTTGTATCAAGGAGCAACGGATGCAGCCGTTGCTATGGGCATTAAACCAGTGGGTGTTGTAGAATCTTGGCTTGAAGCACCTACGTATAAATATTTAAGAGATGATTTAAAGGGTGTCAAAATTGTTGGACAGGAAACACAACCAAACTTAGAAGAAATTGAAAAGCTGAAGCCAGATGTCATCTTTGCATCAAAGATTCGCCACGAAGAAATATTTGATCAGCTGAAAGAAATCGCGCCAACTGTTGCAACTGACACAGTGTATACTTTTAAAGATACAGTAAAGTTAATGGGTGAAGCGCTAGATCAGCAAGATAAATCAAAAGAATTGCTGACGAAGTGGGATGACCGTGTCGCTGATTTCAAAGAAAAGGCGAAAAAGGACATTAAAAACTGGCCATTGAATGTCGCAGTTGTTAATTTCCGAGCGGATCATACGCGAATCTACCAAACTGGATTTGCAGGTTCGATTTTGACAGAGTTAGGATTTGAAGGGCCTAAGAATATTAAAGATAAAAAACTAGATGTTGTCCAATTAACAGACAAGGAAAGCATTCCACAAATGAATGCGGATGTGATCTACTATTTCATAGGTGAACAAGACAAGGCTGCTGAAAAAACATATAAAGAGTGGACAAGTCATCCTTTATGGAAACAGCTTGACGCAGTCAAAGCAAAAGAAGTGCATAAAGTGGATGAAATCACTTGGAACATGGCAGGCGGAATCATTGCTGCAAACATGATGCTTGATGATATTTATGATCGTCTAGGAATTGATCAATAAGTAGAGCGGAGGAGAAAATGTGAACATACCATTTTCTCCTTTTTTCCATAACAGATTGAAAGCGGGAATCAGATGAGAAGTTTATTAAAAAAGGATTCAAGCAAGGCACTGCTTTTTGCTGGATTCATCGTGTTGATGTTGGTCTTTTTTATGCTCAGTATTTCTCTTGGGCAAACCTCTATTCCCCTCAAAGCCACCATCCATGCGTTTCTTCAGTTCGATGAGTCAGATCCAAACAGTGTGATTGTCATGACATCCAGATTATCAAGAGCTTTAATTGCAACGGTCGTTGGATCAAGTCTAGCGATTTCAGGTGCACTCATGCAGGCATTGACAAGAAATCCGCTGGCTGCACCAGATCTTTTAGGTATTAATGCAGGTGGACTCTTTTTTATTGTGATTTCGATTGTTTTCTTTTCTACAGAGTCGTTAACAGGTTATATGTGGACGGCCTTTTTAGGCGCTGCCATTGCAGGTATGCTCGTCTTTCTTCTAGGCTCCATTGGAAGAGACGGACTGACACCGGTCAAAATTGTGCTCGCAGGTGCTGCGATATCTGCTCTGTTTGCGTCCTTTACTCAAGGACTTTTAATCGTGAATGAACAGTCCATTCAAAGCATCCTGTTCTGGATGGCTGGTTCAGTGTCAGGAAGAAGTATAGATATGCTGTTGCCTGTGTTGCCTTATATTCTAGGGGCGACTGTTGTGGCGCTGCTTCTTGGCCGCTCGATCAATGTCCTTTTATCGGGTGATGATATTGCGAAAGGGCTTGGCCAGCGTACGCTTCTTTTGAAGATGACGATGGGGGTACTCGTCGTCTTTTTAGCAGGTGGTTCCGTCGCTGTCGCAGGATCCATTGGATTTGTTGGTTTTCTTGTGCCGCATATTGTGAAAAAGCTCGTTGGACCTGACCACCGCTGGGTACTGCCGTATTGTGCCGTTGTAGGGGCGTCGCTTTTACTTGTCGCAGACCTTGCTGCTCGTTTTCTGATCATGCCGCAAGAAGTACCGATTGGTGTCATGACGGCGGTAGCAGGAGCGCCTCTATTTGTTTATCTCGTGCGCAAGGGGTTGAAGACAGGTGGCTAAAACATATACAGTGCGTTCAAAGGGCGGACGCATTTCATTTCAATTTTCAAAGCGGACGTTTTTGATTTTACTATTATTGACAGGCATTGCCTTTGGTTTATTTATTCTGAGCCTTTGTATGGGCAGCCGTTTTATTCCGCCTACGGATGTGCTGCTGCATATCTTCGGACAAGGCGAGGGAAATACGTTTGTATTAAATACGCTGAGGATTCCAAGGACCCTGCTTGCGGTTTTAGTGGGAGCGGCACTTGCGGTATCGGGGCTTATTTTACAAGGTCTTATTCGAAATCCGCTTGCATCGCCTGACATCATAGGAATTACGAGCGGTGCGTCGTTTGGCGCCATTATGTTCATCGTCTTTTGGATGGGCACTGTGCCTATTGCTTATCAGTCGTTGTGGGCCATTGCAGGCGCTTTTGCGGTATCATGCCTGATTTATTTGCTTTCATGGAAAAAAGGCGTCAAGCCGATCACGCTCGTCTTGATGGGGATTGGGATTTCCGCCATTATGAAGGCGTGTGTGACGTTTACTCTTGTGCTCAGCGATACGATGACCACGACCAAGTCATACATCTGGCTGACGGGTAGTTTATATGGTTCTACAATGAAGGACGTCACCGCAATGCTTCCTTGGGTATTGATGATTTTACCGATTGTCATGGTGCTGGCAAGAACGATGAATGTGAAGGAGCTTGGAGATGATCTTGCAACAGGTCTCGGAGTCAAGGTTCAGGCGAAGCGGTTATTCTTTCTGCTGATGAGTGTGACATTAGCCGGTATTGCCGTTGCATTCGCAGGTGGTATTGAATTTGTTGGACTGATGGCGCCGCATGTGGCAAGGATGATCATCGGTCGTTCCTTTATTGCGCTTGTTCCAGCATCTGCGCTTGTTGGAAGTATTCTCGTGATGCTGGCAGACTTAGTTGCGAGAACGGCTTTTCTTCCGTTAGATGTTCCGGCAGGCGTTTTTACGGCGGCAATTGGTGCACCGTTCTTTATTTATTTGTTATATCAACAGCGAAATCGCTAAACGAAAGATGGGGGTTTTGATATGAGGCCAGAGTGGGTTGAGAGAGAATTACTTGATTTCGGGGTACACATCACAAATGGACCAATGACATCTGATCGCACACTTGCTGCGCTTGTTTCAGAAGCATCTATCAGACGTTTATTAGAAGCTGAAAAGGAAGCGATGCATGCCCCGAATATAGCAGTGGCGGCATCCATGTTTTCAAAGCGCTATGCCTATTTAGCTGTTAGTTCTACTTTGTACTTGATGACGATGTATGATGCTGTCTATCGGTTTTCACCAGAGGCGTGTGTCTTTAGAGAAGATCGTAAAATTGAGCTAGATGAAACGCTCTGTTCATTTGTTCAGTCAGAAGGAGATCGTCATGAGTGGAGAGAGCAGGTCGTCCGCATGCTATTTACGCAGTGTGTCACACCTCTTTTAGATGTATTGAAACGTACTTCAAGACTTCCGTATTCAATTTTATGGGAAAATGTAGCGGTACGTATCAATTCTCTTTACCGTAGCATGATGCGAGAAACGGAAGAGCCTAAAATGAAAGAGCGCATACGGGAGGATTATTTGTTTCTGAAGAAGGCGTCGGGTGATCTTTTCGGAGCGAAGCAAAATCCTTTCCAGCACAGCTTAAATTTAGATGAAAGTTTGCTAGACACATCAAATCGAAAGACTTGCTGTATGTATTATAAGCTTGAGAAGAAATCAGAGAGTCTTGATTATTGTCTCGTCTGTCCGCTAAAGTAAAAAACACCTTATGCAAGGTGTTTTTTTATTAGATTAGATTTTTCTTAAATATTTATGTGTAAATTTAAATATGATATTTATGTTATATTGTTTCATTATATCATCATTTATGGAAGGAACTGATATGAAAAAAATTATCATATATATCATCTTTATTTTCATCATCATCATTGGCTTGTTCTTCATTCAACCACTTAAAAACCACATCTCTTTTCTTAAAGTAAAAAGTACAAATCTTACTGAATTAAAGGTAGGAGAATTGAAGTTGGGATTAATAAAGAGAAACTATAGTGAAAACGAGTGGATTAAAACTTCAAATTCAAATTATTTTAAAGTGAATAGTAGCAAAGAAATAGTGGCAATCTCTTTAGAAAATAATCAAAGTAATATAAACAACACAATAAATATTCATTCAACTAAAAAAGATATCTATGATTATTTAGGTGAAAATTATTATCGTAGAAATGACGATCAGGGATATGAAATTTTAGGCTATAAGGATTCAAAGCATGATATCAAAATAGAATTTTTCTGTTTAGATCGCAATGTAGAAAGAATTATTATTAGTAAATTGGGGGAATAAACATAACATAATGATCAGAATCTTTATAAGTTGAGAAGTGTGTTTGATGTTGCATGATCATCTTTTATAGATGTAGTAATGGGAAGAGGCACTGCTTGTTCATAGCAGTGCCTCTCTTTTTTATTCCCAAATATCGCTTACCCATTCAGGGTGATCAATAAAAGGATTGCGATTGTGTTGGTACGTTTGATAGATGATTTCGTTACGATTTCGTTCGATTTGATCGACTGGATCTTGCTTGTGCCATTTTAATAGGACAGACATTTTGCCGTGAAGAGGGGCGCTTCCATTATTCACTTTGTTGTTTAATTCTAAATCTGGGAAGCGGTCATCGCCTTCATATCGGACGGCCATATAAAAGAGCATTCTTGCTACATCTCCTTTCACCCGGCTATGAGGTTCAAATGAGTCGTTGTCGTAGAAGTTGCCCGGCGCTCCCTTGTATTCATTTCCGCCTATATCAAAATCTAAATTTCCTCGTGTGCTATTCGTTTGTACGTCTGTTGCCCGAAGGTGATGGAGATCTGTACCAGGTCCCTGGCTCGTCCCAAAATTGCCGTGAGATTTAGCCCACACATGCTCCCGGTTCCACTGTCCCACGTTTCCTCCATTTGCTTGCTTTGACCTGGAGATACCGCTATAGAGCAAGAGCACATTGCTTGGATTTTTTGGATCTTCATCTGTTTTCTTTAATGCATCCCAAACCTGGCTGTAGGATAGCTGTGTATGATCATCAATAATATCGTGTAATGCTTTCTTAAGAGCAGGACCAGATTTGCCAGCAGCAGATTGGTAATAGGAATCAATTTGACTTGAAGCGGTTGTTTTCACTTGTTGAGCAGATGTTTCGGTTTGAAGCTGTAACGGGGAAAAGGTGATGGTTTGACTAGGTTCATTCAGAGTAAAGCCTTGAGCATTTGCAGCGGGAGGCAGCGGAGCGGCAAATGTACCGAAAATCATGATTCCGGCGGCCACAGTTCCAAATAAAGATCTTTTCATTCTATTTCCTCCTTCATAGGGAATGTATACTCTTTAGTTCTATCATATTGCCATAAAGTAATAAATGGATTTATCGTAAATTTTATGTAATCAATTCGTAAGAAAAGAGATTGCTATTTTATCAGCATTGCTGTATAAGTGGGCATATAAGGATGGACACAGCAAGGGAGAGGATGGATAACGTGAAAGAACTACACACACCTACTAGAACCATTATGACACCAGGACCTGTCGAAGTAGATCCGAGAGTCCTTCGGGTGATGAGTACACCAATTCTTGGTCAATTTGATCCTGCATTTACAGAGATCATGAATGAAACGATGACCTTATTACGATCACTTTTTCAAACAGAAAATGAATGGGCTTATCCAATTGATGGGACGTCCCGCTCAGGACTTGAAGCTGTGCTTGCCAGTGTGATCGAGCCCGGAGATGTCATGCTCGTTCCGGTCTTTGGACGCTTCGGTCATTTGCTGATTGAAATTGGACAGCGCTATGGTGCTGAGGTACATACAATGGAATGTGAATGGGGAACGGTTTTTAAGCAAGACGACATCATCGCAGAGATGCATCAAGTCAAGCCGAAAATTGTTGCGATGGTTCACGGTGAAACATCTACCGGAAGATTACAGCCGCTTGAGAAAATTGGAGAAGCATGCCGAGCGCTTGATGCGCTTTTTATTGTAGACGCTGTGGCGACAATTGGTGGTGTCGAGGTCAAGGTTGACGAATGGAAAATTGATGCGGCAATTGGGGGCTCGCAGAAATGCTTGTCTGTTCCATCAGGGATGTCACCGATCACATATAATGATCGGGTGGCAGACGTCGTACAATCGAGAAAGAAAGTCGAAAAAGGGATTGCAACACAGGACGAACTGCAGAAACAGGTAGACATTTCTCCAATCAAAAGCAATTACTTTGATCTAAGCCAGCTGCAAGATTATTGGAGCCCGAGGCGGTTAAATCATCATACAGAAGCGACGACGATGCTTTATGCACTGAGAGAAGGGGTTCGTCTTGTGCTGGAAGAAGGCCTGAAGGAACGTTTTCAGCGCCACTTGTTTCATGAAAAGGCTTTAATGGCAGGCCTTGAAGCGATGGGGCTCGAATTATTTGGTGATCCAGACTGCAAAATGCCAGTCGTGACGTGTATCGTCATTCCAAGTGATATCGACGGAGAAGCGGTCCGGGCTGATCTTCTTCATCATTTTGGAATTGAAATTGCGAGTTCATTTGGGCCGCTTGCAGGACGGATATGGAGAATTGGCTCAATGGGCTATAGCTGCCGAAAGGAAAATATTCTATTTGTTTTAGCAGGCCTTGAAGCCATCTTGATGAAATACGGCGCAGCCATCAATTGTGGCGCTGGGTTGCAGGCGGCTCTCTCCATCTATGAACAAGCTGAATAAAAAAGGGATACTCAAAATACTCGCCATCTGCGGGTATTTTTTATTTGGGAAAAAACGCTGTTTTTTGAAAAACTAGACTTATAGAGAGCGATATCGCTATACTGAAGAAGTTCTTATCATTTTTGTCATCATTTTCATTTATTTTGAAGAAAGAGGTTTTGATATGAAAAAAATGGGCAGATTATACATTTTGATGCTCAATATTTTTATTGCCATGCTTGGATTTGGTCTGATCGTTCCTGTCATGCCAAGTTATATTGAAGCCTTTGGTGCAACTGGGAAAACACTTGGTTTTCTCGTCGCTGCAACTGGCCTCACACAATTTGCCTTATCACCCGTCGCCGGAGCGCTGACTGATCGATTTGGACGCAGAAAATTGATTATTGCCGGGATTGCCGGCTTTACGGTAGCTCAATTTATTTTTGCATTTGCCGATCAGCTTTGGATGCTGTTTGTGTCTCGATTTTTAGGCGGAGCTGCTGGTGCGCTGCTGATGCCCGCCATGTTTGCCTACATTGCTGATATCACAAGTGAAAAGGACCGAGGGAAAGGGATGGGTCTTTTTAGTGCTGCGATGACACTTGGTTTTGTCATTGGACCGGGTGTGGGCGGTTATTTGGTTGAGTTTGGAATTGCTTTTCCTTTCCTCATCGCTGGTTCTTTTGCAGCCCTGTCGACGCTGTTGTCTTTCTTGTTCTTACCTGAAACCTTAACAAAGGAAAAGCAGGAAGAAGCACGATTGAATAAAGAGCTTCATTTCAATCCTTTTACGCAGATGATTCAAGCTTTAAAAACACCATACGGTTTTTTGTTTATCTTGGCCTTTGTTTTGAATTTCGGAATCATTCATTTTGAATCGATCTTTGGCTTATATGTGGACCAAAAACATGGCTTTACACCGAAGGATATTGCATTTGTCATTACAGTAGCTGGACTTGCGGGTGTCATCGTTCAAGGTGCTTTAGTAAATACCTTTGTGAAACGATTTGGCGAAATGCGTGTCGTCCGTTATGCCCTTTTAGCTGCGGCGTTTATGCTGATCGCCTGCCGCTTTGCTCCTTCCTTTTGGCTCATTTTTACGGGCTCCATTTTATTTTTATCAGCCACCTCGTTTGTTCGTCCAGCTCTCAATACATTACTTTCTAAAATGGCAGGGAATCAGCAGGGGGTAGCAGGCGGCCTCAATACATCCTTTATGAGCCTTGCGAATATCGTCGGGCCAAGTCTTGCGGGTATTTTATTTGATGTGAATATTGAGCTGCCTTTTATGTTTGGAACGCTGGTGCTTTGTATGAGTTTCATTGCTTCTATTTTATGGGCGAAAAAAGTGCAGCAACATTCCCATGCCGTATCGTAAAGACAGCATAGAAAAAACCGATCAGCACAAATGGATCGGTTTTTTTCGTCATCGCTCATACTTCACGACTGGTGATTTTTCTTTATGCAACGCATGAATCAATGCATCGTCTACATGCAAATGCTCCTTCACTAATTGAGGAGGGATTAAGGCCATCCATTGGTTCAATGAAATATCTGCAAATCGATCGCTTTTAAACATTTCTAGAAACCAAAGGCTCGTTTGTCCGATATTTTGTATGTAGTGCCCCATTCCGAAAGGAACATAACCAACATCACCTGCTCTGTAATTAAAGGTGCGAGCTGTCCCGCCTGCTCCAAAAACCGTCATTTTGGCTGTACCGGTTAAATAGTATTGCCACTCATCATTATTCGGGTGCCAATGCATTTCTCTCATCCCGCCAGGTTTTACCTCCACAAGTGCAGCAGCAATCGTTTTCGATACTGGAAAATTGCGTGAGTCGACGATTCGCACGGTTCCACCAGAGGTCACGATTGGTTTTTGACGAAGGAGCTGGTGGGTAAATGGCGGTTTGATGCCGCCGTATGGATCAGAGACTGTTTGGCTTTCAATGGATGCTGGTGAAGAGCCTTGAAACATATAGCGTTGTTTATGTGGAATGTGGTCAAATAGCTTGATTGGCACGCCGAAATTAGCAGAAAGAATGTCTTTTGGTGTATGAGCAAACCAGTCTGTGATGGTGAACGTATCAAATTCAGAAAAAGCACCATCATCAAACACAAGGAGAAACTCACAGCCATCCTCAAGACCTTGAATGGAGTGCGGAATACCGGGCGGGAAATACCACAAGTCTCCTTCTTCTACATCAGCGATCATATTCCGTCCTTCTGCATCTACAGATGTGATCCGGGCTTTACCTAAAATCATATACGCCCATTCCGCCTGCTTATGCCAATGAAGCTCACGAACACCTCCGCGCGTAAGCCGCATGTTCACACCAGCAATAGTTGTTGATACAGGCAGCTCTCGCTCGGTAATTTCCCTCGACCAGCCGCCATGATTCAAGTGCATATGTGTATCAGAATATGAAAATTTTAAATTAGGAATCGTCCCCGCATCCGTTTTAGGGGGAACGAACATATCTGGGTTCTCCATATCGCGCAGAACGTCTCGCGGGCCTAAATCGGTTGCGCCGGCTCCATCGTCTCGAATCGGTTGCGGGATGTGACGAATCTCCTCATCCATTTGACACCACTCCTTGTCATTCACATTTCTCCTCCAAAATATATGAGGCGTAAGAAAAAAAGATTCAATCCGAATCGGATGAAAGGTGCTTTTGAATACGCAAAGCTAAGCGCAAGCGCAATGTTGCGTCAGGATCTTTTAGGCTGATCTGAAGCAGTTCTTCACATTTCTCCAGTCGATATATCACGGTGTTGCGATGAACAGATAAACGCTTGGCTGTTTCTGAAATATGGCAATGTGTTTCGACATAAACAGATAAGGTGTGGAGAAGGTTTGGATCGACTTGTGGTTGTTCATATAATGGGTGGAGGTACTGCTCATAGAATGTTGTTAAATCTTTTGGTGGGATGAGCTTCAGTAAATCTGACACATCTTTTGCTTGATAGAACTGAATATATTCAGCTCTTAATGAGAGCTGGCCTGATTGCAGAGCATGGACAGCTTCACTGAATCCTTTTGGCAGATCGGTGATGAGATAACCGCTTAAGCTCACACCAAAGGAAATGGTGGCATTCACATGTTGTTTAATAAGGATCTGCATTTGTTTTAAAAAAGAGCAGATCGATTTGTTCATTGCCAGCCAGCCGCCAGTCTCTTCTATAAGGAAGATGCCGATATCTCCTTTGACAAAAAGAAAGGCGGGAAATGGACAGTGCGAAAGGGTGCTTTCAAGTAAAGCAAACACATCATCTACAAGGGTTTGCTGCTTAAGGAAACAAGTGAAATGACTGCTCTGATCAAGTTGACAGACGATACATATATAGGGAATCGTTGTGTTTAATCCAAACATGCGTGCCAGGCAGGCGACATCTTGCTCTGAGGAAATCGTTCCCTCCATCCATTTGCGAAACCATTCATTTTTGGCTCGCCCTGTAGATTGCTTGATGGCATGTTGTTTGATACGTGAAATGGACATGGCATTTACAGCTTGTACAATGGTCAAATGTAGCTCCATATCGTCTTGAGGATGAATGAAGGCGGGAACGACTAAATAATCATAAGCTTGTTCGTTTATATAGATAGGAAAAACAGAAACGCTTTCTTTTGAATGAACCATAGAAAAATAATGCTGCTGCGTACTGTGAAACAAGCGGAGCATTTGTATCCAATCTGGGTTTGTCATACCTTGGGATGAGGTGAAAAGAATACGTCCATACTGATTGATCAAATAGACAGGCTGATGAATTCTTTGGGCCACTTTTTGCAATACTTCAACATGATGATCGACAATGTTCATATCCACTCATTCTCCTTTTTTAGAGCTGAAGCCTTTGGTGAAGATGAATAAAAAAATGGACAATCGCTGTCAAAGTCTCTGATATAAATGTTATGTTATCAGCTCCATTCAATTTAGATAGAAAGTTGTCATTTAATATCACAAAAAAAGATGGCAGAGCAAAATCACGTCACATCAGTCATCTTCATTCAGAAAAATGGGTAAATATGATATGTTGTAGACAGAAGAATTTCTTTCAGAAAGATGGGTATCCCAAGAAACAAAGACTTTCAATGGGAAAATCCGTTTAGACAAGCAAGTGGCAAGAGGTGAGATAGATGATTTATATCGGATTAACTGGCTGGGGAGATCATGACAGTCTGTACCCGCCGAAAATCGGCAGCTCTCAAAAGCTGTTTCACTACGCATCAACGTTTCCCATTGTGGAACTGGATGCAAGCTTTTATGCTGTTCAGCCTGAGCGCAACCATGAAAAATGGATAAAAGATACGCCAGACGCCTTTCAATTTGTCGTGAAAGCATATCAAGGAATGACCGGGCATCAAAGAGGCGAGATCCCGTTTGCTTCAAAGGAAGAAATGTTTGATGCCTTTATTCTTTCACTGACTCCTCTCATTCGAGCAGGGAAACTGGCGATGGTTCTGTTTCAATTTCCACCATGGTTTGATTGCAAAAAGGAGCACGTCCACTATTTAAGATGGTGTAAGGAGAAGATGGGGGATATTCCTTGTGCACTTGAATTCCGAAACCGTACTTGGTTTTCAGACGAGTTTTATGAACAAACCTTATCCTTTATGGAGAAAGAAGGGTGGATTCATTCCGTCTGTGATGAACCGCAAGTCGGAGAAGGGTCTATACCGCCAGTCATAAAAGCCACACACCGTGACAAAACATTGGTCCGTTTCCACGGAAGAAATAAACAAGGCTGGCTTCACCCGGCAGATCATGAGAACTGGCGTGAAGTTCGTTACTTATATTTATATAATGAAGCTGAACTAAAGGAATGGAAAAAGAACCTCGACATCCTGCATCAGCAGTCGAAAGATGTATATGTCGTATTTAATAATAACTCAGGCGGAGATGCGGCGACGAATGGCCAGCAAATGATTGATTTGCTGGATTTGACGTATTCAAGCTTATCCCCGAAGCAGTTAGATTTATTTAGTTAAACGAGAGCTGCGGCTTTCAACTTGAACGAGACGGTTCAGTGACAACTTGAGGGAGAGATCAACATGCTGCAGAAGCTATGGTTATATCATACAAACGACTTGCACAGCCACTTTGAAAATTGGCCAAAAATCGCAGCTTATATTGAAGAAAAGCGTCAAGTTCACGATCAGATGCTCTTATTTGATATTGGCGATCATATGGATCGAGTAAACCTTGTATCAGAAGCGGATTATGGAAAAGTGAATGTCAAACTCCTCAATCAGCTTGGCTATGATGGAGTCACAATTGGTAATAATGAAGGCATTACGTTGCCTCATGAGCAGCTCGACCAATTGTACAAAGACGCACAATTTTCGGTGATCTTATCTAATTTATTTGAAAAAGGCAAAAGACCATCGTGGGCAAAGCCTTATGAAGTGATCACATTGAAGAATGGACTGAAAATCGCCGTCTTAGGGGTGACCATTGCGTATACACCTGTCTATGAAAAGCTGGGCTGGGACATTACAGACCCATTTGAGAGCATACGGGAAATGCTGCAAGAAGTGAAAGGACAAGCCGACGTCATTGTTCTTCTTTCCCATCTAGGCATCATCCATGATCGAGAGGTAGCCCATGACTTCCCGGAAATCGACATCATCTTAGGCTCACATACGCATCATCTTTTAGAACAGGGCGAGATGGATAATGGCGTTCTTCTTGCATGTGCTGAAAAGTATGGGCATTATATTGGCTGTGTCGAGCTGACCATTGATACAGCGAGTAGCGAGCTGATCGAGAAAAAAGCGACGGTGCAATCAGTGGACCAGCTGATCAGTGAATCCGATGAAGCGATCACGACTTTACAGAAAGCTGAAAGAAGAGCGAAGTCACTCATGCAGGAAAAAGTGACATCCATTGAATCAAAGCTCGAAACAAAGTGGTTTGATGACTCCCCGCTTCCGCAGCTTTTAACAGATGCCATTAAAGAATGGTGCGAGGCAGATATCGGCATGATGAATGCAGGGATGGTGCTTGATTCATTAGAGGCTGGCATCGTCACAAGAGAGGACATTCACCGGATATGCCCGCATCCAATTAATCCAATCAGGGTGACACTTACTGGGAAGCAATTGATCGAAACAGTGTCTCGTGGCTGTGAAGAAAAAATGGAACAGCTACGCATCAAAGGCTTTGGCTTTAGAGGCGAACTGATGGGGAAAATGCTATACAGCGGTCTGACTTATTCATTAGAAGAGGGCGAAACCAAACGAGTAAAAGAGGTCTATGTAAACGATCAACTCGTCAAAGAAGATGATTCCTATACGGTTGGCACAGTGGATATGTATACACTTGGCTCTCTTTTTCCTCATATACGTGACCATGAACACATTGAATATTTCATGCCGGAATTTTTACGTGATGTCCTGAGCTGGCGATTGAAGGACGCAAAGTGAAATCCGCTCCAGCCTAACAACACTTGCCCTCCCTTCACATAGATTGTGTTGAAGGGAGTGAAGGGATATGGTGAATTTAACACCTATTACAATTGATGGCCATTCCTTTACAGCCGTCACCGTCAAACTGCCAAAGACCAATTTCATGGCAGTGACAAATGAGCATGGTTATATTATGTGCGGTGCACTTGATGTCGGGCTCCTAAATGAAAAGCTTGCAGATAGAGGAATCATCGCAGGAAGAGCAGTCGGTGTAAGAACCATCGAGCAATTGCTGGATGCACCTTTAGAATCTGTGACATATGCCGCTGAGTCGCTCGGCATTCATGCTGGCACAATTGGAAGAGATGCATTATTAAAAATGGTGAAATAAAATGAACAGATGATTCCTATCCCCCCGCCTGTCTGCATACACTTGTAATGGAGAAGGGGGGATTTTTTATTGAGATTAAACCGCCGTTATCGCCCCTATAAAAAGGGCCCTCTGCCATTTCGTTATGTCATGCTGCTTGCCATATTATTTTTTGTGCTCTCAACTGTCATTAGCCTATTCTTCATCAATCGTTCCATTAAACCAACGTTGATTCACATTGCTGAACTAGAAACAGAACGAATCGCCAATCATCTCATCCAATATTCTGTTCAGGATTTTGCAGATGATCAGGAGAATATGAAAGATATGGTTGTGATGAATACAAGTGAGAACGGAAAAGTGACAACTATCGACTTCAATGCGCAAGCAACATCGAAAGCAATGGCTGACCTGTCACGTCACCTTCAAAAAAATCTAGAGGACATTGAAAAGGGGAATTTTCAAAAAGAGGCAAAAGAAGCATTAAAGGATCAAACAGATGGACATGACGGCATTATATATAACATTCCGCTTGGGCAAGCGTCCGGAAATGCACTTATCGCCAACCTAGGACCAAAAGTACCTGTACGATTTAGTGTCATTGGTGACCCGCATACAGACGTTGAAAAAAACATCAAGCCATATGGCATTAACAATGCCTTGATTGATATTAGTGTGCTCATTGAGGTGAAGGTGAGAGTCATCATCCCATTCGCCTCAGAAACCATCGTCGTCAAAAATTCCGTGCCTGTCTCCATCCAAGCCGTTCAAGGAGACGTCCCAGATTATTATAATGGCAGCGGAACAAATTCAGGCGCTCCATCGATTGTTCTGCCGGAGAAAAAGGAGAAGAAAGAATAACAGCCCAATGGACGAATTGGGCTGTTTTTTTCATATGCTGTGATTGCATATAGTGTTTTTGTGATGAACGTTTTGTTGTTACGAAACAGACAGTCTTGTCCTTGTATCATTTTCATCGGTGATATAGGTCACGTCTTCAAATCCACATTCAACTGCATTCTTGTATAGCCATTCGAGTGTTCCCTTATTTTTGCAATAGATCGTGACATAGGAGCAATCGGCTACTAAAAGAACAAGCTCGCATTGGCTTTCAATAAATTCTTCATAGGTCTTAATATGAGACAATGTCCCTTTTGGATATGCTTGTAAATCGGCGAAAATCATATAATACGTCTTGTTTTCAATGAGGTGTTTGAGTTCTATACCGTCCATTTCTGTTTTATCTTCAGGAAAAAGTTCTTCATCTTTTTCGCCATCAACTAGTATATTCGAGTCTTCGGTATCGATTCGCCAGCTGAATTTGGTGATGTCGATCGGTTTTAGCACTTCTCCAAGGAAGACTCCGTATTCATTTGGAATGGTAAAGGTCATTCCTCTTTTCAAAAAACAGCCCCCCTAACTCTTTGTGAAGTAATTATTCATTGGCTGCGATGCTTAGACTTTTTTATGTGATCTGTTCATCTTATCCTAATTAACCACTTGATTCCATACGAATCACGTGCCATGATAAATGTTCATTGTTTTCCTTTTTTGGATAGTGTAGCTATCCTGAAGGCTGATTTTTTACGATCGTCTGTTATGAAAGTGAGAGGAGGATTTGAATGATATGAAGAAAATTCATGTAAGCGGATTTTGTTTTTTAGTATTTGCCATTGTATTTAGTGCTAAATATATGTCAGCATCGATATTATTAGCTGGGAGTGACAGTTTGAGTGTCGACTTATTTAGAGGGATGCTTGACATGATTCCACTTGAAGTAACAGTTGTGTACCTCCTTTTTTTCATCATGGGTATTCTTTTTTTAGTATTAGGATTGAAAGAGAAGCATAAGCAGTAACAGTAGACAAGGAAATGTTGATACATATTAAAAGGAGAAGCAAGCGGTATCGCTAAACTTCTCCTTTTATTTATCGACGTTTCCGCTCGGCTCTTTCCCATGCCCTTAAATGAGGGTAAGGATCAAACGACCATTCAGTTCGTCCATTGTCTTTATACATGCCATAATGAAGGTGTGGCGGGAATTTTCCTGCTGTGCCAGGTGGACCGTAACCGGAGCTTCCGACTGATCCGATGACTTGACCAGGTTCTACAATCTGCCCAGCTTTGAGTCCTTTTGCAAAGCCATTTAAGTGGGCAAAATAATGATAATGATTATGAATATCTCGAATGCCGATCCGCCAGCCGCCAAAGCGATTCCAGCCTTTCATTTCAATCACGCCGTACGATGTCGCACGAACAGGAAGACCGTAATGAGCAAAAAGATCAGTGCCCTCATGAATTCTTCTGCCTCCAAAGCCTCTCGCATCACCCCATGTACTCCTGTAGCTGTAGTCAGCGCCAACCGGAAGAGGAAACGCATGCTTTCCAAGGTCAAGATGGCCGTAATGCTTATAGAGCTTCATAAAAGATGAAATGATTCCAACGGTTTGATCACGTCCGTAATAATCCCACAGCGCGATTTTTAATTGGTCGATGCTGCTGCCGTAATGAAGCAAGTATTGAGCAAACGTGAACAGGACATCTTCATCGTTATCGATTTCCGCTTTTCCATCCCCATTTCCATCAAGCCCAATACCGTCGAACACTTTAATGCTTAATGGTGAGGTATCTTGCTTATTTGGATTTTCTGGTCCTATCCACATTTCCCGGGGAATGTAGATGCCAATCACACCTGTTTGTTTTGGTAAATCTCTTCTGCTTTTGCGTATATTGTGTTCATACTGATCAACCGCAGCAAGTACATACCACGGAACCTGTGTGGTGATGGCGATCTTTTCATACAGTGCCATTCGCTGTTTTAATTCATCAGGCTGTTTGTTTGCCCCTTGTGCATGGACTGGTGCGGGAATCATTGAAAGAGCGATGATGATCGCTAAAACCACTTTCACAAACGTCCATCTCCTTTCTTCGAACATCTCTTCTACCGTTTAGTGTGGTTTGATCACGTTATTTCATAAGAAGAAAATGTTAGTAATTTTCTTCTGTTATTTTAGGAGGCTTTTGGGTATTTTTGCAGCTCATTCCCTTGTTGTTCAATCTGTACTATGTTAAAGTGTCTAAAGAAAAGGCCTTAGGCCGAAGATTCAATTTTTTGCGGCAATAGCTGCATCCATCGTATATAGCAGGAAGATGATTGTATATGCACCTTTAACGAATTCATATGGAGATGATGGAATTGGCAAAGAAGGAAGAGCACGTAAGAAAACCGGACTGGCTTAAAATTAAGCTGAATACGAATGAAAACTATACCGGTTTGAAAAAAATGATGCGGGAAAACAACCTGCATACCGTTTGTGAGGAAGCGAAATGTCCGAATATTCACGAATGCTGGGCAGTGAGAAGAACTGCTACATTTATGATCCTCGGATCTGTTTGTACGCGCGCATGCCGTTTCTGTGCGGTGAAAACCGGACTTCCTACTGAGTTAGACTTGCAAGAGCCAGAACGCGTGGCAGATTCAGTGGCTTTGATGAATTTAAAGCACGCTGTTATAACAGCGGTTGCAAGGGATGACCAAAAAGATGGCGGAGCAGGTGTATTTGCTGAAACTGTTCGTGCCATTAGAAGAAAAAGTCCATTCACAACAATTGAAGTTCTCCCTTCAGACATGGGTGGCAATTATGATAATTTGAAAACGTTAATGGATACACGCCCTGATATTTTAAATCACAATATTGAAACAGTACGCAGGTTAACACCAAGAGTTCGTGCACGGGCTACATACGATCGTTCATTGGAATTCTTGCGTCGTGCAAAAGAAATGCAGCCTGACATTCCAACGAAATCAAGCATTATGATTGGACTTGGTGAAACGAAGGAAGAAATCATTGAAGTTATGGATGATCTTCTTGCTAATAACGTCGACATCATGGCAATTGGTCAGTATTTACAACCTTCGAAAAAGCATTTGAAAGTGCAAAAATACTACCATCCAGATGAGTTTGCAGAGCTGAAGGAAATTGCCATGTCAAAAGGCTTTAGCCACTGTGAAGCTGGACCGCTTGTCCGTTCTTCTTACCATGCAGACGAACAAGTAAACGAAGCGTCTAAGAAGCGTCAGGCGCAAGCATAACAAAGAAAACGCCAGAGCTCTCTGGCGTTTTTTCTCGTGTTAATTTTGGCCGTAAGGTGTGTTTCGTCTCATGGTCCGATCGGAATTCGTCATGCCATTGGCATCTTCTTTCGTTGAAATATCTCCGCCTTGAGGAGAGTATTTCATTTGTTGAATCGTTTTCGTTAAAATTTGATCAAAATCACGTGAATTGGTTTGAAGACGTGAAAAATTGGCAATGGATTGAAAGTGCTCTGGGTTATCAGAGACGTACACATGATAATAACGAGGGAGAACAGAAACCGCTGTTTTTTTCACTTGATCGGCTGATTCATCTCGGTTTTTGTTGCCTGTTCGATACACAATGAGGGCATCCTCGTCTGTGACAAGTGTTGCTGCATCCTTTATATTTGGCAGCTGGATGGCTAAACTTGTAATCACGTGGGCAAGGTGCTCACGATTTAAAGCAGGGGTTCTTTCCTTTTGATCGGTTACTTGCTGGCGCTGATAACGAACATAGCCTGCTCGATTCGTATCTGCTTCTGGCATGTTGGAATTATTTCCTTCATGACGATCAGACAGGCGAATTGTCTTGCTGGAAGAGTCTTCATCCACTTGCCGGTTCATTCCTGATTGAAAGCCGCATCCGCCTAAAAGCATGCATAGGAGAATAGTGGCTGTCAGTTGTTTCATCATAAATGTGACCTCCTTTTTTCTTTAGCTTCGGCTAAATCGGAAAAAACATGCTTTAGCAATTGATGGAGTTGTTCCAATGAATTATCATTAAAGATGGATCGTTTAAAAAGAGGTGAGAAGATGATCGTCATTCAGAATGCTACCTTTGATCTTGTAAGAGATATCAAAGACGGCTTTGATGAGGAAGCGTTTAAAGCAAGGTACTCAGATATTTTAAATAAGTATGATTATATTGTGGGGGATTGGGGCTATAACCAGCTTAGGCTGAAGGGGTTTTTTGATGACCAAAACCAAAAGGCCACATTCGATACAAAAATCAGTACACTCGATGAATACATTTATGAATACTGTAATTTTGGCTGTGCCTATTTTGTCTTAAAGCGGATTAGAAAATAACGCAAAGGGGAGCGTCATGATGTATTTCGTAGACAGAAAGAAGATTGAAGAGACATTACGTTTTTTTGAGGAGCAATATGATTTGATGCGCAGCCATCAAACATGGTCAAGTCCTTTAGAAAAAAAAGCGCTGGAACGAATTGTTCATTTGCTCGTCGAATGTATTCTTGATACAGGAAATGATATGATTGACGGCTTTATCATGCGGGACCCAGGAAGCTATGATGACATCATGGATATCCTTGTGGACGAAAAGGTTGTACCAACAGAAGAAGGCACTCACCTGAAAAAACTGGTCTCGTGTCGTAAAACACTTGTTCAGCAATACCAAGAAGTGGTTCATCAAGATTTGTTGCAGGTCATCAGTGAGGTAGAACAGGCGCTGCAAGTCTTCCCGAATCGAATTCGCACTTACTTGGAGCAGGAGCTTGGACCAGTATCAGCGTTTAAATAAACCATTGGAGTTGTAAGCAGCATGAAATACAAAGGCTATTTAATTGATTTAGACGGGACGATGTATAAAGGAACAGAAAAGATTGAAGAGGCGGGGCAATTTGTTCACAAGTTAAATGAGTTGAACATCCCTTATTTGTTTGTCACGAATAACTCTTCGCGCACACCGAAGCAAGTAGCAGAGAAACTCGTTTCATTCGATATCCCAGCAACGGAAGAGCAAGTCTTTACAACAAGTATGGCAACGGCAAACTATATCGCAGAACAAAAGAAAGATGCCTCGGTGTATGTGATCGGAGAAGAAGGCATTCAGCAGGCCATCGAAGAAAAAGGCCTGTCGTTTGGTCAAGAAGACGCTGATTTCGTTGTCGTTGGAATAGACCGCAGCATTACATATGAAAAACTAGCGGTAGGAGCCATTGCGATCCGTCAAGGTGCACAATTTGTTTCAACAAATGGAGATATTGCCATTCCGACAGAAAGAGGGCTGTTACCTGGAAATGGATCGTTAACATCTGTGCTGACGGTTACGACAACAGTGCAGCCAACATTTATCGGAAAGCCAGAGTCTATCATTATGGAACAGGCCATGCGGGTGCTCGGGACAGATGTGTCAGAGACGCTCATGGTGGGCGATAACTATGATACCGATATTATGGCAGGGATGAACGCAGGGATGGATACACTGCTTGTTCATACAGGCGTCACGACAAAAGAGCTACTTCAGAAATATGACAAACAGCCAACCTATGTCATTGATTCATTATCTGAGTGGATCGAACGATTATCTTAATGAAAAGAGGACAAGCGTCAGACGCACGTCCTCTTTTTTGTTTTATTCTGCATTTCTCGCACTATGTGCCAGTCTGCTTGATGCTGCCGCAGCAATAGCACCGACAATGTCATCTAAAAAGGTGTGGCATTCGCCTGTGGATTTATCGTTGAGTTTCCCAAGAATCCCTGGTTTTTCTTTATCGATATATCCGTAATTCGTAAAGCCGATGGAGCCATAAATATTAACGATGGCAAAGGATAAAATTTCATCCACACCATATAGACTTTCATCTGTTTCAAGAATGGATTGCAGCGGTTCTGTCAGCTTTTTTTGCTCAGCGAGAACGTCTAGTTCAACGCCTGTTAAGATGGCATTTTGGACTTCACGTTTTGCGATGACACGTTCCACATTGTGGATGCACTCTGTCATGTCTAAGCCAGGATGATATTTTTCCTGTAAAAAGAAGACAAGGTCTGCTATATCTTGAATGGTTACGCCTCGTTCTTGTAAACGGCGTCTTGCTGTTTTTTCTACTTCGTTCATCTCATGATGATGCGGCATGTTCCTCACCCAATCCTCGTAATTTGTCCACAACGTGTGAAAAAGCTTCGGATAGTAAATAGTATTCATAAATCCCTCAACCTGCGACTACGATATGATAAGAGACTGATTTTATGAACGCAGGTGAAATCATGAAAGAAACCATTTATCACACATTTGGTATTGATGTGCGTCAATTTATGCCATATGGCAGTTATCAGAGCTTTCAAACGGCGAAAGCTCTCTTCATCATTGTTCCCGTGTCTCATTTGCGAGAAGAAGAACTCACAGAGCTTTATCATATCAGTCAGTATTTACTGAATGACGGTGACCCATACGTTGCCGTGTTTGAATTAACAAACGAAGAGAAACCGACTTTTACCCATGGAAAAGAACTGTACTCTCTATTAAAGGCAGCACCGCGGGTCACAAGCCGCTCATTTCAGCACGCACCAGAGCTGGCGGCCTTTCATGTCAGGGGGAGAGGGTTTCCTTATGAGGTGTCTGAAACAAAACGTGTCGGAGCTTGGAAGGAATTATGGGCAAAACGGTTAGACCAGCTGGAAGGCTTTTGGATGCAGCAAATGCATCAAAAACCACTTGAACGATTTGAAAAGAAATTTATTGAATCCTTTCCGTATTATCTTGGATTAACGGAAAATGCCATTCAATATTTAGTGGATACAGAGCTTGATGATGAACCAAAAGAATGTGATTCAGGTACTGTTTGTCATCAGCGCTTTTCACGTATGACCTGGCCACATGAGCAGCCGCTTCGTTTACCTGTTGACTGGGTATTTGACCATCCAACAAGAGACATCGCAGAATATTTAAGAGAAACCTTTGTCCAGCATAAGGAGGATTTAATTGAAGAGGGATTTTCCTTTTTGCAGCAATATGAGCAGGTTACGCCTCTTTCATCATTTTCAAAGCGTCTGCTGTACAGCCGTCTTCTGTTTCCGCTTCATTATTTTGAAATTGTCGAAGGTTATTATATGTCAGGAGAAAATGAAAAATCTTATTATGAAGAACGATTAGATTATGTTTTAAATGATGCGAACCGCTACGAATATTTTCTCAAGGTGTTTCAAGAATTGAGTGCCATGCGCAGCGGTGGGCATCTCATTCCTTCTGTTGGATGGATTCATCAATCCGCTGATTTGAAGTTTCAGTGAACAGACGAAACGTCTCTTTTCTCTTGAGGCGTTTTTCGTTATGCTTAAAGAAATCAATCAAAGGAGTGTTCTTCTTGACGAAACCGTATGTCTATATCACAAGAAAGCTTGATGAAACAACACTTACACCATTAAAAGAAGTCGCTCATATTGACATGTGGACGAGCGAGGATGAGCCGTGTCCAAGAGAAGAGTTAGAAAAACAAGCTGCTCAAGCAGATGGGCTGCTCACGATGCTGTCAGATCAAGTAGATGAGGCACTTTTATCAAATGCTCCAAATCTAAAAGTGGTCGCGAATCTCGCGGTCGGCTATGACAATATTGATCTAAAAGCAGCTAAAAAGCATGGGATCACGGTATGTCATACACCGGACGTTTTAACAGAATCGACAGCTGATTTAGCCTTTGCGCTTTTGATGGCGTCAGCAAGACGAATTGTCGAAGCGAGTGATTGGATTAAGGATGGGAACTGGACAGGCTGGGGGCCGCTTCTTCTAGCCGGTGCGGATGTTCATCATAAAACGTTAGGGATTGTCGGAATGGGCAGTATTGGAACCGCACTTGCCAAGCGGGCAAAAGGTTTTGATATGAATGTTCTTTATCATAATCGTTCAAGAAAGCCAGAAGCAGAAGCGCAGCTAGGTGTGACCTATGCCGCATTTGATGAGCTGCTTACGCAGTCTGATTTCATCGTTTGTTTGACGCCTTTAACGCCTGAAACGAAAGAAATGTTTAATAAGAAAGCATTTGAGCAGATGAAGAACACGGCTTACTTCATCAACGTTTCCAGAGGGCAGACGGTAGACGAAGATGCTTTATATGATGCTGTCACGACAGGAAAAATTGCAGGAGCAGGTCTGGATGTATTTAGCAGGGAGCCTGTCAATCCGGATCACCCGTTAATGACATTACCAAATGTGACAGTGCTTCCTCATATCGGAAGTGCGAGTGTTGAAACGAGAAAAAACATGATGCATTTATGTGCTGAAAATATTGCGCTTGTCCTGCAAGATCAGCAAGCCAAAACGCCAGTTCAGGCGTAATCTCAAGCTTCCCGGCTTCGGGAGCTTTTCTCACAAAAATATTTTGAAAATATAGAATCTTGATATAAATAGCTGTTAAGCGGTTTCATTCTCATATTCTCTTATTTTATTACCTTGTCAAAATGAGGATACCCCTTTATAATGTGTGTACATTGAATGTCTGTGTTAGGTTAACAAATGTCTTTTTAGAGAGGACATTTACGGAGAAAGGTGGAATTTCAGGTGAAGGCAATTCGAGTTGGACTACTAGGATTAGGAACAGTGGGGAGCGGTGTCGTTAAGATTATTCAAGATCATCAGGATAAATTAATGCACCAAATCGGCTGTCCGGTATTAATAAAAAAAGTGCTTGTGAGCAATCCCGATAAAAAAAGAGATGTGGATGTGGCAAGAGAGGTCTTCACAACTGAAGTATACGATGTGATTCGAGATCCAGAGGTCGACGTCATTATTGAAGTGATGGGCGGCATTGAAGAGACAAAACAATATTTAATAGATGCATTAAATGAGAAGAAGCATGTCATTACAGCCAATAAGGATTTAATGGCGCTATATGGCACAGAGCTTTTACATGTAGCAAAAGAAAACGGCTGTGACCTTTACTATGAAGCAAGTGTCGCAGGTGGGATTCCGATTTTGCGTACACTAGAGGAAGGTTTAGCCTCTGACCGCATCACAAAAATGATGGGAATCGTGAACGGGACAACGAACTTTATTTTAACAAAAATGAATGTCGATAAAAGCGCGTATGAAGATGTATTAAAAGAAGCGCAGGATCTTGGCTTTGCAGAAGCAGATCCGACGGCGGATGTAGAAGGACTGGATGCGGCAAGAAAGATGGCCATCCTGGCAAGACTCGGCTTTTCCATGAATGTAGACTTAGAGGATGTGAAAGTGAAAGGCATCTCGGACATCTCGGATGAGGACATTAATTTCAGTAAACGTTTTGGCTATACAATGAAGCTGATTGGAATTGCCCAAAGGGACGGAGAGAAAGTGGAGGTCAGCGTACAGCCAACTTTACTTCCTGATCATCACCCGTTATCTTCCGTCAACAATGAATTTAATGCTGTCTATGTTTACGGAAGTGCTGTCGGAGAAACGATGTTTTACGGACCTGGAGCAGGCAGCCTGCCAACGGCAACAGCTGTTGTCTCTGATTTAGTCGCTGTTATGAAAAACATGCGTCTTGGTGTGAATGGCAGTGGATTTATTGCACCGCAATTTGAGAAGAAAATCAAATCATCATCCGAAGTATTTGCTCAGCAATTTTTAAGAATACATGTGAGAGATCAAGTCGGAGCTTTCTCCCGCATTACATCCATTTTTTCTGAAAGAGGCATCAGCTTTGAAAAGATCCTTCAGCTTCCTGTCAAAGGGCATGATGAGCTGGCTGAAATTGTGATTATTACACATCAGACATCAGAAGAAGATTTCTCAAATATCCTGCAAACATTAAACGATCTCGACGTGGTGGTTCAAGTGAAGAGCACGTATCGAGTAGAAGGGAACGGTTTAAGCTGATGAAGTGGAATGGACTCATTGAAGAATTTCAAGAATTTTTACCAGTAAACGAACAAACACCTAAACTAACATTAAATGAAGGAAACACACCGCTGATTCATCTCGCAAAGCTATCTGAAAAGCTTGGGATTGAACTTCATGTGAAAACAGAAGGCGTCAACCCTACAGGTTCTTTTAAGGATCGCGGGATGGTCATGGCCGTCGCAAAGGCAAAAGAAGAAGGTAATGATACGATCATGTGTGCATCGACAGGGAATACGTCTGCAGCAGCGGCAGCTTATGCGGCGCGCGCTGATATGAAATGTATTGTCATCATTCCAGATGGAAAAATTGCCTTCGGTAAGCTGGCGCAGGCTGTCATGTACGGAGCAGAGATCATTGCCATTGACGGCAACTTTGATGATGCACTTAAAATTGTCCGCAGCATCTGTGAAAAAGCACCGATCGCACTTGTTAACTCCGTCAATCCATACCGAATTGAAGGACAAAAAACAGCGGCATTTGAAATCTGTGAGCAGCTAGGCTCCGCACCGGACGTACTGGCGATTCCTGTTGGGAATGCGGGGAATATTACAGCGTACTGGAAAGGCTTCAAAGAATATCATGAGAAAAAAGGCACTGGACTGCCAGTCATGCGTGGTTTTGAAGCAGAAGGTGCTGCAGCCATCGTTCGAAATGAAGTCATTGAGCAGCCAGAAACAGTCGCAACAGCCATTCGCATCGGAAACCCTGCAAGCTGGAAGCAAGCTGTAGCAGCGGCAGATGAATCGAACGGGAAAATTGATGAAGTGACAGATGAAGAAATTCTTCATGCCTATCAATTGATCGCACGTGAAGAAGGTGTGTTTGCAGAGCCAGGGTCTTGTGCATCAATTGCAGGTGTACTCAAACAAGTGAAATCTGGAGAAATTAAGCCAGGCAGTAAAGTCGTCGCTGTACTGACAGGAAACGGATTAAAAGATCCAAATACGGCGATTGATATTTCGCACATCAAACCGGTCACACTGGATGCAGATGAAGATCAAATTCTGGAACATTTAGAAAAGGCCGCACGCGTATGAGTAACGCCTCCATGCTTTTTTCAATCACAGTACCGGGAAGCACTGCCAACTTAGGACCAGGCTTTGACTCAGTCGGAATGGCGCTCAGCCGCTATTTAAAGCTATCGGTCTATGACCATGATAGCTGGCTGTTTGAAGCAGAAACAGATGTCGTGTCTGGTATTCCATCAGGCACCGATAACCTGATCTACCAAACAGCTAAAAAGGTCGCAGATGACTTTGGAAAAACACTCCCGCCTGTTCATGTCAAAGTGTGGAGTGATATTCCATTAGCAAGGGGGCTGGGCAGCAGCGCTGCTGCCATTGTCGCCGCTATTGAGCTCGCCAATCAGCTGCTTGAATTAAAGATGACCGATGATCAGAAGCTCTTTTTTGCAAGTGAGGTAGAAGGTCATCCAGATAATGCGGGTGCCTCTTTATTCGGTGGTTTACTCATCGGTCTTCATGAAGAAGACAAGACACATGCCGTTAAAGTGCAGCATGTGGATGTAGATGTCGTCGTCGTGATTCCTTTTTATGAAGTACTCACAAAGGATGCCCGTGATGTCCTGCCAGAGGATTTTTCCTATAAACAGGCCGTGAGCGCGAGTGCAGTGAGTAACGTCCTTGTCGCCGCCTTAATGACGCAGAACTGGCCGCTTGTAGGGGAAATGATGAATAAAGATTTATTTCATCAGCCATACCGTACGATGCTTGTCCCAGAGCTATCAAAGGTGGAGCACGTTGCTTCATTAAAAGGCGCGTATGGAACAGCATTAAGCGGTGCTGGGCCGACCATTTTGACCTTAGTGGAAAAAGGGAAGGGAGAAGCGTTGAAAGAACAGCTTGCCCAAAATTTCCCGCATTGTGAAGTAGATGTGCTGACGGTGCCGGTAGAAGGTGTCATCGTCGAGCATCATTCTGTGAATCAAATGAAGAACGTGCTATAAATGAGCACGTTCTTTTTTTATCCTTGTTTTTCACAACAAAAGCAGGGATTATTATTTAGAGAAGCGAACTATTTTTGATACATAAAAGGGGGAGATCTATTGATGAAGAAATTGATAACAGCAGAGGATTTAACACAAATCGTGTCTGTTTCTCATCCAGTCTATTCACCAGATGGAAAAAAGGCTGTTTTTACAAAAGTATCGGTGAATGAAAAAAAGGATGATTACAATATTCATTTATGGGTTCGAGATGAAGGGACAGGGGAGCTGTCACAATGGACATTCGATGATGGAAAGCATCATCAGCCAGTGTGGTCAAATGACGGGAAGCAGCTTGCGTTTATTTTGCAGAAGCCAAAGGAAGTCCCTCAGCTCGCACTCATTCAGAGCGATGGCGGCGGCATTCGTACTTTAACGAATATTCCTTACGGCGTATCTCATCCTGTATTTTCACCGGATGGAGCGTTCATTTATGCAGCAGTCTCATTAAAACAAGAAGAATCTGTTCATGATGAAAAAAAGGAAGAGTGCGATGACTTTGCTCCGGCAGTATATGATGATTTGACTTATAAAGCAGATGGCAGAGGTTTTTTAGACGGGCGGCTGACGCAAATTGTGCAAATCGATGTCTGCTCAGGGGAGGTAGAGACGGTTACGAGTGAGCAGCAGCATCATGTGAATCATGTCGTCTCTCCTTGCGGGAAGTGGCTCGCCTATATTCAATCCAACCCGCAGACGTTTTACATAAGTGATATCTGTCTCCTGTCATTAGAGGACGGTACATCCAAGAAAATCACCCAATCAACAGGCGCTTACTCGACCGTATCATTTTCTCCAAATGGAGAAAGCCTTTTGTACATTGGACACGAGCGTGAATTTCAGAATGCAACCTTCCCATCATTGTGGCTGTATGATCTGAAGGAGAAAAAGACCGTTCAACTGTCAGAAATGCTCGATATGTATGTTGGTAACTGTATGGCAGGGGATAGTGTCATGGGTGAAGCCAATCAGCTTCCACAATGGACAAAGGATAGTCAGGGGTTTTATGCGCTTGTTTCTGATCAAGGGAGTACCGGAATTTATTATTTCTCTATTGAAGGTTTAGCCTATCCCGTTCGTTTAGAGGCAGAACATGTGACGAATTTCAGTCTTCATCCAGATGAATCAAAAATGCTGATCAGCCGTCTTTCACCTGTCTCGCCTAGTGAGCTGTATGAGCTGACTTTAGGGGAATCCTCACTCAAGCAAATCACGTTTGAGCATGATGACTTTCTAAAGGAACATGTCATATCCGAACCTGAACCAATTTCTTTCCAGTCAAAAGAAGGAGACGTTGTACATGGCTGGTTTATGAAGCCTGCTCAGATGGAAGAGGGGAAGACATATCCACTTATCTTAGAAATTCATGGCGGGCCGCATGCGATGTACGGTCATACGTATTTTCATGAATTTCAAATGCTCGCCGCTGAAGGGTATGCGATTGTTTACATAAACCCTCATGGCAGTCATGGATACGGACAGATGTTTACAGACCGGGTAAGAGGCAGCTATGGTGACGTTGATTATGAGGATGTCATGCTGGCTGTTGATCATGTGCTCGAAGCCTATGACTTTCTTGATGAAACAAGGCTTGGCGTAACAGGCGGCAGCTATGGCGGTTTTATGACCAATTGGATTGTCGGACAGACAGACCGTTTCCGTGCAGCTGTTACACAGCGTTCCATTTCAAACTGGATTAGCTTTTATGGCATCAGTGATATCGGCTATTTCTTTACAAAATGGCAGGTGGATGGGGATATTTATGATTCGGTTGATAAGCTATGGGATCGTTCGCCGCTAAAGTATGTAAAACAGGTGAACACACCGCTCCTCATCCTGCACAGTGATGAAGACTACCGCTGCCCAGTCGATCAAGGAGAGCAGCTTTTTGTGGCATTGAAGGAGCTTGGAAAAGACACGAGATTAATCAAGTTTCCTAAGGCTTCTCATGATTTATCCAGAAGTGGCCACCCTGGGCAGCGTATTCAAAGACTGACCTTTATTCAAGAATGGTTTAGAGAGAAGTTATCCTAATCAAAAAACGGCCCTGATTGGGTCGTTTCAGCGTGTAGACAAACCCTCGCATTCGGTGTCAGTCCTGCGTTCCGGTGCTCACGAATGTCAAATTCGCTCTGCGCCAGTACTCGTCCTTCCTAGACTGCAAAGGTTTTCTATCACACTGAAAAGAAGACAAAGGGCTAAAATTAGCCCTTTGTCAACAATTAAAAAACGACCCAGTAAGGGTCGTTTTCATGTCATATATGAATTAGAAAACCTGTTCAACTTCTACAACGCCAGGTACTTCTTCTAATAATGCGCGCTCAATACCGGCTTTCAATGTAATGGTTGAACTTGGGCAGCTGCCGCATGCACCAAGAAGGCGTAATTTCACAATGCCATCTTCAATGTCTACAAGCTCACAGTCTCCACCATCACGTAATAGAAATGGACGAAGTTTGTCCAGTACTTCCTGTACTTGGTCTTTCATTTCGACTTCAGTCATTAGATATAATCGCTCCTTTCACAACATATCACCATTATATTCATCTGGACGATAAAAATCTATTGATTGGTTTCAAAGTTTCCTTCTCATTATAGCACAATCTCATCTTGAAACAAAAAGTGATTTTGACTTTTTTCATACAGAAAATTCAGCTAAAATAAAGAAAGAATAGGGGGCTTGTCAAATGAACAAAACCGTTGACCTTTATGTATATGGAAGAGATGTCCTGTGCGCTAGTTGCGTGAATCTGCCTTCTTCAAAAGATACATTTGAGTGGCTAGATGCAGCATTAAAACGAAAATATCCAAATCAGCCGTTTCGCATCACATATATCGATATTGAGCACCCGCCTGAAAACGAACGCCAAAAAGAATTGTCTGAACGAATTCTTGATGATGAATTCTTTTATCCGCTTGTCCTTGTTGAGGATCAAATTGTTGGAGAGGGCAATCCGAAATTAAAAGATATTTATCAAGAAATGGAGAAATACGGGTACGAAGAGAGCAGTGAATGAGCTGTTCTTTTTTTAGGAAAATAAACAGAACAAACGTTCCTTTTTAGGTTGATTTAGAACGTTTGTTCGTTTATAATGAGATGAAAGGAGCGTGAGCATCATGAATTATTTACTAAAACAATCTCTTCATCAACAAATACCGATTGATATGATTTATATGAAGAAAAATGGAGAGTGCTCGAAACGAAAAATCATTGTACATCGTCAAACTGAACAGTTCATACAAGCGTATTGTTTATCGAAGAAGACGATCAGAACGTTTCGTAAAGACTGCATCCTTGCGCTTGCTCCTATCAAAGTGAACCATTCATCGGTACATGCCGTTTCATAATAAAAGCTCCTTCATTAGAAGGAGCTTTGAGAAAAAATTCACATCATTTTATCCATTGTGATGCTTGTACATCCAAAGAAGTCCAGATTTTAAGAGTCTTGGAACACGACCAACAAGTGGACGATCCGCCACTAAGCCAAAGCCGGCTTTTTTCCCTAAAGAGCCGAGTACGCCTTTTAACTTAAACTGTGGGTAAGCCTCAGGAAGCGGTTCGTTCTTCCAGCGTTTCTGTAGAGATTGCACAATTTGCTCTGCCTGTGCCTCGGCAAGCTGTGCACTTGGTGCATGAGGCAAGCTTGCGCAGTCACCTACGACATAGACATGCTCATCTCCAGGGAGATTGTGATGAGGAGTTAAGACGACACGGCCTTGTGCATCTTTTTCAACATCCATATCTCGCACGACTTTACTTGGCTGAATTCCTGCTGTCCACACGATGACATCTGCTTCAATGGCATCGTCATGGTTGTACACAACTCCTTCTTCAACCTTCGTAATATTGGCGCAGTTAATGATCTTTACATCGTTTTCTTCAAACCATTTTTGTACATATAAACTTAATCTTTTTGGGAAACTGGAAAGAATCAGTTCTCCGCGGTCAAAAAGAATGATGTTTAAATCAGAACGGCTTTCACGCAGTTCACTGGCCAGCTCTACCCCGCTAAGTCCAGCACCGACGATACCAACCGTTGCACCTGCACTCAAATTGTTTAATTTGTTATACGCAAGCCTTGACTGATCAATGGTTTGAATGCTGTATGTATGTTCTTTCGCCCCAGGGACATTGTGATACTTGTCCTCACAGCCGAGTCCGATTACCGTATCATCATATGGAATCGGTTCACGGTCGCTAAATAAGATCTGTTTGTTTTCAATATCAATTTTTTCTACTTCCCCGTATTGAATATCCAGCTTCGGATGCTCTGGAAAAGATACTCGAATGTGATGATCAGAGATCGTTCCAGCAGCAAGTGCATAATATTCTGTTTTTAAACAGTGGTAAGGATTTCGATCAATTAATGTGATAGTAACATCATCAGGTAATTGATTTGGCAATAAGCGGTGGAGAACCCGCATATTCCCGTAACCTCCGCCGATCAAGACTAAATTTTTCATGACGATTCTCCTTTTCCCCCTAGACATTGAAAAACACTTATACTAAAAAACTTTAAGTTAAAATACCAAATAAAATTATATCGAATTTACTGTGAAACCACAATAATTGTTTCAAAATAACCTACATATTCATTACTTAGTCCTAAATAGTAAAACATTTTACGGGGAATAGGCGTAACGATTTATTGAAGCTCATGTTTTGACTAATAGAAGGAATTTCGGTAGGATAGTAAGGCAAATGTGAGGTGAAGCACAGTGTTTCCACTGATCGAATTTTGTGTAAGTAATCTTGCACAAGGGTCTCAAGAAGCAAAAGAGAAGCTAGAAAAAGACCCAAACTTAGATGTAATGGAATACGGCTGTTTAAGCTACTGCGGCAAATGTATGGACTCCCCATTTGCTCTTGTGAATGGAGAATTTGTTTCTGGAGAAAATGCAGAGCAGCTAGTCGAGCGTATTTATGCTTTTATAGAGGAAAACGACATGTTTTAAATGCACCACATGGGTCATGAGGTGCATTTTTTTCATATATTAAGTTTCCATTTTTCAGGAAAAAATGTAGAAAGCGCATCCAATATGTTATGCTAATAAAATATCATCAAAATGAAGCATCACACGAGAGAAAAAGAGGCATATGCATAATAAAAGCCCTTTGCCATGGCAGCAAAGAGCTTCTATGTATGAAAAACGGGGGATGATAAGATTGTCTCCTGAATCGACTCCTTTTATACTATAAAGAAACAACATTTTTGGAGGACGCTCATGACATCATTTCAATTCACGAAAATGCACGGACTAGGAAACAATTATATATACGTCAATCAGATGAAGGAACAGCTTCCAGAAGAGCAGCTGTCAGAGATAGCGATCCGCGTTTCTTCTGTTTATACAGGTATCGGTTCAGACGGAATGATCCTCATTTGCCCATCAGATGTTGCGCCTGTGAAGATGCGCATTTTCAACAATGATGGATCAGAGGGGAAAAACTGCGGTAACGGTCTGCGTTGCGTGGCAAAATATGTGTATGAGCATCAAATCGTAACAGACACAACGTTCCAGATTGAGACATTGTCAGGACTCGTTGAGGCGACCGTTCATGTGCAGGATGGTCACGTTCAGTTAGTGACAGTTGATATGGGTAAACCTCGTTTTGAAAAAGAAGCGATGCCAATGCTTGGTGAACCGGCCAGTACAACGATCAATGAACCGCTTGATTTTGGCACGACGACCTTAAATGGAACAGCTGTTTCAATGGGGAATCCCCATATCGTTTTCTATTTAGAAGACATTGAACAGGCGCCGCTTGATTCAGTTGGGCCAATTATTGAAAAGCATGACATGTTTCCAGAAGGCGTCAATGTAGAATTTGTGGAACGTGTCAGTGAAACGGAACTGCATTTTCGCGTGTGGGAAAGAGGATCAGGGATTACGCAAGCGTGCGGAACAGGAGCATGTGCTGCGGCTGTATCAACGATTGTGAATGGACATGCGAAAAAAGAAACGGATATGACCGTTCATCTAGCTGGCGGAGACCTCATCATTCGCTGGAAAGACAATGACCATGTGCTGATGACAGGACCTGCTGAAACAATTTGTGACGGCACATTCTATCTCTAAACCATTTATTTGAGAAAAGGCAACATCACGTTTATAATTGAAAAGAAACATCCAGTCAAAAGGAGGGATGATCGTGAGTACACCAGTAACGATTACAGAAGCTGCTGCATTGCAGATTAAAGATATGATGAAAGAACATGAAGAAGAAAATGCGTTCCTGCGAGTTGGCGTAAAAGGTGGCGGCTGCAGCGGTCTTTCATACGGGATGGGCTTTGACCATGAAGTCTCAGAGAAAGACACGCAGTTCGAACAGCACGGCATCAAGGTTCTTGTCGACTCCGAAAGCCTTGACATCATGAACGGCACCATCATTGATTTCAAACAATCACTAATGGGCGGCGGTTTCACGATTGACAATCCGAACGCGATCGCATCATGCGGATGCGGTTCTTCGTTCAGAACAGCCACGAATACCGGTACGCCGGAAGAGTGTTAATATCTGATCATGGATAAAGATAAGCCTTCTTGTTTGTTTGCTTTATGAACAAGAAGGCTTTTTTTAAAGACAAATATAAAAGAGATGCTCGTTCAGCATCTCTTATTCCATTGCTTCTTCTATTTTCAATAGTTCTTTATCCAAGACATCTACCAACTCTTCGGTGCTAAACAAATAGATCACCACTTCTTTATTGCCATCTTCCACATGAACTTCAACCTCAATTTTCATATTGGCTGGTTCTCCAAGATACATTACTTTAAAAGTGCTCATTCTTTTTGTTTCGTTGTTTTTATTCATTTTTTGAACGTTGGTGAGTATCTGTTTGATTTCTTGATCACTCAGACCAGCATCTAAAATCGAAGTGGACACATGTGTTAAAAAAGGTTCTAGCTGATCAACATCCATATTCGATCCGGCAGCGAATTGAGCATAATGTTTGTTATAATCTTTTGCGAACACTTCTACTGAGCCGCCAATCATCAGTAACAAGCTCAAACTAATCATGAAACGCTTTATCATCTTTCCACCTATCCTTCATGACAATCTTCTACTTCTTATATCGGTTGAACCAATCAAACCTTCATTCATTCCATTCCTTCTTAAACAATTTGTAAATCGCTCAATTTTGTTACAGCTTGTCCTCACAACTGGCTATTTCTACTCGAAAAGAGTATCATGAGAACCAAACATAAACTGTCATCAGAAAAGAGGTTGCTGAGGTTTGAGTGAACAAATCAATTGCAGGAACTGTCATGAACTGATTCCGTATCGTTCAAAAACATGTCCATCTTGCGGGATAGACAAGCCGCTTCCGAAAAAGGAACGTGTGAAGGATCGGGTGATTTTGGTTGTGGCAGGAATTGTTGTGGTGCTACTTGCTGCAATGGTACTTGGAATGGCGAATGCCTATATTGGGATTTTTAAATAAACAAAAAAGGAGTTCCGCAGATGGGACTCCTTTTTTTGATCCGTTCTTATTTATTTTCAAATAAGCTTGTGGAATGAAGCGGCTGTACACGGGCTTTCGGGTCCATGTAAGCTTTGGCGTTGTTCACAGCAGTTGGTGCTTCACCAAATCCGCTTGCGATTAATTTGACTTTTCCTTCATACGTACAGATGTCTCCTGCCGCATAGAAGCCTTCGATGTTGGTTTCCATTGTGGATTTGACCACGATAGAGTTCTTTTCGATTTCAAGGCCCCATTGTTTGATTGGTCCAAGGGAGGAAACAAAACCGAAGTTGACGATCACGTCGTCCACATCTAGTACTTGTTTTTTATCGCCTTTGACTTCTTCAAGCACAATTTGTTCAATGCGGTCTTCCCCAATGAGCTCCGTTGGGACAAATGGTGTCAGCACATTGACTTTCGAGTTGTGCAAGTTTTCTACACTGTGCTCATGTGCACGGAATTTATCACGACGGTGAATAATCGATACTTCTTTTGCGATTGGCTCAAGCATCAGTGCCCAGTCGACCGCAGAGTCTCCACCGCCAAGAACAGCGACACGTCTGCCAGCGAATTGGTTCAGGTCATTGATGAAGTAATGCAGGTTGCTTCCTTCAAATGATTCTGCTGCATCTAGCTCAAGCTTTCTCGGTTGGAATGCACCGTTACCAGCTGTAATGATGATCGTTTTTGAATAATGAACCTCTTGATTCGTAACGAGTTTGAAGATACCGTCTGCTTGTTTTTCAACCGTTTCCACAGCTTGCTCTAAGCAAATGGTTTGATCAAATTTATCCATTTGTTCCTTTAAATTATCAATTAATTCTTGTGCGCGGATTTTTGGGAAACCAGCCACATCATAAATGTATTTTTCAGGGTAAAGAGCGGATAGTTGACCGCCGAGCTGAGGAAGGCTTTCAATGATTTTCACACTTGCCTGTCTCATGCCTCCGTAAAACGCAGTAAACAATCCGACTGGGCCGCCCCCGATAACGGTAATGTCATATACCTTAGAATCTTCTTGCATTCCTTAATCCTCCCAAATGAAAATTGTTATCACTATATCATATCATACCACATATCGTCGTTTGACTTGTTTTGAAAAACTTGTCGTTTTTTGATGCCGATGCTGTGAAAAGGGGAAAAAAGAGAGAAAGACCGTTTATCCTAAGGATTTTCAGTTTAAAGCCTTGAAAAAAGGAGCAGAACTCGCTATTATTGTTAAGGGAACTAAATATTAATTTTTTATGAATTTTTGTCGGATACGGTCAAATGCTTTCGTTTTTTGTAGGTGAAAGTTCAGATTTTCACATACTTATTTTTTTGTTTAAATTTCATAAAATGCCGCAAAGCGGTTGAGAATAACGATATGTAATTCTTTATCCGTTTTACAGCAAATTTAAAAAAGGTGGATGTGATTCCAGTGAATAAACCGAAAATCGTTGTATTAGGTGCAGGTTATGGCGGATTAATGACTGTAACAAGATTAACAAAACAGCTTGGCACAAATGATGCGGACATTACTCTTGTGAACAAGCATAATTATCATTACGAAACAACATGGTTACATGAAGCAAGTGCAGGTACTCTTCATCATGACCGTTGTCGTTATCAAATCAAAGATGTGATTAACAGTTCCCGTGTCAACTTTGTACAAGCAACAGTTGAAAGCATTAATAAGGAAGAGAAGAAAGTTGTGACATCAGATGGCGAACTTTCTTATGACTACCTTGTTGTTGCGCTTGGTGCTGTTCCTGAAACATTTGGTATTGCAGGACTGAAAGAATATGCATTCTCAATCTCTAACATTAACTCTGCTCGTCAGCTTCGTGAGCATATTGAGCTTCAATTTGCGACTTATAATACAGATGCTGAAAAGCGTCCAGAGCGTCTGACAATCGTTGTCGGCGGTGCAGGCTTCACAGGTATTGAGTTCCTTGGTGAGCTTGGAAACCGTGTACCTGAGCTTTGCAAAGAGTATGATATTGATCAAAAAGACGTGCGTATTATCTGTGTAGAAGCTGCACCAACAGCTCTTCCAGGATTTGATCCTGAATTGATCGACTATGCGATGAACTACCTTCAAGGTAAAGGTGTTGAGTTCAAAATCGGTACAGCGATCAAAGAATGTACGCCTGAAGGCATCATTGTTGGAAAAGACGATGATACAGAAGAAATCAAAGCTGAAACTGTTGTATGGGCTGCTGGTGTACGTGGTAACCCAATCGTTGAAGAAGCTGGATTTGAAAACATGCGCGGCCGCGTAAAAGTGTCTCCAGATCTTCGTGTACCAGAAAATGAAGATGTATTCATAATCGGTGACTGCTCATTAATCATCAATGAAGAAATTAATCGTCCATACCCACCTACTGCACAAATTGCGATGCAGCAAGGTGAAACAGTAGCGAAAAACCTTGCAGCACTAGTAAAAGGTGGCACGCTTGAAAGCTTTAAGCCAGACATCAAAGGAACAGTTGCTTCTCTTGGTGAACACGACGCTGTAGGTGTTGCGTTTGGTAAAAAACTTCAAGGAACAAAAGCTTCTGCAATGAAAAAAATCATCGACAACCGTTCATTATTCATGGTTGGCGGACCAGGACTTGTTCTGAAAAAAGGAAAATTCAAGTTCTTCTAAACCGATATAGACAAAAACGTGTATCCCTGTGGTACACGTTTTTTCATGTTTTACGGAATATTTTCTCACTTGGTACTGGACAGAAAAATATGTTATGATGAATTATCAGAAAATTTAGATTAAGGAGTGGGCAATATGAATGCACAAACGAAAGAAAAAAAGTCAACTTGTCAGTATTGTTCAGGAAAAGGATATTTTCAGTTATTGCTCGGCGGATCAGAAACATGTGAGGAATGTAAAGGGACAGGAAAGAAGCATTAATCTTACGGCTTTTTCCATTGATTGACTTCATCTCTATTTCCAAGTTAAACTAATGATGGGATATTTGGGGGTGGAGATGAAGTGATCAGTTTACCAGTCGTTATCATTTCAGTTATTTTATTTTTCGTGTTATTCTTCGGCATTGGCTTTTTGCTGAATATGCTGCTGAGAATGTCATGGATTATGGCAATTTTATATCCAATTGTATGCCTTTTCATTATCAATAATCAAAAGATGATCGCTTATGTAAGAGAACCAGGCATTGCTTTTTCCGGGATAGGAGACCGCATCGTTTCTCTTGCTGCGGCAGATATCATCATTTTATTAAGCGGTCTGATTGGTGCCATTGCCTCAGGTTTTGTCATCAATGCCCTTCGTAAAAGAGGCTATCAAATGTTTTAACTCACTTGTCTACACGCAAGTGGGTTTTTTTGTTTCTCCTTTGCATAGTTTCCATTTTGTTTGGAAACAAATAGATGGGTAGAGGAGTGACAAATAGAAATGAAAACATGGATGAAACGATTGTTCATGACAGTTCTGTTTATGCTTGCCTTGATGACAAGCTTTACGGGCATATCTGGCGTAGAACCAAGTGATTTAGCTGCATGGGTGAAAGAGAACGATGCCGGTAAGCACGTATCTTCTTTTTTAAAGCATCCAAAAAGGCAGACGATGGCGGTGAAAAGTGACGATTTGCGTGCTGTTTCTCTCGAAGAAGCATTTAATTGGAACGATTATCCGAAGCAAAAGGTTGTCGCCACAGGTTATACAGCAGGAGTAGAATCAACAGGCAAGACGAAAGAACATCGTGCATATGGCATTACATATTCAGGCGTCAAAGTAAAACGTGACTTATATTCAACCGTGGCAGCGGACCCATCTGTCTTTCCGATTGGAACTGTCCTGTTTATCCCCAATTATGGCTATGGTGTAGTCGCAGATACTGGGAAAGCGATTAAAGGTCATAAGCTTGATTTATATTATGAAACGGTTGATGATGTGTATAGAGAATGGGGTAAAAAAGTGCTGGACGTTTATGTGATTAAAAAGGGTGAAGGAACGCTGACAGAAAAAGACTTAAATCAGTTGAATGAAGCAGAATCGATGCAAGTGTTCCGGCAGCAGTTTCAAGCCAATAAAGAATAAAAAAGCTTTGGATCTCAAAAGGTCCAAAGCTTTTTCGTTTCTACATGAAGTAATAATCTAAGATGAGTGTGAGCAAGATTCCTGTTAAGCCGCCGAAGAAGACTTCAATCGGCTTATGCCCAAGAAGCTCTTTCAATTTCTTTTGCTTCTCTTTTTCTTCCGCATTTGGGAAGTTCTTTGCCTCGGCAACAAACCGGTTAAAATCTGTGACCAGTTTGTTCAGGACAGTTGCCTGTTCTCCTGCCTGTCTGCGAACACCTGTCGCATCAAACATCGTAATAATGGCAAAGATGGCGGAAATGGCAAAAATAGATGTTCCTAGCCCGTGCTCTAAAGCAACTGCTGTTGAGAGTGCTGTTACTGCTGCGGAGTGTGAACTTGGCATTCCGCCTGTGCTTGTAATGAGCGACCAATCTAGTCGTCTAGAAATGATAAATTGAATCGGTACTTTTACAAATTGTGCAAAAAAGATGGCTGCAAGGCTGGCAAGCAGCGGAAAATTCGTCAGTACGCTCATGAACAAGAAACATCCTCTCTTTAAGAAAAAATAACGTGCGAAATGATAAAGTATTTACCCTAGTAAGATAAAAAAATGATGGCAGTAAGAACTGTTGCCAAGTCCATGTTCATTATAACATTAAAGAAAGTAGATGTGGAACGAGGAGACCATGGACAGGCTGCTATGGATCGCTGCCGCTTTTTCATGATGCCCTTCCGCATGCCAAAATATAAATGTTCTTCAAGGGAAGACAGGCTGGCAATGATCGTATCAGCACATAAATTTTGATATAATAGAAGTTCCAATGTGAAATATGGAGTTCATTGAAGGAGCGTGTGATAAATATGTTTTTCTCGACAAATGAGTTGCAACATAAAGATACACTGGCCATCGGACTTTTTCAAAAGAGCCAACTATCAGGAAAAGCAAAAGAAATGGATGAATTACATGGAGGAAGAATCACTGAATTACTAAAAGAAGGCGATATTTCATCTAAACGAAATCAGCTTTCGAAATTTTTCCCATCCCCTGAAACCGGCATTAAACGCATTTATTTTGTCGGGCTTGGGAAGGAGTCAGATTACACGTTTGAAGAGGCAAAGGAAGTGTTTGCGCATTTATTTAAAAAGCTTCATCAAGATAAAAAGCAAGCAGTTTCGGTTTTGCTTGATACATTTACAGGAAAGGATCTGCCTGTTCAAGATGCAGCCCATGCCCTTTCTGAAAGCTGCCTTTTAGCTACATATGAATTACAAGATTTTAAACATAAAACGAATGAACCGGATCGCTTTATCGAATTTGTTTATGCAACAACGGATCATGATGCTGCCGAAATTCAGGCAAGTCTGAAAGTGGGCGAAGTCTACGGACAATCGGTCAATTCGGCTCGTACACTTGTGAATATGCCGCCGAACATGCTCACGTCCTCTGATCTTGCATCCTATGCGGCAGAGCTTGCTTATAAATATGAATTCGAGATTGAAATTTTAGATAAAGAACAAATGGAAGAGCTCGGAATGGGCGGTATTCTAGCCGTTAATAGAGGCTCAACAGAACCACCGAAGCTGATTGTATTGAAATATCAAGGCAAGGAAGAATGGACAGACGTCATCGGCCTTGTCGGTAAAGGCATTACGTATGATACAGGTGGGTATTCCTTAAAGCCAAGAGCAAGTATGGTGGGGATGAAAACAGATATGGGCGGTTCAGCCTCTGTTTTAGGCGCAATGGAAATCATCGGTGAACTTCGTCCAGAGCAGAATGTCATTGCGGTCATCGCCTCAACAGATAATATGGTCTCAGCAGATGCGATGAAGCCAGATGACGTCATTGTCTCACTAAGCGGCAAAACAATCGAAGTGCTTAACACGGATGCAGAAGGTCGTCTTGTTTTAGCAGATGGTGTGACCTATGCGAAGCAGCATGGTGCCTCTGTGCTTGTGGATGTTGCGACATTAACAGGCGGTGTCATTGTGGCACTTGGGAATGAAACAACAGGCGTGATGACCAATAACGATGAACTGTATGCCCAGTTTAAAGAGGCATCAGAAGAATGTGGGGAAATGATTTGGCAGCTGCCAATCACCGAAAAAGATAAAAAACGAGTAAGAAACAGCAAAATGGCTGATCTGAATAACTCACCAGGTCGTGATGGTCATGCGATCATGGCAGGTGCATTCATTGGGGAATTCGCTGAAGACACCCCTTGGGTTCACTTAGATATTGCAGGAACAGCCACGACAGAAAAGCCTTCATGCTTTGGTCCAACAGGAGCAACAGGTGTGATGGTCAGATCATTAGCAACATTTGTGGAACGATTTGAACCGAAGAAATAACGACGGAAGCTCTGCCAACTGGCAGAGCTTTTTATGTAGGACATACGCCATTTGACGAAGTAAATTTTCTATGGTAACATACGTTGGTACTTTAATTATCTACTACATTAGTAAACTAAAGGATTTCGGAGGTTTCACCATGAATGCAGTTGTTTTAGCGGTTGTTTTAATGTTGATATTAAGCTTGCTGCGGGTCAATGTCGTGATTGCGCTGGCACTTGGCGCTTTAGCGGGCGGACTTGCAGGTGGATTAGGTCTAGGGGGAACAGTTCAAGCGTTCACTGACGGTCTTGGCGGAAATGCGACAGTGGCGATTAGTTACGCACTATTAGGTGCATTCGCAGCCGCACTGACGAAAACGGGTCTTCCTGATGCCATGGTCGAAGGAGCTGTGAAGCTTCTTGGAAAAGAAGGCGATTCAAGAAGAAAAACATTATCAAAAGTGCTCATTATTCTGGTCATTTTGATCGTATCTTGTTTTTCTCAAAACGTTGTTCCTGTTCATATTGCCTTTATTCCGGTCTTAATCCCGCCATTATTAAAGGTGTTTAACGAGCTTCAAATTGACCGCAGACTGCTAGCATGTGTGATGACTTTCGGACTTACTGCACCATATATTTTGCTTCCGGTCGGTTTTGGACAGATTTTTCACGGAATGCTTCGTGACAACATGAAAGATGCAGGTTTAACAGTGAATTTAGCAGACATTCCGTATGCGATGCTGATTCCTGTAGGCGGCATGGTTCTTGGCTTGATCGTTTCACTCTTTGTCTATCGTAAGCCAAAAACATATGAGAATCGTGACATTACGGATGTAGAAAAATCAGCATATACAAAAAAGAGCTTATTCTTTGCTGGACTTGCGATCCTTGTATCACTTATTGTTCAGTTATATCTCTCTCAAAGCCTTGGAGTCGAAGGGATGATCTTCGGTGCGCTTGCAGGCTTGCTTGTCTTGTTTGTAACGGGAATGATGAAACGCGATGAAGCAGATGCGCTGATTACATCTGGCATGAACATGATGGCATTTATCGGATTTGTCATGCTTGTTGCAGCTGGATTTGCCAATGTTTTAACGAAAACAGGAGATATTGAATCTCTCGTCAAGGCGTCTTCTCAATTTATCGGAAACAGCCAAAGCTTAGCGGCTATTTTAATGCTACTGGTGGGTCTGCTAGTGACAATGGGCATTGGCTCATCATTTGCAACGATTCCGATTATTACGACGATCTTTGTCCCGCTTTGTTTACACTTAGGATTCAGCCCGATGGCGACTATTGCGATTATTGGTTCAGCTGCGGCGGTAGGAGATGCAGGTTCACCTGCAAGCGACAGTACACTCGGACCAACATCTGGACTGAATATGGATGGACAGCATCACCACATTTGGGGTACATGTGTCCCAACATTCGCTTTTTATAATATCCCGCTCGTCTTGTTCGGCTGGCTTGCGGCAATTATGCTATAAATGAAAAAAGGTTCCTTACTCATAGAGTAAAGGAACCTTTTCTGATATTAGGAAGCTGTTTGTTCTTTTCGAAAGGATGTGGCTTTTGAAACCGATCGATAAATTTTAGGTGCCAGCATCGCAAGGAGGATGGTCAGCGCATAGTCTTTTACCATAAACCAAATCATGAAGAACCATGTAGTTTGATAAGAGATTGGTGCGTTCAGCCATACATTTAATGCGATGTATGTATAAGTTGTCCCGATCACATACATCACGGTCGTTCCTGCAATGGCTGCAAATAAAAAGCGGCCAAAACCAGGGTTTTGTCTTTTTTCAAGAATGAATCCGGCAAGCCAAGCAGCAGGAATGTATGATAACACAAAGCCACCGCTTTTTCCTAAAATAACGCCGAGACCCGCCGAGAACTGTGCGAATACAGGTGCACCAGCGATCCCAACAAGAGCATAGACAATCATGGCCAATGCGCCAAGTCGTCTGCCCAACAAAAGACCAGCAAGCACACAAAAAAACGGCTGCATCGTAAGTGGGATTCCGCCGACCTGTAAAAATGGCACAATGGATGTGATATTGGCTCCGATAGCCATGAGTGCAGCAAACATCCCGACGAGCACAAAGTCAGCTGTTCTTGTCTTCTTTTGCATGATATTTCCCCCTGTCTTATCTGTACAAATAGATTAAGGGGAAGAGGTTCTTTTGTCAACTCATTTTTATTTTAGGTTAACAATAAAGCCCGCCCCTGAAAAGGGCGGGCTAGATATTAAGCTTCGGTCATGGAAGAGGTTTGAAGGGCTTTACTAACAGGCACATAATCATAGCCGAGATCACGAGCGACAGCTTCATAGGTGATATGTCCGTTCATCACATTGACGCCTTCAGCAATCGCCTTGTTTTCTTTGATCGCTTTTGCAGCGCCTTTATTTGCAATCTGCAGTGCGTATGGGACCGTGACGTTTGTTAAAGCAACTGTCGATGTTCTCGGAACCGCTCCTGGCATATTGGCAACAGCATAATGTAAAATGCCGTGCTTTTCATAAGTAGGCTGATCATGTGTTGTGATATGATCGATTGTTTCCACAATCCCGCCTTGGTCAATGGCTACATCGACAATGACAGAACCAGGCTTCATTTGTTTCACCATTTCTTCTGTGACAAGGGTTGGAGCTTTGGCACCTGGGATGAGAACCGCACAAATGAGCAGGTCTGCCTCGCTCACTGAATCTGCAATGTTAACAGGATTAGACATTAACGTTTTCATTTGATGACCAAACTGATCGTCCAGCTGGCGTAATCGTTCCGCATTTACATCAATAAGAGTGACATCTGCGCCAAGTCCGATCGCCATTTTCGCTGCATTTGTTCCAACGACACCGCCGCCAATAATGGTGACTTTCCCTCTCGATACTCCTGGCACGCCTGCGAGCAGAATGCCTTTTCCGCCTTTTGGCTTTTCTAAAAATTGAGCACCAATTTGAGCAGCCATTCTACCTGCAACTTCAGACATTGGCGTTAATAGAGGGAGTGATTTTCCGTCCGTTACCGTTTCATAAGCAATGGCTGTCACACCTTTTTGTTTTAATGCTTCAGCCAAGGAGGGCTCTGCTGCAAGATGCAGGTACGTAAATAAGATCAGACCTTCTCTGAAATATGAATATTCTTCTGGTAATGGTTCTTTTACCTTCATAATCATATCAGAAGATGCCCACACATCTTTCGCTTGATCAAGAATCTCTGCACCAACAGATACATAATCGTCATCAGTGAATCCGCTTCCAAAACCAGCGTTCGTTTCAATTAAAATCTGGTGTCCAGCTGAAAGCAATTGAGATGCTGCTCCTGGTGTTAATGCGACCCGGTTTTCATTGTTCTTAATCTCTTTCGGAATGCCGATGATCATATCAATTCCTCCTATGCTTATCTATTGATATTGTATGTCTAGTGTATCCTGAAAGTTTAGAAAATTCTTCGGTTGAATGAAAAAATTAAAAAACGCCTCTTTGTGAAATTTCACAAAGGGACGTTTTTTAGCTTCATATCAAGATAAATGGTCATTTTCTCATTCATGTTTTTTAAATCAATTTCTGCAATGTCCGTAATCCGCTTCAGTCTGTAATTCAGTGTGTTGATATGAATATTTAACTGCTTTGCGGCGATATTGGCGTTGCTGTCACAATCAATAAATCGTTCAAGGGTCTCGACGAGGTTGGAATGATGCCTGAGGTCGTAATCCTCAAGCTTTGATAAAGAGTAACTGGAATAAGACGATCCCTTTCGTTTTTCAGCAAGCACATCTAAGTATTGATAAATACCCAGTTCAGAAAAGCTGTTTAATTGTTCTGTTTCCACAGGAAAGCGTTCTTTTGTTTTTAAGACGGCCAGTGCTTCTTTATAGGATGGCTGAATATGAGTAATGTGATCGTAAATTCCACCAATGGCCGCTTGAACGTCATGGAGCTGATACCGATCAGACAACTGCTTTAGCATGCCGCTTGTGAATTGTTTAATATCTTGAAGCGGATGTTCTGTTTTTGGCGAGACAAGAATAATGAATTCGTTAAAATCAACAGTCGTTAACAGCACCTGCACTTGCTGCGTTGTTTCAAGCAGATAGGAGAGCTTCTTTTCCGTATCTTCTGTCAGTTCATCACGAAGGCGAAAAATAATAATCGCATACGTGTCTGGACACCTCATCCCAAGCCTCAAGAAGAGATCAAGCATCTCATCCTTTTCATGAATATGTCCTGTGAGCATCTTCCAAAATAGCTCCTGATTGCGTTCTTCTGTTTTCGTTTTTCGAATTTGTAAATTGAGTAATTTGTTTTTCACAGCATGTGCTGCCATCTTGAGAAGGTCCATTTCTTCATCTGAAAAAGGCTGCGTGGATTCAATTGCCCAGATAAAACCGAGCACCTCTTTGTCTTTCCATATGGAAATGGCAACCCTGCTGGATAGACCGACTTCTGCAATTTGAGGTACGCGAAGCGGTTCATCTGTTTTAAGGAGTGTAGGAATGATACCGTCTTTCCAAAGCCGATTAATGACTTTTTCCGGTACACGGCGGGAGATAATGGTTGAAGTTCTGGCGGGATCAGTGAAATCATTATGTGTGCTATAGGCTAATAATCGATGATGAGTATCTTCTATAGTAATAGGGCAATTGAGCACATCACTAATTTGGTCTGCCACATCCTCTAAACGATCAAGGCTATACTTAAATGGATCTGTCTTTTTTGTCATAAAAAACCCCTGCTTTTTCGAATATTTCACGTACTTACATTATGAAGAGAATCAGGTACGTAAATCAACAAGAAAATGCCATAATCATTAAAAAAACAAAAAGCTTGAGAAATGAGCACATTGGTCATGCGTTTATCACAAAAAGAAATAGTACAATAATAATGTAGTAAAAAATCAATAGGCGGAAAGGTTCATCGAAGTGCACGCCCTTTTATTAAGAATATATGACCAAAAAATTGTTAAATACTAGATAAAGAGCGAAAAAACAGTAATTCTATAGACTCATTTTGTAAAATAAAAACAGATTTGTTTGACTGTGTATCATTTCTGTTTTTATAATAATAACGTCAAAAAATAAGTGGATTAGCCCATTATATGGCGGCTATGCACGGGAGGTAATGAGGAATATGTCAGGAATTATTCGCGTAACCCCAGAAGAACTAAGAGCGACCGCTAAGCAATATGGTGTTGAAAGTCAAGAAGTGTTAAACCAAGTTGATCGTCTAAATAGAATGATCTCTGACCTAAAAGGAATGTGGGAAGGTGCTTCTAGTGAAGCATTCGCTGATCAATACGAACAGCTAAAACCTTCATTCATCAAAATGTCTGATCTATTAACAGATGTCAGCAATCAGCTTGATCAAACTGCAAATACACTTGAAAGCACTGACCAAGACATCGCTAGCCAAATCCGCGGCTAATCAAAGGGATTTCCTTTCTAAGTGTGAAAAGCAGAAAAAGCGCCGAGTCTGTCAGTTGATGCCGGCGCTCTTTCTATTTTGTGAGGTGGAAATTTGTGTATATCGATATTACCATCGACTTAAAAAACTATGATGGCAGTGTGTTTGATTTGAGACTATCAAATTATTTACATATTAAACAAGTCATCCATATCGCCTGGCAGGCAAAACAAATCTCACTACCTAAACGAGATGGCGGATGGGTGCGTGTAGTCAATAAGAAAGCTGTGTTTTCAGGCGAATATAAGCTGTCAGACTGTGGAATCACCACAGGAGACAGGCTGGAAATACTATGAAAGGACTTTTGTAAATGGCAGATAAAAAGAGTTCCTATTTAGAAGAACAATTAGAAGCAGTCATGAAAAAAGAGGAAGGCACTTACACCTTCATTTTTCAAAGAGAGACAATTAAACTCTTAGACGGTTTAGAAGCGGCACCGATTAAAGACATCAATCCTTCATTTAAAAAAGAGATCCAATTAACCGAAGGTGAGGTCATCATTTCGATTCAACCGCCTCCTGCCTATCAGGAATTTCGTTTCATCCATGCAAAGGATGAAAAAAGCAAATGGATTTTTTCATACCAGCTTGTCGATGCAGTGTGCAAACACGACGTGAAGCGGCTGCATCCTATTGTTTCTCCTGAAAACATTGTTTTTCATCAAGGCTTAGCGCCTGCATTTTTGCATTACGGGGTCAAAGAAAGCATCCCGCCATATGAAACCGACCAACAACGTTTGTTAAAAGAGGTCAAAGCCGTCATTCTTCGAGTGGTGGACCATGAATATCAGTTTCAAGAATATTTGGCTTATCATGATACGTTGAAATTATCTGAGCAGGCAAAGGAAATAAGTGATACACAGTCGCTGGAAGAATTGTCTGCTTTGATTCAACAAAAAATAGAAGCCATCGAAGCAAAAGAAAAGACGCTCTTAACCATTCCAAAAAAGAAATGGAAGATTGAACGATACATTGGACTTGGTCTCCTTGTTCTTTTGATTCCTGCATTGGTGTATACCATTTACACGTTCTTTTTCGCCATGCCGAAACAAGAAGCGTATGTGGAAGCGAACAAATATTATCTCAACAAACAGTACAGCCAAGTGGTGGATACGCTCGAAAAATACAAAGCCGATCAAATGCCAGTCTCTCTTCAATATGAACTGGCCATTTCGTATGTGCAAACGAATCAAGGGAATCTATTGCTTGACCAGCACAAAAAAGAAATCACGGATACGTACACATTGCAGACAGACCCGCAATACTTCCTGTTCTGGATTCATATTGGACAAGGCAATAGCAAGGAAGCTCTGGATATTGCAAGGGTGCTCGGGGACGACCGATACATATTTACAGCACTCGTCGCCTACCGCAATGAAATTCAAAATGACGACAGCCTATCTGCTGAAGAAAAACAAAAACAGCTAGACCCAATCATTAAGGAAATGGCGAAGTATGAAGAAAAAGAAACAACGGAGACGAGCACCAATGACTCCTCAGATGCAAGCCAAACAGATGAAACAGCTGAACAAAAAGAGCAGTCAAAAGCCGATCAGGAGAAAAAAGAGAAAGAATCTGATGCAAAAAAGAAAACCTCTCAGACGAAAAAAGATGAGAAAAAATAATTCTTTCGATACAACTGACAGTTGGTGCTGTCCGATGAGGAGGTGGAGCGTTTGAGTCTTCTATGGGTTTTTTATGAGGAAGATTATCAAACCGTCCGTTTAGATGAGCAGTTCAACCGGGAAGCTGTGATTGGACCTGAAATAGAGCATACAGTAACGATTCCTTCCCTTTCGTTTGATGAAGGATTGATTCGTTTATCTCCAGATGAAACGAATGACGGCTTTTCTCTTTATCAGGGCGAAAAAAAGAAAGGTCACTTACTTCCACATGAACCATATCAGGTTGGTTCACTCACACTCATGTTGATGGATTCACATCATGATCAAATCATTTATTACCTAGGAAATAGAGTCGAAGTGACTATTTCAAGTGAAGAAATAGATGAAGCGGATGTGTGGAAGGAACAAGCCCATTCAATGTTTCAAGATGCCAAATCCTTCACGTTGGAAAAAATAGAAGGCACTTGGTATGTCATTCCCCAAGATGAAACGATCTATGTGAACGGGAAACAGCTGCACGGTCCACAGCAACTTCTTGCTGGAGATGAGCTGTTTTGGAACTTTTTGACGCTGTCATTGAAAGATGATGATTTATTGCAAATAACAGCATTTGAACCATTTCAAACACGTTTAGAAAAAACAAGGCCGCCGAGTACCGAAACGAAACAAAAATATCCTTTATATAGACGAACACCACGTTTGATTTACGATCTGCCAGATGACCGGGTGTCTTTCAGCTTTCCTTCACAGGAGAGTGAAAATAACGGCAGAGGACTTTGGCTCGTGGTTCTTCCGCCGCTTGTCATGCTGATTGTCATGGGGATCGTGGCCCTTGTACAGCCGCGAGGTATCTTTATTGTCGTGTCGATGGCGATGTTTATTATGACGTTAATTACTTCGTCCGTTCAATATTTTAAAGAGAAATCACAGCGCAAAAGACGAGAAGAGAAGCGGCAACGCGTTTACTCTCTTTACTTAGAAAATAAGCGGAAAGAGCTGCAAGAGCTGTATGACCGTCAACAATTTATTTTAACGTATCATTATCCGTCCTTTGAACAAATGAAATATTTGACGTCAGAAATCAGCGGGCGTATTTGGGAAAAGACGCTTGTCAGTGATGATTTTTTACAGCTGCGTCTAGGGACAGGTGCAGTTCCTTCAAGTTATGAATTATCGACGAGCGGCGGCGATATGGCCAATCGTGACATCGATGACTTAATGGAACAAACCCAGCATATGCAAAACGTCTATCGCGAGGTAAAAGATGTACCGATTACGTTCGGTCTTGCGGACGGTCCAACCGGATTAATAGGAAAACCGGCAATTGTCAAAAATGAACTTCACCAGCTTGTCGGTCAGCTTGCTTTCTCACACAGCTATCATGATTTGAGATTTGTTTTTATCTTTAATGAACAGGAGTATGAGAACTGGGAATGGATGAAATGGCTGCCGCACTTCCAACTTCCTCATACATACGGGAAAGGGTTTATATACAACGAACAAACACGTGATCAGCTTTTGTCTTCTATTTATGAAATTTTACGAGAGCGTGATCTGGAAGAGGAAAAAGAGAAAAAAATCTTTACGCCTCACTTCGTGTTTATCGTGACAAACCATGAACTCATTGCGGAACATGTGATTTTAGAATACCTAGAAGGCAGCCGGACGGATTTAGGCATCTCAATTATCTTTGCGGCAGAAACAAAGGAAAGCTTGGCTGAAAATATTTCAACGCTTGTTCGTTACATTAACGAAGAAGAAGGAGATATTCTCATTCAGCATAAGAAGGCCGTACGAATTCCATTTCAGCTGGATGCACATGAGCGAGCGGACAATGAGCTGTTTGCCAGAACCTTAAGAACATTAGATCATCAAGTCGGGATGACCAACTCGATTCCAGAAACGGTTTCCTTCCTTGATCTGTTTCATGCCAAACAGGTAGATGACATTGGCATTCGCGAAAAATGGCTGACATCTGAAACAGCAAAGTCATTATCTGTGCCTATCGGTTATAAAGGAAAAAACGATATTGTCGATCTGAATCTGCATGAAAAAGCACATGGCCCACATGGTCTATTAGCAGGAACAACGGGATCAGGAAAAAGTGAGTTTTTACAGACGTATATTTTATCCTTGGCTGTACACTTTCACCCGCATGAAGTGGCGTTCCTGCTCATTGATTACAAAGGGGGCGGAATGGCGCAGCCGTTCCGAAATATTCCGCACTTACTTGGTACGATCACAAACATTGAAGGCAGCAAAAACTTTAGTGAAAGAGCGCTTGCCTCTATTAAAAGTGAACTGAAGAAAAGACAGCGCTTGTTTGATCAGTATCATGTGAATCATATCAATGACTATACGAAACTCTATAAAGAGAAAAAGGCGGAACAGGCGATGCCTCATTTGTTCTTAATCTCTGATGAGTTTGCTGAATTAAAAAGTGAAGAGCCAGATTTTATTAGAGAGCTTGTCAGTGCCGCGCGGATTGGACGGAGTCTCGGTGTCCATCTCATTTTGGCGACACAAAAGCCCGGCGGGGTCATTGATGATCAAATTTGGAGTAACTCCCGCTTTAAAGTCGCATTAAAGGTACAAGATGCATCAGACAGTAAGGAAATTTTGAAAAATAGTGATGCCGCGTCGATTACCGTGACAGGTCGTGGATATTTACAAGTGGGGAACAATGAAATCTATGAATTATTCCAATCGGCTTGGAGTGGTGCACCGTATATGGAAGATGGCTACGGATCAGAAGATGACATCGCCATTGTAACGGACACTGGACTGATCCCATTATCAGGGGTAAGTACAGAGCCAGCTGTGAAAAAAGAGACAGTGACGGAAATTTCCGCTGTTGTGGATGAAATTGAACGTATGCAGCAGGAGCTTGGAATTGAAAAGCTTCCGAGTCCATGGCTTCCACCGCTTGAAGAGCGTATTCCAAAAACACGTTATGCATCAAGTGAAGAGCACGTCTTCCATTTCGCTCTTGTCGATGAGCCAGATCAGCAAAGCCAGCATCCACTTTCTTATCAAATGATGGAGGATGGAAATATTGGCATCTTCGGTTCATCCGGCTACGGCAAATCACTTGCTGCAACAACACTGCTCATGAGCTTCGCAGAAAGATATTCACCTGAAGAATGGCATGCATATATTTATGACTTCGGTAACGGCACCTTGCTACCGCTTGCCAAACTTCCGCATACGGCTGATTATTTCTTAATGGATCAAATGAGAAAGATTCAAAAGTCGATGAAGCGTCTTCGTGAAGAGGTTGAATATCGCAAGCGTTTATTTAGACAGCAGGAAATGAGTCATATCAAAATGTACAATGCGTTAAATGAGAAAAAGCTTCCATTCATATTTATCGTGATTGACAACTTTGACATTGTGAAAGACGAAATGCATGAGCTCGAATCTGAATTTATTCAGTTAAGCCGTGATGGACAATCGTTAGGCATTTATTTCTTAATCACAGCGACTCGTGTCAACGCAGTCCGTCAATCTCTTATGAACAACTTGAAAACAAAGATTGTCCATTACTTAATGGATCAAGGAGAGGCATACTCCATTATTGGCAGACCGAAATTCAGCTTAGAGCCAGTTCCAGGACGAGTCATTATCAACAAAGAAGAGCTTTACTTTGCACAAATGTTCCTGCCAGTTGAAGGAGAGAACGATCTCGAATTGTTTGAGCATTTAAAACAAGAGATCCAGCTTCTAGATGCTCGCTTTGAATCAGCTGAAAAACCAAAACCTGTACCAATGCTTCCTGATAAGCTGACCATTTGGGAGCTAGAGAGTCGCTTAGAAGGACAAAAACAGCCGTATGAGATTCCAGTCGGACTAGATGAGGAATCTGTTGCACCTGTTTACTTTGACTTGAAGAAGAATAAACACTGCCTCATCATCGGTCAAACGCAGCGAGGGAAAACAAATGTGACCAAACTAATGCTTGATCAGCTATTAGTAGCAAAACCTGAGAAGCTGGCCGTCTTTGATTCGATTGATCGGGGGCTCTCTCATTATGCAAAAGAAGAGAACATTGATTACCTTGAAACAAAGGATGATATCACAGAATGGGCAGAGGAAATAGATCGTTTATTCAAGGTGCGTGAAGAGATGTACGTCGAAGCTGTGCGCCGAGGAGAGACTGATCAGTTGTCGTTCTCTCAAATTGTGCTTGTGATTGATGGCATTACGCGTTTTCAGCAGACAATCGACCCGCGTCTTCAAGATCAATTGGCTGATTTCATGAAGTCATATGCACACTTAGGCTTCAGCCTGATCGCGTCAGGAAATCATACCGAATTCAGTAAAGGCTATGATGCACTCACAAACGAAATCAAACAGGTTCGTCATGCCATGTTACTGATGAAAAAATCAGAGCAAAACATCATACCGCTTCCGTATGCAAGACAAGAACCAGAGATTCAGCCAGGATTCGGATATTTGGTTGAAAACGGGAAAGAGAAGAAAATCCAGGTTCCTTTATGTGCGGTAGAAAGGAAGAGTGTTCAATGACAGAGCAGCAAAAAAGCTCCATCAAAATCGTGTCGACCATGATACTGATTCTCGTCTTGCCGGTTCTATTTTTCCATCTCATTGGGGATGATCCGGCAAAACAGAAAAAGAATGCCACACGTAACATAGCCGTGGTCAATGAGGATATGGGGGCGAGCGAAAGTGAAAATACCGCTCGTTTCGGACAGGATGTGGTGGCGGCATTATCAGAGCGTCCAGATTACACATGGACAGTCGTCAATCGAAGTGCGGCAGAAAATGGCCTGAAAAATAGAAAGTACGATGCAGTTCTTTATATTCCATCTGACTTCTCTAAAAATGTGCTGAGCTATGATAAGGATCATCCTGAGAAGGCATCTATCCAATTCTCAATCCAAGATCAGCTCAATGCAGTGAATAAAGAAAAAGTACAAAGAGAGCTAGAAAATGCTCAAAAGAAAATGAATGAACAAATGTCGACTTTATATTGGAGTTTTGTATCACAGGAAATCGGCAATGTCAGAGAAGAGTTTGAGCATATTGTTGGTAAAGAGGTCGAATTCCAAAACACGATGTACAACTTCTATAAGCCAAATTCAAACAAACTATCTGATGCCGTCCAGCAGCAGAAGAAACAAATAGAAGAACTAAAAAATGCGATGGCCGATTCACAAAAACAGTATAAAGACGGTTTAAGTACAACAGAAGAAGCGAAAAGCCAGCTGAAGGATTTCGTAAAAGTAGTCGATCAATATCAGCAGTATCAAGACAAACAAAAGGATCTCTTGATCAAAGCGCAATCGACAAGCAAAAAACAAATCCAGCAAGGACTCAAACAGCTTGCGGAGATTCAAAACCAAAACGCCCGCAGCTTTAGCGATCAAATGGGCGGACTCAAAACCGATATCAATGGGGTCCAAAGTCAGCTTAAAACAACGGACAGCGCAATTCAATCTGTTCAAAGGGCAAGAGAAGACGTAATTCCTAAGCAATCGTCGGGATTAACGGACCTTGTGAAGGCGTCTCAAGAAGAACTATTGAAGAATTATGAAGGTCAATACTTAGAGGCCTATAAAAGTAAGATCATCGCCTTGCAGAATAAGCTAGAGACAAAAAGGCAAGAGTTAATGAACGCGCCCGAGCAGCCAGCTGATCCTGATGATGACGGGCAATCAGATCAAGATAACGAGAACCCAGAAGAGATTGGCATTAACTTAGATGATGAAACAAATGAACTCTCGCAAATTTCATCGGAAATGAACGATCTAGCTGATCAATTAGAAGATCAGACTGCACCTCCTACTAATGAATATGATAAAGAGAGTGAAAATGGCCAGGATGCTGTTCAGCCAGATAACAGCGGCACGAATCAATCAAAAGACGACCTGAAAGCACTGTCTAATCGTTTAGAAGAAGTGAAAAAGAAGATTCAAGAAAAAGCGGCCGCTCATAACGACCAATTGAAAGACAAAGTAAGTCAAATGAGTAAGGAGCTTGAAAGCCTCACGAAAAAAGTAGAGAAGCTTGAAAAGATGATTCTAAGGTTACAAGATCGATATAACGTCATTCCGAATGAAATCAAAAATCAGGAATCCTCTATTTTAAACAAAGTGCAAGAGCTGAAACGAGTAAACTCGCCGATTGGCAACACTGTGAATACGAAAATATTTGATCAAGAGTTTAAAACAAATTCAACAAGCACCAAAAAGTTAATGGAATACTCCAATCAACTGTCTCAGCTAGAGATGATGCTTGGGAATCTATATCAACCAACAAACAACTCATCTCTACTAGACACAAAAGGAGATGAAATCCAGTCCATCCTTGCCATCAAAAAAGAAGAAACGGAAAACTGGGATACACTCAAAAATCAAATGCTGACGTCAAATGATGATGTGTCTACCTTTATTGATGAGATGCAAAAATTCTCAGATGGCTACGCAGAATACATTTCGACTCAGCAGGCAAGCATGGAACAGGAGTTAAATGCCATTTCTGAAAGTGCGGACACAGTAGCTGAACAAATGGCTGATCAAGGAGATGCGGTGTATACGGCAGACCTTGCGGGCAGTTCGATTGTTGTGAGTGCACAGGATTCAATTGGTCAGGAAGTGCTTCGTCTTTCTGAAAATATGAGTTCGTTAACCGACCGCCAAAAAGGGGTGGCGGATTATACGAATAATATTGAAGAAAGTGTCACAACCGTTCAAGAAAAAGCAGATACGTTGAACGAAAACTGGAGTAAGAATGTCAATTCTACGAAGCTTGTTCAACAAGATTTGAAGGGTATTTTAGGCAACACTTTAGACGATCAAGGCAACAGCAACTATGTGTATAACCATTTAGCCAATCCGCTGAAAATTAGCGGCGATGTGCCAGAAGAAAAAACGCAGACTGTACCGCCAGTAGTCATTTTGGTTATTGTCATGATCAGCAGTTTGTTGATTGGCTTTTTTAGCTCGTACTATGCGTCAGCGCCAATGCTGGTCAAAGGTGCACTGTTTGGTATTTTAAATCTGTTAGTCGGGCTCATGATCAGCCTGTTTGGACTCAACATTTACAAACTAGCTGATGACCAAGCCATTCAATGGTCCATCTTTACGATTTTGCTGCTAGTGGCATGCTCTGCCTTTATTCGCACAGCTTTCCTTTTCGGTTCAATTGCCGGATGGATGGCAGCAACGGCGCTTATATTCTTCTTTGTTGCACCGTTAATTGATTTGGTCATGCCAAACTTCCATTTTACAAATCCAGTGACAGACGTGTATCTGTCTATCCAATATGGAAATGGAGACAACTTCGGTATGGGCATCACAGGGCTACTGATTTTAACGATATTGTTCATGGTCATTCCACTAGTGAAGAAGCTATGGAAAGACAAAACAGAGGAACGTGATGTCACTCATGAGGCTTAATCTATTCGTCAAAGGGATGGCACTTGGTGTCATATCCCTTTTTCTCCTCAGTCCTGCTGCTTTTGCTGCTACAGGTGAAGATACGGATACGAATGTCAAGCCGAATGAATATCAAGAAAAGAACCTCAATATTAATTCGAGTATATTGAGGGATCAAACGAAATACGAACAAAGCAAAACAACATCTAAAGTCAAAACGGACATTCACTTTGCTGACCCGCCTAAGACCTCTGGTGGTCAACTTTCGCCACAAATTTTTAGTGATCTGAAAGAAAATCCGCCTAAAACGCCAGCTCGTATGATGAAAGAGATGAATATCTCTTTCAGCGATTCGGCTGTATCAACGCCTTCTGGCGATGATCATGAAAAGCAGAGATCGGCGCTTCTGCCAATCATTTTTGGCATCTTGATCGCCTTTGGCATCATTGTCATGATCATTCTGATTCCAAAAGTGAATGTGAAGACGGAAAAGAAATAGCCTGCCTTTTGAAAAGGGCAGGCTTTTCTTTATGCAGATTGCTTGATGTGATACCGATTCACTATTTAAAATAGTGTTATCAAGGGAGGAGATTGTCATTCGAATTTCAATCGTCACAGGCGGATCAAAAGGATTTGGTTTAGCACTTGTCAAACAGCTACTTTCACGCGGGGATAACGTGTATACCGCTGCAAGAAGTGAGTCGCCACTATCCCACCCACACCTCACGCATTCACAGGTTGATCTCACTGATGAGGAATCGGCTGCAAAGTGGCTTCAGGGCATCTTGTCCTCGCAAACTCTCGCAGACGCTGATGACATCTTGCTTGTCAATAATGCAGGAATGGTGACTCCTATCAAACGTGCAGGGCAAGGCGGAGAGGATACGCTTCATCAGCATTATACGCTGAACCTTGTCATCCCTGTTTTGCTCAGCCATGTGTTTGTGAGGGAGACACAATCTCTTGAAGGGAAGAAAACCATCGTGCATCTTTCTTCTGGGGCAGCTAAAAACCCGTACAAAGGATGGAGTGCCTATTGCAGTTCAAAAGCAGGGCTTGATATGTTTATGAGGACTTTACATGAGGAACAGCAGGACGAAGCATATCCTGTCACCACGTTTTCCTTTTCACCCGGTACGATTGATACGGATATGCAGGGAGAGATTCGGAAATCTTCCAAACAGGACTTTGAACAAATTGAGCGGTTTCAGCAATTACATGAAACAGGTACGCTAAAGAGCCCAGATGAAGTGGCCGGTATTTTACTAGACCTACTAGCAGATGACCCAGCTAGCGGTTGTGTATACGATGCCCGTGAGTATGAAAAAAAGCAGTCATAACGGCTGCTTTTTTCGTATTGTACAAGCAAAGACAGCTTATCGAGCATAAGCTAATTTTGAGACTCATCGGAAATATGACAGAACATTTGAGTTTCTTTTCAGAATATGTTAGGATGCTAAAAATATAGATAAGGAGGGGTTTCCATGAGAAAGGTTACATTAATGGATGTTTACACCCATCCAGTCGCTCAAAAATATTTAAATCGTTCAGGAAAAGCCCACGCCATTGCTTGTGCTTATCACGCATTCAAACTGGCGATGCAGGCGGGGATTAACCCGGATCTTGCTGTGAAAGCAGCACTCTTGCATGACATCGGCCACTATGAATGGTATACAGCAGGCGGAGAATGGGATTACGAGACATATAGACGAAATGATATTCATGCCATTAAAGGGGCAGAGCGGGCACATAAACTGCTCATACGGCTCGGCGAGGAACCAAAAGCAGCCAAAGAGATTGCCCTTGCGATTTTGCTTCACACAGATTCATATTTGCCAGAGGGCGACCTGCATAAGGACACACTCCAGCAAATTGTGAAGAAAGCAGATGAAATGGACGAAGAGCCTGGTGGATACCATCATTACAGACAAATAGATGAATCACTTGCGCTCCAAAAAATTGCTGATTTGGATGAGAAGGTGCAGCAGGCGCTTCAGCCCATGAAACGCTCTGTTTAATATGGAATATCTCCATGAATCGTTCCGTGCTGATCCACATACAATGTGCGGATCACAGTACGGTTAAATGCCGACGTCCCTGACGCAGTGAGACCTGTGTAATGAACCGTGACGGAATAAGCACCTTCTTTTTTCAATTGAACGGCTGATGAAGAGCTCGTTTTCAGTGGATGATCCTTCTCGGCATCTTTAAAATAAGTGGTCTCTACAGTTTTGCTTAATCGTTTAATCAGCTTGCTCGAATGTGTCGATGCATCTCCTGATTTCGCTGCAGCGATTTTGATTTCTTCATTCAATGGTGAATCAAAGGATACAAGTAGCAAATAAGGATCCTTTTTTCCTGAATTTGATCGAATCGTCCATTTTCCTGGAACGGGTTTATTGATTTGCACATGATGTGAATAGGCGCCTTCATATGGGAATGATGATTCGGATGTCGTCAAATTGGTTAAAACATCTCCATTTGGCGCAACGATTTCCGGATTGGCTTCCTGTCTTTCATTTAACCACTGAATCGATAGGCCATTCGTTCCTTCCTCTACATAGAACGCTTCTGTTTTATCCTTTTCACTTTCTCCACCTTTCACATAAACGTTTGTATTTAGCTCCGAAGAAACTGGTTCTTGCTCTTGTTCGTCTTCGCTTTCAGCGCTTGCGGTACTTGCACGCAGCTGTGCCTGAAATACGGGGAACATGCTTGTGCCGTTTTTGATCGAAAAGTGATCCCACTTTCCTGTTAAAATATTGTTTGCATATGCTAGCTTTGTGCTGCTGACCGTCACAGCGCCATCGTTTGCACCAAAGCTTTTTAAATACATGCCGCCTAAATAAAGCACTCCGCCAAAGGTTCCCCAATCTGAACCAGAATAGGTTACATACTTATGAGGGAACGTCTCCAGCTGGTCGGTTTCACTTCGAAAAGCTGCCATCATCCCGGTTTGCAGAGAATAGAGCGCGTCGCTCTTTTGTCCAAGGATTTGCGCAAGCCAGCTTCCGCCTTTGCTATAGGCTAAATCCGCAAGCGGCGTCCCATAGTGTGGAGAGCCAAGTGTGATGACTTTCTCTACATATGGATGAGCGTTGTAATACACGAGGGCAGCCTGCGTATCCACTCCGCCTTTACTATGACCGATTATGATCAGTTTTCTGCCGAAAAATTCATAGATTTCTTTTAACTTTTCTGCTAATAGTTTCCCATTCTTTTTCATGTCCTGATCTGGATACAAATCTATGAACGCGCTTTCGTATCCGTTCAGAACAGCTTGTTTTGCCATATCGTTTCGATCAGACCATGTGGAGGAAGAACTGTTTATGCCATGAACAAAAACAAGTGGGGGTTTTGACAGGTCTTTTTGTACCGGTTCTTCTCCTTTAAACCACTTCCCTGGTGTACCAGGTGCATCTCCAATTGTGCCTGCGTGCGCATAACTTGCAGAGGATAGTAAGAGCATGACAGCAACGATACAGATTAATTTTTTCAAGATCATTCACCTCTTCAAATAATTTAAGATGTTGGCAGCACCAATCTATTATACTTCTAAAAATTGTAAAAAAATACAAAATGTAAAAATACGGTAATAATGTTGTAGGTTTGCTGAGTGACACTCACATGGGTCATTGCATACGCTGTGGGTAAATACACAAGTAAAGGGGCAGGTAGCATGGCACAACAAGGAAGTCCACAGCTTGTTTCATTAGTTGATCCATATGTTTATCAAACATTGCAGAAAGTAGTCGGTATGAGATTGATTGTTCAAACAGTGAAAGATACAGTACGTGGAAAGTTGAAGGAAGTGATGCCGGATCATATTGTGATTGAGGCGGGGGCAAAATCAGTGTTTTATGTGCGGATCCAGCAAATCGTGTCGGTGATGCCTGATCACAGTGAAAGAGTGTAACAAGCAGACGCACAGGTGTCTGCTTTTTTCAATGCTTACAGAATGTATATCTGGAAAAAGTGCATGATATACCAATTGTTCTTTTTTTTTCAAAAAATATGGTTCTAAAACAAGAAGCAGTTGACAGAAGGTGGGTTGAATAGTAGTTTTTTAATAAGGTCAATACGTAACAGGAGGAGCATCTTTGTTAAAATCTAAAGTTCATTTTTGGACATTCCAAATATTACTGGTTTTACTAATTGTGTACGTATCAACAAAAGTTTCGTTTTTATTTCAGCCGATCATTTTATTTGCTTCAACGTTGTTTGTTCCTATTTTACTGGCAGGTATTCTCTTTTTCATCTTTAATCCGATTGTTCGATTTTTGTCGAAGAAGATACCTAGGACGCTCGCCATTCTGATTATTTATCTTCTATTCATCGGGCTTATCACGTTTATTGTTAATGCTGCTGGACCTGTCATTGTCACGCAGGTGGGTGGACTTGTCAAAAGCTTCCCGGGGTATGTCACGGACATGCAGAAATTTATCAACGACTTCTCGCATTCTAAAACATTTACGTGGATGATGAACCAAGATTATGTGTCTGTTTCAAAGTTTGAACAGTCGATCGTTTCGACATTAAAAGATTTACCGGAAAATATTGCTTCAAGTATGTCGGCGGTGTTTGGCGTGATTGCGAATATTGCCCTCGCTGTCATTACCGTTCCATTCATTTTATTTTACATGCTAAAAGACGGGCATAAGTTTCCGGACAAGCTCGTTCAATTTTTGCCAATGCCTTACCGTAAGGAAGGATTGAAGATTTTTAAAGAATTAAACGATACGCTTGCTGCTTACATACAAGGGCAAATCGTTGTTTGTTTATTTGTCGGAGTTGCTTGTTTTATCGGATACTTATTAATTGGTGTGAAATATGCGCTCATTCTCGGCATCATTATTGCGGTGACAAACGTCATTCCATATCTTGGGCCATATCTTGGTGCGGCACCAGCTGTGCTCATTGCTTTTCTTGATTCGCCTGGAAAAGCGGTTGTGACTGTTATTGTCATTCTTGTTGTTCAGCAGGTCGATGGAAACGTCATTTCTCCATTGATCATTGGAAAACGTCTCAACACACATCCGTTAACAATTATCTTGCTATTAATTGGGGCAGGAAGTTTTGGCGGAATCCTTGGCATGATTTTTGCCGTCCCTGTCTATGCGCTGCTGAAAGCCATCACACTCAATATTGTCAGATTGGTTCAGCTGCGTCAGCGCTCTCGAAAAGAACAGCATTTAAACGTTTAGGGCAGATGCACAACTTTTCCCTTTTTGCATAACATAACTCACATAAGCGAATAGGGAGGAGAAGGAAGATGCCTGCGATTGTTGGACCCATCCATATTGAGTCTTTAGGCGGAAACGGCTCGGCTACTTTTGGTGACGTTCTCGCCATTGCCCCTTTGGCTGTAGATCACTCGACCGGTGGAGCGGGAGCTTTTAATTCAGGTGATTATATGTCCCTGACAAGCGATCCGAATGCCACCATGCTTTGGGACTTTACACTGTTTGGCCAGCCTCAATCATTTAATGCATAAAAGACAGCTGATCATATGACATATCAGCTGTCTTTTTTATGTTGGATAGACACGTATTGTTCCGCTGGGCATATGATGAGGGTAGTAAAGGTGGTGGAAAGATGCCAGCAATTGTTGGACCCATTCATATTGACCGTGTGATAGGAAACGGTTCTGCACATTTCGGCGATGTGTTTGCCATTTCGCCAAAAAGTGTGGATCATTCCGCTGGTGGTTCAGGTACCTATAATGCAGGAGACTTTGTTCAATTTTTCAACAATCCGAACGTCACATTTGTTTGGGATTCAAACCTGATCAGCCAGCAAAAGAGCTTTAACGCATAGCCAGCTTTGAAAGGGTCTCCTTTTCAGAAGCTGTCTTTTTTTATGGTACAATGGATAGAAGAAGGAAGAAGAAAAAGGGGGGTAAAACACATCAAATGAAAATAAGAAAAGCGCATCTGACAAGCGGGCAACCAACAACCTACAATGTATATTTACATGAAAATAAAAAAGAATATAAAACGCTTGTCGCTGTACCTGACATAGAATGGAGTATTTCTATTGCGTATGAAGACGAAAAAACGCAGCTTGAGCAAGCACTAGAACAATCTTTAAACAAAAGAGTAGAAATAGACGAAGCCCGTGAACTTGCACAAAAAATTGTGCACTGGGTCACAGAAATGTAAATTCAGAAACCAGGAGTGAACACAGCAATGAAAGAAGAATCCGTAGACTTTTATTTGCAGCAAGGGATATTTGGACATGCTGAAACAAAACCAGATGAACGAAGAATGTTTCTCGGCTCATTAAGAGAACGTGCTCTTCTCGCTCTGACAAAAGGGCAAGTATCGAGACATAAATCGTATCAAGAGGTAGAGCAAGTATTGAAGGCAAACCGAGAGGCCACTGTTCTTTTAAATGGTGAATTGTCATATGCTTCTTATTCTCCATATGTGAAAATGGCAAATGCCGCTGGTTGTTCTTTTAAAGTGGTCAACCATCACGAGTCACATTCACCTTTTGGGCTTGTGATAGAGGTGCCGCATGCGATCAATCAAGAGCACATCTATATAGAAGATGAGCTTTTTCAAAAAGCTTTTTCTCGTGAATCTGTTGAATAGGTTTCCCTAGTGAAATGAATAAGCTATAATGATTCAAAAGAGCATATGGGAGAGATGCGGATGGGCAAAGCATTGATTTGTATTGATTATACAGTTGATTTTGTTGCAGACGATGGAAAACTGACGTGCGGAAAGCCTGGACAGGCGATTGAGTCGAAGATCACAGAGATCACTTCTTCATTTATTGATGAAGGACACTTTGTTGTTTTTGCCGTCGATCATCATGAAGAGCAAGATCCATATCATCCAGAGACAAAGTTATTTCCGCCCCATAATATTCGCGGGACAGAAGGAATTGAACTTTACGGAAAACTAAGTTCACTATTTCACACGTCAACACATTTAAATCATGTCTATTATATGGAAAAAACAAGATACTCTGCTTTTGCAGGCACTCAATTAGAAATGAAACTGCGCGAGCGTGGCATCACTGAACTTCACCTAGCCGGAGTGTGTACCGATATTTGTGTACTTCATACAGCTGTTGATGCGTACAATAAAGGCTTTGAACTTGTGATTCATGAGAATGCCGTGGCGAGTTTTAATGAAGCGGGGCACGAGTGGGCACTTTCTCACTTTGAGCATACGCTTGGTGCGAAAGTGGTTAAGTAAGGGAAGGAGAATGGAAGTTGGAGCATCGGTTTATTGACGACAGTTTATCACTACATACAGATCTTTATCAAATTAACATGGCAGAAACGTATTGGAGAGACGGCATTCATGAGAAGAAGGCAGTCTTCGAACTCTTCTTTAGAAAGCTTCCATTTGACAACGGCTTCGCTGTATTTGCTGGTTTAGAGAAAGCGATTGAATATTTATCGGACTTCTCCTTCACCGAGAGCGACCTTGCATATTTAAAAGATGAACTCGGTTATAAAAGCGATTTCATTGAATACTTAAGCGGATTGTCTTTTACAGGGACACTTCATTCAATGAGAGAAGGAGAAATTGTCTTTGCGAATGAACCTATTATGCGCATCGAGGCAACACTTGTTGAAGCGCAGCTAATTGAAACGGCACTGCTCAACATCGTGAACTTCCAGACGCTAATTGCAACAAAGGCGGCTCGTATTAAAGGAATCATTGAAGATGAGACAGCATTAGAATTCGGAACAAGACGTGCCCATGAAATGGATGCAGCGATGTGGGGAGCAAGAGCAGCACTGATCGGCGGATTTCAGGCAACAAGTAATGTCCGTGCAGGGAAACGCTTCAATATTCCCGTATCAGGCACACATGCCCATGCACTTGTACAAGCATATCGCGACGAATATACTGCATTTAGAAAATATGCCGAAACACATACAGACTGTGTCTTTTTAGTGGATACATATGATACGGTCAGATCAGGCATTCCAAATGCGATTAAGGTAGCGAAAGAATTCGGTGATAAAATCAACTTTATTGGAGTCAGACTTGATAGCGGAGACCTTGCCTACTTGTCTAAAAAGGCGAGAACGATGCTGGATGAAGCTGGATTCCATGACGCAAAAGTCATTGCATCAAGCGATCTTGATGAACACACCATTATGAACTTAAAAGCACAAGGTGCAAAAATTGATGTATGGGGTGTTGGAACGAAACTGATTACCGCATTCGATCAGCCAGCTCTTGGTGCTGTATATAAGCTTGTATCGATTGAAGAAAACGGTCAGATGAATGACACGATCAAAATTTCTTCTAACCCAGAGAAAGTGACAACACCAGGCCGTAAACGAGTGTATCGCATTATCAATCAATTGAATCATCACTCTGAGGGAGACTACATTGCCCTTGAAGAAGAAGATGTTCAAAGTGAAGATAAGCTGAAAATGTTCCATCCAGTTCATACATTTATCAGCAAATTTGTGACAAATTTTGTGGCGAAGGACCTTCATGTCCCAATTTTTGAACAAGGGAAGCTGGTGTATGATAATCCAGATATCCAAACGATTCAAGCATATGTGCAGGACAGTCTCGGACTCTTCTGGGAGGAATACAAACGAATCAGCAAACCAGAAGAATACCCAGTCGATTTGAGTCAAAAATGCTGGGATAATAAGATGCAATTTATCCATGATGTGAAAAATAAAATCAAAAAAGAGCTTTATGAAAGCTGATTACCCCGGGAAAGGAGATCATCAAGCCAGATGGTCTCTTTTTTTTTCATGTTGGACGATTCAAAATGAACCTTATGGGCAATCATTTGGTATACTGAAGGCACATCTTGTTTGTCATTGCATAAAGGAGGAATGGAGCAGTTGAGGGTGTTTGTTGCAAGGCAGCCTATTTTTAACAGAAAAGAACAAGTCGTATCATACGAGCTGCTTTATAGAGATAGTGAAACCAATATATATAGCGCTGAAGATGGTGATCAAGCGACAACGGACCTCATTATCAATAGTTTTTTAAACATTGGCATCGAAACACTGACAGAAGGAAAACGATGCTACATCAATTTCACCGAAAGCTTGCTTTCGTCTGATCTGCTCACTTATTTTGATCCACATCAGCTTGTGATCGAAATATTAGAAAATGTACCGATTACCCCGGCACTTATTATGAGATGTAAGCAATTAAAAAAGTGGGGATACACGATTGCGCTCGATGATTTCTTTCTGAGCGGAACACATTTTCATGACAAGTTACTCGATGAACTCCTCTATTGCATTGATATTTTAAAAATTGATTTTCTGAAAACAACATGTAAAGAACGAAGAGACATTTTACATACATATAAAAAGTATCGACTTCGATTCCTTGCTGAAAAGGTAGAAACGCGAAAAGAATATGAAGAAGCGTTAGAAGCTGGCTTCCATTTGTTTCAAGGATATTTCTTTAGTGAGCCGCACGTCATTTCGGGACGAGCCTTATCGACTAGCTTCCACGCATACCATCAGCTATTGAATGAGCTGAGCAAGGAGCAGCCGAATATTCAGACCGTGACGCATTTTATAGAAAGTGATCTTTCTCTTTCATATCAATTATTAAAAATGCTGAATTCTGGCGGCATGAGACGTCTTTATCAAATCAAGAGTATTCGTCAGGCGATTATCCTGCTTGGGTTTAATGAAATACGGCGATGGATCTTTATCCTTTCATTTAAAGAACTAAATGTCCAAGCCAACTCAAGCCAAAAGGAAATCATCAAAATGTCGTTCATTCGTGCCAAAACGTGTGAACTCATTGCTAGTCGGACTGAACGAGAGCATCCCGCTTCTTATATGCTAACAGGTATGTTTTCACTCATTGATACGCTTGTCAGGGCGGACATTACTGAACTTGTGAAAGAACTGCCTCTTTCGGATGAAGTAGGTGAGGCACTGCTTGGCTATGAAAATGACTATTTCCTTGTGTTAGACGTTGCCAAACGTATTGAACGAAATGAATGGGATGATGAGATGTTAGGTGGAAGTCTCCCTAAGCAGGAAGCCTACGGCTGTTATATAGAAGCCATTGAATGGTGTCATAAAATGTTTGAATCTTAAGAAAAGCCGCTCACACTAGAGCGGCTTCTTTCTTTGTTATCCCCACTGTAAAAGTAGAAAAAGCCTGCTTGAAGAGAGGGATAAGTAGATGCGGATGCCTTCTGGACTAAAGCGGATATCGATATTGCTTTTCACCCCAATCTGCTTCAGCATTCGAATCACACTTGCGGTGTCAGCTCGTTCAGCAGCTTCCATGATTCGCTGTCCAAACGAAAGCGAACCGGAAATCTGCTGTGTAATGAGGGATGCATCAGCAACGAGACGGGTTGATTCCTTTGCAGCCTTTTGAAACGCATGAGCATCTACTGGAGGAAAAGTCATAGGTGTTCGCAGGTGGTATGCGTTCCCCATTGCGGGAACCTGCAAAGGCGGATAAGGAACATAGTAAAACACATGGTCACCTCTTCTCTCATTGAAGTGAATTTGGACGGATATCTGTTCTAAATGTATGAAGAAAATCCGAATAAAGAATCAAAATGATCTTTCTACCTTTGCATATTCATCATAAAAATAGGTACTTTTGCGGTCAATTTCGGTGAATGTCGCCAAAAAATTGCGGTGTCTACAGTAGAGCCTGTCGTCTGACCTATAACATGAAAAACCGAGGAAATGGAGGGGATCGTATGTTCTGTATCGTGAGAATTGTGACGAATGATGCCTGTTCATGTCGCAAAAATGACGTATTTCCTTTGAAATTGAGATAAAAGTATCATTTGAAAAGTCTGAAAATGATGAAAAAAGACCTATTGAATTTTGCGGTATCACGCACACATTTTGTGCATACTTTTCGGTGAAAAAATACTCAATAGCATTTACACTGTTAGTAACAGATCAAATACTTATGACCCAATCAACATACACAAATACATTGATCTTCCAAAAAAGGAGAGTGGAATCGATGGAAAAGTATGAAATCGAAGAACTTAAACAATTATTATGGAAACTTGAAAACGAAATTAGAGAAACAACGGCTTCTCTTCATAACATTAACAAAAGCATTGATCAATACGACAAATATGAATATGTGAAAATTTCTTAAAGACTTGATAACCATCAAGTCTTTTTTTTATCCAAATACATACAAAAAAAGGATATATTATTATATAATTGTTAAATAGTGATGTCAGTGGACATTTGCTTATTTCTTTTTAGTAAAATAAGAGGCGAGAGGGTGAGGATCAAGATCGAGTATGCTAAACTATCTAGAGAATACAAAAATCAAGCAGAAAATGTCTGATTTTATTCAACATGCAGTCAGACAAAATGATTTACAAAAGCTGCTTCTCGAATTTACAGATATAAAGAATGAATTTCCTTTTGGGCAATTGGCTTACCAACATTATGAGGCATTTGGCGGACAAGACAAGCAAGCGATTACAAAACTGGCAGCAGGGATTGAACTTCTCATCTTATCTGCCGATATATTAGATGATATTGAAGATCAGGATAATGATTCGTATCCTTGGATGAAATGTCAGAGCGGAATTGCGATTAATGCGGCGAATGTTCTCTTTGCATTGAGTTTTGATGTGTTTTCAAAGCTTGATCATGGAGCGAAGCTTTTAAACAATGTATATTCTTATTCCATTCAGTCAATGCAAGGGCAGCATTTGGATATGACACTGGAACCGGAGAATGAGCAGGATTGTTTAAATATCATGAAGTTAAAAGCAGGGTCACTGTTTGTATTACCTTGTGTGTTAGGTGTTGTTTTGGCAACAGGTTCTTTTGAAAAGAAGGTAGAAGAATATGCTTATTACCTAGGAATGGCGGAACAGCTTGAAAATGACTATCTAGGTCTTTTTAATAAAGATAATATTGACTTTAAAAGAATGCAAACATTACCGCTAGTTTACTTGAAAAATGAATTTAATCCATCTAGTTCAGACTTGCTCAGTTATTTTCAATCAAAGGATAAGAGTGCCGGCTCTGAAGAATTAAAGGATAAATTAAAAAAATCTGGTGCTCAACAATATGTATTTATTATGAGAAACCTTCTCAGAAATAAGTTTAAAGAAGCATTCAAGAAACTACATTTAGAGGCTTCAAAAAAGAAAAAACTGATACTTTTTTTAATTGGAGATGGAGAAGATGAAAATTCAGGAATTGGTTAGTTATTTAGTGGAGAATCCTTCAACATTAAATCAAATCGCTAATGGGAACGCATCATTGCTTCACGTTGATCAAGAAACTGCAAGTATTATTGTTGACGGATTCCAGAAAGAAGACGTTATTAAAGCAATCATATGGGCAACTGCTTGAGTAGATAAATATTATGAGAAAGTTTTACTCTAAGTTAACAGTTATATTAGTTATCCTTAGCTTCATCTATGTGATTTACATCTCTTATATCAACGTATTTAATATTTTTGTTGGAGCAGCTGTTAAGGAAAATAGTCACGGTCAACTTGAGGTAGTGGATGTCGATAATTTTACAGATAGCTATCTAGCTGGAGTTAGGAAAGGCGATATCATACTTGAAGTGAATGGGAATAAAAAACCAGTTGAAGAAGTTAAAAGAGGTTTTTTAGCTAATGTTAAAAGTTTAGTCGTTGATAGACATGGTGATAAAATTGATTTAGAGAATGTAAGGTTATTGAGTCAAGCGAATCTGTTTATTTATCTAATACCAGTCATTCTTTATTCCATCTGTCTATTTTGTATATTTATGATTTTAAAAATGAATAAAGCAAACCAAAAAGAGTCAGCTTATATTTTAGCTTTATTTCTTTTGGCGGTGTCTATAGGTTATGTAAGTTCTGGTGGTTCTGGAAAAGGAGAGGCTATCAGTCGTATTCTTGTAATCGTTACAATGAATATTGTACCTCCACTATATATGCACTTTATGTATCAATATTTAAAAGAATTAGGAACAGAAATTATTCGTCGTCGAGTTCTTTTTTATTTGTATCTAGTTCCAGTGACTAACGTTTTATTAGTTTTATTCTATAAAAATAAAGCAGGACCAGTAGATCTATTAGCATATGTCAATTTACTTTCATTTTTTGTTCTGGCTTTCCTTTCGATTATTATCACTATAAGGGCTGCTAAAAAATTGAAAGACAATGAAGTCAGCAATGTACTTCGAGCATTTGCACTCATTTTAATCTCAGCATTCAGTCCATTCATGCTATTTTTTATCATTCCTTATTTTTTTGGTATATATTTTATTTCACCGTATGTTGTTGCATCGTTTGTTCTTTTAATTCCTTTTTTCTTAGTCTATCAATTTATGTCAAATAAGCTATATAATGTTGATTTCTTTATGGGAAGGATTAAATACTACGGTTTTTTAGCAATTACACCAACAATACTAGTGGTTGTTCTTTTTGATTTTATTCAAAAGCCAAATGCAAATTTCTATACAGTGAAATTTACGATTATCACGTACATTCTTATGCTTACCGTCTTCTACTTTAAAGAAATTATCGATTTCCGTTTTCGATTGAAGCGTTTTTCAGAGAAGCATAATTATCAGGATAGTATATTTAAATTCACACAGCTTATTCGTGAGGCGTCATCACTTCATCAAGTATTGTATCATTTAAAATACACCATCTTAGAAGTACTTGTTGTGAACAAAGCCTTTGTGCTTGAAGTGAAGGCAGATGGACAAATTGTTGAAATTGATGAATCAATAGAAGAAAGCCAGCTATGGAAAGATTATGTGGATCAATTTCAAGATATTTTAGGTGAAGTTGGTAAAATCATCGGGTTGGATAAAGGATTCATGATGAAAATTGGTGAGCGGGGCGGTCACTCGTTTGTGATTTGCTGTTTATCTAATTTACGGACACCTAAGCTGACCCGCGATGAAATTTCATGGCTGAAAACATTGGCATTTTACACAAGTGTCAGTTTAGAAAATGTCGTTAAGATCGAAGAACTGATGGAGCATCTTGAGGATTTGAAACAGCGGGAAGCCAATCCCGCCTGGCTGAAGAAAGTCATGTTCGCCATGGAAGAAAAGCAGCGCTCAGATTTAGCGAGGGATCTTCATGATTCTGTGCTGCAGGATTTGATTTCACTGAAGAGACAGTCCGAGATGTTCTTAACCAATTTCCAAAACAACCAATGCCCAACATCTATTGAAAATTCATTGATCTCATGGAATGAACAAATGTCTAAGGTGATTCAAACCACGAGAGAAACATGTCATGAACTTCGGCCGCAGCTCCTCTATGATTTGGGGTTAGTGAAGGCAATTTCGAAGCTGACTTCGCAAATTCAAGAGGAAGCGCCATTTCATATTAGGCTGAATACAACCCGCTTTGATAAAGAACTGGACATTGATATTGACTCACAGCTGAATATTTACCGGATTGTGCAGGAGCTGTTATCCAATGCGTTGAAGCATTCTAAGGCCAGCCAAGTCTTAGTGATGCTCATTTGTATTAAAGATCAAGTTGTTCTCCATTATGAGGACGATGGAGTCGGATTTGATGCAAGCCAGCTTGATCAGCACACGATGAGCATGGGTCTTTCTGGCATAAGGGAACGAGTCAAAGCTCTAAATGGAAAGCTTCAAATTCACACAGCACCTGAAAAAGGGCTCAAGGTGAAAATTGAAATGGAATTGTAACGATTTCTTAAGGAATAAGACTTGGCATCTGCCAAGTCTTTTATATAAAATGGAAGTGAGTGATTTAAAGGGAGGAAGACATGAAGAAGATATTGGTCATTGATGATCATCCGGCTGTCATGGAAGGGACAAAAAGCATATTAGAATCAGATCAGCAGCTATCAGTCGATTGTTTAAGTCCTGATGCAGAAGGCGCCTTTTTAAAGACGCATGACTTTTCCATCTATGATGTGATCTTGATGGATTTAAATCTCGGGGATATCAATGGAATGGACATTGCCAAACAAATTCTAGAAACGAATCAACAAGTGAAAATTATCATTTATACAGGATATGAAGTAGATGATTATTTCGAAGAGGCCATTCGAGCTGGATTGCATGGTGCAATAAGTAAAACAGAGACAAAAGACAAAATCATTGAATACATACACCGCACATTGCAAGGAGAAGTTGTCATTCAGCTATCCTATTTAAAGAAATTAATTTCACAGCAGCAAGAAAAGCCAGAACAGGCGCAGCAGACGGATCATGAGCTGTTAACAGAGCGTGAATGCTTAATCTTAAGAGAAGTGGAAAAAGGGTACACAAACCAAGAAATCGCCGATGTGCTTCATTTGAGCAAACGCTCGATTGAATACAGTTTGACCTCCATCTTTAATAAGCTGAATGTTGGATCTCGAACAGAAGCGGTGTTAATTGCAAAATCGGAAAGTGTCCTGTAAACGTGTGAAGGGAGAGGGCCTTGATGGATGTGAGTGGTTCAAATACACTGCTTGAGGCACTGGGGATTGAGATTGTGGAATGCAATACGTCACGATGCGTGGCGACAATGCCAGTCGATCACCGAACAAAACAGCCATTTGGATTACTGCACGGAGGAGCATCAGCTGCTCTAGCAGAAACAGTGGCAAGCATGGGTGCTGCTGCTCATTTGGATTTAACGAAGCAGGTTTGTTCAGGTATTGAAATCAATGCCAATCATTTAAAATCTGTACGTGATGGAGTGGTGACAGCTACAGCTGTTCCTGTACATGTAGGACGGCGTACAATGGTATTCCAAATCGATATAAAAGATGATCGAGACCGTCATATCTGTACGTCAAGATGTACACTCGCTGTCATTGATCGCATATAAAAAAGCTCCCGGTGCAGCGGAAGCTTTTTTTAATACCCTTTTATGAACATGCGGGTAAAGTGAACAAGACCTGAATGTCAGGTTCTTCATTTATAAATAAGAATCTTCTTTTCGTTTAATGACAAAGTTACGGAAACCGCCATAATCATCTTGGACACTTCGTTTGTCCATTTTCACACCAGTGTTGTAAGCGGCTCTTCCGATCAAATGAGCGCCGACTGGTGCGGTCAGAAAGATAAAGACAATCCCAAGCAGGATTTTCGCAGAGATGATCCCTGCAAGAAACCATTCATGAAAGAACACACCAACTAAAATGAGAACAACACCAAGTGTCGATGCTTTTGATGCAGCATGCATACGTGTGTAAACATCCGGCAGGCGAAGGACACCAATGGCTGAAATTAAACAGAGGATGGCGCCAAGCAGAATAAAGAAAATTACGATCGCTTTAGCGATGACGATCATTTTCAATCACTTCCCCTTTCTCAAGGAATTTGGAAAAAGCGACAGTGCCGATAAAGGCAAGAATACCGAGCAGTAAAATAATTTCAAAGAACGTCGTGGTTTTCAGTAAGATAGACACGATGGCTGTCATCCCAATTAAATTGATTCCTATCGCATCAAGCGCACTAACGCGATCAGGGATAGAAGGTCCTTTGATGACCCGTATGACAAAAAGCAAAGTAGACAGCGCAAGAATTCCAAGTGACATTTGCAAGATCAGTTCCATTACTTACCGCTCACCTCCTGAATCGCTTTTTCAAATGATACCCGAATATCGTGGATGGCTTTTTCAGCATCTTCAATATCCATCGCATGAATATATAAAATCGAACGATCATCCGAAATATCGATGACCAGTGTACCAGGTGTTAATGTAATCATATTAGCCAGTATGGTGATTTCCCAATCTGTTTTTAAATCTGTACGAAAGGCGAAAATACCAGGCTTGATCTTAAGCTTTGGAGATAACACCGTCTTGAGTACACTCAAATTAGCAAGAAGTAGCTCTCTGATAAAAATGATGACGAGCTTGATAATCGCATACAGGGCATAGCCGTAAAAACGTTGCGGGAAGAATCGCCGTAGCATAAAAATGGCGATCATCCCTAGTGCAAAACCTGATACAAAGTCTGCAGCTCTGTATGTATCATTCATAAACATCCATGTAAAGGCGAGGAGAGCGTTTAATAATATTTGAAAGGCCATGTTCATCTACTCCTTCAGCACAGCTTGAATATATTTTTCTGGTGTTGAAAGCATTTCCGCAGCTTGATTGATATAAGGTGCAATGAATTCTGTGCCTAATCCAATCGCAAGCGATAAGATAACAAGCAGTACCCCAGGATACACCATTCCTCTAATGGATGGCTTTCTTCTTCGCATATCCTGTTCCTCTCCCCAAAACGCGAGCATGAAAATCCTCATAACAGAATAAAGGACAAGAAGACTGGACAGTAAAACAAGGATAGAGAACGTCATGTACCCAGCAGAAAACCCACCTTCAACAATTTTCAGCTTGCCAACAAATCCACTTAGCGGAGGAATACCCGCAAGTGATAAAGCCGATATGAAGAACATCCAGCCGAGTAGAGGCTGGGATTGAATCAGCCCACCCATTTTTTTCAGATGATTGGTTCCAGCATACACAAACAGTGCCCCTGCGAGCATAAATAGAGCTCCTTTGATCACCATATCGTGAATGAGGTAATAAATGGCGCCTTGAAGTGATGCCGGTGTATTGGCCGCAATCCCAAACAAAATGACACCAACAGCTGTGACAATGTTATAAATCACAATTTTTTGCACATCAGAATAGGCGATAGAGCCAATGACACCGAATATAACCGTTAGAGCGGCTAGCCAGGCCATAATTGTATGTGTAAAACCTGTATCATGTATAAAGATGAGCGTAAAGACCCTGGCAATCGCATATAGCCCGACCTTTGTCAGCAGTGCACCAAACAAAGCTGAAATCGCTGCCGGCGGTGCATGATAAGACCCTGGCAGCCAGAAATAAAGCGGGAAGACTCCAGCTTTTAAGCCAAATACAATCAGGAACAGAATGGCAATCACGGTGATTAACCCTGTTTGCCCAGATTCAGCTATTTTCACACTTAAATCAGCCATGTTCAGTGTGCCTGTGACTGCATATAAACACGCTACGCCAACAATAAATAATGCCGATGAGATTATATTAAACACAATGTATTTCAGTGATTCACGAAGCTGGGGCTTTGAACCACCCAGAACAATGAGCATATAAGATGCCATTAGCAACAATTCAAAGAAGACAAACAGGTTGAAAATATCTCCTGTTAAAAAGGCACCACTGACGCCAGCTAACAAGAATTGGACACCAGAATAATAGAACAGTCGCTCTCTTTCTTTCCCAATCGTTTGAAAGGAAAAAAGAACTGTGACAAGTCCAACAATGGAAGCGGTCAGCACAAGAAGCGCAGCAAACTGATCGGCCACAAGAGCAATGCCAAACGGTGCTTTCCAGCCGCCCAAATAAAGGGTTTGTATGCCGTTTGTGAAAATCGTTTGGACCAAATAGACATTACAGATAATGGCTAAAAGAGATGCAAACACACTAAAGCCTCTCGACAGCATGGTGTTTTTATTCATAAAGATCAATAATGTAGCAGCTAGTAATGGAATTAATATAGGCAGGATCACGAGATTATTCATGCTGATCATTTCCTCTCATTTGATCCATGTCATCTGTTCTCAGCTCTTGGAAGGCACGGAAGGCCATCACGAGCAAAAAGGATGTTACACCAAAAGCAATGACAATGGCTGTTAAAATTAATGCTTGTGGCAATGGATCTACATAGGATGTGAGCCCCTCTTTCAAAATAGGAGGTGCTCCCTTTTTTAAGCCGCCCATTGTTAATAGAAGCAAATGGACGCCGTGACTTAAAACGGCAGTACCGACGATGACCCGCAGAAGGCTTTTTGAAAGCATTAAATAGGTCGCTGCCATAAAAATGATTCCGACGATAATAGACATTAGAAATTCCATTATTCCTTCTCTCCAATCGTTTGAATAATGGTCATGGTGACACCAACAACAACTAAATACACACCGATATCAAACAGGACCGCTGTCGCCAGTTCTGTTTTCCCTAGAAACGGCAGTTGGAAATAATCGAATGCATGGGATAGGAAAGGTGCTCCGAACAGAAAAGATCCCATACCTGTTAGGATGGCAACGAGCAAACCGACACCAGCCACATAAATAAAGTCAAATGGTAAAATGCGTCTGACTGTTTTAAGGTCGTAGGCTAAAAGCAGAAGAACGACAGCACCAGCGCTCATCAAACCGCCAATGAATCCTCCGCCAGGATTGTTATGTCCTGCAAGAAATAGGTGAAGTGAGAAAAGCAAGATGATGAATGCTGTAATTTTAGTTGTGACTTGTAAGAGCATATCATTCGTATCAATCTTTCTCATCGCCGTACGCCTCTCTTCCGTTTTCCTTGTGCTTTTACCTTCAATAATCCATAAATACCGAGTGCCGCAATGGCCAGCACTGTAATCTCAAAGAGTGTATCAAAGCCCCTGAAATCGACAAGAATGACATTGACAATATTGTCTCCGCCAGCCAGTTTGTAGCTGTTTTCAATGAAGTACGTTGAAATCGTGTCAAGAGACTGCTGGCTTGTTGAAGCGAAAGCAAGACATGTGACAACGACTCCAACACCTAATGAGATGATCAAATTTGTTAATTTAAATCTTCGTGTTTTTTGCTTCAGGCTCAGCTTTGGCAAATGATAGAAGCAAAGTAAAAACAGCGCGACAGAAATGGTTTCAATAATGAGCTGTGTCAGCGCAAGGTCAGGTGCTCTGAAAATCACGAAGAATAGTGACAGTGTGTAGCCCATAACACCTAGCGCAATAATAGCTGTTAAGCGTGAACGAGCAAATACAGTCGTGACTGTCGCTGCGACCATCACAAGTGAAAGGATGACTTCGTACGTGCCGATTGATGCAGCGTGCTCAGTTTGAAATGAGAAGGCTTGTTTGTAGAACATCACGCTGCCAAGCACGATAATCATAAACCCAAATACATAGACAAGATAGTCACGAAGGAATCCTGTCATATAGCTGTTTGTTAGGCGGTAAGCCCCTTTTTCTACACCTATAAGTGAACGATCATACAAAGCGTTAAATGACCATTTTTCCTTAAATATGTTGTACATTGGGCGCCATTTTGACAGCGTTAAATAGCCAATGGTACCGAGCGCAACTACACCAATTGTCATGTAAAGCTCTGGCTGGAATCCATGCCACGCTTCAATTTTTACGGCAAAGCGGCTTCCTGTTTGAATGGCTTCTGGAATGATCGCTTGAATGGCAGGTTCAATGACAGAATAGGCAAGAATATTAGGGAAAAAGAAGAACGTGACCACAAGTGCAGCTAAAATAATTGGCGGGATTAGCATACCAATCGGTGCTTCATGCGGTTTTTTCTCCAATTGATCGACATTCAGACGGCCTCTAAATGTTTTGAAGACGATCATCATACTGTAGATGAACGTAAACACACTAGCGAGCCAAGCGATAGCAGGGAAGACAGCCCCCCATGTTGAAACATCCGTAAAGCTGATGTCAGAAATCCGGATCATACTTGTGAAAAATAGCTCTTTACTTAAAAATCCATTAAATGGCGGGAGTCCAGCCATCGAGAATGTACCAATTAACGTAATTGTAAAGGTAATTGGCATGATGGTCATTAATCCACCTAATTTGCGAATATCACGTGTACCTGTTTCGTGATCGATAATCCCTGCTGCCATAAAGAGACTACCTTTAAAGGTCGCGTGGTTAATGAGATGAAAAATAGCAGCAAGAACGGCTGCGCCAAAAAAGGCAGGGTTGTTTTCATGAATGGCAGCTGCGCCTACTCCTAGCATGAGCATAATCATACCGAGTTGACTCACTGTCGAGAAGGCCAGAATGGCTTTCAAATCATTTTGCCGAACGGCGTGGAAAGATCCCCAGAATAGTGTGATAAGTCCGACAATCGAAATGGTCCAAAACCACACCTCTGATATAGCAAAAATCGGACTAAAGCGGGCAACCAGATAAATACCGGCTTTGACCATAGTAGCAGAATGCAGATAACTGCTTACAGGGGTTGGTGCTTCCATGGCATCAGGCAGCCAAATATAAAATGGGAACTGCGCTGATTTCGTGAAGGCCCCTAGTAAAATGAGAACCATCGCAGGGATGAAATAAGGTGATGCCATAATGAGCTGAAGCTGATTGACTGCTTCGCGAATACTGAATGAATCAGTGATCAGGTAAATGAGGATGAAGCCGCCAAGCATAGCTAATCCGCCAAACACAGTAATAAGAAGTGATTTGGTTGCTCCGTAACGAGAACGCTCACGCTTATACCAATACCCAATTAAGAGGAAGGAAGAGATACTCGTTAGCTCCCAGAACAAATAAAGTACGACCATGTTGTCAGAGAGGACAACACCAAGCATAGCGGTCATAAACATTAATAAATACGTATAGAAAGAGCCAAGCTGTTCTTTTTCCTTTGATAAGTAGAAAATACTGTACAGTACCACAAGTGCACCAATACCTGTGATGAGTAAAGCAAATAACAGGCTGAGACCATCTACATACACAGTGAAATTCATCCCTAGAGAGGGAATCCATTCAGCTTGTGAGAACAACGTTCGTCCATTCGAGGTGATCTGGAGCATTTGGATGAAATAGGTAAATAAAAGAATAGGCAAGATGAGAACAAACCATCCTGTATGTATACGCCTTACGTATTTAAAGAGAAAAGGGACGACAAAGGCAAGTAAAAAAGGTGATAGGATGGCGAAGTGAATAAGCTGCAAGAAAATGAACCTCCTTTGATCAATATAAATTCACGTTCTAAAGAACTGGTAACTAAAATTATAGCGTAAATACAGACATAGTGCATTGGTTTGAACTGATTTACGGCAAATCGAAATTGTTTTGAGTTCTTTTGACCACAAAAAATATTTTATCAAAAATGAAACTCGTTGTATATTGTTTTGTATTTCGTACATGCTTTTCTTAAAGGAGCTGATCAAATGAAACGAAAGATCGCCATCAGCTTAAGCATATTCTGCACGATTTTAGGAGGAGCATTCTTGATTGAACGAAATGATCAAAAAAGGTGGCAGGCTGGGAGTGAATGGCCACTATTTTCTGAACAACTCCTCCATATGACCTATCCGCAGGCGAAACAGTATCCTTTTCAGCCTCGGGAGTATATACGAATTGTATTAGCTGATGAATGAGGATGTATGGGAGAAAAGAAATATAAAAAAAGCATGTCCCTTACGAAAAGGACATGCTCAGCGTGTAGACAAACCCTCGCATTCGTTGTCAGTCCTGCGCTCCGGTGCTCACGAATGTCAAATTCGCTCTGCTCCGGTGCTCGTCCTTCCTAGACTGCAAAGGTTTTCTATCACGCTGAAAAGAAGACAAAGGGCTAAAATAAAGTACATTTTAGCCCTTTGTCAACTATCTGTGCATGTCCCTTATGAAAAGGACATGCTTTTTGTTTCTTTTTTAAGTAAACATTCTGAGTAAGATTGTTGCGCAAATAACGGTTGCTGCTCCGCCAAGACGTGTAGAGACTTGAGCGAAAGGCATAAGGCCCATTCTTCCAGAAGCTGAAAGAATCGCAACATCACCAGTACCGCCTAATCCACTGTGACAGCCAGTCACAATGGCAGATTCAACTGGATACATGTTCATGAATTTACCAACAAAGTAACCAGAACCAACCATGCCTAGAACAACAGCAATACATACACATACGAAAGGAATCGAAATAACAGTGGCCACATCATCAAGTGGAATGTATAGAATTCCTAAACCAACCATTAGAGGCCATGTAAAGCTTTTCGATACAAACTTGTAGAACTGCTGTGAGCCGTTTTGCAAATGCTGAGGCATCACGTTTAAGTATTTGATTAATGCAGCAAGAACAATCATTAAGATTGGACCTGGAATATGAACAAAACTTTCTAATAAGCCGCCAAAGATAAAGGTTGTACAAGCAACAAGTACACCTGCACCCATTAAGCTGAAGTCAACTTTAGTATCCATGTCAGGCTGTTCAAAGATTTCATTTGCTTCTTTTGATTTAACAAGTCGTCCATTCCCGTTTAGTTCAGGACGTTTTTCACCAAGCTTTTTCATTGCGCCAGCACAAATGATGGCAATGACGTTCCCAATGACAGCAGCCGGAATCAATTGAGAAATTAATGACTCTGCTGATACACCAAGAATTTGCGAATAAGCAATCGATAATGGCAATATCCCTTCACCGACACCACCGGCAATAATCGGTACAATGATAAAGAAGAACGAATGATGCGGTGTGTAACCAACTAGAAGACCCACTAGAATTCCAGCAGCTACAGCTGTAATTGTACCTGCAACAAGAGGAACAAACATACGAATAAGGCCTTGTACTAAAACAGTTCGTTGCATCCCAAGAATACTACCTACTACAAGAGCAGATATATAGAAGTATAGGAAGTTCGACGTTTTCATCAGAGACGTAACCGCTTCCAACGAGTTTGGATTCAGAACATGAAAAAAGACCAGGAACGATGGTACGAATAAAGAAAGAATCGCCGGTCCACCAATATCTTTTAAGATTGGAATACGTTGTCCTACATCTCCTAGGAAAATCCCCAAAATCATAATAACAGCGAAACCACCAAGCATATTTGCTGGAATTTTATTAAAATAAGCGGCAGTTAAAATAATCGCTGCAAGTACTATATACACAGGTAGATCAATAACACCAATTTTCCAAGAAAGAATTTTTCGGAAAACGCTTTTATTATTGTCAGAATCGTTTGTAATCGATTTCAATTGTTGTGTATTAGCCACATAAACACCCCCAAATGCTATTTGTCTCAATTGTAGAAGATTCTGTGACACTCATCTATTTATTAAACTAAATTAAGTGTAATAAAAGTAAAATAAACGGGGGTTTTGTCGTTTTTATCATACAAAAATCCCCTGAAGATAGTTTGTCCTTCAGGGGATTGATCATACATGGTATTTATTTATCGTTTTCCTTTTAAATAAGGGGTACCAAGTGCTTTTGGTGCGTCTGCTCGTCCAATGAAGCCAGTAAGAGCTAGGATCGTCAGCACATATGGTGCGATGAGCATGTACACGTTCGGGATATCTTGAAACAGCGGAAGCAGAGAGCCAATGATGCTTAAGCTTTGTGCAAATCCAAAGAATAAAGCAGCGCCCATAGCGCCAAATGGGTGCCATTTCCCGAAAACAAGGGCGGCTAGCGCAATGAAACCTTGTCCTGTAATGGTGGCGTGTGAGAAATCAAGAGCGATGGTCGATGCATACACAGCTCCGCCAAGACCGCCAAAAAGACCACTAATGAAGACCCCGATATAGCGCATTCGGTATACCTTGATTCCCATTGTATCAGCTGCCATTGGATGCTCTCCGACTGCACGAAGTCGTAAGCCAAACGGCATTTTAAATAAAACAAACCAAGCGACAACCGCAAGAACTAATGCGAGAATGGACGTATAATACACATCTTTAAAGAAAATATCACCAATGATCGGAATATCACTTAAAAGGGGAATATCTCCTTTATAGAAAGGTTCTGTAATTTTATCCGTTTGTGCTTTTCCATAAATCAGTTTGACAACAAAAAGCGTAGCACCAAGGGCTAGCATGTTAATCGCAACACCACTGACCGTTTGATCTGCTCTGAACGTAATCGTGGCAACAGCGTGAATGAGTGAGAACACGCCGCCAATGGCCATACCAACAAGTAGACCGAGCCACGGGGTCAAGGCACCAAACGTATCAGCAAACATTAAGTTAAAGATAATACTAGAAAATGCTCCGACGACCATCAAACCTTCAAGACCGATATTGACGACACCTGATCTTTCTGAAAAGACGCCTCCAAGAGCGGTTAAAATAAGTGGTGCAGCATATACAAGTGTAGCCGGGACGATGATTTCAAGAATTTGCAGAAATCCCACTTATTTTCCCCCCTTTTTCTTCAATTGTTGAATGACAAGACGGATGATATAGCTTGAGGCAACGAAAAGAATAATGATCGCAATCACAATATCAACGACCTCAGTCGGTACGCCAGATTCAAGCGGCATGTTTAAAGCACCGACTTTCAATCCACCAAGCAATAATGCCGCTAAGACGACACCAATAGCTGTGTTTCCGCCTAATAAGGCAACAGCGATTCCGTCAAAACCAACGCCAGTGAATGATCCTTTAATCGAAGCATATTCAAATGTTCCGAGTCCTTCCATCGCACCTGCAAGACCTGCAAAGGCACCAGAAATGAGCATCGCATAAATGATGTTGCGTCGAACGTTCATCCCAGCATAATGAGAGGCCTGCTGGTTCATCCCAACTGCACGTAATTCAAACCCTTTAGAGGTTTTCTGGATAATAACCCACATGACAACAGCCGCAATAATGGCAACAAAAATCCCATTATGCATTCTAGAGAAATCAGTGATCTGCTCAAAAAAACCAGATCGAAGGGAAGCTGTTGCATCAATTTTTTCTGTTTTATCTTTATTGTTTGTTAAGACATTTGAGATTAAATAATTTGTGACATGAAGGGCAATGTAGTTCATCATGATGGTGACAATGACTTCATGTACGTAAAAACGAGCTTTTAAAAATCCAGGAATAAAGCCCCATAATGCACCAGCAGCTGCTGCTGTGATCAGTGCAAGAGGCAAATGGATATACATAGGGGCATGGACAGTTGTGCCGATCCATACAGCAGCTACCCAGCCAATCAGCATTTGACCTTCTACCCCGATATTAAAGAGGCCTGTCCGAAATGCAAAGGCAACAGCAAGTCCTGATAAAATATAAGGCGTGACTTGTCGGATGGTTTCTCCCATATAATAGGTTTCACCGAATACGCCATTCCAAAGGGCGCTATAACCTTCGATGACACTATAACCGCTTGCCAGCATAATGATGGCCCCAACGAAAAGACCAAGTACAATGGCGATAAGCGGAATCAGCAGATTTGTTAAGCGATTAGACATTTGCTTCTTTCCCCACTTCCTGTTGCGTACTTCCAGCCATTAACAGACCAAGTTCTTGCTCTGTAGTTTCTTTTGGATCCACAATGGCAATAATGCTGCCTTCGAAAATCACAGCAATCTTATCACTGACATTGATAATTTCATCAAGCTCAAAGGAGATGAGCAGAACAGCTTTGCCTGAATCCCTTTGTTCAATCAGACGTTTATGAACAAACTCAATGGCTCCGACATCAAGTCCACGTGTCGGCTGTGCAGCAATTAATAAATCAGGATTTCGGTCCACTTCACGGCCAATAATGGCTTTTTGCTGGTTACCACCTGATAGCGCACGTGCTTCTGTATATTCACTAGGTGTCCGTACGTCGTATTCAGCAATGATTTGTTTTGCTTTTTGATAAATATTTTTCATATTCATCAAGCCAAACTTCGAATATGGACGCTGATAATACGTTTGTAAGGAAATATTTTCTCCAATTGAAAAATCAAGGACAAGTCCGTGCTTATGACGGTCTTGAGGAATATGTCCGATACCAGATTCTGTGACCTTACGAGGCGGGAGATTTTGAATGGCTTTCCCGTTTAGCATGATCGTCCCAGATTCGGATTTTTTCAGACCTGTAATGGCTTCAATTAATTCAGATTGACCATTTCCGTCTACACCCGCAATTCCGACAATCTCACCGGCTTTCACTGATAAATTGAGTTGTTTCACGGCTTCAATTCCTCGCGTATCTTTAACAGTGAGATCTTGAATTTGCAAGACTTCTTCAGCAGGGGAGGCTGCTTTTTTGTCTGTTTTAAATGAGACTTCGCGGCCGACCATTAAACTGGCAAGCTCGTCTTTGTTTGTGTGTTCCACATCAAGTGTACGAATACCTTGCCCTTTTCGGATAATGGTCACACGATGACAGGCATCCATAATTTCTTTAAGCTTGTGGGTAATTAAAATAATGGATTTGCCTTCATTGATTAAGTTTTTCATAATTTGTATGAGTTCTTTTATTTCTTGAGGTGTTAAGACGGCTGTTGGTTCGTCGAAGATCAAGATGTCAGCGCCGCGGTATAGTGTTTTTAAGATTTCTGCTCGCTGCTGCATACCGACTGAGATGTCAGATACTTTAGCCGCAGGGTCTATTTTTAGTCCATAACGGTCAGAAAGTTCCTGCACTTGCTGAATGGCTTGTTCTTTGTCAATCTTTCCAAATTTCTTTGGCTCTTTTCCTAAAATGATGTTTTCAGCCACAGTAAATGTATCAACTAGCATAAAATGCTGATGGACCATTCCAATGCCTAAATCACTAGCATCATTTGGACTTGAGATTGTAACCGGTTTTCCGTGTACCTTGATTTCACCTTTTTCAGGCTGATACAGTCCGAAAAGCACGTTCATAAGCGTTGATTTTCCAGCGCCGTTTTCACCAAGCAGCGCATGAATTTCGCCCTTTTTTAGCTGCAGCGTAATGTTATCATTTGCTACAATGCCAGGGAATTCTTTGCGTATATTCAACATTTCAATGACATAATCCACAGGTTTAACCGCTCCTTTTTTAGGGTGCTGATGAAGATAAAAACTAGCAAAAGAAAAGCTGCAAAACAAGGCTGCAGCTTTTCTTTTACCACCTTTTACGAATAAAGAGGAGGTAAAGGAGAGGCAAGGGGATAAGGCGCGCTTATCCCGATGCACAAATTAAGCTTTAAAATCTTTTAGTTCATCACGTGTTGCAGGGATTTTTACTTCACCCTTGATGATTTTTTGTTTCCATTCTTCGACTTTCTTCAATACATCTTTATCAAGATTCTCTTGAGATGGAGAGATGTCAACGCCGCCTTCTTTCAGACCGTACGTGATGACTTCGCCACCAGGGAATTTACCTTCTTTTGCTTTTGTTGTTAAGTCTTGTACCGCTGTGTCTACTTTCTTAATCATAGAAGTAAGAGTGACACTTTGTTTTGTTCCAGGTACTTTACCTTCGTCATACTGGTCTTTATCAACACCAATGACCCACACTTTGCGGTCAGGATCAGCTTTTTTCAGGTTTTTCGCTTCTGTGAAGACACCAGTTCCAGTTCCGCCTGCTGCGTGGTAAATGACGTCAACGCCAGATTTGTACATACTTTCAGCTGTTGCTTTACCGATGTCTGCTTTATCGAATGCACCAGCATATTTCACTTCAACTTTTGCTTTTGGATTAGCTGCTTCAACGCCTGCACGGAAACCAACTTCGAATTTTCTGATTAATTCAGAATCAACGCCGCCAACAAAACCAATTTTGTTTGATTTTGTAGAAAGAGCCGCTGCCACACCTACAAGGAATGAACCTTCATTTTCGTTAAAGGTAATGCTTGCTACGTTGTCTTTTTTTACAACTGCATCAACGATGGCAAAGTGGTTTTTCTTACGTTGATCAGCAATTTCAGTAATAGAATCTTGCATTAAGAAACCAATTCCGTAAATCAAATCAAATTTCTCACGAGCAAGTGTGTTTAAGTTTGTTGTATAGTCAGCGTCTGATTTAGATTGTAAGTAATCAAAGCCGTTTTTACCTTTTGTTAAATTGTTGTCTTTCCCAAATGCTTGTAAACCTTCCCAAGCAGATTGGTTAAACGATTTGTCATCGACACCACCGACATCAGTTACCATTGCAACAGTGAATTGATCTTTATCTTTTTTGTTTTCACCGCTGTTTGAGCCAGAGTTGCCGCATGCTCCAAGGATGGTTCCTGCTGCTACGACTAAGGACAATGCAAGTCCAATTTTGCGCTTCTTCAAAACATAACCCCCTATAAAATTTAAAAGTTTCAGAAAAGTCTCGCGAAAAAAGACCGACTCTTGCCTTCTCCTATCCTTGTGAAAAGGGTATTTTATCCTGCATTCTTTTAAAATTGATGGAAACAGGAGAGAAGATGTAAGACATCAGACTTATATCTCGTTGAACTAATCAATCATAATTTATCATTTCCCATCGAATAAATAAATAGAAATTTGTTTTATTTTTAAAAAAATGTTAAAAGGCTAAATTCGATGTCTTTTTATGTGCTGAAATATGATATAATGCCGCTTTTATGATGTGCTCTACTACAGTGGAACCACTGATATCAAGGGGTTTGTGACATCGTATGCCATAAAAAAACATCTGGCCTTTGTGAAAGGTCAGATGTGTCAAATTAAAGATATTGCTGTATCAAATTCATGTTGCTTGTATTCAGTTTATATTGGAAAACAGGGCGGCCGATTGTCCCGTATGCCATCTCCACATCAACCACTTCGATATCCTCAAGAAATTTCAAATATTTTCTAATCGAAACTTGGGAGATTTCAGTATGATTGGCTAGGTCTTCGGTCGTGAAAGCCTGCTGACCGAATGATTGAATGCTTGTCCAGATGAGTTTGAGTGTGCTCTTCGTTAAGCCTTTTGGCAGCAGGACTTTTTCCGCCTCTGCTTTTTTATGAAAAAGCTTCGCGTCTAAATCATTTTGCGAGATGCTGTTCATCGTTTGGTATAGGGCATGTTTTCTTTTATATTCTGCCAGTGCTGATTGGAAGCGTTCGAACTCAAAAGGTTTGATTAAATAGTCGACAGCTCCGTTCCGCATCGTTTGCTGTACGACATCCACTTCATTTGCAGCTGAAATGACGATGACGTCAACGGAATGATTTTGCTGACGAATTTCTGATAATAGGGCAAGCCCATTTTGTCCAGGCATATAAATATCAAGCAATACAAGGTGAATGATTTCTGATTTTAAGATGTCTAGTGCCTTCTGAAATGAGGTGGCAATCCCTTTTAATTCAAATCCTTCTATTTGGGTCAAGTAGCGTTTATTCAGCTCCCCGACCATTGGGTCATCTTCTACGATCAACACATTAATCATGTGAATCCTCCTTTTGTTTATATGGAATACGGAGACTAAAGGTCGTTCCTTCTCCTTTTTCGCTTGTGACGATCATATGTCCGTTCAGTTTTTTGATGCTTTGGTCAACAAAGTAAAGGCCAAATCCTCTGTCTTCTCCTTTTGTTGAAAAGCCTTGATCAAACATAATGTCCTGTTCTTCTTTTGTCAGACCGACCCCTGTGTCTGTAATTTCAATATGAAGCTGCTCTTGGACATATCTGAATGAGATGGAGATATTTTTGTTCTCTGTATGGGAAACGGCATCGAGTGCGTTATTTAACAGATTACCGATGACCGTAATAAGGTCATGTGTGACTGCTGGGTCCTCCGAGTTTGGTACTTGTGTACTGCAATTGACTTCTAAAGCTGCGCCTTGTTCTCTGATGTAGCTTTGTTTTCCTAGTAAAAACCCGGCTAAGACAGAGTTTTTCACATGGTTGATGATTTCATTTGTTTCTGTCTGCTGATAAATCGCAATATCTTTAATATAGGTGCCAAGGTCATCATAGTTCTTCAGCTGGACCAATCCTAAAATGACATGGAGCTTGTTCATAAATTCGTGTGACTGGGCACGAAGTGCATTGGCATACATCTTCACCCCGCTCAGCTGCTCAGCCAGGTGTTTGACTTCTGTTTTGTCACGGAAGGTTGCGATCGCTCCGACAATTTCTCCTTTTACCGTAATCGGAACCTCATTAAAGACCAGCTCCAGTCCGTTCATTCTGACATCGCGATCAAGCAGCGGTTTCCGTGTTTCGATTACTTGCTTTAAGCCGCTTGAAGGAAGAAGGGCCTGTACATCTTGTTCTCTAGGGTCAACCATAATGCCCATATTATGAAAAAGACGTTTAGCTTCTGCATTTGCCAGCTTGATTTTACCGTGCTGATCGACGGCAAGAATGCCTTCTTTTGTTGATTCTAGCATAGCGCTTCGTTCTTTTAATAATGTGGCAATTTCATCTGGCTCTAGTCCAAACATAATCTTCTTTACTTTACGTGCCACAATGAGTGCGCCGATAATGCCAGATAAAAGGCTTAGCGATGTGACAAAGTAGAGCGGGAGCAGGCTTTGATGAATAATTAAATCAATTTCCTTTAATGTAATCCCAACTGCCACAGCCCCGAGCTGCTTGCCATCTTGGTTATAAACAGGAACAAAGGCACGCATGGACTTGCCAAGTGTTCCAGATGCGGTACTAATATGTTCTTTACCCTGTAATGCCGGTTTTTCATCACCGCCAGCAAACCGCTTCCCAATCTTTTGCGGATTCGGATGTGTTTTGCGGATACCGTTCATATCCATGACGACAACGAATTCGGTTTTGGTAATACGCTGAACACTTGTTGTATATTTTCGCAGTGCTGTATATGATTGATCTTTTTCCAATGATTTTGCTGTGATCGGAGCCTCTGCGACCATTTTGGCAGTGGAGAGGGCGATATCACGTTCCTGCTGATGAATATTTTTGGCTGTTTCTGACCAGATCGTAAAGAATGTGATACAGAGGGAGATCAGGACAACAATACAGACAAAGATCGTCAGCCGTGTTTGCAGTCTTAAAGTTTTTTTCACGAGTATACCCCTAACGCGCAATTTTTTCGTAATAGTAATACTTTAACGGGAAAATGTAAGTTTGTGAAGGAATGTACGTGCAAAATCACAAATTTGATTTAGATTCCAGTTTACTTGGAAAGCATCTTGTCAATCCGTTTTAAGTGAGCCATAATAAAAATGAGCTTATGAGAAAGGATCTATTTATGAAAAATACATATTTGACTGGATATTTTCCGCTGATTTCGATTTTGCTATTCAGCTCTGCCTTTTCTATTTTTACAGTAGGTATCACGACTGACTTCTTGACCCAAGCAGGGATTTTAAAAGGAATGCTGGAATTTTTCTCTGAACAGGGCATTCGTCTTGCTTTGTTTGCCGCATTTGCACTTGTTTATTTTATGATTTTATCTGCTTTAAAACTCATTGCAGATACGGTGTTAGAGTTGGCGCTGCTCTTTTTTGCAAAGGACCCTGAAGGGGAGAACTTAAAGAAAATTCGGATTGCATCGGTTGTCTATTTGTTTGCCAGCTTACTTGCATTTCTATTGACGCAGCAGCTCATTCTGCTTGTTGGACTTTTTGTTTTAGCAAGTCTCGTCTATTTTATCTGGGTTGTGGTACGCATTTATCAATCACTTTCCATGCTGAATTTAATTGGGTTTATGATGTTTATTCTGCTGTTTTGGGCCACGTTTTTGATCGGCATTTTGTACTTATTTATTAAGCTTTATAACAGTGTGATGGCGAGTCTGCCAGCTTAATCAGACGAAAGAAAGCATCCTCCGATGATGGAGGATGCTTTTTTTTATGGAAGAAACCGCTTCTGAATTTCTGGTGTAGGCATCATACAGGATGTTTTTTGACCAAACCATTTGTAGCGATTCTTTGCAATGAGCTGATAAAACCAGTCACGGATTGGACGAGGGATCGCGAGGAGTAAATAGCTCCATCTGTATATCCCTTTTAAATGCCGCGCGGCTTTTAAGATGCCTGTTGACTTCATATAAAGGGTCCCATTTTCAATATAAATGAATGAATTGAACTCATCTAAAGGCAAGCCGTTTTCTTTTAAAATACGCTGTCCTGTATCTGATTGTAAAGAAGCAAACATCATCCGCTCATTCGGGTCGCGCTTGATGATAAACTGAACAGCACCACTGCACACGTTGCAGACACCGTCAAATAAAATGAAGTGAGAGGGTTGTGTTGAATGCATTGCAATCAAACCTCCTGTTTATCTAGCGTATTGCATAGTTTGTTTCCAAATACGTAAGTGCGGGCTTGAACTATAAATCGATTCAACGGTTCCTCTATCTCTTCCTACCCATACACCCATTGTGTATTGATCTGTCAGGCCAACAAACCAAATGTCTTTGTAGTCATTGGATGTCCCTGTTTTCCCCCCAATGTAAGGAGAATTGAAATTCGCCTTTTTCCCTGTTCCACTTTTCACAACAGAGGCAAGTAGTTTGCGCATTGTTTCATTTGTACGCTGAGAATAGATTTGCTTCGGCGACTCTTTCCACTTGTAAAGGGTTTTGCCGTTTAAGTCTGTGACCTTTGTAATGGAGTGATTTCGCGTATAGGCACCTTGATTGCCAAACACGGTATAGGCATCGGTTATTTCTAGCGGCGAGAAGCCTTTTGTAAATCCTCCAAGTGCAGAAGGGAGGCGGTAATCATCTGCGACAATATGTTCGAATGAAAACTTTTCTAAATAGCTGAAGCCTTTTTTGACACCGACTGTATCAAGCATACGAATCGCTGGTGTATTGTAAGAGTTCTTAAAGGCTGTTTCAAGTGTTACAGTTCCATATGTTTTATGACTATAGTTTTGCGGGCAGTATCCGCTGCTGCAAAACTTGCCGGCACTAATTTTGCTTGATGCCGTGGCACCGGTTTGATCAATATAAGGGCCATAATCTAACAGCGGCTTAATTGCGGAACCAGGTTGTCTTTGCGCTTGATAGGCGTAGTTGAAATCAAACTTTTTATAATTCTTCCCGCCAGCAAGTGCGACGATTTGGTGGGTTTGGTGGTTAATGACTGCTGAACCGCCTTCCACACCTTGATAAGGCAATTGTGCATTGAGCTGATAGACCGCTCTTTGTTGTAAGGAAGGGTCTAGTGCTGTATAAATCTTCACACCATCTTGAAGCAATGCACTAACCTTTTCTGATAATTCTTTTTGAATTGCTTTTTTTGCGCCAGCTGTTTTGGCTTTTTTCAATCGTTTTGTAAAGCCTTCCTGATCAGACACCAGATCGGTAAATTCTTCATTAGCATATGTCACATAGTCAGGATAAAGATTTTTCTTTTCACTTAAGGACAAGCTGATTTTTTCTTTCACTGCTTTTTTGTATTGCTTCTTCGTAATGACACCATCTTTTTCTAAAATACCAAGCAGCCGTTCCTGGCGTTTCTTTGTATGTTTGAATTGTTTCAATGGGTCATACAGCGTAGGGTTGTTAGGAATCGCAGAAATAAATGCCATCTGTGCAAGCGTCAAAGAACTAAGCGGCTTATCAAAATAGTAATTAGCCGCAGAACCGACACCGTAAACCCCGTTACTGAAATAAATCGTATTTAAATAGCTTTCGAGAATTTCCTCTTTTGTAAATTTTCGCTCGAGCTCATAGGAATAGAGCAGTTCTGTAAACTTTCGGCTGAATGAACGTTCATGACTTAAATATAAATTACGGGATAACTGTTGTGTGATGGTGCTGGCGCCTTGGCTAATGCCATGGTTTTTCACATTTGCAGCAAGGGCACGAATCACGCCCATAAAGTCAATGCCTTTATGGTCATAAAAGTTGCGGTCCTCTGATCGGAGGAACAGCTCCTTGACGGAATCAGGAATTTTATCGTATTTCACGAAAACACGGTTCTCATCGTTTGATACGATCTCAGAGATAAGAGAACCATCTCGATCATACATATAACTGTTTTGGGAAAAGTCTACCTTTTCCAGCTTGATTTTTTGATCAAGCACTTCGTTAACAGGTTTTACACTTGCGGCTTCTTCCTTTGATAGATAAAAAGTCAGAACAAATAATGGGATGAGGGCAGCAAGTAATAACCAACCAATGATTGCACGAAACATGAGGTCACTCACTTTCTTCGGATTTCTAGCCATATCGTACCATTCTTTTGCGATTACGAGAAGGTTATTTTTAGAAAAGAATAGACGTGAAGTCTAGTAAACAAGGCATTTAGACAGAAGAAAAGAGTATCTGATGATGGATCAGACACTCCTCTCTTTTGTCTTTGATTGTGAGCGGACCGCCCATAAAAATAATGCCCCGAAAAGGAAAATGCCGGCGGTAACATAAAAGACAGCTGGAATTCCGTAATGACTCGCCACAATACCGCCTATGACGGGTCCGACGACATTTCCAAGAAAGCGGAAGCTGACATTGTAACCAAGCACTTCTCCTTGCATAGAGGCAGGCGCTTTGATGCGAATATAGGCCGTCGTACAAGGAATGATGCCGCCTAGTGCCATCCCGTATAAGAAACGGAAGATCACTAACATCCCGTAGGAATCTGCCATCGCTTGCGGGATGAATAAAATGGAGGAGAGGATGAGAAGGGCAAGCAGCACCTTATCGTGACCAATACGATCTCCAAGGTCTCCCCATTTCCGTGTAAACAGCAAATTGCCAAGCCCGGTTGCAGAAAACGCCAGCCCTGCATAAAAGGCAAGATTGACTGGGCCGTGTAAATCATGAATGTACAAGGCTAAAAGCGGCTGAATACTAAAGTTCCCGACTTGCGTAATAAATGTGAGTAGCATGGTGACGACAAGTAAAGGCTGTTTGAAAATATGGACAAGGACGTCCTTCCGTGAGTAAGATACCCGTTTTGCTTCTTTTGAACGGATCGGCTGTTCTTTCACACCGAAGATAATGACAATCGCTGACACATATATGACAGCAGCTGTTAAGAAAAATGTATAAATGAATCCGACACTGTCTGCCATAAATCCACCCATTAACGGACCGAATAACCCTCCGGCGACATTACTCATCTGCATCGTACCAAGGGTCTTACCGGCTGTTGCCTTTTCGGTCTGTGCAGAAATCAGTGCCATCGAAGTCGAAATAAAGCCTGTCACAAGTCCCATGAAAAGCCTTAACGCAAATAGTTGATAAACGGTTTGAACAAGCCCCATTAATAAAATGCTTGTTGCAATCCCAATGCCATTAATGAGCAAAATCTTTTTATAGCCATGCCGGTCACCAATCCGTCCCCAAATTGGAGAAATGAGAAAGGCTGTTAAAAACGTAACCCCAAAGACATAGCCGCTCCATCTTTGAACAAATTCATTCGAATAACTGCTATCAAGAGACTCTATGTAAAGTGATAAAAAAGGGACGATCATTGTAATGCTGGCAGATACAAAAAAGTTCACAAACCACATGATGTACAAGTTTTTCTTCCTGTTTGTGATAAAGACCACCTTCTTTATTTATTTCGTGTTCCTTAATAATTATAAAGGAAAATAAACGATCTTTCATCTGATGAATAGGTTGGGCATAGTGAATCTGCATTATTTTCACGAAAATGAAGTGATTTCAAAGTCCGTCTTAATATAATAGTAGCAGGATGGAAAATAGACGAGAAAGTGGGGTGAGACTGATGGAACAGAAGACGCTGCTTGTGGTCGATTTTGAATTTACGATGCCTGATGGGAAATATCATCCGCAAAATTTTTTCCCGGAAATCATTGAAGCCGGTGTCGTTAAAGCATCAAATGAAACGATCATAGACACATTCTCAAGCTATGTCAAACCGAAAAAGTTCCCGAAGCTGACAAAGCGCTGTAAATCGTTCCTTGGCATTACGCAGCAGGATGTAGAAAGCGGGATTTCTTTTGAGACGTTTATCGAGAAGCTCGTGTCACTCGATGGGGGAGAAGACTGTGAGATTATCACATGGGGAAATATGGACATGAAGGTACTGAAGCAAAACTGTATGCTCAATCATATTGGTTTTCCTTTTAAGGGGAATCAAAGGGATCTGGCTTTTGAATATAAAACCTTTTTTGGGGATAGAACACTCACAGGACTTCGGAAAGCAGCTAAGGAGTACGGCAGTGAAGGAGCTGGTAAGCATCATAAAGCACTCGATGATGCCATGACCACTTATCAGCTGTTCACCCTTTTTGAAAAAGATCGATCCTATGTGGAAAATCCGCAAACAACCAAAATTGGTGAACTCATTGACTTCTCTCACTTTTTTGATTCGGCAGATTAGCGGGCGTCTTCTGGAAAATAATCTTTTTCAAGAGAAGAGAGGCACGCTCTTGATTTTTCAGCCCACTTGGAATCATCCGCACTGAGCCCTTTTTTCAATTTGTCTACGGCGTCTTTCAGTGATACTTGATAATCAGGTATGTCGCCATCATAAGGCTTGACCATATGATGAGGGATGTTCGTCTGTTCCCTAAAGGCCAAAGCCCGTCTTTCCTGAAAAAAAGGTACGTCCGCTTCTTTTGGATGATGCAGGTCACCTTGAGTGGGGTGTGTTAAAACCGCTTTTACTTGAACGAGATAAGTAGATGGTTTAATGGCTGTCACTTCCCCAATGTAAACACCTGTTTTGTAAAAACCTTTCACGATTTGTCCAATCTGAATGTCTGTCATATGAAATTCCTCCATTTCCTTCGCATAAGAAGGTATTTCCTTTCTTTTAGCCAATATAGTGAAGTAAACGAGCAAAAGGGGGAAGAGCGGAACATGTCGTTCATCATATTCTTTCTACTGTATTTTCCTGAAGATAAAAGGGAGTATATCCCTGCGGCAATCACGACGGTGCTTTTCTTTGCTGCTGCATTTATTTGCTTTCGTCTGATCGTTCGTGCTTCTAAGAAGCAGGAGCAGATCGATGAAAAAAGGACAAAAAAAATGGATTGATCATTTTCTTCTTGTATCTTCAGGAAACTTCACGGTGACTGTTGTACCAGACTGCAATGAGCTTTTGAAACGAATCGTTCCATGATGATTTTCAATGATGGAAAATGTCACTGTCAACCCAAGCCCTGTTCCTTTATTTTTCAATGTGTAATAGGGTTCACCAAGCTTTTTCATTTGGCTTTCTGACATGCCTACACCGTTATCAACGAAATAAAGGCAGATTCGATGATTTTCTTTTGAAGCAAACAGTTCGATTTTACCTTCGTGTTCGGGTGCTGCTTCGATTGCATTTTTGATTAAATTAATCATGACTTGTTTGATTTTCGTTTCATCACCTTGGATGTATAAGTCTGGTTCAATCGATTGATGAATCGTGACCGACTTAAAATTCGCATAGGATGTCATCAGCGACGCACACTCTTCAAGTAATTTAGATAAATTGAGAGACTCAATTTGATAATAATTTTGTTTCGCAATATCAAGATAGCTCGTAATAATATCCTGAGCACGGTCAAGTTCAGATAAAACGAGATTTTTATAATCTTTATTGGTTGACGGCTCTTTCGTATTGTCACTTGAAAAGAGCAGTTGGATAAATCCTCTCACCACCGTCAGTGGATTGCGGACTTCATGGGCGACACTTGCTGCCAGTTCACTCACAATCGTCAGTTTCTCTGATTGGACAAGCTGTGTTCTCATTTGCGCATTCTCTTTCACAAACTCAATGGAATAAATACTCAGCACAAGAAAGAATATGTAGTAAAGAGTTGAGAAAAATAATTCAAGTAGCTTTTGCTGCATAATGAATGCAGGGCTGTACTCAATTAAGCTGACCACAAGCAGTCCAATGTAAATAAACATCCCTTTTGATAACGCAATCATGACTCCGTATAACAGCTTTCTCTGCTTAGAATATTGGCGCCATTTCCGGTAAAGCAAGAAAGGAATGAAAAAGTAAATCGGTACAACAATCAATCCAACCCATAAAAAAGAACCATACATCACGAATTTTACGGTTGAACTAACCAAGATAGCGACGATTCCGGCGGTATATCCCCCGTATAAAATAGCCAGTACAAGGGGAATCGATTGAAGCCCAGTCTGCAAATCTAAAATCGAACCAACTGGATACATAATACATAGTGCTGATGAAATGGATGCAAATATGGTGATGAGCAGTTTATTCGTTTTAGGGAAATGAGCAGGGGTCCGGCTTAGCCATAGTGCATGATATAAAAAGATTGGAAATAGAATAAAAGATACATGGAGCAGAAAATCCTTGAACATTTCCATTTAAATGCTCTCCTCGTAAATAATTGTAATTCCTCTCATTATATCATTTCATGTACAAAGTAGATATGATAATAGGAGGGTTTTTTTCTTTAAAAAGAACACCCGTTAGGATGTTCTTTTGATAGAAATGGTTTTATTCGGATGATTGAGTGAATGCTTGGTGAAGGCGCTTCAGACCTTCTTTCACTGTTCCGGCAGGACAGCCTAGATTCATTCGAATAAAGCCGTCTCCTTCGTGCCCATATACGTTTCCGAGCTCTAGTATGACCTTGCCTTTTTTCAGCAGATTACGTTTCAATTCTGCTTGAGTGAGCTCATAATCACGAATATCCAGCCACAATAGATAAGAAGCATCTGGTTTCATATAACGCATGCTCGGCAGATAATCATCAATATAATCCATTGCGATCTTCATATTATTTTCGAGATAAAGAACAAGTGAATCAAGCCACTCATCTCCGTGGCGATAGGCCGCCTCCATGGCAGGAATCGCAAAGGCATTCAGTTTAGACAATCCATTTCTTTGCACTTCATTGGTGAAAAGAGTTCTTTTTTCTTCATCAGAAATGATAATGGCAGATGCCTGAAGCCCAGCTAAATTAAATGTTTTACTCGGTGCAATACACGTTACCGTGATGTTAGCTATCTCATCAGAAAGGCTGGCAAAAGGCACATGCGGCTGCCCGTAAAGCATCAGATCGGAATGAATTTCATCTGACACGACGGTGACACCGTACTGTACACATAAATCTCCTACACGCTTTAATTCCTCTTTTGACCAAGCTCTCCCTGAAGGATTATGCGGATGACAAAGAAACATCAGCTTTGCTTCTGGCCTGCTTAATTTCTTCTCTAAATCATCAAAATCCATCATGTAACGGTTGTTTTCTATTTTTAAAGGGTTGGTTGAGACGATACGTCCGTTTCTTTCAATCATTTGATAGAAGGGCGTATACACCGGTGACTGAATGACCACTTCATCATTCGGAGCTGTAAAGGCTTGTACCGCAAAACTAAGTGCTGTCACGATACCTGGTGTGAAGGTGACGGCATCTGTTTGTATCGTCCAACCGTGTCTTCTTTTGACCCAGTCAGCTACTGCTTGCTGCGTATCCTGATCCTGAAATGCATAGCCGAATACGCCGTGATCTAATCGTTCTTTTAAAGCATCAAGCACGACTTGGGGCGCTTTAAAATCCATATCTGCTACCCACATTGGCAGCGCATCTGTTGTCAGGAATAAAGACTCTGCTTGATCCCATTTGACTGATTTTGAACCTTTACGTATGATCTGTTCGTCGAAATTCATGAAACCCACCTCTAGCCGTTTTTCAACCATTCTTGGTTGTGCTAAAATAAACATCACAAAATTTATTATAAGCGGTGATCCCCATGAAAGATAGTCAAGCTGTAGAAGAGATGATTCAAATCATTAAGGCATGGGACCCTTTTCAGTATGGAGAGGACTTTTACGAAACGGAGCCTGCTGACGTCATCAGTGCCTTATACGACGCAGAAGACCCGTTATCTTTCGCGAAAGACATTCAAGCCATTTACCATCACTCATTTGATCAGCTTCTTCCGATGGAAAGCTGCCAGCATATCGCAAATCAGCTTTTTATCATAAGAGAAAGTAGCTCCTGTTCGTTTTAAGACAGGCTGAAATGACCAATTTGATCAGACACAAAGACCGGATTTTCCTCAGGGATGAGGTGCCCGGTTTTTTTTAATGCGTGAAAGGTTGAATGCGGCAGATCCTTGTGCAGTCTTTCGCCAATTTGAATAGGAATGATCCGGTCTTCCTCCCCCCAAATCAGCAGGACAGGTGTCTCCATTTTCTTTAAGACATCTGACGCTAAATCGCCTTCCCTATGCCGAATCAAACGAAAAATACCTCTGAAAATTTGGTCATCTGAAAAAGGCTTTAAATATCCGTCCACCATCTCTTGATCAATAATCGAATGATCATGCACAACAGCGGTTAAATTTTTCATAATACCTTGCTTGAACAACTTTCTTTTTAAATAGAGATAAAAATAAGGAATATATGTGCTGTAAACAAGCGACTTTTTGGACTTATTCATATACCCTGAACTGCATAAAAGAACAGCTTTTTCAAATAGGTCGGGACGCTCAGAGGCAGCATATAAAGCAATTTGTCCCCCCATGGAATGCCCCACGAGGATCGCATGCTGAATCTGCAAATAACCAGCTAGTTCAATGATGATTTTTGCCATGTTGCGATAGCTGTAAATGAACGTATTCGATTTTTCGGACTGCCCGAATGGAGGCAGATCAATCGCAATTAAATTGAAGTCTTGTTTCAGAAGCGGGATGAGCTTTCGATAGCTGAAGGTAGATGAGAAAAGGCCGTGAATCAAAATCAATGTCTTCTTACCTTCATTTGGATAGTGTTCGTAATAGATATCTAAACCGAATTTACTTTTCATATAGGATGGCTGTACAATGTCCACACTCATCAACTCCGATATTTGATACTCACTCTCTGTTAGGTGACTGTATTGTACCCTAAAAAGTGGATTTTAAGCTACGATTAGAATCTTTTCCCTGCTTAGCATAACGGGAAAAACGTGCTATAATGTTCAGAAGATTTTTTTAAACTAGCTTTTTACAATCAGAGGTGTGAAATCAATGAAACTAACCGAAAAAGAAACTGAAATATTAGAGATTTTAGATGAAAACAGCCGCGCCGATTTAAATACAATTGCAAAAATGGCAGGTGTGACATCAGAAGAAGCAGAAGCCATTATTCAAAAGCTGGAAGATCAAAAAGTCATTATTGATTATTCGACCATGATTGACTGGCGAAAAGTAGACGGACACGAAGGCGTTACAGCGATGATTGATGTGAAAGTGACCCCAAAAAGAGGCGTCGGTTTTGATGAAATTGCTGAACGCATTTACAGGTTCCAAGAAGTGGAGTCCGTGTATTTAATGTCAGGCGTGTATGATTTATCTGTTGTGATCAGAGGAAGATCCATGTCTGATATCGCCCGCTTCGTATCTGAAAAATTATCGACACTTGATTCTGTTGTTTCAACCACTACCCACTTTATTTTGAAAAGATATAAGCATGATGGGAAAGTCTTTGAAACAGGGGACGATGACAAAAGAATCGTGGTGTCTCCTTAAATGAAAAAGTCTTATTTATCTGAAACGGTACAAAGCATTCAGCCGTCAGGTATTCGGAAATTCTTTGATTTGGCAGCCACAATGGAAGGGGTTATCTCCCTCGGCGTCGGCGAACCGGATTTCGTGACAGCTTGGAATGTGAGAGAAGCCAGTATTATGTCTTTAGAGCAAGGACTGACCTCTTATACAGCAAATGCTGGGCTGCTCTCTTTGCGAAAAGAATTGAGCCATTATTTATATAAGCGGTTTCAAATTGAATACAGTCCTGAAGAAGAACTCATTATTACCGTTGGCGGCAGCCAGGCGCTTGATTTGGCCTTTCGCGCCATTTTAAACAACGGGGACGAAGTAATCATCCCTGAGCCTTGTTTCGTCGCATATGGGGCTCTGACGACACTTGCGGGCGGTGTACCGGTTTATTTAAGTACATCGGCAGAAAAAGATTTTAAAGCCGATTCTGCTGATCTTCGTACGAAGCTGACGCCGAAAACAAAAGCCATCTTGCTATGCTCTCCATCAAACCCAACAGGGTCTGTTTACTCGAAAGAAGAGCTTGAAGATATTGCTCAGTTTGCAAAGGAGCATGATCTTTTAATCATCACAGATGAGATTTATGCAGAGCTGACGTACGATGAAGCTTTTACGAGTGTGGCGGCGATTCAAGATATGAAGGAAAGAACGATTTTGATTTCAGGCTTTTCCAAAGGGTTCGCTATGACGGGGTGGCGCTTAGGCTATGTGGCAGCACCGCCAATCCTCCGTGATGCCATGCTGAAAATACATCAATATTCTATGATGTGTGCACCAGCTATGGCACAATATGCCGCAGAAGAAGCATTAAAAAATGGACTTGAAGATGTGGAGAAAATGAAGAAAAGCTACAGAAGGCGCCGTAATTTGTTTGTCGGCTCTCTCAATGAACTTGGACTCACTTGCCACCAGCCAAACGGAGCGTTTTACGCTTTCCCGTCCATTAAAAGCACAGGCATGACTTCAGAACAATTTGCCGAGGAGCTGCTGCTTAGCGAGAAAGTAGCGGTTGTCCCTGGAAATGTATTCGGTCCAAGTGGTGAAGGACATATTCGCTGTTCATATGCATCATCACTCGATCACTTGCAGGAATCACTTTCAAGAATCCAGCGTTTTTTGCAGAATAGACAAGTGAAAGAAGAGGCACCTGCTATCTTAAAATAAAAAAAGGCATCAATCCATCTGGATTCATGCCTCTCAAATTAGGGGGGAATACTAGAAAGCATTCTTGTTTTCAGGTATTCCCCCTTTTGAACGGATCTAAACCCAATTAAAAAATATTTTGCGTAAAAGACCGTTCTGTGATATAGTTTTTAATTGCGTATAAACGAATATTAAAACATTTATTTAGGAGTTGTTATCATGGCGACAAAGTTTGAAGTAGGCAGTGTTTACACTGGTAAAGTAACAGGATTACAAGCGTATGGTGCGTTTGTTGCATTAGATGAAGAAACTCAAGGGCTTGTGCACATTTCTGAAGTGACACACGGTTTTGTAAAAGACATCAACGAGCACCTTTCAATTGGTGACGAAGTACAAGTGAAAGTTCTTTCTGTTGATGAAAATGCTGGTAAAATCAGCCTTTCTATCCGTGCAACGCAAGAAGCACCTGAAAGAAAAGAAAGCAAACCAAAGAAACAAAGACCACAGCAAGTGAAAGAAGAAGCTGCTGCACCACAAGGTTTCAATACACTGAAAGATAAACTTGAAGAGTGGATTGAGCAATCAAACCGTAAAGACCTTATCAAGAAATAAAAAAAGCACCGCTTCAAACGGTGCCTTAGGCTGCCTCATAGGCAGTCTTTTTTTATGTCTTTTTGTTAGCGGACCTCTGGATTTGGCTCGTCACGGCGGACAGCTTCTTCGCTAGGTTTGAACAACAGACCAAGATTGACAAGGCCTGCAATTCCAACAAGACCATAAATAATACGTGATAATGCAGCACCTTGACCGCCAAAGATCGCTGCTACTAAGTCAAATTGAAAAAAGCCGATTAGTCCCCAGTTAATAGCACCGATAATCGTGAGCACGAGGGCAATACGCTGAATAGCACTCATCGTGATTCCTCCTTTCGCTACAGTATCAATACATTTATATTTTGCAGATTTTTAGCCAAACTATGCGTAAGAAAATGGATGAAAGCAAATTACTTTACTTTTGGAATGAAAGAGGCGCATAATGTAGCGCGAGGAGGAGATCACATGGATCGATTTACTTATTGGAACCCAACGAAATTAATTTTTGGAAAGGGAGAAGTATCAGCCCTTTCAGATGAACTAAAACACTACGGAAAAAACGTATTGCTTGTATATGGTGGAGGCAGCATTAAACGAAATGGCCTTTATGACCAAGTTGTCAGCATTTTAAAAGAATCAGGAGCTGCAATCACTGAGCTTGCTGGTGTTGAGCCAAACCCGCGCTTAACAACAGTTAGAAAAGGGGTTGAGCTTTGCAAAGAGAACCAAATTGATTTTATTTTGGCAGTCGGCGGCGGTAGTGTCATTGACGCAACCAAAGCGATCGCAGCTGGTGCGAAATACGATGGAGATGCTTGGGATATCGTCACTCGTAAGCATGTCCCAATGGAAGCCATCCCATTTGGTACAGTATTAACACTTGCCGCGACAGGTTCTGAAATGAACTCTGGCTCCGTCATCACAAACTGGGAAACAAATGAGAAATACGGATGGGGCAGTCCAGCTGTCTTCCCTAAATTCTCTATTCTTGACCCAGTCAATACATTTACTGTGCCAAAAAACCATACGATTTATGGCATGGTCGACATGATGTCTCACGTGTTTGAACAATATTTCCATCACACGGAGAATACACCTTACCAAGATCGCATGTGTGAAGGACTTCTTCGTACGGTCATTGAAACAGCACCAAAGCTGATCAATGATTTAGAAAACTATGAGCTTCGTGAAACGATTTTATTCACAGGCACCATTGCACTGAATGGAATGCTTTCAATGGGCGCACGCGGAGACTGGGCATCTCACAATATTGAGCATGCGGTATCCGCTGTGTATGACATCCCTCATGCAGGTGGTCTTGCGATCTTGTTCCCGAACTGGATGAAGCATGTCATTCAAGAAAACCCAGGTCGCTTCAAGCAATTAGCAGTGCGTGTATTCGATGTAGACCCTGCGGGCAAAACAGACGAAGAAGTTGGCTTAGAAGGAATCGAAAAACTTTCTGCTTTCTGGACAAGTCTAGGCGCACCAAACCGTTTAGCTGACTATGACATCAACGATGAGAAAATTGATCTGATTGCAGACCGTGCAATGGCACGTGGTGAATTTGGCCAATTTAAAAAGCTGAACAAAGAAGATGTTCTAGCTATTTTAAACGCTTCTTTATAATCGAACATGGAAAAGATAGCTGCTTTTAAGCAGTTATCTTTTTTGAGTTCTGCATGTACATATGTTACAGTAGTCTTTCATGTTTTTGGATATAAATGTTTTAAGGAGATGTAGAACAGATGGAGAACTTTATTTACTATAATCCAACGAAATTGATGTTTGGAAAAGGACAACTAGACGGACTAAAAAGCGAACTCGCTCGTTATGGAAAGCGAGTGCTTCTTGTATATGGTGGAGGCAGTATTAAGAAAAATGGTCTTTATGATAAGGTCATCAGCGCTTTAAATGAAGCAGAGGCTGACGTATTTGAACTGTCAGGAGTTGAACCGAACCCTCGTCTCACTACAGTGCAAAAAGGGATCGACATTTGCCAAAATGAGAACATTGATTTCTTATTAGCAGTTGGTGGGGGAAGTGTCATCGACTGTACAAAAGCCATTGCAGCTGGAGCTGAATATGACGGAAATGTTTGGGATATTATTTCAAAGAAAACGACCGCTCAAAAAGCACTGCCATTTGGCACAGTATTGACACTTGCAGCGACAGGCTCAGAAATGAACCCGGATTCTGTGATCACCAACTGGGAAACAAATGAAAAGTATGTGTGGGGCAGTTCAGTCACGCACCCTGCTTTTTCAATTTTAGATCCTGAGCACACATATTCTGTGCCAGAGAATCAAACGGTGTATGGCATGGTTGATATGATGAGCCATGTATTTGAACAATACTTCCATAATGTCAAAAACACGCCTCTACAAGATCGGATGTGTTTTGCTGTTCTTCAAACAGTCATCGAGACAGCACCAAAGCTACTTGAAGACTTACAAAACTATGAGCACCGTGAAACCATCCTTTATGCAGGAACGATTGCTTTAAATGGCACGCTGCAAATGGGCTATTTTGGCGATTGGGCATCTCATACGATTGAGCATGCAGTATCAGCAGTCTATGACATTCCGCATGCAGGTGGACTTGCGATCCTCTTCCCAAACTGGATGCGTCATACACTTGATCATAATGTCGAACGTTTTAAAAACCTCATGTTGAACATGTTTGACATTGAGACAGAAGGAAAATCGGATCGTGACATCGCATTAGAAGGAATCGACAAGCTGTCAGCCTTCTGGACAAGCCTCGGTGCACCGAACCGTTTAGCGGATTATGATATTGGTGAAGATCAACTGGACAAAATTGCTGACATCGCAGCAAAAGAAATGGAATATGGTGGTTTTGGTAACTTTATGAAACTTGGCCGTGATGACATTTTAGCGATTTTGAAAGCTTCTCTATAATTTGGATGGCCGCTTCTCTTCATGAGGAGCGGCTTTTTGCTGCATCAATGACGATCACTTGATTTCAATAGCTAGTTCCGCTAAAGTGAAAGGGACAGAACTAACGTAATGGAGGGCTTACAAGCGATGACACATATTCAATTTGACTACTCGAAAGCGTTACCTTTCTTTCAAGAACATGAGCTTACATATTTAAAAGATTTTGTGAAGGTGGCCCATCATAATATTCATGAACAAACGGGTACTGGCAGTGATTATTTAGGCTGGGTTGACTTACCGAAGCAATATGATCGCGAAGAATTTGCCCGCATTAAAAAAAGTGCAGAAAAGATTAAATCTGATTCTGATGTATTACTCGTTGTTGGAATTGGTGGTTCTTATCTTGGCGCACGTGCGGCCATTGAGTTTTTAAACCATTCTTTCTATAATAGTTTGCCAAAAGGCAAACGCAAAACACCGCAAATCATCTTTATTGGAAACAACATCAGTTCTTCTTATTTAACAGATGTAATGGATCTGCTAGAAGATGCCGATTTCTCCATTAATGTGATTTCAAAATCTGGTACAACAACAGAGCCAGCCATTGCGTTCCGTATCTTTAAAAAGCTCCTTATCGAAAAATATGGTGCTGAAGAAGCGAAAAAACGCATCTATGCGACAACTGACAAGGCACGCGGGGCACTCAAAACATTAGCAACTGAAGAAGGCTATGAATCATTTATCATCCCTGATGACGTCGGCGGACGCTATTCTGTCTTAACAGCAGTTGGTCTATTGCCAATCGCTGTAAGCGGTGCAGACATTGATCAAATGATGGAAGGTGCTGCGAAAGCAAGTGAAGACTTCGCTTCATCTGAGCTCTCAGAAAATGCGGCTTATCAATATGCGGTTGTCCGTAATGTTCTTTACAATAAAGGACGGACAATTGAAATGCTGATTAACTATGAGCCAGGCTTACAATACTTTGCAGAATGGTGGAAGCAGTTATTCGGAGAAAGTGAAGGAAAAGATGAAAAAGGAATCTATCCTTCATCTGCCAACTTCTCAACGGATCTTCATTCACTTGGTCAATATGTACAAGAAGGAAGAAGAGACTTGTTTGAAACCATCGTGAATGTAGACAAGCCACGACATGAACTTGTCATCGAAGCAGAAGAACAAGACCTTGATGGGTTAAACTATCTTGCAGGAAAAACGGTTGATTTCGTCAATAAAAAAGCATTTGAAGGCACAATGCTTGCTCATACGGATGGAAAAGTACCGAACCTGATTGTGACGATTCCTGAAATGGATGCTTATACATTCGGATATCTCGTGTACTTCTTCGAAAAAGCATGTGCGATGTCTGGGTATTTACTAGGCGTCAATCCATTCGACCAGCCTGGAGTAGAAGCGTATAAAGTGAACATGTTTGCTTTATTAGGAAAACCGGGCTTCGAAGAGAAAAAGGCAGAACTTGAGAGCCGTCTCAAACAATCATAAGAATAAAAGGCACATCTTTGCATAAGGTGTGCCTTTTTTTATGTTCTCATGGTGTCAGTGCAAGCCTCCCTAAGCTCTGTACATAGAATAATCAATGGAGGAGGTTGATGAAGCGATGAGAACAAATCATATTTATATCCATGACATTTCAGGGCAGGCCATCGTTAACTTTGGGAATGTTGGGCGGATTTGTCCAATGAGTGCTACGAAAGAAACATCAGGAGCGGGCAGTGCGAACGAGACAAATGCATCATCCAGCCAGGCCTTATTTGATGCCGCATTTACAAACAATGTGCAAATCACGAAAGGCAAATGTATGAATTCCTCTCTTTAACGAACCCTATACAAAAAGGAGGGTTCTGTATGATTCATGTACCATCTAGGCTAACTGGTGAAAGCTTTTCACTGTACCATTTAGAAGAAAACATGAAGCCGCTCGGATATGTCATTAATGGGAATTGGGATTATGATCATGGATATTTTGATTATAAAATTGACAACCGTGACGGCTATACCTTTCTCAGAGTTCCGTTTACAGCCGAGAAAGGACAGCTGGATCAGCCAGGCGTTGTGGTGAAAATGGGACATCCATTTCTCTTAAAGCATGTCTATCAAGATAAATTAGATGACCATGCGATGGTTGGAAATGTAGGGGCATCTTTTAACCAATTCCAAGAACCGAAAGAGAAAGACGGAGATGTGTCAAAGGCTTATGCCGAAATTGGCTTTTCACTCGTCAAAGAATTAGAAGATGCACTGCTTTAAAAGCTGATCAGCTCATCCTCTGGATGAAGCTCATATCCAAAAGGAGGATTCATCATGGGTCCTTCTTTTTTTTGTACGCCTACAATGATGACATGGTGCTCTAGAAAGTGATGAAGTGCCGTTAAGAATGTCTCTCCAGCTAATGAAGCTGGTACTGGAATGATGGTGATCTGTTTATGGAGGGTCATGTTTCTTTTTATTTTTAACGCCATGAGCTGTTCTTTTAAAAGAAAATGCTCCACCAATAGATGATTGACTGCATCAGAAGTATGGATGACTTGATTGGCGCCAGCCCGCTCAGCATTTTTCACATAGCGGTCGGTTAAAATTTCAATTAAACAATATAACGAAGGATTTAATCCTTTTGCCGCAAGCAAGGTTAAGACACTCTGCATATCAGCTGTCACTTCATTCTCATGCTGGTCGGCGGTAATCATCAATGTATCAGCACTCATAATATTTGCTCTGCGAAGTGTGGCATCCTCTGTACCATGGCCTTTAATAAAATGGACATTCTCTAAAAGAGGTCCTTCCTTTAAGGAATCATCAATGAGTACAATCGGCATGGCGGGATCAATGGTTTGAAACGATTGAAGCAGTTTGTTCGTTTTCTCATTCCAGCCAACGATAATGACATGTCCTTTCCCCTTAAAAGCGACCTTTCCTTCTACATAATGGTGCTGCTTACTGAACACAGCGGCAGCGAGTGTGGCAAAATAAGCCGTTACAAAGCTTGCCCCGATCAGAATCAGCGCCATACCTGCGATTTGTCCGGGCATGGTTTGCGGCACAAAATCACCATAGCCTACCGTCGCGACTGTAATGAGAGCCCACCAGATCCCATCAAAGATCGTATGATACTGCTTTGGTTCAAGTATGACGATTAATTGTCCAAAAAAGAGAAGCAAGAAACAGATGATGATCGCAATGCGAACATAAAGAGGCCATCTTAGCCAGGCAATGAAGATACGGTTTGATTTCATCGAACTCGTCCTTTCAGGGAGACTGCTAATGTCAGTATGCCCGATTAGGAAACAATTTTTCATCATCGTCATGTATTGAAACAGAACCCATATCTTAAAATAAGAGAGAAGAAGGAGGGAATGCGAATGTCGTTTGTTCAAAAGACCGTACTTCTTTTTATCGGCGCACACTTTTTATCATCTGCGGTGATTTTACTCGTGTTTGATTTAAATGCGGTGAACCATTTCATGAATGATTTCTCGTGGCTTCGTTTTTTTCAAGACCTATATGGAACGGTGACATTTTATACAGCATGCATCGGAATGTTCTTCTTTTTCATTGGTGTAGTGATTCCCCTTAAAAAGACCTAGTGCTTTTTGCTGTACACGTTACATAAAAGTCATTAAAATTGTAAATAAATATATAAAATAAAAAGGAAGCTGATGAGCATGCTGTTTTTTTATTTTTTAACATTTGCCGCATTGGGATTGTCTTTTTGGGCACAATTTAAAGTAAAGAATAATTTTGAAAAGTATTCAAAGGTTGAAGCTGCCAGTATGAAAACAGGTGCTGAAACCGCTCGATATATTTTAGATCGCAACGGGTTATATGATGTACCCGTTGAACCGGTAAGAGGAACTTTGACTGATCATTACGACCCGACGCAGCGTGTGGTTCGTTTATCTGAACCAGTGTATTATGGCCATTCCATTTCGGCCATTTCAGTCGCATCACACGAGGTTGGACATGCCTTGCAGCATCAGGAATCCTATGGTGCGCTTGTCTTGAGACATAAGATTTTCCCTGTCGTGAACTTTGCATCTGGTGTTGCCCCGCTTCTTTTCCTAGGTGGATTATTGCTCGGCAGCCTTAACTTAATCGGGCTTGGGATCGTTTTGTTCTCAGCTGCTGTGTTCTTTCAGCTAGTGACATTGCCTGTTGAGTTTAACGCAAGTTCTCGTGCAAAGAATATCATTGTTTCAGAAGGAATCATTAGAAGCAGTGAAGAAAGAGGCGTGAACAAGGTGTTAAATGCTGCAGCTCTTACGTACGTAGCAGCGGCCCTTGTCTCCCTGTTTGAATTGCTCCGTTTTGTAATGATCTTCCTAAATGGCCGTAATGATTAATTGACGCCAGAGGAGGTGAGCCCTTACCCGTGTTAGGTAAGGGTTTTTTTGTATATTTTAAACGTATTTTTAGTCCTATTACTCATTGCTGCGACAGCATTTTTTGTTGTCACTGAATTTGCGATTGTGAAAATTAGAGGCTCAAAAATCAATCAGCTGATTGAAAGCGGTGATAAGAGAGCCATTCATGTTCAAAAACTGACAACCAACCTTGATGAATATTTATCTGCCTGTCAGCTTGGTATTACCATCACGGCATTAGGCTTAGGGTGGTTAGGGGAGCCGACAGTGGAACATTTCCTGCATCCGCTTTTTGAAAAGGCAGGGCTTCATTCCGCTTTGACAGACATCATATCGTTTATCATTGCCTTTGTGATCATTACGTTTTTGCATGTTGTCGTTGGGGAACTTGCTCCCAAAACGATTGCCATTCAAAAGGCAGAAGCCGTCAGTCTTGTGACGGCAAAACCTCTTATTTTTTTCTATAAAGTCATGTACCCGTTTATTAAAGCATTAAATGGGGCTGCACGAGGCATTGTGAAATTATTTGGTTTTCATTCTGTCAAAGAACATGAAGTGGCGATCAGTGAGGAAGAATTGCGTCTCATCCTTTCTGAAAGCTACGAAAAGGGCGAGATCAACCAATCTGAATACAAATATGTCAATAAAATATTTGAATTTGATAACCGAGTGGCGAGAGAGATCATGATCCCGCGCACAGAAATCTCTGCCATTGAAATTGAACAGAGCCTGGAAGACGTGACGCATTATATGCTGAACGAAAGGTATACACGTTATCCTGTCATTAAAGAAGACAAAGATCATGTCATTGGTGTGATCAATAGCAAAGACGTATTTAAAGCAAGTTTTCTCAATCAAGAGGTGTCCATTGAAGACTTAATGCGCCCTGTCATTCGTGTCATTGAAAGTACACCGGTTCAAGAACTGCTGATTTTGATGCAAAAGGAACGGATTCATATGTCGGTGCTTGTAGATGAATACGGCGGAACAGCAGGTCTCGTCACAGTTGAAGACATATTAGAAGAAATTGTGGGCGAGATTCGAGATGAATATGATCAAGATGAGACCCCGCATATTGTGAAAAAAGGTGACTTCCACTATGTCATGGATGGAAAAGCCTTGATCGATGAAGTAAATGATTTATTGGATTTAGCGATTGAAAATGATGATGTTGATACAATTGCCGGCTGGATGATGACGCATAAAATTGATTTTGACATTGGAGATATCATTGAAGCAGAAGGCTGTGAATTTAAAATTGTCGATGCAGAAGATCATCATATTCGAACCATAGAAGTAAAAAAGGTTCACTTTTCCTAAAAACCTCGGAGCTATTGACGAGGTTTTTTTGCTTGGTAAACTTTAGGTAAGAAGATTTGTTTCTGCCAACCGGCAGTGATTGGTTTCACATAAAAAGGGTATGGTTTTATAGACATGATCAAAAGGAGCAGAGAAATGAAAAAAATCAACGTACAAACAGACAAACACGATGACATGATAGACATTACCCATGAAGTTCAGCAATATGTCCGGGAAACTGGAATTCAAAACGGAAAGGTTATGGTCTATTGTCCACATACGACGGCTGGAATCACCATTAATGAAAATGCCGACCCAGACGTCAAACGAGATATGCTGCGCCGGCTTGACGAAGTCTTTCCGTGGGAACATTCAAAAGATCGTCATATGGAAGGCAATACAGCAGCGCATATGAAAGCTAGTTATATGGGAGCATCTCAGCACGTTCTTGTCCATCATGGTGATCTTGTGCTTGGAACGTGGCAGGGAATCTATTTTTGTGAGTTTGACGGACCGAGACATCGTCACTTTTATGTCCAGGTGTCATCTAACGAGTAAGGGCGGGGGAGAAGATGGGAGAATTCACAGCGTTACTTCAAATTGAACATGGCATCATTCAAGCACCAATGGCAGGAGGAGCGGTGACGCCGCAGCTTGTCGCCGCTGTTTCACAATATGGCGGTCTCGGTAGCTTAGCAAGTGGTTATGTACAGCCAGAAAAGATGAGGCAGCAAATCAGACAGGTCAAACAGCTGACATCTCGTCCATTTCAAGTGAATGTGTTTGTCCCTGAACCCATTTCAGAAACGAAAACAGAAGATGTATCATTTTGGACAGACCGGCTGCCTGTCATACAAGAAGCACAGATGATCCCTAGAGAAGAAGAATTATGGAAGGACTATGAACAAAAAATCAACATTCTTCAAGAAGAAGAAGTCCCAGCTGTGTCGTTTACATTTGCCTGTCCAAATGAACAAACAATTCATCATCTGAAACAAAAGGGGATCTTTCTCATTGGAACAGCTACAACAAAAAAAGAAGCACTGCTTTTAGAAGAAAAAGGAATGGATGCCATTGTTCTTCAAGGAAGCGAAGCAGGAGGGCACCGAGGCACCTTCTTACCTTCAAAGGGAGATGCTCTGCAGGGACTTTTCTGCCTGATCAGTGATGTCAAGTCTGTCTGTCATATCCCATTGATCGCCGCTGGAGGGATCACAGACCGGACCACTATGAAAGCAGCACTAGCACTTGGAGCAGATGCGGTTCAAATAGGGACACGATTTTTAGCGAGTCAAGAAAGTGCTGCGGCAGATGTGTACAAAAAGGCGCTGTTACAGGCAGAAGGCAGTGAAACAGCGATGACACGGCTTTTCTCTGGAAAAAAAGCAAGAGGTATTGTCAATCAGTGGATGGAGGAAGAAAGACGAAATGAAGACCGGGTTCTCCCCTATCCCATACAGCATGTATGGACAACACCGATGCGAAAAGCGGCAGCTGCTGCAGGAAACCGAGAACAAATGGCTCTTTGGGCAGGTCAGGGGGTTGGCCGCATTCTCTCGATTTTAACCGTTGAAGAGATCATGCATGAACTCACGCAGAAATAATTTGATAATGGGTGGTGTGACAGGATGGAAATCTTAAAACATTCATATCGGAAAAAAGGACAAATTGAATTTCTATTTGATGATTTTCCGCACTCCCCTGCCGTCCTTACCCCCATTCGTCATTACTATTTCGTTCGTTATGTCAAATGGAATCAGCACGACCCTCCAGTCACAAGAAACGATCTAGAAGAAATGGAAATCCTAGCAAACACAATGCTTGGCACGCTCCATGATTACCGCAAACGCAAGGCATACAAAGGCCCCTTGTCATAACCTATAGACAAGAGGCCCTTTTTAGCTACCAAACATTTGCCTGAGATAAATAACATCCATCCTAGTAGTCTGCGGCAGTAAATAAGCGGACTGAACAGCCCCTGGCCGTCTTCTGGCATTTAATTTATCGATAATCTCTGCAGCTGTTAAGATCCCAAGCCCATGCCCATAATATTGATCTTCCCCTAAGTAAATCACATTTTCTCCGCGCCATTGAGACTGTTGATAGCTAAACTCTGGATTCTCGAAATATAGGCAATCCCCATAAATAAAATCATTTCCGCGCTCTGTATAAATGGATAATGTATCATAGTGCCAGTCATACAGCGTTAAACTTCTAAGTCTTCGATTGAACTTCTCGTCTCCTACCGTTTGCAGGACTCCCATATAAAACACAATGACAATCGCTGTGGCACATTCAAAGGCATATTTTGAGCCATTTTCAAAGATGTCTTTAATCCCCGTAGATGGCTCGACTTGATAGCGCAGTTCTAACGCTCCGGCCTCTGATACACGCCAATAGGCGTCATTCGCACGGGACCTTTGAAAGATAGCAAATGAGGCACCGCTCTTGTTCAAATCTCTTGCCGCATTCATGATATTCGATCGTAAAGTCACCTCAAATAACAAATCAGATGCCTGCCTATAACGGAACGTATCATTTGAGGCTTGTAACTGCATCAAAATGATCCGCTTTTGTCCTTCTAGCTGAAACGATGCCAGCTGCTCATTTGTCACTGGCTGTCCTGAAAGGATAATCATATGAAAAGCGCCCCCTTTTGTATTAGCGTATGCGGGATGCTTGGGCAAGGAATCAATTTGTGAAAATAAACAAAAAGGCATCCTTTTTATTTGAAAAACATGAAAATAATATGAAGCTGTCCGATATAAAACATAACGTTTAAAAGGAGGAAAAACATGAAAAGTATCATAAAATGGTTGAAAAAACCATCGATTTCTAAAAGGCTGATTATTTCATTCACACTTGTTCTCGTCTTGCCTATCATTACACTCAGTACGATTTCATATCAGATTGCCAAAGAAGAATTAGATCATGAAATCATGTACGGAGCCAACGCAAGAGTCAATGAGCTGAATGACATGATCGAGCAAAAGCTTTTGAATAAGGAGAACGCAGTCAAACTGTTTACCGAAACATCCAGTGCTGCAGACTTTAAAAAGAAAAACCAGGACGAACTGTATGAGCATTTTGAGATATACAGTAAAATCAATGAAGATGATGTGGTTGGGTTTTATGCAGCAAGTAAAAATCGTGATTTTATTCAGTATCCTAAAGTGGATATGCCAAAGGACTATGATCCAACAACTCGTGACTGGTACAAAGCGGCGATGCAGGACGAGACAGGTGAACCTGTTGTCACCAATCCATACGTCTCAGCCACAACAGACAGCATGGTTGTCACAATTGCCCAACGCTTGAAGGACGGGTCTGGAGCAATAGGAATCGACATTGAAGTTCAAGACATTGTCGATAAAATCAAAGACATTAAAATTGGACGAGAAGGATATCCAATTATTGCAAATAAAAACAAACAGATTGTCGCTCATCCAGAAGAAAAATCAGGATCTGCAGTGACTGAAAATATTTCATCAATCCTTTACAGCAGCAAAGAAGGAACATCAACTTATGAGAATAAAGGAGAGCAAAAACGTCTCGTTTTTGTGACAAATGATTTAACAGGTTGGAAAATTGCTGGAACGATGTTTGTATCAGAAACAGAAGAAGCAGCACAGCCAGTTTGGAATTCTGCCATTATTCTTTTAATTTCTTCTTTTATCCTTGGCGGTATTGCGATCTTCTTTATCGTTCGCTCCATCACAATTGGACTTAGAAGGCTTGTTGATTTCTCAGAAAAGGTGAGTGAAGGGGATCTAACGGAAACCCTCGAAACCAAATCGAAGGATGAAATAGGAGACCTCACAAGAAGCTTTAGTAAGATGAGTGAATCTTTGCGTGAAGTTATCCGAGCGGTCCAGCAATCTGTCGACAATGTGGCTTCAGCTTCAGAAGAGCTGACTGCCAGTGCCAGCCAAACGAGTCAGGCAACAGAGCATATCACCATGTCGATTGAACAATTCTCAAATGGGAATGAAGCACAAAATGAGAAAGTCGAATCTAGCACGAATCAGCTTGTCGCAATGAATGAAGGATTACAAGGTATGTCACAAACTTCATCAGAAGTGACTGCTGTCTCCATTCAATCGACAGAAGCGGCTGGACAAGGCGGACGTATCGTTGAAAGCACAGCGAATCAAATGAAACATATCGATACATCTGTACAAGAAGCCGAACAAGTCATGAAAGAATTAGAATACAAATCTAAAGATATTACGAGCATTTTAAATGTCATTAATGGCATCGCAGATCAAACGAATTTACTTGCACTCAATGCAGCCATTGAAGCAGCAAGAGCAGGTGAATCAGGGCGCGGCTTCTCTGTCGTAGCAGAGGAAGTCAGAAAACTAGCAGTCCAATCCGCAGATTCAGCGAAAGAAATTGAAAAGCTGATCCAAGAAATTGTGTTGGAAATTTCCAAATCTCAAGAGATGTTCAAAGCTGTTAACCGAGAAGTAAATGCAGGACTTGGGATGACAGAAGAAGCAAAAGAAAGCTTCCAAAACATCTATGAGGCGGCAGAAGGTATGTCGAAAAAGCTCACTCAATTAAATGATACAGCGGTTGACCTATCAAGCGGATCAAAACTTGTGTCACAAGCCATGCAGGAGATGCGTCAAGTTTCAAGAGAAAGTGCGGCGAACATTCAAGATATTGCGGCATCTGCTGAAGAACAATTGGCATCTATGGAAGAAATTTCGTCCTCTTCTGTCACACTTGCCAATATGGCTGAGGAGCTAAAAGAGCTGACAAGTCAATTTAAAATTGATTAAAAAACGATGAAAAAATATCCAGAATTGTCTGGGTATTTTTTTTATTTTTAAACGTCATTTCCAGCCCTCTAAAAATAAACCTTTCATCCGATAATAACTTTAGAGAAGTAAAGGGGGAAAGAGAAAATGGGAAAAATGATCCAATGGTTCAAAAAACCATCCATTTCTAAAAAATTAGTTATTGCCTTTTTGGTAGTCCTCATACTGCCAACCGTCGCACTCACAATCAGTGCATTTTTTACATCAAAAACAGAGTTAGACAAACAGATTATGGGCAGTGCGATGAGTCAGGTCAATGCATTTGATACCTTAATCGATGAGAATATTGGGAACAAGGCAGAGGCTGTGACTCTGTTTACAGATGATCTCAAAGCGGTTAATCTTCAAGAAAAAAATAGAAAAGCTACCATTAAAGAATTGCAGCAATACGGAAAAATTAATGAAAAAGATGTCTCAGCCATTTATGCAGGTTCAGAAAAGGGCTTGTTCATGCAATACCCAGTTCAAAAAATGCCTGAAGGCTATGATCCGAGAGAGCGTCCGTGGTATCAAGAGGCCATGAGTGCTGATGGTAAACAAGTCATCACGAAGCCATACGTCGCAGCATCTACAGGTAAAATGGTCATCACCATTGCCCAAAAAACGAAAGATGGCTCAGGGGTAATTGGTCTTGATATGGAAATTGACAGCCTCATTCAAAAGCTAAAAGAAATTAAAATAGGTCAAAAAGGATATGCTTTCATCATGGAGAAGGATAAAACCGTGCTAGCAGATCCAACCCAAAAGCCAGGAAGCAAAGTCAATGAGAATTTGGCGAACATTATTTTTAAAAACAAACAAGGAAACGGCAGCTATACACTCAATGGAACAGATAAAAAGGTGGCGTATGTCACCAATGAACTAACCGGCTGGAAAATCGGCGGCACGATGCTCGTATCAGAAGTAGAGGATGCAGCTAAACCCGTTTTCAATACTGCCATTATTGTGTTCAGTGTGACACTGATCGTAGCAGGAACCCTCATCTTCTTTATTGTCCGCTCTATTTCAAGTAGATTATCCAATCTTGCCCGTTTCTCGAAAAAGGTCAGCGATGGTGATTTACGTGATAAACTTCAGATTCAATCAGATGATGAAATAGGACAAGTTGGTAAAGGCTTTAATACGATGATTGACTCATTAAGATCCCTCATTGGCGCCGTCCAAACCTCTGTTGAAAATGTCGCTTCTTCATCAGAAGAACTGACCGCAAGCGCAGGACAAACAAGTAAAGCAACAGAGCATATTACATTAGCCATTGAACAATTCTCTACTGGTAACGAAAGCCAGAATGATAAAGTGGAATCAAGCTCAGAAGAGTTAGAAGAAATGAACAGAGGCCTTCAGCACATGAATGAGTCGGCTGAATCGATTACCGCTTCATCCATCAAATCAACAGAGATTGCAGGAGAAGGCGGACAGCTAGTGGAAAAAACCGCTTCTCAAATGAACGTGATTGATCAATCAGTGAAAAAAGCAGAGAATGTCATCAGTGCGCTGGAAAGCAAATCAAAAGATATCACCCAGATTCTTGGTGTCATTAATGGCATCGCAGATCAAACGAATTTACTTGCGCTGAATGCAGCGATTGAGGCAGCAAGAGCTGGCGAATCTGGTCGAGGCTTCTCCGTTGTAGCAGAAGAAGTAAGAAAACTTGCTGTTCAATCTGCCAACTCAGCGAAAGAAATTGAAAACTTAATCAAAGAAATCGTTCAAGATATTGATGTATCACAAGAAGTATTCACAGCAGTAAATCAAGAAGTTCAATCAGGCTTAAGCTTTACTGAACAAACGAAAGTCAGCTTCCACAATATTTTCGACATGACCAAAGAAATCTCAGATCAGCTCCAAACAATGAATCGAACAGTTGTCCAGCTGTCAAAAGGATCTGCACATGTTTCTGAGGCTGTCCGTGAGATTGCAGACGTATCACGTGAAAGCTCCGCCAATATTCAAGACATTGCCGCTTCAGCTGAAGAACAGCTGGCATCAATGGAAGAGATCAGCTCATCCTCTGCCACCCTTTCTTCAATGGCAGAAGAATTACGTGATTTGATTAGCAAATTTAAAGTTGAATAAACCAAATGAAAAGAACCTCCAGCTTTTTGGGGTTCTTTTTTTGAAGTGAATAAATCGAAAGAAATAGGTAAAAATGCTTATTTTGGTGGTTTTTTGAACATTACACCTTGAAAAATAATCCGTATTACCTAAGAATAGAGGGGGATGATCCCAAATCATAAACCAAAAGGAGTAGAGTCATGAAAAAAATCAACTTTTTTAAGCACTTTACGATGTCAAAGAAATTAATTACTGCATTCTTAGCGATTCTCCTAGTGCCCATTCTTGTGTTGGCCGCATTTTCCTATGAAGTGGCGTCTAAGTCTCTCAATGATGAGATTATGTCTAGCGCTGCAAATGGTGTGAATCAATTAAATGAATTGATCAATAAAGATGTACAGCCTAAAATTGATATTGTTTCATATTTATCTAAATCGGTGAAAAAAAAGGAACTGGCCTCTAAAAATAAGGATTTACTTAAGGTGAAATTAGAGCAACTATCGGAAACAGACGACGATGTCGTAGAAGTATTTGTTGCAGATCAGAATGGTAAACTAACTGAATATTCCGAGATTCATAAAGGCAGTGCCAAAAGCGCAAAAAATGAACCATGGTTTCAACAATCAATGGGAGATGACAAACTCATCATTTCAGATCCTTTTACAGACAAGTCATCAGATGACCTGCTCATCACAATATCAGAACAGTTAGCAGATGGTTCTGGTGTCATTGGTATAAATGTACGATTGAACACGATTGTGAAAGATACAAACAGCATCAAAATTGGTCAAGAAGGTTATGCGTTTGTCGCTACCTCAGACCAACGTTACATTGCTCATAAAACGGAAAAGGCCGGGACGAAACTGACAGGCGATTTCATCGAAAAGATGTATCACAATAAAAAAGGAAGTTTCGAATATGAATTTAACGGACAGCCGAAGCAAATGTTTTATGACACAAATGAAGCGACAGGCTGGAAGCTTGCGGGAACAATGTATGTCAACGAAGTGAAGGAAGCCGCACAGCCAGTGCTTGACTTAACCATGATCATCCTAGCTGCTGCGATTGTCATCGGTGGAATCGCGATTTATTTTATTATTAAATCGATTCGAAAACCACTCATAGAGCTCTCTGAATCTGCTGAGAAAATCAGTCAGGGGGATCTCACCCAGCATATCGAGGTGCGCACACACGATGAAATCGGCAAGCTTGCACAGAGCTTTAACGATATGTCGGCAAAGCTGAAACAAGTCATTCAAGCCGTCCAGAATTCAATTGAAAATGTGGCTGCCTCATCTGAAGAATTAACAGCTAGTGCAGGACAGACAGCCCAAGCAACTGAGCATATTACCTCATCTATTGAACAGTTTTCAAACAGCAATGAACATCAAAATGAGATGATCGAAAAAAGCTCTGTCCAGTTAAACGACATGGATCGAAGCTTATCACATATGGTCAACACGACTTCTCATATGATGGAATCATCTATCGAGTCTAGCAAAACCGCTCAGGCTGGTGGAGAGCTCGTTCAAAAAACAGCAGGTCAAATGCAAACGATTGAACAAGCAGTGAAAGAAGCGGAGCTTGTGATTGCAGGGCTAGAACAGAAATCTAAGGACATTACAAGCATTCTTGGAGTTATCAACGGCATTGCAGATCAGACGAACCTCCTTGCTTTAAATGCAGCGATAGAAGCCGCACGTGCAGGTGAGGCAGGAAGAGGCTTCTCTGTGGTCGCTGAAGAAGTTCGCAAGCTTGCAGAGCAATCAGGCAGCTCTTCAAAAGAAATTGAAAGTCTGACGAACGAAATCGTAGATGAAATTGAAAAGTCGCAGAAGATGTTTAGACAAGTAGCAGGTGAAGTTCAATCTGGATTAAACATTACAGATGAAACGAAAGTGAGTTTTGAGAAAATCACCCATAAGACATCAGAAATGACAGAACAAATGAAACAAATGAATGGATCAGCCCAAGAACTTTCTCATGGCTCAAACGATATTTCACAAGCAGTCAATCAAATCAAAGAGCTTTCACGTGAAAGTTCCGCAGGTTTCCAAGATATTGCGGCTTCAGCAGAAGAACAGCTGGCATCAATGGAAGAGATCAGCTCATCTTCCGCCACTTTATCCCAAATGGCAGAAGAACTGAGAGAGCTCATCAAACAATTTAAAATATAAGAGTCATAGTGGAACACCTGACGTTTTGGCGTCAGGTGTTTCAGCGTGTAGACAAACCCTCGCATTCGGTGTCAGTCCTGCGTGCTGGTGCTCACGAATTCAAATTCGCTCCGCGCCAGTACTCGTCCTTCCTAGGGCTGGAAAGGTTTTCTATCACGCTGAAAAGAAGAAAAGGGCTAAAATCAAATTCATTTTAGCCCTTTGTCAATAATTTGGAACACCTGACGTTTTGACGTCAGGTGTTTTTCCGTTTTTTGCACATAATTTGGGTATTTTGGACTTATCTAGACTTTAATAAATTAAAAAAGTAAAGAACCTAGTAGTACTTCCGATATATATACTATCTTACTAAAAGGAGTTTTCTTTTTTATGAATTTCATACAGTATTTCAAAAAACCATCTATATCAAAAAAGCTCGTTTTCTCTTTCTTATTTATTCTTTTATGCCCAATTATCGTATTGGCATTCTCTTCATATCATACGGCGAGCACCTCTTTAAATGATCAAATCATGCAAAGTGCAAAGGAAAATGTAGAACAGCTGGACAAAAACATTACGAAGGTTGTGAAAGTAAAAACAGACGCAGCCGATTTCTTTAGCAAATGGATTACGAAGAAAAAGCTGGGGCAAAAAGGAACGACTGATATTCAAGGGCGCTTTGAGCAATTCATGAGCATGAATGATGACACAGAAGGCATCTTTGTTGCTTCAAGTGATGGAAAAGTGTTCTCAAGATATCCAAATCAAAAAATGCCTGCTGATTATGTCGCAACTGAGCGGGATTGGTACAAAGATGGCTGGGCGAAAAACGGTGAGCTGTCTGTTTCCGCTCCATACCCAACCGCATCAACTGGTACACTTGTTGTGACGATTTCTAAAAAACTAGAGGACGGTTCTGGTGTTATTGCCATGAACCTGGACATTGCGAATCTAGTAAAAGAGTCTAATAGTATCAATATTGGTAAAGAAGGTCATGCTTTTATCGGAAGCCCAGATCGAACATACGTGGCACATCCAACGAAAAAAGCAGGAACAAAATTAACAGGTGATTGGGTAGACAAGCTTTATACACAAGACAAAGGTTCAATGAGTTATATGTTTGAAGGGAAAGAAAAGCAAATGGAGTTCACAACAAACAAAGCGACTGGTTGGAAAATTGCCGGTACAATGTTTATCAGTGAAGTAGAAGAAGCGGCGCAGCCAGTCTTCAACATGGCGGCCATTATATTAGCTGGTGCGCTCATCATTGGCGGTATTCTCATCTTCTTTATCATCCGTTCTATTACAAAACCACTTTCCATGCTTGTCTCCTCTTCTAAGAAGATTAGCGAAGGAGATTTAACAGAGAAAATTGATGTCCGGTCAAAGGATGAGATTGGTCAGCTCGGTACAAGTTTTAATGAAATGAGTGAGTCACTCAGAGATGTGATCCAAGCTGTACAGACATCTGTTGAAAACGTGGCGTCATCGTCGGAAGAACTGACGGCAAGTGCAGGTCAAACGACAAAAGCAACCGAACATATTACATCATCCATTGAAACATTCTCGAACGGAAACGAAAATCAAAGTGAAATGGTGGAACAAAGTGCAGCCCACTTGAAACAAATGAACGAAGGGCTAAATGAAGTTGCACAAACATCTGATGTCATTACAGAATCATCGGTTCAATCAAAAAAAGTCGCAGAAACAGGCGGACAGCTTGTTGAACAGACAGTTGGCCAAATGAAAACGATTGATCATTCAGTGAAAGAAGCTGAAAGTGTGATCAACGGATTAGAGCATAAATCAAAAGATATCACCAACATTTTAGGTGTCATTAACGGTATAGCAGATCAAACGAATTTACTGGCTCTGAATGCAGCCATTGAAGCAGCACGTGCGGGCGAGTCAGGCAGAGGCTTCTCGGTTGTAGCAGAAGAAGTCCGTAAGCTGGCGGTTCAATCATCAGATTCTGCAAAAGAGATTGAAAAACTCGTCAAAGAAATTGTCTCTGAAATTGAAACGTCTCAAAATATGTTCAAATCTGTGAATGAAGAAGTAAAAAATGGTCTATCAATTACAGACCAAACAAAAGAAAGCTTCTCACAAATCAATCAGCAAACGGCAGAAATTGCGACAAGAATCAATGAAATGAATACGACAGTTCGTGAGCTTTCAAAAGGATCTGAGCAAATTTCTAAAGCAGTGAATGAAATTGCAGATGTATCGAGAGAGAGTTCAGCAAGTATTCAAGATATCGCGGCATCAGCAGAAGAACAGCTGGCATCAATGGAAGAGATTAGTTCTTCTTCGACGACGCTTTCCCAAATGGCGGAAGAATTGCGTGACTTAATTAAAAAATTCAAGATCAGTGAATAATAGAAAGTGGTTCTCCTCAAGGGGAACCGCTTTTCTTTTTAAGAGATGATCTCGTACAATAGAGGAAATCCGAAGAAAAGGAGAGATGTTATGCGTTTATCAAATAAGAAGGTCATTGCGTTAGTCAGTGATGATTTTGAAGATTTAGAGCTATGGTATCCCGTTTTGCGATTAAGAGAAGAGGGGGCAACTGTCCATCTCGTAGGCGAAAAAGCAGATCATGAATATATCGGGAAGTACGGAGTGCCGGCTGTATCAGATGCAGACTTCTATTCCATTCAAGCAGATGATTATGATGCGGTTCTCGTTCCTGGGGGATGGGCGCCCGATAAACTGCGCCGATATCCAGAAGTATTAGACATCGTTCGTACGTTTGATGCAAAGGGCAAACCGATCGGACAAATCTGTCATGCCGGCTGGGTGCTCATTTCAGCTGGTATCCTGAAAGGTAAAAAAGTAACGAGTACACCTGGTATTAAAGATGATATGACGAATGCTGGAGCAGAATGGTTTGATGAAGCGGTTGTGACAGATGGTCATATTGTATCTAGCAGACGCCCGCCGGACCTTCCGCCATATGTGAAAGCATTTGCCGATGTATTAGCGGCAAACTAGATTCACATGAACAAACAAAGGGCTGTAAAACGCCCTTTGTTCATTCAATGCCTCATTACATTTGTCTGTCGGCTGGATAGATAATGCCCATTTGTCTTCTCGCCTCGTCCATGACGGACATGGTTTGAACAGATAAGGCAAATGTATTGATTGGAGACTGCCCCTTTTTTTGCTTGATGCATTGAATGAAGTGATCGATTTCATAATACATAGCCGGTTGATCATCTTTAATAGAAATATCGGTTTGCTGTCCATTCCGATCATGGATGATGATACGAGAAGGGCGATGGAATTGATCAATGACCATCGTGGCATCCTCCCCTTGAATTTCAGCAGATACATGAGATGTTGAGATTTTTGAATGGAAAAGAAGTGCTTGATGTCCTTCATATTGTAAAAGTAATGAACCGCTCCCATCTACTCCAGAAGAAAGTGTATAGCCTCTCGCGGTGATTTGATGTGGCAGCCCGAATAAATAAATGATGGGAAAGACAAGATACACGCCGATGTCCATTAAGGAGCCATTGGATAATTCCGGCTTAAAAGCGTTTGGAATCTCACCGTTTCGGTAGGCATCGTATCTTGAGGAATATTTACAGTAATGAGCGATCACTTGCCGAATGGGGCCTAGTTGATCAAGATGCTGCTTGATTTGAAGAAAATTCGGCAGAAATGTGGTCTTCATCGCTTCCATTAAGCACACCTGATATTTTTTCGCAGCAGCAATCATTTCTTCAGCCTCTTTACGGTGAGAGGCCAATGGTTTTTCACATAATACATGTTTTTGATGCGCCATCATCAGCATCGCTTGCTCTTTGTGAAGGGCGTTTGGACTTGCGATATACACAGCATCAAACGCATCACTTGCCGCCATTTGCTGTAAATTAGTAAAGACGGTATCAATGCCATACTTGTTTGCAAATGCCTGTCCTTTTTCAGCAGACCGAGAATAGACGGCCGTACATGTAAAATCCGCCACTCCTTCACCAGCCTGTAAGAATCGATCTGTAATCCAATTCGTTCCGATGACAGCAAATCGAATCATCACATTCCCTCCTTCTGCTTTTCTCTGATTATACATGCTTTGAAAGCGTTTGTATGAAAGAATCTTCTTTTTTATTGAAAAGCGGATGAAACCTTTACCTTAGCTGATGCGTCTTACATAAAGAATATAAATGTACGAAAAGTGGATAGTTTCCTCCTTCATTCGGGTAATACTTGAGAAGGAGGGAGGAGGAAACGAACATGAAGCGCATCCTACATATAGGAAGTACATACGCATTCGCGCTTTTATTTATAGCAGCCGGTGTTTTTCATGTGATAGAGCCAAGCGGCTTTGCCCGCATGATGTCTGGATGGCCATTTCCCTATGGTATCATTTATGCCACCGCATGCTTGGAATGGCTGTTGGCCGTATTACTGCTTCTTCCAAACGTAAGGATTGTGGCAGCAAAAATGATCGCTGTCTATCTGGTGCTCATTTTCCCTGCGAACCTATTTGCTGCGAGAGAAGGGATTCCATTTCCAGGGCAAGAGAGCACAGAACAAGCCTTGTTATGGATGAGATTAATCGGACAACCGATTTTGATTGGATGGGCCATGTCCATTGCGAAACGTGAAAAAAAGCTAAAACAATGATCACAAAATGATGATCAAGTAGTGTACAATTTACTAATAAAATAGCCCGTGTTTGGAGGAAAGATATGAATTCTATGCAAATGTGGAGCAGTCGATTTAGAAAATTTTTTCTTGATAACAAGTTTGTTCTCTTTTTACTCATCCTGCTATTAATAGGGTTGAATATCCTTGTTTTCATGAAAGCATCTTTTATTTTCACACCGCTCATTGTACTCATCAAAACCATTGCCTTACCGATTATTTTAACGGGGGTTGTGTATTATTTATTAAATCCAATTGTGAATTTATTAGAGAGATTTAAGGTCAAACGGATCTTTTCGATTTTGCTTTTATATATCGTCATTATTGGGATCATTACTGTGACCATTGTATCTATTATTCCTTTTTTACAAGCACAAACGATGAGTCTGTTTCATAATCTGCCAAAATACGTTGATACGGTAGAAGAACAGATTAGACAATTAACTGGAAGCAACTTTATTAGTCAAGTGCAGAAAACGATGAACTTTAACGTCTCTGAATTGGTAAGTAAAGCGTCAAGTCAAGCGACGAAGATTTTGGAAAGCACTTTTACCGGAGTCGGCACTTTCTTAGGGGCGCTTACTGAAATTATCATCTCGATCGTGACGGTTCCGTTCATTCTGTTTTATCTATTAAAAGACGGCAAAAAACTGCCTGACTATTTCTTGAAATTTATTCCGAATAAGCTAAGAGACCATACTCATATCGTGCTTCACGAAATGAACCATCGTCTGAGTTCTTATATACGCGGGCAGATCATTGTCAGCTTCTGTATCGGTATTCTTCTTTTAATTGGCTATATGATTATTGGACTTGACTATGCACTGCTGCTGGCGATTATTGCGGCATGTACAAGTGTAGTGCCATACCTTGGTCCAACCATTGCGATTACACCAGCGATTGTGATTGCGCTTGTGACATCACCAGTGATGCTTTTAAAACTCATCATTGTCTGGACAGTGGTTCAGCTCATTGAAGGGAAATTCATTTCTCCTCAGGTGATGGGGAAAAACCTTCATATCCATCCGATCACGATTATCTTTGTTCTATTAACAGCAGGTAAATTGTTCAGTGTCGTCGGCATCATTGTTGCGATTCCGACGTATGCCGTTCTGAAAGTGATCACGACCCACCTGTTTGATTGGTTCAAAATGCGATCCAATTTGTATAAAGAAGAAAAGGTTTGATGTCATAATCTTTTTTAGAAAAAAATATAGTATCATAAAGACGAGCTTTCGAAAAAGGAAGCTTGTCTTTATGTGGACATAGATGTTTGGCCAGTTCAAAAGATCAGAATTGAAAGGAAAGAAAATCATGAATCTATGGGATTTATTCGTGGCACTGGTTTTAGGAATTGTCGAAGGATTAACAGAGTATGCACCTGTCTCGTCTACAGGGCATATGATCATTGTTGATGATCTTTGGCTAAAATCAAAAGACATCATTACGCCAGAGGCTGCAAACACATTTAAAGTCGTGATTCAGTTAGGTTCTATTTTAGCTGTCATGATCGTGTTCAAAGATCGTATTTTGAACTTGTTAGGCTTAAAGAAAAATATCACAGAAGAACAAAAACGCAGCGGACATAAGCTGACCATTGCTCAAATTGCTGTTGGACTCGTCCCAGCCGTCATTTTAGGATTCTTATTTGAAGATTATATTGATAAATATTTGTTTGATGTGAGAACGGTCGCCGTCGGTTTGATTTTAGGGGCTGTGCTGATGCTTGTCGCTGATTGGATCAATAAACGTAAAACAGAAACAAGCTCTGTGGATAATATGACGTACAGACAAGCGCTGTATATCGGGTTATTTCAATGTTTAGCACTATGGCCAGGCTTCTCGCGTTCAGGTTCTACAATAGCAGGTGGTGTTATTCTTGGTCTGAATCACCGAGCGGCGGCTGACTTTACGTTTATTATGGCCATGCCGATTATGGCGGGAGCAAGCCTCTTAACACTTGTTAAAAATGCCGAATATTTAACAACAGACATGCTTCCATTCTTTATTGTGGGCTTTGTGAGTGCGTTTATTGTGGCTCTCTTTGTTGTTCGATTCTTCCTAAAACTGATTAATAAAATCAAACTTGTGCCTTTTGCGATCTACCGAATCATCCTAGGTCTGATTTTATTTATCCTGTTTATGTAATGATGGAAAACTACTCTTTTAAAAGAGTAGTTTTTTTGTTGTTTTGCCCTTTTAAACAGTAAAAACAGCCTCTTAATTGGTAGAAAAAGAAGTTTTTTCTTAAATTAGTGTTTAAGTGACAAAGAAAAGGGTAGTACATAAACATACCAATTAAAGGAGGAGTTAGAAATAATGAGGAAAACAAGTAAATTTTTTGTTAGCTCTGTGATTGCTACGTCAATGGTTGCTGTCCCTTTATCTCTTACGACTTTTGGTCAAAAGGCTGAAGCTGCTACGACAACAGGTGTCGATGGAAGTGTCTCGATTGATCCAGTAGCCATTGCCGATAAAATTGAACAAGCAGTAAAATCATCTCAAAATCGTGATGGATTTGTAAAAAATGCGGCATACAGTGCATTTTATGAAGCAGGTCAAAATTACAACGTAGTTGTTCAAAACTTAAGCCAAGATCATGATTTTAGCGGACTGAACAATGTTGTCTATTATGATAGTGTTGAATATGACGGCATTACGTTTGGTATTTGGGTATTTGAAGATGGTACGTTTGTCAACAATGGTGACGGCGGCTATATTAACTGGACTTTTGTTGGCAGCTTTGACCGCGAAGAAGGAAGCGGTACTGTCGATTTCCATAAAAGATTCTAATCTCAACGTCAAAAGTCTGCCGATTCATCGGCAGACTTTTTTAAAGCGCACATTCTTCTATTTCAAAACCTAAATCTTCAATGATGTGATGATCGGTTTGAACTTGCTGTCCTTTTGTCGTTAAATAATCGCCTACAAAAATAGAGTTCGCTGCATATAATGCGAGAGGCTGAAGCGTTCGTAAATTAAACTCTCTTCCCCCAGATACTCGAATTTCCTTAGCCGGGTTGATAAATCGCATCAGTGCCAAAACCTTCAACGCTTTGATTGGATGTGTACGTTCTTGATGTTCAAGAGGCGTTCCTTCAATTGCATGGAGAAAGTTGACGGGAATCGAATCCGCATCAAGGGCTCTAAGCGCAAAAGCCATTTCGACAATTTGTTGATTGGTTTCGCCCATTCCAATAATAACCCCTGAACATGGTGACATCCCTGACTGTTTGACCTTCTCAATGGTCGATACGCGGTCATCATACGTATGGGTCGTTGTAATTTGAGCATGATGATCTTGATGTGTATTGAGATTATGATTATACCGATGAACACCCGCTTCCTTCAGCCGTTTCGCTTTTTCTTCATTTAATAACCCAAGGCATGCACACACCTTCAAAGGCATCGTCTCAGTAATTTCCTTTACTGCTGCGGTGACTTCATCTAATTCACGGTGCGAAGGTGCTCTCCCGCTTGCTACAATACAATAAGTCCCCGCTTTTCTTTTTAACGCCTCACGCGCACCGGCCACAATGGTTTTTTGGTCAAGCATTGTATATCTCTCAAGCAGAGCTGTTGAAATCACCGATTGTGAACAATACCCGCAGTTTTCAGGACAATATCCGCTTTTGGCGTTAAAGATCATATTTAATTTCACCTTTTTTTGAAAAAAATGAAATCTCACCTGATAAGCAGCATGCATAATAGGCAGCAACTCTGCGTCGTCTGCTTCAAGAATTTTTAGACCTTCTTCCATCGTAATTGGTTCATCATTGATGGCTTTCTTCACGATCGTTTCCCAAGACAAAGACGTTATTTTTCCCATCATAAGCCCCTCTCAATATGTAAACTTATTTTTATTAAAAGTTAACATAATAGATAGAGATTGGCAAGCACTGGTAAGCATCCTAAGTAAAAACACAAAAAACACAAAAAGGCGATGAACATATAGTCATCGCCTTTTCATATGAAAAAAATCGCTTAACGAACAGTAATATAGTTAATAACAAGCTCCCCTAGTGAATTATAGTAAGACACTGTAACAGAACCGCGTTGTACAGCACGGATCCATGTGAAGTTTGGAGCAGTTTGGTCTAATTGAATGGCATACGTTGCGCCTGAGACAGAAATTTGACTTGCTGGAAGTGAAACAGCGATTGAAGAACCTACAGTAAGTGTGCGGTTCACCGTAATCACTTTATTCATAATAGGAGCTTTTGCTATAACTGGTTCTTTAGGCTGTGCAGCTGCATGAGCACCTTCTGTTTGGAAGAACGTAAGAGCACCTAAAGCAGCTAAAGACAATGTACAAGCTTTCATTAATTTTTTCATCGGTAACACTCCTTTTTTTGGTATATACATATATTAATAATAATAGAATTATATGTCAATCAAAATAAGTGGAAAAATGAGTATTTTTGGTGAAAATTGTCACATATTATGTAGGGGAAGACGATTTTATCCCAAAAAACATGATTTTTTATTCATATGTCATTCTTTTTTAGGGGGAAAAAGAGACATAAAAAAAGCTGGGTATCTACCCAGCTATGTGATGCTTTATGAAAAGAGATCTTTTATTTGTCGTCTGTCTGTTTTGGCTGACGGCCTTTTTGTTTCTCTTTCTCTCTAATGTAGTTAATAAAGTCGATGGTTTGTCTTCGTGCTTCTTCAGAAAAATCGGAGGCAGCTTTAAACGCAATTTGCAAATCAGGATCATCTGCAAGATCGTCATCAGAGGCGTTTTTGTCTTTACCTGTGAGAAGATAATCTGTTGAGACCCCGTATAACTCGGCGATTTTCACAATCATTTCACCATCTGGCTTTCTCAATCCATATTCCCAGTTAGCATAGGTTGACATCGCCTTTAATCCGAGTTTTTTGGCAACGGTAGACTTACTCCATCCATGCTTCTCTCTTAATTCAGTTAGAATCTTTCCAGTCAAATTATCCATCGGAAACACCTTTTTTCATATTATGTGTAAATTTTATCATGAATTACACGGAAAAGATAAATAAATACACAAAAAGAATAAAAATATGATTGACTTACTCGTTTTGTGTATATTATCATAATGAATATAACTTACACATAATGAGTAAGAGGTGGAAACATGAAACTTGAAAATTTACGAGAAGAACGAATATTACAAGGAAAAACACAAACGTATATGGCGAAAAAACTTGGATATAAGTACACGAGTGGCTATGCAAATATAGAAATGGGCCGAACAAAGCCCAGCTTAGAAATAGCCAAGAATATTGCAGATTTGCTAAATATCGGTGTTCAAGAGCTTTTTTTTGGTCAAAAGTTACACAAAAAGAGTAATAGTCTTGAGGAAGACCGTTCTTAAAAAGGGGAGACAAACAGAATGAATATCGAACATCCGATGGTGACGCAAATGAATGATTTCGGCTATCCAAAACGTTACTGGCCATATGAAATGTCCCGAAGTGGTTATCGATTAGAGGACGAGGACCGTGAGAAAGGATTTGATAATGATGAGACATCAGATGACATTTGATGCCCGAAAAGAAGCACAGCATTGCCTAGTACAAGCTGGCGGCTGGATCACTTTTCATCAAAAAGAGCCGATTTTTGCTTTCCCCACAGCAGAAGAAAAACGCACATACATGACCCTCATGGCAGAAAAAGCCGTTGATGACAAGAAGAAGGAAAGGAAGAATGCGACATGAATCGATTGAAGCAAATCATGACATTCCTGAAATGTTTGCTCAATGCGGGTCAAAACGAACAAGACATTCGGCAGTGGGCGAAGGATGACGGGAGATCGTAGCATGGTCCTTCATTTTATCATTGAAAAAGAACATTTATGCACAAAAGAGACATTGATAAACAGAATTCAAACAGCCGCTAAAGCGCAATGCAAAAGCAAAATAAAAGGCGCATTATCACTCGACATTCGCTCATTTTACAATATGCCCATTGATCTAGCGAACAGCCAAGACACGCGTACATCTGCTGAAAAAGGCTTGATACGCCCGGTACACATCAGCATTCTTCAACCAAATTTGCAGTATATAAAAGAAGCACTTCATGCCTTTACCGATGACGCCTCTTTACAGATTGTAGAATTAAGAGTTTCACAGTTTTATAGCATGCGTCCTCGAATGGAAATCATTTTAAATACGATGGGTGACGATATGAGATCCTCACCATCAAATAAGGAGACAAGCATATGAACGAGCCAAAACAACTCATGATTCAAGAAAACCAGACATTTGTCGGTGAAATGGAAAAAGGAAAGATTCAAGTCATTGTGTTAGATGGAAACGTAGGAACGGCTTATATGATGGATGTACCTGAGCATGGAAAAACGATTATTCAAACAGCAAAAGGGCATTTTGCAAGAGTCGATCATGAGATTGGTTTTAAAATCAGCTAGTCTGATGAACAAGAACAACTGAATAAGTCCAAGACGGAAAGCCTGCGGACACTGATCAAGACCCTATAAAAAGGGGCTGATTGGTGTCCGTTTTTTATTTTCTTAAAAAAGGGAGAGAGCACAGATGCAAGATTTACTGATCGAATATAAAAGAAGTTTAAAAGATGCCAGAAAACGATATGAACAATTGAAAGACAAAGAAGAGAAACAGATGTCAGATCAGGACAAACATGATCAAAAAATGATCGCCAGTATGGTCAGTGATTTAGAATATGTGGTGGAATGGCTTCAAATCGGTAGAGAGCCAGGCGCACGCAGAGGATTAGATAGACGGTCTGTGTACCAGCGCACCATTCTTGCTAATCAAGAGGTGTTAGAGGCTTTATCACATGAATACACCCTCATTCAAGAGAAAGAAAGAGAGGTAAGTGAGCGGGACAAAAGGCGAATTGACGAAGCCTTATCCGTTTTGACAGATCGAGAGAAAGACGTATTTTTTATGCACACAACGCAGGGTCTGTCATTTAGCGAGATTGCGATCATGCTAGATGTAAAAAAAGGAACAGTCCAAAAACATATGGAAAGAGCTCGGACCAAAATGTCCAAAAAAGTACAAGAACGCCTATTCAAAGCAGCTGAATAGGCGTTTTTTCTTTCATCACATCAATCTTCAAAAGCTTGTCTTACAGTTGCCACCTATAGTTAGAAAGACCAAACGAATGTTTGCTAGCCCGGCACAAATGATTTCTCTTCAGGGAATCATTCGAACTAAAAGGAGGCGGCAGGTGAATGTAAATGAAAGATAAACGGATAGAGGCTAAGCAGGATTATATGAAAGGGATGACGTACCAGCAGCTAGCGGATCAATACAACGTCTCCATCCATACCGTTAAATCATGGAAAAGACGATACGGCTGGCAAAGACAAAAAACACCGTCAAAGCAGGCGCACTCGATCTTTCATCAATTTCTTTCAGATGAAACGATTGAAATCATGGAAAAAATGGATGGGCGCACATCTCTTGATATCATCTGGGATCAAATTCAAATTCAATACGCAGCCATTATTCGAGCGCAGCGCATCATGCATGTAACAGATCAAGATGACATGATCAAAGAACTGAAAAAGGCGACGTACTTGCCTTCTTCATTAGAGGAAGAAACAGGCGAAGGTATTCATCCAGAGCCAGAGATCACGGCAGAGGAATTTTCGTTTCAATTTTCATGGGATCGGCATGCTACTTTTTTAAATGCCCAATCTCGTGCAATGGGAGAACTAAGACGGCTGATTAAACAGTTTGAAGAGCTCGCTCATGCGAAAGATGAACGAAGATTAAGGCTGAAGCAAATTGAGCTAACAATCGAAAAAACAAAAAAAGCAGTTCGTGAGGAAAAAGAAGAAGATCTTCATATCATGATCAAAAGAAAAGAGGACGATTCATGACGCCGTTGATTGAAAAAGAAGTCAATCCTCACTTTGAACACTTTTTGTTCGATTGGAATCAAAAGTTTCAGTTTTTAGTAGGCGGCTATGGCTCATCCAAAAGCTATCACATTGCTTTAAAGCTGATCTTAAAGCTGCTTGAGGAAAAACGGACAGCACTTGTCATTCGAGAAGTGTATGATACGCACCGGGAGTCGACCTACTCTCTTTTACAAGAAATCGTCAGCGATCTTGGCATCGATCATCTAGTAAAGTGCCGCAGTTCAACACTTGCTCTCACTTTTCGCAATGGGAGCAGCATTTTATTTAAAGGACTGGACAAGCCTGAGAAATTGAAGTCGATCAACAACATCTCAATGATTTGGATTGAGGAGTGTTCCGAGGTTTCTTATGAAGGGTTTAAAGAACTGCTTGGAAGGCTGAGACATCCGGTTTTACCTCTTTATATGATGTTATCGACGAATCCCGTTGGTCAGGATAATTGGACGTACAGACATTTCTTTCGAGATGAGCAGCTGAAACGTTTTGTCCTTGATGACGAAACCTTATACAAACAGCGAACCATCGTGATAAAAGATACGTACTATCACCACTCAACAGCAGAAGACAATCTATTTCTTCCTAAAAGCTATGTCAAGCAGCTGGATGAGCTGAAAGAATACGATCCAGATCTTTATCGAATTGCAAGGAAGGGATACTTCGGTATCAATGGCACAAAAGTGTTTCCGCAATTTGAGGTCAGACAGCATGCTGACGTATTAGAAGCGATCGGGCAGATTGAAAGACCGCTGAAACGGGCGGGGATGGATTTTGGATTTGTCGAATCCTACAATGCGCTCATTCGGTTAGCTGTCGATCATGAAAAAAAGTACTTATATATTTATTGGGAATATTACGACCGCGGGAAAACGGATGATGAAACAGCTGTTGATCTGAAAGAATTTGTTGAATCAAAGGAACTCATTAAGGCAGACGCAGCAGAACCTAAAACGATTCACTATTTTCGGCAGCGCGGATTTCAAATGGTCGCTGCACATAAGTTCCAAGGCTCACGTTTGCAATATACAAAGAAAATCAAACGATTTAAGAAAATCATTTGTTCTGATGCTTGCCCTTATACCATCTATGAACTTCAATCACTAACCTATAAGGCAGATAAGAACGGCCGCTTAGAGGAAGATGAATTTCAAATCGATCCACACACATTATCCGCCATTTGGTATGCGCTAGATGATTATGAGGTGACCGATTTGAAACAGACTGCTTCAGAGCGTGTCCGTCCAAACCGAGAGAGGAGGTCCATACAATGAAACAATTAAAAGCAACGATTATGAAGGCCAACATGTCTGATCATACAAAACAAATGTATGAGGATGAATTTTCATACGAAAAAGATGACATTGTCCCCCCGCCCTACCATATCAATGAATTAAAAAGCATGGCAGAATACTCAACGATTCTTCAGCAATGTATAGATGCGTATCGAACAAACATTTTAGGTTTTGGATTTGGGGTGGAATACGCCTTTGATTTTAATGCGGAAGATGTGAAACCGGTCAAAAAGAAGACAGCCGAGAAGGAATGGACAAGACTCGAAGAGTTTACGAAATACATGAACTATGATGAGTCTGCTGACGTAATTCTTGGTTATGTCCTAGAAGACCGGGAGAAAACAGGAAATGGCTTTTTAGAGGTGCTGCGGGATGGACAAGGAAAGCCGGCAGGAATCGAGTATTTGGATGCACTCCATATCCGCATTTGCAAGCTAAGTGAGCCAGTCGACGTCGAATTCCGCTACACAGAAAACGGCGAATTAAAGACGATGAATCGCAAGAAACGATTCCGAAAATATGTGCAGGTCATCAATGAGAAGAAAGTCTTTTTCAAGGAGTATGGTGATCCGCGCATATTAAATTGTGAAACAGGCAAGTACGATGATGCTACACCAGAACCGCTTCAAGCAACAGAAGTCATTCATTTTAAAATTGGCAGTGGGACGTATGGGATTCCCCGCTGGATTGGCAACATCGTCAATATGTATGGCGCACGAAAAGCAGAAGAGCTGAATTATCTTTATTTTAAGCAAGGACGGCATGTACCTGGTGCCATCATTGTCGAAAACGGCATGCTGTCAGAGACTTCTTATCAGCAGCTACAAGATTATATGGATGATATTGAAGGCTCTGACCATGCGCATAAGTTTTTATTGCTTGAAGTAGAAGGGCTTCCGACAGAAAAAGGATTAACAGGTGAAGAAGATGTATCAAATGTCAAAGTGAACTTTAAATCCTTGGCGGAAATCCTGCAAGAGGATGCGCTCTTTTTAGAATACGATGAAAAGACGAGAAACAAAATCCGCTCCGCTTTTCGTCTGCCGCCTATTTACACAGGAGAGTCACAAGATTATAACAAGGCCACAGCAGATACCGCGCGTAAAACAACGGAGGAGCAAGTATTTCAGCCAGAGCGGCATCTTATTACAGGGAAACTCAATACTCTTTTTCTCCCGGATTTAGATATATGGCATGTCCGCTTTCTATTAAATGGCCCTGACTTTAGAGATCCATTAGAGATAGCGAAGGTTCTGACACCATTTATTCAGGCTGGGGCAGTATCGCCAAATGATTTACGAGATCTTGCGGGGCGTATTCTTGGCAAGACGTTAGAGGAATGGCCGGAAGAATTCTACCACCGACCTTTAGAAAGCCGCATAAAAACAGCTGATGGGCTGTCTCCATCTGAGCCAAACCGGCTAGAGAAATAGAAGGACGTGAGCTTTTTTTGAAAGGGGGTGAACATATGCCAAGGGAATTAAAAAACGCAAAAATTACGCATGTTTCCTATGTAGACAGGGCCGCCAACCAAAAGAAATTTTTCTTGATGAAAGCAAAGAAAAAGCAGCCTGACTTTCAAAAAGAAGTCAGTGTCCTGACGAAGGCAGAGGATGCCCATCGCCTCGTATATGGCGTCGTGTATGAACCAAATACACCTGATGCACATCAAGACTTTATGTCGGCCAAAGAAATTGAAAGAGCAGCACACGGTTTTATGAAAGATGCCCGTCACATTGATAAACAGCATGATTTTCAAGACGGTGTTGGCGAAGTCGTCGAATCATACATTGCCCCAGCGGATTTTGAAGTAGGCGGGGAGCTGATTCAAAAAGGATCTTGGGTACTTGTGACAAAGGCATCACAAGATATTTGGGACCAAATTCAGCAAGGCCACATTACAGGCTACTCAATGGCTGGAACAGCAGACATCATCGCAATAGAGGAACACGATCAGCTCCTATCTCAAGAAACGAACGAGAGAGGGCTTTTTTCTTTGCTGAAAAATTTCTTTTTGAAAGAGGAAGGTGCAAATATGCCACAACAATTTTGGAGCGTTTTAGATCATCTGCTGGAAACGTTGCAGTCAAGTGATGGTGATGAATCTAGCGTAAGAGCGGCACTTGAACAATTGATTCCAATTGTGCAGGATGTGTTGAAAACAAATGATGTCCTCCATACGATTGGCGAAAGACCAGCATCCGTTCAAAAGCAAGATGCCGGATTAACGACTGATCAAGTACGCGAACTAGAAAAAGCAAAAATGGCCATCGACAACGTTTTACAACAAGCGGATAAACAAGGGACAGATCAAACTGGTGAAGAAGAACCTGTACAAAAAGTGCTGGAGCAAGTGGTTGCGCCAATTCGTCATCAGCTCTCTTCCTTAGAGAAATCAGCAGGCAGAGAAAAAGCAGCGATTCAGGAAGTGCTTCAGCAACAGCTACTGCCTATTTCAGAGCGGATACACATGCTTGAAAAAGCGCGGGGCATTTCTAAACAAACAAATCACGATACACAAAATGATATGACAAAGCCCATATGGGATGGCTTACTATAAGCCTAAATAAGGAGGAAAAAGTGTGAGAAATCAAGAGTTGATTCGCAAGGCTGAAATGACACTTGCCAGCTTAAAAACAGGCGGTCTCATGAACGCAGCCCAATCCAACACATTCATTAGAATGATGCAAAATACACCAACCGTTTTAAATGACGCACGTATCATTCCAATGGAAAGTGATTCACAAAAAATCGAAAAAATCGGCTTCGGTCAGCGCATTTTACGCCCAGCAGAAGAAGGCAAAGCGCTTGATGCAAAAGACCGTGTTGTCCCAGCGACAAGCACTGTCCAGCTCAATGCAAAAGAAGTCATTGCTGAGATCCATATGACGTACGACAGCATTGAAAACAACATTGAAAAAGACGGGATTCAGCAAACCATTATGCAAATGCTGGCGGAACGAGCGGCAGTCGATATTGAAGAACTGATCGTCAACGGTGATACAACATCACAAGACCCATTTTTAGCTCAAATGGATGGCGTACGAAAACAGGCAGTTTCTCATATTGTCGATGCAAATGGAGCGGAAATTAGCCGTCAAATGTTCAAACAAGCCTATAAAGCGATGCCGTCAAAATATTTACGTGTACCTCAGGATTTCCGTTTTTATACATCCCCAAGTTTAGAGGTCGAGTGGAAAGACCAAGTAGCAAACCGTCAGACAGGTCTCGGAGATGCGGCGATTCAAGGCGGACTTTCTTCTGCATTCGGTGTTCCGGTCAAAGGTCTTGCCAATATGCAGCCATATGATGAAGAAGGAACAGACGTATCAGATATTTTACTGACACACCCGAAAAACATTATCGTAGGGTTTTCTCGCAATATTCGTATTGAAGTAGAAAAAGATATTCGCAGCCGTAAGTTTATCATTGTTCTGACAGCGAAGCTCGACAGCAAATTTGAGGAAGAGGATGCTGTAGCCAAAGTCATGAAAGTGAAAGAGTAGGTGACAGCAGGCTATGATCATTTCTGCTGAGGAACTACAAGCCTATTCTGTATTTGATCGCGTGAAAAATCGTTCTGTAGAGAGATTAGCTGCAGATATTATTGAAGCAGAAGCAGCGGTATTTCAAATGGTCGGGCACGATTTTACACATGAAAAATATCAGCCCATTCCTGAAAAAGCAAGGATCGCCTTATTAAAAATGGCCCAGTATTTTGCCATGCTGAATGATGACGAATCCATGATGAAAGGCTTGACTTCAGAAAAAATGGGTGATTATTCATATGCAAAGGCAGCGGACAAAGTGAAAGGCAGACCTTATGTGTATGCCCTTCTTGTTGATTATATTGAACCTTCATTAACTGGCGGCAGCGCCAATTTAAAGGTGAGATCATTATGAGCTATGATTCTCTATTAACGGATCGCTGTGATCTTTTTCACTTAGAGAATGAGGAGGCAGTCCGCGGCAAATTTGGTATACCAGCAGGAGATCTGCAGACGGACCTCACTTATCCTGATACACCAAGTATGAGAGATGTGGCTTGCTATGTTGTAGAAAAAAGCCAGTCACTCGTGCAAGAAGAACCGAATACAGTCATCTATCAGTCCTATCTCGTCCATTTCCCTTTAGCAAGCGACATTCGTTTGCATGACAAGATGGTGTGGAACGGCATCTCACTCAAGTTGCAGCAGCCAAAAAGAGTGAAAAATCATCACATGGAAGTGATGGCCGTCAGAAAGGAAAACCTATGAAAATTGATGGACTTGACCGGCTGCTATCCCAGCTCCAACAGGCAAATAGTGTCGGCTTAACGGCGCAATATCAAGAGTGGTTACAGGAAATGGGCTTACAGTTTTTAGACATCATTCAAGATGAAATCATCAAAGAAAAGGCTGTTGATACAGGCCGTCTCCTCAATTCCTTTCAAAAAGGTGACAAGGAGAATCACTTTCTCACTTCCCGAGGCGGGCTCACGCTAGAAGTAGGGACACAGCTTGATTATGCCTCTTACGTGAATGATGGACATGCCATTTCTTCAAATGGAGAACGAAGATGGGTGCCAGGCAGATGGGCCGGCAGCCGCTTTGAATATGATCCGAATGCCAGTACTGGCATGATGCTTTCATCTCAATGGATTGAAGGAAATGGGTACTGGGATCATGCCGTCATGCTCTATGAACAAATGTTTGAACACTCGTTGGATCGAAAGCTTCAAAGCTGGATCGATCGACATTTTGGGAGGTGATGGAATGAATCAAGAAGTCGGGGCAATCATGCATTATATATACACACACTTTCCTGTGAAAATGTATGATCGTCTTCTGCCAGAGCGTTTCCAAGTGCCATCTGTTTATGTGCCGCCAGTGACTGTCATTAGTGGTCCAGATACAGTGTCTACTTTTATGAAATCTTATTCGCTACAAGTGAAAGTGTTTCATATGGATACAGAAAAAGCGCATGATGCGGCGGAAACAGTCGTCGATGCATTGCTTGCTGATCGTCAAATCATTCAAATGATCAGTGAAGATGGAGAGGTGCTTGATGATTATGTCCGCATAAAAAGAGTGGAAACAAGAATCATAGATCAAGGTGTAGCAGCGATTGTCCTGACGTGGGATAGCAGCTATTGGTACAACCGAGATAAACAGCCAAGCCTAGAAGATATCAATTTTTCAGATGGGGTGATCAAACGTGAGCAAGACTAAAAAAACACAGCTCGATCAAACAGCGGGCGAAGAAAAAGAATTTGGCTTTTCATTTGAAGCCTTAAAAGAGCACAGCAAGGATCTTTTTGGGGTAAAACCAGAAATCCTTGAAGGTGCTCTTTTTTATATCAAACATCAACCAATTACAAAAACAGAAGCAAAGAAGCACATTGATGCTTTTTTGTCCAAGGAGGTTTAAAGGATGAACGGAGGCACTTTTACACCAGGTACAGAGAAAAAGCGTCCTGGCATTTACTTTAATTTTAAAACAACAGCAGAGCAGCGAATTACTTTAGGCGAGCGAGGAACAGTTGCACTTCCTCTTGTCATGAGCTGGGGAGAACCAAAAACTTTTATTTCCGTTTCCGATATGGAAGACTTAAATAAAAAGGTCGGGCTCAACATTGATGATAAGTCACTTCTTCTTTTCCGTGAAGCGAAGAAAAAAGCGCAAACGGTCTTGCTTTACCGTCTAAACGAAGGAGAGCCAGCTAAAGTGGAAATCGCAGAAAACTTTGTGGTCACAGCCAATTATGGTGGTCAAAAAGGAAATGAGATTACCATTCAAGTGGCAGAAAATGTACTCGACAGCACAAAACGTGACGTCATCACCTATCTTGGAACAGATATTGTCGATAAACAGGTGGTCAAAGATGTCAAAGATCTTGTGAAAAACAAATACGTTCAATTTTCTGGTGAAGGCGAAGCGGTCATTACTGCAGGAGCGGCTTTAAGCGGCGGAAAAAATGGTGTGGCAAGTGTCGCAGATTATACAGCTTTCCTAGAAGCAGCTGAAACGGAATACTTTGATGTCATTGCACTCCCAGTCGATAATAGTGAGCAATTAAAAGCAACATTCGCGTCATTTATTGAGCGTTTACGTGATAAGCAAGGACGTAAGGTACAAGGTGTTGTGGCTAACTATGCAGCTGATCAAGAAGGTATCATCAATGTCACAAGCGGTGTTGTTTTAGAAGACGGAACAGAACTGACGCCTGCTCAAACAACAGCTTGGGTCGCAGGAGCAAGTGCAGGAGCGAATTTTAATCAGTCACTGACCTTTGTTGAATACGAAGGCGCAGTCGATACATTAGAGCGTCTTGATAATGATCAGGTAGAATACCGTTTATCACAAGGAGAGTTTCTTTTCACTTTCGATGCAAGAGACCGCACGGTGAGCGTTGAAAAAGATATTAACTCTTTGACAAGCTTCACGGTTGAAAAGAACCAGCAAATGGCGAAAAACAAAATCATCCGTGTGCTAGATGCAATCAACAATGATTTAACATTTGAACTGAAAAATTTGATTAAATTACGCAAAGCCAATGGCAATGACATTCCAGCATCTGATGATGGAGTGCAGCTTGTGAAAACACTGATTACACAGTATCTCACACAACTTCAAGATGGAAGCGGCATTACAGGCTTTAACTCAGAAACAGATATCGTCATTGGCCTCAATGAAGATCGTGATGGATTTATCATCGATTTAGCAGTACAGCCAGTAGACGCAGCAGAAAAATTCTATTTCAATGTGGAGGTGAAGTAAGATGGCTTTTAAAGCGCAAAATACAATCTCAGGTAAAGAAGGTCGTCTTTTCTTAGAAGGTGAGGAGCTTGCCTTTATCAAAACGTTTGAAGCAAACGTGGAGAAAAATAAATCAGAAGTGAACGTAATGGGCCGCCGAATGACTGGTCATAAAACAACAGGGGCAAACGGAACAGGAACGGCAACATTCTATAAAGTTACGTCACGATTCGTTCAACTCATGCTAAACTATGTGAAAAAAGGGGAAGATCCTTATTTCACTCTTCAAGCGGTAATTGATGATAAATCATCAGGCCGAGGCACAGAGCGTGTGACATTATTCGATGTCAACTTTGATTCAGCTAAAATTGCTGGACTAGATGTCGATTCAGAGGCACTTGAAGAAGAAGTTCCATTTACATTTGAAGACTTTGATCTGCCTGAAAAGCTGAAGAATTCTTTCTAAGAAATGTGGAGGAAATTAGCTAATTAATTAGCTAAATAAAAACCAAATATGCTATAATGCAGATGTAATGAAAAATGAATGCATTTGTAATGCACATTGCATTCAATAACACACAAAATGATGTTTACATGCAAAGCGATTTGCATACAATAAAAAGAAGCCAGGATGCGCTAACATCCCGGCAATGTACAATGAGGCCCTTCAAGGGGCTGGCTTATCAATTAGATAGTTTTAAGGATAGACTTTCCCTTTCACCTACCAAAGCTCAAGGGGGAGTCTATTTTTTGTTTATATACGTCAACAAAGCAAGGATAAACATCCCGAATAAAAGCATTAGGGAAATCGCTTGGAACGTTGACATGAGCATCACCCCCTTCCTATCGGGGATGAGCCAGACACCCTTGAGCAAGCCGTTCAATTGTACGAGTTATATTATACATGAAAAGATTGGAAAGCACATTCAAAAATGGATGTGCTTTTTTGCATTCAAAAAACAAACAAAAGGGAGTTTTTAAACATGAGCGAAAAACAAACATTTGATCTTTCATTTTTTATGCCGGGACAAACAGTAGAAGCAGAAGAGGTCAAAGTACCAATTTCTAAGCGTTTTGTTGATAAAAAAGGGAATGTCATTCCTTTTGTCTTCAAAGCGATTACCACGGAACGTATTGATGAACTGGAAAAAGAAAACACCACGTTCAAAAATGTCAAAGGCAGAGGCCGCGTAAAAGACTTAGACAGCCAGCGCTTCTATGCACGAATTGCCATTGAATCGACGATTTATCCAGATTTCCGCTCAAAGGAATTAAGAGAAGCCTACAGCACACAAGATCCAGTTGAAGTTGCAAAACGTGTTTTATCTGTCGGCGGTGAATACGCAAACTGGTTAAACAAGGCCATTGAAATCAATGGATTCGAAGACGAAATTGAAGATTTAGAAGACGCAGCAAAAAACTAATAAAAGATGGGGATAAGGAAGCGGTGTTTTTATATTACGCCATGCACGAGCTTCACTATTCCCCATCAGAACTCCTCGATTTATACGAAGCACCAAGACAATTTAAGGCATTCTTATTCGGACTCATCAGCTACAAACTCGACATGCTAGAAAAAGAAGCAAAGAAAGGAGGGAAATAAACTGGCGAAGCTCACTGCACGATTTGAATTAGAAGACAAAGTATCAAAGAAGCTATTGCGCATTCAAAAACGATTTCAAACGTTTGAGAAGCAGCTCAAACCATTTAGAAAACCGGTGAAAATAAGCCTGGAAATGGATGAAAAGAAGCTAAGGAACCTCAATTTATCGATGAGAAGGTTTTCTGTATTATCCATGAAGCTAGATCAAGGAATCTATCGTGATCTCAAATCATTAACAAACCAGCTGAACATGATACCGAAACAGATGATCATATCGATTCAAGTAAAAGGACTAGATGTCATTAAATCCAGTATAGATCGCTTGAAACAATCACAAGCAAGTCCAATCCTGGTGACGTTCAAACTGAATGATCAGTTGTCAGGAAAAATGTCATCAATCAAAAAATCAATCCTTCAGCTCATGAACAGAACGTACTATATGAGATTAAACATGGTTGACCAAGCCACCGCTGCCATTCAACGAATCAAAAAGACACTCAAAAGCTTGACAATGGCTAAACATGAGATCAGAGTGTCTGTTCAAGACAATGCAAAGAGTAAGTTGAAAAAACGAGATCAGGCAGAGTCAGTTGTGAAAGAACAAAATATAAAAAAAGAACCTGAGGCTGTTAGTCCGCCAGTTAAAACGGATGAACCTAAACAGGGTTGGCTCCAGAGCCTTGCTAATAAAGGGTTAAATGAAATTCAAAAATATGCAGGTGATGTTGCAGACAAGCTGAAAGAAAAATTAAGTCCTAGAAAGTTTTGGGACGAAAAGGCACTTCCTTGGGTTGAAAATAAAATGGAAGAGTACAAGCAAGATGTGATCGGAAGAATAAAAGAGAAGATTAAATTTAATCCTGAAAAAAAACTAGATGAATTGGTGACCAATGTATTTGATCGTCTCTTTGGTGCAGGTGATCAATCGAATGGAAGTAGCACTCCAGCGCCAACAACAGCGCCAACAACAGCGCCAACAACAGCGCCAACAACAGCGCCAACAACAGCGCCAACAACAGCGCCGACAACAGCGCCAACAACGGCACCAACAACAGCACCAACAACGGCACCAACAACAGCACCAACATCCACATCATCAAATTCAGCTCCCAATAAGAAATCTAAGCCGCGAGGTGGTAAAGGTTTGTTTCGCAATAGTTGTTGTCCTTGTTGTGCAAGAGGTTTAAGCAGGGGAGGATCTACTAAAACCAAAAATAGAAATGGTCAATCACCAAGACAACCTAGAAATCCAAATGCTACAACAAGAACCGAAATGAATAGAAGACCTCCAAGTAAATTAGGGGATGCGTTGAAAAATATCGGTAAAGGGAGCGGCAAATTATTAAAGAAAGTACCTATTTTAGGCAGTGTACTTAGTGCAACAAATCTAATTGGTATGAAAAAAGAGAATGCTGGTGAAAAGATCGGTGCGACTGGAGGCGGCATCGCCGGAGGGATGGCAGGTGCAGCAGCAGGTGCAGCTATTGGAAGTATAGTACCAGGAGTAGGCACAGCCATCGGCGGCCTAGTAGGCGGCATCGCTGGCAGTATGGGCGGAGAATCTATCGGTGAAACAATTGGAAAATGGTTTGATGGCGGTGGATTTGAGAAGATTGGCCAAAAAGCCATTGAAATCAAAGATCAAATTGTTGAAGTGTGGTCTACAGTCGCAGACTGGTTTATCCAAAATGTGTGGACACCATTAAGCAGCACGGTTGGTACGGTAGCAACCACGATCTGGACAAGTCTAGTCAATGCCTGGACATGGATACAAGAAACATTCAGTGCAGTCGCAGGCTGGTTTATCGAAAACGTCTGGACACCACTAAGTGGTACAGTCGTTACAGTAGCAACCACGATTTGGACAAGTCTAGTCAATGCCTGGACATGGATACAAGAAACATTCAGTGCAGTTGCGGGCTGGTTTATCGAAAATGTCTGGACACCGCTAAGCGACACAGTCGTTACAGTAGCAACCACGATCTGGACAAGTCTAGTCAATGCCTGGACGTGGATACAAGAAACATTCAGTGCAGTAGCAGGCTGGTTTATTGAGAATGTGTGGACACCGCTAAGCAGCACAGTTGTTACAGTCGCTACTGGGATTTGGACAGCATTATCAAATGCGTGGAAAACCATTCAATCAATTTTTGGAGCAGTATCCTCTTGGTTTATGAACAATGTATGGAATCCACTTGTAGAAACGGTTGGAACCATCAAAGATAGCATTGGGAAGAAGTTTGAAGAAGCGTATAAAGTGGTGACAGATATATGGGATGGATTATCCAAATGGTTTAAAGATAATATTCAGACACCGATCGTAAAAGTGGCTGGTGCCATAAGTGATGGTTTTTCTAAAGCATTTGGTTGGGTTCAAAAGATTTTTGAAAAAGCAGGCGGTATTGTAGATGTTGTAATAAATTGGATCGTTGGAAAGAAAAAACCTGATAATAATGCAACAGGCGGCTATATCACCCAGCCTACCTTATCATGGATTGGTGAAGCGGGTAACGAATTTGTCATTCCAACTCAAAATAATCGGGGTCGTGGGAAGATGTTGCTTGCACAAGCTGCTTCTCATCTTGGAATGTCTGTTGTGCCAAGCAGCAGCGGAGCAGCAAGTCCAGTTTCTAGCTCTCCAGCTCCAATAACGCCAAATGCTCCAGCAGCTCCAACTGCTTCTGCCGGTTCAATTGGTGGAACGGTTTCAATGAATGGAAACATCCAATCTGCCAGCATAGGTGAGCAATTTAATCATGATTTTGAACAAGGGCTGAATCAAAAGGTGGTTTCACTTGATCAATGGAAGCAAAAAAACATTCAGCAGCCATTTAATCAAATGACATCAGATTCAGGAAAGTACGGACAACAAACGGTATCGGCATTTGCTACTAGCCAGCAAATGACACCAACAGGAACTGACAGCTTTTTGCAAAGTCGTGTAAAAGCACCATACCAACAAGTGATGACAGCATCACCAACTTGGGGTTCTGGAACTGTTAGTGGCTTTGCAACAGGTCAAAATGCCACATCAATTGGCACAAGCCAATACGTAGACCAACACGTCAAACAACCATTCCTGCAAGCCAAACAAGAATCACCAGGATGGGGTTCAGGAATGATCGACGCCTTCAATAGCGGCATGCGTTCAAAAGCAAGTGAAGTCACACAAGCTGCCAAAGAAATGGCGAAGAAAGTGGAACAGGCGTTTAGAGAAGAACTAGACATTCATTCTCCTTCACGTGTCATGATGAGTCTAGGGAAATTCGCATCGATTGGTGTCGTCAAAGGGCTCGATTCAGTTGATGTGAAAAAGTTTGCTGAAAATCAAGCGGGTTCATTAATCGGAGCGTTCAGCGGTATGGGTGCTTCAGGTCTTAGTGTTCAGCAATGGCTCATGGCAGCTCTGATGGCCACTGGTACATCGATGAGCTGGCTTCCAGGTCTTATGACAATCGCTCAGCACGAATCAAATGGTAACCCGAAAGCCATCAACTTGTGGGATTCCAACGCCAAGAAGGGAACGCCTTCTAAAGGGTTAATGCAAACCATTGGACCGACCTTCCATTCCAATAAAGGAAAGGGCATGAATGATATTTGGAACCCAATTCATAATGCCGTAGCAGCCATTAACTACATTAAGGGCAGATATGGAACAGTCTTCAATACACCGGGATTACGGAGTATGAGAAGAGGCGGTCCTTATAAAGGCTACGCCAATGGCGGTCTGATTACTCAGGAGCAGGTAGCTAGAGTCGGTGAAGGAAACAAACGCGAATGGATTATTCCAGAAGAAAGAGGTATTCGCGGGAGATATTTATTGACGCAGGCAGCGAAGGCACTTGGAATGCAAGTCTATGATCCATCAAATGCATCTGCTCCTTTACCAGAATCACAGATGCAGCAAGTCACATCAGCTCAGTCAGCTGGGAATACAACAACGTCAGGCAACAAACAAATCACCATCCAGTTCAATGGTGATCAGCATTTCCATAATGGACAGGATCAGCAATCGCTTGTCGAAAAAATTAGACAAATGCTTGTAGACGAATTGGAAGTAGAGCTTCAGACAGGAACGAAAGGGGTCGTGATCGATGGGTAAATCAGTGTATCAATTGTGGATTTCCCAAGGCAAGGAGAAGTTGCGATTCCCTGTGCTTCCATCCGAACTTGAGATCACAAATAATGTACAAAATGAAACAGTGAAGGTCTCCTCCTTTGGAGAACTGACTTTTATTGATGTACCATCAGCTAAACAAGTATCATTCACCTCATTATTTCCTAAGAAATATTCGCCAATTGCAGAATATAAAAGCATTCCATCACCAGAGAATGCAATAGCGAAAATTGAACGAATGATGCGTTCAAAGAAGTCTGTGCGCCTGATTGTGACAGGGACTAAAATCAATATGACGTGCAGCATTGAGAGCTTCACACACAAGGAAGGGTCTTATGACATAGGCGATCGTGAATTTACGATCGCGCTAAAGGAATATAAAACCGCATCGCCTAGGAAAATCAAGCGAAAGAAAAAAGCGAAACAAACGAAAAAGAAAAGACCCTCAAAAACACCACCAAAATTGTACACTGTCAAAAAAGGAGATACTCTGTGGGCCATTTCAGGCCGTTTTTATGGCGATAGTACAAAATGGCGGCGTATTTGGAATGCCAATAAAGCAGCGATGATCAAACGAAGTAAACGGAATATTAAACAGCCGGGACATTGGATTTTTCCAGGGCAAAAATTGAAAATACCACAATAGGGGGGGCTGACATTGATTGAGCTTTTTGCCATCAGAAGCGGCACGATGTATGAGCTTGTCACAGAGAGTGTGACACTTCAGGGGCAAAGGTATCAGGCCCCTCGCTCTATTCAGGCGAACATTATCACAAAGCAAGGCAGTCAAACATATTACCGTGTCTCAGAAGGAGACACGGTTCTTTTTAAATGGAAAGGAAAAGAGCTGTTCAGAGGCATCGTGTTTTCTAGGACGCCTGTTGAAGGAAAGCTGACCTTTACCGCATACGATATGCTCCAATATTTAGTGAAAAACCAAGATGTATATGTTTTTTCAAATCAACGGGCAGATCAAATTTTGAGGCGGATCGGGGCAGACTTTCAAATTCCTATGACATCCATCGCAAATACAGGACATGTCATGAAGTCTCTCGTTTTTAAAAATGACACGAGTTTATATGACATCATTTTAAAAGCATTGAAGGAAACGAAGCGGCAAACCGGTAGAAATTATCAAGTTTATTCTGCTAAAGGCAAGATGGGGCTGAGAGCTTGGCCCGATCCAGAGGACGTGTGGGTCATTGAATCAGGCGTCAACCTCATCGGTTATCAGTACAGCACCTCCATTGAAGAGACAGCAACACGTGTGAAGATGCGCACGTCTGTAGACGAACAGGGGAAGAATAAGAAAAAAGGTAGCAAATCAGATATTGTGGTGATCGAACAGGACAAAGCGGGTCAGAGTCAGTACGGCATTTTACAGCATGTGGAGACGGTCACAGGTCAAATCAACCAGCCGCAGCTTCAAAAAAGAGCGAAAGTACGCCTAGCTGAAAAAAAAGGCGTCAAACAAGAAGTGAAAAGCATACAAGCACTCGGAATCCCTGAACTGCAAAGCGGTTTGCCAATCTATTTGAAAATCCCTGAAATCAACATCAAAAAAACCTACTGGATCGATCAAGACAAGCATGAATTCAATGGAGTGAAGCACACCATGACAATTGACGTCGTTGAGAAAAATTCCATGCCAAAGGGTGATCAAGCATGAGATTAAGTGAAGCAATTAAACGACTCGCTGTCAATGCAGTAGATGCAGCTTCTCCAATTGATCTGGTGATTGGAGAGGTCACAATGGCTTCGCCTCTTCACATCCGATTAAATGAAAACAGTAAGCTGATCATTCCAGAAGAACTGCTTATTTGGCCTAAACGCTTAAATAAGGGTGAGGATGATGAGTTGAAAAGGGGAGACAGCATTATGGTACTTGCAATGGCAGGAGGGCAGTCCTTTTACATCATCGACAAATTGTAAGGGAGGTGATGAATGTGGCACTTTCACCAGAGGAAGAAATCGAGGAAACAGAAGAAGACGAAGAGGTAGAAACCTCGACGACGTATCGCATAGATTTTGTAAATGGTAGGCTGACAAATGAAGCCATTACAGGCATTGAAGCGATCCGACAATTTATTTATATGACATTGCGAACAGAGCGCTATGCACATCCCATTTACAGTCACGACATTGGCACTGAAATTCAGGAGCTATTGACCGATACAGAAGCAACAGATGAATACAAAGAAATGGAGATTCCAAGATTGCTAGAAGAAGCATTGGTCGTTGATGAGCGGATTGATCATATTGAAGAGATAGAGGTCACGAAGCAAAATGATGCCTTTCAAGTCAAACTAGCCATTGTCACAGATGAAGGCACATTAGAAATAGAGGAGGTGATGGAGGGAGATGTTTGAGGAGCAAACGTATGAGGCGTTGATGGAAAGAATGCTGGACAGGCTGCCAGATGACATAGATAAAAGAGAAAACAGCGTTATTTGGAATGCCTTGGCACCTGCTGCTGCTGAACTCGCTCAGTCGTATATTTGGCTTGATCAAGTATTTGAGCTTGTCTTTGCTGATACAGCACAGGGGGAATTTTTAGATCGACGAGCAGCAGAAGTGGGGATTGAACGAAAGCCAGCCACCAAAGCGGTCTGGTCCGTAACCATTCAACCAGAGAACGTAAACATTCCAGCAGGATCAAGATTCTTTATTGAAGATGTTTATTTTCAATTTTCAAAGGACGGTACACTAGAATGCGAGACAACAGGTACAGCCGGCAATGGGCAATTAACAGGTCAGCCGCTGCTATCGCTTGATACCATTCCGGGTCTAGAGTCGATGATCATGAAGGAATTGGTGATACCAGGGCAAGAGGAAGAAGATGATGCGTCATTATACGATCGGTATTTAATACGCGCAAGGCGAGAGGCTGTCAGTGCCAACAGAGCACATTACAAAAAGTGGGCCGAGGAAGTGGTTGGTGTCGGCAGAGCGAAAGTGTTCCCGCTATGGAATGGAGAGGGAACGGTCAAAATTGTCATCACAGATGGCAATCTAGATGTAGCCTCTGAGCTTCTTGTCGAAAGGGTCCAGGAGTATATCGACCCTGTCCCGGGAGAAGGAGAAGGACAAGCTCCTATTGGTTCAAAAGCAACTGTTGAAAGCGCCAAGTGGCTAGATATTGACATAGAAGTGTCCGTCGAACTTCAGATGGACTGGACGCTTGAAGGTGCGCAAAAAGAAATAGAAGAAAAGGTCAAAGCACTGTTAAAATCAATCGCATTTGAAAAAAGTACGATTCGAATGTCCGCTTTAAATGATATTTTGTACCATTCAGAGAGTGTGTCCGATTATGCAAACGTCTTATTGAATGGGGAGTCAAAAAACTTAGTATTACAGGACATTGAGATACCACGTCTGAGGCAGGTGAAGGTTATTGAGCAAACTTGATGAAATGAAAAACTACTTGCCGCCTTATTTCACAGAGATTTATGATGTGGATCATTTACTAAAAACGGAGGCGCCAGAGTTTGAACAATTGGATGAATCCATTTTTGATGTAACGGATCAATTTTTCCCTTTAACAGCGACGTGGGGATTGAATCGGTGGGAAAGAATGCTCAAGGTGCAGCGAGAGTCAGATGATTCGATTGAGCTGCGCAGAGCGCGATTACTTAATATGATGTCGAACATTCCACCAATTACGTATCTGTCATTAGAGAAATCTGTGAATCGATTTCTTAAAAATCCGAGTGCGATCATCCGACTTACAACCAATCGTTATCATTTTGCATTGCGTGTCAACCTGGATGACCTGCAAAACACAAGATATATCGTCGAAATACTCGAAACGTTAAAGCCAGCACATTTGGCGTATACGTTCACCGCCATTCATCATACCGATGTTCATGAAACAAATGATCATCACCAGCGGCTCACACTGCGAAGCAGAGTGGGCTTTTTCGATCATATTCCAATTTTACTCAATGGTGAATTCGTATTAAATGGAACGTTCTATCTCAGCGGGATACGAGGTACTACGGAGGTCCCTGCTCGCTTTCGGCATTCATTAAAGATGAGAATGCTGCTTCAACAAGAGAAAGAAACAGCATATCGTCTGAATTATGTCATGACTGGAGCATCGCATGAAACGAAGCAAGCAGCTACGCTGACTTTGCGCGCAAAGAACCAGCTTTCACATCAAATGAAAAAGAGGATGACGTTCCGCTTACCGGTACATGTTCAAAATGAACAAGACGGCAGTTTACTGATCAAGGAGCATTATTGGATTCTCGATGGATCCATTCCGCTTGATGGATCAAAAATGCTAGCAGCAACTTCTAAAAAAATAGACCTATAAGGAGGATCACAATGGCTGATCAATTAACCGTAACCACACTATATGCACGTCAACAAATGGCAAAGGCACGAGCAGAAGGAACAAAACTCACAAAAGTCGTCAAAATGGCGTTCGGAAGTGGAGGAACAAAGGATGGAAAACCAATCTCTCTTGACGGAACCGAACAAGCACTCAAAAAAGAACTGATTCAAAAAAATATTGACTCGTTTACCTTCATGGAACCGGCAAAAATCCGCTACACCTGCACCATCGCTGAAGGAGAACTCGCAGGCGAAGTCATCAATGAACTAGCCCTTGTCGACGAAGCGGGCAAATTCACCGCCATCCGAACCATGACAGACAAACAAAAAGACGGCGACATCGAATTTGTTTTTGAGATTGATGATATTTATTAATGGAGGGGAAAAGAAGTGGACATAAAATCACCTTTACCGTTTGAAACCTCTGACAAAGCCCATGCCAACTTATTTAACCGGATGGTCAACACACTTGTGGAGAATGACAATGCGCTCAGTCAACAAATAGCAGGGATCACGAATGAAAGTTTATTCAAATTAACAGGCGATCAAGCCATTCAAGATGCATCAGTCAGCGGCGAGGAATATCCAATAGGTATTACGTTTATGGATATTGGACAAGCGAATGATACCGGTTATCCTACGAGATTTGGCTTTGTGAAAAATGAAAAATATAGTAACTTTCGATTTATTCAATATTACTATGGAACTGGAAACGAAGCAGGCAGCTATTTTGATAGTACAGGTACGTGGTGTCGTCACTGGTGGACGGGGTCTGGCTGGACTGAATGGCACAAAATCTCAGGGTTTTGTCATGCCAATATAGGTACAACTGGAAAGCAGTTATTAACCAAAGGAGAGTATCAAAAAGTCCTTTTTAATCGAAAAATTAAAGACAGTCATAACAATTTTGATATCAAAAATAATCGGTTCATCTGCCCTGAAAACGGAATGTATTCAGTGAATGCAGGTGTTTATATTGAAAGCTTTCAACGATACGCGAACTTTGAATTATCGATCTATTTGAATGGAAAAAGATATAAAAATATTGCTCACCATAGACAAAGCCCTGCAAGCCCATCTGATACATTGAGCTTAAGTACCGGGCTTTATGGTGCTGCCAATGTGCCAGCGAATAAGGGAGACTATTTAGAAATGTACCTATATGTAGGGTATGACGGAGACGTTAGTCGATATGTGTCGGAAAATTCAGGCTGGTACAACTATTTCGACATTACAGAAATAGGCGGACGAAATTTCCCGAGAGTATAGGAGGATTCTGATGATTTTATATGAAGCCATTAAGTATAAATACCCCGATGCAGACCCGCAAAAAGATTTTGAACTTAGAAATGACGGAGACGGTTCGTATATAAATGAGTGGCATCTAGATGTGCCCGAGCCAACGGTAGAAGAATTGAAAGAATGGTGGGAGGAATGTCAAATCAATCCAAGATATCAACCACCTCTGCCGCTAGATTATCTAGCACAAGAAGTAGCTAAAGAAAAGCTAATGAGAAAACAGCTTGAACATCAATGTGATCATTTAACAAGCGAACTAAAGAAGCTAAAAAATGAGATCCTTTTATTTAAAGGAGATAGTGAATCATGAATTATTGGGTAATGGCATTATATTTTAAATGGGTGACCCCTGAATTGGTCAAACAAGCAGTCGAACTAGGTGATTGTTCAATGGAAGATTTAAATGAAGGATATGAGCAAAGAATTCTTACTCTAGAGCAGCTGAAAGAAATGGCACCAAGCATCAAAGAAAGGGAGTGAAAATTGAATGGAAGTAAAAGAACCAAAGCCTTTTGAAGTAAATGATAAAGCACATGCTGATTTGTTTAATGACATGGTCAAAGTACTTCTTGAAAATGATCATAGATTAATAGAGCAGTTCTTAAAACATACAAATGATGCGAAAGTACACGCATCTGAAATAGAAAAGAAAAAATGGAATGATTCACAGAGCTATAAAATCACAGCAGATAGTGGAAGACAGCTGATCAATGTGTCAACTGACGGAAGAATATTTGATGCGATAAAATATAAAGGAACTTGTACATTTTATGCAGCTGCTGGTGTGGAGGATTCCCCGGCTTCATCGAATGTTTCAATCAGGGGACTGCAGACAGTAGGACAAGAAAATATCGGCACTGGCTTTGCGGTGGATAGTTCTGGGATTGCTTATTCCTTTTATTATCAGACCGGTCATACATCGATTACTTGGACAAAGCTGCCTACAGAAAGCGATAGAAACAGGTGGGATAACGGTCAATTAGTAAAAATCACTCAAGATAATGGAAAGCCCTTTTATCATGGATTTTCTAGCGAGACAGACTACAATACCCTTACTGAGACAGGGATGTATCTCATATATAATACAGGAGTAAACGGTCCCTCTTCTTCCTTGAATCGAGTGTTTTTATTGGTCATGAGTTATGGCAATACATTAGTTCAAATAGCTTATGAATCTGTTTATGGGAAGAACACCTACTTTAGAGTTCTTAAACACAATGCAGAATCATGGACACCTTGGGAGAAGCAAATAACGCTTTCCGATTTATTAGATGGTGCTTGGGAAACACCTAAAGAAATTAAAGGCAACTGGCAAGAATATGATCCTGTTAATTTACCAGTTAAATATCGAAAGAATCTCTTAGGGGAAGTCGAGATCGTAGGTGCGATAAAAGGTGGGATTTTAGGAAATAATCCAGTGTTTAACTTGCCTGCACCATATCGGCCGCAGCAAGCGATGCATTTTATAGGAGTTGCTTCAAGTATAGGGACACCAGGAGTACCTCAATTTCATCGTACATTAATAGATAAGAATGGAAATGTATGTGTGCAGTCTTCTTCAAATAATGCCAATCCCACTGAGTTTATTACATTTGGTTTTAAGTTCAGTACAAGATAATGTAATAAAACTGAAAGGTGAAAGGAGAATCTGATGGAGATAAAGACACCTCGTATTTTCAAAACCAGTGACAAAGCCCATGCGGAACTGTTTAATAACATGGTTAAAGTAATTCTTGAAAATGATGCTGGACTATTGGACCAAATCAATCAACACAAAAATGACACAACATCTCATGCAGCTGAAACAGAAAAGCAGAAATGGAATCAATCCCAGCTCTATAAAATGACGAATGATAACGGGGCCCAGTTGGTTAATATCCCTGCTGGCGGGAGTATTTATAATGGAATTAAATCTTTAGGTGCCTGTTCATTTTATGCGCCAGGAGGTTCTGGAGTAGTCGATTCTCCCGCAATCGGGAATGCGGCTTTAAGAGGCTTTCAGTTAGTAGGTCAAAATAACATCGGTGTAGGAATTGCAATTGATACATCGGGCAACGCATTTTGTTTTTCCTATCATGTGAATGATGTCGGAATCAACTGGCTTCAATTACCTACTCAAAATGAAAGAAATAAATGGGATGCAGGACAATTATCTAAAATTACTTCTGATGACGGAAGGGCTTACGAAAGAATTAATGCAAATGATCCTAGTATTTTAGATAAGCTCACAAAATTACCAGGCGTCCATTCGTGGTATATCCATGAAGCACACCCTGATCTGCCAACAAGAAGTTCTATGAGAGCCTTATCTGTTTTTAGTGAAAATACCTATGGCTGGATTATAGGGGCAAATAATACAGGTGATATGTACATCAATCGATCAACGACTGATGTCACGGGCACTCAGCAAGAATGGAGCGGGTGGAAGAGGCTGAACGATCATCCATTATTAAATGCAAATGGAACTAGAATGCTTATTCCAACTGGCACAGATATACTCACCTTGCCCTCTGGTTTTTATTATGTCTCTGGAACGAATGCAGTGAATATGCCAACGACGACCGATGCCTCGTGGTTTAATGTAGATATTTTAGAAACGGGAAATAATCGCAAAACATTTCATGTGAGTCGAAGCTACGATAATAGCCATTGGTACGGAACTACTCATACAGATGGTATTTTCAGAGGCTGGAAACAGCTAATGACCAATACTGAGTTTGAAAATGTCTCGTGGCTTAGTGTTACCTTAGACAAAAGCTCTTCTATAGGGGATAGACCAGTTGAATATGTGAAATGGGGAAATTTATTATTGCTGAGAGGCCACCTAAAAGCAAATAGAGAAGTTATTTTTGGATGGATTCCAGCTGATCGTTTACCAGATAAAGGAATAGTAGTATCAGTTCCGGTATCAGGTACAACGGGTCATAGTAAATTATATATCTATAATACAGGAGAGCTAAAACTAACTGGTTTACATGCAGTGAATAACAGTGCAGTAACTGGCTACTATTTAGACATGGTTGTTCCATTAAATTAAGGAAGTGATACAAATGATACAAGCCTATGAATACAATCAGCAAAATGAATTGATCAGACCTATCGAAGTGTTCGAAAGGGATGATGAAGGAAATTATATTATTCCAGAGCAATGCACAACAATTGCACCACCCAATAATCCTTCTTTTTATAAGGCTGCATTTGATGTGAAAAAACAACAATGGTATGAATCAGCGACCCAAGAGTATATAGACAGCTTAAAACCGGCCCTTCTCCCGCCAAGTGATATAGAACTTTTAAAGAAACAAAATGCTTTGTTATCAAAACAATTAACGCAGCTATTAGCTATGCAAAAAGTAGGTGCTTCAGATTGATGTTTCCAACTGTAGCGGATATCAAACAATTCTGGGACTGGCAGTGTTACGGCCCAGAGGACATTGCATTTTATGTAAGCATTGGATGGATCTCGGCAGAAGACTATCAAAATATAACTGGAGAAATATACAAAGCCTAATGGCTTTATTTTTTTGCCGGAAAGAAGGTGATTCAAATGGAAGTAGATGTCGTTCAAAACTTAATGACACAAGGCCCATTTGCTGTTCTCTTTTGCTGGATTCTGTTTTATGTTCTCAACACAACAAAGGAACGAGAAAACAAACTCAATGAGCAAATCGAGGCACAAAATGATGTGTTAGCAAAGTTTAGTGAGAAGTATGACGTCGTGATCGACAAGCTCGATAAAATTGAACGGAATTTAAAATAGGAGGAAAGCATCATGAAAACATTCGACAAAGGCACTGTGATTCGCACAGTGCTTCTTTTTATTGCGCTTATCAACCAAACGCTTGTCATGTTTGGACAAACAGTGCTGCCGATTAGCGAGGAGCAAGTGCAAACCGTAGGAGAGGCACTATATGTGGCAGGTTCCACAATTTTCACTATGGTCACTGCCGTGATCGCTTGGTTTAAAAATAATTATGTGACCTATAAAGGTCAATTGCAAAAAGATGCCCTGAAACAAAGAGGGTTAACAAAATAATTTTTGAAGGAGAAACAATATGGTGAAGATCATTCAAGCACTCATCCCAAAACAAAATCGCAACAGACCAGGAAACAGGATGAAGCCGCTCTATATTACGGTGCATAATACATCGAACACTGGACGGGGGGCTGATGCGGCAAATCATGCAGCATTTGTTGCTCGGGCAAGTACCGGGGTTAGCTGGCACTACACGGTCGATGATCAGGTCATTTATCAGCATTTACCTTTAAACGAAAATGGCTGGCACGCAGGAGATGGCAGGGGAACCGGCAATATGAAATCAATTGGAATTGAAATTTGTGAAAATGCAGGCGCTAACTTTGAACAGGCTGTTAAAAACGCCCAATGGCTTATTCGGAAACTGATGGGGGATTTAGGAATTCCTTTATCTAACGTGGTGCCACATAAGCATTGGAGCGGGAAGGAGTGTCCGCGTAAGCTGTTAAATCGGTGGGATGGCTTCAAAGCTGGTATTGCATCAGCATCTACAAGTCAAATGACAACAGCTAAACCTGTGAAAGAAACATCTATCAAAACCATATCAACGAGATCAACATCTAAAACCAACAAGGTCAAAAAAACATACAGTTTGCCTGCAGGTATTTTAAAAATGACGAAGCCTCTTACAAAAGGGTCAGCTGTAAAAGCTGTACAACAAGCCTTAGCATCGATTTATTTTTATCCTGATAAGGGAGCGATCAACAATGGAATCGATGGGTACTACGGACCCAAGACTGCGAATGCAGTGTCTCGATTTCAAATGATGCATGGGTTAACCCCGGATGGCATATATGGTCCAAAGACCAAAAAAACATTAAGTAAGGTCATAGAAAGTTAACACATATGGAATGAATCAACCCTTATCTATTATAAAAAAGTAAAATAAAACCATTTTTGGCGTTATTTGTTGTATAATGGTAAAAATGAATGGAGGGGTTGTATGAAGCGGATATGTGTAATGATGTCTCTTTGTTTCATTGTCATGTTCCATTTTAATATGGAAAAGGTTGCAGCTAAGACCATTTATCGAGAAGTAGAAGTTGATTTCATCATGACGGAACAGGAAAAAGATCTGTGGGTACCAGGAGGTCAAAATAATCCTGAACAATATCCATCTACTTATGGCTACCAATTTTCTATACTAAATGCAGAGGGGTGTACTCTAGAGGTGACACTCTACAGAACATCTTTATCAGGAACGGATTTTCCGTCATCAGTCAAAGAGTATACAGGTAACCAATATGATCTAAGTGCAACAGACCGAATTTTATCAAGTGGGCGCTACATTTATAGACCCCATGGTATTAAGCTGACCAAAAAAGAAGGCTGCGGGGATGTTGAGATAAAAGGAGTCTTTGGTTATCAAATTCAAGAACCAGACAAATAAGCTTTTATGAGTAAAATCAAATGAAAAAGCCTATCCGTCATTGGATAGGCTTTTGATAATGGAGCATAGCGGGATCGAACCGCTGACCTCTACGCTGCCAGCGTAGCGCTCTCCCAGCTGAGCTAATGCCCCGAAGTATTACGACATAACTTATTATAATCAATCCTCCTGTAAAATTCAAGCTGTAAAACACAAACACCCCGGCTATTTTTCTTTCTGATCAATCGGAATATAGTCAAAGATGTCTCCCGAATGAACCGAGTGGGCTAATCGTCTAAGCCAGTCATAATAGGCTTTTGAGCTTTCAAGCTGTTCAATGAGCTGTTTCGCTTCCTCTCTTTCATGTTCCTCTGCCTGATCATCACGAGCTACATCTTGAAGGCGTTCTTGCGCTTCTTCAATCGCTGCTAGATTGACCTCAACCTCTCGTTCCCATTTTTGCGGGAAGAAGTTCATGAAAAACTTAAAAAAGTCTTTCTCAGCAACAAAGCTGTGTTTTCTTCGGCCACGGTGAAAGGTCTTTTTGACAATATTCATGTCTTGCAGTTTTTTCACACCCGTACTCATACTAGGCTTACTCATTTGCAGCTCTTCACGCATTTCATCCAGCGTCATTTCCTCATTTAAATACATCGTTCCATATAAAATACCCGCACTTCTAGTAATGCCATAGAGATCCATTGTTTCAGCGATGGAATCAATGACGAGATCTTTAGCAGCTAAAATGCGTTCTTCTGCTTGTGGCTGTTCCTGCTTTTTCATCTTGTCCCTGCTTTCTATTAAGTGAATTCAATACGTTCAAAAAAATCTTTATGGACTATATGTTAACGAAAGAATGCAAAATGTCAAAATAAAAGAAGCATATCCACCCTTTGACAGAAAAATTTGAACATGTTAAGTTAATTATGTTCAAAACGTTAAATTTTTATTTAACAAACTTACCAAAGAGAATCAGAGGAGGTTCCTTCTATGAGTCAAACACTATTTATCGATGGACAATGGGTTGGCGCTAAGAGTGGCGACACAAGAGATATCATCAATCCATTTAATCAAGAAGTGATCGCGACAGTCAGTGAAGGATCAAGAAATGACGCGCAGTTAGCCATTAAGGCAGCGAGAAAAAGCTTCGATCAAGGTGATTGGGCAAACATGCCTGGACTTGAGAGAGGAAATATTGTGTTTAAAATTGCTGAATTGATTAGGCGAGACCTAGATGAATTAGCCAAATTAGAATCACTTGATACCGGCAAAACATTAGAAGAAAGCAAAGCGGATATGGACGATATTGCGAACGTGTTCCAATATTATGCGGGGCTTGCTGATAAGGATGGCGGGGAAATCATTGCATCGCCTATTCCAAACTCAAAAAGTGAATTAGTCCGAGAACCTGTCGGTGTATGCGGTCAAATCACTCCTTGGAACTATCCATTGCTTCAAGCGAGCTGGAAAATCGCTCCTGCCCTTGCAGCTGGAAATACAATCGTACTAAAGCCAAGTGAAATTACACCATTAACCACGATAAAAGTTTTCAAACTTATGGAAGAAGCGGGTGTTCCAGCAGGCGTTGCCAACTTAGTACTTGGACCTGGAGCAACTGTTGGAGATGAGCTGGCTGTCAATGACCAAGTCGATTTAATTTCATTCACAGGCGGTATTGAAACAGGGAAGAAAATCATGCAGGGAGCCAGCGGGAATGTGAAAAAAATCGCCCTTGAGCTCGGCGGGAAAAACCCGAATATCGTCTTTCAAGATGCTGATTTAGACGTAGCGGTTGACCAGGCAATGAATGCTGTGTTTTTCCATGCAGGGCAAGTGTGTTCAGCAGGTTCACGCTTGTTAGTGGAAGAATCTATTCATGATGAATTTTTAGAAGAACTGGTGAAGCGTACGAAAAAAATCAAGCTAGGCAACGGCTTTGATGAAGGAACCCAGAGCGGACCGCTCATCTCAGCTGAGCATCGAGAAAAAGTAGAAAAATACGTCAGTATTGGTCTAGAAGAAGGAGCAACCTTAGAGACAGGTGGGAAACGACCTGATGCAGAGGAGCTTCAAAAAGGATTCTTCTACTTGCCGACGATTTTCTCAGGCTGTACATCAGAGATGCGAATTGTACAGGAAGAAGTGTTTGGACCAGTCCTCACTGTCGAATCCTTCCGATCAGAGGAAGAAGTCATCGAGCTGGCAAATGACACGATTTATGGTTTAGCAGGAGCGGTGTGGTCTTCTGATATCGGCAAAGCCGAACGAGTGGCTCGTCAATTAAGATTAGGCACGGTATGGATCAACGACTTCCACCCTTATTTTGCTCAAGCACCGTGGGGCGGATATAAACAATCAGGTCTTGGACGTGAATTAGGACGTACGGGCCTTGAAGAATATACGGAACTAAAACATTTATATCGAAATACAAAACCAGAAGCGGTTCATTGGTTTAAATAAATATCACTTATCTGGAGGAGATTCTATATGACTTTAAATATGAAAATTGAAAGCATGCAAAAATTCCATACGTTTGAAATTCCGACTGTCATCAAGCACGGCATTGGTGCAGTGAAACATGTTGGGGAAGAAGTGAAAGCATACGGCGTTTCAAAGGTATTGCTTGTCACAGATCCTGGTATTTATCAAGCAGGTGTTGTAGATCCAGTGATTGCTTCATTAAAAGAAGCACAAGTTGATGTGGTTCTATTTAATAAAGTAGAGCCAAACCCGCCAGTCCGTTTAGTGAATGAAGGATCTGCGTTATATGAAAAAGAAGGCTGTAATGGTTTAGTCGCAGTAGGCGGCGGAAGCTCAATGGATACAGCGAAGGCTATCGGTGTGGAAGCGACTCATGAAGGATCAGTTCTTGATTACGAAGCGGCTGAGGGGAAAAAACCGCTTGAAAATAGAATCCCTCCGTTAACCACAATTCCGACAACGGCTGGTACAGGTTCAGAGGTCACGCAGTGGGCAGTGATCACTGACGAAGAAAGGGAATTCAAATTCAACACAGGTGGACCGCTCATTGCAGCTCACCTAACAGTGATTGATCCTGAGCTTCATGTATCAATGCCGCCGCATGTGACGGCAATGACGGGTATCGATGCACTTGCGCACGCGATCGAATGCTATACGATGAAGTTTGCTCAGCCAATTACAGATGCGGTAGCGCTCATGGCCATTGAATATGCTGCTCATTATATTCGCCGTGCCTTTGCCGATGGAGAGGATTTGGAAGCAAGATATGGCATGGCACAAGCTGCGATGCTTGCCGGACTTTCCTATGGCAGTGAATCAGCTGGCGCAGCCCATGCGATGAGCCAAACGCTTGGGGGCATTATTCCAGTCGCACATGGTCAATGTGTAGCGGCAATGATGGGACCTGTCATGGAATATAACTGGAAAGGGTACCCAGAGAAATTCGCCCGGATTGCGCAAGCATTCGGTATTGATACAAGCAGAATGACAACAGAGGAAGCTGCAAAAGCAGCAGTGAATTGGATGTATGATTTAGTGGAAGACCTAGAAGTTCCTTCATTAGAAGAACAAGGTGTACCAAAAGATATGATCGATCGCTTATCTAAAGAAGCAATGAAAGATCCGCAAACAGTTGGAAATCCAAGAGACCTGAACGAAAAAGCATACAACTGGATTTACGCTCGCTGTTTTGATTTAACACCTAAAACAGTGTAACAATGAAAAAAGGCTCCCAAAAGGGAGTCTTTTTTACATCTTATAGCTGTTCTTTAATTTCTTTAATTTGATGAATATGGCGCTTTTCATGTGCGCCGATAAAATCAAGGTATTGCTTTAATGAAAGTTCTTCAAACACAGGATGTGCAATCACGCGTTTGAAATCTTCATCTGTAAACGTTGATAAAATTTGATTTAATTTCTCACGAGCTGTATCAAGCTCATCTTTTAAATGTGTAGGTGTCACATGCTTGCGCTCTGGTTCAACAATACTAGGCGCGGTGGCTTTTTTTGAACGATCCTCTGCCATTTCAACTGGTTTTGGCTTATATTCTTTGATTGGTGCTTTTTTCCCCTCGGCAGCTAGATGTTTTGCTGAAATTAGGTCCATTTTCTTTAAATGATCTGCAACCTCTTGAATGCTCCAAGTATCATCAGATAATTTTTTGTTTAATTGTTCTTCACTTAATCCTTGCAGCTCTTGCCATAATTCTTGTCTTGCTTCATGTAATAAACTCATTTCTCTCACCTCAAGATCAAATTTTATCATACTGGTACAAGACAATCATTCTTTAGCTATCCGAGAAATCCTTTAATGAATTGTGATGAAATATGAAACCTTTACAAAAGTGGTTCGTATTACCTGTTAGAAGGAATACACTTGGATGTGAGCATGGTCTAAATGAATGAAAGGCTGCTCATTTCATAAAGAAAGGGTGAGGAAGATGGATGTGTTTGGGCTGCCTCTTCAGACGCTGTACTTATACATATTGATGGTATCAGGAATCCTGACGCTTGTTTTCGTCTTTTTTGGCGATGTATTTGATGGATTGTTTGAAGCGATTCCTGTCCCGTTCCTTCAACCAACATTGATCCTCGCATTTCTTACCTTTTTCTCGGCTGGAGGATTTATCTCTGAAAAAACAGCAATTGTAGGAAGTGGACTTGGCGCCGTATTATCTGCCATCCTCGCAGTGGTTCTCGTTACTTGTTTACATGTATTTGTCCTAGTCCCGCTTTCCTCTGCTGAAGAATCTCTTTCATATACGGAGGCCGACCTAAAAGGAAGAACTGGGGAGATCATTGTATCTGTACCAAAAGATGGGTTTGGAGAAGTGCTGTTAATTAGTAACAGCGGGAAAATCTCAAAGCCTGCCGTCAGTTTCGACGAAGAGGAGATTCCATATGGAACCCGAGTGCTGGTCGTCGAAGTGAACAAAGGCGTGTTATCTGTTATACCAAATGAAGAAATCTAGGAGGGAATGCTATGCCAGGAACAACCATATTAATTATTATTGGAATTGTGCTTGTGATTCTCATTGCACTTATTGGTGTATTTGTTTCGAAATACCGGACAGCTGGTCCAGATGAAGCATTAATTGTCACAGGAAGTTACCTCGGAAGTAAAAATGTCCACGTGGATGAAGGTGGAAACAAGATTAAGATTGTAAGAGGTGGAGGTACCTTTGTACTCCCTGTTTTTCAACAAGCAGAGCCGCTCAGCTTACTATCTAGCAAGCTAGATGTTTCAACGCCTGAAGTCTATACTGAACAGGGTGTACCGGTCATGGCGGATGGAACGGCCATCATTAAAATCGGCGGATCAATTGAAGAAATCGCCACTGCGGCAGAGCAGTTTTTAGGGAAAACAAAAGAAGATCGTGAAAATGAAGCAAGAGAAGTACTAGAAGGACACCTTCGCTCCATTTTAGGGTCAATGACAGTTGAAGAGATTTATAAAAACAGAGAGAAATTTTCTCAAGAAGTACAGCGTGTCGCTTCTCAAGATCTAGCGAAAATGGGTCTTGTCATTGTATCGTTTACAATCAAAGATGTCCGTGATAAAAATGGCTATTTAGAATCACTAGGTAAACCTAGAATTGCTCAAGTGAAACGCGATGCAGATATTGCGACAGCAGAAGCAGATAAAGAAACACGTATCAAACGTGCAGAAGCAGATAAAGATGCGAAGAAATCTGAGCTTGAGCGTGCCACTGAAATCGCTGAAGCAGAAAAAATCAATGAGCTGAAAAGAGCAGAATTCAGACGTGAACAAGATACAGCAAAAGCAAGCGCTGACCAAGCGTACGATCTTGAAACAGCTCGTAATCGTCAGCACGTAACTGAACAAGAAATGCAAGTCAAAATCATTGAACGTCAGAAGCAAATTGAATTAGAAGAAAAAGAGATCCAGCGTCGTGAGCGTCAATACGATTCTGAAGTGAAAAAGAAAGCAGATGCGGACCGTTATGCTGTTGAGCAGTCGGCTGCGGCGGAAAAAGCGAAGCGTCTTGCAGAAGCAGATGCGAAGAAATACAGCATTGAAGCAATGGCAAAAGCAGAAGCAGAGAAAGTTCGGATTGACGGGCTTGCCAAAGCAGAAGCCGATCGTGCAAAAGGGGAAACAGAAGCAGAAGTCATTAGGTTGAAAGGACTTGCGGAAGCAGAAGCGAAAGAGAAAATTGCAGAAGCATTCGAACAGTATGGTCAAGCGGCGATTCTTGATATGATTGTGAAAATGCTACCTGAATATGCGAAACAAGTATCTGCTCCACTTTCTAACATTGATAAAATTACAGTTGTTGATACAGGTGGTAACGGGGAAGGCAGCGGCGCCAACAAAGTGACCGGCTATGCGACAAACCTTATGTCCAGTCTTCAAGAAAGTCTGAAAGCTTCCTCTGGAATTGATGTTAAAGAAATTATTGAGAATTTCTCTGGCAAAGGCAATGTGAAACAAAGCATCCAAGAACTGACGAATGAAATCAAACAGCCAAGAAAAAAAGAAATCGCTGATCGTCAAATAGAAGAATAAAAATCAAAAGACACCTTCTGATAGAGGGTGTCTATTTTAATTGGGGTACATGCCGGTGTCTTTTGATAGATGAAGAGAGATTCACAAGAATGCCTGCAGATATCATCATGAACACCAATGAAGATCCGCCGTAGCTAATAAAGGGAAGAGGAATGCCTGTAATGGGGAGAAGCCCAAAGACAGCTCCTAGATTAAAGGCTGCTTGAATCGTAATTTGAAAAGTAAGCCCGATCGTTAATAGCTTTCCAAATGGATCTTGTAAACCTTGAACGATTCGAACGGCGCGATACATGATGAGTAGGTAGGCACCCATCACAAACAACAGCCCCATGATTCCCAGCTCTTCACTAATGATGGCCATAATAAAATCTGTATGGGCTTCAGGAAGAAACCCTAGTTTTTGAATGCTTCCGCCTAAACCATTCCCGGTAAGCCCTCCTGAATTCATGGCGAGATAAGAATGGATCAGCTGATAACCATCTCCATCCTCATACATGAAAGGATCACGAAAAGAAGTGATTCGTTTCAAGCGATAAGGAGCGGTCACAGCAAAAAAAGTGATCCCTGCCGCAGCTGTCGAACCTAGTAGAATGAGGTGGCGTGTTTTAAGTCCAGCACATAATAAGACGATACCGCAGCTCAATAAAATAGAAACTGCTGTACCTAAATCTGGCTGTTTTAAAATCAATAAAAAAGCTAGACTTAAAAGAAGAAGTGGAGGCAGTACTCCTTTTTTAAAGGATGTAATGTACGCTTGTTTCCTTGCATATACATAGGCAAAATAGATGATCATCACTAATTTCACAGCCTCAGACGGCTGGATGATCAGAGAGCCTAATTGAATCCATCGTTGTGAATTGTTTTTGACAACACCGATTCCTGGAAGCAGGACAAGGAGAAGACATAGCAGTGACAGCATCACAAGCCAACGAATCCATTTACGGTAAGCTTGATATGGAACCAGGGCTGCAGCGATGAAAAAGAAGAACCCAATCAAAAGCCATTGCCACTGTTTCATGAAGAAGTAGCTGCCCTGTCCATATTTTATTTCGCCTAAAGGATAACTCGCACTGTACACCATCAGCAATCCAAAGAAACAAAGACAAACAATCGTCCCAGCAAGAATGTAGTCGATTTTTTTTAGGTGAGAAAGAATCAATGACATCACCTTCAATCCCAGTTACGTCCAAACATGTAGGATGAGGACCTCAGATTGACACTAAACACAAGGCCAATGGCGATCATATTGGTTAAAAGCGCACTGCCCCCATAGCTGATAAAAGGAAGGGCAAGACCAGTCACAGGCATTAGCCCTACTGTCATCCCTACGTTTTGGAAGACTTGAAAGACGATCAGTCCAACCACCCCAGCACATATATACAGCCCATAAAGGGTATTCGCATGCATAGCCACATGAATCATTCGATAGATCATCATAAGATATAAACAGATCAATAGGGAGGCGCCGATAAAACCAAACTCCTCACCAATAACTGCAAATATAAAATCTGTGTGGGCTTCAGGGATATTTCCCCCTTGTACTTGATTTCCTTTTGTATAACCGCTTCCTGATAATTGTCCTGACCCAATGCCAAGCATTGCTTGTTTCAGTTGATACCCATATGTCGAATCAAATTCATCTGGGGAAAGCCACCCATAAATGCGATCAAGCTGATGAGGTTTAATCACTTTTGTAAAGTGCTCAAAATGTTCATTGTGCAAGTAGGTCAAAAATGCAAGAAGCCCGAGAAAAGAAGCGATTAATGCAGCGATCATCTTACTTGAAATTCCTGACACAAGCATCAGTGTAAAAGCTATAGACAAGATCACAAGTGCCGTTCCCAAATCTGGCTGAATTAAAATCAGGAAAAAAGGAACAGCGGTCCAGCATATGATTTTCATTGTGGGAATCATGCTTTCTTTAAACGCAAAGCGCTGATGTTTGTATCGATTTAAAATAGCCGCTAACAGAAGAATGACAAAAATTTTCATAAATTCTGATGGTTGCACTTTCATGGGCCCAAAGCTGATCCATCTTTGGGAGCCATTTTGATTCGTGCCAAAAAAATGAACGAGAATGATGAGGAAAAGACCACCTGCAAATAATCGAAAAGATAAACGCTCAAGCAGTTCATAATCAAAGTAAGCAACTGCCGCCATAAGGCCAAAACCGACGATATACCAGAAAACTTGTCTTTTGACGAAATAAAACATATCTTGCGTTTCATACTGGCCCGATCCGCTATACACAGCCAGCAGGCTGATCACAAAGAAGCAAATGACAGTGAATAATAATGCGAAGTCAATGCTGTTCTGTTTTTTCATGTCTCCGTCACCTGCTATGACCTATTTGTCAGCTGATTTAATACGACCTGCACCGCTGCAGCGTCATCAATATAGCCGATCGGAAAAATATAATCTGGTATTAAATCAACGGGCATAATGAAGTAAAGTAATGCGCCTCCCATCAACATCAATTCTCGAGAAGTACCCCGTGCGCTCATGAACGAGCTGTACATGCTTTTCAATTGATCAAGAAATGGCCCAACACCACTTATCGTGTCTATCTTTTTTTCAAACTTTGCTGAGATCGTTTCTTTTCCCTCGTCTGATTGACTATAGGTCTCATATTCATTTAACTTCTGTTTCAATTCATTCTCGCTGAACGTTCCGTCATAGACATCATGATCTTTCAGCGTTCGCTCAATCTCTTCTACCGCTTGAATGAACGTATCACCGTGAACTCTTTCGTTTTTAATTGAAAATCCAGCCGTGATCAATAGATGATCTAAAGAAATGTGTAGAGCATCTGAAAGCCGCTGTAAATGGTTCAAAGTCGGTTTTCTTTTTCCGTTCATGATTCTAGACAGTGTGGCTTTATCAATTTCTGTTTGTGTACTCAGTTCTCTTAATGAAAGAGAACGTATTTGCAGTTGTTCTTTTAAAAACTGCCGAAGCTCAGTTGTTTTAAATTCCATCTCTTTCCTCACCCTTTTCATAAAGTTCAACTCTTTAATAGAAGAAGTCGTACCCAATATATAGGGGTGTTGACAAAATGTCAACGAATATCCATTAGGGATTGAATTTTATAAAATAGCAACTTATCATATGAAACATAGAGTAGGAAATTGCTAAAAGGGGTGTTCAGATGAAGGTTAGACATGCAGTACATAATGATATTCCTAAAATTGCCGAAATTCATGTGAAGAGCTGGCAAACGACTTATCACGGCATTATTTCACAAGAGTATTTAGATGCTTTGAATGTAGAGGAGCGGGAAGAGAGCTGGAGAAGCAGGTCGCTTGAAGGCACGTTTGTCGCAGAGGATGCTGACGGAGTATTTGGTTTTGCTTCCTTCGGAAAACAGCGTGATGAGAGATATTCAATATATGATGGTGAGCTTTATGCCATCTATTTGTTGCAGAGAAAACAGAAATCAGGAGCGGGTATGGCTTTGATTGCAAAAGGTGTGGATTATTTAATAGAGAAAGGCTATCAGAATATGCTGCTCTGGGTATTTGAGCAAAATTCAGCAAAGCAATTTTATCAAAAGCTTCAACCTAGTTTTGCCGTCACCAGCCAGTTCGAGCTGGCTGGTGAGAAACATGAGGAAATAGGGTATGGATGGGAACTGTCTGTACTAAGTGATCATGTTCAACAAATTATATCGTCAGCTTCCAATAATAATGAGAGAAAAAAGTAAAAAGGGTGGCGAGTAAAATATAAGATATAAAAGGAGAAGCCTCTACTTTCCCTTTCACACCTGCTATTTTTAATGCCTCATAGAAACTTGCCAAAAAGTAGGCGAGACTGAGGATGTAACAGCACAGCATAATGGAGTAAGGATTCATTGTCGTACCTCCAGCATGAAATCTTCTACTATTAATAGATTCAATAGAGCAGCAAATTATGCATAAAAAAATAACCCGCTGAAGCAGCTGGGTTATTTTTGTTGAGGGAAAACCAAACGAGACGCACTAGGGATGAGTAAACAAAGAACAATACTACAAATGATAAATGAAGGAACCATATATGTGCTGTTATAAACTAATGAATACACCCATCCTGGTGTTCCTTTTGGTGCATAATGAGAAAAGAAAACTACACCTGAAATAAAGAACGTCAGCAGTCTGAAGAAACTGGCGACAAATACAGCTAGGATAATATAGAAGAATTGTTTCTTTCGCTTTTTATCCTGAATGGCTTTTTTAATTGATCCTGAGAATAGCCCGCTTAAACAAATCACAACAGATGCGACAAAGTAATCGAGAAATCCTTGTACAGGTGTAGCAATAATAGGATTGTTCATCAGCTGTAGTCCTGCGATTAACACACCGATGATAAATCCAGCAGACACGCCCCATCTAATGGACATGAGAATGACAGGAATCATGATCAGTGCAATTGACCCGCCGTTTGGCATTCTTAAAAAGAGACCTGATAAATAATCTAAAACAAGTGCAAGAGAAGTCATGATGGCGATCTCCATCAGTCGTACTAATTGATTTGATTGTTGCATAAAAAAATCCCCTTTTCACGAATTGTGCAAGGAGAGACCATGTCAGGATGAGTATGTGATTCATAGAAAAACATATCGGCTTGCATACATGCATGTATGCAAGTGATTCCACATTCCTACTTCAGTATTAACTGACAGGTTCAAAGGGTCAGAACAACGAATTGTTCACTCTCAGCACGAGGCTCCCCCTGCGGTTATTAAATTTCAATCTATTATAAATATACTAAAGACCTACAGGATCAACAATAGTGAATTACGGAGTTAAGCCCTTTTTGTACGAATATATAGGAAGAGATCAGGAAAAATAAATTATTTAGAAAAAATACTTGTTTCTTCTTTTAAAAGGTGTTATATTTGTATTCGCCGCTGAAACAGCGCGGTTGAGAAATAACATTCAAGAAAAAAGTTGTTGACTTCATCTTGATAGAATGTTATATTAATAAAGTCGCCTCTGAGCGATAACGAAGATGATCTTTGAAAACTAAACAAGACAAAACGTACCTGTTAATTCGAGTTTTTATAAAAAATCCTATGATACATCATAGGTAGTCAGTCAAACTGGCGAGGCAGGAAATGATCACATGCTAAGTTCGCTACATCGTGTAGCAACGCATGTGTGATATGCATCCTGCATACCTCGGAGAGTTTGATCCTGGCTCAGGACGAACGCTGGCGGCGTGCCTAATACATGCAAGTCGAGCGGGCAGAAGGGAGCTTGCTCC